>OZ244810.1:235000-3698581 GCA_965220155.1 Dehalococcoidia bacterium | reverse complement strand
ATCAGCTCCGGTCGCCTCAGTCTCCGCTCCCGCGTGGTCGATGTGAGCCTCTCGAGTGGGTAGCGGCATTGCTCATGGAAATAGCGTTTCAGGTCGTCCTTTGAGTATCCCGTATCGGCCAGCACCCTTGCGTGGACTGGATTCAAGATGAGGGTGGGCTCTCCCCCAAACACGCTGTAATGGTTGGTTGCTGGATCGTTGATCGTTGCGGCCACAACCGGAAGACCCTCGTCGGCCATGTAGCGGTCGAACACGGTGAAGTTCACGGTGGACTGCGGCGGCATGACCGTGACGCAGCTTTGCCCCGGCTCGAAACCGCGCTCCACGTGCAGGGGCGGCCATGGACTGTCCTCCTCGTTCTCCCCGAAGCAGAGGGTGAACTTGCCCGGAGATCCCTGAGTCGACTTGTCGACATCGCCCACGACGGCCCCGCCAAGGTTGAGGAGCAGCAGTCGCACGGCGCGGCCGATGCTGGCATTCGAGCGCCTTCCTGGGCCCATGCAGCCGGACTCGCAATTGATATCGATCTGGCGTCGGATGGGACCGTTGAGGACCAGTGCCACAGCCACGGGGTTGGTGGTGGTTTGTACGGCATTGAGGTCGAACTGCGGCTCCAGGGTCGCCCGCACCGCTGCCACCACCACCGGCATGTACTCGGGACGGCACCCCGCCATCACCGCGTTGATGGCGATCTTTTCGATGGTGGCGTTGCCGTAGGTCGGGGGGAGCTGACCAACGACATGCTCCCCGCGAAGCCCGGCTCCGGCGACCATGCGTGCCACGCGCTCTTCGGTGGGCGGCACGACCGGTAAGCCGTCTGTCATTCCCTGGGCGTGAAGATAGTCCAAGGCCTCGTCGTAGTCTCCGGCAATCACACGGGCTGATGAGAGGGAAGGTTGGTCGACCATGGAGGCTGGCCGGGATACTGGGAGCTCCCGGCCTACTTCCTCCCGTGCAGCGGGTCTTCTACGGCTGACTCGCAGACGGTCCCCTTGAAGAAGCCCGGGTTGACGCCCGCGTACAGCTCGACCGGAATGGTGAACGTGAAGTGCCGGAAGTCCTCTTGGGTCAACGTTCCTCGCACAGGAGAGACCATAGGGGAGATCCGGGATACCCTAGGCGTTCTGAATAGCCCTTGTTACTGAGAAGGGCTCTCCGAAGGAAGGCATAAAGCTTGAGTGAAGCCCCCCGTGTCCACCGGCGACGGCGATCATCCAGTCCTGCCAGCGAGGGACCATGGGGCACATGCCGTCCACGATCGAGGATGGCTGCTCCAGACGCCGCTCTTTACCGTGGGAGGACATCTTTTCGAAAGGCTGGCGGACGTGCTCGAAGAAGAATCGCTTGATATCGTCTTTCGAGAACCCTGCGTTGTTCAGCTCTCGGGCGTGAATGGGGTTCAGCAACACCAGCGGCTCGCCGGTGAATAGGCTGAACTGAGTGATGCCTGGAGTGGTCATCGTCTCGGCCATGATCGGCAGTCCTTCCGAAGCGACGAGCCGGTCGCCGTAGGTCATATTGAGGGTCCCGTTTGTCGCGATGACCGTGACAGCGCTCTGGTCAGGGTCCAGGCCTCGCTCGACATGCAGTGGCGCCCATGGGCTCTCCTCTTCGTTCTCGCCGAAGCACAGGGAGAATTTCCCGGGGAAGCCTTGTGTGGACTTGTCGACGTCGCCAACGGCGGCCCCGCCTAGATTGAGCAGGATCAGGCGAATGGCCCTGCCGATCGTTGAGTTCGGCCGCGAACCGGGCCCGAGACAGCCCGACTCGCAGTTGACATGGAGCTTCTCTCGGATAGGACCGTTGATGATGACACCGACGGTAACGGCGTTGGTAGTCGTTTGAATTCCGAACAGGTCAAAGCGCTCTTCGACCATCGCTTCGATCGCAGTGATGATGACCGGCATGTATTCGGGGAGACAGCCGGCCATGACGGCGTTCACTGCTACTTTCTCGACCGTGGCGTCGCCCAACCCGGGAGGGATGTTGGCCACGACGTCGCCCGCGGCCCGGCCGCTGGCCTCCACCATGCGCGCGACCCGGTGCTCCGTGGGCGGCACGATGGGGAGCCCATCGGTCATTGCATGGCCGTACAGGTATTCAAAGACGTCGTCGTAGCCGTCGGCCGAAACGCGGCTTGAGGAGAGCTTGGGAGGACTCATGGCCCGGGACTGCTCCGCCGGGTCAGGAGCCGACGTCTATGGTGCCTTGGCCAGGCTTCAGGAGGGCGTTGACGGTATCGTCGAAGCCCTTGTGGGCGATGCTCCTGACCTCGTCCTCGTTCAGCGTGTCGAAGGGCCACGGCAGGATTCCCTGGTGGAGGGACTCCATGCCCCGACCCTTCGCCGAGGCGGCAGCGAGGCCCTCGAAGAATTTGGTGCTCAAGGTCACCGTGGGAACGCTACGCTTCTCCAGCTCGATTGAGTCGTGGATACACCACGCAGTGCAAGACCCTCAATTGCCGAGGCCGGTGATCACCGCATCGGCATTGGAGGCGAGGTCCTCCAACTCCTCGGGGGTAAGGGGCACTCCGGGCCGGGTCAGCTTGGTGACGATGTCCTTGATCTCGTGCTTCTCGTAGAGCAGGCTCTCGAACACGTCAAGGGTAATGTTCAGCGACCACCACTGGTTGTTGATAAACCCAATCGTCTTGCCGCGCAGGCTGCTCAGGCGGGGCGCCATCTGCGTCCCTTTGGATTCCGCCTCGGGTGTCGGGAGCAAGATGCTCAGCGGCTGATCGGCCATTTCAACCCTCCGCCCTGAAGATAGTGGGAGTATAACAAACGAACGACGTGCTGTCGCAATCGGGCGCCTCCCGAATGAGGCCCCGGCCAGCCTAAGTATGGCCCGCGGGTACTGCCCTGACCCCATACATGGCCTTGACACCCGGGCGACCCATTACTATAGTCCCGCTGAAAGCCGTGTTTACATAAGCGTTCTTCTTGCCCCATCCCGACTAAGGTCATGCATGGGTTTTCCTGACTTCTATGTGGTCAACCGTCTCCGTTCATGGGGTTGGCCCCGTCAGAAAGGGTTCCTGCGGAAGGTCACCGTCGTGGATGCGTCGACGCTGGACCAGGCTATCGAAGAGGCGATCCAGGTGGCCATGGGAGTCGGTGCAGGCCGCGAGGAGTTGGCTATGGCTATGCTGGCGGAGCTGGCGGATGATTCGGCTGCGGCTGGGGTGGAGGACGCAGTGCACGAATTCCTGCGCCAGGCTGATCAGAAAATCGCCCTGTTTGGGCAGCGCATGCCCTGGCGCAGCCTCATGGCGCTGAGGCCCGACGAATCGTCCCCGTTCGTGCCCCTGGGAGAGCCGCGTCCGGGAGCCGAGCATGTGCTTTGGGAGGAAGTTGGGCGTGAGCCATTGGCCTCGGCAATTCCGGCCTGGTGCGGAGAAGGCATCGCCTGGGCGCTCCACCACCGGAGAGAGGTCGACGAAGCCTTCGAAACGGCCCGTGCGGAGGGTCTGGCGGCAACCCCCCCTTACACGGTCCCCACTCACGACGAGCTATACAATTGGTGTGACGATTGGGTCCGCGACTACGAGGAGCAAGCCGGCCCGCTGCCTTATCACTCTGGCCGGTAGTGAACAAGACCCCCGCTCCGATGACACTGGCGAGGGGGCGTCATTCGCCTACAGGAGGGCCACAATGGGACGCTATGGCTACCACGTTATCGATGCAGACGGCCATGTCTTCGAGCCTCCCCAACTCTTTGAAGACTTTTGCACGAGGTTCCTGGATGAGCGTTTCAGGCCTGCCGTCCGGCGCCTCATCGACCAGGCCAAGGGCGACGGAAGCGCGTCCCCAGTGCCTCTCTACAACCATGACTCCCGGTACCCGGCCGTCCGCACGGACAGGCAGCTCGGTGTCACAGGACAGCAGGAGTCCATGGCCAGGGCGGGTTTCAAGAAGGGCGCCAAAGGCGCCGAGGTCGCCACGATGTGGGACCCCGAGCTCCGCATGGAGGATATGGACCTGGAAGGGGTCGACGTCGCTGTCCTGTACCCCAGTGCGATGTCGAGCTTCTGTGCCCTAAAGGACTTGGAGCTCGAAGATGCTATGTACCGGGCCTACAATCGCGCCGTGGCGGACTACTGTAGTGTGGCCCCAGACCGCCTGAAGTGGGTCGGTCTCGTGTCGATGCGGGACATGGAGGCCGCGGTGGCTGAAATCCGCCGGTCTGCGGAGGACTCGACCATGGTTGGGGTCTACGTCTCGGGCCACATGGATGACCGCCTGCTCGATGATCCCGGCCTCCAGCCCATCTGGGAGGAGGCCCAGGCCCTCGATCTGCCTGTAGTCGTCCATGGGGGAACAGCCCGTCCGCCGTATGGGATCGGGACCTTCGAGATGGGCGATAACTGGTTCATCCAGCACTCGTCGACCAACCCCTATGAGGTAATGCGCGCCATGGCTGCGCTGGTGGGCGGGGGAGTGATGGATAAGTTCCCCAAGCTGCGCTTTGCCTTCCTAGAAGCCGGCTGTGGCTGGGTTCCCTATTGGCTCGACCGCCTGGACGAGCACGCTGAGCTGATGCCGGCCTATGTGCCGATGCTCAAGCGGCCGCCCAGCTCGGTCGTCCGCGATGGTAGCCAGTGTTTCATCTCCTGCGACCCTGACGAGAGCACTCTGGAGTATGTGGCGGGACAGTTCGAAGACAAGCTCATCTATGCTTCTGACTACCCCCACTTCGACGGCCGATTCCCTGATTCGGTAAGGCTTATCGCAGAGCGCGAGGGGCTGTCCGACGCGGTAAAGAACAAGATATTCTCTGAGAACGCCAGGCGTCTCTATCCGAGGCTTGCCTAGACTCAGATGTGCGACTCCGTGCCCGCTGGACCAGCGGGCGGGACTCGGCGGCGGATGGCGCCCCGGCTTCCCGTTGCGTGTTGCCGACCCCGCTTGTACCATCTGGCCGTTTCGAACGGTCCGCGGAGGTGAGCCCCCTTGAGCATTGCGGTCCCGGCCCGGGCGAAGCCTTCGCTGGCCCAGCGCTTCACCCGAGCCCTCCTCGACAGAGCCGGCGCGGAGTTCCGTCATGGCCGGCTGAGCATCGAGTTCCCCGATGGTACGTCGGCGGCCTACGGAGGGCCTGAAGCGGAGCCGTCCGCCTCGATTCGGGTCCATGACGATCGTTTCTTCCGAAAGGTCTTGCTGGATGGCGAGATCGGGCTGGGAGAGAGCTACATGGACGGCCTCTGGTCCGCCGATAGCCTGACGGAGGTGCTGAAGGTGGGCCTTCTGAACCGTCGGCGTGACACCCTGTGGGTCTGGTACCTGCTCTCCTCCCTCTCGTTGAGGCGGAACCGGCGGCGGCACTTGAAGCGCCGGAACACCGTTCAGATGGCGAAGGAGAACATCCACGACCACTACGACTTGGGGAACGATTTCTTCAGGCTCTGGCTCGACCCCTCGATGACCTATTCGTGCGCGCTGTTTCTCTCGGAGGAGGACTCGCTGGAGCAAGCGCAGATGAACAAGTACCGCGCGATCTGCGAAAAGGCGGGAGTCGATCGCGGCGGATCGGTGTTGGAGATCGGGACCGGATGGGGCGGTCTTGCCCTGTTCGCGGCCCGTGAATACGGGTGCAAGGTCACGACCATCTCGATCTCCGAGGAGCAGGTGGCGCTTGCGCGCCAACGCGTCGAGGAAGCCGGACTGTCGTCCCAGATCGACATCCAGCTCAGGGACTATCGTGACGTGGGCGGCCAGTTCGACAGCATTGTCTCGATCGAGATGCTCGAGGCGGTGGGCGCGGAGTACTTCAAGACTTTTTTCCAGAAGTGCGACCAGGTGTTGAGGCCAGGCGGCCGGATATCCGTCCAGGTGATCACCGTTGCCGACCGGAGCTTCGAAGCGCAGCGGAAGGGCGTTAACTGGCTCAACAAGCATATCTTCCCGGGCGGAGTGCTGCCCTCGATAGCGGCGATCGAGAAGGCGCAGGCGCGGACTTCGCTCATCATCGAGAGGGTGGAAGACATCGGACTGAGCTACGTCAAGACCTTGCGCACGTGGCGCGACCAGTTCTTCGCCGGGATCTCCGAGGTCAAGGCTCTTGGCTTCACGGACGTCTTCATTCGAAAGTGGGACTATTACCTGAGCTGCTGTGAAGCCGCCTTCGCGACAAGAACGCTGAGCGACATCCAGATCGTTCTCGAGAAACCCGCCTCTTCGCCCTGATGCCGTGTAGTGGCATCGCCCAACCCTCTCCTACGTTGCCTTGGCCTGCGGTCTCACGCGGGTCGAGGCCCCCAACCTCTCGTCGTCGCATGCGGAGCTCTGGGGACCCGCTGCGGGTCCCTGACGGGGCTGGTGGACCGGTATCAACCTGACCGATGTCCCCCCGGGTGACCCTGGCCGACCAGGGCCTAACGCTGGGCGCGACCCCGTTCCTGGCGAAAGTGCTGGCCGGAGGGCGGCTGCCCCACACGATCACCATCGACAACCTGGCAGTGATCGAGGAAAAGCCATACGGGCACGACGTTTGCTTGCGGGTTGGTCTGGCGGCTCCGCGGTCCCGCTAGGGAGGAGAGGCCCGGGCACTCCCATGGCCTCTGGTGTTCACGAAAGGGTCGGTGCTATTCGAGCCCAAGCTCCGCGTAGCAGGGCACGCACACGAACGAGACGCCGCAGGCGTTGCTCGGCGCAATACGGCTGCACTCCGCTTCAGGCCGCTCCTCCCTCCACGCGATGTGGACGGGGTGATCGCAATTGCGGCAGCTGCCATCGGTTGTTGGGTTTGTGGGGAGACCGCATACCCGGCACGTGAGATCGCCGGACGGGACCGGCGCCGCCTCGGGCCCAGTGATGGTGACGGTCCGTAGCTGGGTCATTGTCCGCGCTCCTTCGGCTTGAAAGCCTATTGGCCTGGGACCCCGCCGGGCGGCGGCATTCCTGGCGGTGCGCCGGGGAATCCGGGTGGCATGCCCGGTACCTCCTGCATGCCCGGCATGGGGGGCGGATGTTCCGAGACGCAGCGGTCGCACGTGAAGTACATCGCGAGGGTCTGGTCGTCGATGTCGAACCGGCCGCAGTCTTTGATCTCCAGGCGTGTATCCCAGGTCAGGTGAAAGACGCGGTTGCAGAAGGCGCAGGCGGCGTTGTGGACCGCGTCCATGGGCTCGTCGCAGACTTCGCAGTTCTCGGGTACGTCCTGTGCCATGCGTTAGCCTCGCTGCTCCTCCGGCATCCCATGGAGCCACTTTCTGATCAGTCCCTCTTCATCACCCCGAGACGCCACGTGGCCATCGAGGCGCGCTCGCCGCAGGGCCTCCAGGCCCTCCCCAACCATGGGACCCGGCGGTACCCCCAAGCCCAACAGGTCATGCCCGTTGAGCAGAGGCCTGACCGCTTCGAGTTCGTCCAGATAGTGGCCCAAGCGCTCGACCATTATGGCCGTCCCCGCGGCGGCCCGACAAGCGCGTACCGCCTCCAGGGGTGAGCCGCGCAGGGCCGCGTCGAGCTCGCTTGCGCGCAACGCGGGTCTGGAAAGCTCTGCCTCCATGGACGCCAGCCTGGGAGCGTGGGCCGTGATAGCAGCCCAGGACTTCGGGAAATCGAGGCGTTTGGCCAGGGACGAGCTATCGACAGTGTTCACGGAGAGGGCCAACAGCCCGGCGTACACCTCCGGCGTGCCGTCCCCAAGCTCCCGCGCTCGCCGAAAGTTCTCCGTGGCCCGATCGTTCCAGTGCAGCGAAGGGTGTATAGCCCGGAGCAACCCCAGCTCATCGGACCGCGCCATGACCACCTCCGGACGCTGCTCTGCCAGCGTGCGCTCGATCTCATGGCGCACCCGCTCGCGCGAAATCGCGTTCAGCATTCGGGCGTCTCGTTTCACCAGAGACTCCGTTGCCTGATCAAGCTGGAAGCCGAACCGCTGCTCAAACCGGACGGCGCGAAGCATCCGGGTGGGATCGTCGACGAAGCTGCCGTCGTGGAGCACGCGGACGGTGGCCCGGCGGAGGTCTTCGATGCCGCCCCACGGGTCCAGTACCTCTCCAGGCTGTTCAGGCCCAAGGGAAAGGGCGATGGCGTTGATGGTGAAATCGCGGCGCCGGAGGTCTTCCAACACCGTTCCCGGCTTTACGACTGGGAGGGCTCCGGGTCTGGGGAAGGTCTCCGTACGGGCGGTGGCCAAGTCCAGCGTCAGCGCCCCATTGATGACCGAAGCCGTTCCGAATTGATGGTGTGTCCTGATCGACCCTCCGGTCTGCCGGGCCAGGAGCTCGGCAAGACCGGGAGCGTCCCCCTGCAGCACCACGTCGAGGTCGACACCGGTGCGTCCCAGCAGGAGGTCCCGGACCGTTCCCCCGACGAGGTAGAGGCGTTCACCCCGCCTTGCGGCGAGAGAGACTGCCTGCTCCAGGAGGGCCCTGGCCTCGGAGTGCAGGCGGAGGAGCATGGGATGCGTGGGGCTATCGCTATCGTTTGTTGAGGCCATGCCGGTGGTCGCCGGAGACTGCGGAGAGCCGTATCGATAGGGTACATCAGATTGACGGTCCTCCGGCCGGCTTCCTAAAATGGGACGCTACCCTGGGGACCCGCTAGCCATGTCCTGGACCGCACCAATTCGATGGCTTATCGCGCTTCGAGGCCCCGGTGCTCGGACGTCGGCGGGGACTGGTCGGGCCGGACTCCACACTGAGCCGACGGGCTCCTGGTCCTCACGTCACGGGAGGCCCGAGGCGCCGGCGCTTGCCGGACCCAGAAATCCGGAACGCCGGCTCGAATTGGCATTGGAGGTGGCCTTCCGGGACCATGGCCTCCTGCGCCAAGCCCTGACCCATCGCTCTTTCGTCCACGAGTACCCCGGCGAGGCGACGCAAAGCAATGAGCGCCTGGAGTTCTTGGGGGACGCATTCATCGGACTCGTGATCGCTGAAGAGCTATGTTCGCGTTTTGAGGACCTGCAGGAGGGAACGTTGACCGAGCTCCGCTCCGGCCTGGTGCGAGGTGAAACGTTGGCGGGTCTCGCGGCCCGGTTCCGGCTGGGCGACTGCCTGTACCTGGGAAATGGTGAGGAGCAGACCGGGGGCCGGGCCCGCGGGCGCAATCTGGCCGGCGCCTTTGAAGCCGTGATTGGGGCGCTGCTCGTCGACCAGGGACACGAAGTGGCAAAGGCGCGAACATTGGCGGCCTTCGAACACCTGTTGGGTGCGATCGAGCCCGGTGCGTCGGCGAACTATAAGTCGATGCTGCAGGAGCTCGCGCAGGCCGCTGGTCGCCCCTTACCCATCTATGAAACGGTTGACGAGGCTGGGCCGCCGCACACTCGCCGGTTCACCGTCCGGGTGCTGTTGGAAGGGGAGGCCCTCGGGGAGGGCACCGGGCAGAGCAAGCGAAGGGCGGAGCAGATGGCCGCGAGAGCAGCCCACGAGAGGCTCAAAGCCCGCGGAGACTCCTCATGACCGCCCTTGCTTACTCCTATTGACGGTCGCGGCGCCAACTAGATAGACTTCGTGGCGGTAGGAGTGTTCGCTCACCCAGGAGTGTAGCTCAGCCTGGTAGAGCAGCGGTCTCCAAAACCGCCGGTCGCGGGTTCAAATCCTGCCGCTCCTGCCAACTTCAACAGGTATAGATCACCCCCAGCGCCCTCAACAGAGCATCCCTCATTCTCCGTGATAGCGTTTCGATTAGCGTTTCTGCTCGAAGAGGTCTCCGGCTTGTCGGCCAGGGCCTCATCCATGCCTGGGATCACGTGCCCATAGACATCTAGGGTGAAGGCCACGGACGAATGTCCGAGCCGAGCGCTGACGGCCTTGATGTTCGTCCCGGATGCCAGTAGCAGGGTTGCGTGGGTGCGGCGGGGATCATGGAAGCGGACACGCTTGACCCCGGCCACCGCACAGGCCCGGTCCATTGCGTGAGATAGTAGGTCGGTCTTCCAGGGGAAGGTCAAAAGATCGGGGGCAGGTCACCGTGGGGACTGGCGATCGCGCGACTGCTTTCACCGTGCTGCTGCTCGCACCTGTCTTGGTGATTGCCTGCTCGTCCTCGACGGGGGAAAAAGGTCCGACATCCGGCGGCGTTGTCTCCACCGAACCGGCTTCCCGAACAGGGAGGGAGATTTTCACCGCTACCTGTGCCGCTTGCCATGGAGCCGCTGCCCAGGGCCAACCCGACTGGCATATCCCCAAAGACGACGGCACACTGCCGGCGCCTCCTCTCAATGGCGATGGCCACACCTGGCACCATGCCGATGGCCTCTTATACCGAATCGTCAGCCAGGGTGGGAAGATACAGGAAGACCCGAGCCTACCGGGCTTCAAGAGCGCCATGCCGGCGTTTGGCGATCAGCTCGGCCACGGAGAGATAATCGAAGTACTTACCTATGTCAAAGGCCTATGGGGTGACAAGACCAGTCGAGGTCTGTCTATCCGGGAATCGCAGGCACATGCGAGCGGCCGCGACCCGTTTCCGCCGGGGTGAGGACAGCCTCCCGCCAAACCGTTGTGCAGTGGCTTTACTGAATCTCATTGGGCCCATTGTCGGGAGCCGCGCTCGCCCTCCGGGACGTTTACCGGCCGGAGGTCGCGGGGGAGCCAACTCGCGGAGTCAAGAGTCTATAGCCGATAGGCTTCCGTCGCGGCGCATCTTGGCTAGGACGCCTAAGAAGAAGAAGTGACCCGCACCGAGGTATCCAAGACCAACGGCGAGCTCTCGTAACAGACCAGGATAGACCGCGGGCCCATTGCCATCAAAGGCATTGCGATAGACCTCGAGGGAGTGGGTTAGCGGGAGTGCCCGCCCGAGAGCTTCCAGCGCCGCGGGCAGCGAATCGAGGGGCACAATGGCGCCGCTGAGTCCCATGATGAGGCCGACGGCGATCCAGAATGGCCCGACCCAATCACGCAGGAGCATGATGATGTTGCCCATGAACAGCGCAAAGGCCGCTGACGAGAATATGACGACGGCTACGGCCAGGATCACCGCGCCCCAGTCCGCATTGAAAGTCTCCAGATCGAGGAATCCCTTGGCGAAGAGCAGAGAAACTACGACCGCAAGGATAGTGTTGGGGACATGGAAGACGGCGCGGTTACCGTACACCATGAACCGGTTGGCCGGCGTGCCTAGGGTGATGGAGAAGGTCCCGAACCGGATGTCATGGTGGAAGGTCTGGGTCATGGCCATCATAAGAAGGGGTACCGGGTAGAGCGACATTCCTAGGATGTACGCTCGCGCCATCTCCCCCCCAAGGGCGAACTTACCGGCAATCGCAAACAACGCGAGCAGCAACACTGGCCGAATCACGACGTTCGAGATGTAACCGGGCCAGGTCAACCAAAGAAACTGACCCTTGTAGCTCAGGTATGCGTGCCGGAGAACATTGCTCATGCGATCACTAGGCAGTTAACTCGCCGGTTACTCTCAACCGTTGCTCCACTTTCCGAAACATCCACGCCGTGATCCCAAGCCAGCCGGCGGCTATGCCGAGTGCGATACCCCAACGGGCGATGACGGTCGCGTAGCTCCCACCGCCCTGGGTGGAAAGGATGATGCTTTCCATGGCCCATGACGTCGGAAGCGCTCTGGCGACATACTCTAGTGCTTCCGGCAGCTGACCGACGGGGTAGAGAAAGCTGCTGAACACCGTGCCGAAGGGGGTAATAGCTCCGGTGAACCCTGCCTGGCCTTTTGACAACACCATGAGCGGCGCAAACAAGAAAGCCGTGATGGTAACGGCCACAAGGGTGACCATGACCGAAACGACAAGGAGTCCTACCTGGGCCACGCCCGGGGGGTCTTGGGTAATGGCTAGGACGACGAGGACTGCCATAACGCCGGCGATGGAGCCCAGGGAGATCAACGCGAGCGCTTTGCCGAAGATCACCCACATGACCGGCGACCGCGACAACAGGTTGAACTGCAGAGTTCCGGCGGTCAATTCCTCAGTCAGCGTCCACCCCACCCGAAAGACTCCGGACTGCCACACCGTAAGCATGAAGGAGCCGATGGTGACGTACGCCACCACTATCTGGCTGTCGCTTTCCCTCGCCATCCAGGCGAGCACCGCCACTGCGGGAAGGGTGCTTGTGAGGTAAGCGAGGAGTTGGCTGAAGGAATAATAGGTCCGGAGCTGCTGGAGGAACGCCGCTTTGCAAGCAAAGAGGTGCCCGGCGATCGGATTTAGGTCATAGTCCTCGTCCATTCTGGTCATGCCGGTACGCTTCGATCTTCCCTATCCGTCTGGCGTTGGGCCCTCACGTCGTCCCCGTCTCATTGCCGGAACGGACCTGACCAAAACCACGGGGTCCAATGCCGGCCAATCGATTACCGCAGAATGCTCAGATAAGCCTCTTCCAAGGTTGGTTCTCGGGTGACCACCCCTTCGACGTTGTCCGCGCCGATCGTCGTTGCGATCTCGGATGTCAGGTCAGCTCGCGCGTCCACCTGGATCACGAACTTGGACAGCATGCCCTCAGCCATGACATCAACACGCTGGACGGCCTCGATCCGCCGCAGGTCGTCGGCCAAGCCGGGGCGGGTCTGGCTGACCGTCACTTCGCGGACGCTCACCTTGCTGAACTCTCTCTTTATGTCGGTAGGACTACCCAGGGCCACGAGCTCTCCGCGGTTGATGATGGCGATCGTCTCACAGAGCTGATCCGCCTCTAACATGTAGTGCGTGGTGAGGAGGATGGTCTTGCCCTGGGCCGCCAACTGCGGCACGAGTTGGCGCAAATCTTGGGCGATCTCCGGGTCCAGACCAATAGTGGGCTCATCCATGAACACCACGGCGGGGTCGGTGAGCAGTCCTCTCGCAATGTGGAGCCGCTGCTTCATGCCCCTCGAGTACTCCTCCGCCCGGGAATCAGCCCGCTCGGACAGGCCAACCATGTCCAGTAAGTCGCCGGCGCGACGCCTCAGCACTCTTGGGTTGATGTGATTCAACGCCCCAAAGTACATCAGGTTCTCCAGCCCGGTAAGCCGGCCGTAGAGGCCACGCTCCCCTCCAAGGATCAGACCGATGTTGCGCCGAACTTGGCTTGCCTCGCGCACGACGTCGTAACCGAGCACCGTCGCGCTTCCTGCCGTGGGTGTGAGCAGGGTGGCCAAGATGCGGACGGTGGTTGTCTTGCCGGCGCCATTGGGCCCGAGCAGCCCGAAGACGTGCCCCCTGGGGATGTCGAGGGTGAGGTCGCGCAGCGCCACGGTCTCCCGGCCCCTTCCCAGTGGACCGCGGGAGCCGTACACGCGACCGAGACCCGTGCACGCAACGACCGGAACGTCGGAGTCAGTCATGTGTCCTTCCCTTTCTGTGTCCGCCCTTCACACTGATGACCGCTCGAACGCTCCCTGCCGGCGCACCCACACTTCGAGGAGACGGAACAGCAGATACCCTGCGATGGCGTACGCGCATGCAACCACCCATTCTCGCCACAGGTCCGGCAAGACGTCTCCGACACTTGAGCCGGCCCATGCATCCCGGAAGGCGCTCAGCCCATGGGTCAGGGGCAAGCCGACGCCAATATTGCTCAAGAAGCCGGGGAGCGATGACGTCGGGACGATGATCCCCGTCAAGCCCATGAGCAGCCCGACGCCAATGGCCACAATGTTCACCCAGTTCCGGCTGAGAAAAGAAGATGTCCCGAAGAAAAGGCTGAATGCCATCACGGAGCCCACGACGGCGATGGTGGCCAAAATCAGGGCGCCCCAATGCACCCGGTCGGCGTCCAGGTCGAGGAACAGCCAGCCGAAGAACAGGGCGCTCGCGATGGCCAAAATGGCGTTGGGCCAGTGCATCACCATCTTGACGAGGTAGAGCTCCAGCCTGTTCGCGCCGGAGGCCAGGTTCACGGACAACGTCCCGTACTCCCGATCATTCGCGAACATCTGCATAACCGAGCCTAGGATCAGCCATGCCATGGAGTGCACGGTCATCCCTAGCATGTAGGACTGTGCGGTCTCTTGGTCCGCCGCGAATCTTCCTACCAGGGCGAACAGGGCCAGCATGAGCATGGGCCTCAGGAAGACGTTGGAGACGTACCCAGGCACATGCAGCCAATGGAAGAGCCCCTTGTAGGACAGGTACGATTGGGTCGCCAGGTTGCTCAGCATCAGTAGGTCCCCAGTACGCCGGATATTCGAAGCCGCTCATCGACCTTTCTGAACATCAGATAGGAAATGAGCAGCCATACCACCGACACACCGGTGGCGGCACCCCAGTCCCCGGCGACGTTCCACACCGAGCCTGTTCTGTGGACGGATCCGAGCACTGCGTCCATGGCCCAGGAAGTCGGCAGGAGACGGGCAACCTGCTCCAGCCCCTGCGGCAATACCGAGATGGGATAGAGAAACCCGCTGAACACGAAGCCGAAGGGGATGAAGGCGTTGAAGAAGCCCCCACGGCCTCGGGAGAGCACCATCAGCGGGGCAAAGATGAAAGCGCCGGTCGTCAATGCGAAAAGAGACACGAGCAGCGACACCAGGAGGAGTGGGATGCTGTCGACGTCGATCAGCCTCCCTCCTATCGCCAGTGCGACGAAAAAGGCCGCGCTCCCGTTGATGACCCCCAACACGATTTGCGCGAGGGACTTCCCGAACATCACCAAGATCAATGGCGTCCTCGTGACGAAGCTCAACTCGAATGTGCCCTGATTGATCTCGGAGGTCAGCGACCAGCCGACTCTAAAGACGCCGCTGTTCCAGATGACCATCATGAAGGAACCCAGGGAGACATAGGCGAGGATCAAGGGATCGTCCTTGGTGCGGGCGATCCACGCCAACACCGCCACAATGGGGACAGAGCTGACGAGGAACGCTGTCCGGTCCACCGCCGACGATACGGAGCGCCACTGCTGGATGAAGGCTGCGCGGACGGCGCGGATATTACCCAGCGACATATGCTCGGTCCGGACTTAGCACACTCGACCCTAACTGCTTTGGATCATCCGCTTGCTGACCCTGGGAGAGCGATCTAAGACTACATTACTTTTTCGCGATGAATCGTTTTGCTGCAAACCTCCGGACCAACATTGTCCGTGCTACCCTCCACGGGCCACGCCCATACACGCAGGTCTAAGGTCTCCAACTCCGGCGGCGATTCGAACTGGTTGTCTGTCATGCGGTGTTGGAATGGCTGGGCGAGCCTGAGGACGCGCCGCATCACTTGACGGAGGTTATGGTTCCATCCGGCCAGCTCTCCCTGATGTTCTACAACTTCAACTCTTCGCTCTTAGAGCGCGCGGTCCGCAGCCAGTTCAGCGAAGCGCTGCGGGAAGTCGACTGCCCGGCTGATCCGAGGGCAGATGGCGCTGTACCGCTTCGAGAACGGGATGTACGTCAGTGGTTGGCCGCGCAGGTAGCCTTCTCCGGGATTCTCTTCGGCGCCCCCCAAAGGCCTTTATGAGGCTTCCCTTGGATCACACCAGCGACCGGAGGCAGTAGCGATGGCGGGAATCAGTCGTGTCGCAGTTGTCTTGGATGCGATGGGCGTCGTGTACCAGCCCGCCGACGATCTGCGGGATCTGCTCGTGCCGTTCGTGCGCAGCAAGGGGTGTCGGAAGAGCGCGACCAGCATATCCCGACTGTACAAGGCCGCATCGAGAGGAACCATGACTTCGGCAGAGTTGTGGGATCGACTGGGCGTCGCCGGCGACGGGGAGACGCTGGACCGAGAGTTGGTCGCGCAGTACACGCTGACGAACGGAGTCAGGGCATTCCTCGAATGGTGTGCCGATATTAAGGTTGGCGTACAGTGCATAACCAACGACCTTTCGGAATGGGCGTCGCTCAGGGCTGACCGCTTGCAAGTCTCAACCAAGATAAGCCGGTGGACGGTTAGCGCGGCGGTTGGCTGTAGGAAGCCGGACATTGAAATCTTCCGGGCGTTCACGGTTAGCGCGACCTCCAGCCTGCACCTCTTCGTAGACGATCGACTTGAGAACGTGATGGGCGCGGTTGATGCGGGCATGCGAGGCGTGTGGTTCACTCAGGAGCGCATGGACACAACCACGACAGTCATGACGGCGAGGGATTTCGAATCAGTCGCCGCAATCGTAAGTGACGTGCTCAACGACCTTGCTTCGCATTCCAACCCACTCAGCCCTTGAATCATAGGCAACCCATAGGCAGCTATCCCTGGAGTAACTGGTGCCGAAGGAAGAGCTTCGAACCCATCAGGGATTGCGCTCAACAGTGTCTACACTGGCGGAGGGAGTGGGATTCGAACCCACGATAGCGTTGCCGCTATAACGGTTTTCAAGACCGTCGCATTCGTCCACTCTGCCATCCCTCCGAACCTGTTGGCCCTGTCATTGTAGGGGCTCCGGCCGGGCGTTTGCCAGCCGCTCGCCGCCCCGGGGGTCTCGATGGCATTGCCAGCGTCGCCTCGGGCCGTCGGCGCCCCCGGTGAGCCCTTGGGTCCCCCGTCCTACGGTGGCGGAGGGACGTCGAGTCCAGGAATCGCGAGCCCCTAGCCCGTCCAGTGCTTCTGCCCGAAGGCCGTGGAAAAGACCTCCGCCAGGTCATCGACGCTCCAGCGGTCCTTCGTGTACATGCTCTTTGACCGGGCGGGCTTGCTGTAGAGCGTCACCTCGCCGCCGGTGGCGTAGAACGTTTGCCCGGTGACGTCCGCCGCCTCCGGGGAGCAGAGGAAGACCACCAGCGGCGCGATGCAGTGGGGTGACTTCATTTCAGGGACAGGCGGCGGCGCATAGGGGACCCCCAGCACTTCCGACCGGAACTTGTGGACTGCTTCACCGCGGTCTGCGGACTCGTTCGCGGTTGGGACGATGCAGTTGACGGTTATTCCCGTGCGGCCAAGCTCCTCGGCGAGCGTCCACGTCAACCCCAGGGTGCCGGCCTTCGCCGCGGAGTAAGGGGCCATCCCAGCGAATCCGGCCAGGCCGACTCTGGACGAGAGGTTGATAATCCGGCCTTCGCCCCTCTCCTTCATCATCGGCAAGGTCAGGTGGATGCAATTGAACTGGCTCTTGAGACAGTGGGCCAGGACCGTGTCCCATCGCTCCTCGGTCACGTCCTCGAAAAGGGCCAGTCCACCCGATCCGGCGGCGTTGTTGATCATGATGTCGACGGTCCCGAAGGCATCGACGGTGGCGTCAACCAGTGCGCGCGCCCCGTCCAGGGTTGACACGTCGGCAAACACCGGCAGCGCAGTCCCCCCGGCCTGCTTGATCTCGTCCGCAACGCTGCCGGCGTCCCCGCTGGGATTGCCAGGGGCCCGGTTGTTGGTGACGACTCGTGCCCCTTCTTGTGCCATCAGCAGCGCGGTCGCTCGTCCGATGTTCTGACCCGACCCGGTCACAATCGCAACTTTGTCTTTCAGCCGCTGGCCCATGTTGAGCCTCCTTACGGTTCCTGCCGGCTCTCCGGCCGGACATAAGGGATTGTACAGCGGAAGAAGCCGTCCTCATGAGTAGCTCTGGTTGCTGCCGGGCGGGACTGCAGGAAAGCCGGGTCAAGGACCAATGCGGTCGAAACCGGTGTACGGCCGCAGAACATCCGGGACGACGATGGAGCCGTCCGCCTGCTGGTAGTGCTCGATAATGGCGATCATCACCCGCGGGAGGGCGAGGCCCGACCCGTTCAACGTGTGGACGAACTCGGGACGGGCTCCCTCTTGCCTGCGGAAGCGAACGTTGGCGCGCCTGCCTTGGAAATCCGTGCAGTTGCTGCAGGAGCTCACCTCGAGCCACTCCTGACAGCCGGGGGCCCATAGCTCGATGTCGTAGGACTCGGCGGCCGTGAATCCCAGGTCCCCGGTGCAGAGCTGTACGGTCCGGTAGGGGACCTCCAGGGCCTGGGCGATGGAGCAGGCATTCTTGAGGAGAAGCCGTAGCTCTTCATCCGATTTCGCTGGCTCGACGAAGTGGTAGAGCTCCACCTTGTCGAACTGGTGTCCCCGCTTGAGCCCGCGTATGTCCCGCCCCGCCGACATCTTCTCGCGCCGGAAGCAAGGCGTGTAGGCAACGTGCCTGATGGGAACGGCGCCCGGCTCGAGAATCTCGCCGGCGTAGAAACCCGTGATGGGGACCTCAGCCGTGGGGACCAGCCAATAGTCCTCTTCGGCGTCGTGGTAGAGGTTGTCGATGAATTTTGGGAGCTGCCCCGCCCCGTGGAGGACCTGCTCCCGGACCATGAAGGGCGGGTAGACCTCTTCATAGCCGTGCTCGTTCACGTGGACGTCGAGCATCCACTGGATGAGGGCCCTCTGGAGCTTGGCCCCTGCACCTCTTAGCACGTAGAACCGCGACCCGGAGACACGCTGCCCCATTTCGAAGTCCACGATCCCCAGCTTTGGGGCTAGGTCCCAGTGGGGCTTGGGCTCGAAGTCCAATGCCCGGGGCGTTCCCCACGTTTCGACCGTCACGTTGTCCTCCGCCGAGGCGCCTTCGGGGACCCCGTCCCCGGGGATGTTCGGGAGGCGCATCAGGCGATAGGCGATCTGCTCCTGGAGGCTGTTGAGCTCGGTCTCGAGCCCCTTGACCCGGTCGCCCACCTCCCGCATCTCCCCGATGAGCTCGGGAGGCTTGGGGTCCATCCGGGAAATCTGCTTGCTGACCTCGTTGCGCCGGGCCCGCAGCCCCTCCGATACAGTCAGCAGCTCTCGACGGCGGTGGTCCAATTCGAGGATTTCACCGATCGGGGCGTCCTCGCGCCGGCGGGCCATGGCGGCGCGCACACGTTCGGTATCCCTTCGGATGAGGTCGATGGAGAGCAAAGCGGCGGGGCCGGAGGCCGTAGTCCCCCTAGCTAATCTCGGTCAGCTTCCAGCGTTCGACACCCGCTGGGACCGTCACCTCGATGTCCTCTCCTGCCCGCTTCCCGAGCAGGGCTTCGCCGACGGGGCTTTCGTTAGAGATCTTCCCCTCCGCCGGGTCCGCTTCGGCGCTCCCGACGATGGTGTAGACCTCTTCCCCTCCGTCGTGCGTTAGAAGCTTGACCCTGGAGCCGATCTCCACCTGGCCCGCGAAATGGTCCGGATGGACAATCGTCGCGTTGATGAGGACCCCTTCGAGGTCGGTGATGCGCCCCTCGATGAATGCCTGCTCGTTCTTGGCGTCGTCGTACTCCGCGTTATTGGACGCGCTCTCCATCTCCTTGGCGCGATGGATCCTCTCCGCGACCTCGGGGCGGCGCACGTTCCGGAGATGCTTCAGCTCTGTCAGGACCTTCGTTTGGCCCTCTTCGGTGAGGAATACAGGTTTGTTTGTCATCCGTCCACCACGGAGGCGGGTGGGCCGCTGGAGGCTCCGAGCGGGGGGCTCTCCCTTCTTGAGATTGTAAGAAACGGCCCCCTTCGTTGTAAAGCGATGTCCCTCAGCGAAGGCGCGCAGCGACGGCGGCCTGGGGCCCCGGCCGCCCCGGCGTTGACAGGGAACTTTGGGCCTGAGGATAATGGCCGTGGCCCTTTCTGACGGGCCGCTTCGCCGAGGTGGTGGAATAGGTAGACACGCCATCTTGAGGGGGTGGTGGGCATCGCCCGTAGGAGTTCGAGTCTCCTCCTCGGCACCAATTTCCACTTCGTTTCCTGCCCGGCGCCATGTGCTATCCACGGGGCGCCTTCTCGCCTGTATGGAAGCCTTCGCCTCCGCCGACCTCCGCGGTCGCCCAGGCCCCGGTCTCGACCGCGTGCAGGAAGTCCTGGACGGTCCGGTTGAACAGGTCCGGCTCTTCCAGATTGACCGTATGACCCGACTGGGCAAAAAGCACCAGGCCGGACCGCGGGATCGTTCTTTTCATCAGGAGCCCGGGCCCGATGCAGGCGTTGTCCTCGTCGCCGACGATGATCAGCGTGGGTACCTGAAGGGCCCGCATGCCATCCTCCAGCTCGTGGATGGTGCGGCGCCGTGACTGCACCCCGTCCAGCGTTAGCGCCGAGCCCAGCGCCGAGTGGGCCATGAGCTGACTACGGAACTCTTCCCACCCCCGTGGGTCTTTGCGTTTGAGTTGCACCCGAGTCGGCCCTTGGGCGTACCCGGCCAGGGCTTCCATGCTCCCCGCCGAGAGGAGGGCCTGGGATGAAGCTCGGGTCTCCCGGCGGAAGAGCTCGGGGTCCGTGGTGCCCGACCCCGTCCCGGCCAGGACGAGCGCGCGGGCCATCTCGGGGTGGGACAGGCCGAAGTTGAGGGCGATGCCGCCGCCCATTGAGAGACCCCCGACGTAGGCTTCCTCGATTCCCAGGTGTCGCAACAGCCCTTTCAGGTCTGCCACAGAGTGCTCCACCGAGTAGGCATCCAGCGTTTCCGGCACACCCGAGGGAGGGTAGCCGCGAGCGTTCCAGGTGATGACCCGGTAGTGCCGCGCGAAGAAACGGACCTGCGGCTCCCAGCTCGCATGGCTCCCGGCGAATTCGTGGCACCACACAAGGGGGAACCCGTCGCCGGTCGCCTCGTAGTACAGGTCGTTACCGTCGATAGGCGCGGTGGGCATTATTCCCTCGCTGTCTCTTCATCCCAATCATCGAGATCACGGTTATCCCCGGCCGGTCTCCCAAGTGATCAAGAGCTCTCGCTCCTCGCCTCGCCATAGGGGGCGAAAGCCCTCGGAGCTCTCGGCGAAGAGATGATCGAACTGCTCAATGAGTCGCTCGCGGGCGAGCGCGTGGTCTTGCTCCTTCAGCCAGCTCCCTTCCAGCGCGAATGCCAGGGCATCTTCGCGCGTTCTAGGGAGTCCGGTGTCCCACCATCGCGGAAGGGGCATCACCCGCACATCGGGCAGAATGCCTAGCTCCCACAAGACCGCCAACAGGTGGGTGTGGCCCGGCACCACTGCCTGCTCTTCTCCGTAGACCAGCCGGTAGAGCCCTTGGTTGGCATAAGGCGGTGGTACGCTCCAGACGGTGATGATCACCCGGCGGCGGGCCGCGGCTTCCAGCTTTCTCACGAACCGCGCGATATCGCGGACGAAATAGGCCACGTCTCCGCAGTGGACGATGTCTCCCTCTATCACATCGGCGTCGAGCCAGGAGCTCCTGACCCGGCGGGCGTTCTTGATGCCGGCCTCCGCCGCCGATGCTTCAAACTGTTCACCCATTGAGGCGGAAGGGTCGACGTTGATGACCTCGCCGCATCGGAGCGCCAAGGGCAGCCCGGCTCGCCCCGCGCCTCCGCCGGCATCGATGACCACATCCTGGGGCTGGACATAAGAGGCCACGATCTCGAGGTTGGCATCCAGCTCCCGGTGTGGGTCGAAACGGAACAGGCGGGCCAGCCGGCCCGCCCATGGGTCCTGACTCGCCGGCTCGCCATGCACCCGCAGGTGCTGCGCGCTGACAGCGTCGATAAGAGCGGCGTATGTCTCTGCGGCGTTCATTCAGCCGAGTCAGGGCACTGCTGCGACGGGTTTCGGGGCACTCCGGCAGCCCCATCCTATCACCCGCGCGGGTCATCCTGTCCTGGCACAGGATCAGTCTGTCCCTTGCGGCCCGTTTGCCGCCGTATCGGCTGCGGCCCGAGCTCGGTCAGGAACAGCCTCGTCGTTCGGTGTGTGGTGGGGGACTGCGGCGAGGTCGGGCGAGGCGTGGAGGGGGAGACCTTTTGCGCGGGGCGCCGCCTATCTCCAGGAAATGCGCGGCCTAGGATACGGGAGACATTTAGCGCGGGGCGCCAGGGCCTCATTGTCACCCCGAGCGACTTTTCATTGTCACCCCGAGCGACGGCGAGGGGCTAAAGTCCTTGTCCGCAGTGTCGCCTTAGTCGTGAAGCTTATGAGATTCCTCGTCGCTCCGCCCGTCGGAATCACTATGGCCTTTAGGAGGCCACATAATAGGAGACCACATACGAGGAGGAAAACAGGGCGGCGTCCCAGGACAAGGCCGGAGGCGGGTTTGAAACCCGCCTCTACGAAACAACGGTGCGACGGTGCCCATTTGCATAGTAGTGACAGGCGGTGGGGGTCCGTATCCACATAACATTGAGAACGAAAAGGCCCTGGCCGGGTCCCGGACGACGTTGACAGCTTTGAGCTCCCTGGCATCTAATCTCCTGTCGGTTGGTCCCTGAGCTGCTCACGTTCCCGAGAAAGGACGGTCTACCAAAGAGTCATGACCGCGCCAGAGCTGGAGTTCGACCGGGATCTCTTGGGAAAGGAGTTCCCGGCCGGGACGTTCCGTGTCGAAAAAGAGCGCATCCTGGCCTACTGCGAGGCCATCGGAGAGACCAACCCGATGTTCACCGACGAGGAGGCCGCGATGCGCAGCGGCTACCGGTCGCTTGTGGCGCCTCCCAGCTTCTGCAACCTGTTGGAGCGCACCGGGGTGCGTCCGGACATCAAGCTGAAATTCCCGGGTACGGGGATTCACCAGTGGCAGGCGTTCGAGAGCTTCAAGCCGATCTGCGCGGGTGACGTGCTCGATGCCAATATCCACTTGAAGGATGCTTATACTCGACCCGGGAGGACAGGACTAGCCGCCGTCGTGGTCTGGGAGACGGTACTGCGAGACCCGGACGGCGAGGCCGTCGCCACGGTCCAACATTCGTTCATGACCCGGCCGTTGCCTCCCTCGGACGGGGCCTGAGGGTGTTTCGATGGGACCGCACTTCGAAGACATAGCGGTTGGGGACGAGATCCCGGCCATCGCCAGGGTGTTCACGAAGGAGATGGTGAATACCTTTTGCAGCATCTGGGGCGCCGGTGTCTCCAACCGCTTCACGGATGATGAGGCCGCCAAACGGGATGGGCTCCCCAAAGCCATTACCCCCGGCATCATGAACATGGCTGTGCTGGGGAGCGTGCTCACCGCGTGGGCCCCCGAAGGCCAGGTGCGGCGTCTGGAAACGCTCTTCCGGCGTCCGGTCTTCCATGACCGGCCGTTGCGCGCGCTCGGCTCGGTCTCGGCGAAGAACGTCGTCGATGGCGTGAGCCAGGTGGAGTGCGACGTGCAGCTTCAGAGCGAAGACGGCGAGACCCTGGTGATGGGTTCGGCGACGGTCGTTCTTCCCTCCCGGGGGTCGTAGGAGAGGTCCGCTGGGAAGGGGAGCCTTGCCCTTCCCTGCCGGCTCTAGGGGCCGGCGGCGGGCCGCGCTTGCTCCACGGCCGCTTTCTTCCCGGCAATGGACGGATTACACTGTGCAGCGACCGGCTCGGGACGGTGTCCACGGGTTGACCACCATCCGTATCGAAACAGGCCACAGGAGGAGCGGCATGGACCCAAGCGCAGCACTGCTAGACGGTAAAGTCGCCATCGTGACAGGGGCCGGCCAGGGGATCGGCAACGGCATCGCCATGACCTTTGCCGCCTTTGGCGCCGACGCGGTGATCAACGACCGGAACGAAGAAACGCTGGAGCAGACGGCCAAGGACATCCGGGCTCTGGGCCGGAAGGCGGAAACAGTGCTGGGAGACATCCGCGACCAGACGGTCATCGACCGGGCGGTGGCGGCCGCTGCCGAGGGTATGGGCCGGCTGGACATCCTCGTCAACAACGTTGGCGGCACCTTCATGAAGCTGTTCATGGATATGACGGAGCGGGACTGGGCGAGGATGCTGGAGCTCAACCTCGTCCAGTGCATGCGCTGCATCAAGTCCGCCGCGGGGGTCATGATCGACCGAGGCACCCCCGGGTCCATCATCAACGTCACCACCATCGAAGCGTTTCGCGGGGCGCCGGGCTTCTCCGTCTACGCGGCCGCCAAGGCGGGCCTTACCAACCTTACGGAGAGCCTCGCGCTCGAGCTTGGGGTCCACGGGATCCGGGTGAATGCCATTGCCCCCGAGGCGACTGAAACACCCGGAGGCGCCAGAGTTACCGGTGGAGCGCCGAGGCCTAGTTCGGCGACCTCTCCGCATATCCCTCTGGGCCGCAGGGGCACTCCGGATGATCAGAGCGGCGCCGCGCTGTACCTGGCCTCCGACCTGTCGGGCTGGGTGAGTGGAGAGACGATCCAGGTCGGCGGTGGAGCTTACGCGGCCAAGGGCTTCCGGCTGTTGCCCTCCGGCCACTGGTCCCTCGACGGGATACATCCGCTGGTGTACTCCGGCAAACCCGGCGAAGCCCCATAGCGCCAGCGGCGTCTTGGTAGGGGCGGGTTTCAAACCCGCCTCTACGGGTGTTGTCGGGAAGCCATGCAAAACGGAAAGAGGTGTGCCGTTGTTAAAGACCAGGGCCGCGGTGTTTCACAAGCCTCACGCTCCCCTCGAAATCGAGGAGGTGGAGCTGGCCGATCTGAAACCGGAGGACGTCCTGATCGAGATCGCCGCCAGCGGTGTCTGTCACAGCGATGCCCATGTGTATGACGGATTCCGTGACTGGCCGACTCCGATGGTCCTTGGTCATGAGGGTGCCGGGATCGTCCAGGAGGTGGGATCGGCCGTCAAGAGCGTCAAGCCGGGGGACCGGGTCGTCAAGGCCGGGACGCGATGCGGACAGTGCCACGGGTGCGCCGCCGGAAAGCCCTGCATCAGCTTCTCCGCGCCAATGGGATACCTGTACGACGGCACCAGCAGGATCTCGCGGAATGGGCGGCAGTACTACCACTTCGCCGGCACCGCAAGCTTCGCGGAGCATTCGATCATCCACTACAGCGGGGCTATCCCAGTCCCCGACGACATGCCCCTCGAGTCCGCATGCCTCATTGGCTGCGGGGTTCCCACGGGAATCGGGTCCGCCGTGAACACGGCGAAAGTCGAGCGGGGCAGCACCTGCGTTGTCATTGGCTGCGGAGGAGTTGGCCTCAACGTCGTCCAGGGCTGCCGGCTCATGGGCGCCGGCAAGATCATCGCGGTGGACATGCTGGACCACAAACTGGAGACGGCCCGCGCCTTCGGTGCTACCCACACCGTCAATGCCCGCGACGACGATGTCGTCGCGGCGGTGAAGGAGCTGACCAACGGCGGGGCCGATTTCTCCTTTGAGGTCATCGGCAAGATGGAGACCTACAAACAGGCATTCGATTGCATTCACACAAGAGGGATGACGGTCGTGGTCGGCGCTCCTCCATCGTACGACCTCGAAATTAACCTGAAGATCGGGGACCTCTACTGGGGCAAGCGGATTGGCGGCGGCATGAGCGGGAACACCATCCCGGCCCGCGACCTCCCATGGATATTCGACCTCTACCGGACCGGCCAGATCAAGCTCGACGAGCTGGTGACCCGCAGGGCCAGGCTCGAAGACGCGACGGATGCTCTAGAGGCCTGTCACACGGGTGACGAAGTGCGGACGGTCCTGGTGATGAAGTAGCGTCGCGCCGCCGTCCCCGTCTGTTGCCAGGGGGCAGCCCGGGGTGATGTGTTCCGGCCTATGCGCGTAGGGGCCGAAAAAACTCCCGCACCTCGTGGACGAGCCCTTCCGGGTTCTCCATTGCGGGGAAGTGCCCGCCCCGGTCCATGTCCGTCCACCGGTGGAGGTTGTAATTGGGCTCCGCAAGCTCTCTGGGCGGGCGGTTGGCCTCGTTGAACGTAGCCACTCCCGTTGGGACCTCGGTCCGAGGGTTGACGCCGGTCGGGGTCGAGCCGCCGAAGGTCTCCTTGTAGAGGCGGATCGACGAGCCGATCGACTCGCTGACCCAGTAGACCATGATGTTCGTCAGCAGCTCGTCTTTCGTGTAGCTGCGCTCCACATCCCCGCCGCAGTCGCTCCAGCGCCGCCACTTCTCGACGACCCACGCGGCGAGGCCCGCGGGGGAATCGTTGAGCCCATAGGACAAGGTCTGAGGTTTGGTCCCCTGGAGGTGGACGTATCCCCACTCCTCCCGCCGGTAGGCTTGCAGAGCGTCCCACCAGGGCTTGTACTTGGGATCGTCCTTCGCCTCGTCGAAACGGGCCGATGCCATGCTGAAATGGACGCCGATCATGTGGCTGGCATGCCGAGAGGCGAGGGCGCTCGTGACCCCGGCCCCCCAGTCGCCGCCGTGAGACCCGAACCGCCCGTAGCCCAGGACGCCCATCAGCTTGACCCAGAGGCCCGCGATTGCCGCGGTGTTCATCCCCCGCTTGGCCGGCTTGTCGGAGAAGCCGTAGCCGGGCAGCGAAGGGGCCACCACGTCGAAGGCGTCGGCGGGATCGCCGCCATGACCGGCCGGGTCCGCCAGCGGGCCGATTACCTTGTGCATCTCGTAGAAGGAGCTGGGCCAGCCATGGGTGATGACCAGGGGCATCGGGTTTGGCCCCTTGCCCTTGACGTGGATGAAGTGGATGCCGAGGCCGTCCACCTCCGCCTTGAATTGGGGGAAGGCGTTGAGCTTGCGCTCCTGGGCCCGCCAGTCGTACCGGTCCTTCCAGTACGCGCAGAGCTCCTTGACATAACTGAGGTTGCTTCCGTAGTCCCAGCCGGAGTCTGAGATCTCATCCGGCCATCGAGTCATCGCGAGTCTGTGCTCGAGGTCGTCGAGGACTTCTTGGCGGATATCGATGGTGAAGGGCTGGACGGGCATGGTGGGCTCCTTTGGCGGTGCGGCGGAATAGCCCCTGGGACGGCAGGGTCCGATATATCCCAGAAGACCCTCGCGTGTCACCTTCGGGACGAGGCCGCCGGGCTCCGCGAGCTCGCCGGCAAGGAGCGAGCGCTCCGGGTTGCCAAGCCCTCGCGGGCAATCCTAGAATAGGATGGATGGTCGCAGAGGGTCCCTCATCCTCTGGACGGCCTTCCCGTCGAGCGGAAGTGGCTCAGTGGTAGAGCATCTCCTTGCCAAGGAGAGGGTCGCGGGTTCGAATCCCGTCTTCCGCTCCAGCCTCCCCGCCCTGCGGCCCCGCGCACTACACGCTAACCCTTCCCGTGGCGCAGGAGTTTCCCGGGGGTGTCGCCGGTCAGGCGTCCGTCCTCCGACGTAACCTCGCCGTTGACCACGATCCACCGGTATCCATCCGGCTTCTGAATCCTCCGCCACTCGTTGCCCGGGAGGTCGTGGGCTACCTCGATCGACCCCATCGACAGCTCGTCGAGGTCGTACACCACGATGTCCGCGGCCGCCCCCTCACGCAGAAAGCCCCGGTCGCGCACTCCGCCGACGAAGGCGGGCAGGCAGCTCAGCTTGTAGTGCATCTCCTCCAGGCTCACCCGGCCTTCGTCGCGCACGATCCACGTGAGAAGCTCGGTGGGATAGGCCCCCGTGGGGATCATCTGCATGTGCGCCCCGCCGTCCGAAACCCCGGCCAGGGTGTATGGCGACTTCGTGATCTCGGCGACGTATTCGGGTTGGTCCCGCGAAACGGGCCCCAGCAGCTCCGTGTACAGGTCGTCCGCTACGACGAGGTCGAAAAGGGCGTCGACAACGTGCTTCCCCTCGTCCTGAGCAATCTGCTCGGCGGTCTGCCCGCAGTACCGCTGTAACTCAGGCCGGCCCGTGTGCTTGACCAGCATGCCTCCGAGGATAGGACGCTCGCCGCGGTCCCACTGGTCCCGAAGTGTGGCCCTGACCTCGGCGTCGGCCATCTTGGCCTTTCGCTCCTCCCTGGTCCCGAGGGTCACGTTTTTCCAGGCGGGCTTATCGTCCCAGAAGGTCCAGTTCATGAACGTGAAGTCGAACCCGGAGCGGCGTGTGTTGCTCTGCCCGTAGAGGGGGAGACCCTTCTCGGCGCAAGCCTCCAGCCACCGCAGCTTGCTGCGATGGGCCTCGGCGTTGTGACGGTTGGGGTTGATCTGCTGGTAGAGGATCGGCCTGTTCGCCGTCTCCGCGAACCTCTCGAAGAAACTCCGGCCCTCTTCCTCTCCCCAGCCGCCGATGGAGCCCTTGTACGCCAGCTCGACGGAGCCCTCATCCCGATCGTTCAGCACCCTGGCAAAGGCGAACAGCTCCTCGTCGGTCATCAGGTCGGTGATCATGGGGCCGCCGTCATAGTCGCCCTGGATGGAATCGGGGCCCAGCACCTGGGCCGACCAGCCGGTGGCCCCGGCGTCGATCCCTTCGTTGAGCAGCCCGCACATCTCTTCCATCTCACGGCCCGTGGGGCGCCTGGACCTCGATTCCTCATAGCCGATGGCATAGGCGTAAAGAGGCCCTAACGGAAAGAAGCTGTTCACGTTGACCCCTTTGGGAATCCGATCGATGGTGTCCAGGAAATCCGGGAAGCTGACCCAGTCCCAGAGCATGCCCAGCTCCATCGGCGCCATCGGGATGGCCTCATTCCTGCTCAGCCCCAGCATCAGCCGGTCCCGGTCCGCGTCATTGGCGGCGCAGGGCGCAAACCCGAACCCGCAGTTTCCAATGACCACCGTCGTCACGCCGTGCCACCCTGAGCTGGTGCAGTGGGGGTCCCATTGGATCTGGGCGTCGTAGTGGGTGTGCAGATCGATAAAGCCCGGGGCGACGACGAGGCGCGAGGCATCGAGCACCTTCTTCGCGGTGCTGCGGCGGAGGCCCCCCATCTGGGCGATTCGTCCTTCCTTGATCCCGATGTCGCCGGTGTACCGCGGCGTCTGCATTCCGTCGACGATGGTGCCGCCCCGGATGATGATGTCGTATTCAGCCATGGTTAGACCCCTTCCTCCCCGAATATGCCAACCCCGAGGCCCTCACGGGGCCCGCCGCAGACTTGCGGCCCCGCCTTGTAACGACTCCGAGACCGATATGCACCAAATCCTACGCCCATCTAGCTGTGGGTCAAGCCTGTCTTCAGTCCCTTCGATGGGCTCGCCCCAGGCAGACGAACCGTGGTTGTGGGGCGCCATACCCGTTGCTATAATGCCGTCGGCATCGAAAACAAGGGGGTGCGCTCTGCAGGACTTCGAATACGCAGCGCCGACCACGCTTCAGGAAGCCATCAGTTTGATGGCCTCCAAAGGCTCCAAAGCGAAGCCGATAGCGGGAGGGACCGATATCCTGGTCCAGCTCCGCGGGGGCCGTTACGAGATCGACCAGATTGTCGACGTCAAGGATATCCCCGAGATGAACGAGCTTGCGGTCTCGGGTGAGGGATTGACTCTTGGCGCCGCAGTCCCGTGCTACCGCATCTACGAGGATGCGAGGGTGGTCGAGAGCTATCCGGGGCTGGTTGACTCCGCCTCCATGATTGGGGGTATCCAGATACAGGGGCGTGCCAGCGTCGGCGGCAACCTCTGTAACGCTGCGCCCAGCGGCGATACGATCCCGGCTCTCATCGCTCTCGGGACCGCGGCGATCATAGAGGGGCCCGATGGCCGGAGGACGGTGCCGGTAGAGGATTTTTGCACCGGGCCCGGGCAGAACGTCCTGAAAGAGGGCGAGTTGCTGGTCTCGCTGAAGATACCGGCTCCGCAGCCGCGCTCGGGGGCGCACTATCTGAGGTTCATCCCCAGAAATGAGATGGATATCGCCATTGCCGGGGTTGGAGCTTCCGTGGTGCTGGACGCTTCCAAGACAAGGATTGAGTCGGCCAGGATCGCATTGGCATCCGTCGCACCGACGCCGGTGATGGCGACGGAGGCGGCCGCCCTGCTGGCCGGTAGAGAAGCCAATGAGGCATCCATTGAGGATGCGGCCGAAGCAGCGAAGAAGGCCGCGAAGCCCATAACCGACATGCGAGGGACCGTAAAGCAGCGGGTCCACCTCGTTGGGGTATTGACGAAGCGGGCGCTGCGGAAAGCGGTCGAGCGAGCCAAAGAGGCATAGGTCAGAGAGGCATAACCAGAACATGGCCAAGAAGATTCACATCCAGACCCACATTAACGACGCGGATGTCGAGTTCCTGGCGGAGCCGCGTCAAAGCCTCCTTGAAGCCCTCAGGGACATCGTTGGCCTGACCGGGACGAAGGAAGGATGCAACGACGGCAATTGCGGCGCTTGCAGCGTCACGATCGATGGCCGGCTCATCGACTCTTGCCTGGTGCTCGCGGTAGAAGCGGAAGGCAAGGACATCCAGACTATCGAGGGTGTGGCGTCGGCCGAAGGGCTCCATCCGCTCCAGCAGGCATTCTTGGAGCAGGCGGCGCTTCAGTGCGGCATCTGCACACCCGGGTTCATCGTCGCAGCCAAGTCCTTGCTGGAGCGTGAGCCGGACGCGGACGAACACCGCATCCGTCACTGGCTGGCCGGTAATCTGTGCCGGTGCACAGGCTACGACAAGATCATCAGGGCGGTCCTGCAGGCCGGTGAGATGGTCCGAGGAGAGCGGACATGACGACTACCTCAGAGCGCAAGGTCAACGGGGCGCCCGCATACTCCTCTCAGGACTACAAGTCGAAATACAGCGTGGTGGGTACGCGGCCCATACGCCATGACGGCTTGGATAAGGTGACGGGACGCGCGAGATACGGCGCCGACATCAATATGACCGACCTGCTCCACGGAGCGGTCGTCCGCAGCCCCCACGCCCATGCGCGCATCCTCTCCATCGACCCAAGCGAGGCCTTGAAAATTCCTGGCGTCAGGGCCGTCGTCACCGCGAAGGACCTGCCCATAGCCATAAGCAACAAGACCATCGACTTGGCTGAAGCGATGGGGAGCCCGAGGATGTTGGCCGAGAACATGCTCGCCGGCGAGAAGGCGCTGTATAAGGGCCACGCGGTGGCAGTCATCTCGGCCGAGAGTCCACACCTCGCCAGCCAGGCGGCGAAAGCCATCAAGATCGAGTACGAAGTCCTGAAGCCCCTGCTGGACGTGCGCGAGGCGATGCAGGCCGACGCTCCAGTTATTCACGACGCGATGACCACGCATTCGCTGGAGCAGCGCTTTACCCGAGGGACCGACACTGGGGTTAACAGCAACATCGCCAGCCACCTGCAATTCAACCGGGGAGAGGTTGAGCAGGGGTTCGAGGACGCCGAGGTCGTGGTCGAGCGCGAGTTCACGACGCAGATGGTCCACCAGGGCTACATCGAGCCCCACGCATCCACTGCATGGTGGGCGCCCGATGGCCGCATCACCATCTGGACCAGTACCCAGGGCCACTTCGGTGTCCGGTCGTCCACCGCGGCGGTTCTTGGGGTGCCGGAGCACTCGGTCAAGGTTATTCCCATGGAGATCGGCGGTGGCTTCGGGGGCAAGATATCGTCGTACCTCGACGCCGTCTGCGCTCTCCTGTCCAAGAAGACGGGCCACCCGGTCAAGATCGCGATGTCGAGGAAAGAGGTCTTCGAGGGCTCGGGGCCCACCTCCGGCTCCTACATGCGCCTCAAATTGGGCGCCAAGGGCGGTAGGATTACCACGGCGGAGATGTACCTTGCCTACGAGGCGGGCGCCTTCCCAGGTTCTCCGGTTGGCTCGGGGGCGACGACGGCTTTGGCGCCGTATCAGGTGGAGAATCTTAGCGTCGATGCGTACGACGTCATCGTCAACAAGCAGAAGGTCGCCGCTTACAGGGCCCCCGGCTCGCCCCAGGGCGCCCTGGCGGTCGAGACGGTGATCGACGAGATCGCGGAGAAGCTCCGAGTCGACCCGCTCGAGTTTCGCCTGAAGGCTGCGAGCCATCAGGGCGATCGGCTGCCGAGCGGCGTGCCGCTGGGCAACAACGGCAACGTCGAAGTCCTAGAAGCAATGAAAGCCCATCCGCATTACAACGCTCCGTTGGAGGGCCCGAATAGGGGCCGAGGGGTGTCCATGGGCTACTGGGGGAACACTGGCATGTCCTCGTCGGCCACCCTGACCGTCAACGCCGACGGCACCCTCGGTGTAGTCACGGGGTCCGTCGACATAGGCGGGACTCGCCCCAGCGTTGCGATGCAGGCGGCTGAGGTGTTGGGGATAACGGCGGATGACGTGGTGCCCAGTGTGGGTGACACCGACTCCGTGGGCTGGACCGGGGTCACCGGCGGCAGCCGGACCGCATTTTCGACTGGCATCGCCGCGATCTCGGCCGCTGAGAAGATACGGGACCAGGTGATTGCGAGGGCTGCCCTGCTCTGGGAGGTCCAGGTCGAGGATGTCGACTTCCAGGGTGGAGTGTTCACCAACGCCAAGAACCCGGATGAGAAGCTAACGTTCAAGCAGCTCGCCGGCAAGCTCTTGCAGACGGGTGGCCCGGTCAGCGCTTCGGCGTCCTCCAATCCCCGGGGTGTCGGGGTCGCTTTCTGCGGCAACATAGTCGATCTCGAAGTGGACCCCGACACTGGCAAGGTAGACATCCTCCGGTACACCGTCGTCGAGGATGTCGGCCAGGCGGGCCATCCGAGCTATGTGGAAGGACAAATGCAGGGCGGAACGGTCCAGGGCATCGGATGGGCCCTGAATGAGGAGTACTTCTTTTCCGACGACGGCACGATGCTGAACTCGAGCTTCCTGGACTACCGCATGCCAACGAGCCTCGACCTGCCGATGATCGATACGGTGCTCGTCGAGGTGCCGAACCCAGGACATCCTTTCGGTCTGAGGGGCGTCGGCGAGGTCTCTATCGTGCCGCCCATGGCCGCCATCGCGAATGCGGTGCACGCCGCTGTTGGGGTCCGCATGGACCAGCTGCCCATGTCACCAGCCGCGGTCCTCGAGGCCTTGGAGCGAAAGGGGTCCTCCGGGAGCTAAGGCCCTCTGCTATGGCCATCGTCTTCATCCCGTCGCTGATGCAGCGGCTCACGGACGGCAGCGATAAGGTGACCGTTCAGGGGCAGACCCTACGGCAGGTGATCAACAACCTCGAGGCTGCCCATCCTGGGGTGAAGGAACGGCTTGTCGACGAGGAAGGCCACTTCCAGGAGGGGGTTGCCATCGCCATAGATGGCGAGCTGGCGCAGCTTGGCCTCTTGGAGCGCGTCGGGGAGACGTCCGAAGTGCATATCATTCCCGCGATCGGCGGCGGATAGCTCCTGACGACCCGCGCGGTCTGTAGAGCCGGAATCCCGGGCCGTTGCCCTGTTGCTCGACCAGGGCGGGCTGATCCGGGCAGGGATGGCGCTGTATGGCCCACGAGACGAAACGCCTGGCGGGGTTCGTCGCCGCTACCGGCTATGACGAGTTACCGGCGGACGTAATCGAGGCCGCCCGGGTCTACATCCTGGACAATCTGGCCAGCGGCTGCGCCGGCGCGACGACTCCTTGGGCCCGGATGACCGTGGCGCTGGGGAGGGAGCTCGGTTCCCCGGGGCCATGCTCGGTCTTCGGGATAGCGGACCGGCTTTCCCCCTCCTACGCTACCCTGGCGAACGGCGTGATGATTGGCGGGTTTGAGTGTGATCATGCCTTCGTTCCGGGAAGCGCCCACCCAAGCGCGGCGGTGTTCCCCGCGGTGTTGGCCGCGGCCCAATGGAATCGGATAGACGGGAAGACCTTCCTTACCTCCATCGCTCTGGCGTATGAGGTTCTCTGCCGAATCGGATTGGCTGCGACGCGCGCCGTGGAAGATGAGGCGGGTTTTCACGGCCCCGGCACCAATGCCGCCTTTGGCGCCGCCGCTGGGGTTGCCAAGGTGTTGGGGCTCGACTCCGAAACGATCGTCAACGCACTGGGAATCGCGGGCTCGCACGGCGCTGGTCTGCTGGAATTCGTGACGGAAGGCGCCATGACCAAACGTTTGCATGTGGGCCGTGGCTCTCAGATGGGCCTGGAGGCTGCGCTCTTGGCTGCGAAGGGGTTCACGGGACCGTCGTCGGTACTCGAGGGCGAGAGAGGGTTCCTCAAGGTCTACTCCCCTTCTCCTCACCCCGCGCGGCTTGTCGAGGGGTTGGGTGAGCGCTATGTGATGCTGGATACCACCGTCAAGTCCTTCCCTTGTCATATCTCCTTTCACCACGTGATCGATGGGTTGTCCCGCTATCGGGATGACCGGGGCTTGGGCCCGGATCAGGTCCTTCGAGTGACCATTGCCGACGATGGCCGGATGATGGAGGCCCGGCATGGCCAGCGGGACCCTTCGACGGTGTTGGGTGCGCAGTACAGCCTTCCCTTTTCCGCTGCCATCGCTCTGTGCCGGGACGTCCGCTATCCCTCGGCTTACTCTGATGACGTCATCAACGATCCCCAGGTCCTCGCCATGGTGCAGAAGGTGCGGCTTCGCGGCGGGGCAGCCGGCCCAACCCGCGTGACGGTTGTGTCTGAGGACGGGGAGGGCAGTTTTACCGCCGAGGGTTGGAAAGGAGTGCCCTCAAACCCGTACACTTACGATGAGATGGCGGGAAAGTTCCGGCACTACGCGGCCCCGTCATTGGCGGGAGCTCGAGTAGCTGCCTTGGTGGAGCGGGTGCGAGAGATCGAAGGAGAGCCGGATATGGCTGCCGTGGCCAGGCTCATCGAGGCGTGAGGGGCATCCTGCCGTCATGCCGGCGCGGGTCCCGGGCCACTGATGGCGGGAATGGTGTTGTCGGCTTTCGCCGGGAGAAGTTCGTCCCAAAGGGTGGTCCAGATGGTGGGGATGGTGGACGTGGTGGCAGCGTGTATCTGGAAGCCCGAATCTTGTTGTGGGCCTGGAGGTGGTGACCTTGGTTCAACCACTCGTGGGCGTGATCATGGGAAGCAAATCGGACTGGGAGACCATGGCCCACGCGATCGATGTGCTCAAGGAGCTCGCGGTCCCCTACGAGGCCCGGATCGTTTCGGCCCACAGGACTCCGGACCTCCTGTTCGAGTACGCCGGCTCCGCTGAGCGGCGTGGGCTGGAGGTCATCATCGCTGGAGCAGGCGGGGCTGCACATTTGCCCGGCATGACCGCTTCGAAGACGGTGCTGCCCGTGCTGGGCGTGCCGGTCCAATCAAAGGCGGTCAACGGAATCGACTCCCTGCTGTCCATCGTCCAGATGCCCAAGGGCATCCCGGTCGCGACGTTGGCCATCGGCACTGCCGGGGCAGCCAACGCCGCGCTCCTCGCCGCGGCGATTCTGGGAGCCAAGCACACAGAGATTCGGGAGAGGCTTCGGGAGTATCGCGACGAGCAGACCTCCGCTGTCCTCGACGTTCACCTCATCGACGAAGCCTGATGGCCGGCGCGGACCGGGAGATGAAGCCCTCCCCTTCTGGAGGACCGGTCCTGCCCGGAGGGTCGATCGGCATCCTCGGCGGTGGTCAGCTCGGCCGGATGATGTCGATGGCCGCCAAACGCATGGGCTATCGCGTCACCGTTCTTGACCCGACTCCGGATTGTCCCGCCGCCCAGGTGTCGGACGGCCACATCGTCGCAGAGTATGCAGACGCAGCCGCGGTGCAGTCGCTTGCCTCGTGCTGCGACGTTGTGACCGTCGAATTCGAGAACGTCCCCGCTGAAACTCTGGCATCCCTTGGACCCACACCGCCAGTTCGACCGGACCCGGGCGTGCTTCGCATCGCTCAAGACCGCATCCGCGAGAAGACGTTCCTGCAGGAGTGCGGCGTTCCCGTTGCAGCCTGGCGGCCCGTGCGTCAGGACGGAGACCTTCAGGCCGCACTCGAGGCGATCGGCCGCCCGGCCGTGCTGAAGGTGGCTGGCGGTGGCTATGACGGCAAAGGGCAGGTCCTCCTGGGAGAATCGAGCTCCCCGGACGAAGTCGCAGCCCCATCCGTGCTCGAGGAGTTCGTTCCCTTGAGCGCCGAGGTGTCGGTGATCGTGGCCCGTTCTCCGACGGGAGAAATCGCCTGTTATCCCGTATCGGAGAACGCTCATCGACGGCACATCCTCGATACGGCGGTGATGCCCGCCACCGTGTCGGAGCAGGTGACGCAAGAGGCTCGCGCCCTGGCGGCGCGCATCGCAGAGGCGCTCGCCCTGGAGGGCCTCCTGGCGGTTGAGATGTTCATAGGCCGCGATGGACGTCTGCTGGTCAATGAGATTGCTCCCCGGCCTCACAACTCGGGTCACCAGACCTTCGACGCGGTCTGCAAGACCTCGCAGTTCGAGCAAAGCATTCGCGCTGTCTGCGGGCTGCCCCTCGGGCCGACGGACGTATTGCGTCCGACGGCAATCGCGAACCTGCTGGGGGACCTGTGGGTGAATGGGGAGCCGGACTGGAGCGCCGCATTGAGACTGCTTGACGTTAAGCTCCACTTGTACGGGAAAGCGGAGGCCCGTCCCGGCCGCAAGATGGGACATATCACGGCCATCGCTGATACTCCGGAAGCTGCCGTCGAGCGGGCGCGCTACGCTAGGCGGCTCCTGGCCCGGGCCTAGCGCCGCCATCGAAACGCCGGCGCTGCGAAGGTCGTATGTGGCCCTCCGAGTGGGTACTATAGAGCTGTCGCTAAGGAGCCCCCCATGTCATCCGATCGACCGGTCAGTGTCATGGTCACGACCAGCCTTCCGGACGACCTTCTGGCGCGGGTTTCCAGTGTGGACAAACGCTTGAAGGTGGTCGACGCCGCGGCGCTCCTGTTGGAAGAGCTTCCTGAGGCTCTGAGGCCCGGGCAGCAAGCTGCCCCAAGGAGGGCGCCCAACGGGCAGTCGTTGGACCAGCTGTTCGCCAAAGCCGAGGTGATACTGTCCGCCCGGCGGATTCCTGAAGGGCTGGTCCGCCGTGCTCCGGGGCTGCGCTGGATCCAGCTACCCATGGCTGGCGTCGATTGGCTGCAGGGCTCCGATCTGTGGGGGCAAGGCGATATTGTCATCACCTCGGCGGCGGGTATCAATGCCCCGCCGGTCGCTGAGTACGTCATCGCGATGATGCTGGCGCTGGCCAAGGACATGCGGCGTCTCATCCATAGCCAGGCAGCGCATGACTGGGACAGGTATGAGATGGGCCAGCTTGATGGCAAGACGCTGGGGCTCGTGGGCTTTGGGTATATTGCGCAGGGGGTAGCGGCGCGGGCGCGGGGGTTTGGGATGCGGGTACTGGCGACGAGACGGCGCCGGTCCGCGGAAGCGCCGGATGGGGTCGAAATGCTGTCCGTTGACCAGCTCCCTCTCCTGCTGGCGTCGTCCGACTTTGTCGTCTTAGGAGTACCAGCCACGGCTCAGACGAAAGCACTCATAGGCCGAAAAGAGCTGGAGGCTATGCGTCCCAGCGCTTTCCTCATTAACATCGCGCGAGGAGATGTCGTCGACGAACCCGCCCTCATCGAAGCGCTCGCAGCGGGCCGCATCGCCGGGGCGGCCCTCGACGTCTTCCAGCAAGAGCCCCTTCCAACCGAGAGCCCGCTGTGGGACATGCGCAATGTCATCGTCACCGGCCATCTTGGCGGTCTTTTCGAGGCCTACGATGAAGCCGTTGTAGACCTCTTCGTCGAGAACCTCCACCGTTACGTGGATGGACGCCCGCTCATTAACGAAGTGGACCGGCGCGCCGGCTACTGACCTCCAGGGCATCGTCGGCGTCCCGCAGTTGGAAGCCCGCCCGCATCTTCCGCTAAGATATTGGGTAGCCTTGGACCGCTGTCCTCACATCGAGGAGCCAGGCCGATGGAGGCCTCATGGACTTGAGCCGTCTCGAAGTGCCTCTCGAAAAGCTCCGTTGGCGATGCGGCGGCTCATGCTTTAGCTTTCAGTGTACGGACGAGCTGGTGCCCCTCGAGGAGTTCATCGGCCAGGACCGGGCCATCAAGGCGATCGACTTTGGCCTTTCGGTCGATCAGCCCGGATACAACATTTTCGTTTCCGGCATGACGGGCACGGGCAAGTCTTCCGTCATCAAGGCGCACCTCGAAGCCCTGGTCGAGCGCAGCAAGGAGTCGGGTCAGGAGCCCCGGCCCTTGGACTGGTGCTATCTGCATAACTTCAGCGATGCGGACCGTCCGAACTTGGTCAGTCTGCCACCCGGGGGCGGCAAGAAGTTGAAGCACGATATGGAGGTGCTGGTCGAGGAGCTCCGCAGCGAGGTGCCCAAAGCCTTTTCTGGCGAGGACTTCGACGAGGAACGAAAGCGGATTTCGGAGGAGACACAGGCGGCGACCCGGGATGTCTTCCAGGGACTCGACCGGGAGGCCCGGTCGGAGGGGTTCGCGCTCCAGTTCAGCCAGATGGGGGTGGCGCTGATACCCCTCCTGAACGGCCAGCCTGCTTCGCAGGAGGACTTTCTCGCGCTGACGCCTGAAGTTCGAGGCCCCATCGAAGAGAAACGGGCCCAGCTCATGGGAACGGTGCAGCAAAGGCTCGAGCAGGTAAGGGAGATCGAGCGGTCCGCGTCCCAGCGGCTGGGTCAAGTCATTGGCGATGTGGCCCATAGAGCGGTCGCCGCACCCTTTGAGAACATCAAATCGAGCTACGCGGAAAACGATGTCGTTCTCCGTTTCCTGGATCGGCTGATAGAGTTCGCAGTCCACCAGATCGATGTCTTTCGGGAGGAGGACCCCGCGCAACCGGTGGCGGCGCTGCAGCCGCAAGACGCTGCGAGAGCGGCCAGGGTGCGGGAGGCGCTGCTTCCCTTCATCGTTAACCTATTCGTCGACAACTCGGAGGCAACGGGTCCACCTATCGTCGTCGAGAGTGATCCATCGTTCGGCAACCTCTTCGGGAGGATCGGCCGCAAGCTTGTCCTCGGTGGATATGTGACTGATCACACGATGCTGAAACCTGGTTCCTTTCAGCAGGCCGACCACGGTTACCTCGTGTTGGACGTCCAAAAAGTGGTCGCCAACCCGCTCGTTTGGGAGACGGTCAAGCGCGTGATCAAGACGGGCCAGGTCCGGCCCGAGGACCCTGCTGAGGTCATGGGGATGGGCATGCCTCAGGGAATCAAGCCGGACCCCATGCCGTTGCAGATCAAGGTGGTCGTCAGCGGCGAACCCGGGCTGTACAACCTTCTTTCCGCCTACGATGGAGAGTTCTGGGAGACCTTCAAGGTCAAGGCGGATTTCGATAGCCAGATCCGGCGGTCAGACCGGCATCTGGAGTCTTATGCAGCCTTTATCTGCGGTGCTTGCAGCAGCCATGGCTTGCTGCATCTCACCAACGACGCTGTCGGGGCGGTCATAGAGTACGCTGCCCGCCTCATCGCGGACCAGGAGAAGCTCTCCACGAGGTTCGGCCAGATCACGGACCTTCTGATTGAAGCCGACTTCTGGGCGCGCCGGGACGGTGACGCCAAGGTGAGAGCGCCGCATGTAGGGAAGGCCATCGACGAGCGCGTCTACCGGTCCAGCCTCATCGCCGAGCGGATGCAGGAGATGATGGAGGAAGGGACCATTATGATAGACGTTGATGGCGTAGTAGTGGGCCAAGTCAACGGCCTCGCCGTCTACAGCGCCGGCGATCACTCCTTCGGAAAACCTTCCAGGATCACGGCGCGCGCATTCCTCGGACGCGGTGGAGTCGTCAATATCGAGAGGGAAGCGCAAATGAGCGGGAAGACCCATGACAAGGGTGTGCTCATCATCGGCGGCTACCTTGGCTGGAAATACGCCCAAGAGTGGCCGCTCTCCGTCTCGGCGACTATCGCCTTCGAGCAGTCCTACGACGGGATCGACGGCGACAGTGCGTCGTCGACGGAGATATACGCCATCCTTTCGAGTCTTTCCGACGTCCCATTGAAGCAGAGTCTTGCGGTCACTGGCTCTGTGAACCAGAAGGGCGAAGTCCAGGCTATCGGCGGCGTCAACCAAAAGATCGAGGGCTTCTATGATCTCTGCCGGGCGCTGGGTCTTACTGGCGAACAAGGCGTATTGATCCCGAAGGTGAATGTTCGGAACCTCATGTTGCGGGAAGACGTGGTACAGGCAATCGGGCAGGGGCGGTTTCGGATATACGGTGTCAGCACCATCGACGAAGGGATCGAGCTCCTGACCGGAACACCGGCGGGAGAGCGAGGTGCCGACGGCGACTACCCGGAGGGCACCGTGAATTACCTGGTCCGCCGCCGCCTGGCGTCTTATGCCAAGAGCCTGAAGGCTGCCTCGGTGCCGGCCGGCCAAGCCGAAGACAATGCGGCCTCCACCGTGTCCAGGGACCAGGACCTGTGATCAACGGGACCGGTCTTGCCTGCTTCGCTTAAGGCGGACGGGCCATGAGGCGAACCCTGCTGGCCGCTGCAGCGTTGGGCGCGACGGTTATTGACAGAAACGGCTTTGTTCATTAGTATTTTCGACGCACAATAGCCGTCTTCCGACGGCAAATCTTCCACGCGAGGGGACGCGGCACCCTATGAAGATTGACGACAGGGACCGCCGGATCATCGGCCTGCTTCATGACGACGCCCGGCAGTCGAATGCGGCGATCGCGCGCCTTATAGGCGTCAGCGAGGCAACAATTCGCAGGCGGATCAAGCTTATGGTAGAGGACGGGGCGGTGGCCATCCGCGCAGTGCCGAACCCGGCAAAGTTCGGTCTGAACACTACCGCCATGATCGGGATTGACGTCCAGCCCAACATGCTCGAAGACGTCGAAGAGGCCCTCAACGAGAGGAACGAGGTCGGTTTCCTGGGAGTCTCCACCGGACGGTACGATCTGCTGGCCTGGACGCTGGTGAGGAACCTCGACGAGCTCAGAGGTTTCCTGGAAGGCTTCCTTGCCAAGCTCCCTGGCGTGCGCAAGACCGAGACCCTGGTGCTCCTGGATGTCAAGAAGAGGACTCTGGGGCGGGTCGCCTGAAGCGCTATCGTAAGGACACAGACCCGCTGGCTGTGGCGGTCGAGGTTCTGACAGCACCTTGACACTGCTGCGCGCCAGCCCTGCCGCCGGGTGACGGCGTTTCCGAAACGGGAGAAGGCTGTCGGATGCCCAGGGGCTGTGCTACCAACCGGGCACTGTGCTATAGTAGGCGGCGAGAAAAAAGAATGAGCGCATCATAGGATAGGGTGTAGGAGGCGTTGGACAAAGCGAAGAAAGCGGAGATCATCCAGGAGCATGCAACGCATCCTGGAGATACCGGTTCGGCTGAGGTGCAGGTGGCTGTCCTGACTAGCAGGATCAGCGAGATCACCGACCACCTCCGCGAGCACCGGCACGACCACCATTCCCGGAGAGGCCTTTTCAAGCTCGTCGGGCGGCGTCGGCGCCTCCTCCGCTACCTGAACGCTGAGGATGTAGGGCGTTACCGAGACATCATTCAGAAGCTCGGTCTGCGCAGATAGACCCCGCACTCCAGCGGGGTTTTTGCTTTGTCCCGTCACCCCCCTCGTAGGATGTCGCGAGGAGTAGATATCTAATGGCCCATGTATTCGAACGTGAAATAGGCGGGCGCCCCCTGACCCTCGAGAGTGGGACGTTGGCTGAACAGGCCGACGGGGCCGTAACCGTCCGCTATGGGGACACCGTCATGCTGGTTACCGCGGTCGCGTCGGCGCAACCGCGGGAAGGGACCGATTTCTTTCCCTTGACGGTAGACTACGAGGAACGCCTGTACGCTGCGGGAAAGATCCCGGGGAGTTTCTTCAGGCGCGAGGGCAGGCCCACTACCGAGGCGATCCTTACCATGCGCCTCACGGACCGACCTCTTCGCCCGCTGTTCCCGAAGGGCATGCGGAACGATGTTCAGATCATCATCACCGTCCTTTCCGCAGACCAGGAAAATATTCCGGATGTGCTGGCGACCATAGGCGCCTCTGCCGCCCTTGGCGTGTCCGACATTCCATTCGACGGCCCGGTCAGCTCCTGCCGCATCGGCTACCTCGGTGGCGAGCTGGTCGTAAACCCCACCTTTCAACAGCTAGAGGACAGCAGCCTTGACCTGGTGGTGGCAGGTACGCGGGACGCCATCGTGATGGTTGAGGCGGGAGCCAAAGAAGTATCTGAAGAGCTCCTGCTGCAGGCGATGAAGATGGGGCAGATCGTGAACGCAGAGGTGAGCGACCTCCAGGAGGAGATGGGGGAGGTCCTGAGGAAGCCGAAATTCAGGGTCCGGGTCGACGAGAGCGCCGCAGACATCGAGGCGGCGGTCGCAAGCGCCGTGGGCAGACGGCTGGTAGAGCTCCTTGGGGAAGCGAGAGACAAGACGGACCGGGAAGCAGCCATCGGGGCCGTGCAAGGCGAGGTCATCGCCAAGCTCACCGGCACATACCCGCCGGACAAGGTCGCAGCGGGTTTCCAGTCAGTCCTCAAGAAAGAAGTGCGAGACGCCATCGTCCACAGGGGAGTCCGTCCCGACGGGCGCGGTCTCGACGAGATCAGGACTATCAGCTGCGATGTGGGGTTGCTGCCGCGGACCCATGGCTCCGGGCTGTTTACCCGTGGACAGACGCAGGTGCTCACTATCACCACTCTCGGCTCCATGGGGCAACAGCAAAGGCTGGACACCATCGGCGTGGAAGAGACGAAGCGCTACATGCATCATTACAACTTTCCGCCGTTCTCGGTGGGGGAGGCACGCCGAGTCGGCAATCCCGGCCGTCGTGAGATTGGCCATGGGGCCTTGGCCGAGCGCTCGCTTCTTCCGGTCATCCCATCTGAGGAGGAGTTTCCCTACACCCTCCGACTCGTCTCCGAGGTGCTCAGCTCCAATGGAAGCACGTCCATGGGAAGCGTCTGCGGGAGCACGCTCTCCCTCATGGACGCCGGCGTCCCCATCAAGGCCCCTGTGGCCGGAGTGGCCATGGGGCTCGTGCAGTCCGGCGAAGAGTTCGCCGTGCTGACCGATATCCAGGGAATTGAGGACGCGCTGGGGGACATGGACTTCAAGGTTGCCGGGACCACAGAGGGTGTCACCGGTCTGCAGATGGATATCAAGAGCAAAGGCCAGACCTTTGAGATCATGGAAGCCGCCCTGGCCCAGGCAAAGAAGGGGCGCATGCACATCCTGGCGAAGATGGCGGAGACCATCGCTACAACGCGGCCCGAGCTCAGCCGGTACGCGCCCAGGATGGTCAGAATCGTCATCAATCCCGAAAAGATCGGGGCGGTGATCGGCCCTGGAGGCAAGACCATCAGGTCGATCGCCGATGAGACCAAGGCCAGCATCGATATCGAAGACGATGGATCGGTCTTCATCGGCAGCGTGTCCGAAGAGGGGGCCAAGAGGGCCATCGAGATTATCGAAGGCCTCACGAGCGATGTGGAGGTAGGGACGGTCTATAACGGAAAGGTCACACGCCTCATGGCGTTCGGCGCCTTCGTTGAGATACTGCCGGGCAAGGAAGGCCTCGTTCACGTCAGCGAGCTGGCAGACCACCGAGTCGATCGCGTCGAGGACGTGGCCAAAGTTGGCGAAGAGATGATGGTCATGGTGGTGGAGATCGACCGGATGGGCCGGATCAATCTTTCAAGGCGGGCGGTCGTGGAGGGGCTGGGTGCGAGTGGCGCCAGAGTGAGGGACTCCGGCGGCCCGCCGCGAGAGGGCAACAGGGACCGGAATGGCGGGCCGCGTCGTGACGGTCCAGGCGGGCGCGGCTCCCGGCCCGATGGGAGGGGCGGCCCTAGAGACCGCGGTCCAAGGCCGGGCGGCCCGCCAAGAGGTGGCCCGCCAAGAGGTGGCCCGAGGCCCATGGGAAGGGGTCCATCGTAGCCCGGTTGTGGGGGCAGGGGAAACGCGAGGTTCGCGACGCCGGCCCAGCGAGTGCCATACGTAGCTGAGCGGCGAGGCCGATCCAACGAGATACTATGACCAGAGAGTGACGAAAGGCGCCCGCGGGCGCCTTTCGCTTACTGTTGGGCTATAATCTGGGGTACTTCTGGTTGGGGGGCACAGGTGAGCCCGGTCCGGGTGGTGGTGAACGGGGCCCTGGGTAAGATGGGCCAAGCGGTGCTGGCTGCGCTCGCAGCCGACGAGAGTACTGTGCCCGTCGCCGGCATAGACAGCGCGGCCTCGACGGAGACGGTGCAGGTGCCGGGACACGATACTGTCCCGTTGGCTTCGTCCGCGGACGGGTTGCCCTCGAGCGCCGAACCTGATGTCATGATTGACTTCTCGACCGCGGATGCGACGCTTCCCGTGGTGCGGTGGGCGGCGGAACGCGGCAGCAACTTTGTGGTTGGCACCACGGGCCAGTCGCAGGAAGCTATCGATGAGATGCGCGGGCTGGCCCAGCGCTGCGAGGTCGGAGGGGTTGTCGCGCCGAATTTTGCCCTGGGAGCGGTGGTCATGATGGACGTCGCCCGAAGGGCCTCCCGCCATTTTGACTACGCCGAGATCATCGAGACCCACCACGAGACCAAGATTGATGCGCCTTCGGGCACGGCGGTGGCCACCGCTCGCATGCTGGCGGAGGCCAGGGGCCGTCCGTTCGAAAGAAACGTCCCCGAAAGGGAAACGGTCCAAGGGCCGCGGGGGGCATCTGTGGAGGGTGTCACGGTGCACAGTGTGCGTCTCCCGGGCGCGATGGCGCATCAGGAGGTCATCTTCGGCACCGCCGGTCAGACGCTGTCCATCCGGCACGATACGATCAACAGGGACTGCTACGGTCCTGGGATTCTCATCGCGGTGCGGCACGTCATGAAGCACAAGGGCTTCGTATACGGCCTCGACAACCTCCTGGGGCTGGGAGGTTAGGGCCGTGGGCTTGAACGTCGCACTCGTGGGAGCGACCGGGGCCGTGGGAGCTGAATTCCTGAAGCTCCTCAAGCAGACGGCTCTTCCCGTGGACTCCTTGAGGCTGCTGGCGACCAGCCGCTCGGCGGGGCGTATGCTCCCGTTCGGTGACGACATGCTGGAGGTCCGGGAGACGACCCCAGATGCGTTGAAAGAGGCGGATGTCGTGTTCGTCTCGGCGAGCACCGAGGCGTCGCGGGACCTTTGCCCGGTCGTGGCCGCCCACGGCGGCGTTGCCATCGACGATAGCTCTGCGTTTCGCTTAGACCCTAATGTCCCTCTGGTGGTCCCCGAGATCAACCCCGACGACCTTGAACGGCACCGGGGGATCGTTTCGACGCCCAACTGTACGATGGTGCCGTTGGTGATGGCGCTTCAACCCCTGGCAAGGGCGAGTCGGCCCGTCCGGGTCGTGGCCGACACGTATCAGGCGGTCTCCGGGGCGGGGGGCGCAGCCATCGGCGAGCTCACCGACCAGGCAAGCCGGGTGCTCGGTGGGCAGCCCATCCGGCCCCAGCTTTTCCCGCATCAGATTGGATTCAACGTCATCCCGGCTGTCGACACCTTTCTCGAAACGGGCTACTCAAAAGAAGAGTGGAAGATGGGTGAAGAGACCAGGAAAATCCTGCACAGGCCCGACCTTGCCTTCTCGGCAACGTGTGTCCGCGTGCCTGTCTACCGGAGTCACAGCGTGGCTGCGCACATCGAGTTCGAGGGGCCGATAAGTCCAACCGAGGCTCGGGCGCTCCTCGCAGAGATGCCGGGCGTCAAGATCGTCGACGACCCCCTGACGGACCAGTACCCGACCCCGATTGCCGCTGCCGGCGCGGCGCCTGTCTTTGTGGGGCGAATTCGCCAGGATGCGTCCCATCCCAACGGCCTGGCGCTCTGGGTTTCGACGGACAACTTGCTCAAGGGGGCGGCGCTGAACGCCATCCAGATCGCGGAGGAGATGCATCGGCGGGGACTGCTTCGGGGGGTCTAGGAGGTTGGTCTCGGGGGAGGCCTGGAATAGATCAGGGCTTGGAGGCACAAGCGATGGGGGAAGCTGGACGGTTGATAACAGCGATGGTCACGCCATTCGCGCGTGATGGCTCTGTTGACTATTCCCAGGCGAAGGCGCTTGCGGCCGCCCTCCTGGACTCCGGCACCGATGGACTCGTGGTAACGGGCACAACCGGCGAATCACCGACCCTGTCCAGGGACGAGAAGCTCCGGCTGTACTCGACCATCAAGAGTCACGTCGGAGACCGTTCCTGGGTCATAGCTGGGACGGGCACTAACAGCACCGCAGGGAGCATCGAGCTCACTCAGGCGGCGGAGGGGACCGGCGCGGACGGGGCCCTATTGGTGGTCCCCTACTACAACAAGCCGACCCAAGAGGGGCTGTATCAGCATTTCAAGGCTGTTGCGGAGAGCACTCGGCTACCCTGCATCCTTTACAACGTCCCAAGCCGCACGGTCACGAAGCTCGAAGCGGAGACCGTGCTGAGGCTGAGCGAGGTCCCCAACATCATAGGCATCAAAGAGGCTGGGGGAGATATGGCCCAGGTTGAGGCCATCCTCACGGGAGTCCGGCGCTTCGATTTCTATCTCTGGAGCGGTAACGATCAGGATACCTTCGAGATAGTGCGAATGGGGGGCTACGGCGTCGTTGCGGTGGCGTCGCATCTGGTTGGGCGCCAGATCAGGCAGATGATCGATCTGTGCGTTGGCGGCCGCATCGATGAGGCGGAGGCAATCAACGGAAGGCTGCGTCCTCTCTTCGACGGCCTATTCGTCATATCCAATCCCATCCCGGTAAAATACGCCCTGGAGCAGCTTGGGTTCCCGATGGGCGGGTGCCGGCTGCCATTGACCGGCCCCGATCCGAAGAGCGCCGAGGTGGTGGAAGGGTTGTTACGCGAGTTCCCGATCGATCTGCCGGTCCCCACGGCAGCGCGCTCGGGGGCCTAGCGGCGTTCCGCGGGGACCGGGAACATCCCGCGCCGCCCAGCCCGTCCCGGCTCGTGCCGAGGCTCCGCATTGAACGCTCGGACCCCTGCCCCGGGCTTGGGCAATAGGCTGATGGGGGCTGCTATACTCAACACGCTGCCCCCGCGGATGATCTTCCACTTTGCGAGAGAACATAGGAAGTGCTGACGCGGCCCTCCCATGGTGAAGATGCCTCGGATGAAGTCGCCGGGATCGAGGCGTCCATTGCTGAGCTGACCAAGTCCATCCACGGGAGTCCCCGGGACGCGCCAGCCCATTTCGCGCGCGGGGTCCTGTATGGGCAGATCGGCGCCGCCCAACAGGCTATCGAGGACTTCAACGCGTCGATCGAGATCGACCCATCGAATGCCGAAGCTTACTACAATCGCGGGCTGGCTCGGGTGACTCTGAAGCAGCACCTTCTGGCCATTGACGATTTCACGACTGCCCTCCGTGTCGACCCGAGCCAGGTCGACTCGTTGAACAACCGTGCGGCGGCGTTTTTCGAGTTGGGCCACGCCGGGGAAGCGCTGCGTGACGCGGAGGACGTCATCCGTCTTCAAGAGACCCATCCCGGCGGGCACGCGATCCGCGCACTGGGTCTGACGATGATGAGTGATGACGAGGGGGCCGAGGCCAGCGCCCGACGAGCGGAGGCCTTGGGGTTCAACGGCCGGACGCTCCAGATGTTAATGCGAAGGGAACGGGAGCAGCGAGAGGCATAAGACTGTCTCGGCGCTTGCCCGAGCTTGACGGCCTCAGATGGCGATCAGTAGAAGGAAAGCTCGAACCGCTCGAGGCTTTCCTCGCCAACGTGCTCGCGGATGGCATCGAAGCCCGGGAGGTCCCACTCGCTAACGAAGATCATTGCGGTGCCGGGCCTGCCCATGCGCGCCGTGCGGCCTATGCGGTGAACGTACTCTTCAACATTGTCGGGCATGTCGAAGTTGATGACGTTCGCTACCGCGGGGATATCGAGACCCCGGGATGCAAGATTCGTAGCCACCAGCGCCCGGATACGCCCTTCCCGGAACCCGCGCATGACCGCGGTCCGCTTTGGTTGGGGCATGCGCCCGTGAATCCCTTCTATCTCGTGGCCGCGGCGCCTTAGCTGCTCAACGATGCGGTCGACGGCGATCTGGGTGCGGCAGAAGACCATCGTCTGCTCGTCCCCAACCTCCCGGAGCACCTCCATCAGCCCGCGCAGCTTGTCCCTCCCCGCCACCTCGCAGTAGGTCTGCCGGACTTCGGCCACAGGCTCGGACTCCCCGCCTACTTTGAACCATGTCGGTTCTTCCAGGAAGGCGTAGATGAGGCGTTTGATCTGTGTGGGGACAGTGGCGGTGAAGAGCGTCGTCTGCCGGTCCCGGGGCGTTTGGCGTAGGATTCGCCGAATATCTGGAGCGAACCCGATGTCCAGCATCTGGTCGGCTTCATCGAGGACGACCGTCTTGACAGCTTGTAAGCTCAACGTGCGGCGGTCCAGATGATCGATGACCCTCCCAGGAGTCCCGACGACTACGTGAGCACCGGCATCCAGGGCTTCGAACTGCACCTTGATCGCCTGCCCTCCGTAGATGGCCGCGACTCGAATACCGCGGTACCGGAAGATTCTCTTGAGCTCTTCAGTGACCTGGACGGCGAGCTCCCGGGTGGGCACGAGAACAATTGCTTGGGTGTAGGCCTCTCGTCCGTCCACCATCTCCGCGATGGGAATACCAAATGCGGCTGTCTTACCTGTGCCGGTCTGGGCCTGGCCAACGATGTCGAGACGCTGGAGCATCGCTGGCACGACCTGCGTCTGGATCGGAGTCGGCGTTACGTACCCTAGCTCTGCGAGGGCCCGCCCAACCGGCTCGGAGACGAGCAAGTCTCCGAACGGCTCTGTTTGGGCCAGCGCCCCAGCCTCAACGGTGCCGTTGTGCTGGGCAGCCGGACGCCCCTCGTTGTTAGGGGTGGAAGGGAGCTTGCGCCTGCGGCGTCTCCGGCGGTTGGGGATCGGGTCGGTGGTGATTGCGGTGGTCGGCCGGGGGTCGGTTGCTTCGGAAGTGATGAGAGATCCTGCCCTGAAGGGACTGTAGCGTTAGCCCAGTGTACCCTTCAGCGCCGCGAATCGTCAAACTGAGCGTGGCCCAACTCTTGCTGACCTCAGCGGAGTGCCTGGCGGACGACGCTACAAGCCCCGGCTCATCGCCATTCACCCAGACCAGCTCAGCCGTGGCGGGGACCACAACACCGGCTTGAGGCGATCGATGCTAGAGGTCGCTCCGGAGGTCCGCCGCCGCTCCTGGGGGACCCGCCCCATTCGATACGGCCGCGATGCGGGCGCCGGGCGCCCGGCGTTCACCCGCATGCCCGCGAAGCTGGCGTCGAGGATGATGCCCTGTGCGAGATTCGTGCCCTGCTGGCCGAGCGTTGACCCTTGAGAGGGCGCGCAGCTATGCTTTGTAGAGAGGGCTCCGTGGGAACGGGTGTTCCGTTCTCTCCGTGAGCTCCGGCCCGTCGGGGAGTAGCGCAGCCCGGTTAGCGCACCACGTTTGGGACGTGGGGGTCGCGGGTTCGAATCCCGCCTCCCCGACCACCGCAGCAAAGAAAGACCCCCGGCATTGGCGGCCGCGGCTGCGCCGTCCTCTTCGGGGCATCGGGCCCGCAGCCCACGCGGGTGGCCAGGATTCCCGCACCTCGCGCCGCAACGGCACCAACGAGCTCCCGGCTCGGAGCGGAGTGGTATCCCGCGGCAGATCCTCGTAGGAGATTGCCGAGACGCCCTCGAGAGGCTTCTCGCGGTTTCTCCCTGAGCTATGGGCGGCTGCTCTGGTTATCGTAGCCGGAGAAGCGGTCCAGCATCTTTGACCACCTCCGCCGGCTAACCTTGGAATTCACGGCGACGGCCAATCTTGCGACTTTTTCCGTGGCCCCGCTTCGACGGAGCAGAGCCAGCGTCTGGGCCGCATACCGCGGCCTCAAGTCCGAAAGCCCGCCTCTCCTGGCGTGGTCCAGTTTCTTGAGCTCGTTGTCGAATGCGGCTTGGAGCCTCCCAGTGAAGATCTCTAGCATCCTCTTGACCGTTGCGGGCCCCGGGTGGCCCAAGCCCTCGAGCGCCGCCAGGTCGTTCAGGTAATCAATGAATCTGGGTGGGGTGTCCGAACCTTCATGGGACTCGATGGTCTTGGCTGAAACGTCGAATTGGAACAGGGTTAAAAGCAACGGCATCCACTGTGCCGAATCGGAGAGGAGCACCTTAAGAGCGCTCGCGAGTGAAAGCCGCCCTCCTGCTACTTCACTGATGAGCGAATCGGGGTCTCGCAGGATGAATGCGACTATCCCGTGCTTCTGCAGATCGGGCGGGTCGTACGCCAGCAGCGACTTGAAAGCCAGGCCGGTCTTGAACTCGGGGGCGACACCCGATTCCTCCAAGACTTTCCCTGCCGTAGCCGGCTTGTTACCCAGTACGGATGGGTGATTGAGGGCGGTCCAGTAGGCATCCAGTTTGTTCGTCTTCTTGGTGAGCTCCAGGTAAAGGGTCTGGTATTCCTTGATTTCATCCTGCTGGGCGTCAGGCCCCTGCAACGGCTTCGCCGCCCTGGACAGAGTGCTGGCCGCCGGTTCGAGCTCGCCCGAAAGAAGCTGTTTTCGGGCCAGTGACAGAGCTTGAAAGATCCGGTGGCGGTGGTCGAACGCGGCCCAAGCAGACGCCACTCGGGATTCGTCTGCCTGCAATACGGCACGTTCGAGGTCGACGGTGATCTTGGCGGGCCGACGAGCGCTCGAGGAGGTGGCCACATGCACAGCCTTGCCATCTCCGCCAGCATGAAGGACGGTCAGAAGATACTTGAGCCGGTGGCCGCCCGGCGGCTCGAAGGTAGCGAAGGGGAAAGAGCGCAGGGACAGCGGCAATACGCGCAGGAGAGAGTAGACCAGGTCGATGGCTTGGCGGGGGGTCCCGGTCACGGTGACCCGTCGCTGTTGGCCCGATTCGATGGCGCTCACGACATCAGCCAGCAACCCCTCCCTGGGGAAGGAGTCCCCAACCCGCCGCAGGTCGTCGCGGGAGGGCCTGGAGGAAGCGTTGGCGTCCGGCTCGATGGCGATGGGCTCGACTGGCTGCTCCACGCCGAAGCGGTCCAGGTCGAGGTACCAGCGGTCAAACGCGCGGGGATGAGCTCCCAGCTCGACATAACCATCACGAGGAGCAAGAAACGTGTGGTTATGGATAAATGGACGCCTGTACTCGTCTTCATGCCTCCGGAGGTAGGAGACGGCGACCCGGCCCCCCTTGGACTCCTCTGGGAGGGTCACCGAGATGCCTACGTCGATCTTGGAGGGTTCGAAGGGGGGAGTTAGCGCCTTCACCAAAGCGGGGGTCAGCCCAGGGCTGGCAAGGGTAACGAACCCACGCCTGGGCAGGCTCGTGTGGACGAAATGTTCGCAGATGACGGTCACTTGTGGAATTTCTTGGATAACCAGTCGAGCAGCCGGTCGTATTGGTCCCGGGAGTACACTGGTCTACGCGCGGCGTCGATATAGATCTTGCCCGTGTCGCGGTGCGTCTCCACGCCGCTGTAGAAGATGCTGACGTTGTCGAACCCCACGTGGGTATCCAGGCTGACATAGGTCTGGTTCATGAACCGTCGGATGAACCGCATGAAGGCAAAGCGGCTCCGGAACGCAAGACCCTCCATCGCCAGGACATCCCGGACCATGTCATATTTGGTCAGGACTAGCCCCACGCCACGGAACTTGGGGGCTCGACGGACCTGTCCTCTGTAACGGGCCACGGCATCGATGAAACGGGCCAGGGCGGTGTCTGTGGGGAGTCCGCCATCGTCCTCCAACCCCATAAGCCGTGGAAGGTCTGCGACCAGAATATGCCCTGACGCGCTCAGGATGTACCGGTTGATATCGTTGAGGTCGACATAGCCGTCGACGCCAAAATCCTGCCGTTCGAACCTGTCCATGAGGGAGCGCATCGTCTCCCCTGCCATGTCCACAAAGGACACGCTTACCCTTCGCTTGAACCACCGTCCGAACTCCAACTCGACGGTCGCGTTGAAATTCTCGTCAACGGGGGTTGCCGGCGGATAGTCGCCCGACGCCATCAAGTGAGAGATTCCCCGGATGTCCAGCGAACGCTCGAAGGTCCTTACTTTGAGGGGCTTCCTCAGTGCTCGGTCCTGCGCCGCAAGGTACAGAAGCCCGGCGCAGGACGTCTTGCCGGATGCTCTGGTGCCCACGAAGGCTAGGTTCGATTCCACGGCTCGCTCCTCTCGTTCCTCACGGCGTCACCTTGCGAGCACATTTGAGGCCCTCCTCCGGTCGCAACGTGTTTCGCGTTGTCCCCGGCCCCTACCGGAGATAGATTCAAACGAATGCGGGCTGTCGTGCGGTGATGGTCCAAGGTGCACCAGAGACCGTCCTGCGCCTCCTCAAGGGTAACGCGGGACACCTTGTTGGCGAGATTTCGGAAGCTGGGAGTGAAGACCCTGATGTGGTTCTCGGTCGGGCCGGACCATACCTGCCGCCCGTCGCGCTCCTTCCGTTCCTCGCGAAGGACCGAAGCCCGGTTGCCGCACGCCTGCTCTCCGCACGAGCGGGCCAAATCCTTTGTCGGGGCGAGCATGCGCTCCTCCCGGAGGCGCCTGGTCTGGGGGGTGCCGACTGCCGAGGTAGGCTGCTGTCGTCCCAGGACGCTGAGCATTTCGGGAACACGTGGTTCACGGCCGGTGATACCCGATGGACGCAGCTATGGGCCTCTTCGAATGTAGTGTCGGTTTCTCCCGGGGACTTGACGGTCACATCCATGGCCAGGAACTGAGTACGGGAGCCGGTCGATGGTATCACATAGCCGGCCCCCTTGAATCGAGGGGCTAGACGTTCCGCCTTCGACTGGTTCAGTTTGCAGCCAAGGGAAGCAATGGCGACTGTACAAGCCGCTAAGCCCATTTTCGCCATAGAGATTTCGAATCGCCGATCAGGTTAGGAACAGGGTAAACGATTTGCGATCAGGGGACAAGAAAGCGGTTGGGCCCAGATCGCGGTCCAGTCTGGGGACTTTCCTGTAGTCCGGCCCCCGCAGGGCTCGAGGGTGGACCGGAGCCCAGGGCCTTCGGGTTCGAGGACCCTGTCGGCGTTGCCCGCAAGGGAGGCCCGCTGCTATACTCACCCTGCATATGACCACCGCTTACGAGCCGGTGATCGGCCTGGAAGTCCACGCCCAGGTCTTGACCCGAAGCAAGATGTTCACCAGGTGCCCGTCGGACTATCAGTCCGCTGCGCCCAATACCCATGTCGACCCCGTGACGCTCGGACTTCCCGGCACCCTGCCGGTCATTAACAAGGTCGCGGTAGAAGCCACCATCATGACTGGGTTGGCCCTCAACTGCACGATCAACGAGGAGACCAAGTTCGACCGCAAGAACTATCCATACCCCGACCTGATGAAGGGGTATCAGATATCCCAATACGATAGCCCCATCGCCAGCGGCGGCTGGCTTGAGGTCGACCTCGATGGCGGCATCCGGCGAATCGGCGTAACCCGGGTACATCTCGAAGAAGACACGGCAAAGCTGCTGCATCGGACCGGACCGTCCGGAGAGAGCTACAGTCTCGTCGACGTCAACCGGTCGGGTACGCCACTCATGGAGATCGTGGGAGAGCCGGACATCAGGTCGCCCGAAGAAGCGCGACTCTATCTGATGAAGCTTCGGACCATCCTGCGCTACCTTGGGGTCAGCACCGGCAACATGCAGGAGGGCAGCTTCCGCTGCGATGCCAACGTGAGCCTGCGCCCCGCCGGATCAACGGAGCTGCCGCCTTCGAAGGTCGAAGTGAAGAACATGAACAGCTTCAGGGCGGTCTTCCGGGCCCTGGAGTATGAAGAGGAGCGGCAGCGGCAGCGCCTCGATGCCGGGGACAGGATCGTCCAGGAGACTCGAGGCTGGCACGAGGCGCGCGGTGTCACTCTGTCGCAGCGTTCCAAAGAGCAGGCACACGACTATCGGTACTTCCCAGAGCCCGATCTACCGCCAATGGTGTTGACGTCGCGCTGGGTCGACGACCTGCGAGAGCGCCTTCCAGAGCTGCCCGACACCAAGCAGGCACGCCTTCAGGATCAGTACGGCCTGTCGACCTACGACGCCCGGCTGCTGACTGCTTCCAAGGCGATGGCCGATTTCTTCGAGACCACCGTTGCGATTCCCAGCGATAGCGCCGACCAGCCAGCCCGGGCCAAGGGCGTCGCTAACTGGATGCTAGGCGAGCTGAGCCGGCTTCTCAATGCTGAAGAGCTGGAGGTGGACGGTGCTGGGGTCAAGATCAGGCCGGAGCATATGGCCGAGGTCCTGGAGATGCTCGAGCGCCGGACTATCAACCAGACTGTGGCGAAAGAGGTCTTCGAAGAGTCATTCAGGTCGGGGAAATCGCCCGCTCTCCTGGTCCAGGAACAGGGGAAGACCCAGCTGTCAGAGGCCGCCGACATGGTCCCGGCCGTTGAAGAGGCGATCGCAAACAACCCCAACGCCGTGCGGGACTATCTCGGCGGAAAAGAGACAGCGGTCAGGTTTCTTGTAGGACAGGTCATGAAGACTACCCGGGGCCGCGCCGACCCCAATGCAGTCAACGACATGCTGAGAGCGAAGCTCGACGGGCTTCCAAAGGGCTGAGTGCCGGAGCATGGAATTCACGATCCAGGTCGTTTCCATCGTCCTCTCGGTACTGCTGGTGTCGGTGGTTATCCTTCAGGTAAAAGGAACGGGCGCCGGTTTTTTTGGCTCGGCCTATTCGACCTTCCGCACCAGGCGAGGGTTTGAGCGTACTCTATTCCGGGCGACTATCTTCTTGATCTTCCTATTCGTCGTCATGTCCATCGTCAGCGCCCGGGTGTTGTAGGGACCATAGGGGTCATGCCCCCGCGATGGGCCCCGTTATCACCCTGACTACGGATTTCGACACCCGCGACGCGTATGTGGCGTCCATGAAGGGCGCGCTCCTTTCCGTGAACCCTGCCGCCAACCTGGTTGACGTTGCTCACCGAGTCCCACCGCAGGACGTCTTTCACGGAGCGTATGTCCTCAGTAGCATGTGGCATTTCTTTCCCCCGGGGACTGTCCACTTAGCCGTGGTTGATCCCGGCGTCGGCACCAGTCGAAGGCCCCTGGCAGTCCTCGTCCATGGCCACTACTTCGTAGGCCCCGACAATGGCGTCCTCAGCCTGGCCCTGGGTCCGACGACGGCCGGCGTCGAACGGGGCCCCTCTCCATTCGAGGCGGTGGAGGCCCCTGTCCCGGAGAGCGCGGTGGCGGTCGAGCTGGCCAATGCATCCTTCCGGCTCCCTAGCGTTAGCGGCACATTCCACGGTAGAGATGTTTTTGCCCCCGCGGCCGCTCACCTCTCAGCGGGAGTCCCCTTCGAGAGATTTGGGCCGAGGGTAGAGTCGATCAGGCGTTTCATATTGCCTGACCCATCTCTAGGGGAGGACGGGGCCATCCGCGGGATGGTCGTCCACGTGGATGGCTATGGGAATCTCGTCAGCAACATCCGGCCGGAGCATATCCCCGCCGGCGACGTCATAGTGACAGCCGGGGCGGAGTCAGTGAGCGGGATAAGCAACTCCTATGCCGATGCGGTGGGACGCCTGGCGGTCTGGGGCAGCATGGGGACCCTGGAGATCGCGGTGACCGACGGCAGCGCGGCTTCCGGCCTGGGCTTGGCCCGAGGCGCGTCAGTCGTGGTTCGGGCCCGCTGAGTCAGGAAACATCCAGTGATGCGAGCCGTCGTCGGGGACCTCGTGGATCCAGAGGAAGTCAAAGCCCGCCTGGACGGCGAAGTAGCGGTCCATCTCCGTGTCGCCGATGTGGAGGTACCTCAGCCCCTGGAAGCGCTCCTTGATCTCGGTTAACCGGTGTTTCAGGGAGACGAAATCGACATCGATCTCGTGCTCCTTCCAGAGATCAATTTGATTCGATATAGGCCGGTCCGAGGCGCTGCCCACGACAAACCCCAGCTCTTTCGCCTTGCGCACCAAGTCCAGGGTAATGTGACCGGGGGGCTGTCCAAAGATCATGGTACCGTCTATGTCGAAACTGATGAGTCTGATAGTACGGTCCCCCTCGGACGCGTCTATTCTGTCAGTTTGTGAAATCATCGTCAATCGGAGGAAGCCGGTTTGCCTCAGTTTCCTCGTGGCAGGCCGAGGCCCTGACTTGCGATGACGGTCCGTTGGACCTCAGCGGTGCCTCCCATGATCGTGAAGGACACTGCGTAGCGGTACAGGTGCTCGATAGCCCCCAATGCTGTGACGTATTGGGGGTGGGCGTCCGTGCCGGTTACCTGGGCGTACAGCCCTAACAGCTCGCTGGCTGTCTGGGTGAAGCGCTGGATCATCTCGGTCCCGAAGAGCCTGAACTCCGATGCTTCGAAGGTAGCATGTGTCCCCCTTCCTTCCAGCCAGGCGATGCGGTAGACGAGCATCCGGGCGACCTCGAGCTCTACGGCCGCCTGGGCCAGCTTGTTGCGCATCACGGGGCCCATCCCACTCTTGGCGGACCCGGCTCTTCTCATCTCCCACGCGCCGATGACGTCGTCCAGCAGCCGGCGGCCCATGGAGGAGTACTCGAGGACGACCCGCTCGTGGTTGAGCACCGCCATGGCCGTATACCAGCCCTGGTTCTCCTCCCCGATGAGGGCCTCGTGGACCGGTACCCTGCAATCGTCGTAGTACGCGATATTCTGAGTGCCGCCGCCCAGGTTCCCGAACTCCTCGTACCGTAACCCTGGGGTGTCGGCGGGGATCACCAGGAGACTGAGCCCCTTGTGCTTGGGGGCCTCCTGGTCTGTGCGCGCTAGCAAAAAGCTATAGTCGGCAAACCGCAGGTTGCCCCCCCATATCTTCTGGCCGTTGATCACGTAGAAGTCGCCGTCGCGCTTCGCCGTGGTCTTGAGGCCCGCCAGGTCCGATCCGGCGTCCGGCTCGCTGAAGCCCTGGTGAAAGACGATCTCGGCCCTCGAAATTGGAGGCAGGAATTTTTTCTTCTGCTCCTCGGTCCCGTGCTGGATGATTGCGGGCCCCAGGAAACCCACCCCCTGTTCCCTGGCGCTGAAACGGGCATAGGCGCTCTCTTCCGCAATCACGAGCTGGGTGGTGATGGGAGCATCCCGGCCTCCGTACTCCTTGGGCCAGGAGCTCGTGAGCCAGCCCTTGTCCGCGAGCTTCTTCCTGAGACGTTGAGAGATGGCATGGGTTTCCGCCCCTTCGTCGTTGGCTCCGGTCCAGTCGGACGGGAGCTCGTCTTTGTAGAATTGCCGGAGCTCCCGGCGGAATGTCTCATCCTGCGCGCTGAAGGTGAAGTCCATGGGGTCTCCCGAGTCCTGGCTGTCCCGTCGCCTGCTGCCGCGAGCCAGACCAAACGCTCAACAACGGCTCGGGAACGGCTCCTTTGCTGCGGATACCGCCAGCGCGGTTAAATCGCCTCGCTCCGCTGATCCGTGGATAGCGCCGGATCAATCGTGAACCGGGGTGCTGGCACGCGGAATTCGCAGGTGTAGCGCAGGGCGCGGACCGGATATTCCTGGCTGATGCCCGGAGCGTTCCAGGCTTCGCCATCGAAATGGTCGAGGGTGGGATGGATGCTCCTCGTGGCTTGCTTGACCTCGGACTCCGTGTCTACCTGCAGGAGCAAGGGAAACAACCCATCGGCCTTTTGGAGCCGCACGGGGTTGCAGTTCGGCATGTCCCGGACATCGTCCGGCGCGATGGCGATGGGGTCCCGGCCCGAGACCCTCAGGACCTGCCTCCCATCTGCCTCCACAGTCCCTACCACCTGATCGTGGTACTCCCGGACGGTAATGTTGCCCGGCTGGCAGTCGAACGCCCAGTGCTTCCGGAGCCGGCGGGCGGCCTCGGGGTCTCCTTCAAAATACGAGCCCAGCAGAAGGCCGCGCGGGCGGGCGTTCAGCCGAGTGCTGATACGTACTTGCGCCAGCTTGAATGGCCCAAGGCTGCCGTCCCGGCACGACCAGAAGACGAAGGAGACCATGGGTGGGAGAGGGACGTGAAGGGCCGGTGGCATCAATGGGGTCAGCACACGGTCGTCGACCTCGATCAGCACATGGTAGACCTCCATCTCCTCTACGGAGACGGGCTCCGGCTTCAGGTCGGAGATATCGACGATCGGGGCATGCCCGGCGAGGGAACGCGCGTCTCTTGAGCCTGGAGTGGTCTGGAATGAGGCGCTGGTCATCGGGCCACCGGCACCTTGGTGACCGACCCAACCGTTGGAGTCTCGTTGTCGTTCTGGAAGTGGGGGAGCACCTCGCGGCCGAACAGGCGCAGACTGTCCATGACTTCCTGGTGGGTCACTATCTCACCGGCGCTCATCAGGAACGAGACCTCATCGATGCCGGTTTCCCCCCAGCCCTCCAGGGCCTTGATGATGCGTTGGGGGTCTCCGCCGCAGAGTCCCTCAGGGACCCTGGCATCTTCACTGTGGTAGAGGGTGCGCAGACTCGACCTCTGGGAGTAGCCTGCCTGCCCGTCCGATTGGGGCGCTGGTGCTGAAGTGCCGCGCTGGAGGGCGCTGCGCACATCACCGGTATACGAGTATCCGGGGGTTGGATAGAGCTCGCTGACTCCCGAGGCCTGTCCTCCGGTCTCCCCGTACCGGATCGCGAGACGCTTTCCGACACTCTGGCCGACCTCGTCGTCTTCGTGGCAATAGAGGAAATTCACGAGGGTTGCCCGATTGTTGATCAACCCTCCAACAGGGTCGTCGCAGCGGGCGATTCGCTCTCTGAACCCCTTCACGCGCTCCGCCTGCTGCTGGTACCCGGAGAACGAAAGGAATAGGGCGCCGATACCGCGTTCGGCGGAATCGATCTCGGTGCCGCGGCTGCCGCAGGCTGCCCACATGGGCGGATGGGGCTGCTGATAGGGCTTGGGGATGACGGCCCGACGGGGCAACTTGACATATTGTCCATCGTAGCCGAAGCGCTCCTCCATCCACATTTTGGGAATCGTGCGGACGAACTCGTCCCACGTCTTCTTGGTGTAGTCGGGGTTGGCGCGGAATCCCGCCAGCTCGTTCCAAGTCGCCGCCCGTCCGGTCCCGAACTCGACTCGCCCTCCCGAAAGGATATCGAGGGTCGCCGCCCTTTCAGCCAGCCTGACGGCGCTGTTGATCTCTGGGACGCAGATGGCAATCCCATGTCCAAGCCTGATCTGCTTCGTCTCCCTGGCTACAGCCAGGAGAAACAGGTCGGGGGCGGAGGCGTGGCTGAACTCCTCGAAGAAGTGGTGCTCGACCACCCAGGCCGTCTGGAAGCCGAGCTCGTCGGCAAGCTTCGCCTGCGCTACGCAGTCTTCGAACGCCTGGCGTTCCCGCTCCGGGGTCCACGGACGTGGGACGATGATCTCGAAAAAGATCCCAAACTTCATCGGCATTCCTTTCCGCCTGCGGCTTCCGGCCGAGCCCAGTCCGCAGTGTACATCGTTGTGAGCGCCGCCTGCATACCTGCGCGACGAACGCCGAGGAGAGCACGGACGGGCCATAGGCCGATCGGCGTCAGCCGGGTTGCTTGCTGAAAACGAACCCGGACCCGATGTTCAGGGGATTGGTAACGGCAACGGCAGTCTCGGCACCCGCTACCTGGCGAGGACCGGACCTGCCCATGATCTGCAACACCGAGTCCATGATCTGGGCTATGCCGTGACTGCGTCCCGCACCGAGGTTCCCGCTGGAGGTGTTGAAGGGAACAGGAGGCGCCGCGATGAACGAAAAGCCCTCTCCCTCATCACAGAAACCCAAAGCGTGGGCCCACATGGGAGTCAGGACGCTGAACCCATCGTACAGATTGACGACGTCAGCGTCCTGCGGTCTGATTCCGGAGTTGCGCCAGAGGAACCTGCCCGTCTGGGCTCCCTCTTCCAGGAACCGCTCGAGGGAGGGGTTCGATTCCGTCGGCACGGTGAACGGGTTTGATGTGCCAAGGACATAAGCGGGCGGATGCCTCAAGTCTTTGGCGCGTTCCGCCGTCGTCACCACGAAGGCTGCCGCGACCTGCACGGGAATGTCACAGTCGTGGATGCGAAGAGGGCTGGAGATCATGCGCGAGGTCATGTAGTCCTCCATCGTAAGAGGCCCGCCTCCGTGCTGGTACCAATAACCATGCTCCCACTTCAGGGCTCTCTCCCGGTTCTGAACGATGAACGCCCCCAACTGCTCTGAAGTGGCCCCGTACTTGTCCATATATCGCTGCGCAATGATCGCGTACGAGCCCGGGGGGAACAGGCCATATGGGGCCCGGAACTGGGCGCCCCCTAGGGCCGTTTCGGGGGCGGTCCGCCCGTAGCGTCTTCCGGCCGGGCTGTGGAGCCCCCTGAAGCAGACCGCGTAGCGGCACTGCCCCGAGGCCACCGCATGCATGGTATCGATGAGGCTGGCTCCTACAGGGCGTAGCTGCCGCTCCGACCATGCGACCTCCATGCGCATCGCCTGCATCAGGAACTCGGGGCTCACGATGTTGACTCCATCGATCTCCCCTGCCCCTTCGAATGGCTGATAAGGGGTGGTGGAAAGCCCGTCGATGTCGGAAACTTCAAGCCCGGCATCCTCTATAGCCTTCGTCGCCGCGTCGACAGCCAGGACACCCAGCGCTACGTCGGCCCGCCGGTAGACCTTGGAATGGCCTACTCCTACCACTGCGACCTTTCCCGTCAGGTCAGGTTGTTGGGTCATGGGCTTCCTCTCGGGAGTTTTCCGGGCGCTGCAATCGGTTTGTCAGTCAACGACGCGACTTGTCAGTCAACGACGCGGAACTGAGGAATGAACCTGCCCGGGACGATCTCTTCGAAATCAACCTCGACCCGCAAGCCGTGCTTGATCTCGCCGGTAGGCGTCCCGGGGATGTTGCTGAGCAGGAACAGCTCCGGCTGCTCATCCAGCTCCACCATTGCGATGGTGTAGGGTATGTCCGCTTCGAAGGCCGGCTGCCGCGCGTCATGGGTGATGGTATACGTATATATCTTGCCGCGGCCGCTGACGGGCGCAAACGAAAAGCGGTCGGACAAACAGTTCGTACACACACCGACGGGCGGGTGATGGTACCGCTGACACCTCTGGCAACGCTGAATGACCAATTCCTTGCGGTCGACTGCGGCCCAGAACTCCTCGGTGAACTCGTCCGCTACGGGGACTGGCTTGTGGGGGTGCTCTGCCATCGTCCTCACAACCTCCGAAATGCTGATAGCGCGCGATTCTCGGGGCGCATCCCGCATTGTCCCCTTGCCTCTGAAGGACCAATGCGCCGGGCGCCAGTGTACCCTGATTCGGAGTCGTAGCCCAATCCCGGTGAAGGCTTGCGGGCCGCGTTCTTTGGGCGAAATATGCTGCCGCCGTCGAGCTCCACCGATAGGGACCACTAGAATAGGCGACGCAGACTGAGACCGCATAGTCCCGTTTGGCCGGACCTGGAGGCGCACACAAACTCGATTCTCTGTATACCCCCATGGCACCACATCGCGTCCTCCAAGATGAATGCCTTGTAAGGGGGGCCTGTGCGCGAGCCCGTGTCGTCGCCGGAGCGCCCGATTACCTCTTGTGTTGATTCCTTATTAGGAATATAATAGGCTCATGGTCTGGGGGGTCGAGTACACCGACGAGTTTGGGCAGTGGTGGCAGACGCTCTTGGAGAGTCACAGGACGCCGTGGCCGCCAGGGTCGAACTGCTGATGGAGCACGGCCCCAATCTGCCGTACCCCTACTCCTCGGACATAAAAGAAGCTCGCGCCACGGGGTCATGCGGGAGCTTCGAGCGCAGAGCGGGGGTACGCCCCTGCGGGTCTTCTACGCCTTCGACCCCGGGCGAACGTCCATACTCCTCATTGGCGGCGACAAGACGGGCAACGACAGGTTCTACCAGGAATACGTGCCGGTGGCCGACGACCTCTACGACGAGCATCTGGAGGGACTGCGGAAGGAGGGACTGATCGAATGAGTGGACGCCATCCATTCCGGGAGTTGACCGAGGCCTTCACGTCGGAGCGCCGTCGGCGCATCGACGCCATGAAGAGAGAGCTGCTCGCCGAAATGCCGTTGCACGAGCTGCGCCGGGCGCGGGCGCTCACCCAGCGGGACCTGGCGGAGAAGCTGAAGGTGAACCAGCCCGCCGTCGCCAAGCTGGAGCAGAGGGCGGACGTGTACGTCTCCAGCCTCCGTTCCTACATCGAGGCGGTGGGCGGGCGGCTGAAGATCGTCGCCGAGTTTCCCGAAGGCGAGGTCGCCATCACCAACTTCTCCGATGTTGGAGAGGCTGAAGAGACTCCGTGAGACAGCCGTTATATTCTCATGCCAACAGACGCGGTGCGGCGAATGGCAAGCGGCCGGGCAGACACTTGCAGATCTCTATCCCCGTGTTGAACATTGGCGTCATTGACTGTTGCCAAGGCAACTACAACGCCGTCGCCTACTCACTGGCTACAGTAGCTGAGTGAGGAAGGACCGTGGCCAACACTGAACACATCGGATGGCTCCTTGAAGGAGTGGAGGCTTGGAACGAGCGGCACCAAATCGTTCCGGGGAAAGGGTATCTTTTCTACCCAGATTTTGGGAACGCCCCTTTGTATTGGATATTTCGGGACGCTGACAAGCTAGACAGTCGCGGAAAAATTCCCTTGGCCGGAGCCGACCTCGTAAATGCCAATCTCACCAAAGCAGATCTGAACTCTGCCGATCTCTCCCACGCGAACCTAACACTCGCCACCCTTATCGACTCTAACCTGTGGCGCGCCGACCTCACAAACGCAAAATTTCATTTTGCTGACCTTACCGGGGCCAATCTGACCGCTACGGAACCTTGGAAGGCAGCCCTCTACCCCTCAGTAATACAGTCGCCGAAGCAACATCCGGATGAGGCGGAGCCGGTCAAAGCTATCGAAGATTTGCTGCCTAAAATCCAGAAATTCAAGAATTACTACGACGCGACGACCACACTTTACTTTCGCGGTGAGTTCGAATGCGGATGGGATTTGCGCCCTTCTGTCATGAGAAGCGACCTGGCCGCATTTGAGAGGGATTTGCTGATCGACCTTGTGTCACGGCGACCTGAAGAATTCAACGGGATGACTTCGGCACTCGCTCAATGGGTGCTTGCCCAGCATCATGGTCTAAGGACACGGTTCTTGGATGTCACCAGGAATCCACTGGTTGGCCTGTTCCACGCCTGTGACAGGACTGGCCAGAAGAACCAGGAGGAAGAAAACGGGCGTCTTCATGTCTTCGCGGTGCCGAGAGCGTTGGTCAAGACCTTCAACAGCGACGCTGTCAGCATCACCTCCAATGTTGCCAGGCTGTCTCGCCGTCAACAAGACGCACTTCTAGGCAAGCACTTCTCCCTGGGCAACAACAGAATTCGTCGGGAAAACGAACACTCGGAAGCTATGCGCCTCCTCTACCAACTGATCCGGCAAGAAAAGCCCTACTTCGAAGAGCGGATTGACCCGAGGGATCTCTACCAAGTCTTTTTCGTGGAGCCGCAACAGTCTTCTGAGCGTCTCAGGGCACAAGCCGGGGCCTTTCTGGTGTCAGCGTTTCACGAGCAGTTCGAGCGCGACGGGGTTCTGAAGTGGAATGATGAGATTCCGGTCTATGCCCACTACAAGCTGACCATATCTGGAGAGTATAAGGATCGTATCATGGAAGACTTGCAGCTGCTGAACGTCACGCGTGAAAACCTTTTCCCCGGCCTAGACTCCTCTGCCAAATCGGTTACTGATTCCTACAGCACCCTTATGAGGTTGATGATGGACGATCAAGAGTTGAGGCGGATTGAGCGCCACAAGATGCTGAAGGCACGCCAGACTGAACAGGAAGACTCAGGGAGGATAGAATGAAGAAGAATATCCAGTCACTAACCCCGGCGGCCTGTACGCCGGGGTGTCCGGCCTGCCTGGCAGCGGACAAGCGATAGGCGACGCAGACTGAGACCGCATCGTCCCGTTTGGCCGGACCTGGAGGCGTATTGCATGGATACTCTCGAATCTCATGTGCTGTTGGAAGGGATCGTCTTCGGTGAGGGGCCGCGCTGGCGCGACGGCAAGCTCTGGTTCTCGGACATCTGGGGCCGGCAGGTCATGACGGTAGACCTTGATGGCCGGCCGGAGGTAGTCGTGAGCCTGCCCGGTGACGACCGCCCCTCGGGGCTTGGGTTTCTTCCCGATGGTACCCCGCTGGTGGTCGGCATGGGGGACCGTAAGGTGTGGCGGCTCGGACCCGACGCTCCCGCTCTTGCCGCCGACCTGTCGGACGGGAGCACTGGGCTGAACGACATGTGCGTGGACCAACAGGGCAGGGCTTACCTCGACTGTATGACGGAGACAGGGGGCTCTCTGGCGCTATTGGAGATTGATGGAACGGTCCGCACCGTCGCAGACGATCTGTCGGGTCCCAATGGAATCGCCATCACGGCCGATGGCCGGGCCCTTATAGTGGCCGAGTTTCAGGGGAACCGGCTGACGGCCTTTGACGTCAACCCCAACGGCTCGCTCTCCGGCCGCAGGATCTTCGCAGAAATCCAGGATGCGGCGCCGGACGGCATCTGCGTCGACGCCGAGGGGGCTATCTGGGCCGGTCTGCCTCTAAAGCGAGAATTCCAGCGCATCGTTGAAGGGGGCCAGGTGACCCATCGAATCACCTGCGAAGGGAAAGCCACGGTCGCCCCCATGCTAGGTGGACCCGATCGCCGGACGCTATTTCTAATGACCGCACGCACGACCTGGGAGGGCATGGAGATCATGACCAATGACCCCAGGGTCCGCGACCGGTCGGTGGGCTGGGTGGAGACGGCCCGCGTCGACGTTCCTGGGGCGGGGTGGCCGTAGCTGAGGTCTCGAACGGACGAATACCTCCCCCGCCGGCTCGAACGTCTGGGCTAGGGCAGCGTCTCCTTTTCCTTGCGAAGGATCGCGTCGAAATGCCGTCCACGGACGGCCGCGAGCGCCTCTTCTCCGCCGTGCCGATTGATGAGCATCTCCTTGTAGAGCGCCTCTTCCACCATTGACTGGCTCAGCCCCATGTCCATTCCCCTGATGACCGCTTGCTTCGTGATCTCGACGGACGGCTGATCGCAATTGTTGACGAGGTGCTCTGCCATCTGGTAGGCCCGCGGCATGAGCCTATCCGGCGGGAGGACCTCACTGACAATATGCATCCTCAGCATTTCCTCTGCGCCGATCCTGCGGCCTGTCAGGAGCAGGTTCATAGCGTCGGCGAATGGGATCTGGCGGGGCAGGCGGGCTACGGCGCCGCCATCGTGGATGTCGGCGAAGGTTGTCTCGTTGCAGGCGAATGTTGCCGCTGGGCTCGCAATGCGAATGTCGCAGCCCAAGACGATGGCCGCCCCCATAGCAATGGCGTGGCCGTTGACGGCAGCGATCAGGGGCTTCCATATATCAATGCCCTTGAGGTAGGGGGTCATATGGAGCATGAGACCTTTACTCGGCTCATACCAGTCCTCGTGGAAGGTCTTTACCTCTGGGTCCTCGCGGTGGTCCTTCTTCTGGTTGGACCCAGCGCAGAAGGCCCGCTGGCCCGCGCCCGTAAGAATGGCCACCTTGACGGCCGGGTTTTTTCGTATGTCGTGCAGCGCTTCCACAAAACGAATCATTTCCCGGGCGTCCAAAGAGTTCATCGTTTCGGGGCGGTTGAAGGTCACCGTCGCGACTCCGTCGTCTCGCACCTCATAGTCGACCGGCATTTCACACCTCCGTTGGGCTGGTCCTACAATGCAGCAAGATGGTACAGCCAGACCGCGTCTCTTGCTACGGAAAGGGGCTCGTCGCGCGGAATTGACATCTCCGCGAGCCCCGGCGTAGCCTTGCGCCCGTCCGGAGACCTCGACCTGTCTTTTGGGCCTGAAGAGAGCGGGGTGTGCCCCCGAATAGGCGGAGAATGAGGAGCTGCGATGGATTCACTGCTCTCCGGACATGTGGCTGTAGTCACCGGCGGCGGAAGGGACCTGGGCCGGGACATCTCGCTGGCGCTTGCCGAGGAGGGGGCCGACGTGGCGGTCTGCGGCCGCACGCTGGGCCCACTCGAAGAAACGTCCAGGGAGATCCAGGCGCTTGGGCGGCAGTCAATGTCCGTAGTGGCTGACCTCACCAGGGAACAGGATGTGATCGAGCTCTTTCGGGTAGCGGTGGACCGATTCGGCTTCGTGAGCCTCCTGGTAAACAACGCCGCTTCCGCCCGCCTCGTAAGCTCGGTGGCCGACATGCCGTTGGACGGCTGGACCAACGCGATTGCGACCAAGCTGACCGGGGCGATGCTCTGCTCGCGAGAGGCGCTGAAATCGATGGTCACTAGAAAAAGCGGCAACATCATCAACATCTCAGGGACCACTGGCATCCAGGCCCCGGCGAACATCAGCGCCCACGCTGTAGCGCAGCGCGGCCTCGTCGCCCTCACTCAATCCCTGTCGAAAGAGGTCGGTCAGCACGGGGTCCGCGTGAATGCCGTCATGCCCGGGGCTATAGAGGGGGAGGGGCTGCGCCGGCAGATGGCGGTCCGAAGGGAGCAGGGAGAGGACACGCAGGACCGTATGCGGGGGCTCGCCGCTTCCTCTCCGCTGGGGCGTCTGGTGCAGCCTCGCGAGGTTACCGACGCAGTGGTCTTTCTGGCCTCGGAACGCTCCTCCGGCCTGACCGGTCAGACGATCGACCTCTTGCTGTGACGGCTACTAGCCAGGGCCTGTTTACACTATGCTCGCGCTACACGAAAAGCGCTTCCCCGTGTCATTGCTATGAAAATGGGCACCGTCGCGCCGCTGTTTCGTAGGGGCGGGTTTGAAACCCGCCTCCCGGCCCGTCGTTCCCCGCCTCCGGCCCTGTCCTGGGACGCCGCCCTGTTTTCATCCCCTTACGTGGCCTTCACAAGGCCATAGTGATTCCGAGGCGTAGCCGAGGAATCTAAGACGCTGCCCGCCAGGCACCTTAGCCCCGCCACGCCTTTGGCAAGCCTTTGCCTCACAGCTAGTGTGAACACGCCCTAGTGCCCCAGGTGCGTTAGATACGTCGGCTGCGTCTTCCTGGAGTCGTCCTTGGAGGGCTGCCACCCTTCGAACAGGGCCCTGCCGTCCAGCGTGCGAACGGACCTGTTGAGCTCAGCCAAGAGCGGTAGGCTGTACACGACGCGGCTGGTCATGCTCTTCGGGTCGCCCGAACACAGCGCCAGGGCCGCCTCCACGAAGGTCTCCAACGGCTCCTTGGCAATCCGGTTCCTGACGCTGCCCACGACAGTCTTGGACAGGGGTGTTTCGATATGGGATGTAGGGGCCAGTGTGTTTACGGCGATGTTATCCCTGAACAGCTCCATTGCGGCGCCCGTGGACATGCGGTCCAAGAACGCCTTGGAGCTGCCGTAGAGCGCTCCTCCTCCGAGGCGGTTCACCTGAGCGGGGCGTCCAGGTTGCAATTTGGGCCTTGGCTGGGCCTGGGCGGAGGAGATTGAGAGGATCCAGCCGGCCCCTTTCTTTCTCATGCCCGGGATGACGGCTTTGGCGAGGTCCCAGGCCGCCCAGACGTTCACCGCGATCGTTCTGTAGAAGAACTCGCGGCTCATGTCCGCGAAAGGGATGAAGCCATGGTCATCGAACTCCCGGGGGGCAGCGGCATCGTTCACGAGGATGTCCACCGGTGCCCCGAAGGCCTCCTGTGCCTGGCCGGCAAGGGCGCCCTTGTCGAAATCCAGGTCTTCGAAGTCTATGCGGGCGGCGATTGCCGTCCCACCGGCCGCGCGGACCAGGCCGAGAGTCTCTTCCAGGGAACCCTCCATCTCGGTATTTCGCCTGGTTTCATCGCGGCCGACCGCCACCACTTTCGCACCCTCCGCCGCAAAGCGGAGAGCGATACCCTGTCCAATTCCTCGGCTGGCCCCCGTGACGATGGCGACGTGTCCAGCTAGCGCGTTCCCCATACCGTGATCCCCTCGCTGATTCTGACACTTGGGACGCCTAAGGAAAATCCTATGCTTGCCCGTATCCGCACGCAACTGTTTCTCCGAGGAAGAGCCCCCGCCTGCCGCTGGGGATGCGGGTGGACACCTGTCGGCGCCGCCCCTATGCTGCATTCAGAATCTCCGACCGAGGGCTGAGTGGCCGGCAGCTCTCGAGTCGGTCCCGTGCCGGGCAAGAGCTGTTCGCGGCCGCCACGGGGCGCCATGTGCGAGGAGGTTGAGATGCCCGAGTTCCCCTACATGACCGAGGAGGCGAAGCTCAGCCTCGGGCGCGAGGAGGTCGACGTCAGCGACCCCGTCTCTCTCCGCCAGATCAAGGAGTACGTAGCGGCCACCGGCGACTGGGGCAACCCTCACTACACCGACCCCGGGCTCGCCGCGCAAACCGCGTATGGCGAGATCGTCGCGCCCCCCCTGTTCTATGAGGCCCCGCTGCGGCGGGTGGTGCCCGAGTCCAGGCTTCAGGAGGACGGCCAGTACGATGACCTAGCGGTGCCGGGGATCTACGGCCGCTCCATGGCGGGCGGGACGGAGGTGGAGGTCTTTCGACTCGTCCGGGTCGGCGATGTCATCACGAAACGGGCCAAAGTGATCGAGATCCAGGAGAAAGAAGGCCGGACCGGCCGTTTGATCTTTCAGACGACCGAGTCGAGGTTTACCAATCAGGACGAAGACCTGCTGGCGATCGAGAAGCGGACGCTGATATTTCGATAGGACGTGTCCAATGACCCGCGCATACGTTGAGGACGTAACAGTTGGGGAGGAGCTGCCCCCCGTCGTCAAGCGGCCAACCAGGGTTTCCATCTTCATGTTCGGAGTTGCCTACTGGACCGCTCATCGGATCCATTGGGACAAGGACTGGGCCCAGTCCGAAGGCTATCCCGACGTCCTGGTGACCGCTCCCCTGGCGACCTCCTACATGAGCCAGATGCTGGTCAACTGGGCCGGGGACCCTGGATGCGTGCGGAAGCTCTCCACTACCTATCGGGCCTTGATGCACCCTGGAGATACGCTGACCGCCAGGGGAATCATCCGGAAGACGAGCCGCGACAACGGAGAGAATCTCGTCGAGGTCGATGTTTATCTGGAGAACCAGGATGGCGTCAAGCCTATCGTCGGGAATGCCGTGTTGAGCCTTCCCTCGAAGATGGGTGGTTGACCCGGCTCACGGTGCATCCGGCCACATGCGGATGCTGCTATCCGCCAGCTCCATCAGCACGCCGTGGGTGGTTGCAGGGTGGACGAACACTTGCCCCGGCCCATTTTCATCGCCGATGATCCGCCCGCCGCGGTCCCGGATGGCCCCAGCGGCTTGCTTCACGTTATCGACGATCACGCTGATCAGGTATACGCCCTCGCCGCGGTTGTCCAGGAATTTTCCCAGGGCCCCTGCATCGGTCCCCGCCGAGGTCAGTCCGAACCAGGCCTCGCCGACCGGTATGTGATGGGGATGGACCTCCCGATTTGGCCCCTCCGGGTGGGGGATAGTCCCGAAGGCCCTCTGCCAGTCGGCTATCGCGGCGGCGTCATCCCGGACGGCCACGACGATGTGGTGAAAGCTATCGAACAGGGGCTGTCCCTCCACCCGGACCTTTTCCGAGTGGAGTCCAAGCAAGACTCCATTCAAGGACTTCGGGTCCATGAAGGTTGGGCCGCTCTGGCTCCCGTCCCCTAGCACTCCGGCCCCTACCTGCCGGGCCTTCTGGACCGCGGTACTCACATTGTCGACCTGCACGCCGACGGAGTAGACACCCGGGCCGGAGGCCTGGAGAAAGTCCCAGAGAGGGCTCCTTTCGCTGAGCGGTTGGGCCAGCTCGACCCAGGCGTCGCCGACTCCGAACCTCATGCTCCTGACATCTGCGGGTGACCCCGGATAGTCACCCTGCTCCATCGGCGTACCGCCGAGCATGGTCTGCCAGCTGTCTGCTGCCGCTTCGACGTCCTTTACGGCCACGACGACGTTGTGGAACCCCTTGAAGACCAACATCCGGAGACCCCCTCTGGCGGTTGCTGCGCAGCTAAGGTAACACGTTAGTCGCGGAGGAAACGGCCCTCGTGGCGCCTTCCAGGAGTGCTGCCTTCGGTTTCTGAAGCCGTCGGGCGGCAGCTTGCAACGCTGTGGAGCGGGTCGTTACCCAGACCGCGCGATCCCCCCGGTCAACGGGGGCGATCGCCGTGGATGGTGTTCATGGTGGAGACGGGGGAGGGTCGAACTCCCCGTCCAAAAGAGCCCAGTCGCAGGACGTCTACGAGCGTAGCCGGTGTGAGTATCTTGCCCCGCCTTCCTCAACCGGCGTTGTCCGGCGGGGCCAGCCGATGGTCTTAAGCCGCCAGTATCGGCGTCGGGTCGACCGCACCTCGAATTGCGTCGCCTAGCCCTCGCCCTCGAGGAGAGGCTCAGGTAGACGTAGCAGCCTTAAGCGGCCGCTAGAGCGAGTTGTCGTTCGCCAGTTACTGGTTTTGCCACCTTTTGACGCGGCGATGGCGCCTCGGCCCGCAGTCCTGCCCGGTCACCCCCCTGTCGAACCCACGCGTCCCCATATTACCGGTCCATTATACAGCCGAGGGCTAGTCTACATAACGATAGAGCCAGCCGCGGTTCCGCCTGGATCTCCCCAGGGGACGGCGCCTAGGGAGCTGAGGCGGGTCGGAGTTCCAAAGGAGGTTGGAATGATCGACAGACGGGGAGTTGGCTGCTATGCCCGCTGATGGAGCGTTTGCCTTATCCGCCGGTCCGAGTCCCGCTTCGCGATGGCCTCCCGCTTGTCGAAGCGCTTCCGTCCACGGACCAGGGCCAGCTCGAGCTTGGCGCGGTGGTGCCGAATGTACAGCCGCAGCGGCACCAATGTCAGCCCGCGGGATTCTACACGATGCGCCAGGTCGTCGATCTGGTCCCGGTGCAACAGAAGCTTCCTTGCTCTCGTCGGCTCGTGATTGTTATAGCTGGCGGGACCGTACTCGGCGACATGCATCCCATGGAGCCAGAGATCGCCGCCGCTCCTGCGGGCAAAGGCCTCGCGGATGTTCACCCGCCCGGCCCGGATGGACTTGATCTCGGTGCCAAGTAAGGCGAGCCCCGCCTCGACCGTGTCGATGATCTCGTACTCGTGCCGCGCGAGGCGGTTGACCGTGATGACCCTGAACTTGCCGTCCTTGCTCATGGCGGCGCCATCAGCCCGTGGACCGCGCCTGCCGCACGGCCTCGAGCGCGGTCTGAAGCTGGGGGTCCCGCCCTTGGCGGAGGTCGGCAAGGGTCCTCGCTACTTCGAAGTCGGGCGTCAGTCCGACCTTGCCGATTTTCTCGCCGGAAGGTGTGTACCAGGTCGCCGTGGTGATGTAGAGCCCCGATCCATCCTCCAGCCTGACGGGAACGGTCACCACCCCTTTGCCGAAGGTCTGGGTGCCGTAGAGGGCGGCGCGCCCATTTGACTGCAACGCCCCCGCTAACACCTCACTGCCGCTTGCGCTGCCGCCGTTGACCAGAACGGCCATCGGCAAGTCCGTGTAAGCCCCGCCCGATTCGGCCCTCCAGTCCTTCCGGTCGCCGGCTGCGTTGATCTCGTACATGACGAGCCCTTCATCCAGGAACTGGTCGGCTGTGTCGATCACCGTCGTCAGCAGGCCCCCCGGGTTCCCTCTCAAGTCTAGGACCAGACCCGTGATCCCCTGGGAGCGTAGCTCCTTGAACGCATCGTCCAGCTCCTTTTCCGTCTTCTTGGCAAACTGCCGAATGCGCAGCACGAAGATGTCGCCCGAGAGCCTTTCGGTTTCCACCGTCGCTATCTCGATCTCCGCCCGCTCGATGATGACGTCGCGGGTGGTACCGTCCCCGGCGCTCTCGATGGAGAGCTTGACCCGCGTCTCCTTCGGGCCGCGGACGCGCGAGACAACCTCTTGCAGCGTCAGCCCCTCGGTGGACTCGCCTTCGACCGCGCGGATGATGTCTCCTCTCTGAAGGCCTGCCTTCTCGGCAGGAGAGCCCGGGTAAGGGCGGACGATGATGATGTTCCCCTCGCGGACGGCGACCGAGGCGCCGATCCCCTCGAACTTGCTGTCCCCGCCTTTCAGGCGGCTGCTGAAGTCCTCCGGGTCATAGTAGGCCGTGAAGGGGTCGCCGAGCTCTTCGATCATCGCCCGGATGGCGGCTTCCGCCAGGGCGTCGGCGTCGATCTCCCCCACGTACCGTGCCCGGAGCTTCCCGTAGACCTCCCATACCTTTGCGAGGTCTTCCGGGACCGCCGTGGGGAGCTCCTGCTCCGGCCGCGAGTCCCCGAACCCGATGCAGGAAGACAGCGCGAGCACGGCGGCCAGCAATACGGGGAAGCCATACAGGAGTGGACGCAGGAACATCGGGGGCTTCTCTTCGAACGGGTGGGAGGGATGCTCCAATTATAGTCCTCCCTCGGCGCCCGAACGGAAGAAGAGCGGAAGGGGGCTGGAAGCTCTTCCTGGCGAAAGCCGGGACCCAGAAAGCCTCGACATGGGCCAACTTTGCTTCCCGCGGACGGTTACTGGATTGACGACGTACGCTTTGCGGACAATGAAAATCCCTGGCGGCATCATCCATGAGCGTTGTGCCCCTGCAGGCCCCGTGCTACAGTTGGGCGTCCCGATCGAACGGGCGCGAAGGAGGCGCTTTTGGCACGAGTCCCCTACCGCTCCCGTGACGATCTCTCTTCCGCCGAGCAGCCCTTTTATGATGCCATCAGCAAGGCCCGTGGCGGCCGCATGCCCAACGTGTTCTCCGCTTTTCTCAACGCGGCCGAGATGGCTGGCCTTGTCGGCGAGGTGGGGGCCTACGCCCGTTTCAGGTCCCGGATCCCAGGCGACGCCCGGGAGACTGCGATATTAGCCACTGCCCGGGAGATGGGCTGCCAATACGAGTTCACTCATCATGTCCCGATGGCCAGGCAGGAGGGTGTGCGGGAGGAGGTCATCGATGCCATCGGCAAGCGTACCACGAAGGGAATGCTCCCTAAAGAATCGGTCTGGGTGGACTACGCGCACCAGGTCCTCCGCAAGAGAGTCAACGACGCGACGTTTCAGGCGGTCGAGCACCTCGTGGGTCGTGAGGTCGCAGTCGAGACCACGATGCTGGTGGGCTACTACGGCATGATCGGTCATGTCATGCTGGCCCTGGGAGTCGAGCTCGAGGACGGAGTCGAGCCCTTGATGCCTGAGGACTAGCCGATGGATACCCCCGTCAACGTTGGCCTGGGTTTCCCAGTTGCGGAACAGACTACCGATCTGCTGGCCGGCATATCTCCTCGTGTCAGACTCATCCCCCTCGGCGACCTGATTGCGCAAGAGTCGCAATCGCCGGAGGCGGCCTCTAAGCTCGACGAGTCCCTGCGCGACGTGGAGGTGATGTTCATCGGCCGACCTCCGCGAGACGTCTTGGATCGGGCGCCGATGCTTAGATGGGTCCAGTTTATCGGCACCGGAGTGGATTCCCTGGTCGATGCGGGGCTCGTGAGCTCGAGGGTCACTGTGACGAAGGTTACAGGCACCAATGCCCTACCCATCGCGGAGCACTGCTTCATGTTCATGGCGATGTTCGTGAAGCGGATGGCCCTGTGCATGGAGAACCAGCGTCGACACGGCTACGAGCGTGACGCGACGAGGCCGGATGTCCTGGAAGGCAAGACCTTGGGTGTAATGGGGCTCGGCGAGATCGGCCTCGAGACGGCCCGATTGGGCAAGGCATACCGCATGCGGGTCCTCGCGATGCACCGGTCAGCGGGGCAGCGCCCTCCACCAGAGCAGGTCGATGAGTCGTATCCGCCTGACCGCTTGCGGGAGATGCTGCCACTCTGTGATTTTGTCGTCGACGCTCTCCCGCTGACTCGGGACACGGTACGGACGATAGGCCCCGAGGAGCTTGGGGCTATGAAGCCAACGGCCTATCTGGTCAACGTGGGCCGGGGGAAGCTCATCGACGAGCCGGCTTTGGTACGGGCGCTCGAGCGGGGGGAGATAGCCGGAGCGGGGCTCGATGTGTTCGAGACCGAGCCCCTCCCCGAGAGCAGCCCTCTGTGGGACATGCCCAACGTCTTGATCACTCCTCACGTCTCCGGCGACCTGATCGACAACCGGATCAGGGCGGGGCGGTTCTTTGCCGACAACCTCAGGCGCTATGTCGCGGGAGAGCCGCTGATCAACGTCGTCGACTCTGAGCTACAGTACTAGGACGGCGGCGAGGTCCGCACTGTGCATCGCGGGGCAACGTCATCGGTCCTAGGGCTGTCGCTGCTTGGAGGAGAAGGAAAGGGCCCTCGTGTCCGGCTGGTCGCTATGGGAGGCTCTCGCATGCCGGCATCCGGACGGTGGCAACAGGCTTGAAGACGCTACCCGATGCTCTACAATAGCCACGACCTTAGGCTGACGGAGGTCAGGACCGCAGTTGGGACCCGGCAGTGAGATTGGCGCTATCGGGTCGGGAGAGTCGACCCCTGGGGGGCGTTTAGTGGAAGCCCTGGGAGCATTCCCCGTCCTTCAGGGCCTTCTTCGGCATGCAGGAGAGCACAGGTCTGCCGAGGGGGTGTTGGCCGGTGATGTCCTGCTGGAAGGCCGTCTGGTTGATGCCCTTATCGACTGTGAGACTGGGCGGCTGCTGAAAGACCGGAACGAGCGGATGAAGATCGCCGAGCAGCCGATGACGTACGAAGAGGCCCAGTACGACTTGTGGGTCAAGAGATCGGCCGCGTCGCTGGCAGGCATTATTCGCGAGGTATCCGGGCCATATGCTCTCCTGGGCGAGGATGATTCCCGAGCCCCCCTGGGAGGCATGCTTGAATGGTTCGAGCGCGACAGCCTCGCCGCCCAGCATGCGGGTGGGTCGCCTGATGATCATGCGGCGGACGTGGCGAAGGCTCTCGGGCTTGTCTGGATGGATGACCGAGGTGCGGTCCAATCATTGAGCTGAGCCTCGCTCGGCGCGGGACCTCCGCACGGTGCCAAGGAGTGCGGGGCGATAGATGAGGAGTGAGCGGCATGGACCTGACATTTGACGAAAACCATCAGATGCTGCGCAACGCCGCGCTGGATTTCCTCAGGGGCGAGGTCCCGAAGGAACGGGTCTTGGAGATCGACGACAGCCCGTCGGGGTTTTCCATCGATCTCTGGAGGCAGATGGTCGATCTCGGGTGGGCCGGGATGTCCCTCCCCGAGCAGTACGGAGGCACCGGTAACTCCCTGGTCGAGCTTGGAGTCGTCTACGAGGCCCTGGGCGAATTCGCCTGTCCCGGTCCGCATCTCTCCGCCACGGTTCTTAGCGCCCACGTGATCCTCGAAGCTGGGACGGCGGCACAGAAAGAGGCCCTCCTGCCGCCTATTGCCGAGCAAGGGCAGATCGTGGCGCTGGGCTACACGGAGCCGGACTACGGGTGGGGCCCCGAGCATGTGCAACTGACAGCGCAGAACAAGGGGGCTGACTATGTCCTCAACGGAACCAAGCTCTTCATTCCGGATGCCCACATCGCCGAACGTCTCCTGATCGCGGCCAGGACGTCCAGCACCGGCGCCCCCGAGGAGGGCATCACCCTGTTCCTGGTCGACCCGGACGCAAAGGGCCTCTCCATACGACGGCACAGCGGCTGGATGAGCGACAACCTCTGCGAAGTCACCCTTGCGGACGTAACGCTCGACGGCTCGGCGATCGTCGGGGAGACCGGCAAGGCCTGGGGTCCAATCGAACGGGCCAGGGACCGCGCCGCTGCGGTGCTGGCGGCCTACATGGGAGGAGGGGCGCGGCGGGTGGTCGATCTGGCCACTGAGTATAGCAAGAGCAGGATTGCCTTCGGGGTCCCTATCGGGACCTTCCAACGGGTCCAGGACCACATCGTGATCGCCCTCAACGACGCGGACTCCATCAAGTGGACGGCATTCGAGGCCCTCTGGAAGCTCGACGAGCAACGGGATGACGCGGCTCTGGCGGTCTCCATGGCAAAATCTGTGGCAAGCATCGGCTACCCCAGGGCATGCGAAGAGTCCCACCAGGTGCATGCCGGAATCGGCACCGACATAACGTTTGGCCTTACCCAATACACGAAGCGGGCGCGGACCCTGCAGCATTACCTCGGTGACGCCGCATTCCACAAGAGGCGCATGGCCGGGTTGCTTCGCTTGGCTGAAGCCCCCGATGGCGTCGGCTGAGTAAGGGCGGCGGTGCGGTCGAACGGGACGGCGCCGAGGCGGGAGGTCAGCCGGCGGAGCCCTGCCTCCATGTATCTTGCGCCTGAATGGATGTATCCTGCGCCCGAATGGAATCAGCTGCGTGGTGCTGGTGCGTGTGGTAATGGTTCAAACGCCCGACGTTGAAGCCCTCGGCGGGGACGTAGACCCCCTCCCGTAGGGCCTCTATCAGGTCCCGCTCATGGCGGATGTCGCCGTCGAACACGGTCACACCCTTGCCAAGTCCGTGGGTCGAGTGGGCATCGCTGCCGCCCGTGCCGCGAAATTGCCAGAGCCCGGCGACTGATTGCGCGAAGCGGTTCTCCTCTTCCAGGTTGCCGCCGTTGACGACTTCCAAGTTATGGACTAGGTCGAAGACCGGGTGCGTTGCCGCGTCTTCCGCTGTTTCCGGGACCGCCTGAGGGTCCTCGAACAGTATGTTTCGAGTGTAGATCCCCGCGGGGTCGAACAGGAATCGGAAGGGATGAGCGAGGATCATGTAGCCGCCGATCCGCTCGACGACCCGGCGCAGCTCGCCGATCTCGAAGACGCCGGACTCGTACCCATCCATGCCCAGGGTTATGACGTGCCCGAGGTTGGTGTAGACCTCCAACCCGCGGATCAGGACAAGGTCCTGGTGCCTGGCGAACTGTTCGAAGTCCTCGCGGGGCCATCCTTCATGCTCCGTGACGAGCACGCCGGCGAGACCAATTCTGCGGGCTTCGGCAACCATCTCCTCCGGGGTGAGGCTGCTGTCGCGACTTCCCTTGGTGGTGTGGACGTGGAGGTCGAAGGTCGAAGTCATCGCGGGCATTGTATCGTACGCTATCTGTTAGCCGCCAGTTTCCGGACGGGGCGGGCGTCGCGCCGGGGACCGCCTGTGCCCGATCCGGGCATTCGCCGCGTACAATTGGACGGTAGGGCTTCCCCATTTTGCCCCGCAGGTAGATGACCGCATGATCGACCGCTACGCGCGTCCCGAGATGAAACGGGTCTGGTCGGAGTCCAGCAAGCATGAGAAGTGGCTCCAGGTCGAGGTCGCCATCTGTGAAGCGTGGACCGATGCTGGGGCCATCCCCGCCGCCGCGATGCAAAACATTAGGAAGGCCACGTACGACCCGGCCCGAGTCGAGGAGGTCTTCCAGGAGACCCGGCATGACATGACCGCCTTCCTCCGCTCCGTCCAGGAGAACGTTGGACCCGATGGGCGGTTCATTCACCTTGGGCTGACGTCGTATGACGTTCAGGACAACGCCTTGGGGCTCCAGCTCGTGGAGGCTTCCGAGATCCTCGCCAGGGGTATCGATGGTCTGACCGAGGTCCTGGTCAGACAGGCGGTCGAGCACAAGCACACCGTGACGATGGGCCGGACACATGGTGTCCATGCGGAGCCCACTTCTTTCGGCATGAAGCTCCTTGTCTGGGTCGACGAGATGCGGAGGAACGCCGAGAGGCTCAAACAGGCGAGGGACGTGATAGCCGTGGGGAAGGTCTCCGGCGCCGTGGGGAGCCATGCGACGGTCCCGCCTTCCGTCGAGACGTCAGCCTGCCGGCGCCTCGGGCTGAGGCCCGCTGCGGCCTCCACGCAGACGCTGCAGCGCGACCGTCACGGCCAGTTCGTCCAGACCGTTGCCCTCATCGCGGCCTCGCTGGAGAAATTTGCGACCGAGATACGGGGGCTCCAACGCACCGAGATCCGTGAGGTCGAAGAACCCTTCGCCGAGGGACAGACCGGCTCGTCGGCGATGCCGCACAAGCGGAACCCCGAGCTGGCCGAGAGAATCTGCGGCCTGGCCCGGCTGGTCCGCGGCCATGCGGTGACGGCCCTCGAGAACGTCGCTCTTTGGCACGAGCGTGACATCAGCCATTCCTCAGCGGAACGCATGGTGCTCCCCGACTCATGCATGGCCCTGGATTACATGCTCGATCTCTTCACCTTTGTCATGCGGGGCCTTCGAGTGTTCCCGGAGCGGATGCTTGAGAACTTCCAGTCCAGCCGGGGCCTCGTCTATTCGCAGCGGATCTTGCTGGCCCTCATCGAGAAGGGACTGGACCGTCACAGCGCCTACCGCCTCGTTCAAGACGACGCGATGAAATGTTGGGACACGGGGACGCCCTTCCGGGAGATTCTCGAAAACGACCCCGCGATCGCGGCGCACCTTGCTGCCGAAGAGCTCGATGGGCTCTTCGACCATCGGTATTACCTCCGGCACGTGGAGGAAGTCTTTCAGCGTTCGGGGCTGTGACGCGGTGCGCAAGAGGGGGCGGTACGGGGGCGCTGACAGGACTCGTGATACCATGATGTCCCGCCTGCCCCAGGGGGTGAAAGCCCCTTGAGAAAGGCTCCCCCGACTTGAGCATGCCCGAAACCCTGGCCAGAACGGACCTCCCCAACCTCGTCCACCGGGGGAAGGTTCGCGACATCTATGACCTGGGCGGCAACCTCCTGTTCGTCGCGACGGACCGCATCTCAGCCTTTGATGTCGTGTTGAGGCAGGGCATCCCCGAAAAGGGCGTCGTTCTGAACGAGATGTCCAGGTTCTGGTTCGAGCGGACGGCCCACATCGTTCCCCATCATTTCATCGCCATGGGCTATGCGAGAGCGCAGGTCGGACCCCGAAGCTTGCCTCCCGAGATCGCCCGCCGGTCCATGGTTGTGCGCAAAGCGGAGCCGGTGCTTGCCGAGTGCGTTGTCCGCGGTTACCTGGCTGGCTCTGGATGGGCTGAATACCAGCGCTCGGGGACGGTTGGCGGGGCGGTGGCGCCCGTCGGCTTGGTGGAGAGCTCGCGGCTGCCCGACCCGCTGTTTACACCCACGACCAAAGCCCAGGCCGGTCACGATGAGCCCATCTCGGAGAGCGAAATGGGCGCCATGATCGGCGAAGGGCTGACCGCTGAGCTGAAGCGGCTATCACTGGAGCTCTATTCCTTCGCCCATGGATACGCGCTGGCACGGAACGTTATCATCGCCGACACCAAGTTTGAGTTTGGCGTTGTCGACGGGCAGGTGCTTCTGATCGATGAGGTCCTGACACCCGACTCCAGCAGGTTCTGGTCGGTCGACGATTACGAGCCGGGTAGGCCGCAGCGCAGCCTGGACAAGCAGATCGTACGTGATTGGCTATCGGCTTCGGGGTGGGACCGCGAGCCGCCTCCGCCGGACCTGCCGCGCGAGGTCATTTCACAGACCGCGCAGCGCTACAAGGATGTCTACACCCGGCTGAGCGGCCTCGCGCTGCCCTCAGCCGGCTAGAGGGAGAGCACAGCTCATGCCCAGAAACAAGCGTCGACCCGGAAAGGGCGGCAGGTCCTCCCGCACTCAGGCTGCTGCGGGTGAGTCCCGGGGCGTTTCGGAACAGTCCCAAAGGCCTGCGGCGCCTCAGGCAGCCGCCCCGGCCCGGATGACTCCGGTCGCCCGCCGTGAGGCGCAGCGACAGGCGCGAATGCACGCCACCCGGTCGCAGCGTAAACGCATATACCTGCTGATAGGCGGAGGGGTTGCGGCGCTGGTGGCCTTGATCGTGGTGTTGGCCGTGTTGAGCAACATCGGGCCGCGGCCAGGCACCGAGACTCCCAACGACGGGCGCGAGCATATTGCTGAAGGGATCCTCCGGCCCGCCTCAGCCTATTCTTCGGACCCGCCTACTTCCGGGCCTCACTGGCCGGCATCGGCGCCCCGCGGGGTGTACCAAAAGCAGCCGGACCAGCGGTTGATCCATAGCTTGGAGCACGGCTACATCGTGATTCACCACAATTGTGCGGAGGAAGAGTGCCCGGAGCTCTACTCGGGGCTGACCGACATTTTCCGCCGCTACGACGCCAAGATTATCCTTAACCACCGTCCGGAGACCGACAGCCGCATCGCTCTGACGGCGTGGACTCGAATCGACAAGATGGATGAGTTCGATGAGGACCGAATAGTCCAGTTCGTGGAGGCTTACCGAGGCGGCGGCGCAGCGCCGGAGCCGAACGAGCCGTAGGCCATAGTGCCTCCGATGTTTATCGCCCGGGTCTACGTCACCCTGAAATCTACGGTCAACGACCCCCAGGGGCTCACCGTCAAGGGCGGGCTGCGGACCCTGGGCTTTCACTCCGTCCAAGACGTCCGGATTGGGAAGTACATGGAGCTCCAGGTTGATGCGGATTCGACCGAAGATGCGGTCAGCCAGGTGGACCGGATGTGCCGCCAGCTTCTGGCGAACACCGTGATCGAGCAATACCGGTTCGATGTCGAAGCGATGACCCCGTCGGATGGATAAGAAAACGATCCGAGACCTGGACTTGGACGGGAAGCGAGTCCTCCTCAGGGTCGATTTCAACGTTCCCAAGGACTCCAAGGGGGGTATAGCCGACGACAGCAGAATCAAGGCCGTCCTCCCAACGATACGCTACCTCCTTGAGCGGGGCGCCCGCCCCATCGTGTGCTCGCACATGGGCCGCCCTGGGGGGAGGCCTGACCCGGCTGAGAGTCTTGGACCGGTTTCGCAACGGCTTCAGCACCTGCTGGGAGTCCCTGTCTCTATGGCCCCCGATTGCGTCGGACCCCAGGTCCGCGCCATGGCGAGAAGCCTGGGCCCTGATACCGTGCTCCTGTTGGAGAACCTGAGGTTCCACTCCGGCGAGGAGGAAAACGACCCGGCATTCGCCGGCGAAATCGCGTCCTTGGGCGAGGTCTACGTCAACGACGCTTTCGGGGCCGCTCATCGAGCTCACGCCTCCACCGAAGGAGTCGCCGGACTCCTGCCCGCCGTCGCCGGCTTCCTGATGGAGAAGGAGCTGGAGTTCCTGGGCAGGGCCCTATCGAGCCCGGAGATGCCGATGGCTGCGATCGTCGGTGGGGCGAAGGCCGGCGACAAGATCGCGATGTTGGAGCACATGATCGACCGCGTTCAGGCCCTGCTGATCGGGGGAGGGATGGTCGCGACTTTCCTTAGAGCGAAGGGTCTCGAGGTAGGGGACTCCCTGGTGGAGGAGGACAAACAGGAGGTGGCCGCTCGGCTCGAGCGGCGCGCGGGCCAGAAGGGCGTGGGGTTCCACCTGCCACCCGACCTTGTCGTTGCGGAACGGTTCGACGCAGAGGCTCCAGGCCGAGACGTCGATGCGGGAGCGGTCCCTTCGGGCTGGGTCATCATGGATATCGGCCCCAGGGCCCGCGAGCTTTTTTCCACTGAGATCAGCCGCAGCCGCACCGCCGTCTGGAACGGTCCCATGGGGGTCTTTGAAATGCCGCGGTTCTCCGAGGGCACCAAGGAAGTGGCCCGGGCGTTGGCCTCGATGAATGGCACGACCATCGTTGGCGGCGGCTCGACAGCCGAGGCGGTCCATTCTCTGGGGCTGCAGGACAAGATGTCCCACGTGTCCACCGGAGGAGGCGCGTCCCTCGAGTTCCTTGAAGGCAAGGTGCTCCCGGGCGTCGCGGCTTTGATGGACGGATAGACTCCAAGCCACGCCCGAACCGGGTCCTCGATGGATGTCCACGAGAATACGCGAAGGAGAGGAGAGAACATGAGGGAGAGAACATGAGCATGCCGCTGGACTTGGACGGCATCGCGGAGGCGACCCCCTCCAAGATCGTGCTCGTTGTCATCGATGGGCTTGGAGGCCTGCGCGACCCGCAAAGGGGAGTATCTGAGTTGGATGCCGCCCGGACGCCGAACCTCGACGCGTTGGCAGCCGAAAGCTCCCTGGGAGTGACGGACCCCGTCATGCCTGGCATCACCCCCGGTAGCGGCCCCGGCCACTTGTCGCTTTTCGGCTACGATCCGGTCGAGTGCCTTATCAAGCGGGGGGCCATGGAGGCCCTGGGTATCGGACTGGACCTTCAGCCGGGGGAGATTGCCGCCCGCGGCAACTTCTGTACTATCGACTCCAATGGTCTCGTCGTCGACCGGCGCGCGGGCCGGCCGCCTACCGAGGAGACCGCTCCGCTGTGCGCGGCGCTCGACCACATGGACCTCGACGAGGCGGAGGTATCGGTCTACCCCGTGAAGGACCACCGCTACGCCGCCGTCTTCCGAGGTGATGGCCTCGATGGCGACGTGAGCGATACGGACCCGTCGAAGACCGGCCTTTCCCCGGCGGAGGCCGTCGCGATAACGCCGGCCGCCGCCGCGATGGCCAGGGTCGCCAACCAGTTCTCACGACAGGCCAAGCAAGCGCTGGCGGGGCGGTCCCCGGCCAACATGGCGCTGCTGCGAGGCTTCTCCGGACTACCGCACCTGCCCTCCATGAGCCAGCGGTTCAAGCTCACCCCGGCGGCTATCGCCGTCTACCCGATGTACCGAGGGCTTGCCCGGATCGTGGGTATGGACCTGCTGGAGTCCGAGGGGCAGACCCTGGGGGACGAGCTGGATACCGCCGCGAAGAACTGGGGCAAGTACGACTTCTTCTTCATTCATGTCAAGGGGACGGACGCCGCAGGAGAGGACGGCGACTTCGAGCGCAAGGCCCAGGCGCTGGAGGACGTCGACCGGTATATTCCGAAGCTTCGGGACCTCGAGCCGGACGCCATCATGATAGCGGGGGACCACTCGACCCCGTCCGTGTTGTCGGCCCATAGTTGGCACCCGGTCCCTTTCTTGCTCCATTCGCGCTATTGTCAACACGAAGGGGTCGCCGAGTTCACGGAGCGCTCTTGCTCGCGGGGGCTTCTGGGCCGGTTCCCCGCCCAACAGGCATTGGGACTGGGGATGGCCAATGCGCTCAAGCTGGCAAAGTTCGGGGCCTGACCTCCAGACGGACCAACTGCGGGGGTTCTCATGCGCGTTCCACTGATCGCCGGGAACTGGAAGATGAATACCACGGTAGCTGACGCGGAGGCGCTGGTCCGGGACATGCTGGAGCCAATAGAGAGCCTCTCTGGGGTGGAGACATTGGTCTGCCCCCCCTTCGTCTCCCTTGTGCCGGTGGCCAGGTTGCTGGCCGGCTCGTCACTGAAGCTCGGGGCGCAAAACATGCACGAAGAGGCCAAGGGGGCCTTCACCGGAGAGGTCTCGTCGACGATGCTGGCGGGGCTCTGCGAATACGTCATTCTTGGGCACTCGGAACGCCGCGCGGTTTTTCATGAAGATGATTCGCTCATCAACAAGAAGGTGGCTGCCGCCTTATCGGCCGGACTCAAGCCGATCCTGGCTGTAGGCGAGCGGCTCGAGGAGCGCGAGTCGGGACGCGCCGAGGACGTCATCGGGCGCCAGGTCCGCGGAGGCCTTGCCGGCATCGCCGCTTCGGAGGCCCTGGTCATCGCTTACGAGCCGGTCTGGGCCATAGGGACGGGGAAGGCGGCGAGCGCCGGGGATGCTAACGAGACCATCGGGTTCATCCGAGGCTTGCTGGAAAAGCAATACGGCCGGGATTTCGCGCAGCAGGTCCGCATCCTGTATGGCGGCAGCGTCAGTCCTCAGAACATCTCGGAGCTCATGGCCCAGCCGGAGGTCGATGGAGGATTGGTGGGCGGCGCGAGCCTGAATGCTGCGGACTTCATCACCCTCGCCCAACAGGCCGCCGCCAGGAGGGGCTAGTGGGGCATCCCGGTTGCGGTTCCGTCTGCAGGCTCGTCTTGGCGCTTCGAGGCCGCCGGACGACGCAGAAGCTCGGACCCGTTGGTGGCAGTCACCCGTGTCTTCACTCATCCCGATAGTCGCTATTGTCGGGCCGACCGGGGCGGGCAAGAGCGCCCTGGCGGTACGCCTCGCCAAAAGGTTCCGGGGCGAGATCATCGGGGCCGATAGCCGCCAGGTATACCGCCACATGGACATCGGTACCGGCAAGCCGACCCTGGAAGAGAGGGAGGGGGTGCCGCACCATGTGATCGATGCAGTCGACCCGGACGAGGATTTTAGCGTCGCCCGCTTCCAGGGGATGGCGGGAAACGCTGTCTCGGACTTGCATGCCAGACAGAAGGTCCCCTTCCTGGTTGGGGGCTCAGGGCATTACGTTTGGGCGCTATTGGAGGGGCTTCGGGTCCCTCGGGTCCCTCCTGATGAGTGCCTGCGCCGGGAGCTGGCCGCCGTTTCGGCCCGGGAAGGCGGCGTGGACCTCCTCCATCGGATGCTTTCCGAGGTGGACTCCGCCGGCGCTGAACGGATCGACCCGCGAAATGTCAGGAGAGTCATCCGCGCTATCGAAGTTTCCAGGGCCACAGGGACTCCGTTCTCACAGGTCGGGAAGCGGGAGCCCCCGCCATACGAGCCGCTCATTATCGGGCTTACCCAGGAGCGAGCCGCCCTCTACCGGCGAATCGACAAACGCATCGAGGAGATGTTCCATCGGGGATGGGTCGGCGAGGTGCGCCGCCTTCTGAAGATGGGCTATGGCCTTGAGCTGCCATCGATGTCGGGCTTTGGCTACAAAGAGATCGTCCGGCACCTCGGTGGTGAGCTGGAGCTGGGCGCTGCAATCGACAGGACGAAGACGGCGACGCATCGGTTCGTGAGGCACCAGTACTCGTGGTTCAGAGCATCCGACCCAAGGATCAGCTGGGTTGACATAACTGATGACCCGTATCCAGCCGTCGAGTGGGCAATAAGGAAGTTCCTCGTTTGATATAATCCCTCGAGACCGTTGGCCCTCGCCCAGACTCCCCGGATTCCGATCATTGTCCGACGCCGGGCGACCCTGGACGCCCAGGGGAAGGAGCGACCGATGCATCTGATGTATTTCACCGAGCAACCCATGAGCGCGTACCCGGAGGAGGAGGGCCGCGCCTTCAAGTTCACGGCACTCACGTTCTCGAACAGCCACTACGACCCCGTAGAAGGAAGCCGGCTGTATAACGAGCGCCTTGAGGAATACATCTATGCCGAGGAGATGGGCGTCGATGGGATCATGCTCAACGAGCACCATAATGCCCCCTTCTGCATGCAGTCCAAGGTCAACATCTACGCGGCCATCCTTGCGGGGATGACCAATCGGGTGGAGATCGTGTTGCTGGGGAACCCCCTACCGCTGGCCGACAACCCGGTGCGCCTGGCGGAGGAGCTGTCCATGATCGATATGATCAGCAAGGGGCGGCTGGTTGGCGGTATCGTCCGGGGGGGCGGCACGGAGCAGCTCTCTACCAACGTCAATCCGGCATACAACCGGGAACGGTTTGAGGAGGCCCACGACCTTATCGTGAAAGCCTGGACCGTGCCGGGCCCCTTCCGCTGGGAGGGCAACCACTATCAGTTCCGTGTCGTGAACCCTTGGGCAGTCCCGCTGCAGAAGCCTCATCCCCGTATCTGGGTTCCCGGCGTGGCCAGCAAGGAGACCATCATCTGGTCGGCGGAGCACCGCTATCCGTACATCGCGCTCAACACCACGGTGGAAGACACGAAGAAGATGTGGGACATCTACGACGAGGCCGCGGCGGGCGTCGGCTACGAAGCCGGCCCGGAGAACCGCGGGTATCTGATCCGCTGTCACATTAGCGATAGCGAGGAGAAGGCAAAGCAAAACGGGCGGGAGTTTATGTGGATGCAGGGAGAGTTCACGGGGCTTGGACACCCCGTTTGGGGGAATCCGCCCGGTTACGGCTCTCCCACGACTCGCCGCAACCGCCTTTCGGCTAGCGGCAAGGGCGAGATGCGCGTCTGGCCGTCCTTCGAAGAGCAGCTAGAGTCCGGCACGATCATCGCCGGCACGCCCGACCAGGTGACGGCCCGCCTCAAGCACATCATGAAGGAAACCAGGCCGTCCATCCTGGCCTTGTGGGGTAACGATGGGAAGGTCACCCACGAAGACTCCATGACCTGCATCAGGCTCATGGGCCAAGAGGTCATGCCGGCACTGCGAGAGTATGGCAAGGAGCTGGGGTTGCAAAGCCCGCTCGAGCTCGACAACCCGGTTAGCCTGGACTTCACGCCTAAGGAAGAGCTGAAGTCAGTCGCTGCCTAGTCCCCGGTAATCTCGACTCGCTGACGCCCATTGACCTCTGCGGGGCTCTCGTCTTGGAGCGCCTCCTCGATGGCCTCGAGTAGCCGCGGAAGGCACCAGCGTTTGGCCGCAGACAGCATGACGGTGCGCCTATCCCGGTGGCTCGCCTCGCGTGGGAGGGAACCGATAGCTGCGTGTGCATCTCGTTCATCCCGAGCCGCTGGGAACGCGAGGTCCAGCTTGTTCAATGCCGTCACGGTCGGCTTGCCGGCCAAGCCCATCCCGTGCAGTGTTCGCTCGACGACCTGAGCCTGCTCAGCCGCGCTGCTGTGCGTCATGTCGGTCACATGGACCAGGACGTCGGCCTCCTCCAGCTCCTCGAGCGTGGCGCGGAATGCTGCAACTAGGGCCGTCGGCAGCTTGTTGATGAACCCTACGGTGTCGGTGAGGAGGAAGTCGCGGCCGGAGGGAAGCCGGCATCTTCGAGTCACTGGGTCCAGCGTGGCGAAGAGCTGGTCCTGGACAAGAGTGTCTGCCCTGCTCAGGGCGTTGAACAGCGTGCTCTTTCCGGCATTGGTATAGCCGACCAGAGCGGCTACCTTTACACCCCGTTTCCTCCGGCGCCGACGATAGAGCGAGCGGTGGACGCGGACCTCCTCGATCGCCACCCTGAGACGCCGAATCCTCCCGCGGATCAAGCGGCGGTCGGTCTCGATCTGAGTCTCTCCTGGGCCGCGGGTGCCGATTCCGCCGCCCAACCGCTCGAGGTGCGACCACTGACCGGCGAGCCGAGGCAGCAGGTACTGGTGCTGGGCGAGGTCGACCTGGAGCCGCCCTTCCCGGGTCCTGGCATGGCTGGCAAAAATGTCGATGATCAGGGCGGCACGATCGATGACCTTGACGCGCAGCACATTCTCGAGGTTGCGCTGCTGAGTGGGGTTTAGCTCATCGTCCAGCACCACGAGGTCTGCGGAGCGCGCCCCTACCAGGTCCCTGATCTCCTCCAGCTTGCCCTTGCCTACATAGTAGGGAGTCCTGCGTTCCAGGCGCTGCGTGACGGCGCCCTCGATGGTAGCCCCGGCCGTGGTGGCTAGTTGGGCCAGCTCGTCAAGCGACTCGCTCGGAGACAGCGCCCTACGCTGCCCGCGGATCTCGACGCCGACCAGCACTGCCCGCTCGACGGTCGGCCTCGTGTGAATTGGGGCTCTGGAGATGGGCGGGCTCCCCTACTTGCCCGCCAGGGCGGCAATCCGTTCGACACCCTTCTCCAGCTCGGTGTCAGGTAGGGTCAGCGATAGGCGGACGTAGCCTTCGCCGTACTTCCCGTACCCGCTCCCAGGGGTGACGACGACGGCAGCCTCGTCGATGAGCTTCGCGGCGTATTCCGCGGAGGTAAACCCTTCTGGTACACGCGCCCAAACGTACAAGCTTGCCTTCGGGCTTGTGACCCTGAGGCCCAGTGCTGTCAGCGCCTCTACCAGCCGGTCGCGCCGCCGCTGATACGCCCGGACGTTGTCTTGTATGCAGTCCTGCGGGCCGTTGAGCGCTTCGATCCCCGCGATCTGGATTGCCTGGGGAATTCCTGAGTCCAGGTTCGATTTGACCCGCATCAGAGCGTTAATCAGCTTGGCGTTGCCGATCGCCATGCCGACGCGCCATCCGGTCATGTTGTAGCTCTTCGAGAGTGAGTGGAACTCAATGCCGACGTCCATAGCCCCCCGTGCCTGAAGGAAGCTTGCGGGTCTGTAGCCGTCGAAGGCGATCTCCGTATAGGGAGCGTCATGACAGACGGGAATGTCGTACTTGATCGCAAAATCAGCGAGCTTCTGGAAGAAGCCGAGGTCCGCAACGGCCCCAGTGGGGTTGTTCGGGTAGTTCACCCAGAGGACTTTCGCCCGGCGGGCGACGTCCTCGGGGATAGCATCCAGGTCGGGTAGAAAGCCGTTCTCCTCCTCGAGGGGCATCGTATGGGACTCGCCTCCGGCAAACATCGTACCGGTGGAGTAGACCGGGTACCCAGGGTCAGGGATCAGCGCGATATCTCCAGGGTCTATCAGGCACAGGGCCATGTGCCCGATCCCCTCCTTCGCCCCGATGAGTGGCAGGACCTCCGTATCGGAGTCGAGCGTCACCCCAAACCGCTTTTGGTACCAGCTCGCGATGGCCCGGCGGAACTCGGGAAGGCCATCGCTCTCTGGGTAGCGGTGATTCGCCGGCACCTGGGCCTCTTTACCCAGGCGGTCCAGGATGTGCTGCGGTGTTGGGATGTCCGGGTCCCCGATAGCGAACGTGACGACGTCGATTCCCTCGGCCCGCTTCGCGGCTATCTTCCTCGTGATCTCGACGAACAGGTAAGGGGGCAGCTGGTCGACGCGGCTCGCAAGCTCCATTCGGCAGGGCTCCTCGCAAGGATTGGGGGTAGGGCGATTCCCCGGGCCGCACCATGATACAGGAACCGGGGTGGTGCGGCGGTGGGTCGGCCGCAGCGGCACGCCGCGGGTAAGGGCCCCTACGCAGTGTCTTGGAGCCCGGCTCCGCTCCATACGCCCCTGAACACCAGCTCGGTGGGGCCCTCCAGCCAGAGCTCACCGGCGCCGTCCCACTCGATGGATAGCGCTCCACCCGGCAGGCCGATCTCGACTCTGTCATCGATAAGCCCCTTCAGCCGGGCGGCGACGGCTATGGCGCAGACGCCGCTGCCGCAGGCGAGCGTCAGTCCAGCTCCCCGTTCCCACACCCGCGCCGAAAGGCGCTGGCGGTCCAGCACATTCACGATTTCGAAGTTCACCCGTCTCGGGAAGAAATCGTGGTGCTCGACCTTGGGGCCGATCTGGTCCAGGGGCCACAATGCAACTGGCGTGTCGATGAAGGCCACCGCGTGAGGATTCCCCATGGAGACGCACGTCACGGCGATCATGGCGCCGTCGACGTTCAAGGGGTAGTCGAGCAAAGGAACTTCGCCTTCAGCAGCCACCGGGATATCCCCGGGCTTCAAAATGGGTTTCCCCATACCCACGCGCACAGAGCGTACGGGACCGCCGACGCTATCGAGGGTCAGGTGGTGAAGCCCGGCAAGGGTCTCGACAGTCAGGCCTGCGTGACCGTTCGATGAAAGACCTTCCTCCACCACGTACTGGGCGAAGCACCTGATGCCGTTGCCGCACATCTCGGCTTCAGATCCATCGGGGTTGAACATACGCATCCGGAAATCGGCCGCGGAGGACGGCGCAACCACGAGGATCCCGTCCGCTCCGACGCCGAAATGACGGTCGCAGAGGGCTTTCGCCAGGCCGGGCCAGTCCCGGTGCTCTGCCCTGCCATCAACGACGATGAAGTCGTTGCCAGCCCCATGCATCTTCACGAAGTCCACGAATTACCTCTGTTCAGGTCTGCCAATTATAGCTTACAGTGTCCGCCTGCTCCCCAGTCATCGCGTGGAGTAGACCTCCCTGGGGTCCGGCGAGGCCGCGGAGCTGGGGGGATAGCCGCCCTACTCGAATCGCGCGGGGCTTTTACCCCGGAGGTTGGCATGGATTACGGAAGAATCGCCCCGGTCATGGGCCTTCTCTGGTCCCCCCTTGCCGCTGTGACCAGCTCGTGGCAGGGAAAAGACAATGCGCAGATCGCCCTGGCCATCGGGGGGGCTTCCATCGTGCCCGACCTACCCCGGGTTTCTGTGCAGCTCTACAAGACCAACTTCAGCCACGACCAGGTGTTCAATAGCCGCGCTTTTGCCCTTTGCTTCATGCGGGTGGACCAGACTGAAACGGTGAAAAGCCTGGGATACGTCTCCGGAAGGGACCGCGATAAGCTGGCAGATATTGCCTACGAAAAGAGAGAGACGGGGAGTCCCGTGTTTCACGACTGCCTGGGCTATTTCGATTGCAGGGTCATCAATGCGATGGACGGCGGCGATATGACGGTGTTCCTGGCCGACGTGGTCGATGGTGGCATGGTCACGGAGGGGGAGCCTTTGTATTGGCGCCAAATGCGGGAGATCGTGCCGAAAGAGTGGCTCGAGGAGTGGGGCCGAAAGATCCAGGGCGAGATCGAGATTTCCCGGAGGACCATGCACGACATAACGCCCAACGTGTGGACGGTTGTGTGAACGTGTGGACGGTTGTGTGATGGTAGGGCGGCGGAGGGCCGCCGGCTAGGCGACCATCCCCATCATGGCGCGAGCCTCGACCGTCGTGGCGACCTCCCGGCCGGCCATATGCGCCATCTCGACGGCGATCTTGACCTGTTCGACGTTGGTATAGGCCCTACCATCCAGCCTTGGGTTGTCGCCGAGGCCGGTCCGGATGTGCCCACCGGTGGCCGCCGCCATCATGCTTAACGGCCGGAAGATGGAGCCGTCCCCCGCACCGCCGAAGGTCACGCTGAACCAATGGCATTCTTTTTCGCGGGGCACCATATCCATGTACATGGACAGGCCCTTAGCGTCGGGGTAGGGGCCGTAGGGGTCGGAGTCCGAGAAGAAGATTTTCAGAATGAGCGGGCCGGGCACCATGCCGGCTCTCAGGTAAGCGCCCACGTGCCGCGCGTGGCCGATGTCTCGGAGGCCGAAGTTGAACGTCACGCCGAGCTCCGTCAGCTCTTTCATGAAGTACATCATCTCTTGATGCGTGTTGACATAAGTAGCATCCCGGATGAGCTCCCCGGTCCCGGCGTCGAACCGGCCGTTGTTGGTAGCGCCCACATCCAAGGTGGCGAGCTCCAGGCGAATCTCGGGGTCGCGCCCGAGCTCCAGGACGTGGCCGATCCGCTCCTCCTTCGACCGCCGGCCTGGATAGGTCGGGTAGATGATGGCGTCGCATTCCTTGCGGATCAGCCTGATCGCTTCCTTGTAGGTGTCCGCGCTCGTCCACAGCTGCTCCCCCGTCTGGGCGTCACGGGCGTGGAAATGGACGATGGCGGCCCCCGCCTTGGCGCAAGCTATGGCATCCTCGGCTACCTCTTCCGGTCCGTAGGGGACGTGGGGGTTCTGCTCTTTGGTCGCCAGCTCGTTGATGGCGGCCTCGATCATCATCTTCTGCATTGCGCTGCCTCCCCTTCCCGAAGGGCTCCCGCGTTCCGGAGCCAGCGGATTCTATCACGCCTGAAACGGGAGGCCGGAGACCGAGTCCGGCCCGGTGATATACTGGCGGCTGCCCCCCCGGGGATCGGCTGGAACCCATCGGCCCAAAGGGAGACAAGCATGCAAGAGCTCGATTTCATTCTGTACGACAAGGAAGACTCCATCGGGATGATCACCCTCAACCGTCCCGAGACCCGCAACGCCCAGCACCCCCCTCTGCTCCGGGAGCTGGACACGGCTTTCTCCATGGCCGAGAAAGACAAAGACATCAAAGTCATCATCCTGAAAGCCAACGGGCCAAGTTTCTCGGCGGGGCACGACATCGGCACGGCCGAGTCCAGGGCCTACTGGGAGAAGAACCCGCGGGACCCGGGAGCGGAGAGCCGCTGGGAATACGAGAGCGACGCCTACTTGGGCTATTGCCGGCGGTGGCGCGACATCCCCAAGCCCACCATCGCCGCGGTCCAAGGCTACTGCATAGCTGGCGGCCTGATGCTGGCCTGGCCGTGCGACATCATCATCGCGTCGGACGACGCGAAGTTCAGCGACCCGGTCCTCCGTATGGGGATCCCGGGCGTCGAGTACTTCGCCCATCCGTGGGAGTGGGGCCACCGCAAGGCCAAGGAGCTGCTGTTCACGGGAGAGTTCATCGACGCCCAGGAGGCCTACCGGCTTGGCATGGTCAATAAAGTAGTTGCAAAGGATGACCTCCTGGACGAGACCATGACCATGGCGCAGAAGATCTCGCAAATGGACGCGTGGTCTCTTCGAATGGCGAAGAAGGCCGTCAACGATTCCATGGACGCGATGGGCCAGCACACCGCGATGCAGGGGGCTTTTGCCCTGCACCAGCTCTCCCACACGCACTCCGAGCTTGTCCACGGCGACGCTATATCCGGAATGGACGTGCAGAAAATGAGGGCGAAGAGCGGCGCCTCCTAGACTTGAGGTCCAGGAAGGCCTGGGCTCGAAGCCTAGGCCTTTACGCGCTGGAGGCTCAGCCAGCCTCGGCCTAGGGGCCTGTTTACACTATGCTCGCGCTACACGAAAAGCGCTCCCCCGTGCCATTCTGAGGCGCAGCCCCATGTCATTGCTATGAAAATGGGCACCGCCGCACCGTTGTTTCGTAGAGGCGGGTTTCAAACCCGCCTCCGGCCCTGTCCTGGGACGCCGCCCTGTTTTCACCCCTTACGTGGCCTTCACAAGGCCATAGTGATTCCGAGGCGCAGCCCCATGTCATTCCGAGGCGCAGCCGAGGAATCTAAGACGCTGCCCTCCAGGCACCTTAGCCCCGCCACGCCTTTGGCAAGCCTTTGCCTCACAGCTAGCGTGAACAGGCCCTAGTCCCCAGCCCCCACCGCCTGCTCCCGTCGCCGCGCTGGGACCGGCTCTCCGGCCTCCATGGGCGGCCCTTTCGGCTTATCGCCTTTGATGATGGACAGGACGATGCCGAGGACGAGCAGGCTCCCCAGTACCAGGCAGCCTCTCTTGAACCCGGCAACGAAGGCCTCGGTCACCCCGGCCGCCCCACCGGGTTCCGTTACGGCCGTCAGGCTGGGCTCGAAGCCCCTGGACGCCATGGTCGCCACCACGAGCGTCGTCATCACCGCGATGCTGGTGACCTGGGCGGAATTTCTGACAAGCTGGGTCAGGGCCGTCACGACGCCGTATCGAGACCGCTCGACGGCGCTGAGGATCGAGTTGTTGTTGGGGGAGCTGAACAGACCGATACCAGAGCTGTTGATGATCAAGATGGGGATGATGAATGCCAGCCTGGAGTCGGTGGTAAGGCTGGTGGACAGTACGAAGAGGCCGGTGGCCGAGATCGCCAGGCCGGCGACGTTGAACTTCAGCCACCCATAGCGGTCGGACAGGCGGCCGGCCAGCGGGCCGATGACGATCATCGCAAAGGCCCCGGGTATGATGATGAGTCCGGCCTCCCGGGGACTGTACCCCAGGACCTTCTGAAGGTAGAAGGACATCATGAAAATGACCGATGTGTTCCCCATGAACGAGATCCACCCCGTAGCGACGCCAAGGGCCAGCAGTTTGTGCTTGAACAACCGCAGGTCCAGCATCGGTGCAGGGTGACGCAGCTCCCACCAGACGAACGCTCCGAGCAGAGCGGCGGCCCCCAGCAACCCGAGAGCGATCGGCGGGGAGCCCCATCCGCTGCTGTGACCGTTGGTCATGGATACGAGGAAGAGGAGCAGTGCTCCCCCGGAGAAGGCGGCGCCGAGCCAATCGTACTTGACACGCTGTCCCTGGTCCTGCTGCGGGGCGAGCCGCTGGCGGTCCAGAACGAGCGCCGAGGCGGCGAGGGCCACTAGCCCCGCCCCGGAGGCCACGAAGAAGACCGAGCGCCATCCAAGAGCGCTTACGAGCAGCCCTCCTACCGCCGACCCGACGATGATGCCGCTGCCCACGACACTCATGTTCAGCCCCAGGGCCTTGCCCCGCTCGCTGGGTGGGAAAACGGACAGGATGGTGGCCATTCCATTCCCCTGGACCATGGCCGACCCGGCCCCTTGCAAGACCTTGAATGCGATGAGCATGGGCACGTTCTGGGAGGTCCCCGCCAGCCCGGCCCCGAGGGCGAACAGTGCGAGTCCCGTGAGGTAGACGCTCTTACGGTTGAGGACGTCGCCCATGCGGCCCATCGGCAAGAGGAGCACGCTGATGGCGAGGGCGTAGCCCACGACGACCCACTGGACGGTGGGCAGGTCCGTGTCGAAGTGGGATTCAATCCTTGGCAGGGCCACGTTGACGCTGCCGTGGTCCACCACCGTGAAGAACGTCCCCACCGCCACCGCCGCATAGACCCACCACTTGTAGGACGCGCTCTGATGGATAGCCTGTCTCAGCGGATTACCCTCGCTAGACGGTGTCGGGGCTAGGCGGTGTCGGTGACCGTACGAGGCGTACGGTGGCGCAACTGTATCACGTGCTGCAAAGCCGAATGGTCTTGCGGCGAAGATCCCGGGCCTTGCCGATAACCTTCCCAGGCTCCCGTTCGATCGACATTACCGGGGTGACAAGTTGTCATAAAGGCTCCCTAAGGGGGCTCCATTTGGGGTGTTGGTTGGTTCGCCTAATATATGTTATGTCGATACGACACAGGAGACGGCATACTGGTTGACATAATAATTAGGGGGGGTGGCTTGAGAGTGTTGGAGCCGCCGCGGGCCACTGCCGCGGGCCGCTCTATTCGAGGATGTCCGACGGGTCCCCCAGCAGCAAGTAGGGTTCCCCGAACTGCTCCGCCTCGTCGAGGGCCCATTCTCGGTCCGAGTGCTGTGGCTTGAACCTCAGGCCCCAGTCGCCGCCGTACACGAGATATGAGATTCCCGCCCCAGAGTCCTCGACGGCAACCCAGTAAGCGGGCACAGGGGCGCCGTCATCTTCGCTGCTCCAACCTGTCACCAGATGAGGCTGCCCGGTGCCCCTGGCAGTATCCATCTTCAGCCGCCTCACGGCGCTCGTGTCCCCAAGGGTCGAAAAAAGCCGCATCGGGACGGCGTAGGAGTTGCCGTTGTCCTCAACTTCGATCTTCAAGAACGCCATGTGCCCCCGGGGTGGGCGAGCGCGGTTGCCCAACCGATTTGAGTAGGGCCTGTTTACACTATGCTCGCGCTACACGAAAAGCGCTCCTCCGTGTCATAAAGCGCTCCCCCGTGTCATTGCTATGAAAATGGGCACCGCCGCACCGTTGTTTCGTAGAGGCGGGTTTGAAACCCGCCTCCGGCCCGTTCCTGGGACGCCGCCCTGTTTTCATCCCCTTCCGTGGCCTTCACAAGGCCATAGTGATTCCGAGGCCTTTTGATTGTCACCCCGAGCGAACGGCGAGGGGTCTAAGACGCTGCCCGCCAGGCACCTTAGCCCCGCCACGCCTTTGGCAAGCCTTTGCCTCACAGCTAGTGTGAACAATCCCTAGTCGGGCACGGTTTATGTCACGCGGTTATGTGAAGCAGGCTGGCATTACGTCAACTCCCATCGCGATTGATGAGGTGCTGAACACTGCTGTGCCTTTGGGTCAGCGGAAGAGGTCCTTGCTGGGATCGCGCAAGAGGGCCGCCGCACCACCTTCCCCCTTCGGATAGTCGTAGCCCCTCACAATCGTTGCCGGAACGCGATTGAACTTTCCCATGATCGGCTCGGTGGCCGCGGCCAGCCCATCGGCAATGGCGATAACCGTGACCTTCAGGACCATGCCCGCGGGGTCGATCTGCCCTCGGTAGTCGATCATAGGGTCCATGCCCGAGACCCCAATGGCAACGTTGGTGCAGCCGTCTCGCCACGGTCGGCCAAAGGTGTCCGACATGATGACCGCGATCTCGACGCCGAGCCTCTTCCGGGCCTCTGCCCTGGCCTGAGAGCACCATCGGTCGGGGTCCTCCGGGAGCAGGGCTACCGTCCCCTGTGTCTCGAGGTTGGAGGCGTCGACCCCCCCGTTGGCGCAGATATGCCCCAGCAGGTTCTCGGTGATCAGGACTCCTTGGTCCATCTTGACGATACGCCGGCTTTGCCGAAGGACCGCTTCGACCAGCCCCGGCTCTTTGTCCCACTTGGCGGCGAAGGATTGGGCGAAGGGCGATGCGTCGATCTCCGCGAGCTTGAGCACGCGGCCTTCGGCCTTGGAGACTACCTTTTGAGTCACCACGAGAACGTCGCCATCCTCGAGGGGTGTCCCCTGCCTGGCGGCTGCCTCGATGAGCATGGCCGGCAGATCGTCCCCGGAGTGGACCTCGGGGAGGCCGGTGATTCCTATGAGCCGGACCTCGGGAGGAGCCACTACACCCCGACGATCTTGATCATCGACTGGGCCTTGTGGACCTTGTTGATATTGAGGAGGAGGGCCGTGATGTCCTCGACGTAGCGCGAGTTCGCCAGGCCGCCGCCGTCGATGCCCCGGCACCCTTTGATCTCGGCCGCCATGGCGATGACAAGCTGCTTCGAGTCGCCGTCGTCCCCGCAGACCACCACGTCCGCTGGAACATCGTGCTCGAGGTCCATGAGCTCGTGGGCGCTCAGGTTCTGGAAGGCTCCCACCACGATCGAATCGGGAAGAATCCTGTTGGCCTGCTCAGCCGCGGAGCCGTCGTCGAGGATCAGCGCCCGGATCTTCCCCTTCTCGAACTGGAGCGGAACCACAGTGTCCACGACGATCTTTCCCGCGAGCTCCGCCCTGAGGTCCTGGAGGGTCGGCTCCTGCCCGTCGAAAGGAACGGTGATGAAGACAACCTCGCCTTGGGCTACGGCGGCCTTGTTTTCGAGTCCGCTCGCATTGGCGTTGGGGACAGCGTCGCGGATCTTCTGGGCCGCTTCATCGGCCCGGTCCTGCCGCCGGGACCCGATGATCACTTCTCGGCCTGCTTGGGCGAACCGCATCGCCAAGCCGAGCCCTTCGGGTCCCGTGCCCCCAATGAATGCAATGGCCTGCTTGTCCTGGGTCAAAGACCGCCTCCTTGGTCCTGTCGAGAAGTAACGTGCAGGCCATATCTTACACTGAGGCCTTGCGCTAGCGGCACCCCTGGGTCACGCCTCTGTCTCCGTTGACCCCCAGTAAGGCCGATGCTATGCTCCGGTCGCCCCGCGGGACCCCAGTCCCCTTCTCCAGGAGCTTCAGCCGCCCCATCATGGGCCTATGGTAGGCAGTCCTCCCCAGGCTAAGCCGGACCCCAGGGTGTTCGGCAAGCCCATCTTCTACGGCTGGTGGCTCGTCGCCATCAACTGCGTTCTCGGTGCCCTGGGGGGTGGCGTTTACACCTTCGGGGTCAGCGCCTTCATCGTCCCCCTGAGCGAGGAGTTCGATGTCGGCCGCGGCACCGTTTCTTGGGCGGTTGCCCTGGCCAGCCTCGAAGGAGCGGTGCTCGGCCCGGTGCTGGGGTTCATGGTTGACCGGTTCGGGCCCAGAAAGGTGATGTACTTCGGCATCACCATGATGGGCATCGGGTATATCCTCTCGAGTTGGGCGCCCTCGATCACCTGGTTTTTTATCTTCTTCGTCCCGCTCGTGGCCATCGGGTCGGGGGCCGGCCTCTTCTCGCCTCCCGCAGCCGCCATCGGCAACTGGTTCGTTCGCAAGCGGGCCCTGGCCTTTTCCATCAGCATGTCCGGTTGGGGCGTGGGCGGCGTCATGGTCATCCTCACCAACTTCTTGGTGCAGACCCTGGGATGGCGCGAGGCGATGCTGATCTTGGGGCTGACCGTAATGGCCGTCGCCTACCCGATGGCGGGCTTCGTTCGCCATCGACCGGAGCAGTACGGGTATTACCCCGATGGCGCCAGAGTTCCGCCCGAGCAGCCGACGGCCGCGGCGAGACCAGGCACTGCCACGGAGATCGATTTCACCGTCAAGGAAGCCCTGTCCAGTGCCGCTTTCTGGCTGATCGGGTTATCCTTCGCCGCCAGGATGTTCGCTGTAGCCGGGGTGAGCTCTCACTTCATTCCGATGATGCAGGCGAAGGGCTTTTCGGCCGAGGCCGGCGCCAGTCTTCTGGCGATGTATGGAATCGCAACGATTCCATCGCGGGTCCTCTTCGGGTATCTCGGTGACCGGATCTCGAAGGTCGGGATTGTCGGCGCAATGGGCGGCCTGATGGCTGTCGCCATGCTGGTCTTGGCCGTTTCCGATGGCCTGGGTATGACAGTCTTCGCCATCCTCATGTACGCGACTGCATGGGGCGGCGGCGGCGGTGCGATGATGCTCGCGATCCGGGGCGAGTTCTTCGGAAGAAAGAATTTCGCTACCATTGCGGGGTTCGGCAATGTCATCCAGACCGTCGGTGTGTTCTCGGGACCGATCTTCGCCGGGTACACCTTCGATATCACCGGGACCTACACCGTGGCCCACTGGTCGTACATTGGCTTCGCTCTGACCGGCATGCTGTGTATGCTCCTGGCCCGGCGCCCAGTGCCGAAGCGGCTGCGCGGGACCGTGGCCCAGTGACCAGGGCGCGGCCTACTTGATGTGAGGCTCGTACGCCGTCCCGATATGGCCTTGGGCCTCTAACCGGCGGTAGTCCCCTTGCGATAGACCCAGCAGCCCCTGGTAGAGACCTTCATTGTGCTCACCCAGCGTGGGCGGAGGCCTGCGGGATTCCCAGGGACTCTCGGACATGTGCCAGAAGGTGTAAGGGTAATCATGCGACCCGGCCTCTGGATGCGATACGCGCTTGTAGAAGCCTCTTTCTCGCAGGTGGGGGTCCTGGAATATCTCGGAGTCGTCCAGCACTGCTCCGGCCGGGACGCCTGCCTCCTGGAGCAGCTTCTGGAGTTCCACGTGGCCATGCTTCCGGGTCCATTCCTCGATTTGGCCATCGATCAGGTCCTGCCGGCGGGACCGCCCGTAGCCGTCTGCTAATTTCGGGTCGCTGGCCCAGTCCGGGTCGCCCATGGCAAGGCAAAGCGACTCCCATTCCCGGTCGTCTCGGACCGCGATGGTGACCCACTTGTCTTCACCCTTGCATGGATAGCAGCCATGGGGCGCTAGGAAAGGATGCCGGTTGCCCAATGTCCGCTCCGCCCGGTGGTTCATCTCGTAGTCCAGGAACGCGGTGCCCAGGTGGTGGAGGTAGACCTCGGCCATGGACATATCGATGTGCTGACCCTTGCCGGTCGAGCGCCGAGAGTGCAGGGCTGCGGCAACGGCCCAGGCAAGCCCGGCTCCCACGGCGGGATCGGATGCCACAACGCTCGTATTGGAGCCGGGGTGGTCATCGGGGTAGCCTCGGAGCCACGCATGCCCCATCACATCTTCGAAGTGGCCCCCAAACCCGCGATTGTCCTTGTAAGGGCCCGTGGACCCCATCCCGGACACCGAGAGCATGATGATATCGGGCTGCACCCTGCGAAGCGCCTCATATCCGAGGCCCAGTTTGTCCATCACGCCGGGCACATTCTCGATGACCACATCCGTGAGCCGCAGCAGGCGGTGAAATATCTCGACTCCATCCGGCAGGAGCAGATCAACCGTCATGCTCAGCTTGTTGTGCCCGTGGCAGTTGAACAACGCGAAGCGGTTCCACGGCCGTTCGCCCGGCTCGAAGTCCGGGTAGCCCCGACCGACGGGCCCCATGGAGGGGACGATCTCTTTCGGTGGATGGGCAAGGCTGCCACGGGTGGTGGCTGGGAAAATCCTCGTCGATTCGACTCGGATGACCTCGGCGCCCATCTGGGCAAGAAGGCCGGTCCCAATGGGCGCTCCGATTACTGCGGTTATGTCAATAATTCGCACCCCGTCGAGGGGCATCGGCTTCTGGGATGGGCTCATATCGTCCCCGCGTGCCGCATCTGTACCAGTTCGGTCCTCGAAAGCCCCAGGCGGTCCACCAGGACCTCAAGGTTGTGCTCGCCCAGCAGTGGGGCCCGCTCCGTGCGCCACGGGGTTGCGGTCAGCTTGGCCGGTGGTCCAGGGTAGCGCATGGACCCAGCCACCGGATGGGGTACGTTCGTGAACGACTCCCGGAAAGCGAAGTGAGGGTCATTCATGACGTCTTCGGGAGTGTATATGGGGGCGGCATACAGCTTGGCCTTCCGGGCAGCTTCCATGCACTCCTCTCGCGTCCGATCAACCAGCCATGGGAGGAAGATCGTGTCGAACTCGTCCTTCCGTTCTGGGTCGATGAGGTCCATCTGCGTCGAGAAGCGGGGGTCGTTCACCAGCTCAGGCATGCCGATCATCGCGCAGGCTCGAGGGAAGTTGACTGGTCCTCCTCCGTGCACATCGAAGAACCCGTCCTTGCAGGGGTAGACGCCGATGGGATAGATCGACCATTCGTTGTCCTTGCGCCGGGTTATCGCTCCTGTGTAGATGTAACCCATCAGGTACTGAAGACGGCGGTCGACACTGCTGACTGCAGTCTCGAAGGTAGAAATGTCGATATGCTGCCCGTTCCCAGTCGCCGCGGCCCCATAGAAGGTCATCAGTGCCGCGGCCGCAGCGGTGTTCCCTGCCTGGTACTGCATGACATAGTCCGCCAGACGAATGGGCGGACGCTCTGGCTTCCCGGTCCCGTACATCTCCCCGCCCATGGCGTATAGGACCAGGTCGGTTGCGCGGTAAGCGGAGTATGGTCCATCGTTCCCGAAGTCTGTTACCGACACATGGACCAGCTTGGGGTTCGCCTCGCGCAACCGGCGATAGACGAGCCCCACGTGTTCGGCGGCCCGGGATGAAAAGCTCTCGACCAGAATGTCGACAGACGTAGCGAGCTTCCTGATGAGGGCGGCGCCGCTGGGGCTATCCAGGTCCAGGGTGACACTCTTTTTCCCGGTATTCAGATGCAGGAATAGAGCGCTGGCCTCGGGGTGAGGCTCATCGTTGGGGAACGGTCCGACCCGGCGCGATGGGTCGCCGGCTCCCGGAGGCTCGACCTTGACGACCTCAGCGCCGAGGCAGGCAAGTATCTTGGTGCAGAACGGACCGGCGACGCCCGTGCTCAGCTCCAGGACGGTTGCGCCGGACAGGGCCTCATTCATGGCCCCGTATCATAGCCGCAAAGAGTGGTCGGGAAAACCGGGTATCGGACTACCGGGTTGTCGCCGATGGCGCGGCCGGGACCTACCGGCCTCCCAGGAAACGCTTTACCTTGCCCATGAAACCCCCGCCGCCCCTTCGCTTGGCCGACTCCACGAAAGCGCTCCATTGGGCTTCGGCTGATTGAGAGCGCTTGAGGTCCTTGATCCGCTGTTTCATGAAATCGACCAGCTCCTTGTCCTCACCCCCGTCGAGCCAGAAGCCATGTCCGTGCTTGCCGCAGACGTCCAGGACCATACTGTTCGCGCGGTAGTAGAACGCCGTCATCTCCTCCCCGCATTCCGGGCAGTTGATGCCCGCCGGGTGAGGGCTGTACATCAAGGTCCCCTTGAGGTGGTCCTGGTCCAAGACGGTGTCCTCGAGTTGGTCTAGCTCGGGGTAGTCGAGCCACATGCCGCTATCTTGCGGGCATCGGTCGATCTCGATTCCCTTGTACATCTCCGGGACGAGGTCAATGCCGTCTCTCGGGCACTTCATGGTTCCCCCTGGGTCGTGCGCCGGCTTTCGGGCGGGTACCACATCTTAGCATCATCGTACGTCCCTGAGAGTCGCCGGGATGTGGGCGAGCCCGGATTCTCGTTGAATGGGTCCAGGCCAGCCGGTACACTGGCACTGCCGCCCCCGAGCCCCTCGCCATTCACGACATCCTCTCGTTTGGTGGAAGGAAGGCCACGGAGATACGACAGCCCCTTCCCGAGTCCCTTCCCGGGGGAGCCTCGAGCTCCCGGCTAGGCCGGACCTTCCACTCTCTGCGATACCGGAATTTCCGCGTTATGTGGATCGGTGTCCTCATCTCGTCGTCCGGCCAGTGGATGGAGCAGATCGCCATCGGCTGGCTGATGCTGGAGCTGACTGATTCGGCCTTCATGGTGGGAGCGGCCATGGGCGCCAAGTCGCTGCCCTCCCTGATACTGAGCCCCTTCGCTGGTGCCTACGCCGACCGCCTGAACCGTGTCCGGGTCATCGGGGTAACCCAGCTCGCCTCCGCGGTCCTAGCGGCAACCATGGCTTTCCTGAACTTCACCGAAATGATCGAGCCCTGGCATGTACTCACCATTGTGCTCATCTTCGGCGTCTCGTGGGCGTTCAACAATCCGGCGCGGCATGCACTGATGCCTTCCCTGGTCCCCAGAGAAGCTCTGATGAACGCCATCGCGGTGAACTCTTCCGCTTTCAACATCTCCCGGGTGTTTGGTCCAGCCGTTGCCGGCGTCCTCATTAGCACGATAGATATTTGGGGAGCGTTTTTTGTTGCCGCGGTGTTGTACCTGCTGGTATTTATCAGCACCTTCTTCATCCGTGCCCCTCATGGCGCTTTGCGCGCCACCCAAGAGTCCGTAGCGGAGAATCTCAGGGTCGCGGGCCGCTATCTCAGGGAGAACCGCACGGTCCTCTCGATCATCGCGATGGTTCTGATTCCCGCCCTGGTGGGGAGCCCGTATATTGCGCTGATGCCCGTTTTGGTACGTGATGTCCTGGGACAGGACGAGACGGGGCTCGCTCTCATCTATGTCTTCACGGGGCTCGGAGCGATGTTCTTCACGCTAGGCCTTGCCTCCAGGGGCAACTACCGGGGAGCGGGGAAATTGGTGTTTGCCATGGCCCTTGTGTTTGGACTTTCGTTGATGGCCCTCGGGGCTGTCACAAACTTCCCGGTTGTTCTGTTGATTTCGACCATTGGAGGGGGCTGCTTCATGGTCTACATGGCGGTTACCACGACGCTCATTCAGACCATCGTCCCCAACGAAATCCGGGGCCGGGTCATGAGCATCATGATGATGGAATTCGGGCTGACGCCCCTGGGCGCTCTCTTCATGGGGTATATCGCCGACACCTGGTCGGTAACAACGGCGCTCTTCATCATGGGGGCGCTCATGACCATCGGGTTCGCGACCGCTTTTGTGCTCTTCCCGTCGGTGCGCCGGCTGGACCCAGGAGGGCGGGCGAGCGAGCGGGCCGCTCTAGGAGAATCATCCGACCCGGCCCCTTCGGCGGTCCTGCCGCGCTGAGCACCCCTGGGAGTCGAGCGCTTCCGGGCTCGGACTCTAACCGCAGGGACCTAAGCGCTGGCCGCTGTTACCGCTCTGAGGCCAATGTCCCTTCGGTACTGGGCGTCCTTGAAAGACAAACGCTCGAGTCCCGCGTACGCCTTGGCCCGGGCTTCGGATATGTCCGCGCCCATCGCTGATACGGTCAGGACCCTTCCCCCGGCTGTGTGGGCAACGCCGTTTCGCTGAGCGGTGTCGGCGTGGAAAACGGTCACCCCTTCGACGGCCTCGACGAGCCCCTCGATTGGATGACCCGTCTGGTAGCTGCCGGGATACCCGCCCGAGGCCATGACCACGCCGACGCATGGACGGGGGTCCCAGTCCAATGCCTGGCTCCCAAGGCGCCCGCTAATGACGGCTTCGATGACCTCGAGAAGGTCCGTCTTCATCCGGGGCAGAATGACTTGCGTCTCCGGGTCCCCCAAGCGGCAGTTGTATTCCAGGACCTTGGGCCCGGCTGAGGTCATCATCAGGCCGGCGTAGAGCGCTCCCCGGTAGGGGCGCCCCTCTCGCGCCATGGCCTGGACCGTGGGCGTGAGGATGGTGTCGGCAATCTGGGCAAGAGCCTCATCGTCGAGGAACTCCGGGGGGCTGTAGCTGCCCATTCCTCCGGTATTGGGACCCTGGTCGTCGTCAAGGGCCCTTTTGTAGTCACATGCCGGGACTGTCGAAAGCACGGTCTCGCCGTCTGTGAAGGCGAAGACGCTGGCTTCCTTGCCCTCCAGCCGCTCCTCGACGACTACCTGCGTTCCGGCTTCGCCAAAAATCCCGCGGACCATGGCATCTTCGAGGGCGTGCAGGGCCTCCTCGGTGGACCGTGATACGGTTACGCCCTTTCCAGCAGCCAGCCCATCGGCCTTGATCACTGGAGGCTGGTGCATCTCGCGCACATAGCTCTTGGCCGCTTCGAAGTCGGCAAAGGTCTCGCTGGCAGCGCAGGGGATGCGGTAGCGCAGCATGAGGCGCTTGGCGAAGCCCTTGCTGGCCTCGAGGGTCGCCGCCGCTTTGGACGGCCCGAAGACGGGAATGCCCTGGGCCTCGAAATAGTCGACTATGCCTTCAGCTAACGGCCCCTCCGGCCCGACGACGACGAGATCCGTCCGATTGTCGTTCGCGGCCCGGGCTAGCGCGGAGAAATCGTTGGAGCGGACCTCGAGGTTCTGGCCGACCTGGGCCGTCCCCCCGTTGCCGGGGGCGGCAAACACTCTGTCAACGCGAGGGCTCTGCGCCAGCTTCCAGGCCAAGGCGTGTTCGCGCGCCCCGGACCCCACGACGAGGACATTCATGAGGCTATTGCCGGTGCCCTATTCCCACTCGATGGTCCCGGGGGGTTTACTCGTGATGTCGTAGACCACGCGGTTCACCGTCGGGACCTCGTTGACGATGCGGCTGGAGATGCGCGCGAGGAGGTCATAGGGGAGCCGGGCCCAGTCCGCCGTCATCGCGTCTTCGCTCGTCACTGCCCGGATAGCTACGACGTGGCCGTAGGTCCGATGGTCTCCCATGACACCGACGCTTCTGGATGAGGTCAGGACCGCGAAGCTCTGCCAGAGACTCCGGTAGAGCTTCGCCTTCTTGATCTCGTTCATGACGATCCAGTCGGCGGCCCTCAAGGACTCCAATCTCTCGCGTGTAACCTCGCCGATGATCCTGATGGCCAGGCCGGGCCCTGGGAACGGCTGCCGGAAGACCATCTCTTCGGGCAGGCCGAGCCCCAGCCCGACTTCCCTCACCTCATCTTTGAAGAGATATCGGAGAGGCTCGATAAGCCGGAGCTTCATGCGTTTCGGCAAGCCCCCTACGTTGTGATGTGTCTTGATTTTTGAGGCTGCCTTGGTCTCCGACGTGACGCTTTCGATAACATCAGGATAAAGGGTCCCTTGGGCGAGGAAATCAGCCGCCCCTCCTTTGCGCGCCTCCTCCTCGAACACGCGGATGAACTCCGCCCCGATGGCCTTGCGCTTTTTCTCCGGGTCGGTGACACCCCTCAACCGGTCGAGGAAACGTTCCTCGGCCTGCACGTGCCGCAGGTCCATCTTGAGGTTCCGCTGGAACACATTCAGGATACGTTCGGCCTCCTCCAGCCGGAGGAGGCCGTTGTCCACGAAAATACAGGTCAGCTGGTTGCCTATCGCTCTGTGTACGAGCGCCGCGGCGACCGCAGAATCGACCCCCCCGGAAAGGGCGCACACAACTCTGCCGCCTGCCACCTGTTCTTTGATCTTGTCGACGCTGTTCATGATGAAGTTGCCGGCAGTCCAGGTGCCGGCACATCCGCAGACGTTGTAGAGGTAGTTCCGGAGGATATCCCTACCCTGCTCTGTATGGATAACCTCTGGGTGGAACTGCAAGCCGATCATGCCATCGCCGTTGCCCATCGCCGCGATCGGACTGTTCTCAGAGTAGGCCAGGCTCTGGAAACCGGGAGGCATCTCTTCGATACGGTCTCCGTGGCTCATCCAGACAGGTAACGCCGGGGGAAGGCTCCTGAACAGGGAGCTATCGGCATTCTGATGGACGACGGCATGACCGTATTCACGGCGGTCGACTGAGGCCACACGGCCCCCAAGCTGATGGGCCATGAGCTGCATGCCGTAGCAGATGCCAAGCACCGGGATGCTTTTTTCGAAGACATACATGGGTGCTTGGGGGGCGCCGGATTCGTAGACGCTGGCGGGGCCGCCGGACAGGATGAAGCCTCTGGGGTTGAGCTCGGCGATTCGCTCCCACGGGGTGTCGAAGGGAACGACCTCGCAGTAGACGCGGGCTTCCCGGACCCGGCGGGCGATGAGAAGGCTGTATTGCGAGCCGAAGTCGAGGACGACCACGGTTTCGGGATGAACTGGGGAGGCCTCCGGAGAGGCTACGGGTTCGAGGCCATCTTTCTGCCGGGCGATTTCAAGGTAGGTCCCGACCTCCACGTCGTCGCTTACGGAGACGCGGAGACTCTCGTCGTGGGCCCGACCTTCCACCGACCCCCCTTACCCCGTCGATGTCAAGCCTAGCAGCCGTGCTATACTCGGTCAAGGAGCCGGGGGGTGGATGAAAGCCAGCTAGGTAACGGGGTCACGGTCCTCCGAAACGGGGGGATTGTAGCGTTCCCCACGGACACCGTTTTCGGCCTCGGAGCGCAGGCCGAAAACTCCTCGGCGGTGATGCGGGTCTTCCAGGTCAAACGCCGTTCCCTCGACCAGCCGGTCCCTCTCCTGATTTCCGATCTCTCGATGCTTTCGGCCGTTGTTCGCGTCCTCCCTGGCAAAGCGGCCGCGCTCGCCAACGCCTTCTGGCCGGGGGCGTTGACCATGGTCCTGCCCAGGGCAGACTCGGTCCCGGACGAGGTGACCGGTGGAGGGGATAGCGTCGGGGTACGGATGCCGGACCACGATGGGCTTCGGCGGCTGATCCGATCGCTTGGGGCTCCCGTTGTTGGCACGAGCGCGAACCGCTCTGGGCACCCTAGTCCGCTGACCTCTGCCGAGGTCCGGGCGCAGCTGGGCGGAGACGTGGACTACATTATCGAAGGGCAGTGTACCGGGGTGACCGAGTCGACCGTCATCGACCTCACGGGGCCAACGGTCTCCGTAGTACGGCAGGGTGCGGTGGAAATGGGCGACATCGAACGTGCTCTCGGGCCGGCTGAAGCGGCGTTCGGCGGGACCACGAGGTGAGGCCCTCATCCTTCGACCGGCTTGACCCCGATCTGGACAAGGCCCTTCGAAGCACGATAGGTGGGCACCGGTCACCGCTGTATGACATGCTTCGCTATCAGATCGGTCTCGGAGGCCGCTTCCCCACCGAGACACCGACTCCTCGCCCTGACCGGCGCCACGGGACGGTGTGCCTCTTGGCGGCGGAAGCGTTGGGGAAGGACTCCAGGCTTGCCCTCCCGGCGGCCGTCGGTATTGAGATGGCGAACGGTTTTGCCGAGGTGCATGAAGAGCTGAGGCTAGGCGTCCCCTCCAAGGAAGGCAGGCCCACCCTTTGGTGGGTCTGGGGACACTCGCAGGGGATCAACGCCGGGGACGGAATGTATGCCCTGGCGCGGTTGGCGGTCATGGAGATGGCCGGGAACGGCGTGGCTGACTCTACGATAGTCGCAGCTACGCGGGAGCTCGACCTGGCATGCCTCAAGCTTTGCCAGGCCCGCTATCGGGAAATTGACTGGGAGCAAAGGGGGGAGCTCACGGCGCGGCGAAGGCTGAGCGGCATCGAGGGCCAGGATGGGGCGCTCATGGGGGCCGCTGCCTCTCTAGGAGGGCTGGGTTCTGGCGCCGGCGCGGGTCCAGTTGAGGCGCTGGGCCATTATGGCCTTCGCGCGGGCTCGGCGTGGCGGGTCAGCCTCGACATCGACGAGCTGTGGGGGCATGCGGCCACCGGGGCCGGTGTCATCGACGTCCTTGACCGACGCCGATCGGTCCCGCTTCTCTACGCCTTGGAGAACGCCAGCAAGTCCGCGAGACGCGTCATCGATGCGGTCATCTCCAGAGAAGCCCCCCTTGGCGATGAAGAGACCGGCCGGCTCCTGGGTGTGATGGAAGACTCTGGGGCCCGGGCCTTCGCCGCCGATGTAGTCGACAGCTACCGCGAAGAGGCGTTCGACGCGTTAACACGGACTGCGCTGCCATCAGAGGCCCTCAGTGAGCTGGTGGCAGTAACTGCCTACCTCACCTCCCAGGATAGCTAGGTAATGACCGGACCCCCGCCAAAGACGGATCCACGGAAACCTCTCTCACGAGGCCGGCGTGGCTTGACGGTGATCGGGTCCCACGTCCGCGTCAAGCTGCTTGCGGGGGTCCTCACACTCATCCCCCTCGTCTTCACATATCTGATTTTGAGGCTGATGTTTGACTGGCTCGACGGCCTCGTCCAACCGTTGGTCGAGCAAATCTGGGGCCGCGAGATCGTAGGAGTGGGCATCGGTATCACGGTCGTATCGGTCTACATCATCGGCGTGATCACGACGAATTTTCTTGGTCGACGAGCCCTGGGGTCACTGGAAGCGGTCCTAGTCCGAGTGCCGATCGTCAAGAGTCTCTACAACCTGGCAAGAGGAGTCGTCGACGCGCTGTCGACCGTCAGCCGGGAGGTGTCGAGAGTGGTGCTCGTGCAATGGCCGAAGGAGGGGACCTACACTCTGGGGTTCCTGACCAACACCCTCACCGATGGGGACGGCAGGAAGTTCCACAGCGTCTTGATTCCTACCACGCCGACTCCTCATACGGGGCTTCTGTCGATCGTTCCAGAGTCCGAGGTCGTGATGACAAGCATGACCGTCGAGGAAGGCATCAAGCTGGTGGTTTCCAGCGGGGTGTTGGTCCCGGAAGCCCTGATGGGCTCAGTCTCGGCCGAGCGCGAGCAGCCGTCCACTGAACGTCGTGCCTCAACCGAGGCGGCCGCGGCGGCGGGTGCCGCCGAAGCTGCCACTAAGATTCAATGACACCCTTGGTGCTCGGCAGCACCCCCGGGATCCTCGCGTCGTGGCGAGTGGCAGCGTCCAGAGCCCTCGCTAGCGCCTTGAACAGGCACTCAACCTTGTGATGGTCGTTTACCCCCCGAAGCACCTGGGCATGCAGGTTGATCCGGGCCTCGCGGGCAAAGGTCTCGAAGAAGTGCCGGACGAGGTCCGTTAGCAGGTCTCCCACTTTCTCCGTGGTGAATTGGGCTTCGAAGACGGGATAGCCTCTGCCGCTGATGTCGACAGCCACGAACGCAAGAGCCTCATCCAGAGGCGCATAGGCGTGGGCCATCCTGTTGATACCCTTCTTGTCGCCCAGGGCTTCATTGAAAGCCTGCCCCAGCGCTATGGCGACGTCCTCGGTGGTGTGGTGGCCGTCCGGGTCCATGCGGACATCGACCGCGAGGGAAATATCGAAGGTGCCGTGCCGCGCAAGCTGGCCGACCATGTGGTCCAGCATCTGCATACCAGTGGTGACGGAGTACTGCCCGGTTCCGTCGACATTGATGCTCCCCGTAACAGCCGTCTCGGCCGTGGGGCGGTTGATTTCCGCAGTCCGTTGCGCCACTACATCTCCTCCCACCGCCGGAGCTCCCAGATGAGGGCTTCCGTGTGCTCCGGCTTGCCGACGCTGATGCGTAAAGCGTCGCGAATCGGTTCCATGTCGAAATGCCGGATAAGGATCCCCTTCGCGCGTAGGTCTTGCTGGATGGCGAGCGCGTCTCTGCCCGCAACGCGCGATAGAATGAAGTTTCCATCCGAAGGGACCGGGTCCATGAAGTCCAGGTTCGCCAGCATGACCCCTAGACGGTCCCTCTCTTCCAGAATCCAACCCACAGTGCTCATCATGTAGTCGAGATCGCGCAACGATTCGATGGCCGCCAATTGGGCCATGGCGTTCACATTGTATGGGGTTTTGATTCTCACCAACCAATCGGCAATCTGCTCCGGGAATATCCCGTAGCCAACCCGCAGCCCCGCCAGCCCAGCCCATTTGCTAAAGGTCCTGAGCACAACCAGGTTGTCATGCGCCGGCACCAGGTCCGCGACGGTAGAGCCGCAAAACTCATAGTAGGCTTCGTCTACGACGACAAGTGCTTGAGTCTGGAGCAATCGCTCGATGTCCCGCCTGGACATCGGAGTCCCCGTCGGGTTGTTTGGGGACGCCATGAAGACCACCTTCGTTCGGCTGTCCACTGAATCGAGCACAGCGCTTATGTCAACAGTGAAGTCCTCTCTCCTCGGGATATTCACCATCACGCCGCAGGCCGACTGTGTGGCAACCGAGTACAAGCCGAAGGTGGGGCCGCAGCTGATCGCCCGGTCACCGGGGTCCATCACTAGGCGCAGGACCAGGTCTATGAGCTCGTCGCTGCCGGAGCCGGCGACGATGTGCTCCTTCGGCAGGCCGGTATACCGGGCCAGCTCTTCCCGCAGTCTCAGCGCATCCGGGTCCGGGTAAACGTGGTGAAAGCTGAAGGATGCTAGAGCTTCCCGGACTCGGGGAGAGCAGCCGTAGACGTTCTCATTTCCGTCGAGTTTGATAACGCCGTCGAGGTCGCCAGGGTAAGCGATGGGATGGTAAGGGCTGAGCGCTTGAAGCCCGGGGCGCATCAGCCGGTCCAGGGAGCTACCCATCTCCGGGTCCTCTCCCGGCATCGCCTTGAGCCCGGGACCGCAGCTCAGCGGCGCGGGCGTGAGCGGTCAGTCCCTCGGCTCGGGCAATGGTAGCCGCGGGGCCGCTGATGTCTCCCACTAGGTCCCGGTCCAGGCCGATGATGCCGGTCACAGTGACGAAGTCGTGGACCCCGAGGCCCGAGGCGAACCGCGCTGTCCCTCCTGTCGGCATCGCATGGCTCGGACCCGCGACGTAGTCCCCCAGCACCTCGGGTGAGCCCTCGCCGAGGAACAGTCCTCCAACGTGGCGCACCTGGTCCAGATGGGCTTCTGGGTCGGCAACGGCGAGGCAGAGGTGTTCCGGGGCGAAATCGTTGGCGAGCTGGATCCCCTCAGCAACGTTCTCCACCAGAGCCAAAACCCCGCGTTCCCTTATGCATTCCCTGGCCACGGCGGCTCTCTCCAGACCCTCGATCTGGCGCTCGATCTCCTCCAGGACCCGATTAGCCAGGTCGCTGGAGGTCGTGATCAAGATGGGAGTGGCCATGACATCGTGCTCAGCCTGCGCCAACAAGTCTGCTGCGCAAAGGTCGGAGCGGGCTGACTCATCGGTGATGATCATCGTCTCCGTGGGGCCATGAAGTCCGTCGATGCCTACGCGCCCGTACAGTTTCCTCTTGGCAATGGTGACGAAGACGTTCCCGGGTCCGACTACCTTGTCCACGGGAAGGATGGTCCGTGTTCCCAGCGCCATGGCCGCGATGGCTTGCGCTCCGCCCAGGCGCAAGACGGTGTCGACTCCCGCCAGGTGGGCGGCCGCAAGGACCGCGGCCGGCGGTGCCCCGTCTTTTCTGGGAGGCGTCGCCATCACGATATGGGCCACGCCGGCGACCCTTGCCGGAACAGCGGTGTGCAATACCGTCGAAGCGTACGAGGCGGTGCCGCCTGGAACGTAGACGCCAACCCGTTCAATAGGCTGGATCCTTTGGCCCAGGCCCGTTTCCGCGTCGAACCAGCTCTTGCGCACACAAGCCTCGTGGAAGGAGCGGATACGGACGGCTGCCAATTCCAGGGCATCGCGAAGGCCGGGGTCCAGGCGTGACGCCGCAGCCTCGATCTCTTCTTTCGAGACGATCAGGGACCCGGACTGGAGGCCGTCTATACGGAAAGAATACTCTCGGATGGCATCGTCGCCGCGTGCCTCGATGTCCCGGATGATCCGCTCAACGGCATCTGCGACTGTGAGGTTCTCTCCAAAGAGCTCACGGAGCCGGGACTGTGCCTCGGGCGGTGGGGCTTGGTCCTCCAGCGGGACGCGGCGGAGCAACTGCCGGGCGGCCTCGACTCCAACGGCCCGCCTCACTCGATACGCCCCTCGGCGAGATACGCCGTGGCGCTTTCTACGAATGCAGTGACCGAGCTATTGCGGAACGCCCTTACTTCCGAGTCATCCACCTGCGCACGGACCTTCTCCAAGATCTGCGGCACCATCGCCAAGATCGCATCCACCTCGGCCTCATCGGCCGGGCCGTAGACCCGGTGAATGAGGCCGCGAAAGCGGTCCCATGAAAGGTCGCGCCCGACCCGATCGATCACGGCTTCTTGCCAAGCCCGGAGAAGGTCCCCTTCGATGAATCCCACCTCCACCCCCGCATAGGCTCCCTTGATGCTCTCCACGGCCCCCTCCAGGTCCACGATCTGTTGCCGCTCGCTGCGGTCCAACTCAAACTGAAAGGCCCGGTCCAGGATGTGGACCATGGAGTCCGTTGAAAGAGCCGACCCGCGGCCGAAGAAGCGTCTCCACACCTGGACTATCCAGGTCTCGTCGGTGTGCAGGTGGGTCATGTAGCCGAGGAGGAATGCCACCGTCTCGCGGCTCAATCGCTCGGAGCTCCGCAGGTGTGGATGGCTCTCCATCATCCCCTGAACGCCCGCGCCCTGAGGGTCTCGCGCCAGGTCGAAGAAGTGAGTCCTCTCCCTCTCCCACCCGGCGAAGAGCCGGATGTCCGGGGTCGTGCATCCTAGCAGGAAGGCGCCGCGGTGCTCTTCCACGATCGGGTGACCGAGGTTACTGGCACAGTCCAGTGCGAACCCTATGTGCAGTCCCAGGTTGGGCATGAGCTCTATCCCGTAGGGGCCCCTCCGCCCCCTCCGTCGAAGAAAGCTACGGTCATGCTCAGGACCAGCACAATCACCAGGGTAATCGCGACGGCCGTGCTGATGATGCGCCACGCCCGCCCTTTGTTGTTACGGCGGCGAGCGCGCCGCTCTTCTCGGCCTTCCCCGTCGCGGCGCATGGTCACTTCCCATCCTCCGGCCCGAGGTCGGCTAGCAGCCTCTCGTAGGCCTCGCACTGCCCCCCGAACACGTAGTACGCCGGGAAGACCACGACGCCGCTCGCGCCGATCTGGCGGAGATGGTCGACTCCCCGGGCGAGTCCGGACATCGGCACCACCACCGAGACCGAGTGCCAGTCCTGCTCCCCACTCTTGCTCACCACCCTGGCGACTGTCGGCCCCTGCATTCCAGCCAGGTCCGGGTTGCTCATGACCCTATGAGCGACCGTTTCCACGGACCGCCCTTGGACGTTGGCGATGATGCTGTAGAGCCCCCCGGCCCGCAGTCTTGCTTCGATGAGCTCCAAGACCGATTTGACAGCTAGCAGTTTGGCCTCGTTCTCCCTGAGGAGGCGCTTGTTGGCGATAAGGCACGCAGCCGAGGAGGTAATGACTCCATCTTCGAGGACCTTGAGATCGTTTTCGCGAAGGGTCCCGCCCGTGGATGTCAGGTCGCTCACGACGTCGGCGGTGTCGATGAGAGGAGCCGCTTCGACCCCGCCTGTGACGTGGACGAGCCGGAAACCGGTAACCCCATGGTGCTCTAGGAAGCGGCCTACCTGGCGATGGTACTTGGTCGCGACCCGAAGGGCGGTGTTGTCTGCGACGGCTGCCCTCGCCCGTGCGGCCAAATGGGCCATAGTCGATACGCCGGCCCAGCGGTTGGGAACGGCTACGACCAACCGGGCCCGGCTGTAGCCGAGGTCCGCGATGACGACGGTTGATTCGCCGTCTTCGGCCCGGCTTTCCAGGTAACGCTCATAGCCGACGATTGCCAGGTCAACCGCACCGGCGTCGAGCTGGCCGGGAATATCCGCTGAACGCTGGAACAGGACGGAGACGCCTTCCAGGTTCGCCACTTCACCGACGTATTGCCTGGGGCTGGGCCTGCGCACAGTCAGTCCGCAGTTGTTCAGGAAATCGAGCGTCTCTCCTTCCATCTGCCGGTCGCCGGGAAGGGCCAATCGCAGACCTCCCCCATCAAGGGGCGCGCTGGGAGGTGGCGCGAGAGACGCGATGGATGCATCCGAGGCTGTCACAAGCCCATTCTATCAAAGGAGACTGCCGGCTATGACCCTCGATAGCCCGCCTCATGGCATCGGATTGACGTCCCTCTACACCCTTCATACAATCCGGGGCATCCGCAGACGAGATCCCGTGCATTGGAAGGTCCAGGGAGGAGCCGATGAAGGCAGCGTTCGTTGAAGATTTCGGCAGCGAGGACAACTTCATCTATGGAGACCTGCCGGACCCCGAGATCGGGCCCCGGCAGGTCCTTGTCCGTGTCCGTTCCGCCGCGATCAACCGAGGAGACCTGTTCCGCAGGGAAGGCTCCTACGCGGGCAATGCTCCTCCTCTGCCCTTCGTTCCAGGGTGGGAGGTGGCGGGCACCATCGAGGAGATTGGCTCCGACGTCAATGACCGCGCACGTGGAGAGCGGGTCGTCGCTACCCTGCCGCAGGGCGGCTACGCGGAGCTCGTGGCGGTCAGCCGAGCGGGAGCCTTCCCAATACCGGGAAACATCTCGTTCGACGAGGCCGCGACGATACCTATGGTATTCCTGACGTCCTGGTACGCCTTGGTAAGGGTGGCGAGGATCGAGGCCGGGGAAACGGTGATCGTGCAGTCGGGAGGCAGCGGAGTCGGAATCGCTGGGATTCAGATAGCCAAGCATTTGGGCGCCAAAGTGTTCACGACGGCGGGGACCGACGAAAAGGTCGCGAAGGCCCGCGATCTGGGCGCCGACCTCGCGATCAACTACGAGAAGGATGATTTCCTGCCAGCCGTAATGGACGCGACTGACCAGAGGGGAGTCAACGTCGTCTTGGAATCAGTAGGTGGGGAGGTCCTGACAAAAAGCATCCAGGCCATGGCCCCCATGGGGCGGCTTGTGACCGTAGGCAACAGCAGCCGCAGCAACGTCACCCCCGATATGGCGGCATTGGCGGTTAAGAACTGCAGTTTCAACAGCTTTTCCCTGGCGCGGCAAATGGGCTACGGGGGCGTCATGGCCGAGCTTGCGAAAATCATGGACCTCTGCGCTAAGGGCGAGATGCGGACTGTCGTCGACCGCGTCTTCCCGTTGAGCGAGACCGCGGACGCCCACCGATACGTGGCGCAGCGCAAGAACTTCGGCAAGGTTGTCCTCAGCCCCTGAGGCCCCTGTCCCGCAGGACGGCCATGGGCGTCGCGGGGCCGGGCGTCCCAATCCTGCTCTTTGCGGGTGCTATCCGGGTGCTATCCTGCTCTATCCGGGTGACAGAAGAGGCGCGGAGCGGGACGCTTGACGGTCCCGGGAATCAGGGGATTTCGTTTCCGGCGATGAGCGTTGCTGCGGCGGAGAGCATGCCTCCGGGCCCGTGGGCTAGGCCGATCTTGGCGTCCTTGACCTGTCGCTGGCCCTCGGTACCCCGGAGCTGGCGCGTCAGCTCAATCAAGGTGAACATCCCGTACATTCCCGAGTGCGTGTAGGAAAGCCCCCCGCCATTGGTGTTCATGGGGAAATCACCGCCCGGCCCCGTCCGGCCGTTCTCGACGAACGGCCCGCTCTCGCCGCGCCCCACAAACCCGAGGTCCTCGAGGGCGATCATGGGAGTGAAGGAGAAGGCGTCATAGAGCTCCGCAACGTCGATCTCCTTGTGAGAAACGCCGGCCATCTCGAAGGCGGCCTTCCCGGACGTACGCGCCGCTTTTGACGTTGTCAGGTCTGCGATCTGACTGATCATGGCGTGCTCGGTCCCCTCGCCTGTTCCAAGTACGTAGACCGGCTTCTGTTTCAGGTCCCTGGCCCGGTCGGAGCGCGTGAGGACGATCGCTCCGGCCGCATCCGTGACCAGGCAGCACATCAGAAGGTTGTAGGGCCATACGACCATCCTCGAGTTCAGCACCCCGTCAAGGTCGAGGTCGTCCTTCATCATGGCCTTGGGGTGCATCTGCGCCCATTTGCGGGTAGAGACCGAGACCCAGGCCATTTGCTCCCGGGTCGTCCCGAACTCATGCATGTGCCGGGTCGCAGGGAGCGAGAAGGTAGTCGGCGCCCCGACTACCCCAAAAGGCGACTCGAATTGGCCGACGGTCCCATCGGCATTGAACCCGCCCCCCCCCGCGCCTATGCGTGATCTGCCGCTTTCGGCGTGGGCGACGACGGCCACGTCGATAATGCCAGCGTGGAGCGCCAGCATGGCATGCTCGACCATGAGAATGAAAGAGCATCCGCCGACGCTGGTCCCGTCGGTGTACCGGGGCGAGATTCCCAGATACTCGCCCAGGACGGAGCTGGGCGCAAAGCCCCCGCCAGCGGTGAAAATGCCGTCGATATCCGAGATCTTGAGTCCAGCATCGGTGACGGCGTTGCGGACCGCCTCCGCCTGAAGCGTAAGGACGGACTTCCCGGGTACAAGACCGATTTCGTCGGCCTCGTCGGCTCCCACAATCGCGACGGTGCCGCGCAGGTCCCTGGGGATCATGTCGTTCTCCTTCGGCTAGGCCGGGCGGAACTTGGGCAGCGTGACTTCATCCGTCACGTCGGCGTAGTCAATGACGACCGGCATGTCGCAACCGATCTTATCGGGGTCGGGATCGATGCCGATAAGGTTGCTCATCATCCGGGGCCCCTCATCCAGCTCGATGATCGCGATCACATATGCGCCGTCGCCCATGTGCGGCAACGGCCGCTGGGGGATGACGAAGCTGTACAGCTTCCCTTTGCCGTTGGCCTGGAACCATTCGGTGTTCCAAGAGTGGCATGCAGGACAGAAAGGACGCGGGTAGAAGTATGCCTTGGAGCAGTCCTTGCACCTCTGGATCATGAGCTTGTGCTCTCTCAAGCCAGTCCAGAAGCGCTCCGTTTCCGGGGTTGCTTTGGGGAGTGGGCCGGCATATTCGGCCAAAGTGCACCTCGACTTTCTCGCATCGCGGCCGTCGAGCAGAGCTCGCTGCTGTCTGAGTTGGGTGGGGCTTAACCGCACCGCACGATACTGAGGAGTCCCTCTCGATGTCAAGGAGAAACTGGAGCATGACAAACGTCCTGTATCAGAGATGACGGGCTTGCCGGGTTATGGCCGGAACGGTACACTAACCTTGGCCGGGGCTGCCGGTGACCGGAGTCCTGCCGGTTGGGGATTCGTCTAGCGGTAGGACGGCAGACTCTGGATCTGTTAGCCCTGGTTCGAATCCAGGATCCCCAGCCAATGTGGCGCATTGGTCTAGCGGCCCAGGACGCCGCCCTCTCAAGGCGGAGATCAGGGGTTCGAATCCCCTATGCGCTACCATATGGCTTGAGCCTGGCCCCGGGGGCGCCTGAGATCGAAAGGACTCACCGCCGATGGTGAGCTAGCTGAGGGAGGACCCAAGTCGATGGCCTATATCATTGTGGAGCCATGCATAGGGGTGAAGGATGCCTCGTGTGTGGAGGTCTGCCCGGTGGACTGTATCCATCCCCGCCCGGGCGACGATGGCTTCGATGCTGCGGACATGCTGTACATCCATCCGGATGAGTGCATCGATTGCGCGGCCTGCGAGCCCGTGTGCCCCGTCACCGCGATCTTCGAAGAGAGCGCCGTGCCAGAAGAGTGGAAGAGCTTCGTCCAGAAGAACGCTGAATATTTTCAATAGGCCCCGTCCCGAGAGGTCGCCGTCGTCGGGACCTTCATGCTCCATACGTGCAAGGCCTCGTAACGAGGTTCCTCTGCCGACCCTAGTTGGATACGGGGGCGTCGACGAGGCCCTGAAACCGTCTGACTGCGTTTCGAGCCTCGCTATTCTTCGGGTAGGGTAGGTGCCATGCCTCAGATCGAGTCCACACCGGAATTCGTTGCCGAAGCATACGGGAAGGTCCATGACAACCTGCGGATCATCAGGGGACGCCTCAACCGGCCGCTGACCTTGGCGGAGAAAATCATGTACGGGCATCTGGCCGATCCTCGGGGGCAGGACCTCACTCGGGGTGAGAGCTACCTCCTCCTCAAGCCGGATCGGCTGGCGATGCAGGACGCGACGGCCCAGATGGCTCTTCTCCAATTCATGCTCGCTGGACGCACGACCGCCGCGGTGCCTACGACCGTACACTGCGACCACCTTATCCAGGCGCGGCTGGGGGCCCTCGCGGACACGACAAAGGCGGTTGAGGAGAACAGCGAGGTCTATCAGTTCCTCGAGTCCGTTTCGCGAAAATATGGCATCGGGTTCTGGAAGCCCGGGTCCGGAATCATCCACCAGGTGGTCCTGGAGAACTACGCTTTTCCCGGAGGGCTGATGATCGGGACCGACTCCCACACCCCCAACGCCGGGGGACTGGGGATGCTCGCGGTTGGAGTCGGCGGCGCGGACGCCGTCGATGTCATGGCGGACTTCCCCTGGGAGGTCCTGCATCCGAAGATTGTAGGCGTCAGATTGACCGGCGAGCTGAGGGGGTGGACGGCGCCGAAGGATGTGATCCTCTATCTGTGCGGGCTGATGACCGTGGCCGGCGGGACCAACCGGGTCATCGAATACCTCGGCCCGGGCGTTCAGAGCATTAGCTGCACCGGCAAGGCGACCGCCTGTAACATGGGGGCCGAGTTGGGTGCGACCGGGTCTGTCTTTCCCTTCGATCGCAGAATGGACCTGTACCTCCGGGGCACCAGCCGAGAGGCCCAGGCGGACCTGGCCCAGGCCAACGCGGCTATCCTGACCGCAGACCCGGAGGTCGAAGCGGACCCGCATCGCTTCTTCGATGAGGTTATCGAGATCGACCTCTCAACGTTGGAGCCCCATGTCGTGGGTCCCCATACGCCCGATCTGGCGCGCCCCGTATCCAAGCTTGGCGAGGACGCGGCGCGGGAAGGATATCCCGACCATATCTCCGTGGCCCTCATCGGCAGTTGCACCAACTCGTCCTACGAGGACATCAGCCGCGCCGCCGACATCGCGAAGCAGGCCGAGGCCCACGGGTCCAAGGTTGCGAGTGACCTGCTCGTGACGCCTGGGTCAGAGATGATCCGGGCCACGATAGAGCGGGATGGGCAGATGGAAGATCTCCAGAAGATCGGCGGTACCGTGCTGGCGAACGCATGCGGTCCCTGCATCGGCCAGTGGCAGCGGGACGACCTGAAGGCCGGAGAAAAGAACTCCATCATCACGTCGTTCAACCGTAACTTCCCTAAGCGCAATGACGGCAGCGCGGACACGATGGCCTTTATTGCTAGCCCGGAGGTGGTCATTGCCTATGGTCTCGCAGGCCGGCTGTCCTTCAATCCGCTGACCGACAGCGTGACCGGGGATGATGGGACCGAGTACCGGCTGACGCCTCCTGCTCTCGCCCCGGAGCTTCCCGCGAATGGGTTCGTCCGAGATGTATCGGGCTATGTCGCTCCTCCTGAGGACGCCAGTGCCGTGGAGGTGAAGGTCGCGCCGGACAGTCCCCGACTCCAGGTCTTGGAGCCCTTCCCGGCCTGGGCCGGGAACGACTTTACGCGCATGCACCTGTTGGCCAAGACTCAAGGCAAATGCACCACGGACCATATCTCTCCCGCCGGCCCATGGCTGCGGTTCAGGGGCCACCTCGACCGAATTAGCGACAACGCGTTCCTCGGAGCCGTAAACGCCTTCACCGGACAACCCGGCAAGGGGCTGAATCAGGTTACCGGTGAGCGGGATGAATCGTTTCCTAATACCGCTCGCGATTACAAAGAGCGCGGGCTGCGTTGGGTGGTCGTCGGAGACACCAACTACGGAGAGGGGAGCAGCCGCGAGCATGCCGCCATGTCGCCGCGGTACCTGGGCGCCGCGGCGATCATCGTTCGGAGCTTCGCTCGGATCCACGAGTCCAACCTGAAAAAGCAAGGTGTCTTGCCGCTCACGTTCTCCGATCCAACGGACCACGACAAAGTGCGGGAGGCCGACCGTGTCAGCATTGCCGGGCTGTCGACCCTAGCGCCGGGTAAGTCCCTGGAGGCGACCCTCCACCACGACGACGGCTCGGAAGACCGGGTCCGGCTAAGGCACACGCTGAACGAGGAGCAGGTTGGCTGGTTCAAGGCCGGTTCTGCCCTCAACCTCCTCCAGCGGGCCGCTGGTTAGCACCTCTCCTGGCCGGGGCCGGGTGTTCTCCGCGGGAGAACCGGGGGCGCGGGCTCGTGCGGTCCTCAAGCCGCGACCAATGGCCATGTGAGTTCGCCCAAAGCCTTGTTCGGCCTCCGCAAGGGCCGATATAATAGGGCTCAGTTTTCGAACCCAGTCTAGCGGATGGGGAACGTTATTTCATGAAGGTGCTGTTCATCGAGGACGTCCAGGGGACGGCCTACGCCGGAGATATCAAAGAAGTCAAATCGGGATTTGCGAGGAACTTTCTGCTGCCGAGGAAGCTGGCGGTCCTGGCGACTTCCGACCAGATGAACCGTGTCAATGGGCTTCGGACCGCCGCGGCGCGAAGGCGGGAGGCCACCGAAACCCAGATGACATCCTTGGGCGAAAGATTGAACGATGTTACCGTCGTGATCGAGGGTAGAGCTGGGCGCAACGACCGGCTCTATGGCTCGATAACCAACGTCACGGTAGCCGAGGAGCTTTCGAGGATCGTCGAGCGAGACATAGACCGGAGGAGGGTGGTCATGGACCCGATCCGGCAGCTCGGCTCATATGAGGTCCCGGTGAAGCTCTACACCGGCATCGAGCCGAAGATCACGGTGGTTGTGACGGCGCCCGGGCGTCCCGCGCCTGGTGCGGAGGCAGCAGTGGTGGAGACGGCCCAGGCCGCAGCGGAGGGTGAGCTCGACGCGGCTCCAGTCCTGGAGGACGAAGGTCTGCCTGACGACGATACCGGCGAGGGGACGGATCCCTCGGACGACGCGGAAGGCGACCGCAGCGAAGCCGAGGAGACCGACGACCCGGCTTCGTAGGCTGGCAGCCCCAGAAGGGGTCCAGGGCAGCGCTCTCCATAGGCCCGCAGATGCCGGTGCGCTCCGCGGCTGGGACTCCGGTGATACCGTCCCCCGCAGCAATCGTGTCTGACGGGACCCCAGTTGCGGAGGTGGCTGGTGTACAACGACAGGCTTCCGCCCCAGGACCTGGAGGCGGAAGAGGCCGTCATCGGCTCTCTTCTCATCGATGGCGCGTCCATAACGGCGATAGCCTCGAGCCTGGGCGCCAACGACTTCGCTTTCGAGCGCACGAGGGCTTGTTTCGAGTCGTGCAAGGCGCTCTTCGAGCGCGATGAGGCTGTCAACCAGGTAACCGTCGCCCACGACCTGGGGACTCGGGGGTTGCTGGAATCGGCAGGCGGTGCGGTGTATTTGGGCGCCTTGGTTGCCAAGGTTCCGACCTCTGCCCACATTGAGCACTACGCCCGCATCGTCCGCCGGACTGCCGTCATGCGGCGGCTCATCGGCGCGGCCGACGATATCGCGAATATCGGGTACCAGGCCGGGCCCGACGTTGACTACGCCCTCAAGCAGGCGGAGGACCTCCTCTACCAGCTCCGCCTTGGGGATGAAGGCCGCGATTTCGTCAAACTCGCGGACATCCTGGACCAGTACCTGGAGGAACGTCGCCGGGCCCCCGGGGTCCGAGAGGATGCCCCAACATTCATCCCAACCGGGTTTTTTGACCTGGACAAACTCCTGGGCGGGCTGCAGCGCTCCGACCTGGTGATTCTCGCGGCGCGCCCGAGCCTGGGAAAGAGTGCCCTGGCGTTGAACATGGCCTACAACGCGGCCAAGATCGGCGGGGCTCACGTGGCCGTTTTCAGCCTGGAAATGGGCAAAGAGCAGCTGGCTGACCGGCTGATCTCCGGCATCTCCAAGATCGACACCTACCGGTTGCGTCAGTTCCGTCTGGGCCAGGACTCGGGCGCCGAAGAAGCATCGCTGATGTCCGCACTGGGGCAGCTCTCGGAGCTCCCAGTCTGGATAGACGACACCCCTCTGGCCAACGTTGTGGAGATGCGGAGCAAGGCCCGCAGGCTGAACCTGGAACGCGGACTCGACATGATCATCGTCGACTATCTCCAGCTCATGCGTGCGGACTCGAACTTCTCCTCCAACAATCGAGTCCAGGAGGTCAGCGAAATTTCCCGGTCCCTCAAGGGGCTTGCTCGGGACCTCGATGTCCCGGTGCTGGCGCTCTCTCAGCTCAGCAGGGCCGTCGAGCACCGCCCTAACCGTCGGCCCCAGCTATCGGACCTCCGGGAGAGCGGCAGTATTGAGCAGGATGCCGATATCGTGGCCTTCATCCACCGTGAGGATATGCTCTACAGCGAGGAGGATTGGGAGAAGACCTTCCCCGACCGGCCCTATCCTCAGGGGATGGCGGAGATCATCGTCTCCAAGCACCGCCATGGTCCTATAGGGAGCGTGCAGCTTTACTTCGACCAGAGGACAACGAGTTTCAAGAATGCCCTGGTGGCCGCGCGGTAGCTCATGCCGGAATTCCGAGGATTCCCCAGCAAGTCCGGGAGGCAGACACCCATTCCCAACCTTTTCTTCACCGCGGTATTGCCGATGATCGACAATCTCGCGGAGGCCAAGGTAACGCTGCACCTATTCTGGAAACTCCATTGGAAGAAAGGGTACCCCAGATTCGTGACCCTCAAAGAGCTTGCGGGCGACCTCGATTTGATGTCGGGCCTGGCTCTCGGGGGTGAGGACCCGTCAAAGGGGCTTAAGCAAGGGCTGGAGCGGGCGCTGGACAGGGGCACCTTTGTCCATCTCGGACTCGAGTCTGAGACCTCCACGGAGCACCTGTACTTTCCCAACACCGATACGGATAGAAGGGCGATCGCAAGGGTGCAGGCCGGGGAGGTCGAACTGGGGGCAATGCCGCAGGTTGGGGCAATGCCGGAGCCACCGGAGCATCGCAACATTTACGGACTGTATGAGGAGAATATCGGACTGCTGACGCCGCTGGTGGCAGAGGAGCTTCGGGAGGCGGAGGATCAATACCCCTTCCCCTGGATCGTCGATGCCTTTCGAGAGGCCGTAGCACGCAACCGCAGGCGCTGGCGCTACGTCCAGCGTGTCCTCGAAGCATGGAAAGCCGAAGGGAAGCCCGATGGACAGCATAGGCGAGATCATCAAGGACCTAGGCCAGAGGCCCCAGCCGCGCGAGGTCGCAGCGGCTACCTTGTCCGGAGGAAGCCCCGCGGCTGAACGGGGGCCATCGCCGGAGTGCTCTCAATGCGACGACATTGGATGGCTCCGGACGGACGCCGGGATAGACGACCCTGAGTTCGGCCAGCTAGTCGCCTGCGACTGCCGGCGGCGCCGGTTCGACGAGGGCAGGATGTCCCGCCTGTTGCGGATGAGCAACCTCAACGAAACGCTGGCAGGGACCACCTTCGATGAGCTCCGACCCGACGCGGGCGCCATGGAGCAGGCGTCCAGTACCCGGTCGGCCTACGCCGTAGAGACCGCTGAAGCATATGCCGCCAACCCGGAGGGATGGCTCATGGTGCTTGGGCCTGGTGGAAGCGGGAAGACAAGGCTCGCTGCAGCCGTCGCGGCAGAGTGCATCCGTCGAGGCCGTGTCGTCTTCTTCATCAGCGTTGCGGACCTGCTGGACCATCTCCGTTCGGCCTATGCCCCGTCCAGCGCTCTCCCCTACGATGAGCTGTTCGACCGTGTGCGTAACGTGCCTCTGCTGGTTCTCGACGACCTTGGGTACCAGAGTGCGACACCTTGGGCCCAGGAGAAGCTTTCCCAGCTTCTCGGGCATCGGTACCACTCCCGGATGCCCACTGTCCTGACGATCAGCGCTCCACTCGAGACGATGGATGACCGCTTGCGTCCCCGGCTTCAGGACCCCTCACTGGTGCGGGCAGTGGAGATGGGCAGCATCTCAGCGAAGACCTCTTCCTCGCTCGATACGCTCGACCTTCCCGAGGTTTCCCACATGACCTTCGAAACGTTCAATCCCAGCGGGAGGATGGTCGGCCCGATGGCGGAGGGCCTCCGGGAAGCGTGGGGACTGGCGAAGAGCTTCGCGGAGGACCCTGATGGGTGGCTGGTGTTCGTTGGGGGCTACGGGTGTGGGAAGACCCATCTCGCGGCTTCCATCGCCCACCATCACCGCAGCGTCTGTCGGGAAGTGCTTTTCACCCAGGTCCCGGACTTGCTGGACAAGCTCCGCGCGGGGTTTCAGCCTGAAGGCGACCCGGCGTACGAGGTGTTCGACCGCGTGAAGCGGGTCGGCGTGCTGATACTGGACGACTTCAGCGAGCAGAGCGACACGCCGTGGAGCAGGGAGAAGCTGTACCAGATGCTGAACTACCGGTATCTTACCCGGCTCCCGACCGTGGTCACCTCCAGCGTCGAACCTGAGCAGATGGACCCAAGGATCTGGTCCAGAATGAATGATTCAAGCCTGAGCGTCGTCTATGAAATCAGGGCCCCAGACTACAGGACCGGGGTCATCCACCGTCCTCGGAGCTTCCCTCAGGAGCGTCCCAAGGGCCGTGGGCGGCCGAAGAGCTCCAGCGCATAGTCCGGGGTCCCATGTATTGTTCGGGCCCTCGCAGGCGACGCGCGGGATCGATGATCGACGCCCCTTTAGGGTAGGTCAAGACGAGGTTACTGCCCGCATGAGCTCGTCCCAGCAGCACTCGTGCATCTTCTGCGCGATTATCCTCGGCCATGAGCCCGGGACGATCCGCTACGAGGATGACGATGTCATCGTTATCGACAATCGCATGCGTTGGACGCCGGTGATGATGCTGGCGATGCCCAAGAAGCACCTGACGCAAGAAGAGCTGTGGGCGGACATGGCCAAGGTCGGCGCGGTCGCGCTGAGTATCGGCGAGGAGCACTGTCCCGACGGTTTTCGGCTGGTCTCGAACTTCGGTCGAGACGCCATGCAGAGCCAGGGACATGGCCACATCCACATCCTGGGAGGAATGTACCTGGGCCCTTACGCGTGAAGGTGCGATGCTCCTTGGGAGGGGCTGCGGGGGTCGCGGCTGGTTCACCGTACGCGGGAGCTGCGCGAATGGCTCCCTCCAGGACGGCCTCCGCGGGAGCGCAGAGCCCGTTCCCCCTACTTACCCATACACGCGGTCGAGCTCCTCGACCTGCGGCGCCGAGAGCCGCCAGCCGGATGCCTCGCAGTTCTCCACCACCCGTTCCCCTGAGTTGGATTTCGGGATCGGGATAACCCTCGGGCGGGACAGGCACCAGTTGAGGGCGACCTGGGCGATAGTCCTGCCCGTCTCCCCCGCAACACGCCGAAGCGTGTCGAACCCCTTGCTCCTTCCGAAGGTCGGCTTCGTCAACAGATGGCCCTCATCGAGCGGGCTGAACGCCAGGACTGTGATCCCCTCTGCCTGGCAGTACTCCAGCATGTCCCTCTCGATCCTGCGCTCTGCCAGGCTGTATTTGACCTGGTTGGAAACGATGGAATGCTTGGTGGCCCTGCGCGCTGCCTTCAGCTCCTGGACGGAGAAGTTGCTCACCCCGAGGTACCGCACCTTGCCATCGTCTACCAGCTTGTCCAGGGCTCCCATCGTTTCCTCGATGGGCACTGAGCCATTCGGCCAGTGGACCTGGTAGAGATCGATCACATCGACTCCTAGCCGTTGCAGGCTGCCCTCCGCTGCCCTCAGGACTTGGTCATAGCGAAGGTGGGACCCGGAAACTTTGGTGGCGATGAAGACCTCATCGCGTCTCCCGCGCACCGCCTGCCCGACATCCCCTTCGCTCCCGTAGATCTCGGCGGTATCGATAAGGAACGCCCCGGCCTCGATGCCGCGCAAGAGCGGGTCTTTTCCTCCTCGATACCGCCATGTGCCGGTTCCGATTTCCGGGAGCATCACACCTGTGGCCGCCAGCTCTTGTGTTTCCATCGCCATGCTTGTCACCACCACCGCTCATACTTGATTCGGTCTCGGGGAATTCCCAGCCCGGCCAGCTCGGGGGCCAGGGTATCGATCATTTCCGGGGGACCACAGATGTAGTGCAGCGCCTCCATTGCCCGGCTGACTTCGTCGATAAGCGCTGCACCGATGCGCCCCACCCTTCCTCTCCATGCCGCCGGCCTACTGCCCGTCACCGTGAAAACACACTGAATCCTCTCGTTTCCCTCCGCCATCGCCTCCAGGCGAGCCCGGAAGAGCAGCTCGTCCGGCGTCTTCGCGCTGTAGAGCAGGGTGGCGCGCGTCTCAGGACAGACCTCGTCGATGTAGCGCAGGATGCTCATGAGCGGGTTCAAACCGATGCCGCCCCCGCACAGCACCAGCGTGTCGCCCATGCCGCGGTCGAAGTAGAAGTCTCCGTGACCCCCATCTACCATGAGCTCGTCGCCAATCCGTGCTTCCCGGTGTAAGAAGTGTGTGACCGGGTTGTCTCCCGCCAGCTTGACCGCCAGCTCGAGGGAACCCCTGGTAGTTGGGGAGGAGGTCATCGAATAGCCGGCCACCTCCCAGTGGCCGCCGATTCGCGCGGAGCAGTCCACCCATTGGCCCGGGAGAAAACTGAACGACGCATCGGTGAGGCCGAGTCTGAAGGATCGGACCGTCGGAGTCTCTTGTGTGATGGAGGTGATGGTTGCGCGGGTGCGCATAAAAACCGCCCTCGGGCAAGTCGTTGCCCTGTCTAGCCTCCAGCGGGCCGTACCGCTTGGCCAGGTATCCTTCAGCGGCAACCACCCTCCGGCAAGTCGTTGCCCTGTCTGGCTTCCAGCGGGCCGTACCGCTTGGCCAGGTATCCTTCAGTGGCAACCGCCGTCCGGCAAGTTGTTGCCCCGTCCAAAGGCAGACCATAATAGCCCACAATCCCTTGCGGGCGCCCCCCTTGCGCCCGCCTGCAATCCAGTCAAAGGAGCGAGAGCGATGGACTATAGCAAGTACCAGCACATCCTCGTGGACCGCCGCGATGGAGTCGCGCTGCTTACCCTCAACCGGCCCGACAAGCTGAACGCCACCAATGCCAGGATGCATTACGAGATGTCCCGCATCTGGCTGGACATCGGCGAAGACGAGGAGGTGAAGGTCGCCGTGGTCACCGGGGCCGGCCGCGCCTTCTCGGTCGGCGGTGACTACGCGGACTTGGAGTCGCACGCGGGGGACCAGGTCGCTGTCGCTGCTTTGATGAAAGAGGCCCGGGACATCGTCCACAACATGATCAACCTGGACAAGCCGATCATCTCCGCCATCAATGGCTGGGCTGTCGGCGCCGGTCTTGCTGTCGCATTGATGGCGGACATCACCATCGCCTCGGAGGAGGCAAGGCTTCGCGATGGCCACGTCTTGCTGGGCGTTGCATGCGGCGACCATGCGGCGGTTATCTGGCCCCTGCTCGTGGGAATGGCCAAGGCCAAGTATTACCTGCTTATGGCCGAGACCCTGGACGGACGTGAGGCGGAGCGCATAGGGCTCGTGAGCATGGTCGTTCCCCATGCCGACCTGATGCCTACCGCGATGGGAATGGCTGAACGGCTGGCGAAGGGCTCGGTCCAGGCCATCCGCTGGACGAAGCAGTCTCTCAACCAGTGGCTGCGCATGGCCGCCCATTCTTCCTTCGACTACTCGATTGCGCTGGAGATGCTCGGGTTCATGGGCCCCGACATCAAGGAGGGCATCGCTGCCCTGAAGGAGCGCCGCGAGCCTGACTTCCCATCCGCGAGATGAGGACGATCCGGGAGCGGGAACCGGCAGCCGAGCCCTGAAACGTTCGCGTCCTGCCGGCATCGGAGATTGTGTAGAATCTGTTCTGATCTTGGCGAACTGAGGCATCAACCATGACAACCACCGGCAGCCACGTCGAGGCGCAGATCACCGAGGAAGCCATCGCCCGTCTTCGCGAGCGGATCGGCGTCCCCATGCCTGACCCGGTACAACCGTTCCTCCTTCGCCCGGACGCGGACTCGATGCGCCACTGGGCCTACGGCTACGGCGACGACAACCCTCTCTGGTGGGACGAGGAGTACGCCGCGGGTACCCGTTGGGGAGGCATGATCGCTCCGCCCGGCATGCTCGGGGGCGATGTCACAACCGGCGTCAACGAAGTACAGGAAGTTGCCCCGGAGCACCGCGAATTGATGAGGGGGGACCCGCTCCGGGGAGTCCATGCCTTTCGCGCGGGCACGATCCGCGAGTGGTATGCGCCCATGCGCGCTGGCCGGGAGGTTCTTAGTCGCAATGCCTTCGTCGGAATCCTGAAGAAGCGAAGCGAGTTTGGGGGCATCTCGGTGGTGGAGCACAACGCCCACGGTTTTCGTGACGGCGATGGAACGCTCCTCGGGTCACGCATCCGGACCATGATCCGGACAGAGCGGCAGAAGGCCGCGGAACGGGGCAAGTACAAAGCGACCGAGCTGCAGCCCTATGCCCCAGAGGAGCTGGAGGCCATCGACGCCCAGTACCAGGCGGAGAAGCCTCGAGGGGCTGAGTCGCGTTATTGGGAAGATGTCAACGAGGGGGACGAAATCGGGCCGCTGGTGAAGGGGCCCCTGACGGTAACGGACATCATCTGCTGGCACATCGGCTGCGGCATGGGGATCTACGGAGTCGCTCCGCTGCGATTGGGTTACAAGAACCGCCAGCGAATCCCGCGCTTCTACATCCCCACGGACCTTAACGTGCCGGATGTCTCCCAACGCTGCCACTGGGACGACTCGTGGGCCCAGTCGGTGGGGAGCCCCTACGCCTACGACTACGGGGTCATGCGCGAGAACTGGCTGATCCACCTCTGCACCGATTGGATGGGCGACGACGCATGGCTCTGGAAGATCGACTGCCAGATGCGGCGCTTCAACTACCTGGGCGATACCCACTGGATGCGCGGGAACATCACGAAGAAGTATGTTGCCGAGGGAGACCGGCCCGCGATCGATCTCGACCTCTGGGGAGAGAACCAGCGCGGCGAGGTGACGTGCCCCGCGACGGCTTCGATTTTGCTTCCGAGCCGGAAGCATGGCCAGGTCAGGCTACCTGGCCCCCCCGGTGATGCCCACGACCTGCCGTCTCTAATGGAAGCCCTGATAGCGCGCTACGAGGACTAACCCCAACTCAGCTCCGCCGGGGAGCGGCCGTTTCTGCGTCCTCGCCAGCGGGAGCGCATCGGCCTTCGTGAGGGCGGACGACCTCCTCCGGCAGACGCCGCAGCTGACCCCCCTCGGCCCGAGGCTGCCCCGACACAACCCAGCGCTTGATGGCTTCCCGCACCTTGTGCTGCTCTTCCTCGGTGGTGGCGTACTTGAGGACGATCTCCATAGTCCGTGAAGAATGGTGAGCATCTTCGGCCAAATGCACGGTGAAGAATCCCAGGGCCTCCTGAGGCACGCCGAAATCGTCCCGCAGCCGTGGAATGATCTTGGTAAACAGGGTAGGAGCAAAGAACTCGGCGCCGAGGCCGAAACCCGCGAACTCCTCCAACCAGTCCTCGGAAGGCCGGCCCTGGCGCCGGGCCGACGCTTCGGGTGTGTCTTTCCGTGCGCGGTAATTCGCTTCGATCTCTTCGTCGGTGGTCCCGAAGTGCTTGGCAAACTTTCTGGAGAGCTCCGTGTGCGAATGCCCCGGCTTGAAGTTGCCTTCCTCTTCCATCAGATTCTGGGCAATGAACCGTCGGGCGTCCAGGTGGGGGCACTTCGCATATGTCCTGGCCAGCACCGTGCCGACGTCTCGGACGTAGAAATCCCTGGCCCACGCGGACAAGTCCTCGTATGTCTGAATCTCGCCGTTGATCAGCGGATGATAGTGGCCTAGGGCGATCGGCCGTAGCTCCTCCAACAGCGATCGAAGCTCTTGTTCGAAGTCGTCACGTGATTTTGCCACCGGATGCTCCCTTGTTGGGGATGGACCTTCTAACCCGCCACGCCGGTCAGGGCCTCGAGGGCGCTTCATAGTATTTCGTGTCGGCCTTCTTCAGCGACGTTACCCTGGCCGCCTGCAGCTCCTCAGCCTTCTCTCCCGACCAGACCCGGGACCGCTCGATGCTGCTGACAGTCCCTTGAAACTGGGGAGCGACATATCGGGCCAGCAGCTCGTAGCTCCGAAGCAGTTTTTCACGGGGCGCCCAGTCTTGGACCTGGACGAGGAACCCTCCGAACCCTCCGCTAGCCTCCTGGAGCCGGCGTATGCCGGCGACGCAGTCGTCCGGGGTGCCGATGATCCAGTGGCCGTTTTCGACCATGTAGTCGACGATTTTCTCCGGCGGTCCCGCGGGGATCGGATATCCCAGGGTGTCGCGCCAGTACTCCGTCTGGTTGCGGGCAGCGCCGAGCCGGACGTCCTCGATGGCCTCTTGGCGGCTTTCCGCCAGGTGGGTGGTGACGACGAGGCACCAGTCCTCCCGCTGGACTCTCCGGCCATGCTCGGCTGCTGTCTCCTCGGCGATCTTCCAGAGATCCTTCAGGTTGGTCGCCCTGACCTGCTGCCTGGGTATGCTCAACGAGAGCAGCGAGGCCCCGAACTTCCCGGCGAGCTGGACTCCCGCCGGCGACTGCACGGACGCCACGGCGATGGGCATGTGTGGACGTTGGAAAGGGCGTATCTGAAGCGTGGCCTCCTTCAATTCGAACCAGTCGCTCTTGTAGGTAACCGGCTGTTCCTCGCAGAACAGGCGCAGGATGATCTCCATGGACTCGTCCATCATGGCCCTTTGCCTGGGCGGATCGATTCCGAGCATGTATGCGTCGGAGGTGAGCGCGCCGGGACCGACTCCCAGAATGATTCTGCCCCTGGTCAAATGGTCCAGGAGCGTGATGCGGCTGGCAACCATGAACGGATGGTGATATGGGAGGCTGACGACGCCCGTTCCCAGGCGAATATGGCGGGTGCGCTCCGCGGCAACCGCGATAAACACCTCGGGAGAGGAGATGGTCTCCCACCCGGCGCTGTGGTGCTCCCCGATGTAGGCCTCGTCGAAGCCCAGGGTGTCAAGCCATTGGAGAAGCTCCAGGTCGCGTTCGAAAGCCAACGTCGGGTTCTCCCCAACCCGGTGGAAGGGGGCCAGGAATACTCCGAACTTCATTCTGCTCGGGATGGTCACGGCGCAGCCTCCGAGTGTGGGCCCTATGGGCGGCGAGTCCCTCCGCTGTCTCTTCGGACCCGACGGGCCAAGTCTAAGCCCGCGCCCTTGGTGCGGGCAACGCGGCAACCTGAAAGCCGTGATAGGGTAGCCTGGCGGCGGGATAATAGAATCGCGGCCACCCCGCTTTGCCCTCGTCACTCAGACGCCGGCAGCCGACCGGAGGGACCTATGCCTAGAGTCGCGGTCCTGGACGACTATCAAGAGGTGGCCTTGAAGATGGCCGATTGGAGCGCTTTGCCGTCGGACGTCGATGTATCCGTGTTCCACGACCACCTTTCCAAGTTGGAAGACGTCGCCTTGAGGCTCAGCGGCTTCGAGATCGTGGCCTCCATGAGAGAGCGCACTCCCTTTCCGCGAGACCTCCTTGCTCGCCTCCCGCGCCTCAGGCTCCTCATGACGACTGGCTCCAGGAATGCGGCCATCGATTTAGATGCCGCCACGGACCTTGGCATCGTGGTCTGCGGCACCGGCGGGTTGGGACACCCCACCGCCGAGCTGACCTGGGGGCTGATCCTGGCCCTGCTTCGGAGCATTCCGCGGGAGGACGGAGCAGTCCGAAAGGGCGTCTGGCAGACGGGACTGGGGGTCGACCTGAATGGCAAGGCCCTTGGGCTATTGGGCCTCGGAAGACTGGGTTCCCGGGTCGCGGCGGTTGGCAAGGCCTTCGAGATGTCCCTCATCGCCTGGAGCCAGAACCTGACCCCCGATGTCGCCGCCCAGCATGGGGCGGAGCTGGTTTCAAAGGACGATTTATTTGCCCGCTCCGACGTTCTGTCCGTTCACCTCGTGCTGAGCGCCAGGACGAGGGGGCTCGCCGGCGAAAGGGAGCTGGGGCTCATGAAGCCGACTGCTTACCTCATCAATACGTCTCGGGGGCCTATCGTCGACGAAGGGGCCCTCATTCGTGCGCTCGAGACCCGCTCCATCGCAGGCGCCGGCCTCGATGTGTTCGATGAGGAGCCTCTGCCCGGAGACCATCCATTCAAGCGGCTCGACAACACGGTATTGACTCCGCATATCGGGTACGTGAGCCGGGAGACCTACCAGGTGTTCTTCGGGGACACGGTGAAGGGCATCGCCGCCTATCTGAGCGGTCAGCCAGTCCAGGTGATGAACCCCGAGGTGCTGCCCCGGCATCGGGGGCTGTCCTGAGCCACGAGGTCCCTGCCGGTGGAAGGCCGGCGCGCACGGCCCGTGGACTGCATCCTGGGCTCGCCGCTTATGTCAACTCGGCTGTTCGCTCTTGTCCTCTGACTGCACCCGATGCCATCGGGGAGAATCGCAATGCCGCCGGGAAGAACCGACAGATCTCGGTGGTTTCAGTTTGGTTGGCTCGTGGGAACGCCCTGGGCTCCGAGGAGCCGGTTCAATGACGAGAGCCGTGGCGTATTGATGGGAGCCGCATCGGGAGCCGTAGTGAGGTCGGTGCCAATGGTCCTTGCCACTGCAACGGTCCTTGCCGCCGCAGCGATTCTCGCAAGCTGCAGCAATGCCGCTCCCCCGTCGCCGCCGGTCTTGGGTTCCACACCCCCGCCTCCCACCGCGACCGCTTCCGCGCGCCCCTCTGCGACGGCGACTCCCCGCGGGCCGGCGCCAACTCCGATAGTGGAAACAAGGCAGCCGTCTCCTACCCCAACCCAACCGCTTCCATCCTCTCGTGCGACCGCTACCGCGCCCGTCCGGCCGCCGAGTCCGACGTCGACGACGGATGGCTCACGACCGCGGACCCCGATGCCCGTACCAACGCCGACGACTCCGCCCGCGCCGACCGCTGCATCCGCAAGGCGGGCCACCCTCGGACCGGTCCGCCTGGAATCCGCGTTCGGCGGTAGGAGGTTCGATCGCCCCGTCGAGATCGGCGCTTTTCCCACCGGCCGCATGTTCGTGGCGGAGCAAGGCGGCACCGTGTTCCTGCTCGACATGGACGGCACGGGCCTCTCGGCCCTTCTCGACATCGCCGTGCGGCGCTCTGGAAACGAAGAAGGCCTGCTCAGCGTGGCCCTGGACCCGAGCTTCGATAGGACCGGGCATCTCTGGGTTTATTACTCGGTGCCGGACGGTCAGCGTAGAACGCGCCTCTCCAGGTTCACTGTCGTTGACGACCGGGCTGACTCCGCTAGCGAGCTCGTTGTCATGGAGATAGCCCAACCGTTCTCCAACCACAACGGCGGCGCGGTCCGGTTCGGGCCCGATGGCATGCTCTATCTCGGTCTTGGGGACGGGGGCAGCGGCGGAGACCCTCGTGGGAACGGCCAGGACCCTTGGACGCTCTTGGGGACCGTTATCCGGCTCGACGTGCGGGAGACGTCAGCCTCGGTGCCGTATAGGGTCCCCCCCGACAATCCATTCGTCGAGGGAGGCGGCCGGCCGGAGGTCTGGGCCTATGGTCTCAGGAATCCATGGCGCATGGCCTTTGATAGCGCAACCGGGGAGCTTTGGCTGGCCGATGTCGGGCAGAACGCGATGGAAGAGGTGGATATCATCCGACGGGGCGGGAACTACGGTTGGAACGTCCTCGAAGGTGACCGCTGCTTCCGCCCGCGTTCTGGGTGCGACGACTCGGGCAAGGAGCCTCCGATCGCCGTTTATGGGCGCGAGCAGGGTTGCTCCGTGACGGGTGGTCTTGTGTACCGGGGGGCGGCCGTGGCCGAGATTGCAGACGCCTACCTGTTCAGCGACTTTTGCAGCGGCCGGATATGGGCTATCGATGCCGGCGACCGCCGGTCAGTCGTGAAGGTCGCGGAGGCGGACGGTCAGGTTTCTTCGTTCGGGGTCGACTCCGCCGGCGAGGTCTACATCCTGCAATTCCGGGGCCCGGTGCTTCGTATCGTCCCGCCATGACTGTTGTCCGCGGGTCCTCATTTCCTTACTCGAATACGGACCCCTTCATGGCGAGAGGATGCTTTGAGGACGCGGGAAGCGCCGACGCGCTTGACAACCCCGCTCGCGTCGGAATATCACTATCGACAGCTACTCTTGTTTTTCTCCTCTCTGAAGGGAGGCCCCAATGACAGTCGAACGCAAGGTCAAGCTCCAGGTGGTAGACGCCGACGGACATTTCATCGAGCCCATGTCCCTCGCCGAGTACATCGAACCAAAGTACCGCGACGTCGCACCCCGCCGGGTCCGGACGCCCGACGGCGCCGAAAGACGCGAGGGCACGACCTGGCACACATACAACCCCGACTTCGCCGGGCCCATGTTCAGGCGCGAGATCGGCACGGCGGAAAAGCGGCTGATCGGACTCCACAATGACAAGCCGACCAATGGCACCGCGAGCGTCAACGAGGGGTATGCCAACCTCGACGCGGCGGTTACGGACCCGGAGGCGCGCCTCGTGGTGATGGACGAAGAGGGCTGGGACGCGGCAGTCCTGTACCCGACTGCTGCCTTGGCCTGGATCCCCGACGGTCCCTACCACCAGGCGGTCAATATCGCTCTGGACAACTGGCTCCACGACTATTGCCAGGCGGACCCGAGGCGGCTGTATGGGGCGGTCAATATCTGCGCCATTCATGACGTCGACGCCGCCTGTGAGGAAGTCCGAAGGTGCCGGGACCGGATGGGGTTTCGGGCGGTGTTCCTCCGGACGACCTTGGCCCATTCCGAGGACCGCTGGTACGAGGACCAATATGACAAATTCTGGGCGACATGCCAGGAGCTGGACATGGCGGTGGCTTTTCACCCGTTCCCGGGTGACTCGATGTACGGCTCCGCGCGATTCTTCGACCTGATAGGACCTTCACCGATCAAGACCATGATGCGCACTCCCTTTAATGTGATGGTCGACTCGATGAATGCCGTCATGGGCATGATCATCGGCGGGGCGTTGGAGCGTTTTCCCGGGCTGCGGTTTGCGATTCTAGAGTCCAGCGGCGGCTGGCTGGTCCCCTTCTTGGAGCGGCTCGACTACCGCTTCGAGACCCTGGGGCACACCCTGCCGCACCTGAAGATGAAGCCCAGCGACTACTTCCGCCGCCAGGGGTGGATCTCCTTCGACCCCGAAGAGGCGGCGCTGCCGCTGACGGCCCAATGGCTCGGTGCGGAACGAATAATCTGGGGGACCGATTTCCCCCACCCCGACGCGTTCTATCCCGGATTCGTCAAGATGTTGAACGAGAGCATCGGTACTCTGAGTCCCGCGGACCAGGAGCGGGTGCGAGGCCTGAACGCCATCGATTTCTACAAGCTGTAGGTCCCGCTGGGCCGCACCCGCTCACCGGACCGGGGCCCGTTGCTTCTGGCCGGTGGGCGTTAGAGGGGCTGTGCCTGCGGGACGTTGCCGCTCGAGGTGTCACCCATGGAGCTCGAAGGGAAGATAGCGATCGTCACCGGCGCCAGCCGGGGGGTAGGCAAGGGCATCGCCAAGGTGTTTGCCCTGGAGGGCGCTGCGGTTGTGATTGCGGCCCGAACGGAGGCCGCGGACAAACGGCTGCCCGGGACCATTCATCAGACGGCGGAAGAGATCGCCGCCGAAGGAGGACGCGCCCTGCCGCTCCGTTGTGACGTCACTTCGGAGGAAGACGTCAGAGCGATGGTCGACCGGACCCTCGAGGAATACGGCAGGGTGGATGTCCTGGTGAACAACGCCGGTGGGGCCTTCTCCTACCAGAAAGTCCAGGACCTGCCGCCGGCCAGGTTCGACCAGACCATCGCTGTAAACGTTCGCGGGCCGTTTCTCTGCTGCCAGGCCGTGCTTCCCACGATGATCGCCCAGCACAGCGGCAACATCATCAACGTGACGTCAGGCGCCGCATACCGGTTCAGTCGGAGAGGCGACACGGCATACGGCCTCTCGAAGGCCGCGCTCGACCGCTTCTCTCTCGGCCTTGCCTGGGAGGTTCGCGAGCACAACATCGCCGTGGTGTCGGTGGCGCCCGGACGCGTCAAGACCGAGGGCATCGAGATGATGTACCGGGACGTGGCGTTGGACTGGGACGCGGATGATTGGCAGACCCCGGAAGAGAGCGCCCGGCCTCTGGTCTGGCTGGCGCGGCAGGCGGCGGAGGACTTCACGATGCGGGTGGTGCAAGCGGCGGAGTTCGGCAAGACCTGGCCCTAGGAAAGGCGTCTTGGCCCAGCAACCCCAGCGGTACACGCAGCGGTCGGGGATCGCCTATTGCTGCTTGATGGGATGCGGTAATCTGTGAGGACCGCAGGCGAACCGGGTCCCCTCAGCGGAAAAGGAATGACGACCGGCGCCGGTAACTCCAAAGGAGGAGCAAACATGGCCACCACAAGCGGTCCCGGGATCGTAATACTGGACCCAACGTCCGCCGCCCTGACGGTAGACGTCAGTGTGGCGGAACGTCCTACGACCCTCAACGGCAAGGTGCTGGGGCTTCTGGACAATCACAAAATGAACGCGAGCGGTCTGCTGGACGAGCTCTACGAGCTGCTCTCCAGCCGCTATGAGTTTGCCTCTGTGGTGAGGCGCACCAAGCCCGACGTCTCCCGCCCGTGCCCCCCGGAGACGATTCAGGAGCTGGCCTCTCAATGCGATGTCGTCGTTACCGCGATAGGCGATTGAGGGTCCTGCTCGTCGAGCAGTCTGCTCGACGGAACGACCTTCGAGAAGCTCGGCATTCCCTCCGCGGTGATCTGCACCGAGCCCTTCATCCCAACGGCAAAAAGCATGGCTCGTATCCAAGGTATCCCCGATTACCCCTTCGCGGTAGTCCCGCACCCCATGGGAAGTCTCACGAAGGATGAGGTCAAGGAGCGGGCCCAGGAGGCCGTCCCTCAGGTACTCGAGCTGCTCCTCGGCCGGTAGGAGCGCGTCTATGACTCAGGAAGATCTCCAATCGGAGGGGACCCGCTTCGATAACGCCCTCGAGGCGGTCGAGCACTATTTCGAACGGGGCTGGACTGATGGTCTCCCTGTCGTGCCGGCCACGGCGGACCGGGTGCACGAGTTCCTCGCCGCGGCCGGGAAAGCGCCGGGCGATGTGATCGGCGAGGTCGCGACCCGGGGCAGGGTCATCACAGCCGAAAAGGTCGCGGTGAATGCGGTGATGGCGGGTTGCCGGCCGGAGTACATGCCCGTGGTGGTGGCCGTCATGGAGGCGATGTGTGAGCCCCAGTTCAACTATCACGGCAGCCTGGCCAGCACCGGAGGCTCGGCCCAGCTCATCGTCGTTGGGGGGCCCATCGCGCGGGAGCTGGGGGTCAACGGGGGTGTGAACCTCTTCGGGCCCGGCTTTCGGCCCAACTCGACCATCGGGCGCGCTATCCGGCTGATCATCATGAACGTTACGGGTGGAAGCCCGGGCGTGATGGACAAGTCGACCATGGGCCAGGGCGGCAAGTACAGCATGTGCATCGCCGAGAGCTTGGACCACAGCCCTTGGGAGCCGCTTCAAGTCACCCGCGGCTTCGGCCTGGAAGAAAACGTCGTCACCGTCTTCGCCGTCCACTCTCCCATGCAGATGATCGACCATACCAGCAACACACCCGAGGCATTTCTCGAAAACGTGGCGGAGTGCATGAGCGTCTTTGGCCGGAACGCCGGGGAGTTCGCTATCGTCGTTTGCCCTGAGCACGCGAGGCTGTTCAGGAAGGCGGGCTGGAGCAAGCGCCAGGCGGCGCAATACCTCCACGAACGCGCCCGGGTGTCGACGGCCCAACTGAAGCGGCTTGCTCGGTTGCCCGGCTCCCCCGGACCCGGCGACGACCTGGAGATGCACCCTTGCGTGACCTCCGCCGGCGGGATCTCGCTCCTGGTCGCTGGAGGCGAGGCGGGAGGATTCTCGTCAGTGATCTCCCTCTGGGGAAACGGACATCTGAGTGAGTCGACTACCAGGAGGATCGGCGGCGCAGCCTGACGAACGGCCCCAGATTCCTTCGCGGCGATATCGTCCGAGACGCGGGCTCAGCCGGACAGACTGACCTCTCCGGCGACGACTCGGGCAATCGTTCCGTCGACGCGGCGCAACAGGAGCGCGCCCTCTTCGTCGACATCCTCCGCTCTGCCCTCTTCGACGGTCTCGCCTTCGTCGCCCGGCCACCTGACACGGATGTCCTGGCCCAGTGTCGCCATGGCGGTCCTCCACTCGTCCAGCAGAGAGGTCCCACCTTTTACCGTTTCGTAGAGGTCCTCCACCGCAGTCAAGAGCTCCCTCAGCAGTCCCAGGCGTCGGACTCGACGGCCCAGCTCGTGCGACAGGCTGGTTGCGATGTCCGCGATCTCGGGGTGCTCCGAGGGGTCGAGTGCGACGTTCAGGCCGATGCCGATAACGGCAAAGTTCACGCCATCGGACGTCACCTCCGTGTCGATCAGCATCCCCGCCAACTTCTTCCCCCCGATTTGAACGTCGTTGGGCCACTTGATCTGGGCTTGCAGACCCGTCTCGGCGGCAACTGCGCGGACCACCGCCAGGGAGGCAACCATGTTGAGCTTGGGCAGTGTCTCGATGGCGGGCCGGAGGACGATCGAGAGCAGCAGGGCGCTCCCCCGAGGCGAGACCCAGGACCGCCCGAAGCGCCCTCGCCCCTCAGTCTGCTCCTCGGCCAGGACCATGGTGCCCTCGGGGGCCCCCGCGAGAGCCTCCTGACGGGCCCGGTCTTGTGTCGACGGCGCCGAGTCCACGTAGATGAAGTCCTGCCCCATGTAGCGGGTGACCAGCGCCTCCTCGACCACGGCGAGGGATAGGTCGTCCCCTATTGGGCCCGTCATAGGCCGGCCGCTCGCTCCAAGGACCTGACGACGTCGCCGGTCATGGCCACCAGCCCTTCATCCACGTTCAGGGGCCGGCTTCGGTGGCGCGCCACGACATCCAGGGCTTCTTCGAACCCGAGGGGTGATTTCCAGGCCAGGTAGAGGGCAATGATGAAGGGCGACCGGCTGACCCCGGCCGCGCAGTGAACGAGCACCGTTCCCCTGCGCACGAGTTTGTCCAGCCTGTCCAAGACCTCGACGATCTGCTCTGGTGTATTCCCGGGGCCGTCGATGATCGGCAGATGGACGTGGTGGATGCCGTCGTGATGGTACGGAGTGAACTTGTCGAGGTTCAAGACGCCGTCGAACTGGCCCAGGTCTACCTTCGACGAGGGATACTCCGAGATCGCGATGCGGTCGTTGACCCAGTCGATCATGACGAGGGGCCAAAGAATACGACGATAAAGGCTCGGGGGGCGTTCACGCGGCGCTATAGGCCCATGTTGGACGCAACGGTCTCGCGGTGGAAGGTCGAGTCACCGTAGTTTACGGCCGAGGCAGTCGAACGCCGGTTGTATAGCGTAAGATCGTGCTCGTCGGTGAGACCGATGGCCCCGTGGACCTGATGGCCGCTTTCCATTACTCGCCGGACGGCATCGCTCGCGAAGGACTTCGCCATGCCGACTTCCTTCTCGGCGGGCACTCCCGATCCCAAGCGCCAGGCGGCGTCATACGTGAGATAGCGGACCGCTTCGGTGTCCGCGTGCATGTCCCCACAGTGACGCTGAATCGCTTGGAACATCCCTATAGGCCTGCCGAACTGGGCCCGGCTTTTGGCGTATTCGGTGGTGATGTCGGACACCGCCCCGCAGACGCCGGCTATCTCGGCGCACTGGGCCCCCGCACTTAGAGCCAAGAGACGCTCCAGGACAGGCCACCCGTTGCCCTCTTCTCCAATCAGGCCGTCTCGCGGGACCTTGGCGTCGACAAACCGTACCTCGTGGACCCGGTCCCTACCCCTGACCTTCAGCTCCTCTTTTTGGATACCGGGGCCCCGCGCATCCGCCAGGAGCAAGGTCAGGCCATCCTTGGAAAGCTGGTCGCCATGGCTTCTCCCAACGACGAGGAGGTAGTCCAGCACACCCGCATAGGGGACGAACAGCTTCGTCCCGTTTAAGGTGAAATCGCCGGCGGTCGATAGCACGGAGGTGGAGACGTTCGTCTCCTCGTAGCCGGTGCCAGGCTCGATGAACGCGAGCCCCATGAGCGTCTCTCCGCTTGCGATGCCCGGCAGGAACTGCTGGCGCTGATCGTCGGTGCCGAATTCGAGGAGCGACATTCCGCAGCTGGCCAGCGTCTGGAGGACTGGCCCCGGCATCATCGCCCGCCCGAATTCCTCCAGCACCAACGCCAGGTCCAAGAAGCTCTGGCCCCCGCCGCCGTAGCGCTCGGGCAACGCAACGCCCATCAGTCCCAGGTCGGCAGACTGCTTCCAGAGGCCGAAATGGACCCCGCGTGGATCAGCCTCCATCTCCCGGACGAGACTCGTAGGGCACTCCCGCTCGAGGAACTGCCGGGCAGTTCTCCGGAGCATGTCCTGCTCTTCGGTGAAGTTGAGGTCCATTCCTCTCTCGGGCGGCGAAATCAGGGCATTCTATCACAGGGCCCTTGTGAGACCGTGAGGTCTCTGCGGTCGCCGGTGGGGGAGCCGCCATGACGGCCGTCTACCACCAATGGATATCATCCAGGTCCCGCGGCATCTCATCGGCGGCGTCCCAAGGCCGGGAGGGCAGGTACTTCCATGCGCCGTCCGCGAACATCACGACGATATTGGCCCGGTCGGTCCTGTCGGCGTATCGGAGCGCGGCATGTAGGGCCGCCCCCGAAGAGACCCCCGCCATGATGCCCTCCTCCATGACGACACGTCTGGCGCGGGCCAAGGCGCTGGCGCTATCGACGAGGAACCGTCCATCGAGCTGGTCCAGGTCCAGAAGCGGCGGGACGTACCCTTCCGCGAGGCTTCGCAGGCCCTGGAGCCGCTCTCCAATCTTGGGCTCGACGCCGATAATCCGCACGTTTGGATTTGTTTCCCTGAGACGGCGGCCGACGCCCATCAAGGTCCCGCTGGTGCCCATCCCCGCGACGAATACATCCACGTCGGGTAGGTCGCGGACAATCTCGACGCCCGTCGTCTTGTAATGGGTCTCCGTATTCACCTCGTCGTAGAACTGCCTCAGCGCATAGCAGCCATGCTCTTCAGCCAGTCGAAACGCGATATCGATAGCCCCCTTCAGACCCGCAACGGGGTCGCACCAGGTCACCTGGGCGCCAAAGTAGTCAAGAATATCCCCAATGCTGGGAGCCACCCCCTTGGGAATAGCCAGCATGATCTTATAGCCCTTTTGCTTACCCACCATCGCGAGCGAGATCGCCGTGTTTCCGCTGCTGGCTTCAACGATGGTATCCCCGGGCTTCAAGTCGCCGCGGGCCTCGGCGGCAGCCACCATCGCAGCCACAATGCGGTCCTTGATGCTGCCGGTCGGGTTTTGCCCCTCGAGCTTGGCGAACAGGCGCACTCCCGGCTTCGGCGAGAGGTGCTTGAGCTCGACCAGGGGGGTATCGCCAATGAGGCTCAGGAGTGTCCTGGGGGACATGCCCGCATTGTATCGTAACCCTATCTAACGTAGCCCTTGTGCTATACTCGGCCCAACCGGGCATCGGGGCCAAGTGACAGAAGTCATCTAAGAGAGGAAACGCGAAATGCCGCCACACATCCTGAGGCCTGATACACCCCCCATCCCTCCGATCAAGGAACACACCGAGTACATCGATGCCGGCCCCTTGACGGTGGGCGTGGAGTACCGGGTCCTAGACGACTCCATCTACGAAGCGAACTTCAAGCAGAAGCGCCCAGGGGCTGACGAGCCCTCCGCCGGCACACTCAGCGATTCGGGCGTCTCGTTGCACGTCGGGGAGACCAAGGGAGGGGAGCTGGCTGAATACCTGAGGTTCGATTGTTTCGACGAGGACCCCCATTATCACTACATTCAGCCGAGTGGCGAGTACCAGGAGATCATCCACCTGGACCCGATCGCCGATGGCGACGCCCTCTCTTGGGCCATCGACCGCCTTCGCTCCCGGCTGCCCGCGATGCTGGAGCGGGCCGGCGCATCAGACCTGGCGAGAAAGGTGGATACGGTGGCGCTCGACGAAGCGCTCCCGAAAGTCGCCGAGGTTGCCTACCGTTATCGGTTCCACGCCCCCAGCGAGGACGAAATACGGGCAGAGGCGTTGAACGTCTAAAGCGCAGCCTTCGAGCGCCAGACGGCAAAGGGGCGGCTCCATTGCCGCCCCTTTGGTTTGAGCGCCCCCCTGGTTTAAGCGGCGCGGCCCCCGAGACAAGTGAAAAACCGGTCCATCAGAGTCCGCGCGACCGGCAGCAGCGCTCGTTGCCCAACACGCGCCAATATGCCGCCGACATCCCCTTCCCCATCTACCCGGACCAGCGTCCCCGTCTCGCGCTCCTCCAGCGTAATCACGCCTTGGGCACTGCCGAAACCGGGCCCGCCCTTCCCCTGGGCCCGCATCTTGAGGGACCTTGGCTGGTCGATGTCCACGAGCGATACGGTCCCTTCGAACCGTCCCTTCACCACCGAGACGCCGACCGTTCCAGCACCGGCGTACTCATGGTCCCCGGTCTGCTCCAAGCGCTCGCAGCCCGGGATGCACGTGGCAAGGGTTTCCAGCTCGAACAGTTTGGCCCAGACTCGGTCCCGGTCTTCATCGAAGAGGTATTCTCGCTCGACCTTCATTCCGGGTTTTGCCTCGTGAACGGCGCTGCGAAGTCTGTTGACGGGCAACCGTCCCGGCTCTAGACTGCCTCATCTCGAGGACGCCCGCAACCTGCATAGCCCTTATCGGGTATACCACGGTATGGCCCGGGGGCAAGGCCAGCCACGGCGCACTTCCGGAATCGCAGGTGTGAAGAGGGGGGATGATGCCGCAAAGCGTCAGCATGAGGGTGAACGGCACCCAGCACGAACGATCGGTTGACGACCGGCTCCTATTGGTCCATTTCCTGCGAGAGACGTTGGGCCTGACGGGGACCAAGATCGGCTGCGATACGAGCCAGTGCGGCGCTTGCACGGTCCTCATGGATGGGGGGACGGTGAAGTCATGTACGACGCTGGCCCTGCAGGCAGATGGCTCCGAGATCACTACGATCGAGGGGCTCGAGCAAGCTGGGCGGCTGCACGAGATTCAAGACTCGTTCTGGGAAGAGCACGGCCTGCAGTGCGGCTTTTGCACGCCAGGCATGATCATGGCGGCTCTGGGGCTCCTGAGTGAAATTCCCAGCCCCTCGGAGGACCAGGTCCGCCACGGCCTCGAGGGGAACTTCTGCAGGTGTACTGGCTATCAGAATATCGTGAACGCCGTCGGAAGGGCGGCTGAACGGATCGGGGGCCGGCAATGACGACGAGAAGTTTCAGCTCCGGTATCCGGCGCCGCGAAGACCCCCGCCTCATCACCGGCCGCGCAGCGTACACCGATGACATCCATCTCCCGGGAACACTTCACGCGGCCATCCTTCGAAGCCCGCATGCCCACGCCCGTATCACGAGTATCGACGTTTCCGCCGCTGCGGGGGCCTCGGGGGTCGTGGCGGCCTATGTGGGTCCCGATACGAGTGACGCCCTAGGCCCAGTGCCCTGTGCATGGAATATCCCCGATTCGGAGCTGAAAGCTGTCCCGCACCCAGCCATCGCCGCCGAGGTGGTCCGATACCAGGGTGACGCGGTTGCGGTTGTTGTCGCAGAGTCGCGCAGTCAGGCGGAAGACGCCCTGGAGCTCATTGAGGTGGACTACGAGCCTCTGGGTGCCGTGGTCGACCCGAAGGCAGCGGCTGAGGCGGGTGCCCCTCAGCTCCACGCGGATGCCCCTGGCAACCAGGCTTTTCACTGGTCCGTCGCTGGCGGAGACGCCGATGCCGCCTTGGTCTCGGCCGAGGTGACCGTCAGGGAGCGCATCCTTCAGCAGCGGCTGGTCCCCAACGCAATGGAACCTCGCTCGGCTCTCGCTCAGTTCGTCGCTGCGACGGGCGAGCTGACATTATGGAGCACCACCCAGAACCCTCACATCGCCCGGTTCATCCTGTCCGGAGTCACGGGAGTCCCGGAGCACAAGCTTCGAGTGATCGCCCCGGAGGTTGGTGGCGGCTTTGGAAGCAAGATCCCGGTTTACGCCGATGAGGCCATCATCTGCTTCTGCTCGATGAGGCTCGGGCAGCCGGTGAAATGGACGGAAAGCCGGAGCGAGAACTATCTGGCGACCATCCATGGCCGTGACCACGTAGAGGAGGTCGAGGCTTCAGCCACCAGGGACGGCAAAGTGACTGCTATCAAGGCCAATGTGTGGGCGGGGATGGGGGCTTACCTGTCCACCGCCGGACCGGGCATCCCAACGATCCTCCATGGCCTGATGTACTGCGGCCCCTACGACATACCGAATATCCGGTGTGATGTCTTCGGCATGTTTACCAACACGACACCCGTCGATGCCTATCGGGGGGCCGGCAGGCCGGAGGCGACCTTCCTCGTCGAGCGGGTCATGGACCTGGTTGCTCGCGAGACGGGCATGGACCCCGCGGAAGTCCGTCGTAAGAACCTGCTGCCGGCATTCAGTGACGGCTACAACGTGGCGACCGGGATTATCTACGACAGCGGGGACTATCAGGCGGCTTTGGACAGGGTCCTGGAGCTGGCGGGCTACGAAGGGCTGCGCCAGGAGCAGGCGAAGCTCCGCCGGGAAGGCCGGCACCTTGGTATTGGGGTCACCACCTACTGTGAGATCTGCGGCCTCGGTCCGTCCCAAGTGGCGGGGGCCGTCGGCTTTGGTGGAGGCCTCTGGGAGAGCGCGATTGTCCGCTTCCATCCAACCGGCAAGGTCGATGTATTCATCGGCTCCTCCCCCCATGGACAGGGTGAAGAGACCACCTTCGCCCAGATCATCGACCACGAGCTCGGAGTCCCAGTCGAGGACGTGAACGTTGTCAGCGGCGATACCGCCCGGACCCCCATGGGTTGGGGCACTTACGGGAGCCGGACCACCGCCGTCTCGGGAGCCGCCGTTGCACTGGGCGCTCGGAAGGTGAAGGACAAGGCCACGGTCATCGCCGCCCATCTGCTGGAGGCGGCCGTGGAGGATGTCGAGTATGCCGACGGCAAGTTTTCGGTGAAGGGGTCGCCGGACAGGTCGAAGTCCATCCAGGACATCTCGGTGATGGCCAACGTGGCATGGAACCTCCCCGAAGGGGTGGAGCCCGGCCTCGAGGCCTCGGCTTTTTACGATCCACCCAATTTCACGTTCCCCTTCGGTGCCCACCTTGCGGTGGTGGAGGTGGATATCGCAACTGGCGAAATCGAGCTGAAGCGCTACCTTTGCCTCGACGACTGCGGGCCGCAGATCAACCCGAAGATCGTCGAGGGGCAGGTCCATGGCGGCGTCGTCCAAGGCATCGGCCAGGCACTCTGGGAGGGTGCCGTCTATGACGAGGGCGGGCAGCTCCTGACCGGGTCGATGCTGGACTACGCCCTGCCGCGGGCCGATCGATTCCCTAAAATTGAGGTGCACTCCACGGTCACCCCCTCGCCCCACCATCCTCTGGGAGTGAAGGGGATCGGGGAGACGGGGGCTATCGCCTCGACGGCGACGGTCTATAACGCCGTCATGGACGCGCTCGAGCCCCTCGGCGTCGCCCCTATCGACATGCCCCTGACTGCCGAACGGGTCTGGCAGGCGGTCCAACAGGCCTCGGGGAGGTAGCGATGTACCCGGCTCAGTTCACGTACCACCGCGCGGGCTCAGTGGCCGAGGCTGTCCAGATGTTGAGCGGCCTTCCAGGCCCCAAGCTCCTTGCAGGCGGTCATAGCCTGCTCCCTTTGATGAAGCTCCGTCTTGCCCGCCCGGAGTCGATTGTCGACATCGGCGGAATCGATGCCCTCCGAGGCATCAGCGAGAACGGTGGGACCGTGACGATTGGTCCGCTGACTACCCACGCATCCCTGGCGGGGTCGCCCCAGCTCGCGAGCCTCTGTCCGCTGTTGGCCGAAGCCGCGGCGGTCATCGGCGACCCGGCGGTGCGGAATCGCGGGACCATCGGTGGCAATGTTGTCCATGCGGACCCCGGCTCAGACCTGCCCAACGTCCTGACAGCCCTCGGCGCAACGCTCCTCATGACCGGTCCCGGCGGCGAACGGACCGTGGCCGCAAGCGACTTCTTCACCGGCTTCATGGAGTCCGCCATCCTGGACGGCGAGGTGCTGACCGGCATCAGCGTGCCAGCCGCCGGAGTGGGGACCGGAATGGCCTACGCCAAGATGTTCCACCCGGCGTCCCGGTACGCCCTCGTGAGCGCCTCGGCGGTGCTGACGGCTGAGGGGGGCGCCTGCACCCATGCGAGCGTCGCCCTGGGCGGCCTGGCGCCCAGGCCCGTCAATGCCGCATCAGTCGAAGGCGCGCTCGTGGGCAAGGACCTCACCGCTGAGACCATTCGGACGGCCGCCGCCGCAGTTTCAGCCGACTTGGGCGACGATCTGCTGAGCGATATTCACGCCAGCGGCGACTACCGCAGGGCCATGGCGAGCGTGTACGTGGAGCGGGCGCTCACCAGCGCCGCTGGCCGCGCGGCAGGCAGCTAAGGGTGGCTATGGAGCGGGGGCCCTCGATGCCCGGCTCGATCGAGGGCGTCCAGGACCTGCTTCGCGACCGGCAGTACCTGACCGACAGGCCTCTCGCGCTTACGCTCTTCTTGGCGCTCAAGCTGGGGCGGCCGCTCTTTCTGGAAGGTGAGGCCGGAGTCGGCAAGACGGAGACCGCCTCGGCTCTGGCGACAGGCCTCGGCCTCGACCTGATAAGGCTCCAGTGTTACGAAGGGCTCGACGTGGCCCAGGCCTTGTACGAATGGGACTACCCGCGGCAGCTCCTCGAGATCCGCATCCAGGAAGCGGCCGGCGCCGCCAGCCGCGAGGCCCTGAGCTCGCGGCTTTACAGCGACCGTTTTCTCATCAAGCGGCCGCTGCTTCAGGCCATCGATTCCTCTCGGCAGTCCGCGCCCCTGCTTCTGATCGACGAGATCGACAGGGCCGATGAAGAGTTCGAGGGATTCCTGCTGGAATTCCTCGCCGACTTCCAGGTCACGGTCCCGGAGATCGGCACCATCAAAGCAGCCCAGCCCCCGATTGTGATCATCACCTCGAACCGGACCCGTGAAGTCCACGACGCCCTGAAACGGCGCTGCCTCTACTTCTGGATCGACTACCCCAGCTTCGAACAGGAGCTCCGGATCATCCGGGCTAAGGTCCCGGAAGCTGCACAGGGGCTCGCCGAGCAGGTGGCGGCTTTCGTTCAAGAGCTGCGAGATACCGAGCTCTTCAAGGTGCCCGGGGTTGCCGAGACCCTGGACTGGACCGCCGCCCTCGTAGCCCTGGACAGGCGGGCGCTGGACCCGGAGACGGTCCGGGACACCATGGGCGCCCTCCTCAAATACCGGGAAGACATCGAGACCATGCATGGCGAGACCATTCAGGGACTCTTGAATCGCGCCGGCGCCCGGGGGGTACGCCGAGGGTCGGGGGATGGCCGCCCCGTTGGATAACGGGCCGGCCCCGCCTTCGGCCCTGCTCCACAACCTCGTCCTCTTTGCGCGTGTGCTGCGCGGGGCTGGACTTCGCGCAGGCCCAGCGGAGCTGCTGACCGTGGTGCGTGCCCTCGAACATATCGACATCGGAAAGAGGCGCGACTTCTACATGGCCGCCCGCTGCGCCCTGGTCCGGCGTCGACAGGACCTCGCCACCTTCGATGAGCTCTTCCGAGTCTTCTGGCGGCAGCCTAAGGACCAGTTGACGACAATGGACCTGCGCTCGCTCGGCGAACAGCGCCGCTATCGTACCCCGGAGATGATGACTGGCCCCGGCAGCCGGTCGCCGCTGGGCGGGGCCGTTCCCCCCGGCGGTCCAGCGGACTCCGTCGCGCTGCCGCGAGTCTATAGTGCCGCTGAGGTGCTGCGGACCAAGGACTTCTCGGCCTATACGGCTGGAGAAATCACCGAGGCCCGGCGAATGATGGACAGAATGTCTTGGGATGTCGGCCGGCGCCGGACCAGGAGGTGGACCGGTGGACCCGGCCCGCTGCTGGACCTCCGCCGCACCATGCGGACCAGCTCCCGGACGGGGGGAGAGATGTTCGACCTGGCACGCCGCGAGCGGACCGAGAGGCCTCGGTCGCTCGTGCTCCTGTGCGACATCAGCGGCTCCATGGAGCGCTACACGAGGATGTTGCTTCATTTCATGCACTCCGTCGCCCGGACCCGTGGCCGGCTTGAAGCGTTTTGCTTCGCGACCCGGCTGACCCGGATCACCAGGGAGCTGACGGAGCGGGGCGTCGACCGTGCTATCGAGAGAGTCTCGCACTCTGTTCCGGATTGGGCCGGCGGCACAAGGACGGGGATGGCCCTCAAGGTCTTCAACTTCAAGTGGTCTCGTCGGGTGCTCCGGTCCGGCGGGGTGGTCCTGGTCATCTCCGACGGATGGGACCGGGGAGACACCGGTCTGCTGGAAACGGAGATCGCCCGGCTCCAGCGCGCCTGCCACCGCCTGGTGTGGCTCAACCCTCTCATGGGGGCATCAGACTATCAGCCGCTCACCCGGGGCATGCAAGCGGCCCTGCCGTACATCGACGACTTCCTGCCTGTGCATAACCTCGTCAGCCTGGAACAGCTCGCTGAGCATCTCGCGGCTCTACCTCGCAAACGCTCCGTGCGGGCCCAGGGGGGCCAGCCGCCGCAGGCTCCTCCCGCGGGCGGCACTGCCCCAGGCACGCCATCGCCGAAGGGACATCTGGACGCTCGGCCGACCTTTCGTCATCCGAAGTGGGGCGCCTGAGGCCGGACCCCTCCCCGACGCGTCAGCCGGCGGCGCTGGACTGGGTCTCGAGAGCGCCCCGCCAGGCAGCGGTTATGTCAACAAGATCTAGGTCGAGATCGTTGCCGACCTTGAAACGCTCCCCGCCTACGATACCGAGCCGCGTGAGCTTCACCTGGTGGCCTTCGGCAATACTCTGTAGCTCGTTGAATCTTGCCGGATCGATCGATAGCACGATTCGGGATGGGGCCTCTCCGAAGTACGCGGCATCCCGGCGCGCTTCGATGGGCCAGCTCCCTGAGAATCCTATCCCGCCCAGGATTGCCGACTCCGCCAGGGCGGCCAACAGGCCGCCTTCCGAGCAGTCGTGCGCGGAAGCGAGGCTCCCCTGTCCTATGGCCTGGAGGCAAGCGGCCTGGACGCGCCGTTCCAGATCGAGGTCCACCGTAACCTTTCCCTCGACTCGGCCGTGAATGACCTCCAGGTACTCGCTTCCTCCCAGCGTAGCGGAGTCCTGGGACGGGTCGCCCAACAGGAGCACGAGGTCTCCGGCTTCCTTGAATCCCGCCGTGCATCTCTTTTCGATATCGTCCAGTATCCCCAGAGCGCCGACGATGGGTGTCGGGTAGATGGCTTCCCCGCGGCTTTCGTTGTACAGGCTCACGTTCCCGCTTATGACCGGAAGCGAGAGCGCCCGGCACGCGGCCGACATTCCCTTTATGCACTCCTCCATCTGATAGTAGACATCGGGGCGCTCGGGGTTTCCGAAGTTCAGCCCGTCGGTAATGGCCACGGGACGAGCGCCCACGCACGCCAGATTCCTCGTGGCTTCGGTCACAGCCAAGGCGCCCCCCTGATAGGGCTCGACATAGCACTGCCGTCCGTTCCCATCTGTCGTCAGAGCGATACCCATGGGCGTCCCCCTGATCCGGATCACCGCCGCGTCCCCTCCAGGTGGGACCACGGTGTCATCCATGACCTGGTGGTCGTATTGGCGGAAGACGCTCTCCTTGCTTCCAATGTTGGCCGACCCGAGCACTTGGAGCAGAATGCCGCTCCAGGTGCCAGGCCGCTCAGGCAGTGCCGATAGATCGGCGATCTGCAACGGCTCCAGCCAGTCCGGGCGGCGTCCTTCCGGCCGGTACTCTGGGGCATCCGTCAGGATGTCGATGGGCGCCGCCGCCGCCGCCGTGTCCCCATCGAAGATGCGCGCGACGCCGTCACTTGTCACACTGCCGATGACTTCGGAGTGCAGGTCCCACCTTTCGAAGAGCTCGCGCACTTCGGCCTCGCGCCCCAGCTTCACCACCACCAGCATGCGTTCCTGGGACTCTGAGAGCATCACCTCATAGGGGGTCATCCCCTGCTCGCGGCGGGGCACCCTCGCGAGATCGAGGAACAAGCCCGTGGCGCCCCGTCGCGCAGATTCGACAGCGGAGCTGGTGAGGCCCGCGGCGCCGAGGTCCTGCATCCCCACGATGGCATCTCCCTTGGCCAGCTCGAGGCACGCTTCTAGAAGGCATTTTTCCAGGAACGGGTTGCCCACCTGGACCGTTGACCGCAGCTCGCGGTCCTCCTCGAACGTCCGGGAAGCCAGTCCGGAGGCTCCATGAATGCCGTCGCGGCCCGTATCGGCCCCGACTATCATCAGGGTATTGCCGGGCCCTTCGGCGATGGCGGACACGATTCCGTCATGTTGGACCAGGCCGACGCACATGGCATTGACCAGAGGGTTCTCTGCATAGGAGGGCGAAAACCCAACCTCGCCCCCCACATTCGGGATCCCGAGACAGTTGCCGTACCCCGAAATACCCGCCACCACTCCCTCGAACAGATGCCTGCTCCTGGCATCCGAAAGGGGTCCGAAACGGAGGGAGTTCAGGATAGCGATGGGTCGGGCGCCCATCGTGAAGATGTCCCTGACGATTCCCCCAACCCCTGTCGCCGCCCCCTGATACGGCTCAATGGCCGAGGGGTGATTATGGGACTCGATCTTCATGACGATCGCGAGGCCGTGCCCGATGTCGACCGCGCCGGCGTTTTCGGCTCCCGGCGCCACCAGAAGGCGCGGGCTGCTGGACGGAAGCAGGCGGAGCAGGGCCTTGGAGTGTTTGTAGCCGCAATGCTCGCTCCACAAGGCGCCGAACATTCCAAGCTCCACGGGGTTCGGTTCCCGGTCCAGCCGGTCGACGATCAGCTGGTACTCGCTCTCGGTCAGCGCGATCTCGTCGAGGGTTTCCCTGGAAACGGGCATGGTTTGAGCCTCAGGGGAATATGGTTTGGGCCTCGGGGGAATCTGGACGCCGCTGCGTGGCCAACAATCGCCTGCTGGCTCTCGTCTGCCGAGATTCTACATTAGTCGGGGGCTGGCGCCGCGGCTGCGAAGACGCCGCAGGAGGCCCCATGCTACACTAGCCTCGGGCCAAGTATGCCGGGCGATCGCCCTGTTCTCCTCTGGTTTCCAGAGATGCGCGGGGAGGAAAGTCCGAGCTCCACAGGGCAGGATGCTGGGTAACACCCAGGAGGGGCGACCCTACGGAAAGTGCCACAGAAACCATACCGCCTCAACGCTGGGGTAAGGGTGAAAAGGCGAGGTAAGAGCTCACCGGCGTCCCGGGTGACCGGGAGGCTGGGCAAACCCCATCCGGAGCAAGGCCAAATAGGAGGGCATGAGAGCCCGGCTCGTCCTCGGGTTGGCCGCACGACGCTGGCGGTAACGCCAGGGCTAGATAGATGATCGCCACCTCAGTGGGCCAAGTCCACAGAGGCACAGAACTCGGCTTACAGGCCTACTTGGCCCCCCTCTCCAGGCGATGGCAACCCCATCGCCTGGTGTTGTTTCAAGGACCGCGTTCCGACTCCACCCCGGACGGGAAGCCCCCGGCGGCGATGGCTCCCCAGCCCTCGCCGACGATAGTGCCGCCGGATACGGGCGGGCGCCCTCTCCAGTCCCGTCCTGCCCGCGGGCATTGCTCCTGTGGTCACGGTAATCACGGTTTCCGGGGGCTGCGGCCTGGCACGGCGCTGGGGCCGGGAAGGGTAATCGTCGGGAGGATGGCGCCGTCGTTATGAAGCTCGCCAGTTGGAACGTCAACGGCATCCGGGCGGTATCCCGCAGGGGATTTGCCGAGTGGCTCGCCAAGGAATCACCGGACATTTTCTGCGGGCAAGAGGTCAAGGCCCAGCTCGATCAAGTGGAAGGAAGCTTGAAGCGCGCTCCGGGGTATCGCTCCTTTTGGAACTGTGGGGACCGAAGGGGCTATTCAGGAGTCGTTACCTTCTGCAAGACAGAGCCGTCTCGAGTCGAAACCAGCCTCGGGGTACCCGAGCTCGACGGAGAGGGACGTATTCTTCTGACCGAGTTCCCGGCCTTCACCCTGTTCAACGTCTACTTCCCCAACGGAAAATCGGGCGACGCTCGGCTGGAGTACAAGCTCGAGTTCTATGACGCGTTCCTCGCTTTCATCGAGGGACTGAGAGCCGGAGGACAGAGGCTCATCGTGTGCGGGGACTTCAACACGGCGCATCGAGAGATCGACCTGGCGAGACCCAAGCCCAACGAGAAGATTTCGGGGTTCCTTCCCATCGAGCGCACGTGGCTGGATAAGCTCGAGGGCCGCGGATATGTCGATACCTTCCGCCTCTTCAACCGGGAAGCAGGGCAATACACCTTTTGGGACCTGAAAACGCGGGCGCGAGACCGCAACATAGGCTGGCGGATCGACTACTTCTGGGTCACCCCGGACCTCGTGCCCTTTGTGTCGGACGCCTTCATCCACGCCGATGTCACGGGGTCGGACCACTGTCCGATCGGCATCCGGATCGACGTTCCTGCGTAATCACGGTCACCCGGCCGCAAAGACCGACGGCACACGCGCGTATGGGCCCGGCAGGAGGCGAAGCCGCGAGTCCCCGATGGGCAGCCCGTTGCCGAACATGGCCGCAGGCAAGCGGCCGGGTGACTACAGGACGGAAGAGACCTTCACCGGGGCGCCCCCTGCGTCAACGGACCTGTGGGCGGCCAGCACCACCGCCAGATCGCGAGTGCATTCCTCAGGGCTCGTGGCCGGGGCCTCGCCCAGCTCTATATAACGGAGGAAAGCATCCAGCTGCTGACTGAACCCGTACGTGTCCCCAGAGACGGCGATGACCCGCTTTTCGGCGGCGGTGGTGAGCTCGATGCAATCGCCATGGAAGTCGTAGTGTATCTGGCCTTTATCCCCCAGGACCGCACACGTCATGATTCGGTTCTGACCGGGAGCCCCCCAGCAGTAGGTCAGGGTGCCGACCGCACCGTTGACACACCTCAACCAGAGGTGAATACCGTCCTCGCCCTCCATCTCCGGAATGCTCTGGGGGGGCGTCACGGCCGAGACGCTGTCCACCTCGCCGCCAATAAGCCGAATCGCCGACACCAGGTGGATCCCGCCGTCGATTAGCGCCCCCCCGCCCATCATCTCGCGGGACAGACGCCACCCGGTCGAGCGCTGGTAGAAGTTCACGTAAGCCTGCATGTGCAGAATGCGTCCGATGGCTCCGGCCGTGACAAGCTCCGCGGCCTTGATGACGGATGGCACGTACCGGTAATTCTCCGCGACCATGAGGCGTATGCCCGCCGCGGCCGCTACCTCGGCCATGGCGCGGGCGTCGGCGATCGTCGTTGCTATCGGCTTCTCCATCAGCACGTGTTTGCGGTTGGCCGCGGCCAGCTTGACATCCTCCAGATGTAGTGAATGGGGGGTGGTATAGAGCACGGCGTGAACGCGCGGGTCCGCCAAGGCGGTATCGTAGGCGCCAAACCAGCCGACGCCGGCAAACCTGGCGGAATAGTCCGCCGCCCTGTCCGCATCCCGGCTCGCGAAGAACAGGTCTACACGGTCGCGGACCAGGTTGACCCTCTCGGCATGGGTCTGGGCGAGGCCGCCGCATCCCGCGATGCAAAGTCCTATCCTGTCATTGGAGCCCGATATCCCGTCATTGAAACCCGAATGTGGGGAGGCCATCGTTCGATTCGCCGCCTAGCAATAGGATAATGGCGTGACAATAGGACAATGAGTGGAGCGGCCCAGTATAGCAACGGAGGTATCAGCAATGAAGCCCGGAGAAGCGGTGCTTGAATCCGTCGAGGCCCAGGTGGACCCCTCGCACAGCGCTCTCATCATCGTCGACGTGCAGAACGACTTTCTCCACCCAAACGGCTTCATCGCCACGCGAAACATAGATGGTTACCTGGACATGTCCATGGTGCCCGGAATGGCCGCCCAGACGAAGCGGCTGCTCGCCGCCGCCAGGGAGGCTGGGGTGCTGACGGTGTTCATCCAGATGATTGGTGGGAACATGCACCAGTCGCCGCCCGCAATCGCCCACCGCCGGAGAATGCACCGCACTGCAACAGGGCAGACTGAACGCGGTGACCAGGATGGGAGCTGTCGGGAAGGGACCTGGGGCGCTGACTTTTTCGAGGGCATCAGGCCGGACGGCCGCGAGCGCGAGGTCGTCGTAAAGAAACACCGCTATAGCGCCTTCTGGGGCACAGACCTGGACCAGGTCCTCAGGAGCAACGGGATCAAGACCATGGTGATGTGCGGCGACGCCACCAGCGGCTGCGTCGAGTCCACGGCCCGGGACGGCTTCATGAACGACTACTACGTCGTCGCGGTCCGGGACGCCTGCGCCGACTTTGACCGCGACCGGCACGAGTATGCGCTGCGGAAGCTCGACCTGAGTTTTGGTTACGTCGTTCCTACCGATCAGGTCCTCGATGCGTGGAACAGGGCCGGGAACGCGGACACGGCGTGGGAAGCCTCCGAGGGCCGGGCCGCCTAGCGGGTGTGCGTCCTGGGGCCTTCGGAGTCTTGGAGAACCTCATCTTCTGAACGGGGTCAAAGCCCTCCGCGTTGACACTGCTCTGAAGCCTGCATACCATCTGGCCACCGGGCTCGGTAGACCGAAAGGAAGGTGAAGGGCATGCCAGCGATCATCGTTACGCGGCGCGCGGACTTTCGGAGAAAAAAATTCAGTGAAGGGGTGGAACGTACCGCGGCCGTCGACATCCTCAAAGAGCACAAGTCCTTCATCACCGTCTTGGAGGTGGCTCCAGACACCACCTTCCCGGCCCACTATCACACTGTGGACCAGATCATCTTTGTTCTGGAGGGCGGTATTACCAACGACCGCGCGACCGAGCCTCTGCCTCCCGGCAGCCTTCTTTTCCTCGGCAAGGAAAACGTCTACAACACCAACGTCGGGCCTGAAGGCGTAAGCTACTTCGGCATTCGGCCGGTGGCGCCCAAGGGCGACTGGGACGAAAGCGACATCCAGCACCCAGCCCCGGGACACCCGGCTGGTACTCGAACGGCGGGGTACTCGGCCGCCCAGATTGCAGAGCTCCCGGCCGAACCCGTGGGGGAGAACCCCACGCTCACCCGGCGGGCGCTGGTGAGCCGCCCGGATAGCCCCCGTATTGGATTCATGGAAGCCGACTCCGGCAACGCCACGCCGGTGACGGCGGTGACGCACACCCTGCTTGCGGTCTTCTCCGGGAGCCTCCGGGTGGACGGCCGCGTAGCACATGCCCAGGACGTCGCCTCGATCCCGTCCGGAACGACCTACACCCCCGCCGGTGAGGGCGGGACCGCGACGTACCTCATGGTAGAGCGGATGCCCGATTAGGCGTATTCCCGCTGGTTTACTCTGAGGTTGTGGACTGGCAGCGGCTTCGACTCAGCGGGTGCCCACCTCGGCGTCGACCCGGGCCAGGCGGTGTTTGATCCGCCAGGTCCCGTCTGCACAGCGGACCAGGTGGTCGAAGTAGCGGCCGAAAGCATACACGTACGGGCTCTTCTCGTCCCTCTCGTCGAAACGGGTGAAGTAGGACTCGGCATGGGCCGCGTCGCCGTCGAGGGTCACCATCGTGGTGGTGGGTAGGCGCTTCACGTACTTGCTCGGTGAGACAGCTCCCGCCATGCGCGCGAAGCCTTCCCGCCCTTCCTGGCGGCTGCTAACGTTGTCGTGCCGGTCCCGGACCTCGAAGACACCGTCTTCCGTCCAGATATCGACGAATTTATCAACGACCCCGTGGTCCAGATAGTGGGCGAATCCTCGGATCGCGCGCAGCACTCCTCGCTCGTCCTCGAGGGCCTGGACCCTTTTTGCCAAGTCTTGGTCGGACACTAGCCGCCTCCAGAAGTATGGATAGGCCGGATTATAGTGGAGCCGGTCCGGAGCGGGGCCGGTCCGGAGTGTCGAATGACGCTTGGGTGGCTGCTGGTGCGGGCGGCCATGTGGCGATGACCCGGCTGATTACAGACCAGCTTGTGGTAGTGTCTCAGTTTCAAACTGATACATTGACCAGCTCGTGCTCCGCGCTCCGGTTGACACCACTCTGGAGCGGGTCGCATCATAAAAACCCCCAATTGGGGTCATCAGAGGCCACTTCGATGGACGACCAGCAGGAAGCGGTCCTGGTTGTTGAGCAAGGGCTCGCCGACCTGAGCGTCATAGATCTCGAGTCCGACCCCCTCGTTCTTGGCAGGATCGGCGATGCGGATGTCTTGCTCGACAATCCCTACGTCTCGCGCCGCCATGCGAAGATCGTGCGAGACGAAAAGGGCTACGCTGTCGAGGACCTGGGCAGCAAGAATGGGACCTTTGTCAACGGGACACGGCTTGCCGAGACAGAGCGCCGTTTGAAGACGGGAGACCGGATCGAGCTGGGCCCCGGCCAGGTCGTCCTGCGGTTCGAGTCGCGTAGCATCACCATCACCATGCCGGCCTACGCCCCCGCCAAGGTCCATGTCCTGGAGGTCGACCCCCTCTCTCGTGAAGTGCGTTTGGGCTCCACGAAGATTGACCCGTCCCTCTCCAGGAAGGAGTTCGACGTCCTGAGCTATCTCTACGGTCGGCGGGGCGAGGCGTGCAGCAAGGATGAGATTGCGAGCCGCGGATGGCCGGACCGCGAGACCGGCGACGTCAGTGATCAAGAGATCGAGCAGTGCATACGGCGGCTGCGGCTTCGCATCGAGACCAATCCCTCCCAGCCCCAGCACGTGCTCACCGTGCGTGGGTTTGGTTACAAGCTGGCCCAGGAGTAATCACCTGCCGCGGCGGTCGCATGAAGCGGCCTGATGAGGACCCGATGAGCTCACTGGAGCCTCGCCGCCGGTCCCGGGCCCGCACCGCGGGACCCATCTCACTCGGTGCGTCCAGCGATGTCGGGATGCGGCGTCCAGAGAACGAGGACGCCTTTTCAACCCAGGCGGGGAACGACGCGCCGCGAGGAGCGCACGCTCTCATCGCCGTAGCCGATGGAATGGGCGGCCACCAGGCCGGCGAGATAGCCAGCGGCATGGCCGTCAGGCGGTTGACTGAGCGGCTATCCGAAGCAAGTGCGGGCGAGGCTTTGGGCGCGGGCAACCATGATGGCGGTCTATTGGCACGGGAAGTCGTGGCGGTGAACGGAGATCTGTACGAGGCTGCGATGGCCCCCAACCTGCAGGGAATGGGCACGACACTCACTGCGGGCCTCTTGGTGGGGCCGATGCTCTACCTGGCGCATGTTGGTGATAGCCGCGCCTATCTGATCAGGAAGCGGAAGTTGGAACGCTTGACCCGCGATCACAGCTGGGTAGAGGAGCAGGTGGAGGCGGGGCTGTTATCTCACGCCGAGGCCGAGTCGCACCCCGGGAGAAACACGCTGACCAGGGCTCTCGGAATAGGGCCGTCCGTCGAAGTCGACACGGCCGCTGTGGAGTTGCAGCCGCGTGACGCGGTGTTGCTTTGTTCCGACGGACTACACCGACTGGTCCCAGAGAAGCAGATCGTCAGGACGGTCGCCTCTCAGTCGCCCCAGAGGGCCTGTGACCTTCTGGTAAAGCGGGCGAACTCCCTGGGCGGCAATGACAACATCACTGTGGTCGTGCTGCGCCTCAACCTGCCCATCCAAGATGCCCTCGCCGATGACCAGCGCCCGCGCATTGGAGAAGCCCTGGGGAGGCTGACCAAGGCCGTTGGGATCAAACGCGGCCGGAATGCGGGGCCAGCCGGATGAATGAGGGGCCGGCCAGATGAATGCGGGGCCGGCCAGATGACGGAAGCCCGGTTCTGCCGCCGAGAAATCGAGCGGCCCTGGACAGCAGTATGTGATGGATAAACGGATAGGCAGCTATAGGGTCCTGGAGGAGGTCGCCATCGGCGGCCATGCCACCGTTTACCGGGTGTGGGACACCCGAACGAGCCGCACCATGGCCCTCAAGGTCCTACATCCGCACCTATCGCGGGACCCGGCGTACCTGAACCGGTTCGAACGGGAGGCCAACATGACCTCATCCGTTCATCACCCCAACATCGTCCGCATTTTCGAGGTCGGCAAGGTCAAGGACTCCCACTTTATCTCCATGGAGTACCTGCCGATGACGCTGCACCATCTCTTGAGGGGGCAGATGCAGCTCCCGATAGACCGGGCCATGGACATCGCCCACCAGGTGTGCCTGGGACTGGATGCGGCGGCGCAGCAAGGGATCGTCCATCGGGATATCAAACCGCAGAACGTCCTGCTGGGCACCGAAGGGACGGTGAAGATCACCGATTTCGGTATCGCTCGCGCACAGGAGCTCGCGACGATGACCAGGACCGGGCTTGTGATGGGCACGCCGCATTACATGGCCCCCGAGCAGGCGCGGGGCGAAGCGCCCGACGTGCGGTCCGACATCTACTCGGTCGGGGTGTTGCTCTACCAGATGCTGGCAGGCCGGGTGCCGTTCGAGGGAGACAACCCCTGGGAGGTTATTCGGCAGCACGTGGAAGAGCCTCCGGCCTCTGTCCGAGCGTTCCACAGCGAAGTCCCGGAAGAGCTGGCGGCGGTTGTAGAGCGGTGCCTCCGCAAGGACCCTGCAGACAGGTTCGAGGCCCCGCTGGAGTTGGCGGAGGCTATCGAGTCGCTGGAGCCGTCTGTTGGCCAGTCGCCCTTCGATAATCTGGGCGAGATCATCGCCAGCCTACCCGAGGGCGGGATTCAAGCGCCTGCGACGGCGTCACTCCCCGCCTCGGGAGTCGCTGGATGGTGGGGCCCGGTCCAGCGACGGTGGCCCTTCGCCCTGGCTGCCCTGGGAGCCGCGTTGGTGATTGTGCTGTTCCCGGCAGGGGGGCTCTCCGGACTGAATAGCTTGTTCGGCCCTGAGGAGACGCCGACGCCGGCTCCATTGGCCACGTCTACTCCGCCGCCTCGCCCAACACCGGTCTTCACCGCTACGCCTCCCCCGAGCGCCTCCCCCTTACCGACTAGTAGTCCGACCACGACGCCCCCAACGGCAACCCCGGTCCCGGTCCCCTCCCCGCGGCCGGTGGTCCCGCAAAGTATCACGAAAGAAATCCGGCCGATCTCGCCCGGAGAAGCGGCGACGGTGTCCCTAACTCCGGAGGAAGTCAACCAGGTCGGGGTCTCTCAAGTCCGCATATCGGCGGCGAGGTCGATCAGGAATGCGGTCATAGTGCTGGAACGTTTGGACCAACCCCCAGTGCCTTCCCAGCCTCCGGGGCACGTTTTTTCGTACATCGATATCTCCATCCAGGGCTCGGACGCCGTACGTGTGTCGGGCGCAACCATCAGCTTCACGGTCCCTAGCTCTTGGCTCAGTGAGAACGATGTCGATCCCGGAGGGGTTGCGCTCTACAACTTCCAGAGCGAATGGACAGCTCTGCCTACCCTGGTCGATTCCAGGGATGGCGACATCCTTGTCTACTCCGCTCGCACGCCGGGCTTTTCCGTGTTCGCGGTCGCTGGGGCCGAGCGGCAACCCACGCCGACCCCGGGGCCTACCCCAAGTCCAACGCCCCCACCATCGCCGACGCCGACGGCATCGCCGACCCTCACGCCATCTCCGGCCCCAACTCCGAGTGAGGACGCTCTGCTGCTCCAGCACGTAGGCACTGGACCAACGACAACCCCCCCTTTCACATTGAACAGCTTCCCTTGGAAGCTCCAGTACCGGACCTCATGGTCGGGGCCTGTGGCGCTGGAGCTGGTGTCCGAGACCGGTGTCAGCCGGCTGGCTGAGCACGAGGCCCGGGAGGGGGTCCTGTACGAGACGTTCGTCTACGAGGCGGTGGGCGCCTCGGCTATTGGCGTCCCCATCGCGCCTCCGGGCGCCGAGTGGACGGTCTGGGTGACCGCAAACCCGACGAGCCCTCCTCCCGGCAGCTTATTCGGCCCACCGGGGACCGTGTTCGCCTATGCGGGTACCAGCCATGCCAAGACGCCGACGTTCTCGATCGCGTCATCGCCATGGAAGCTGCGGTTCCAGACCACCTGGAATGGCCCGTTCGCCCTTGCGGCCGTAGCGCCGGGCGGGGCTGAGACTCCCCTGTTCGATGGGCCGGTCTCTGCTGACGTCGTATACGAGACCTTCCTCTACAGTGTCACAGGCGACATGTACTTCTCCTCGACCGTGGCGCCGCCGGCTGGACGCTGGGTCGCGTGGGCAGTGCAAGACCCGCCGTTGCCAGTCGTTTCCCCTGAGGGTCGTGAGAGGGGGCTCGTCTTCACCTACACCGGGACGGGGCGTGTAAACAGTCCGCCTTTCCAAGCGGACTTCTCGCCCTGGAGGCTTGTATACACGACATCCTGGTCGGGCCCCTTGACTCTTTCGGCAAACGGGGTGGACGGCGTTCAAACTTTGGTCGAGCAAGAAGTCGCCGCCGGCATCATCTACGAGACTTACATCTACGGTCTGCTGGAGGCGGCCTATCTGAGCGTCGGGGAAGCCCCCTCCGCCGGTGCCTGGTCGGTGTCTTTCACCCAAAACCCCGATAGGCTCCCCGTGTCCGTGCCAGGAGGCCCGCCCGAGGCCATATTCGGCTACTCGGGGACCGGAAACGCCAACACACCGGAATTCCAGGTCCAAGATCCCGTGTGGAGGCTCGTGTACCGCGCGTCCTGGTCTGGAGAGCTTGCCATCACCTCAGGTGGCCGGACCCTGGTAGCCGGGGATGTCACTTCCGGAGAGATGCAGGAGATAACCGTTTCGGGCCTGACGGGGGCCGTCCATCTCACGCTCGAGGGCGTGCCCCCGGACGGCGTATGGGCCGTCTGGGTAGTAGGGGAGAGCGGCAACTCCTAGACGATGCCGTCGGTGGGCGCCGCTGAGACATGGGGGACCTGCCCCTGCCCCTTCGGTTGGCGCCTTCGGCGACCGGCTGCTAAGTCGTCGGCACCCCTGGGCCAAGCTTCGATCGGTCAGAAAGCTGCTGCGGTTCGACCTCGAGCTGCCGGCAGCGCCGGTCTCCGCGTCGCCGGGAGGGTTGACGCTATGACCCGACCCTGCTACAACCTCTATGAGTCCACCCCCATCAACCCATACAATCCAGCACCGCGGCCGCGGCCCTACCCCATGTCCTCCACTCACCATGATGAGGCTCCCCTCGGTTCAGGAGGCAGATTGACCCAGGAAGAACGTCGCGAGCTCCTGGACCTACTCAGCGCTCTCCTGAGATCGATCCATCGCCTTTCATCCCCGCAGGGTATAGCGGTCATGGACATCGACGACCGGGTACGGCGGGATATGCTCGCGGACGAGGACCTCTTGAGGCTCAGGGAGATCAGTCGGCAGGCGGTCGAGGGAGCGTGATCGAGACCGTGGAGTTGGCGGTCGCCGCCGTTGCGACCTACCGTGCAACGGAGATCGTCGCCGACCTCCGTAATGCGGCGGAAACCCTATTCTTCCCAATGAGGTCCGTGGGGTACTGGGACGTGCGGTCCGGCGACCACCTATGCCCCCAGACACGGCTTGGAGGCCGATGCCCCCATATGCTGCCGCCCAACGACCACCGTCGCGTCGACTACCTGACCACGGTGGAGCGAGAGTTGGAGGGCGTGCTGGATGTCCACTTCCCCCATGCCCAGGTACATGTCTTCCTTTCTTGAGGAAGCTTTGGCGGACGCAAGAGGAAGCTCCCCTTTAGCGGTTCGCGGTGATGGCCTGTTCTTCTTCTGAGAGGCGCCTGACGCGTACTCTCTTGACCCTCCGGCCCGCCGTCGACACCACTTCAGCGGCAACCGTCTCGGTCTCCAGCCGCTCCCCCGCTCGAGGAATCCTGCCTAGGTGATGGAGAACGTATCCACCGATCGTCTCGAAACCAGCGCCCTGAAGGTTCAAAGCTAAAACCTGATTGACTTCGTCCAGAGCGGTGGCCCCGTTCATGATTGCCTCGCTGGGCCCCACGAAATGGATTCCCTCCTCCGGGGTTCCATATTCATCTGCGATTTTCCCAACGATCTCTTCCAGTACGTCGGTCAGACTCACGAGCCCCTCTACCCCCCCATACTCATCGACCACAAGGGCGAAGTAAATCACGCGTTCCTGGAACTCCGCCAGCACCTCACTGACCTTCTTGGTCTCGGGAACGAAATACGGCGGCCTGGCCAGCTTCCTCGCGTCGAAGCTGCTTCCGGGGACCGCGATTTCTTTGAAAATGTCCTTGGCGTATACCACTCCAACAATAGTGTCCATCGAATCTTCGAAGACGGGTATGTGGCTCTTCCCACTCGTGACCACCGTTTCTACAAGATCGGTCAGCGTCGCTTCCGCGGGGACGGCGGTGAAGTCGGGCCTTGGGACCATGATCTCCTTGACGGTGGCCTCTCGCAGAGCGAGGACAGCCTGGATCATCTTGCGCTCATCTTCATGGATCTGGGCATCCTCATGGGGAGCGGCCAACAGCTGCTGGAGGTGTTTCGCCTCCTCGAGAAGCGTGTCGTCCTCGGGGGCGACGGCGAAGGTCCTGGACAGGGCTGCTTCGGCGCTCAGCGGGATGCGGCGAGTAATGGGCTGGGTCAGCTTGTGCAGGGAGGCAAGCAGGATGCCGAACCGACCCATGAACTTCTCAGGGGACGAGGCGGCCCACGATGTGGTCCCGGACTCCGCCAAGGTGAGGAGCGCTGCCGCGGAGACTCCCGCGATTGTGATCGCCCACCAGCGCATGCTCGAGAGGTCGGCGGCCAAGAGGGTAGCTGCGAAGATCGAGGACACGACGCAGGCAATCCTGACCAGCATCAGCGACGCACGGTAGGACCCAATGCGGGCTTCGAACTCCTTGACCTTGTCGTGGTCCGTGGCCAGGAGGCGCCGGGACTGGGCCAGCCGGATGCTCGCAACAGCGGTAGCGCTCCCGGAGACGAGGCCCAGGAGGGCCAGGGAGATGGCGAATATCGCCACCTCCACCCAGTTCGTGGTACTCAGGAGGTATCACCTCCTTCGGGGGTCCCGGGGGAGCTTTCCGGCGTCGGATCGTTGCCATCGAGCTCGCGTCCCTCGAGACCTTCTGCCGGAAGTGGCCTGGCGGGCATGCCGACGGCGGTCACTCCCGGGGGCACGTCCCTGGTAACCACCGCCCCTGCCCCGGTCCTCGCGCGTGCCCCAACTCTTACCGGCGCGACCAGCATCGAGTCGCAGCCTAAGAAGACCTCATCCTCGATGACAGTTTGTAGCTTGCTGACTCCGTCGAAATTGCAGGTGATGGTCCCCGCGCCGACATTGACGCCGCTCCCAATGGTGGCGTCGCCGATGTAGGAGAAGTGCCCGGCGGCGGTGTGCCGGCCCAGCCGGCTGTTCTTGACCTCCACGAAATTGCCGATGTGCGCGTGGGCCTCGATATGCGCCCCGGGACGCAGATGGCTGAAGGGGCCGATATCGACCCCTTCCTCCAGCACAGCCCCCTCGAGAACCGAGGCCAGCACCCTGCAATTCGAGGCGATGTTGGAGTCGGCGACGATGCTTCGCGGCCCGATCTCGCAGTCCTCGCCGATGGTGCTTGCCCCGGAGACCGTGGTCTGGGGGTGAATGACCGTGTCCTGCCCAATGCGGGTCTCGGAGTCGATGAATGTCGACGGGGGGTCGACAATGGTCACCCCTTCGGACATCCAATGCCTGCGGATCCGCTCGCGCATGAAGCTTTCCGCCGTCGCGAGCTTGGCCCTGTCGTCGACCCCAAGCGCCTCCATCGGTCCCCCGGCGTCGATGGTCCCGGCCTGGGACCCGCTCTCCCCGGCTCGCTCTAGAAGATCTGTCAGATAAGTCTCACCTGAGTGCGCCGCTCGAAGCTCCTCCAGTGCAGGCCACAGCCAGAGTGCGTCGAAGGCGTAAGCCCCAACGTTGATCTCCGCGATGGACAGCTGGGCCTGGGATGCCTCCGCTTCTTCCACTATCGCGGTCGCGCGGCCGGACCCGTCCCTCACGATTCGGCCAAGTCCCTGTGGCACCGGCACTGTCGCGGTCACCGCGGTCATCACCGACTCCGACCCCTCGTGAGCCTCTATGAGAGCCCGAAGGGTCTCAGGAGTAATCAGCGGAAGATCCCCGTTGGCGACCAGCACATAGCGGGGGCCTTCGCCAACCGCTCGCCTCGCTTGGAGCAGGGCATGCCCAGTCCCGAGCTGCTCTCGCTGTTCGGCGTAGGCGCACACTCCTCCAAGGGACTCGCGTACGGCCTTCCCTTCGTGCCCCACCACCAAGACCGGACTGGAAACCCCGGCACCGCGAAGCGCATCGATAACGTGGCGGACCATCGGCTTGCCACAGATATGATGGAGCACCTTGGCGTTCTTGGACTTCATCCGCTTGCCCTTGCCGGCGGCGAGGACAACGGCGGCCCACTCAGACATCTCGACATCCCCCAGGCAAACAAAAAACCGCACTCCCCGCTTTCGCGCAAGGGATCGTGCGGTCTTTGCCGGCCCTAATCGATTGCCATCGGCGTTGGGGGTGGCACACCTTGGTCTGCCTTCCCCTAAGGCAGATGCTAGATGCAGCCCAGAGAGCGTGTCAAGGGTTTCCAGGTGGGGTTGGCCTGGCCCGCGGGGTGGCGCCTCGTCCGCGACATGGGCCGCAATAGCAGAATGGCGAGGCCATTCTTGATAGATACACTATCAACTTTAATGGCTGAATAGCCAGCATACCTATTGACATGATCGTAGAGCTCAAGCTATGATCAACCTTGGTAAGCTAGGTTGGAGTACCGCCAGATGGCAAAGCGCGATTACTACCAGGTGTTGGGGGTCGGCAGAGGCGCATCCGACAAGGAGATCAAGCAGGCGTACCGGAGGCTTGCCCGCAAGTACCACCCGGACGTGAACCCGGGGGACAAGACCGCCGAAGCCAGCTTCAAGGACCTGAACGAGGCGCACGAGGTCCTGTCCGACCCGGAAAAGCGCAAGAAGTACGACCGATACGGCGACAACTGGAAGACCGCCCAACAGTTCGGCGGCGGCGGCCGGCCGGGGAACTGGGGCCGGCAATCGGCAACGGTCGACTTCGGCGACTTTGGATTCGGGGGCGGGAGCCTTTTTGATGATCTGCTCGGTGGGAGCTTCGGTGGCCGGGGAGGGCGCCGAGGACCGTCATCTGGCCAGAACGTCGAGCAGCCCGTCGAGGTCACCTTGGAAGAGGCCTACAACGGGACAACGCGCACCCTTCAGCTAAGCGACCCTCGGGGCGCGCCTCGTCGTCTCGAGGTCAAGGTCCCGCCTGGAGTGAAGACAGGCTCCCGGGTCACGATCAAAGGCAAGGGTGGGCCGGGCCACGGCGGGGCTCCTTCCGGGGACCTGTGGTTTGCCATCACCGTGAGCCCTCATAAGGTCTTCCAGAGGGATGGAGACAACCTCCACGTCGACGTCCAGGCGCCTTTGGCCGACGCGGTCCTTGGCGGAGAGGTCCAGGTGCCCACGGTCAATGGGAGCAAACTTGCTCTCAAGCTCCCTCCCGAAAGTCAGAACGGAAGGTCATTCCGGCTGGCATCGCAAGGGATGCCCAGGTTGGGTGGCAAGGGGAATGGAGACCTGTACGCGAAGCTCAGCGTGGTCTTGCCGACCATCTTGACAGACCGCGAGCGCGAGCTCTTCCACGAGCTGAAGGCCCTCCGGGCATAGGAAAGGTGCCGCATGAATTCAGTGCACAGAGACGAGCCCTGCTTCGCGATCAGTATCGCCGCCCGGATCGTCGGGCTCCACGCCCAGACCCTTCGCTACTACGAGCGGGCCGGGCTCGTTCGGCCAACGAGGTCCAGCGGCCGTAACCGGCTCTATTCGCAGCGGGACATCGAACGGCTTCAGCAAATCCGGAGGCTGACGGAAGATCTGGGATTGAACCTTGCAGGAGTCGAGGTGTTCTTGAGGATGATGGACCGGATGGCCCAGATGGAGAAAGAGATGGAGTGGCTGCGCCGGCGCCTGGGGGAGCACGGGCGGCCGGCAAGGCCCGACCGCACCAAAGCCGCAGCGGTGCCGGAAGTATAGCGACACACGAACACTCGATTGAGAGGTGGGACCATGCAGAGACCGGACCGGTTCACCGAGCAAGCCCAGGAAGTGTTGGCGCGGTCCCAACGGCTCGTTCAGGACTACAGGCATTCTCAATGGGACGCGGAACACGTGTTTCTCGCTCTTCTCCAGCAAGAAGCCGGCCTGGCCGCCGAGGTGTTGCAACGCTTGGGGGTCGATCCCCGGCTGGTGGCGCAGCGGCTGGAAGGTGTCCTGGCGAATACTCCCAGGGTCGCCCATCCATCCAATCAGGTCTATGGCACACCGCGGGTCGCCCGCGTCTTGGACAACGCCAAGGCCGAGTCCAAGCGTATGAATGATGAATTTACCGGGGTGGAGCACCTCTTGATCGCCGTGACCATGGAAGGAGAGGGGGAGGCACCCGGTGTATTGAAGGATTTCGGCATCGACAAGGAGCGCGTTTACCAGGCGCTTCGCGAGGTGCGCGGGTCTCATAGGGTCTCGGACCCCAGGGCGGAAAGCCACTACCAGGCGCTGGAAAAATACAGCCGCGATCTGACAGACCTGGCCCGTCAGGACAAGCTCGACCCCGTCATCGGGAGGGACGAAGAGATCCGAAGGGCGGTCCAGATACTCACCCGGCGCACGAAGAACAACCCTGTGCTGATAGGCGATGCGGGCGTCGGCAAGACCGCCATTGCCGAGGGCCTCGCCCAGCGCATCGCGGCCGACGACGTCCCCGACTCCCTGAAAGGCCGCCGGGTGCTGGCCCTCGACATCGGCGCCCTGGTCGCCGGAAGCAAGTTCCGCGGCGAGTTCGAAGAGCGTCTCAAGGCCGTTATGGATGAGATCAAGGCGTCCCAAGGAGAGATCGTCCTGTTCATCGATGAGATCCATACGGTGGTCGGCGCCGGCGGAGCTGAGGGCGCCATCGACGCGAGCAACATGCTGAAACCGGCGCTTTCACGAGGAGAGCTTCAGTGCGTCGGCGCAACAACGATGGATGAATACCGCAGGCATATCGAGAGGGACGCAGCCCTGGCACGGCGTTTCCAGCCTGTGTACCTCGACGAACCCACCGTCGAGGAGACGATCGAGATCCTCAGGGGGGTGCGGCCCAGGTACGAAAGCCACCACAAGGTCAGCATCGAGGACCGCGCCCTGGCCGCCGCGGCGACGCTCTCGAGCCGGTACATTACAGACCGGTTCCTGCCGGACAAGGCCATCGACTTGATCGACGAGGCCGCCAGCAAGGTGCGGATCGACGCCCAGAGCGCTCCGGATGACGTCAAGGGCCTGGAACGGGAGCTGCAACGGTTGCAGCACGAAGAGGATGCTGCGGCCCAACGCCAGGAATACGAAAGGGCCGCGATCCTTCGCTCGGAGCGTCTCCAGGCCGAGCAAGAGTATGGCGACGCAAAAGGGCGATGGATGCGGGACGACAGGATCGCCACCCAGGTCGACGAGGAGACCGTCGCCCAGCTCGTGGCTTCTTGGACCGGGATCCCCGTCTCGCGCCTGTTGGAGGGCGAGGCGGAGAAGCTGCTCCAAATGGAAGACCGGCTGCATCGGCGAGTCATCGGTCAGGACCAAGCCATCGAGGCCATTTCCGACGCTCTCCGAAGGACGCGGTCGGGCCTCAATGACCCCAGGCGGCCCATTGGAAGCTTCATCTTCCTCGGGCCGACCGGCGTCGGCAAGACCGAGCTCGCCAGGGCACTTGCGGATTTTATGTTCGACGATGACGATAGCATGGTCCGCCTCGACATGTCCGAATACATGGAAAAGCACACCGTCTCGCGCTTGATCGGCGCTCCCCCCGGGTATGTCGGCTACGACGAGGGTGGCCAGCTCACGGAGGCGGTCCGCCGCAGGCCCTTCCGCGTCATTCTCCTGGATGAGATTGAGAAGGCGCATCCTGATGTCATCAACATCCTGCTCCAGATACTGGAGGACGGGCGTCTCACCGATGGACATGGCCGCACGGTCGACTTCCGCAACACGGTCATCATCATGACCAGCAACCTGGGTACAGGGGACGTCAATCGCCCCAGTGTCGGTTTCGCAACGGCGACTGAAAGGAACAGCGACCGCAGTGCGTTGCGCAAGTCGGTTGAGGACGCTCTCCGCCGGGCCTTCCGGCCAGAGTTACTGAACCGGATCGACGAGACCATCGTGTTCGACCCACTCACAAAAGACCAGATCAAGCAGATCGTCGACCTGCTCATGAGATCGCTGCAGGAGCGGCTGCAAGAGCGGGGACTGACGGTCGAGCTGACCGAGGGGGCCCGGGAATGGCTCGCCGAGCATGGGTTCGACCGCTTCTTCGGCGCCCGGCCGCTGCGTCGCACTATCCAGCGGCGTGTGGAGAGCCCGCTGGCGCGGCGCTTGTTGGCTGGCGAATTCCAGGAAGGCGATCACATCGTGGCCGACGTTCACGAAGGTGAGCTGACCTTCAGCGTGGATGCCCGCCAGGCAGCGGCCGCCTAGAGTCGCGCTGGACCGGCGCATGCCCACCCGTCCTGCTGACAAGTTTATCGAGGTGGAGGGCCATCGGGTCCGGTGTTGGGAGACCGGATCGGGCCCTCCGGTCCTGTTGGTCCACGGCTTGGGGAGCTCGGTGCTTACATGGCTGGGCACCATGAACGGAATGGAGGGATTCCGTCTCCTCGCCCTGGACCTTCCTGGGCACGGGCTCTCGGAGATGCCCAAGCGCCGGTTTCGGCTGCCAGACGCGGCCCGGTTCGTCGCTGCGTTTATGGACGCCGTAGGAGCCCCATCCGCTCACCTGGTGGGTAACTCGATGGGAGGGCTCGTGTCGCTCGAGTTGGCGCTCAGCCAGCCTCACCGAGTTGATTCCCTTGCGCTTGTTGACAGTGTGGGCCTTGGCCGCGAGATCGCTCGGTTCCTGAGGCTGGCTTCGGTCCCAGGGGTGGGGGAGTACTTCGAGCGTCCAAACCGGGACCGGATTAGAAGAATTAGCCGCGCCCTCGTTTATAACCCCACCTGCATCAGGGACGAGATGGTCGAGGAGATGTACGGGTACCGCCTGAGAAAAGGCGCTCCTCGAGCGAATATGAAGTTTCTCCGGGAAGGAGTCAGCCCCTTCGGCCAACGCCAGGCCACCATCCGGGCGCATGAGATCGCGTCACTCGAGCCGCCGTTGCTCGTGGTCTGGGGCCGAGAAGACCCCGTGGTGCCCGTCCAACAGGCGGTTGCGGCGGTCAGCCGGGTACCGCAAAGCGAGCTCCATGTCATCGACGAATGCGGCCACTGGCCTCAGATAGAACACCCTGAACGATTTCAGGGCATTCTGGGTTCATTCCTCAGGAGCGGCGTGGTCGCCGCCACGGCGCGGGAGAGGGCGAGAGAGCCGGCTCCCGCGCATCTGGCGGGCGGGGACTCCTCCGTCGGCCAACCAGACGAGGGCAGCGATACTCCCGGGGCACGCGCGTTTGCGCATGCATCGCCCGGCTCCGAGTCCGGTGCCGCGGCTGCTGCCTCCCCCCCGCTGTGGGTCCAGACCAAGCACCTCAGGCTGCTGGCGCTGGCCTTGGTGGTCGCTGTCATCATCACGGCGGTGCTCCAGCGCGGGGCGTTGACCGATTTCGAATCGTTCACGGACCGGTTCGGCTATGCCGCCATCTTCATCCTCTCCCTTGCGGGAGCTGGCGCCATGGTCCTGCCGCTGCCCAGTACGGCGGCAGTGTTTTTTGCTGGCGCACTGCTTGTCCCCGTCTTTGTCGGACTGGTCTCGGGCGTGGGGGAAACCCTTGGCGAGATAACCGGTTACGGGCTGGGTTATAGCGGCCAAGGCATCGTCGAGCGGAGCCGACTCTATCGCCGGATCGAGCGCTGGATAAGTCGAAGGGGCTGGGTAGCGATCCTCGTGCTCTCGGTAGTCCCGAACCCGGTGTTCGATTTCCTTGGCATCGCCGCGGGGGTCCTCAGATACCCTCTCCGCCGGTTCCTGTTCTATACGTGGATTGGCAAGACCGTGAAAAACATCGGCCTGGCCTACGCCGGTTTCCTTGGCGCTAGCTGGGTTGCCGACCTGTTTGGCGTCACTCGCGCCTGATCGCCAGGAGGCCGGGGAGCACCGCTTTACCCGCAAACCGGAGCGTCGTCCTTGCCATACAGGTCCTCCGCCCTCCCCCTGCCGGGCGATGACCATCGCTTGGCGGTACAGAAAAATGCTTCCCGGCGAGGCGATGGCCATCCACGTGGTGCGGGAAGGGCGAGGGGCGGGACAGGGTATCGAATTCCTCGACGATGGTACGATGATGGTGGTCGAGGGCGGCCGGCGATTTGTGGGAGCTGAGCTCGATGTGGAAGTGACTCGGGTCTTGCAGACGTCCGGCGGCCGCATCATATTCGCCCATCGCAGAAGCTGACTATCGCCGTGAGCTCCGCTGCCGACCCCCGCCAGGCTCCGACCCAGGTGGGGGTTGTCATTGCCGCCGGTGGGGCCAGCCGACGGATGGAGGGGACCGACAAGCTCCAGGCCCGGGTCCTCGGTAGACCCGTGCTGGCCCACACCGTACAGCGGTTCCACGACTCGCGCCTGGTCGACCGGATCGTGCTGGTGCTTCACCCTGACCGCGTCGACGACTGGAGGTCCGCTGTTCGAGGGCATGGGTGGGACCGGGTTTCCGCGGTGGTCCCGGGCGGGGCGCGGCGCCAGGACTCGGTAGAGGCGGGACTCCGAGCGTTGGGACCCTGCGAATGGGTTGTGGTCCATGACGGGGCTCGCCCATGCGTCACTCATGAAATCATCCAGAGGGGGCTCCAGGCCGTCGCCGAGACAGGGGCCGCCATCGCCGCGGTCCCTGCGACGGACACGATCAAGGTGATCGACCAAGCCCACCTGGTGATCGACACCCCGCGAAGAGATAGCCTCTGGCTGGTGCAGACGCCTCAGCTATTTGGCTACGATATTCTCCTGAGGAGCTACGAAGAGCTGCGGGGGGAGGTCACCGACGACGCTTCCGCGGTCGAGCAGTCGGGCCACCGGGTAAAGGTGTTCATGGGGTCGTACGAGAATCTCAAGGTCACTACCCCGGCGGACCTGGCCCTGGTTGAGATTTTCCTCCGAGCCGGCCAATGATACGGGTCGGGCTGGGATACGACGCCCATCCGCTGGTCGCCGGCAGGCCGCTGGTCTTGGGCGGGGTCCTCGTCCCGTATGAGCGCGGGCTCGCGGGCCACAGTGATTCGGACGTCGTAGCGCACGCCATCGTTGAGGCCCTCCTTGGGGCCGCCCGCCTGGGCGACATCGGTACGCATTTTCCTCCTGGCGACCCGGAATGGAAGGACGCCGACAGCATGCGGTTCCTGGTCGCCGCCCGCGGCCTGCTGGATGATCACGGATGGAAGATCGGGAACCTCGATGCTACAATCGTCGCCGAAGCTCCCCGTTTCGCACCCTACCTGGCACACATGTGCGCCAACCTCGGCCGCGCCTTGGGGATAGCGCCAGAGCAGATCAGCCTCAAGGGAAAGAGCACCAATGGCCTTGGCTTCGAAGGACGCGGCGAAGGGATCGCCGCCCACGCGGTAGCCCTGGTCGAATCGGTCCAGCGATGAAGGTCTTCAACACCCTCAGCGGGCGCAAAGAGGACTTCGCGCCTGCTAACGCTCCCACCGTCACGATGTACGTGTGCGGGGTAACTCCCTACTCGTCCGCCCACATGGGCCACGCGATGAGCTACATCATCTTCGACGTCATCCGGCGCTACTTGGAGTTTCGCGGCTACGAGGTCCGGCACGTCCAGAACTTCACCGACATCGATGACAAGCTCATCGATAGGGGAGCCCGCCTCGATGTAGGCCCGCTGGAGCTGGCGGAACGGCATATCGAGGAGTTCTTCTCGGAGATGGACGCCCTCAACGTCACGAGGGCGGGCCTATACCCTCGGGCAACGGAAGAGGTCCCCAAGATCATCGAGGTCGTTCAAGGGCTGATCGATGCGGGCTATGCCTACGAGGCCAATGGCGACGTGTATTTTCGAGTCCAGAAAGACCCCGACTATGGAAAGCTCAGCCACCGCGCCCTTGAAGGAATGCTGGCCGGCGCCAGGGTGCTCCCGGGCGAGGCCAAACAGCACCCCATGGACTTCGCGTTATGGAAAGCAGCGAAAGAAGGGGAACCCGAATGGGCCAGCCCATGGGGGCCGGGAAGACCTGGATGGCATATCGAGTGCAGCGCGATGGCGCTGCGTCATCTCGGGGACACCATCGATATCCATGGAGGCGGCGCCGACCTGGTATTTCCCCATCACGAGAATGAGATCGCACAGTCGGAGGCATTTACCGGTCAGAAGCCCTTCGTCCGCTTCTGGCTCCACAACGGCCTCATGCAGATGGGCGAAGAAAAGATGAGCAAGTCCCTGGGCAACCTAATCACGCTCCGGGAAGGGCTGGAGCGGTACGGGGCGGACGCTCTGCGGGTTTTCGTCTTGAGTGGACACTACCGCAGTCCGCTGACGTTCAGCGAGGAGGCGGTGGCCGCAGCCGCCAGGGGAGCCGAGCGGCTCAGGCACGCGGCCAGCGACGAGACGGATGCCCGCGCGCCGGGCTCTTCAGAGTCCGGTGGAGCCGTGGACGATGCCCGCTATCGGGAGCGCTTTGTCGAGGCGATGGACGACGATTTCAACACCGCGCAGGCCCTGGCTGCGCTCTTCGACCTGGCGAGGGAGATCAACCGGGCGGGCGCCGCGCGGGATGCGGCTGCAGGCCGGGAGAGGCTGCGGGATCTGGCAGGAGTTCTGGGACTAACCCTGCGCGGCCCCGACGATACGGCTGCCAATGCCGCCCCATTCATCGATCTGCTGGTAGAGACGCGCGCCGGCCTCAGACAAGCCAGGCAATTCGAGCTCGCGGACCAGCTACGAGACCGGCTGGCCGGTCTCGGGGTAACACTGGAGGACGGTCCGAGAGGGACGCGATGGAAGCTCCGTCCGGGGCCGACGGGGTAGGGGAAAGGCCTTGGTCGCGCCGGTGGGTAACCCCCTGAGCAGGCGGCCGAGCCGGCCGCTTACCCGGCCCCGGATGACGCCTCGTACCTCACCGGCCAGACCATGATCGCCGATCGGGGCGCCTGCGCGCGACGGCGGCCGCCCTACAACCCGCCCTCCCTATAGCCCGCCCTATAACCCACCGTAAAACGCCCTCGGGTTGTCGGAAAGAATCTTTTTCAGGACAGGCTGCGACACCAGGGCCTCCATGTCGACGATCTCATCGGTGATATCGGGCCCATGGTCGGGGTGTGGGTAGTCGCTGGCGAAGAGCACCCGGTCCTCACCGATGTATTTGATGATGTCCCCCAGGTAGGGCTCCACCTCCGTGGAGATATAGCACTGGCGCCGAAAATACTCCGAAGGCTTCATCTTCACGTTCTCCGCCACTTCCAGCCCATTGGCGGCGTACTCGATCTCGTCGAGACGCCAGAGCCAGAAGGGCAGCCAGCCGCAGCCGGCCTCTAGGAATGCGAAGCGGAGGGCCGGGTGGCGTTCCAGGACCCCTCCCTCCAGAAGGCCCAGGAAAGCCAACATCTGCTCCGTCACGTGCGATGTGTGGCAGGCGAACTGGCTCGTGAAGCGCCCGTCCGTAACCCTCGGGAGCGAGCCGCCCCCCTCATGGATGCCAACGCTGACGCCCAGGCGGTCGCATTCACTCCAGAGCTCTTCGAATACGGGAGCCCCCAGCACGCGGCCATTGACAGGATTCGGGCGGACGAACACCGCCTTGGCGCCCAATGCGGTGACACGGCGAAGCTCAGCCACGGCGTCTTTGGGGTCGAACAGACTCAGCCCTGGGACCGGCTTGAGCCTGGACGGGTCGTAGGAGCAGAACTCGAACAGCCAATCGTTGTAGGCGCTGGCCAGGGCTGCGGCGACAGGGGGCTCCATGTCCTTGTACGCCCACATCTGCAGGCCCAGTGAGGGGTAGAGGAAGGAGACGTCCAGTCCCATCCGGTCCATGGCCTTGACCTGGGACTCGGGGCTCCAGCCGGCATCGATGTATTCCTGGTAGTGCTCCCGCGACCTCCTCGAAAACTCCTGGACCAGCACCTCGGGGATCGTGGGTGGATTCGATTGTTCGCCGTAGAGCCAGTGCCTCCCGCTCTTCCGAGGGGCCCTTGCCAAGATATCTGGGGCAAGCCGTTCTTCCCACAGGTCCTGAGGCTCCTGGACGTGCCCGTCAGCGTCGATGATCTCGTAGCCCTTGAGCATGGTTCCCCCCTCGCCCCCGATGGAGTTGAGCTCCCGTCTTTGTGGTGCGCAGCCACGCGCCGTCTGCGAAGGCGAGGTTATGATAGCACCGCGCCCGGTGCCAGCCATGCTGGTTGCGTGGAGTCGTCAGATTGACCTACATGACCCCGGAACAGATAGCCAGGGAGAACATAGACCGGCTGCTGAAGCAGGCTGGGTGGTCGGTCCAGAACGCCGGCTCCATCAACCTGTACGCCAGCGGCGGCGTGGCGGTGCGCGAGTTCCCCTTGAAGTCCGGCCACGGCACCGCCGACTACCTGCTCTACGTCACGGGCGTCGTCGAGGCCAAGCCCGAGGGTTCCACACTTACCGGCGTCGAAGTCCAGTCCGAGAAGTACAGCACGGGCCTGCCCGACAACCTTCCCGCCCACCAGCGTCCACTCCCGTTCCTGTACGAGAGCACCGGCGCGGAGACCCAGTTCACCAACAGGCTCGACCCGGAGCCGCGAAGCCGTCTGGTCTTCTCGTTCCATTCTCCCCGGACACTCGCCAAGTGGATCGGCGTCTCCGAAACCCCCGATAGTGGCACACAGGGGACAGCTGAAAAGAGGCGAGACTATCTGGCGGCTCACAACCTGCGCCGGAGGCTGAAGACCATGCCGCCCCTGAACGCATCGGGCCTGTGGCCAGTGCAGGAGAGGGCCATCAAGAACCTTGAGGAGTCCCTGGCCGCGGGGCGCCCGCGGGCGCTGGTGCAGATGGCCACCGGAAGCGGCAAGACCTTTATGGCCTGCAACCAAGTGTACCGCCTGATAAAGTACGCCGGTGCCAGGCGGGTGCTGTTCCTGGTGGACCGCAGCAACCTGGGACGCCAGACCCTGCGCGAGTTCCAGGGATTCACCACCCCGGACGAGGGGCGCAAGTTCACCGAGCTGTACAACGTCCAACTCCTTCACTCCGGGCGCGTCGACCCCGTGAACCGTGTCTGCATCGCCACCATCCAGCGGGTCTACTCCATCCTGAAAGGAGAGGAACTCGACCCCGAGCTCGAGGAACCTTCCGGCTTCGACGCGGCCATGCTTCAGCGCGAGCCTGCGCCCGTCGAATACAACCCCGCCGTTCCCATCGAGACCTTCGACGTCATCATCACCGACGAGTGCCACCGCTCGATCTACAACCTGTGGCGGCAGGTGCTGGAGTACTTCGACGGCTTCATCATCGGACTGACCGCCACTCCCTCCAAGCAGACCTTCGGATTCTTCCAGCAGAACCTGGTCATGGAGTACAACCACGAGCAGGCGGTTGCAGACCGCGTGAACGTGGACTTCGCCACCTACAGGATTCGCACACAGATCACCGCCCAGGGGGCGACGGTGGAGACCGGGTACCACGTCGACCGGCGGGACCGTCTGACTCGCAGAGTACGGTGGGAGCAGCTGGAGGAGGACCTGACCTACGCACCCAACCAGCTTGACCGCGACGTGGTGGCGGAAGACCAGATTCGGACTGTTATCCGGACCTTTAAGGATAAGCTGTTCACGGACATATTCCCCAACCGCAAAGACGTGCCCAAGACGATCATCTTCGCCAAGGACGACAGCCACGCGGACGACATTGTGCGCATAGTGCGGCAGGTGTTCGATAAGGGCAACGACTTCTGCCAGAAGATCACCTACAAGACCACCGGGGTGAAGCCGGAGGACCTGCTGACCGCCTTCCGCAACAGCTACAACCCTCGCATAGTCGTGACGGTGGACATGATCGCCACAGGCACGGACATCAAGCCGGTGGAGATCGTCTTCTTCATGCGCAACGTGCGCAGCCGCAACTTCTTCGAGCAGATGAAGGGGCGTGGTGTCCGCACGATTTCCGCCACCGACTTCAACGCGGTGACCCCGGACGCCCACAACAAGGACCGCTTCGTGATCGTCGACGCGGTGGGCGTGATGGAGACCGAGCTCTCCGACTCCTACTCCCTGGACAGAAAGCCGACCGTACCCTTCGACAAGCTGCTGGACCTGGTAAGCATGGGCGACCGGGACCCGGAGGTCCTCTCCTCTCTCGCCAGCCGCCTCGCCCGGCTGGACCACCACCTGACCCCCAGGGACCGCGAGGCTATAGAAGACGCTTCTCACGGCGTGTCGCTCGAGACCCTCGTCTCCGGCCTGGTGAACGCTGGCGACCCTGACGCTGCCCTGGACGCCGCCCGGCAGGCGACCGGGCAGGACGAACCATCCGAATCGGCGGTCGCCGAGGCCCGGCGTCAGCTACTCGAAGAGTCTGCCCAGCCGTTCGCCTCGAATCCCGGTCTCCGGCAGCGGCTGGTGGACATCCATCGCTCCTACGAGCAGACCATCGACACGGTGAGCGCCGACAGCCTCATCGAGGCCGGATTCTCCGACGAACAAGCAAGAGCAACCGTGGGGTCATTCCGGCAGTACATCGAGGAGAACCGGGACGAGATAACGGCCCTGCAGGCGCTCTACGAGCGTCCCTACAGGCAACGGCTGACCTACGCCGACATCAAGGCCCTGGCCGACACCCTGGTATCGCCGCCGCGCTCCTGGACGGCCGACCGGCTGTGGGAGGCCTATCGGCAGCTGGACAGATCGAAGGTGCGCGGCTCAAGCCAGCGGACCCTAGCCGACATCGTGTCCGTGGTGCGCTACGCCATAGGGGGCGAGGACGAGCTGGCGCCCTTCGCCGAAGGCGTGCAAGAGCGCTTCCGGGGCTGGCTGGCGATGCAGGAGACCGCCGGCCGCTCCTTCACCGGGGAGCAGGTGCGCTGGCTGGAGGAAATCCGCGACCACATCGCGGGCAGCGTCAGCATGGAGATGGCGGACTTCGAGTACGCCCCCTTCAACCAGCAGGGCGGCCTGGGCAAGGCACACGAGCTGTTTGGGGAGGAGTTGGAGGGCCTGCTCGAAGAGCTCAACCTGGAGTTGGTGGCGTAGCTCGACATGTGGGGCTTTCTCCACCATCGCCAATATGACTGTTGAAGGTCCAACGATCTCGTCTCATAGTGAGGAGAATGATAAGGGGAGGGAATCGATGACCACCGCAGATGAAATCAAGCAAGCAGTCCTGAGTCTTCCTGAAGCCGAGTACGCCAAGATCATGGACTGGCTTCACGAGTTGGCAGAGGAGGCATGGGACCGGCAGTTCGAGGAGGACGTTAGGGCCGGCAAGCTGGACGCTCTGGCGGCTGAGGCATTGGAAGCGAAGGCAAGAGGTGAGTTGAAATGTCTGACAAAGAAATAGTTTTCCAGGTGTGGGAATCGCCTGGGGGCGGGTACGAGGCCCGCGCCGAGGGATACAGCATCTTCACCGAGGCTGACGACTGGGAACAGCTGAAGCTAATGCTGCGGGACGCGGTGTTGTGCCACTTCGATGACGGCGAAGCTCCCCAGGCAATTAGAATCCACATGGTGCAGACTGAGGTCATACCAGTGTGATAATGCCCACGGAACCTGTCTGGCGCTGAGCTCGCTTCCTCGCTTGGACGCCGGTACGGCTATGTTCTCATCAGGCAACGGGGCAGCCACATGAGACTCGAAAGCGACTACATGGGGCTACTCGTATCGCCTTTCGATTCCCCGTCACAATCCCATGCGGACGGGTACACTGAACAGAATACTCAATGACGTGGCCGAACACCTTGAAGTGGAACGCGAAGAACTGATGCGGGAGTTGGCCGGTAGAGGCTGATTTATGCTCGCTCTATCGAGACATACGAATGCCGTTGCAGTTGAGGACATGGGAATGTGCGAACTGCCCGATGGATGGGCAATGACCACTTTGGGAGAAGCCTGCCTCATAAACCCACGCTTCTTCACCGAGCCTGTAGAAGATGATCGGGAGCTATCCTTCCTTCCCATGGCAGCGGTTGAAGCCGGGACGGGGCGAATTGACCTAAGCCGAACAAGGCTCTTTGCGGACGTTCGGAAAGGCTACACCAAGTTCTCTGAAGGCGACGTTCTGTTCGCCAAGATCACACCTTGCATGGAAAACGGAAAGATAGCCGTTGCCAAGGGGCTGACCAACAACTGCGGGTGTGGCTCAACCGAGTTTCACGTTCTGCGCCCACACGAAGGTGTTTCCGGTGACTTCTTGTTGTTCTTCTTATTCCAGGACGTCTTTCGGCGTGAAGCTCAGGGCCATATGGCAGGGACGGCGGGGCAATTGCGAGTACCGACAGGATTCCTGGAAGAGGCTCTGCTTGCTCTTCCATCCCTCGCCGAGCAACATCGCATCGTGGCGGAGATGGAGAAGCAGTTCACCCGCCTCGACGCCTCCGTAGCGGCGCTGAAGCGGGTCCAGGCCAACCTGAAGCGCTACCGGGCCAGCGTCCTCAAGGCCGCCTGCGAGGGCAAGCTGGTCCCCACCGAGGCGGAGCTTGCCCGATCAGAGGGCCGCGACTACGAGCCCGCCGACCAACTCTTGGAGCGCATCCTGTCGGAACGCCAAGCCCGCCGGGAGTCCCAAGAGAAGCGCGGGCGGAAGTATAGGGAGCCGTCGCCGCCGGACACGTCCGGCCTGTCGGAACTGTTAGAAGGGTGGGCGTGGAGCAGCATTGGTCAGAGTTTCGACGTTCATGTTGGCGCGACCCCAAGTAGAGCCAGAGCAGACTACTGGAATGGAGACATCGCTTGGGTGAGTAGCAGCGAGGTGTCGTTTAGTCGAATTAAGTCCACGCGAGAGTTCATAACTGAGGAAGGGTTAAGGAAAAGCAGCGTGAACCTAAACCCTGCAGGCACTGTCCTTTTGGGGATGATAGGAGAAGGGAAAACGCGAGGCCAAGTTTCCATTCTGGACATACCTGCTTGTAACAGCCAGAACTCAGCCGCTATCAGGGTCTCGCAGTCAGGACTGCCTACTGAGTACGTCTTCTATTACCTCTGGAGCCAATACGGTGCTACAAGGCAAATTGGGTCAGGCAATAACCAACCAGCCCTTAACAAGACACGCGTTCAAGAAATCCCACTCCCACTCCCACCACTAGCCGAGCAGCACCGCATCATCGCCGAGGTAGAACGTCGTCTATCGGTTGTGCAGAAGGCCGAAGCTACGGTGGACGCCGGCCTGAAGCGGGCCGAGCGCCTGCGGCAGAGCATCCTGAAGCAGGCATTCTCCGGCAAGCTCATCCCTCAGGACCCCAGCGACGAGCCTGCCTCGGTGCTGCTGGACCGCATCCGCGCCGAGCGTGAAGCGTCCCATGCCGCTGCCAAGCCCAAGAGTAGAGCCAAGCGCCACAGGGCCAGATCAAGCCATGGAAGGCAACTCGTTCTCGGCGTTCAGGAGAAAGCTTCATGACCACATCCTCCAGCGTGGGTCAGAAGCTCTGGAACTACTGCAACGTTCTCCGGGACGCCGGTCTCTCCTACGGCGACTACCTGGAGCAGCTCACCTACCTCATCTTCCTCAAGATGATGCACGAGCGCACGCAGCCTCCCTTCACACTCTTGCCCGGATATGAGCCGCCTCCCATTCCCGACGGCTGCGACTGGCCCAGCCTGCTGTCGCGCGACGGCTACGATCTGGAGGTCCACTACCGCCATACCCTCGAAACCCTGGCCCAACAGCCGGGCACCCTTGGCGTCATCTTCCGCAAGGCCCAGAACAGGATCCAGGAGCCGGCCATGCTGACCCGGCTCATCAAGGACCTGATCGACAGCGAGAACTGGCTGGCCCTCAGCGCCGACGTGAAGGGCGACGCCTACGAGTCGCTGCTGGAGCGCAACGCCCAGGACGTGAAGACGGGAGCGGGGCAGTACTTCACGCCGCGCCCCCTGATCCAAGCCATCGTCGACGTCATGCGCCCGGAGCCGGGCGCCGCCATCTGCGACCCCGCCTGCGGTACAGGAGGCTTCCTGCTGGCGGCCCATGACTACATCGTCCGCCACCACCCGAGCATGGACCAGGGCCAGTTGGCCCACCTGCGGGACAACGCCCTTCACGGCTGGGAGATCGTCGACAGCGCGGCTAGGCTCGGCGTCATGAACCTGTACCTGCACGGCATAGGCGGGGACGAGACGAACATCGTCGTCGACGACAGCCTGCGCACCCATGCGGGCGTCAACTTCGATGTGGTCCTGACCAATCCGCCCTTCGGACGGAAGTCCAGCCTGACCTTCGTCAACACGGAGGGCGAGTCGGAGCGGGAGAGCCTCGTCGTGGAGCGTCCCGACTTCTGGGCCACGACGAGCAACAAGCAGTTGAACTTCCTCCAGCACGTGCGGTCGTTGCTGAAGATTCACGGGCGCGCGGCCATCGTCGTGCCCGACAACGTGCTGTTCGAGGGCGGCGCCGGTGAGACGGTGCGGCGGAAGCTGCTGGCGGAGTGCGACGTTCACACCCTGCTGCGACTGCCCACCGGCGTCTTCTACGCCCAGGGGGTCAAGGCCAACGTGCTCTTCTTCGACCGCAAGCCCGCCAGCGAAACGCCGTGGACCCGCAACCTGTGGATGTACGATCTGCGAACCAACCGGCGCTTCACCCTCAAGACCAACCCGCTGGTCCGCGCCGACCTTGACGACTTCGTAACCTGCTACAACCCGGCAGCCCGCCAAGAGCGCCAGGAGACCGAGCGGTTCCGCCAATTCAGCTACGAGGACCTCGTGAAGCGGGACAAGGCGAACCTCGACATCTTCTGGCTGCGGGACGAGAGCATGGAAGACTCGGCCAATCTCCCGCCGCCGGATCTGATCGCCAATGAGATCGTGGAAGACCTTCGCGCCGCCCTCGAGCAGCTGGAGGAGATTGCGGCAGAGCTCTCACCGGAGACGGCATCTGGGAATGGCTCGGTTGGCCGACGGGGACTCTGAACCAGATCGGGAAGAGAGCACAGACGCCCCTTCGGCCGCTGGGAGTCGAGGGCGCGGGCCGGGCCCCCGGCGCCTACGACGGGAGCGGGTAGGCCCCCTCTTTCAGCCACCTGGCATAGTCCATGGCTGCCTCCTCGACGTGGAACTGGGGCTCATACCCCAGGTCGCGCCTGGCCCTCGTGATATCCGAAGCGGGCCTGACCGGGGCCACGGCGGCGCCTTTTCCATCGAGGCCGTGCCACACCCCGGGGCCCACCTCGATCGGGGCATCCGGGTAGGCCGCGGCGACGGCATCGGCCATGCGGCCGATTGAGTAGACGGTGCCGGCGCTGATGTTGTACAGCCAGTTGGGGAGCTCCGAGGCGCGCAGCACCTTCTCGAATCCCAGGGCTGTGTCCTTGACGTAGGTCGAGTCGATGGTGCTGTCCCGGCCGCTGGGCGCCGTCACCGGTGTCCCTTCATGGGCCGAGAAGATAATGGCCTCCAGCGGATGCCCCATCGCCCGGTCTCGAGGGCGGCCCGGACCGTAGACCATCGCGGGCCGCACGATGGCGGCATCGACCCCGTACTGGTGGCGGTACATGTAGGTCATCTCTTCGTCCATCATCTTGGTGGCCCCATAGGGAGGGATCATGTCCTTGGAGCTGATCGGAAGGACATACTCCTCCTCGGGGACGGTCTTCGACTGGTCCTTCCCGAAAGACGCCGCGGCCCCGTAAGAGCTGGTGGAGATGACCCGGCGCAGGCCGAGGATCCGCCCCGCCTCCAGCATGTTCAGCGTGCCTTCGATATTGACGCGAATGGTTTCGACCGGCCTCTGGGGCGCGTTGCCCATGATGGCCGCCAGGTGGACGATGGCATCGACGTTGTGTTGCTTGATGACCCCCATCAGGAGTGGCAGGTCCAGCACGCTCCCGGTGACGAACGCAAGACTGTCGTAAACGGGGGCCAGCACCGAGTGGGCCGGAGGAGACAGAGCATCGAACCCGACCACCTGCTCTCCGTGCTCCACCAGCACACGGGCTACGTTGGACCCGATATGCCCCGCCGCTCCCGTTACGAGAACCGCCATCTTCAACCCCCGTCGATATGGGAATGGTCCGCGGGATACCCCGCGGTGTTGTGAGCGCTAGCTCTCGTCGTAGAATGTTCTGGGGTTCTCCCGAAGGATGCCCTGGAGGACAGGCCTTGTGACCAGGTGCTCCAGGGCAACGAGCTCCTCGGTGATGTCCGGCCCGTGGTCCGGATGCGGATAATCGCTTCCGAATAGAATGCGGTCGGCCCCGATGTACTTGATGATGTCTCCAAGGTACGGTTCGGGCTCGGCCGATACGTAGCACTGCCGCCGGAAATACTCCGACGGCTTCATTTTGACGTTGTCCTGGACCTCCACCCATGAGGACTTGTACTCGATCTCGTCGAGACGCCAGAGCCAGAACGGCACCCACCCGCATCCGGCTTCGAGGAACGCAAACTTGAGGCCGGGGTGACGTTCCAGCACCCCTCCCTCCAGCAGGGTGAGGAAAGCCAGCATCTGCTCGGTGGCGTGCGAAGTGTGTGAGGCGAAGTGGGTCCGAAGCCTGTCGTCCCCCAGGTGCGGGACATTGGCCTGGCTGCCTTCATGAATCCCGAGAGAGATGCCCAGGCTCTCGCATTCGGACCACAACGGCTCGTACCCCGGATCGCTGAGCGGCTTGCCATCGACCGGGTTCGGGCGCAGAAAGACTGCTTTCATCCCCAGCTCGGTTGCGCACCGCCGGGCCTCCTCTACCGCTCCCTCGGGGTCCTGCAGGGCAACCCCGCCGACGGGCCGAAGCCTATCCGGCGCAAATTGGCTGAACTCATACAGCCAGTCGTTGTAAGCCCTGGCGAGGGCTGACGCCACCGCCGGCTCCATCCCCGTGAAATACCACATCCCCAAGCCGCGGGTCGGGTAGAGGTACGAGACATCCAGGCCCATGCGGTCCATGGCCTTCACCTGGGATTCAGCGTTCCACCCCGCTTCGATGGACTCTTTGTAGTTGTCCCGGGAGGCCTGGCTCAAGGCCTGCCTGATCTTGTCCGACATGTCCCTGGGATAGATCTGGTCTTTGTATGTGAACATCCCCCTCGGGGAGTCCCTCGTGCCGTGAAACCGCGGCGCCCGCTCCAGGAGCTCTTTTGGTAGGCGGTCCGCCCAGAGAGTGACGGGTTCCTGCACGTGACCGTCCGCGTCGATGATGTCGTATCCATTGAGCATGCGACGCCCCTTCACAGTGCGATGATGCGCGCATTATACCCACCCCGCGGGGCTGAATTGGCTCCGTGGACTCCCAGGGACCTGACGAAGAAAGAGGCCCGCTACGCTCGATGGGCCGGCTTCAGATTGGCCGGCTTCAGGTTAGCCAGCTTCAGATTAGTCAGCTGCAGACCGGCCGGCTTCAAGGGCCTCCAGGACTGCCCCGGGGTTCATCGGGAGGCGGTCCATGCGCACGCCAACGGCCCGGTAGATGGCGTTGGCAAGGGCAGCCATTGGCGGCACCAGCGGGATCTCGCCCACCCCTCGAAGACCGAATGGGTGGCGGGGATTGGGGACCTCCACCAGGACCGTCTCGATCATGGGCACGTCCAGGCTCGTGGGAGTACGGTAATCGAGCCATGTGGGGTTCGCCATGGCCCCATCCGGAGTGAAGAAATACTCCTCGTTCAGTGCCCAGCCGATGCCCTGGACGGTGCCGCCCTGGAGCTGGCCCTCCACATAGCTGGGGTGGACGGCGGTGCCGGCGTCCATGAACCCAGTGCAGCGAAGAATATCTACTTTGCCCGTCTCCGGGTCGACCTCCACATCGACGATGTTTCCACCAAAGACGGGGCCGACGGCGGCAGCCTCGCTGGCGGCGGAGGCGGTCAGGGGCCCCCCGGTAGCCCGTAACCTACCCGCAAGCTGCTTGAACGAGAGCCGCTCATCGGGGTCCTTCTTGTTCAGGAAGACACCCCCCTGGAGCTCGACGTCCTCCGGCTGGACCTCCCAAATCATGGCAGCCCGATGCGCCATCTTCCCCTTGATCTGCTCGGCCGCGGCGATTGCCGCCAGGCCCGTATCGAAGGTCGTCCTGCTTCCGGCGGTGCCGCCGGTGTAGCCCACCGAGTCGGTATCCACTACGGTAGGGACAACCTCTTCGGCGGCCAGTCCCAGCGTCTCCGCGACCTGCATCGCAATCGACGTTCGGCCCCCTCCAATATCCACTGCCCCTGTCACGACCTCCACCGTCCCGTCATCATTCACGTTGAGGGTGGCGCAGGAAACCATGCTCGTATTGATCCTGTAGGCGAGAGCGACCCCGCGCCCCCGGTTGGGCCCCTCCAGCGGGGCCTTGTAGTGAGCATGGTCCTTCATCGCCTCCTCGACTTCGACGAGGCCGATGACGGGGTGAGGGACGCCGCTTGGGGTGCGGTCGCCCTCTTGGACCGCGTTTTTCAAGCGGAGCTCCAGAGGGTCCATGGCCAGCTTTTCGGCGAGCTCGTCAATGACGGGCTCCACGGCGAAGGCTCCCTGCGGCATCCCTGGAGCCCGGTAGGCCGCCACCTTCTGTTTGTTCACGATCACGTCGTAGCCGTCCACGACCATGTTGTCGAGCTTGTACGGCCCAAAGGCGCATGTCACCGCTCCCCCGACGGGGGAGCCCGGGAAGGCCCCCGCCTCGAAGGCCAGGAAGAGCTCGGCGGCGGTGATGCGGCCCTCTTTGTTCGCCCCAATCTTGCACCGCATGTAGGTGCCGGATGTCGGCCCGGTGCCTTCGAACACCTCCTGCCGGCTCATGACCGCCTTCACCGGCTTGCCGGTCTTTTTGGAGAGGATAGCTGCCACGGGATCGAGGTACGTGGCGAGTTTGGCGCCAAACCCGCCCCCGATTTCCATGGGGATGACCTTTACGCTGGACTCTTGAACGCCGAGGACCGCGGCCGTGATACCCCTGACCCCGAACGTGCTCTGCGTGCTGGTCCAGACCGTAATGCGCCCGTCCTTGCCCCAGGCAACCGTGGAGGCATGCGGCTCTATGTAGCCCTGGTGAACGGGGGCGGTCGTAAACTCCCGCTCCACTGTGATGTCCGCCTCCTCGAAGCCCCGCTCCAGGTCGCCGCGCTTAAGCTGGAGGTGACTGGCGACGTTGCTCTTCTCGCCTGTGTCCTGTCCCTTCGCGAAGCGCTCGACGGTGAAATATGTCGTGAGGTTCTCGTGGACCAGCGGGGCGCCGGGCTTCATCGCCTCCCGGACACTCAGCACGGGCGGCAGAACGTCGTAGTCCACCTGGATGAGGCCCACCGCCTCCTCGGCGACGTGGGGGCTCGTGGCGGCGACAGCCGCCACCGCATGGCCCTTGTAGAGGACCTTGTCATGGGCCAAGAGGTTTTCCGCCACGATCCTGACATTGCTGCCCGACTCGCCGAAGTCCAACCGCGTGTTCTGCGTGATGGGCAGATCATCGGCGGTCACGATGGCTTTGACGCCCGCCAGGGCCTCCGCGGCGCTGGTATCGATGGCCCTGATCCTTGCGTGGGCATGGGGGCTCCGAAGCACCTTGGCATGGAGCATCCCTGGGAAGTGGACGTCGGCGCCGTAGCGGGCATGTCCGGTCACCTTGTCCACCCCATCATGGCGGACCGGGCGCGTACCAAGGACCCTGTAGCTGTTGGTGTTGGCCTTGGTGTTGGCCGGCCGGCCGGCTGTGGTGGTCATGGCAGACTCCCTATGGGTAATTGATGACGCCCTGCTCCTTCAGCCTGGTGACTTCGGAGTCCGTATACCCCAGCTCGTTCATGATCGTGCGGGTGTGCTCGCCGATGAGGATCGACCGTCCGAGCTTTCCAGGGGTCTTCGACAGGTGGACGGTATGGCCGTGACGCCAGATGGGGCCATAGACGGGGTCGGTCACGGTGGCCAAGAAGCCGTTCTCCCGCACCGAGGGGTCTGAGCCGAAGAACTTGGCATGCGGGAGCCCATCGGCCCGGACGCACGCAACATTCCTGCTGGTCAGGAGACTCTCCCAGTCTTCGGCGGTTTTCGTGAGAAAAATCCCCGCCAGCGCGTCCGATAGTGCTCCGTCGTTGGCATCCCTTAGCTCCGCTGTGGCGAAGCGCTCGTCCTTGGCCAGGGCCGGCTCCCCCACGGCCTCGCAAAGACTTGCCCACTCGGGCTCGGTCGGGCATGCCAGGAGCACCCAACTTTCGGCGGCCTGGTACAGCCGGTACAGCGCTCCCATCCCGAATAGGCCGGAGTCGATCCGTTTCCGGGAAGGCTTCCCGGCATAGCGAATGAAATCGTCGCTCATGGTGTAGGCGTTGGAATTGACCATGGTCGTGAGCATGTGCTGCCCGATACCATGCCGCTCGAGGCCCAGCAGTCCCAGCAGCATGGCAGTCCCCACTACTACCGCCGAGTTGGGGTCGGCGGACTGATTGGCCTGCCCAAGCCGCATCGAGGCCTGCTTCAGCTCCTCCATCGACATCTCGGCGTCTGCGGGAGGCAGGTATTCCTCCCCGGCCTGTTGCACCGCCTCCCCGCAGATTGCCCCGGGGATCGGGTGGTAGCCGGGTCGCCGGCAGTGGGGCCCATCGGACCCGTAGAGACCTGCATACAGGTACACGAGCCGGGGGTTGATGCGGTGCAGGGTCTCGTAATCGATCCCGAGACGCTCCGTAACCCCTGGCCGGTAGTTGTGCATCAGGAGATGGGCCCGCTCGGCGAGTTTCTGGGCGATCTGCTGCCCCTCCGGCCTCTTCAGGTCGATGGCGATGCTCTCTTTGCCTTGGGTCGTCTTGACGGCAAGCGAAGGGATCTCCCGCATGGTATCGCCGGTGGTGGGCTCGATCTTGATCACCCGCGCGCCCAGGTCCGCCAGCAAGGTCGGACCAAAGGGAGCGGCGTATTGGACGGCAGCCTCGAGCACCACGACCCCGGACAGGGCGTTCGGCGGCAAGGGCCCGGTGGACCGGGGCTTCTCCAGAGCGGGAGCGCCGTTCTCCTCCCACCCAATCTCCGAAGGAGTTCCACCGAAGCGCACCAGCGGCCCAATCTGCTCGCTGGGACCGACCTCCGGGTCCTTGACCTCCACCACCCCCCCGTTGTGCCGCACCTGTGGATGGTCCATCCCATCCTCGGTGAAGCCCAGGAGGTCGGCTCCAACGTTGCCCGAGGCCATGAAGATCTCCATCCACTCATCGAAGCTCTTTTCCTGGACCCTTTCGAGGACCATCTCCCAAAACGCGACCTGGTCCTCTTCGGTGGCGCCGCGCGGCAGCGGGGAGAAGCGCGGGTCGTTCTTCAGGTGTCCCAGCCCAAGCGCTTCGGTCTGGGCCCAGAACAGGTGCGGCGCGTGGTTGGCGAATTGGATCCAGCGGCCATCCTTGGCGCGAGCGGGGATGTAGCCCAGCATGGGCGTGGGGCCCCGGGCTCCGGCGATCGCGACCTCGGGGACCTGTGAGGGAAGCCACGTCCCCATGTCATACGGGGTCAGGCCTTGAAGCAGGCTCGTCTCCACCCGCTGGCCCACTCCGGTCCGCAACCGGATGTAGAGGGCCGCGCTGATGCCCTGCAGCGCGGCCTGGGAAGCGCCGAAGCTCGCTATCGGCGCCGCCGCCATCGCCGGCCTGCCGAGCCCGAAGGTGTTGCCCTCGTCGACGAGCCTGCCCGCGACGGCCGCCACCACCGCTTCGTATCCCTTGACGTTCTGGTATTTCCCCCTGGTGCCGAACCCGGTGATCGAGCAGTACACCAGCGACGGATTTGCCTGGGCAACCGGCTCATACCCCAGACCCAACCGGTCCATCACTCCCGGCCTGAAGGCCTCGACGAGGACGTCCGCCTCATGGGCCAGTTGACGCGCGCGGCCGGCATCTTGAGAGTCTTTCAAGTCCAGCGCCAGGGTTTCCTTGCCCCGCTGCCATTGCCGGTAGCCAGCCCCCGCTTTGGAGGGGTCCGCTGGACGGCCGCTGTCGGGTGGCGCCTCGATATGGGTGACAGTCGCACCGTTGTCCGCCATGACCATCGTGACCAGGGCCCCCGCAAACCCCTGGGTGAAATCCACGACTCGGACTCCTTCAAAGACCGTTGGCGCGCTCATGATCTCCTCCAGTCGTCAGGTTGGCCGGCCTCGCGGCCTCCTCGTGGCCTTGGGAAGGGCCTTCTCATGGCTTTGGGATTTTGGGATGGGGTATGTCAGGAGGCGCGTCGGGCTGGCTCGTTCTCGCGAGGCCGGACCCGCCGACGCCATTATATGTGAGCGGCGGCGTCTGCCTGGGAAGCCAGAGGATGGGATGCGACGGCGCCCTTCTCCAGAAGCGCGGCCAGCGCTTCCGGCGTCATGCTGAGGAGCTCGCGGAGGACCTCTTCCGTATGCTCACCCACTCCCGGCCCGGGACTGTCCACCTTCGTGGGAGTGCGGGACAGGCGGACCGGGCAGTTGGGCACCTTGACCCACTGCTCCTCGGGACCCGGGACTGGCAGGTCGATGATGGCGTGTCGCTCCTTGATGTGGGGGTCGGCCACCATTTCCGCCACGTCGTAGAGAGGCGCGATCAAGCACACGCTCTCCAGGGCCTCGAGCCACTCCGCCGAGCTCTTTTTTCGAAACGCCTTGGCGAGGACGGGCTCGAGATCGTCATGATTGGCGGAGCGTTTCGGCGCGTTCTTGAACCTGGGGTCGGCTGCCAACTCCTCGACGTCCAGCAGCACGCAGAACGCCTCCCAGTCCCGCACGCCGGCAACCACGATCCAGCCATCGTTCGTCTCGAAGGGCTGAAACGGCGACGACAGCGGGTGGCGTGGGCCGATGCGCTTTGGCGCCTCTCCGGTCGCTGAATACCTGATCACCGCGTTCTCCATGTGATAGACGACGCTCTCCAGCATGCTGACGTCGATGCGCTGGCCGATGCCGCTCTTTTCGCGTTCGTACAGCGCCGAAAGCACACCCATTGCCAGGTAGGCTCCCCCGAGCGAGTCCCCCAGAGAGATGCCGGGGCGCATCGGCCGCCCATCCGGCTCGCCGGTCATGCTCATGATGCCGCTCATCCCCTGCGCGATGATGTCCACGGCGCCCCTTCGAGCATAGGGCCCGGTTTGTCCGAAGCCCGTGCAAGAGGCGTAGATGATGCGGGGATTGCGCTGGGAAACAGCCCCGTAACCCAGGCCGAGGCTATCCATGGTCCCGACACTGAAGTTCTCGGTCAGCACGTCGCTCTCGTCGAGGAGACGCAGGGCCACCTCCAGCCCCTCCGGCTGCTTCAGGTCCACCTGGATGCCCTTCTTCCCCCGTTCAAGAGAGAACCGGTAGGTGCTGCGCCCGTTGACGAACGGCCCGTTGCCTCGATTCCGGTCCGTCTCGTGAGGGCGCTGGACGTTGATGACCTCGGCTCCCAGGTCGGAAAGGACCATGGTGCCAAAGGGCCCCGACATGGCATGGGTGAAGTCCAGGACCCGTATGCCTTCGAGAGGACCGCTCATCTTGACCCACCTCTTTTCTGATATTCGCCCCGAATAGCCCCTGCGGCCCTCGGGATGGTCCCCGTCGTCCGAGCGGGGTGCGGAGCGCTACTTCACGTTTGGGACGTAGTCCATCCCGATTTGCTTTTCTTCCGTCAAACGTTCGACCTCGGCGGGCGACCTGCCAAGCAGCTCGCGGTACACATAGTCGTTATGCTCCCCCAGCAACGGCGGCGGCCTGTCGAAGCGCAGCGGAGTAGCCGAGAGCTTGTAGGCGTGCCCCGGGTATCGATGGATGCCCGCCTCGGGATGCTCGACCCGGCACAGAAATCCCCTCGCCTCGAGATGCGGGTCGTCGAGCACGTCAGCGTCGTTGGCCAGCATGGCGGCGGGTACCCCCCGGGCCTGCAGTGCCTCCATCGCCGCCCGTGGGTCCTGGCTCGAGGCCCACTGGCCTACCAGCTCGTCGATCTCGTCGTGGCGGGCTTGCCGAGCCGCATTCCCCATGTAGCGCGGGTCACTGCGCAGGTGATGATGGCCGATGGCGTCGCAAAGGCCGGCCCACTCCTCATCCGTCCCTACGCTGAGGGCGACCCACCGGTCGTCGCCGGGGCAGCGGTAACACCCCTGCGGGGCGCGGACGGGGTCGCGATTGCCCGAAGGTTTGGTCGCCCGCCCGTTCATGGCGGCGTCCATGATCGGCCCGCCGATCTGGTTGACCAGGTGCTCCACCTGCGACACCTCGACGAACCTCCCCTCGCCGCTGCGGTCCCGTTCGTACAGGGCCGCCAACACTGCGTAGGCCGCAGCGATCCCGCTGGTCAAGTCCATGTGATTGGTACTGCCGGCCGTGGACTGGTCTTCATCGGCGTATCCTCGCAGAGAATACACGCCGGAGATCGACTCGCCGTTGCTGCCGAAGCCCATGTAGTTGGTATGAGGACCGGTCAGGCCGAACAGCGGCATGGTCACGTAGATCATGGCTGGATTGATCTTGTGGACCGACTCGTAGTCAAGCCCGAAGGTGTCCAGAAGGCCCCTCGTGCTGTTCTCCATGAGCACGTCGCAGACCTTCACCAGCTCGCGGACCGTCTCGCGGCCCTCTTCCCGGGTCATGTCCGCGGTCATCGAGAGCTTGTTCCGGCCAAGGCTGTTGAAGATCGCGAAACGGTTCCAGGGCCGCTCTCCCGGGTCCTTGTCCACGTACCTGCCCGCCGAGGGGCCGAGCTTGGCCAGCATCTCTTTCCCCTTGGGCCACGGCAGAAACCCCCGGGTATTCGTGATGTGGTGCTGAAGCGACTCGACGCGAACGATCTCCGCTCCCAGGTCTCCGAGGGTCATGACCCCGTATGGCCCGGCCCATATCAGAGTCAGGTCGAGGATCCGGATGCGCGAGAGGGGGAGCGAGCGTGTCAAACGGCCCCCTGGTCGCGGAGGCTGTCGAGCTCGCTGCTCGAGAACCCCAAAAGTCCGCGGTAGACCTCGCCGTTGTGCTGGCCCAAGAGAGGGGCCGTCGATCGGAGCGAGAAGCCCTGCCCGTCCAGGAAGATCGCCGGGCCGCAGTGGGGCAGCCGGCCGGCCTCGGGGTGCTCGCCATCCACGAAGAAGCCGCGATAGTTCAGGTGCTCGTCATTGAGGACATCCACCGTGTCGTTTACGGGAGTCACGGCCAGCCTGTGGTGCTGGGCTGTCTCGGAGACCTCCTTCTTCGTCCTGTCCAAGAGCCAGGGGTAGAAGATGCCATCGAACTCCTCTTTGACCTCCGGAGTCCTGAAAGAGGTCGGGTCCTGGAACCGGGGATCGTCGAGGAGGTCGGGCCTGTCCACCATTTGGGCGAAACGGACCCACCGGGCGGGCGGACTGATCATGAAGCTGGCATAACCGTCGGCGCAGGGAAAAGTCCCCGCCGGCAGCGCGGAGCCGGTACGGTCCTGCCGGGCTAGCGGCTCTCCGCTGTACTCATAGGAGACGATAGCCGTGGCGCGCCTGTCGGAGCTGCCGGCCGCAACCTCATAGACCGCGATATCGATGTGCTGTCCTTCGCCGGCCCACCGGCTGTGCAGGACCGCCCCCATGACGGCGGTGGCGGCCAGGGACCCTGCCTGGTAGGCCATCAGATGATCGGCGGGCTTCAGTGGAGGTTTGTCGGCCACACCGGTGGTCAGCATGAGTCCGCTCAAGGCGTTGATCGTCATGTCCGTCGCCTTCCAGTCCCGGTAGGGGCCCGCCTGGCCGAAGTTGCTCAGGGAGCACATGACGATCCGAGGGTTCACCCGCGCCAACGCTGGGTAGTCGAGCCCGAGGGATGCCATGACATGCGGTGAGAAGCTCTCCACCAGGATGTCGGCATCTCGCACCAGCTCACGGACCATCCGCTTGCCTGTCTCGGACTTGAGGTCCGCGGTGATCGAGCGCTTATTCGTGTTGAGGTGGAGGAAGGTGCCTGAGCGCTCCAGGTGCGGGATGTCGCCGGGGAAGGGGCCGTAGGTGCGGGCGGGGTCACCGGTCAGGGGCCTTTCTACCTTCAGGACTTCGGCCCCGTAGTCCGCCAGCATCTTCGTTGCATACGGCCCGGCCACGTGCCAGGTCAGGTCCAGGACCGTCATGCCTGTCAGAGGCTGCATGAGAGTCGGCTCCTCGCGGGCTCTCCGGGAATGTCAGATGGCTAATGTAGGAGCGGGCCCGCGGGGTGTCAATCGTGGGCTGGTCCTGGGGAGACAGGGATGGGACTGGCCGCTTGGGCCTGCGGACTGTATAGTCCTACCTACTTGACCTCTCGTTGCTATGAGTGGCCCGGCGGTTGGGCCAACCGCCGCGGTTGTGGCCGAAAGGAAAAAGCCTTGCTGGAGATCAGGGCGGCGGTCGTCTACGAGTACAACAACCCACTGACCCTGGATACGGTCAACCTGGCCGACCCGAAGGCCGGGGAGGTCCTCGTCAAGATCGCGGCTACCGGTGTGTGCGGCACCGACCGCCATACCCAGGAAGGGGACATGCCCGCCTTCGGGGTCCCGATCGTTCCCGGCCACGAGGCCGCGGGAATCGTCGAAAGCGTGGGAGCCGGGGTGACCGAAGTCACCAAGGGAGACCACGTTCTGATCAATATGTTCCCCGGTTGCGGTAAGTGCGCTCCCTGCGCCTCGGGCCGGAACTCCGCATGCGCCAATAGCAGGCCGGGGTTCCTTCTCGATGGCACGAGCCGCATCAGCCGTGACGGACGGGTGATTCACCACTTCTCCAATGTTTCATCCTTCGCCGAGTATGCCGTCGTGCCGGAGCGCGGCGCGATCAGGGTCCGCCGTGATGTCGGGTTGGACAAGGTGTGCCTCGTAGGGTGCGGGATCAGCACCGCCATGGGCGCCGTCATCAACCGGGCCAAGGTGCCCATCGGGAGCAGCGTGGTGATCGTCGGCTGTGGAGGGGTGGGCCTCAACGTGGTCCAGATGTGCGCGCTGGCCCGGGCGGGCAGGATCATCGCCGTGGACGTCCTGGACTTCAAGCTCCAGAAAGCGGAGCAGTTTGGCGCCACCCACCTCGTGAACGCCTCGAAGGTGGACCCGGTGGAAGAGGTCCGGAACCTCACCGGCGGGCGCGGCGCCGACTATGGCTTCGAGGTCATCAGCACGGTCAAGACCATCCGCCAGACCTTCGACGCCACGGCGCCGGGCGGGCACATGGTCGTCGTGGGGATTGCCCCCCGAGGCTCGGAGGTCAGCTTCCCCGCCGGGCTTGGCAAGACCGTGTCCAGCGGCGGGTTCATCGACGCCAACCCGTGGGTGGATTTTCCCAAGATCGTCGACCTGTATGTGGAAGGGACTCTCAAGATCGACGAGCTCATCACGCGGCAACGGCCTCTCGAGGAGGCCAACGAGGCCGTGGAAGCAATGAAGAGCGGAGAGGTCACCAGGACCGTGCTGGTACCTGGCTCGTAGGGCGGAAGGAGAGACCATGACCATCACGAAACAGCGGGAAGCGACCAGGCTCACCAAGGATTTCCCCATCCTGGACTGTGACGCCCACGTGCAGGACCCCAAGGGGATATGGGACTTCGTCAAGCCCGTGGACCGCGATCTGGTCAAGCGGTCCTACTGGAACGACGGCCGCCGCGCCGTCATCAACGGGCGGTGGCAGGTCACGGGGGCGGGGGAGCACGAGTTCGATGAGAACCGCGCCTACCACTCGGGCTCGATCGCCGGGCCGGGCATGAACCGGAAGCTGATGCGCCGCGTTCAGTCCATGTACCCCTTGACCCAGGAGCAGATGGACTACGTGAACCACAAGGGGTCCTACTATCCCGAGCCCAGGCTCCGCGACATGGACCTGATGGGGATCGACCAGGTGCTGATTGTCCCCACCGCGATGATCGTCCACCTGCCGTACGTGGAGGACGCCAACGGGGCCCGCGCCCTGGCTGGAGCCTACAACGACTGGCTCCGGGACTTCTGCGACACGGACCCGAAGCGGCTGTTCGGCGCGGGCGTGTTGCCGCTGCAAACGAACTTCCACGCGATCGACGAGTTGAAGCGGATAGCCGAGAGGAAGTTCCCGGTCGCGCTGGTCCGCCCCTCCGATGCGAGGGGCCGTTACCCCAACCGCATCCTGCCGGACGCCACGCGGGTCGCTCCGCGGGTCCGCCCGATGGATGCGCTGTTCAAGACCTTCGAAGAGACGCAGGTCGTCCTGGGCATGCACACCTTCACCATGTACGGCGAGGAGCCCAGGACATCCATGGACTCCCCCGGAGAGATGGTGGTCAGGACCGGCCTGGGCACGGGCCGGAGCGTGGACTCCCAGGCCTTTGCCTTTGTCTTCGAGGGACTGGCCTGGCTTTCACAGATCCTGCTGTCGGGTTTCCTCGACCGTTACCCCCGGCTCAAGATGGCGGTCCTCGAGGCCAACGCCTCCTGGCTGCCCCTCCTGCTGGAACGCTGCGATCATCTGTTCAAGCTCTACAAGAACGAGAGGCGGTTCGACGCGCGGAGGACTCCCAGCGAGGCCTTCTTCGATCAGTGCATCGTAGGATTCGAGGGCGACGAGCCCGCCATCTTCCGGCGATGGCAGTATTTCGAGGACGTTGCCGTCTGGGCCTCGGACAGCTACCACCACGATGGCGCCGATGCCTGGAGCGCCCTTCGCTCGATGGAAGAGGCGGAGGTGCCGGCCGCGGTGCAGCGGAAGTTCATGGGGGCAAATGCCGCGCGCTTCTACGGTTTGGAGCAGCACCAGTTCGTGACCGAAGAGCCCGCGCCGATAGTCCGGCCGGACTGGTTCCCCAAGGAGGACCAGGCCTTCGATCAGTGGTGGGAGCGGGAGGCAAACCCCAGAAAGCACGGGGCCGTCGCCAAGACGCAGGGAGATGGTCAGACATGGTAAGCAGCCCTTTCTCCGGCACGCGTAGGCCATCTCTACCTGTTCCCAAGATGCACCAAGACGGCCAGACATGGTGAGGCGTCGCTGAGCCTCCTCGTTCCTACCCATGGACGTCTTCGACATCGATAGTGCGGTCTTCGAGCCGCTGGATATCTGGGAGCGCTACCTCGATCCGGAGTACCGGGTCGCGGCCCGTTCTTCGTTCTACCATCGTGTCAGCGATTCGGGAGCCGTAACCGTCATCGTCAACGGCAAGGCCTTCCCGGCGATGAACCAGGGCGCCCTCATCCGGCAGGCCATCTACGAGCCGGGCATGACTCCGGACGAGATCGGCGACCTGGACCCCAGGGCGTTCAGGCCGATCACCCCAGGCGCTTACGACCCAACCGCGCGCCTGAGAGACATGGACGCGATGGGCATCGGCAGCGCCGTCCTGTTCCCAACGGTGTTCGCCGAGTATTTTCCGCTCGTCGAAAACCCGGACGTCGCCTATGCTCTGGCGAGGGCCTACAACGACTGGATATGGGATTTCTCTCGGGCCGCCCCCGACCGGCTTCTTCCCGCGGCGGTCCTTCCCTTGCAGGACGCTGCGTTCGCCGCGGACGAGGCGGATCGGGTGGCCGACAAGGGATTCAGAGCCGCGGCGGTGCGGCCGGCGTTCGTTGGTGGCAGGTACCTGAATCACCCGGTGTTCAAGCCGGTGTTCACCGCCCTGGAGGAGCGGGGGATCGTGGCCTGTATACGCCCCTCCCCAGGGGGCACCAACCCCGATTGGACCTCACAGGGGCACTTCATCGAGCGCGTCGCCGGCAACCTGCAGATCGGGCATAACGTAGCCGAGGCGGCGGCTCCCATGATGGACAACGCGACCGCCCTCACGGCCTTCGCTTTTTCGGGCTTCATGGAGGACTACCCCAATCTGGGTATCGCCTTCGTGCACGGCGGAGCGAGCTGGCTGCCCATGGCCTTCGAAAAGCTCGAGGGTTACCTGACCCTGATGCCCTCCGGCATCAAGGACCTGAGCCTGGAGCCCGAGCGTGTCTTCCGAGAGCGGCCCACTGTCATCAGCTTCGACGCCTGGGAAAGCTCCGTGGCGGTCCTGTACGACGAGTTCGAGCACATCGGCGCCTGGGGGTCGCGTTACCCGGCCCATGACACGATGCCGCCCGGTGAGGCCATCGACAACCTTCGGAAACACGGCGCGCCCGGCGAGGTGATCGAGCGACTGATGAGCGGGAACGCCGCTCGTTGCTTCGGGCGGGAATAGCCGGCTCTCCCTTCCGCCCTAGGGCCTGTTTACACTACGCTCGCGCTACACGAAAAGCGCTCCCCCGTGTCTTAAAGCGCTCCCCCATGTCATTCCGAGGCGCAGCCGAGGAATCTAAGGCGCTGCCCGCCAGCCACCTCAGCCCCGCCACGCCTTTGGCAAGCCTTTGCCTCACGGCTAGTGCGAACACGCCCTAGAGGTCTGTTCACCGGCGGCTAGAGCCCACGCAGCTCGGGGAAGTAAGTCGCGTAGTGCTACCATGGGACGAACATATCCGATCCAACATAGCGGAGGCCCGTGCCTTTGGTGAGCAGCGTAACATACTGCTGCCTAAGCCTGGTGTCGGGGGAGGTATGGGTGGGGAAATAGGGGTTCACTCCCAAGCCCTGGCGCAATGAAACTAGCGATGTGTTTCTATGGAGGTTTACACCAGCTAAATGCGAAAAGTCATTAGAAACGCAAAACGACATTGGGTGGCCGTCGCAGTAGCCTTGATATTGCCTGGTGTCCTTGCTGGGGTCGTCGAGTACGCCATAACAAAGGATGTGTCAGGATTAGTGTCTTTGGTGTTTGTGGTGACAGGCGGGATTCTGACGATGGCTGTTTTGTGGCTTATGGAGGAGCGTGATCCGTCTAAGCTCCAACCGGCAGGGCCGCCTCCAGTGCAATGGCAGCCTCATGAGCCTCCCATACCAACACAACCCCAACCACCTCCAGTCCAATGGCAAACTAGTCGTCAATTTCCAGGCAAGGTTTTCTCTCCAAGGACGCCCGCCGAACTGGTAGCCGAAGTAGCAGGGAAGACAGAATTAGCAGCGAAAGACATCAGCAGGCGCCACATTGGTCAATGGATGAGAGTGGAAGGGACCGTTAATGACGTATCCACTGTGTCCCGGGAGGTAGGTGTACATCTACAACCTGCCAACTCCCAGCCGTTAGTGGCGTTATGGTTCGACACGGATATTTGGCGTGCCAGACTAAGTGTTCTCAATATTGGAGACCGAATCGCGGCTATTGGGACAATTGGTTCAATTTCCTCTCATATCGTTTCACTGGATGAATGTGAGCTAATAGACCCACCCATCGCAAGCTCTTCTTGAAGGGATGATGCTGACCGGCCAGCGGGATGCGCTGCTACTGCTGGTGAGCGGGAAGGTTAGAGCTTAGCCCGTTAGCATCAGCGCAACCTGCACTTCGCTGCTGGCGGTTGGTGCAACCACTGGCTAGAGTGTTCTTCGCTTGAGATTCCTGTGTCTCAAAGCTGAGCGTCAGCGGCGAACCCACTTCTGCCCAGACCCCCCTTGGGGCCTCTGCGTGGAATGTTGGAGCCATGAGTAACCGTCTAGGAGAACGCCAATGGGGGTACGCAAGGATCGCGGGCCGCAGAACGGCTATTGGGGCTTGTTGGGGGTTGTCAATGCCATTGGTGTCAAACTAGCCCACCCAGACGACTAGCCGCGCTTCAGCTGGTGGCCCGCAAACCGACCCCCTCGCGCGTGGTGCCGCTGAGGTACTGTCGTGAGCGGTGGGGGCTAGCTGAGCAGCATCGGTCAGTCCTATGGCTACAACGCTAAACTGAACCCCAACACGAAGGGTCTCGATTATGTCTAGTACCTAGTATCCTAAATCAGCGTAACGTTGTTTGAGCCCACCGGGGTGCGCCACACTCTTCGTCCACTCAAAGGGCACGGGGTGTTCATTACGCGAATCAGTAAAGCGGTCAATGGCTTGGCGTACCTGGTGGGGAGACGTGGCGCTCAGGCCCCGGAGCACGGCTCGGGTCAGGATGCTGAACCACACCTCCACTTGGTTCAGCCAGGAAGCATGGGTCGGTGTGTAATGGAAAGAGACCGACGGGTGGCGGGCAAGCCACCGGTCATGCTTGGGCTTATGCGTGTTCAGGTTGTCGAGGATCACATGCAGCTCCGTTTCGGGATGTTGGGCGATCACCCGGTTCATGAAGTCCAGGAACTCCCGACGGCGGCGACGGCGGTAGTGGCCCACGGCGACGGTCCCGGTATGCACTTCCAAGGCAGCAAAGAGGGTCGTGGTCCCGTGGCGCTTGTACTCATGGGTATGCCCGCGAACCGCCTTGCCGTTGGGGAGCCGCAGCCACCCCTGGGCGCGCTCCAGAGCCTGGATGGCGGGCTTCTCGTCCACGCTGACCACCACGGCATTCTCCGGCGGGTCCAGGTACAACCCCACGATGTCAGCAGCCTTCTGCTCGAACTGGGGGTCGGTGCTCACGCACCAGCTGCGCCGTCGCTGCAAGGGAATCCCGTGCTTCTGCAAGACCCGCCACACTTGAAGCGCCGGAACGTCTCCCAACGCCTTTGCCACCAGCCCGCCCGTCCAGGTCGTGTACCCATCCGGCGGCGGCTGGTCCAACTGCGCCACTATCCGCCGCTCCGTCGTCTCGTCATACACGCGGGGCTTCCCTGTCCGAGGCGCGTCGGCCAATCCCGCCACACGGTGTTGGGCAAACCGGGTGCGCCACTTGCTCACCGTGGCGGGGCGCACGTGCAACAAGGCGGCGACCTCCTTCGTCGGCTTACCCGCTGCTGCTTCCAGCGCTATGCGGGCTCGTTGCACCAGACGCTGCTCAGCGGTGGCACTGCGCACCAAGGTCGTCAAGGTGTCCCGTTCGTCGTCAGTCAAATCGATAGGTGTTGCAACTCCCATGGAGGGAGTCTATCACCTAACGCTGTCTATTGATAGTGAGTACTAGCTTGATGGTGGCCCCGGAAGACGGGCCGTCAGAGGACCTGGCCGGCGACCTGCTCCATCTCCGCCAGGGCTGCGTCCCCCTCCGTCTGCTCGAGCCAGACGGTCACCTGATCGACGCCGGCCTCCTCGAGCTCGCCGAGGCTCTTGCGGTCCCGGTACTGTCCGGAGCCCCCGAAGGCCAGGATCTTGATCGACCGAGGGTCCCGGCCCCCGGCGGCAGCCAGCTCATCGAGGGTCCCCCGGCCGCGCTTCAGGTCCTCCATCGTGACCCGGATGGGCATCCATCCATCCCCCCATTCCGCGATCCGTTCGAGGACCTTCTTGTCCGTGCTGCCCAGGTAGATGGGCGGGTGGGGCTTTTGCGCCGGCTTCGGGCGAGAGTGGACGGGCGGGAAATCGTAGTACTTGCCGTGATGTTCCGCGGGCTCCTTCGTCCACAGCTCCTTCATCGCCAGGACGGCTTCACGAGTCTGGCTCCACCGGCGGGGAAAGTCGCCCCCCAGGATCTCCGACTCTTCCCTGAGCCATCCAGCCCCAATCCCGAAGATGAACCGGCCCCCCGAGAGTTGGTCCAGCGTCGCGACCTCTTTGGCGAGCACCAGGGGGTTCCGCTCCGGCACGAGGCATATCCCAGTCCCAAGCTTGATCGTCTTCGTGGCCCCCGAGGCCCGCGCCAGCGCGACGAAGGGGTCTGTGATCCGATAGTAGGGCTCCGGGATCGAGCCGTCCGCCGAGCCGCGGTGAGGCGACGTGGTGTGCGCGGGAATAATGGTATGCTCGGGGACCCAGAACGAATCGAAGCCCAGCTCCTCGGCTCTCCTGGCGAGGATGGCCGGGTCGAGGGACGTGTCGGTATGGAAAACGAAAATGCCGGTTTTCACCCTGGCTTGCTCCTTCCGCTGGTGGACCGCTTCAGAGACGCCAGTATACGGTCTGGGCCCTTGATGCGTCAGCGTACGGTATAGCTGTCGCGCAACCCGACACACTCCGGAGGCGGAAAGATGACAGTCCTCGTGATTGGCGGTACAGGCTTCATAGGGTCGAGGATCGTGCGCCGGCTCGTCCAAGCCGGGCAGGAGCCGGTGTGTTTCGATAGCAGCCCGAATACCTTCCGCCTCGACGACCTGGCCGGCCGGTACCGGTTCGTGCAGGGGGATATCACCCACGTCGACGACATCATCGCCGCCATCACCGAAAACGGCGTCGACCAGGTGATCAACATGGCCTACGTGCTGAGGACCGACGCTCCTCCGCAGGAGGCCGTCCGCATCGACGTGATGGGGATGAACAACGCCTTCGAGGCGGCGCGCCTGACGGGCGTCCGGAGAGTGCTCTACGCCAGCTCCATCGCCCGGCACGGGCCGCAGCGGGCCTACGGGGACCAGACGGTCGTTTCGGAGGACGACCCCGGCTATCCCAACAGCCTGTACGGCTGGGCCAAGCAGTTCAACGAGGTCGTCGCGGGCCAGTACGCCGAGCGCTACGGGATGAGCATGGCCGCCGTACGGCCCGCCTACGTCTGGGGAGCCGCCCCCCGTCGGTTCGGTCCCGTGGGCGCCAGCCATATGGTCGCCGATGCGGCCCTGGGCAAGCCCGTGACCGTCCGCTCCGATCCGAACGTCCCGTTCCTGCTGGTCCACGTCGAGGACGTGGCTGAGATCTTTTTCCGCCTTTCCCAGGCCCCGTCGATTCGCTACCCCGCCTACCTCAGCGGCGGCCAGGTCGCCACGTTCCAGGAGATCGCGGACATCACGAGAGAGTTCATCCCGGACGCCGACATCGGCTTCGACCCGGAGGAAGGTCGGGTCTACGACCTGATTCGGCTGGTGGACCCGGAGCGCGTAAAGACGGAGCTGGGGTTCGAACACCCTCCACTGGCCCAGAGGATCCTGGACACCATCACCTTCGAGCGGCGGCTTGCCGGCCGCCAGGCGTAGGACGGCCTCACGGTATAATCCCCCTACCCAGCTCTGCGAAGCAGTGAGGAAGCGCCAGGATGCCTGTAGCTATCGACGAGATGCTGAAACCATCGGAGACGGCAGTCCTAATAAGCGAGTGCCAGGAAGGGATCATTGGGGAGAAAGGCGGCTTGCCGGGCCTCCGGCAGTCGGTCTTGGACAGCGGAATGCTGCCTCGGCTGGCGAAGCTCTTGGAGTGCGCTCGGGCCGCCGGCGCCCAGGTGGTCCATTGCACGGTCCAGGGGCGCACCGCGAGCCGGGTCGGCAGCGGCTTCAGACGATTCAGGGGCGGCGAGGGAGGCGGCGCTGCCCCCTCGGCAGGTCCCGGGCCCATCGTCCCGGAGCTGACGCCCCACCCCTCGGACCTGGTCTCGCAGAGGGCCTACGGCATGACCGCCTTCTACGAGTCGGGGCTGCACGACGAGCTCAGAGCAATGGGGATCAGGACGGTCGTGCCCACGGGCGTCTCCTTGAACATCGCGGTGAACGGCATGACCATCGAAGCGGTCAACCGCGGCTACACGGTGGTCCTTCCCACCGACTGTGCGGCGTCGGACCCTCCGGAATACGCCGAGGCCCTCATCCGGTATACCCTTCGGAACATGGCGGTGCTCACGTCGGCGGAGCGGATCGCCCAGGCCTGGGGGGTGGAGTGGACCGGCGACTAGCAGCCCCCGAACATGTCATTTCGAACGTAGCGCAGCGTAGTGAGAAATCTAAGACCCTTGCACCCAAACTTGGACCACTAGAAACGCAACGCCCCAAAGGAGAGGACCGTCAGTCGAGTTGCACCATGATTCCGAGCGAGACCCCCTAGATTCCTCACTGCGTTCGGAATCACTATGGCCTTGTGAAGGCCACGTAAGGGGATGAAAATCGGCGGCGGTCCAGGACAAGGCCGGAGGCGGGGAACGACGGGCCGGGAGGCGGGTTTCAAACCCGCGCCTACGAAACAGCGGCGCGACGGTGCCCATTTTCATAGCAATGACAGGTCCGGAGTTTTCGGCGCCAAGCTTTAGTGTTGACACAGGCTAGCGCCCATCGCCCCAGCCTCGTGAGTCCGTCACATCCCGTAGACCCTGGCGGCGTTTCCGCCGACGATCATCGCCCGTTCACCGTCCGGGACGTCCGAGAGAATGTCGGCCAGGATCTCTTGGGTCTTCGGAAACGTGCTTTCGGCATGCGGATAGTCGGACCCCCACATGAGGGTCTCGACGCCGATCCTATCCCGCAGCTCGATGGCCAGACCGTCCTCCTGGAAGCTGATCAGCACGTTGCTCTTGAAGAAATCGGAGGGCAGCCTGGCGTCTGAGTACCTCGGCCAGTCCTCGCGGCGCACTCTCTGCGTGTACACGTAGTCGAGCTGCCGCTGGAAGTGGGCCGCCCAGGCGGCCTCGTGCTCCACGGAAACGACGTTGAGCCCTGGGAAGCGCTCGAACACGCCCGACAGGACCATGTTGGCGATCGAGACTTCGGCCCAGTACTCGAGGACGGCTGAAGTCGCCGGGGTCGCGAAGCCGCGGGTAGGGTCGGGCCGGTTCGTTGCGACGTGCAAGCTCAGAGGGACCTTCATATCCTGCGCCGCGGCCCACAACGGGTCGTAGGCCGGGGAGTGGTACCCGCTTTCGTCCGGTTGATATGCGGGGACCATCGCACCGACCAGACCCAGGCGGGCGGCCTGTTCGAGCTGCCGGACCCCGGACTCCACGTCGTCGATGTTGATGACGGCGATGCCCTTCAGTCGGTCCGGGTAGGCGCCGCAGAACTCCGCAAGCCACCGGTTGTAGCCGTCGCAGACCGCGGTGAGGTAGCCGGTCTCCCTGATCCCGTAGATGAGAAGGGACACCGTGGGGTACAGGATGTCGACGTCTACCCCGTCGGCGTCCATGTCCTTGACGCGCTCCTGCGGCAGGTAGGCGCCCTTCCACACCTCATCGAAACGGCCCTCCCTGCGCATCTTTTCGGGCTCCTCGAACCGCAGCCCGGGTTGGATCCCGCCGATGAACGAGATCAGGCGCAAGTCCTCCGCGTGCCACCAGTCCGCCGCCTCCTCGGCGACCAGGCGCGGGGCGCGGTCACGGTACCTGGGGTCGATCCTCTCGGTCCAGGTCTCCGGCGGCTCGATGACGTGGGAGTCCGAGGAAATCAGCGGGGACCCATTCATCATGGTCGTTCTCCTCATTTCCGGTAATGAAAAGGCCCAGCATACCGGCATCGACAAGAGGTCGTGCTAGACTTGGCTCCAGACTTCCGGAGGGCCCCAGATGACGGTAGCGTTCACCGAGGACTTTGCGAATGTGGGCGGAGCCGAGATCCAAGTGTTCAAAGGAGGGTCCGGGGAGCCGCTTGTGCTGCTCCACGGCGCCGGGGGGAACCGGGGGGCCGTATCCTTTGCCCGGTCCCTGGCGGAGCACTATACCGTCTACATGCCGTCGCACCCCGGCTTCGACAAGTCGGAGCGGCCCGATTGGCTCGAGACGATGCACGACTTGGCCAGCTTCTACACCTGGTTCCTGGAAGACCAGGGCCTCGAGGGGTCCCGCGCCATCGGCTTTTCGATGGGCGGTTGGCTGGCGGCTGAGGTCGCGACGGTGTGCCGGCACGCCTTCCGCAAGCTGATGCTGGTCGGGGCGGCGGGGGTGCAGCCCCGGGAAGGAGAGATTACCGACATCTTCCTCATCCCTCCCGCCGCGGTGAACCAGCTCATCTTCCACGATCCCGCGCAGGCGCCGGAATACGACCAGCTCTACGGTGGGGACCCCACGCCGGAGGAACGCTATTTCGTGGAGCGAAACCGCGAGATGGCCGTGCGCCTCTGCTGGAAGCCCTACATGTTCGACCCCACGCTGCCCCCCCGTCTGGGCCGCGTGAGGATCCCCGTCAGGATGGTGTGGGGGCGGCAGGACCGGCTGATACCGGTGGAGTGCGGCGACCTGTACCGGCAAGCCATCCCCGGCTCGGACCTCGTCACCATCGAGAATTGCGGGCATAGCCCCCAGATCGAAAAGCCCGAGGAATTCGTCAAACTCGCCCTGGACTTTCTTGCCTAGGACCGGCTTCGTCGCCCCCGGAGGACCCCCATGCCATTAGACGTCTACTACTTCACGGAGATGCCCTACGCCGAGTTCCCGGAGTCCGAAGCGGAAAAATTCCCCGCGATGCGCCTCACCTTCCCCAACACCTATTTCGACGCCGCCAAGGCCAGCGACCTGTTCAAGCGGTACTTCGACGAGTACCAGTTCGCGGACGAGGTGGGCTTCGACGGACTCATGATCAACGAGCATCACAACACGCCATCCTGCATGGACGTCGAGGTGAACATCAGCGCGGGGATTCTGGCGCGCACCACCAGGAACGCGAAGATCCTCATGCTGGGAAACATGCTCCCGGTCAGCGACAACCCGCCGCGCTTGGCCGAAGAGATCGCGATGGTGGACGTGATCTCCCAGGGACGGATCATTTCCGGGGTGGTGCGCGGCATCGGCGTGGAGAGCTGGGCCAACAACACCAACCCCGTCCACAACCGGGAGCGTTTCGAGGAGGCCCACGACCTGATCATCAAGACATGGACCGAGCCGGGGCCGTTCCGCTGGGAAGGCAAACACTATCACTTCCGGACGGTGAACCCGTGGGTGCTGCCGCTGCAGAAACCCCATCCCCCCGTGTGGACCCCGGGGACCGGAAGCACCGAGACGATCGAATGGGCGGCAAAATACCGCTATACGTATGCGGCTTTCCTCACGCCGCTCGACGTGGCGGAGGACCTGTTCGGCAAGTACCGGGCCTTTGCGGCCGCCGATGGATGGGAGCCTGGGCCGGAGAAGTTCGCTTTCATGATCTGCTGCCACGTGAACGACACCGATGAAAAGGCGCAGGAGGCGGGGAAGGCGATCCTCTGGAGGACGAACTACCCCACCAGGGCGCCCAGGGAGTACATGTCCCCTCCAGGCTACGTCGCCCTTCCGCCGCCCGGCGCCCCGCCCCCCCGGCGGCGCAGGGGGACGTCGGAGCAGACCTACGAGGAGCTGCAGGAGAACTACCACCTGGTGGTGGGCAGCCCGGATACCGTGATCAAGAAGCTGCGTTATGTCAAGGAAAGGCTGGGCATCGGGTCGTTGTTACTCGAGGCCCAGAGCGGGCCCCTTTCCCACAAGGACACCATGCGCTCCCTGGAGCTGTACGGGAAAGAGGTCATCCCGGCCCTGAAGGACTGAGAGAAAGATCGATCGCCCTCGCCCAACTCCCTCTACGGGAGCAGATGCGCTACGGAAACAATCGCACGGCTACCGCCCTTCCCAGAGGGCGTCGAAATACCTCTTGGAGTCGGCCAGCAAGGTCCTGCGCCGCTCCGGCGAGAAGTCTCCGATGATCTCCAGGTCATAGTTCCGGGCGTAGCCGGCGTCGTCGAGGTCGTGCATGATCTCCCGAAGCGGGATCAGGCCCTCGCCGAGAGGGAAGCGACCGCCTCCGCCGGACAGCCGCACCGGCTCGTCGGTCCTGCCGTAATCGCTGAGCTGGACGTTGTAAATCCGATCGATGTCCTTTCGAATATCATCGGGCAGCCTGGGGTCCCACCAGGAGTGGAAAGTGTCCAGAATGACGCCCATGCCCTCGACCTCCGCCGCAAGGTCCAGGGCGTCCCGCAGGGTGTAGACGATGGAGAAGAAGGCGAACATCGGGTGGGAGGGCTCGAGGGCCAGGTCGACGTTGGATTCCAGGGCTCTTCCGGCTAGCTGGCGCACCCCGTCCAAGAAGCGGGCCCTGGCCTCGGCCAAGGTGAGGTTGCCCCTGGGCCCCGTCTTCACCAGGACGAAATCCGCCTCGAGCTCGGCCGCTTCGTCGATCACCCGCTTGCCCGTTTCGACCATTGGGGCATGGTCGCCGGGCAGCGTCCAGAACCCAAGGCCCGTGTGTCCCGAGACCTCGAGCCCTGCATCCCTGATCAGCCGCTTGGCCCGGTCGAAGCCGTACTCGTCCACCTTTGGTCCGCTGAGCCCAATAGCCCTGATGCCGGCCCGCGCCGTCTGCTCCACGGCATCCTGCAGCGGCAGCTCAGGGGCGAAGGTCAGTTCATGCACGGAAAGTGTGCGCATCGGTCACCTCCCTTTGACGGGGTAGTTTACCGGGCCGGGAATCGCGCCGCATCGGGGACTCAAGGCCCGCGCGATCTACAAACTGGACGTGTCGTAGTCTACCGGGTCGGGAATCATGCCGCATCGGGGGCCCTGTCGAATGATCGCGCCTGCCTCCCGGTGGAGCCAAGCGACAGCTGTTGCGCGAAGCGCGGGCCGGCTGCTAGCGTCCCGCCGCCTCGTCGATCGCCGATATCAGCTCTTGCTCGAGGGGGCCTCGCTCCTCGGCCGCGACGCATTCCCGGAGCTCGGCCCGGTTCTTGACCCCGAGGACGACTGTTGAAACGCCGTTCATGGCTAGCGCATAGCGATGAGCGAGGGATGCCGGCGACTCACCCACCTTCCTGGCCAGCTCGCGAAAGGGCATGGCGCGGCGAAAGTCCACCGTCTCCGGGTGCTCCGCCGGGAGGTCGCGGTCGATGCGATCGGTCAGAGCTCCGGCTTGGACGGCCCGAATACCCATGACGCCCACACCCCGCTCGCTGGCCATAGCGATGATGTTCCGAGGCTGCGCTGGTCCGTCGAAGCGCTGGGTCCCCCCGGGAGAATCGAGGAGGTTGCTGATGGCCTGCACCGCCCATGGGGCCGGGTCCGTCTGGAGCGCCTCGAGGACCGCCCCGGGCTCGCCAATACCGGAGATCCCCCACGCCCCGATCCGGCCCCGCTCTACCAATCGCTCGAAGGCCGGGCGCACGGCGTTGAAGAACAGTCCTATCGGGGTCTGGCGCGTACCGCCGGCGGCGCCGCTCGGGACCAGGTTCCCATGAAGGATGAAGAGGTCCACCCTCTCTAGCCGCAGGAGACGCAGACTCTCATCGAGACTCCCCTCCAGATGGGAAAGCACCTCACCGGGTGCGATGGCGCCTACGTGGCACTTGGTGGATACCCGGACGCCGTCTGGGAGTCTGCCGTCGAAGGCCTCACCGACCACCGCCTCTGCTTCCCCATTGCCGTAGGATGGGGCCACGTCGAGGAAGCTGATGCCCGAATCGATAGCCTCTCGAACGGTGGCGACGCATTCCTCGCGAGTGGTCTCCCCCCACACCTGGCCGATACCGCCGCCCCCGAGCGTAAGGGCGCTGACATCGCCAAGCCTTCCGAAGGTCCGAGTCCGCATGGCCCGCGTATCAGAGACGCTCGTTCGAGAGCACAACCGGGGTGTGCCGCAACGGTAACCGAAACGCCAGGCTACCTGGCGTTTCGGTTAGGCCTGACTCCTTTGTTGGCCCTAACCGAATGGGGGGCTACTCCAGTTTCCCGCCAAAGAGGAGCTCCTCCGCCTTGGCGACTGCGGCCAGCGATTTTGTCTCGAAATCGGAGTCGGAAGGCGCCGTGCTTTCGAAGAAGGGCGCCGGGATCTCCACCAGGGGATAGTTTGGGAAGCTGTGGAGTCGGGCCATCGCCTTCCCGACCGTCCTGGCGAAGGTGTCCACCGCGAAAGCTGCTACCGGCTTGCCGTGTCCTTCCAGGGTAATCGCTTCGGCCGCAACGGCCGAACAGCATGACCCTCAAGCGCCCAGGCCGGTGATGATGACGTCGCAGTTGGCGATGACGTCCTCCTGGATGTGCGGCTTGGCGGGCTCGCCGATGTAGTCCTTGATGTGCCACACCTTGCCCCGAAGCTTGTACTTTTCCGAGACGATCTCATCGACCCGTCTCAGGAAGCGCTCCGCTCCGGGGTAGCCGTTGCAAATGAAGCCAACGACTTTGTCGTCCAGCGTCTCCACCCTGGTTGCGAGCAGCCCGGTGGCCGCGCTGACGCCGATCGTCGGGTCGACGAGCTTCATGGTGCCTCCTTTAAGTAAAGTCCTCTGACTAAAGACCTCTAGTAAAGACCTCGCGGTTCTACTTCTTCGCTGACTGGCGGATGACCTTCGTCACGGGGTTGGGCCCGGATGGAAAGGAGCTGGTGATGATCAGATGGAAGTGCCCTATCTCGGACCCCGAGGTTGCGATAATGAAGTCCGCCTTGCGCCGCGCCCTCCCGAAGGTGTCCCCTCCAGGCAGCGGTTCTTGCCCTAGATAAATATACCTGTCCTCGTCCCCTGGATGAATTGGGGCTGAGCCTTCCGTCGTGGGCTCCTCCCCCGGTCCCGGCGGCCACAGAAACCGACGCTTCAGCGACGCCACCGATGCCCTCACGTTCTCCACGAGGTAGCGCCGCAGGTCCTCCTTCTTCCACCCGGAGTCGAGAAAGACCTGCCGGGCAACTGGGGGGAGGAGCACCAGGTGCGTGCCCCCTCCGCAAAAGCCCTCTCCGAAGAAGTAGGATATCCAGTGCGCCGTGGCCTCCGCGCGGTTGGTTGCCGGCATCTGCTCGGGACCAAAGTATATCTGGCGGGGAGTGCCCTCGAAGGTGCTGATGACGGTGACGGTGCTGGTCCCAGGGGAGAATCCCCTGGTGACGCTCACGGGCTCCCACGTCGAGTCCTCCCGCTCTCCCATCACGAGGCCGGCGGCGCGGGCGCCGTTCCCCATCACGCCAAGCTGGACGCCGCCTGTCCTGGCGTCCATGCAGTTGGCCAGGGTTAGGCTGATCGCCCGGCCGATGGTCATATTCGCCCTGCTGCCAACCCCCAAAACATAGGTGCTGTCGTTGAGCCCGATTTCCTCGATGATCGGCCCGTTGACGATGAACATAGGCCATGGGCTCGACGTGCTTGCCAGGTGGTTCATGTGGAAGTCGGGGTCCATGACCCCTTCCAGGGCCGAGACGATGACGGGCATGTACTCCGGCCTGCACCCGGCCGCCACCGCGCTGGTGGCGACGTGCTCGGCGGTGATGCTCCTGTTGCGGACCTCTGATCGGCCGATCTCGAGCCCGGGCTCCATCCCCATGTAGTCCAGAAGCTGGGTGACCCGCTCGGGAGTCGGCGGGACGACTGGCAGCCCGTCGGACCATTCCATGGCCATGAAGCGCTCGATCGCGTCGATCTCGCTGGCCGCTTCGACCATGTTCGATTGAAGGGTCATCGTCCTTGTCTCCCGCCTGGACCCCAAGTCCCCGGCGGCCCGTCAGCCCTTGCTCGCTGGTGGGCGAATGACTTTCGTATTGGCCCCATCGGGAATGTAGGGCCGGAAGAAACACGCGTACATCTGCCCAATGTCGGAGCCCGCGACCGCGATGATGTAGTCCATGTCCTTGCGCGGGTGCGTCGCCGCGTGGCCGCCGATCTTCCTGCCGAAATCTTCGCCCTTCCCGTGGTAGACGAACTTGCTCTCGTCGCCAGGGTAGATTGGGGCCGAGCTATGGACCAGGGGCTCTTCCCAGGTCTCGGCCAGCCAGCGGTGGCGGAGCTTCAGGGATGCGACCGAGGCTTTCACGTTCTCGACGAGGTAGTCCCTGACATCCTTCCGGCTCCATCCCTCGGAGGCAAAGGCCCGTTGGAACGACGGGGATAGAAGCACGGTCTGTACCGAAGTGAGGGAGCCCTCTCCGCAGTACTCGCTCAGCATGTTGGCCAGGGCCAATGCCGCGTTCTCCTTAGGCAGGTGCTCAGGCAGAGCGATCACCTGCCGGGGCCCCGCCATATAGTGGGTCGCGGCCGTCAGGGTGCTGACCCCGCGGGGGAATCCCCGCATCATGCTCAGGGGCTCCCAGGAGATATCCTCATTTTCAGCGATGACCTGTCCTGCCGCACGGGCGGGGATGCCCATGATCCCTTGCTGCACGCCGCCGACCTTCGCATCCATGCAGTTGGCCAGGGTCAGGCTGATGGCCCTGCCAATGGTCGCGTTTGGTCTGCTCCCGGGCCCCAGCACGTACGCCCCGCTGTTGAGGCCCAGCTCCTTGATGATCGGCCCGTTCACGATGAAGACAGGCCAGGGGCTGGAGGTACTGGCCAGGTGGTTCATCTTGAAATCGGGCTCGGTGATCGCCTCGATGGCGGCCACCACCACGGGCATGTATTCGGGCCTGCACCCGGCCATGACAGCGTTGGAGGCTATCTTGGCGGCGGTGATTCCGCGGTTCCGGACGGCATACTGCCCGATTTCCTGGTCCGGGTCCAGTCCGGCATACTCGAGGAAGGCCGTTACACGCTCGGGCGTGGGCGGGATGATGGGCAGGCCGTCGGTCCAGCCTTCGGCCCAGGCGTACTCCATGGCGGCGACTTCGCTGTCCGCCGTTACGTCTCGTGTATCGAGTGTCATCGCCTGACCGGCCTATCGAGGGTCCAGGTTGGCCTGAAGGGTCATCAGGGGCGAAGGGTCATCGGGGGGTCATCAGCGGCAAAGCTCATCAGGGCAAAGGTCATCAGAGGCATTGTAACATCGCCGACTGACTGAAACATCGCCGACTGCGGGCTTCTTCGAAGGAGTTACCGGTTGACGGCGCGATGGCGCTGCTCTCGCTTGGGCCTCAGTCTTTACCGTTGAGCTTGGGTATCACGTGTTTTCCGAATAGCTCAATCGAGGACATCACCTTCTCGTGAGGGATCGTCTCCGTGGCCATGATGAACTGGAGCTGGTCCACACCGACCGCTTCGTGGGCCTTGATGCCTCGCAGGCAGCTGTCCGGATCGCCCGCGATGATGACGCCCCTGTCCGCAAGGGTATCGGCATCGAATTGTTCCCACACAGCCTGGGAGATCTGTGTCGAGCCCCCTGAAAGGTCCACCCCCGCGTCCCCCTGCTCCTTCTTGATGTAGCGCCCGAAGTTCGCCTCCAGGTGGTCTGGTACGCCGCCCCAGGACTCGACCAGCTTTTCGTAGACATCGGTCTGGTCTTTCAGGTAAGGCTTGTCGGGGCCAAACAGGGTCTTCAGCGACCGTGCCGAAAGCTCCCGGCCTGCCTTGTTGTCCATGTCGCAGTAACCCATCGTTGCGCTGAGCCACTGGTCGTTGATGCTCTTTCCAACCGGTCTCGCTTTGCGCACGCTGTCTTTGTACTGCTCGATGTGTTTAGCGAGGGTCGCTGGTGCTACGACGCTCAAGGCCATCACGCCGATCCCCTTCTTCGCCGCCAGCTCGTACGTAGACTTCTGCAATGCCGCCACCCATATTGGTGGATGAGGCTTCTGGTACGGTTTTGGCCGCACCTCCCTTGGAGGCACGTTCCAGAACCTCCCCTCCCAGGAGAACATCTCGTTCTCCCATATCTGCGGCACCATCTCGAGGGATTCTTCCCACATGTCGCGCGTGTCGCGGGGGTCGATGCCCATCCCCGTCTGCTCGTAGGGGGCCGAGCGGCCTGTGCCAAACTCGACGCGGCCCTGGGACATGTGGTCCACCATGGCGACACGCTCGGCCACACGGATCGGGTTATGGTAGGGGAGAATGACGACGCCGAAGCCAAGCCGGACGCGCTTGGTCAGACGGCTCAGGGCGCCGAAGATCACCTCCGGGCATGGCGACATGGAGAACCCGGTGAGAAAGTGGTGCTCCACGAACCAGATCGTGTCGAATCCCATCTCGTCCGCAAAGACGCATTGCTCGATGGTCTCCTCGATGACCGCATGGTCATCCAACGTCGGGCGCTGCATCTCATACGCCAAGCTCAGCTTCATGGGTGACTCCTCCCAGCCTGGTGCCGGGGCTGCCTCCGGATTTAGGCCGAGTCTACCATAGCTGGGGCGTGCTACCGGCCCCTCCGACGCCTTTCCTCTTTCGCCGTGTCTTGCCATAATTCCCCGGCGGGACCGCGGGACCGACCAAAACTACCATCGGGGGGACCATGGCGGACTATGGGCGCTACGAGGAGAGCCACCTCCTCGTCGAAGTAAGGGACCACGTAGCGACGGTAACCATCAACCGGCCGGAGCGGATGAACTCTGTGATTCCCGAGCTGCATGACGGGCTCGAGGAGTTGCTCCAGGCCTTCAATCTCGATACCGATGTCCGGGCCGTTATCCTCACGGGGTCCGGCCGGCGGGCCTTCTGTGCCGGGGCCGACGTCAAGGCCATGGCCGAGCGGGCAAGGCAAGGCGAGGTCCGGCCGCTTCGCGCCGCGGTCAAGACGGGCAAGTGGCTGATCCATCACTTCCTCAACCTCGAGCCCCCAATCATTGCGGCCGTTAATGGCGACGCGGTCGGCCTGGGCTCGACGCTTGCGCTCATGTGCGACATCACGGTGATGTCCGAGACGGCGCGCATCGGCGACACCCATGTCAACGTGGGACTCGTCGCGGGCGATGGCGGCACCCTCGTTTGGCCGTTCCTGATTGGGATGAATCGGGCCAAGGAGCTGCTGATGACGGGACGGCTGGTCCCCGCCGCCAAAGCGGGCGAGATGGGACTCGTGAACTACGTCGTGCCCCAAGAGCAGGTCATGGAGAAGGCGAGGGACCTTGCCGAAGAGCTGGCGGCAGGGGCCCCCTTGGCGGTCCGCTGGACCAAGGCCTCCCTCAACCAGCACATCTGGCAGCAAGTCGTGAACACGCATCACTTCTCCTTGGCGGTGGAAGCGATCACGATGGCCTCTGAGGACAACAAGGAAGCGGCTAAAGCCTTCGCTGAGAAACGCAAGCCGGTATTCGAGGGCCGCTAGCGCTCCGGGTGATCTGGAGGACCGCTCCGGGTAATCTGGAGGACCCGGCTTCGAGTCGAGCACTAGTGGAGTAAAGCTGAGGCCCAACGGAGTAAAAAGATGGTGGATGAACAGGCGACCCGACGGGTAAGAATAGTGCTCGAAACGCTGGTGGAGTCCGGGGAGGAGATGGGGCTTCAAGCCGCCGCCTACCTTGATGGAGAGCTCGTTGTCGATGCCTGGGCGGGGCTTGCGGATCAGGACACGGGCCGCCCCGTGGACGGAGAGACCCTCTTCACGGTGTTCTCGACGACCAAGGGAATCACGGCAACTTGCATCCACATGCTGGCCGACCGCGGCCGCTTGGAGTATGACACGCCAATCAAGGAATACTGGCCGGAGTTCGGACAGAACGGCAAACACCGGGCCACCGTGCGAGACGGCCTGACTCATCGGATCGGGATTCCTCAGATGCCGGACGGCGCCACCCCGGAGATGATGTGCGATTGGAACGGAATGTGCCAGGCATTGGCTGCCATGGAGCCCCTTTGGGAGCCCGGCACCAAGACCGGCTACCACGGCTACACCTTCGGCTGGGTCCTCGGGGAGGTCGTCCGGCGAATCGACGGCAGGCCAATCTCACAGTTTGTGCAGGACGAGATATGCCGACCCCTGGGGATCGAAGGCTTGTACCTCGGCATCCCTGACACGGTCGAGGGCAGGGTGGCCACTCTTCGGAACGCCCCGCCGCCGCCGGACGCGCCGCCGCCGGCCCCTGATTCTCTTCTCATGCGGGCGATCCCTCGGGCCGTCACCACCGCCGGCAAAATCTTCAACCGTCCCGATGTTCGCCGCGCCTCCATCCCCGGGGCTGGAGGAATCATGAGCGCCCGGGGCATCGCCCGGCATTATGCGATGCTGGCCGGCGCGGGGGCCCTGGGGGGAGCCCGGCTGCTGACCGCCGACCGGGTCGAGACCGCCCGGACATTCCAGACCGACGAGCTGGACGTGGTCATCGGCCAGCCCACTCGTAAAGGGATGGGCTATTTCCTGGGTGGCGGCGCCCTCTCCGCTATGGGCCCGCCCGGGGCATTCGGTCACCCGGGCGCTGGCGGCTCGATCGGCTTCGCCGACCCGGATACCGGCCTGGCGGTAGGCTTCACCAAGAACCTCCTGAGAATGGGAGACGCCCCCGAGCGCACCGCCGCCTACCTCGTAGCCGAAGAGGTCCGCGGCGCCCTGGGGCTCGGGGCCGCGGGGTAGGCTCCCCAACCCCTCTTCAAAAGGCGGCTTGGGTCCCGAAGCCCGATATTGATGCATTGGAGAAAGCGGGTCGTTGGTTTCGGGTGAGAATGACGAATAGCGCTCGCGAGGTCGGTTGAAATGGAAGAGCGATTCTTCGACAGTCCCATACTGAACTCCCCTTATGAGTATCCAAAGAGGCACTGGGAATTGGATGCCCAGGGCCAGCCGACGCAACAGATAGTCGACTATCGACGCAAGGCGGAATTCATCACGCCAATCCCAAAGCCGCGCAAGCGCAGGGCGCTTCAGCGGGGCTTCGTGTTTGACGAAGGCAAAGGGCTATCGACTGAGCACCAGCAATACGAGGCCACTACAGCCGTTGTTAACGGCATCCGCCAGCAGGTGGACGCCTGGCGGGCCATTCCGAGTTCGAACGACTGGGGCGTCACGCCCGAGACCGCTCGGCTGCTGCAACACTGGCGGCACCACAGCTTCAGCAGCCTGCGTCCCTTCTTCTGCCAGATTGAGGCGGCGGAAACGGTCATCTGGCTTACTGAGGTCGCCCCGAAGTTGAGGCCGACAGGGCGGCGGTTCTTGGACAATCTCCAGGCGGCGAATACGGAAGCTAACCCTGAGATCATGCGCTTGGCTCTCAAGCTGGCGACGGGCACCGGAAAGACCACCGTCATGGCGATGCTCATCGCCTGGCACACCATCAACGCGGTCCGGCGTCCAAACAGTAGCAAGTTCACCCGCGGCTTTCTCGTCGTCGCCCCTGGCATCACCATCAAGGACCGTCTGCGCGTCCTGCAACCTAACGACCCGGACAGCTACTACGCAAGTCGTGAGCTGGTTCCAGCGGACATGCTCGACGATCTCGGCAAGGCCAGGATCGTCATTACCAACTTTCATGCTTTCAAGTTGCGAGAGGTCCTGGCTGTCTCCGGTGGCGGCCGCGCCCTCCTCCAGGGCAGAGGCCCCGAGCTGAACACCATCGAGACCGAGGGCCAGATGGTCCAGCGGGTGATGCCGGAGCTCATGGGCATCAAGAACGTCCTGGTGCTCAACGACGAAGGGCATCACTGCTACCGTCGCAAGCCGGGTGAGGATGACGAGGAAACGCTGAAAGGTGAAGACAGGAGAGAGGCCGAAAAGAACACCGAAGAGGCCCGTGTTTGGATTTCAGGACTCGAAATCGTCAAGCGCAAGTTGGGCATCCAGCAGGTCATCGACCTGTCCGCAACGCCTTTCTTCCTGCGCGGTTCGGGTTATGCCGAGGGTACGCTCTTCCCCTGGACGGTGAACGACTTCTCCCTGATGGACGCCATCGAGTGCGGCATCGTCAAGCTGCCGCGCGTGCCTGTATCCGACAACATCCCAGGCGGGGACATGCCCACCTTCCGCGCCCTATGGGAGAATATTCGTCCTGAAATGCCGCGGAAGGGCCGCGGTAAATCCAAGAATCTCGATCCCCTCGAGATCCCCACCAAGCTTCAGACGGCGTTGCAGGCGCTCTACGGGCACTACGAGAAGACCTTCGATCTGTGGCGCCAGGCCGACGTGCCGGTCCCACCGTGCTTCATCGTCGTCTGTAACAACACGGCCACCTCCAAGCTGGTCTACGACTACATCTCGGGCTTTCATCGCGAGAACGAAGACGGCTCGAGCTCCCTCGAAAACGGTCGGCTGGAGCTGTTCCGCAACTTCGACGAATACGGCAACCATCTGCCCCGTCCTCGGACGTTGCTGATAGACAGCGAACAGCTCGAGTCCGGCGACGCGTTGGACCAGAACTTCCGGACTATCGCCGCTCCTGAAATCGAGCGGTTCCGCCGGGAGAGACAACAACGCAGCGGCGATCAGGTCCAGGCCGGCAACATCCCCGACCAAGACCTTCTCAGGGAGGTCATGAACACCGTCGGCAAAGAGAATAGCCTCGGAGACTCCATCCGCTGCGTCGTATCCGTCTCGATGCTGACCGAGGGCTGGGACGCCAACACGGTCACCCATATCCTCGGTGTCCGAGCCTTCGGGACCCAACTGCTGTGTGAGCAGGTCATCGGCCGGGCGCTGCGCCGCCAGTCCTACGACCTGAACGATCAAGACCTATTCAACGTCGAGTACGCCGAGGTCCTTGGCATCCCCTTCGACTTCACGGCCAAGCCCGTCGTTGCGCCGCCTCAGCCGCCCCGCCGGACCATACAGGTCAGAGCCGTTCGCCCCGACCGCGACTCCTTGGAAATCAGCTTCCCGCGCGTTCGAGGTTATCGCGTCGAGCTTGCCAAGGAGGAGTTGACCGCCGCGTTCACTGAAGACTCTGTCTTGGAGCTGACGCCCGGTCTCACTGGGCCAACCGTCACGAGGAACCAAGGCATTATCGGTGAAGGCGTCGATCTCAACTTGGTGCACACGAGAGACCTCCGGCGCTCAACCCTACTGATGCACCTCACCCAGCGGCTCCTCTACACGAAATGGCGCGACCAGAACGAGGAGCCAAAGCTTCACCTCTTTGGCAAGCTGAAAGGGATAGTCAGCCAATGGCTCGACGGCAGCCTGCGTTGCAAGGGCGGCGCCTACCCGGCGCAGCTCATGTATCAAGAGCTGGCCGACATGGCCTGCGAGCGCATCGCGGCCGCCATTATCCGCGCTCACGCCGGCCAACGACCTGTCAAGGCAATGCTCGATCCCTTCAATCCCACCGGCTCGACCGCTCACGTGAGTTTCAGCACGTCCAAAGAGAGCCGCTGGGAGACGGACCCCCGCAAATGTCACCTCAATTGGGTTATCTTGGACAGCGACTGGGAGGCCGAGCTCTGCCGCGTGGCGGAAGCGCACCCCAGGGTGAGAGCATACGCCAAGAACCACAACCTGGGTCTGGAAGTGCCCTACCAGTACGGCTCCCTAACCCGCACGTACATACCGGACTTCATCGTCCAGATAGACGATGGCAGCGAAGACCCATTGAATCTGGTCGTGGAGATCAAGGGATACCGCGGCGAAGACGCAAAGGCCAAGAAGGACGCCATGGAGACCTATTGGATTCCCGGCGTCAACGGCCTCGGTCGATACGGACGTTGGGCCTTCGCTGAGTTTGTGGACGTGTATAAAATCGAGACGGGGTTCGACAACCTGATACAGAGGATCGTGAGGGAATCAGGAATCCCTGACTATAGCGCCATGAGCGCCAAGGAGCTGCTCGCATCCTGTCCCATTGACGAGGAGTACTTGGTCCGACCCCGCGAGTTCCCGAGAGACATTGAGTTTTGACATATCTGCTTGATACCAACGTCATCTCGGAGCTCCGCAAAGGCGACCGCTGTGACATCAACGTTAGAACTTGGTACGCGGGGGTGGAGGAAACTGACATATTTCTTAGCGTATTGGCGCTTGGAGAGATGCGCAGAGGCATAGAACAGATACGACGGAGGCGTGATCCGCAGCGGACCAACGTTCTGGAAAGCTGGCTCAGAGCAACTGCTCTGAGTTTTGCCGGTCGCATCCTGCCCATCGACGAAATGATTGCGGATACGTGGGGACAGATATCCGCCATTCGTCCGGTTCCCGTGGTTGACGGCCTGCTTGCCGCCACCGCGATGGTACATGATGTCACCCTAATAACTCGAAACGTTTCCGACGTTGAGGGGTTGGGCGTCCGAGTGCTCGACCCCTTCAGCGCCCAATGATCTTCACGGGATAGTTCAGTAGAGAGGAAAACGACGCTCATGCCCAGAGCGCGAGGCAATCAACGCAAGTCCGTCGAGGCCACTAAGCACAAGGAGTCCACCCGCCGGAACCTGCCCAGCGCGGAGCACCAGCCTCTCATGCGCGAGGAGGAGCAGAGCCCGGTCAGGCTCGCCTACGAGCGGCGCAACCGCGACCTGGACCCGCAGCTCGTCTGGCGCGGCAAGGACGAGCAGGACTGGTCCGACCTGGTGGTCAACGCGCCGCCTCTGTACATCCAGGAGCGGGTGCATCCCAAGGCGCTCATCGACGACCTCGTGCGCCGGTCAAGGAACGGCAATGGCTCCGGCGACTACCAGACAGACATGTTCGCCGACTTCAACGGCCTGCCCTCCGAGGACGCCAGGACCGAGTTCTACCAGCACGACGCCAACTGGTCCAACCGCATGGTCCTGGGCGACAGCCTCCAGGTCATGGCGTCGATGGCCGAGCGGGAGGGGTTGCGGGGCAGGGTCCAGTGCATCTACATCGATCCGCCCTACGGCATCCGGTTCAACTCCAACTTCCAGTGGTCCACCACCAGCCGGGACGTGCGGGACGGCAACCGCGAGCACATCACCCGGGAGCCGGAGCAGGTCAGGGCCTTCCGCGACACCTGGCGCGACGGCATCCACTCCCACCTGACCTACCTGCGCGACCGCCTTGCTGTCGCCCGCGACCTGCTCACCGACTCTGGTTCCGTCTTCGTGCAGATCGGCGAGGAGAACGTCCACCGCGTCCGGGCGCTTATGGATGAGGTCTTTGGGCGAGACAACTACGTGAATATGATCCCGTTTATGAAGACGGCGGGACTTGAGGCGCAGTTTCTGCCAAATGTCAACGACTACATCCTTTGGTTTGCCAGAGACCGTTCGAAGGCGAAGTTCCGTAAGCCTTATGCGTTGAAAGAGGTCGGAGGAGAGGGAACGAGCCAGTACACGTGGATTGAATCGACCCCGGGAGATGTCCGAACTTTGACATCCAACGAGGTCGCTGCTGCTGCGCTCGGCCACAATTACGACGGCAGACTGTTCAGCCATCAGAGTGTATACACCGCTGGTGCAGCGAGCACCACACTTTTCAACTTCGAGTTTCAAGAACGAATGTTCAGACTACCGAGCGGCCAGAGGTGGCGGACACTGCCTGAGGGCATGAGGCGACTGGGAAGAGCTGGTCGGTTGTTTGTAATAGGAAATAGCCTTCGTTACAAAAGGTTCTTCGCCGACTTTCTAGCTATACCAATTCAAGATGTTTGGCGAGACACCTCCGTCAGCGGCTTCTCAGAGGCTCGGACTTTCGTTGTCCAGACTAATCCAAAGGTCATCTCTCGGTGTATGAACATGGTAACTGACCCTGGTGACTTGGTGCTGGACCCCACCTGTGGAGGAGGAACCACGGCATTTGTCGCTGAGCAGTGGGGGCGGCGGTGGATCACCATCGACACCTCCCGCGTCGCCCTGGCCCTAGCCCGCGCCCGCATCATGGGCGCCCGCTACCCCTACTACCTGCTGGCCGACAGCCGCAATGGGCAGCTCAAGGAGGCGGAGGTCACCCGCAAGGCCCCTTCGGAATCTCCCACCTACGGGGACATCCGCCAGGGGTTCGTCTACGAGCGGGTGCCCCACGTCACCCTGCGGGCCATCGCCAACAACGCCGAGATAGACGTCATCTGGGAGACGGCCCAGGAGGAGCTCGAGCCCCTGCGGGAGAAACTGAACAGCGCCATGGGCACGTCATGGGAGGAGTGGGAGATTCCCCGAGATGCTGATGAGTCCTGGCCCAAGAGCGCAAAGGACTCGCACGCTAGCTGGTGGCAGGCCCGCATCGCCCGGCGGAAAGAGATAGACGCATCCATCGCCGCCAAGGCCGACTACGAGTACCTGTACGACAAGCCCTACGAGGACCGGGGCAAGGTCCGCGTCGCAGGCCCCTTCACCGTCGAGAGCATCTCGCCCCACCGGACGCTGGAGGTGGACGAGCACGGCGACACCTTCGACCGCATCGCCGAGCCGGGCGCCGCGTATGGGCGGGAGTATGACTTCGCCCAGGTCATCCTCGACAACCTGAAGGTCTCCGGCGTGCAGCAGGCGCACCGGGAGGACCGTATCGAGTTCACCTCCCTCGCGCCGTGGCCGGGCCGCTTGGTGTGCGCCGAGGGCCGCTACGTGGAGGGAGGGACACCGGAAGACGAGGGATCCGGCACCGAGCGGCGCTCCGCCATCTTCGTCGGTCCGGAGTTCGGCACCGTCTCCCGCCCCGACCTGGTGGAAGCGGCGCGGGAGGCCGCCGACGCGAGATTCGACGTGCTCATCGCCTGCGCCTTCAACTACGACGCCCATTCGACGGAGTTCGAGAAGCTGGGCCGCATTCCGGTGCTCAAGGCCCGCATGAACGCGGACCTGCACATGGCCGACGATCTGAAGAACACGGGTAAGGGCAACCTGTTCGTCATTTTCGGAGAGCCGGATATCGACATCCTCGACGCCGACGACGGGCAGGTTCAAGTGAAGGTCAACGGTGTGGACGTCTTCCACCCCAACACCGGGGAGGTGCGCAGCGATGGGCCGGACGGCATCGCCTGCTGGTTCATCGACACCGACTACAACCAGGAGGCCTTCTTCGTCCGCCACGCCTACTTCCTAGGCGCCAGCGACCCGTACAAGGCGCTCAAGACCACCCTGAAGGCCGAGATCAATGCGGACGCCTGGGCCACCCTGCACAGCGGCATCTCCCGCCCCTTTGGCAAGCCGTCGACCGGCCGCATCGCCGTCAAGATCATCAACCACCTGGGCGACGAGGTGATGAAGGTCTTCCGGGTAGAGTAAAGGAAATGTTCGGTCAGCGTTTGTCAAAGGTTACGTTACCCTTGCGACTTGAATAACAGGGGCGTTGTAGTAGTGGAACCTATTGACGACATAGAAAACCTCGTGGGACCTCCGGTAGAGGTAACCGATGAAGTGCTTGAGGCGTGCCGAACAAATGGCCAATTCGGAGCGCTGGTGTACGAATTATATAAAGAAGCTGTCGGATTGACTTGCGTCAGTAGCGCCGCTTATATGGGCACAACTGGAGATGCACTCAAGTTCGACCGTAACCAGGGTATCTGTGCGGGATTGCTGGTCCGCATATCCAAATTCATGCTATCGGTCGTTAAGTTATCTGCTGATATTGAGCACGGAGAAACAGTTCAAGCATTAAACAGATGTATCATTGAATCCGCAGTAAACCTTCGATATTTGTTGCTCAAAGACGATGATGCAATCTACGACAGATTCGTAAAGAATAGCCTCGTCGCTGAGTGCGAACTTCACGACATTATTCAGGGAAATATAAGGGCCAGAGGTGGAGAAAAACTGGCTATCGAAGAGAGTATGCTCAATTCAATAAACGACACGTGCGAACAGTCACGGGTGATACTCGCAGAGGTTAACCCGAAAACAGGAAGCTGGGGAGGTAGTTTCCGAGATAAACTCACCGCCATCGGGTTCGACTGGCCTGCATATACCGTCTTGGAAAGGATCCCTTCCCACGCGATCCACGGGGACTGGGTCGATCTGATCAAAAACCATCTGCTGCCCAAGGACGAAGGGTTTGAACCCAAATCCGATCACCTCTCAACTGATGGTGAGCTTCTCAGTCCGGTAGGCATGTTCGTGATAGAAGCGGCTCGGGAATATCTGGCGAAGTACTTTGATCGACGCAACGCGAAATCACTACATCAGAGATTGGACAGTGTGCAAGAAAGACTGGTCCAGGTCGAGTCCTCCCGTCAAGATTGGCAAGTGGTGTCCTAAGGGCGCTGGAACTAAAGCAGGAGTAGTATGTGCAGTTCCGCATCGCCGACACCTTCATCGACAGCCTTGCCAGGCTGACTAGAGACGAACAGAGGGCCGTCAAGACCGTAGCCTTCGATTTCCAGGTGAATCCAGCCCAGCCCGGGCATCAGCTCCACCGGCTGAGCACAGCCAGGGACCCCAACTTCTGGTCCGTCCGCGTCAGCCAGGACCTGCGGGTCATCGTCCACCGGTCGCAGAGCAGTGTCCTGCTGTGTTATGTCGATCACCACGACCGCGCCTACAGATGGGCCGAACGCCGTAGGCTCGAGACCCATCCGAATACGGGCGCCGCCCAGTTGGTCGAGGTGCGGGAGACGGTCCAGGAGGTCGCGGTTCCGACATACGTCACCAGGGAGCTTGAAGCTCCTCCCAAACCGGCCCTGCTGGCGGGCGTGTCCGATGGCCGCCTCCTGAGCTATGGCATCCCGCAAGATTGGTTGGACGATGTCCGCCACGCCAACGAGGACACGATTCTCGACGTGGCCGGTCACCTGCCAGGGGAAGCGGCAGAAGCGCTTCTTCAGTTGGCAACCGGTGGAGAGGTCCCCCTGCCCCAGCCGGTTCCCGCTGGAACCGGCCCCTTCGATCACCCGGATGCCCAACGCCGCTTTTTGGTCGTGTCCGGCCACGAAGAGCTCGCTCGGGCCCTCGACTACCCGTGGGAGAGGTGGTCTGTATTCTTGCATCCGGCGCAGCGAGATATTGTGGAGCGCGACTTCGGTGGCCCGGCCAGAGTCTCGGGTTCGGCTGGTACCGGCAAGACCGTGGTTGCCCTACATCGGGCAGTGCATCTGGCGCGGGCCAACGACCACGGCAGGGTGCTGCTGACGACGTTTTCGGACACCCTGGCGAACGCCCTGCGAGCAAAGCTGCGAGTCCTGATAAGCGGCGAGCCTCGGCTCGGGGAGAGGGTTGAGGTGCGTTCCATATCCGCCATTGGCCAACAGTTGTACCGGCGGAACCTTGGCGCCGCCGCCGTGGCGCCCCCGGCAGTGATAGCCCAACTCATTAAGGAAGCCGCCGCTGAAGTTGGCTCTGACAGGTTCTCCCGGCAGTTCTTGAGTGCGGAATGGGAACAGGTCGTGGACGATTGGCAGTTGGAGAGCTGGGAAGCCTACCGGGACGTGTTGCGCCTTGGACGCAGACGACGGCTGCCGGAGGGTCATCGCCGGGAGCTCTGGTCGGTTTTCGAACGCATCCGGAGCGGGCTGAGAAGCAAGGGACTCATGACGCATCCCGAGATGTACGACAAGCTAGCTTCACTGTTCCAGGGGAGCGAACGTCGCCCCTTCGACTTCGTGGTAGTTGACGAAGCCCAAGACGTGAGTGTAGCCCAGCTACGGTTCCTCGCGGTGCTGGGATCAGGGAGCAGCAACAGCCTCTTCTTCGCTGGCGACCTCGGTCAGCGCATCTTCCAACAGCCATTCTCGTGGAAGACCCTGGGGGTGGACATCCGGGGACGCTCTCACACGCTGCGCATCAACTATCGGACGTCACACCAGATTCGGGATCAGGCGGACCGCCTCCTGGGTCCCGAGTTGGCCGACGTCGACGGCAACACTGAAGAGCGTCGTTCGACAGTTTCCGTATTCAGTGGTCCCCGTCCCGTTATAAAGGTGCTGGAGACGGTCGAGGGCGAAGCAGGTTGCTTGGCGGACTGGCTAAAGGACTTGGTCGGCAGAGGGATGAAAGCGGACGAGACCGCGGTCTTCGTTCGGTCTGACGGTGAAATTCAACGCGCACTCTCCGGTATCGAAGCCGCGGGCCTCCCGCACCGTTTGCTCTCTGAGAGTTTAGACCCCACGGATGGCGGCGTCTCTGTGAGCACGATGCATCTTGCGAAAGGACTGGAGTTCCGCGCCGTCGCCGTCATAGCGTGTGATGACGAAGTCATTCCCAGCCAGTCGCGCATCGAGTCCATCGCCGAGGTGGAAGACCTGGAGGAGGTCTACAACACGGAAAGGAATCTCCTCTACGTCGCCTGCACACGCGCTCGGGACCATCTCCTCGTAACCGGTGTCAAGCCCGCGTCGGAATTTCTGACCGATCTCGCGCAGTGAGTCTATCCCACCAGGAGCGGCTTACCGCTTCGGCGTAACCATCAAACTCGAACATAGGCTCCCCAACCCCTCTACGCCGGAACGGTGGGCAGCACGACGTGCGACGGCCTCTGGACGTCGTGGAAGACCATCTGAAGCGCGGGCCTCGTCTCCCGCTCCCTGGCGATGAGACCCCCCGTGTTGGTATTGCGGTCGAACCGGGGAAAGTTGCTGCTCGAAATCTCCAACCGTATTGCGTGTCCCGCCTTGAACACGTTGCTGGTAGCGTAAAGATCGATGGTGTACTCGTAGGGCTTGTCCGGCTCCAGGAACACCGGGTTTTCTACGGATTCCCGGTACCGAGCGCGGACCAGGTTATCCGCCAGGTTCTGCGCATACCCGTTCGGATGGACGTCCACGAGCTTGGCTGTAAAGTCTGTGTCGATGGCTGATGACGACGCCCACAGCTTCACGGTCAGGGGCCCCGTGACCTCCATGTCGCGCTCGAGAGGGCCGGAGGTGTACACGAGGACATCGGGCCGGCTCTCGATAGGGCGCTGGTCGAAGGGGCCTCCCGGCGACATGGTGGGGCTGCAGCAGAGGCCGCCCCCTTTTGTGGGGACTGGGTTGCGCGGGTCGTAGAGATAGCAGTCGAACTGCTCCTCGGACGGGGCTTCCGGAGTCAGGGCCCCATCACCTTCCAGGCTGTTGGCCTTGCCCCGGCTGTGGAGATACCACTTGACGAATTCGACGTCGGCCCCGGGCCACCGCTCGAGCGTCTTCCACTGACCCGCACCCATGGTGAAGACCGTGACCGGCGGCTCGTCCGTTATGCCGTTTCGCTCACCCTTCAGCCAGTAATCGAACCACTTCCCAATCCTCGCGCCGAGCCCGATGGCAACGCCGGTGGCCCCGGAGCCGAAGTTCACGTCGCCGACGACATTGCCGAACGCCCCCGCATGGGCCCAGGGCCCGACGATGAGTTGCGAATGCTCCCTCGCCTCCGGAGAGCCGCCGCCCAGGCGCATCCCGGTGAAGTTGCGCAGGGTCCCGCCCAGAAAGATGTCGTACCAGCCGCCGATGTTGAGAACCGGGACTCCGATCTTGGAGTAAGAGTCCTGGACCTTCCAGCGCTTCCAGTACTCGTCCTCGGAGGGATGCTCGAGCCAGTCCTGGTAGTACGGCGCTAGCCCGGGGTGCTGGAGCAGCGGCAAGTCTTTGACCGGCAGGTGGCCGTACGAAGGTCCCGGCTCCTCCACCCCGCGGACAAGCTCCCGCTGCAGAGCGGCGGTCTCCTCCCTGCCAAGCCCCAGCCTCGGGGCCTGAGAGACGGCAAAGGACGATAGCGTCCAGCTCAGGGCGAAGCCCAAGAGAAAGGCCCCCGACTGGTAGACCCACCCATCGTGATAGTCAGATGCGGTGACCGAGGGGGCGATGGTCGCTAGGTGCGGCGGCTGGGCCATGGCGCAAAGCCATTGGGTAACGCCCATATACGAGGGTCCGAACATCCCAACCTTTCCGGTGGACCATGGCTGGGCGGCGGCCCACTCGATCGTGTCGTAGCCGTCCTCTCCCTCGTTGAGGAAGGGGTACCAGTCCCCCTCCGAGGCATACCGGCCCCGGCAGTCCTGGACGACGACGACATACCCTCGTTGGGCCGCGCGATAAGTGTTGAGGAACGCGAGGACCCCATCCTTGCCATACGGCGTCCGGTTCACCAGCACCGGATGGGGCTCACGGTCGTCGGGACGGTAGACATCGGCGCGGAGCACCGTTTCGTCCCGCATTGGGACCGGGACATTGCGTTCGAAGCGTGTCGATGGCTGGCTGGTCATGGGCCTCCCGGACCGGTAAGGGTCGCCCGAAGCTAGCACGCCGTCCGGGGACCTGCGGGATCGCTATGATCGCCCTGCTGGAGCGCCTCCCATGGTCCCTTCGGCGGCCGCGGCGACCGAGGTCCCTCGGAAGAACCCGGGGTTCACAGTCGCGTGGAGCCGGACGGCATTCTCGAAAGTGAAGGCCCGAAAGTCATCCGGGCTCAAGAGCTCGTCTTCGACCAGCTCGTATGCCTCCGCGATCACCCTGTCCATCTGCTGCACGTCCCAGTGGCCGATGTCCGAGCCCAGGATGGCGTTCAGCCGGTCCCCGAAAGGGTTGAGCCTGGCGTTGAACGCCAGGCTGGACAGCTTGTCGTCCGCCTCGCAGCCGAAGTAGAAGGGCTTGGCGAATAGCCTCTGGAAGTCCTCGGGGTGCTTTGCCCCGCATGCTGCGAACTCATCTATCTGGTCGGGCGATGGGACCGGCGGGCCATGGTAGAAGGAGTCCTGGACCTCTTTGCTCAGATCGAGGACCCTTCCCTCGCCATACTCTTCCAGCAACCTGCCCTGTCGCACCGGGTCGAGCTTCCTGGGGTCGACCCAGTCTAGCGCCTCGATGTTCCGCTTTTCGAAGTGGTCGATGAGGCTTGAATAAAGGGCTACCCCCCAGGCGACGCCCCCCTCCAGGAAAGCGAAGTTCAGGTCGGGGAACCGGTTGGTCACGCCGCCGAGGACCAGGGCCCGGGCAACGGGATTGAGGCCATCGGCGGCTCCCCCGAGGTGATTGAAGACGAAATTGGAGATAGACCGGTGGGTGCCGATCCCCATGCTGGTGTTGTGAAACGTCGGTGTTACCTTGAGCTCGCGGCACTTTTCCCACAGCGGGTCATAGTCGTAGTCGCTGTCGAGAGCCAGCAGGTCCAGCCGTGGGGCGTACCCGGCAGCCCGGGGAAAGTCCTCGGCGACCCTTGGGACGGGCCGCACGACGTACCCTGAGAAGACGGCCGTTTTAAGGCCAAGGGTGCTCACCGCGAAGTCCAGGTCCTCGATCGCCTCCTGCGGTGTGTGCGTAGGGACTTGGGCGACGGGTGTCATGCGTTCGGAGTAGCCGCCGAAGGTCTCGGCCATATACGTGTTCACCGCGCGGCAAGCCACCCGTCGCAGCTCCTGGTCCTGGATGACGGGAAGGATCAGCCCTTCGGTTGGGTACAGGATCGCGAAGTCGATGCCCAAGTCGTCGAGGCGCTCGTTCAACAGCTTGGGGTACTGGGCGGTTGCCCTGTCGAGTCCGTTCTTGGTCGGGAACATCCACCACGTTGTGAGCGTGGCCCAGTGGTGCCGGCGCTGGTCCAGCGGAGTGTTGACGACCTGCTGCCGGTGAAACCGCTGGATCGGGGCGGAGCTCTCGTATTTCTCCGCCATATCGGTCCCGCCGATCTGTTTCACGTAGTCCAGCAGTACCGGCGACACTTCCAAAAGGTGGCCGTCGGCGTCGATCACCGGGTGGTTCAGTCGGGCCCGCACCCGGGCCGACGCGGATTCGGTGCTTCTTACCATCCCTGCCTCCGGTGTGAGGTCTAGCTGCCTGCCTTGACGACGCTCGGAATGCGCTGGCGGCAGCCGCCCCATTCTAACGGTGGGAGCGGGCCCGGGGAACCGTCCTCGGGGCTTTGGTCCCCAAACAAAAAGAGGGGCGGTCTACGACCGCCCCTCTTGGTCCGCTCAGCGAGCGATGCCCTATTTGTCGAGCCAGGCGAATTTCAGCCCCTGGTTGCCCCAAGCGAAGTTGTTCTTGAAGCCTTTCAGGTAGTCCCACTGGATCTGGAAGGACTGCCCCTGGGACATGGGAATGGCCGGCACATCCTCCCAAAGGACCTCCTGCGCCTGGTACAGGATCTCCTTGAGTTTCGCCTGGTCGAACTCCCCCTTGGCCTTGTCCATGAGAGCATCGGCCTCGGGATTGGAGTACCCCCCGTAGTTCCTGCCCGCACCCGTGCGCATTTGAGTCCCTAGCTGGGCCACAGGATCAGCCTGAAGGTTCAGGAAGGTGGAGGCGACGTGGAAGTCCCCATTTCGTCGGCGGGGAATGAAAACGGACTGGGTCGGAGCCGCGATGCTCACGGCGATCCCCACCTCTTGCCACTGCTGCTGGATCAGCGCCGCGATCTCGGGACCCGGGGATGAGGGCCCCTGGACGAGCACCTCGATCTTGAAGCCATCGGAAAAGCCCGCCTCTGCCAGAAGGGCCCTGGCAGCCGGGACGTCTACGCCCTGGATCTCCAGGAGGCGCTCCTGGGGCAGCGACCTGTCTCCCGCCGTCGAGTAGACGAAGCTCTCCAGCGGCATGTCCGGCGAGGCAAGGGCGTTCCTCTTGATGGCCACGGGGTCGAGGGCCTTTAGCAGGGCCTGGCGCACCAGTTTGTTGTCGAGAGGCTTATAGTCATGCCTGAACCACAGGACCCGGATGCTCCCTGGGTGCCCGGGGATAACCGACAGCCCATCGATCTCGCTGAGAGGATCGGCCTGCGCCCGTGTAGAGACACCGACGATATTCGCGAAGTCCAACTTCGCCGTCCGCAGGGCGGCCGATACCGTCTGAGGGTCGGCAATGACCAATACATTCAAGGCATCGACGTAAGGAAGTCCCTTGCCGTCTGAGCCGTCCTTCCAGTAATTGGTGCTCCGCGTCATCTTCACGACGCTGCCCTTTTGCCATTCCTGGAAGATGAAGGGTCCGCTGCCGATGAGCCCTTCTTCCGACCCGATCAGGCCTTGATCTATCAGCTCCCGGGCCTGGATCTTTGGTGTCGGCCAGGCGAGATCGAACAGCACGTTATTGGCGGGTTCCGTCAGGTTCAGCACCACCGTGGTGTCATCGGGGGTGTCGATGGTGTCGATCGCGGCAACCCGGCTGCGCATCTGGCTCGCGTAGTCCGTATCCAAGTAGAGCTCGAAGCTCCATTTGACGTCTGCGGAGGTCAGCTTCCTGCCGTTCAGAGGTGGTAGGTTCTGCCAGCGGGCATTGGGATTGAGGAAGAAGGTGTACTTGTCCCCGGCTTCGTTGACTTCCCAGCGGTCGGCCAAGTCGCCGATGAACTCCACCTGGGTGTAGAAGTCAGACTTGTACTGGACCAGGTTGGACCATATCTCGTCCATGTTGAAGTAGACGGTGTAGGTCTCGACCTTGGTGACTTCCAGGGTGGCGGGGTCGGTTGGCATGGAGAAGGAGATGGTGCCGCCGCGCTTCACCGTGGGTCCAGCCGGGGTTGCCGTCGGGACCACGGTCGGAGTCGCCGTAGGCACCGGCGGCCGCGTCGCCGCGGGTGCGGGGGTTGCCGTCGCGTCGGGCTTTTCCATCATCGCCGTGGCAGTCGGGACTGCCGTCGGTCTCGGGGTCGCCGTTGGCACGGCCGTGGGTACGGCTGTTGGATCAGCCCCCCCTCCGCACGCGCTCACAATCAGGGCCAACACCCCCAAGAGCGCGGCGGACGCAAAATATCGCATCTTCATGGCGTCTCCTTCCGATAGGCACTTTCGGTGCCGAGTCGACGATAATCTAGTGCCGGTGTTCGCTTCTGTCAACTCCCGGACCTTTTCGCCGTCCCCGCCAGGGGTCGCGGCCCAGGTGCGAACGCGAAGAGGGGCGGTCTACGACCGCCCCTCTTGGGTCCGCTCAGCGAGTCGATGCCGCTATTTGTCCAGCCAGGCGAATTTCAGCCCCTGGTTGCCCCAGGCGAAGTTGTTCTTGAAGCCCTTCAAGTACACCGCCTGGACCTGGTAGGAGGGCCCAGGGGAAAGGGGGATGCCCGGCACTTCGTCCCACAGGACCTCCTGGGCCTGGTGCAGGAGGTCCTTGAGTTTCGCCTGGTCGAACTCCGCCTTGGCCATGTCCATCAGGCGATCTGCCTCGGCGCTCGAGAAACCTCCATAGTTTCTTCCTGCGCCCGTGCGGAACTGACTCCCTAGCTGGGATACCGGGTCAGCCTGAAGATTCAGCGAGCCCGAGTACATTTGGAAGTTCAGATTTGATCTGCGGGCGCCGAAGTCGCCAGTGCTCAGGGGCAGGATGTCGACCCTGAGCCCTATCTCCTGGAGATTTTGTTGCGCTAGGGCGAGAATCTCGGGCGACGGCGACGTATTCCCTTGGGCGATGATTTCCAAGTCAAAGCCGTCGGCGAAGCCCGCCTCCGCAAGAAGCGCTCTGGCAGCCGGGAAGTCTTGTTTCTGGATCTCTGCGAGCCGCTCTTGGGATAGCTGCTTGTCTCCCGCCGTCGAGTAGACGAAGCTCTCCAGCGGCATATCTCCCGCTTCGAGTGCGGCCTTCTTGATCTCGGCGGGGTCGACGGCCTTCAAGATCGCCTGGCGCACCAGCTTATGGGAGAAGGGCTCGTAGTCATGCTTCATCCACAGGATTCGGACACTCCCGCTGTGCCCGGGAATGACCTCTACCGATGTGTTTTCGAACAGCGGCTCGGCCTGTGACTTCCTGACTCCCGTGATATTCGCGAAGTCCAACTTGTTTGTTCCCAGGGCGGCCGAGATGGTTATGGGATCAGCCACGATGATCGACTCAATGGAATCGAGATACGGGAGCGCGCTACCATCTGAGCCGTCCCGCCAATAGTTCGTGCTGCGCGCCATTTTGATGACGCTGCCCTTTTGCCACTCTTGGAAGATGAAGGCCCCGCTTCCGATGAGCCCCTCTTCCGTCCCGATCAGGCCCTGATCAACCACCTCCCTTGCGTGGATCTTGAGCGTGGGCCAGGCGAGATCGAACAGCACGTTGTTGGCCGCTTCTGTCAGGTTCAGCACGAGCGTACTGTCGTCCGGGGTGTCGATACTGTCGATCGCCCTGAGCCTGCTTCTCATCTGGCTCTTGTATTCCTCGTCCTTGAACAGCTCGTAGCCGTACTTGACGTCGGCGGAAGTGATCTTCCTCCCGTTCAGAGGTGGTAGGTTCTGCCAGCGGGCATTGGGATTCATGAAGAAGGTGTACTTGTCCCCGGCGTCGTTGACTTCCCATCGGTCTGCCAGGTCGCCGATGAACTCCACCTGGGTGTAGAAGTCAGACTTGTACTGGACCAGGTTGGACCATATCTCGTCCAGCTGGAAGAAGACCGTGTAGGTCTCGACCTTGGTGACTTCCAGGGTGGCGGGATCGAACGTCATGTTAAAGCGGACGGTGCCGCCCCGCTTCACTGGGGGCCCAGCCGGCATTGCCGTCGGGACCACCGTCGGAGTCGCCGTGGGTACTGGCGGCCGCGTAGCCGTGGGTTGGGGGGTTGCCGTCGCGTCGGGCTGTTCCATCATCATCGCCGTGGCAGTCGGCGGGACTGCCGTCGGTCTCGGGGTCGCCGTTGGCACGGCCGTGGGTACGGCCGTTGGATCAGCCCCGCCGCCGCACGCGCTCACAATCATGGCCAACACGCCTACAACCGCGATCAAGACAAAATAGCGGGTCCTCATGAAGTCTCCTTCCGGTAGGCGCTGCCCATGGCAGGCCGCTGCCCTGTCAAACATTGTATACCCTTTCACAACCCCTCTTCACAACCCGATCGTAAAGACCCCCAATGTCCCGCGGCTGCAAACCCGATGGCTCCGACTACCGGCGCTTCCCGAAGAGGCCCTCGACGTCTCGCTCGACCCGCGCCCCCCGCTCCGCCTCTCCCGCGAAGCCGACGCTGCGGTAGAACTCAGCGTCGTACGTCCGGGTGCGGACGACCACAGGCATCGGCACCGCGTGGCCAAAGATAAGCGCCTGCTGTCTCGTCTCCAACTTGGCCAGCACCGCCCGGAGCTCGTTCCGCCCCGAGACCCCTGCCAACACCGAGTCGATGTCCCGGTCGTTGTCGAGGAGGCAGGTGATCTTGGTGCCGACCTGCGACATCACCTCCGGGTCGATGCCGCCGGGGCGCTGGTCGATTACCAGCAAGGTAACGTTGTACTTCCGCATCTCCCGGGCGATCGTCCCGAAAGTCGTCTGGCCCGCCATGTCGGGGGCCAGGAACTTGTGCGCCTCCTCGATGACGATGACCAGCGGCCTGGGTTCCCTGCCGCGCTCTCCCATCGCCCGCTCCATCTGCTCCACGTAGCGGTCATGGACCCGCCGGCTCAGGATGTTCGCAACGAGAACGTACGCAGCCAGATTGTCTGTGTATTTCCCAAACTCGAGCACCACGTGGGTCCCGCGGTCCAGGTATTCCATCATGGTCCGGACCGCATTCTCCCCCCCTACTCCTTCTCCTAAGAACCCGAAACGCCCGAGCATCTCCAGTTTTCTATGCAGCGCGGAGAGCGTACCCTCATGCTCCAGCCCTCCCGCCAGGTCGCCGAACTCCTCTTTCGTCTCCACTGACAAGAACCGGGTCACCCATCCTCTGCCGAGGCGCCGCTCCAGCCGGAAGGCCGCTTGCACCATCGCCTCGGACAGTCCCAGCGTTCCCGCGAGGGTGGCGATGTCCTCCGCCGTAATGTCGTCGAATGAGATCCGTACATCGAAGTCGGCGCTGACCCCCCGCTGGAGAGCCCTCTCCGGGTCCAGCGTGAATACCGCGACTTTCGACTGAAACAGCTGTTTGAGGCCCTTCACCTCTCCCCCGCGCTCGGCGCGCGACTGCCAGCCGTACTCACCGTGCATATCGAAGACGAGCGACACGGCTTCGCTCTTCTGGACCATCTCCGCAAGCAGGATGCGCGTCAGAAAAGACTTGCCGGTCCCGGTCTTGCCGAATACGCCCGTGCTCCTCTCCACTAGCCGCGTCACGTCGAGGCAAACGGGGGCCTCCCCCATGTCCAGGGGGCTGCCAACCCAGATGTGCCGAGCGTCGTTCTCCCCGAAGACAAGCTGCACTTCCGAGGCATCGCTTTCCCGCACCAGCGAGAAATGCGGGGGTATGGTCTTGGCGGGCAGGGGGCCATCCCCCACTTGCTCCTCCGCCCCGAGGCTGAGGTAGGGGGTCACGTGGACCGTGCCGAAGGCGTTGGTGCCCGAGACGACTCCTGCGATGAAGGGGTCCGAGACGTCTGGTGGGGTACTGGAGATGCTCTCGTCGGTACTGGCCAGCGCAATATCCGTGAGGACCCCAAAAAATCTGCGCCGGCGGCCCTGGATCGTCACAAAGCGGCCGACGGCCAGGTCCTCCACCGAAACATCGCCGTCGAGCCTGACCTCGACGCCGCGCGCCAGCGAGCCCCCGACGACCATACCGAGGCGCCCCGGGTTGTCGTACAGCGAGTCCAACCTTCTCTCCTCTCGACGGACTTGGCCCATGGAGGCAGCCATGGGTCGGGGCCCCAACCATGAGTCGGGGCCTATTGTATGACGCCCGTGACGCGGGCCGGTGACGCCGGTCCGATTTCGAGGAACGAGACCCTGGCATGAGGCGGGCGGGCAACGTCAGCCCTATGGATGCTCGGAGGCGCTACACCTGATATGTTGCCTTGCTACCGGCGAATTCCGTCGGCTATACTCGCCCCACCTTAGCCCATCCGAAGGACTGCGGGAGAGCGAATGGCGTTCGGCGAGCTGGGAGGCGTGCGGGTCTTGGAGTATGGGCCCTGGATCAACGTCTGCTACGCCGGGAAGATGTTCGCCGATTTGGGGGCGGACGTCGTTCGCATCGAGTCCCCGTTGGGGGACGACCAGGTCAGGGTCTACGGCCCCTTCCCCGGAGACGATCCGGAAACGGAGCTCAGCGGACTTCACCTCTACCTGAACTGCAACAAGCGGGGCGTAACCCTCGACCCATCGACTCCCGCCGGCCAGGAGGTGTTCCGAGGCTTGTGCGAGTGGGCCGACGTGCTGATCGAATGGTCGGACCCCGGGTTCCTTTCAGGGCTGGGCCTCGATTATCCAAGCCTTGCTGAAGTGAACCCGCGGCTGATCATGGTCAGCATCTCGTCGTTGGGCCGCTCCGGGCCCTATGCTGGTTACCGTGGCAGCGGGCTCATCAGCTGGCTGGGGAGCGGCACAGGGCACATGTACCTTGGGGACCCGGAGCGGGAGCCGATCAGCGGCATCTGGGACCAGGGGTCCCACTGGGGGGCGTTCAATGCGGCCGCGGCTGCTTCACTGGCCCTCCATGCCCGGGACAAGACGGGGAATGGGCAGTGGATCGACGCATCGGAGGCCGAGGCCCTCAGCCATCTCTTAAACGCCGTCGAGGTGAGCGATTTCCACGACAAAGGCGCCACAAAGAGCCGCGCCGGCGCCGTCGGTCTGGTCCACCATGTTCCGCGCACCATGAACCGTTGTAAGGACGGCTGGGTCGCGCTTCAGGCGATCTCGGCCGACAAATGGGAAGGTCTCGTCAGCGCTATGGGCAACCCTGAGTGGGCGCAGTCGGAGCTGTTCAAGGGCACCTCCCTCCAGAGGTCCGTCTACGCCGAGGAGATACAGGCGCTGATGGACGAGTGGCTGCTGTCCCACACCCCAAGGGAGATATTCCAGCTCTGCCAGGCCGAGATGGTTCCAGCGGCGCCCCTCAATACCGTCGCCGACCTATATAGCGACGAGCACCTTCACGCAAGGGGGTACTTCATGGACGTCGAGCACCCGGCAGCGGGCACGCTGCGGCTGCCCGGGGCGCCCTACGACATAGGAGAAGGGGCCTGGAAGGTCGTCCGGCCCGCGCCTATGCTCGGCCAGCACAACGAAGAGGTCTACGTCGGGATCTTGGGACGTTCCCGGGAGGACCTCCGGGAGCTGCGGTATTCCGGCGCCATCTGATAGCGCAGCGCCTAACGGGCGGCCCCGTGGCCCTTCGTCAACTCGATAGCACCTACACCCTTCCATGGAACAGACGGCTTCGAACCCCAAACCGCTTGCCGGGCTCAGAGTGATCAACCTGGGTTGGTTCTGGGTCTGCGCGACCATTACCCACCTGCTCGGAGACATGGGGGCCGAAGTCATCAAGATCGACTCCCGGCAGCGGCTGGAGCCGCTCAAGGGCATACCGCCCTTCATGGGAGGGATAGCCGACCCCGATCATGCCCTGTGGCCTCACAACCTCAGCCGAAACAACCAGGGGATATCGATAAATCTGGACACCCAGCATGGCCGCGACCTGTTGAAGGAGCTGGTCAGCGAGACTGATGTCATAGCCGAGAACTGGACCCCTGGGACCATGAAGAAGCTTGGCCTGGGCTACGAGGAGCTCCGAAAGGTACGCCCGGACCTGATCATGATCTCCCCTTCGGCGGCCGGCCAATGGGGCCCCCTCTATCGGATCAACACCCTGGGTAGTGTGCTGAGCTGCCTAGCGGGCCTGGACACGATTCAAGGGTATGAAGGGGAGCGCCCCATACCCTTTGGGACGGCGATCACCGACCCGGCTGCGGGGCTCGTAGGGCTCTTCGCCGTCCTCGCCGCCCTCCGGCACCGAAACGCCACGGGTCAGGGCAGACACATCGACTTTTCCCAGTGGGAGGCGATGTCGACGATGCTCGCGGGTCCAATGCTCGACTACCAGCTGAATGGCCGCCTGCCGGCTACCGTAGGCAATCGGGACCCCATCCATGTTCCCCACAACGTCTACCGGTGTCAGGGAGAGGACAACTGGGTCGCCATTGCCGTCTACGCGCAGGAGGAGTGGGAAGGGCTGTGCAGAGCGATGGGGGAGCCTCCCTGGGCCCGGGAGCCCCGGTTCGGTGACAAGTTCCGGCGTAAGCGCCGCGAAGCGGAGTTGGACGAGCTGGTCTCTGATTGGACGCTTCGGCACACCCATTACGAGGCCGCGGAGATTCTGCAGAATGAAGGCGTCCCCGCATTCCCGGCACTGAGCGCCCGGGACCTCTACACTGACCCCCACTTTGAGGCCCGTGCCTCCTGGCTCCGCGTGGAGCATCCTCTCGGGAGCGAGGTGATCTATGGCGGTCATTGGAAGTTCAGCGACACACCCGTCTCCGTGCGGCTCCCCGGCCCCATGGTGGCGCAGCACAACGAAGCGGTCTTCGGCGACCTGCTGGGTTATTCCGAGTCGGACCTGGCGAAGCTGACCGAAGAGAAGGTGCTCTTCTAGGAGGGCGGTCCGTGGCGACACTCTTCCCCGGCATCGACGACAAGCTGCGCGCGTTCATCACCCGACAGAAGCTCTTCTTCGTCGCGACCGCGCCCCTCAGCGAGGATGGCCATGTCAACCTCTCCCCCAAAGGGCTCGACACATTCGCGGTATTGGACGACCACACCATCGGTTACCTGGACCTGACGGGCAGCGGCGTCGAGACCATCTCCCATCTCCGCGAGAACGGGCGGATCGCTTTGATGTTTTGCGCCTTCGAGGGACCCCCCAGGATAGTCCGCCTCCAGGGCCGCGGCGAAGCCATCGGGCCCGGGCTCCCAGAGTTCAAGACGCTGGTGGGCAAGTTCCCGCCCCTCGAGGGCGTCCGCGCCGTCATAAGGGTCTCGCTCACCCGGATCTCCGATTCATGCGGCTATGGGGTCCCGCTCTATGAGTTCGTGGGCGAGCGGACGCAGCTCCGGGCATGGGCGCAACGCAAGGGGCCGGAAGCCCTGGCCGCCTATCGCACCGAGACCAACCTCCAGAGCATCGACGGCTTGCCGGGCCTCGACCCCTGACGGCTGACCGAGGCCGCAGCCTCTGTGTTACCATGCGTGACTAGGGGACACTGCTGTGTCATCAGGGACGAAACCGATCTCCAGGCCGGCCGGCGGGGTCTATCTGGACCACACAGCCACGACTCCGTGCCTGCCTGAAGTCGTGCAGGCCATGCTCCCCTACTTCTCGGACCGCTTCTACAACGCGCAAAGCAATTACCCCGGTGGCGAGGAATCCCTGACCGCTGTCGAGGAAGCCCGGCAGCAGGTGGCCGACATGATCGGGGCCTCCCCTCACGAGGTCTACTTCACGTCCGGCGCCACCGAGTCCAATAACTGGACCCTGAAGGGAATGGTCGCGATGCCCCGGGGCAAGGGCCGGCATATCGTGACCTCTGCTATCGAGCATTTCTCGGTGCTCCACCCTTGCAGAACGCTGCAGAAGCAGGGTTTCGAAGTCACCTATCTCCGGGTCGACTCGGACGGCTTCGTGGACCCGCAGGAGGTCAGGCGGGCGCTCCGCCCGGACACAGTCCTCGTCAGCGTCACCCACGCAAGCAACGAGATCGGCACCCTGGAGCCTGCGGCTGAAATCGGTGCGGTCTGCCGGGAGGCCGGCGTCCGCTTCCACCTCGACGCGGCCAACACGGCGGGGGTCGTACCGGTGAACGTCGGCGACCTGCGCGTCGACCTGATGACGGTGTCCCCCCAGATGTTCTACGGGCCGAAGGGTGTCGGCGCCCTCTACGTCCGGCGCGGGCTGCGGCTGCCGCCTCTCATGGAGGGGGGGACCCAGGAAGGGGGGCGCCGGCCGGGGACAGAGAACGTTCCAGCCATTGTCGGGACCGGAGTAGCCTGCGCGGCAGCCGCCCGGGACATGGAACGCCGGGTCGCCCTCACCGCCGCTTTGCGGGACCGGTTGTTCGAGGGTCTGGACAGGATGAGCAGGGTCCGGATTACCGGGCACCGCAGCCGCCGGCTCCCGAACCACGTAAGCTGCCTGGTCGACCAGATAAAGGGTGAGGGGGTCCTGCTTTCGCTTGCGATGGACTCGGATATCCAGTCCGCCAGCGGCTCCGCCTGCGGCGCTAAGGCCCTTCAACACTCATATGTCCTCGAGGCGATCGGCGTGGATGCGGCCCTTGGTCTGGGATCGCTGGCTTTTGGGATCGGCATCGGAAACACGGAGCAGCAGATCGACTACCTGTTGCAGGAGTTGCCCCCTGTGGTTGACAGGCTCCGGGCGATGTCCCCCTTCGGATAGGGCTGGCTGTGTCGGACCGCTCCCGGCTGCCGGCTCCCGATGAGACCCTCGATACCCTCGGCCTCTACTGCCCCGTCCCTGTCTGGGAAACGGCAAAGGCAATGCGCGCAATGCATGTAGGACAGGTCATCGAAGTGCTTTCTGACGACGAAGGGATCGCTGAAGACATGCCCGTCTGGTGCCGCCGGACCGGAAACGAGCTGCTGGGACTCGTTCGCGAGGGCGACGAATTTCGGGTCTTCGTTCGCAAGACCGCCGGGTGACTCAGCCGCCCGGGCCATCGCCCCAGGTAGGGCCCTTCAGGCCGGCCGACCGTAGCGGGGTGGAATGGGACCTTGAGGGGACATGGGTGCGCGTCGACGGACAAACGGCGAGGGTTATGTCAACTTCTGGGACTGCAGTCCACGGGCCGGCCTATTTCCTATCGAATCGACGTTCCTATCGAATCGACGTTCCTAGCGGATCGACTGCACGTACTGGTACGCCGAGAACGCGGCCGTTACCCCGTCCCCCACGTGGTTCGCCAGCTGGCCTGCGGACTGCCACCGGCACTCACCCGCCGCGAACACCCCCGGGACCTCCGTGGCCATTCTGAGATCGACCATGATATGGCCCGTCTCGTCCATCGGAACGGTCCCCTCGAAGGGTTTCGTGTTGGGCATCCGGCCTATGTAGGGGAAGATTCCGGAGACCGCGATATCGCTTCTGTCGCCTGTCTTGAGGTTTCGTATCGAAACGCTCTCGACTCCGTCGGCGCCCCCGATGGAATCGACGACCGAGTCCCAGACAAACTCCATCTTGGGGTTTTCTTGGGCCCTCTCCTGGTAGACGGTCTGGGCCTGAAGCTGGTCCCCGTGGTGCACGACAGTGACCTTACTTGCCATCTTGGTCAGGTACAGCCCCTCGTCCAGGGCCCCGTCGCCGCCGCCGACGACCACGATGTCCTTATCGATGTAGAAGGGCCCATCGCAAGTGGCGCAGAAGGAAACACCCCGCCCCTCTCGCTCCGCCTCTCCCGGCACCCCGAGGTGCTTGTGGTCGCTCCCCACGGCGATGATCACGGAGCGGGTCTGGTGCTCCTCGAAGTCGGTCTTGACCACAATAGGGCTGCCCGAAACGTCTATGGAGGTAACCTCGCCGAAAGCGCTCTCCATCCCCTGGCCGCTGGCATGCTGTTCGAGGGCGGTCGAAAGGTCCACGCCGGTGATCCCCTCGTGCAGTCCGGGGTAGTTCTCAATGATGTCCGCGTTGATGATCTGGCCGCCGGGGACCATCCTTTCGACCAGGACGGTATTCAGCCGCCAGCGGGCGGCGTACAGTCCCGCCGCCAACCCGGCGGCTCCGCCGCCGATGATCACAACGTCGCGAGCGTCAGCCATGAACGGGCCTCCATCACCGCAGCAGGCTCACGGGCCCGGGTAGCGGCAGGGCATATGGTACCAGAGCGGAGAGGGCTATTCGGTAGGAGCCGGCGCAGTCTCCTGGGGACCGGCCTCGGGGGCGTCGCCTTCAGGTGAATCCGTCCCCAACCCTTTGCGGGCATCGAGCCTCGGTCTGAGCCAGTGACGGTAAATCAGGGCCCCGCCGCATATGGCCAGCACAAGCGCCGAGATGAGGGTGGCCGTGGGTAGGCCGCCGCCGATGGTCCAGTTGCCGATCCTGAGATTCTCGAGGCTGAGCCTTACCGCTCCGTAAAAGACCCCGTAGAGAAGCGCGATGTCGCCGGGATACAAGCGGGCCTGAAAACGCCTCCGGGCATACATCATCAGCCCGAAGGCAATCAGGTTGAGGAGGGACTCGTAGAGAAACAACGGGTGGAACTTCTCGAACCCTTCATAGCCGAGGATCCGTTTCAGGGGGTCGATGGTGATCGCCCACGGAAGATCACTCGGCCTGCCGTAGATCTCCTGGTTGAAGAAATTCCCCCACCTGCCTATAGCCTGCCCCAGGATCAGGCCGGGGGCCCCGATATCAAGCCACCGCGAGAACTTGAGCTTTTTCCATTTGGTGTAGATGAAAATGGCGAGGATGCTGCCTGCAACGGCCCCGTAGATCGCGAGTCCCCCCTCGTTGATCAAGAACACACGGGCAGGGTCGTTGCTGTAAATCTCTCCCCACTTGTCGACGACGTGATACGCCCGCGCCCCGATCAGCGAGAGCGGGAGCGCCAGGAGAACGGCGTTGTAGACGTGGTCGGCCCGCTCTCCCCAACCCTTGGCTTCGATGGAGGCGATCCAGGCGCCCGCCACCAGCCCAGCGGCGATCAGGAAGCTGTACCAGCGAAGGCCGAAGTTGCCTATCTCGAAGATGTATTCCAAGCGACCCTAGAAGCAGCCAATATCTGGGTGTGCCAGTATCCGATGCAGGGAGATCGCCGTTGTGTGCCGCTGGAGTGGCTTCAACTCTTCGTGGCCATCTCGGTGGACAACAACCTCGCCACCTCGGCGCGGGTGAATTCCGGGGGGGGGGTCTCTCCGCCGCCAAGCATCGCGCGGACCTGGCTTCCGCTCAGCGTGATGTGATGGGCCGAGTCGTGGGGACAGGTCTTGCTCGACCCCATGCCGCCGCATGCCTTGCAGTAGAAGGTGTGCTCGAAGAAAAGAGGGGTGATCCCAAGCTCCCCGGGCTGAAAGTCGTCGAAGATGAGCTGCGCGTCATATGTCCCGTAGTAGTTGCCCACCCCTGCATGATCGCGGCCCACGATCAGGTGCGTACAGCCGTAGTTCTTCCGCACGATGGCGTGGAAAATAGCCTCGCGAGGACCGGCGTAGCGCATGGCCGCCGGAAAGACTCCCAGCAGGGTCCTGTCCTTGGGGTAGTACAGAGATAGGAGCTCCGTGTAGGTCCTCATCCTCAACGCTGCGGAGATGTCGTCCCCCTTGGTCTCTCCGACCAGGGGGTGGAGGAACAGCCCATCGACCATCTCGAGGGCGCACTTCTGGATGTACTCGTGAGCCCGATGAATCGGGTTCCGAGTCTGGAACGCCACGACCCTCTTCCAACCCCGGTCCAAGAAAGCCTGCCGGCTGGCCGCCGGAGGGAGCTGGTGTTCGGGGAACATGCGAGAGGAGGCGGGGCGGTCGATCATCGAGATGTCCCCGGCCAATAGGACGTCCCCCTGGCCATAGACTCGGGCTACCCCCGGATGGGCCTCATCGGTGGTGCGGTAAACGTGCTCGGCCTCATGTGTCTTGTCATAGGCGAATTTCTCTGCGACGTTCATGGTGGCGAGGACTGCCCCGTTCTCCGCGAGGGCAACGTCGTCTCCCACGTTCGTTTGCCCAGCCTCCGCGTCGGTCACCGGAAGCACGACTGGGAGCGACCACACCACCCCGCTGGCAAGCCTCGCCTCTTCGACCACCCGCGTGTAATCGGCGCTGCCCATAAAGCCGGTCAGGGGGCTGAAGCCTCCGATCGCGATCAGCTCCAGGTCCGACGCTGCCGTTGGGGTCAGCTGGATTCGTTTCAGCTCTTTCGCTCTACGGGCTGCATCATCGCGTTCGGGACCTCTGAGCTGCCGATCGATCAGGGTTCCGCCGTGAGGCGGGATGGTGTGGATAGTCATTTCAGTCCTGAGGAAGAGGTCTGCGGCGAATTCCGCCGGTAATTATAGCAAGCCGACGGATTGGCTCGTCTCCGCCAACGCCAGATCATCGGCGCCGCGGGGCTGGCGGTCCTGCCGGATTCCCCTCAGGACCCCTCTGAGGACCCTCTCGCGGTCTGGCAGGGCTCATGTACTAGCGGTTTCCGTCCAGATCGGGGACGCCGTCCGCCGTGAGGGGTCCTTCCCACGTCCTGCTCTCCCTCTTGACCGGAGGTCCAGGCCGCTCGGGGCGCCCCGCGTGCGTATCCCACAGCTCCAGCCGGAGGAGCTTGACACCCCCAGGGCTGAAGTTGGTCATGCGGAACGGCGTGTTCTTGGGGACGAAAATGGCTGTTCGCGGTGTGACACGCCGGCCGGCCAGGTCCATCTCGCCGTTCAAAATGAATCGGAGCTCGTCGATCTCATGGGAGTGTGGATGGTCTCCTGAGTCCTGCGGGTACCAGAACTGCGACACGCTGGGGGCCCCCGTGAGCAACGGCCTCATGAAGAGATCAGCCCCCTCTTCCGGGAGCTGGACCTGGACCCACCTTGCGTCGTCCGCATGGACGCTGCGGGCCCCCGCGGCCGGCTCTGGCTGCATTTCCCCTTCTGGGACGGGGCTCCTGGGGACTCCAGACCGCGGCATACCGTCGCTTCCCATCTGACCGGTCCACGGCTCGTATGCGGCCTTGCTGGACCGGCCGCCTGGTGGACCTTCCTCGGTATCCCAAAGCTCTACCCTCAGAAACAGCGCTCCAGATGGTCCCGTGTACTCTGGACCATAGACGGTCTCTTTCGGTATGAAGACTAATGAGCCCCTTTTGAGGAGATGCCCGCTTACGGACATCTCCCCGTTCAGAACATAGAGCACCTCGTCCATGGGATGCCGGTGAGCGGGGAACACGTATCCGGGCTCATACCAGAGCTGGGCAACGCGTGGACGCGGCTCCAACACCACCTTGCTGAACAGCTCCCCGGCCCCCAGTGGGGACAGGTGCATCCAGGGTGCGTCATCGACATGGCTATACACGATCTGTTTCATCGGCCTTCACCTCTTCTTGAGTACCGGTCCGGAGGCGTGCCGTCGCCCATTAGCGGCCGTCCACACGGGGGTCGACAGACTCGCGAGGGCGAAGGGCAACTCAAAATGCGCAGAACACACTATGCTCCCGCTACACGAAAAGCGCTCCCCCATGTCATTCCGAGGCGCAGCCGAGGAATCTAAGACGCTGCCCGCCAGGCACCTTAGCCACGCCACGCCTTTGGCAAGCCTTTGCCTCACAGCTAGTGTGAACACGCCCTAGCCAGCGCTTGACCGTTGGACGCCCAAGCTGTAGCCAATGGACCCCCGAGGCTGTGCCTGAAACCAGTATAATTTCCCGACCAGCCCGACTATAGCAGCCATCTTGGCACAGACCCGACCCCGAAGAGCCGCTGTCGCCTCGTGGGTCTTGTACGACCTGGCCAACTCAGCGTACCTCACGGGCATCGTCGGCATCACGTTTCCCCTGTGGGTCACCGACGTTGCACATGGCACGGATGCTGATGTGGGCTTCACCCTGACCGGGACGATGATTTTCCTCCTAATCGCCGCCCCGGTGTTTGGAAGCATTTCAGACCAGGTGGGAAGAAGGACCCCGTTCCTGCTTGGCGCGACGGTCGTTTCGGTGGCCGCGACCCTCTTCTTGGCGTTACCGGGGCTCTCTTTGTCCCTTGCGCTGTTCGCCGTGGCGCTGTCCGGTTTTCACCTCGCCCAGATCTGCTACAACGCACTACTGCCAGAGGTGAGCACCACTCAGAACCGGGGACGCGTAAGCGGTCTTGCGGTTGGGGTCGGATACCTCGGCTCGATGGCGGCGGTAGGGATCACTATCGTGTTCCTGAAAGCCGGGCATTACGATTGGGTGTTCTGGACCATGGCTGGGGTGTTCCTGCTCCTGGCTCTTCCGTTGATCATCTCAGTCAGGGACCGGTCGCGGACGTCCGGCCAATTGCCGCCCGCGAGGGACACCCTGGCAGCGGCGATGGACCATCTGTCGCGGGCGCTCGGCACAGTCCGAGGTCACCCCGGGCTGCGCAAGCTCTTGGTGGCGCGGACGTTCTTCACCCTATCGGTCAATACAGCCTCGGTATTCGGAATCCTCTACGCCACGGACACCGTTGGCCTATCTGTCCGGCTGACTCAGGTCATCTTCCTAGCCGGCATCGCGGTCGCCGCGCCCTCCGGGGTGGTCTGGGGAATGGTGGCAGACAGAGTTGGCCCCAGGCGCACCCTGATCGCGGCCCTTTCGTGCTGGGTGATTGTCTTTGCGTTGGGGGTCGCTATTCCCAGTCTCGGCCTTCCGGGTATCCTCTGGTGGGCCGTAGGCATCCTGACCGGAATCGGGATGGCCGGGACGTGGGTGTCGGACCGACCCCTGCTGCTCCTGTTCATCCCCCGAGGCTCGGAAGCCGAATACCTGGGCCTGTTTAGCATGACCGGGCGCTTGTCCTCGATTATCGGACCGCTCATGTGGGGATTGGTGGCGACCACTCTCGGGTTTGGGCAGCCGGCTGCCGTCGTCGGCCTCCTAGTTTCCGCGGTCATTGCGATCATCATCGTGAGGCGTGTCGACGATAGGACCCCGAACGTGCCCGAAGACGGGACCGGGCCTCCGGCCAAGGTCCCGGTTCGTGCGTCCGACTCCCCATGACCGGTCCCGGTGCCCGCTTCGGGTCCCGCGGCTCTCGGGCCCAGCCCGGTACGTCTGCCCGGGGATTCAGGAGGGGTCCGGACGATGGTGCGCCCGGTCACCAGGTGCGCAGGACGGGCATGATCTCCGCGGCAAAGGTCTCGTACGTGGACATGTAGTCGGTGAGCGGGAGGCCGGGCGGAGGGGTCCTCAATGCCACCTCATCCAGCTTCAGGCCGTCCCACGACCAGCTCGGCCGCATACCCTCGAGGGCCTCGAGCACGTCGTCGGCCGTCCCGATGACGAAACGGCTGCGATACTCCCCCGGCCCGATCGGCCCTGATCCGGGCAGGCCTGAGCGCATGGGTGGGTCCCCAATCTCGCGTGCCACGTTGTCATAGAAGCGCATGGAGTAATCCGCATACGGGAGCAGGCGCTCCCAGACCTTCTCGGGGTCTTCTTGCGTGATGATGACCGAGAGGCCGATGGTCACGTGATAGTCGGCCGGGTCCTCGCCCATTCGCCGGAGAGTGGACGTGTACGCGTGGTAGACCTCCGGGTCGGTCGCGGCCGGTGCGAGGTGACACCGGTACCTGGCCGCTCGCTCAGCCGATTTCTGTGACCGTACCGCCATGAACAAAGGGGGATGCGGCTTCTGGATGGGCTTGGGCCAGACCTCCACGTCGTCCAGCTGAAACCTTCGCCCCTGATAGCTGAAACGCTCCTCAGTCCATGCCAGCTTCATGATGTCGAGTCCCTCTTCCATCCTCGAGGGCCGTTGTTTCGGGGAAACACCCAGGACGTTGAACTCAAGGAGCCGGTGGCCAATACCCACCCCCACGTCCAACCGGCCATCGAGAATGTTATCGAGAAATGCCATCTCTTCCGCAACGAGCAGCGGATGGTAAAGCGGCAGAATCTTGATGAAGGAGCCCACCCGCACTCGCTTCGTCCGGGCTGCCAGGAATCCCGCGAGCGCCGCGAAGGATGGGCCATAGGCGGACTCTTCGAAGTGGTGCTGCTGCAGCCAGATGGCATCGAAGCCCAGGTCCTCCATGTACGCCATGTGGTCCAGGGACTCCCGGTAGAACTCCGGGAAGGGCCTCCGCCACTGGGGCGGGTTGCGGAGGTCGTACGTCATGCTGACTTTCATGGGACGCTCCTTCGGGTTGATGCCGGATTATCCCCTCGCACTTGGAGAGAGTCCAGGGCTCCGGAGGACCGCCATGCTAGAATTGCGCGGCCTACAACGGGACCCCCGCTGACCGTCCAGCCGAATGGAATGCCCGTAGGCTCACCCCGAGGTAACCGTTGCGCCCCCCGTCTCGCTTTGCCCATGCTCTGACTGCCCGCAGGCCGGCCTTCTTCTATGGGTGGTGGATAGTCCTCGCGTCGACGGTCTTGGCGGCGATGGCCTCGGGGTTCTACAACTTCGGTTTCAGCACCATGCTGAAGGACCTCAGCGACGAGTTCGACAAGGGACGCGCCGTCATCTCGCTGATCCTGGGCCTCGCTCTGCTGGAGGGAGCGATTCTCGGGCCATTCCAGGGCTACCTCATCGACCGTTTCGGTCCCCGCCGGATCATGGTTGTTGGCATCACACTGTTTGGCCTTGGGTTCGTGCTCGTAAGTACCGCCCAATCGATCACACTGTTCATCCTTTACTACATCCTCTTCATGGGAATCGGGTCCGGCGCCGGGACCGTTGCGCCGGGTATCGCTGCGGTCGCCAACTGGTTCGTCCGGAAGCGAGGGTTGGCGATCGGAATCGTCTTCGCCGGCGTCGGCCTCGGCGTGATGGTTGTCAACGTGACCGGCTTCTTTGTGGATACGTACGGATGGAGGACGGCGACCCTATTGATGGGAGTAACAATCTGGGTCGTCGGTTATCCGCTTGTGATGCTGATGCGTCACCGCCCGGAGGACTACGGATATCTGCCGGACGGGGGCAGGCGGCTGCCTTCCACTTCAGCCGTTCGAGTATCCGGATCGGCAGCGGATGCGGCAGAAGGCGAAGGGGAGTTCACCGCTAGGCAGGCGTTGAGCGCCCCGTCGTTTTGGCTCGTGGGAGGCTCCGGCGCGCTGCGGAATCTGGTTGCAGCCGGTTCGACTGCCCACTTTATTCCCGCCATGACGGACCTTGACTTTTCTCTCAGGGTGGCCACCAGCCTATTCACCATATTCGGGGTCGTAATCATCCCGGTCCGGCTTCTCACGGGACTCCTGCTCGACCGCTTCGAAAAGCGGCTCGTCGGGGCCGGGATGGTTGGCTCGCTGGTCATCCCTCTTCTGCTGTTCCAGCTCATCGGCCCCCTGTGGCTTGCCGCCCTCTTCTTGGTGTTGCTGGCGGTCGGATGGGGCGGCAGCGGAATCGTCCCGTTTGCGATGCGTGGGGACTATTTTGGCCGCCGGAACTTCGCCACCATCAACGGTTTCGGCACCACCGTGGATCTGGCCGGGGTCATCGTGGGACCATTCATTGCCGGTCTGATCTTCGACCGGACCGGGACGTACAACCTGGCCTTCTTGCTGTTCGCCGGAGCAGCGATAGCCGCGGCCGGCCTGATGCTCCTTGCCAAGCGGCCGCAGATACCTGCGCGAGATCAATCCTGATGCCCCTGGCGCCCGGCCGGCGTCCGTTGACATCCCCTGGACCACTACCTATAGTCCAACCCGTCGCGGGGCGTCCGCCCTCGGCGCGGACATCATGCCTCGATCCCCAAGCCCCGCAATATGGGAGGGCGTCTATGGGACGGTTTGGCTACCAAGTCATTGACGCTGACGGTCACATTGTCGAATCAATCGACATGCAGCAGCAGATGGCCGATAGATACATGGACAGGGACAGAGGGCCAGGACTCGCGGGGATTCTTGACCGGGTCAGGAAGAATGACGACCCATCACAGCCTGGGTGGACTCTTGGGGCGTCCGGGAAGCGGAAGGTAGGGATGGGACGTCCTCTTGGAATCATCGATCCCAAAGAGCCAGCCGATCTGGGCTCGACCTCCGCGAACAAGCCGGGCACCAGGTCCTATATCGACCCCCTCGACGCCCAGGGGCGCCTGCTGGACATGGACGATGAGGGGATCGATACCATGGTCATCTTCCCCAGTACCATGAATTTCTACAGCGCGCTGGACGACGTCGGTCTCGAGGCGGGGATCTACCAGGGCTACAACCGTTGGATGACCGACTTCTGTAGCACGAGTCCCCGGCTCAGGTTCGTGGCGCCCGTATCCATGCGCCATATCGAGACCGGCGTTCAGGAGATGCTCCGGGCTGCCGAGGACCCCAGCGTGGTGGGCTTCTTCACCTCAACACACATGGACGACAAGCAGCTCGACCACCCCGATTTCCATCCCCTGTGGCGGACGGCCCAGGAACTCGACATCCCTATTACCATCCACCACCAAAGCGCTGCGGGGCCTCCCTACGGCCTCGGGGTCTGGGAGATGACCGAAGCCTGGTTCCAGATGCACGCCTCCGGCAACCCCTACGAGCAGATGCGCGCCGTAACCACCATCATTGGCGGAGGCGTCCTCGAGCTATTCCCCAAGCTTCGGGTCGCCTTCCTGGAGGCGGGATGCGGATGGCTGCCGTGGTGGGCCGAGCGGCTGGATGAGCACTATGAGCTGCTCCCGAAGACGGTCCCGCTGCTGAAGCACGAGCCGAGCCATTTTTTCAAGACCGGCCGCTGCTTCGTCTCCTTCGACCCGGACGAAGTCTCCCTCCCCTTTGTGCTGGATACCTTGGGGAGCACCGTCGTGTACGCCTCGGACTACCCGCACTATGACGCCAAGTTTCCCGGCTCCGTTCAGACCGTGGCCGAGCGCACGGACATCACTGACGATCAGAAGCGAAAGGTCTTTAGCGAGAACCCGGCCCGGCTTTACTCTCGCGTCGAGGTGGCGTAGGGGCGCCGACGACCCCGCAAGCCGCAATATCTGCACGGACGGGATCCGCACGGACGGCCCATTGCTGTGGCCGGCGCGTTCCTTGAGGACGCGCCGACGGCTGCGTATTTCGGACTGCATGCCGTAGAATGGCATCGTCTTCCATCGGCGAAAGGAGTGAGTCCATGAGTACGTTAATCAAGAACGGCACTATCATCGATGGCACCGGGGCTGCCCGGTACGAGGGTGACCTGCTCATCGACGAAGGCAGGATCACGGCCATCGCCGAGCGGCTCACCGGCGGAGATCGCGTGATCGACGCCAGCGGCCTGTGCGTCTCCCCCGGGATCATCGACCCGCACACGCACATGGACGGACAGCTGCTTTTCGAGCCCAAGGGCTCATCGTCATCGTGGCATGGCGTGACGACGGTGATGATGGGACTCTGCGGGTACAGCATGGCGCCGGTCAAGCCGGAGGACCGGGACTACATCATCCGCATGTTCGGGCGGGTCGAGGAGATGCCCCTGGACCTGTTCAGGACCGAGATCGCCTGGGACTGGGTGACGTTCCCCGAGTACCTAGCCTCCCTGGACCACGGGCTCGGGGTTAACGCGGTGACGATGTTGGGCCACTCGACGATGCGCTATTACGTCATGGGTCCGGAGGCCCTCGAGCGGACCGCCACCCCGGAAGAGGTGATAAAGCTTAAGGGCGTGCTAAGAGACGGCCTGGATGCCGGCGCCTTCGGGTTCACGACGTCGTTGGCGCCCAGCCACTTCGACATGGAGGCCCGTCCTGTCCCCAGTCGGCAGGCCGCCAGGGAGGAGCTCCTCGAGCTGGCCGGCGTCCTTCGAAACCTTGGTTCGACATCCATGGGGTTGATCCCCAGCGGCCTATTCCGGGGGATGACGACCGAGGACAAGGACCTGATCATGGCCATGGCTGCGACCTCCGGCAGGCCCATCCAGCTCAACGGTTTCGGTGGCGGGGACGCATGGGAATGGATGGGGGCCGCGTCCGCGAAGGGGGCCGCGATCTGGGGGGTCACCGGCAGCCAGCCCTTCTATAAGTTCGTGAGCTTCCACGACACCACCACCCACTTCAACAGCATGGACACCTGGATGAAGATCATGGACCGCCCGGTCCCAGAGCGGCTGAAAGGGTACGGCGACCCGAGCTTGCGGCAGACCCTCCGTGATGAGGTCGACGCAGAGGCCGCCATGGACGGTCTCAAGATGCGCCGGCCCCGCATCAACTGGGACCTCGTGACGGTGAAGAAGGCGGACAAGGCCGATAACGGCCGCTTCGAAGGCATGAGCATCCCTCAGATCGCCAAGGAGCAGGGCAAGCACCTGGCGGACGCCCTGTTGGACCTCGTGGTCTCCGAGGACCTGAAGACTACGCTGGAGACCCGCCTTCAGCCGGAGTCCACTTGGTTCGACGAAGAAAAGGCCCGGACATACAGCATCCCTCATGCCGTGCCAATGGTCTCTGACGCGGGGGCCCACTTGGGCGCTGAATGCAAAGCGGGCGAGGGCACCTATTTCCTGCGTCGATGGGTCCTCGACCGTGGAGCGATGAGCCTCGAGGAAGGTATTCGAAAGATCACGTCCTTGCCCGCCCGTTATCTGGGCATCAGGGACCGAGGGACCCTCAGGGTCGGGGCCGCAGCCGATGTCATGGTCTTCGATGCGGACAGGATCGATGCCCACGACAAGGAGCTGATATACGATTTCCCAGGTGGCCTCAAGCGGTGGGTCCAGAAGGCGGATGGGGTCCCATACGTATTGGTCAACGGCGAGCCCACCATCTGGGAGGGAAAAGAGGCAGGCAACCTCCCCGGCAAGGTGCTCAAGAGCAGTCAGTACCGCTAGCTGCGGCGCTGCCGATCGGCGAAAGCGGCATTTCAAAGGGCGGCGGGTTGACCCGCCGCCCTTTTGCTACTCGATCGGTGCTGGCCCCGCCTGATGGGCGGTCCCCGCAGGAGACCACCGCTAGGGCCTGTTTACACGATGCTCGCGCTACACGAAAAGCGCTCCCCCCGTGTCATTCCGAGGCGCAGCCGAGGAATCTAAGACGCTGCCCGCCAGACACCTTAGCCCCGCCACGACTTTGGCAAGCCTTTGCCTCACAGCTAGTGTGAACACGCCCTAGCCGGCGGAGATCGATGTACCGGTCAGAAGCTCCTCAGATTTCGTCACCGCGTCCTGGATCTTCTGCTCCCACATGTCTTCAGGGATCATCACCCCCTCGATGAACGGCGCGGGGATGATCACGTACGGATATTCCGGAAATCCATGGAGCCGGCCGATCATCTTGCCGACGTTGTCGACCAGGGTATCGATGGCCAGGGCTGCTACCGGGATGCCCTTCTCCTCGAAAGCGAACGCGTCGACCCCAAGGGCCGAGCAGCATGAGCCTCAAGCGCCTATCGCAGTGAAGACGGCATCGCAGGAGGAGACCATCTCATCGAACATCTCTTTGGTTGCCGGTTCGCCCAGGTAGCTCTTGTGCCGGACCACCATCCCCTCCAGTTCGTACTTTGAGGAGACGATCTCCTGGACTCTGTCCAGCATTCTGTCCGCGCCCGGGAACGAGTTCCCGAGGAACCCCACGACCTTTCCGTTCAGGGTATCGAGGCGCGGTGCTAGCTTACCCTTGGTGCTCGGGTAGGGGAGCGTAGGGTCCAGCAGTGTCAGCCGTCCTGTATCGGCCATCGCGTTCACCCCTTCTCTGACTATGCTCGGCTAACCCGCTTTGCGAACGGCCTTGCTCACGGTGTTCGGTCCCGTCGGGTACGGCTTGAAGATCATGGCGAAGGCCCCGACCTCTCCACCTGCCACGGCCACGGAATACTCTGTTCTGCGGTGTTCCGACCTTGCGTGGTACATGAACTCCTCCTCCTCGTGGGGCTCGATGATTGGCACGCCGTTTTCGGCGGGCTCCATGAGCCGATCGATATCGGAGGACTCCTCTTCATGCAGGTTGTCCTCGTGGGCCTTGTAGAGCCCCAGGCGTCCCTTTCTTCGCAACCGGGCAACGCTGCTCCTCGTATGGTCTTCGAGGTACTGGATGACGTCCTGCTTGGACCAGCCATCCTCCAGATAGAGCCGGTGCCAGGAGGGAGAGAAAAGAACAAGGTGAGGACCGGGGGAGAAGAAGCCCTCCGACATATACTCGGCGAGGACCGAGGTGAGCCCTTCGGCAGTGTCGACATGGGGCATTCCGTAAATGCGGACGTCCTGCGGGCCCTCCATGGTGCTGAAAGCCGTCACGACGCTCTCACCCCTTTTGAAGCCCCGCATGACCGACAACGGCTCCCAGACATCATCTTCTTTCTCGGCGATCACCATCCCGCCTAGGCGAAACGGGCTTCCCATTGCCCCTTGCTGGACACCCCCAACCTTCGCGTCCATGCAGTTCGCCAGGGTGAGGCTGACCGCCCGTCCGATGGTCGCGTTGGCGCGTCTGCCGGGGCCAAGCACGTAGAGCCCAGCGTTGAGGCCGACCTCCTCCGCGATGGGCCCGTTGACCACAAACGCCGGCCAAGGGCTGGACGTGCTGGCAATGTGGTTCATGTGGAACTCTTCGTCAGTGACGGCCTCGATCGCCGCGTTCACGATGGGCATGAACTCCGGCTTGCAGCCCGCCATGACCGCGTTGATGGCGACCTTTTCCGCGTTGATCTCTCGGTTCCGGACCTTGTACGCGCCGATAATGTCGCCTGGCGCCCTGCCCCCGGCCTCCAGAAAGCGGGCGACCCGGTCTGCCGTCGGCGGGACGATAGGCAGACCGTCCGTCCACCCCTCCTCCCACGCGAGGTCCATCGCCGCGGATACGCTATCAACTTCGACAACCTCGGACGTCAGGGGTTCGCTCATCGGGTCCTCTTGTGCGCGGATATGTGCCGGATCACCTCGGCGTTTGAGCTGGATAATAGCAGGAGTCGCAGCCGGTTTGCATTCCAGCGGCAACCCACCCGCACGCCGCGGCGGTGCCAATTCGGACCACGGTGCCTGCGGGCGAGCAGACCCCGGTGTTGCCGATGCCCGCAAAAGGGCCGATAGTGGCGCGGACGAGCCCCGGAGGGAGGTGCGGCCATGAAGGCCCTGTTCTTGAGCGAGGCCAACGGTCCCCTCGTTCTGCAAGAGGTCCACGACCCGCGGCCCGGCCCTGGAGAAGCTCTGGTCAAAGTACGCGCTTGCGGTCTTGGCCTGACCCTTGTCTGGAACCTAAAAGGCCGCATGGGCCAGCGCGACCTTCCCGCGAAGCTCCCTCGTATCATCGGCCACGAAATCGCGGGCGACGTCGTGGGGACGGGCGAGGGAGTCGCCGGCTTCCATCGAGGCGACCGGGTCAACGTGTACTTTTATCTCACCTGCGGCGACTGCCGATGGTGCAACGTGGGCCGCGAAGACCTGTGTGACCGCCACGCGGGGTACGTCGGCGTCCAGACCGATGGAGGCCTGGCCGATTATGTCGTGTTGCCCGCGCGGAACCTGTGCCGCATTCCGCCTGAGCTGGACTACGTCGACGCCGCGGTGACGGCTGATGCGGTCTGCACCCCGCTGCACGTGCTGCGCGAGCGCGCCCGCGTCCAGGCCCCCGAGACGGTGCTGATTACCGGAGCGGGTGGAGGGGTCGGAATTCACATGGTGCAGATGGCGAAGCTGCTCGGGGCCAGGGTCATTGCGGTGGATATCAGCGCCGAGAAGCTGGCCCTGGCGACAAAGATGGGTGCCGACCACGTCATAGACGCTCGCGATGCCCGCATCGATGAGGCCGCGAGAGACCTCACGCGGGGCCGGGGCGTGGATGCCGTCGTGGAGATGGTCGGCTTACCGCAGACCCTCGAGGCCAGCCTGAAGAGTTTGGGGAAAGGTGGACGGCTCATCTTCGTCGGATCGTACGACACGAAGGCCGTGCTTGAGATCAGTCCGGGCCATCTCGTAGGCACCGAGATCGTCCTCACCGGCTCACGGTATTGCACCAGGCAGGAGCTTGCGGAGGCGGTGGAAGTGGTCGCCCGAGGGCAGGTGCGGCCCGTAGTCACCAGGCTGTGCCGACTTGAGGAGGCCGGCGAGGCCCTGCGGAGCATCGAGCGGATGGAGCTGGCCGGCCGGGCCTGTGTCGTATTGGACTGACACCGCCTTGATCAGCTCCGGCACCCGGCCTCGTGCTCCCCGACGGGTCTATCACCGCGAGCTCCAGGCCCGCCCACTCCACTGAGTTCGAGAGACAAGGTCCCGGCGGTCCCGGACGATGCCCGAGTGCGCCTGAGCGCCAAGAGTTGACACGGCCGTGCGACAGGGTTATCGTCTTCGGCGAATTCCCAACTTACCGGCTATTGGAGTTGGGGGAACATGCCTGGAGGACAACGAATGAAGAGACTTGGGCCGAAGCATCTCGTCTTCGCCGCAGTTGCCGCGGTCACACTTATCGTCGCCGCATGCGGTGGCGCGGACCCGACGGCCACACCTCAGCCGACGGCAACCCCGGTCCCGACGGCGACGCCGGTACCGCCGACGCCCACGCCCACGCCCGAGGCCATGATGATGGGCAAGTTCAATATGACGTCGTTGCCCACAGCCGGAAAGCTGGGGGGCACGCTGCACGCCCCCGCCCTGTCCAGTGAGCCCTATGGCTACGACAGCTTCGAGAACGGCGGACCCGCGCTCGCAAGCGAGGAGATCTGGCAGCCGGTGCACAACAACCTCGTGGTGCCGGACAACTATGCGGAAGGCAGCCCCCTCTACGGCGACATCGCCGAGAGCTGGGAGTACAGCGACGCTGGTCAGACGCTCACCTTCTCGATTCGCAAGGGGATCCGGTTCCACGATGGCGACCCCCTTACTGCCGAGGACGTGGCCTACAACATCGATAGGGCCTGGAAGCCGCGCTCCGATGCGATGAGATTCTTCAAGAACGCATTTGCGGTCATCGACAGCGTCACCCAGGTCGACGAATACACGGTGCGCGTGGGCCTGAAGGAGGCCAGTAATTCACTGCTCGGGGTGATGGGCAGGAACGTCTTCCTGATGTACCCGGCGCATATCCCGTTCCCGGAGGAGCTCGAAGCGTTCGAGAAAGATCCCGTTGGCACAGGCCCGTTCAAGCTAGAAGACATGCGCCCCCAGGAGGGCATGTCCCTGGTACGGAACGATGACTACTTCGTAGAGGGCCTGCCCTACCTTGACGCGGTCGAGTACACCTTCGCCCGCGGCGACACCGTCATCGCGGCCTTCCGGACCGCCCGGCTGCACGTCACGTCATTCAACAGCAACGAGCTTGACCCCGACATCGTCAGGCGTCTCACTGAGTCGACCGGGTGGGTTCCGGTAACGGTCGGACAGGGTCCCGCCCTCTACGTCCTCAACCAGCGGGCGCCCTGGACCGATAAGCGGGCCCGGCGCGCGTTCCACCTGGCTGTGGACCGTCAGGCGCTGATCGACATCTGGCGCGGCGGCGCCGGCAGCCCCTACTCCGCTCCTCTGCTGGCGCCGGAGTTGGGTGGCCGATGGGGTATCCCCGAAGCGTTTCTGAAGGGCCAGCCGGGTTGGGGCAGCGACAAGCCGGCGGAGATCGAACAGGCCAAGGCCCTGCTGAAAGAGGCCGGGGTCGACCCCAGCCAATTCACCATGACCATCCTCTCGAGCACGTCATGGCCCGAGTGGGGGTCGATCACCGAAAACACAGTCCGAGGCCTCGGCTTCAAGACGGACCTCCTTACGGGGACCGGCCGCGAGAACACCGAGCGCGTGTTGCGTGGCGACTTCGACATCTACCAGATCACCGCGTCCATCAGCTTCGACGACCCCGCGAACTACCTGAGCAACTGGGTGCTGTCCGACGGCTCGAGCAACTACGGCAATTGGTCCATCCCCCGGCTTGACGAGCTGCTCGCTGCGCAGGACAGGGAGTTGGACTCTGCCAAGCGCGCAGAAATGCTGTTCGAGGTTCAGCGGATCATCCTCGAAGAGCACTACGGGGCCTATATCCCCGCCATCAACCGGGTGTCCTTCATCGGGCACCAGCCCTTCGTGAAGAACTACTACACCAACGTGGGTTTTAACCACCACAACATCTTCCGGCACGAGCAGCTCTGGCTGGACCAGTAGGGCTATCCGGAACCGGCTAAGAAACCCCGGACGGTCATCGTCCGGGGTTTCTTTTTTGCCCGGCAACAGGGCGGCCGTCGCGCCCGCCCTCCTTCCGATGGCCGGCGCGGCGTTGGCTCAGATCGAGTTTGAGCTAACTGCGATGCCTGGCTGGTCAAACCGCCAGTCGTTCATGATCCCGCCGGCATCCAGTTTGAGCTAACTGCGATGCCTGGCTAGTCAAACCGATAAAGGCGCGCGCAGTTGTCCCACAGGTAGCGGCCGCGAGCGTCCTCGGAAAGCTCCAGCTCCATGAAGCTGTCGACCGCCTTGGGGAATTTCGAGTCGGGGTGGGGATAGTCCGTCGAGAAGACGACGTTTCGGCCGTAACCCTCGGCGTCCATGTAGCGGGCCGGCGACTCGTCACATTCGATGGAGACGTAGCACTGGCGCTTGAAGTACTCGGAGGGGCGCATCGTCAGCTCCGGCGCCTCGAACCCGCGCCATTCCTGGTGCTCGTCCAGCCGCCACATCATCCACGGCACCCACGAGCAGTTGCCCTCCAGGAACGCGACCTTCAGATCGGGGAAGCGCGCCAGGACGCCGCCGCCGCAGAAGGCGACGGAGGCCGTCACCATCTGCAGCGCGTGCCAGCCCGCCGTATGCGAAAGCATCAACGAGTGAAAGTGAGTCCCGATCTTCGCCGTTTCCGACACCGACCGCGCGCTCCCGCCGTCGTGGAAGCAGACCGGCACCCCCAACGACTGGCACTCAGCCCACAGGGGATCATAGAAAGAGTCGTACCAGTTGCGCCCGTTCATGACGATCGGGCGAAGGTAAATCGCTTTGAAGCCCAGCTTCTCGACACATCGGCGGGTCTCCGAGACCGCCATCTCGATGTCGTGGGGGCTGATGCAGGCGGCCCCGTACATCCGCTCGGGGCTCTCCTGGCAGAAGTCGTACATCCAGTCGTTGTAGGCCCGGGCGATGGCGTCGCCGTAGTAAGGGTCCATGCCGTCGATGTCGACCACGAATAGCGCGCGTGTGGGGAAGAGCACGGTGATGTCGATCCCCTCCGTGTTCATCGCCCGGACCTGCGACCCGGCGTCGAACCAATGGGCATCGGAGTATTCGTACTGGGGGTTTTGCTTGTCCCGATGAAGCCGGTCCCCTTCCTCCGTATACGGCGTCGACAGCCCCATACGTGGATACCCCTCGATGTCGACGCCCCAAATCCGCGGGTGGACCGGGGTCGCGGTTGGAGCGCGGTCGCGGAAGGCCGGGTCGATGTAGCGCTGCCACAGATCGTAGGGCTCGGCAACATGCATGTCCGAGTCGAAGACTTTGAAGCCGTGCTTCGCCATGGTTCCGCCTCCTTAGGACCCGTTCATGTCATCGCTTCGTTGATGCGCTCCAGGGGGTGGTGCCGGGAGACCATGTCCATCCAGGTGTACCGTTCCCGGTCGTTCTCGATGCATTGCGGCGCCCTGCAATCATACTCGACGCCGGCGGACAGAGAGCCGATGATTCGGGGATGCTCGAGCATGAAGTCCGTCCGTCGGTTCGGCTCTTACCGGCCTGTCGCCCCGGGCGGACCGCGGCCCCGCGGGGCCGCCGGGTGCGGCGGCGAGTTCACGCCTCGGCATTTCACTAAGATCGAGAAGAATCGGCCTCCCGCGGGCTGCGAGCCGCCACTGAAGCGGCGCCTGGTGCCGACATCAGTTGACACGCCTACTGGTCAAAGCTATTGTCGGGCGCGGTCGGGTGGGATGTGCGACTCGCCCTCTACCCAACGAGCGGGGAACACAAGACTGGAGGACGATGTATGAAGCGGCTTAGAACACGCTATCTCGCCTTCGCTGCCGCTGCCGCGGTCACCCTTGTCGTCGCGGCGTGCGGCGGAGCGGAGCCGACAGCCACCCCCCGGCCGACAGCCGTCCCGACGGCCACACCCGTGCCGACCGAGGCGCCCCCGCCTACTGCCGCGCCCCGGGCGACGGCCACACCCGTGCCAACCGAGGCGCCCCCGCCTACTGCCGCGCCTGGGGCGACGGCCACACCTGTGCCTACCGAGGCGCCCCCGCCTACGGCCGCGCCTCGGCCAACGGCGACGCCAATACCACCGACGCCCACGCCCGAGGCCATGATGATGGGCAAGTTCGATATGACGCTGGCGCCCCAGGCCGGGAAGCTCGGGGGCACTCTCCAGGTCCCGGGCTTGGTCTTCGAGCCCTTCGGCTACGATACCTTCGAGACTGGCGGTCCCGCCCTTGCCGGTGAGGAGATCTGGCAGCCGGTGCTCAACAACCTGATAGTGCCGGACAACTATGCGCAGGGGAGCCCCCTCTACGGTGACATCGCCGAGCGATGGGAGTTCAGCGACGCCGGAAAGACCATCACCTTCTCGATCCGCAAGGGGGTCCGGTTCCACGATGGCGACGCGCTCACCGCCGAGGACGTGGCCTACAACATCGATAGGGCCTGGAAGCCTCGCTCCGACCAGATGACGTTCTTCAAGAACGCATTCTCGGTCATCGACAGCGTCACCCAGGTTGACGATTACACCGTTCGCGTCGGCCTCAAAGAGCCGAGCAACTCATTGCTCGGGGTGATGGGCAGGAATGTCTTCCTGATGTACCCGGCCCACATGCCCTTCCCGGAGCAGCTCGAGGCTTTCGAGAAGAACCCCATTGGAACGGGTCCCTTCAAGCTCACCGACATGCGGCCGCAGGAGGGCATGTCCCTCGTAAGGAACGACGACTACTTCGTGGAGGGTCTGCCGTACCTCGACGCCATGGAGTACACCTTCGCCCGAGGGGAAACGGTCATCGCCGCCTTCCGGACCAACCGGCTGCACCTGACCTCCTTCAATGGCAACGAGCTGAATCCGGACATCGTCAGGCGCCTCACGGAGTCGACTGGCTGGGTGCCGCTGCTGGTCGGTCAGGGGCCGGCCCTTCATGTCCTGAACCAGAGAGCGCCGTGGCTGGACAAGCGGGCCCGGCGCGCGTTCCACCTGGCTGTGGACCGTCAGGCCTTGGTCGACATCTGGCGCGGAGGGACCGGCAGCCCTTACTCCGCTCCCCTGCTGTCGCCCGAGCTGGGAGGCAGGTGGGGCATCCCCGAATCGGAGCTGAAGGGCAAGCCCGGCTGGGGCAGCGACAAGGCGGCTGAGGTGGCCATGGGCAAGGCGCTCCTGGAGGAAGCGGGAATCGACCCCGGCGAGCTCACCATAGGCATCTTGTCATGCACGTGTTGGACCGAGTGGGGAGAGATCACTGAATCGTCGCTTCGAGCGCTTGGCTTCAAGACCGATCTCACCGCCCTCTCGGCGCAGGAGATCGCGGTGAAGGTCAGGCGCGGCGACTTCGACACCTACCTGATCACGGCATCCATCAGCTTTGATGACCCCTCGAACTACCTGAACACCTGGGTGCTGTCCGACGGCGCGAGCAACTATGGCAAGTGGAGCAATGCGCGGATTGACGAGCTTCTGGTGGAGCAGGACAAGGTCCTGGACGAGGCCAAGCGCAGGGACATGCTGCTGGAGGCCCAGCAGATCATCATTGACGAGCATTTTGGCGCCTACATCCCGGCGATCAACCGGGCATCCGCCATCGGCCATCAGCCCTTCGTGAAGAACTACTACACGCATATCGGCTTTAACCACCACAACATCTTCCGGCACGAGCAAATCTGGCTGGACAATTAGGGCGCTATTCGAGACCGGACAAGAAGAGACCCCGGACGGTCGTCGTCCGGGGTCTCTTCTTGTCCAAACGCGACTGCCCTTCAGGGCCCGGCTGCGGAGGCGCAAGCCCCAAGAGTTGCGACGGCTACTGCGCGCGGGCAGCCCGCCAGTGGACGAGCGTGATCTCGTCCGTCTGGTCTTCGAAGACGGCCTCGACCGGCAGCCCCACGCGAAGATCGCCCCGGTCCGTTTCGACGAGACCCCCAACAAAGTGGACCGCGTCGCTCTCCTGCGGCTGGACCATCACGACCGGCAACGGTCCGGCTTCCATGAACGTCGGCGTCACGTGGTGATGGATGACCTCCCAGCTGTAAACAGTCCCCTGCCGGATAGCTGGACCCACTCGACATCGAACGACTGGCATTCCGAGCACAGGACCGCGGGCGGGAAACGGTAGTGACCGCACTGCCGGCATCGCTGTACCCGAAGCTCGTGTTTCTTCGTGAACTCCCAGAAAGGCCTGGTGTCCACGTCGGGAATCGGCGTCGTACTGGGATCGAGCCTGGGCACCGCTGTTGTCCTATCTGGCCAAGATCGTGGCGCTGCCCAGGGTGGCCCCCCAGCTCGTGACCAGGGCCGTCTCCGCGTTCGGCACCTGCCGTTCCCCGGCCTCGCCCCTGAGCTGCTCGGCGGCCTCGATGAAGTGGTTCAGCCCGTGAACGTACCCTTCCGAGAGCATTCCCCCATTGGTATTCACGGGGATCGTCCCATCCAGGGCGATATTGCCGTCGGCAACGAATGGCCCGCCCTCGCCCTTGGGGCAAAATCCAAAGTCCTCGAGCTGGAGCAGCACCGCCCAGGTGAAGCAGTCGTAGACCATGGCCAGGCTCAGGTCCTTGGGCCCGATCCCCGCCCGGTCATAGAGTCCCGGTGAAACGTATTTCCCGTAGCAATGCAGGTGATCGCGCCAAGGGAACTCACCGTTCAAGCCGGTGAAGCTGGGGTAGGGCCCCGAAGCCGTGCCCGTTGCCCGGATATACACCGGGGGCTTTCGAAGGTCTCGCGCCCGCTCCGCCGAGGTCAGGACCAGAGCCACCGACGCATCTGTTTCAAGGCAGCAGTCCAGCAGGTGAAACGGCTCGACGATCCATCTCGACGATTGGTGGTCCTCCAGCGTGATGGGGGCGGTCATCGTGGCCCGGGGGTTCTTGGCGGCGTTTTTTCGGGAGTTTACGGCGATGTGGCCGAAATGCTCGCTGGTGGTGCCGAAGGTCTCCATGTGCCGCCGGGCCCAGAAAGCATAGCTTTGAGCTGGGGTCATCACCCCGTATGGCATGCCCCACTGCCGCGCTCCCGTCGGACCCGTGGAGCGCACCCCGCCGCCAAGCCGGTGGCCCGAACGCCCGTTCAGCGACCGCCACACGACAACGACATTCGCATGGCCCGTGGCGATGGCCATGGCCGCATCCCCCACCATGGCGCTGACGCCCCACCCGCCGGAGCTGAAGTCCAGCATCCAGTTGGTCTGCTTGATCCCAATAGCCGTCGCGACCTCGCCCACCGGGACGGAGTCGCCGCCGCTGTACTGGGCCAACCCGTCGACATCCTGCAGGGTGAGGCCCGCATCCTCCAGGCCGTTCAGGATTGCCCGGCAGGCGAGTCCAAGGGGAGTGTGCCGGGAGTCCTTGTAGAACTGGGTGTACCCGATCCCGGCGATTGCCGTCTTGTTCTTGAAGGTGCTGTCCGTCAGGGCTGACATCGGTGGCTCCGGTGGCAGGGCCGTCTGTGGGGCCGTCTGTTCTGTAGGACCGTCAATATGATGGGGCCCTCATCGAGGGACGATCGCCGTCCCCGGGCGAATTGTACATCAGGCCGGTACATCAGGCCGGCGGCCGCGGGTTGGGGGTCGCCGAAAGTCGAGGAGCGGCGGAGGTTGGCTGCTGTGCTTCTCCGTCGCGGCAATCGTGTACACTCCACCCCAGGGGTCGCGGTATCTGGTTGGCCCTCTGACCCCAAAGCTTGCCCCGGCAACGAAACACGGGTGGCTCTGATGAAATTCGGCGTGGCGCTCCCGGGCATCATGCCTATGACGGCGAGCGGCTGGTCCGACGTACAGGTGGTGGAGGGCATCGCGGCCGTGGCTCAGAAGGCCGATGCGCTCGGTCTGGAGTACGTGTCCTGTTGCGACCATCCTGTGATCCCAAGGGAGCACGCCGGCACCATAGGTACCCGCTGGTTCGACCCCGTCGCGACCCTGGGGTTCGTCGCCGGCATGACCAGGAGGGTCAGACTGCTCACCAGCGTCGTGGTGCTGCCCTACCGGACGCCCTTCGAAATGGCCAAAGCCCTCGGAACACTGGACTCCATATCCGGAGGGCGGATCATCTTTGGGGTCGGTGTGGGCCACCTCGAGAGGGAGTTCGAAGTCCTGGGCGCCAACTACGCGGAGCGCGGCCCCGTCTCCGACGAGTACATCCAGATCATCAAGGCCCTTTGGACCAGCGACAGCGCCTCCTTCCACGGAAAGTACTGGGACTTCGAGGATGTCGTCGTGTCGCCAAGGCCCGTGGCGGACCCCCATCCCCCGGTCTGGGTGGGAGGGAACGCAAGGGCCTCCGTGCGCCGGGCGGTGTTGTACGCCGAGGGTTGGCACCCGATGCAGCTCTCCATTGAGGAATACCGGGTGCTGACCGACTATGCCGGCCGCCTGATCGAAGAGACCGGGCGCACGGCGCCGATGACGTTCACCGCCAGGATCGAGGCGATAAGCCCCGGCGGCATTGCCACCTCCTCGGAACCGCCGCCGGAAACTGAGCCGGAGCGGCTCGGGGACGACGTCCCATATCACGTGAGGGTCAGCCGTGGGGCTAGGACGGCGGTGCCCCTGGCAACGGCGGGAGAGGTGTGCGAGCGCGTGCGAGGCTACGCGGAGGCCGGCGCCACGATGATGAACCTGGGCTTCCGATTCGACGAGCTCCCGCCCCTCCTCGAGGCGATGGAGTGGGCGGCCGAAGAGGTGCTCCCCGAGTTCGACTAGGGCCTGTTTACACGATGCTCGCGCTACACGAAAAGCGCTCCCCCGTGTCATTGCTATGAAAATGGGCACCGCCGCACCGTTGTTTCGTAGAGGCGGGTTTGAAACCCGCCTCCGGCCCTGTCCTGGGACGCCGCCCTGTTTTCATCCCCTTACGTGGCCTTCACAAGGCCATAGTGATTCCGAGGCGCAGCCGAGGAATCTAGGACGCTGCCCGCCAGGCACCTTAGCCCCGCCCCGCCTTTGGCAAGCCTTTGCCTCACAGCTAGTGTGAACACGCCCTAGCCTGGACCCTCGACGCCGTCACGGTTGACCAAGAGACGACAAGGGGACTCGGACAGGAGCGGCTCATAACGGCGGCGGAATGCTGTAAGAGCGCCGGCAATGCTCCTTTCAGCCCCTCACTGCCCTGTCTCGCAGCCGGCGCATGCCCATGAGCCACCGGTCGGGGTCGTCCCCCTTGCGGCGGTAGAACTCCGCCACCTCCGGGTGAGGCAGGATGAGGAAGCGCTCGGCGTCGATGCCTCGAATCACCGCCTCGGCCGCGTCTTCCGGCTCGACGGCCCCGGCGAGCAGAAAGCTCTCGCGGCCCCCGTCTTCGCCCAGCAACATCCTGGTGCGGACACCCTGAGGGCAGAGGCAGGACACCTTGATGCCCCTGTCCGCATAAGTGATGGCGAGCCACTCGGCCAGGGCTACGACCGCGTGCTTGCTCACGGCGTACGGCGCCGACTCGAAGTGGTTGAGGAGGCCCGCCGCGGAGGCGGTCTGCAGCAAGTAACCCTCGCCGCGCTCCAGCATCCCCGGCACCACCGCTCGGGCCGCGTAGACGTGCGGCATATAGTTCACATCCCAGGACCGCTGCCAGTCCTCGTTGGACGCCTCGATTGCTCCGCCAGTTGAGCTGATACCTGCGTTGGAGCAGAACACGTCGACTCGGCCATACGTGTCGATGGCCTGCTCGACCAGGCGGACGATGTCAGCCTCGATGCTCACGTCCACCGTTACGGACAAGCCGCCCACCTCCCGCGCCACCGCCTCAGCCCCTTCCGCGTCCATGTCCGCAACCACGACCCCGCGGGCCTGCTCGGCGGCGAAGCGCCGGCACAAGGCGCGGCCGATGCCGTTTGCCCCGCCCGTAACTACCGCAACCCTGTCCCGGAGCTTCATCTGTGTCTCCTGACTATTCGCGCCCTTCGCGCCGATACCGGTGGGACTCCTGTCGCGGCGCCGGTCCCCCCTCACCCCGAATCGAACGTACCGGCCACGATGGGGAGCCGGGTGCCCGCTGTCAAGCCGCCAGATCTGGTTCCGGGGCAATGTCCCGGCTTCAGGACATCCCAGGTAGAATGGGTGCCCGCGACTTGCCGGAAGACAAGTCGCGGGGAACAGAAGACCGATCTCGCGAGGTGATGGCATGTCAGTCCGATTCGGGATCGCCGCTAGCGCCCGGGGCGTCACCCCGGATGCGGTTGCCACAATGCGGGACGTCGTCCGCATGGGGGAAGAGCTGGGCGTCGAGCGCATGGGCGGGGCCGACTCCCAATGGGCCTATTTCGATAGCCATGTATCGGTGACGCTCCTTGCCCAGATGTCGCAGCGGGCACAGATTGGGCTCGCCTATACCAACCCCGTGACCAGGGAGCCCTCCATCATGGCGTCCTTCGTCGCAGGAATCGACGCCCTGTGCGATGGCCGCTCGTTTCTCGTCATGGGCTCCGGGGACACGGCGGTCTACAACGCGGGGCTGAAACCGGGGACCCGGGCCACGATCGAGGAGTACGTCGCGTGCGTTCGGGACCTCTTGGCCACAGGCCATGCCACCTATAAGGGGCGCGAGCAGGTGGTCAACTGGGCGCCTCCGGAGACGAGGGCCCGAGTGCCGATCTATATCCTGGCGGAAGGACCCCGCATGCTCCGTCTCGGCGGGCGCATCGGCGATGGAGTCATCCTGGGCAACGGTGTGCTGCCGGAGGTCGTGGAGGGGTCCTTGCGGCTTATCGAAGAGGGGGCAAGGGAGTCAGGTCGCCGGCTGGAGGACCTGGACGTTTGGTGGTCCCTGCGCCCAGCGCTTACCGAGTCCCACGCCGAGGCCATGGAAATGGCCAAAGCGACGGTGTCGTCGGCGGGCAATCATTCGATGCGTTTCGGCATCGAAGGCAAGCACGTGCCTCCGGAGCTTGTCGAGCCCATCAAGGAGTACACCAAGGCCTACACGTCGAGACAGCACCTCTTCCTCGGTGGTCCGAACGTCCAGGCAATGGAGCGCGCCGGCCTCACCGAGTACTTCCTCGACCGCTTCGCCGTCGCAGGCGACCCGGCCGCCTGGGTGGAAAGGTTGAAGGAGTTGGAGGAGCGCGGGGTGAACAAGATCTGGTTCGCCGGCATGGGGGGGCGCAAGGAGCTGAGGCTCCTGGGCGAAGAGATCATGCCGGCCCTCTAGCGCCGGACTGCCCGACCATCGAAGATGCGCCGGCGGCGGGTCGGGCCTCAGTTCAGGCGAGGGTACAACCTCCGGGCGTTCTCCCCGAGAAACATCGCCTTCTGAGCGTCGGTGATGTCCTGCCTCTCGGTCAGGTCCTTTATCCCTTCGTAGTTGGCGTCGAAGTGCGGGTAGTCCGAGGCGAAGACGAGTTGCCCATCACCGATGATCTGGGCGACCTCGGGGAGGATCTCCTCGTCCACCTCGAAGGAAGCGAACAACCTCCCTCCCGTGACCACCTCGCTGGGTTTCAAGGTCAGCTTGGGGACAGTGTAGCCCAGAGTCTCGAAGTGGTGGTCCATCCTTTCCATCCAGTACGGGACCCACCCGCACCCTGACTCCAGGTGCACGACTCGCAGGCGGGGGAACTCCTCGAAAATGCCGCCGCCGATGAGGGCCGCCATCGCCCGCATCTGCTGCCACGGATGGCCTGTCATGTGAAGCAAGAAGTAGTTGTCGGAGAGCTCACTCCGTCCCGGCGCATAAGGGGGCCGATCGGTACCCGAGTGCACGCAGAGGGCAAGGTCATTCTCTTGGGCTGCCTGGTACATGGGGTGGAAGGATGGGTGATCCCCTAGCCGCTCGTCGACGACGGCGCAGGTCGCCACCCCAAGGCACCACGCTTCTTTGCCAACCCTGTTGATCTCTTCCGAGGCCAGCTTCATGTCCAGGTGGGGAATCACCGCCACGCCGTAGTAGTCGCCGGGGAAGCTCCGGCAGAACCCATCTATCCACCTGTTGTAGGCGGTGCAGAGCGCGGCTTCGAACCCGGGATCGCCAACCGCAATAAAGCTCGTGGCGGAGGATGGGAACCACACCGCCCGGTCGATGCCCAGGTCCGTGATGTCCTCCCTCGTGACGCTCGGATCGCGCCCGCCCCCCTTCCGGGTGTTTGGAGCGAGGCCGCCGGTCCGGCCAATGACCGTGTGCTCCGGGTCGAGGCTCTCGCCGACGTCCCAGGTGCCGAGGAAGCGGCGGCCGGTCCTTTCGAAGCCCTGGGCCATGTAGTTGTATGGTATCCCCCCGCTGGCGGCCATATGCCCGACGCTTTTGGTCCTGGCCGACCAGTCGAGGATCCGTTGGAGCCGGTCTCGGTAGGGCTGGTCCAGGTACCCCTTGAACTCGTCGACGGCCTCCGTCACATGCCCGTCTGCATCGATGACTTCGTAGCCGAACCTTCCCACGGTTACCCCCTAACTGCCATCTCTATACTAGCGGCTGTCGACAAGACGCGGATCAAGAAACTGGCCTCCCCGCTGGGATTCGAACCCAGGGCCCGCTGCTTAGAAGGCAGCTGCTCTATCCACGCTGAGCTACGGGGAGTCTTCGAACATTATCCCATGCCCGTTCGAGGGCGCACTTGACCTAGCCGCCGTCGCCGCGGGCCGTCTCCACCTTATGCACGATGCCCCCAAGGCTGAGCCTCCGGGTGACATCCACCACACGCAAGTCCTCGACGTTGGCCGTGGTCGTAATGTGACGCTGTGCCAACGATCCCAGTGGTTGAGCAAGCACGATAGCTCCAGCGGCGGCGGCCATGGCTATCGGCAGGTTCCCAGCCCGGTCCTTGGTCCCCAGGGTCGCCAGGCAGGCTACGGCGGCAAGCGCCCCTGCCACGGCTATGTTCGTGCCGCAGAACGGCGAAACGGCCAGATAGTCGGCCCCGTGCCTCATGCGGTCTAGGGCCTCGTGCACGGCGCCTTCGACCTCTTCGGTAGGAAGGTCCGCGTGCAGATAGAAGCCGTCGGCGGCCGCCCGGCCGATGATCCGCACCGGCCGCTCCCGCCGCCGCATCAAGACGGCGACGGTGGCATGCTCCAGGGCATGGTTCTGCCGTGTGGACTCGAAGAAACGGACCGCCAACTCTCTCAGGGGGTCGAGGATGCCCATGCCAGCCTCCTTGCGCAAACCGGCCTTGCCATTCTAGTCATGAATGAAGGGGAAGTTCACGCTCGCCTCGACCACCGCGGTGACGATGGCCCCGGCAATCAGAACACCGAGGAAAATGGGGGCCAAAGCCCGTTTGGGGGGAATCCCAAGTGCCCAGGCGGCCAGGCAGCCGGTCCATGCGCCGGTGACCGGAAGCGGGACCGCTACAAAAGGCACCAGCGCCAGGGGTCCCCATCGCTCGAACCTCCCGGCCTGCCTCTCGCGGATTCGGGCCACTCTCCATTCGAGCAGCCGCCCGGCAGGGTTGCGGAAGGACGTGAGAAACCGCGCCACGGGGTCCAAGCCCCATAGCAACAGCAGCACCGGGACCATGTTGCCCAGGACGGCCCATCCGTAGGCCTCGTACCAGAGCAAGCCGTCGGTCATGCCCAGGGGGATGGCGAGCCGCAGCTCGCCGATAGGGGTCATTGCCGAGAGGAAGGTTGAGACGATTGCGCCCCAGTCCAATTCGAGTCCTCGCGCGGGCTGCTGAAATCGAGACAGGGTTGGCAGAGCAGCCGGCCCCCGGTCCTCGAAGCTCGAAGTTCGAAGTTCGAAGCCGCCAAAGGGTAGCAAAGGCCAAAACGGAGCGTCAAGGAAGTGTACTCGTTCAGCACATATGAGACGGGAGGGGTGAGACCATGAACGAGGTCATGAAGCGGAGCGGTGGCTGTCCGCCGATTGGCGGCTGGGCCTAGCCCTCCCGGTCTACTCGAACGACCCCCGTGACCCCCTCGAACTTGGACAGCAATCGTCGAAGTTGTCCCGTGCCGCTGGTGTGCAAGGTCAGATACTCGGTAACCCTTCCATTCTTGTGATGCGTGCTTCGGACGGCGGCGATGTTGACCCTTTCGCTCGACACCAGCGATGCGATGTCCCGCAGCAGACCTACCCGGTCCATCGCTTCAATCGCGACCTTCGCCTCGTAGTAGCGGCTCGGCGTGCCCCATTCCACCTCAACGATCCGCTCCGGACTGTCGTCTTCCCGGAAGCTCCGGCAGTCCTTCCGATGCACGGTGACCCCCCGGCTGCGGGTGACGAACCCGCTTATCAGGTCGCCAACCACGGGGCTGCAGCATGCCGCGAGACGGACATGGAGCCCCGTCTGGCCCATGACCGTCATCGACTGGTTGCCATCGACGGGGACCGGAGTCGGTTTGAGCGGGAGTGCTTCAGGCTCCGGGGTCGGGGGAAGCAGCCGGTGGCCAAGCTGGTGGACGCTGAGGCCCCCCGAGCCCAGGGCCAACAATAGATCATCCAGTGAATCGTATTCGAGCGTCTTGGCCGCCTCCAGCTCGCTCATGTTGATGCGCAGGTGGCGAAGCTCTTTCTCCAACATGTCCTTCCCGCGCTCGATGTTTTCATGCCGGGCCTGCCGGCGAAACCACTGCTTGATCTTCGTCCGGGCGTTGGCGGTGCGGACATAGCCCATGTCTTGATTGAGCCAGTCCAAGCTGGGCCCTTTTCGGTTCCTGGCGACGACCTCCACCGTGTCGCCGTTCTGGAGCTGATAGTCCAACGAGACTAGCTTGCCGTTGACCTTGGCTCCGCCGCAGCTATGCCCCAGGTCGGTGTGGATCAGGTAGGCGAGGTCAATGGCCGTTGCCCCGGCGGGCATCTCCCGGACCTCACCCTTTGGGGTGTAGACGAAGACCAGGTCTGGGAAAATATCAGTCTGGACGGACTCCACGAAGGCTTCGGCGGCGGGTTCTTCTTGATGCCACTCCAGGAGCTGCCGCATCCAGTTCATCTGGTCGTCGAACCGGCCGTCGCTCGGGCCGCCTTCCTTGTACCGCCAGTGCGCGGCAACACCGTACTCAGCCAATTCGTGCATCCGCGTGGTCCTTATCTGGACCTCCAGGGGCATGACGGCGGGGCCGAAGACCGCGGTGTGTAGGGACTGGTACATGTTCTCGCGGGGGCTGGCGATATAGTCGTCAAACTCTCCGCGAATGGGGTGCCACAGGTTGTGGACGACTCCCAGGGCCGCATAGCAAGAGGGGATGTCGTCGACCAGGACGCGGACCGCGATAAGGTCGTGGATCTGGTCGAAGGCGCGCCCGACTCCCGAATAGCGCTGCTTTTTCTTGTAGATGCTATAGATATGCTTGGCTCGGCCCGAGACCGCCGCTTCGATACCGACCGTACTGAGCTCGTCTTTGAGGACCGAAACGACGTTGGCGATCAGGGCCTCGCGCCTCTCCCGGCTCTGCGCAAGCAGGTGAGATATCTCCTTGTAGTCTTCGGGCTGAAGCGTGCGAAATGCCAGGTCTTCCAGCTGCCACTGGAACGAGGAGATGCCGAGCCGATGGGCCAGCGGAGCATAGACGTCCAACGTCTCCTTGGCGATCCGGGCCTGCTTCTCTGGCGATAGCGGATCGATGGTGCGCATGTTGTGAAGACGGTCGGCCAGCTTGATCAAGATGACCCGGACGTCCTCCGCCATGGCGACCAGCATCTTGCGGAGGCTTTCGGCGCGGGCAGCGGGGAGCCCTGCTGCCGGGTTGGCCCGCCCGCCCGGCGAACTGGTCGGGATACGGCTAAGCTTGGTCACCCCGTCGACCAGCTTGTAGACGTCGGGGCCGAAGCGGCGCTCGATCTCTTCGCGAGACCTTCCGCAGTCCTCTATGACATCGTGGAGCAGGGCGCCCGCGATGGTGCTGGCGTCTAGCTGCAATCCGGTGAGGACGTAAGCGACTTCGAGGGGATGCTCGATGTAGGGCCCGCCGGTGGCGCGGCGCTGGCCGCGATGGGCCTCCTCGGCAAACTCGTAGGCCTCGCGGACCAGGGAGACCTTTTCGGCTGGCAAGTACTCTTGCGTCTTGCCCGCTACGTCTTCGATCGTACGAGCCACAGGACCACCCATGGCTGGAGGCAGCCAACCTTCCTCCAGAGTATAACTCCGAGCGCTCCCTGAAGCAAAACTACCGGGTTTGGGACTGGTTTGGGACCACTGCTCGTTCGGAGGTAGGAGTTCCCTCCCGTTGATTTCCCGCTCGACCCGTCCTACACTCTGGCCACGTCCCCGATTTGGAGTCCGTCATGGATTTCGCTTTCTCCAAACAAGACCAGGAGTTCCGCCAAGAGGTGCGCGACTTCCTCGCCGATACCCTGCCGGACGACTGGGCGACCCACCATGTCGGGGATGAAGAGGGCGAAGATTCCTGGGAGTTCACGCGGGCCTTCCAGAAGAAGCTGGCCGAAAAAGGCTGGCTCGTCGTGTCGTGGCCCAAGGAGTACGGAGGCCAGGAGTGGCCATATTTCTGGCAGGTCATCTTCAACGAGGAGATCGCCTATCACCAGTCCCCTAAAGCCGAGGGCATCGGCGTCCGCAACACCGGGTCGATTCTGATCGCCCACGGGAGCGATGAGCAGAAGGCCCGCCATCTTCCCCCAATTGCCGGCGCCGATATCGTGTGGTGCCAACTGTTCAGCGAGCCCAACGCCGGTTCCGACCTCGCCAACGTCCAGACCTCTGCCGAAGACCACGGCGACTACTTCGTAGTCAACGGCGGCAAAATCTGGAGCTCCCACGCCCATCTGGCGGACTGGGGCTTACTGCTGGCCCGCACGAACCCCGATGCCCCGAAGCACCGGGGCCTGAGCTATTTCCTCCTCGATATGAGCACGCCCGGCATCACGATTCAGCCCATCGTGAGCATGGCCCGGGTCCACCGCTTCAACCAGGTTTTTTTCGACAACGTGAAGATCCCCAGGGACTGCCTCGTCGGCGAAAGAGACCGGGGCTGGGCTCTGGGCACGTCGACCCTCAACACCGAGCGGTCCAGCGCTGCCGCGGCCGCTTCCTCCAGCCGTATGCTCGAGGACCTCAGCGGGTTCATCAGCGAACACGAGTCCAACGGCAGCCGGCACATCTCCTCAGCCCTCCGGCACCGGATCGCGGACCTCAGAGCGCGGACTCAGGTTTCCAGGGCGCTCTCCTACCGTGTCGCCTGGATGCAGACGAAGGGCTTGCCATTCAGCTATGAGGCTTCCATTGCGAGAATTCTCACCGGCGAGCTGTCCCAGGGAATTGCATGGACGGCCATGCAGGTGATGGGGCTCTACGGCCCGGTCCAGAGAGGCAGCCAGTGGGCCAAGCTCCGAGGCAAGGCTGAACGCATCTACCTCAATACCGTCGCCAGCACCATCGCTGGCGGGACCTCCGAGATCCAGCGCAACACCATTGCGATGCGGGGTCTCGGCCTACCCCGCTCGTAGCCGCCCATGCCTGAATACACCATCGATGGCTGCACGCTCCAGTACGAGACCCTCGGAGACGGCATCCCCCTTGTCCTGACCCCAGGCGGCCGGGCGGCGAAAGAGGCCCTACGGCCCCTCGCCGAAAAGCTTGCGGGGACGTGCCGGGTCCTGCTGTGGGACCGCCGAAACACCGGCGCGTCAGACGTCTTCTTCGGCGGCGCGGGCTCCGAGCAGCAAGTATGGGCGGACGACCTCGCGCGCCTGCTTGCGCATCTCGGGATGGCCCCGGCTTATGTGGGGGGAGGGTCGGCCGGGGCGAGAGTATCGCTGCTCGCCGCCATACGGCATCCCGAGTCGGTAAAGGGGTTGGTCCTGTGGTCGGCATCGGGCGGGCCCTACGGCTCACAGGTCCTCGGATACCAGTACCACGTCCCGTTTATCGTCGCTGCCCAGGGGGGCGGCATGGAGGCCGTGGCCGCGACGCCGTTCTTTGCTGAACGAATTCAGGCCAACCCGGCCAACCGGGGGCGTTTGCTCGAACAGGACCCCCAGGCCTTTGTGGAAACCATGAAGCGTTGGAATGCCTTCTTCTACTACCGCGATGACACCCCGGTGATTGGGGCAACCCGAAAGGAGCTCGCCGCCATCGCCGCCCCGACCCTGATCTTCGAGGGCAACGACGACATCCACCCCAAGGAGGCGTCGGACGCTGTCCACGAAGCCGTCCCGGAGTCCGGCCTCACCCCTTCGGTATGGACCCGCGACGAATGGATGGACAGGTACACGGGCAAGGTCCGGGAGCCGCTGATGGAGACCCTCTACCCGCGGCTGGCCGGCCGGATCCTCGACTTCCTCCGCGCCTCCGAGGGACGAGGCTGATGCCACGGGCGAATCGGCGGGGGATGGGCCTCCTTCCCTGATATAATACGGCGGCATTTTTACCGGGCGCGCCGCGCGCGCAATGGAGGGAAGATGGACCTCACGTTCGCCCCTGAGCTCGAAACGTGGCGGAAAGAGGTGCGGGACTACCTCGAAGCCGAGGTCCCGCCCAGGTACCGCTTCGAGACCGACTTCGACGAAGACGATGACAAATGGGCCTTCGCCATCGAGTTCAACAAGCGAGTGGGGGAGAAGGGCTGGGTTGGCATCAACTGGCCGGAGGAGTATGGGGGAATCGGCAAGCCCGACATCTACCGATCGATCATGATGGAGGAGTTCGGCGCCGTCGATGCGCCGCTGCTGAACGCCATCGGCTACGGCCTTGCCGCCGGGGCCATCCTCAAGTTCGGGACGGAGGAGCAGAAGCACAAGTTCATCCCCGACATCATCGGGTTCAAGACGCATTGGGCGGAGGGCCTGACGGAGCCGGACTCAGGCTCCGACCTCGCCTCTCTGCAGACCAGGGCCGTGCGCGACGGAGACGAATGGATCATCAGCGGCCAGAAGACATACACCACCTGGGGCCACCGGGCCGATGTGCTCTACCTGGCCGCCAGAACAGACCCCGACGTGCCGAAGCACAAGGGCATCACCATCTTCTGCCTCGACCTGAAGTCCCCCGGTGTCTCGATGCAGGCGATGGCGAACATGGCCGGCGGCCGCCAGAACCATACCTACTTCGACAACGTCCGCGTGCCCAATGACATGATGGTGGGCGAGCAGGGGCAAGGCTGGATGTACATCATGAATAGCTTCTATGGCGGAGGGGGCGGCGGATTCGCCGCGAAGATGTTCCGGGTCTTCGAGCGGCTGGCCCAGTACTGCAAGACAACCGTCCGCAACGGCCAGCCAATAAGTAAAGACCCCGTAGTCCGAAGAAAGCTCGCCGACCTGGCCATCGAGATGGAGACCATGAAGATGATCGGCTGGGACGGCCTGTCCCGCATGGAGCACAAACTCCCGCCGATGTTCGCCGGGGGTCTCGGTGTCGTCGTCATGAAGGAGTTCCAACCTCGATTCGGGCAGCTCTGCATGGAAATCCTCGGCCCTTTGGGTCAAATCCAGGAAGGCAGCGACTGGTCACCCCTGGGGGGGGAGGCCGAGCACACGTTCCGCAAGTCCTTCGCGAACCATGCCGGCGGCACATCGCAGGTCAAGCGCATGGTGATGGCGACCCGCGGCCTCGGGCTCCCCAGGTAGGAAGTCATGGACCTCACCTACAACGAACAGCAGACCCAGATAAAGACCACCGCGAGGGACTTCTTTCAGGACACCTGCCCGATGGACCTCGTTCGCGAGCTGGAGGTCACCTCGCCGGGGTACTCCCCCGACATCTGGCGGAAGATGGCGGACCTCCACTGGCTGGGGATCACCTTTCCCGAGGCCTATGGCGGCGCCGGCCAGGGCTTCCTCGATCTCTACGCCCTCTATGAGGAAATGGGCCGGTCTTTGCTCCCCTCGCCCCACATGGCAACCGTGGTGCTCGCCGGTGAGACGCTGCTTCGGGCCGGCAGCGAAGAACAGAAGCAACGGCTCCTTCCCGCAATCGCCCGCGGAGAGGTCATCATAGCCCCCGCGGCGATAGAGCCTAACGGCGCATACCCGCCGGAAGGAGTCCAGATGGAGGCCGCCGCCGCTGGCGCCGCGTTCCGCCTGAACGGGACAAAGCTGCTGGTAGAATTCGCGGACTCCGCCGATTACTTCCTGTGCCTCGCTCGAGCGGCGCAAGGCATCACGCTGTTTCTCGTTGACCGCACCGCCCCCGGAGTCTCCCTGGAGTCGCTCCCCAACATCTCCAAGTCGAGGCTATTCGCCGTGACGCTCGACAATGTGAACGTCGATAGCAGCGCCTTGGTCGGCGCTGTTGGGGGCGGCTGGGGACCGTATTCCGAAGCCCAGGCCAGGGCATCGGTCCTGTTATGCGCCGAGGTCGCGGGGGCCGGAGAGCGAGTCTTGGACATGGCCGTGACGTACGCCAAGGACCGGGTCCAGTTCGGGCGCCAGGTCGGCTCATTCCAGGCGGTGCAGTACCTGTGTTCCGACGTGGCGATCGAGGGCACCCGATCGAATCTGCTGGGAAAGCAGGCCGCCTGGCGTATCGACGGCGGCCTCACCTATGAGCGCGAGGCTGCCCTGGCCTCGGCCGCGGCCAGCAAGGGGATTATGCACCTCACTCGCCAGGCCCACGAGGTGTTCGCCGGCATCGGCTTCATGATGGAGCACGATATGCAGATGTTCACCCGGCGCGCAAAGTACTGGGAGCTCTTGCTGGGCGATCCCGAATACCACAAGGAAGCCTGGGCCGTGTCACAGGGCCTCTAGCTGCGGCTCCCCAGGGCTCGCGCAAGCCCCGAGCCGTACCCCGCGCCAAGAGAGGGGTTGCCGGGAGACACCCCGAGTCAGCCCGCGGGAGGCTTGCCGGCCTCGCTGATGAAGCCGTCGAGTGCCCGCCAGTAGGCGTCGCCGCCCTGGAGATAGGTCTCGTTGTGACCGCCGGTCTCGATGGTGTGCAGACGCTTGGGCTCGGGGGCCGCCTCGAATAGCTTGAGGCCCTCGGCATAGGGCACGGTCTCGTCGTCGAGGCTGTGCACGAACAACAGCGGCATACTGCAGCGCTTGATCTTGCCGATCGAATTGAACCGGTTCCTCAGCAGGGGCCAGACCGGAAGATACGGATGCGTCCTCCGGGCCATGGACGCCACCGAAGCGAATGTCGATTCGAGGATGACCCCGTCGACGCGCTCGTTGGCCGCAAGATGAACGGCTACCGCCCCGCCCAGGGAGCGGCCGATCAGGATGAGGCTCTCGGGCCGCCCGACCGACCCTTCCCGAAGATGGCGGAGCGCGGCAAGAGCGTCCATGTACATGCCCCGTTCGGAGGGCCTTCCCTCGCTGAGACCGTACCCCCGGTAGTCGAGAATAAAGATGCTGACGCCGAGGCGCGAATGCATGAGGACGAGATTGTCCAGCCGGTGGCTGATGTTCCCGGCGTTGCCATGGAGCCATAGCAGGGTCGCCGGGCGTTTTCCGGGGACCAGCCAGCCGTGGGTGCGTACCCCGTCTTCAGCCGTGAGCCAAACGTCCTCGAAGGCCAGGCCGGCATCGGCCGGCGTTGACTGTAGGCTCCGGTCGGGAAAGAAGATGAAACGGTCTTCCAGGGCCACGACCGGACCTACCGGGACCGGGGCGGGGGCTGCGATGGCGAAAACCGCGGGCCGCTTCGGCCGCGGAAATCTGCGAAGGACAACGCCGGCGCCGGACCATCCGAGGCGCAGCGGCCTCGTTCGCGGCCGCCCGCCGGCGCTGACGCAGAGGGGATCAGAGCCGCGGCCCCTGGGCTGCCTGGAGCTCGATGTGCTGCCAGGGGACTGACTCGGGGTCACTGAGCAGATCAATCATGAAACGGCTGCCTGGAGCTCGATGTGCTGCCCCAAGGAGACCAGCCCGGCGGCGCACACGTCCGTCTTTATGAAAGCCTGGACCAGCTTGTCCGTCAACGACCCATACTCTCCAGGACGGAAAACCGCTGACACCTTCAGGCGGCCTGCCAGCTCCGGGTCGTTTAGCGCCTGGACTCGTTCGACGGTGCCGTCCAGCTCCTGCGGAGACCCCAGGCGGATGCCGAAGTGAGTGGCCCTTTGGGGCGTCCGTTCCAGCAGCTCGTCGTAGCCGCGATATCCTGCGGCTAGGTCGCCTTCGCCGCGAAGGCCTTGCTGCAGCAGCTGCTCGAATCGCCACTGCTCCCCGGTCACCTCCGATGCGTAAAACACGTTGTTGCCGGCATCGTCCGAGTCCGCATCGACTTGGATGGACAGATACGTCCCGCCGCTGTCGACGACCTTGCAGCCCAGGACCCGAAAGACCTTCTCGACCAGTTGCCGCTCACCCGGGCGGTAGACCATCTCGACGTGATTCAGTAAACGGCGTTGCACCATGGCAGCTCCTCTCCTCTCCGTCGGCGCTATCCCACGACGTCAGCCAGCCGGCTGACCTGGGCCAAGTCGTCGACGGCCGGCAACAGCACGACCTCGTCCATCCCGGCGGTGGCCTTGCCCGCCAGTGATTCTTTGACCTCCTGCGGTGTTCGGAGAACGCGGCTTGCCGCCCCCTCACCCTTGTCGGGCATGAAGCCGTAGTAGCTGCGCATGTTGGCTGCGGACGCCTCGCGAGCGTCCGCTCCCAGGGCGAAATAGTCCACCCCCACCAGCCGGGGCTCACCCTTCCTGCCGCGTTCATTCCAGGATTTCCTGGCAGCCGTGAAGAGCTCTTCGAGCATCGCCGGGGGGACGGGTGGCGCGCAGTAACCATCCCATTCGCCCACGCGCCGAAAAACGGCCGGAACGCGCCCCCCCAGCACGACCTCGGGCCCGCCGGGTCGCCCTGGTGCTGGGCCGATGGGGCCGGTCCCCTCGGAGACCTCCTTGCCGGCCCATGCTTTTCGCATCAGGGCGAGCTGTTCGTCGAAGCGTTTGCCCCTTCCTTTCATCTCGGCGGGGGCGCCGGCGAAGTCATCGGGACGGCCTCCCACACCGAGCCCAAGGGTTAGCCGGCCGCCGGAGATCGCGTCGACGCTGGCGGCGGCCTTGGCCAACACCCCGGCATTCCGCACCGTTGCCAGCAGCACGCCGGTTATCAGCCTCACGCGGCGTGTGACTGCGGCCGCGGCCGCCAGGGTCACCAGGGCTTCGAAGTTTGGGTAAACCACTCGGTCGATCACGCCAACGCTGGAAAAAGGGCCTGCGTCGGCGGCCTTCGCCCATTCCAACAGACCGGGCCCGCTGGTCCCGGGGATCGCCGCGGGCAGACCAATGCCAACGTTCATGAGGAGTCTCCCAGGCCGGGGTCGGTCTTTGAGGGGCCGGCGCCGGACATCGTAGCACGGCGCTCCTTCATGTCAATTTGCTTAAAATGCCTCGCTGACGCCTCAGCCGAGGTCCCGGGCCCCAAGCCGCGCTCACGGGGCCACGTGCTGTTTCGAATAGGCCATCCATCTGGGCCCTGATAGCGGAGGCCGGTTCTGGAGCACCGTTCCTCGAGCCCCCCTATACACCCCCGGCGGCGACGGCGTGCGAAGAGGCAATCGCCCGCCGCCGGAGGCCAATGGCGGGGCACGTTGTGCCGTGCTGCAGAGCCCCTTCCTCGGCGCTATTCGGCCTCTTCGGTGGTACGATGGAGACCCGTGGCGGCTGGTCCCGCCGAGGGCTGTGAGACGCACCCCCACAGTTGCCCGATGGAGGTCTCGCAATCATGGAGCTAACGATTCAAGGACGGCATATCGATGTCGACGACGCGACCCGTGGCTACGTCCAGCGGAAATTGGCGAGGGTCGGCCGCCATATCAGCCACACAATGAAGGCAGCCGTACACCTGGACCAACAGCAGACCCGGCGTGTGGACCAGCGGTACTGCGCTCAGATCACGCTGGATCTCAACGGCTCGGTACTCAGGAGTCAAGAAAGAGGCCTGACCGCCCAAGCCGCAATCGACGCCGCCACCGATTCTCTGGACCGGCGCCTCCGGAGGCTCAAGGCCCGGTTATACCGGAGCGAGCGCGGGAAGCGCACCGGTGAATCCATCAGGTTTGACGAGCCGGAAGAGCGGAGAGAGGCCGACGCAGCCGAAGAGGAGGCCGAGAGGGCGGTCGTCAGGACGAAGCGGTTCCCGATGAAGCCCATGACCGTCGAAGAGGCTGCGTTCGAGATGGAGAACCTCGGGCACAACTTCTTTTTGTTTCTCAACAGCGAGGAGCGTACCTACGGGCTCCTCTACAAGCGGGGGGATGGGGGTTACGGGCTCATTTTTCCGGAAGCCCTATAGCTCTGGGAAGCCTAATAGTCCCGGAAGCCCTGTCATACCGTCCATCCGGCGGGCGCGGGCTGAGACATCGGGGCCCGGACCGCGTCCTCCAGGAGCCATGCGATCAGCCCCGCGCGTGCGGGGCCGTTTTCACCCTCCGAGGTCAGTCGAATGCTAAGGTTTCAGGAGGGCTGCGAGGAACTCCGGCACTCTCTCCCGGACATCCCTTCGGATATCTTCCTCCGGAAACTGATCGTACAGGTGGGGCAACACCATGATAGGCAGGTCCGGCACCCTCCGGCCTTTCGCCGTGGCGATGCCCAGCCCCTTGAACTGTTCGGTGACGAGGGAAACGGACGGCGTCCCCTTGCTCTCGACCTCTGCCCCTGCGTGGGTACACCACGCCGTGCAGGAGCCTCAATTGCCCAGCCCCGATATGACGGCATCGACCTTTTGGGTTAGGCCTTCGATCTCGTCGACGTACTTCTGGGGCATTGCCCCGGTCCCCGGACCGATGTAGATGCTTTCGGTGCCGGCGACCCCGTACTCGCCCATCAGGACCTTCTCGAGCTCATCTTGAAGGATATGCATCGATCGCCACAGCTCGTTGTTGATAAAGCCGACCTTCTTCCCCTCCAGGGTCGAAAGGCGGGGAGCCAGGTTCTCCGGAATCCCCTCGACCTCGCCGTGAGGGAGGAGGATCGTAATCGTCTCCTCTGTTCCGATCGCCTCAGCCATGCCGGGTACTCCTTCGGTTCGGATCGAAGGCTCTTGGCTTTGCAGCCCTCTTCGCGACTCTATGCCGAGGCCCGCGAAGTGTCAAGCAAGACCGTACGAGGCTCGGAGCGCTTCACCTGCCGCTGAACCGCGCTTGGCGCTTCTCCGCCACGGCGGCGAGCGCCTCCTTGAAATCGTCCATCTCCATCAAATAGCCATCCAGCATCAAGCCCAGGTGCAACGTTTCCTCGATACCCACCTCGTAGGACCGGCGCATCATCCGCTTACACAGCCGCATGGCCACGGGGGCGTTGGCCGCGAGCTTCGCCGCGTACTCGTTGGTGGCATCCATCAGCTGTTCAGCCGGCACGACGCGGTTCAGCATCCCCATTTCCAGGGCCCGCTCGGACGTGATGAGGTCGCCGCCCAGGACGATTTCGCACGCCCTCGACCAGCCGATGATCTTCGGAAGCGTCCAGGGGACCCCCACGTCCGGCACCAGGTTGCGCTGCACGTGCACGTCGCCCATCCGTGCTCCGGGGGCGGCGAAGCGAAAGTCGCAGAGCATCGCCATTTCGAACCCCGCCCCGACCGCGACGCCGTTCATCGCTGCTATCGTGGGCTTCTCCATCGCCATGAATGCGGTGGCTACGGGGTGGGGGTCCATTCGCAGGCCCGGAGGCGTGTCATTGGTGCCTTCGGCCTTCGCCTTGATATCGAGGCCGGCGCAAAAGGCCCGGCCGGCGCCGGTCACGATGAGCACCCGGACATCGTCGTCCGCTTCGGCCTGCCTCACCGCGTCGGCGATCTCGAGGCGCATGGGCCACATAGTGGCGTTGAGGCGGTGCGGCCGGTTGAACGTTAGTGTGGCAACGTGGTCTTTGGCCTCGTACAGAATATGCTCATAGGGCATCGAACGTCCTCCGGAGGGGAGATGATGGGGCATTATAGTGCCGTCCGTTCGACGCGCCGCCCTGCGGGACCTCCGGCGCTAAAGAATGCGCTTTGCCGGAGCGTCCGCCTTGTCGCCCCGGTTCGCGCGTATTAGCATTAGGTGCGTTCCTGCCCCTGTAGCTCAGTGGATAGAGCGCCGGCCTCCGGAGCCGGGTGCGAGAGTTCGAGTCTCTCCAGGGGTACCATGACGTACTGTACTGCGAACTCGCCCGTTGAGGGCGACCTCTGCGGTGTCCGCTCCCCCTACGGGAGAGTCATCCGGCGTGGGCAGCGAGTAGACGATGGCGGCCTTGCCGGGCTTGACCACGATTTCCTTGACGAAGGACCCGACGAACGCCTTGGTCTCGGTGAGCTCGCTGGTCTTGAGGAACTCGCTCATCTCCGCTGCGAAGGCGGCGATGGTGTCGGCGCTGTCCAGCACCGACCGTCGCTCCGTCAGCACCGCCCGCGCCTCCTCTGCGGCGATCTCCAGCCGCTCCTTGCGCTCCCTGTGCTCCCTGATGCGCTCGGAGGCGTCGGCCATCTCGATGTCGGTGGTCTCGATGACCTGCCAGATGCGGCCCAGCCGCCGCTTCACCTCCGCAAGCTCCTCCTCGATGCTCTCCAGCCGCTGCCGCTGCTCGGCGGCCACCCCGTCCATCTCCTCGTCCAGCAGCTTCACCAGGTCTCTAATGTTGCTCTCGGTGAGGACGTTGGCGCGAATCTCATCGACGATGAGCTTCTCGAAGCTCTTGGCGTTGAGCCTGGGGGTCTTGCAGGTGCCGCTGCCCCGCTCGAGCAGGGAGTGGCAGACGTAGTAGGTGTACTTGCCGCTCTTGGCTTCGGCGGCGGTGAGCGCGTTGCCGCAGGGTTCGCACCTGAGCAGACCGCTGAGCAGGTAGGGGCTGGCGGCCCGCCTGGGGTGGACGCTCTTCGGAGCGCGGGATCCCAGCAGCTTCTTGGCCCTCCGAAACTCCTGCTTGGTGACGATGGCGGGGAAGGCGTCCTCGACGCGCACCGGCGGCGCGCCGTCCTTGGCGTTGATCCCCCAGACCAGGGCGCCGGTGTACACCTCGTTGTCCAGCATGGTGTGGATGGTGGTCTTGAGCCACTTCTTGCCGTTGGTGGTGGGGATGCCCTCGGCGTTGAGGGTCTTGGTTACGTCGAGGATGCTCCTGCCCTGGAGCACCATGTCGAAGATGCGCCGCACGACTAAGGACCTTGCGGGATCGAGCTCCAGCTTGGGGCGCTTCTTGGCCCCGTCCTGGACGAGGACTCTCACGTAGCCGTAGGGGGCGTAGCTGGTGACCCAGAAGCCCCGCATGGCGGCCTCCCGCATCCCCCGCGTAACCTCCTGCGCCAAATTCTCCGAGTAGAACTCGTCCACGCTCTCGATGATGGCCTCGAGGAGCTTGCCGGTGGGGGTGTCGTCGGCCTGCTCGGTGATGGAGACCACCCTGACGCCTCGCCTTCTGAGCATGGACTTGAAGGCGACGGCGTGTTCCCGCTTGCGGGTGAAGCGGGAGAACTTCCAGACGAGGATTTCCTGGAAGGGGGCCTCGGGCTTGCTGGCCTCATCCAGCATCCTTTGGAACTGGGGCCGGTCGGCGATGCGCCCGCTCTCGGCCTCGTCCACGTACTCGCGGGCGACCAGGTAGCCGTTCTTCTCGGCGTAGTCCCGCAGGGCCCGAAGCTGGGCGGCCACGGACAGGTCGACGTCCTGGCGTTCGCTGGAGACCCTGGCGTAGAGGGCCACGGGCATGTAGCCGGTCTTATCGTTCATGGTTGGCTCCTCCTTGTCTCTTCCTGCTCAACTTGGCGGGAGCGCCGCCTTTCCATCCGCTCCCGCCTGCGCCACTCCCGCTCCTCCATGTACAGGCGGATGGCCTCCCGCAAGAGCTCGCTCACGGTGCGGTCCTCCTCCTTCACCGCCCGCTGCACCTGCTCGGCCATCTCCGGCGGCAGGGAGAAGGTGATGGTCCTGGTTGTCCTGGGCTTGGTCGGCACGGTCTCTCTTCTTGCCTCCCGTTGTAGTACGTTGTCTTACTCTTATCATGGGCCATCGACGGCCCCCGGCGTCAAGGGAGCGCCATCACACCCCGTATCGGTCCCGCCAGTAGCTGGCCCATTCCGCCGTTTCACTCGGGAGATGTTGGGACACAGCGTCCAGCAATGAGCGTGGAGCCACCATGTCGAACTGGGCGTCCGGTTCCTTGAGGGAGGCTCGCATCACCGCCTCCACCGTCTCCAGTCGCGGAAATCGCTGAGCCAATGGCGGCGAAGTGGTCCTCCTGCTGTCTGACACGGCCCGATAGGCCCAGTTCTGCTCCGGGACGACGACCACGACCTTGGCCTCGTCGATCCCCAACTCGCGCTCCTGGACCATGCGGTCTGCCAGGAGCCTCTGGCGCATGATCTGGTAGAAGGGTTCATACAGGAAGTCGTCCAGGTCTGGGGCGCTGGTAGGATTGAACGAGGAGAATGAGGCGTGATAGCGCTCGGCATATCTCCGTCGGCGCGTGTCTCCTTCGGTTCCCTCGCCCTTGAACCCCGGTTTGGCGCTCAGGTACCGCTCGACGTACTTCCACTCCAGCAGGTAGGCCCGCCTTCTTCCCGCCCTCGTTTCGGCGACCAGGAAGGCGTCGATGCTGGTGTTCTGGGACCCTCTGGTCCTGCCTCCTTCCAGGGAGTGACCCAAACCGATCCACTCGAACTCCACGGAAGATGGTTGTCCCTCGTGGATGATGTTCACGACGTCGCAAACGTCATCGTCGAGGGCGCGTAGTACCGACAGCAAGGCTCCGGGTATACCGGCCAGTGGCAGCAGGAAGTTGACGCAGGCCACCTGGGAGCTGGCCATGTTGCGGGTCGGGCCGTCCGACTTGCTATCATCGCCGCTCCTGGAGCTCTTCCACCACTTGATGTCGCGCTGGCTGAAGAAGTCGATGGCTCCGCCCTCACCTCGGATACGGGGAAAGAGGTTGTCAACTTCGCAGCCGAGGGCCAGCAGGTGAGGGTTGCGCAAAGCCTTGTCGTTCGTGGGCGACCGTCCTTGGTCGCTGACGGTTGGCGACGTATCCCGAAACTGCTGCTGCCGCCGCTTGGCGGCGCGCTCAAAGCCGGTTCTTGAATCGCGTCTTCGCATCTCCACGCACTCCTATGCAGTCCTCACATCGGCTCCAATAGCCGGACTACCAGCCTTCGACCGCTGCCAGGGGCCAACCGCAGCCACTGTCGGCACAGGTCGCCGCCTGCGCCCCGGCACGTCCGAGGCGATCACCTGGGGGTCGAGGACGGCTCCGTCGCGGTCGGGCACGGCGATGACGACCACCTTTGCCAGCCGCTCCTTCCAGATAACCGGCCTGGCGACGACGGCCAAGCCGCCCTCCTCGGCGTACTCCGCCCTGCCGGTGCGGGCGGCCTGCTCGGCCAGGGAGCCGTCCGGGAGAGGTCTGCCCCTCCGGGGGAGGCCGCCCCTGAAGCCGGAGATGGGGAAGGGGACGGGCGTCCCGAAGCCCCGCGTCCGCCGCACCACCGTCGCTCGAAAGTCGGGCGGCTCGGGCCAGCCCGCGGGGTCGCCGTCGTCCTCCCGCTCGTACAGGATCGCCATGAGGGGCGGGCGCCGCAGCACCTCGGCCAGCCGGATGGTCACCGAGGCGTAGGAGCAGCGGAACGCCCGCTGCAAGGCCGGCACGTCCAACCCCCACTCCAGGGCCAGCGGCTCGAAGGCCCTCGGCTGCATCAGGACCGCCGCCGCGAAGCGCTCGGCCTCCCGGCACACCGTGCGGTCCGGCGCGTCGCCGGAGTGCATGTCCCAGAGGGTCTCGTGGATGATCTCGTAGGTCTCGTGGAGCACCGAGTAGTCCTGCGTCCCGTGCCACAGGTCGTCCCGGTAGTGGATGTCGTAGCCGCCCCCCGGCGCGCTGTAGTGGATGCCCTTCACGTCCAGATGCCTGCCCGTCACCTCCCCGAACCCGGTCCGTCTCAGCATGGAGCGCAGCTCGTCCATCGTTGGTCGGGCTGGCACGTCGAAGTAGCGCACGAAACGGGCGGCCAAGCGCTCCGGGTCCAGGGCCTCGCGAGGGGAATCGTCCAGCACCCCGCGGCAGAAGTCTTCCCGCGTCCCGTTCACTCCAGCAGCCTCTTGCCGGTGTAGCGTTCGTACATCTCGACGATGAACCGCTTGGTCTTCAGGGACATCGGGCCGTCGGGCCTGGTGCCCACGCGGAATGCGGGGTCGGCCATGACGTACCGGTAGGCCCGCTCCACCTCCAGCGGCTCGTCGTCCCTGGGGTCGCCGCTGCCCAGACGGTTGGCCCGGTGGAGCAGCTCGTGGGGGTCCACCCCGTAGAGGATGGCCAGCTTGTTGAGGAGGTTCACGCCGGGCCTGCGGTCGCCCCGCTCGATCAGGGAGAGGTAGGAGCCGGAGACGCCGGTGAGCCGCTGCACGTCGCGCAGGCTGTGCTCTCCCCGCAGCCGCTTGAGGAGCGGCCCGATCTCCTCGTCGCCCTCGATCTCCTGGCGGTCGCCCGGGTCCTGGTTGTCGTCAAGCTCGGCCATGTGGCTCTCCCCCTATGGTGTCGCCATGTATCACTTTATAAGACCAGATAGCGATACGGCTATATTGTTATATCAGAGCAAGTGATTCGTCAAGATGCAGGGATAAACAGTCATTTCTCTCTTGCCGGTGTGTACACTATATTAATACACTAGTACCTGACAGCACATCTATTCTAAATCTTGCCTGAGGATACAACGCCGGCGTCCCTGATGGACACCCCCGTGCGGCGCGCCGGGTTCCACGAGAGAGGGTTTCGAGAGACGCATCGTGAGTAGGAAGCGACGGCTCACCCCAGCGCAGGAGCGGCGGCGCATCGAGGGCCTGCGGATGCTGGCCCGCATCATCGCCCGCCACTACCTGGACAACCCCCACCTGTACCGCAACGGCTCAGCCCCGACCAACCGTCAGCCGACCGATAGCGGGGAGGCCGCCCGGATGGGGGGCGCGGCGTGAAGCGCCGACAGCCCGCATCGCGGGTGAAGCTCAACCCCAACGCGGTTTGGGAGTTGCTCAACCGCCTCAACATGACCCAGAACGGGCTGGCGACGATGGTCGGCATCACGTCCGGCTATCTCTCCCAGCTCATGACCGGGACCCGCTCCCCCTCCGCCGAGGTGCGGAAGCGCCTTCAGGAGGTCCTGGAGGTCCCCCGCTTCGACGACCTGTTCGTCCTGGAGGTCGTGGGGTGAGGCCCATCACCCTTCCGCCGCCCGATGTCCTCCTCGGCGCGACTTTCCTGCCGCAGGACTTCCCCGAACGCCTGGAGCGTTTCAAGGAGGCCACCGGCCTCCCCTGGGATGCGATGGCCGCGTGCATGGGCGTGGACCCGCGCCAGCTTCGACGCTGGCGGCACGGCACGAGGCCCAGCGGGGACGGGCTGTTCGCCCTGCTCACGCTGGCGGCCCGTTACCCCGGCGGCGTCCACATGCTGCTGGGGGTGAACGTCCTGCTGCCGGAGCCGGACGTGCTGGAGGCCCTGACCGAGGGCGCAGGCTTCAGGGAGGCGTTCCTGCCCGATGCGGCGGCCCGGCCCGGAGAAGGCGGAGAGGAGTAGGGACGTGGGAGTGCAGCAGCGGGTCTATCGGCCCGTCGATTTCGAGTTCCCCAGGGACTTCCCCGAGCGGCTGAAGCGGTTCAAGGAGGCGAGCGGGCTGAGCTGGAAGGCGCTGGCCCGTCTCCTGGGCGTCAGGCCCTACCGGCTCTGGCAGTGGCGGGAACGGGGCGTGGCCCCCAGCCCAGCCCATCTCTTCCTGCTGCTGACCATCGCCGAGGGCATGGGACTGCGGGACGGGATTCTGATGTGCCCCGACCGGGACATGCCCGTAGCCGCGGACCTGGAGAGCCTTCGGCAATGAAGCGCCTGACGGTCATCAGCCTCGGCGGGGGCGTTCAGTCCTCGGTGATGGCGCTCATGGCGAGCGCGGGGGCCTTCGACTCCGTTCCCGACTGCGCCGTCTTCGCCGACACCCACTGGGAGCCTCCCAGCCTTTACACGCACCTGGAATGGCTCGCCGGGCAACTCCGGTTCCCCCTGCACGTCGTGGACAACGGGCGCAGCCTCCGCGAGGACGTGAAGGGCCTGACCAATCACTCAGGCTCCCGCCGCTACGTGGACATCCCCGTCTATCTGAAAGGACGCGACGGGGAGAGCAACGGCATGGGACGGCGGCAATGCACCGACAACTACAAGATCAGGCCGGTGCGCCGCAAGGTGCGCGAGCTGCTGGGCCTGCGCAGGGGGCAGCGGGTCCCCTCCGGCGTCGGCGTCGAGCTATGGCTGAGCATCTCCACCGAGGAAGCCATCAGGATGAAGACCTCCCGCGACAGGTGGATGGCGAACCGCTACCCGCTCATCGGGGACTCGGAGGAGAAAGGATCGGACGTCAACCTCGCCATCCGTCTCTTGGTCGACGGATTCAACGGAGGGTACGAGCAGGCCGTCGTCGTGTCCAACGACGCCGACTTCGCAGGGGCCATGCGCTACGTTCGGGACGACCTCGGGCTTCGGATCACTCTCGTCAACCCGGATGCCAGGAACGCCAGCCCTAGGGAGCTTGCAGACGCCGCCACCTACGTCAAGCGCCTCTGGAAGAGCCACCTGAGACGGAGCCTCCTTCCCGACACGCTGCGGGACGAGATCGGGACCATCCGCAAGCCGGACGGTTGGCGAGAGACCTACCGGCCGCCGATATGATCAAGGGAGAGGTGAGAACAAACTTTTGCTGGAGGCCTACCATTGAGGATAGCGGCACGTCTCACTCGCACTTTGCAGAGTTGGCTCAAGAGCCGGCCAAGTTTGGAGATAGAAGAGAGCGCAACATGGTTCCTCCTGCTCTTTGTCTATGCGCATGGTCTGACTACAGAAGGCCTGGGTTTCAAGATGGTCGGGATTATTCCACAGCTCACCGCTCCGCAAGTGACTCTCGCAATGACTTTGTTCTGCCTGACCGTCTCGGTCGTGGTGCTCATTGAGCCTCTGTTGCCTTGCAGAATACGATCATGGACGAAGGGAGCTAGAACTTCCTCTCCCGGCCAGTATCTTAGCCTCCTCAGTGTCTTCTTCGCGTTTGTACTGGGCATGGTCGCGGGCTTCAGCCTCCTTGGGGACAAGGTGCCCACCATGTCCTGGCTGATAACATCCGTGGCTTACGTGGGTTTCTTGATTTTCGTCCTAATGGGCATCAAGCTCTTTGTATTTACCGCGATTGGATACTGGCAAACTGGTCGACCGGGTGAAAGTTCCAGCCAGGTGAAGCCGTGAGATACATCGTGACCATAGTTGAACAACTGGATCGTGCCACCAGGGAACTGGCGACCGACCATCCGATAAACAATCGTCTGGCTTTGATCCTGGTCGACAATGCCACCGAGCTTATACTGCATCGTCAATGCACGGACCGGTTGGGGCTCGACAGCATGGCATCGGGTCTTTGGAAAGCGCATCAAGCCATCATCGAAGAAAGAACATCGGGAGACCACCTTCAATTCTCAGAAGACCTAAAAAAAGATGTGATAACGCCGAAACAGCGGTCCCAGGCGAAGGGAATCTTCTTGGATGGCAAGCTTAAAGTCCTGGAAGGCATGGGGGACATCACGTCGAAGGAAAGGAGGTTCATCGCGATTGCCCATGATTACAGAAATGAGCTATACCATGTCGGACTGACTCATGACGAGATAATGCGGCCCCTTGCGGCGCAATACTTCTTGCTTTCCTGTGACCTATTCACTCGATTGGGAAACAAGGGCTTCTTTGGTCCCTCGTTTTCTTCTAACGACGAGTACACTGATGTGGCGAAGCGCTATCTCCCAGTGCACAACGGCCGACTACTCGCCTTCGACGTTGACAAGGTAGACTTGGCCGACAAACTCCGAAGCGCGCTCCCTGCCGGGATCCCCGACCTGCCCGGAACACTTGCTTCCAGCGCAAGGGAATCCATCAAGTCAGTGACGGATGAGTTCGGTTTCTTGATCCAAGAAAACCCTTTTAGCTTCGACGCGGACAAGATACTAGAGATCGCGCAGTGGCAGCGAGACCTAACGGAAGCTCTTGAACGTGAAGACGTAGATGGCTTGTGGATAGACCCCAATTACCGACAAGGTTTCAGCCGTGTGGCAACAGAGTTGGAGGCGAAATGGCGGCAACGTCACTCGTCACTCCCCCATAAGCGGTGGATGCTCCGAGCTACCGCCGTTGAGCGAGAACGTGAACCCCTCACCGCCTTGGACTTGTACCAATCTCTTCGTGAGGACATGTCGTACCTTGAAGAATCAATCTTGTCCGCGTCGACTGAACTCGACAGATGGATTCAGCAGCAGGTCGACAAGGCGCGAGGGGAATGAGTTCGGAACAAACACGAACCATCGAGGCTCCCAGCAGGGGACCTGAGGGTCGGCTGACCATAAAGAGCCAAGTGTTTTGTCCCTGCGCCCACCCGTGGACCAAGGCGGTCCCATCGGGCGATGTCAGATTGTCGCTGCATGAAATGAACGACCAGGCCCTTTCCAGGTACGACTGTTGGTGGATCGCATGGAAAGCCGCTCCACCGCCTTCGGCGTGACGTAGATGGCGCTGACCGCGCCCTGGTCCATGTCCAGGTTAGAGGGGCCGGACTTGACGGTAGGCAGTAATATCTTCGAGGAGTGGATTGGCCTGTGAGCATTCCTAGCATTACCATGTCGAGGTCATTTAGTTCTAGAGACCTCCTTCCCATATGGGGAATTTGGTCAGCCTAGACTTTGGATCGCTCCGTGCGGTCGAGGTACAGCCACCCTTTATTCAATCTGTAAGACCTGGTAGAAGGCCGGATTTACTTCGAACATTTCACTTCTACCTTTTCTTGCGGCGATTACACCAGCGATGTTTCGTAGGGTCCGGCGTTCCTCCTCATCACGGGAATAATGGAATCCGTTGGCAGTTTCTATACCCAGAAAGTTTATGTCGCAAAGTAAATCGAAGTAAAAGTTCGAGTCATCAGAGGCGACTCCTGCCGTGGTGAATAGCGACTCAATATCTTCTTTGAGAATTAGTCTGCCAGTGCCTGCAAATTCATACAATACTGCCTCCATCTTGCCTTTGACGGGGTCATCCTCTTTGAGAATGGAATTGAACGCATACTGAGAGTACTGGGTCCGAGCGTCCAGGAGGTCGTTGGGCAAGACTTTATTGTGCCCTCTGTTGATTGCAATGCTGACGGCTGCTTTAACCAGATGGATGAGGTCCCTAGGTCTTGGTAGAGCTGTACGCAAAATAAAATCCTGACTGGCAAGTCCCACGACAGAGTCTGGAAAGATGTCTTCCCAAACAGCCGTGGCGGTGCGCTCCCTCGGCGCAGCGTAGAGCATCCTTTCCCCTAAAACCCTGAGGAGCAACTCCTGGTCACTCCAAGTAACCTGCACAATAGGCAATTTGTCCTGTTCAGGCAAAAGATGCTGGATGAAGGCGAAGATGTCGCTTCGCAACAACACCGTTATGGTCGTTTCAACTGGCTTTACTCTGTCACTGGAACGCCTAAAATCAACTGGGATGAACTGCGACACCCCGAGTAGTCCAGAGATCAGTTCTGCTAGGTGCCCAATATGTTCACCTGGACCCCAAGGTTCATCCAAACCATCAATGAGCAGCGTTAGACTCTTCTTGCTTGCCAAAACTATTCCGAGATGACGGCGAAGATCGTTGATCATGGCATTGTGCAGGTTTTCGCTGATTTTGATCCTTTGTTCACTCGCCTGGCTAATGTCGCCGACCCCCTCCAAAGATGCCACAGCATTATCGATTCGCTCGGAAAATGGAAGGCTGATAACACCGGAATGTTTTTCATAATAATTGAGAAACGCGTTCTCGTCGGGAGTCCCTACATGATAAATCGGTCGACTGACGATTTCCGACAATACGCTGGTTGCAATCTCGCTGTATATCAAGTATTTCCAAAGACTCTCTATCAGAAATCCTCGTTCAGATCGATGGCGAATGTCATCCAACACTCGGATCAAGCCGTGAGTTTCGTATCCAATGGGTTTGATAACCGTAACGTGGTCTTCCCTACCTTTGCTCATTTCAGAGCGTATGGCATAAAGAATCGCTGTTTTGCCTGTTCCCCTGCGACCCACCAGTATGGTCAAAGGACCTTCAAGGGCCTGGTAGTAGGAGCTAGTCTCCACGAAATACTCGAATAGTCTGTCGGCTTCGTGCTCCGCGACTGGGTCGCCCAAGAATAGGGACCGAAGGTCGATTATCGCAGACGTGCTACGCACTGCCTGCTGCCTGCGAGGCCTGCGGTGAGACAAGCTTTCGCTGACTGATTCGATCCAAGACTTTGTTGCAGTAACACAGGATTCGGCTGTGTCGTGGAGTTTCAGCCATTGGTCGTAGTCGACCGGAGATTCGTAAGGGGTATGACCCAACATTATCATCGGCCTGCCGAACCCTTGGGCCAGACCTGCGACGATGGAGGCTTTTATGTTGTGGTCCCTGTGGCCAGCGTGTTCAGTGCTGAGAAGATGTACGACGACAGCATCGGCGATTAGAAGCTTCTCCGCATACCAATCCAACATCTGCGATGAATACTCGTTTGGGTCGTCGATAATCATTGAGTCTGCAAAGATTGACTTTCTGATCTCCTCCATTGTGGCCAGTACGCTGTCTGTGTTTGACGGGGGTTTCAGATACATCATGGTTGGGTTCTCTGGGCGTGGCACTTGTTGCCTGTAGCGCTTGTCGAGCAGTGTCTGCTCAAGCTTTTGCCATGGCCTCTCAAAAAGGAAACGGTCTGCCAGGGTTTCGTGGTTGTCATAACCTGCGTAGCCCATGTTGAGGGAAGAGAAATAAATCCTCTTGTAATCTTTGTCAGCATCCGCAATGCCCGGGTTTAACGTGGTAAAGATTCGTTTGTACCTGGCAATCGCATATCCAAGTTCGAAACTCACGTTGGGATTGGGGTAGGTCAGGTCGCAAGAAAATATTTGGCTCCGGTCGACCTGGCCCAAAATAGTCTTGATCAGGCGGGAACCGGAGACAGGGTTATCTGTCCACTTTGTGAAGCGGACACTGTCTCTCTTTATGTCGCTGATTTCGTTCAGCTTGCTTAAGGCAGAGGAAATCGTTTCGCCGATACTGGGAGGATCGCTGGGATAGGCGTAGAATACTCTTACCTGCGACGGCATGTCCCTTCACTCTCCCCGGTATCCCAAAGTTTGAACCATACTTGGATTGGCTTTACCGCTCTCTGCATTGCCTTTTCGCATTTTCGTTAAGGGTATCTGTATCATACCGAGTATACGGCCACATTGTGTCCCTCTGCACTCCTAGCCAAGAGGGTCAAGCGCCACGCTTGCCGTCCAGCTATGTCCGGCCAGGACTCCAAGGGCGGAAAGTTCGCCTACTACGTCTTCCAGTCATTAATGAAGCGGAGCAGCGGGACTGTCCCCGGCTGAACGCCCGCAGCTTCGAGGAGATGGTGGTCGGCAGGATTCGGGAGAACGTGCTCACCGAGTCCAACATCCGGGAACTGGTCATGCTGGTCGATGAGGAGATGGACGGCATCGCCCGAGAACAGCGCCAGCGTCTGGAGACCGCCGAGGCGGAGCTGGCCGACGTGAAGCGCAGGCTGGAGCGGCTCTACGAACTGGCGGAGACCAGCGATCTGGACATCGAGGACTTCAAGCCCCGCATCAGGGATCATCGGGAGCGTCAGGAGCGCCTCCAGGCACAGAGGAGGGGGCCTGAGATCTGCTTTCCCAGCGTCGGGTGGTGCTGGACGACGTGGAGACGATTACCGCCTAGTGCGAGGACCTGAGCAAGTATCTGAACGAGAGCGAGTTGACCGAGCGGAAAGCCTTCATCGAATCCTTCGTCAAGGAGATCGTGGTGCGCTACACAATCCCCATGCCGGAGGATGGTCCGATAGGGGGAAGGGACTCCGAAGAGGTGGTGCTGGACGCCCCGGTACTGTCTACCGTCAAGTCTGGTGGCCATGAAGGGGCAGGTGCCCGCCACCATACGGCGGACCAGCTGTAGCACCAGGGAAGCCATCATCTGGTTGATGGTGGGGTTCTGGTCGGTGAGGTTGAGGGCCGCCGCGCAGTCCACGTCCGGCGGCCTGGTCGACACGGCGGTCAGCAGGTCGGGGCGCTGGAGCGTGGGCGCGGGGGCTAGGTAGCAGGTCTCGCCTGAGAAGGCATGCTCCTCCCAGCTCACGCGGTCTGAGACGTTTCCGACCAGCACCTGGCCCCAGTTGGTGTCGTTGCCCGCGTCCCCTGCTTGGTATCCACGGTGCTCTGATAGCGCCGTATCAACTGATGCCATCCCGGTAGCCGTTCCACAGCTCGTGGAGACCGTCGTAGCCGAAGCCCATCAGGTCGAAGGGATGCCCCTCCGAAGCCAGGACCAGGGCGGTTCGTCGTGGGCCTCCGTCCAGAACTCGATCACCGGCATGTAGAGGGGAAAGTGCTTCTCTCCGAAGAGGTTGGCGAAGCGCTCCACCCTGGTGCGCACGTCGGGGGCCGAGAGCGCCGCCTCCGCCTCGTTGGGAAAGAGGCGGCCACCAGCCCAACGAACCATGCGTAGTCGTCGTCGTAACCCACTATGGTCACAAGCTCCCGCAGCGACGGCGGACGCCGCAGGAGCACTTCCGCAAGGCCGCTCAGGAGCGCCGGGGCCGCAACTGCCACCGCATCGCCTCCCTTCAGCCGCCCAGTTGCCGAGGCGTAGTTCTGCACCTGGGCGCAGGCCATCTCCACGTCCTTCTGCCGTGCAGCCGCGGCATCCAGGTCGAGGGAGCCGTCGGGCCGTGTAAGCTCCGCCGTGAGCTCGATGATGCCCAGGTTCGCTGGCGGGGTCGCCGCCAGCAGACCGGCAAAGGTGCGGGTGTCCATCGGATGCCCTCCTTCATCTCCGGGCGAAGGCCCCCTTGGTGCCCACCCGCCGCTGGAAATCGTAGATGGTGTCCTCGCCCCTCGTCGTCTCCTTGACCGACGCGTTGGCGATCTCCCCGTAGAAGTCCGCCAAAGTCGCCTTCACCTGGTCGACGCTCATCTCGGGGTTGGGGTCCGGAATTTGCGATCGTCGTATACGACTACTCTTGCCATTTCCTTTTCTCCTTCCTTGGTTACTGATTCGCTGGGTTGCCGAATTGCGGGGAGGCGCCGCTCCGTTGGCAGCGACCCCTCCCGTGTACTGCGGTCTAGCGTTCCGCGCCGACCGGCTCGGCCTCCCGCTCCTGCTCATATGTGAGCGCCCACTCGAACATCGAGAGGGTCGCGGGCTGGGCCTTCCCGTTGCTGCGCTTGGGCTTCGCCGGCTCCTCGGCCATGAACTCGGCCCAGGAGAACAGCGTCTGCTGGGGCTCCGGTTCCTCGTGGTGGCGGCCGTTGGCACCGTTGCCTTTGATCGGGACGGGCGCGTGTCCGTTCCCGTTGACGGTCTGGCCGCTGTCCGGGAAAAGCTCGACGGTCGGCCTGATGGCGTCGTGGTGTCCGTTTCCGTTCACCGAGACGGCCTCCGGCTCGACCTCGACGACCTTCCAGCCGTCGTCCACCAGGTACTCCTCGGCAGCGGCCTCGGCGGCCCTGGCCTAGGCGAACATCTCCTCCATCGTCCCCTCGTCGGCCTCCTCCTCCTCGTCGCTGACGATCTTGCGGGCCAGGGCCATCATCACGTCGTCCCCGTCATCGCCGTAGGCGGCCAGCCCGTCCTCGGGAAGCTCCAGCGCCAGCGAGCTCTGCAGCTTCTTCGCCACCAGCTTCAGCGCGTCGGCGTGCAGCGTATTCCGGTAGGCCAAGAACATCACCTTCACCGGGCGGGTCTGACCGATGCGCCAGGAGCGCCGGGAGGCCGCCGCATGGTGTACACACTGTAACCCATCTCTGCTCACCGCCTGACGACGCCCTCCGGGTCGCGCCTCGACGCCCTGCGATTGAGGGCCCGATCGAGGATGCCGAAGGCCCGACCGATGCCCAGGCGCTCCACCTCGGGGGACGGCTCCTCCTCCTGCTTGAGGAGCGCGTGGGCGATGAGGTCGGCCATCTGGAGCAGGTGGTCTGAGTGGGAGCTTCGGAAGGCGGGGCCGCCGATGACCCGCTCTATGGGGATGTCCTTCGTCCGCCCGCCGTCCTCCCACGCCTCGTATTTGCTGGGCACGGGGTTGCGGCTCCTGAGCCTGCGGTAGAGGCGTGAGACCATCTCCTCCCGGCCCTCGTCGAAGATGAGGAAGGCGTGGCGTCCCGCCGCCGCGACGGAGGAGTTGACGCGGTTGAGGAGCCGGTCGAGGCTGACCCGCTCGTAGCCCTTCACGTCGGGCTTGTGGAGGCAGACGTTGACGACCTCCACGCCGCCGATGCTCCCTGCGGCGTCCTCGACGACGCGCAGCCCGCCCAGGAAGACCTCGGCCCCCTGCTTCGGGGTGAGCCTGCGTTCGGCGCCGCCGCTGCGGGCCGGCTTGCCCCGTCCGGCCAGCAGGTCGCAGGCGTGCAGCTCCCGGTCGGTGGGTATGGCGTAGCGGTCACGCAGCTCCCGCCGCCATTCGCGGACGCGGCTGAACAGGTCGTTCCACCGCTCGGCGTCCACGCCCAGGGCGGTTCGGACGTGGTAGCGGGGACCCTCGGACTCGTCGATATAGTACAGCCTCATGGCTCCGGTTCTCCCGTGTTGGTTTGGATGCTTCATGCCGCCGGAAGCGGGTCGATCGGCTCGAAGCCGCCCGGGGCGAGCCAGGCCCGTCCCAGCGGCCCCTCCCGCTCCAGCAGGCCCCGGTGGGAGACCAGCAGGGGGACGGCCACCCTGACCCGGTCCATCTCCGCCTGCGCCACGCGCAGGAAGTGGGTCCGGGCGATGTCGTCGTCGAGGACGACCAGAAGGGCGGGGGGCGCGCCGTGGTCGTCGATGGGGCGGTGCAACGAGTAGTAGCGCAGGTAGGGGGCCAGCCGGTGCGCCATCGTCGCCGGGCGCACGGCCCGGCGCTCCCACTCCAGGAAGAAGGGCCGGACGACGCCCTCCCGCCGCAGGATGCCGAAGGCGTCGGGGTGGACGGAGCGCATCCCGCCGAAGTGGCGGAAGTGGCGGGAGGCGCGGCGCGGCGGGTCGAGCTGTGCGGTCTCCCAGCCCAGGCCGCGGGCCTGCGTCGCCAGGGCCGCCATGAAGCCGTGGACGGCTGCGGTGTGCTCCATGTTGCGCAGGAGCTGGCGGCTGCGCCTGCCGGAGACGCTGCGCCAGTCGCCGGCGTCCCCGGGGGCGGCGCTCCACCGCTTCCTGGCCCCGCCGACGGCGGCGCGGTCCCTGCGGGCCAGCATCGCCAGCCCCCGGTCGGTGAGGGTGAGTCGGCGTCCTCCCGCGGGGACGCGGGTGACGAGGCCGAACCCCTGCAGGTCGGCGGCGATCTCATAGGTCCGATTGCGGACGAGGCCCAGCAGCCCGGCCAGGTCGCCCTGGGCGATCCAGGGCCAGTCGGAGAGCAGGTCGAGGGTGCGCTTCTCGGCGGGCCTCAGCAGGGCGGGCAGCATGGAGTCGGGGACGGAGCGGCCCGGAGCGCCGGGGGGCAGGTCTTCGGGAAGGGAGGCCCGCGCCGGGGGCCGCTCGGCGGGAAACGCGCCCCCGGGGTCCATCCGGTCGATGGCGGCGCGCAGGTCGACGGCGGCGTTGACCGAGGGCAGCCGCCACACCCGGCCGGCGGCGGCTCCCGCGGCCGCGTCGCGCTCGACGGCGAGGACCGCAGTGGCGGCGTACGCTCCGGTCAGCAGCCCGCGGGCGTAACGCAGCCGGGTCTCGTCGGGGACGATCAGGAGGACGCCGCCAAAGCGCGGCCCCTCCCCGAGCCGCCAGAGCCGTTTGGCGAAGCCCGTCCGGTCGGTGACGTGCCCCTGCCGGACGATGGCGACGGTGCGCCCGCCGGGAAGGGCGATGGCCGCGTCCATCGGCATGGCGCGGTACCAGCGGAAGCGGATGGGATGGTGGACGTTGGCGACGGCGGAGGCGATGCGATAGACGACGGCCACGGCGTCCAGGCGCTCCAGGAGGAGGCGACGCCACTGCGTCGAGACGGGGCGGGACCGGAGGAGGCCGTCCACGGGGAGGCCCTCCTCCCGCGCCAGGCGGCGCAGCCCGGCGGCGGTGAGGTGGAACCTGCGGGTGGGCGCCGTGAGGTCGGTGGCGTGGGGGACGGGGGCGGCCAGCCCCGCGTCCTCCAGCCTGCGGACGGCCTTGTAGATCCCGCCCGTCGACCGGCTGGAGACGGCGAACGCCTCCAGCCGGTCGAGGAAGGGCATGTCGGCCAGGAGGCGAAGCAGCTCAGTGTCCAGGGTTCTCATTCGCCGCGCTCCTCGTCCGCCGTCTCGGGAGAGGGGTCTCCGGCGTTCCGGTCGCGCTTGGTGCGCTGCCTGCGCCGCCCCGGCTCCCGGGACTCGCCGCCGTCCTCCGACGCCCGGGGGGCCTGGCCGCTCCCGAGCTTGTCAAGCTCCCTGTGGTACCTGTCCACCAGGTCGCGCCGGTCGGCGTCGCTCTCGTCGATGTCCCACGCCGTCGTGAGGTAGCTCTCGGCCTCGGCGCGGATGCGGTCGGCCCGCTGCGGGTCTCCCCGCTCCGGCTTGGCGACCTTCATGGAGAAGGCGTCCATCCGCTCCGTCCCCACGGTGGCGCGGACGTAGCACTGGTGGACCGGCAGGGAGGTGATGTCGTCCTCGGTCACCCGCTCCTTGCCCAGCTCCCAGACGAGTTGGCGGGCATCGTTCCCCGCCACCTGGAAGACGGCGAGGCAGCCCACGTTGGCCAGCAGGGTGTCCCGCATGGTGCGGGAGAGGTCGTCCAGCTTCGCGAGGCTCTGGGTGGCCAGGATGAAGGAGGCGCCGAACTTGCCCAGCTCCGACAACATGCTCTCGTAGTCCACGCCGGGCATCGACTGCATCTCGTCCACCACGACCAGCGCGCCGCGCCTCTGCTCGAAGGGCAGGCTTCCCTGCTCCCGTATCACGGCGTCCACCAGGTTGAGGAGGGACGCGCCCACCAGGGCGGACACGTCCCTTCCCGCCGTTCCCTGGGCGGTGGAGACCAGCAGGATGCCGCCGTCGCGGATGACCCTCCGCATGTCGATGGTGGAGCGGGGCTGGCCGAGGATGGCCCGCGCCCGCTTGGAGGAGGCGTAGTAGGAGAGGCGGGTCTGGACCGGGGCCAGGGCGTCGGCGCGGGTCTCGCGCCGCCAGTTCCCGAAGTCCCTGGCCCACCACTGGAGCAGGAAGGGGTCGGAGACCTTGGCCAGCACCTCGGCGCGGAAGCCGTCGTCGGCGAGGATGCGCAGCCCGTCCAGGATGGTGTACTGCTCCCCGGCCTCCCTGCTCTCGTTGGCCTCGTGGAGGCTCTTGACCGTCTGCTCGAGGATGGACTGCATCCTTGGCCCCCACTGGTCCCACAGGCCCTTGCACACGCGCACGACGGAATCGGCGGTGCGGTCGCGGTCGGCGAAGATGCGGGCGTCCAGCAGGTTGACGCCGGGCGCTCCCCCCTCGTGGGCTAGGTCGATGAGCCGGACGCTGTCCGCCAGGCTCTCGGGGACGTGCTCCAGCAGCCCGCCCACCAGGTCGGCGTGGGGGTCCACGACGATGATGGCGTCTCCGTCCCTGCCCTCGGCCTTCTCCCGCATCTTGTGGGAGACGATGTGGTGCATCAGGGTGGACTTGCCCATGCGGGTGCGGGCCACATAGAGGTGGTGCCGGCGCAGCAGGTCGCCGGGGAAGTGGATCTTCCTCGGGGTCCCGGTCACGGTGTCGCCGACGTGGGCGCCGCCCCTGACGCTGCGGGCGGTGGGCAGCAGCACCTTGGCCCCGGCGCGGGCCACCAGGGGCGTCTCGTCCCTGGCCCCGGGCGGGTGCCAGAGACAGGCCGCCTCGCGCACCCCCATGACGCTGCGCTTGCCGAACAGGCCGGGGCCTGACGGCTCCATGACGGCCGGGTTGGGGACGGCGGGCCGGACGCTGCTCGCCTTGAGGCGCGCCCCCGCGGGGTTGTCGTAGTCGTGGTAGGCCGCCGCCACCGGCTCGAGCAGCTCCTCGGCCCGCTGGGGGCGGGTGCTCCGGGGCACGATGGCGATCACCTGAATCTCGGCGTCGAAGGCGATGCGGGAGACCTTCTCCTTGATGAGCAGGGGGTCGTACACCCGCTTCTTGGCCCTCTTGAAGCGGTGCCAGGCCCAGCCGCCCACGGCCAGGGCGAAGGCGACGCCCGCTCCCATGAGCACGGCCTTCCAGGTCTCCCCGGCCTGCACCCACAGGTAGCCCCGGAGGGCGGCCAGGGCCGCCACGCCCAGGACGGCCATCGTCACGCCGTCCATCTGAAGGGGCCTGGTCTGGTAGGTATAGGAGGGGTCTCGCCGCTCCTCGACGGGCCGCTTGTGGGCCTTCTCCAGGTGGGACTCCGACCAGTCGGGGCCCATGGAGCGCAGCATCAGCCGGGCCACGATGCGCTCCCCCTCGCCCAGGTTGGACAGCGCGCCCATGAGGGCGATGAGGGGGTCGGAGCCGGGGTCGAGGAGGTCGTCGTCCCGGAAGGTGCGCAGGGGCACGTACTCGGGACCGTCGGCCCTGAGCGTCATGCTCCACGCCTGCTCGTCCTCGGCCGGGCGCAGGGGGTCGTCCTCGGCCGGAATCTCCTGTATCCGGGCCTGGGGGTAGCGGGCGGCGATCTGGCCGCGCACCACCTGGTCGTCGCGGCAGCGGGCCAGCAGGGTCACGCCGTCCATCTCCCCGGCCAGCTCCAGGGAGAAGGGCTCGGGGACGGCGATGGAGCCGAGCATGTTCTCGACTCCCAGGAGGGTGCGCTCCCCGGTCCTGGGCGGCGTCACCGCCAGCAGCACCGGGGGTTTCTTGCCCTCGTCATTCATCAGCCACTTGATCGGGTTCAGCTTCATGGGGTCGCTCCTTCCTCTACCGGTTCCTTCATTCATTGCGTTGTGCGGTCGCTCCTAGTGGCGACCGGGTCTCCACTCAATTACTGCCGTCTCCTCCGGCGTGGCCTCGATGCGGACGGGGAAGCGGTGTCCCTTCGCGAGCAGCAGGCCGTCCCCCCTGGGGCACGACAGCAGCCAGCGTTGGAGCTCTTCGGGCAGGTCGAAGGCGTCGCCCACGGTGCTGATGGCCGCTGCGTCCTGCTGGAGCAGCAGCTTGAAGGCGGCGTTCTGGAGCAGGGCCCGCCCTGAGTGGCCGGTGATGGTTCTCGAAGAGTCCTCGGAGAGCAGGTCCTGGACGTCCTGGGTGATGAACTGCAACCCTAGGCGGTGCTTCCTGGCCCGCTTCGCCATCGACACCATGAAGGCCGCGCCCTCCGGGTGCTGCATGATGCTCCACACCTCGTCCACCACCAGCAGGCGGGGCTTGGGGTCCTGGGCCGCCGCCGCCCACACCGTCTCGGTGCAGACCATCGCGGCGGCGGGCCGAAGCTCCGGCTCCAGCAGCCGCAGGTCGAAGACGGTGACCAGGGCCTCGTTGCCCAGCAGGTCGTCGCCCTCGTCGGAGAGGAGGTTGCGAAGGCTGCCAGTGGCGAAGGGCCGAAGCAGCCGTGAGAGGTCGTTCGCCTCCCCTTCGAGGTAGGCGTAGAAGTCGCGGAAGCCGGTGCGCTCCCTGGGCTGGGCGTAGTAGCCCGCCAGGGCGTGGTCCAGGGAGGCCCGACGGTCGGCGCTCAGCCGCTCGCCGACCATCACCTCGATGAGCCGTCTCAGGCTGCCGATGCGCTGGAGCAGCTCCTCGGAGTCCCCCCGCTCGATGACGAAGGGGTTCATGCCCTGCCCCGGCACGCCGGGGGACAGCACCCTGCCGCCCGCAGCGCGGGCCATGTCCGCGTACTCGCCTTCGGGGTCGATGACGTAGGCGGTGACGCCCCTGGTCAAACCCCTCAGCATGCCGAGCTTCGTTGCGAAACTCTTGCCGCTTCCAGACCTCGCCAACACCGCCGTGTTCGCGTTGAGGTGGGTGCCGTCCCAGGGGTCGTAGACCACCGGGGAGCAGGCCCGCATGTCGATGCCGTAGAGCGTCCCCCTGCGGGTGTCCAGATCGGGCGGCGAGAAGGGGAACAATCTCGCCAAAGATGACGTGTCCAGCGTCCGCCACACGGCCACGGCGTTGAGGGCCAGGGGCAGCGTGGACAGGATGCCCTCGCGCTGGCGGAAGGCCAGGTCGTCCAGCTTGCCCAACGTGGCGGCGAAGTGGGCCCTGGCCCGCTGGGTCATCTCCTTGAGGGCCGCCCCGTCCTTCGCGTACAGGGTGATGGAGAGCGACGAGTGGAAGAGCCGCTCGCGGCCGCGCTGCACCTCGTCGCGCAGGCGGGTCACGTCCTCCAGGGCGATCTCCGCCTCGGGCGACATGGTGCGCCCCCGCTTGAAGGACAGCGACTGCGCCGACTCGAAGCGCACCTTCTGCCACTCCAGCGTCCTGGCCGCCTGCTCGGCGGGAATCGACCCCAGGTGGATGGAGAGGTCCATGGGGGCGCCTGCGGCCATGAGGCTCTGGAGGAAGCCGGGGGCCAGGGAGCGGGGCCACTTGCCCAGGTGGAGGGAGCGGACCAGGCGGTCTCCAACGCGCACCTCGCGGCGGCGCATCTCCACCTCCACCGGCGTCTCCTCGCCTGCCTGTCCGGCAGACAGGTCCATCTCGGCGGGCGTGCCGCCCAGGGCCGAGGCCAGCATCAACATCCGCAGACGGCGGCCTCTCAGGGGGTGGACGGACAGCCCGGCCCGCGCCAGCAGGCCGCGCAGCTCGTCGAACCGCCCGAGCTCGCACACGGCGTAGAAGCGCCGGTCGAGGATGCCGTCGCGGGCCTCAAGGTCGGTGAGCAGCCTCCTCAGCGACTCGGCCGCCGCCCTCGTCTGCGGGGGAAGGTTCCGCGGCTGGGTCTCCCTGAGCTTCTCCCTGAGCCTGCCCAGGCCGGGCGGGTGCTGCCTGATGAGCAGCTGCACGGGGAAGTCGCAGGCGTTGAGCGCCCCGGCGAAGGCCCCCAGCTTCGGCTCGTCGATCTCCATGCCCATCACCTCGCACACGCCGAGCTTCACCCCGTCCAGGCGCACGGGGCCGTCCTCCTCCAGGTGGGAAAGCATGAAGAACGGGGGCAGGGGGAGCGGCGGCTTGGGAGCCGGCGCCTGCGGATCTGCGGGCTGCTGAGTCTGCGGAGCGGCCGCGCCATCCGGCGGCCCCTCCGCTCCCGGTGTCTTGACTCGTTCGGTCGGCTTCTTCAACTCGGTCTTCTCCTCTGCGCTAGGGGTTGGGGAACGGGACGATGCCGCTGCGCAGCGCAAAGGCCACGCCCTTGGCCGACAGCACCAGGACCAGGCCCACCACCGCCATGACGACGGCGCTCTTGGCTCTGCCGCCGCCCCGGTCGTCGGCTCCCTCGGCCATCAGGACGAAGCCCGCCCAGACGATGGCGAAGAGGCAGAGTCCGGCGGCGGCGTAGGCCATTGCCGTGAGCACCTGGTCGAAGGCGTCCAGCATGGCCTGCTCCTCGGCCGGGGCCGCGCCGGTGGTCGCCAGCGCAGCCCCGGCGAGAAGCGTCGCCGTCCATGCCCGTCTCACCACGGCCACTCCCACCCCAGCAGGTCGAACCAGTCGCTCAGGTCGCCGTCTGCGGGCGTCTGCTCGGTGGACGGCGGGGCGGGCTCAGGCTCCGGCAGGACCAGCACCTCGAAGGGGTCGTCGGCCCCGACGCTGGACGCCAGGGCCAGGGCCTCGTCACGGCTCCGGCTGATGGGCGACCGCTCCACCACCTCGGCCTTCACGTGCTCCGGGTGGACGATGGCGAGGGTGACCTGCTCGTAGACCACCTCGCTGGGGATGGAGAGGGTGGCCGAGATGGTGTGCTGCGTCGTCGTGCCGCCTTCGTGGGTCACCGTGACCGTCTCGCTGACGGTCTCGCTGGTCCCGGGACACAGCAGGCTCACCGTCTCGGTGCGGTATTCCGTCCGCTTCGGGTGGTGGGTGAGTTGCACCAGGGGCGGCAGGGCGATGAGGAGCGCGGCCTCCAGGTCGACGTCGACGGTCACGGCGTGGACGGCCTCGCCGGTTGCGACGGGGATGGAGAAGCGGGTCTCGCCGTTGGGGACGAAGGACGCGCTCGTCCCGGCCCCGCCGACGGAGACAGCGACGGTTCCCGTGATGGCGGTCACCTCGGCGTCCATGAGCGCCGTCTCGGTGACGCTCGCGTGTCCGGCCACCATCTGAAGCGCCACCCTCTCTTCGACGGCGGCGGCGCACTCGGACGTGATGACGCCGCTGACCGCGCCCGGCGCCCAGCCCAGGGAGACGACCCGCAGGTCGCAGAGCTCGCCTTCGATGGCCGGAAGGGGGTACGGGACCTGTCCGTCCTCGAGGGTGACGGCCCCGGCCTGCCCCAGCGGGTCCTCCCACGAGAAGGTGAAGGACGGTCTGGGTCCGTGCAGGGGGAGGGAGTAGTCGATGCGCTCCCCCTCGTCCAGGGAGGCCGATCCCCAGGAGCGCAACTCCCGGCCCTGCCCGCCGCCGTAGGCACGCGCCTGCAGGTCCAGGTCCGTGGCGGCCCGCAAGGTGACGCGGGCCCGGTCGCCGGTCACGGTCAGCCCCTCGACGAAGAGCCGCCGCCCCTCGACCGGCTCCTCGATCTCGAAGTCGATCTCGTCTCGCCAGTGGTCGTCGGCCAGGGCCGTCTGGGGGACGGCGACCGCCGCCGCGAGAGCGACGACGGCCACGACCGCCTGCCAGAGCCTGCCCCGGACTTGATCCGGGGTCTTCGGGACGTTCCGGCGACGGTCCTTGCGGCTCCCGGCCCCGTTGCCGTTCCCGTTGATGTTGTCCTTCTCCGCGTCCCCACGGCTGCGCTTGCCGAGCCAGCGGTGGGGACGGAAGGGCATCCGACCGCCCTGCCGCTCCCGGCCCTTGCGCCTCCGGCGAAGGCTGCGCAGGGTTCGCCCGGCCCTCCTCGCCATCAGCCGCAGGGGGCCGGGGCCGCTCCTTTCGGGCTGCGCCGGAGCGGGCGGCTCGCTCCGCACCAGCTCGGACGGCGGCCCCGCGTAGAGCCTCGCCCCCAGCCGGTACCTCAGCAGGTCGGCGGCCACCAGGGGCAGCCGCCGACCGCCTATCTTGCCGACGACCGCGGCCAGCCCCGCCAGGCCAAGGAGCACGGCCAGGGTCATCCTCACCTCCGACGGCCCGATGGGGGCGTAGCGGTATGCGCCGTAGGACAGGGCGCATACCGCCGTCATCGCCACGACCTGCGGGAAGGTGAACCACAGCAGCACCCGGTCCTCGGCCTGCACGTGGGTTGGGACCTCGTGTTCTCTCATGGCTTTTCTCCTTCCCCTCCGCCTAGCCGCTGTCGCCGCCGCTGTCGCCGCCACCGTTGGTGGGGTCGGGCAGGTTGGGGTCAACCGGCGATCCCACGACCGCGTTCACCACCAGCTCGACGACGCCGTAGGCGACCAGGGCCAGGACGATGCCCGCCAGGGCGGTCATCATTGCGCTCTTGCCGCGCTCCATCTGATGGGGCGCTCCCGACGCCGTGAGGTACATGTAGGCCCCGTAGATGAAGAAGCCCACGCCGATCGCTCCCACGACGCCCAGCAGGATTCCCACCAGGTTCGATATGGTCTGAGTCAGGTCATCCATTCGTTTTCTCCTCTCTGTCTTCGCTTCCGGGCGTTTCCCCGCCCGGTCTTCGTCCGTTCGTCCGTCTCTATCGGTCCCGCCGTCTCCACTCGCCTACCTGCACATCGCTCCCACCTCCTTTGCGTTCTCGATGGGCGCGAACGGCGTCCGCGCCCGTTGGGTCGTCGTTAGTTGGGGCTACTCGCCGCTGCTCCGGGGGGCTTCCCCGCCGTCTCCCCCGCCGCCCGATGGGGTGGCCATCGAAGCCGCCGAGCTGAGGCCGGACGCCGCAGCCGAGAGGCCCGCGCCGGCCGCCATCGCTCCAACGGCCATGCCCCCCGGCCCTCCTGCGGCTCCGCCCGTCATCAGGCCGATGGTCCGGGCCGACCGCATCAACGACGAGGGCAGGTTCATGCCGAAGTAGAGGGTGGAGAGCCAGGCGTCGAAGGTGCCCGCGTTGCCGAGCATCGACGGCACCCGGGTCGCCATGTAGATGAAGCCCAGCGACATGAGCAGCTTCCAGACCAGGTCCTGCACCGGCTCGAAGGGGGCGATGCCCGCGAACTCCTTGAGGAAGCCGAAGCCCAGGGCCAGGGCGATGAGCTGGATCGCCTGCTGGAACACCGTCGTCATGAAGAGCCGCAGCCAGTGGCGGCCCCAGCCCGACGTGTGGGGCAATATCCACAGCCCCAGGGCGATGGGGGCCAGGGCCAGCAGGATGTCGATGAGGGCCAGGCGCAGCACCATCTGCACCAGGACGTAGAGCACGAAGAAGCCGTAGACGAGGTAGAGCGCCGCCAGCAGCAGCGCCATGCCCACGCTCCCGGCCCGCACCGCCGTCATCAGCGTGCTCAGGGTCGAGCGCAGCATGTCTCCGGGGGTCACGTTCAGGGAGAAGGCGATGAAGCCGGACACGGCGTCTGCCACGTCCAGGACCAGGGCGCACCACCACAGGGACGACGCGGCGGCCACCAGGCCCAGCAGGAGGCGGGGGATCATCTCGCGCCACCCCGCCTGGGCGCGGCCCAGGTGCTCGGAGATGATGAAGCTCAGCCCCATCCAGCCGAGGATCACCACCAGGGCGGCGGAGGTGATGGCCCAGACGACCATCCACGCCTGGCGCACCAGGTCGTTGGCGTAGGTGAGATCGGGAGGGGTGCCGGTGAGGATGTCGCTCATGGACGGCTACCCTGCCCGGCAGTTGGCGACGTCCTCGCCGGACGCCCGCTCCACAACTCCGCAGAGGGTGCCGTGGGTGCCCTCGATGACCCACCCGGCGAAGGCTCTCGCCCAGCGCGCGGGGTCGAGGGCGGACAGAATCTTGTCCCAGATGCGCCCCGGCTCGTGGATGGGGACGACGACGTAGAAGTCGCCCCTGCTGCCGTCCTCGGCGGCGGCCAGCATCACCAGCAGGTAGGCGCGGTCGAGGTCGAGGTCTGGGTGGTCGACCGCGTGGGGGTACTCCCACGAGTACTCCCAGCCGTCGCTGCGCTCCTTCTCGCCGCCCCTGACCAGGTACACGGCGGTTATCCAGTCGCCGGTGTCGGCGTCGCGGACGGCGTAGTAGAGCTCCACGATCTTCCGGTCGAAGACGGGACGGGCGACGAACTCGCCGCCCTTCTTGCGCTCGACGAGCTCGCGGTCTGCGTTGACGAGGACGATCTCGCCTGCGGGCGGGGACTGGGCGAGGGCGATGTTGCTTGCGGGGATGGTCAGCGCCGCCAGCAGCAGAGCGGCGGCTAGGGGCATCAGCCGCCCGGCTCTGCCAAAGGACCGTCGGATGATCGATTGCGCTCCCACGTCTTCGCCTCCTTGTTGCAGGTGGGGTCGTCTTGCCTGCCATCGAGTCTGGGGAGACGGAATCCGCTTAGGAATGGTGCGTGAGGGGGACACGCGCGGGGGTCCCCCTCACGGGGCCTGCCTATGGGAGACCCGTTGTGATGTCATTGGGGTGTACAGGGATTTGCGTCAGTTCCCAAAAGGGAAGTCGGGGGTGATTCCCAGCGTGAAACAGGGGGGAAGAGGGGGTGTGGAGGCGAGTGAGCAAGCACTTTTTGGTCGGGGCGTGTTCCACGGAGTTCCCACAAGGGAAGTGGGCAGGACAGCCACGTCGGAGCAAGCAATACGGTGGAGGAGCCGGTTTCGGGGGAGCGAAGCCCCTACAGGACAGCCCCTACAGGACATGGAGAGCGAGGAGGTTGGACGCATGAACGAGGCACGGGTGAACGGGACGCAGGCTGACGAGGCGCAGGGGACCGAGACCCTGATGGACGAGACGTTGGTGGACGGCGACGGGAGTGATGGCCCCGACGTGGAGAAGCTGCGGCGGCTCAGGCTGCGCGGGTTCCTGCGGGAGCTGGTGCGTCAGGAGGGCCGCGTGGAGGCTGCCGAAATGCTGGGGGTCAACTACAAGACCCTGGTGCGAGCCGAGGAGTCGGGCCAGATCACGGGCCGCATGAGCGATGCGCTGGAGCGGCTTCTGGGGACGGCGGACGACCCCGAAATGGCACGCCTGCGCAAGCGCATGGAGGATATGGAGGACGGCATGAAGGCGCTGCGCAAGGAGCTGCGGGACGGCCTCGCGGGGGTTCGGACCTCCGTTCCGGGGAGAGCCGAGGCCCAGGGGCGGGCACGGACGTATGAAGGGGAAGGGGCGGGCCGGTCGGAGACCGGGGCCGCCCCTCCGGTTGCGGGGTTGCGTCCGAAGAATCCCTTCACCCAGCGGCGGCTGGACCCGGAGATCGTGACGGAGGGGCCTGCCGACGACGATGCCGAGGTCTACGGCACGGCGTGGCCCCTGGTCGAGGAGTGGCGGCGGCTGCGGGCCGGGCATCCCCACCGGGGAAGGAGCCTGTCGTGGCTGGTGACGGAGGAGCGACTGCTCGTGCTGGAGCTGGCGATGCTGGAGGAGCACGGGCTGACGCTGCCCCCGGAGAAGCAGCCGTTGCGGGGCTTCGGGCGCAAGGGGCAGACCAGTTGGCGCAGGAAGGCGCTCTACGACACGCGGGTGGCGTTGAGAAAGCGAAAGCTGCTGCGGTGGGCCAGGCGGGTCTGCACCCTCGGACTCTGGTGGAAGTAGGGGGTGGCTGCGATATGGCTACGTAGCAAGTGATTTCGGTCGAGCTGGCCCAAGACCCCCTCGGAAGTCTTCCATTCGCTCGGATGTTCGGGTGATAATTGATGCAGTTTCTGGCTTTTTCCAGCGTTTCGTGCCGAGAAACCTGGAGGGTCCATCCCTGACCCGGAGCGTCCCGACGGATCGAGCCCTGCTCTCCCGATGACGGTCCATGAGGGATAAGCGCCTTCCCGCTGCGTGAGTCGGTCGAGGGGTCGAGCACTGCTCCTCCGAAGCCGTCTCGGAAGATGGGACATCCTGGGCGATGCGCCTCTGCGCTTCGGCCCCTCGGACACCCCCGTATCGAGTACGGGGCAGGCTCTGGTCGGAGTGCGCCCTGCGCCCCGGCCGGTCCCTCATGTCTACGGCGCAACCGTCACGCGGTTGGGTCGCAGACTCGCCAAGCGCCGGTCTGCGATGAGGTCTTCCAGGCTGGCCGCTTCCTTCGCAGCATCCCGGGACGTTACCGACGTAGCTCCCGGGTCTCGCTGCGTCTCTCACCGCGCCGTCCTGTGACCAGCTCTCAGGCCGGACGCTCCCCTCGGTAGCAGTTCCCCGGCGTCGATCCCCCAACGGATCACCCCGGGCCGAGCTGCGCCTTCTTTTGCCCTGGCCGTCCCGCGTTCGACTCGCTGGCAGGCCGGGCACACACCCCACTCCGTCTCCCGCGTCCGGCATCCGACCTGTCCGCCTGTCTGCCACCAGGCAGGCAACAGGGAGGCCGTGGGCGGAGTGCGCCTGCCTGTGCGAGCACGCAGACAGGTCCAGCGTCAACCCCATCACCCATGGCCCGCGCCACGGATGCCGGCACGGGTCAGCAACGGAAAGGAGACGTCAATGCGCATCGGGGATATTCGGGCAACGGTTCCAAGGGTCACGGGAGTCGCGGTCAGGGCGGGCGGACTCATCCGGCGGCGCAAGCGGCTGGCGGTTGCGGTCGTGGTTGCGGCGCTGCTGTTCGGGCCGCTGGTGACGACCGACGGCGAGCTGGTCGTCCTGAACGCGGTCGGCCTCGGCCTCGGCGCGCTGCTGCTCCGGCGGTTCACGAGGCCCGAGGGCAGGAGGCGGACGGGACGAGTGCAACAGGCAACGAGGGCACGACAGACGGCAAAAGCAACACAACACGAAGGAGGACACGATGACGACGCAAGCGGCGACGATCGGTGGGACTGGGACAAGGCCGCGGGCCGGCCTGGAAGCGCTGGTGGACCGGCTGATGGCGGCGCTGTTCGGGGATGAGCCGGAGACGACGACCGGAACAGCGCCCGCGCAGAGCATGGCCCGGAGCGTCCACGAGGCCCGGCGGCTCAGGCAGCCGGGAGACCTCGACGGTGCGCTGAAGGTCCTCGCCGGGGTGAACGCGGCGACGGCGACGACACGGGAGGCGCGCTGGGCCCACGCCGAGTGGCTGGACCTGGCGAAGCGGCGCTTCGGCGACCGGAGCGGGCTGGTCTACAGCCAGGGGACGGGCAGGGCCGCCGCCCTCGCTCCCAGGGCTGACGGGGCGCTGGAGGTGGTCGCGGTCCTGGGGCTGCGCTGGGAGCCGGGCAAGGTCGTCTCGCGGCGCAGCCTGCGGGGGCTCCGGCCGCTGAAGGAAGGCGCGTCATGGTCGTAGCCAACGTGACGGTGGACATCCCGGCGCTGAAGGCCCGTCACCCCCTGGGGGACGCGGTGGAAGCGTCGGGGGTGCGGCTCAGGGGAAGGGGCAGGGTCCGCCAGGGCGTCTGCCCCTTCCACGACGAGGCCGAGGGCAGCTTCACGGTGTACGGAGACACGGAGCGCTGGTACTGCTTCGGGTGCGGTTTGGGCGGCGACGTGCTGGACTTCGTGCAACGGACCGAGAACCTGAGCCTGCCCGAGGCGGTCCGGCGTCTGGGCGGCCTGCCTGACGGCGAGGCAGGCAGCCCCGGGCTGGCTCCGGCAATTGCCAGGCGTCCCGCCCCAATCCGTCGTCCCAGGGCCGTCGTGGTCCCGCCGCGGGACCCGGCCTTGCTGACGGCTGCGGCGCGGTTCTACGCCGGGCGGCTGCGGCGCAGCCCCGTTGCCAGGGCGTACCTGGCCTCTCGGGGCGTCGGCCCCGACGCCGCCCTGCGCCTGGGCCTGGGCTATGCCCCGGGGAGCGGGCTGCGGGAGGCCCTCGAGTCCTCCGGCTTCACCGCCGACCGGCTCAGGGACTGCGGCCTGTTCATGGAGCGGGGCGCAGAGCGGTTCGCCGGGATGGTAGTCGTCCCCGACCCCGTATCGAGTACGGGGCAGGCTGTCGCCGGCGGGCTTGTGCGGTGGCTTGCGGGCCGGGCCGTCGACCCCAACGTCACGCCCCGGTTCCAGGCGTTGCCCGGTCCCAAGCCGGTCCTTGGGCTTGGGCGGCTCGGTCCAGCGCCGCCCTGGGCGGTGCTCGCCGAGGGGGTCTTCGACTGGCTTGCCCTTGCGGGATGGGGAATCCCCGCCTGCGCCGCCCTGGGCACCCAGGGCCTCGAGAAGGTCGCCGCCTCCCTGCGGGGCTGCCCCCGCGTCTTCCTCGCCTTCGACCAGGACGATCCGGGCCTCGAGGCCACGGAGCGGCTCGCGGGCTTGCTTGGACGACGGGCCGCCGCCGTCACCCTTCCCGAAGGCGTCGGCGACGTGGCCGAGCTTGCGGCCCTGTCCCACGGACGCGCCGTCTTCCTGCGCTTGCTGGCACGGGCCTGCCTGACGGCGAGGCGGGCGGCCCGCTCCGCCCGGTAGCACACCACTCCTCCCACGCGGGTTCCCAGCCCGCTTCTTACTCTCCCTCGCGGGACTTGCTTGCTCCCGCCTCACCCATCCCCACGCTCACCGCCCGGAGCCTGCCCCCGACTCCGATCGGGGGAGGACCCATGACCAATGCACGACGGGCTTTTGCCGGCCCACGGCTTCCGGTGGGGGAATCGCACCGTCACTCGCTACAGGAACACATCACACAAAGGAGACTCGACATGCAGAACGGAACGCACAAGAACGGAAACGGCAGCGGCAACGGCGTCCACAAGGAGATCGCCCCGCTCAACGGCCACGACCCCGTGTCGAGCGCCGGGCACGAGATGCTCTGGGACGGGCTGCCGCCCGCCGTCACGGGCGCCCTGGGGCAGCCCCTCGACCCCGCGCTGGTTTCCCGGCGCGAGGGCCGCACCGGGCGCATCTACGACTACCTGGAGGGGCACACGGTCATCGACCAGGCCAACCGGATATTCGGCTACGGGGGGTGGGGATACGAGCTGGCGGGGGACGTGACCCTGCGGCGGTTCGAGACCGTGGACGCCGAGACCGGCGAGGTGAAGGACACCCACGCCTACAGCGCCCCGGTGCGGGTCACCGTCCCCGGTGCGCCGCCCCGCACCGACGTGGGCTTCCAGTGGGTTGCGGAGGAGACCCCGGATGACCACGAGACCGCCTGCAAGGGGGCGGTGACGGACGGCCTCAAGCGGGCGCTCAGGAGCTTTGGCGACCGCTTCGGCAACGGCCTCTACGGGGACCGGCCGACGGCGAATGTCCCGCCCAAGCCGCAACGGGGGACCGCTTCGGCCAGGGGGAGGTCCGGAGGCGGCGCGTCCAACCAGGGTGGCGAGACCCGCGTGCGCTCCCTGCGCAAGCGGCTCATCGACCTGGGCGTCGAGCAGGGGTTCGACGAGGAGCAGGTGCGGGCCGCCGTGAAGCGGCAGACGGGCAAGGACCTGGACGAGCTGCCCGCCTCGGCGCTGGCGCCCCTGGTGGAGCGGGCGGCCCACAAGGTACGGGAGGCGCGGGCGGCGTGAGCGGCCGGCCAGACGGAGCCGGCAACCGAAGCGGGGCTGTCTCTCTGGGGGCGGCCCCGCTCCCCATCTGCAGGATAGGAGGACACGACCGATGACGACGATGCACACACCCTGGGGCTATTCCCAGGACATCGAGGAGCTGGCCGAGGGCGTCCGGAGGGTCTCGACGGCCAGCCACGGCGGGCTGCAGCTCAGCCGGGAGCGGTGGGACGCCATCCCCGCCGCCGTCCGCGACGAGATGCTGATCCCGACGTTTGCCGAAGAGGACTGCGAGGAGCCCATCGTGAGGACGCTGCTGGGCCTGGGCGACGACGGGGACAGAGAGATGGCTCTGAGGGTCGCGGGCTCCTTCGAGCGGTACGCTCCCGCGCTTCCCTATCTCCAGGGAAAGGGGGGAAGCGATGGCCACGACCACGCGGCCTAGACCCTGCAGCCTTCCGAGCAGCACCACCAAGCTGAACACGGAGTACGGCAGCCTATTCATCACCGTCTCGACGGACGAGGACGGCGAGCCCTTCGAGGTCTTCGGCCGGCTCGGGAAGGGCGGCAGCTTGCAGCACGGGGTGACCGAGCTGGCCTGCCGCCTCATCTCGCTGCACCTGCGGCGGGGCACGCCCCTGGTCGAGATCATCGACCAGTGCCGGGACATCCAGGAGATGCAGCCCTTCGCCAACCGGCTCGACGGCACGCCGGTATGGGTGCTGGGGCTTGGCGACGGCATCGCCCACGTGCTGAAGGGACACCTGAAGGCCAGGCAAGAGGAGGTGAAGGAAGCCGCGGCACAGAAGGCCGCCTGAAGCGGCCCGCCTGTACGGGCAGGCGAGGACAACAAGCGGACCGGGAACCAGAGCGGGGTCGTCTCCACGGGGGCGGCCCCGCTCTCCGTTTACAGGACAGAGAGCAGGGAGGAAAGGACATGACCACGAAGACGATGGAGAGCAGGGCGGACGTCTACTCACGACCCAATGCCCGCTTCGACGCCGACGGGAACCTGGAGATCCGGGCCTCGGCGGCGGGGAACTGCCGCCGCTCCCTCTGGTACGCCGCCACCGGCCACGAGATCACCAACCCGACCACTGAGGAGTCTCTGACGGTGCTGGAGGCGGGCAGCGCCCTGGAGCCGGTGGTGCTGGGGGCGATGGAGCGGGCCGGCTGGGAGGTGACCCCCGCCGATCCCAAGGACCCGAAGCCGGTGTCGGTGCGCATCGGCCCGAACATGCTGGTGACGGGACACCCCGACGCCACGGGGGTGACGCCGCTCTTCGGCGGGGAGGCGGTCATCGAGGTGAAGAGCCGGGGGCCGGAGGCGTTCAAGCGGTGGCGGACGTTGGGGGCGGAGCGCAGCCACCCGGCGTCGGTGGCCCAGGCCGCCTTCTACACCTACGGGACCTTCGGGGAGCCGCGGGACGCGGTGATCGCCGCGATGGACACCGGCAGCAGGCAGTGGGACTACGAGGTGATCCCGGCGCAGCGGGTGGAGAAAGCCCTGGAGCGGGCCCGCGAGCGGCTCGGACAGCTGGCCGAGCACCACGCCCTGCACGGTCCGGACCCCGCCGCGCTGCCGGAGCGGGACTTCTCCGCAGGGGACTGGCAGTGCCGGTGCTGCCCCTTCCTGAACGCCTGCCTGCCGGGAGCGGCGGCGGAGGCCGAGGGACAAGAGGAACCCACCCAGGATGCGGAGCCGATGACCGACGAGGAGGCGCGGGCGGCGCTCCATGAGTACGAGGAGCTCCGGGACACCATCCGGGAGTTCGAGGACGAGAAGCGGTGGGTGGTGGAGCAGCTCCGGGCCTGGCTGGGGCAAAAGGGGGTGGACAAGGCGAGGCTCGAGGGGCGGGAGAAGAGCCGCTCCGTGGGCATGGTCCGCACCAAACGCTACTCGGTGGACTACAGGAGGCTGAACAACCTGCTCGACCCGGAGACCAGGGCGGAGATCGTCACGGAGCAGGTTTCCGAGCACCTGCGGGTCGGCTAGACGCTCCCCCACGGGAGCGCGGGACGGGGCCGCTCTCCCCGCTACGGGGGGCGGCCCCGCTTTCGTTTCAACCGGGCGCGGCATCGCTGCGCCACACCACTTACGAAGGAGAACCGAAATGGCGAGGACCATCAACAAAGTCGAGCTCTTGGGCAGGGTCGGAACGGATCCGGAGATGAAGCGCACCCAGGGCGGCACCGTCATCACCCAGCTGCGGCTGGCCACCGACCGCCGCCGCCGGGATGGGCAGGTCGAGGCCGACTGGCACAGCGTCGTCTGCTGGGGCAAGACGGCGGAGGCGGTGCACCAGTACGTGGGCAAGGGGGACCGGCTCTACGTCGCGGGCCGCCTGGCCCAGAACAGCTACGAGACCCAGGACGGCCAGCGGCGCCAGCGCACCGAGATTCACGCCTCGGAGGTCGTCTTCCTGGACTCCGGGAACGGCGGGCAGCCGGAGCAGGCCGCAGAGGAGGGCTCGCCCTTCTAGCCCTCCATCCATCGACTGACGCCTTCCTAAGGCGCGACACGGGGCTGCCTCTCCTCTACAGGGGGGCGGCCCCGCTCTTTTTCCAACCGATAAGAAGGAGGCCGGCATGACTCGGAAGAAGAACACCACCAAGGACGGGGCGCTGCTGGACGCGCTGCGCAGCAACCTGCACCTCTTGGGCGAGATCGCCATGCGCTACGAGGTCGAGACCCGGCCGGAGCGCCCCGGGGGAGAGCTTCCCGCCATCTCCTGCCCCGACGACGTGCGACGGCTGCTGGCCCCGGAGATGGCGTCCCTGGCCCAGGAGCAGCTTCGGGTGCTCCTGATGGACACCAAAAACAACGTGGTCGGCCAGCGGGTCATCTACCAGGGCAACGTATCGGCGGCCATCGTCCGGCCCGCCGAGGTGCTGCGCCCCGCCGTGATCGAAGCCGTCCCCGCCGTCATCGTCAGCCATAACCACCCTTCGGGAGACCCCACCCCCAGCCCGGAGGACGCCGCCATCACCGGGAAGCTCTTCCAGGCGGCAAAGCTGCTGGGCATCGACCTTCTCGACCACGTGATCATCGGCGGAGACAAAGCCGTGAGCCTCAAGGACCGGGGCCTCATGCCCTGACGCTCCGCAGGACCGGACCGTCCGGCCCGCACGCGGTGGGCTTGCTCCCCCGCGCATCACCTGAACACGTACACGAAGGAGACAGACCATGCCTGCGACGAACGGCCGTCCCCGCACCGGATACGGGGACGCACTCGATCCCGAAGCGCTGTACACCATCTCAGCCGGGGGCTTCTCGGCCACCGCCGACGCCTTCGCCAGAGACGAGGACACCCAGGGGCTCTGGTTCCTCTCGATGGTGGGCTCCCAGACGGCGCTCAAGGCCATCTGGGCCTCCCTGCTCAAGCAGCCCCCCGACGCCGCCCACATCATCCGGGGTGTGGACGGCATGGCGCCCTCCGGCAACTACCAGCGGTGCGTCGTCCCCCACGACACCGTCGGCACCTGGACGACGAAGATCGCCCGGCTGCGGGTCTCCGGGGGGTGGCACGCCCTGGTCTACACGAGGCTGGCCGAGTACGGCTTCGAGCGGGACGACTTCCTCCTGCTGGCCCGTAGCGAGGACGAGGCGCCCAACCTGCACCACCGCTTCCTCGACAGGAGAAGCCCGCTGCCCCTGCACCGCTCCTGGGCCGACTGGCTCTGGCGCAAGGGGCTCCGCAGCGGCGCCATCGTCCCGCTGCAGTCCTCCGGCGTCGTCGCCTACCGGTGCTCCCCCAACGCGGAGCGGCTCAGGGAGGACCTCTCCGAGGCGGTGGCCGAAGGCAGGCTGACCCTGCCGGATGAGGGGAGCGATGGATAGAACCCTGAAGACGGCCAAGCACAGGAACAAGCGGCGCAGGGAGCGCAACCACGGGGCCTGGCAGAGGTTCTCGCCCGACGGGACCACCTGCCGCTACTGCTCCCACGACGGCTCGAAGCACCTCTGCCAGTCCGGTCAGCCGCATTTCTACCGGAAGGCCACGGAAGCGGAGGCGAAGGACCCCACGGTGATGCTCTACCGCCACAACCTCCCCCAGGGCGGCTCCGTGCTGGTGCGGCGGGTCATCGTCGCTAATCACGCCGAGATCGTCACCGCCTTCTGCACCGCCTGCGCCGAGAGCATGAAGACCGGACAGGTCCTGTGCTACCAGCGCAGCCTGGCCGTCGGAGAGGTGGTCGGCGTCAAGACAAACAGCACGAAGGGAGACGGACCATGACGACGAGCCGGACGCTGCTCTTCGACTGCCCCACCTGTCACGAGGAGCTCGCCCGGGTGGAGGAGACGGCGATAGACATCCATGCGGGGGCGACCTACCGCTGCGCCTCCTGCGGCGGGGCGGTGGTGTTCCTGGCCCTGACCGTGGAGGAGTACGCCGACCCCGCGAGGTTGAGGATGGACTGCTACTTCTGCAAGCCCGGACCCTGCCGGTTCGGGCCATCCATGGACACGGACAACCAAGAGAAAGGAGCGCTGAGATGAGACTGGCAGCCCAGGCCAAAGGGGGGTTTTACCCTACCCCGCCCCGCGTGGTCGACCTGATCGCGGGGCTGATCGACACCCCGGGCGGCTACCACCACCGGAACCGGGAGACGCTGCGCATCCTCGACCCCTGCTGCGGGGCCGGGGAGGCCGCGGCGCAGCTGGCGGAGCACCTGGGAGGGCCGAGCCGCCTGCCCATCGAGACCTACGGCGTGGAGCTGCACCGGGACCGGGCCGAGGAGGCGGAGGGGCGGCTCGACCGCGCCCTGGCGGCGGATCTGTTCCAGACCTCCATCGCCAACGGGGCCTTCGGCCTCGCCCTCGTCAATCCCCCCTACGATTGGGACCAGGAGGACAAGCGGGTCGAGCACGCTTTTCTCACCCACTGTGCGCCGCGTAACGCGGCATAGGATACCTAGCTCAACTAGGAGGAACTCGGAGGGAGTTCCTGGGCCAACCGACCCACCTGGCGGCGAAAGCCAAAGGGGACAACAGCATGTCGGTAAAGCGGCTACAGCCCCAAAGCGTTGTAAGGCTGGTTCCGCAAGGCCCGCGCGATACGGTGAAAGCTTGATTGCCTGAACCCCAGTTCTCAGTCGGTGTATAAGGACACCCGCCGGTAAAACGCTTGTAACCCGGCGCCACCCATTGCACTGGTCGGCAGTGTGGACCAACGCACCTCCGATGGGTGAACGATGGCTAACTAGGTCATTCAAGGGAACGAACGGGGCACCTACAGTCGCGCTAGAACGTCCTATGTCAACGGAACGCGGGATTGCCTACGGGGGGAGACCCCTATGGCAACGGAGCCCTCGTAGTAGTCCGAGCCGGGGAAAGCCCGGCACATGGCGAAGGAGGGCAGGTGTCAACGACGGAATACACAGAGAGGTATGCAGAATGCAGAACGCCGAAACTGTACTGAACGTCATACGCAAACGCGGAGAACGAGGATTGCCGCTGGAGAACATCTATCGGCTGCTTTACAACCGGAACCTTTACCTGCGGGCCTACGGTCGCATCTACTCAAACCAGGGAGCTACGACCAAGGGCGTCACCGCAGAAACCATGGATGGTATGTCACTGGCGAAGATCGACCGCATCATCGAAGCCTTGCGCTACGAGCGGTTCCGATGGACGCCAGTACGACGGGTCAACATTCCCAAGCCTAACGGCACGACCCGCGCCTTGGGCATACCGACTGGGCCGGACAAGCTGCTGCAAGAGGTCATCCGGATGATTCTGGAAGCCTACTACGAGCCGCAGTTTTCGGACCGCTCCCACGGCTTTCGGCCCCACCGGGGATGCCACACCGCCTTGAGCGAAGTGGTCCACACCTGGACGGGAACCCGCTGGTTTGTCGAGGGCGATATCAAAGGGTGCTTTGACAACATCGACCACGATGTCCTGTTGTCGGTGCTTGGAGAGAAGCTTCACGACAACCGATTCCTACGTCTGCTCAAGTACCTACTGAAAGCAGGCTACATCGAGGATTGGAAATACGGCCGCACGCTGAGCGGGACCCCGCAAGGCGGCATCGTCAGCCCCATCCTCGCCAACATCTACCTAGACCGGTTGGACAAGTACGTTGAGACGGTGCTGATTCCAGCACACACCCGAGGCAAAGCCCGAAGGCGCAGCCCCTCCTACCGCGCGTCGGCCAGACGCGTGGCAGCGGCTCGGCAGACTGGGAACCACGCTCAGGCGGCGCAACTGTTCACACAGATGCAACAACTTCCGTCAGGCGACCCCCACGACCCCGGATACCGTCGGTTGCGCTACGTCCGCTACGCGGACGATTTCGTCTTGGGCTTCATCGGGCCAAAGGCCGAAGCCGAGCAGATACGGGAGGCCTTGGAGACATTCCTGCACGAAACACTCAAGCTGGAGTTATCCAGGGAAAAGACTCTCATAACCCATGCCACCAGCCAGGCGGCCAAGTTCCTCGGCTATGAACTCGTGAACCAACAGGCCAATGACAAGCATGTCCGCCACGGACAACGCAACGCCAACGGTCGCATCGGTCTACGGGTCCCCGCCAAAGTCATCGAACAACACTGCCAAGCCTACATGCGCCACGGCAAACCGGCACACCGCAGCGTCCTTATACACGATGAGGATTACTCCATCGTGGACAGGTATCAAGCGGAGTTCCGGGGCGTCGTCCAGTATTACCTACTGGCCCAGAATGTCTCCCATTTCGAGAGACTGCACGGAATCATGCGGGAATCGATTGTCAAGACCCTCATCGCCAAGCACAAGACCCCACGCCGGATACTGCTCCGACGCTACAAGAGCGTCGTACAGACCGAAGAGGGCGAACGGGCTTGCCTTGAGGCCGTCAAACAACGGGGCGATGGGAAACGCCCACTGGTGGCACGGTTCGGTGGCATACCCCTGAAGCGGAACCGGCAGGCAATTCTAATAGACCGACAGCCTGAACCGTACAGGTTTCACCGTAACGAGCTCGTAAAACGGCTTCTAGCGGACAAATGCGAGATGTGCGACTCAACGATGGACGTAGAAGTCCATCACATCCGCGCACTTCGCGACCTGAATGTGAAAGGCCAACGGGAAAAGCCCAAGTGGGTACAAATCATGGCGGCGCGAAAACGCAAGACCCTCGTGGTCTGTCGTACGTGTCACATGGACATCCACCACGGGCGCAAGTAATCCACGCAAGCACAGTAGGTAGTGTCCAATCCACAACAACTGAATACGACTCCAATAACAGCCTCCTCCCCCGCGTGGTACACTTGAATGACAGCCATTGCCGGGGTTTTGGGCCTATGCCCACTGGAGGTAATGGGGCAAATGCTACACCGGGTGAAGGTGTATCCCGCCAAACGCCGCTTCCTAGCAACGCTCGGCCTAACCTTGGTTTCGGGCGTAGGCTTCGTACTGGCCGTCACTGTACTTGAGAGACCAGACGACACTTGGCGTGCCATGGTTACAGGAGTGATCGCGCTAATGGTCGCCCCCTTCCTCGCTGGCTGGCTATCACCCCATCCCAGTTACGTAGCGTTCTTCCCCATCAGTCTGTTTGTCGGACTCTCAGTTGAGACGGCCATACACGGCCCTCTGACGATTGATTCTGACAACTTCTGGTTCATCGTCGCGCTCACCACAATCTATGGTGGCTTGGCGTCAGTAACGTTCTTGGGCGGGTGGCTGACTCATTACGGCCTCTCCCGTCTGGCAGAGCGCAGGTAAAGCGGGCCTACCACCCGTAGGCTCACACTGCCAATCACGTGGTGCCCAAGCACCACGCCTAGCTAACGACACTACCCACATCGACACTGGAGAGCCGGATGCGGTGAAAGCCGCACGTCCGGTTCGGAGGGGGGCCGACGGAAAAGTGCTCCGGTAACACGGGGTAACTCGCCGGCGGCCTACCCTACGCATCCGCTACCTCGCGGATGGCGGGCTGCTGGTCTTCATCGTGCCGCGGCACAGGCTCGCGGTGTCGGCCCGGTACCTGGCGACCCACTACGGGAGGATGCGGTGCTGGGCCTTCCCGGACCCGGAGCGGGAGGTGTTCGACCAGGTCGTGCTCATGGGCTACCGGAAGGCGGACCCGAGCTACGACGCCCACGCCGAGGAGGAGGTGCGGGAGTGGGCCGAGGGAGAGCCGGAGCGGATGGAGTCCTCCCGCTACGCCGTCTTCAGCGCCCCCGCCGCGCCAGCAGGGGACATCCTCTTCACCACCAGAACCGTCGATCCGGTTGCGGCGGCGGCCGAGGCGAGGCGCTCGGGGCTGTGGACCAGCACGGAGGTCACCGACACCCTCTGGCCCGCCGGAGACGCCCGGACCCGTCCGCTGATGCCCCTGCGAAGGGGCCACATGGCCATGCTGGTGGCGGCCGGCTTCCTGGACAACCTCTGCCTGGAGGCCGACGGGCGGCGCATCCTGGTCAAGGGGCGGACCAGCAAGGAGATGGTGCTGGTGGAGTCCACGCCGGACAAGGAGACCTACCGGGAGCGGCTGAAGACCACCGTGGTCGCCCTGGATCTGGAGGACGGCGAGATCATCGACATCGCCGCTTAGGAGGCTCACTTCACTGAGCCGCACCCCCGAGGCCCCGCCATCCCTCTACCGGGAACCGGCGGGGCTTCGCTTCGTTTGAACGGAACGCAACACACCCTACTAAGGAAAGAGAGGAAGAACGATGCAGACGACCATGATCCTCGAAGCCTGCGCCCGGTGCGGGCAGCCCATCGCCCCCGGCGAACCCGCCATGCAGACCGCCTCGGTGGACATCATCGGCGGACGGGCGGTCTCCTCCCCGGTGAAGTCCTACCACCTGCGGGGCAGGTGCTACGACGACGCGAGGCGGCGGGCGCCCCTCCCGAACGCCGCATAGCCTGCCTGTGCGGACACGCAGACAGGACGGTTCATCCCGCGAGCCGCCATCACGAGTCCCTGCATGTTCCCTTCTGGGAACGGCTGGGCCTCGCCTATCGCCCAACCCTAAGCACGCTCATACAGGAAGGAGAAAGACATGGACCTCGGAGCGTTCATCGACACCTACAAGGAGGCCATCGCCCGGCGGGTGGTGGAGTCCTACCCGCCCCTCTACCGGCCCTCGGGTAACGGCCGCAAGCTCCCGCAGCTGCTCCGCTCCCCCCTGGGGGCGCAGGAGGACGCCATCCGGGGCGCGGCCCTCTCCCTCGAGGCCCACCGGGGCACCACCATCGTCGGGGAGATGGGCACGGGCAAGACCTTCATCGCCGCCGGCGCGGCGCACATGGCGGGTTTCCGGAGGATCCTGGTCATCTGCCCGCCGCACCTGACCCGCAAGTGGAAGCGTGAGGTGGAGGAGACGGTCCCCGGCGCCCGCGCCGTCATCGTCGCCTCCATCACCGACCTGGAGCGGCTGCGCCTCTCCATCGGCTCAGGCCCCCTCTTCGCGGTCATGTCCAGGGAGCGGGCCAAGCTGTCCTACCGCTGGATGCCCGCCGTCGCCCGGCGGTGGGCCGCATCCGGCGGCAGGCTGATGCGGGACAAGGAGACGGGGGAGCCCTTCCGGGTCCCCTGCTGTCCCGTCTGCTCGGCGCAGATCGTGGACAGGGACGGCGTGCCCCTGACGGACGAGGAGCTGTCCTGCAGGAAGCGCAGCTGCGCCAACTGCGGCTCGGCCCTCTGGCAGGCCGACATCTCAGGGCCCAGAAGATACCCCCTCAGCGACTACGTGAAGCACCGCATGAAGCGCTTCTTCGACCTGCTGATAGGAGACGAGGTGCACGAGTACAAGGGGCGAGGGAGCGCCCAGGGCATCGCCGCCGGGGTGCTCGCCGACGCCTGCGGCAAGTCCCTCACGCTAACGGGAACTTTGACGGGAGGGTATTCGAGCACGCTGTTCCACCTGCTCTACCGGTTCTCGCCTGCGATCAGGACCGAGTTCGGACGCTCGGAGGAGCACCGCTGGATACAGCGCTACGGCTTCGAGGAGCACACCATCGGCAGGCCTGACGACGGCGCCGTGGAGGACGGGCGCTACAGCCGGCGCCGCAAGTACCGCAAGGTGGTGCGGGAGCGGCCGGGGCTCGCTCCCGGAGCCTTGTTCCACCTCATCGGCAACAGCGTGTTCCTGAGACTCTCGGACGTGGCCTCCGGTCTGCCCCCCTACGAGGAGCAGGTGCTCCTGTCGTCGATGGACGGCGAGGCGGACGCGACGGGCTACTCCCAGCGCAAGGCCTACGACACCGTGTTCGACGAGCTGCGCAAGGCCCTGGCGGAGGCCCTCAAGAAGGGCTCCAAAAGGCTGCTGGCGACCTACCTGCAAACCCTGCTGGCCTATCCCGACGGCTGCACACGGGGCGAGACGGTCTTCGACCCCGCCAAGGGGGACATCCTCGTGCAGGTGCCTCCGCTGTCGGAGGAGAAGCTCTACCCCAAGGAGCAGGCCCTCCTGGACCTCGTGGCTGCGGAGAGGATGGTGGGGAGAAGGGTCCTGGTCTACGCCACCCACACGGGCACCAGGGACGTCACGGAGAGGATGGAGGACATCCTGACCCGGCACGGGTTCCGGGTGGCGGTGATGAAGGCCGTGGCCGTGGCTCCCGAGCGCCGGGAGGCGTGGGTGGCGGATAGGGTCAAGCAGGGCATCGACGTGATGATCTGTCACCCCAGGCTGGTGCAGACCGGCCTCGACCTGATCGACTTCCCGACCATCTGCTGGGCGGAGACCGACTACTCGGTCTACACCATGCGGCAGGCGTCGCGGCGGTCGTGGCGCATCGGGCAGACCCGCCCGGTGAAGGTGGTGTTCATGGCCTACCGGAGCACGCTCCAGGCGGACGCGCTGAAGCTGGTGGCGAAGAAGCTGCAAAGCTCCCTCGCCGTCGAGGGCGAGCTGCCGGAGGACGGACTTGCCGCCTACGGCGACGACGGGGACGACCTGATGATGGCGTTGGCGAGGAAGATCGTCAGCGGCGAGGAGGAAGACGAGACGGAGACGATGGAGGAGGTCTTCGCCCAGGCCAGGGACGCCGAGGCCGTCGCCGAGGAGTACCTGGTGGACGGCGGCTGGAAGGTCGTCGAGATCGAGCCCGAGGCCATTGCGGTCAACGGCAACGGGAACGGCAACGGCCACCACGGGTCCGACATCTTCGGGCCGACGGTCGAGCTCGTCCCGGTCAACGGCCACGCCAACGGCAACGGAACCAACGGCCACCACGACGAGGAACCGGAGGCGCAGCAGTCGCTGTTCTCCTGGGCCGAGTTCATGGCCGAGGAGCCGGTCAAGCCCAAGAGCCGCAAGGCCCGGACTCCCTCCCTGTCCCTCTTCGAGTGGGCGGTGGAACAGGAGCGCGAATCGGAGCCGGTCGGCGCAGGACGCTAGACCGCTACACACGGGGGTAGGACGCCCATGACACGGGTGTCCTACCCCTGCCAGTCCGAGAGGCCCGAACGGTGTCCCGAACGGGACGCCGCAGACACGGCAACGCAGCAAGACAGCAACTCTCACAAAGGAGATCAGTCATGGCAAGAGTGTTCGTATACGACGACCGCGAGTTCCCGGACCCCGACCCCGAGATGAGCGTCGACCAGGTGAAGAGCACGCTCAGCGACTTCTACGGCGAGATCGCCAACGCCTCGGTCAAGGAGACCAAGCGGGGCGACGACACCATCTACGAGTTCCAGCGGCGGGTGGGCACCAAGGGCGCCTTCACCCTCGCCCGGAGCTAGAGGAGGGAGTCCGATGGACAACCGGACCTTTGCGGGCCTGCTGGCGGCGACGCCTCCGGCGGGCCTCAGAATTATCGAGCTCACGGCGGAGCTCACACGGCCCGACGGCTCCTTCGACCTGGACGCCGCGGCCGCACGGCAGGCTGAGGTGGAGACGGCCTGCACCCAGGCCCAGGACTACGCCTCGGCCACGGGCCGACTGCTGGAGGCGATGCGATGGAAGCTGCTGCCCCGGCGCTGATGAGCGGCCTGGCCGAACGGCTCCTGCGGCGTCCGCCGTCGCTGCGGGAGCTGGTCACGCTGGTCGGGTACGCCGACGACTACGCATGGTTCGCGGGGCTGGTGCGCCGCCTCTTCCCCAATGAGGCGGAGGCGGCGCTTGCGGCCCCCGACGTACGCACGAGGGTGGAGCGGTTCGCCAATCTCTTCGGGGAGCGGCACTTCCCCCTCTACGCGCCGATGATCGAGTTCTGGACGGAGGTCGAGGACGAACCGCCCTGGTCCTGGCTCAGGAGGGGCATCCCCTTCGACCTGATGGGCTTCGGCTACGACGGCCTCCACGAGATGTGGAACGGCTACCGGGACGGCATCTCGGCAATGGCCCTCCTGGTCAGGCCACCGGACGTCTACTACGACGGCCCCGACGGGCTGCGGGTGGCATGGCTTGAGTCGGCCGCCGAGCGCATACCGAAAGAGACCTTGGAGAGAGTTCCCGAAGGGGGCATACCCCTGGAGGACCTCACGGAGGCGCTGAAAGGAACGAGGTTCGAGGGGGCGGCGCAAGCCTGCTCCTGGGTCCTCGCCGAGACCGGCAACTTCTTCCTCGACCACAACTACGAGGACGGGAGCTACGACGGCTTCGCCGACCCCTGGGACGACGACATCATCAAGGAGGGCACGGAGGAGTGGCGCAAGGCCAGCGCCCTCATGGACTCGGTAGGCAAACTGACCGACTGGCTGGAGGACGACCTTCCGGGCCGCTTCGCCGAGATGCTGGCCTTTGTCCTGGAGCGAGTCCCCGAACAAGGAAGGGAGGATAGCGATGACAAGTGATGCCAACGAGACACAATGGTCCCTGCCGGGACCGGCGGACGCGCCCAGGGACGCCCTGAAATTGCAGCTGGAGGTCTACGGAGAGACGATCCTGCTGCGGGGCTTCGACGGCGACTCCACGTGGGTCAGGACCGTCTCGGCGGACGAGATCGCCAACGTGTTCACCCAGCACCTGGGGTTCTCCTCGGGGCTGCTGCCCCAGGACGCCGTCTGGTGGAACCAGGGCGAGACCGGCCAGGTGGTGGCCCTCTGGAGGCCGCCCCAGGTCTGGCCGGCGGCCCTGCAACGGGAGGCGTTCAAGCCCCCCGCACGGCTCCGGCTTCCCATGCCGGGGCTGGTCTTCGTCTGCACGCCGGGCCGCGCGCCCTGGGTCTACGCCGCAGCGGAGCGGCCCGCCGACCCCGAGCAGCAGCTCTTCCGGGCGCCCGCCCTCAACGTCTTCTCAGACGGGCGGGTCTGTCCCGGAAGCCACAGGTTCCCGGAGGAGGTGGAGCTGATACCGGAGGGCTTCTTCCAGTCCTTCTTCTCCCTTACCGGAGACACCCGCGACCGCTCGAAGAAGCACCCCGAAAACCTGATCGCGCTATGGGAGGAGTTGGATGGAAAGACCGAATACCCGATGGAGGACCTTGTTCCCCAGTGTACGGTGGCCCACGCGATTGCGGTCTCCGAGGGGAGACGGGGCTACCGCTACGGCTAGCCCAGGGCCGGGGCCGGTGGGCTACCTGGTCAACCACCCCGGCGGGCTGGCCGGAGCGCACGGCATCGGCTACGACTACGTTCTGGGCTCGGGCGGCGTCTACGTCCAGTCCGAGAGCGCCCACCTGACGGCGCGGGTCATGGTTGCCCCCTGCGAGGTGCGGGGGCTGGCTCCCGTCGCCGAGAAGGTGGAGCTTGCCCACGGCCCCATCCCGGCCCCCCTGTTCGCGGTTGGGCTGTGCTGGTTCCGGGACGACCCCGGCACCGAGCGGTTCTTCGCAATCCGCTGGGACGGCCACCGCTATCGGCTGGTGGTTCCCGAACAGGAAGGGACGGCTTCGTCCCTCAAATACACGCCACCCGCCGGGGTGGTCGCCGAGTTCCACTCCCACGGAACCTCCCGCTCCTTCTTCTCGTCCACCGACGACCGGGACGAGCAGGGCTTCCGGGTGTACGGGGTCGTGGGACGGCTCGACTCTCCACTACCGGAGCTGAGCCTCCGGGTGGGCGTCTACGGCCACTTCGCCCCGGTGGACTGGCCGCAGGTGTTCTCCGGCCCGGAACCGGGCGTACTGCTCATGGGCGAAGGCCCGGAGGCGACGCTGAACGCCACATGTACAACAGAGGAGGTGATCTGAAAATGCCCTACTACCTGGACAACGCGTTCCTGCTGGACAACCCGTGGATCACCGTGGTCGGCTGCGGCGGGACCGGCGGCTTCGTCGCCGAGGGTCTCTGCCGCCTCTTCCAGGGGCGCAAGGCCACCATCGTCCTGGTCGACCACGACCGGGTGGAGCCCCACAACCTGCTGCGCCAGAACTTCTACGCAGAGGATGTCGGCAAGTTCAAGAGCCAGGCCCTCGCCGACCGGTTGGCGCGGGCCTACCGGCGGCCCGTCGGCTACTCGGTCTACCCCTTCCGGGAGTACGACACGCAGCCCCACGGACACGGCTACCCCGGCCTGCCCCCCCACGGCGACAGCCTCATCATCGGCTGCGCCGACAACGCCGCCGCACGGAGGGCGATGGCGGAGTGCCTGCCGGGAGACCCGAGCCGGTGGCTCATCGACGCGGGCAACGACACCAACTGGGGACAGGTGCTGGTGGGAAACGTTCCCCAGCCGGTGACACTGGAGGAGCCTCCCTTCACCGGGCAGACCTGCCACCTGGCCCCCGCGCCCACGCTCCAGCGCCCCGACCTGCTGACGGCCGTCTCGACCAGGCCGCCGGACGTGGACTGCGCCGCCGCCCTCGACCTCACCGACCAGGACCCGACCATCAACCAGATGATGGCGTCCCTGGCGCTACAGGTGGTCCGCCGCATGGTGGCGGGCGCCTGCCCCTTCATGGGCCTCTACCTGGACATGGAGCAGGGAACGGTCACCCCCAGCTACGTCACCCCGGAGGCGGTGGTGCGGGTGGTCGGGCCCGGCTCCGAGTGGGAGATAGAGGCTTAGAGGTCAACGCACGAGCACACGCTCAGAGAAGAGACAACGAGAGGAGAAACCATGTCTTACGAAAACGGAAACGCCACGACCCCGCATCAGGTGCGGGGCAGGTTCTGGGAGGACAAGCACAGCGGGCGCCGCAGGCACAAGCTGATGACGAAGGAGCTCGCCAATACCATCCCGCCCCTGTACGCCAATGACGGAGCGGACGACCCCGACGCCGTTCTCGCCAGGGTGAAGCTGTTCACCCCATACGCCAACTGGACCTGGTACGTGACCGAGTGGGAGGCGGAGACCGGGCTCTGCTTCGGCCTCGTCGAGGGGTTCGAGACCGAGCTGGGCTACTTCTCACTCGACGAGTTGGCGGACGTGACCGTGCTCGGCGGCGTCCCCGCCGTGGAGCGGGACCTGTACTGGGAGCCGCAGACCCTCGGCGAGATCAGGAGACAGTCGGCGGGGATGGCGGCCTAGCGAACGCCGCACAGAAGCGCAATCACAGAATCGACGAAGCAAGGAGAAGACCATGCCTGACGATAACGGAACGGAAGCAACCCACTCGGATGCGCCGAGCGCAGACGACGGCCTGTTCGGCGATGCGGCGGAGCCCGCGGCGGCCCCGACTGCCGAAGAGCAGGACGCCAATAAGGAGACCGCACAGGACGGCCAGGGCTCCGATGACGCCGGGGAGCAGGCCGCTGGAGAGGAGATCGAAGCCTCCGAGGACCTCAAGGTCGTCGTGTCCATCAAGGGAGGCAGGGCAACCATCGGGGTGCAGCAGCCTTCGTCGGACCCGCACATTGAGACGTTCGATGACCTGGACGAGTCCGGGCTTTCGCAGGAAGTCTCGGCGGTGGTCGAGAGGGCGAGGGCCAAGTGGGAGGACACGCCCAAGCACCCGGCTCACGTCAGACCCACTCCCCCGGCCAGACGCCAGGCCCGGCGCGGGCAGGGCGCGGCGCAGGCTTCAAACGCGGAGGCAGAGACTGACCAGCAGCAGCCCGAGACGCTGAGACTGTTCTGAGGGCCGAGTTCAAGGACGAGGAGCCGGTCGGCGCGGGACGCTGACCGCAGCAACAGGGGGAGGTCGTCGCAACGGCGACGGCTTCCCCCTGCCCAGCCATGTATGCGGCCTTTTTTGCGTTTCAGGACAAGCGGTTACATCGCCTCAGTCGGTGAAGATATGGCCGAGGCCCAGGTCGTCGGCCAGGTCAAGCAGCGCCACCTGATGAGCCAGATTGGGCCGCACGCCCTTGTACCTCCAGCGTCGTATGGTGAGGGGGTAGGTTCCGAGACGGCGGGCGATCTCCGCCCACGACAGCCCCGACTCCGCCTGGAACCGCTTCAGCCGCTCCGGGAAGTCGTCGGGGAAGCCGTAGGTCTCTCTGGTGTGGTGTATGCGCTGTCTCGGCATCGAGCCGGTCCTTCCAGAGGACGAATCGCAGAGCCCTCTCCCCGATGGGAAGGGCCTGACCGTCCAGTGCGCGGTGCGCGAGCGCCTGCTCTCCGCCCACCTCCAAGGGGTATGAGCCAATCCTCCCTCGGGCGAGGCCGCAGCCCTCGCCTGCTGGTTCATGTATGTGGCCTGTCTTGTTGCCCGGAAATCGGCGGTGTCTCCGGTTTCCGGGATCGAACGGGCGTGGGCTGCCCGGGCACGGGCGCCGGAGCAGCCCGGACTCCTCCACCGGCGTCGCGACAGCACCGTAGGCTCGCCCTCCCCGACGCCGCCGCGACGCCGGGAGCTTGGCGCGGTCAGCCGGAAAGCGGCATGGCAGTCCGCGACCTCTTACTGGACGGTCGCGGTGTCCTCCCCGATGAGCAGGCCGGTGGTTTCGCTATCGCCCCCGCACCTGATACGGAAAGGTACCGTATTCCCGGCTGTTAACGGCGTGTTGGTACCAGTGCCTAAGTGTGTTCTCGCAGCAGGATCCTCATCTGATGCGGATATTTCTTGCCAGAGCAAAAATCCGCCAACATTTACTTGTGAATAGACCTTGTAACCATCGGGGCAACTGCCGTCGTGGGCGGTGCCATCGTCGAGATAGTAGAGGCCGTCGGTCCAGCTGACGTCAACCCTCTCGTTGCTGCCCGCCAGAGTTATCCTGGCCCTGACGATGCCCCGGTCCATGGTGGCCGGGAACCACCAGGACACGACCTCTTTCTCCTTTTCGCCGTCGCTGAACACCGCCCAGACGCGGTAGAACACCACCCAGGACGCCGGCGCGGTCTCGTCGTTCATGCTCAGTACGCTGGATTCGAGCATTGGCCGTTCGTCGTCTATCAGGTCGGCGTGGACCATTGCGGTCGTGCCGGTTGGAGCTTCCCGCTCTATCTTGAAGCCGGTCAGGCCCTCCGTGTCGCTGCCGGCGGCCCATTCCAGCACCACCGCGTCCAGATCTGCGTCATAGACTGCATAGGTAATGCGGGGTTGCCGCGCATTGGAGGGGGAACGCGGCTCGTCATCGTCCCGGATGGTGATCGTCGCCGACTCAAGCGGCACGCCGCTCGGAGTGGATGGCGAGCTCGCCACGACTATGGTGAGTTGTTCGTCGCTTTCGTGGGTAATGTCGCCCACGATCCTGAATTGCACCCTCTTGGAGGCCCGATACTGTCGGCCCCAGAGCGTGAAGTCGGCAGGGTCGAACGTTATCATGGCGCTGAACGGAATGTAGTCGGTCTTAAGCTTCGCCGTGCCCTCCTCGGTATGCGCAGTGACGTCAAAGGCGCTTGCCGGCGCCGCCGCGCCGCGGCCGGTCTCCGCCCTGATGGTTACGGTGACCGTCACCCCAGACTCGTACACAATCTGCGGGGCCATCGCTCTGACGGATAGGGCCGGCTGCTTTGGCAGCGCGTAGGCGTAGAGCTTGTCGGCGCTGATGTCGGCCACCCAGACGGTGTCGCCGTCGGACCAGATGCCCCGGGGAGCAAGGTTGCCGCTGGCCAGGTCCAGGTCCAGGTCGGCCAGGCGCGTCCCTTTATACAGGTCGTAGGCGTAGAGCGTATCGTCGCCGAAGAAGTTGAAGTTGGCCACCCAGATGGTGTCGCCGTCGGACCAGATGCCCGTGGGAGTGTGGTTATCGCGGTCCAGGTCTATATCCCGGACATCCCGGCGCGTCCCTGTCAGGCCGTAGGCGTAGAGATTGTCGTTGCCATCGTCGGCCACCCAGATGGTGGAGCCGTTGGACCACATACCCTGGGAAGTGAGGTTGTCGTTGGACAGGTCGAACTCCTTATTGGTCGTGCCGCCGGTCCCGTCCTGGCGCGTCCCGTCGGCCAGGGCGTAGGCGTAGAGCTTGTCGTCGGTGAAGTCGGCCACCCAGATGGTGTCGCCGTCGGACCAGATGCCCCTGGGATCGCCGTTGTCGCTGTGCAGGTCGAACTCCTTGCTGGTCAGGCGCGTCCCGTCGGCCAGGGCGTAGGCGTAGAGCTTGTCGTCATCTAAGTCGCCCACCCAGATGGTGGTGCCGTCCGACCAGATGCCGTAGGCAGCGGCATTGTCGGAGTGCAGGGTGATGTCGGACTGCGCGGCCTGCTGCTGCGCCGAATCCGGCGGGTCGTCCTCCTCTTCTTCCGGCTCCGCCACGCTGAAGCTCGCCCTCGTCGAGGCCAGCTCCCCGCCGTCGGGCGACGATATGCTCGCTTCCAGGATGTAGTCGCCCGCCGGGCAGTCGGCGGATATGGTCCCCGTGTGGGTCTCCGGGTCCTCGTCCACCTGGTGGATGTGGCGGTCCACTCCCAAGCCGTCGCCCTCGCAGGCGTCGGCGTCCACCACGTCGGCCCGGAAGATGTAGTCGGTGGTGTCGGCGTCGGCGTCCGGGGCCAGAGACCCGAAGATCAGGGTCAGGACACCCCCGGCGCCCTGCTCGGTGGCAGGAATGGCCAGGCCGATGCTGGGCCCGAATATCGAGAACTCGGCGCTGGTCGAGGCCACCACGCCATCGGCCTCGGTGGCGATGGTGGACTCGATGGTGTAGTCGCCGATGGGGCAGCCGGCGGCGATGGTCCCGCTGCGGGTCTCCGGGTCCTCGTCCACCTCGTACATGTAGCGGTCCACGCCCAGGCCGTCGCCCTCGCAGGCGTCGGCGTCCACCACGTCGGCCCGGAAGACGTAGTCGGTGGTGTCCCGGTCCGAGTCGGCCTTCAGAGCGCCGAAGAGCATGGTGACGCTGATTTCGGTGTTCCACGGCGCGAAGCCGACCGGGGAGAGGGCCAGGGCCACCGACGGGTCGGGGTCTTCCTGGTCCGGCGTGGGTTCGGGCGTAGGTTCCGGGGCCGGCGCCGTCACCGTAAAGCTCGCCCTCGCCGAGGCCAGCTCTACATCGTCGGGCGAGGAGATGCTGGCCTGGACGGTGTAGTCGCCGGCCGGACAGTCGGCGGAGACGCTCCCGGTGCGGGTCTCCGGGTCCTCGTCCACCTTCCACATGTAGCGGTCCACGCCCAGGCCGTAGCCCCCCGCTTGGTCCTCGCATTCGTCTGCCCCCACCACGTCGGCCTGGAAGACGTAATCCCTGGTTGCGGTGTCGGAGTCGGACTCCAGGCCGCTGAAGCTCATGGTGACGGCGATGGCCGATCCCTCCTCCACGGAGGCGGAGGAGAGGCTAACCGCCACCGACGGCGACGCCTGGGCCTGGGCCGGGTAGGGCAACGGGACGCCGGAGACAAGGACGAGCGCGAGGGCTCCCAGGACGGCAAGGACGGCGAAGGACAGTTTGCGTTTCACGACAATGACCTCACTTTCGGCAGCTGAAAAGTCTGGACGGCGGGTAGGGACGTTGCCCGGAAGGCAAGGAGAGACCTTCGGGCCTGCCCGTGCGCGTGCAGGGGCAGACGCTCAGGGCAAGCGGCGATACGGGGGAGAAGGGCGGTCCGAAAGAAGGAGCTGGACGGGGGTGTGGGGCTATCTGGTGACGATATTCGTCGGGGGGGGGGGGGGGGGGGGGGGGGTAGAGTAGGTTGCGTTCGGCGAGACGCGCGCTCACGACGGCGGATACCGCCGGTGCGCTCTCTGACGCTGCTGCAACTTGCATCCTATGCGGAAGGCAGACCAATACAACCCCTCTAACGGGCAGGCATAGACCAAGCGGACTGCACTATGGCTCAGCATGCATTGTAAACTACCTGTGTGAGTACAGCGTGATTATCAACCCCTTTTTCCGTGACGTTATTGTGAGTATTTGGCCGATCCGGTACAATTGGCACCGGCTGGCCGAAGGCGTCTCGAAGCCGGTCTCCGCATCCGGCTGGGCGCGTGACGACGTGGAGTTCAGGGTGGCGTCCGCAGTCCGGGTCAGGGAGGGAAGATGAAGGAAGCATGCGGGCTTTTGCGTTTCAGCAAGTCTAGCCCGTGTTCGGGCTGTGCATAGGGGACTAACTGACGTGGGTGCGCCGCGAGAGTTAGCAGGCTGCGGGAGAGGGGGTATTGTCGGTCACGCGTAGTCGGTCGAGCGTGTGATTGCGGCGGAGTGGTCAGTCAGGAGGTTGAATCGGCGGCGGCTAGGGACGTTTCAGAGGAGATTGCCGGGGTTTGGCAGGCCCCGCCGGTCATTTTGGGCACACTTCGCCCGTAGGCGCTAACGCCGGCTGAACCGCCCTGGTCTGCTGAGGCGTCATCAACCTGGACATCCGAACCAGGTTGTACGCCGCAGCCTGTGAACTTCTCTCGGTCAGAACCGCACCATTGGCGCTGGCGTTCGTTTCATTCCACCTCTCCCCGCTGTCGGGGTTCGATGTCGGCGCGGATTCCCTCACTTATGCGGTCCGTCTCAGCCTGGAGGTCCTCGATGCGCCGGAGCGCGTCCGCCTTCGGCAGCTCCAGCAGCCCATCCAGACCCTCGCAGAGGGCGTCGAACCGCTGCCACTCCGCCGCCTCGAACCCCTCCGGAGCAAGCTCCCCGCCCGACGTGACCCACGAGCACATGGCGAAGGCGCCTCTTTCCGTATCAAGCGCCTCGTCGCAGTTGTCTTCCTCGACGCACTCCTTCAGGTCGCCCAGGCGCGCGTCGAAGCGTCGTGCGAGCGTCTCGGAGTCGGTGATCCAGTCCTCGACGTCGGGAAACAAACGCTCGCACCCAGTCAGGGCCAGTACGGCGAGAGACGCGACCGCGATGAGCAGGACGGTCCGAATCAACCCAGCAGCCGCTTCATCGTCGCCCAGGTCTCGCCCACCATCACGATTGCGTCCGTGTCGTCGTCTTCGTTCACCATGCGGGTTTTTCCTATCTCTCATAAGGCGATCACCCACCTTGTTCTATGGTCGTCTTCCTATCTTCCCTAAGGAAACTGTCTTTCCGCAGCCTGTCAGTCGGTAGCTTGTTAGTGGGGAGGCCGGATTACGCGGAAGAATCCATGTATGCGGGCTCTTTTTGTTGCCCGGAATTAGCGTGGGCAGGGGGCCGGTTTCTATTCGTATAAAATGAGACTGTCGCGCTGGAGCACCCAGCGGAGCCAACGGTGGGCCCACGGGCCTCTGAGCTTGGCCAGAAGCGCACGTCCCTCGGCGTGGATTTCCGATCTGTCAACGTCGATGTAGTCTGACCATGAGATGTCGTAGAGCACCGAGCCTTCCTCCTCGATGATCCTGCGCAGCAGTCCCACGTTCTCTTCCGCAGAGGCGTCGTCGGCATGGACCAGCACAAGGGCCATATAGTGCCCGTTCTCATCCTTGCCTGCGCCGGTGGCAAACGCCTCGTAGGGACGCAGCCAGGGACCCCTTTCGGACAGTTCCCGTTGCGCCTGCACCACGTCCTTACCGGTAGCGCCATCCTGCAGGAGCACCACGTAGTAGTCCTCTGCATCCCAGACCTCAACGTCATCGCTCAAGAACATGGTGTAGGCCCCCAGCCGGGACATCCCGCCTGCCAGAATCCGGAACTCCTCCACGTCCGCCAGGGAAGCGCCCTCGTTCAGGCTGGCGTCTATCAATGCCTCCATACCGGGAGTGCCAAGGGTGCGGAATACGTACTCGTCCAGGACTGCGATACGCCCCCCTCTGCCAATCTCGTCGAAGGCCGGGGGCCCGAATCTCAGTTGCAGATTATCGGCGTAATCCTCGCCCCAGCTATAGTAGGAGACGCCCCCGTACTCCTCCCGGCTGGGCGGTTCGCACTCGGAGCAGGACTCCAGGGCCTTGTCGGTAGCCTGGGGGTCGAACCGGCCCCGGATTACATCCAATGTGGCGGGGAGCGCAAAGGCTACGATGCTCTGGTCAATGCTCCGCACGTCGAAGGCAAGATGTTGGAGATTCTCAGCCGTAAAGTTCCTGTATCGGTTGAACGGGCCGAAGAATGAAGCGGCCCCAAACCCCGGGACTGGAGGATCGTCAGCCTCCCCCTCGAATCGAGGAAGCCACTTGTAGAATTCCTCTAACGCAACCTCGTCGTCCTCCGGCCCAGGCAGGGGGATGTCAAACATCTGGCGGACCAGAGCGTAGTCGTTGATGTATACCTGTTGGCGCAGTTCGGGCGTGTCGGGAATAGTTCCCAGCAGTCCCGCATAAGCTGCGTCCGTTGCGGCAGTTGTTGCTGTTGCGGCAGGCGCAGGCATGGGCTTGGCGGTCACGGTAAAGGTGTCGAAGGAGTAGTAGGCGAGCTCCCTTCCCGCGTCGAATTGGGCAGCGGGGAAAATGTAGGTGATGGTGATGGCTTTCCCGCCGTCGGATAGGTAGATGAGCGTAGTTCCAGACACTACGTCGCCGTCAACGTCAAATGAATACTCAAGAAAGGCTGCCGGGAGACCCTGCGCTGTCTGCACGATTTCTCTCGTGATGACCTTCTGCCCTTCAAGCAACTCGGATTCAAGTGCGTCGGCGTACTCCGTCAAGGAGACGAGAACGCCCTCCTCGACATACATTATGATCCCGCCGTTCCCCTCGGGATCGGAAGCTTCGAAAACTTTGCCGTCTGACGAGTCCGGCTCTTCTTCCCAATGTGCCGGCACCTGCACTTGGAAGTAGCCCGACGGGTCTTCGAAGACCACCATCTCCCCAAAGGGGCTCTCCACTACCTGCCCCTCGACTAACCGTGGGCCGGTTGGCACGTATACCGTTTCCGTTCCCTCCGGCGCCCGCTCAACCGACAGGTAGTAGCCGCCGACGCTATAGCCCAATGCGTCGGTGACGACAATGAAATACTCTCCGGTTTTCGGGGCGCGATAGACCAGTTCGGAGTTTATCCCGAACAACCCTCCTCCACTGTCGTCGTCAGAGACCCCCTGATCGTCGCGGGAGTTGGGAAAGTCGACGGAAAGGAGGGTGTCCACATTGATAGAGTCAGTGGAAATCCTTACCGTCTCTCCCTCCTCCAGACGGATTGAATACCAGTCCAGGTCGAAGAAGAAGTCGAGGTTTCCAACAACTGTTTCTCCTACCGCGATAGTCCGGCCGTCATCCGGGTCGGGGAAGGGCTTCAACCCAACAGTGCTGGTCAGGTCGAAGCTGGCTGATTCTCCCGCGAACAACTCGACTTGCAGGAAATGAACCCCGTCCACCAACAACTCCACTGTCCCGGACTCGATACCGGTTGCGACGCCGTCCACTTCCAAGAGCAAACCGGATAGGCCGGACACCCGGAACAGCCCATCTCCCGAGCCTTCGAGTTCGACTCCGAGCGTCGTTCCCGCCGTTGCGTCCAAGACGAAGGTGCGGGAGTCCCAGACGTTGGCCAACTCCACGTAGAACTCGAAGGCGCCGCTCCCGGCTGGCAACCGGCGGTCACCCAGCCCGGATGTGTACTCGCCCTGAATCAGCCGCTCTACGATGGGCGCGTTGTCAGCCGCCGATGTCGCCAGCCCGAACCCGGCCTCGCTGAAAGAGAACGTGGATATGCCGACTACCTGCCCCTGGGAGTCGACCAGCGCCCCGCCGCTCTGACCGCCCGCAATGGCCGCGTCGGTCTGGAGATAGGTCATCCCGAGGCGCTCCCACTCACGGAAACGCGAGAGGATGCCGCGGGTGATGCTAGGCTCCGGGAGCTCGTCCACTTCGGCGGGGTATCCCACCAGAAACAGCTCGCTGCCGGGGGGCAACTCCTCTCCACCGCCCAGTTTCAGCGGCCTGGCTGATACGTCCACCGGGCCGAGCACCGCCAGGTCCGCCATGGAGTCCCATCCCACGACGGGAACGTCTTGCAGCTCCGTGCCGTCGGGGAAGACGACCCAGACCGCCTGGTAGGGCCAGACAACGTGGTAGTTGGTTATCACGTAGCCGCCTTCTATCAGGACGCCGCTCCCGGTACCCGTTGGCGTTTCAATGAACGGTATCGAAGGGGAGACAAGCGAATACACTTCGGCAGCCGTCAATTGTGCAGTGGGAGTCCCTTCGCAGAAGGGCAGCCCTCCCAGGTTGGAATGGTCCATATCCAACTGGTCTCGCAAACTTCTTGGTACGCACCCGCTCAACTGGTTACTACCGAGGCCCAGCGCTTCCAGGTTGGCGAGGTTGCCCAGCTCCGTAGGCATCTCACCGCTCAACTGGTTCTCAGAGAGGTCCAGCGATATCAGGCTGGAGAGGCTGCCCAGCTCCGCCGGTATCTCGCCGGTCAACTCGTTCCGGGCGAGTTCCAGCAATTCTAGGTTGGTAAGGCTGCCAAGATCCGGCGGTATCGTCCCACGCAACTGGTTCCCAAGGAGGTACACCCATTCAAGGTTTGAGAGGCTGCCCAGTTCGGCCGGTATCTCCCCGGTCAACTGGTTCTCACGAAGGTCCAGCCCCGTGACCCGTCCGTTGCGGTCGGTGATTACGCCGTGCCATTCCCCCAGAGGAGCCTCGCTCAGCCAGTTGTCGTTGCTCCTCCAGTTAGCTCCGTCCGTCGCTTCGTAGAGCGCCACCAGCGCGGCCCTATCAACTGCGGCGGGCGTGGGCGTGTCCGTTGGAGTGGCAGTCGGAGTAGCCGTTGGCTCTGGTGTGGGGGTGTCCGTTGGCGCGGCGGTCGGAGTCGCTGTTGGCTCCGGCGTGGGGGTGTCCGTTGGCGCGGCGGTCGGAGTCGCTGTTGGCTCCGGCGTGGGGGTGTCCGTTGGCGCGGCGGTCGGAGTCGCTGTTGGCTCCGGCGTGGGGGTGTCCGTTGGCGCGGCGGTCGGAGCAGCCGTTGGCTCCGGCGTGGGAGCCGGATCGTCGCTACAGGCGCTTAGAACGACGGCGATGGCCAGAACTGCCACGACTGCGAGCCAGCGGATACGAAGAGGCGATACGGTCATTTCGATGGTCTCCCTTCATCTCGTATTGGCACTGGGCGATGCCGCTACCTTCCTGTCCCACTTAGGCGCTGCTTGCCAAGCCATCCCCCATGGGCAGATTGCTTACCGTTGCGCCGGAATCCTCAAGGACAATGCCCATCTCCCCGGTGGGAAATTCCACCAGTCGGTGGCATCCCAAAAGCGCACCAGGTAATACGCCGCGCCCTCTACGTCGTTCCAGTCCAGCTGCACTTGACTCCTTCCGGGCGCCTCGTCGGTGGGAGCGTCGGGCGGGCTGCCTGGCGCCGGCTCCGGTTCGTCAGGCCTCGGCCCTGGCGACAGTGACGGTGTAGGTCTTCGTCGTCTCCCCATCCGCAGCCGTCACCAGGAGAACGATGAGGTTGGCGCCCACGGCCAGGCCGACGGTTCCGTCTTCATAGCTCGCGGAAAGCACCAACGCCACTTCATAGCTGGCGGCTTCGTCGTTGGTCTCCGCCGTTATGGTGGTCTGCTCCACCTCGTGGCCGACGCTGACCTCGTAGCTCTCGATGGCCTGGTCGAAGGCGAAGGGCGCGCCGCTCAGCGTCAGACCGCTCAGGGTGGCGTCGGTGGAGGGCGGCGCGGCCCTGGTGACGGTTACGGTGTAGGTCTTCGCCGTCTCTCCGTCCTCGGCGGTGACCTCGATGACGATGACGTTGCTGCCCACAACCAGCGGGATCACCCCGTCCGCGTCGGCCACGCCGCCCAGCTTGATTACGTAGGTGGCCCGGTCGTCATTCGTCGCCGGGGTCACCGTCGTCTCGTCCACGTTGTGGCCCACGTTGGCGTCGTACTCGGTGGTGGCCGGGTCGAACGTACCGATGTCCACACCGCTCAGCGTCAGGCCGCTCAGCGTGGCGTCGGTGGAGGGCGGCGAGGCTTCGGCCCTGGTGACAGTGACGGTGTAGGTCTTCATCGTCTCCCCATCCGCAGCCGTCACCAGGAGAACGATGAGGTTGGCGCCCACGGCCAGGCCGACGGTTCCGTCTTCATAGCTCGCGGAAAGCACCAGCGCCACTTCACAGCTGGCGGCTTCGTCGTTGGTCTCCGCCGTCATGGTGGTCTGCTCCACTTCGTGGCCGACGCTGACCTCGTAGCTCTCGATGGCTTGGTCAAAGGCGAAGGGCGCGCCGCTCAGCGTCAGCCCGCTCAGGGTGGCGTCGCTGGAGGCAGGCTCCGGCTGCTGCTGTTCAGGCGGGTTGGAGACGGTGAAGCTGGTGCTGGCCGAGGCCAACGCCACGTTGTCGGGAGAGGAAACGCTGGCCCGCAGGGTGTAGTCCCCCGCCGGACAGTCGGCGGAAATGGTCCCGGTGCGGGCCTCCGGGTCCTCGTCCACCTGGTACATATATCGGTCCACGCCCAGCCCGTAGCCATTGGCCTGGTCCTCGCATTGGTCGGCGTCCCCCTTCTCCGAGTCCAGCATGTCGGCCCGGAAGGTGTAGTCGATGGTGGAGCGGTCCGTGTCGAAGGTCAGGCCGCCGAAGGTCATAGTGACTGCGATTTCCGTCCCTTCCGTCACCGGGCCGGAGGGCGACAGATCAACCGTTACCGAGAGGGAAGCCTCGGCGCGGGTTACCGTTACCGCGTAGGTCTTGGTCGTCTGCCCATCCTCGGCGGTTACCTCGACGGCGATGACGTTCTCGCCCACGGCCAGCGGGATCACGCCGTCGCCGTCCTCCGCTCCGCCCAGCTTGATTACGTAGGTGGCCCCATCGTGGCTCTTCGTCAGGGTGACGGTGGTTTCCGTTACGTCATTGGCGACGCTGGCCGCGTACCGGGTGGCGGCCGGGTCGAACGTCCCTATGCTGACCCCGCTTAGTTCCAGGGCGTTCAGCGTGGCGTCAGTGGAAAGCGGCTCGGCGCGGGCGACGGTGACCTTGTAGGTCTTCGTAGTCTGCTCGTCCTCCGATGTCACCTCTATGGTGATGACGTTGCTGCCCACGGACAAGGAGACAGTCCCGTCAGAGTCGGCCACGCCGCCCAGCTTGACCGTGTAGGTCGCTCCGGCTTCGTTCACCGTGGCCGTTATCGTGGTCCTAGTCAAGTCGTTGTCCACGTCGGCGGTGTACTCAGTGGTTGCCGGGCCGAACGTGCCAATGTATGCGCTGCTCAGCGTCAGGTCGCTGAGCGTGGCGCTGGCCGGCACCGTTTGTGCGGGGCCGAAGACCCAAGGGCGGGCCTGCTTGATCGCCAGGACGTTGTCGCTGGTTATCTTGAACTCGATCTCCATGGCGAACTCTTCATTGGGTCCGGCGTCGTACAGCTCCGCGAACTTCTCGTGGATCACCGTGAGGTGCCGGCTCAGCTGGTCCAGTTGACCGTAGCTCATGATGAGTTGCCCCGGCGGCTTCTGGTTGGAGGTGCGAATGGGTAGGTATCCGCCGGTCGGGACCAAAAAGACCTCCTCCGGCACCGAGAGGGCGTCGGGATTGGTGACCAAGTCTTCGCCGATCTGAGTGTTGACGTAGTACCACTCGTCTTTGCCCTTGTACAAGGGGTTGAAGGAGACGGCGACGCCGTTGGCCAGCTCGTCGGAGTAGTTGGGATGAACCAGTATCCCCATCGCCGCCGCCAGGTGGTCGATGCGATGAAAGTCGCGTTCGGTGAAGGCGCGGAAGTTCCACAGGCTGGCGTACACCTGCTTGAGGGACTTGGCGATGCCGTCCTCCTCTGTCTCCTTGGGCTTCTGGGTCTTGGAGTCGTACAGCCCCGCACCGCTGAAGCCGGGCAGGTCCTCGTTGTTGGTGCTGGAGCGGTAGCGAAGGGAAGCCCCCTCGGGAAACTCCCCGTGCATCTCGGTCAGGGCGTCGGTGATCCACTGGGGCGTCTTCCCCTTCTTGATGGCTTTGCGCAGCTTCTTGAGCTTGGATTCCTGGACGCCGAGGTCCGCCTGGAAACCGGCGTCGGCCAGCATCTCTTTGATGTCGTCGTAAAACCCGTTGTGCTTCATGAACTCGTCGTAGAAGTAGAACGGGATCGCGAAGCCGTCGGGGACGGTCCCCTCCGGAAAATCGAACGTCCCCAGGACGGCCACGTTGGCCGCCTTGACGCCGAAGGCCTTCCAGTTCTCGAAGCCGATCTCGCCGAGCGGTGTGATCTCAGTGACCGTGAGGTCCCGCTGCGGCGTCTGCTTCTTGCCGGGCCGGGAAGACGCGAAGTGGGCATCGACTTCCGCGCGGGTGGCTACGCGGAGGGAGTACGTATGCTCCATCACTTCGTAGTGGACGTATTTGCCGACGAAATTATTGATGTAGCTGCGGTGGGTGTTGCCGCCCATATAGGCGTTGGGCACCCCGTCCTGAACGGCGCGCAAGTTCACATGCGACAGTGGCGTTTGGAGCGCGGTGGTGATGATGCCGGCAACGCGGGGAAGCTCATTGGGCAGCGCCTCGTAGATCACCACGTCCCGGGGGTTGGGACGCTCCTCCAAGTCCATGACCCGCAGAAAGCCGTACCCTTCCGCCTGGTTCAACGGGATGAAATCACGTTTCTTGGATCTGAGATCTTCGTCGAAGACGAGGTTGATTCGGGATGCCTCGTAGGCCGCCAGCTCGTGCCGGTAAGCCGGAAGGTAATCGTCTCGCATGTAATAGGCCAGGTCGTCCTCGAGCAGCGGCATGCTGGCGGCGAGCATCGTATGGGAAAAACCCACAGTGCTGAAGGACTGTCCGTAATTGAGCTCGTACGCGTAGAGTCCTGGACTGCCGTCAGGGGCAAAGAATTCCGGGACATACTCCAGATAACCGCTGAGCCACCCGGGCATGTACGGATCGATGCCTATAGCAGGCAGGAAGTCAAAATGGCTGATGTACGTATTGGTGTTCTGGAAGTAGACACTCGGTCTGTCGGTGTCCGCGCCGAGTATAGTGAACTTGATTATCGCAGTACCCCAGAGGGAGAGCGCGTCGAACGTTGCGCGATCGGGAATGGCCACGGCGCCCTTGCTGAGCTCGATGGCGGCGGCGGGGTTCACCGGGTTCATGCCCACCGGGTCTCCGAGTTCGGTGATGTCGTCGATGCAGTCGCCGTCGACGTCGGCGGGGTCAGAGACGAGATACTTCTCGACCCGGTAGCGCTCTTTGGGAAGCGCCGCCAGATTCTCGGCGAGGGCAGTCGTGCCGTCTCCGCCCTTCTTCACCAGGACCGGAAGCTCCACCTCCGCGCCGTCCACATCGTGGCTCACGTACAGCACGAAGTAGTCCGCAGTCGTGGACGTGACCACGATGGGAACGGACGTCACCGCTACCGCTGTCGGCGTTGGGTCATAGCCGCCTCCTGAACACGGCTCATTCGTTGGCGCTGTAATAGTGAATCTCGCGGTGGCCGACGCGAGTTCCACGTTCGCCGCCGACGCTATGATGGCTTTAATGGTGTAGTCCCCCGCCGGACAGCGGGCGGATATTCTCCCGGTGCGGACCTCCGGGTCCTCGTCCACCTGGTGCATGAAGCGGTCCACGCCCAGGCCGGAGCCGCCCGCCCGGTCCTCGCACCCGTCGGCATTCACCACGCCGGCGCGGAAGATGTAGTCGGTGGTGTCGGGCTCGGAGTCGGACTCCAGGCCGCTGAAGGACATCGTCACGGTGATGGCCCCGCCCTGCTCCGCGGTGTCGGAGGAGAGGGAGAGCGCCACCGACGGCGAGGACTGAGCGTGCGCCGCGTAGGGCAACGGGACGCCGGAGAGAACAACGAGCATAAACGCGCCCAGCACGGCAAGAGACAGTTTGCGTTTTATGATGCTGACCTCGCTTTCGGCTGGAGCGCCTGCTCCTGAGCGCCCGTGGGCAGGCTCAAAGGTCTCCCGTTGCCGAAACCAGACGGCGCACGAGCCCAGTAGACATCTTAGACTACACATATGAGTCCGGTGTGATTATCAACCCCTTTTCCGTGACGTTATTGTGAGTATTTGGCCGATCCGGTACAATTGACACCGGCTGGCCGAAGGCGTCTCGAAGTCCGATCTGCATCCGGCCGGTTCCTGAAGACGGCGAACCTCGGGTCTGCCACAGCCCAATTGAGGCGGAGAAATGAAGGAAGCCGACGAGCACCGGCGGGAGATGGAGGCGCTGCGGGAGCGCCTGACCAGGTTGAGCGAGGCCAGCCTCCGCGTCAACGAGAGCCTGGATCCGGACACGGTGCTGCAAGAGGTCATGGACAGCGCCCGGTCGCTGACCGACGCCCGGTTCGGCGGGATAACGGCCTTCGACGAATCGGGCCGGCTGCTGGAGTTCATCACCTCCGGTCTGCCTCCCGAAGAGCAGCAGCGGATGTTGGACCTGCCGGAGGGTCCGGCGCTCTTCGAGCACTTCAGCTCGATTCAAGGCTCCCTGAGATTCGGGGATGTCGCCAGCCAAATGAGGTCGCTGGGCTTTCCCGACCTGCCGATCAAGACCCTGCTGGGAGCGCCGATGCGTCACCGGGGCGAGCACGTCGGCAATCTCTACGTGGCCGAGAAGGAAGGCGGCCGGGAGTTCACCCGGGAAGACGAAGAGACGTTGGTGATGTTCGCGTCCCAGGCGACGATGGTCGTGGTCAACGCCCGCAGGCACCGGGACGAACAGCGGGCCAGGGCCGACCTGGAGGCCCTGATCAACACCTCGCCGGTGGGCGTCCTGGTGTTCGACGCCACGACCGGGGCCTTGGCGTCGCTGAACCGGGAGGCGAGAAGGATCTTCAACGACCTGCATACGCCGGGCCGCCCCCTGGAGCAGCTCCTGGGCGTGCTGACCTTCCGGCGCGCCGACGGACGGGAGATTTCCCTGGAGGAGTTCCCCCTGGCGCAGGCGCTGAGCACCGGTGAGACGGTGCGCGCCGAGGAGATCGTCATTCAAATCCCCGACGGGCGGAGCGTCACCACCCTGGTCAACGCTACGCCCATCCACTCGGAGGAGGGTCAGGTCGAGTCCGTGGTGGTGACCCTACAGGACATGACGCCCCTGGAGGACCTGGAACGGCTGCGGGCCGAGTTCCTGGGCATGGTCAGCCACGAGCTGCAAACGCCGCTGGCCTCCATACGGGGCTCCGCAACCACCCTGCTGGACGACGAGCCCGACCTGGACCCCGCCGAGATGCGCCAGTTCCACCGGATCATCGAACGGGAGGCCAGCCGGATGCGGGGCCTGATCAGCGACCTGCTGGACGTGGCGCGCATCGAGACGGGCACGCTGCCGGTCGCTCCCGGACCAGCGGAGGTGGCCGTCCTGGTGGACGAGGCCAGGAACGCTTTCCTGAGCGCAGGGGGCGGGAACCAGCTCCTCATCGACCTGCCGCCGGACCTGCCCTGGGTCATGGCGGACCGACGGCGCATCGTCCAGGTGCTGGGCAATCTCCTCTCCAACGCCGCACGGCACTCGCCGGAGTCGTCCTCCATCCGGGTGGCCGCCGTGCGGGAGGACATTCACGTCGCGGTCTCCGTGGCGGACGAGGGCAGAGGCGTGTCGGCCGAGCGCCTGCCCCACCTGTTCCGGAAGTTCTCCCGGACCGGCGACGAGGACCTGGGGCGCGGTCTTGGGGGTTCGGGGCTGGGCCTGGCCATCTGCAAGGGGATCGTGGAGGCCCACGGGGGCCGCATCTGGGCCGAGAGCGACGGAGAAGGTCTGGGGGCGCGGTTCACCTTCACGATTCCAGTGCTCGTGGAGGCCGGGATTGAAGCCGCAGCCGGACCCGCCCGGCTCTCCGCCCCCTCGCGGCGGTCGGAGCGTGGACGGAAGCGCATTCTCGTCGTGGACGACGACCCGCAGGCGCTCAGGTACGTCCGCGACGCCCTCTCCAAGTTGGGCTACGCGCCGATAGTGACCGCCGACCCGGAGGAGGTGTACCGCCTCATAGAGGCGGAGAAGCCCCACCTGGTGCTGTTGGACCTGATGCTGCCGGGGACCGACGGGATCGAGCTGATGAAGGGCATTTTCGATATTGCCGACGTGCCGGTCATCTTCCTGTCGGTGTACGGCCAGGACGATGTTATCGCCAGAGCCTTCGATACGGGGGCCGCCGACTATGTGGTCAAGCCCTTCTCTCCGACGGAGCTGGCGGCGAGGATCAGGGCGGCCCTGCGCAGGCGGGGGGCTACCGCCCGGCCCGAACCCACGGAACCCTATGTGCTGGGCGAGTTGACCATCGACTACGCCGAGCGCAGGGTGAGCGTTGCCGGTCGTCCGGTCCGGTTGACCGTCATCGAGCACCAGCTGCTCGTCGAGCTATCGGTCCACGCCGGTCTGGTACTGACCCACGACCATCTGCTGCAACGGGTCTGGGGCCTGGGAAGCTCCGGCGACTCGCGGCCGGTGCGCACCGCCGTGAAGAACCTCCGCCGCAAGCTGGGCGACACCGCGGGCAGCCCCACGTACATCTTCACCGAGCTCCGCGTCGGCTACCGCATGGCGAAGGCGGAGGGTCCGGGATAGGAGGAGGGGTGAACGTCGGGGAGCACACTGCCACGGCAGACGTGGGACTACCGTGCACAGGACCCGTCCAACCCTCAGTTTTGTCCGGAGGCTTACTTTATGTGCAAAGCCGAGGTGATGAAAGTGCCGATAGCCATCGGTTGCCCCTCTTCGAGGGCGGTCTTACCGCGAATGTCGCGTGCTCCTGTCCTGTTTCACCATAATGGCAGAGCCAAGGGCCCTTGTAGGCCCACAATCCTCCCGGCCACTTCTCGAAGATGGCACTGCCCACCGTCAAAACAGGCCCAGCTGGCATCGGAGAACTGCTCTCTCCTGGGGAAACCAGCATGAAGATACTTCGGTCCACTTTACTCAGAAGAGTAGCGCTATATTGCGGCTTGATGGTCCTTGCCGCCTCCTTATGGGCATGGGCCATTGGCGCTAACGTATTGTATGGAGTCGTTTCTGGTGCTGTTCTGGGACTGGGGGCCGCCATCTACCTGGACGAGTCCTTCAACGAATCGCACGACACGGGAGGTTTTCAGTCCCTGACTGCATTCTTGGCCGGGGGCATGATTGTGCTGCTGCTGATAGCCCTGTGCATCATTGCCGCGATAGTTGGCATTGTTCGGCGGGTGCTCTGACCCGATGATCACATTACGCCATTTTAACGGCTGTGCTGTGGGAAACAGAGTCTGGATGCGTGGCCCCGGGTGATGAGATTTGACCACTTGAGATACAACGCCTCGTGACGACGGCCACTGCGAAAGGATGGGCACGGGGACGGTTCAATAGGAAAGGAGCGCAACGTGGCAAAGCAATTTACCCCAGCCGAATGGAAGCCCATAAAGACCAGACTGGAAGAAGACCCACAGCGGTACGGCCTGCCACAGAGGGAGTACGGCTCGGTTCTACTGGGGTCGTTCAACGTACGCAAGTTGGGATCGTCCCGGAGCCGCAGCCCCGACACCTGGGAGTTCCTGGCGGATGTCTGCCGCAGCTTCGACCTGCTGGCGGTCCAGGAGATCATGGACGACCTAAGCGGCCTGCGGCGGTTGATGTCCCTGCTTGGACCGGAGTTCAGCCTGGTGGTCTCGGACCTGACCGGAGTGTTCCCTGGCGAGCCGGGACTGGGTGAGCGACTTGGATTCATCTACCGCTGGAATACGGTGGAACGGATGGAGGTCGCCAGCGACGTCGCCTACGACCGGACCAAGGTAATCGACTCCATCGCCGGCAACTACGAGGCGTTTACCAGCGACCTGGGGCCTTACTCGAAGAGGCTTGCGGACTACCGGTCGGGAAGGCGCAGGACCAAGCCGAGACTCAAGCTGAGTGTCTTCCTGTCCTTCATCCGCCAGCCCTTCTGTGTGGCATTCCGCATACCCGGGCATCCCGGCACCCGGCCGTATGAGTTCATGGCCGTCAACGCCCATCTGTACTTTGGGAACTACATCGACGATCGGCGCCAGGAGTTCAATGCCCTGGTCGATTGGATTATGAGTCGCTTCAAGACCCAGAGCCATGCCTACTACCCCAACTTCATCCTGATGGGCGACCTCAACTTGGACTACGATAATCCCGCCAGGGACCGGACGAGGATAGAGCAGCGCATCAAGTCGTTGAACGGCGATCTGGATGGAGCCAACGTCAATTTCCCCTTCCTCGATGTCCACCCGGACCGCGAGGAGGTTTTCCGGACCAACGCCAGAATGTCGGAGACCTTTGACCAGATCGGCCTGTTCAACCAGGATTCGCGTCTGCCGACCTACATGGACAACGCGGCGATGGGAAGCCAAGCCAGAGGGCCGGACTACGGGGTGTTTGAATTCGGCAACCTCTTCAGCGAGGCGATACTGGGTCGGCCCTACCAGGAACTGTCGACCGCTGAGAGATCGAACTTCACGGCCAGGTTCGAGCATAAGGTGAGCGACCACATGCCTCTGTGGGTCCGACTGCCGCTCCCGGTGGACTGAAGTCTCCCTATTACCCCTCCTACATCTTCACCGAGCCTCGCGTCGGCTACCGGGTGGAGAGGGCAAGGGTCAGGGGCAAGGGGCGGGAGGCATCGTAGGCTTCGGCGCTCCTCGAAACCCTGTATCGCTCTTGCGTCCAGTTGTGGAAGGAGGCCCGGCGGTGGTGCTATGCGGCCGGTGGCGGCACTTGCGAAGAGTATGCTGGAGGGTCACGACGCTCTGCTGAACCGGGAGCTTTGATAGTGGTCTACAGAGAAGGAGGTAGGACTATGGGCGAACATGGACAGGTGGAGGACTCTTACCCGGAGCTCTTTCCAAAGGACTTCGGCCAGCGGCTGGAGCGGCTCATGGAGATCACCGGCATGTCGTGGGAGGAGTTCGCCGAGCGTCTCGGCGTCGAGAGCGACGGAGTGGCGTACGGGGACGATCCCGACCGGCGGAGAGGTCTGGCACATCATGCCGCTGGCGTTGTCGGCCCCCAGCGGCATGGAAGTGATGCTTCCAGAAGCCGCTGAGGGTGCGTAGTAGCGATATGAGCCGTACCAATTCAACTTCGGTCGCATCCAAATGGACTGCCCATGAGAACCGTACTTTCTTGTGTTGATTGGAAGACGGAGAACCCGCGTTCTGCCAGGGAATGCCGACGGTGCAAGCCCTGATGGGCTGGAATTGGCGGAGGCGAGACAGAGCCGGAAAACGGGGAGGGGGTCACTGTGACCCCCTTGTGTTCTCCCTCCCTGCCACGCCATACTATCGGAGGTTCCAGGCCTCAGTAGGCTTACAGGCTCCCAACCACATCTCAAAGACGGTTCTGTCTACCGTCAAAATAGGCTCACCATTTCCGGACGTGGCTGACTGTAGTCAGTACAGAGCGCCACCTTGGAGATCCTGTTGGCAGGCCCTCTTTGGTCTTAGGCGGAAAGCAGTTCTGTGCAGGCGAGGTCTGATATCGCGGCGTCGAGGCGCTGTAATGTGTTGTACAGGTACCTTTTGGCCCGTAGACCATCGAAGTTGCAGTGGCCCCCTGTGACCACCCAGAAGACTAGAACTTCCATCATGGATAGCCGGTAATCATGTAAGCACTCTTCGAACGAGTAACCCCTCACGCCGCAGCGGATCAGTGTGTTGTGATAGCTTCGCAGGAGACCGATCTCGTGGTCTCGTCGCTGGCCCGGGGAGAACGCTTCGCTGACGAAGGTAGCCACGTCGTAGACCCCCCTGCTGCGCGTACAGAACTCCCAATCGATGACAGTCAGCGGTCCGTGACCCGGCGAATCGGGAAAGAAGCAATTGTCCAGGCGATAGTCGCCATGAACCATCGTGCGAGGATGTCTTGTGAGTGTGGCCTTTATCTTCGGGATATCAACGGCTAGACGTTCACCAACTAGTCTCAAACCACGCTGCATGCCCTCCTCGCTCTTTTCCACAAGAGATTTCCACGCATCGGCGTAAACTTCCTGGTAATCGCCGGTTTCACCGTCCTTCAGTGGGACCCACTCCAGCCGGTCCAAGCAGGGGTTGCCCCACCAAGAGGCATGGAATTTGGCCAACTCGTTCAAGCACAGGCGGGCCTCGGCCAACGAGCAACCCGCCACGCTGTCACCTTGCCGGGCCCACGTCATATCCTCCAACAGCACAACCGTATTTCCGGTCGTTGGGTCTGTAGATGAATAGTAGCTCTTAGGAGTCCGCAACGGGCCGCGTCCTGCGAGGTGTTGGTAGAAGTTGACTTCGCGCCGTTGATGTCCCAACCTTTCTGAGAGGTTCTTCAACAAGGGGTCTGCGGAGAGAAGCTTGGCTATGATGCTGCCGGGCAGGGCCGTAGGGTCGCCCTCGTATTGGGGCTCGAGTCGGGCCACCTGGTTCATAAACCCCTTTCCCCTTGTAATGGTCTCCGCCGAGATGCCTATCACGCTGGCGCTCCGTGAGGCATCTCGACTATGCAGCGCGTTGGTCAACCAACGTGGGGTAATCTCTTCGAGGTTTCTGGGGACGCGCAAACTGGTCATGTTAATCCCATAGGCTGGCCCAAGCTCGATCAGGGAGGCAGGGTTCTTCGGACTTCATCTTGTTTTCTGCGCGAAAAGGACGCAGTGGTCCATGGGCTTGGGGTCGGTGAAGTACATAACTCCTCCCAGTTTCTCGCCCTCGTCCTGCACAATGCTCAATCCCTGGTGTTCAAGGACATTGATCAACTCATTCTCACTGTAAAGCTGGAAGGTCCTGTCGACGCCGTAGTCCTTGTCATAGACTGTTGCGATTCCCGTTCCCACTTTGAACATCAATTGGAGAACACCCAGGCTGTCGAGGAGTCTGGTGAAGTCCGGCAGTATGACCCCCAATACCAGCTCGGGCTCGATATGCTGAATGACCGCGTTGCACAGGATGAAGTCGAAGGACGCGTCCTGATACGGCAGGGGCTTGCGGAGGTCCGCGACGCGAACCCTGTCCGCGACCTCCGGATGTAGCCTGCGCGCCTCGGCTATGTTTTCTTCTACCGCGTCCACCCCATAGATATCGTACCCCTTTCCCCAGTACATGAAAACGTCCCTCGAGCCTGCACCGCAGCCGGCATCCAGTCCTCGTGATCCGAGAGGGACTAGCTCTTGCAGCCGGTCCATAAGGTCCCGATCACCCTTGAGCCCCGGATGCGAAGCTTTGATGTACACAGACTGGAGGAAACTGTGGCTAACTTCGGCGTAACGCTGCGCATTGCGCGTATAGAAAGCCTCGGAAAAGTCTCGTGTTGCATTCATTGGTTTGGACCTCCCTTGTTGCAGTAGGGCAGCGCACTAGAGGCGCAATTCCAGTCGAGGGTTTAGCAAACGCTCAGGGACTTTGGTCTCGCGCATGAACTGCACAAGTAGGCGATGGACCTCTCGGGCGTCGTCGGTGTGGGTTTCTATGACGTTTTCCAACTGACGCGGGTCTGAGGCGAGGTTGTACAACTCCGAGAACCGTTCCTGTGGGCTGTAGAGCAGGCACCACTCGCCCGAAGTTACGGTGGTTACAGGGTGGTCCGAAAGAGTCCGGAGGAGGCTGTCGACAGAATGGACCGGGTCACCGGGGTTGGCGAAGGGGATGCTGCTTACCACGTACTCCCGACCCGGAATAGAGCGGTCTCGCATTCCGGGTGCTAGAGACCTGCCCTGGACGTAGGCCGGAATCTCCATACCCATCAACTCGAGCACCGTGGGCATAACGTCGATAGCCGAGGTCAGGCCCTTGTATGCTCCCTGCCCTATTCCCGGTGTGCGAATCAGTAGCGGCAGGTGGATGAGTTCCTCGAAGAGGGGCGAGTAGGTCCACTTGGACCCAGACTCGCCATAGGCGCGTAGACTCCCGTCCGGGCGTTTGTCCGAGGTCATCTTGCCGAAGAGCCCGCCGTGCTCCCCAAAGTAGAAACCATGGTCCGTGGTGAAGATGATTGTTGTCTTCTCCATCAAGCCCATGTTTTCCACAGCCCTCAGCAGGAACCCCAGCCACGTGTCGACCATAGTGATCTCGCCACAGTAGGTGGCGTGACCTTTGCGCAGCTTCTCTTCACCGTATCCCGGTACGTCCCGCCAGTTCCCATAGACGGGCAGCACAACCTCACCATCGTATCCCGGCCAATACAGCTCCGTGTAGTAAGCTGGGGCGTCCCAAGGCTCGTGGGGGTCCCAAGTGTCGACGTAAAGAAAGAAGTCCTCTTTGTAGTGCCGCTCCAACCACTGCATTGCCGTCATAAAGGTACGAGGAGCGCTCCGGTCCGATTCGAACCTCCACGCCTCCCGTACGTCCAGAGCCTCGTTGTGGTAGCCGGGCTGAGGGACGAGGGACCACATGGTGTCTTGGCCTCGGTTCATGAAGAAGGATTGAAACCCTCGATCGTAGTTCATACCGTTCCGCAGGTAGTACGGGGTGTCAACCGACGCCGCCGTGTGGAAGCCGTGGTCGGCCAATATCTCCGTTAGGGTGGTTACCCCCGGGGGCAGAGGCTCCCACCCCATGAAGGACATGGTCCAACGTCCCGTGAGATGGTCTGCCCGGGTGGGCATGGTGGGAAATCCTGCGGCGTAGTGTGCGTCGAACCTAACCGATTTGGCAGCCAACGCATCCAGTGAAGGAGTCCTGATGGTCGAATTGCCGTAAGCACCGATGTGGTCCCGACGGAAGGTATCAGCAACTATCCAGATGACGTTCATTTTGATCGCTCCGACGGCCGTTGCGCTGTAAGCAATTATCTTAACATCTTGAGCGTTGATTTATCGAGGTCCCCATGCCTCATTACGCATCACAAGCGCAAAACGTCACGGCATAGACTGACGCGCGTCAATGTGGCGAATTCTTGTCTGACGGGACTGGAGGACAACAGAAGTAAGGGCAATCGTCCCCGGAGACGGTGAATCGCGTCCAGAAGTTCAATGAGAGTGGTGCATCGCTAGAACGCCACCACCAACTCAAAGACGGTACGCGGGAACGACGTGACACACCCATTTTGACTCCGCTTTACCGACCTGGCTTGAATGGACCCAAATCAGCCGCCCACGAGTACCTGAGGTTTCCGTGTCTATTGTGTCCGTCGAATGAAGGTTCTTGATTTCGTCAAGTCTGGTGGGCCTAAGTTGACGGTAGGCAGAACCATCTTTGAGTTGTGGCTGGGATTGTGAGTCTATCACTACCTCTTGCCTACCCCGCGCTTGACGGCGTAAAAGGGCTGAGATTCAACGCCGAATTGGCATCGTGTCTGCACTGCTCGGCGACTCGTCTGGCCTCTCGCCTTCCCATCACGATGGAACTGTCGGAGGTTGGCCCCCCACGGTACTCGAGGGCCATGACTTGACTCCCCCTTGATGCAAATTCCTTCTCTCAGACCTCAGGAGGGCCAATAGGGGTCTTTCAAGGTCACATGACGAGCCAAACGACGTCCCATATTCACCGTGGGGCCGAGTGTGGCGACGCCTGCCGCCTTCAAGATGTCTGTGATGTTTTCTCGATCTAGGAGGTCGGCGTACTTGATGCCGAACAACATCAGGTAGGTCATCTTCTCTCCAGATGGAGCGCTATTGGCTAGTCTCCGCAGCTCCTGAGCCAACTCTTCATCACTCTTGGGCATAGTCCTCCTTCCAATGTCTTGGCGTCACTCCTAAGTTCGGCCTCAATGCTTCTTCATCAAGTTCTAAGGGCCATTCCAATCATATCATGTAGTTGCGATAATCGAATAGGCAATCCATTCCACTGCCGTGATGACCATATGGGATGTGGACCACGAAGGAGAGGCCAATGGCCAGATCAGCGAATTTCGACGGCAGCGCCTTCTTCGCCGCCTTAGATGCCGAGAGACAGGCTCGTCATTGCACCTGGAAGCAAGTGGCAGAGGAGTGCGGTATCAGCGCCTCCACCTTGAGCCGCATGTCCCAAGGTAAGCATCCTGACGCGAACGGCCTCGCTGCGTTGGCGGCGTGGTCAGGGCTGGACTTAGACAGGTTCGTCAGGGGCACAGCCGCCAAGGAAGAGCCGGAGCCTCTCGCGGTGATCTCGTCTTGTCTCCACTCGGACCCCCGCCTCAATGAGGAAGCGGCCGTTGCCCTTGACCAAATGGTGAAGGCTGCCTATAGGAGCATGACAAGCCAATGAGCACGCTGAACATCAGCAGCTTCATATGGGGCATCGCGGACGACGTGCTGCGAGACGTCTACGTGCGGGGCAAGTATAGGGACGTCATCCTGCCCATGACCGTCATTCGCCGCCTGGACGCCGTCCTAGAGCCGACGAAAGAAGCGGTGCGCCGCATGAAGGCCCAGCTGGACGCCGCCGGCATAACGAACCAGGACCGGGCGCTGCGCCAGGCCTCCAACGAGGCCTTCTACAACACCTCTCCCTTCCGGCTCCGCGATCTTGCCTCCCGAGGGCGGCAACAGCAGCTGCGGGCCGACTTCGAGGCGTACCTCGACGGCTTCTCGCCAAACGTCCAGGAGGTCCTGGAGAAGTTCAAGTTCCGCAACCAGATCTCAACCTTGGTCGAAGCCGACGCGCTGGGCTTCCTGATCGAGAAGTTTCTCGATAGCTCGGTCAACCTCAGCCCGAGGCCCGTCATGAACGGGGATGGCTCCGTGCGACTGGAGGGGCTCGACAACCACGGCATGGGCACGGTCTTCGAAGAGCTCATCCGGCGCTTCAACGAGGAGAACAACGAGGAGGCGGGGGAGCACTTCACCCCGCGGGACGTGGTGCAGCTCATGGCTCGGCTCATCTTCCTGCCGGTTGCCGACGAGATCCGGTCCGGCACCTACCTGGTCTACGACGGCGCGTGCGGCACCGGCGGGATGTTGACGGTCGCGGAAGAGACGCTAACGCAGCTGGCCGGCGAACGGGGCAAGGAGACATCGGTCCACCTGTACGGCCAGGAAGTGAACCCGGAAACCTACGCCATCAGCAAGGCCGACCTCATCCTGAAGGGCGAAGGCGTCGAAGCCGACAACGTGCAGTACGGCTCCACCCTCTCCGCCGACGCCTTCGTAGCCCGCGAGTTCGACTTCATGCTCTCCAATCCGCCCTACGGCAAGAGCTGGAAGAGCGACCTGGAGCGCATGGGGGGCAAGTCCGGCATCAAGGACCCTCGCTTCGTCGTGGAGCACGACGGCGACCCGGAGCACTCCCTCATCACCCGCTCCAGCGACGGCCAGATGATGTTCCTGGCCAACATGCTGGGCAAGATGAAGCACGACAACCAAATGGGCAGCCGCGTCGCCGAGGTCCACAACGGAAGCTCCCTCTTCACCGGCGATGCCGGGCAGGGGGAGAGCAACATCCGCCGCTGGATTATCGAGAACGACTGGCTGGAGGCCATCGTCGCCCTGCCGCTGAACATGTTCTACAACACCGGCATCGCCACCTACATCTGGGTCCTGAGCAACCGCAAGCCGGAGCGCCGCCGAGGCAGGGTGCAGCTCATCGACGCCACGCAGTGGTACCGGCCGCTGCGCAAGAACCTCGGCAGCAAGAACTGCGAGCTCTCGGACGAGGACATCCGGCGCATCTGCGAGGTCTTCCTGACCTTCGAGGAGACGGACGAGTCGAAGATATTTCCCAACGAGGCCTTCGGCTACTGGAAGGTCGCTGTCGAGCGTCCGCTGAGGCTGGAGGGCATAGAGCCGGAGCGGGCCTACACAACTAAGGAGATCAAGGCGCTGAAGGACGAATGCCACCGCTCCGAGACCGCGCCGCCGGTTGTCAGGAGATTGCACGGCAGAGGCACCGCCTCGGACCCTCTTCGCGGCCTGTTCCCGACCACTATCGGAGGCAGACCCGCCGTCGTCGAGTACGAGCCGGACCCGGACCTGCGGGACACCGAGCAGGTGCCGCTGCTGGAGGAGGGCGGCATACAAGCCTTCCTGCGCCGCGAGGTGCTGCCCTGTGCCCCGGACGCCTGGTACGCTCCGGACAGCGTCAAGGTCGGCTACGAGATCAGCTTCACGCGCCACTTCTACAAGCCGCATCTCATGCGGCCCTTGGAGGACATCCGGGCCGATATACTGGAATTGGAACGGGAGACGGAGGGGATGATAATGAGTATTGTGGGACGTCAACCGTATGAGTAATTGCGAACCAGACAAGGACACTCTGCGCAGCTTGCTGACCGCGGTGAAATCGTTGCAGAAGGCGATGGCTGATGTGTCCCGTTCAGCTCTCACGGGTCACATTGACAACTGGGTTTCCTGTAAGCAATTCGCGACAAAATATACCCAGATTGTTCATTTCGTGAACGCGGAGATAGGGCTTTCACCGTTGATCGACGTGTTCGATGTTGATAAGATGCCCGACCCTTACCATCTCTTGCCCTCCAAACAGAAAGAGATTTTCGAAACCGTCGTCGTGGCGTTGGCCTTACTCCGCGGCCAACTCGAAACAAACATTGGAGTGGTCGACGACGAGATTCGCACCCTTCGAGATTTTCTGCAATCCAGGCTAAGGAGCGCCATACTCAAGAAACCAGAGCAAGAAGAAGAAGTACAAGATGTGATTGAGCAACTTCTCATCGGGCGGGGGATGTTCAAAGGTCAGGATTATGATCGTGAAGTCGGTCGGGTAAAGATTTCCACGAAAGAAGCGGTTCCAGATTTCATCCTACCAATGTTGTCTCTCGCTTTAGAGGCCAAACTGACCAAGACGAGCCAGCGGGTTGCACGAGTCGTGGACGAAATCAATGCCGACATAGCGTCCTATTCTAAGCAATACGACCACCTTCTCTTTGTGGTTTATGACCTAGGCTATATCAGAGACGAGATGGAATTTCGGCGAGACCTTGAAAGTACGTACCGGGTTGCAGTTCTGGTCGTCAAGCATTGATGTGGATGGAAGCCTCAACGAAGTCCGGAAACTGCCCTTCGTAGGTGATGGAGAAAAAAGCAGATGCTGACCCACCTCCAACCTTATCACACCTACAAGCCCTCCAATGTGGAGTGGCTCGGCGACGTGCCTAGTCATTGGGACGTGCGGCGAGGCAAGGCACTGTTGTGCCCCGTCGATATTCGCTCCAAGACTGGGGACGAGGAATTGCTGACAGTCTCTGCCCGGCGTGGCGTTGTTCCAAGGGAGTCCGCCAACGTAACGATGTTCAAGGCAGAATCATACGTTGGCTACAAACTGTGTTGGCCAGGGGACCTCGTTGTCAACAGCCTGTGGGCCTGGGCACACGGCTTGGGCGTTTCTCAGCACCACGGCATCGTCAGTTCTGCATATGGCGTTTATCGTCCGCTGTCAAAGGTACACGATCAGTTCATTCACCTGTTGGCCCGTTCAGTCCCTTTTCAATGGGAGTTGCAAGTACGCTCCAAGGGTATCTGGGTATCGCGTCTTCAATTGACCGACGAGGCATTTCTCGGAGCCCCGTTCCCCCTCCCACCCCTCCCGGAGCAGGCCGCCATCGTCCGCTACCTGGACCACGCCGACCGGCGCATCCGGCGCTACGTCACCGCCAAGCGGAAGCTCATCGCGCTGCTGGAGGAGGAGAGGCAGGCCATCATCAACCGGGCCGTCACTCGCGGCCTGGACCCCACGGTCCCCCTCAAGCCCTCCGGCGTCGAGTGGCTGGGGGATGTGCCGGAGCATTGGGAAGTCACTGCTCTACGCAATAGATATTCGCAGAGCCTTGGCAAGATGCTCGACACGAAGCGAATTACGGGCGACCATCTGCTCCCTTATCTTCGGAATACCGATATTCAGTGGGATCACATCAACGTAGAAGACCTCCCTACAATGGACATTCCACCAAGTCAATACGATCGATATACGGTTCGACGGGACGATTTGCTCGTATGTGAGGGTGGAGAGGTAGGCCGAAGCGCGCTCTGGTCAGAGGAACTGACTATCTGCGGGTTTCAAAAGGCTCTCCACAGACTCCGGCCTAGGAATGCCGAACAGGACATGCCACGCTTCATGTACTATGCCCTTCGGGTTGGCGCGAAAGGATATGCATTCAGCGATGGACACGTGAGTACCATCGCACACTTGACGGGCGATAAGTTGAGAGCACACCGTTTTCCGTTCCCGCCCCTCGCTGAACAAACTGCCATCGTCGAGCACCTCGACAAGGCCGCCGCCGAAATAGACGCCGCCATCGCCCGCACCCGCCGCCAGATCGACCTGGTGCAGGAGTACCGCACGCGGCTCATCGCCGACGTGGTGACCGGCAAGCTGGACGTGCGCAAGGCGGCGGCACACCTGCCGGAGGAGGGCGGTGAGACAGAGCCGATAGAGGAAGGCGGCCCGATGGCGGACGGCTTGGACGAAGAAATCTACGACGTCCAGGAAGAACCGGCAATCGCAGAGGAGGTGAGAACATGATTGATTGGTCGAAGTGCCCTGGCGTGGAGCAAATCCCCGGCAAGGTAAGCGGGGCGTGGTTGTTCACAGATACCAGGCTGCCCGTTTACGCCCTGTTCGAGAACCTGGAGGCCGGTGCCACCGTCGAGGAGTTTATGGAGTGGTTCCAGATGGAGGAGGAATGGAAGATAAGAGCGGTGCTCCAGCACGTGGCCGACTCCCTGAAAGCGCCCGTACCTGTGAGCAGCCTTGAAGATACTGTTTGACCACGGAACTCCTGCGCCGCTCCGAAGGGACCTCCACGGCCACGCGGTCGATACCGCAAAAGAGAGAGGTTGGGACAGACTTGGCAACGGTGACCTGCTGGACGTTGTGGAAAGTGAGGGCTACGAACTGCTTATCACTACCGACCAGAGCATGAAGCATCAGCAGAACCTTGCTCATCGGCCTCTGTCCGTGATCGTAGTGCTTTCCACCACTTGGCCTTATTCCTTGGAGGGAACGGAAGCCATTCGCGCCGCTATCGAAGGAATACGGCCCGGTGAGGTGCGGGAAGTCCCCATACCGTTGAGAGGCGGGACATAGCGCGTGACCACCGACACCAGCGAGAAGGGGCTGGAGCGCCTCATCTGCACGGCGCTGACGGGAGCCGCCTGCGATCCGCCGCAGGGCGGCATGGTGCGCGAGCGGCCGGCGAGCTACGGCGCGCGCTGGATATGCGGAGACCCGCAGGACTACGACCGGGAGTACTGCGTGGACCTGGCCCAGCTCTCCGCCTTCCTCCACGAAACCCAGCCCGAGGCCGCCGACTCGCTCGGCCTGGACGAGGACGGTCCTGCCCGGCGCAGGTTCCTGGCCCGGTTGCAAGGAGAGGTCGCGAAGCGCGGGACCATCGACGTGCTGCGCAAGGGCGTCAAGCACGGGCCGCACCAGATCGACCTGCTCTACGGCACGCCGTCGCCGGGGAACGAGAGAGCCAGGGTCCAGTACGGACAGAACCGCTTCAGCGTGACGCGGCAGCTCCGCTACAGCCGGGACCAGGCCCAGCTTGCCCTGGACCTGTGCCTGTTCGTCAACGGCCTGCCGGTGGCCACCTTCGAGCTGAAGAACAGCCTGACGAAGCAGACGGTGGACGACGCCGTCGAGCAGTACAAGCGTGACCGCAATCCCAGCGAGAAGCTCTTCGAGCTTGGCCGCTGCCTGGCCCACTTCGCCGTGGACGACCACGAGGCGCAGTTCTGTACCCATCTCAAAGGCAAGGCGTCGTGGTTCCTGCCCTTCAACAAGGGGTGGAACGATGGCAAGGGCAATCCGCCGAACCCCAACGGCCTCAAGACCGACTACCTGTGGAAGCAGGTCCTCACCCGCGACGGGCTGACCGACATCATCGAGAACTACGCCCAGACCGTGGGGACGAGGGACGAGAAGACGGGACGCAAGAGGCGGGAGCAGATATGGCCCCGCTACCACCAGCTGGACGTGGTGCGGAGGCTGTTGGCCGACGCGTCCAGCAGGGGAGTCGGCCCGCGGTACCTCGTCCAGCACTCGGCGGGCAGCGGCAAGTCCAACTCCATCGCGTGGCTGGCCCACCAGCTGATCGGGCTGGAGCGGGACAGTGGCACCATTTTCGACACCGTGGTGGTCGTCACGGACCGGAGGGTGCTGGACAGGCAGATCAAGGACACCATCAGGCAGTTCGCCCAGGTCGGCTCCGTCGTGGGCCACGCCGAGAGCTCCGGCCACCTTCGCACCCTGCTCCAGGAGGGCAAGCGGATCGTCATCACCACGGTGCAGAAGTTCCCGTTCATCCTGGACGCCATCGGCAACGAGCACCGGGGGCGCAAGTTCGCCATCATCATCGACGAGGCGCATTCGAGCCAGGGCGGGCGCACGTCGGCATCGGTGTCCAGGGCGCTGGGAGAGGCCGGCGTCGAAGAGGAAGAGGAGAGCACCGAGGACAAGATCAACCGGCTGATGGAGAGCAAGAAGATGCTGGCCAATGCCAGCTACTTCGCCTTCACCGCCACCCCCAAGAACAAGACCCTGGAGATCTTCGGCGACCCGTCGCCGGAGGGCGGAAACACCAGGCATGTGCCCTTCCACTCCTACACCATGAAGCAGGCCATCCAGGAGGGGTTCATCATCGACGTGCTTGCGCACTACACGCCGGTGGAGAGCTACTACCGGCTGGTCAAGACGGTGGAGGGCGACCCGGAGTTCGACATCAAGCGGGCCGGAAAGAAGCTGCGCCGCTACGTGGAGGACCACGATCAAGCCATCCGCCTCAAGGCGGAGATCATGGTGGACCACTTCCACGAGCAGGTGGCCGGATTGCGGAAGATCGGCGGGCAGGCGCGCGCCATGGTGGTCACGAGCAGCATCCGGCGGGCCGTCAGCTACTTCTACGCCATCCGGGACTACCTGACGGAGCGCAAGAGCCCCTACCGGGCCATCGCCGCCTTCTCCGGCGAGCATGAGCACGACGGAGCGAAGGTCACCGAGGCGTCCCTCAACGGCTTCTCGGCGAACCTGATTGTCGACAATATCCAGGAAGAGCCGTACCGCTTCCTGGTCTGCGCCGACAAGTTCCAGACCGGCTACGACGAGCCGCTGCTGCACACGATGTACGTGGACAAGGCGCTGTCGGGCGTGAAGGCGGTGCAGACGCTGTCGCGCCTCAACCGAGCGCACCCCAAGAAGCACGACGCCTTCGTGCTGGACTTCGCCAACGACGCCGACACGATCCAGGACGCCTTCGCCGACTACTACCGGACCACGGTCCTGGCGGAGGAGACCGACCCGGACAGGCTGCACGACCTCAAGGCGGCGCTGGACGGCTATCAGGTCTATGACTCGGCGCGGGTGGACGAGCTGGTGGACCGGTACCTCTCGGGAGCCGACCGCGACCAGCTCGATCCCATCCTGGACGCCTGCGTCTCGATCTATAGGGAGCAGTTGGACGAGGACGGCCAGGTGGACTTCAAGGGCAAGGGGAAGGCCTTCCTCCGGGCCTACGGCTTCCTGGCGGCCATCCTGCCTTACGCCTATGCCGAGTGGGAGAAGCTCTCCATCTTCCTGACGTTCCTCGTTCCCAAGCTGCCCGCCCCCGCCGAGGACGACCTGTCCAAGGGGATTCTCGAAGCCATCGACATGGACAGCTACCGGGTGGAGAAGCAGGCGGTGCGGGACATCCAGCTTCCCGACGAGGACGGGGAGATCGGGCCGGTCCCCACCGATGGTGGAGGGCAGAAGCCGGAACCGGAGATGGACCGGCTATCCAACATCATCAAGGACTTCAACACCCGGTTCGGTGCCATCGACTGGAAGGACCGGGACAAGATCGAAAAGGTGATTGCCGAGGAGCTGCCCGCGAAGGTGGCCGGGGACAGGGCGTACCAGAACGCGATGGCCAACTCCGACCTGCAGAACGCGCGGATCGAGCACGACAAGGCCCTGGAACGCGCCGTCACCGACTATCTCGCAGACCCAACCGAGCTGTTCAAGCAGTTCAGCGACAACGAGTCGTTCCGCCGGTGGGTCTCCGAGACGGTGTTCGCCGCGACGTATTTGACGCCAACGACGCCTGCTAGTGCGTGAGGGACAGGAGTTGGCCAATAGATGAATAACGAAAGGTCGGGCAACCATTCTTCTCAACCCGCGGCAGTCGATCTCTTCTGTGGCGCAGGTGGGTTGTCTTATGGGATGCAACAAGCTGGCATGACGATTGCCGGAGGTATTGATATCGACCCTGCTTGTCGATACCCCTTCGAATCTAATGTCAAATCGGACTACTATGAGCACGACATTGCCAAGCTATCATCTGACTTCGTAGCATCGATCTTCCCCCGATGGGGCGTAAGAGTGCTCGCCGGTTGCGCACCGTGCCAACCTTTCTCTACCTACACGAACCCGAGCAGCGTTCGGACGCGTCAATGGCAGTTGCTTGACAAGTTTGGGGAGATAGTTCTCGAGTTGCAGCCGGACATCGTCACTATGGAGAATGTACCTCGGCTCGCCAAGCACTCAGTGTTCCAGAGCTTCCTATCCATTCTCCACCTGGCCGACTATCACTACGATCACTGGGTGGTTCGGTGCGCCGACTATGGAGTTCCCCAAACGAGGTCCCGACTGGTGCTTCTAGCTTCTAAGCTGGGTGACATCGAATTGGTGCCACCGACTCACGCCGATGGAGAATTCGTAACCGTCAGTGACACGATCAAACATCTGGATGGCATAGTCGCTGGAACCACTGCCACGACTGATCCTCTGCACAAATCAAGTGGACTGTCGCAGAGGAACCTTGACCGCATACGCAGTTCCAAGCCCGGAGGAACTTGGCGCGACTGGGACGACTCCCTGCGCGCGGCTTGCCATGTGCGGGAAAGCGGACGTACGTATCCGAGCGTATACGGGCGAATGCGATGGGACCAAGCAGCTCCGACCATAACGACGCAATTCCACGGGTTCGGCAATGGGCGCTTCGGCCATCCCGACCAGAATCGAGCTATTTCTCTGCGGGAAGGTGCGCTCCTCCAAACATTCCCAGAGGACTACTCGTTCGTTCCCGACGGGGACCAAATACGCATATCGTCAGTTGCCCGCCTGATAGGGAACGCAGTTCCTGTAAGGCTTGGAGAGGCCATCGGCAAGTCCATCATCGCGCACTTGAGGACATAAATGACCCAGGCTAGGGACACTACGTATCGCATGACGTTGAGCCTCCACGTGCTGAACGAGCTAGGAATCAATCTCTACAGCAACGTTCCCGCAGTCCTAGCTGAAGTCGTGGCCAACTCATGGGACGCTGACGCAACCAAAGTCACAATCGAAGTCGACCAGAAAGATGGACGCATCATCATCACTGACGATGGTCAAGGCATGCTCGTACACGGAGAAGTCAATGAGATCAACGCCCGATACCTTCACGTAGGCTATCACCGACGAGACGAACAAGACGAATTCGATGAGCATGGAACAGTGCTGACCCGGGACGACGAGGGGAACTCGATCACCCCGATATTCAAGCGCCCGGTCATGGGCAGGAAGGGGATCGGCAAGCTCTCCCTCTTCGCTATTGCCAATGAGTTTCAGGTGCATACGACAAAGGATGGACACAAAGCTGGATGCATAATGTCCAGCAAGGACATTAGGGAGCAGATCAAAGAAGAGTCCGGTGTCTACAACCCTCGCCCAATAGCGTCTGCTGACGTCGAGGTAGAACGCGGCACTCGGATAATACTCACCGACTTGAAGAAAGATATTAGGCAAGCCGCAAGGAACCTTCGCCGTCGACTAACGAGGCGGTTCGGCATTAGGGGAGCCACGTACAACTTCGAGGTCTTCATCGATGGTGCTACGGTAGTCGCACAGGATAGAGACTATTTCCACAAGGTGCAGTATCTCTGGGAGTATGGAGATTCCAACCCCACATTTGAGTCGCAGTGCAATAGGCTCGCAGAGCGTTTCACCCGGTCAGGCGTGGTTGACTCCGGCAGAGGGCTGTCCCTCACAGGTTGGATCGGCACATCCTTCCGCTCAGGTGATCTAAAGGAAGGCGGGAAAGAGGATCAGGAGAGCATCAACAAGATCGTATTATTCGTCAGGGAGAAGTTAGCACAGGAAGATATTCTTGAGCAGTTTGGTGAAGGCGGCGTATACGCAAGCTACGTCTTCGGCGAATTGTACGCCGATTTTCTCGACATCGACCGAGAAACCGACATCGCTACAAGCAGTCGACAGAAGATTATCGAGGATGATCCTAGGTACATTGTGCTCAAGACGTTCATTGGGAATGAGCTGAAGGAGATCCAAAGCAAGTGGACGGATCTGCGCAACAAGAAGGGCGAAGATGTGGCAAGGCAGATTCCAGCGATTGATGCTTGGTTTCAGAAGCTGGGGTCAGACCATCGACGCAAGGCAAAAGCTCTATTTGGAAAGATCAACCAGCTCAACTTGGAAGATGAACAGCGCAAAGTACTCTTGCAGAATGGGGTAATCGCCTTTGAGACTCTTCGCCACAAGGAACAGTTGGACAAGCTAGAGTCACTTTCCGCACAAGACATTTCGACGATAGGCAAGATATTCTACGACTTAGATGATCTAGAGGCCACTCTCTACCATAGGATCGTAATGGAGCGCCTACGAGTGATTGATGCTCTAGCGAAGGCAGTGGATGACAATGCCCTCGAAAAGGTATTGCAACAGCACATCTTTACGCACCTGTGGTTGCTCGATCCAGGATGGGAAAGAGCGACCGAAACCGTTCCATCCTATATGGAGAAATCGGTTGTGAAGATGTTCCAGGATGTAAACGCAACCTTGACTCAGGACGAACGGTTGAGCCGTATCGACATCAAGTACACGACGGCTCACGGCAAACACGTCATCGTTGAACTGAAGAGATCGGACAGAGTCCTGAGTACAAATGATGTGCATAGGCAGTTGGACAAGTACCGCATCGCTTTCCAAAAAGTCGCTAGGCAACATGAGGAGCAACCAAAGCCCCTGGAGCTCGTATGCATCGTTGGCAGAGAGCTAAGAGAATGGACGGACCCAGCAGAGCGCGATGTGACTGCTCGAACACTTGCCCAGATCGGAGCGCGAGTGGTCACCTACCAGCAGTTGATAGCCGATTCAGAAACGAACTACAGGGAATTCCTAGAGCGCCACGCAGATGCCGGACGTATTTCTGAACTGATCCGTCAGATTAGCGAATGGGAGTGGAGCAGCGACAGTTAGATGACAAGTTTGTCTGCTATCTGTTTGGCTGCGGCAACAGGATGCATGTGTTCCCAAATCCTGATTACCTGCCACCCTTCCAATAGCAAACCCTCAGTTACTCTCTTGTCCCTTTCAATGTTCTGACGCAGTTTGGGTATCCAATAGGTCTGATTTGACTTGGGTATTGTCCCGTGGTCAGGGCAAAAATGCCAGAAACAACCGTCTACGAACACCGCTACCTTCCTGCGTGGGAAAGCTATGTCAGAGTGTATCAACTTGCCAGACGGCAGCCGAATGGCATAGTCCTTCCTGAACCTGAATCCGCTCCGGTGTAGCAAGGACCGGAGCAAGACTTCAGGTGTCGTATCCGACCTGCGATTGGAGCGCATCTTCTTAGTCGCAGTAGAACTCGTAGGCGTTGGGTATGGAAGCTTCGTCACTTTGGTAATGGCCTCGTGGAATAGCGTAATCATACCAGCGAAAGACGGAATGTGTCCCTAGCTTGCGAGACTCCGATGTAAGTGCCCACTTGACCATCGACAGGTTGGCCGACTTACGACTGCGGCTCTCGCCCAACCACAAAACCACCTCGTATACGAGGGCTTGCAAGGCCTTACCTTGGACGAATTTCCAGTTCACTATGAGGTGTTGGGCTATTGCCGATTGGAGCAGTTGATTGATCGTCACGAAGCCACGAGCGCAACGCTGAACGGCACGACACAAGGCCGGACCGAACTTCAAGAGGGCGGTACGGGATTACGTGCGCGCCTACATGCGGCTGCATGGACGGCGGAAGACAGCCGAGTACCTCGGCGTGTCCCGCCACACCCTGTGGCGATTCCTCGAACGGGGCCATACGGGGCGCGCCGTGCCCTCAGCCGTCCTGAGCTCCGTCGGCAAGAGCGTCCGGGCGATTGAGGCGGCCACGTTCGAGATCATCATCGACCTGGAGGGCCTGCGACCGGACCCTGCGCTGCGTCACCTGCGCCAGGGGCTTGAGGAGGCGCTCCTGCTGCTGTGCGCCACGCCCCTGGCCACCATCGACGAACTGTCCCGCTTCGATCGACTTCCAGCCTCCACGCTCCGCGATCGGTTGAAGAAGCTGACGGAGCGGGGCCTGGTGGACTCTGTGCCGCACCATTTGAGTATCCTGGGGACTCGACCGCAGCGCCGGTACTTCCCGATGGAGAAGGGCGTCACCGCAGCAGGCGCAGCCACGAAAGGCCGGGATCACATGCTGCGGGCCTACCCGGTGTCGAAGCAGTGGTCCCGGCTGCTGGCAGAGCGTCTGGACGCCGTAGCCGTCCTCTACCACGTCGCCGCCATGGTCGCCGACGCCGATCCGCACCAACAGCCGGTGCGGGTGGACCGCTACCGCCAGGGGCCTTACGACGTGCTCATCACTCTTTCAGGACGCCGCTCCGTGGGCCTCTACGAGCCGGGAGGGCAGGCTCGACTCTCACGGCTGCCCTGTTCCCGCGTCTCTGCCTTCGACATTCGGTAGCCGACGCGCCGCTCGGCAAAGATGCACAGGTCGCTCGCGTCCTCGCCCAGCTTCTCGGATCCTCAGACCCGGCAGCAACAGGTCGCGGGGCGCCACCTGCCCGGCGTCGACCGAAAGCACGAAGAGCAGGTCATACTCGGTGGGCGTCACCTGCACGAGCGGGCCGAGTATCGGCAGGTCATGCGCCGATTCCCTGAACCCGGGACTAGGATTTAGAATACGGACAAGGAATAGAAGGATGCCGAGAAATTACCGGGTAGAGCGGGATGTCATCACCCAGAGGTGGTACGGCGGCAACCCCCAACCCAGGAACCCAAGACCCCGCAGAAGCTGGAAAGAAGGCCCCATCACCCCGGCCGACTGCCTCGGGATCCCCATGCAGGTAAACTCTCCCTTCAGCCCCCTCGGGCATTGCATGGTATGGAAATACGGCCTGAACCAGTACGGCTACGGCACCCTGACCATTGACGGAAAGCGGGAACTCGCCCACCGGGCCGCCTTCATCCAGACCCGAGGGCAGATCCCTGAGAACAGACAGGTCAACCACCTATGCAATCGGCCCTACTGCGTCCAACCCTCCCACCTGTACGCCGGGACCACTCGGGACAACAAGGACGACTCCCAGGTCTTCAACAAAGAGGAACTCCTCCACGCACCCTGGATACTCCTCTGGTCGGAGGGGGCAAATACCGATGACCCCTTCCTTCGGAGACTGCTGGAATCGAACCGGTACGACGGAACGGAACCCTGGGAGCCGGTAGAGCAACCGGCACAGAAACCCCTGGAGGAATTCACCTGCCCAAAGCATGACTTCGCCATCACGATGTTGGGCGGGGAGTCTAGGATATGCCGGATATGCGAGACCTCCGAGCTCGAAGAGGGGATGATCGACGAACTGGGCACACTATCTTTAATTGGAGAGATCTGCCCGGCATCCCAGACGGTAATCCCCATCTTTCAGAAGATCATGGCCTCCGAGTTCGTTGGGGAATCCCACCGAGAAACACGACTCAAGGCCTACCACCGAAGCCGTCAAGGTTTCGGAATGGACTCCCATGACCTGAGAAACTGTGGGTGCGACTACTGCACCCAAGACCGAAGGGCCTTCCGGGCCGCCATCCAGCCCCTGTTGACCAGGGAGGAATCGGAACTCCTCGACGTCTGCGACCGGCTGGAACCCCAGATCACCAACGCTCTCGAAGAGGCATCCGCGGACATGATGGAAACGTGGGCAAAAGGGGTGGGGCTGAACGACGAGCAGGCGCAAATTCTAAGGGAACACCATAAGGACTGCATCAACACAAAGGCCGAGTTGACCAGGACATCCCGAACCCTGGAGGGCGAGTTCGGATACCTGCTGTACGCCATGGCCGAGTTCAGCACCCGGGAGGAGATGCTCGAAGACCAAGCATTCCAGCAGATCGTGTTCTGCTGGAGGTTAGCCAGGGCGAGAAAGGAGGACGAAGAGCATATACAGCGAACGATTCTGCCGGCCGCCGAGGATACGGCCAACAGGATAGCCCAAGCCTGGGAGAGGGGAACGCATGAACTAACCAGGCCATATCTCGAGAGCAAACCGGAACTCCATCAGGACATCAGGTGCCTGGCACAATTGCTGGCGAAGAAGCAGGTCCTAGAACACCTGCGGCACGAGCTCCTCGGCAGGAACAGCTTCGGCGAACAGGAACCACACCCCCACAGCTCCTGCGCGGCCAGCATAATGGAAACCGGACGAGTCCAGCCCTTCCCTCGAGAGTTCGAGGAGGGCATGGGCTATAGTCCAAGGGAGCCGTAGCCGCCCAGAACAAGCACGCCGTGTCAAAAGCAATAGCCGCCACTACGGGAGCCTAAACACCAAAGTTGATATCCTTGTTCCGAGGAGACCAAGCTTTGTAGCCTATAAGCCGTCAGCCGTTGCTGACCGACCACGGCGACATCAACTGAAACGGCCGCTCGATGGTGAGATAAGTGCATGAACATGCTTAGTATTCACAGCCTAATGGCGGGATTATCCCAATCCCGGCCAATATTCCATTCCGAGGCCGATCTTCAGCACGCGCTCGCGTGGCAAGTTCATGAAGCAATGCCGGAAAGTGAGATTCGCTTGGAGTTCAAGGCCCTCCCCGACGAGGCCCGGCGGATCTACCTAGACATCTGGGTTCCCAACGGTGGGGTCGCTATCGAGTTGAAATATTCTACGCAAAGGCTGGAAATAGCCCACAATGGTGAACGCTTCTCACTCTTAGATCAAGGGGCTCAGCCCATCCAGCGGTATGAATTCCTGGACGACGTCCAGAGGCTGGAAAATGTTCTTGCTCGATTCGAGCCTGCCAGAGCGGGATACGCGATCTTGCTTACCAACGTACCTGGATATTGGAACCCTCCCCGGGATTCCAGTACAATCGACGCGGATTTCCGTCTGCATGAGCGTCGCAAAATAACGGGCCGGATGGCCTGGTCCGAAAGTGCCGGAGCGGGAACAACGAGACGCAGAGAGCAGGCTCTCAACCTAAAGGGCTCCTACGACTTACTCTGGCGAGATTACTCGATCCTTGGATCAGCAGGGAACGAGCGGTTCCGCTATCTGGCAGTCTCGGTAACACTACCGGATGAACCTGGGTCAATCCCGTGACTCCCGAGGCGGCCTCGGTTCTCACCTGACTCCAGTTGAGTTTGAAAGTCGGTGTCGGATGCTGGTGGAGCTTTCGGTCAACGCGGTCTGGGTGCTGACCAACAGCCAGCTGCTGCGACGGGTCTGGGTCCGGACAAGACCGGGGGCTCCGGGCCGGTGCGCAATATCATCAAGAGGCTGCGCACCAAGCTGGGGGACGACGCCAACAACCCCACCTACATCTTCAACGAGCCTCGCGTCGGCTACAGCATGGCGAAGGGCGAGAGTTCTCAACAGGCGACGGAGTGACAGTCGAAGACCGCCCCGTTGCCCCCGTGTCTGTGGGCTTCACGGGTTGGGGGAAAAGGCGGTGAAACCGGTGCGACCAGCCTTGTCTTCGCAGGAGGCGGCAGCGACAATGGGGGCGCACTGCCCTCGTGCCCGCTGGTGGGGTGTGGCGTGGCCGCCCCCGATGAAATGGTTGAGCCTCCAACCCTGGCGGGCCGGAGGCTCGAACCGGTGATTAGGGCCGGCGGCATAACCGTCGATCCGCCTGACCTTACCTGGCTGTATCCAAATCGACCGCCCACGAGTACCTGAGTTTTCCGTGCCTATTGTGTCCGTCGAATGAAGGTTCTTGATTTTGCATAGTTTGGTGGACAGGGCCGCGTCGAGGGCAATCGGCGCGGGACACCTCAACAGTTCGCCACCGAACGCCACCTTGCGCTCAGAGTCGTGAAGTGCAACCGGAAAGGGTGGGTGAACCGGCATGTGGGTGTGCTCCCTGCCGGTGAGACTACGAATACGGCTCAAGCACCAGCTCAGGCACGACCACTTCCCAGTGATCCCGTTGAAGGCGGTCCCGGTACTGCGGCTCCGAACGCTCGCGGTCCCAGGTGGCGATGGCCAAGACCGAAGCAAACGCGCAGCGCATGTCAGTGGGGGTCTTGAAACCACCAGCAAGCTGTCCTACGACGGTGCCGTGGCTGTCCAAGAGCTCCCAGCGGTTCGACTCATTCCGCACCTGCAGCAGATCGCCGGGGGATAGCGCGGCAACGGCGCGATGCGCTAGATGGTCAGGGTGTCCGTACCCCGCGAAGCTCAGAAAGACGTCGCGCAGGCTGAGCCGCCGATAGCGGCGGTTGAGTTCCGTAGCTGGGGTAGGAAGTCCTACCGGCGCCGGGCGGCGCAGCACCGAAGGGCTACCCTGCAAGGCATCCTGGAACGGATGTCGCCCGGGAAGGCGCATGAGGGTAAGGGTCTGACGTGCCCGAGTCATCGCTACGTAGTGGAGGCGGCGACTAGGGCGAACGTGTCGTCCGGGGACGCCTCAACGCCCAGTCTGGCAGCCACCGCCAGCTGTGCCTGTGTGGACCTGACGTCGCTCCACAGTTTCTTTGGAGAGCCCGCGTACTCCATTTCCCATATCCGTCTGCTCATCTTGTCCACCGTCCTGCCTGCCGATCTTGGTGCATCCATTTCGCAGAGGGCCGTCAACGGTTTCGCCTTGAATGTTGTGTCTGGATGACCGGCCGCTGTTGCTGAGGACACTTCCAGCCTCCAAACTGGACAAAATCAAGCTGTCGCCCAGCTTCTTCGACAGAATCTCGGCCTGCTCCAAGGCGGTCTACAGTTATCCGGGTTCGCCTGGCCAAGTCCTTAAATTAGGACCTCCCAGCGAAAAGTTCGCAGTACAGTACACTTAGGTGTACCAGTTGCCCGTGACGAGCTTGGGAAGGGTGTCTAGACGCGTGGTTCCTCTGGTACGAGGATCGTGCGTCGCGGTCAAGGCACCGACTAGTCTCCACTGTAATCACCAGATCGAACGCGGTTCTGTCCACCATCAATTTCGGCCCACATTCTCTCGCTCTACTTGTTGTGGAGGGTACGTGCCCGCAATGACGCCCCCGTGTCTTCCGCAAGTCCGTGAGGGATCTGTGTTGGCTTCCAGACCGGAGGCGCCCGCAGGGTGTCCTCGATGCCGGGCAGGACTCCAAGGGCACCGCCCTAATTGGACTCACGTCGTGGCCGAGTCCGTCTCGCTCGTGGCCGGACGACAGGCGCTTCGGCATGCTCGGGCTCGGAGGGATCCGGGCCGTCGCGGGAGCGGAACCACAAGACCAGCGTGAGGATGAGCAGAATGGTTGCCCCAACACCGATGGTGAGCACGCCCCACGGCGACCAGTCCACCAACGGGTCCAACTTGCCCAACGCGTTGGCGCCGACCACCATCAGGGAAGCCAGCGACAACCCGGCCCCGACAAGGCCGATCAGCATCAAGGCCTCGAAGACCACGATCTGCTTCCGGTCGGTTCCGTCTGCGCGTTGCGACTCCAGTTGCCGGTCCAGCTTCCTGAGCCCGATGGCCCGATAGAGGACCACCAAGCCGACCAGCGATGCTAGGAACAGTGTGGCTTGCCAGAACTGAGGGCGGGCCGTCTCCAGACCGACCTGCACTCCGAAGAAGTTGAACCACGCAAATTGGTTATGCACCCAGATGGCGGGGCCTTGGGGAAGCATGACCAACAGCGCCATCGACCAGAATGCGAGGTTGTTGGTGCCCAGAAGGTGAAGACCCCAGTAAACGGCGACGCATGTGGGCACCGCCAGCGCCAGCTCCCGCGACCCATATTCGGGGAACCGCTCCGCCAAGGCCTCGACCCACGCGTACTGCTGTACCTCCTCAAGGGAGACGAAGGCCCATAGGCCGTAGGCTGATAGAAGCAGGAGCCCTGCTAGGACCAGCGATTCCGCAGCGACGATTTTCAACTGTGCGCTCTCCTGTCGGCGCTACCTAAAGACATTCATCTGTCGCACCAACACCGACGTAAACTCCTCGCGTGCGGGTTCCCATTCGATTACGGAGGCTCCCGCGTGGCGCAGCATCCCCGCCACGACGCGCGTCTCCCATCTGGTGAGAACTGGCGTATGGGTGTCGTGCGCTGGTTCCTTTGGGCCCACATGCACGACGCAGACGCTGCCCCGTCTCCGCGACCGGGCCCTCAGGAAGATCAGGCGGTTCACTCCTGCCATGAAGCGCTCGAAAGACTCGGCGACCTCCCCCGGCCTGGAATAGTGGACGTCTAGGCGGGTGATGATGAACACGTCGGGGCGCAACTGGAAGAGTAAGTCCTTGCACCACTCCACCGCCCGCACCAGGTCTTCTTGGGGCTGGCCCGGCTTCAGGCCGGTCAGCATCCGCATGAGCCGGCTGAACTGCTTGCCTCCCGCTTCAGGCGAAAGCAACTCGCCTATGCCGCCGGACGTGTTGTAGGCGTAAGCGCCCAGAGTGGATCCCTTGGAGAGGTAGTATTGGGCCAGCGTGCCTGAAGCCTCGACCGTATTTTCTAGTGGGCTCGACAAGGGCACTCCCACGTCCATGTACGTTGCCATGTCCAGGAAAATCCAGACGGCCTTTCGCGCCTCCGGCTCCGGCTCGTTGACGAACGGGAGGTTGTCGCCCCGCGACCCGCGGGCGCTGGCCTTCCAGTTGATCCGTTTCATGGGGTCGCCCGGCTGGTAGGGGCGAAGCTCGCGGAACTCGTTGGTGGAAGCCCCCGTCATGGCGGTGTCGCCGAGGAGACGGGTGTTCTTGGTGGTGGCGCGGATCTCGTTGAGCCGCGTCACGCCGCGCATCCTGGGAGCCACTGAGACCTCGAAGCGCTCTCCACCGACGCCGGACGCCCCTCGCTTGACCTCGAAGGGCGCCCGCGATTCCCAACCGCTCCGCTCCAAGATGAAGAGGCCCCGCCTGGGAAATTGGATCTCGTAGGAGATGTCGAACGTCTTCTTACCCGGCCATTTCCACACCACCCGCAGGTTGTTTCCTCCGGCGATCCGTAACTCGGAAGGCAGTATGTCGTAGACGAAGACGGGACCGATCCCGCCTCGGATGGTCAGTTGGCGGTATACCGTGAGGATATCCCCCGCCCAGCACGTGGCCCGGGGCAGGCTCCTCTCGATGACGATGCCGGAGGGTGGCGATAGGGCCGTGGCGAGCAATGTCGAAAGCAGAACGAAAACGGCTCCGGTTAGCAGCACCGCATTCCCCAGACCCAACCCAAGCACGAGCAGGACGGAGGAAAGAGCGATCCAACTGATCAGAGATGGGCGGACCAAACTAGGACGCCGCCTGTCCTATCTCACTGGGGACCGGCACCTGTTGTAACACTTCCTCCATGATCGTTTCGCCCCGGACCCCCTCCAACGTGTCTTCGATGTTGAGGATGATGCGGTGAGACAGGACGTCGGAGACGACCATCTTCACATCGTCGGGGACGACAAAGTCCCGGCCATGAATCAGGGCCATGCTCCGCGAGGCTCTGAGCAGGGCCAGCCCACCCCGTGGACTGACCCCGATGGCGACCTTGGGGTGTTCGCGAGAAAGCCTGACCAACTGGGTTATGTAGTCGATGATCACTTGGTCGGTGTAGACCTCGGTCTCAACGCAGCGCTGCAGCTCCACGAACCGCTTCAATGTCACCGCCGGCTCAACGTCGGACGTCGGGTCGTCCTTCTGCCATTGGATCCGTCGTTGGAGGATGGTGTTTTCCATCTGCCGGTTGCCGGGATAGCCTGTGGTCAGCTTGATCAGGAAACGGTCCAACTGGGCTTCGGGGAGGGGATAGGTGCCTTCCTGCTCGATAGGATTCTGGGTCGCGATCACCACAAACGGCAATTTCAGCTTGAGGGTCGTTCCATCGATGGTCACCTGCCGCTCCTCCATCGCCTCGAGGAGGGCTGACTGGGTCCTGGGGGGAGCGCGATTGATTTCATCGGCCAGCAGCACGTTGGTGAAGACCGGCCCCTTGACGAGCTGGAACGTCCCCTCGGTCTGCCTCCACACGTTTACCCCCAAGATGTCCGACGGCAACAGGTCGGGGGTGAACTGCACGCGCTTGATGTCGCTGCCGATGCTGCGGGCGAACACCTTGGCCAACAGCGTCTTTCCCAACCCTGGGTAGTCCTCGAACAACACGTGACCGTTGGCTAAAGCCGCCGCGAGCATCTTGCGCAACAGCAAGCGATTTCCAACGAAGGCCTCGCTGACGCGATCGATGATCTGGTCGCAAGAGAGCCGCGCTGCTTCAAGTTCTTGTTCCTTCATCCCGTGGGGTATACCTTTCTCGCTGGGGCCTTCCCACCACTCGTCCCTAGGCCGTGGTACCCGGTGAAAAGGCGACGCGCTGAGACGTGTTGCCGAAGAAGTAGTCGACGGCCTCATCGACCGTGTGGAGACGTGCGCTCTTGTCCCTGGTCATCATTTGGGCACGGGCCCAGGGGGGGTGGAACCACTGCGGCGAAGGCGCTGGTGCATTGACCAGTGGGAACCACCGGTCCGCGACGACTTCCAAGTCGTCGCCCTTCTGAAGGTGTGCGGCTATCAATATCGCTGCCAAGATCTCGGGGTCGGCCCCGGTCTCGACGTAGGGAGCAGCAGCCCGCCGTACGGTCTCTTCGTCCAAGGGTGGGAGGGGCCTCGATGGCGTGGCCAGCGCCTGCTCCGCCGCCTTCATCGACTCCACGAGCGCGGTCATTCTCCTGGCCTTCGCCCGTTGCTGAAGTCCGGGAAGCGTCCAGGGCCTTGTCGAAGACGCAGAGGTACGCAGGGGCCGGCCCACCGCGCGCACTGCTCCCAACGGTGCTTCGCTGCGGTAGAGCAGTCCTACCAAGTAGGTCCACAGCGGCTTCCAATCGCCGCTTTGGATAAAGCGGTCTTGTAGGCGTGACATGAGTTCCGACCGTGGGTCCACCTTTACTTGCAGCACTTGCCGGTGGTGCGACCAGCGGGGCCAGGCGGGCGGCGGGTCGTTGGGCGCGTCGGCGTCCCGGCGTATCAGATTGCCGATCCGCAGCAACGCCAAGAGCATAAGCACCAGGACGGCCAGGTATTCGTAAAGGGCGGCAAACCACAGTAGTTCATAGGCCACGGGGCGCAGCAGAAGGCCATAGAAGGCGGTCGAAGCCCCCAAGATGAAGCCCCTGGTCTTGGACTCGTAGAGCCACCTGGCGACTCCGGCAACCAAAGGGTTGGAAGCGTTGAAGTAATAGCTCGCCAATTGGGTCAGGGCCAAAGAGAACAGCCCTGCGGCGATGATGGCTGCGACCAAGGGATAGCCGTGTCCCAAGGGGGAGAGACCTGCCCCGGCTATCCAGGCCAGGCACCCGGCCGCACCGAAGCCGATGGCAGCGAGCAAGGGCCGGTAATGAAGGGAAGAAACCTGTAAAACTCTGGGGAAGGTCAACGCGAGACCCGTCGCAAAGCACAGTCCCGCAATGGCGTACCGTGCCTCGAACCAACGGGCGAAGTGGGGCAGGTGGACCTCGGCAAAGGAGTGGGTGGGCGAGTGGTCCAACAGGCGAGCGCTGGCCACGGGAAGATGGTTTAGGCATACCCACACCACCATGGCGGGGACGAGGGCCAAGGCCACCGCTCGCGCCGCGGGCGCCGCTATAGTCGCTGACCGGCCCAGCCTCCCCGACGGTTGCATGTTGGCAATGTTCATCAGCACGGACGACCCATACGAGAGGGCCAGCGCCAGGGTCAGCACCACCATGAACTGACGGACCGGAACCTGGAAGGCAGTGAGAAGGATTCCGTTGTCGGCGAAGAGGACGTATACGCCGGCCAGCAGAATCATGTGCCGTATCGGGAACCCGAGGATTCGCCTTGCGATCGGCCAGAAGACTCCCGAGAGCTGCACCAAGGCGAAGGGAGCAAGCACCGCCATCGACCAGAAGGCCAACGAGTCCAGAAGTGCTAGGTACGACTCCAAGGACTCCAGCTCAGCATATTGCTGGGTGAGCACCGTCTCCAGAGCGGAGGTCAGTGCCGGCACAACCAGCAACAACGCCACCACGCATGCGGCCTCCGCCAGCAGCAACGACCCGCGGGCCAGGAGAGCTGGCCGCGGCGGCAGCGGCGATTCCACCACGACACGCAGCACCGGCGCCACGTAAGAAGCGCCCAAGGCGGCCCCCAGAGCCAGTAGGATCCCTGAGCCGGAAAGTTCGAACGCGGCGGACAACACGCCTCCATTGGCCAAGAGCAGATACGCTACGCTGAGCGCGACGATCCTCGACCGGGGAGAACCGACGATGATGCCCAACCGGGGCAAGACTTCGGTAGCGGCCCGCACGATCGCGAAGGGGGCCAGGAGGAATATGACCCAGAGCGACAGAGAGTCGAAGGCTTCCAGGTAGGCTGTCGCGGAAGTAAGGTCCGCGGACTGGGGATGCGCCGAGATGGTCGCGGGCAGTTGAGGCACGGCGGCCAGCAAGCCCGATATGAGGGCGATCCACCCCGAGTCGGCCAACAGCCGATGGACCGTAGTGAACATGGGGATGCGCCGCGGTCGATGGGCGATCACCGGTCTCCAGACGAGCCGCGGGGCCAGGTACACCCACAACACGAGCCGGCTAAGCAGCAGGAGGATGCCAAACAAGGCCAAGGGGCGCACGAGGTAGCCGAAGTCCAGCCCGGTCCACTGGTGGAGCGCGCCGCTCGACCCAAAAAAGGCCGGGGCGCCCGCTGCAACCCCCGCGGCAAGCACGGAGGTGATCAAGAGGCGCCTAAAGGACCGTTTGGCAATCGCCATGGCCCTAGTCCCTCACGATCGTTCGCCACGCGCGGTACATCCGCTCGTAGTGGCGCCGCACAACGGGATGTTCACTGTAGTCGGCCTCCTCGAAGCGCGAGATCAGTTCATCCAGGGACTTCTGGTCTACACGCAGTCCCTCCGTAACGAGCGTCAACTCCACCTCTCGCGGTGTTGACTGCTCCGAAACCGCCGGGGTCTTCGTCTCGGCCCAGTCCAAGAATTCGTTGTACAGGCGCACGATCTCCTCGCGGAAGTCCAAGACCCGGAGGCTACGGGCCCCGGACGCCTCCTGACGCTCGTCGTCGCCCCCGAACGAGGCCGATACCGTGTACTCGCCGAGCTCCGCCGGCGTCCAGCGAAGGGTACATACTCCTGCGTCGTCGGCTACCAGGTCCGTTTCCGGGCCCCCACCTGACACGGCGATGGCGAGGGTCGTCCCGCCGATAGCCTGTCCGTCATCGCCGCTCAGCTCTATCTCGATCGCTACTTCCTCGCCGACGCCCCACACGTCAGGGAGGTCGTGGGCCGGCCTTATGAACCGGACCGCCAAGTGGGTCGGCTGCAACTCCTCGATGACTTCCTCGTCGGTCGGTTCCTCGGTAGCCGCGACTGGGACCGCGACCGGCTCCGGCTCTGGAGCCGGAGCGGCAAGTCTCTGACGGACCAGCACGGGCAAGGGCGCGGTCCCAACCCTGCGGCCCGCCAAGACCGCGGCGATAACTAAGAGGACGGCTAGGGGTGCTCCCGCCCACAGGAGCCAGTTGAAACTGGTGGGGGTAATGGGCACTCCGAGGAAATAACTGAGGGGCATGTTGAGGTCATCGCCGTCGTAGTTGAAGGTAATCGGAACGGACGGCAGCTCATGCGAGTCGGGCACGGTCAATTCCATCAGGGCAACGCCTTCGGCGTCGGTGACTGCCGTCGCGCCTTGGCTCGACCGCAGTGTCGCCTGCGCGATTCCCGTGCCCCGGTCGTCCACGAGGGTCACTTGCAGGACCGTCGCGCGCCCCGGCCGGACCTTGTCCACCGGAGTGACGATCAGGCTCGGGGCGGACTTGACTTCGATGGCGGCAGTCGCGACGGCATCGATACCGTCGGCGGCGATCGCCACCTCGGTTATCCCCAACGGCGTATTCTCGGTCACCGGATACGTGTAGCTGAAGACGCCCGCTTCGTTGGTCTGGACGGTTGTGTCCTCGCCGATGGAGACCGCCACCTCCGAGCTTGGATAGTTCCCGATCAGCGCCGTCCCGCGCAGCGGCACGGAATCCCCCCGGGCTACGGTATCGACGGGTCCCATAACTATCCGAGGTGCTCCGACGGTGACGGTCGTACTGGCGCGGGCTGGAGTCAAATGGTCGGTGCCCTCGAACACTACCTCAACGTCCAACTCCGACTCGAGGACCGCCTCCGCCGAGGAATCGTTCAGCCTGCCCACTGCCTCCCACGTAAACCTCCCATCGGTGTCGGTGACCAGCGATGTCGCGTCGCCGCCCGTCACGCGCACCGTGGCGTTTTGGACGGGACGCCCGGTGCCTCGCAGAAGGACGCCCCTTAGCTCAAAGGGTTGCCCCACCCTGACCAGCGTGGGCTCCTCCAGGGTCAACGTCGTGAGGGCCACGACGCCGAAAGTAGTGCCGGTGGACTGGGGCGCAAGGAAGTCGGTTCCCGGGAACCGGACGGTCAGAGAGTGCGGTCCGGTGGCCTCAAAGGCAGGGTGCTCGTATTGGAAGGCTCCCTCCTCGGACGTGGTCACGGTGGCCAGCGCGCGCCCGTCGCCGTCCCGTATCGAAAGCTCCCGCCTGCCGATTGGCGAGACGGTGTCCGACATCAGCCTGCCGGTGAAGAGCGCGCCGCTGCCCTGTAGCAGGAAACCCGCCGCCTCGACCGGCTGCCCCGACCCGGTTATCGCGGGCTCCTCCAGGGTCAAGGCAGTGAGGGCCAAGACGCCGAAAGTAATGCCGGTAGACTGGGGCGCAAGGAAGTCGGTTCCCGAGAACCGGATGGTCACAGAGTGCGGTCCGGTGGCCTCAAAGGCAGGGTGCTCGTATTCGAAGGTCCCGTCCTCGGAGGTGGTCACGGTGGCCAGCGCGCGCCCGTCGCCGTCCCGTATCGAAAGCTCCCGCCGGCCGATTGGCGAGACGGTGTCCGACATCAGCCTGCCGGCGAAGAGCGCGCCGCTGCCCTGTAGCAGGAAACCCACCGCCTCGACCGGCTGCCCCGACCCGGTTATCGCGGGCTCCTCCAGGGTCAGGGTGGTGGGGGACAATACCCCGAAGGTGATGCTGGAGGACTGGGGCCCGAGGGTCTCCCCACCCGAAAATCGGACGGTCAGCGAGTGAGACCCCGCGGTGTCGAAAGAGGTGTGCCTGTATTCGAAGGCTCCGTCCTCAGAGGTCGTCACGGTGGCCAGTTCGCGGCCGTTGCCGTCCCGTATCAAAAGCTCCCGCCGCCCAATGGGCGAGACCGTGTCGGATGCGAGCCTGCCGGTAAAGACCGCGCCGCTGCCCTGCATGACAACGCCGGTCACCTCGAACCGTTGCCCGTCTCTCTGTACGGCAGGCCCCTCAATTGTCAACGTGGTAGGGGACACCACGGCGAAGTTGACCCGCGCCGAACGCGGCGCGACGAACTCCCCTCCGGGGAAGCGCGCCGTCAGGGAATAGCGCCCCGCGATGTCGAAGGATGCATGGTTGTATTCAAACCTGCCGTCCTCGTCAGTCGTCACCGTGGCCAACCGGCTTCCTTCGCCATCTTCTATCGAAAGCTCCAAGTCCCCGATAGGCGAGAGCGTGTCGGAAGTAAGCCTGCCGGTGAAGAGCGCGCCGCTGCCCGTGTCGATTTGGCTCGGCCCGCTGAGGCTCAGCGACACCATGTGGCGGGCCGTCAGGCGAGTCGCTTCCTCCGAAGGAAGCGTTGGAGCCAGCCCCGAGAAGGTGGCCTGTACCACGAACTCACCGGCGCTGTCCGTCCGGCCGTCGACCTGGAATGCCCCCGAGCCATCGGTAAGCGCGCGGACTTCAGGATCGTCGCCCACGCTTACGGAGACGTACTCACCGGCGAGGGGCTCCCCGCGGACGTCTCGCAACTCGCCGTTCACCGTGAATGCTTCGTTCACCGATACCAGAGCAGGAGCAAGGAGGGTTAGGTCCGTGGGCAGCGTCACCTGGAAGTCCAGCCGCACCTGGTTGTCAAGGAGATACTCCTGACCCTTTACTTCCACTGCTACCCAGTGCCCTCCCGGAGCGGAGAAGGTCCTGGAAAAACTGAAGGTCCCCGTCGGGCTGGTGGTGACGGGAGGCTCGGCCCGCCCGTCGATGGTCACGTTGACCTGGCGGTCGGCGACGCCCTTGCCGGTATCGTCCAGAACCTTGCCATGAAAGACCGCTTCCACGTCCACGGGCACTTCGGCGGGACTGGTTAGCTCAAGCCCGCTGGAGGAATAGACCGTGATGTCCGGGTCGCTCCACGACTCATAGAAATCCTCGTTAGCAACGGCGCGGGCCAAGAGTTGGTAGGACCCCAACTCCATCTCGGTCGGTATCTCGACCGAGGCTTGGAAGGTACCAAACCGGGTCACCGTCGTTCCAATCTTGGTCCCACCGTGTTCCTTGGTCTCGTTCACGTAGACCTCGACGGTTACTCCGCTGACGGGAATCCCGGCAGCCGTGTGCACCGTGCCGCGTACGAAGAACGCCTGCCCTCGGGAGATCTCGGCAGGCGATTGGGTTATGTTGGTTACGGTATCCTGCGGAGGTTGCTCTTCGGGGCCCGTGTTGAAATCCGGTGGCCCCTCTACAGGACCTGTCTCGGGGCCTGACGTGGTTGCGCCAGAGCCTGAACCGGCGCCCTCCACCCTGGAGGGAGCGCCGCCCGACGCCGTAGGCTCGAAGCTGACCCAACCCAGGCCTTCGAAGGCGACCTCCGCCCACTGGTGGGCTTGGCCCACATAGACAATCTGCGTGTCGGCAGTCTGGGCGATAGCCCACCCTGACACCACTCTCGCGGGAAGGCCAATGGAGCGGGCCAGGACGACGAAGGCGCTGCTGAACACCCCACAAGTGCCCTCTCGATGATCGAAGAGGAACCAGTCGACGGGGTCGTGCCCCGGGGGAGGCCGGCCCTCCTCAGCCGTTCGGGCAAATCTGTAGGTGTACTGAGTGCTTAGGTACCGTTCGAGCGCCTTGGCTTTGCCGTAAGCGGTGGCATGCCCAGCTGTAATCTGTTGAGCCAATGTTCGAATCCGGCCGGGCAAGTCATCCGGTAAGTCTGTGTAGGCGAGCCCGTAAACCGCCCTGGCCCTCGCCAGCTGTTGGTCGGAGTAAGACGACATGCTGGAAACCCAGGAGTAAGAAGCCACGACAGCCTCCGAGGAGAACGTGGCGCTATAGGCGTGGAAGACTCCCGACCGGTCTATGCTCTGCATCGTGGGCGAGGTCGGCACGCTTCCCGCGGGCAATCGTGTCGCGTTCCCTGTGGGAAGTACCTCGATGCGGTCTCGCACCGTACGCGGAGCCGCTGTTTGCGGTCCGAACAACAGGGCAGGCTCGAATGGGCCGCCGGGCAACTGCAAGTCGTCGCGTGCGGGGGTGTAGAAGACCTCCCGGAGCAGGTCGTACGTGCTGCCGCCGGCTGGATAGGGAATGGACGCCGGGTCTTGCTGCGCCCACCGGCCATGCTCGTACACGTCGCCAACGCCAGTGCGCAAATATGGGGTGTTGGCTGCTCCGCGGACCTCGAATACCGGTATGTGCGGTGGCTCTGTGGCCTGGTGGGCACTTGTCCCAACGGAGAAGGCAAAGCCTTGGCCTCGGGCCTGGCGGATCAGTAGGCCGCCATTCTCCAGCCGAATTGCGGCGGCGGTTTCCGAAAGCACTCCAAGCAGGTCGCCGAACGCCTCCCGAGCGCCCGCAGGCGCGGTAGGACGGTCGCTCGAGAGGGATTCCAGCAGCTTGGCTAATGCGGAGAGCGAGGGCTCCCACGTCCCCGGTTCAAGACCCGTTAACTCGCGCGACAATGCCTCCAGGCTCGCTAGCGTGAAGGGCGCATGGCTGGAGCCTTGCCTGCCGAGGGACCTCAGCAAATCATCTAGGAGTCGTAGGGCCTCGGTCTCTCGGGATACAGAGAGGGTACCGGCTGACAATCTTTCTAGTAGCGACGGGTGCTTGCCGTAACTGGACTGCAGCAAGGCATCCAGGAGTTCGCGTGCGGTTCCCTTCATCGTGGCGTCGCCGTCGGCGAGCTGCTCAAGTTGCCCCTCGATGGCTGCCGCCCTGATCTCTGGTTCTAGCGATCCAAGCCGCGCGAAAGCACGCGACGGGGCGCCTCCCGACGTGGGGTCGAAGGGAACCCACCCGCGGTCTAGGAATGGCACCTCCGTCCACTGGTGGGCCTGATCGGAGTAGACTTCCTGCCTGTCGGCTATCGGCGCTATGGCCCAGCCTGATACCACTCTGGCCGGGATGCCGACGGAACGGGCTAGGATCACGAACGCGCTGCTGAAGTTGCCACTCGTGCCCACCCCGCTTTCGAAAAGGAACCAGTCGACGGGGTCGTGCCCCTCAGCTTGCCCCTCCGGGGTGGCATCGGCCTGCACGTAGGTGTAGTTCTCCTTTAAATGCCGTTCGATGGCTGCGGCCTTGCGGTACGGACCCGAGTGCTGGGCGGTAATTTCGACGGCTAGGGCGCGAACGCGCTGAGGAAGATCCTCGGGCAGGCTCGTGTGTAAGTCGGAGGCTACGGTGGTGCTGGCCCTCAATTCCTCGGCAGAGTAGTTGGTCACCCAAGAAGTCCAGCTGTAACCGCGCCCAGCCCTGCCGGTGGTGTAGACGGCGCTCTCGGGCCAAAAGACGCCGGGTACCGATATGAGGTTCAACTGTGACGATGTAGGAACGGCCCCTCCCAGCAGGGTCATAGAGTCGGGCATGGATAGCAGTACCGCATCCAATACGTCGGTGCTTTGGCGCGACTGCACCAAGGCCCGAGTGTGATCAAACCCCTCGTGTACGGCTGTGTGTGGCTGTCCTGTCGATTCCTGTGGCATCCACCGTCCGTCCACATAGTGGTCGCCGGTCGCCGTGCGCAGCAGCGTGGTTCTGTCCGCGCCTGTAACATTGAACGCCGCCCTAACTGGACCCTGGGGCGCCGCGACGGCGGTCGCTCCGGGTATGAACGCGATTTGCGTGTTGCCGCGGAACAGAAGGGCGCCGCCGTTCTCCAATGGGAGCATGGTCCCCAACCGATGAAGCGCCTCGAGGGCGGCGCTCCGAACCGCCTCTTCCCGGTCACCGACGGCTCGGCTCAACGCGGGAATGGCCGATGCGTATCCGAATCTCCCCAGAATCTCGGCCGCAGAAGCCCGCGCCTCGGGGTGAGGAGACCCCTGCAATGCAGCGACCAACGCGAATACGGGCCATTCTGAAAGCGCATCACGCGCGGCCTCCCTGACGGCCCGCAGATCGTCGTGCTTTTCGGCTTCCAGAAGCGGCGCCAACGCCGCGTCGTCCCTTATCCGGCCCAGAGCCCGGACCGCGGCCGCTCGCACCCGTTCGTCGGGGTCGGCACCGAGAGCCTCGATGAGCAGCGCTGCAATTCCCGGCGGCTTCAGGACTCCCAAAGCCTCGGCCGTGGCCGCTCTGACCAGGCCGTTGCCGTCCGACTGCAAGGCTCGCGTCAGCGGGCCGGACGCCGAAGCATCGCCAAGCGCCGCCAAAGCGTCCGCGGATGCCCCCCGCACACCGGGGAACAAGTCTGTGGCTAAGGCTTGGAACAATGCTTCAAGAGCTCTCAGGTCGCCCAAGTCGCCCAGCGCGTCGGCTGCCGCGACTCGGATCGCCGGGTCGCCATATTTCAAGAGGATCCACGTCAAGAGATCCAGGTCCAAGGCCTCCAGGGCCGTGACACCCTCTAGCCGGTCCCCAACCTCGCCTTCGTTGAACATCGCTCGTATCAGCACGCGGAGAGGTTCGGGGTCCGTCGATTCGCCCAACACCTGAAGAACGAACGTACGCACCTGAGGGTCCTCGCTGGCGAGGAGATCTTCCAGCGCGGCTTCGAGCGCCTCGTCCGTCACGGGACTCTCCTTCGCTTCAAGGTCCTGTGCGGGTGGAGGAGCGATGCCGTCGCCCTTGTCCTTCAAGGGGCCTGTTTCCCCTAGGGGAGCTCCCTCGCTTGAGGGAACTGTCTCGCTTGAAGGACGTCTCTCGCCGGGGCTCTCTCCCGGGGTGGGGTCGAAGGTGATCCAACCCAAGCCGGCCAAGGCGATTTCCGCCCACTGGTGGGCTTGGTCCCAGTGGACCGTCTGCTCGGCACTGGCGCTGATGGCCCAACCCGACACGACTCTGGCGGGGACGCCGGCCGCTCGCGCGAGCACCACGAAGGCAGTGCTGAAGTTGCCGTGACTGCCCTCCCCGTGGTCGAAGAGAAACCAGTCCACCGGGTCTTGCCCGGCTGGCGGCCGCGCGGGTTGTGAACCAGGGTGAGCGAAGGCCAGCGTGTAGTTCTCTCGCAGATAGCGCTCAATGGCCCTGGCCCGCAGGTAGGGCGAATCATCTGTGGCGATTTCTGCGGCGAGGGCGTGGACTCGCTGGGGCAGATCGTCCGGCAGTTGAAGATAGGCGGGGTCGTCGGTCGGAGAAGCCCCGATCAGGGCGTCCGGCGAGTAGGTCACGATGGATGACTTCCATCCGTAACGGGTCAACGGCTGGTCGACACCCAAGGTGACGCTGAACGGACGATACGTAGCATCAAAGTCTACGACGGCTAACTTCTGCGATATCGCCAGGGACCCAACAAATGCGGCAATGTCGCCGACCGGCGACACTACGATGAGGTCCTGCGGCACTTCCGGCGGTGGGGAGGTTGCCGGCTTCAGGACGGCCACGTTAAGGGAATACTCGGCCGGAGTCGGACTGCTCACGAAATCCGCCACCCGGCTCGAGACCCTCGTTTCCGCGAGGATAGGGATGTACACCGGGTCGAGTTGTCCCCATCTTCCATCCGCATAGATGTCGCCGGTGGCGGCGCGCAGATATGACGTGTTGGCGGCGCCGGCCACGGAGAATATCGGCTCATTGGCCAGCCGATGAGTCTGCTCTGTCGTTACGCCGGGATCTAGAGAGATCAAGTACCCCACGAGAACTCTCGGGGCCGGCTCTGAGACCCCCCCTGAGCCGGGGGCATCGGAACCCGGAGAGGTGAGTAACCCTGCGTCTGATTCCTTCCCTTCGTCGACGCGCAGATATCGCTCGACAATGACGTTGTACTCCACCGGCTCTTCCAGCCTTGACGCCTTCTCGAAAAGCCGCAGTCCATCCAATGACTGCGTGTTCAGCAGGCCAAAGACGATCCCCGCCGCCAGCCAACCTCCCAATACGGGCAGCAGGAGCCGAGGGTTGAGGATGCCCACTATGACGACTGATAGGAAGAAACCCGACAGTACCGCTAACCCAATGGGCTGCAGCAGCGCCCGCTCGGCCTGATGTTGGTCGTAGGAGATCTCCTGTCCCAACGTCCCCGAAAAGGCCAGATATGCTCCAAGACCTATCAGCGCAACGGCCGCCAGTACGCCTGTTAGCAGGCGAGGGGACGGCCGCATCCGGTGTCGTTGCAGTGGCCAGCCTTGGAGTGCCACCAGCGCACCAACTCCCAAAACGATGGACATCGCCGCCACGCCAAAGGCGAGAAGCGTGACCCCGGAGGGTAGGCGTATCGCACCCTCATCTGAGGGCTTGACCGCCAAGATGTCCTGCGGCCCCGTTGAGACCAGAGGCACGAGCAAGTTGAGCAGCAGAAAGAAGCCGACAAGGGAAGCCCCTAACGTGAGAAGAAGCCATCCCTGGCGCACCGACCTTCTGGATAGTCGGCCGGGCGGGCGTGGGATCATCCGTCGCACGGCGCGATCACTTTCCGCCCGGGATCCGCGCGTCCGGTAAAGGGCTGGAGCGCGAATCCTTGGGGCCTATGCCAACACAAGTGCCTTTGGTTGAAATGACATCGCGCGTCCCAACCTGAGGTCAACGGTCAGCGGACCATGTCGGTACGGGTAACTTTGTATCACCAGCTACACCAGCCGAACAAGTGCAGGCGGTTGAGCCGTGACCCTCCCCAATAGGTGCTGCGCTCGACCCGCTCGCGCCGTAGATGCTTGCCGCGCTCTGGACGAGAGTGCTCTGATACCATTGGGCGGCAGAACTATCGAGGGGGCGGTGAGTATCGCCCCGCCGAGACCTGCAGGGGCCAGGCTACAGTGCCACCACCCACGCGAAGGTTCTCCCTACAGTCAGGTCAGGGGTACCATGACGTACCGTACTGCGAACTCGCCCGTTGAGGGCGACCTCCGCGGCGTCCGCTCCCCCTACGGGAGAGTCATCCGGCGTGGGCAGCGAGTAGACGATGGCGGCCTTGCCGGGCTTGACCACGATTTCCTTGACGAAGGACCCGACGAACGCCTTGGTCTCGGTGAGCTCGCTGGTCTTCAGGAACTCGCTCATCTCCGCTGCGAAGGCGGCGATGGTGTCGGCGCTGTCCAGCACTGACCGTCGCTCCGTCAGCACGGCCCGCGCCTCCTCTGCGGCGATCTCCAGCCGCTCCTTGCGCTCCCGGTGCCCCTTGATGCGCTCGGAGGCGTCGGCCATCTCGATGTCGGTGGTCTCGATGACCTGCCAGATGCGGCCCAGCCGCCGCTTCACCTCCTCAAGCTCCTCCTCGACGGTCTCCAGCCGCTGCCGCTGCTCGGCGGCCACCCCGTCCATCTCCTCGTCCAGCAGCTTCACCAGGTCTCTAATGTTGCTCTCGGTGAGGACGTTGGCGCGAATCTCATTGACGATGAGCTTCGCGAAGCTCTTGGCGTTGAGCCTGGGGGTCTTGCAGGTGCCGCTGCCCCGCTCGAGCAGGGAGTGGCAGACGTAGTAGGTGTACTTGCCGCTCTTGGGTTCGGCGGCGGTGAGCGCGTTGCCGCAGGGTTCGCACCTGAGCAGACCGCTGAGCAGGTAGGGGCTGGCGGTCCGGCAAGGGCGCCTTATGTCCCCCAGACCGTGGCGCGGAGGGCGCGGGCCCTTGTGGCTGCGGGAGTCGGGGAAGGGTAGGGTGGTGGAGGATGTGGCAACGAAACCCTGGTCTGATTCTAAAAGGGATTGGCACGCCCCCAACTAACAACTGCTTTTTCCAGATCATCCAATTGAGGTTCCAGAAAATCGAACCAGTGTCTGCGTTCATCTTGTGGCAAGCACTTGCGCCTGCGAGAAACGCTCGTTTAAGCCATGGTGGGAACTCTGAGATGGAGGTCTTTTGAGTTCTGAACCAGTATTCCTGCCTCGATTTGGCTAAGCCAAGTGTCAATTCGCGCTGAGAGAACTGGTCATGGGAGTTTGAAAATAGGGAACCAAGTTTGTCGGCGTTACCCCATTCTATGCCTCTTGTGTATAGGCTGAACAACCAAGCCCTGTGGAATTCCAAATGAGACAAAGCTGAATTATTGATCAGCGAGAGCACCTGTTTGCCTACTTGATGACGCTTCCCGGCATATAGACTCCGAAGCTTCCCTAAGTATTGAATCACTTCGGGGATACCGTGAACAGTTTGTCAATGTGCTCAAGAACTTGATCAACACAGCGTGCGTTGTCAAGTTCCTGAACCCGAGCCTTTGCTTAGGACTCAAGCATTGGCGAGCAGGCCTGCATTGCCAACTGAGTATATCTTTATCGCAGAGAAGGCGCTTAATATTGTCCCAGTCGTGCTGAACCTCTTGGAATTCGAACGCATGGGTGAGTACATCAGTATCGCCTAGTGTAATCGCGTGTCGCTAGGCCCAATCTAAGCTTTCGGGCTTCAATCGCAGCATCTATTAGCCCAGCGTCGTGTTGAGTCTGATTCCATGGTACCATCAACGAAGGGCGCTGGTCCCGTCCGCATGAGCCCACCAACCGCTTCAGCTCCTCGTTCTCTCGCCTGAGCTGGTGTCCCTCCTGCCGGGTAGCGTCCCTCACCGTGTCGCGGGGGAGCCTCTCCTTCCCGTCCTCCATGAACTCCTTAGTCCATGCATAGTAGGAGTGGGGCTTGATCCCCTCCCGCCGGCACAGATCATTCACCGGCGTCTCCCGGCGAAACCCCTCCAGCACGATGCGGATCTTCTCTTCGGCACTATACCTCCGTCGGGTAGCCGTTCTGACTCTCCGAACGAAGGACCTGGCCTCTTCTGTGCGCTCCTCAGCCACCACCGCTTTGTCCGTATCTGTCTGGGACATCTCTGCTCCTCTCTGTGAGTACTCTATCCTCACCCAAGGAGCCCACACCACCGCCCTACTCTCGGGTTTTCTCCACCTCAGATGTGTCCCATTTTCGCTGACGGTCTACAATGGAGATGGAGTAGTGACCGACTTTGAGACAGGCTCCTTGACCGGTGGCTCTCCGCCCTTGACATCTGAGGGGAATGGAGGATGGGCAATAAGCCTGAGGCTTGATTGTTGGCATCATAACAAGTGTTAAGGAGACCGCCGATGGACCGGCGCCACTTCTCGTTGATGCTCTTGTTGTCGGGCTTATTCGCCTTACGCGTGGCGGCCCAACTGGTGCAGGCGGTATATGAAGTCCCCTTTCTCCCGTCGTTTGAAGCGTGGCAAGGTTCTGCAATACCGTATCCCGCGCTGCTGGGGTTACAGGGGACTATCTTAGCGGTGCTGGTCGTCGTCCTTTGGCAGGTTGACAGGAACGCCATTTCCCCTCGCCCGTGGAAGCACCAAGCCTGTTTCGCGCTGGGCGGCGTTTACTTAGCGGTCATGACGTTCCGCCTCATCGCCGGCCTGACATTCCTGGCGGAATTCGCATGGTTTGCCAAAAGCGTCCCAGCCCTGTTTCACGTTATACTGGCGTTGCTGATACTGGTATTTGGCCACTACCTACTGACGTTGGGCAACTATACGGAGAACGAATCGTCCTAACTTGTACCGCTGCCCGCAGCCGCCTGTTGCGCTACTTGCACCCTCAGGGTTCAAAGGGACGGGGCATGAATTACTCAATGACGAACATTTCACGGCTGGCAGAAGTAGGCTCTTACCCAGTGGTCATTGTCCTGGGGTTCGCGCTTTACATGACCCTTGCCGGAGCGGGCTGGCATGTGACACTCGCCTCCTACGGTGCGGCGGCGGTTGGTGTCGGTCTCATCGCGCTGCATGAGATTAAGCTGCCCTACCGCAAAGACTGGCGCCCTCCCGGGGAAGACGTCCGTACTGACGCGATATTCCTCATTGTTGTGCAGGTGGCGCTCCCTTACTTGCTGGCGATCACCCTGGTCGTCGGCCTTGCGGGAGCCCTTAAGGCTGGGGGGCTGACCGTTGATGTCCTCTGGCCCCACAACCTTCCGGTAGTGGCGCAAGTCGGCATAATGCTGTTGGCGGCCGATTTCATGCGGTACTGGCTGCATAGGGCTTTTCATCGGTACCCACTCATGTGGCGCCTCCATGCGGTGCATCACTCTCCAGCTCAACTGTATACGATCAACGTTGGAAGGTTCCACCCCATCGAAAAGTCCGTCCAATACGCAGTAGATACGTTACCCTTCGCGCTCCTTGCCGTTTCCCAAGAGGTTCTCGCAGCGTATTTCGTCTTCTATGCCCTGAACGGGTTCTTCCAGCACTCCAACTGCAGGGTATACCTGGGCCCGTTGAATTACGTCGTAGCCGGACCTGAGTTGCACCGGTGGCATCACTCGAGGCGAGCGCGAGAGTCGAACAGTAACTTCGGTAACAACCTCATCGTATGGGACACGTTGTTTGGGACTCGGTTCCTTCCCAACGACCGCGACATTGAGGAAATTGGGCTTCACAACCGTCGATATCCCACGGGATTCCTGGTACAGATGAAAAGTCCATTCATCCGAGAATCGCAGCCATGAGCAACTAAGGAAGAGAGAATGGTTAACAATGTCCTGGGTCCCGTCGCGCGCGCCGCCAATTATGCCCTGCTGCGGGAGGGCCTCAGCCTAACTCAGTCACGGAGGCATCTGAGGCTCGTGGAAGCGGCAAAACGCCCCCGCGCTGTACAGTTGGAGCTATTGCGTCGCATCATGGCGGAGAACGCCAATACGGAGTTCGGCAAGATCCATGAGTTTTCGAAAGTTGCCGACGCCGCCGCTTACCGTCAGTCTACCCCGGTGCAGGCATACGAGGACCTGCGTCCTCTAATCGAGCGCCAGGAACTGACGGGGGAGCGATGCCTGACAATGGAGCGTCCGATCTATTACCACCGGACCAGCGGCACGGTTGGCGCCCCCAAGAACATACCCGTCACGGCGCCCGGCCTAAATCAGATGAAGCGCGACCAAAAGCTGGGGGCCTATGTTTGGTCGCGAGACTCGGAGGTTCTCCGGGGAAAGGGGTTCGCCGTCTGCGGCCAAGCCATCGAAGGCAGGATGGAAGGCGGAACTCCGTTCGGCTCCGCCTCGGGGCTGCTCTATCAGAGCCAGTCGAGGCTTGTGCGGTCGAGGTACGTGCTGACCCCAGAGATTGCGGACATTGAGGACTACGAGGCACGCTACCTGGCGATGGTGATTTACGGGCTGGCGGAGCCGAATGTCACTGGTATCGCCGCGGCCAATCCCTCAACGTTCCTCCGGCTGCTGTCGGTGGCGGATAAGCACGCAGACATTGTTCTCAAGGCCATCGCCACGGGCCGGATGCCGGACGCCGACTCGTTGCCTGCCGCCGCGAGGCGCGGCCTGAAGGCAAACCCGGACCGAGCCGCATACCTGACAGATTGCCTGAGAGCCGCGGGGCGCTTTACTTTTGTCGACATCTGGCCGGAACTCAAAGGGGTCGTGACATGGACGGGCGGTAGCTGCGGGACCGCTCTCAGCGGTTTGTCGGGACTACTGCCCGCCGACATTCCAATCATAGAATTGGGGTACCTGGCCAGCGAGTTTCGCGGCACACTCAATATCGACGCTCTCAACAACGTATGCCTGCCAACCTTCTTTGAGACCTACTTCGAGTTTGCCGAACGGGACGCCTGGGAGGCGGGAGGGTCGGAGTTCCTGGGCCTCCATGAGCTTGAACTGGGCGGCGAGTACTATGTCTTCGTAACTACCCCCGATGGACTCTACCGGTACGATATGAACGATATAGTCCGGGTCAGCGGAATGGTGCACCAGACGCCAACCCTGGACTTCGTTCAGAAGGGCAAGGGAACCACGAGTATCACGGGAGAGAAACTGACCGAATCCCAGGCGCTGGACTCAGTGCCCGCGGCGTTGTTGAGACGGAATGTGCATCAGCGATTCTTCATCGTCATCGCCGACGAGGACGCCGCAGGGTACACGCTCTTCGTTGAAGCCGACGGCCGCGGATCCTGCAGTCGCGGCAACGGTGCCGCAATCGCCGACGAGATTGACGCCCGGCTGTGCGAGTTAAACGTGGAGTACGAGGCCAAGCGGAAAAGCGGCCGGTTGATTCCCTTGGAAGTCCGTTGGCTCCGGCGTGGGACGGGCGATCACTATCGAGCCATTTGTGTGGAGTCCGGCCAACGCGACGCTCAGTTCAAGTATCTGCATCTCCAATATGCCCGCGAGTGCCGGCTGGATTTCGCCGCTCTAACCGAGGCGGAGTAGACGGGATTGCGCATCCAACAGTTGGAAGTATCGAGCTTCCCGGTGCCCTTTCGGACGGTGTTCCGACACGCCTCTGCAAGCCGTGCTAAGGCGGAGAACCTCATCGTCGCGTCCTATTCGGACTGCGGCAAGGTCGGGTACGGCGAGGGATGTCCGCGCCAATACGTGACCGGAGAGACGGTTGAGAGCGGAGCCGCGTTCATCCGGAAACACGCAGGCTCGATCATCGACAATGTTACCGACCCCCAGAGCCTGCGGGCGTGGGCCGACGCCCACCGGGAGGTCATCGACCAGAACCCGGCGGCATATTGCGCGATAGAAATCTCGATGCTTGACCTGCTGGGGAAGACCAGCGCAGTCCCCATCGAGGAGCTATTGGGCCTGCCTCGACTTACGGGCCGGTTTCCCTACTCCGCGGTGTTGGGCGACTCGCCGTACCTGGCCTGCTGGTGGCAGTTCCGGCGCTACTGGAAGCAGAACTTTCGAGACTTCAAGGTGAAGGTGTCCGGCGATCTGGGCCGTGACTGCCGGAAAATGCGCCTATTCCGGAACAAGACGGACCCGAGGCTGCGGGTGCGGCTCGACGCCAACAACCTGTGGGCGTCGGCGGACGAGTGTATCCGCCACCTCACCGCCCTTCCGCACCAGGTCTACGCAATAGAAGAGCCGCTGCGAGAGGGCGATTTGGCCGGGTTCGAGCGCGTGGGCGTGGAATGCAGGGCAAAAATCATCCTCGACGAGAGCCTGCTGCGAGTCGAACAGCTGGATACGCTGGAAGACCCGGAACGATGGATTGTGAACCTGCGGGTCTCGAAGATGGGCGGCATCATGCGGTCGCTGGACGTGGCCGACCGGGCCGCAAACTTAGGCGTCGGCGTGATTGTGGGCTCGCAGGTTGGCGAGACCAGCATCCTGACCCGCGCCGGTCTGACCGTGATGCACGCGGCCCGGTCCAATCTCGTGGCGTCCGAGGGGGCCTTTGGCACGCACCTGTTGCACCACGACCTCACTTCGGAGAGCTTGATGTTCGGCAATGATGGGGCGCTCGTGGTCGAGCAGTCCGGTTTCGGCGGCGCACCCGGGCTTGGGCTGGAGGTCCGTGGCGGCGACCTCGTACCCCTCTGAGACGCGGAACTCGACCCATCGACGTGTTAAATCACCCTCAGTGCAGGAGCTCACACCACTTCAAACTCTCGGCTTTCCCCGCCCTCAGATGTGTCCCATTATCGCTGACGGTCTACAGAAGACGGAGTGGTCAAAGGCGGGATCCAGGATGTTCAGGTCCAGGAACCATTGAAACAGAGGCCATAGTGAAGTCGTTCGCAAAACCGGCGCTCACTGCGGACCGAGAAGAGGGGGATCAGCGGGCAGCCTTTCAGCAAATGCTCCGGTGCGATTGGAGGGGCGCCCCTCGTTGGCGTACATCTGATGAAAGACCCGGGAAAGCTTGGTCAGCGCACCGTCCACCCGGCTTGATCTTCCGGATGGGGTGGTCTTGAGGTACCAGCGCATCCGGGGTTACTGCCGTGAGCATCGTGGCCTGCCGCACTGCCCTTCCGCGCATGGGTCTCTCCTGAACCAAGCTGCCCCTACCGGAGCATATTTATGTTTCAGGAGTCTTACAGCTGGTCTTTCAACACCCTGCTAGTACAGGTTGCCGTCGCCAATCCCTGGGAGACAACGCACGTACCCTAGCAGGGGGCAGCCCCGGGCAGGGTCGGTCTGGGGCGCAGCTCGGGGAGGGTTGCCGGGTCGAAGGGGTCGACGCCGGCGCTCAGGGCCGCAATCCAGGACTCCCGGGTGGCGGCATAGCGGCTCCGGCATCCATCATGTGGGGACGCGTCCACCCAAGCGAGAAACCTCTCGAAGTCGGCGATAGCTTGCTCCCTCCGGCCCAGCAGCGCATTGGCAAGGCCCGTGGCATCGCTGGCAAAGCCCTCTGGCTCGACGGCTGCCGCTCGTTCGCAGAATGACAACGCCTCCTGCGGGTTGCCCGTCAGGGCCAGCTGCAGGCAGAGGGCGGTGTTGTACTCCGGCAGACGCGGCTTCAGCGCCTGAGCGCGGCGTAGATCGGCCAGCGACGCAGTTTGGTTTCCCAGCGCCGAATGGATCAGACCTCGATTGTACCGCGCCGCAGGCAGGTCGGGAGAGAGCGCTATGGCGCGGTCCAGCTCCGCGATGGCCCGCTCGAGATCACCCGCCGATCCACGGGCCAGGTAGGCGTTCCCCCGATTGAGATATGCGGAAGCAAGGTCTGGCTGGATTTCCAGGGCTCTGTCGAGATCGTCGAACGCTCGATCCAAGTCGCCAGACACTCCTCTCTCGATGTAAGCACCGGCGCGGTTGACCAGCGCGCCGGCGTAGTCAGGCTGGGCCGATAGCGCCTCTTCCAAGCTGACCAGGGCGCGGTCCACATCCCCTTCTTCACCGCGGTCCAGATAGGCGACGGCCAGATTGAGGCTGGTGGCAGCGCGTTCGGGCCTGAGAGTCGACGCCCGGAGCAGATCGGCGACGGCCCGCCCGCTGTCGCCGGCTCTGCCGCGGTCCAGGAAGGCGAGCGCGCGGCTGTTGAGGGCTTCCACGGACTGCGGCTGGACGGCGAGCACCTGCGTAAACAGCCAGATGGCCTCGTCGAAGTCGGCCAGATCGCCGTCCATGTAGGCGCGTCCCAGCAGGAATCGAAGATTGGCCAGCGCCGCGGCCGTCGAGGGTGGGGGGTCCATGGCGCGGACCAAGACGGTCTTGGCCCTATCGAACTCCTGCCGCTCCAGGTAGATCTGGCCCAGGGTCAGCAGCGCGACGTGGCGGACCTCGCCGGTCAGTCCAATGTTGATGGTGGTCGGCAGCTCCGCGGGGGAGGACACGATGTCCACGATCTGCTGCGAGCGAGGCGCGGAGCGGCCGCCCGGGAACGCGAACCGGGCGATGACGCGGCCGCTGTCGTACTCGCCCCAGATCGCCAGCGCGGCGCCTGACCGTCTGATCGCGTCCCCGGCGGCTGCCTCCCCATTGATCTCTGTGGGCCATTCGACAGTCCGGACGGCGGCGAGCCCGGCCTTCCGCAACTCGCCGTCTATGGTGGCCCTCAGCCTGCCGACAACGTTGAATCCCTGACCCCCTGCGGTGTAGTTGACGAACGGCGCGATCACGATCAGCGACTCGCCAGGGGCCGCGGCGGGATAGACGGCGTCGTCCCGCGGCCTCAGCGCCACCGCGGCCGCGGCAACGGTCACGACCAGCAGGAATGCCGCCGCAACAGCGACCCGGAGGCGCCTTCGTCTCGGGACCGCGTCGGGGGCTGCGGCGTCCGGCTCCGCGGGGGCGTCGGGCGTCGGCGCCGATTCCGCCGGTGCTGGCGCGGCACTCGGAGAGAACCCGGCCGCCAGCAGGAGCTCGTCCGTCTCGTCGACCGTCAGGCGGAGCAGCTCGGCGCAGCGGGCAACGTCCTCGCGGTAACGGGGCCGAGCGGTCTGGCCTTCCTTCCACCGGATGAGGGTCGGGCGGCTCACGGGAATGCGTCGCGCAAACTCGGCGTCGCCGATCCCGGTCCGCTCCATGTAGGCGGTCAGCAGCTCGGCGAAGGTCCTCAACTGTTACAACTCCGACACGCTAAACTGACCAAGTGAAACACAGCTGTAGCTTGGAGTGTACAGCCCCCCACGGCATGCTGTCAGTGGACGCCAAACGGCGCCGACTCCAACCCCGGGGCCGGCAGGGAGGCCGGCGGCGTTACACGAACGGAGGTGGGAGAGATGATCCGCCGAATGACGTTTCTGGTTGGGGCGGCAGCGCTGGCAATTGCGCTCGCGGCCTGTGGAGGTGGAGAGAGAAGGCCCTGGCCCGAGGGCGACAGCGGGCCGCCGGGGCCGCCGAGGCCGACGTCGGCGTCGAGGCCGACACCGGCGCCCACGGCGACGCGAGGACCGGCCACTGCTGCTCCGGTGTTTCCCGCTCAGCAAGAGCCGGTGCGGGCACAGCCGGAGGGCTTCAACACTATCGGCGGCTCCGCAACGGTCAACGATGCCGCCTACGACCTGACCTTCTTCAAGCACTACGGGGTCAACCCGTTCATCGATACTGAGGACGATCACCTCTCGACCTTCGCCATGGACGTGGATACCGCGTCGTACACGGTGGCGCGCCGGTTCGTGCAGGAGGGCAACCTGCCAGACCCGGCCTCGGTGCGGGTGGAGGAGTTCGTCAACTACTTCGACCAGGGCTACGCGCCGCCGTCTGACGGCGCCTTCGCCATACACATCGAGGGGTCCCCCTCACCCTTCGGCAGCGAGCGGCATTGGCTGCTGCGCATCGGACTGCAGGGCAGGACCGTCGCCGAGGAGGCGCGCAAGGATGCCACCCTGGTCTTCGCCATCGACGTCTCCGGTTCCATGGGCCGGCAGAATCGCCTGGAACTGGTGAAGCGGTCGCTCCGGCTGCTGGTCAACGAGCTGCGCCCCGCCGACGAGGTCGGCATCGTGATCTACGGCGACCGCGGCTCGGTCCTGCTCAGGCCGACCGACGGCGGAGAGAAGGAGACCATCCTGGCGGCGATAGACCATCTGGCGCCGGGCGGGTCCACCTACGTGGAGGACGGGCTCCGGTTGGCGTACGACATGGCGGCCAAGCGCGTCCGGGACGGGCGGATTACGCGCGTGCTGCTGCTCTCGGACGGCGTTGGCAACGTCGGGCTGACGGGGTCGGACTCGATACTCAAGGAAATCAGGTCCAACGTCGATCAGGGAGTCACGCTCACGACCGTCGGGTTCGGGATGGGCAACTACAACGACATCCTGATGGAGCAACTCGCCAACGACGGGGACGGCGCCTACCACTATGTCGACACGCTGGCCGAGGCGCGCAATGTATTCGTCGATAACCTCGTGGGCACACTGCAGAACATCGCAAAGGACGCCAAGGTCCAGGTAGAGTTCGATCCTCAGGTGGTGCGAAGCTACCGGCTGCTAGGGTATGAGAACCGGGACGTGGCGGACGAGGACTTCCGCGATGACACGGTCGACGCCGGCGAGGTTGGCGCCGGCCACAGCGTGACCGCCCTGTACGAGGTCAAGCTGCACCCGGACGTGGACGGCGGCGGGCTGGGCGTCGTTTCGGTGCGCTACGAGGACCCGGACAGCGGGGAGGTCAGCGAGATCACCCGCGCGTTCCAGTGGCGGGAGCTGGGTGCGAGCTTCGCGGAGGCGTCCCCGAGGTTCCAGTTGGCCGCGGTCGTGGCGGAGTATGCGGAGGTCCTGCGTGAGAGCTACTGGGCGCGGGAGGGCAGCCTAGCGGAAGTCGCCGCGGAGGCGAGCCGGGTGCGGCGGCTGCTGCCGCAGGATGCCGACGTGGAGGAGTTTGCCGCGCTGTCCAACCAGGCAGAGCGTATAGCGTCGGCAGGGCAGTAGTCGAGAGTCGGCTCGCCGCCGCGAAGCGTCCGAGAACAAACAGGACGTTCTGTTGAGACAGCGAATCGGGGTTTCTGTTCTCGGTGGGATTAGGGACCGCTAGGAACTGGGGCATGAGACTAAGAAACATCATCAAGTCCGCGGGGGTAGACAAGCACTGGCCTGACCCCCGTTGACGTATAATCCCGTCGAGACCGGCAGGGGCAGGCCTAGAGCGCCGCTACCCATGAAAAAGTTCTCCCTGCATTCTCTCCAGAGATACCTGCCTCACCGCAGACAAGACCGATCCCCGGAGGGCGACCCCCGGTAAGCAGGCCCGGCCAGGAGGCGCCACGTGCCGACAGCCAACGTCAACGGCCACGACCTTTTCTACGCCGAGGACAATTTCGCCGACCCTTGGCGGCCGCCCGAGACGGTCCTGATGCAGCATTTCGTCTTCGGCAATCACCGGCAGTTCACCGGCTGGGTGCCCACCCTCGCCGCGGAATGCCGCGTCATCCGAATGGACCGCTGGGGCAACGGCCTCTCGTCCAGCCCTTCCTTCGGCTACCAGTACAACCTCGAGGACCTGCTCTCGGACTTCATCGGCTTCCTCGACGCGCTCGGGCTGGAGCGAGTCCACTACATCGGCGACTCCCTCGGAGGGGTGCTTGGGGCCGCCTTCGCCGCGAAGCACCCGGACCGCGTCAAGAGCCTGGTCATGTGCGCGTCCCCGTGCTGGATCAAGCCGGAGACCCAAAAAGGGTTCCTCGTGGAGGGGTATTCGGACGGCCCGTCCTCGGTCATGGGCGCCGGCTCCTGGGCCTTCGCCCACGCTCGATGGACCAGAGACCTGCCGCCGGGGACCTCGTCCAAGGCGATCTTGCGCTCCATCCACGGGGCCGAGCAGACGGCCATGATGCCCTCCTACGTTATTGCTTCGCTCATGAGGATGGTCAGCCGGCGCGACTTCGATATCACCCCTCTGCTGCCGAACATCCAGGCCCCGGCCTTGCTCCTTTCCCCCGGGAATAGCGTCAACACGTCGCTGGAAGAGCAGGCAATGATGAAAGACGCCATACCCGGCAGCGAGCAGGTCGTCTTCGAAGGGGCTGGCCACGGCATCGCTGTGACGCAGCCTGACCGCTGCGCCGCCGAGGCCCTGGCGTTCATCCGGCGCCATTCCGCCTAGGACCGTCGCGACCCCGCGGCCGCCCCGGAGCGCTAAATGAGGTTGTGCTCCCGCACGAAGTCGGGAGCGTAGACGACCTTGCCCGAGTACCACATGGGGTCGGGGCAAGTACACAGGTATAGGGCCGTCTTGGCCGGCACATCCATCGAGTGGGCCGCCGCCGGGTCGAACCCCCACTGGGCGACCGCCACTTCCGCTCTCTCCGTCAGCGTAAAGCCGGGGTCCAGGGCCGAGACCGCGATGTTGTATCGCCTGACTTCCTTCTCGAGCGCCCGGACGAACCGCTCCAGCCCCGCCTTCGCGGTCGGATATCCCAGGCCGTTGGAGCCCGCTCCCGGAAGGTTCGGGCTTTCGTTGCGGGCCGCCCCGGACGAGGTGTTGATGATGATTCCGCCGCCGATCTCGATCATCTGCGGCACGAGAAGCCGCGTGGCTATGAAAGGGGCGGTCAAGTCCACGGCTATGATGGTGTTCCATTGATCGATGGAGGTCTCGAGAAACGGGTCGTAGTGGCCCGGCCCCGTGTAGAAGGCGTTGTTGACCAGAATGTCCACCCGCCCGAAGGCATCGAGGGCGGCCTGGCACATCGCCTCCACCTCCTCACGGACGGCGAGGTCCACCTTGACCGGCACCGCCCGGCGTCCCAGCGCCTCTATCTCATCGACTGTCTGGGCGACCGTCCCCGGATATGCGCTCTCCCCAAGCTGTTGGGTCCTGGCGGCCACGACGATGTCCGCCCCCTCCTTGGCGAGGTGGAGGGCCATGCGCTTGCCCATCCCTCGGCTGCTCCCCGTTACCAGGGCCACCTTGCCCTCTAGCCCCATACGTCCTCCTCCTGGGTCCAGCCCACTTACGAGTTATCTCCGGAACGCACCAGGACGACCTGCTCCGTCGGCTCGACCCCCCGCCGGAGGGTATTGGCGACAACGCAGTGCTGCGCAATGTACCGAAGGGTCTGGAACTGCTGCTCGGAGAGGTCCCCGTTGATCTCCACGACGACCTTGATGGCCGAAAGGAAGGCCAGCGGATCGAGATCGTGCCCGGGGTTCGGCTCCTGGCCAACCTCGAAGTCCGTCTTGACCTCGCAGCTCGTCATGGGTATCTGCCGCTGGCGCGCGTGGCGCCCCAGATGCTGCGCGATAGAAGCTGCCAGTCCCCCCAGGACCAGCTCGCCAGGGGTGGGACCCATGTCGTCCCCCCATAGCTGGGGGGGATGATCGCAGATGAACGACTGCCGCCGGAAGTCGACCTGCACCTGTTCCTGCCGCAGATGCCGGGCGCTCACCCTCGGGGTAAATCCGCTGTCCGCCATTGCACAGTCCTTCCGGCCCGAGGGCCTCGGGGATTTGGGCGAGAGTACCGGCCTATCGCGGGCCCGTCAACGCCATGTCGGTCCGCCCAAGTGGATCGCGGCGGGGAGTATCGGGCTCAAAAGAATGGGCCTTCGAGCACGCGGGAGTCAGCCGCATCCATACCCGTAGTCGCGCATCTTCGCGTTGACGTGGGCGCCGTCGACGTACACGTCCGCCAAGACCCGGCCGTCATCGTCGTTGCCGCGCCGTTCTAGCCGCACCTCCTTGTGCCAGACCAGCCGTGACAGCCGGCGCGTTCCGAGCTGGGACCCCGGGTCTCCACCCGCTGGCGCGCAGACATCCACGAGTCGCACCCGGTCTTCCGGGCTCCAGCCGAACACGTTGCCGTCGTAGACGGTTTCCACGCGCACGATATTCGACGACGCCATCTAACCTCTACTCTGCGCGAGTTGCGCGCGGGCTGTGAGGCAGCGCCCGAGTACTTCTTCATCCTGGGTCCGAGCACCCGAGTACATTATGTGAAGCAACCGGCCAGTCCCGGCCCGCCCAATAAGGACCTTGCGCTGCGCGCCCACCAGTTTACCCCCTCCGATTCCTCGTAGCATCAACGAGCCCTCTTGGACCCTAGGTCCGGCAAGATGCGAGGCGGAGGCGACGGCCGTGACATCCGTGGCGGATACGAAGGCGCGGCCCATCACGCTTTCTTGAACTTGGGAAGCTTTACCCCCGGCGCGACCTCTTCGAACACGGCTTCTACCTTGAGCCCGATCGCAATATCGTCCACAGGCGTGTCGACCATGTTGCTGATTACTCGTGGTCCTTCCTCCAGCTCCACCAGCACCACCCCATAGGGGACCTGGGATTGTAACGAAGGGTGGACCGGGTGGTGGACCACGGTGAAGCTGTGGACTACCCCCCTCCCGCTCATCACCGCCCAGCCAAACCGCAGAGAGTGGCAGTGTGGACACATGGCCCTTGGGAGATGACGCAGTTTTCCGCAGTCCGAGCACTCCTGTATCGCGAGTTGACCCCGGGCGCACGCATCCCAGTAGCCCTGGTCGAGGGGAGTCGGCTGAGGAAGGGGACCAAGAGGATTGCTCATCGGCTCACGTTCGTAAGAGGAGCCCGCTGGAGGGCATGCCGGCGCCCGAGACTACCAGCCCAAGCTCGGCCCCTGCGACTTGAAGAGACGCCTCTCCTCGAAGCTGGCGCGCCGCTTCGACCACGTGGTTCATCGACTCGATGTTTCCCTCGCCCAGGGTGCCCCCATGAGTATTCACGGGGATCTCTCCTCCCCATGAGATACGGCTCGCCCCGCGCACGAACTCCCAGCCCTCTCCGATCGGACACAGCCCTAGTCCTTCGAGGGCCGTCAGCACGTCTGGACTTGTCCGGTCCTCGATCTCGGCGAAATCCAGGTCCCGGACCCCGAAGCCTGAGCCGGCAAAGAGCCGCCTGGACAGTGCGCCGTGCTCCTCGGCCGGGGAGATATCGGCCCAGGGGCAGACGGACGCCGGCCCCGCATTGGAGCCGGTGGCCTGCGCTGCCGCGGCGATATACACGGGCCGCCGGGCGAGCTCCTTCGCCCGCTCGGCGGCGGCGACGATGACCGCGCTTGCTCCATCGGCGCCGACTGCGCAGTCCGGTGCGCGAAGGGGGGCCGCTACGAATGGCGCGTCCTCGTATTCTCCGATGGTAACGGGTTGGCCCGCGAACACGGAATGAGGGTTCACACTTCCGTGACGTCTGCAGGCGACGGCGATCCACCCAAACGCCAGAGGGTCGGCGTTGTACTTCGCGACATAGTCCTGTGCCCGAATCGCGGCCAGATGGGCGTCCGCAAGAAGACCGAACGGCGCGCAGAATCCGCTGCCTGCGGACAGCGTCCGAGGCAGTCGGTCCATGGGCCCGTCATATCGGAATGAATGCCCCTGGAACGCCTTCATCGACCTGAACACCGCCACGTGCTTGGCCCTGCCGGCGGCAGCTCCCATGGCCGCAAGGGCGACCGCTCCGGCTGCGTTGCTTCCCGGGACCTTCACGAAGTACGTGAGGTTCTTCAGCCCGAACGAGTTCAGCACCTCGAATTCCGTGATCGGATCGGAAGAGTGGCTCACCAGCCCATCCAGCTCCTCGACCGGAAGCCCGGCGTCGCGGGCGGCGGCATCAATGGCCTCCATCGCCATGGCGCGCTCGCTCCGGGCCGATCCTGCCGAGAGCGCTGTGTTGGCAGCTCCGACAATAGCTGCGGCATCCCCAAAAGCGGTCATCGCCTACGCCGCCAGGAGGAGGGCGCTGGACGGTAGGCCGACTCCCGAGACCACCAGCGCCACCTCCGCGCCTGGCACCTGGTTGACCGCGGTCCCGCGGAGCTGCCTGACCGCCTCGGCAATATGGTTCATTGTCTGGACGTATGCCTCTCCCAGGTGGCCGCCGGAGGTGTTGAGGGGCGCCGGCCCGCCGATGCTGATCCGCTCTCCGCCTTCCACGAAAGCCGCGCCTTCCCCGGTCCCGCAAAACCCCCATGCTTCGAGACCCGTCAGCACGAGAGGCGTGAAATGGTCGTAGATCTGCACCACATGGATATCCCCGGGCCCAAGACCCGTTCTTTCGTAAAGCCCCTCGGCCATCAGCGCGCTTTCCTCGGCATACATGATGCGCTCGCGGTTGTAGTTGGTGTTGTTCTCCGTATTCGTCCCGGTTCCCTGGGCGTAGTCCAGGATGCTGACCGGCGCGTTCGGCAGGTCCCTGGCTCTATCGGCTGTAGTGACGACGACTGCGCAGGCCCCTTCAGTATTTGGCGTGCAGTCGTAGAGGCGCAGCGGAGAGGCAACCATCCGGGAGCTCTGATGGTCCTCGATGGTGATCGGCTGCTGGTAGTTGACGGCGAATGGATTGGTGGCGCCATGCTTCCGGCACACCACGGATATCCACCCGAAGGCCCTCGGATCGGCCCCGTACTCGTGAAGGTACCGCTGGGCGACGACGGCGACCCAATGGGCCGGTACCCGAACGCCGAAGGGCGCATAGAAGGCGAGATCGCCGCTCGCAGTGCCCGGAGGTTGCGAATCTCCGTAGCGTCCGCTGATCGAGCGGAAAGCCACCACATAGTCGGCCTGGCCCGTGGTGGCCGCAGTGCCGGCCAACCCCACTGCCCCGGCGCTATTCCCGTATGCGATCTCGGCGACGAAACGCAGCTCTTTCCAGCCGAAGCAGTTGGCTAGATCGACTTCCGATACCGGGTCGAAGGCGTGACTAACGACGCCGTCGATCTCAGAAGGGCTGACCCCGGCATCGGCGATGGCCGCGCTGACGGCCTCCGCCGCCAACGCCAGGGGGTTCCGGGTGGCCTGCTTGGAGTAGCGAGTCGCCCCGATTCCGACGATGCACGCCTGGGCTTGAGGCTCTCTCAATTGCAGCTCCGGCCAACAACCGGGCGCCGGTCTACGCCCCAGGCGGACGGCGCTCCGGCTCCCTCTCCACCACCAGTCCCAACCGGCGCGCCATCTCGAGCCTCTCCAATGCCACCTTCACCATGGCTGTATCGACCAGGAAGCCCGAGTGCTGGATCGCCGTCGTCCCCTTCGCCTCAGCCTCGGCTAGGCGCTGGACAATATCGGTCCACTCGTCGATCTGCTGACGGCTGGGAGAAAATACCTCGTTGATGACCGGCACGTGGCTCGGGTGGATACACATCATGCCGGTGTAGCCGAGGTCCCTGGTCTGCTGGGCGAAGGCCCTCAGCCCTGCCAGTTCTCCCACGGCCGGCCACAACCCGCTGACTGGATGCTCGATTCCCGCTGCCCTGGCGTCCGCCAGGACCCGGGAACGCAGGTGAAGCGTTTCGAGGCCGCCTTGAGTCCAGGAGTAGCCAATGGACCGGGCCCCGTCCCCATCCTTTGCCGTCCCATAGCCCAGATAGGCCACTCGGGGGGATGCCTTCCCCACGTCATAGGCAAGCCGCACCGCTTCAGCGGTCTCGAGGAGAGGGTTGATCAGCGTGTGCCCTTGAGGGACGCCCTGGCGTCTTTCGAAGTGATCGAGCAGGGCGCTGACGGCAATGACGTCCTCGGGCCCCGCAACCTTCGGCACAAGAACGCCGTGAAGTTCCGGGCAGACGACGGCTTCGAGGTCGTCCCCGGTCTGCCCCGTATCAACCCCGTTTGTCCGTGCGAAGATCGTCTGCCCCTGGCCGCCCAGCTCTCGTGTGACCTCCCGGACAAGCCGCCGCGCCTCCGTGCGGTGCGCCTCCGGGACTGCGTCCTCCAGGTCGAAGATGAGCGCATCCGCCCCGTACTGGGGCGCCTTGCGCATCCACGCCTCCTTGTTGCCGGGGACGAAAAGCAACGACCGCAAGGGCCTGGAGGGATTGTGAAGATTCCGGGTAGTCATGCCGTTGGCATGCCGTGGCCTACCACCTTGGTTACCCCGCGCTCGGTCAGATCATCCATCTCCCGGCCGGAGTAGCCGAGCTCGCGGAGGACCGATTCGGTAGCCCAGCCCAACGGTTTCACCGAGCCCGTGCTTGACGACATGTCGGAATACTCCAGGCAGGACGAGCTGCGCCAAAAACGTCCAACGCCGGGGAGATCGTCCTCTATCGCCAGCCCGTTCTCCCGGACTTGAGGATGGTTCAGCATGTAGTCCGCGTGGGAAGTCCCGTCGGCCCGCACACCGGGAACGCCGGCCGCCAGCAGCGCCCCCTCCCACCCATCCGCCGACCGGGCCATAAGGGCCGATTGAATCGCGTCGGCCAGAGCGTCGTCGTTCTCCCGGCGCGCATTGGCGGTTGAGAAGCGTGCGTCGGTACGCATCCCCGCTACCCCCAAGACCTCGGTCAGCCCATTCCAATGCCGCTCCGATTCGCAGACCAGGAACACCCAGCCTTCCTTCGCTTCATAAAGCCGGTGAAGGGCGTGATACCCGTGCTGGCCCTGGTCGGGCATGGGGGCCTCGGCCTTTCCTTCGTATTGCAGGCCCCATGGCGCGACCACGTAGCCCAGCGAGTTGATCATGGTGGTCTCGATATATTGACCCTTGCCCGTCCGCTCCCGTGCGTTCAGCCCCACCATGGCGCATGTGGCGACTCCCAGCGCTCCGGCGGGGTCCGGGAAGGAACGGTCCTTGGGAGGATTCCCGCGACCCGACTCGATGATCCCGGAGCCGGCCAATGCGTTGGGGGTCGAGTGGAAGCCTGGGCGGTGTGACCATGGACCCTTCGAGCCGTAGCACGAGCCGTAAACGTAAACGAGCTTGGGGTTGATCGAGCTCAGAGTGCGATAGTCGATCTCCAGCCTCTCCGGCACCCCGGGGCGGAAATTGTGCAGGAACAGGTCCGCCCTCGAGACGAGCTCGTGGACGATCCTCCGGCCCTCTGGCATCTTCATGTTGGCGATGATGCTCTCTTTGCCTATGGCCGCCTTCGAGTAGGTCGACGACCAGTTGCGCCGCATGGGGTCTCCTTCCGGAGGCTCCACCTTGATCACCCGAGCCCCCATCTCAGCCAGGAGGGTCATGGAGAACGGGGCGGCGTAAAAGTACGCGCATTCCACCGCCGTGATCCCCTCTAGTGGGTGTTTCAGAGACGCTCGCGGCGCGGCGGCCCTTGGGCCGGGTATCGGTTGCGTCCTGAGCGGGCCGAGCACCTCCTCGTCATGCTCTCCAAGCTCCGGCGCGGGGGTCCCAATGCTCGCCGGAGTCTCCGACAAGATAGCCAGCGGTCCTATCTGCACGGTCTCCCCAACCCTCGGGTCTACGACAATGCTCCGCCGTCCGTTGGCCGCGGTCTGGATATGGTCCAAGAACTCCGGCGCAGCCAGGAACGGGTCCCCCCCTACATCCTCCTTCGGGAACAGCTCCAGCCATTCATCCATCGTCCTCTCTCGCATCCTGGCTTCGACCATCTCCAGGATTGCGAGCATGTCCTGTCTGGAGGGGAAGCTGTCGGGCATTCGGTGAAACGCTGGGTCATCGTACAGGTGCTCCAGGCCCAGCACCCGCATCCAGTTCCTGAACAGGTGCGGCTGCCTGCTGCACATCTGAATGAACCGTCCATCCGCGCACAGCGCCGTCATGAACGCCAGCGGCATCACGCCGAATACCTCGCCTTCTTCGTCGTTCTTGTGCATCCGGTGCAAAAACCCGCCCATGTCATACGCGGTCAGCGCATGCTGCAAGCTCGTGTGGACCCTCTGTCCCACCCCGGTCTTCTCGCGGGCCACCAGCGAAGCCAGGAGTCCCTGCGCAGCCAGCATTCCAGCCCCGTAGGACGCAATCGGGGTCGGCGTGAAGATCGGCCCCTCCCTGAAACCCTCCTGGGAGGCCATGCGTCCCGTCTTGGCCGCCACAATCCCCTCGTAGCCCGGCAGGCCCTTCAGGGGTCCCCGCTCACCGAAGCCGGTGATCGAGACGTAAACGAGCTTTGGGTTGATGGGTCTGAGAGCCGCGTAGCCGACGCCAAGCCGCTCGGCCGCGCCGGGCGACATGTCCTCGATCAAGCCGTCGGCGCCATCGGCCAGCCGTTTGAAGTCCTCGAGGCCGGAAGCGGTCTTGAGGTCCAGGATGACGCTCTTCTTGCCGCGATGCCAGACCAGGAAGGCGTCGCTCGAGCGCGTGGGGTCGCCCGATGGCGGCTCGACCTTGATGAGATCGGCGCCGTTCTCCGCCAGCACCATGCCCGCCATCGCTCCCGCCATACCGACGCTGAGCTCGATGACCCGCAGCCCTTCCAGTGCGCTCGCCATCTCCACCTCTCGCGGTCCCTACCGAGTGTGCTGCCTGACTGGTATTCGTCGCGGCCTCATTCACCGAGGCCTATTCGTCGCGGCCTATTGTAACCGTGTCGCACCCGAGCGGCGTATCTTGCCGGCTGATACTCGAACACCCAGGCTCGGGCGGATCCCTGGGCTTGGGGGCCGACATCCTGAGCAAACCGGAATGCCCTCAGGCCTGTTGGCGGATTGATTCGGCGTGGACCCGGGGGCGCCCGCTACTTGCCGTCCGTCATGCCGTATACCCGCATGGCGTTGCCCGCGAGGATGGCGTGCTTCTCATCCTCCGGGACCCCCTCGAAGTCCTTCTCGATGGTCTTCCAAGAAGCGGGCCAATCGGTCCCCGTATGCGGGAAGTCGCTGGACCACATCATCTGCGTGATCCCCACGTGATGCCGGTTGATCACCCCATAGCGGTCCGTGATGTAGGTAAAGAACAGGTTCCGGTCGAAATATGCGCTGGGAGCATTCTTGATGTTCGGACGAGCAGCCTGGCTGCGGCGGCCGAAGCGGTCGTCGAACTGCTCCTTGACGTACGGCACCCACGAGCAGTCGACCTCGGCGAAGACCACGTTCAAATCCGGAAAGCGGTCGAATACCCCGGCCTGGATCATCTCGAGGCAGCGAAGGGGAGCGTCCACGTGCCGAAGCTCGCCTCTGGCGCCGGGACGGGTGCGGTTGGGGTCGCCGTCACCGCCGACCTGGGCGGATAGGCCGACGTGGATACTGATGGGGATGCCCATCTCCTGGGCGGCTCCCCAGAATGGGTCGTCGTCCGGGGTGACATTCGCCTCTCCGGAGGGCCATCGCCCCAGGAGCGGCGACCGCATGCCCGGGAGTGCCGTCGATCTGTGGAGCTCATCCAATGCGTCCCGAATACCGGTGGTGGGCATCATCGCCGTCCCCACCAGCCTGTTCGGAGCGTGGCTGCAGAACTCCGACAGCCAATCGTTGTACGCCCTGATATGGGCGAGGTGGAACTCCGCATCGCTGTTGTTGCTGAAGCCGGCCGTCGATATCCTCGGCGTCGGGTACATGATCTCGGCGTCGACCCCATCCTCGTCCTGCAGCGCCAGCCTCGCCGCGGGGTCGTATCCGCCGGGGCGGGCCTCTTCCCACCGCTTCCACGGCGCGTGCTGCTCGAAGGGCATGCCCCCGCAGATGTTGTGCCCGAAGTTTATGGGCTCGGCGACCCCCTCCACGACCCAGGCGTCCCCCTGCTCGAAGCGCTCCATCCTGGGAGCGCGGCTCCTGAATTTTGCGGGAAGCCGCTCGACCCAGAGGGCCGGGGGCTCGTTGATATGGCCATCAGCGGAAACGAGCCGAATGGACATCGACCTTCTCCTTACTCGGCAATGTGCGCTGCCGCATATCCTCAGCGTCCAGTCTGCCCCGCCAGGGGCCTCGGTCCCGCCCCGGTCGGCTAGCGCTTCTTCGAGGGGGCGTCCTCCGGATTCATGACACCCTGTGGGGGCCGGTCCCGGATTGTCAAAAACTCGGCCCCGCCCGGCCCGGCCACCAGAGGTCCGTACACCGTGCCCTCGTCAATGGCGAGGGCCGTCCCCGCTGTATACAGCTCCCCGCCCACGGTCAGCTCGCCAGCCGTGATGTACAGCACCTCGTTGCAGGGGTGCCAATGGGCCTCCACCCGCATGCCGGGGTCATAGCGGGCACGGCCGAAATAAGGGCCCTTTTCGAAGTGGGCGATCGGGAACCGGGAGTGGGTGCGCAGGGACCGGCCTTCCGTTACGTACTCGCTGCCGTCCCTCCACGGGACCTGGTCTTCGATGATTACCCTGACCCCCATGAGCCCCCTCCTTTCGAACGGTCCCGGGCGCGGGTCTCGTGCTCCGCGGGGTCCCGCCCCTACATCATCATCAGCAACGTCCGGACCAAGTCACCAACGCCCGTCCGCCACCGACGTCTGTGCGATCGGCCTACATCATCAGCACCGTCCGGACCACGTCACCCCTCAGGCAGGCCTCCATTGCGTCCGTGACGTCCTCGAGTCTGCCCTTCCTGGTTACGAGTTCGTCGAGCTTGATCTGGCCCGTCTGGTAGAGGTCGAAGATCCACGGGAAGTCACGGGCCGGGACGGAGTTCCCGTACATGCTGCCGCCGATTCGCTTGCCAAAGTACAGATCGCCGGCGCGGAAGGTAATCTCGGAGTCGTAAGGGGCCCCTCCCACCACGACGGCCATCCCTCGATTATGAATACAGTCGAAGGCCTGCTTGTAGGTCTCGACCTTCCCTATGACCTCGAAGGCGTAGTCGCTGCCGCCGCCGGTCATCTCCTTGACCGTCCCCACCACGTCATTCCTGGCGCCGTTGATCGTGTCGGTCGCGCCGAAGATAGTCGCCGACTCCAGCTTCGTGTCGAGCATGTCGACGGCGATGATTCGCCCAGCCCCCATCAGGCGGCAACCCTGGATGACATTGAGCCCCACACCGCCGCAGCCGATGATCACGCAGGTGCTCCCGCGTTCCACCTTGGCCGTATTCACCGCGGACCCGATCCCCGTCGGTACACCGCAGCCTACCAGGCAAGCCGTTTCCATGGGGATGCCGGGGGGAATCGGAATGGCGTTGCTGTAGTGGATGATGGCATGCCCGGCGAAGCTGGCCGAGCTGGCAAAGTGGTAGTACTGCTCACCACCCCGGGAGATTCGAGTCGTGCCGTCGTAAAGGGTGCCAAACGGGTGAGCAAGCTGGGTGCAGGGCTTGCCGGAGGCGCACGCCTGGCAGGTGCCGCATCCCGAGGGAAGACTCATCACGACTGAGTCCCCTGGCTTCACGTTGTTGACCGCCGAGCCGGTCTCCAGCACGGTCCCCGCTCCCTCGTGGCCAAGCACCATTGGGGTCGGGAAGTTCCGCAGGCCGTCATACACGTGAACGTCGCTATGACAGACACCGCTGGCAGTGATCTCTATGAGCACATCCTGGGGCTTGAGGTCGCCCAACTCGACCTCTTCGATGTCGAGGGGCGTATGGGGCTTTCCTCGGTAGACGGCCGCCTTGGTCTTCAACAAGCGAGTCACCTCTTATGAGTCCCGACTGTGTGATTGCGAATTGGCCCCTCCACCGCACCCTTCAGCTCGAGCCGGGAGGCGGGTCGGCGCCGCGGCTAGCGTATTGACGCGTTGTCGGGGGTGTCAAGGTCTGAGCCGAATGACATCAGGGCGCGGGTCCGCATCGCTATTCCGCCCCGGCTCCGCATAACAGAAGACCTCACGCGACCTGTGGATAGAGAACCGCTACCCCCTGATCGAGGCCGGCAAGTCCCGGCGGGACTGCGTGGACTGGTGGGCCGCCCGCTACGACAGGCCGCTGGAACGCTCCGCCTGCGTCGCCTGCCCCTTCCGGTCGCGTTCAAGGTGGGTCGAGACGAAGTGCCGGTGGCCCGGAGATGTTCGCCGAGGCGCTCGACGAGGCGGATATGGGAGCCGGCGGGCAACGAGACGGCTTCGGCAACGAGTGCGGAGGTCATTCTGGCATCTGAATGGCTTGTTTGACCAGCGTTGATGCGCCGATGAAGATACGTTATGCTATGCATCATGAGAACGACGATCTCGCTTGATGACCAGCTTGCGAAGCAGGTGCGGCGGGCTGCGGCTGCCCGCGGCGTCAGCGTGAGCGCCTTTATTTCCAGTACGCTGGACGATGCGCTGAAGCGTGGTGAGCCATCGGAACCGCTGCCATTCCGGTTGGTAACCGTGTGTGGTGTTCATCCCCGCACCGGAGTCGATCTCGACCGGCCGAGGGCGCTCGACGCACAAGATGACGAGGCCCGGTTCAATCGTGGGCGTCGATGATTCGATATGTTGCTTCCTGACGTAAATGTCTTGATATATGCACACGTCGAGGACTCGACCCCCGATCACGCCGAGTATGCGAGTTGGATCACCCGTTTGGCGACAGGACCGGAACCGTTCGCCCTCTCCGTCCTCGTTCTATCCGGCTTCATCCGCGTCGCGACCAACCCCCGAGTCTTCGACCCGCCGTCTACTCTCGATCAGTCGTTCGCATTCGTGTCCGCGCTCGTAGAACGCCCAACGGCGCGCATTGTGGGTCCCGGCCCCGATCACCTGGATATATTCGAAAGATTGTGCCGCGAGTCCGGAGCCGCCGGGAAGCTGGTCGCTGACGCCCAGCACGCGGCGATCGCTATGGAGCATGGCTGTACGATGGTGTCGACCGACTCCGACTTCAGCCGATTCCCGGGGCTTCGATGGCAGCACCCGCTGCGCCCTGACCGGATGTAGCGTCTTTTGGTACACCTGCCCAAGGGACCCGGTTATTCAATCGAAACAAGACCCTGCGGTACTCGCGGGCGGTGGGCTTTCAGGGTCAGCGATCCCAACCGATGCGACGAAAAACCGTCGGTCTTAGTGCTCGCCATTTATTCCACCCACCCTTATACCGACCCCCGGACAGGGCCCGTTGACACGATGCTCGCGCTACACGAAAAGCGCTCCCCCGTGTGATTCCGAGGCGCAGTAGGGGCCGTTCGCGAACGGCCCCTACATCCAGGCACCTTAGCCACGCCACGCCTTTGGCAAGCCTTTGCCTCACAGCTATTGTGAACACGCCTCAGGAGCGACCAACTTCAAAGGGGCGGCTGATGTCGGTAAGATAAGCCGCCCAAGAGCACCAAGTTGATGTGCCGTCGCTGCTTGTCGGTGCCCAGGGTGTGTCTGGCATCGACCGAACGACTCCATCACTGTGGGTCGCGTAACGGAGGCCCTACATTGGAAGCGGCATCGTTTCGTGGACCTCGATCTCACAGCCCGCACCCCACTCAAGGTGTGGGTGACCAGCGAGCAGGGCTTGCGCCCGCTTCCATGCTCTCCGCTTCCAGGATCGAGTATCCCGTGACGTCCGTGTCGCTCGGTGTGCTACTCGACTTGGTCAGCTTCTGCCCACCGCCCAGGGGTGCGCCAATGTCCACCAGTCCGTCTCCGCATCTCCCTGCCCACGCCATCCAGTGCTCCATGCCCTTCTTCATCTCCTCGGGTGTGGCCTCTGTCATCGCCTCAACGGCCGACCTCGGCGCGTAGTAGAGCACGATGTATCTTCCCATTGTTCCCTCGCTCTAACCGTGTCTGTATTGTTCCGGTCTAAGGCTGCTCTGTTTGAGATCATCCTTCCCGCCCGCCAGAGATCATAGGACGTCAGGTCTCACTTGGCTCCGCCTCGATCCGCTGGGCTTCTTGGCTGGACGCGAGGCCTCGTAGCACCGTATCCACTCTTCCATCGACGTCCGGCTGATCGCCTCTCCTATCAGGCCCAGCGGCAGGTCATCAAGCTTCCTGAACCGAACACACGACTTGCCCATGTCCAGCTTCTTGCCGGTGGCCTTGTAGCGATCAATGAACCACCGCTCATTCTTGGGGTCTGCATAGATGTTCATGAGGTGAACCGAGACATAGTGCTTCTCCGACGATATCGCCGAATAGCTCAGGGGATGGCCGTTGTACGTCTTGGGGTATCGGGCCAGCGGTACGACGTAGGCCATCATCCCGAAATCCATGGTTTCCTCGTACCCCTCCGGGAGATTGGCGAGGATGACGTCACGAACTGTGGAGACGACTTCACGCCGGTCCGGCGTCAGCTCCCTGAGATATTGATCGACCGTCTCAGCGCTGCTCTTCACAATGCACCTCCTAAGTCGCCGGCGCGTTTCCCTCGAGCAGTTCGATGAGACATCGAGCCTCCTCCCTAGGTGGCCCGGCCTTGCAATGGTTGGGCGACGCCGAAGATGTTGCCGGAACAGGTGATGCGATGCGGGTGATGCGATGTAATTGTACTGCTCGCCGACCCGCTCCCGGCTGGAGGCGGGTCTCTTTCAATCCCACGCTGGCCATCCCGACGGAAGAATCTGTCTCGATTGAAGAACCGCTATCAAGGTCCGGTGTTACACTCAGGCCTCGAGCGTTCGACCGGCAAGCCCGGGTCCGGAACGGAGGGCCCTGATGAAAGACTTCTGGAGGGGGATGCATGGGCAGGCTTGACGGGAAGGTTGCCATCGTCACAGGCGCAGGCCGGGGGATGGGCCGGGGCTACGCCCTTACGCTGGCGCGGGAGGGAGCAAGCGTCGTCGTAAATGACTACGGCGCTAGCGTTCAGGGCAAAGGCGAGAGCGCCGGGCCCGCCGACGAGGTCGCTGGCGAGGTGGAAGCCCTGGGCTCCCGCGCCATTGTCAGCTACGAAGATGTCTCCTCCTACCAGGGCGCGGAACGAACAGTCCAGGCCGCGGTCGACTCGTTCGGCACCGTGGACATTCTGATCACCAACGCGGGCATCCAACGGCGCATGAACCTGATCGAGTTACCCGAGGAGGACTGGGACGCCGTCGTCGGAACGCACCTCAAGGGCACCTACAACTTCGTGCGCCACGCCGCGCCCATCATGGTCCGCAACCGCAGCGGCACCATCATCAACGTCACCTCGGGAGGGGCCTGGAGCGGCACCATCCGCAGCGTCGCGTATTCCTCGGCCAAGGGAGGCATCATCTCGTTCATGCTCGTGGCCTCCGCGGAGTTGGAGCCCTACGGCGTGACCGTCAACTGTCTCTCGCCTGGACTCACCGCAACCCGGCTGGGAGACAACGCGATCGTCGACATGAAGGAGGCCATGGGCCTCTCGGAGCAAGAAGTCCATGGCCGCATGGGGGTTGCCCAGCCTCCGGAGGCCATGGCCCCGATGGCGGTCTTTCTGGCATCGCCGGAGGGGCGAGGGATCACCGGCAAAATCTTCGAGGTCTCCGGCGACCGGATCAGCGTCGTGAGTCCGCCGAAAAGGACCGTCAGCTACACCCATCCGGGCGGATGGTCCGTCGACGACGTTTTCTCGTCGTTCCCTGGCGACCCGTAGATTGGGGTACTGTCTCACTCCGCCCAAGACACTCCCCATATCAGAGCTCGGGGCGGTCCCGCGCATCGCTAGTCCGCAGCCCGCGCATACACCACGGTTCGGCGGCTGGCTTCGGACAAATGCCCGAGTTGACGCCCCTTTCCCATCAAGGTAGCATCCGCTGGAGCAGGGTCCGGCGATGGCGCCGCGACCCCGAAGCAGCGTCACAGGAGGAGGCCGTTGGCCTACACCAAACCAGTGCCGGTCCCGGACGAGCGGAGCGAGGGCTACTGGGAGGCCGCGAAACAGCACGCGCTGGCCGTACAGCGCTGCCAGCACTGCTCCCACTACAGCCACCCTCCGGTCGTCGTCTGCCCCCAGTGCCAGAACGGGGAACCCTCCTTCAAGTTCCAGCCCGTCAGCGGCCGCGGAAGGCTCAAGACGTGGACTATCATGCGGGACTCGTTCCTGCCCGGCTTTGCCGAGGACCTGCCCTTTGTCATCGGAGTCGTCGAGCTCGATGAGCAGGTGGGTATTCGCATGGTCACGCGCATCCTGGACGGCCCCGAAGCCGGCCTCGAGGTCGACGCTCCTGTGCGGGTGGTCTACGAGGATGCCACGCCCGAGGTTACGCTGCCGCAGTTCGAGCTCGTCCCCTGAGGAGGGCCCCTTTGAAGACTGAGGAAGGTCCCTGTTGAAGACCCGGTTCTCTTCCCGCTGTGACATTGCCCTCGTCGGCTTTGCCCAGAGCCCGGTCTACCGGCGGGCTCCCATGTCCCTCGGTGCGCTGACGCTCGACACCTGTGTCCGCGCCATTGAGGATGCCGGCCTGCAGAGATCGCAGATCGATGGCCTTTCCACCGGGCCGTTGCTCCCGGCGGCCAGCGACCACACCAACATCGACGGCGTCGATATCGTGACGTCGAACTTCGTGGCCGAGCACATGGGCATCCGGCCCCGCTGGTACAACAACTTCCAGGGAATTGGGCAGATCAACAGCTCGGTCATCCAGGCGACAAACGCCCTCGCCGCTGGGGGGGCGGACTACGTCCTGCTCCACCGGTCGCTGCGCAACCCGCCGGGGCGATACCACGGGAACCCCCTGACCAGGGCCACGGAGGCCAGCCAGTGGACGGCCCCCTATGGACTGTGGGGCCCAACGCCGATAGCGCTCCTGTATAACGAGTACATGCAGCGCTATGGGGCCACCCGAGAGGATATGGCAACGCTCGTCGTCACCCTCCGAGAGAACGTAGCCAATAACCCGCTGTCGTATTGGAAGAACCAGACGATCACCAGGGAGGACTACCTGGACTCCCGCCCCATCGCCGACCCGATCACTATCCTCGACTGCGATATTCCGGTGGACTTCTCCGCGTCATTCATCCTCACCACGGCGGAGCGGGCCAGGGACCTGAAGCACAGACCCGTTTACCTCGCTGGGTATGCCCAGAGCCAGCCGGGCTACCGCCGGGCGTTCCGCACCCTTGACGACCTCATGCAAGTGGGGAGAGAGACGGCAAAGATTCTCTGGGAGAACTCCGGGTTGGGGCCTGCCGACGTGGACGTCCCGCAGACCTACGACGGCTTTTCGCCATTGACCTATTTCTGGCTGGAATGCCTGGGTTTCTGCCCCGATGGCGAGGCGGCCAAGTTCATCCAGGGCGGCGCAATCGACAGAGATGGAAAGTTCCCCCTGCTGTCGGGGGGCGGTTCCCTGGGAGGCGGCAGAGTCCACGGGGTTGCTCAGATGCGCGAGTGCTACCTTCAGCTTTCCCAGCGGGCGGGTGAGAACCAGCTCACCAGCGCCAACGTTGGGCTGGCCTGCCACGCCTTCCCGGACAATGGCGGCGCCGTCGTCTATACGGCTGAGCCGTTGGGCTAGTAGAGGCGGGTTTGAAACCCGCCTCTACCCGGCTGCGGCGTGCTGGTAGGGGCGGTGGGGTGGGGATTCCCCCGTTCGCAAGAATGATGGGAAGGCCTTCAGCCAATCGGCGGGAGGCCCGCTTTCTCGCGCAGGGTGTCGATGTTCCGTCTCACTCCGTCCTCCATCTTGTGCTCGGGGGCATAACCAATCTCTTCGCGAGTGGCCGAGCCGTCGTAGTTCCATATCGACCGGCTGTTCCCCGGCAGCAGCTTCATGTCTGCGTCTGGCAAGAGTGATTGGACGTAGTCGAACACCTCCCGGGTGGGGCGGAGGTCCCCGACCACCGTGAACGCTTTGGTCTTGGGCCTCTGGGCCCGGCTGGCCATCAGGACGGCCCTCGCCACATCCTCCACATAGAGCCAGTCGGCCCGTTCGTCGCCCAGGGGCACTTCACAGGGCCCCTGGCCCAGGGCGGGCTTGTCGATGAGCTCGGTCAAGTGGGTGACTCCGGTTCCGCGCGCTATGGTCTCCGTCTTTCCGTACCCATACACCAGCGTATAGCGTAACCCCGTCACGTCCAGGTCGTACTCGCCGGCGTAGTGGAGCGCCATGCCTTCATTGAAGGACTTGCAGCTGCCGTAGACCGTCCGGGGATCATGCATCGCGTCGTTGGCGACGACATCCCCGGCCCCTTTCGAACGCGGCCCGAAAACCGCCACGGAGCTGGCCCATACCACCTTCTTGACGCCGAACAGCGTCGCCCCCTCGAAAACGTTATTCGTTCCCTGGCAGTTGACCTTCATCGCCACCGGGAAATTAGCCCGGGAGCTGGTTGTCAGCAGCGAGGCGAGATGCACGACGCGATCGACCTTGTGTTCCTGAATGGTATGGAACACCTGGGTCGCGTCCGTGACGTCGCCGCGGGTGATGGTCAGGCCGTCCGGGCTATCCTCCCCAACGACCTCTTTCACAAGTCCCGGGTTGGGAGCGATGTCAAAGCTGACGACCTGCTCACCCGACCTGAGCAGGTCCCGCACGACATAGGCGCCGATAAACCCCGTGCCGCCGGTTACCAGGTAAGTCATGACGGTCCCCTCCTAGTCCAGCCTCCCGGACACGGTGCCTCTTCCAGAATCCGGGGGGCGGTCTGGGCATTATACGTCGCGGCGAAGCACGCCTTCGGCCTGCAGCGGACCCGTTCACGGTCCCCCGCGCTGTCCCATATGTAGTGAACGAGTACGGTCCTCGTCGAGAGGCGCCCTGCGCCCAATGCTATACTCGCGTCGCTCCGGTCCCAGGACGTCAGGGCCGCAGCGGAGGTCGAACCATGACGCAGATACAACGAGTCGCGATGGTCGTAGGGGCCAGCCGCGGCATCGGCAGGCGATGCGCTCTGGCCCTGGCGCAAAAGGGCTACGACTTATCGGTGTGCAGCCGCACTCTCGAGGGGCACGAGGCCTACGAGATATCCGAGACCGTGCAGAGGACGGAGAAGCGCGCCCTGCCGGGCAGCCTTCGGGAGCTCGCTGGCGAAGTGGAGGAGACCCTGGGCCGAAAGGCCCTCCCCGTGAAGGTCGACCTCCTGGAGAGCTCCGACATCGACCGGTTCTTCGAGCAAACGATGCAGGAGTTTGGCCGCGTCGACGTGCTCGTCAACGCCCAGAAATACGTCGGCCCCGGCCACCGCGACCTATTCGTCGACACACCGTATTCCGTGTTTGACGATGCGGTCCGCATCAACTGCCTGGCGCCCCTCTACCTGACCAAGAGCGTGGTGCCCGTGATGATCGAGCAAAGGTCGGGGCTGATCGTCAACGTGACCTCGGGCTTCGGCGAGCGCGAGATGCCGGCCCTTGCCAACGGGACTCACAACGGTCCCCCGGCCTTGAGCTACGGGGTCAGCAAAGCCGGATTCAATCGCCTCGGTCCAGGGCTGGCCAAGGAGCTGCGCTCCCACGGCATCCCCGTGGTGAACCTGGAACCCGGACGCACTTGGACCGAGCGGAAGGTGGTCCAGCGCGGCCAGGACTTCGACACATCTGTCGAGGTGCCCCCTGAAGCCTCCGGGCTCACCTGCGCGTACATCGCCACCTGTGCCGACCCCATGTTCTATTCGGGCATGACGGTCCAGGCCCCGGACTTCGCCATCGAGCATGGCCTGATCGATCCTGAGCTCATGCCGCCCCCGCATGGCCGGAGCGCATGGGGGGCTCCAGGCCGGACCCGTTAGCGCATCGCGCGGCCTGAGTCCCGTTGCGCTCCCCCGCAACCCCATACCAAGAGCTCTCCCGCCGCCCTCTGCCCCGGATTGGGGTGAGCAAGCTCAGCGGCGCAGCGGCGCTCTTGAGACCAACCTCGTCCGATTGCTTGACTAAAGCGAAATACTGAACTATATTCAGCCCTAGCAAAAGTGGCGGCGCCTGGGCGTGAAGGAGAAGCCGCTTGCCGTGGCCCTTCGTACCCCCCTGTGGCTGATTCTCCTGTTTGACTGACCAGCCAATCGAGCGTTGACGCCAGAAGGAGATGGACGATGAAACGTCGGTTTCTTGCACTCACAGCGGTCATCGTAGCCTTTGTCCTGATAGTGAGCGCCTGCGGCGGGGCGGACCCCACCGCGACGCCCGCGCCCACGGCCACCCCCGTGCCAACAGCCATGGCAACCGCGATGGCCTCCCCCGTGGCAACGGCGACCCCTCAACCCACCCCCACACCGGCCCCCACGGCGACACCCGCGGCACCCCAGCCCAAGTACGGAGGCACCTTCCGCATGCGTGTCTCCTTTGGTGCCGCCATCGCCAACTGGAATGTCTACGGTCCGGGTGGCCAGTGGTCCGTCATCGGGGCGCAGAACCTCCTGAACAACCTGACGTTCCTCGACCCGATCGATGGCAACACCATTCGCCCGGACCTCGCCGAGGCTTGGAGTGTGGATTCCGGCGGGACGGAGCTCACCTACAATCTGCAGCGAGATGCGACGTGGCACGATGGGACCCCCTTCACGGCCAATGACGTGCTCTTCAGCCTCGACAGGGCCAAGAACCCCATAGACTCCAAGGCCGCGCTTCACACTTCGCGGATGAAAATTGTCGAGGGGTGGGAAGCCCCTGACGACTACACCGTCAAGATCCGTTTGATGGCCCCAAGCGCTTCGTTCGCCACGTTGATGTCGATCCCGTCCATGCAGATATACCCGGCCCACATGCCGGACATCGAGAAGTGGCAGGACAGCCCCGTGGGTACAGGCGCCTTCAAGTTCAAGGAGTTCAAGATCGACGTCTCCAAGGAGCTGGTGCGGAACGACCAGTACTTCAAGGAGGACGCGTCGGGCAATTCGCTGCCCTACCTGGATGGGGTGATCCACCTCCAGATCCCCGACCGCGCGCTCACGCTCGCGGCATTCCGCTCGGGCGAGCTCGACTGTCTCTGCGGTTACACGAGTGATATCACGGCCCCGGAAAAAGACCCGATGGCCCGAAACGTGCCCGATGCCAAGTTCGGGGTCGCGGTCATGACCGTCAACTACCTCGGGTTCAACCAGAGGCCGCCCTTCGACAACCTGAAGGTCCGCCAGGCCATCCACATAGGCTTCGACAGGCTCACCGCCACGGAGACCTACCGGCTGGGCGCGGGCTTGTACCCGCCTACCTACTTCGTCCCGGACACCTCTGGGGGCAGGTTCAGCCTGTCCACGGAAGAGTTCGCCGCCACCCCGGGCTTTCGGGTGAAAGACGGCAACAAGGACCCGGCGGACATGGAGATGGCGCGCCAGTTGCTGTCCGAAGCGGGCTTCGAGCCCGGTGACATCACGCTGAACTTCATCACGAGCACAGGCACGCTGAAAGACCTCGGAGAGCTGCTCACGACGCTCCTTCAAGACATTGGCATCAAGGTCAACGCGACCTTCGCGGTCGGCGGCGACCGAAATGAGGTCCTTCGCCAGGGGAACTTCGACCTCTTCAACCAGCCAGGCCCCAACGCGTACGAAGACCCGCAAGACGTCATCATCCCCAGCACCACAACCGGTGGCCCCTTGAACTGGGCCAAGTGGTCCTTCCCGGAGATCGACCAGCTTGCCGAGGACCAGCAGCGGCAGCTCGACCCCGCCAAGCGTATCGAGCTGGTGAAAGACCTCCAGCGGGGGCTGCTGGAGCGGGCCATCTACGTGCCGGGCAACCACATGGCCCCCATCTTCGCGGCCCACAGCTACGTGGAGGACTATGCGCTGAACAGGGCCTTCAACGCCAGCTCGGCCCACAAACTCGAGGCCGTCTGGTTCAGCAAGTAGACCCTCAGTGAGTCCGGCAGTCACTCATGGCACTCTGCCATAAGTGACTGCCGGGCCGCTGGCTCGGCATAGTACCGGGCTTCCTGAAAGCCCCGAGCATGCTCGGGGCTTTTTAATCGCCGTTCGACGGCTCGAAGTCCTCGGTTCTAGAGTACCGTCGGCCGTCAGACCCCAATCCAGTGGTGACACTGCCGCGCGGCCCGCATGGCCTGGCAAGGCGTCGCGCCAGGCGGCCGCATCTGCTTCTGGTGGAATCCCGGGAAGCGGCCCAGGCCGCCCCATCTAGAGTTAACCCCGCGTTAACCAGCGCATTACGCTCCTTTAACGGGCCGTTTAACGTTCCTTAACCCCGCTCGCCCATTCTGGATACGAGCAACCAGATGCAGGAGGGCCTATGCAGAATGGACCAGAGAAAAGGCTAGCCAAGTTCGGAGACGGGGCTCGATGGCGCAGGCTGACACTGCTGCTGTCGTTGCCGCTGGCTCTGTCGATGATTGTTGCCGCATGCGCGGGGACTGACACGGCGCCGGAGCCTCGCTCCTCCCAGCTCGCCGATCTCTCCGGCGACATCACCGTCGATGGCTCCAGCACCGTCCTCCCGATCACCGAGGCGGTGGCCGAGGAGTTCCGCCTTGTCGCTCCTCGAGTGCGCCCTGCCGTCGCCGTCTCTGGCACCGGTGGCGGCTTTAAGCGGTTCTGTTCGGGCGAGACCGACATCTCCGACGCCTCCCGCCCCATCAAGGACTCCGAGAAGCAACGGTGCGCGGACGCAGGCATCGACTGGATCGAGGTCCCCGTTGCGATCGATGGACTCGCAGTGATCGTCAACGCGGATAATGACTTCGTGGATTCCCTCACGGTCGAGGAGCTGGAGCGCATCTGGAAGCCGGGGTCTGAGGTGACCAGGTGGAACCAGGTCCGGCCTCAATGGCCAGACCAGACCATCAAGCTCTTCGGCCCGGGTACCGACTCGGGGACCTTCGAGTACTTCACCGACATCATCAATGGAAAAGAGGGCGCCTCTCGGTCCGACTACACGGCCAGCGAGAACGACAACGTGCTCGTGCAGGGCGTTGCTGGAGAGCGCTACGCCCTGGGCTACTTCGGCTACGCCTACTACGCCGAAAACGCAGACAAGCTCAAAGTCCTCGGCATCGACCCCGGCGATGGAAACGCCGTTGTCCCGACCGATCAGAGCATCAACAACGGTACCTATCGTCCTCTGTCCCGGCCCCTGTTCATCTACGTCAATATCAAGTCCATTCAAGACAAACCCCAGGTGCAGGCATTTGTCGAGACATACCTCCAAGAGGCGCCGCGGCTCGTGCCCGAAGTGGGGTACGTTCCTCTCCCTCAAGCGGAATACCAGCAGAGCCTGACGCGAATTCAATCAGGCGGGTCCTAGGCCCAGCGTGAGCCACCCCGGCCGTCCGGCCTCGGACGGCCGGGATTACGACGGCCGGTCCAGACCGCCTCCTTCACGGGCAGTGCGACACCACCCGAGCGAACACCCCGCCATCTTCGCCTCCATCAAGTCCGGCATGTGGGCTGGTCCGAGAAGAGGCCCCAGACCCCGGAAATACCGCCGTGACATCCAGCGTGCCGCCGTACTGGAACCGCTTCCCGTGCGGCGAGCGACGGCTCGAAGTCATCCGGGAAGGGTTGACCATCACCGAAAGATGCTCCAAGCTGCCCACGTCCGGCCTGCCGGTTCGGGTGCGAGCTGGCTCAGGTAGCGTAGGCGGTTATCGAGCCGCCGATCGCCGCGATGTTCCAGCCGGACCCAGGACTGCCGGGGGCGACGGACAAGGAGGACGACCATGGCGAGGAACGGCTTCAAAATCATGGACTCGGACATGCATGTCATCGAGCCCTGGGACCTGTGGCTGCGCTACATGGAGCCCGCCTACAGGGACCGGGCGCCCATCGGCATTCACGACCATCCCCGAGACCTGGGCGTTACCCTCGACGGCAAGCCGCTGACGTCGGGCCCGCCGGCTACCCCTGAGTCGGCGGAGGGCTCCGCGAGAGAGCGAGCGGACCAGACCCCTCAGTACCGGGACGGAGATGAGCATGAGTTCGACTCGGGCTCCCAGGTGCGCGCCATGGACGTCGAGGGCCTCGATACCGCGGTGCTGTTCCCCACCAGGGCCCTCTTCACCCACAACGTGGACGGCATGGCCCCAGACCTGGGCGACGCCGTGGGGCGGGCCTATGACAACTGGATGTACGACTTTTGCCAGCAGGACCCCGCCCGTCTCCATGGGTCCGGCGCGATCAACCCCCACGATGTGGAGTTGGGCGTACAGGAAATCCGCCGTTGCGTCACGGAGCTCGGGTTCAAGGCGATGTTCCTCAAGCCGGTCCTGCATAACCGGCGGAACTGGTATGACCCCTACTACGATCCCTTCTGGGCGGAATGCGAAAGGTTGGGAGTGCCCGTGGGCTTTCACGACGGCTCCCGCTCCCCCTTTGCGGCTCCGGAGGTCCAGATGGGCGGGCATTTCCATTCCACAATGCTCCAACACGCCTCGGGCTGGCACGCGATGCAGATGATGATGGCCGCCACCGCCTTTTGCGCCGGGGGCATTCTCGAAAAGTTCCCGGACCTCAAGGTCGCCTTCCTGGAAGGCAACTGCGCTTGGGTGCCCTGGCTCATGTGGCGCCTGGACGAGCACCAGGAATGGAGGGGCTTCGAGGCCCCGGAGCTGAAGATGCGTCCCAGCGAGTACTTCAAGCGCCAGTGCTATGTCTCCATCGAATGCGACGAGGCTCCCGCCAGGTTCATGGACGCCCTCGGTTACGGCGATAACATCGTCTTCTCGACGGACTACCCGCATCCAGACTCCAAGTTCCCCCACGCCGTAGACAGTTTCTTCGAGCTGGACTTCCCCGAGGATGCGCGGCGCCGGTACCTGTGGGACAACTGCGCGCGGCTCTACGGTTTCGCCTGAGACGCCGGCGTAGCGGGAGACCAATCATGACTGAGCTAAGCAACGCAGTCCGCGAAGAGTTCCTCATCGAGACCGAAGAAGGCCTGCGGCAACACTACAAAGAGCCGTCCGGGATGGCGGTCCTCAAACAGATCGACAGGCTGGACGGCTACTGCCGGCAAATGATCGCCGCGTCGCCCCTGGTGGTATTGGCCACTTGCGGAAGCAAAGGGATGGACTGCTCCCCCAAGGGCGACACACCCGGATTCGTCCAGGTCCTGGATGACAAGACCGCGCTCATCCCCGACCGGCCTGGCAATAACCGCACCGATAGCCTGCGCAACATCGTCGAAAACCCGGTGGTGGGGATCATCTTCTTCATCCCTGGCTGGTCCGATACCTTCCGCGTCAACGGCCGGGCCAGCATTTCTGTGGACCCAGACCTGCTGGCGCGCTTCCCCGACGAGAAGAGGCCTCCGAAAGCCGTTATCGTGGTCGAGGTCGAAGAGGCCTTTCTTCACTGTGGGAGGGCCCTTCACTTCGCCGACCTTTGGAACCCGGACAAGTTCGTCGAAGAAGGCAGGCTCCCCAACCTCGCCGATGCCGTGAAGTCCCACGTCGGCTACTCGACAAACGCCATGGCGGGGGCCGATAGCCCCACTCACGCGTAAGTCCGCTGCCTTCCAGGACCGGACAGGGCGCGATGCGCAAAATCAGGAGTAGCCCCGCCGGCCGGTGGAATAGGCCTGCCCCTTCACGTATCATCTCTGGCGTCGACGGTCCCAGCCCGGGTCCTCAGACTGAGAACGACCTTCAGGAGACGCTTTATGTCAACTACTGGTGACGGCCAGGGCACCCGCGGCTACGGACACGGCCTCGAGGCCGACAAGCCTCCCGAAGAGATGGTGCTGTACGAGATCGTCGAGCCGCACATCGCGAAGATCACCCTCAACCGTCCGGAGCGGCGCAACGCCATCCTCACCCCCGAGATGAACATCGAGCTGGACAAAAAGATGGAGATGGCCCAGGACGACGACTCGGTCAAGGTCATCATCCTGGCGGCCAACGGCTCGGATTTCTGCGCGGGGGAAGACAATCGGCGCATGCCCGTCGAGTCCTTCGGCCTCAAGAAGGGTCAACGCTTGCCGCAGTCGCTCCGAATGCGCGGGATGCGCAAGGTGCTGGACGTGACACACAAAGGGTTCACCTGGGGCGACAAGTGGATCGTCGCCGCGTGCCAGGGGGGCATCATCGGACAGGGGTTCTCCTTCACGATGACGTGCGACCTGATCATCTGCTCCGACGACGCCTATTTCGCCAGGAGGCAGAGCCGCATCGGCTTCGCCGGGTTTGAGACCCAGCTTCCGTTGACCCTCGCGCGGCTCGGGATGAACCGGGGCATGGAGTTCCTCATCACCGGCCGCACGGCCAAAGCGCAGGAGTTCAAGGAGTGGGGTGTCGTCAGCTCCATCGTGCCAAGGGAGCGGCTGATGGATGAAGCCCTGCGCTACGCCAAGGCCATCGCGGCGCACTCGACCGACAACCTCATGCTCGGAAAACGCGCCTTTCAGCAGTACCTCCATCTGACTGGGATGGGGGCCTACATGAACTTCGCCTCGGTTGCCCACCCGCTATTCACCAACATGGTGTGGCGAGAGGACGAGCATAACTGGCTGCGCGACCGCAACGAGTACGGCAACAAAGAGGCCATGAACCGGCTCAACAAGGTCTGGGAGGACCTGGGGTTCGGGTAAGGTCTGACCGCCCAGACGAACTCCGCGTCGGACCCTTCGGTTACCAGCAGGTCCTGACCGCCCTGCCGGAAGATCATCGGGGCCTTGGCGGAAGATCATCGGTGCCCTGGCCGGAGCGCCGCATCGATGTAGCGCCCCTCACTACAGTTACCACCAACCCCCGAAAATGTCATTTCGAACGTAGCGCAGCGTAGTGAGAAATCTAAGACCCTTGCACTCAAACTCGGACCACTAGGAACGCAACGCCCCAAGGAAGAACCTGTCAGTCGAGTTGCGTCATGATTCCGAACAAGACCCTTAGATTCCTCACTGCGTTCGGAATCACTATGGCCTTGTGAAGGCCACGTAAGGGGATGAAAACAGGGCGGCGTCCCAGGACAGGGCCGGAGGCGGGTTTGAAACCCGCCTCTACGAAACAACGGTGCGGCGGTGCCCATTTTCGTACCAATGACAGGTCCGGAGTGTTCGGCACCAAGCTTTAATGTTGTCAGGCCCTGACCCATAAAGGCGTCCATGCTCCGGTCCTTCGCACGGGCGAATGGCCTGAGACGTGAAGAGGGCCGCCTCGCCAAACCCGCGAGGCGGCCCTCGTGCTTCTCGCTCAGTCCCCTCCTATCGGAGGTCTTCGTCGATCCACATCGTCTCGTACCGCTGACCGGAGTTGGTCGAATAGTGACCCCGGACCCAGCCGAACACGTGGGCGTGGACCCCGTTCACGAAGTAGGCGTAGCCCAACGGCGTCGCGATGGCCTCGTCGAAGATCATCCGCTGCCACTGGAACGCCAGCTCCTTGCGCTTGACGGGGTCGAGCTCGCGCTCGATCTGGGCGTACACCTTGTCGGTCTCGGTGAACGGCCACTTCCCGTAGTTCTCTGGACTGTTGCTGAGTAGGTATCGAGTCGGCTGGTCCGAGGGGTCGTCGAAACCGTTGCCCCCCTGCAGGTAGCCCAGGTCGAAATCACCCCTGACCAGAGCCTCCCTCACCGCTGCGGAGGCTTCGAAGATCCTCAGGTCTACCGTCAGTCCCAGCCCTTGCTCGAGACCTCCCTTGATAATCTCGCCCTGTTTCTGCGTCGAGCTCCCGTGGTTGAAGACGATGGTCAGGTCCTTCGGGTCGACCCCCGCATCCCTCAATAGCCCCAACGCCATCTCCAAGTCCGCTGGGTCTTTCTCCTCCCCCTTCAGCCGGAACCCGGGTATCTGGAGAATCTCGGAGTCGGGTAGCGCCCACACCCCCCCTAGCTGGTCCGAGAGCATGATGCCCGGAGGGTAGTGGGCCTTCCCCTCGCTGTAGACGTCATCGAACAGCTTCCGGTCCAGCCCTATGAAGACGGCCTGCCGCACCCTCTTGTCGAGCCATGGCTCCTTCATGTTGAAGTAGAGCTGGAACTGGGCGGTGTTTCCTCCCACCAGCTTCGCCCCCGGGAAGTCCCGCCTCAACTCGTTCTCCAGGGGCGTCAGGTACAGAAAGTCCCATACGCACCCGCAGTCGACCTTCTTGGTCCGCCATGCGGCCAGGGCGATGGCCCCCCGCATCGGGAAAAGGGTGATCCCGTCCAGGTAGGGCAGCGGGTTGCCCGCCGCGTCTTGCTTGTAGTAGTCGTCGTTCCTCACGAAATCAAACCGCTCGTTGTCTTTGAACGAGTCCAGTTTGAAGGGCCCCGTGCCGACCGCGTTCTCCACCGTCTTGAACTCCGCGGACCCCGGGGGCGGCCCGAAAGGCGGGTACATCAGGACGAAGATCAGCCCCATGTTGGGCAGGAACGAAGCACTCGGCTGCTTGAGGTTCACCTGCACCGTGAAATCGTCGGGGGTCTCGATGCTCGCCACATTCGTGAACCGGCTCTTCAAGTAGACCGTCGTCCCCTCAGCATCGACCCCTCGCTGGAAGTTCCAGGCGATGTCCGAAGCCGTCAGGTCGCGCCCGTTGTGCCACTTCACCCCCCTCCGGAGATGGAAGGTCACGCTGCTCCCGTCCCCGGCCACCTCCCACCGCTCCGCCAGATCCGGCTTTAACAGGGAGGTATCGTCGGCGTCGAACACCACGACATTGCTGAAGGTGTTCATGAAGGCGACGATGGCGACAAGCCCCCCCCTGGCGTCCCAGGCATCCCAGTTCCTTGGGTTTATCAGGACCGTCGCGTTCAGCGTGCTGCCGTACTTCGGCTGAGGCCCGGACGGGGTTGCCGTCGGGGGAACTTGCGTGGGGACCGGCATCGCCGTCGGCCTTGGGGTCGGCGTCGGCTGGGGCCTTGCCGTCGCCGTCGGTGGCGGGGTCACACCCGGCCTGGGCGTGGCCGTTGGCGCCGCCGTCGTCGCCGTCGGCTTCACCGGCATGGCCGTCGGCTGCATCGCCGTAGCTGCCGGCGGTACCGGCGTGGCCGTCGCGGGCACCGGCGTAGCCGTCGGCGGCACCGCCGTGGCCGTCGGGTCCGCGCCTCCGCATGCGCTCACGATGAGCGCTCCAACCGCTGCCAGCGCAAAGACCAGCGTGGCTCGTCTTCTCATTCCAGGCCTCCTGTTCCTAGCCGGACGCTCCCTCGCTCCAGCAGGCCCCGGGGGGCCTCACCTGTCGGGAACGTTTCCCACCGAGTTCCTCTACAGAAGCGCCGGTAGTCTAGCACTTCCGGTCAAGATTCCTCAAGGGAACCCCCGCGACCCAAATCCACCATCTAAGGAGTGTGGAGGCGTTGGATGGGCTGGAGTGGGGGGTGTAAGGCGGTTCGGTGAGCGGTCCAGGGGTTGGCGAAAGCGGCCTGGGGGATGGTTCAGAGGCAAAAGGGGGTTGGAAGGGCAGTTTCGGCGGGTGTTGGGCGCAACGAACCCTCGGCACCCGGCCGGGCCCGATTTTGGTGGCCTCTGGGCCCGCAAGGGCCGAGTCAGCCCCCCGGCGGCCCGTGGGCTAGGGCGAGGATGCTCCGCCGCGCCGCCACCAACACCGTGTATGAGGGGTGGCCCCCACTCAGATTGATGATCAGCGTCCTGGCGTGGCGCACCACCCGACCCGGAAGATTGATGACCCCGAAGCGCACCGCCTTCAGCCTTCTGCTCACCCACTCTTGACCCAGGGCCAACTGCTTCATCGCCGAGTTCAGGTTGAAGGCCAGCACCGTTATCGCCCACCAAGCGGCGTTGGCTCCGAACAGTCCCGAGGGCAGCCGGCCCCCCGCCAGGTCTTCCTTCAGCACGGAGTGCGCCTCCTCCCCCTTGCCGCACCGCTGCCGGGACCACCAGACCAACGCCTCCGGGTCAACCTCCCGGTTGGTCACCACCCCGGTGACCTTGTACCACCCCTGCTGCCCCATCTCCATGATGGCGGGCAGGTCCAACTGGCCGGCCAGCCCCGGCAGGGGCGGGTTCCGCAGCGGCTCCCGGATGGCGATGAACCGGTACTCCGGGCTGGTCTTGGAGTGTCCTATCCAGTTGGGCACGACGTTCACTTCCGCCCACTGCTGGCCCGTTTCCACTCGCCGCCCGTCCACCTCCCGGTACAACTCCCGCCACTCCTCCTCAGCGCTCTGGGCCACCGCAGCCTTGAACTCCGGGGTCACGTCCACTCCCACAGCGAACTCGATCACTCCGAAGCGTTGGTCTTTGCCCTCGGCACAGTAGCGCAAGACCTCCTGCTGGTAGCCCGCCGTGTCCGAGCGCACCAGAACCCGCTCCACCCCCGAAGGCAGGTGCTCCAACGACTCCCGAAGCACCCGCAACTGCTGGTGGCCCGCCGGCACGTTGCCGTCCCGGAACTCCGAGTGCAAGACCAAGTCAGCTTCTGCCCAGTAGGTCGTCAGCGGCTGGTAGGCCTTGTGCTTCTTGTAGCAATACCGCGCCTGCTCCTTGTGGGTCTCGATGAGCGTGGCGTCCATGTCCAGGGTTGCCTGCTCATGCCGGCCCTGTCTCTGGACGAAGCCCACCAAGTCGGCGTTCGCTTTTCCCAGCCCGCGCAACCCACCGGTGGCGGCGGGGATGAACGCGGTGTGGGGGCGTCTTCTCTCCTCCTCGGCCGGGTCGTGGAACCGCTGGAGGAAACGGAACACGGCCGAGGCCGACGGCACACTGCGGCGGCGCTCCCGGCGCCACCTCCCCAGCAGCCCTCGGCACTCCCGCCGGCGCATCCCCTGAGTCTCCGCCAGCCGCAACACCCGGCCCAGCCCCTCGTCCTTCTCCAACAGGCGCAGGTCCTCCACACCCTCACCGCCAGCCAGGTTCAACAGCACCAGGGAGGTGACCATCTGCTCATCGGTCCAGCCCTGCTCCCCTTTGACGCCCAGATGCCGCCGGACCGACTCGGGTAAACCGGCAACCTGCCAAAGATCCAGGTACGCCCCCAGACCGGCGAGAGCGGTCATCCCCGTCGAACCCTTCTCCTGGGCGTATTGGAAAGGCAATGCTCCCTGGGGCATACTAGCTGCACCTCGTTGGTGATGGCTTTGTTTGAGCACTTTGCCATCATAGCCAGCTTCACAGCCGGCTCCAACGGGGTATCTCTTTCTATTCTGATGGTGGATTTGGGCGCGATACCCCTTTGCGCGACGAAATCTGTCACCAGACGGGGGACCGGCTAAAGCTCTTGCGGCTACACCCGCCGCTGCGATGGTGCGGATGTCCCGGGTCCCGCAGCGCCTGCTCTAGCCAGGTCCCAACGAAAGGCGCGGAATGCTGCTTCGTGATGACCGGCTCCCCGTCCTGTGGGACAAGCTTCGGCACGATCTGAGCGCCGGGTTCGCCATCCACGCCTCCGCCCCTGCCCTTCATGCTGGCTTCGTGATGATTGGCGATCGGCCCCACGGCGGGGTGTCCAGGTTGATGGGCTACCCGCACGTGAAGGACGCTCACGCCGGCCTGCCGCGCCGCGTCCAGGACTCTCGCCGCCCGTTCCACCGAATCACCCTTCACGATGAGGTTCACCCAATCGTTCTGGAGGTCTATCGGAATAACAGCCGTGCGCTGCCAGTCCATCGCCATGATGGTCTAATCGATCGTCAGGACCGCCGTCCTGGATCGGCGGATGAATCTCCATACTCTCCTCCATCCGGTCTTTAGACGGCCCGCCGCGGGTCGAGTAGGCCTATCTCAGCCGTGGGTACAGCCGAAGGGCGTTCTCCTCCAGGATCTTCTTCTTCGCGCTGTCGCCGAGGTCCTCGCGCTCCACGATGTCCTTGACCGTGTTCGGGAAGTCCGAATCGAAGTGCGGATAGTCGGACGCGTAAAGGACTTTCTCCTCGCCTAGCCACTCAATCGTCGGCCCGAGGTTGAACTCTCCAGGCTCGCAAGAGACGAAGCACTGGTCCCGGCTCTTCATGACCTCGCTCGGCTTGCGCGTCAGCAGCGGCACGTACCTCGGCATCAGCTCATAGTGCTCGTCCAGGCGGTACAGCCAGTAGGGTACCCAGCCGCACCCCGACTCGAGGAAGGCGAAGCGCAGGTTGGGGAACTTGTCGATGACTCCTCCCCCTATGAGAGCCGCCATGGCCCGCATCTGCTCGTAGGGGTTTGTCGAGGCATGCTGGATGAACCAGTTCTCGCCGAACTCAAAGGTCCCGATCCCATAGGGGGGTCTAACAGAGCCGCCATGCACCGCGATCGGCAGATCGAAGCTCAGGGTCTCCTCGAAAATTGGGTGAAAGAAGGGGTCGTCCAGCAGCTTGTCCTCCGAGTGCCCTGAAATGTAGGTGCCCACCATCGTGGAGTCCTTTGCCACCCGGCGGATTTCGGACGTTGCTGCCTCCATATCCCTCATCGAGACCAGCGCCACCCATTTCAACCGATCGGGTGCGAAAGAGCAGAAGTCCGCCACGGCGCGGTTATACGCCTGATACATGGCCGCCTCCAGGCCGGTATCCTCCCAGGTGCAGAAGCTCGACATCCCGCTCGGATAGACGACGGCAATGTCGATCCCCTCGAGGTCCATGTCCTCCAGGCGCAGCTTGGGGTCCCACATCGTCGCTACTTCAGCCCCCTTGGCGCCGAGCTTCATGCCTCCGCCCGGCCGCGATGGCTCCTCCGTCTGGTTTACGACGCCCAATTGCCGGCCCGTCCACGGGCGGGGCGGCAGCCGGTTGCGCGTGTAGACCAGAGACGTTCCCTTCTCCTTGGATTCCTGCATGATTTCGCGAAGGGTGGGCCTGTAGCGCTCATCCAGATATCGCGTCAGGAAGTCGTCGTACAGGCTGGGAGGCTCGAAGACGTGCCCGTCCGCATCAATAACCCGGTAACCGTATCGTCCCATGGCCCTCCTCCCTCAAAGGCTTCTGGACCTCTCTCGCCGCCCTGGTCATTTCCCTCAGGCCCTTGGGAGCCCGAGCATCTCTCCCGGTAATGCTCCCGTGTGCCTTCCATCCTCGAACACCAGCTGGCCGTTGACGACCACCTCTTTGACCCCTTCAGCCCTCTGAATAATCCGAGGGCCCCCACCCGGAAGGTCGTTGACGATCTCCCTCGGCAACGCCCCGATTCTGTCCGGGTCGAACAGCACCACATCTGCCGCGGCACCCTCCTTCAGCGATCCGCGGTCGGTGATGCCCAGCACGGACGCGGGCATCGAGGTCAGCCGGCGCACGGCATCCTCCAGCGTCATCACGCCTTTTTCCCGGACCCACTCTCCCAGGAGCACTCCCGTAAAGTTCACCCCGCAGTCCGTGTCCAGATGTGCCCCGGCGTCCGACGCCCCGGCGAGACAGTACGGGCCCGTCGTGATCTCCTCGACTGCAGCGGGGTCGCCGTTTGTGGTGCCGACAAAAACGAATTGGGTGCCGAGCTCCTCCTCCAGAGCGAGGTCCAACAGGCTGTCCACGGGATGGATAGCCTGCTCCGCAGCCATCTCTGCCAGCCGCCTCCCCTCGAGCCCTTTATTCTTGCTCAGCTTGACGCGGCCGACCTCCAGCAGATCAGCCCGCCGCCCGCCTGCGCCGAACAGCACCGTCTCCCACTCCTCGCGGAGCCGTCCCCGCACAGCCGGGTCGGAGAGCATCCGTGTCTTCACATCGTGCGGTTGCCCCAGGAGGTCCTTCCAAGCGGGACTATGGTTAAACATTGCCGTCCGCCCGAGGTTGAACTCCGTGTCCATCCTCTGACAGCGGGCTACGGCGTACACCTGGCCTTCCTCTTCTGCGGCTCGGTCCATATACCGAAGCAGGTCCTTATAAAGCGTCGGATTCGCCCACGTGTGGAAGAACTGGTTCCACACCGCGGGCCGGCCCGTCCTCTTGCTGACCTGGATCAGGAAATCTTGGAACTCCTGGTCGATGACACCCGCCCCGGGCCTGGGATTTGTGCTGAATATCCCGCGCGGGAACTCTCCAAGCACTGAACACAGGTCCATCAATTCCTCCAGGGTGCTGAGCTGGCTCGGGACCCGCTGCCCATAGGCCCCCCTCTGGTGGACGGATTGAAGGGTCGAGAAGCCGAAGGCGCCTCGACCCATCGACTCCCGCAGCAACCCCTTCATCATCTGGACCTCATCCGAGGTCGCCTCCCTCTCTGTGGACTCCTGGCCCATCACGTAGTACCGCAGGGCCGAATGTCCTACCTGGGCCGCCACGTTGATACCCAGATTGCCTCCCACACTCCCGAGGTACTCCCCGAAGCTCTCCCAGGTCCATTCAGGTCCGGAATGCAGACACTCGACCGGGATGCCTTCGACCGCGGCCATGAACTGCATGTAATACTCGGTATCGCTGGGCCGCTTGGGAGCGATGCTGTACCCGCAATTGCCAATCAAAGCCGTCGTGACCCCATGCCAGGACGAGGATGTCGCGAGGGGGTCCCAGAGCAGCTGGCAATCGTAGTGGGTGTGCATATCGATAAACCCGGGGGCAACCACCAGGCCATCGGCGCTGAGGACTCTCTCGGCGCCCGACAACCGGTCGCCGATTTCGGCAATTTTCCCCTGCTTTATCGCGATGTCCGCCCGAGAGCTCGGCGCCCCAGTCCCATCAACCAGCGTTCCGTTCTCGATAATCAGGTCGTACATTCCAGATCTCACTCTTTAGATCGGGCGCTATGGGAGTGCCCGTATTCGGCCTCAAGACACCGCTATGCCTATACCAGATGATACAGCCGGACGGCGTTGTCGCAGACGATCTTCCGCCGGTCATCGTCCGGCACGCCCTCCATCTGCCACTCGATCACCTTCTGCGATTCCGGCCATGTGCTGTCGGGATGAGGATAGTCCGACGACCACATGATGTTGTCCAAGCCGATGTGGTGGCGCATCTCGACGCCTGGTTTGTCCGATATGAACGTCATGTATACCTGGCCGAAATACTCGCTGGGCCGCTTCGGGAGGCGCGCCCCCGTCCAGTGAGGATAGCGCTCGCAGGCGTGGTCCAGGCGAGCGAGATACGTCGGCACCCACCCAATGTCGTTTTCTACGGAGACCACTTTTAACCCCGGGAAGCGCTCGAACACCCCATAGGCGATGAGGTTCGCCAGCGAAAGCTGCATCTGATTGGGGAGCGTCGCGTACCTCCCGATGAAATCTCCGGGCGAATCCGACCGCCGGTCTGGCCTCCCCCCCGCTGTCCCAAGGTGTAGGCTCAGAGGGACATCCATCTCCTGGGCCGTCGCCCAGAAAGGATCGAACGCCGCATCCCAGAATGGCGCCTGGCCCGCCATGAGATCGATGCTGATGGCGGCTCCGCCCAGCCCTCGGTCCGTCGTGCGGCGCAGCTCCAGGATTCCTTGCTCGATGTCCAGTAGGGAAATCAGGCCAATGCCGATGAGCTTCTCGGGATAGGCGCTGCACAAGTCCGCCATCCAATCGTTGTATGCCCGGAAGCAGGCTAGCTGGTAGTCCAGCTCACGAATGCCATGAAGCTTCATCCCCAGGCTTGTATAGAGGACTTCGGCGTCGACCCCATCCCTGTCCATGTCGTTCACCCGGGCGTGGGGGTCCCAGCCGCCGGCGCGCTGCTCCTCATGCACCCGGACCTCTTTCAGCCTGTCCGACTCCACGCCGGCGGTCCCCATGATCCCAACGAACTCCGCGTCGAACCCATCGATCACCAGCAGGTCCTGACCACCCTGCCGGACGATCTTCGGAGCCCTGGACCGGAAAGCCGGATCAATGTAGCGCTCCCAGAGGTCATGGGGCTCGAATACATGCGAATCGGCCGAAACGACGTCGTACTGGCCCATGATCACTCCGTCTGCTGCCGCCTATGCGGTCTAGTCCCTCACTATCACGATAAAGGCCGCCTCACCAAACCCACAAGGCGGCAGATTACGGCTCCCTGATCTCCCGCGTGATCGACCGCGGCTCCCCAAAGGAAGGCATGAACGTCGTGTGGAGCCCCCCATGGCCGCCGGCCACCACGATCATATAGTCCTGCCAGTTTGGCACCATCGGCGCCATCCTATCGACGACCCCTCCCGCCATCTCCTGCCTGCGCTCGGCATGGCGAGGCGACATCTGGTCGATTGGGAAGCGGCAATGTTCGTGGAAATACCGCTTCACGTCGTCTTTGCTATAGCCCGAATCGGCCAGGCTCGACGCGTGAATCGGATTGAATACCACCAGCGGCTCCCCGGTGAATAGCGCGTAATGGTTGATCGCGGGGTTATTCATCGAAACCGTCATTGCGGGAAGCTCCTCCGCCGCATGCCGGTCGGACAGCAAGAAATTGACCGTGGACTGGGGCGGCACGACCGTGACACAGCTCTGATCGGGGCGGAACCCGCGCTCGACGTGCAGCGGCGTCCACGGGCTCTCCTCCTCGTTCTCCCCAAAGCACATGCCGTATTTCCCCGGGCTTCCCTGCGTCGCCTTGTCGACGTCGCCGGGGGTTGCCCCTCCCAGGTTGAGGAGGATCAACCGAATGGCCCGCCCGATGGTGGCGTTGGCGCGCCATCCCGGCGCGAGGCAGCCGGAACCGCAGTTGATGTTCAGCCGCTGGCGAATCGGCCCGTTGACGATCACGCAAACGGCCGCCGGATTGGTCGTCGTCTGTATGCCGTAGAGATCGAAGGGCTCCTCGACCATCGCCTCGACGGCGGCAACGATGACCGGCATATACTCCGGCAGACAGCCGGCCATAACCCCGTTGACCGCGATCTTTTCCACGGTGGCTTCGCCAAGTGAGGGTGGCACCCTGGCTATCAGCTCATCCGCTGGCCTGCCGGCGCCTTCGACCATCCGCAAGACGAGATCTTCTGTCGGGGGCACGACGGGCAAGCCGTCCGTCATGCCCTGTTCATAGAGATAATCAAACGCCTCCAGGTAGCCGGCGGCCGAGACTTTGCTAGACGACAGTGTTCCTTCTCCAGCCATCCCCGTCCTCCTCGGCGTCAAGGCCCCAAAGACACCCGTTCTTCGCCCGGCGGGCAGTATAGCACCGCGGCGCGAAAGCCCGGCCTCGTAACGGCCCCCTTCGAGGCGCCGGTAGGGCAATCGCATACTAAGTGTTGAGCACGGTGAGGAGGTAGTCCTCATCCCATCCGGCTCTCTTGCGTTTGGCGGCGATGCCCCCTTTCGACATGGACTCGCGCTTGAGCATATTGAGGGCCATGCGACGCAGGGTGGAGAAGTTCTCGGCGGCGTTGCCAGTCCTGACTCGGCAATCGTCCTCGCGGAAGGCGATATCAAGCACCCAGTGGACCGAATTCTCAATCCCCCAGTGTCCTCTCACCGCTGAGAGGATTCGGTCGGCCTGGTTCGGCAGGTTCGATAGATAGTAGCGGACTTCCGTGGACGTTCTGCCGTCTCCGTCACAGCGTTCTGACTCGACCATCGCCACACTGGTGAGTGCCGTCCACTCCTGACGGTCGTTGAGGTAGTCGATGTGGTCGGGGTCTGAGACAGACCAGCATCGCCGCATCTCGATTCGACCATGCCCTTTGTTGACCGTCTCGCAGAAGTCGTGATCAAGATCGGCAAAGCCGGTCCGTAGGGCATCGGCAAACGCCTCCTTGACGTCCCTGTGGAGTTGGGGCTGATTCTCCTTGAGGGCCAGGACGTAGTCGGCACCTTGGTCGATGATCGTTGCCGCAATCTCCTTCTGGCACCCCATGGCGTCAATGGTGACGATGCATCCGGACACATCCAGCACGCTCAACAGTTGAGGTATGGCCGTGATCTCATTGGAACGTTCATCGACCTTGGTCTGTCCGAGCACCAGATGGTTGGATGATGCCCACGCGCTCACCATGTGGATTGCTGACTTCCCTATGAATCTGTTATGCGAACGACGGAGCGTCTTGCCATCGATCGCCACCACCTGCCCTCTGGTCACCTCGCTGACCGCGCTCACCCAGTCCATGAAACATTCCTGGAACTGCGTCGCGTCCAGTCTCGCGAAGACTCTGCCGAAGGTGTCATGCGATGGGATGCCGTTGGGCAGCTCGAGGAACCGACGGAGCCAGTCCTTCTTCGACTTGCCAAACAACTCCACGTCCACCCACGAGTCCGCACCACAGAGGACCGCGCAGATAGCGATGACCACGACATCCATCAGGTTGTGGCGCTTGGCGCGATCGTCTCGTGGGTCGTTGAGCTTTGCGAACCGATCGATCAGGTTGGCTGCAGGCGTAGCGTCCATGTGGTCCCTCCTTACCCTGGATTGACCACAATTCTATATCTTGTCTTAGAATCAATTTAATATGCGATTGCCCTGGAGGCGCCGGCCCGACTCGTTGACACGCCAGAAACGGCAAGCCTATAGTCGGACCGCTTGACCTGTGCTTCTCGGGAAGACCGAACGGGCCTGTAGGGCGGAAAGGTGGGGAGATGGCGTACGACCTAGTCATCAAGAATGGGACCGTTGTCGATGGTACTGGTGGGGCCGCCTACCGGGCCGACGTTGCGCTGAAGGATGGGAAAATCGCCGAGATCGGCGACCTGAAAGGGAGCGCCGCGGGAAAGACGCTCGACGCCGACGGCCTGACCGTAGCTCCGGGCTTCTTCGATGTCCATACCCACTACGATTGCCAGCTCCTCTGGGACCCCCTCGCGACATCCTCCTGCTGGCAGGGTGTCACGACGGTCCTCATGGGCAACTGCGGATTTACCATCGCGCCGGGGAGGCCCTCCGACGCCGAGTACCTGATGCGGCTCATGGCCCGGGTGGAGGGCATCCCGCTGGACGTGCTGCGCAACGGCATCGACTGGACGTGGGACTCGTTCGGGACTTACCTCGATAGAATCGGCGAAGGCCTTGGCGTGAACGTGGGGGCCCAGGTGGGCCATAGCGCACTGCGTTACTACGTTATGGGCAAGGAGAGCTACGAGCGCGAGGCCACCGGCGAGGAAATCGCCGAGATGAAACAGATCCTCCGGGAAGCCATGCAGCAGGGCGCCATCGGTTTCTCCTCCGCCCAGACGGCTCACCACACCGGAGGGTACGGAGAGCCTATCCCAAGCCGGCTCAGCTCGCGAGAGGAGCTGACCGGGCTGTGCGGGGTCCTCTCCGAATTCGACCGCGGCGTCATCGGCATGAACCCCCACCCCGGAGGCTCGTTCATCAGCCAGGAGTTCGAAGACGTCCTGGTCTCCCTCCCCCAGATCGCCAAGAAGCCCGTGCTGTGGAACCAGCTCATGCATCGGTGGGAGGAACCCAACCGGTGGCGTGAGACCCTGGCCTTCATGGACCGCGCCGGGGCGGACGGCTCACCTATCTATGCCGTCGCCCGCACCCAACGCATGGACCTCGAGTTCAACCTGGGAGCAACCTATATGTTCGATGGCCTCCCCACCTGGAAGGAGACCATCAACAAGCCCCATGCCCAAAAGCTGGAGGCCCTCGCGGACCCGGCCCTGCGCGACCAGCTAAGGACCGAATGGGAACACCTGTGCTCTGGGACCCCCAGCCGTCGGCTCGAGCTGCTGGAGGTCGTGAGAGTGAAGGACCAGCGAAACAAAGGGCTCGAAGGCCAGGGCGTCGGCGACCTGGCGGCGAAGGCCGGGAAGCACCCCATGGACTACATCCTCGACCTCTCACTGCAGGAGGACCTGGAAACCCAGTTCGTCTACATGGGCAGCCTCAACGGCGACGCCGAGGCCGTCAGCCAGATGATCACCCATCCCTATTGCCTGCCCGGACTCTCTGACGCCGGCGCCCACCTCGATATGGACTGCGGCGTCGACTTCACCAGCGTGCTCCTTGGCCAGTGGGTGAGAGAGCGCCAGGTGATGACCCTCGAGGAAGGCGTCCGCAGGCTGACCTCGATGCCCGCGGGAGTCCTCGGCCTCAAAGACCGGGGCGTCCTGAAGGAAGGCAAGGCGGGGGATGTCGTCGTCTTCGATCCCGAGACCATCAAGGCCCTCCCCAGGCAGATGGCCGACGACCTTCCCGGGGGCGGGAAGCGGATCATCCAGAAGGCCGAAGGCGTCCGGGCCGTCATGGTCAACGGGGAGGTCCTGCTCGAGAACGGAGAGCATACGGGAGCGGCTCCGGGCAAAGTCGTCCACTGACCGTCGGGCGTCTGTGTGAGCGAAGGAGGCCCTATGCAGCTCGGCGTCGTTTTCCCTCAGACAGAGATCCAGACCGACCCCGGGGCCATCCGCGCCTACGCCGAAGCTGCCGAGGGCCTGGGCTACCGGCACATGCTGGCCTTCGACCACGTCCTCGGCGCCGACCCGGCCGGCCATCCAGGCTGGTCAGGCCGCTACAGCCATCGGCACATGTTCCACGAGCCCTTCGTCCTGTTCGGTTTCCTGGCGGCCGTGACGAAGGCCATCGAGTTCGCGACCAGCGTCCTGATACTGGGACAGCGGCAGACCGCCCTCGTCGCCAAGCAGGCCGCCGAGGTGGATGTCCTCACTGGAGGGCGGCTGCGCCTGGGTATCGGTACAGGTTGGAACGCCGTCGAATATGAAGCCCTCGATATGGAGTTCCACGACCGCGGAGCCCGCAGTGAGGAGCAGATCGAGCTCATGCGGGCCCTGTGGACCCAAGAAGTAGTGGACTTCGAAGGCAAATGGCACAAGGTGACCGCCGCCGGCATCAACCCCCTGCCCGTACAAAGACCCATCCCGGTCTGGATCGGAGGCTGGGCGGAGCCCGTCATCCGGCGGGCGGCCCGCATCGCCGACGGCCTCATCCTTGCCTCGAGGGACAACCCGGAGCAGCGCGCTGGCCCCATTCAGCGCATGCGGGAATACGCCCGGGAGGCGGGACGCGACCCAGACACCCTGGGGCTGGACTGCAGGGCCAACCTCGCCGATGGCATGGATGGGGCCCTGGCTCAGGCCGCGCAATGGCAAGAGCTCGGGGCAACCCACCTGAGCTTCAACTCCATGGACTCCGGACTTGCCAGGCCCGACGACCACATCGATGCCATCCGGCAGTTCAAAGAGGCCATGGGCCCCGGCTGACATCCCCCACCGCGAGGCTCCGGTCCAGTCTCGGTAGGGGCGGGTTTGAAACCCGCCCCTACCCCAGCAAGGCAGACCTGCCCCAATCGCTTCATCCTGAGCCTGTCCTGAGCCTGTCGAAGGACCCTGAGAGATGAGCCTCCCTTCGACAGCGCTCAAGACGAGCAGAATAAGGCCATCGTCCCGGCGGAGGCCGGGACCCAGGGGCTGGGGCGCGGCCCCCACCTGGACCCCCGCTTTCGCGGGGGCGACGATAAAAGGGACCGATACGGCCCAGACTGGGCGCCCAAGGGACGCCCCTACGGATTACCCAACGCCTCCCTCGCTGGATTCCATGTCCGCTCATCCTGAGCCTGTCCTGAGCCTGCCGAAGGGCGAAGTGGAGTGAGCCGGAGCCGAAAACGGAACGAAGTCGAAGAACCCCTACCGGCGGGGAAATCGGGGCATCACAACTCTTTTTGGGGCGGGATTGACTTGCCCCTTGGCAATGCCTGCGGCGGGCACCCTCCTAAGAGCGGTTCGCGAACCGCCCCTGCGGATTGCGCAGTCGAAGGGCCAATACTCATCTTGCGTTGTCGGGGCGCCCGCTAGCCCCTACCCCAGAGTAAATCGGCAATTGGATCGTATTCTTTCTTGGCGGTCCTCTTCTTCGCCGGTTTCTTGGTCGCCGAAGGAGCTTTCTTCGCCGTGGCCTGCAACTCGATGATGCCCTTCTCCGCTAGGCGCTTTTTGAGTTGCGCTTGGGTTCCGGTGCCCTTCATCGAATTGCAGGAGTTGCAGAGCAGCTGAAGATTGCTCGGCTTATCACTTCCGCCTTTTGATAGGGGTCTGACGTGGTCTACCGTCATGTTCCTGGCCGGGAACTTCGTAACGCAGCCGTTGCACTTCCCATTTTGGCGCTTGTACAGGAATTCCTTGTCTTTCTGGTTGAAGGTCGGGCGTGACCTTTGGGGTTCGCCGAAAAGACCACTGAATACCATTTCCGTCTCCCTTTCATGGGGTTAGCCGCGCTGTACGTCGTCCGACTTCGCCCTAGCCGGTGTGGAACCTCGGTAGGACCTTCTCCCCCATCAGCTTCAAGGACCTCATCGCCTGTTCGTGCGGTATCCCGCCGAAACGGAACCAGCACAAGGCCTCGTCCGTCCCCGCCTCCTGGTACTGCTGCAGACTGTCGATCGCCCGCGCTGGGTCGCCGACGATGAGGGCGCCGCCTTCGACCCGGTCCTCATAGGTAGGCATCGGGTGTAGCGCCGCCTGTCTCTGCGTCTCCTGATAGAAGGCATAACCCTGAGGCTTGATGTTGCTGAATACACCGAAGTTCTTGCCCGACCATTCGAGGATGCGCTCGTCGAACTTCTTCCCCGGTTCCAGCACCTTGCTCGCGTCCTCGTCCACGAGACACTGGAGCAGAATGGCCACCCGGTCGTTGACGAAATGGCCCGCGGGCTTGCAGGTCTTGATACCTTCCCGGTATTCCCCGATACGGTCCTCGACGTCCTTGACCGCTGTCCCCACCGGGAACCCGATCATCCCCACTCCATGCTCTCCCGCCTTTCGGAAGGTCGCCGGGTTCGTGCCCGCCAGCCAGAGCGGGGGGTGCGGCTCCTGTATGGGTTTCGGCACTACCTGGCGCGGCGGGATGTTGTAGTACCTCCCTTCGTGGCTGACCGTCTCCTCCGTCCACAGCCGGGGAAGCAGGTGCACCGCCTCCTCCCACATTGGGGAGGAATCATCTGGGTCCAGCTCGAACCCCAACAGCTCCGACTCGGTAACCGCCCTCCCCGTCCCCACCTCCAGGCGCCCGTTGCACAGGATGTCCAGCGCCGCGGTGCGCTCGGCGACCCGCACCACGTGGTTGAAGCTCCGCGGAAGTAAGACCACCGCATGCCCCAGCCTGATCCGCTTGGTCCTCTGACTTACGGCGCCCAGGAACACCTCGGGGGCGGAAGAATGCGACCACTCCGGTAGCATATGGTGCTCCGCCATCCACACCGTCTCGAAGCCCAGACCCTCCGCAGCGTCGATGAGCTCCAGGACGTTCCAATAGGCGTTGTACTCGGACCGGTCCGTCCACGGCTTCCAGTTCTGGATCTCAAAGAACAGCGAGAGTTTCATCCTCATCTCCTCGGCGGGAGTTCTGTGGTCCGAGCGGCGGACCAACGAAAGATTGTGGCATCTGGGCGACGGAAGAACAACACGGCATGGACGGGGTGGACGGAGTTCCTGTCGGGGCTGCGACTTCTGGCCCAGTCTATGACTTCTGGCCCGGTCTATAATGACGGCCTTGATGGAAAGGCCATCGATCGGGAAAGGGGCGGCTATGTCTGTCATGATCACCGGCGGCACGGGGTTCCTGGGCTCTCACCTGGCTCGCTACCTGCTGAATGAAGCCGGGGAGAGGGATGTCCTCCTGTTCGAGCAGTCCCCTGTTCTCGACCGCATCGAGGACATCCTCGATAGGGTCACGATCGTTCAGGGCGACGTGCTGGAGCCCACGAGCATCGTGGCCGCCATGAAGGAGCACAACGTCGATCGGGTCGTACACCTCGCCTTTATCCTCACGGTGGGCAGCTACGCCAGCACTGTCAGGTCTGTCAACATCAATTGCAGCGGCACTGCCAACGTCTTCGAAGCGGCCCGCATCATGGAAGTCAGCCGCGTGGTGTACGCCAGCTCAGCCGCCGTCTACGGCCATCGCGAGGCTCTCGGCGACGAGGAGCACGATGAGGACATCACCCCCGAACCCAGCTCCTTGTACGGCGCGGCCAAGCTGTTCAACGAGCACCTGGCCGATACATACTTCAAGCAGTACGGACTCGATACCATCGGCCTGAGGCCGACTTCCGTATTTGGGCTGGGCCGCGGACAGCGCGTGACCTCCCCCCGGCAGCACTTCATGGTCCAGCCCGAGTTGGCGGCCGTGGGACGCAAGGCGGTCATGCCGCCGGACGATCAGATCGTGGACTGGATGTACGTCGCCGATGCCGCGGCCGCTTGGCACTGCGCCCTAACCGCGAAGGACCCGCCTCACCGCGTGTTCAACATGGCGTCGGAGCGGCGGCCTGTCGGAGATTGTACGCGCTACGTGCGCGCAGCCCTTCCCGATAGCGAGATCGAAGTCGCCGCGGAGCCCTTCGGCGCCCTGCGGCTGGTCAGCAACCGGCGCCTCCGGGAGGAGCTTGGGTTTACCCCCCGTTTCACCCTCGAAACGGGCTACGCCGACTACCTGAACACCGTCCGAGCGAGAGCGGGGATGGGCCCCGTCGCCGCGACCCCCTGATAATTGCCGGGCCGGTCGGCGGTCGGGCCCGCCGCTGCGCTGGTCCCATTCGGACCGGTCCCCGAAGTCGCCCCGCTACGCCCTGCCTTCTATGGCCTCCAGGATCGACCGCGGGTCCATGGGCATATGCCTCATCCGGGCCCCGATCGCATGGGATACCGCGTTGGCGATCGATGCCAGCGGAGGCGTGATGGGCACCTCCCCGACCCCTCGGAGACCGAAGGGGTGGCCGGGATTGGGCACCTCGACCAGCACGGTGTCGATCATGGGCAGGTCCAGGCTCGTCGGCATGCGGTAGTCCAGGAACGATGAGTTGGCGATGTCCCCGTCCTCCGTCCAGTAATACTCCTCCGTCAGGGCCCAACCGATCCCCTGGACCGTGCCCCCCTGCATCTGCCCCTCGACATAGCTGGGATGAGCGGGCTGGCCGACATCCTGGACGGCGGTGTAGCGGAGCACGTCGACCTTCCCGGTCTCGGGATCGACCTCGACGTCCACGATGTTGCCGCAGATGGCCGGGCCCGTCCGCATGGCGCTCGTCGATGCTGACGCGCTGATGGGGCCGCCCGTTTGAAGCATCCTGGCGGCAAGCTGCTTGAACGTCAGCCGCTCGTCAGGGTCCCTGTCGTTGATGAAGGACCCCTTTTCGAAGGAGACATCCTCCTTCGAGACCTCCCAAAGCACTGCGGCGCGGCCGATCATCTGGTCTCGGATGTCTCTCGCGGCCTCGATGGCGGCGAACCCCGTCGCAAAGGCCGTCCTGCTCCCTCCCGTCCAGCTCGTGAAGCCCACCGAGTCAGTGTCTCCAACGGTCGGCACCATATCCTCAGCGGAAATGCCGAGCACCTCGGCCGCCTGCATCGCCACCGAGGGACGGGTCCCGCCAATGTCCACGGAACCCGTGACGATGCCCACGCTGCCGTCCGTGTTGACGGTCAATGCCGCTGTCGAAGGGCCCCCGCCATTGCCCCAGAAACCGATGGCCGCCCCTCGTCCCCTGTTCGGCCCTTCGAGGGGAGCGGAGTAATGCGGGTGCTCCTTCATCGCCCGGAGGACGTCGGCGCATCCAATGCTGGGCATGGGAACGCCGGTCGGCAGCCGGTCCCCCTCCCTGGCGGCGTTCTTGAGCCGGAGATCGAGGGGGTCCATCCCCAACGTCTCCGCGATCTCGTCCAACACCGTCTCCACTGCCAGCGCCCCCTGGGTGGACCCGGGCGCCCGGTAGGACGCGACCTTGACCTTGTTGACGATAACGTCGAGAGCGTCGACCTGGAGGTTGTCGATCTTGTACGGCGCTAGGGAGGTGGTAGCCGCTCCCCCCACCGGGGAGCCCGGAAACGCTCCGGCTTCGAAGGCGAAGTAAACATGCGCGGCCGTGATCTCCCCCGATCTCTTCACGCCGATCCTGGCTCGCATGTAGGTTCCCGACGTCGGACCAGCCGCGAAGAACACGTCTTTGCGGCTCATGACCATCTTCACCGGATGGCCCGTCTTCTTCGAGAGGATGGCGCACATGGGCTCCAGGTACATGTACAGCTTGCCGCCGAACCCGCCGCCGATCTCCATCGGCACGATCTTGACGGCATGCTCGTCGACCCCAAGGATCGACGCGATGACAGGCCGTATCATGAAGTGTCCCTGAGTACTCGTCCAAATCGTTACCCGGCCGTCAGCGCCCCAATACACGGTGGCCGCCGGGGGCTCGATGTACCCCGGATGGACCGCTTTCGTCGTGAACTCCCGCTCGACGACCAGGTCCGCTTCCGCGAACCCCTGGTCCAGGTCGCCCCGCTTGAACTGGAGATGGGAGTCGATGTTGCTCTTCACCCCCGAGTCCTCGCCCTTGGCGAACCGCTGCTGCTGGGCGCGGGTGGTCATGGTCTCGTGAATGGGCGGCGTGTCCGGGTCCATGGCCTGGTGCACGTTGAGCACTGGAGGCAACACCTCGTACTCGACCTTGATCTTCTGGGCCGCCTCTTCCGCGACGTGGGGACTGTCGGCGGCGACGGCGGCGATGGCGTGGCCCTTGTGCAGGACCTTGTCGCTCGCCAGAACATTCTCCGCGGCGATCCGCGGATTGATCAGGGTCTCCTGCCAGTTGATCCCCTGCCCTTGGACGATGGGCACGTCCTGCGCCGTCACGACGGCGCGCACCCCCGGGACCTTCAGCGCCTCCCTCGTGTCGATCGAGAGGATCTTGGCGTGCGCATGGGGACTCCGCAAAGCCTGGGCCCAGAGCATCCCCGGCATCCGGTGGTCAGCCCCGTAGCGGGCGCGGCCGGTCACCTTGTCGAGCCCGTCATGGCGGATCGGACGGCTGCCGACCACGTCGTACTTGGATGAGTAGTCCTGCGAAGTGAATGGGGGCAGCGTCCGTCCCCTCAGCTTCTCCTTGGTCGTCATGGTCTGCCCCTTCCCCGCGTCACGCTTGCGCCCCATCGAAGACGGCGCAAGCCGACACTCTCCGCCGCTAGTCCTGTTTACACTATGCTAGCGCTACACGAAAAGCGCTCCCCCGTGTCATTGGTACGAAAATAGGGCCTGTTGGCCACCCAGGCAAATTCCCGCACGGGCTCGGAGCGCCAATGACTACCGAACTCATCACCCAACCGGCGCCCCCGATTTTCATACCTTGGTGCGCCGGTGACAACCGGCATGAGCGATTGCTATGAAAATGGGCACCGCCGCACCGTTGTCTCGTAGAGGCGGGTTTGAAACCCGCCTCCGGCCCTGTCCTGGGACGCCGCCCTGTTTTCATCCCCTTACGTGGCCTTCACAAGGCCATAGTGATTCCGGGGCCTTTTCATTGTCACCCCGAGCGACGGCGAGGGGTCTAAGACGTTGCCCGCCAGGCACCCTAGCCCCGCCACGCCTGGCAAGCCTTTGCCTCACTGCTAGTGTGGACACGCCGCTAGGCCCTGAGCGCCCCGGACGCGCTGTCTTCCACCATCTGGTCGTGGGCGGCCTGGACGCTCCGGTTCCAATGCTTGAACTTCGGCATGACATGGCGGGCGAAGAGCTCCAGGCTGTAGTTCCACTTTTCCCGTGGCGCCCAGTCCCCGGGGATGATGAGCAGGGTCCCGAACCCGCCGGTCTCCTCCTCCGCCCGCCGGAGCTGTCTCACGCAGTAATCAGGGTCGCCCACGATCCAGCCAAAACCCGTCGAGCCCTTCCGCACCATCTGGCTCACGTCGATCTCTCCATCGGGCTGACCGTCATAGTCCCGGAAAGGCGCGCCTGCGCCGAGATTGAAAAAGTACTCCTTGATCTGGGTCTCGACCCCTCCCTTGATGTCCGCCAGGGCCTGCTCGGTGCTGTCGGCCAGGTAAACGTAGGTCGTGATCCGCCAGTCCCTGCGAGAGAGGTGATTCCCGTGCTCGGCCGCCATCTCCTCAGTCTGCCGCCACCACTCACCCATTTGGACCGCCTCGATCCCCCCAAAAAAGCTCCCGGACATCAGGTTCAGCCCATGCTTGGCAACCAGCTCCATGCTGTTGCCCGGCCCGGCGCTGGCCAGAGCAATCGGCATGTGAGGGTCCTGGAACGGCCTGAGCTGAAGCCTCATGTTGCTGATCGTCCAGAAGTCACCCTCATGAGTGACCGGGCTGTCCTCTGTGTACAGCCTCAGGATGATCTCCAGGGATTCCCGCATCATCGGGCGCAGACTATCCCGTGATAGCCCGAAGAGCTTGATATCGGTTGGCAAGGCCCCCGGACCCGCCCCCAACATCACCCGTCCACCCGTGAGGTGGTCGAGGAAAGCGAAACGCTCCGCGACGTGGAAAGGGTGATGGTAGGGGAGATTGATGACCCCTGCCCCGAGCCGGATCCGTTTCGTCCGCTGGGCCGCCGCGGAGATGAAGATATCCGGGGAAGGGATGGTCTCCCAACCGCCCGAGTGGTGCTCCCCGACCCAAGCCTCGGTGAAACCCAGCTCTTCGGCGAACTCAATCATCTCCAGGTCTCTCCCAAATGCCAGGGACGGGTTGTCCGCGGGGTGGTGACAGGGCATCAGGAACAGACCAAAATCCATGGAACGACTTGCTCCCGGGGCGGCTATCGCGGAGTCTATCGTCGGCTCTTCGCCGGTGTCAAACAGATGGGACCGCCGGCAAAGGCACGGCGCCGGTGGCGTGTGTGAGCGCCACGCCGCCCGGTTGCTTCCGGCCCCGATAATAGATAGGCAAGCCGCTATAGGGGATTGAGTCCGGGGATTGAGTCCCGGGGCGGTCCCACTTTCCGTAGAGAGGTCCTGATGATGTCCCGTGTCTATGAAATCGCGGACCAGTTCGTCGGGCGGCTCGCCGCCCTCAACCCAGTCGTGGCAACCATGCTCGGGGTCCCCGGCCACGACCACGAGATGACCGACTACTCCCCGGACGGTTCGGCGGCGGCCAACGATCTCGCCAAGGACACCCTATCGCAGCTGGCAAAGGCCCCGGTGGGGGGCGAACGCGACCGGATCGCCGCCGAGGCGATGCGGGAATCGCTGTCCCTGGATATCGAGCGTTACGATGCCGGCGAGCACCTCCGCTCCATCAGCGTGCTGACGAGCCCGATACACAGCATCCGAATGTCGTTCGACCTCGCTCCAAGGGCGACGGAGCAGGACTGGGCAAACATGACGGCCCGCCTTCGCCTAGTGCCGGAGGGACTCGCATCTTTCCGGCGCTCCCTGGACGAGGGGGTGCGCAGGGGCCTCGTCGTGGCGCGGCGCCAGGCCGCGGGATGCGCGTCCCAGATCGGGGTGTGGGGTGGGAAGGGAAAGGAGCCCCCCTTCTTCAGCAAGCTGGTCCCGGCATACGACGAGGCGGCCATCGGCAGCTCGGCGTTGCGGCGAGACCTGGAATCCGCCGCGGACTCAGCCACTGCTAGCCTCGCCGAGATGGGGGACTATCTGCAACAGGTCTACCTGCGGAAGACCACCGAAAAGGACCCGGTGGGCGTGGACCGGTACCGCCTCAACGCCAGGGAATACAACGGCATCGACCTCGACCTGAAGGAGACCTACGCCTGGGGCTGGGACCAGCTCGCCTGGGTCGAAGACGAGATGCGGTCCACCGCCGAAAGGATCCTGCCCGGCGCCTCGGTCGAGGAGGCCAAGCAGCTCCTGGAAAGCGACGATAGCCGGTCCATCACCGGGGTCGACCGTTTCCAGGGATGGATGCAAGACTTGCAAGACCGGACAATCTCGGACCTCGATGGGACCCACTTCGACCTCGCCGAGCCGGTAAAGCATATCCAGGCCATGATCGCACCCCCGGGCGGGGCCCTGGCGATGTACTACACGGGCCCCTCGGAGGACTTCTCCCGGCCGGGCAGGACCTGGTATCCGACCGGAGGGAAGACCCGCTTCCCCCTGTGGGGCGAGGTCTCGATCGCCTACCACGAAGGGGTACCCGGCCATCACTTCCAGATCGCCACCACCCGGCACCTGAAGGACGCCCTGTCACGGTTCCAGCGGCTCGTCGGTGGTACGTCGGGCTACGCCGAGGGATGGGCGCTCTACGCTGAACGGCTCATGGCCGAGCTGGGATACCTGCAAAACCCGGACTACTACCTCGGCATGCTCCGGGCCCAGGCGCTGCGCTCGGTCCGGGTCATCGTCGACATCGGCATGCACCTGGAGCTGGCGACTCCCGCCAACCAGTCATTTCATCCGAGCGAGACCTGGACTCCCGAGCTGGGGCTCGAGTTCGTGCTCGAGCGAAGCCACTTCCCCGCCGACTTCGTCGCCAGTGAAGTCGACCGCTACCTCGGCGTCCCCGGGCAGGCCATCAGCTACAAGGTCGGAGAGCGCGTCTGGCTGGAGGCCCGTGAAGCGTCGAAGAGCCGGCACGGACCCGCCTTCGACTTGAGAGCGTGGCACACCCGGGCGCTCGACCTCGGCCCCATGGGCCTGGCCCAAATGAAACGCGAAATGTCCCGCGTGTAGAAGGGACCGCGCGCTCCGACGCAAGGGGGCCTTCTCGAGCATGCGGAATGTCCCGAGGGACCGCAGCGGGGACTATTCGCTCGCCCCAACCGGCGGCTTCCTCCGGCCCCTCCAGGGGGCCGGCACAGGCCCCTCCCTCATCGCCAGCACCGCGATCACGAGGCAGAGGACCGTCGTCGACGAAAGCACCACGTAGGTGCGCCGCATCCCGTCGATGAACCCCTGGCTCAACAGCAAATGCGCCGAAGCGCCCTCTTGCCGAAGCAGCCCTAGGTCCGGCTCCACGCCCATCGCCGTAATACCCAGGGTGATCACCAGCGTCGTAATGGCAACGCCCGTGATCTGCCCCATGTTGCGCATGAACTCGACGAAGGCCGTGACCAGGCCGTAGTCGGCCCTGCCGACGCCTCCCAGCACCGCGCTGGAGTTGGCGGGGGAGAAGGTCCCCATTCCCAGACCCATGGCCAGGCTGCTGAGCACTGGATGCATGAGCGGCGAGTGCGCGTCCAGGCGCGACATCGAGAATAAGCCCGTAAAGACCAGCAGCAGGCCGATGACCATCGGCAGCGTCGGCCCTATTCGGTCCGATAGCCTGCCTGAGATCGGGGCCGAGATGCCCAGCGCGACGGCGAACGGCGTCAGCAGCAGGCCCGTTGTTGTTGCGCTGCGTTCCAGCACCCCCTGGAAATAGAAGGGCAGCGCCACCGTGGTGCCCACCACGTTGACGAACGATAGGTATCGGGCGAAAGTTCCCAGCGATATCCGGCGCGGAGCGATGAGGCGGAGGTCCAGCATCGGATGTGCGCACCGCATCTCGACGGACAAGAAAACTCCCATCCCCACGACCGCCGCCACGGCCGCCGACAGGACCAGCGGCGACGTCCATCCGGAGCTGTGGCCCTGGCTGATGATGAACACCAGGGCAACCGTCACGACCGCCGACGTGACCATGCCGGCCCAGTCGAGGCGCCGCCGCTCCGAGCCCTCCCGCGGCCGCGCCTCCCTGTACACCAGCGAAACAGCCCCCATGGCCACGGTGGCCAACACCCCTGTCATGACGAAAATCGAGGGCCAGCCGAAGGAGTCGATCAGCACCCCGCCGATGATGGGTCCGGAGATCGCGCCCACTGAGACGGTCAGGACGTTCATGCCGAAGACCTTCCCCCGCTCCTCCTCGGGGAACGCGCTGATGGCGATGGCCAGCCCGTTGACCTGCACGGACGCCGATCCCACCGCTTGCACGATCCTCGCCGCCAGGAGCCACGGGACGTTCTGGGCCGAGGCGGCCAGAAACGCCCCTGCGATGTACACGGCGAAGCCCAGGAGATACAGAGGCTTCCTTCCCCTGAGGTCCGCCGCTCTGCCGATCGGCAGCATGAGGGTCGTGATCGCCAGGAGGTAGCCCAGGACCACCCACTGCACGGTCGGGAGGCCGGCCGAAAAGTCCTCGCTGATCTGCGGCAGGGCCACCGCGACCATTGAGGTATCCACAACCCACGAGTAGACCCCCGTGGCGACGGCCCCGAAGACGAGCCATTTCCTGGGGTCCCCCTTGGGCGTCTCCAGATCGACCTCCGCCAAATCAAACTCCTACCGTAACGCCGAGCCCGTCCAGTAGCGCCGAGCCCGTCGCGGCAGCGGGCAACGTGGTCTGGCCTGGTGCCGATGCGGGAATCTCGAGGGGGCGCCGCTCTAGACCATGGACCTGGCGCCCCGGGCATTATAGAGCGGGCGGACTCCCGCCCGTCGGTTAACAGCCCTTTCAGGCCGTCGCAGCAGTAGGTTCGCCAGGCCGCGGTAGGTTCGCCAGGCCGAAGTAGGTTAAGGCCTGTTTACACGATGCTCGCGCGACACGAAAAGCCCATGTCATTGCTATGAAAATGGGCACCGCTGCACCGTTGTCTCGTAGAGGCGGGTTTGAAACCCGCCTCCGGCCCTGTCCTGGGACGCCGCCCTGTTTTCATCCCCTTACGTGGCCTTCACAAGGCCATAGTGATTCCGAGGCACAGGTAGGCACCTTAGCCCCGCCACGCCTTTGGCAAGCCTTTGCCTCACAGCTAGTGTGAACACGCCCTAACCGGACCGGATTGCGCGGGCCAGACCTGGCTTCGAAGACCGGCCCTACGAGCAAAGGCCGGCGCCCTGGGTCTCGCCGCAACACGGCCGGACCCAAAGGTCGGGCGTGCGCGACGGCGCTACACGTCCAGGTTCTGTAGGACGTTCTCTGCGAAGCGCTCCATGCTGCCGAGAGCCTCCTCCAGTGTAAAGTCGGGGCCGGGCTCCGGCCACGGCCATGGAGTCGATGACACTCTGTCCACCCCCATCTCATAGAACCGCCGGTATTGCTCCACCGTGGGCGCGGGCGGCGACAGGGTGATCTCGAAGGGTGTCTCCTCTCGGCCGTACTCAGCCCGCATCTCGTGAAGCCGCCGGATCGTCCCCGGTATGTCATCCAGGGCCGCGGAAACGCCGACCCAGCCGTCGCATAGCCGTGCGGCGCGGCGCAGCGCTCCCTGCGAGTTGCCGCCGACCACGATCGGCACCGGCTTCTGGTCCGGCTTGGGCTCGAACTTGACCGGGGCGAAGTCGTAGAACTCGCCGTGATGCTCGACCGTGTCCTCTGTCCAAAGCCTCCGCATGATCTGGACCATCTCGTCGGTCCGCCTGCCTCGATTCCGAAAGGCCTCCCCCGTCGCCTCGAATTCCGTCTCGAGCCAGCCAACCCCGATCCCAAGGATCACCCTCCCGCGGGAGAGAAGGTCCAGCGTGGCGACCGACCGCGCCGTCACGAACGGATGGCGCAACGGAAGAATGTACACGTCCGTGCCCAGGCGGAGGTTCTTCGTGGCGGCCGCCAGGTGTGTCAGGCTGACAAACGCGTCGTACCACGGAAGGTCGGGCCGGTGAGGCCCTCGGCCGTCTGGCGAGTACGGATAGGTGGGAGGGATCTCCTCTGGAAAAGCCAGGTGGTCGCCCACCCACAGGGACTCGAAGCCCAGCTCCTCGGCCTTCCGGGCCACCGCGGTATAGGCATCCGGGTCCCTCCCGAAGAAGTGGAGCCGGTGCAGGTTGAGGCCGACCTTGAGCCGGGGGCGCGTCATGTCACACACCTCGACTAACCCAATCGGTCCCGGGACAGAGGGAACGCCCGGGGTCTATCGCTCCCCGTACAGGAAGGCCCTGGGATTGTCTCGGAGGATCTTGTCCTTCTGCTGCTCCGTGAGCTCTTCCTGGTCCAGGAACGTCGTCACCGCTCCAGGGAATATTCCGTCCGAGTGGGGGTAGTCCGAGGCCCAGAGGATATAGTCCTCGCAGGTTGTGTCGTCCGCGACCCTGGTGTTCGCCGCAAAGGCCAGGTACTTCTCCTCCGGGTCGCAGCTGAAGAACATCCGCCCCTCTTCGATGTACTCGCTGGGCTGCTTCTTCAACCCCAGCTCCAGCCCCGGCCGGGTGCCGAACTCCTCCAGCTGCTCGTCGAGCCGCCACAGCCACCAGGGGATCCACCCCACCTGCCCTTCCATGAAACCGATCCGCAGCTTCTCGAACCTGTCCATGACGCCGCCATAGAGCACGTCCATCACCGATAGCATGGACGAAAAGGGATGAATGGCATGCCCTTTGACGTAATCGTAGTGATACGTGTCCGCGATGATCTTCTTCGCCCCGTGGGGAATGTGGACGCTGAGGGGAACATTCATGCCTTCGGCGGCCTCGTAAAGAGGGAAGAAGTGCTCCGAATCGGCGCTCTTGTCCTCGTGGGAGTTCTTCATGAAAAAGGTCACGAACCCCAGCTCTCCAACCGCCCGGTCCAGCTCCTTCACCGCGGCGTCCATGTCTCCCAATGGGAGTAATGCGACGCCCTTCAGCCTCTCCGGGTCGGCGCTGCAAAAGTCGGCCAGCCAGTCGTTGTACCCTCGGCAAACGCTGGGGGTGTAGAACTCCCGGTTGAGGGTCATCTCCGTCCCGAACAGCACCGCGATGTCGATGCCCTCGTCGTCCATGTGCTCCAGGCGGACCTTGGAGTCCCAGCCTCCGGCGCCCTTGTTCCTCCCCCTCAACGTCTCGTAAATCTGCTCCCGGCTGCTCCCCGGCCTATCCGTGTGATGACCCCGATGGGACAGCAGGTTGTTCTCCATGTCCTCGCCATCTTCCTTGCTGAAGAAGCTGGTCCAGTTGGGGACGCATTCCATCAGGACGTGGCCGTCGGCGTCGATCACAGGGCCCTTCATCTGCTCTCTCCTCGGTCCACGGGACGCTCCTTCGGACGCTATCCGATGGGCAGCTATTGGATGACCGCCATTGGAAGACGGATTGTACTACCAGCGGCGTGGACCGCGCACGGTTGCGTATCGACCGCGTTGCCCGCGCAACGGGGTACGGGTATCATCCGAAAGGCTCGAAGGGGCCGCCTCTATATCGGACTCACGAGATCGGACCCCCGGGGGAGGAGTATGACCTTGCCGGATACCATCGCGGACAACAAGGGCCCCTTGTTCGACGTCCGGGTCCTGGAGCTTGCCGACGAAAAGGCCGAGTTTTGCGGACGGCTCATGGCCGGGGCCGGGGCGGATGTCATCAAGGTTGAGCCGCCCGATGGAAGCCCAACGCGCCGAATCGGCCCCTTCGTGGACGATATCCCTCACCCCGAGCGCAGCCTCCACTTCTGGCACTACAACTTCGGAAAGAGGGGCGTGACGCTTGACCTCTCCAGCCCCGGAGGTCGGCGGGAGCTCGAGCGCCTGGCTTCCGAGTCCGATGTGCTGCTGGAGTCCTACCCTCCCGGCTACCTGAGCGGCCTGGGACTGAGTTACGAAGAGCTCCGGAAAATCAACCCTCGGCTGATCATGGCCTCCATCACACCCTTCGGGCAGACCGGTCCTTACCGGGACTACAAGGGTTCGGACCTCGTCCACCTCGCGATGGGCGGCGTGATGATGCTGTCGGGCTATGACCCGAAGCCCAACGGCGAGTACGACACCCAGCCGGTCGCCCCCCAGATGTGGCACTCGAGCCACATCGTGGGCGTCCAGACCATGAACGCCATCGTGGCGGCCCTCCTCTACCGGGAGCAAAGCGGTTCGGGCCAGTACATCGATGCGTCGGTCCATCAGGCGGTGAACTTCAACACCGGAGCGGACGTGTCCCATTGGGTCTACAGCCGAATGCCGGTGTTCCGGCAGACCGCCCGTTATGGCGGGCCCCGGATGCTCCCCGACACGCTCGCTCAGACCAAGGACGGCCGCTACGTCCTGGCCTTCGTCTCCGTCGAGTTCCGGCTGGGCCGCGAGCACAAGCAATGGATCGACATGGTCGCCCAGGACGGCTGCGCGGATGATCTCACCGATCCCAAGTACCAGGAGCTGGAATATGTAAACCAACCCGAGGTGTCCCGCCACATCCACGCGGTGGCCCGCCGGTGGGTGCAGAATTACAAATACGAGGATGACGTTTGGCGAGACGCCCAGCGCCGGGGACTCCACTGGGCTCCCGTGCGCCGGCCCGAGGAAAACCTCGACGATCCCCACTGGCACATGCGCCAGACCCTTGCGCACATGCGGCACGACGACCTGGACAGAACCCTGACCTACTTTCGCTCGCCCTGGCTTTCGGAGCAAGCCCCCTGGCGCGAAGGACCAAGAGCGCCCCATCTCGGGGAGCACGACCCGGAGGTCCTCGGCAAGACCCTGCCTCCCCTGACCGACAGGGGGGCCCGGCGCGGAGTCTGGGCTGCTCCCCAGGCGCACCCGGACCGGCGCTTCGCCCTGGAGAACGTACGCATCCTGGACCTGGCATGGGTCGTCGCCGGGGCCGCCGGCCCGAGGTTGCTTGCCGGCCTGGGCGCCGAGGACCTTCGAGTCGAGTGGAAGGGCCGCTTCGACGGCATGAGGAGCGGCGGAGTTGTTGTCCCCTTGGGGGAGGAGCGGGAGCGGCGGCTCGCCGGAGAGGTGGTCGAGGGGACGAAGGTAGGTACGGGAATCAATCAAAGCGGTTCCTTCAGTGAGATCAATCCGGGCAAGCTCAGCATCAGCATCAACCTTCACCACCAGGAGGGACGGCGGCTCCTGTTTGATCTTGTGCGGGTCTGCGACGTAGTCGTCGAGAACTTCACGGCCCGCATGCTGGAAAAGCTGGGGATCACCTACGATGAGATGCGCAAGGTCAACCCAACGATCATCTACGTCCAGCAACCTGGGTTCGGCAAAAAGGGCCTGTACCAGGACGTGCGCTCTTCTGCCCCCGTGGGCGAGGCCTTTACTGGGCTCACGGAGCAGGCGGGACTTCCGACGCCGTACCCCCCTTCAGGGTGGGGCTACCTCTACCTGGACAACACCGGCTCCTATTACTGCGCGCTGGCTTTGATGAGCGCCCTCTACTACCGCGCGCGGACGGGACGGGGCCAGTACGTGGACTCATCGCTGGCCGAGCCGGCCCTCCTGTGCACGGGCACGACGGTCCTGGACTACCAGATCAACCGCCGTTCTTACCAAAGGACCGGGAACGACTCACCCTACAAGCCCGCCGCCCCCCATGGCGTCTATCCCACCAAGGGCGCCGACCGGTGGATCGCCATCGGGGCCTTCACCGAGGAAGAGTGGACCTCCCTGGCGAAGGCGCTGGGGCACCCCGAGTGGACGAAGGACGAGCGTTTCTCGACCCTCGAATCCCGGCTCCGGTATCGGCAAGAGATCGATGCTGAAGTTGCGGGTGCGACGAAAGAGCGGGAACCCTTCAAGCTGATGGAAGAGCTCCAGGCCGCCGGTGTTCCTGCCGGCGTCTGTCAGACCACCGAGGACCGCTTCGACCATGACCCGCAGCTCGGGCACGACCAGTTCCAGACCTGGGTATCCAGCCGAGAGGTGGGCTCGTGGCCCGTCAGGGAGTTCCCCGTCAAACTCTCGGAGACCCCCTCCCACGCGGGCGGGACCCGTGACCGCGGTTTCCCGTGCTACTCGGAGGACAACGACTGGGTGTACGGTGATCTACTGGGCCTGACCCCCGGGCAGCGTAGGGGCCTCGAGGAGCAGGACGCCATCTGACGCGCGGCCGGGAGGCCGGGGACCCTTGTGACTTCGCAGGACCGCGCCCCCGCCGCCCTTCTCCCCGGTCCCGCCAGGCGGAAGGCTTGACACTCATGCCAGAGGGAGCGCTCACAGGTCTCCGCGTCCTCGACCTGAGCCTCAATGTGGCCGGCGCCTACTGCACCAGGGTCCTGGCCGACATGGGGGCCGGCGTGATCATAGTCGAGCCTCCGGAGGGGAGTCCCCTCCGACGCCGCGGCCCCTTCCGTGCGGGCGCGGAAGGGCCGGATGCTGGGGGGCTGTTCCTCCACCTCTCCGCCAACAAGTCCAGCGTTGCGGCAGACTTGACCGCGGCGGAAGGCAAGCGGCGCATCACGGAGCTGGCGTCCGGTGCCGACATCGTGGTCGAGAGCTTCCCTCCCTCGAGATTGGGCTCCCTGGGGTTGGGCTATGAGGCGCTTCGAACGTCCAACCCCAGAGTTGTCATGACATCGATCACCCACTTCGGGCAGACAGGTCCATATCGGGACTGGCAGGGAGAGGAGGTGGTCGACCTCGCATTGGGGGGATACACGTTCCTTGGGGGCAACATCGACCGGGAGCCCCTGATGCCTCCTTTCGACCAGGCCCAGTTCAACGCGGGCTCCCACGCCGCGCTGTCCTCCCTGGCGGCCCTGTGGCACGCGCTCGAGACGGGCCGGGGGCAGCAGATCGACCTCTCGATCGTCGAGGTCATGCTTGCCGGGCACGTGTGGACGACGACGAGCTGGACCCAAGAAGGGATCGTGATGAAGCGGGTCCGCCCCGACGCCGTTCGCTGCTCCGACGGTTGGGTCATGCTTCTGAAGGGTATGTGGAACCCCAGCTATCTCTTGCTCATCGACCGTCCCGACCTGTTGGACGACCCCCGCTTTGCTCACCCCGACTCCTGGATGACAAATCTGCCCGCTCTGACGGAAATGATCGCCGAATGGTGCTCTAGGCACACCCGCGAGGAGATATTCCGGTCGGCGCAGGCGCTCCGCATAATGGCGGCCCCCGTTAACGACGCCGAAGCGTTGCTTCGGTCCCCGGAGATGGCTGCCAGGGAGTGGCCCCTGGACATCGACCAGCCGACCCTTGGCCCTCTCACCATGCCCGGATTCCCCGTGAAGATGGGCCAGAGTCCCCTATCCGTCAGACGGCCCGCCCCGGCCCTGGGAAGCCATCGAGGGAGTTGGCCCGGCGGGGAGCGCCCGGCAACCCGCTCCCGGGAGGGTCGGACCCCCATCTCCACCCCCAATATGGCTGGGCCGCCCCTGCCGCCCGCGGTCGCCATGCCACTCGAGTCGCGAGGTCGTATCTCCACCCTCAATACGGCTGAGCCGCCCCTGCCGCTGGCGGGAGTCCGGGTCCTCGAGATCACGAACAATTGGGCCGGGCCTCTCGCGGGAAGACACCTGGGGGACCTGGGGGCGGAGGTGATCAAGATCGAGGCGCCCGACCGGCCGATGACCAGGAGACGCCACTACCCGGGGCAGCAGCCCTTCCGCTACCACTGGGACCGATCGGCCTATTTCAACCAGATGAACCGCAGCAAATTGGGCATCGCAATCAACCTCGACAGCAGCGACGGCCGGGCGCTGTTCCTGGACATGGTCAGGGAGTCCGATGTGGTCCTGGAGAACAATAGCCCCCGCGTCATGGGCAACCTGGGCATCCCCTACGACGTCCTGAGGCAAGCCAACCCCGGAATCATCATGGCTTCCATCTCGGCCTTCGGGCAAACGGGCCCCGCCAGGGACTACGTCGCCTATGGGACCATCATCGAAGCGGCCTGCGGGCTGATGGCGGTTACCGGATACCCGGACGACGAGTACCCCTATCACACCCAGCTCTTCTACGCCGACCCCGTGACGGCTGGGCAGACCGCCGGCGCTATCATCGCCGCTCTATTCCATCGCCGGCGCACGGGCGAAGGGCAGTACATCGATTCCAGCCTGATCGAGAACGGAGCGTCGTTCCTTGGCGGTCCGCTGATCGAGTACGCCATGACCCGCAATACCCCGCGGCGTCGCGGCAATCGCGACCCGAGATGGGCGCCCCAGGGGGTGTACCCATCCTTCGGCGACGACATGTGGGTGGCCCTGTGTGTTCGGACCGACGAGGAATGGGGCCGCTTCTGCGAGGTCCTCGATGACGAGCGGCTGCGCAGAGAGGGCCTCGCAACAGCGGTCGGCCGCCAAGCTGATCACGACGAGATCGACCGCGTCATCTCTGACTGGTCCAGGAGGTATGACCATCACGAGGCCGCCCGCATGCTCCAGGAGGCCGGCATCCCGTCCGGGCCGGTCTTGGCCAGCTGGGAGATGGTCTCCAACCCGCACTTCCACGATCGGGGTTTCTACCTCCCCATCGTTCATGAAGAGACCGGAGTCTTCCCATACCCTGGCATGCCGTGGAAGTTGTCCAGGACCCCGGGAGTGGTGCGCAGGGCGGCGCCTCGATTCGGCGAGCACACTCGCCTCGTCTTCCGCGACTGGCTGGGGCTGCCGGAGCAACGGATGAAGGCGCTCTATGCCGGCTGGATCATCGCCGATCACCCCCCGGACGATCTGCCGGGCCCGATCCGTCCCATGGCGTAAAGGCGGCCCGCCGAGTCATTCGAAAACCCTTACGATGCGCCTTGCGGGCCGCCTGTCCAGCTCGGTACAGATGATCCCGGCCCGCCGAGTCATCTGAAAACCCTTACGATGCGCCTTGCGGGCCGCTGTCCGGCTCGGCACAGATGATCCCGGCCCGCCGGTCACCTGAAAATCCCCGCGATGCGCCCGGGAATCCCGAGCACGAACCCAACGATCTTCAGTACCAGCTTGACAGCCATTCCGACGATGCTGAAGACCAGTCCTGGCAAGCAGCCCAAGCAGCCCAAATCAGCCCTCCTTGCGGCGGAGCGCGTTCATGGTGGGTTCCTGCGCCCCTCTGGAAACACCATCAGGAGTGGGAAGCAACGTCAGGAGTGCCGGCGTCGTGGTCAAGCGTACGCCGTCGCGTCGATCTCCCACCACCACCACATGCCGACCGACTGCATGCAGTCGATGATCCGGCCCTCCATGGTCATCGTCCCCAGCCGCTGGAAGTCCGCCATCGCCGCCTCGAGGTCGCCGTCGGCGAACTCGTAAAGGGCGGCATAGTTCGAGGGTCCCTTCTGGGGCTCCACGTTCCGCCACCTGGTCCCGGCGACGATGCCCCGGGCGGCGGCCATGTCCGGGACGTGCACGTGGCTGTACCAGCTATTGAACTCATCCTCGCGGCTTGGGTCCCCGCAGTTCGACATGACCATGTACACGGCCCCGGATTTGGTCTTGGCCGGCGGGGCGGCTTGGCCGGGGGCGGGCCTCGCCCCGCCTCCGTCACCCGGAATCGAAGGGTAACGGCCGCCGGGGGACGGAAGCACGACCTCGCTGGGGTCTATCAGAGAAAACACGTACTGGGCAACGCTGGGGCCGAAGAAACCGGGACGGCCAACCTCCTCCAGCCGTGCCCGCGCCTTCCTTCGGACCCCCTCGACCACCGCCAAGAGATCATCACCCTCGATTTCGTAAAGTCCCAGGTAGTGGGACGGCCCCATCTCCGGCCGGGCGTTGGCGTAGCGTCGGCCGCGCACCAGGCCATCGGCATCCAACACATGGGGCAGATGCACGTTGGAGTACCAGTGGTTGAACTCATCGTGCCGGTCGGGCTCGCAGTTCGTCAGCGTGAGATAGATACCCCGGGGCATTGCCGGCCCTCCTAGATGACGCCCTGGTCCCGCAGTTCCGTTATCTCGTCCCAGCCGTAGCCGTGCTCCTGCAGGACCTCCTCCGTGTGCTGACCGAACTCGGGAGCCGATCCCCGGGGCCCGCCGGGAGTTTCCGTCATCGCGATGGGAATACCCGTCTGCTTCAGCGTCCCGAGGGTCGGGTGGGGAACGTCGACGATGTACCCATTGGCGATGGCCTGAGGGTCCTCCGAGAGGTCCCGGTAGTCCTGCACCGGCTGGCAATAGACCTCGCGGGCCCTGAGCTCATCCACCCATGCCTCGCGGGGCCGGGTGATGAACACCCGATCCAGTATCCCGATCAGCTCCTGAGAGTTCGCCGTCCGCGACGCGTGGTCCTTGAATCGGGGGTCCTGCTCCAGCTGTTCGATCTCCAGGACCTCGACGAAGTCTCTCCAGAAGCGGTCCGACTGGGTGCATCCCATGGCCAGCCAAGCGCCGTCCTGGCACTTGTAGATATTCCACAGCGGATTCGAGACTTCCTTGCGCTCCTGGTTTGTTGGCTGCGATCCGCTGAGCAAGTATCCATTGAACGCCAGCGCCTGCAGCATGATCGAGCTGCCGAGCTGGGAGGTCTCGATGTGCTGCCCCACCCCATACCGCTCTCTGGCTATGATTCCCAGCATCACCCCATGCGCCAGCACCATCGCGCCGGTCTGATCGGCGATGCCCGCCTTGATCCGGTACACCGGCTCATCCTCGGAGCCCGCATTGAGCCACATAAACCCGCTCCGGGCCTGGCCCAGAATGTCCATCACCCCTTCCCTTGCGTGAGGCCCCCGGGCTCCAAGCCCCGAGGAGGAAGCGTAGATGATCCTGGGGTTGTGCCGGCGGACCGTCTCGTAGTCCACACCCAGTTTCTCCACGACGCCCACTCGGAAGTTCTGGGTGATGACGTCCGCCTTCTTGGCCATGCGATAGAAGACCTGGCGCCCCGCCTCCGTCTTGAGGTCCAGCGTCATCCCCCGCTTGTTCCGGTTCATGGTCTGGAAGTAGTTGTTGGTGTTACTGGGTCCCCGGGGAAACGCGCCTGAGTTCCGACCGGGGTCTCCTTTGATCGGATCCTCGATCTTGATGACGCTGGCCCCCATGTCCGAAAGCATCACGGTGGCCCATGGCCCGTTCTGCCAGATGGTCATATCCAGGATGGTCAGTCCGTCCAATGGTGCTGGCATCTGTGCTCGTCCCTCCTCCAGCTAGGCCTGTTTACACTATGCTCGCGCTACACGAAAAGCGCTCCCCCCATGTCATAAAGCGCTCCCCCATGTCATTCCGAGGCCTTTTCATTGTCACCCCGAGCGACGGCGAGGGGTCTAAGAGGCTGCCCGCCAGGCACCTTAGCCCCGCCGCGCCTTTGGCAAGCCTTTGCCTCACAGCTAGTGTGAACACGCCCTAAGGGGACCTGAAACGCCCGCTTCAGGGCCGCTCACTCCCCAACAGCAGCACGTCCGTATAGAAGGCCCCCGCCCCTCCGCCGCTGCACAACGCGACCTCGGCCCCTTCGACCTGGGCATTGCCCGCGGTGCCTCGCAGCTGCCGGACCGCCTGGATCACCCTCTGGAGATGTTGCACCGAGGCGCCCCCGTGGCTGAATGACATGGTGCCGCCGTCCGTCGTGATTGGGTAGCGGCCTCCGCGCTCGATCGCGCCGCTGCTCACAAAATCGCCGCCTTCACCCTCGCCGCAGAAGCCATAGGACTCGAGCTGGCGGATGATCTCGAAGGAGAATGGGTCGTACAGCTCGCACACGTCGACATCTTCCGGCCGGAGCCCGGCCATCCCGAAGGCCTTGCGGGATGCCTCGCGGCCCGCCCAGCCGACCAGGTCCCAGGCGGGGGGGTAGTGATACGACGGTCCGTAGTGGTCCTTCGCTCCCCCCAAAATAGAGATCGGCTTGTTCTTGGTATCCCTTACCCGTTCGCTGTTCGTCAGGATGATCGCGCTGCCCCCTTCGGAGGTCATGGCGCAGTCCAGCAAGTGGTATGGGTCCGCCACCATGCGCGACTCGAGAATATCCTGGACCGTAAACGGCCCGCGCTGGAAATAGACCGCCGAAGGGTTCACGTGGCCGTTGTTCCGTATGACGGCCGCCACCTTCGCGATCTGCTCAGGCTTGGTGCCGTAAAGGTGCATGTGCCGCTGAGCAACCAAGGCGAATTCCGCCGCGGTGAACAGGCCCCACGAGGCCACGAACTCGTTGCCCGGCCGGGTCCACGGCGCTGTCGACCCCCGCTCGGTGTAGACCGAGGCCGACCCGCCCGCGATGAGGACCGTGTGACACTGCCCGGTGGCAATGGCCCCCGCGGCTTCCAGGATCGAGCTGATCCCGTGGGCGTCCATCCCCTGCGCCCGCCACCCCGGTGCGATGCCCATCAGGTACATGATGTGAGCGGACCCGAAGGTCCCGGTCCTTCCGCCGCCGCCGGCCGACACCCCATCGATGTCCGACGGCTTTAGCCCCGCCTCATCCAGCACCCCGCGGATCGCCTGGAGGGTAATGCTCTCCGACGTATGCCCCTCGAGCACCCGGGCCTGCTCGGTGTTGTAGACCCCGACGACTGCCACGTCGTGAAGCGGGTGCTTGTCCACTGGTCTCCTACGCTATGCAATCAGTCCGGGCGCAAGGGGACGGCAATCGGGGATCACGTACCGACCCTCACGCAAACGGGTGATCATGTTGGTGAGGCTCACGTGATCAGGCCTCTGGGCATCCTTCATGACGACCCGCCTTCTACCGTATTCTCCACCAAGACCGCCCCTTCCATCCGGGCAAGTCCGCGGTCGAAGGTGTGGAGAGGTGTAGCTCCCGCCCGCTCGGCTGCTGAAAGGACCATCAGGTCCGAGAAGCCAACGCCGCCCTGGCGATAGCTCAAGGCCGCACGGGCTACGTCGTCCGCAGCCTCGACGGCGAGGCTGTCTGTGGCGATCAGCTCAATCAGCACATCCGCAATCCGGACACGTGTGAACCCGTAGGCCCGCTCCAGTACCCAGACAACCTCAATGGCAACCTCTCGACAGATGAAGCCCGGGCGTTCGGACGTTAACCCCTCCAGCAGCGACCGAGCTGCTTCCGCCTGCTCGGCGTCATCTCCCACGAGGTAGCGGACGAGCACGTTCGTGTCGAGGGCAATCACGTGTCGCACGCCCCATCGGCGATGGCGCGCTCCATGTCCTCCAGTGTCGCAGCCGGACCCTCATGCCGCAGTACGCCAAACAGCCGGGCGATGGGGCGCACCGGCATGATCCTGACTTCACCATCTTGGATGATGTAACGCACCCGATCACCAGCCTGCACGGATAGGGCCTCCCGCACGGCTCTGGGCAATGTGGTCTGTCCCTTCGAGGTGACGCCGGATTCAATCATGCGAAATTGCCACTTGCATTACGATATGGTCATGCACCTTACAATATAGAGTACGGCAATGGCTATGGCAACGTTGCAAGCCTTCTTGCCTTCTTTCGTTGTGAGCGGACCCGAAGGTCCCGCTCCTTCCGCCGCCGCCGGCCGACACCCCATCGATGTCCGACGGCTTTAGCCCCGCCTCATCCAGCACTCCGCGGATCGCCTGGAGGGTAATGCTCTCCGACGTATGCCCCTCGAGCACCCGGGCCTGCTCGGTGTTGAAGACCCCGACGACTGCCACGTCGTGAAGCGGATGCTTGGCCACTGGTCTCCTACCCCACCTAATCAGCCCGGGCGCAAGGGGACGGCGCCCCGCAGCCGCGGAAGGCCCGATTAGCGCCTGTTTGCACGATGCTCGCACTACACGAAAAGCGCCCCCCCGTGTCATTGCTATGAAAATGGGCACCGCCGCACCGTTGTTTCGTAGAGGCGGGTTTCAAACCCGCCTCCGGCCCTGTCCTGGGACGCCGCCCTGTTTTCATCCCCTTACGTGGCCTTCACAAGGCCATAGTGATTCCGAGGCGCAGCCGAGGAATCTAAGACGCTGCCCGCCAGGCACCTTAGCCACGCCTTTGGCAAGCCTTTGCCTCTCAGCTAGTGCGAACACGCCCTAGCGCGTCATCCCCTCCGGGGCCGTGTGCACCACCACCCCGCTCTGCGCCAGCTCTTCGATCTCGGATTCGTCCCAGCCGAGGTCCCGCATCACATCTCGGGTCTGCTCTCCAAGCTCCACGATCGGGCCGACCGTCCCAGGGGTCAACGAGAAGTTGAAAAATGGACTGTGGCGATAGTAGGAGCCCAGCCGCGGGAACACGACCTCCTCCATCATGCCTGCGTCCCGGACCCACGGCGTGGTCGCCGCAAACTTCCCGTTTTCTCCGTCGAAGACCTCGACGCAGGCCACGTCCAAGGGCGTAAGCAGGTCCTGCCACTCCCGCGCCGGTCTCCGCCGGAACTCCCGCTCCAGTAACGCCGCCATCTCTCCGTCGTTGGCCGCGCGCGACTCCGAAGTGGAGAACCGTTCGTCGCTGAGGAGGCCGTCGAGGCCCGCAGCCCGCGCGAAGACCTCCCACTCCTTTGGACCTGGGCACGCCAGAAAGACCCACCCCTCGGCGCACTCATACAGCCGGTACGTGGCCTGGAGGCCATTCATATCCCGGTCCATCGCCGCGCGCTTCGGCTTGCCCTCGTACGAGAGGCAATCATCCCCATTGGCGTAAAGGTTGCCGCAGAGCATTGTCGTCTCGACGTACTGGCCCTTGCCGGTCTTCTCCCGGGAATAGAGGGCCAGCATGGTGGCTGTGCCGCACGCCAGCGCGGCTGAGGGGTCGGGATTGGACTCGTTCGCCCGCCCCAGCATGCTGCTGACCTCATAGATCTCATCCGGCGTCATCGCTTGCTCGGGGGGCGGGAGCAGGCTTCCCGCCTGAAGCATCGGACCGCCGGTGATAGCCCCCGCAATGGGGTGAAACCCCGCCCTGGAAGAGTAGGGGCCGGTCGAACCATAGGCCCCGGCGTACACATACACGATCCTGGGGTTGATCGAGCTGATCGTTTCGTAGTCGATACCCAGGCGTCGAGGCACCCCAGGCCGGTAGTGGTGCAGGAACACGTCGGCGTGCTTGGCGAGCTTCTGGATGACCTCCTGCGCCCGCGGCTCTTTCAGGTCCAGGGCGATGGACTCCTTCCCCTGAAGCGTCTTGGCAACCTTCGGGTACCCCATCGCCCGGTAGCCGTCCCCTGCGACAGGCTCGACCTTGATCACCCGGGCCCCCATGTCGGCCAGCAACGCCGTCGCGAACGGGGCGGCAATGTAGCCCGCAAACTCCAGGACCGTGACGCCGCTGAGCGGATGAGCGGGCGCCGGGCCGCTTCCGCCGCCCGGCCTGCCCCTGGGCCCTTCTATCACGGAGGCAAACTCATCGGTGTTCTGATCGACATCCGGCGCCGGGCCTCGGGGCCCGACGGGCGTCCCGGCAAGCTGCCCTATGGGGCCGACCTGTCTCGTCCTCCCCACCCGCGGGTCGAGCAACTCGATCACGTCTCCCTGGTGCAGCGCTTGGGGGTGCGATAGCCCCTCCTCGGTCGTCATGAAGGGCTCCGCCGCTACATCGTTCGCCAGGAAAATCTCCATCCACTCGTCCCGCGTCCGCTCCAGGACCCTCTCCAGGCACATGCGGTGCATCACCTCGCGGTCTTCAGGGCTCCTGAAAACAGGCACGTTCTCGAAGCGCTCCTCCTCCAGCAGCTGCTCCAGGCCGAGCTGCCGCAAGAAGTTCCGGAGAAGCTCCCTGGTGAGGTTGCCGAATTGGAGCCAGCGGCCATCCTTGGCGCGGGCGGTCATATACGCGGGTACGGACCCGCCGTACCGGCCGGGAGGCTGCGTCTCGCCGCGCTCTACCATCTGCCAGGCCAGGGACCCCATCAGGTCGTAGCAGCCCAGCGACTGCAAGAGGCTTACGTCGACCTTCTGGCCTCGGCCGCATCGCTCGCGCACTACCAGGGCTGCCATGGCCCCCTGCACGGCATTCATGGCGGAGGCGAAGCTCGAGACCGCCAGGGCGGGGTAGCGAGGCCGGTGCGGCTCCGTCAGATGATGGAAAGCGTCCATGCGCCCGCCCACCGCGTCCACCACGCCCCGATAGCCCTTGAGCCCGGCGTAAGGGCCTCTTTCGCCGAAGCCGCTGATGCTGCAATACACCAGCCCGGGGTTCTCAGCGGCCAGCTCCTGGTACCCGACGCCAAGACGCTCCGCTACCCCGGGTCGAAAGGACTCGAAGACCATGTCCGAACGCGATGCCAGGCTCCAGGCGTCACTCCGCCCGGCCTCGGATTTCAAGTCCAGCACCACGCTCTTCTTTCCCCGATGCCACATCGGCCAGGCGGCGTGGCGGCGGGTTGGGTCCCCCCCGGGAGGCTCGATCTTGAAGACCTCGGCACCGGCATCCGCCAGCACCATGGTCGCCAGGGCGCCGGGGTGGCTCTGCGTCAAATCGACGACCCTCAGGCCGTCGCAGGGTCCGGACATCCGGGGACCTCCTCCGGCCGTCATGCCGGCGTCGGGGTCAGAGGCCTTTCGAGGTCGAGGCCGAAGAAATCGGCGGGCGTCTCCAGCAGGATCTGGCGCGACCACTCCTCCGGGACCCCGGCCTCGCCGTCCTTCAAGGCCTCCGCGGACCTCGGAAAGGTCCCGGCGGCGTGGGGAAAGTCGGAGCCCCACATCAGACGGTCCATCGGCAAGATATGCTGCATCTGGGTGACGAAGGGGTCGGTGACCATGCCGAAGTAGAAGTTCTCCCGCATGTATTCGCTGGGCAGCTTCTTGAGCTCGACGCCGAACCACCCCCCAAAGGTCTTGTAGTTCTTGTCGACCCTGGCCATCGCCGTCGGCAGCCAGCTCACCTCGCTCTCCGCGAAGTAGAACCGCAGCTCCGGGAACCGGTCCAGCACGCCGTCGACCATGAGCTGCACCATCGAGTTGATGGGGCGGTGGTCCCCTGCGGTCTTCGAGAACTCCCCGCAGGCATCCCTTTTCGCCCTCCGGTCCCCGGCAGACCCCAGGCCGGTCAGCCGCTCCCCAAAGCCGAAGTGGGGCGAAAGGGCCACCTTGTCGGACAGAGCGGCCTCCCAGAAGCGATCATCCTCTGGCTTCGGCGTCCCGCCGCCGTTGGGAAACTGGTGCAGGCTCACCGACCTCAGCCCCAGCCCCTTGACCCGCTTCAGCTCGGCGACGGCATCGTCGATGCCGGAAACGGGAATGACCGCATTGCCGATCAGGCGGTCGGGCGCGACGGAGCAATAGTCCTCGGCAAGATAGGTGTTGTATGCCTGGACCATCGAGAAATAGGCCGCCCTGTCTGCGATCCCCTCGATGAAGGTCGTGGCGTACACCGGCGGGAATAGCACCTCGGCGTCCAGCCCGTCCAGGTCCTGCTCCCGCAGCCGCTGCTCCGCGGGGCCGGCTCCAGTTGCCGGGATGCCGCCCTCATCGAAGTACGACTCCCCCATGATCCTGGCCGGCTTGCCCGCATTGATGTTCTTGCCGTTGAAGAGAAGGTCTTTCCCTTCGACCATCCACGCCTCTCCCTCAGGCACCGTGATGAGCCTGGGCGCCCTGTCCCTCCACTTCGCCGGCACATACTTGACCCACGATTCCGGAGGCGTCTCGACGTGCCCATCGCCCGATATGACCCGGTACGTTCTCATCGCTCCTCCCGCGCCAGCCTCATATTGCAGGGTCAGAGTATACCCCTAGTCGAGCGTCACTCGTCCTGAGCTGCATGCCCGTCAAACACCAGTCCGACACCCATGTCCCGGCGCCGCCCCCCCAAGCACGACGCGGAGGGCGGGGCTGTCTGAGTCCGGCCTGATGGCTACTCCAACGCCCCATCGGCCACCAGGTCGCTAATCTCCTCCTCGCCGTAGCCGAGCAAGTCCTTCAGCACGTACTCCGTGTGCTCTCCCAGACAGGGAGCGGCAAAAGGCCTGGGGGGTGAAACGGACAGCTGGATCGGGGAGCCGTCGTACGCGTGCCTGCCGAGGGCGGAATGCTCCAGGTACCAGTGGTGGCCCCGGTGCTGAAGCTGTGGGTCGTTGAACAGGTCCTCTCCGTTGGCGACCGCGCCCGCCGGGACCCCCGCCGCTTGCAGACGGTCCATCAGCTCCTCGCCGTCCTCCCCGCTGGTCCACCCGGCGATGATCTCCTCCAGCTCATCCTCGTGCTGCTTCCGCGCCAGAAGCGTCGCGAACCGGGCCTCCTCCGCCAGCGAGGGACGCCCCATCTGGTCGCACAGCGCGCGCCATTCGGCTTCTGTGTACGCCGTCACCACGATCCAGCGGTCATCCCCCTTGCAGGGGAAAACCCCGTGCGGAGCGGCATGAGGACTGCGGTTGCCTGCGCGCTCCATCAGGGCGCCATCGGCCTGGTACGAGAGAAAGAGCGGCGAGAGGAACTGCAGCGCGCCCTCCACCTGTGAAAAGTCGACGTAGGTCCCCTGGCCGGTCCGCCTGCGGTAGTCCAGGGCTGCGAGGACCAGCATTCCCGTCAGCCGCGCGGCGATGGGGTCCGTGTACGCTCCGCCCAGCCCGACAGGAGGGCGGTCCGGCCAGCCGGTGAGCTCGGTGAAGCCGATCAGCGACGCGAGCTGCGTCCCGAAGAAGCGTCCATTCGCTGTCGGGCCGGTCTGGCCCAGCGCCGAGCTGCTGAGGTAGATGATGTCGTCCTTGATCTTCCGGACACGCTCATAGTCCAGCCCCAAGCGCCCCACCACTCCAGGCGTGAACGTCTCCGCGAAAATGTCGGCCCACCCGATCAGCTTCCTGACTATCTCGTGCCCTCCGGGCTTGGCCATGTTGATCGTAATGCTGTACTTGCTGGAATTCTGGGCGGTGTGCGTGCCGCTGCGGTCCGGGTCAGGCTCACCCCCCGGGAAGGGTCCCGACCGGCGCGAGATGTCGATCCGGGTCCTGGACTCCACGGTCACGACCGTGGCCCCGTGATCTCCCATCCACTTGGTGGCGATAGGCCCGGCGGCAGACCACGTCAGGTCCAGCACCTTGACCCCATCGAGTGCGGGCATCGGTCTCTCCTCAGATCACCCCAGTGTGGTACAGGGCCACCAGCTCAGCGCGGCTCAATCCCAGCTCGCCCGAGTACACCTGCTCGTTATGCCGCCCTATGGATGGCGCCGGCAGGCGGACGTCGAGTCCTGGAGGCTCCAGCTTGGCCATCGGAGTCGGGTACGACAGAGGCGGGCCCAGGTCCGGGTCCTCGACCGGGTTGAAGGCCCCCCTCGCCGCGTTTTGCCGGTGCCCCAGCACATCGGCGGCGGTGAACACCGGCAGGAGCATCACCTGCCTGTCCTCCGCCCCGAGGAGAAGCTCCTGCGCCGTCATCGACTGGAAAAAGTCGCCAAGGGCCTGGTTGATACGCCCGTACTCATCTTTGTCCATCGCGTCGATGTCCATCGACATTCTCATCTCGCCGAGCTCCCGTATCCCCTCCGGCAGCATCCGGGCCTCGGCCATCCAATCGAACAGAGGCTGAAGCCCTGTGCCGGTCAGCCCGGCGAAACGAATGTCGAAGGTGATCCATCCGTCCTTGCATGGCCACTGGCTTCGATGGACCGTGCCGGTCCGCGGGCTCACCTGCACAGCCCCCGACCTCTTTCGGACCGACTTCATGAGGTCCCAGCTTGGGGCCATGCCGCCGAGGGCGACCCAGATCAGGGACTGCTGCATCGAGATGTCGACGTGCTGCCCCTGCCCCGTGCTGCCGCGGAAATAGTGGGCCATGACGGCCCCGAGAGCCCCATCGGTGGCGGCATTCAAGGCTGCTTGGGGGAAGCTGATCGTCGTCGGTGGCCGGTCGTCATCGCCCGTTGTGATGGTGACCCCCCCGCGGGCCATCGCCACCAGCTCCGGCGCCTTGTGGTGAGAGCGCGGGCCCGTCTGCCCAAAGCCGGTCATGGACACCAGGATGATCGCGCTGTTCAACCTGCTCAGCGCCGAGTAGCCAAGACCCAGGGAGTCGAGATGGCCGGGCTCGAAAGACTCCATGACGAAATCGGCCGAACGGGCGAGGGCCTCGAAGAGTCTCCTGCCGTCCGGCATCCCCGGGTCCAGGGTCACGCCGCGCTTGTTGTAGTTATAGGCCTTCCAGAAAAGGCTCTTCTCCGGATGGGGAGCTCCGCCGTGGTAAGGCCCCAGCCTCCGCGTCCGCCCCCCTCCCGGCGGTTCGATCTTGATGACATCCGCCCCCATGTCGCCGAGGAGACGGCCGGCGAACGTATACCCATCCTCGCTGAGGTCCAGTACGCGATAGCCTTGAAGAAATCGTGCGATCGTGGCCTCCCCGCATGTCCCTTACGAGAATGTGTTAGGGCCTGTTTACACTATGCTCGCGCTACACGAAAAGCGCTCCCCCGTGTCATAGAGCGCTCCCCCATGTCATTGCTATGAAAATGGGCACCGCCGCACCGTTGTTTCGTAGAGGGGTTTCAAACCCGCCTCCGGCCCGGTCCTGGGACGCCGCCCTGTTTTCATCCCCTTACGTGGCCTTCACTAGGCCATAGTGATTCCGAGGCGCAGCCGAGGAATCTAAGACGCCGCCCGCCCGCCACCTTAGCCCCGCCGCGCCTTTGGCAAGGCTTTGCCTCACAGCTAGTGTGAACACGCCCTAGCCCGCTCCCGCCGCCGCGGCGGCGGCCTTCTCCGCATCGCGCCGGTCGCAGCGCTCGCGGAACGAGATGATCGCCTTTGCCAGCTCTACCTGGGGCCGCTCGACAAACCGGCCGCCTCCCAACGGAACGGCTCCCCTGCCTGCGGCCACCCCCACTGTGTAAGCCTCGATGAGCTGCCGGTGGTTGGCGATTTCCTCGTCCGTCGGGACGAAGGCGCGGTTGCACTGCTCCACCCATGCCGGGTACGGACACAGCGCCCCATTCATTCCGATATCCCTGCCCCAGCGAGCGCTCCGAAAGACCTCGTCTTCCGGAGAATCGGGGCCGTAGAGGCACGATAGCGGAAACCCCACGCCCAGCCGGTGAATGCCGTATGGGCCGAACAAGACCCTGTCCGCACTGGCGGCTTCGGCGACGAATCGGCCCCGAACGCAGTACTTGAAAGGGTCCAGGTCCGGCGCGACCACCAGTCCCATGGTCAAGGCCAGGTGACGTTCGTCCAGGCCGACCATTGAGACGCGAAGGCTGGCCGTCATGACCTCACGAATGTCCCAGACCGCTTTCGCCGTCCCCAGTATCAGCCCGATTTCGGTGCTTCCCTCCTCGACCCCATGGGCCGCCTCGGCGGCATCTACCGCTTCGTGCGCGGCCCGCACCGACTCGGGAGTCTCGGGATAGGTCAGTATCACCCCGTTGACGCCGGGCCGTACCGAGGCCTCGATGTCGGCCGGGGCGCTCTCGGGAGCGACCCTTACGAGGATGTCCGCCCCCCCTCTGCGGAGCATGGGAACAGACCCCCGGACGATCTCCCGGGCGTCAGCGCGCTCATGCGGCGAAACCGAGGCGAGGTCCAGCACGATCGCATCGGCGTTGTTGGTCCAGGCCTGCTCGACCGCCGATCGGTCCAACGGAGAGACCAGCAGCAGCGAACGGCGGATGAGGTGCCTAGGCACCCCGTACCCCTTCCTTGGCCGCCTCCTGCCGCCGAGGAAGGTCCTCGCCGGTGGCCCGTCCCATGATGTCCGCTATCCGGTCCCTCTGACGACGGCACCGGTCTGCCCAATCGAGGAGCTTCAGGGCGCGCTCCACCTCGTGCTTGTCCACTATCCTCCCGTCCATCTCCCCCGAAACCTCGCCTCGGGCATCCAGTTCGTCGAAGAACCGGAGCACCCGGTGGGCCTCGTCTATCTCATCGTCGGTGGGCATGGCCCCGCGATTCGAGGGCTCGACCAGGTTCGGATGAAGTCCGCCCCCGCCGCCAAAAATGCCAGCCTTCCTGTTTGTCACGGTACGCTCGAAGGCGGCGTCGGCGATCGTCACGTCGCCTGAAAGGTTGACGTCCATGCCCACGCCGTTGAGAGGCCGCCGCCCCAGCGCCCTCGCCGTGAGAGAGCACTCCCCCGCCTGGTAATACACGTTCTCGCGCACTGCCCCTCCGGTGCGGTTTTCTATCAGCAGGTCACGGCAGGTATCGAACCCCAAAAAACCCCCGCCGAATACTTTGATTCGTTCAGTGGCGTTCGCGATCTCGTAGCTGTTCACCACCCCTCGGACAGTTTCAATGATGGGGTACACCTCCACACTGCCCTCTCGAAGCCCGCGCTCCCGCTCCAGCCTGCCGATGGCATCGGAGAGACGGGTCATGTGCTCCGCGGTCTCCGGTTGAGGGTAGATGATGCGCATGACGCCGGGCCAGATCGATGCCTCCAGGTCAGCCAGCCATTGGCGGTTGTTGACCCGCACGATGACCTCGGCGCCCCCTCTGGAGACCTTCGGGATCGCGTCCCTGATGCCCTCTCGGGCCGGCCCTTGCTGGTCATCCGCGACCGACGCCTCCAAGTCCAGGATGTAGGCATCCGCCCCGCGCGTCCAGGCGGTTTCGACAAAGCGCCGATTGTTCGAAGGTACCCAGAGGACCGAGCGCTCCGCTAGCATCGCTATTCTCCCAGTTACGCCCTAGCCCATCCGGCCCTTGGCGGCGTCTCTCTCTCGGCACTGCTGCGCGTACGTCAGGATGTGCTTGGCGGTCGCCGCCATCCCCGAAAGTCCCGCCGCCGCCATCCCCGAAGGCCCCGCGGACCCCTCCCCTGGAGTAAGGCTCCCGAGTGCGGCTTCGGACCGGCCCGCCGCCGACTCCGCCCAGGCGACCTCATCTTCGGAGGGCGTGAAGCCGCGTTCCAGGGAGCCGACCTGTACGGGGTCGACGCACAGCGCGCCCGTAAACCCAATCCGCCGTCCGCGCTCCGCGGCCTCGAGCGTCGCCTGGGGGCTTGCCAGCATTCCCCGCGACTGCCCGTCCCACCAGGCCCCTATGGGGGCAATGCCATGGGCCCGGGCCAGCAAGACCATGCGCTGCGCCAGGTAGGGCATCATGTGGATCTCGCCCAACGGGTCGGGACGCAGGTCCATCACCAGGTCTGCCCGGCCCAGGGACACACTGCGTATCTTCTTCGCGGCGCGAATGATCTTGTCCGCGTGACGGTTGCCGGCGGCAGTCTCTATGCAGAGCTGGAGCTCCAGGACCTCGGGCAGCCCGCGCTCGGTCTCGATCTGCCTCATGGCCTCCTCGGCCCGGACAACCTCCTCCACCGAAGAGACCTTGGGGAGCACGACTCCGGCGAGCCCCGGCCAGATGGCCGCCTTCAGATCGGCGTAGAGAAGCCCCATGTCGGGCCGGACGAAGACCTCCGCCCCGCTGATGGCCGCCGCCTCCATTGCTTCCTGGAAGCGCTCCCTGGCCGCGGGCTTCTTGGTATCGTGAATGCTGTCCTCCAGGTCGAGGACCACGACGTCCGGGGCAATCGAGTCCAGGCGCCCGAGCGTGTCCTCGTCGAGCACGGGGACCACCAGCCACGAGCGGCGGACAGGCTCGTGGTATACCGCCGTCCCATAGGGGTCCCAGTTAGGGTAGAGAGCGCACACGTGCTAGCTCGCCTCCATAGTGTCGACTCAGGCGGACTCTCGGAGCCGCGGGACCGGAAACCTAGCGGCCCCCGCCCCCGAGGACCTTGGCCGCCTCCCCCTCCAGGACAGTGCCCTTGAAGAAGTCGGGATTGTTGGCGCCGTACAGCCGCACGGCGTTGCGGTACGAGAAGTCCCGGAAATCATCATCCGTGAGCACCTCCCGGTCGACGAGCCCGTAGGCCTCCTCCACCACCTCTTTGATGTCCGGCACGTCCCAGTGGCCCATATCCGAGCTGAACATCGCGTTGAGCCTGGCGCCGTAGGGGTTCACCTTGGTATTGAATGCCCATGCGACCATCGGATCATCGGCTTCGCAGCCAAAATAAAAGTGCGGAACGAATAGGTCGCGGATGTCCTCGGCCTTCTCGATCCCGCATTCGGCATACTCGTCCAGCACCTCGGGCCGCCATTGCTCGCGGTTGATCCCCTCGAAGATCTCGTCACGCTTCCTCGTCGCCCTCTCGGTCCCGTACTCGGTCAGAAGCTGGTCCATCAGCTCGAGGTCCAGCTTCTGCGGGTCGAGGACCTCTAGTAGAGCATGCTCGTTGCGCTTTTCCCAGTGGCCGATGAGGTCCGAATACAGGATGCACCCCCAAGCGACCCCGCACTCCAGGAACGCGACCTTCAGCGCCGGGAACCTCCTCGTGACGCCGCCCAGGAACAGCGACTTGCACAGGGCCTCGGCGCAGGCCGCGAAGTGGCCGATGTGGTTGAAGACAAACCGGCTCGTCGACCGTCTGCTGCCCCAGCCCATGCCGCTGGAATGGTTGTGGGGAGTCACCCCTAGGTCCAGGCACTTCTGCCAGACAGGATCATAGTCGTAGGGGCTGTCGATACCAAAATGGTCCATCCGGTTGGCGATCCAGGTCATCTCCGGGTGCTCCCGCTGGATGTTCGGAATAGGGCGGAAGACCTGGCCCTGGATCAGGAACGTCTTGAGGCCCAGGACATTCACCGCATGCTCCATCTCCGCGATGGCCTCCTCCGGCGTGTGCATGGGGATTCCGGCAGCCGGGGTCATCCGGTCCGAGTATTCCCCATACAGATCGGCGAGGTACGTGTTGAATGCCCTGCTCAAGACCTGGCGCATCTCGGCGTTGCCGTCCCCGGGAAGGTGCGGAAACGCAAGCCCGGTGGTGGGGAACAGAACGCTGTAGTCGATCCCAAGCTCGTCCATCCGCTGGTGGAGCAGCTTCGGCATGCTCACCGTGGCGCGGTCGATGGTGTTCGCGCTGGGGAAGGCCCACCAGCCGCTGTTGGGGATCCACCGGTCCTCCCGGTCCCTCAGCGTCATGCTCGACCTGCGCATGCCCCGGCCGCCTCCGGTGTAGCGCCCGCCTCCAGTGTAACGATGGAAGGCCTCCATCGCCTTGCCGCCCCCGATGTCCCGGACGTAGTCCTCGATCAGGGGGGTGAACTCGATGTAGTGCCCATCGACGTCGATGACCGGATGGCCGATCTTCGCCCGGATGGCCTGCGATTTCGACGCCTGGGTCTGCGGCATGCTCCACCCGCCGGCTTAGAGGCCGCCCCGCTTGAAGGTTGCCCCTACCTAAAGGCTGCCCCTAGTTGTATGCTCCCAGCGGTCCCAGCGTCAAGCTCGAGCCTCAGCCGTCATTGGGGGCCGTCCGCGCGACCCGAGGCCGGTCCTGTACTCGTTCAGATAGATTTGTTGTTCCATGCCCCCTCATTAGATATGATGGCCCCGCGTCCCCCCTCGAGGGCTGACCCACACTCACACCCCAGCCACGGAGCCATGCACATGAGCCCAGCGGTGACCAAAGAGCTGTTCCGGCAGACCTGGGGGAATTTCCCCAGCGGTGTCAGCGTCGTAACCTTCTACGAAAAGGACGGGACCGTCCATGGGCTCACCGCCAACTCCGTCTGCTCGGTCTCCCTCGACCCCTTCCTCGTTCTGGTCTGCGTCGATCATAAGGCCCGAAGCTATCCGATGATGATGAACAGCCAGCGGTTTCTGATGAGCATCCTCTCGTCGGGGCAAGACGAGCCCTGCATGTTCTTCGCCAAGAGCGACACGGAGGGCGCTCCTCCCTTCTCCTTCCGCAAGAGTGCCCACGGCTATCCAATACTGGACGGCTGCCTGGCCTACATGGACTGCAAGAACATTGCGCGTCACCCGGCGGGAGACCACGACATCTTCGTCGGCGAGGTCGAAGAGATTGAGGTCTACGAGGGGAAGCCGCTCGTGTTTTATCAGGCCAAATTCACCGAGGTCGTCCCGCCCGCGGGGTAATGCCGGCACTCAGCCGACTGTTCACAAAAATGTAAGCTTCGTAAGCTGGCGGCAATTGCCTGGCCGTAGCATAAGTGTGCAGCCGTTCATCCGGTCCAGGCGAAGGAAGCACCTCGTATGGCAAGCCTGAGTGGTCCACAGAGATTGATGGCGCTGGCGCTGGCCATGGTCCTGATCGTGGGGGCCATCGTCGCAATCGAGCTCACCATCTCGCCGCCGCCCCCCACGACTGGCACCCTGGAAGTGGCCGCTCCCGCGGACTCTGGAGAACCCGCGGACTCCGGAGGACCCGGGGATCCTGAAGAACCAAAAGCCGTGGCCGAGGGCCCTCGAGCCCCCGACCTCGCCGGCATAGTCGGTTGGGTCAACACCCAGCCCTTTACGCTGGAGGAGCTCCGCGGCAAGGTCGTGCTGGTCGACTTCTGGACCTACTCGTGCATCAACTGCCTTCGCACCCTCCCGCACCTGAGGAGTTGGCACGAGAAATATTCGCCCAAGGGGCTCGTCGTCGTCGGCGTACACTCGCCCGAGTTCGATTTCGAGAAGGTCGAGGACAACGTGCGCGAAGCAGTGGTCCGGGAACGTGTGACCTGGCCGGTTGCGCTGGATAACGGCTTCGAGACCTGGCGGGCGTACAAGAACCGGTACTGGCCCAGAAAGTACCTCATCGATGCCGACGGAATCGTTCGCTATGACCGCATCGGCGAGGGCGGCTACATCGCGACCGAGAACGAGATCCGCAAGCTGCTCGAAGAGACCGGCGTCGACGTCTCCGGCATCGAGGTAGGCGGTGTGGTTGGCGAGGAAAATTCGGGCGTCCAGCTCACGCGCGAGCTCTACGCGGGTTACGGCTGGGCCGCCGGCGGCTACATCGGCAACAAGGGCGGACAGCGGCTCGACCTTGGCCCCGGCGTGGCGACATACACGGACCCGGGCGATCGGGAGAACGGCAAGATCTATCTCAACGGTACCTGGCGCATCGATCAGGAGCGGGCGAGCCCCGCGGACCCCGAGGTATCGGACGACTTCGTCATCATCCAGTTCAAAGCGGCCGACGTCTTCTCGGTCATCCGCCCCGAAGGCACTGAGCCCTTCCAGGTCGACGTCACCACCAACGGCCGCCCGATCCCGGAAGCCCATCGCGGCGATGACGTTCAGGAGGACGTGGATGGGCGCACTTACTTCACTGTGGACTCGCCCCGCCTCTACACCATCGTGCGCGCCGACACGATCCTCAACCAGGAGCTGCGCCTGAGCGTGGAGTCTGAGGACTTCAATCTCTACACCTTCACCTTCGGGGGATAGAACATGGTCGAGTCCGTCAGCATCTTCGCGGCATTCGGAGCGGGCATCGTTTCCTTCATCGCCCCGTGCACACTGGCCCTGGTCCCGGCGTTCCTCGTCTACCTCACCAGCTTCACCATCGCGGACCGCGATTCGGCAGACCCTGCCCGGTTGAGGATCGCGACATTCCTGAATACGGTGCTGTTCGTGCTGGGCTTTACGGCGGTCTTCGTCGCGCTGGGAAGCTCCCTGGGCGCCCTGTCCTCCGTCGTCGGGAGCAACACCATCTGGCTCAATCGGGTCGGAGGGGCGCTCGTTATTTTCTTCGGCCTATCTACGTTCGGGTTGATCAAGTTGTCGTTCCTGGAGAAGGGCTTCGCGCCCAAGACCGATTGGGCCAAGAAGTTCCGCTACGCGGGGTCGTTCCTCGTCGGCGGCACCTTTGCGGTGGGTTGGGTGCCCTGCGTCGGCCCCATCCTGGCGGCTATCTTCGCTCTGGCAGGTACATCGGGGTCCGCCGAGTCTGGCGCCCTGCTCCTGCTGGCCTACTCCCTGGGAATGATGCTCCCCTTCCTGGGGGCCGGGCTGTTCGCCGGATGGACGACGACCGCCATGCGCCGCTACGGCAACGTCCTGCAGTACGCGGGCCCGGTCGGCGGCGTGCTGCTCGTCCTGCTGGGCATCGCCGTCTTCACCAACCTCATCTCCGAGGGCGCCGACCTCCTCCCTACGTCGTTGCTCTAGGGCCTGTTTACACGATGCTCGCGCTACACGAAAAGCGCTCCCCCGTGTCATTGCTGTGAAAATGGGCACCGCCGCACCGTTGTTTCGTAGAGGCGGGTTTCAAACCCGCCTCCGGCCCGGTCCTGGGACGCCGCCCTGTTTTCATCCCCTTACGTGGCCTTCACAAGGCCATAGTGATTCCGAGGCGCAGCCGAGGAATCTAAGACGCTGCCCGCCAGGCACCTTAGCCCCGCCACGCCGTTGGCAAGCCTTTGCCTCACAGCTAGTGTGAACACGCCCTAATCCGGCAGGCTAATCTGGCAAGATAGAAGCTGCCGCTCTCGAGCCGCGAAATGGACCGTGCCGGTTCAACCCCCCGAACGGCCCGGAGGCCGAAACCGCCGGGACTCTCATGGAGGCAGAGCGAATAGCGTGAGCGACGGGATGGCCGCGGGCGCCGCCGCACGGAAGCCGGTCGTGCTCTACGACGGCGCGTGCAGCCTGTGCCATAGAAGCGTCCAGTTCCTGGTCGCCAGGGACCGTGCGTCCGTATTGGCCTTTGCCGCTATGCAGTCCAGGGCGGGGGAAGCGCTCCTCCGCCGCTTCGGGCTTCCCCCGTCAGTCCTCGACACCATGGTCCTCGTGGCTCACGATAGGTACCACACCAGATCGGCGGCATGGCTGAAGATCATGCGGATGCTTCCATACCCCTGGAAGCTTGCCTACGGCCTGATCGCGGTGCCGGCATTCATCCGCGACGCCGTGTACACGCTGATCGCCCGCAAGCGTTACCGCTGGTGGGGAAAGCTGCCATTGGTGGGGAAGGATGAGGCGTGTCCCTTGCCGGACTCCGAGCTGCGGAGCCGGACGCTGCCCTAGCGGTCGACTCATGACCGGAACCGGTCAACGGACGGTCCGCGGGCCATGGCGTCCCATCGACGCGGACAGCCACGGCGGGACGCCGCCCCGAAGCCGCCGTCCGGCCGTCAAGGCAGCCCTTGCACTAGTTACGCGTCGCTCACTCGAAGCTACCTGGGCTCGATCTCCAGGTAGCCCATGACCGTCTCCGAGTGCTCCTCCTCGATGAGGAAGCGGCCGGTGACTCCAGCGTCAAACGTTATCTCGAGGGTACCACCAGCCTCCATGTCCGACTCGATGTCATATCCATGGAGATGGACCTCCCCCTCGGAGTCGCTCTTGATCTTGATCGTCACCTGGTCCCCTTGCTTCGCCTTGAACACCCGGTCGGACGCCTGGCCGCTGACGTAGTCGATAGAGAACTCCCGGTCCTTCGGTCCGTCATCGCCGCACGACGCAAGCAAAAGGGCGGCGGCCAGGGCCGAAACGACAGCCAGGACGACGGGGGAAACGCGACGCATGAAGGATCACCTCATCCAAAGAAAGCTAGCCATCAGAAAGCTGGACATCCCTATGCCCGCTGCCGCGCGGCAACAAGCACGATCACGACGGCTTGGCCCGTCCGGCCGGGCTGCCGGAATTCGTCATGAAGACATACTCTACCGGCTACCTTTCGTCAACGCCCACGTCACCCGTCGGAGAGGCTTACAATCTCCCGATGACTGCGAAAGGCCCCGGCGCCATCCCCATAGTCCTGCAAACGCCGCGTGGCGGCGTCGAAGCAGTCTACCACCCCGCGCCGGACGCGCAGGCGGGCGTCATCTGGGTCGGCGGCACCGATGGAGGCGTCGATGGTCCTGCGGACGCCATCTACCCGACGCTGGCCTCCAGCCTTGCCTCGGCGGGGATCGCGTCCCTACGTGTCGCCTTTCGGGTCCTTGGCTCGCCGGGCAACCTGCGGGAAGCCGTCCACGACGTGGAGTCCGCAAGCGCCCATCTCGAGACGCTCGGCATCCGGCGCGTCGGCCTCGTCGGACACTCCTTCGGCGGCGCCGTGGTGATCGAGGCCGCCTCCAGGTTGCCCGAGGTCCGGGCCGTCGTCGCGTTGAGCACCCAAACCGCCGGCGCCGAGGCCGCTCCGCGGCTGGCGCCTCGCCCCCTCCTCCTCGTTCACGGCGAGGAGGACCATCGGCTCCCACCCTGGTGCTCCAGATATGTGCTGGAGCGGGCCCGCCAGCCCAAAGACCTGGTCCTTCTTCCAGGGGCGCGCCACAGCCTCCGCCAGCGTCGAGAGGAGCTGCGCGTGCTCCTCGAGACCTGGCTGGCCGAAAAACTCGGAGCCCCCGGTACCCCCAAACCGTAGTGCCCCTTGGGCTGGAGCCGGGCGCTGCCTCCCTTCGGCGGAGCGAAGTTCACGCCCCGGAAGGGAATCTCATTGTCCCTTGGGACCCCGATCCGAGAAGAACCAGGGCTTCTCTATGGCTTCATTTGGCCAGAGGAACTCGAATCCCGCCTCCAGCGCATACTTCTTATCGAGGTCCTCTCTGTCGCCGATATGGTAGTAAACATCCGCCGTGAACTTGGCCTTTACTTCGGGCAGCATGTGTTTCGGGACCGCAAAGTCTATCGGGATGCCGTGCTCGTCCCAGATCGCCCGCTGTCCGCTCACCGTGCGGTCGGAGCAGCTTCCGATCAAGAACCCCTTCTCCTGGGCTCTCCTCACCATCTCCATGGTCAGGATTCCAGGAGGGTCTCCAACCTCCAACGTGCCGTCTATGTCGAGACTGATCAGTATCACCAAGGAGGACCTCTCTCCCCGACGCGTCGTAGTGGGTTCGATCAGAGATAGCCGATGCGGAGGGCCGCTTGGGGACACCCCGCTAGGGCCTAGTTGGGCGTGGCGCTCCACACGGTAAAGTTGCCCCCCAGCGGCATCGGACCTCCGGAGACGGCGATCTCGGGCTTTACCCCCGTGATCTGCCGAGCGCCCGCTCGCCCTTGCAGTTGTTGGATGCAATCGGTGTGCATCCAAAAGCGGCTGCGTCCGCTCCCGATGTTCCCGCCGCTGGGCAAGACGGGGTTCGGCCCCCCGATACTGATATCCGTCTGATAGAAGTCCAGTGCCTCCCCAAATCCAATCCCGCGGTAGCCGAGCCCCTCCAGGTGGAACTGGTGGAACAGGGAGAAGCCGTCATACATGTTCTCGAAAGAGAGGTCCGCCGCGGTGATCCCGGCCCCCTCATAGATTTTCCTGGCGCTCCGGGCGGTATCCTCCTCGACCTCCGCCAGGGTCGGAGTGAGGCTTCTGGGTCGAGTCGTGCTCGCCGCATGGTTCAGGATATAGACGGGCTTCTGCTTCATGTCCCTGGCCAGCTCGGCGGTCGTGAAAAGGTATGCCGCCGCCACCGTGATCGGTATGTCGTTGTCGAAGAGGCTCGCCGGCTTGGCAATCCACCGCGCGAGCCCATAGTCCTCCGCCGTGAGCTGCTCAGGCCGGTGCTGGGCCCAATACCCCTCGGGGAATAGCAGCCCGTTCCTTCTTGAGTTCTCCATGAATGGGGCCATCATGTCATGGCTCTTGCCGTACTTGCGGCAATACTCGGCGAACTGTAGGGCCGTCCCGTAACACGCCGGGGTACCCCACAGACGCGTCATCGCGCCGGTCCCCGGGATGGTCTCCTCGGCGTTAGCCCCCCCTTGATAGTAGCGGCCTTCGAAATTGTGCCAGCCCTTCAGCACCAGGCAGACCTTGGTCAGGCCGTCGCCGACAGCCTGGGCCGCGACGTTGATTGCGTTGGACATGCACCCTTGCCCGTACATGGTGAACTTGACGTTCTTGAGCTCGGGCATGTTGTTCAAGATCCACACGTCGCTCAGCTGAGCGATGCCGTCCAGGGGATCGCTGCTGGGATTGAAGGCGTTGACCACATCCGCGGGAACGGGTCTGCCCTCCGGCCAGTAGGCGCCCGTGGTGGTGGCGGGGACTACGACAAGACCGTCGACCTGGTCTGGCGAGACGCCCGCGTCCTCTATGGCCCTCCTCAGCGCCAGAATGCTCCACCCTCCCACAGAGGTCTCCGGTCTCTCGTCCCAGCGCCGAGCGGTCGGGGAGTGTCCTACACCGACGGCTGCTACCTTCCCCCTGTGTTCCCATAGCCCAATTCCCTCTGTGCTTCGATACATGGATGCGGGAGGATTCTGGCTGGTCACTGTTCACTCCTCTCGGACATTCAGGACATCCTGGAACAATACCTGTGGCTAACCTGCCACCTTCCACTCGGGGACCTTTTGGCCGTTGGCGGTCGCCTCGAACACCACTTCGACGCTCGCCCCCACTGGGACCTCGTCGACGGGGGTCCCGGGGAGGTGGGAGTACATCTGGATGCCGGGGTCCTCGTCCAGCATGATCACGGCGACGTTGAACGGCTGGTCCTCTTGAAGAAGTCTGACAGGGCAGTCATGCACCACCCCGTAGTGATATATCCTGCCCCGCCCGCTCACTTGCCTCCATTCCAGACTGTCCCCGGCGGCGCATTGGCTGCACGCCGGCGCTGGCGGATGCTGGAGCCTGCCGCAAGCCCGACAGTTCTGGATGACCAGCCGCCCTTCGTTGGCGGCATCCCAGAAGGGCCTCGTCAGCTCATCCGGTACCACGCCCTGCTTTGCCATGTTCCCTCCATATGTTCGATGGACGCTACCTTCGACCCACCGGCGTTCGGATGATGCTGTGAAGAACCTGGTGTGGTGACGAGACTGACGTCGTCGCCCGAGACCTGGAAGACCCTGCCGTTGATCTCGTGTCCCTCCTGGCCGGCTGCCATCGCGCCAGGGCGATTGTACAGGCATCGGGCAGTCGGTGGAGACGGGGAAGGGTCGAACGCAGGGTCTTTTCGGTGTCATTCTGAGGAGTGAAGCGACGAAGAATCTAAAGAGCCTCTTCAACATCTCCGTACCATTCCAGCGACAGGCCTTTCCATTTGGGAGGGGGGCTAGGGTCGAACGGTCCCGTGGACACAGACCGCGCGGTAACATACCCCCCAACCCCGGTCACCCGAAACAGACGAGGACCCAATGTTGAAAGACCTAATGTTGAAAGCGCCTCAGTCCGATGCTACGCTCCATCCGGTATCGATAGTCGGCTAGTGAGATCAAGTCGAGACAGCCGAGGAGGGGACTATGTACGAGGTGGTCTGGCCCAGGGGGAAAAGCTTTCAGGTGGGGCAGTACGCCAAACGCTTCCAGACAATGGAAGGGAAGAGGATCGGCTTCCTGTGGGACAACCTCTTTCGCGGCGACGAGATTTTTTCCGTGCTCGAAAGGGAGCTCACCGAGCGGCACCCCGATAGCACGGTCTTTAGCTGGGACGTATTCGGCAACACCCACGGCGGGGATGAGCACCAGGTCCTCGAGGGCCTCCCCGAGAAGTTCGAAGAGCTCCAGATCGATGCGGTAGTGTCCGGCATAGGCGCTTGAGGCAGTTGTACGCCCGCGGTCGTGCGGGCCAGCCTGGTAGCAGAGGCAGCCGGCATCCCGTCCGTGTCCATCGTCTCGGAGGGATTTGCCAGACAGGCGCAGTTTACCGCCGCGGGATCGGGGGTCCCCGACCTTCCTGTGGCGCTTTACCCGGGACGGATGTCGTTCGATACGGTCCAGCAGCTCGACGAAAAGGTGAGGGAGACCACCCTGAGCGACGTCGTCGAAGGGCTGACGGTCCAGCCGCGGGAACCGAAGCGTGTGCCGGAGCCGGGACCGGACGACATCGTTTTTACCGGCACGTTCGAGCAGGTCAACGAATACTTCTACAGCCAGGAATGGTCGGACGGGCTCCCCGTCGTTCCTCCAACGAAGGAGAAGGTCCAGGAGTTCCTAAAGTTCACCAGCAGGGCCCCGGAGGAGGTCGTCGGCATTCTTCTGCCCGATAAACGGGCGGCCACCGTCTGGAACATCGCCGTCAACGGTGTCATGGCCGGCTGCCGTCCGGAGTACATGCCGGTCCTCGTCGCCCTCGTCGAGGCCATGGCGGACCCCCAGTTCGGGCAAGAGCACTTGGGCCACACGCCTGGCACGGAGACGCTCATCATCCTCAACGGCCCCGTCATCAAAGACCTGGGCTTCAACTTCGAACAGGGAGCGCTGAGAGTGGGGTATCAGGCCAACACGAGCGTCGGACGCTTCTGGAGACTCTACCTCAGGAACGTGGCCGGCTTCCTGCTGAACAAGACGGACAAGGGCACTTTCGGCGGCACGTGGCGGGTCATACTGGCGGAAAACGAGGATGCCGTGGCCGGAATCGGCTGGAAGCCGATGAGTGTCGATCAGGGGTTCAGGGAGGGGGAGAACGTCATCACCATCACCTCCTGCACCTCGACTGATTCGACGCACACCGTTGGAGCCGTGAACATCCAGGATACGCTCAAGAAGATTTGCGCCAGGATTGTGGATACGCAGCTCTGGCTCTTCGGCCTCTCCCAGTTGGGAGGCAACAGCATCCGGCCCCTGGTCCTTCTCAGTCCCATCACGGCTGAAGCCCTGGCGGGGGCCGGCTACTCCAAGGCGGACGTCAAGCGCTACCTCTATGAACATGCACGATTCACGGCGAGACGATACGAAGAGCTGTCCTCAGGCGCCACCTTGCAAGGCAGCGTTCAAGACCGCCGTCTGCCGAAACAGTTCGCCGAATCCGATGACCCGGAGCGGCTGGTCCCCCTGGTATGGTCGCCGGACGACTTCATCATCGTCGTAAGCGGGGACCCGATGAGAGATAACTGTTACATGGGCGCCCAGAATGGGTTCATCGGCTACCCTACCAGCAAGAAAATCAACCTGCCGCTCAACTGGAAGGATGCCCTGGAGGAAAGCCGGCCCGGTTAGCGCGTGCCCCGGGCCTGGTGAGAGCGGCCCTACGCAGCGGAAAAGTCCAGCAGGCAAGCGGCCTTCGGCTGCGGGGAGCCGGACCTGCGCCGTGGCAAAGCTGTTGGTGGTCTAGAGTTGGATCGACTGGCGGGGCGGCAAACGGCTCAGTCCCGGGAACGACGGTTGCGCCGCGCACCCGCTCTGCCGATGATACCGTGATGCTGGCGTTCCGCCTCTGCCAAGCGTCCGGGACCGGCTGAGGTCGAGCATCACCACCAGTCCGCAGCAACAGCCTCCCGTCACCGAGAGAGTCCCCCCGTTCGCGTCCCTGGCCCATCGAGACTTCAGGCTCCTCTGGATGGGCATGCCGTTCAGCTCGACCGGCCTCTGGATGCGCAACGTCGCCAACGCGTGGCAGGTCTACGCCATCACCGAGTCGGCGGCGCTCCTGGGCCTCACCTTCCTTTTTCAAGGACTTCCCGCGCTCATCATGGGCCTCTTCGGCGGGACACTCGCCGACGTTCTTGACCGGCGCAAGCTGCTCCTCGTCGGTATGTCCCTGGAGGTGTGCCTGGCCCTGGCGCTTGGGGTCCTCACGGTGAGCGGGAACATCCAGGTATGGCACATCTACGCCATCACCTTCGCCTCCTCATCCATAGCCAGCGCCGAGCACCCCGCCCGCGCCGCCCTGATCCCCAGCCTGGTCCCAAGGCGCCTCATCCTCAACGCCACCGTTCTCCAATCGACGACACAGCAGATATCCCTCCTCCTGGGACCAATCCTCGCGGGCGTCGTCATGTCCGGGCTGGGCACCAGCATGGCCTATTTCCTGAACGCCGCGCTGGTGGTCCCGGCGCTCGTCGCAATCCTTCTGATACGGACCACACCCGCGCGCGGGGAGGGACGCGTCAAGCTCAACGTCGGCGCGATCTTCGAAGGGCTCCTCTTTGCGGTCCGGACCCGGGTGCTGATCGCCTTCCTGCTTCTCGACACCATCACCATGGTCCTTGGGTATTACCCGGCGATGATGCCCGTGTTTGCCAACGATGTCTTCGAGGTCGGTCCAATTGGGTTCGGGGCGCTTCTGTCCGCCCCTGCCTTCGGCTCTATTCTCGGGTTCGTCGCCATCCTCGCCATCGGCCAGGTGCGCCGCAAAGGTATGCTGATCCTGGCCGCGACGGTGCTCCATGGCATCGTGCTGCTGCTGTTCGCAGTCTCGCCGTGGTTCCTGGCCGCGCTGTTGCTCGTCGCGATGCTGGGACTGCTGGACTCGATGAGTGTCTCCGTCAGACAGACCAGCTTCCAGCTCCTGGCGCCGGAGCACGTCCGGGGTCGGGTCGTGGGTCTCGTATACATCTTCGCCGTCGGGTCCAACTCGTTGGGAGGGACCTATCTCGGGCTCGCCACGGCCCTGATGGGCCCCCGGCTCGCCATGGGGTTGGGAGCGGCTATCGCTGGAGGCATCGCCCTCATCGTGACCGCGACATGGCGTCGAGTGAGGGATTTCGAGGCCTGATCCCTGCCCAACGCCTCTCCACGGCCGCATGCCTGGACCTCTGCCGTCATCCGGCGGCCCTACGCCCGGGCTGGGGCAGCCTCCGCGAGGTGAGCGTGCTCATCCAGCCAGTCGAGGATCCACCCGGCAAGGAGCGGCGCCTGCGAAGAGACCGGCTCGTCGTGAAACTTGTTGTTCGGCAGCAGCCCTTGCAGGTACCGCGCCGCCGACATCGCGTGTGCCGCATCGTCTCCGGGGATGATCAGCGCGGGCGCCTTCATCGCCATGACCTCTTCCGGGGTTGCTCCGGGAAAGGTGTCACGGTCGAACAGAGATCGCCCCAACGTCCTGATCATCGCCCCGTACCCGGCCGAGTCCATGGCCGCGAACCGCCTCGCAAACTCCTCGTCGCGGTAAATTGGGCCCGCCCATGGCCCCAACAGCGGCCTGTTGTAGTAGCTGACCTCCTCGGCATCCTCCCGGACAGCCTTCACCACCCCCTCCACACCGTTCTCCTCGACAAAGGCGGCGTGCTCCGCGAACCGTGCCCCCTGGCTGATCCGCCATTTTGCGCCCCCGGTGGGATAGTGCAGGATCAGCCCGGCGGTGCGCTCCGGGTAATTCACGCCGAACGCCATCGCCACCGGACACCCCATGCACCCACCGATAACGAACGCCTTTGCGATCCCCAGATGGTCGAGCAGCTCCCGAGCCTCCAGGGCGTAGAGGTCCCACGAGAGGCGCTCGACGCGTCCGCCGGATTCCCCCGCCTCGCGCCGGTCGTAGGCGATACAGGTGTAGCGCTGGGAAAAGGTCTCGATCGGCTTCACCCTGGCCCACCACTTGCCCCACATCGCGATGGCGCCCTCGAAACCCCCTGGGGCCATCATCAAGAGAGGCGGCCCTGAGCCGTGGACTTCGTAACGGACATCGATTGAGTTCAGCATCGTCCTTGCCATCTGCTCCCCTCCAACGGGTGTAGCCAGGCCCGGGCCCCGCCATGCTTGGCCCCTGCCGCTCTTATAACGCCCATATAATACGGAAAGATGCCGCCCTGGTGCCTCGCCGAGGAGCCCGCCTTTGCCGACCGCCGCCGAGACCGTCGACGCCGCCCTCGCCGGGGACCGTCTGGCCATGTCAAGGGTCATCACCCGGATCGAGCGGGACGGGCCGGACACTCCCGAGACGCTGCATCGGTTGTTCCCCCGCTCCGGCAACGCCTACCAGATCGGCTTCACCGGCCCGCCCGGCGCCGGCAAGAGCACCCTCGTGGACAAGTTCACGCAGCACCTGCGCAGCGGTGAGCGGTCCCCCTCCGTGGGAATCGTGGCTGTGGATCCCACCAGCCCCTTCACCGGAGGCGCCATCCTCGGGGACCGGATCAGGATGCAGCAGCACTACAAGGACCGGGGAGTCTTCGTCCGGAGCATAGCGACCCGGGGAGGCCATGGCGGTCTCCCGGGCGTAGCCCGAAGGGTCGCAATGGCCCTGGACGCCTGCGGCAAGGATTACGTCCTCATCGAGACAGTCGGCGTCGGCCAGACGGAGCTGGACATCATGGAGGTGTCCGACACCGTCACCGTGGTCCTGGTCCCGGAATCCGGGGATACTATCCAGACGATGAAAGCCGGCCTCATGGAGATCGCCGACGTCTTCGCGGTCAACAAGGCGGACAGGGACGGCGCCGAGAAGCTGGCCAATGAGGTCCAGGCTATGCTCCATTTGAGCCCGCGCACGGACTGGAGCGTTCCCGTAGTGCTGACCCAGGCCCACCGCGGCGAAGGGACCGATGAGCTCGCCGGGGCCATCGCGCAGCATCGAGACTTCATGACCGCCAGCGGCGGCCTGGAGCGGAAGCGGCAGCAGCGCAGGACCACGGAGTTCTTCCGCTCCATCGAGGACCGCATCAGCGCCGGCCTGCGCCGCCTCGTCCAAGACGATGCCGGCCTCCAGCGCTTCCTGGAGCGGGTCCAACGGGGTGAGACCGACCCCTACTCCGCGTCCCTCGAAGCCCTTGGCGATGGCGCGCTCCTGCGGAAGTGGTCGGCGGCCCTGCAAGACCTGCCTCTTTTGCGCTCCTGACCCTTCCATCCAGGATGGGGCAATCTCGGACCCCATTCACCCGGGCTTTATCTCGTTAAGCCTCTCGTAAGATTTGCTCCCTAGACTCCCCACTAAGCGCGGTCAATTGCTCGAGCAGCCGCACACCGGCCGAAAGGAGCAAGCGATGCGGATGAAGGTGTCCTGGCGGCAATCGCCGCGGCGGTGACCACCGCCCCTTATACTGATGGATGTTCCAACCAAAACGCTCAAAACAGGCGGGGACGGCATGGCTACGCGCGTTCTGGTGGTGGACGACGAGGAGATGGTGACCGAAGTCGTCGGCCGGTACCTCGAGCGTGAGGGCTATGAGGTCTCCCTGGCCAGGGACGGAGGCCAGGCGCTTGAAGTCGCGCGTTCTTGGGCCCCGGACCTCATCGTGCTCGACCTCATGCTGCCCGTGGTCAACGGTTTGGAGGTCTGCCGGGAGCTGCGCAAAGACACGCCGGTCCCCATCATCATGCTGACCGCCCGCGGCGAGGAGACCGACCGCGTGGTCGGACTCGAGATGGGAGCCGACGACTACGTCTCCAAGCCCTTCAGCCCAAGGGAGCTGGTGGCCCGGGTCAAGGCGGTTCTGCGCAGAGCGGGCGGCCCGGCCGCGCCCACCTCCGGAACATTCCGCTCAGGCACCCTGACCGTCAACCCCCAGACCAGGGAGGTCACCGAAGGGCAGCGCAAAGTAGCCCTGACGGCTAAGGAGTTCGACCTCCTCTACTTCCTCGCCTCACACCCCAACCAGGTCTTCACCCGAGAGCAGCTCATGGACCAGGTCTGGGACTACACCTACGCCGCCGACTACAGCACGGTCACCGTGCACGTCCGCCGCCTTCGTGAGAAAGTCGAAGCCGACCCCGTGAGGCCCAGGTTCCTCAAGACGGTCTGGGGCGTGGGATACAAGTTCGAGGCGTGAAGGCTATGCCGACCTCACGATCAAGATACCCCTTGGCCGCCCTGGCAACGATGGCCGCGCTCGTGGGTGTCGTCCTGGGGATTGTCATCGCGCTGCTGGACCCGCCGGCGGGCGATCTCGGAGCTCTGGCGGCCTTCCTTTCGATTTCGGGCGGCGTAACCTTGGGGTTGAGCTCACTGGCGGTCCGCTACGGATTCCCCGCCTCCGTCCGCTCCATCAGGGGGCGTCTGATCCTTGTCTCCGTCATCACGGCCGTGCTTGCACTTGGCAACGTGGCATTCACCGCGGTATTGATGTTCCTCGACAGCCACGACTTGGCGGTCCTTGGGGGCCTTCTTAGCTTCTCTCTCGGCATGTCCATCCTCGTCGCACTGGCCCTTTCGGAATCGACCGCCCGGGGCATGCGAGAGATGCTGGGAGCGGTGAGGCGGGTCAACGCCGGAAGCCTCGATACCCGAGTCCCGGTGCAGTCCTCCGATGAGGTGGGAGAGTTGGCCTCCGCCTTCAACGGGATGACCCAGCGGCTCGAGGCAAGCTTCAGCCGCCAGCGGGACCTTGAGGAGGCCCGCAGGGAGCTGGTCCGTGCGGTCTCGCACGACCTCCGGACTCCGCTGGCCTCAATCCGGGCCATGATCGAAAGCATCAACGACGGCGTAGTGGCGGACAGGGAAACGGTTGACCGGTACCTCAAGACTACCCAGTCCGAGGCGGAGCACCTGAGCCGCCTCATCAACGATCTATTCGAGCTGTCGCAGCTTGACGCCGGCACCCTCGAGCTCCACCGGGAGGCGGCGCCGGTCCAGGACGTCATCTCGGAGACAGTCCGCAGCATGTCCGCACAGGCCGCCTCCCGCCAATTGAAGCTGGACGAAGACGCCGATAGCGGCCTCTCGCCCGCCCTGATCGACGTGCTCCGGGTGCAGCGAGTCCTCTACAACCTGGTCCAGAACGCGATCCGATACACTCCCCCCGATGGGTCCATCTCCATCCGCGCAAGGGAAAGGAACGGCGTGATCGAGGTCCAGGTGATCGACTCAGGAGAGGGAATCCAATCGGAGGAGCTGCCCCGCCTGTTCCAGCGCTCCTACAGGCCGGACCCCTCGCGTTCGCGCCACTCAGGGGGATCGGGCCTCGGCCTGACCATCGCCAAAGGAATCGTCGAGGCCCATGGCGGCGACATCTGGGTGGAGAGCCAGCCGGGCACCGGGAGCGTGTTCAGCTTCACGCTGCCCAAGGCAGCCGCGGGCTAGACCTGACCTTCTCCGAGGCCCCCCGGCAGATGCGCCCCCTCGCCGCACGGTGCGGCAGGGCCTTTTCATTGGCACCCCGAGCGACCTTTCATTGTCACCCCGAGCGGTGGCGAGGGGTCTAAAGTCCTTGTCCGCAGTGTCGTCTTAGTCGTGAAGCTTATGAGATTCCTCGTCGCTCCGCCCGCCGGAATCACTATGGCCTTTAGGAGGCCACATAAGAGGAGGAAAACAGGGCGGCGTCCCAGGACAAGGCCGGAGGCGGGCTTGAAACCCGCCTCTACGAAACAACGGTGCGACGGCGCCCATTTTCATAGCAATCGCTCATGCCGGTTGTCACCGGCGCACCAAGGTATGAAAATCGGGGGCGCCGGTTGGGTGATGAGTTCGGTAGTCATTGGCGCTCCGAGCCCGTGCGGGAATTTGCCTGGGTGGCCAACAGGCCCTATTTTCGTACCAATGACAGGCGGTGGGGGTCCGTATCCACATAACATTGAGAATGCAAAGGCCCTGCGCGGCGCGGGCCCGGGCGACCCCCTCTCCAACGCTCCTTGGTATAATGACTGCCCGAGTCCACCCCATCGAGGACATGGATGGCTGAAAACCACCTCCTGATCGAAAAACAAGACAGGATCGCCCGGCTCGTCCTCAACCGCCCGGAAAAACTCAACGCCCTCACCCCCGCCCTCGAAGACGACCTCCTCACCGCCGTTCGGGAGCTCGGAGACGACGATGCCGTTGGGGCCGTTATCGTGACGGGAGCGGGGCGGGCCTTCTGCTCCGGGGCCGACGTCGGAGGTCTCGGGGGCGGCCAGCGTCCGACCGGTTATAACGCAGAGGTCGCCGACGACGTCCGCCGCAGGTTTAACACCCCCCAGGGGATCATCCTGGGACTGCAGAAGATGGAAAAGCCCACGATTGCAATGGTCAACGGCATCGCCTCCGGCGCCGGGCTCGACATTGCCGCTGCGTGCGATATGCGAGTGGGGACGCCAAGGTCCAGATTCATGGCGGCCTACATCCGGATTGGACTCTTCCCCGGATGGGGAGGCACCTGGCTCTACCCCCGCGTGATGGGCCTCGCGAAGGCAGCCGAGATGGTCTTCACCGGAGACTTTATGGAAGCCGACGAGGCATACCGCGTCGGCATGCTGAACAAGCTCGTGCCGGAGGAAGAGCTCGAACCGGCGACCATGGAGATGGCCCGGAAGGTGGCGAACGGCCCGCCCATCGCCCTGCGGCTCGCCAAGATGAACCTCTACCGAGGCCTCGAGATCGACCTCGAGACGGCGATGAAGTTCGCCGCCGCCAGCGAGACCATCACGTTGACCTCCGAGGACCATAGGGAAGGCGTCCGCGCCTTTCAAGAAAAGCGGAGCCCGGACTACCAGGGGAGGTAGGAGTGAAGAGCGGCTACCCCAGTTTCAACGGCGGGCCATGCGTTTTCAGTGGGAACGCCAATCCGGACCTAGCCTCCGCCATCTGTGGCTACCTCCAGACCCCCATCGGCAAAGCCGATGTCTTCAAGTTCAGCAACGAAAACATCTTCGTTCGAATCCAGGAGAACATCCGGCAGCGCGATGTCTTCATAGTCCAGTCCCTAACGACCCCCGTCAGCGACAACATCGTTGAGCTGCTCATCATGATCGATGCGGCGAAGCGAGCGTCGGCGGGCCGCATTACCGCCGTCATCCCCTATTTCGCTTACGGACGGACCGACAAGAAGGACCAGCCCCGGGTCCCCATTACCGCCCGGCTCCTCGCAGACCTCATCACCACCGCGGGCGCCGACCGCGTCCTGACGATGGACCTCCATGCGGCTCAGATACAGGGCTTCTTCAACATCCCGGTGGATGAGATGACAGCCCTGACCCTCCTGTGCCAGTACTTCCAGAAAAAGGCCCTGGACAACCTGGTCATCGTGGCGACCGATATCGGTATCTCCAAGCGGGCCCGCGACATGGCCGAGCGGATGAACGCCCCCCTTGCCATCATCGAAAAGCGCCGCGTAGCGGGCGAGCCCGAGACCATGAACGTCATCGGCGACGTCGCGGGCAAGACATCCCTGACATTCGATGATGAGATCGATACAGCCGGGTCGCTGACCTCAGCGGTAAACGCCCTGGTGCGGGAAGGGGCGGGCGAGATCTACTCCTGCGCCACCCACGGCGTACTGTCCGGCCCCGCCTCCGAGAGACTGATGGCCAGCCCGATCAAAGAGATCGTCCTCGCCGACACAGTCCCGATCCCCTCCCACAAGCGCAATGGGAAGGTGCGCACCCTTTCCGTTGCGCCGCTGTTCGGCGAGGCTATCCGGCGCATCCACGAAGGCGAGTCGGTCGGCGCTCTGTTCCTTTAAGGGTCCCCCCATTCAGGGGTTTCAGCCCGCGGCCGGATAAGTCGCTGGGGGCCCGCTGCGCACCTCCCGCCCTCCTTCGCCAACCGTGTGGCGGACTCCGCCGTATAATGGGAAGAGCCGCTCCCCAGTCTTTTCTTCCGGGAACCACGGGACACTCATGCTCAAGAACATCACCAAGCTCTTTGGCGACTCCAATGACAAAGAGCTGAAAAAGCTCATTCCCCTCGTCGGCCAGGTGAACGCCCTCGAGCCCGAATTCGAGGCCCTCTCGGACGACGACCTCAAGGCCAAGACCCAAGACTTCAAACAGGCCCTCGAGGGGGACTACCGCCTCGACGACCTCATCCCCGAGGCCTTCGCGGCGGTGCGCGAAGCGGCGAAACGGACCCTCGGGCAGCGCCATTTCGACGTCCAGCTCATTGGCGGAGCCATCCTCCACCAGGGCAAGATCGCCGAGATGAGAACAGGCGAGGGCAAGACCCTCGTCGCTACTCTACCCGCCTTCCTGAACGCCCTGCAGGGAAAGGGCGTCCACGTCGTCACCGTCAACGACTACCTTGCGCGGCGAGACACCCAATGGATGGGGCAGATCTACCACAAGCTGGGCCTGAGGGTGGCATGCCTACAGCACGACTCCGCCCTCGTCTACGACCCAACGTCGGAGTCCGAGGACGAGCACGTGAGCGATCTGCGCCCCATTCCCCGGGAACAGGCTTACGCCGCCGATATCACCTACGGCACCAACTCGGAGTTCGGCTTCGACTATCTCCGCGACAACATGATCGTGGAGCTGCGCCAGCAGGTGCAGCGGGGCCTGAGCTACGCCATCGTCGACGAGGTCGACAACATCCTGGTCGACGAGGCCCGGACGCCGCTCATCATCAGTGGCCAGTCCGCCGACTCGGACAAGCAATACCAGACCTTCGCCAGGTTGATCCCGTCGCTGCGGAAGGAAGAGGACTACACCGTCGACGAAAAGCTCCGCACCGTCTCCCTGACCCAATCTGGCATCTCCAAGCTGGAGAGCAGTCTCAACATCGGGAACCTCTACGACGACGCAAACTACCAGGTCACCCATTACATCGATAACGCCCTCAAGGCCAACGCGATCTACAAACTGGACGTCGACTATGTGGTGGACAACGGGGAGGTGGTGCTCGTCGACGAGTTCACCGGGCGGCTCATGGTCGGCCGGCGGCTCTCGGACGGCCTTCATCAAGCCATCGAGGCGAAAGAAGGGGTAAAGGTCCAGAAAGAGACCGTCACCCTGGCCACGATAACCCTGCAGAACTACTTTCGGATGTACGAGAAGCTGTCGGGCATGACCGGCACCGCTGCAACGGAGGCCGAGGAGCTGGACAAGATCTACAAGCTGGACGTCATGGTGGTGCCCACCCACAAACCCATGGTCCGCGATGACGAACAAGACCTTGTCTTCAAGACACAGGACGCCAAGTACAACGCCGTCGCCGAGGAGATCGAAGAGGCAAACAAAGAAGGGCGTCCTGTGCTCGTCGGTACCGTGTCGATCGAAAGCTCGGAAAGACTGAGCGACCTGCTGCGGCGCCGAGGCATTCGCCACGAGGTGCTGAACGCCAAGCAGCATGAGCGTGAAGCCAGCATCGTCGCCGAGGCGGGACGGATCGGAGCCGTCACGGTGGCAACCAACATGGCCGGGCGCGGGACCGATATCGTTCTCGGAGGCGCCAGGGACGGCAGGGACGACCAGGACTGGCAGAGAGAGCACGACCAGGTGGTCCAAGCCGGAGGCCTCTACATCGTCGGCACCGAACGGCACGAAGCTCGGCGGATCGACAACCAGCTCAGAGGACGGTCCGGCCGGCAAGGTGATCCTGGGCTGTCCCAGTTCTTCGTCTCCTTCGAAGATGACCTCATGCGGCGGTTCGGCGGAGACCGCGTGAAAGGGATCATGGAGTGGGCCGGCGTCGAAGACGACGCCCCGCTCCAGCACGGCTTCATCTCCAAGACCATCGAGAACGCCCAGACCAAGGTCGAAGCTCATAACTTCGATATCCGCAAGCGCCTTATCGAGTACGACGATGTGGTCAACAAGCACCGGGAGGTCATCTACGGGGAGCGCCTCAAGATCCTGCGAGGCGCCGACCTCAGGGCCAACATCCTGGACCTCGTTCACCGAGAGATTCAGTCCATCGCCGGCGCCCACATGATTGGAGAGGACGCGGAGAACTGGGACCTCACAGGCCTCTCCAGCGGCCTCAGCGGTATGTTCCCCATCCCGTCCGATCTGACACCCGGGGCGCTCTCGATGCTTAGCCGGGGCGAGGCGGCTCAGACGGTCCAGGATCATGCCGACCAACTCTATGACCACCTGGAGCAGACAAACAGCTCAGACACCACGCGAGTCCTGGAGCGTATGGTCATGCTTCGGACCATCGACGCCCATTGGATAGAGCATCTGACGACCATGGAGAATACGCGGCAGGCAATCGGGCTCCAGGGCGTCGCGCAGATAGACCCCCTCGTTGCCTACAAGCGTCAGGGCGCCTCGATGTTCCAAGAGCTCAGCGATCGTATCCAGACCACCATCGCGAGGAACATCTATCACGCAACAGTTGGACAGACCGCCAAGCTCGCCCAAGGAACGGCGCGGACCCAGAGGGCCGCGGTACGGGTATCACCCCAGCAACAGGGTGTGACGGCGGCCGGTGGAGGCCGAGCGGGCCCCCAGGGAGTGCCGCCCGAGCCGACGCTCCGGCAGAATGGCCGCGGAGGAGAATCCCAGGCCGGAGAATCGGGGGCCGGAGAATCCCGGGCCGAGCGGAGAAGGCGAGAGCGCGAGGAGCAAAAGCTGCGCCAACGGCGATAGGCCGCGGGCCCCTTTCTCCATTGAAAGCCTGACCAACTGAAAGCCTGACCGACCCTCTCGAAGTATCATAAAACGTGACGGAGACCACATGTCCTCACCGCTGAGGTTGGACCTGCCGGCTGCCCAGTGCCTGAGCCTGGAGCTCCACTTCCCATTTGAGCTCCCCGACGACGTGCGGCGCGAGCTGTCCCTGCTGGGCTCCCGCGAACCCCAACAGGAAGACCTCGTCTACTTCCACGAAGACTACCTCAGTGACACGCAAAAGCTGCATAGCTGGGCCGAGGTCCACCTCGCCGAATCCGGGCCCTGCGAAGTGATCATCGAGTACGTGGTCGAGAGCGAGCTCGAGGACCAATCGGAGCTGCACCAGACGGACTTTACGCTGGGTCACCTCTTCGACGCCCTGTCGCCAGTCACCGATGAAGTTGAAATAGGCTTCAGCATCAGGTTTGACCTCGGGTCCAGCTCATCCGCCCGCTTTCATCAGCTGCTCCCCTACAACGTCGGCGTCAACGGTGGACACTCTGTCGACTTCAAGGGCGCCCATCTTCAGATCAGCAACCTGTCGGGCGACGCCTATGACCTGTGGTTCGACATCCGTCCCGATGACTCAGTCGAGGCGACGATTCGCTTTACACTCAACGAGCGCCCCAATCCCGAGATGCCTGGGCGCGGACTCAGCTACGGCCGCGACGCCCTGGCGAAACTCATCGCCGCCTAGGGCCTGTTTACACTATGCTCGCGCTACACGAAAAGCGCTCCCCCGTGTCATTCCGAGGCGGCCTTGCCTCAAATTGCCCAGCTGCCTCATAAGTCACGTCCCCGCCTCAAAAGTCTTGCCTACGAGCCGCTGGCTCATGTAGGAAGGCGTTCCGCGACCGATGGCCAGTATTCGCCGCTCTCTACAACTCTTCGCATGTAGGACTCATCGAGGGTTTCACCATCTGCTGCGACCGGGAGCCACAGGTCGGTCGTAAGGAACTTCGATCGGTAACACTGCCTCCCGTATGAATACCGCCACGCCTGCTGGTTGAGCATCAGGGCTACGAACAGCTTCGTCGTAAGCGGCATCGGACACAGCGGGAATAGGATCATGACGTTGTCAGTGGCGATGAACTCGTACATATGGACGAATGATTGGCCGCCCAACGTGCTCACCGTGAGCGTCCCTGCTGGATACACGTTCGAACCGTCGGGACGGTCGTAATAGCCGACGACACCGTTGTCGGTGATGACGCGGGAGACCGTCATGTATGGGCCAGGATCGAGTCTTGCCAGCGAGTGGAAGTCTCCTCGGAGCACATTGAATAGATCGGTTACAGAGAAGCGTTTCCAGGCCGTCGGTGCACATGCCACAGGCTTCGCTTGTCGGGTCGTCGCTAAGGCGTCTGCGGACGTGGCAAGCAGTGCGATGCCGTCCTCGTCGATATCGTCCGCGTTTGTGGGTACAGGGATGATGGTGTTCCGAACCCGGGCGCGGAACGTCTTCCGGTAGTAACTGTAGCGCCATGTCATTGTGTTAAGGACGGCAGCGACGTAGAGCAGCGTTTGGTCGCGCATCGGCGTGCGAGGCGTGAGGACGGCAACATCGTCCTTTGCCCCAAACTCGTACTGATGAAACTTCGCGAGTAGCGGCCACGATCCATTGTAGGCCACAGTTATCGTATTCCGGTGCCGCCTTTCGACAGGAATATCGAAATAGCCGATCAGCCCGTCCTCGACTGCCCCACAGCCAATCAGCGGCACATCGCCCGGGTCCAGCTCTCGCGTCGCATGGAACTCTCCCGAATCAACGTGGAACAAATCCGAGAGCCGGAAATCACTGAAGGTGAGGCTCATTACCCTTCCTTGACCGGATCATGAACGCGACGGAGTTGCGGAGAATTTCATCCATGCCGTCCCGTATTTCCTCTGCAGTGGGAAGCGACTGATCTAGGTACGCTTCTGGCACGAGTTCGTACAAAGAATCCGAATCATCTATAGGGCAGGCCTTTTGAAGGCGTTCGATGTTCGGTACGGCATATTGCGGATTCGTCAAAAACGCCTTCACGATATCACGGGATCGAGCGAGGTCATTCGTAGCGCGCGGATGCGGCAGGCGACGGCCCTTCCGCTTCAGAAGCCCGTCATTGACGGCACGTACCCATAAGACGTTCTGCTGTGGCGGGTGCGGGATGCCCTTGCGGACGAAGATTCCAACACTTGCCACAGCTACCGGGTAGAACAGGTCCAGCGGGAAACTCACGACCGCGACTAGCGTGTTGTTAGGTAGCAGCGAATCACGGCGCCACGTACGATAGGCACCCGGCTTCACCATCGCGGCATAGGGCAGGATCGAGAACAGCAGGCCGCCTTGCTGCACCTGCGCCAAGGCCTTGTCGACAAACTTGAACTCCTTCTCCTCGTGCGCCTTGAGTGCAAACGGAGGATTCATCATTACCTTTGTCACGGGTGGATTTGCGCTCGTGGCCGTCGTGTAGTGGGCCGTTGGATTGCCGTGATCGACATGTGGCGACAGCGATTTGGAGAAGCAATTCCCTTCCTGAATATTGTTTTTGCCATCACCGCGAAAGATCATGTTGACGACGGCGAGCGCCGCAACCCCAGGATCCTGTTCGACCCCGAACACGGAGTACTGCTTGAACTTGGCGATCTGTTCTGAGCTCCCTCGCTTCTTGACGTAGTCAAACGCCGCGACGAGAAACCCCCCCCGTACCACAGGTCGGGTCGTACATGATATCGGTGGTTTGCACGTCCATCACGTCAGCAACGAACCGGGTGATGTGGCGAGGTGTGAGCACGATTCCCAAATCCTGCGCCCAATTCGCGTACTTCAGGAAAACCTCATAAAAGGCCCCAAGCCAGTCCGATCCCGAGTTCATGGCCGATCGGATGTTGAGGTTGTTCAGTTCTTGAATCGTGTCCACCAGCGCCTTACGAAGTTTGACGTGATTGTCTGGCGTTGAGGGAAGATTGATACGCACGTACTCGAAGAAAGTTTGCCTTACCCTGTTGCGAAAGGATCGACTGAGCGCGCCCGTTGATGTCGCTGATTAGCGTGGATGGATCACGTTCCTCAATGTTAGGGGGGGTGCTACTCAACATTGCCAGCAGTAAGGCCGCCATCACCCCAGCGCGTTGATGCGGGTTGACTGCTCCGCGATGCAGGATTGCGTTGATGTGTTCGGCGCGTGCCAGGAACAATTGCTCGTCGATCTGCGGATCGCTTATCTCAGCGAGGCCAGTCCTCAGTATCTGGTCAAGGTGCGCGAGGGTTAACAATCCTGTGGCAGGCACCCCATTCAGCGTGATCGGTACGTATCGGCTGCCATCCCAGAACTCACTTCGGACGAGAAAGGAGTCGATGTCGTTGCCAGCGACGCCTGAGATGAACAGCGGATGGACATGCGTGCTCGGCCGGATTTGAGTCGCATAGTCCTCGGCCTCACGAACCGCTTGCTGTAACTGCTGGTGGGACCTCTTTGCCTCGATTATCCATAGGACACGGTCGGTCACCTTGACCACGTTCTCGGGCTTGTCGAGGACGAGGTACTTCTTCAGTTCCTCGTTATGGGTGACTTCGTTCTGCGTCCAGACTTGACCTGCCGCCGCCCGCTCGGGATTTCGGACATCCCACCCGAGGACTTCGAGATTCTTCTTGATCCATACGTAGGCATGAACTTCGGAATCTTTGGACGCGCCCGACTTCCTGGCTGCCATCTACTTCTCCTGCCTAGGCTTGTCCCAGTACGCGCTCTTGCACTTCGGGCAGATCAGGGGGCGCTCTTTACCTCGCGGTACCCATTCATGCCCACATCGTGCGCACTCGTGCTGGGTGACCGTGATCCTCCGCGTCGGCATACCCGCACGGTAACACCTAGTAGGTTGACGGCGCAATGGCTTACGTGTAGAGTAGTACCCAGAACGTAAGTATCGGGGAGGGTCAGGATGGACACACGAGAGCAGCGGGGGGTAAAGGTTCACGCGATGGAAACTCAGGTATTGGTAACGGCTCTCGGACCCGACGACCCCGACGACGGCGACGCCGGACGCCAGATGCGCGGGCTGGCGATAGCCGCCCTCACCACCAACATCAGGAAGAATCGGCTGGGCTACGCCGTCCCCTCGCAGTCCGAGTTCCTCGAATGCTACCATCAGAGGTCGAACGTCGAGACCACGTTCGCGATGGTCAAGGCGAAGTTCGGTGGCTCCGTCCGGGCCAAGACTCCGACCGCGCAGGTCAACGAAGCCCTGCTCAAGTTCCTGTGCCACAACATCGTTGTGCTCATCCAGTCCATCTACGAGCTGGGCATCGCGCCCGCGTTCTGGTCCGAGCCCGACTGCCCCAAAAGCCGCGAAACTGCCCCAAATCTCACGCTAAATCCTTTGTTTTGAGGCAAAGCCTTCCGAGGCGCGGTAGGGGCCGTTCGCGAACGGCCCCTACTACTGCTAACGCTGCCCGCCAGGCACCTTAGCCTCGCCACGCCTTTGGCAAGCCTTTGCCTCACAGCTAGTGTGAACACGCCCTAGCCCCCGGGCCGCCCCCCATCGACATGGAGGCCGTCCCGCTGCCTCGGACCGAACGGGGAATGCGGTCCGGATCGACGCCTCCCCAATGCGGCGCCGACATCCGCGATGTCAATGTGCCAAGGCCACGCGTAATAAACACTCTTCCGGTTGACGCTTTCCTCGATTCTCCGAAAACCTGAACGTCAGAAGGTTCACTCCAGAGGAGCTCCACCTTCGTCCTCCCGCAATCCAGTGGACTCCGCATAGGACCTGCCACTACACTATCCCAATGGAGACAGTGGTGACCTCCGGCGCCGAGGCCCTCCCTCAACGCCCGGCCGATGTATTGGTCGGCCGCTTCCTGGCCGATCTCCAGGACAGTCGCGACTGGCTCGACGCTTTGCTTGAAACCGTCGCACTGTGGACGGTCCCGGAGGAAACCCTCGAAGGCCGCGTCTACCGGTACCTGGTAGGTGGCGAAGCCTTTGATTGGCTTATGCTCGCGGAGCGCCTGCTCCTCTCGACCGATGGACTCATCCCCCCCGCCGAAAGGGATGACCTCCTCTTCGACGGGCTGTTGCCCAGGGCCATGATGGAAGAGGAGTTCAAGGAGGCTGTTGGCCCCGCGAAATACGGGGCCATCGTCAACTATTGGTATGGCGTCACCGTTGAAGAGGCCCTCCTCTTGGCAGTCGAGCATGAGGTGCGCAAGCAGCGCCGGGGCCTGAGCTCCGAGGACTCCCGCCTCGACGACGCCGTGTACGAGCGGATATATGGCCCTCCCCAGGAATACCTGCTGAACGCCTTCTTCTCAGATTCCGGCATCCCAGCCGCTGATGGCATCTCCCTCGCCCAGCTCAACGAGCTCACCTACTGGCTGTTCAAGTACCGCGTCAAAAATAGCGACCCAGCCCGGCTGGCCAGCGACACCAGAAAGGGCCTGCGGTATCTCGAGTCGCAGGGGAGAATGGTCCATGGCAGGTAGGACGCTGACCGACGTGATGAGCACACAGCGAAGCGTGCGCTTATTCAGCGATGAGCCAGTCCCGGATGAGACAGTTCGAAGGGTAATGGAGCTGACAACCAGGGCGCCCAACGGGAGTAACAACCAGGGCTGGCGATTCATCGTCGTCCGTGACGCCGAGCAGCGAAGGCGCCTTGGCCAGCTTTATATCGAGTCCGTTCAAGAGCAGCACGACGGGGAGGACCTCAATGCGGTCCTGGCCCGTTCGGACCTACCCCCCATGCTGAGCGGGGGACTCAAAATGGCCCTCAATATGCCGACAAAGCCCCCCGTCATGGTCCTTGCTTGTTTCGAGCGGCAAAACTCCTATGACCCCGCTCCTTCGATCTATCCCGCCGTGCAAAACCTCATGCTGGCGGCATGGGACTTCGGGCTCGGGACTATCCTGACGACGGCCCTCCATCGCCGAATGGATGCAGGCGTGAGGGAGGTCCTGGGCATCCCGTCGGACATCATCATCTATGCGTTCATCCCCATGGGCTACCCTGCCCGCTCCTATGGGCCCCCCAAGCGCGGGCCTGTGAGCGAAGTCGCCTTCTTCGACCGTTGGGGCGCCAACGCGACCTGGGAATAGCGCCCTGTCCAACGCGCTGGCCGCCGAAGAGGGCTCCTAGGGGACCGGGGCGGGCGGCGGGCCGCCCCCGCGATTCACGATCAGGCCCCCTCCTTGGCAGGACTGATCACGTTGGCAAGAGGCTCGCCGTCGATGAACCGGCGGAGATTCTCGCAAAAGAGCGCCGTGGACCTTGCGGACAGGTCCCTCAAACCGCCGCTGTTGTGGGCGGTGATCACGACATTCGGTAGGTCCCAGAAGGCCTCGTCGGGGGGCATCGGCTCGGGATCGAACACGTCTAGGGCGGCGCCGCCCAGGTGACCGGCCGTCAGGGCCCTCAACAGAGCATCCTGGTCCACGACGCCCCCCCTCGCCACGTTGATGAAATAGGCCCCCGGCTTCATCGCTCGGAACTCCGCTTCGCCGAGCATCCGGCGGGTCTCGCTGGAGAGATTCATCGCGGCCACCACCCAATCCGACTGGCCCAGCATCCCATGGAGCCGCCCTGCGGGGAAGAGCTCATCGAAGTTGGGCAGCGCCTGCCCTGCGGCAAAGTTCCGGCGGGTGGCCAGGACGCGCATGCCGAACGCCTTGGCCAGGTCCGCCACGGCCTGGGCGATGTGTCCGGCTCCGATGATGCCGACGGTCGTGCCTCGCAATTCGTCATTGATGTATCGGCTCCAGCGATGCTCGCGCTGCGCCTGCAAGCGGTCCCGGAAGTTCTTCACGTGCTGAAGCATCAGCAAGGCCACGAATTCGGCGATCGCCCTGGCGTTGACCCCTCCGCTGTTGGTGATCGTCACCCGGCTGTTGAACAGGCCCGATCGCTCGTAGTAGTCGACCCCCGCGCCCAGGCCCTGGACCCAGCGGAGCCTGGGGGCGCGGTCCAGGATGTCCACCGGCAAGCCCAGGCTGAAAATCGCCTGCGCCTCCCCAACCTCCTCGTCGAAATCAGCGGACTCCGGCATGTCGAGCGGACTGTTGGCGCGCCTGCTCGCCTCGATGTGGTTCCTGACAAACGCGTCCCGGTGAAGAGCGTAGACCGCGTCCACCCGTGGGTCCACGGCGCCGATCATCAGGATGTCCTGCGGCTTTGCTGCGTGGTGCGTGACGAGGACCTTGATCCTGTCCACGGCTCGGCTCCCTGGCGTCGAATCGGCGCCGATTATAGCACCGGCCCCGGATGCGGCCATCCCCCCTCCCGAGGGCTCTCTGTCTGCGTGGCGCCGGACCGGCGGCCCTGCGCTACAATAGAAAGCATCCTTTCCCGGTCGTTAATTCGGCCCTTGCTTATACCCGCATGGCACAAAGGCCTCCCCCCCGCTCGAGCCTCCCAAAGGTCTACGAACCGAACGTTGTCGAAAGCCGGGTCTATCAGTCTTGGATGGACGCCGGGTTCTTCAAGCCCAAAATACAAGCGGGCAAGAAACCCTTCGTCGTCATCATGCCCCCTCCGAACGTCACGGGCGAGCTGCACGTCGGTCATGCCCTCACCGCGAGCATCGAAGACGCCCTGAGCCGATGGCGCCGGATGCGCGGAGATCCGGTGCTCTGGCTCCCCGGCAAGGACCACGCGGGTATCGCCACCCAAATGGTTGTCGAGCGGCAGCTCGCGGCCGAGGGGCTCTCCCGTCTGGAGATCGGCAGAGAGAAGTTCCTGGAACGAGTCTGGGAATGGGTCGGCCTGTACGGGGACAGGATATCCCGGCAGCACCAGGGCCTGGGGGCATCGTGCGATTGGTCCAGGGAAGCGTTCACCATGGACCCGGGCCCAAGCAAGGCTGTGCGGACCACGTTCGTCAACCTGTTCGAGAAAGGCCTCATCTACCGGGGAGAGAGGCTCATCAACTGGTCGCCGGGCCTCATGACGGCGCTGTCCGACCTGGAAGTGGAGCATCGTGACGTGCCTGGCAGCCTCTGGTATATGCGCTATCCCCTCGCCGAAGGTGACGGACATGTGACCGTGGCCACGACACGGCCTGAGACCTACCTCGGCGATACCGCGGTGGCCGTGAACCCGGAGGACGCCCGGTTCAGGGACCTGACCGGCAAGTCCGTAGTCTTGCCGGTCATCGGACGTCGAATACCCATCATCGCGGACCATGCGGTCGACCCCAAGTTCGGCACCGGGTCGGTGAAGGTGACCCCCGCCCACGACCCCAACGACTTTGAGATCGGCCTGCGCCACGGCCTGGAGCAGATCACCGTCCTGGACATGGATGCGACCATCAACGATACCGGGGGGCCCTTCGCCGGCATGGACCGGTTCGATGCCCGAGAGGCCATCGTCGAAGAGTTCGGACGGCGGGGCCTGTTGGAAAAGATCGAGCCCCATACCCACTCGGTTGGCCACTGCCAGCGCAGTGGCGTCGTGGTCGAGCCGATGCTGTCCAAACAATGGTTCGTCAACCTGGGCTCCCACAAGGACAGCGGCTCGATAGCGGGGAAGGCTCACAGGGCGGTCGCCTCGGGCGAGATCAATATCGTCCCGCCGCGCTTCACCAAGGTCTACCTCAACTGGATGGAGCACATCCGCGACTGGTGCATCAGCCGCCAGCTCTGGTGGGGCCATCGGATCCCCGTCTGGTACTGCGGTGCGTGCGAGCACCAGACCGTCGCGGTTGAAGACCCCCCGGCCTGCGAGGCTTGCGGGTCCCGCGGCATCCAGCAGGACCAGGATGTCCTGGACACGTGGTTCAGCTCAGCCCTGTGGCCCCATTCCACCCTGGGCTGGCCGGACGATACGGACGACTTGCGGGACTTCTACCCCACAACCGTGATGGAGACGGGCTACGACATCCTGTTCTTCTGGGTCGCTCGAATGATCATGATGGGGCTCGAGAATACGGGGAAAGTACCCTTCACTACCGTGTACCTCCACGGCCTCATCCGGGACAAGCAGGGCGACAAGATGAGCAAGGTGAAGGGCAACGTCGTCAATCCGCTGGACACCATCGAAGAGTATGGCGCCGACGCTCTACGCTTTGCCCTCACCACCGGGACCTCCCCGGGGAACGATAGCCGCATCAGCACCGGCAAGCTCGAGTCCAGCAGGAACTTTGCCAACAAGGTCTGGAACGCCTCTCGCTACGTCATCGCAGCCATAGACGCGGTCCAAGACCTCGACCCCGCCCTCCCTGCGAGCCCCGCTTTGGAAGACCGCTGGGTCCTCAGCAGGCTGGACCGTACCGTCGAAAAGGTCGGCGAGCTGCTGGAGGACTTTCAGCTCGGGGAGGCGCAGCGCGAGATCTACGAGTTCACCTGGAGCCAGTTCGCCGACTGGTACATCGAGCTGGCGAAGACCCGGTTGAGACGCAATGCCGAGTCCTCACCGCTTCCTGTTCTGGTGCACGTCCTGGAGTCAACCCTGCGCCTGCTCCATCCCTTCATGCCCTTCCTCACCGAAGAAGTCTGGCAGCAGCTGGTCCGGAGGCTGCCCCCGGACCGTTCGCGGCCCCCTTCCATCATGGTCAGCTCATTCCCAACACCCGACCCGGCCCTCCGCGACCCGCAGGCGGAGCGGGACATGGGACTCCTGATCGACGTTATCACCGCCATCCGCAACGCCCGCGCCGACCTCAAGATCGCCCCGAGCCGGAGCGTCGAGGCCGTTATCGAGGCGGCCGACCATGAAGGGCTGATCGCCGAAAAGCTCCATCACATCCGCGCCCTCGCGAAGGCCGATCCTATCCGGGTATGCGGCTTTGCCGAGACGGCCCACGCCGCGGACAACGCCAGGGTCACAGTCCTCGGCGGCGTCCGGGTCATCGTCCCGGTCGATGGGGCCGTCGATGTCGAGGCCGAGCGGGACCGGCTGCGGAAGCAGCGCGACGAGCTTCGCGACGTGGTGCAAAAGCTGGGCTCCCGCTTGGGCAACCAGGCCTTCGTCAGCAAGGCCCCGCCGGCGATAGTCGAAAAAGAGCGGCTGCGGATGACCGGCTACACGGAGCGGCTCAGCAAACTCGAAGAGCGGCTGGGGGAGCTGCGCTAGGGCCGGACCCCGCTTCCAAAAGCCCTCCACGGTCACCCTCGTTGTTGGTCGGCCGCGACCCGAAGTAGCCTCGCCGGACCCCGCTCCTTAATAGCCCTCTACGGTCACCCTCGCTGTTGGGGGACCCCGACCCCGGCATTCCCCGGCGTCGGCCATGTGCTATGCTCCGCGAGCGGCGGCCCCCTTCCCCTCTAACTCATGCAGAAACCCCGGTTCTTCTACGGTTGGGTCATCGTCGCCGCAATGGGGCTGGCGGGCGCGTTCAGCATGGCCCTCGGCACCCTCAACTTCGGGCTCTTCATCAAGCCCATCGGCGACGAGTTGGGGCTCGGGCGCTCGATGTTCGGGTGGGCCTTCACCTCCCGCCAGGCCGCCAGCGCTGTCACCGCGCCGGTCGTCGGCCGTCTCATCGACCGCTTTGGCGCGCGCCTGCTGCTCGTGGTAGCGGGCGCGGTGAGTGGGGCAGCCCTTGTGGGCGTGGCCCATATGACCCAGGCGTGGCACCTTATCGCCCTGTTCGGCGCCATGGGACTCGTGGGCATGGCCGGCCCGGGAGCGCTGGTAACCTCCGTCCCCATCGCCAAGTGGTTTGTCCGCAAGCGCGGCCAGGCGCTCGCCCTGGCCTCGGCGGGCATTCCCCTTGGGGGAGTCATCTTCGTCCCGCTGACCCAGGTCTTCATCGATTCATTCGGCTGGCGGGATGCATGGCTGTGGCTGGCCGCCATCGGGGCCGGGACCATCATCCCCATCGCGATTGTGTTCGTGCGGCGGCAGCCGGAAGACATGGGCCTGCTGCCGGACGGCGAACCGCCCCAGGACCCATCCCAAGCTGCGCCGGGCCTGGCGCCTCAGCGGACCCTTGAGTCCTCGTGGACGCCTCGCGAGGCAGCTCGAACGATGGCGTTCTGGCGGCTTGTAGCCGTGTTCAGCATCGTGATGCTCGGGATGAGCACCGTCGCCATTCACCGCATCCCACACTTCATGGATAAGGGCCTCGACCCCCGCCTCGTATCCTATGCCACAGCCATGGACGCTGGCCTCGCGGGCCTCTCGACCTTCGTCATCGGATACCTGGCGGACCGCTTCCCGGCGAGAGCTCTCGGGACCATTGGCTTCGCCATCCTCGCCATCGCAACGCTGCTGACCATCATCGCCGGCACCCCCGTGATGATGTTCGTCGCCATGGGCACCTTCGGAGTGGGAATTGGGGCCATGCTCCTGATGAACAACTACCTCTGGGCCGACTACTTCGGCCGCGAGCACCTCGGCGCCATCCGGGGCATGGTGAACCCCTTCATCCTCGTCTTCAGCGGCGCCGGGGCCCCAATCTCTGGCTACGTCTATGACAGCATCGGAACATATAACCCCATCTGGTGGACGGGGCTGGCCCTCCTCGCGGCTGGGGCGCTGATGATCGCCGTTACCCCCAAACCCAAACGACCCTCCCCCGCTGCGTGACGAGCGGCGTCCATCATGGCCCCCCAGATCACGGTGGCCCTTCTGGGCCTGACGACGACCTCCTTGTCGAAGGACCGGACGAAGTCCCTGGTCTCGGTCAGCACCTACGACCAGCAGTACGAAGCCGCCATTTTCGTGGGCAATCGGATTGGGCAGCGCCACTCGGACTTCTAGGTAGTCGGTTGGTGTGCATCCTTGGTACGGTCTGTATTAGCTAAATTGGCAACCAGCCTTAGTGCTTGACACTAATAGTATGCCGTACTAGTATAGAGCTACCGAGACAGGGGAACCCAAGCAGTTGCCGAGCGTCAACGTGTCAGCAAGTTAAGCCGAAATAGCAAATGACCACTGAAGCGAGAGGTCACCATGATTACAGAAGAGGCACACAACACAAAGCAACTACCCCCTATACACCCAGGAGAGATCCTCAACGAAGAGTTTCTCCTCCCGATGAACATCACCCAGTACCGGCTGGCCAAGGCCATAGGTGTGGACCCCCGACGGATTAATTCTATTGTTCACGGAGGGCGGTCTATCACGGCAGAGACGGCCCTGCTGTTCGCGCGCTTTTTCGGGAATTCCCCAGGATTTTGGATGGGGTTGCAAAGCCAATACGATCTGGAAACCACTGAAGATCGCCTTTCTCAAAGGCTGGACATGGTGGCGGTTCACTCGCCGGAGTAACATCCCAGGTCCTATGCACCGGGAGCGCTCGCGACTTCGGACCGGCCCAGGGACCTCCGGGCTTCCGGGCCTGATGGCGAGGGCGTATGATACGCCCGAACGCTGAGCGGAGGTAGGTACCATGGGCAAAGCAATCATCATGCACATCGACGAGGCCCCTTGGGTGCGCGGAGGACCCAGGGTAGAAGGCAGCGATACCGGTGGCGGTCAGATCGTCGGCGACGTGGAGGCGGGCCCCTGGATCCACATCAACTGGCTCCCGGGCGGCAGGACGGCGTCCCCCCATCATCACAACCATGACGAGGTGATGTACATCGTCGAAGGCGGCTTCGACATGGGGAACCGCAAATGCGGTCCCGGGACCGTCCTCCACATCGAAAAGGACACGCAGTACGGCTTCACGGTCTGGCCCGAGGGTGTCCGCTTCCTCAACATCCGGCAAGGCCTGGCGACGATCACGACCGACGGCGTGACTCGCGACCCGTACGACAAAAAGAACCCGATGTAGCCTCAGGAAGGACCCGATGTAGCCTCGGGCCGTGCGGACCGGTCCGATTGGACCCGCCCCCTAAACATCCCGGAGGTCGGAGCCGTCGGCGGCCCGTATTCGCTCGGGAGTCTCGGCCCCCAGCCCGTCACCGCGCACCCCGTCAGGAGAGACGCGATCATCGTCTACCCCGGCCGCTCGGCGCTGCCGACGGTATGCCGATAGAAAGCCGGCGGCAATCATGAGGCTCGCGGCGACCCAGTAGGACCGGTTGAAGCCGTCGAGGAACCCGGCTACGAGCGAAGGACTCGCGCCCCCGGTCCTCAACAGCCCAATCTCCGGCTCGATGCCCTGGCTTGCGATGCTGAGCGTCACGATCAACGTCCCCACCGCGACCCCCACGAGCTGACCGACGTTCCTGATCAGCGTGACGAAGGCCGTCACAACCCCATACCGCTCCCGGCCGACCGCTCCAACAATAGAGCCGTTGTTGCTCGGGAAGAACAGACCGATCCCGGCCCCGCTCCCAGCCAGCGGGACGAGGACCTCCCATATCGACGAGCTCTCATTGAGCCGGGTCAGGCTGATCGCCGAAGCACAGGCGACGGCCATGCCCAGGGTTGTCGGAAGTCGGGGTCCAACCCTGTCATAGAGCATCCCCGATACCGGTCCCGCCACCGCCAGGAAGGCCGCCATCGGAGCCACCATGAGGCCTGCCTTGCTCGCCTCGAACCCAAGGACTCCCTGGAGATAGAAGGGCATCAGGAAAGAGCCGGACACCATCGCCGAGAAGCTCAGGAAGCTGGCCGCCACCGCCAGGGAGAAGGGAAGGTCTTTGAACAGCCGCAGGTCCACCACCGGTTGCTCCGTCCGCAGTTCGAAGGCCACGAATGCGGCCAGCGCCGCAAATGCCGCGGCGGCTATCATGAGAGTCGGTGCGGAGGTCCACCCCATCGAGTGTCCCTGACTCAGCAGCAGCAACGCCGCGACGATCAGCACCGCCGAAGAGATAACTCCCGGCCAGTCGAGCCTCCCCGAGGCATCCCGCGGGCCCGAAAACCTCCTCCCATCCAGGACCGTGAGGGCCAGCACCAGCCCGATCGGCCCCACTACCGCCCCCGGCAGGAATACGAACCGCCATCCCAGCGCATCCGTGAGCAGGCCTCCGAACACCGGGCCGACGACGGCCCCTAGGGCGACTATGGTCGAGGTCGCGCCGATGACCTTCCCGCGCTCCTCCGGTGGAAATGCGGCCACGCTGATAGCCATCCCCACCGCCTGGAGGCTCGCGCTGCCGGCGCCATGGACCACACGGGCCCCGAGCAGCCAGCCGATACTCTGGGACGACATGGCCAGAATGGAGCCGGCAATGAATACCGCGAACCCGGCCATGTAGATGCGCTTCGTCCCGAAGATATCCGCCGCGCGCCCCAGAGGCATCAGCAATGCCCCGGTGGCCAGGAGATAGATCAGCACCACCCACTGGACCGTCGGGAGGTCGGCCCGCAGATCGGCGCTGACCGAAGGGAGGGCGACGCTGACCATGGTCGTGTCCAGAACGGACAGGAACACCCCCACGGCCACGCAGCCAAAGACAAGCCACTTGTACCGCGAGGCGCCCGAATCAACCATCGGGCAACCGATCAGGCATCGGGCAATCGGTCAACAATCGGGCAATCAATCAGGCCGGTAAATAGCTCCCCCCGTTGACATGAGCGACGGTCCCCGTCACGCGAGCGGAATACGGCCCAACGAAATAGAGCAACGCCCCGGCGATCTCCGTTGGCTCCACAAACCGTTTGGGCTCCACCAGTTGCCCTTCCGTCGCGATTCGCTGGGACAGCTCCTCGTCGGACGGACGGGGCCGCCCTTCCGCCAGTCCCATCCCGCTGTCGCCGACGTGTCCCGGCGCGATGCAGTTGACCGTGATGCCCCATTCGCCAACGTGCCCGGCGAGGGCCTTCGAAAAACCGATAATCCCGGCCTTTGCCGCCGCGTAATCAAAAACGCCTTTCGCCGTAGGCCGGTATGCGGCCCGCGACGACGTGCTGACGATGCGCCCCCAGGACTGCTGCTTCATGTAGGGAAGGACAGCCTGCGAGCAGAGGAAGGTCCCCTTGAGGTGGACCGCGATCGTCCGGTCCCAGGCCTCCTCCGTCAGCTCCTCGATGACGCCCCCGGGGGTGTTGCCGGCATGGTTCACCATGATGCTCACCGTACCGAAGGCCTGAACGGCCCTCTCCACGGCAGCCGTGACCTCGGCCTTCTTCGAAACATCCATTTGGACCGCGAGGGCCCGGCCTCCCCCGTTGCTGATCTCCCGGGCTATCCCGGATGCACGGCCCTCATCCATATCGGCGGCGACGATTGCCGCGCCCTCCCCGGCCAGCGCCCTGCAAAACGCCGACCCCATGCCCGGCCCCCCGCCCGCCGTGACAATCGCGACCCTGCCTTCCAGGAACATGCTCCACCCCCACGATGCTCAGACTTCGGGCCCCACAATGGGGGTGCAAAGCCATGTTGGTCAACCAACCCTATAACTGAAACCCTGCCCCCGAACCACCCCGGCGAAAAAGGGCGCCCGTGCTATGATGAGAGCCAACCCCATACCGGGAGCTTCAAGCTGCTCACCTTTGAGCGAGGCAACCCCTCCGAGCCCAAGGGACACGCCCTGGGCTACGTCCGCAACGCCGCCGCGCCGGACGATATCCACGCGACCTATCTCATCGTGCCGCCCATCGCCATCGACCTTGTCAAATACATGCCGCCCATGTTCGCCTCCAACATCTCCCTCGCCGACATGCAAAACCTGTCAGCCATCCCCCTGCCGCCCGTTCCCGAAAAGGTCGAAAGCCTCGACTACCTGCACCGTTTGGCGGCTAACCGAGGGGATGACCTCATCGACCTGGGAACCATGGACCTTGGAAACGTCCAGACAGTGTTGGCCTATGTCACTGACGCGGCGCAGGAATACCTCCGAAGCTATACCGATTATGTCAATACGATGCCGGCGCCCGAGATCGAAGCGGCAGCCTCCCCGGACACGGGGTCCGACGACGTCATGTATCTCCTTATGGAGGAGTCGGAACGACTCGGGGAAATGGCGAAGCTCGTCGGCAAGCTTCGCTACGCGGCCGAAGGCAACGACACCAGCCTCCTAGAAGAGACCGCCGTCGAGATGGAGGCCCTCGGCCGCTATCTCTCGGAAAAGTACAGGGTGGAGCAGATCGTCCAGGCGGCAAGGATCCCCGGCGAGAAGGGCCGCCGACTGTCGGAGCTCCACGTCACCCGCTGCTACAAGATGTGCGAAGAGGACTATATGGCCGTCCAGGAGCTCGAGGAGTCTATCCGCACCCTGGAAGCGCAGTAGCGCTCGCGGTAACACCCCCGCCGGCCCTCAGCCCTCCCATTTCCGGGCCCCCGCTCCCCCGCCCTCGGTCCTTGTTCCCGTTCCTTGTTTCCCTATCCCTTGTTCCGGTATCATCCCGGCATGCCAGAACCCATCCTGTACGAGATCAAAGACCGAATCGCCCATATCACGCTCAACCGGCCCGAGGCGTTGAACGCGTTGAACCGCGACCTCATGCGGGGCTGGCGGACCATCCTGGCGGACTTCAACACCAACCCCGAGCCCCTGGTGGGTATTCTGCGCGGGGCGGGTGACCGCGCCTTTAGCGCCGGCATGGACCTGAAGGAGCGGGCCAGCCGCGACGCCTCCGGTGACCGGCGTCGAGGCGGCAACCCCCGAGGCGAAATGCCGCCCCGACCCGAGAAACCGATGATCGCCGCCATCGATGGCCACTGCGTCGCGGGCGGCATGGAACTCTCGGCCTTCTGCGACATCCGTATCGCAACGGCCAAGTCCCAGTTCGGCCAGCCGGAGGCAAAGAGGAGCCTCATACCCCGCCAGGCCGTCCAGCACCTTCCGCGGATGGTCGCACCGGGAGAGGCAATGTACATCCTCCTTACCGGCGAGACCATCAGCGCCGAGCGCGCCTGCCAGATCGGGTTCATCCACAAGGTTGTCGCCGATGCGGACGAGCTGACGGAAGAGGCCCAGCGTACCGCCGAAGCCATCAAGCTCTGCGCCCCCCTGGCCGTGCGCTCCATCAAGGACATCGTCCAGTCAGGGCGGAACGTACCCGTCGAATACTCCTGGCGGCTGGGAAACGCCGTGCAGGTCACGGTGGACGCCACCGAGGACGCCAAAGAGGGCCCTAAGGCATTCGCCGAAAAACGGCCCCCGGAGTGGAAGTCGCGATAGCGTCTCCCGCAGCCTCCTTCCGGCATGCTGCCACAGACAGTTTCGAAGGAGCGCCTGCGGCGGGCCTCCGCCCGATGGCACGACCCGGGCCACAGCGGGCACACCTACTACCTGCCCCCGGGAGCGCGGCTTCCACCCTCTGCCAACATCCCTGACCCACTCGGAGAAGTCATCGCCCGCTCGGAGACGGGGGCGGCATTGTTCTGGAGCCTCGGCGGTGCGCACGTGGTGCTGCCGCCTTTCCCAGTACCGAAGGAAGCCGAGTTCGACGGCTGGAACACCGGGCCGCTGCACAGCATCCTGGACCGGCCGCGGACGGTGCTGGTGCTCCTGCTGCGCCTTGGAGGGTACGCCGTCGGGATATTCGAAGGGGAGCGTCTCGCCCGGTCCAAGGTCGGGTCGCCCTTCGTCAAAGGCCGGCACAAAAAAGGGGGGAGCTCCTCGGGCCGGTTCGCGAGGCGGAGGGAAGAGCAGGCCCGAGGCCTGTTCGGCCGCGCATGCGAAACCTTGCGTCAGGTCGTAGAAGATGGCCCAACGGCGCCGGAGCACTTCATCACCGGCGGAGACCGGCTCACCCTGCAGGCCTTCGAAAAGCGTTGCCCCTACGCCGGCCGCTTCGCCTCGATCAAGCTGTCCCGAGTGCTGGACGTGCCCGACCCCCGGCTCGCGGTCCTGAAAGACATACCTCGCCAGCTCTATAGCGGCAGGATCGCCGACTATCCGTGAGCCGGCCGCTATCGCTTCAGGTAGTGCCTGACCAGAGACAGGACAGCCTCCGCGGTGTGCTCCTTGAACCCTTCGCGCCCTTCGTCGAAGACGTAGCGCTCGGCGAGCTCGTAGCCGTCCCGGACGCTGATGGCGATGAACACCGTCCCTCGGGGCTTGTCGTCCGACCCCCCCGTGGGCCCTGCGATGCCCGTCTCTCCGACGCCAATGTCGGTGTCCATGACCTCCCGGGCTCCCTGGGCCATGGCAAGGGCGGTCTGGGCGCTGACCGACCCGGCGTTGTCGATGGTCTCCGGAGGCACCTTGAGGACAGTCGTCTTGGCATGACTGTTGTAGGCGATGACGCCGCCGGGGAAGAACTTGGAGGCGCCGGGGACGCTGTTGAGGAGATGGCCGATGTAGCCGCCCGTCGTCGACTCCGCCGTGGCGATCTTGAGACCCCGGTCCGCCAGTATGCCCGCAACTTCTTCCGCGCTAGTGGCCACCGCGCTCCCCCCCAGGGGGCTCCGCCCCCTCTGTTATACTGCCTTCTACTCTGGAGCGGCGCCATTATAGCCCATGCAGCCTATCCCCCTATAGCCCATGCAACCTATCCCCGTCGTGACCGGCTTCCTGCTTCGTCGTGACGGCGGCGACCGGGTGCTCATCCTCCGCCGAAGCAGCCGTGTGCGGAGTTTCCCCGGCCGCTGGGCGGGCGTCAGCGGCCATGCCGAGGAGCCGCCCGACCGCCAGGTGCTCGTCGAGATCGAGGAGGAGACGGGCCTGACCCCCGCGGCCATTCGGCTCCTTGCCAAGGGCCCTCCCCTGGCGGCCCAGGACCGGGAGCGCGGTCGGCTCTACACGGTCCACCCTTACCTCTTCGAGGTGGAGCGCCCCGAGGCCCTCCGTTTGGACTGGGAGCACACCGCCTGCAAATGGGTCGCCCCAGCGTCCCTGGGGCGCTTTCGGACCGTCCCGAGGCTCGCGGACGCCCTGGCCGCGGTGTACCCGCCCGTCAGCCCCGAAATCGAGTGCGCAGTCAAGGGCATCCGGGAGGACGCGTCTTCGGGGGCCCGCGAGCTGGCTAGGCGGGCCGTGGACGCTTTCGTCCTGGCGGCGACGGGGTCCGGCGCCCCGACGGTTGCAGTCCTCAAAGCCGAGCTCCGGCGTGCCTCGAGGATGCTCGGCGAGTCCCGCCCCTCGATGGCCTCGCTGGCGAACATCGCCGCGGCTCTATTCGAGGTGGTCGCCGAAGGAGAAACGGGGTTGGAAGAGACGAAGCGGCTGGCCGTCCAACGAGCGGTCGCCTTGGGCCGCAATCTGGACGAAACCCTGGAAAGGACAATCGCATCAGCCCGGGGCGTTCTCTCCGGGACCATCGTGACGCTCTCCTACTCCTCGACCGTAGTCGAGGTGTTGAAGGCCCAGCGTGGGCGGATTTCGGGAGTGCTCGTCGGGGAGGGAAGGCCCGGCCTGGAAGGGCGGCGCACCGCGGAGTGCCTCGCGCGGGCGGGCGTTCCTGTCACCATCGCCACGGACGCCGCTATCGTCTCTCTCGTCCAGGACGCGGACGCCGTTGTCGTGGGCGCCGACGCCGTCACGTCCGCCGGAGCGGTCATCAACAAGGCCGGAACGTATGCCCTCGCCCTCGCAGCCAGAAAGTCCCGCAAACCGGTCTTCGTCGTGGCCGATTGGACCAAAATCTGGCCGCGGTCCAGGCCGCCCAGCCTGGAGTCCGGGCCGGAGGGAGACCTGTGGCCGCAACCCCCAGACCCCATTGCCCGCTCGAACGTGCTCTTCGACGTGACCCCGCCCGAGCTCGTGACGGCGTTTGTCACCGAGGATGGCTGCGTCGACCGGCGCCGCATCGCCCGCAGGGCCAGAGAGCTCCGGCCCGCCGTCAAGCGGCTCGATAGCAGCTAGCTCGATAGCAGGTAGCATGTCCTTCGATTTCACAAAAGTACTGTCCGAGAGCGCCCGTCTCACGGGACCGCTGCCCTGGGGCCCGCCGGCAGCCAGGCCGGCAAGGATCAGCTTCGGCGGCGGCATCCCCGATCCGGAGCACGTCCCCGTTCGGCAGCTATTGCGCGCATCGCAGAGGGCTCTAGCCCACGATGGCGGCTCCGCTCTGACTTACGGCGGCCTCTACGGGTATGAGCGGCTCCGGGACATCCTCGTCGACAAGGTCCGTTCAGACGACGGCGTGTCGCTGGAGCGCGACCAGGTAGTGATCACCAATGGCAGCTCACAGGCCATCGCCCTTGTATGCGGGGCCTTCGTCCGAAGGGGTGATACCGTGTTCGTCGAGGCGCCCACATTCGCGGGGTCGCTGCGTGCGTTCCAGTCCTTCGGCGCAAACATCGTGGCGGTCCCCCTCGACGAGCAGGGCATGCGCCTGGACGTCCTGGAGCGGGAGCTCGCCAGAGTCCAGGCGAGCGGCGGGACGCCGAAGGCCGTCTACACCATCGCCAACTTCAACAACCCATCCGGCCTCTCGCTGTCGGTGGAGCGGCGCAAGCGGCTGCTGAAGGTTGCGGACAGCGCCGGGGTCCTCGTCGTCGAGGACGACGCCTACGGAGACCTGCGCTATGAGGGCATCCGGCCGCCGTCACTCCTGTCCATCGACGCCCAGGGCTTGGCCATCAAGCTGGGGACGTTCAGCAAAGTCGTCGCGGCGGGGCTCCGCATAGGATGGGCCGTCGGTCACCCCGATGCGATCGCCGCAATGACCTCTGTGAGGCACGACATGGGCGTGAGTCCGTGGCTGACCCGTACCCTCGCCGAGTGGCTCTCCTCGGGGAGTCTGGGCCCCCACCTGGAGGCCATGCTCACGCTGTACAGGGGCAAGCGCGACGCGATGCTTTCCGCCCTGGAGGAGTACTGCGCGCCCCATCTGCGGTGGCAACGGCCCGAGGGAGGCTTCTTCGTTTGGGCCGAGATGTCGAGCGACATCGACCCCGATAGGTTCACCCGCGCAGCCGCGGAGGAGGGCATCGGTTACGTCCCTGGCACGGCCTTCTTCCAAGACGGCCGGGGACGCAGGCACATTCGCCTGGCGTTCAGCCATGTGCACGGCAGGGACATCGACCATGGCGTCGCCGCCCTGGGACGTGCGCTGGAATCCGCCGGCCGGAGCAGTTGAGCGTCAAAGCGGCCCGCACCCCCGGCTGCTTCAGGGGCTCCAGGTGCCTCTACCGCCTGTCGACACCCGCGCCGCGAAGCGGCGAAGCAATGCGCCCCCAACCCAGACCGGCACGCGCCGCAGACGCGCGTCAGCAGGCCTCCGCCACGACGATCATCTCCTCGCTCGCCTCCGTGAACGCCGACCCGTCGAAGCCCCCATAGACCTCCAGCACCCGCAGGCCGGCGGACTGCGCCAGAACATGGACCTCCGCCGGAAAGAGAAAACGCGCCGTCGCATCCAGGTCGGCGCTGCGGACGACCCGGCCGCCGCAATCGACCTCCTCGACCGTCTGCGTTCCCCGGTTGAGCTGGCTGCGGGAGTTGTACCGGTTGATCGCCCAGAGGATGCAGCGCCGTCCGGTCTCCGGGTTCACGGAATGGCCGAGGAGGACACGCTTCCCGGAGGACCCCAGGAGCGTTTCGGGGTCGGGCACCGAAACGTTGAATACCAGGCGTCCTCCCGGTGCCAGGTGGGCCGCCGCCCGGCGCAAGATCCTCTCCTGGTCCCGCCGGCTCCTGACCAGCATCAAGGTGCGGGCTGGGATGATAAAGAGGGCGAACCTCCGCCCGAGGTCCAGCTCTCGCATGTCGGCCCTGATCAGCTCCACAGACCCGGCGAGGGGTCCAGCGGAGGCCAGCTTGCGGCTGGCCTCGTTGAGCATGGACTGGTGGAGGTCCACCCCCGTCACCGCCGCGCCCGCCTGGGCTGCCGGAATCGCGATGCGGCCGGTCCCCACGCCCATCTCCAGCACGGGGCCGCCGGCCTTCGCCGCGAGGTCGACGTAGAACTCGACCTCGTCGAGGTGCGCCTCTGCGTAGAAGACGTCGTACCACTCCGCCCAGCCGCGCCAGGCGTCAGTAGTCATCGGCTTTCTCCTCGGAACGGCCGCTCGCCGGTGTACAATGGGCCTTCCACCAGATCCCTCTGAGGCACTCGTGACCTCCTCTCCCACCGGACTGCCGCTCGAAGGAATCCGCGTCGCCGACATTACCGTCGTTGCCGCCGGGACCAATGGGGCCACGCTCCTGGCCGACTGGGGCGCCGAGGTCATCCGCGTCGAGCCCATCGGTATGCTCCAGCCCAGCACTCGCGGCGCCATGGCCCACCCCTCCAAGACCTTCATCGATAGCATCCGGGGGCCCTGGATGGCCTATCCGGACTGGGAGCCCGGCGAGCGCCCCTTCAATCGCTTCGTCATCTACCACGCCCATGGACGGAGCAAGAGGAGCGTCACGGCGGACCTCAGCCGTCCCGAAGGCGTCGAGACCTTCAAGAAGCTCATCAGCATCTCCGACGTCTTTATCGAGAACAACGTCCCGTCGACAATCGAAGGGCTCGGTATCGACTACCCTCACCTCCGTCAGGTCAAGCCGGACCTCATCATGCTGCGAATGCCCGCCTACGGGCTGACTGGCCCCCGCCGCGGCTACCGATCGTATGGGCCGCACCTCGAAGGCTCCGCGGGCCACACCTATATCCGAGGATACCCGGACCTCGACCCGTCGAACAACGAGGACACCTACCTGGGCGACGTGGTGGCCGCCGCCGTCTTGCCTTTCGCCGTCGCCATGGCCGTCCGGCGCCAACGGAAGACGGGCAAGGGCGGGCTCATCGAGTGCGCCCAGCTCGAAGCCCTGCTGCCCTCCTTCGGTGAGATGCTGCTGGACTACCAGATGAACGGCCGCGTCGCCCAGCCGCAGGGGAACGACCTGTTCGACATGGCCCCCCACAACGCCTACCAGTGCGAGGGCGACGACCGGTGGGTGGCCATCGCCATCGGGAACGACGCGGAATGGCAGGGCATGGTACGGGCCATGGGAAGTCCCGATTGGGCCTCCGACCCCAGGTTCTCGACCCAGTCCGCCCGTTTCGAGCACCGCCGGGAGCTCGACAAGCTGGTGACCAAGTGGACTCTCCAGCGCACCGACCGCATGGCGATGGAGATACTCCAGGCCTACGGCGTCCCGGCCGGGGTGCTGAACGACGACCGGGACATCCTCTACGACCCTCAATTCAATTCCCGCGGCTTCTTCGACGAAATGGAGGCCCCGGACTGTCCCCGGATCCGCTATCCCGGAATCATCTGGAAGATGGCCCGCACGCCAAACTCCGTGAAATTCCCGCCGGCGGCCCTGGGCCAGCACAACGAGTTCGGCTATAAGGAGCTGCTCGGGTTCTCGGATAGCCAGTACCGGGACTACGAATCGATGGGACAAATCGGGACCGACTACCCGGCGCACATTCCCTGACCGGGGCCCGGCGGAGGACAGCGATGGACCTGGGACTCGAGGGCAAAGTCGCTATCATTACGGGGTCGAGCCGTGGCCTGGGGCGCTCATTCGCCTTGGGACTCGCCGATGAAGGCTGTCACGTGACCCTGTGGGCCCGGGGCGGGGAGCAATTGGCGCAGACCTCCGCCGAGGTGGAAGCGCGGGGAGCGAAGGTCCACCGGTTTTGCGGAGACGTTGCCAGCCCGGCCGACTGCGAGGCGGCGGTGAGCGGGACCGTCGACACCTTTGGGAGGGTCGATATCCTGATCAACAACGCCGGGGGTGGAGGAGCCAGGGATGACGACGAGACCTGGCAAACGGCGTTCGAGGCCAACGTCCTTGCCGCGGCCCGGCTCACGCGCCTCGTGGTCCCCCACATGGAGCAGGCTGGTGGAGGAAGCATCATCAGCATCTCGTCCATCTGGGGCCGCGAGGCCGGCGGCGCCATGGTCTACAACGCGGTGAAGGCGGCCATGATCAGCCATGCCAAGAACATGGCCCTCCAGCTCGCCTCCAGGAAAATCCGGTTCAATTCGGTAGCCCCCGGATCCATCATGTTCGAGGGCGGCGGATGGCACCGGCGCCAGCAGGCGGACCCGGAGGGCACGGCCAGCATCATGGCCGGCATCGCCATGGGCCGCTTCGGGACACCCCGGGAGGTTGCCGACCTCGTCGTCTTCCTGGCCTCGTCCAGAGCGTCATGGGTGACCGGTGCCTGCATCAACGTCGACGGCGGCCAGACCCGGTCCAACGTCTGAGCCCTGGGACCAGCCCTCCCCTCCCCAATGGGCGCCGAGTGGCGGCGGGGGATCGCCTTGCCGTGGGCGGGCCTCTCCTACCCCGGCGCGCCGCCCTCCAGCGCTTCCAGCACCGACCCGGGATTCATCGGCAGGTCCCGCACCCGGACCCCGATGGCCCTGGATATCGCGTTGGCCATGGCCCCCATGACCGGGACCAGGGACACCTCCCCCACGCCCCGCAGCCCGAAGGGATGCCCGGGGTTCGGCACCTCGATAATCTCCGTGTCCACCATGGGCAGGTCCAGGCTCGTGGGCATCCGGTAGTCCAGGAAGCTGGGATTGAGCAGCGTCCCCTCGGCGTCGAAACAGTACTCCTCGTTCAGCGCCCAGCCGATGCCCTGCACCGTACCACCCTGCATCTGCCCTTCCACATAGGAGGGGTGCACCGCCGTGCCCGCATCGATGAAGGTCGTGGCCCGCTCGACGTCCACCTTCCCCGTCTCCCGGTCCACGCGGACGTCGACGATCAGCCCGGCGAACACCGGGCCCACTCCCTTGGGCTCCGACCGTCCCGTGGCCGATACCGGGCCTCCGGTCTCCAGCAGCTTGCCCGCCAGCTCCTTGAAGGTCATCCGGTCGCTGGGGTTGGCCCTGGAGACCAACGCCCCGTCTTCGAAGTCCACCTCCGAAGGGTCCGTCTCCCATATCCGGGCCGCCCGTTCGATGAGCTGCCTCCGGACCTCCGCCGCCGCCTGCACCGCGGCTATCCCCGTGGAGAAGGCCGTGCGGCTGCCGCCCGTCACTCCCGTCCAGGCGATCGAGTCCGTGTCCACCACGGTGGGCCGCACATCCTCGGCGGCCAGCCCCAGCGCCTCCGCCGCCTGCATGGCCACCGCTACCCGGGTCCCCCCGATGTCCACCGACCCCGTGACCAGGTTGATGGTGCCGTCGGAGTTGACCCCGATGGTAGCCGTAGAGCTGAAGCCCCCGTTACCCCAGTAGCCCATGGCGACCCCCCGGCCTGTGTCAGGCCCTGGGAGCGGCGCTCGGTAGTGGGGATGGGCCATCAGGGCCTCCTCTACCTCCACGCCCCCGATACTGGGGAAGGGCGCCCCGTTGGGCTGGCGGTCACCCTGCTTCGTGGCGTTCCGCCGCCTCAGTACCATGGGGTCCAGGCCCAGCTCCTGGGCCAGCTCATCGATCACCGCCTCGACCGCCAGGGCGCCGATCGGCGCCCCCGGCGCCCTGTAGGCCCCTGCCTTGGGCTTGTTCACCACGACGTCGTAGCCGTCTACCAGCATGTTCTCGAGGTTGTAGGGCGCCAGGCTCGAGTTCATCGCCCCCGCCACCGGGGCGCCCGGGAACGCCCCAGCCTCTAGGGCCAGGAAGAACTCGACAGCCGTGATCCGGCCGTCCCTGGCCGCCCCCATCTTCAGCCGCATATAGCTCCCCGGCGCCGGGCCCGTCCCCTGGAAGACCTCCTGGCGGCTCATCACCATCTTGACCGGGTGGCCAGTCTTCCGAGACAGCACCGCCGCCGCCGCGTCCAGGTACACCAGCACCTTCCCGCCGAAGCCGCCCCCGATCTCCATCGGGACCACCTTGACGTCCGAAGCGGGGACGTTCAAGAGACACGCCACCTGGTGGCGCACGACAAAAGGGCCCTGGTTGCTGGTCCAGATCGTCAGCTTACCGTCGGGACCCCACCAGGCCGTGCAGTTCTGTGGCTCGATGTACCCCGGGTGCACCGGCCGGGTGTGGAACTCCCGCTCGACCACGGCCTCCGCCTCGGCGAGGCCCTGCTCCACATCCCCGCGCTTGAACTGGAGGTGGAAGGCCACGTTGGATGGCGCATCCTGGCTCCCGTCCTCCTCGACCTTCGTGATCATGCGCTGGTCCTCGTGGACCAGAGAGGCGCCGGGCTTCATGGCCTCCCGCACGTCCAGCACCGGGGACAGCTCCTCGTAATCGACCCGGATGAGCTTGAGGCCCTCCTCAGCCAGGTGCTTGCTCTCCGCCGCTACCGCGGCCAGGGCATGACCCTTGTAAAGCACCTTGTCCCGGGCCATCATGTTCTCGCTCACGACCTCCGTGTTGGCCAGGACTTCCATGAAGACGCCCTTCTGGGCCTCGGGGAAGTCATCCCTCGTCACGACCGCCCTCACCCCCGGGGCGGCCTCAGCCGCTGAAGTATCGATCCGTAACACGCGGGCGTGGGCGTGCGGGCTGCGAAGTACCGCCCCATACAGCACCCCGGCCGGTAGGACGTCCGCCCCATACCGGGCCCTCCCTGTCACCTTCTCCAGACCGTCGTGCCGGATGGGCCGGGTGCCCACGACCCGGTATTTCTTCATGTCGCCCTCCTCAATCCATCTGTTTGGCGCGTCGTGTCGGATTCGACGCGTCCATCATTCAGGCAGCGGTGACCTCGATTTTGAGGCTGCGTCCCACTGCTCGGAGCGCCTTTTGGACCTGGCTCATGTGGGAGCGGTGGTCCGGGTTGGTCAGCTTTCGCACAGCGGACTCGCTAACGCCCAGCCTGTCGGCAAGCTCCACCTTGGTGATGTGCTGCGCCTTCATAGCCGAATACAGGGCGAGTTTGGCGGCGACGACGGTCGGCACCGGTACCGACACCTGACCGCCAGTCGCCTCGCTGGGAGCGGGAATGTCCCACTTCTCGTTGACGTATCCGGCCAGGGCCGTGGCGAGGGCGTCCTCCGCCATTGCCAGAGCCTCGGAACGGTCTCCTCCGCCAGTGATGGCCTCCGGCACGTCGGGGAAGGTGGCTACCAGGCTTCCATCTTCATCTGGGGTCAGTTGACATGGGTATGCGTAGATCATGGCTCAGAACTCCCTTGGGTCCATGCTCAACTGACGCAGCATCGCGGCCAGTATGCCCTTCTTCAGCTCGCCCCGTTGCACGGTGGTGAACCGGGAGCCGACGTAGACTCTGCCGTGACTGCCCTTGCCGTGAGTCGGATCGAAGCGAAAGGCTTGTCCCGTCCTGCGAGCATGGTCCCTGGCTCGCCTGATGAACTCACGGCTGGTTATGGAGTCATTATCGCACCTTAGTATACGAATGACACGAGGGAGTGCTTTTCGTGTAGCGCCAATCTCAGCGCCCTTCTCGGTGTCATTCCGAGGCGCAGCCGAGGAATCTAAGACGCTGCCCGCCAGGCACCTTAGCCACGCCACGCCTTTTGCAAGCCTTTGCCTCACAGCTAGTGTGAACACGCCCTAGGCGAGTGAAGGGCGCCTCCCGCGCCCGGAAAGCGGGCCCGGGCGTTGCCAGCGGCAAAGGTGCCGCCTTGACAGCGGTCACCCATCGCGCCATAGTCCCTCTCGTCTCCGACAGGTAAGCTGGGAGAACGCCTGTGGATAAAATAGCGTTTCTAGTGCGGCGTAGTAGTTAAGTAGGGGAGGCACCGAGTGGCAAAGCTGCGATTTCGACCCATCGTCCCGCTCGTCATTGGAGCAGTGACCCTGGCATTGGTTGTTGCTGCGTGCGGCGGAGCGGACCCCACCTCCACTCCCGCCCCCACCGCGACGCGAGTTCCCGCGACGGCGGTTCCCCCAACCGTCACGCCGACGCCGTCAGCGATGATGGAGTCCACCTCCACTCCCGCCCCCATCGCGACGCGAGTTCCCGCGACGCGAGTTCCCGCGACGGCGGTTCCCCCGACGGCGGTTCGCCCAACCGCCACGCCGACGCCGCAAGCGATGATGGTGCCGACGCCATCGGTGCTGCCCGGCCAGCGTGGGGGCGTCATGGTGACGCGCTCCCTCTTCCAACCACGGGGATGGGACACCATCGACAACCGGTCCTGGTCGGATGTGCATACCGTATCGCCAATGTTCAACCACCTCATCTTTGTGGACCCTTATGGGGACGGCAAGGCCATCATCGGCGACGTCGCGCAGGGCTGGAGCTGGAGCGCCGACGGCACGGTCCTTACGCTCCCGCTTCATAGCGGGATCACATTCCACGATGGCATCCCCATGACCTCGAAGGACGTGGTCTACAACCTGGAGCGGGCGTGGAAGTCGACAACCCCCAACGGTAGTTACTTCAAGAGCCGTTTCACGCCCATCCAGAGTCTGGACGCCCCGGACGACTCTACGGTCCGCATTACCCTGGCGGAGCCCAGCAACTTCTTCCTCCAGGCCCTGTCCCTTATCCCATTCCAGATCTATCCGGCGCATATGCCATTCCCTGACGACTTCGAGAAATGGAAGATGAACCCCATCGGGACTGGCCCCTTCGCGTTCGAGTCGATCAATGAGGGCGTAGACCTCGTCTACACCCGCAACAACAACTACTTCAAAGAGGGGCTCCCATATCTGGACGGCGTGCGCATTGTCCAGATGTCCTCCGAGTCGGCTGTCGCGGGTTTCCGAGCCGGGGCCCTGGATGCCTCGAATCTGGATACCGGCGCGATCTCCAACGTGATCGATTCCTTGGAAAGCAGCACCGGTTTCATATACAAGCCCATACGGAGCGGACTATACGGGGCCCACTTCATGCAGCGGGAGCCCTGGACCAACCCCAAAGTCCGTGAGGCCATCGATATCGCGATGGACCGCGAGGCGGTAAATCAGGCATGGCTGCACGGGATCGGCTCCATTTACACGACGCCCATGATGCCTCCCGAGCTGGGTGGAGCGTGGGGTCTGTCCGAGGAGGAGCTGAAAGGCACGCCGGGTTATCGCCCTGATGAGCGCGACAAGGACATCGCCCTCGCGAAGGCCCTGCTGGCGGAGGCGGGAGTCGATCCGAGCACCATCACCGTCAGCATAATCGGCAGCCGCCAGCTCACTACGGCGATGGAAGCGGGGGAGCAGACTTTCCGTGAGCTCGGCTTCAAGACCAGGATCGATCCCCTGGAGACTGCTGAGTTGACCGACCGTCAGGTAAAGGGAGATTTCGACGTTCTCATGCCCTCAACCGGGACGATGCAGGTCGACGATCCGTTGGACGTGCTGTGCAACTGGTTCTGCATCGATGGCCCGTGGAACTACCCGAAGTGGGTGGACGAGGACTTGGACGCCCTCTTCCAACAGCAGGACCGGGAGCTGGATGCTGGCAAGAGGGCTCAGCTCATCGAGGAGATCCAACGGCGGATTCTGGACCTGCGCTGGAACATAGGAATCGTATGGCGGCAGGCTTACGTTGGGCACCAGCCCTGGATCATGAACTTCCCGCTGCAGCTGAACTTCCAGTTCCAGCAGAAATTCCGGCACGAACAGGTGTGGATCGACGAGTCCAAGCGGCTCTAAGGCCTCCCGCGGGTCCGATGGTCGCCCATGCCAGACCATCGGACCCGCGGCGGCCTTGATTCATGTGGTGACGCATCCGAGCCGGTAGGGCCCCCCGGCGCCTTGGAGGCAGCCGAGGCAGCCGTGCCCGCCTGGAGACTTGTCTCACGGCGGGTGAGATCGTCCCCGGATGCCCACAGCCCTCCCCCGCCCGAGGCCTGCTCGCGAGACCTGGCCTTCAGCAGCCGGCTAGGATGAGTGACCCTCCGCCTCCCGCGTCTCCTCATCCATCACCAGGCGCTCCGCGTATGAAGCCAGCCGACCCGCCCGGTCTGGGCTGACCTCCTTCGAATCGAGGTATATCTGCAGCATCTCCAGGGGGGTCTTCGTCTCGGCGTGGACGTCGCCGAGGCGGGTGCGCTGGGGGCGGTCCACTAGCCTATTGACGCCGGCGACCGTGTGAGCGCCATGCGCCGCCAGGGCCTGATGGACCTCCCGCTCCCGGAACGCCGGCTCCAGCGAAGCAGGCAGCTTCACATTGACCCGCACGATGGCCCCGCCCAGGTTGTACCGGCCGACCGCCCGGATTACCGTCTGGGTGGGATCGGGGTCCCCCTCGGTTACCGTCGCATCGACAGTCACGAATTCCCTGGACCGCACCGCTCTGAAATCGAGGCCCGTGACACGGGAGCCGGGGGCGCGCCCTGGGTCCACCGTTACCTCCCAGAACCCCTTTTCCGCGTGGTCCTCCTCGCCGAAGTCCACCCGCTGAAGGCTCCCGGCATAGGCCGCGGGCGGCGACTCGCTGAGCCTCTGAGGACGGTGAATGTGCCCCAGGGCAATGTAGTCCACGGCCAGGGTGGTCACATTGCTCTGAAGCAGCGTGTGGTCGTAGCCGACCATCATCGATCTCTCCGTCCCCAACCTTGCCGTGTTCAGCGAGACATGGGCGACGACGGCCGAGGGGACCCGTGGGTCCAGCCTCTCCGCGTAGTATTGAAGCGCCTCCGTGAGCTTCTCCTCCATCAGCCGGTTGACCTGGTCATAAGGGAGGTTGCGCGTTTCGTCGCGCCCCAGGAAGACACTTCGCCTGATCCAGGGCAGCGCCAGGACCTGCAGAGGCCCAGCCCTCGTCTGGACTGTGCTCGTCCCCAGGGTATCGGCGACCGTCACGTTGGGCACGCTGAGCGTCTCGAAGATCTCCACCGCGGTGGCTTTGTAAGCCGCGTGGGGCAGATCGTGGTTCCCAACCAGCAGGAACACCGGTACGCCGTTGTCAGCCAGCCTGGCGACGCGCTTGGCGAACTCTCGCTGGTGGGTCTGAGAGGGCTCCCGCGTCTTGTAGGCGTCCCCGCTGAACAGGACGGCGTCGACCTCGTTCGAGGTGGCGTAGTCCACCAGCTCATCGAAGGCGCAGAGAAAATCGACAACCCGGGTTGAATGTCCCAGGTACTGTGCCCGGTCTTCTCCAGGGGCAAAATAGTCCGGCAGCCCTGCCAGGTCCTGCTCCGCAAACGGGCGGCCATAGGTCTCGACGCCAATGTGGATATCGGAAAAATGCAGAAGGCGCATCGGCCTCCCTGGGACACCCCATGCCGGCAGGATCAGTTGGGCTGGCTCTCGGGGCGGTACACCTCGTCCTGCGTCCGCCTCAGGTCGATCACCTCGATGATCCTGTCCTCCCGAAGACGAAACACCTGCTCGTAAGCCTTGCCTGACACGCGGCCGTCCCACGACACCGAGCGGATCAGGATGGTGCAGAGGCCGCCCTTCGGGGCGACGATCTCGGCCCTGTACTGCTCCCTGGCCATGGCTTTCAAGTGCCCTATGACAGCCTGGGACCCAGTGGCCCGGCCGTCCCGGGTCACCAGGGCCGCGTCGCCGGCGATCATGCCCTCCACGGGGGCATAGTCGCCGCTGGAAGCTGCCGCCCTGGCCCGCTTGAAGAACTCCGTCAGGAAGTCCATCTCCCTGGTCCCGGGAGCGCGTGGAAACATTACTCGGAGCACTCCGTCACGGCCGTCACCTCAGAACCCCAACCGATCGCTGATCGCCCCGACAAGGTCCGGGACCGGCAGGCGGACCTGCTCCATGCTGTCACGGTCCCTGACGGTTACCTCGTTGTCCTCGAGAGACTGGAAATCGATCGTCACGCACAGAGGCGTGCCGATCTCGTCCTGGCGCCTGTAGCGGCGGCCGATGGACTGAGCGTCATCGTACTGCACGAACCAGCGCTTTCGGAGCGTTGCCTGGACCTCCTTGGCCATCTTGACCAGGGGCTCCTTCTTGCTCAGCGGCAAGACTGCGACCTTCATGGGGGAGATCGCTGGGTTCAGACGAAGCACGGTCCGGACGTCGTCCTTGTCCTCCTCCTCCTCGTATGCGTCGGTAAGAAATGCCAGGAAGCCGCGGTCGACCCCGCTGGAGGGCTCGATCACATACGGGACGATGCTCTCGCTGGCCTCGTCGTCGAAATACTTGAGGGCCTTGCCGCTATGGGAGCCGTGTTGGGTCAGGTCGAAGTTGGTCCGGTTCGCGATCCCCTCGAGCTCTCCCCAGCCCCAGGCGAACTTGAACTCGATGTCGCTCGTGCCCTTGGAGTAATGGCTCAGCTCATCCTTGTCGTGGGCCCGGACCTTGAGGCTCTCCGGCTTGATCCCGTACTCCGTCCAGAACTCCACTCTGGCCTTGACCCATCGGTCGAACCACTCCTCATCCGAGCCGGGCTTGACGAAGAACTCCATCTCCATCTGCTCGAACTCCCGGCATCGAAAGACGAAGTTCCCAGTCGTGATCTCGTTGCGAAACGCCTTCCCGATCTGGGCGATCCCGAAGGGGAGCTTCTTCCTCGTGGTCGTCTGGACGTTCTCGAAATTGACGAAGATCCCCTGCGCCGTTTCCGGCCGCAGATACGCCACCGACGCATCCTCCTCCACCGGGCCCACGAACGTCTTGAACATGAGACTGAACGTGCGTGGCTCCGTAAGCTCCCCGCCGCAGTCGGGGCAGGCCTCCGCTGATTCCAGATGGTCCGCCCGAAACCGGTGGTGGCACCGCTTGCATTCCGCCAGGGGATCGTGGAAGCCTTCGACGTGCCCCGAGGCCACCCACACCTCCGGGTTCATGAGGATCGCGGCGTCCAGGCCCACGATGTCGTCGCGCTCCTGGACCATTGACTTCCACCAGGCGGCCTTGATGTTGTTCTTCATCAGGACGCCCAGCGGCCCGTAGTCCCAGGTCGAACCGAGGCCGCCGTAGATCTCGCTGGACGGAAAAACGAAGCCCCGGCGCTTGGCCAGGGAGACCAGCTTGTCCATGTCGACTGGGCCTGGCTGGGCCTTGGTGGGCAAGGGGCGCGGCCTCCGAACGTCGGAGTTTCGAACTTCGTCATATCCTACTCTAGGGGGTAGGGCCCGGCAAGCCCCGCGGGTTCCCCCGGCAGGCCCTTTTCATTGTCACCCCGAGCGCCTTTCATTATCATCCCGAGCGCCTTTTCATTGTCACCCCGAGCGACGGCGAGGAGCCTAAAGTCCTTGTCCGCAGTGTCGTCTTGGTCGTGAAGCTTATGAGATTCCTCGTCGCTCCGCCCGTCGGAATCACTATGGCCTTGTGAAGGCCACGTATGCGGATGAAAAACCGGCGGCGGTCCCATCGTCATTCCGGCCTTGAGCCGGAATCCAGGGGAGCGGGGACGTCGTTTCCCGCGTGCGTGGAAAAGACGAAGAGGGGGCGCTGCAAGCCATTTTCATAGTAATGACAGGCGGTGGGGGTCCGTATCCACATAACACTGAGAATGAAAAGGCCCTGGTGAACGAGTACATCCCGTTGCCCTCCCGCGGGGCCCTCTGTATCATGAAGCCACCCCATCAAGGAGGCTTCGATTGGGACTGGTTGTGAGCGAGGCCGCCGAGGCCCTAATCGGCGTCGAAGGGCCCCCGGTAATCATGATGATCGATAAGAGCTGGATCCAGCATTTCGCGCATTCCATTGCATGGCCCAACCCGCCCAACCCGCTCTATTACGACGAAGAGTACGCCAAGAACAGCCGTTTCGGCGGGATCATCGCCCCACCCACCTACGCCACGCGGGTCCGATGGGCCGGGGACATGCAGCAGAGGCTTGCGGAGGTGCTGCCCGAGGCCACCGTCCAGATGAACGGAGGGAACGATTACGAGATCCTGCGCCCCATCCGCCCTGGGGATGTCCTGACCGGCCGGGGACACCTGGCAAGCCTGAAAGAGTCTCCCCGGCCCGACGGCAGCGTCCTGCTCATCGTCAAGTCCGCGGGTAGGGTCGACAACCAGAACGGAGAAAGGGTCCTGAACACCGGCAGCACCGGCCTGCGCGTCTACGGGCCGGACAAGCTGAAAAAGTAACGACAACCGGACCCGCCTCGACAGGCGGCCCCATGCTCTCCACGATTCCACTCCGTTGCCTGCCCTGGGGGCCGCTGTGTATCATGGGTCGACCTTAACCGGGAGGCGCTGATTGGGACTGGTGATTACCAAGGAAGCAGAGGCCCTCATCGGGGTCGAAGGACCCCCGGTCGTTACCCAGATAGAGAAAAGCTGGGTCCAGCACTTCGCCCATTCCATCGCGTGGCCCAATCCCCCCAACCCCCTGTTCTACGACGATGCCCACGGGAAGAAGAGCCGCTTCGGGAGCATCATCGCTCCCCCCACCTTCGCCACCAGAGTGCGGTGGATGGGCGACCTCCATCAGAGGCTGGATGCCGTCCTGCCCGAGCCGACCGTCATGATGAACGGAGGCAACGACTACGAAATCCTCGGCCCCATCGTTCCCGGAGACGTCATGACCGGCCGGGGCCATCTGGCCAGCTTGAAGGAGTCCCCCCGCCCCGATGGCGGCGTACTGCTCATCATCAAGTTCGCGGGGTCAGTCGACAATCAGCGGGGAGAGCGCATCCTGAACAGCGGCAGCGGTCTTCTCAAGCTATACGGTCCCGACAAAATCAAGAAATAGCCGCGAGGCTGGTGAGAGGAAAAGCCATGGCCAAGCTGTACTTCGAAGATGTGAGCGTCGGTGATAACCTGCCCCCCTACACCGTGAAAGCTGGTTACATGGAACTGAACAGGTTCGCCAGCGCCAACGACGAGTTCGTCATGATCCACATGGATCCTGACTACTCCAAGGAGGTCTCCAAGCTTCCGGACGTCATCGCCATGGGGAACCTGAAGCTGGCCTACCTTGGCAACGCCCTCACAAACTGGATCGGCGACGACGGCTGGGTCAGAAAGCTCGGCGTCGACTACCGGCGGATGGACCCCGTGAACAACACCCTCACGGCGACTGGGGTCGTTCGAGAAAAACGCCAGGAAAACGACGAGCACCTGGTCGATCTGGATGTCTGGGTCGAGAACCAGACCGGCGAGAAATCGACTCCCGGTCATGCCACGGTCGTCCTCCCCAGCCGGGGCTAGCCCCCCTAACCAAAACGGCGCAAACGGGCGCGGTGAGCGAATAGCCCTCCTTCAGAACGCCTCGCTTGCCCCCGGCGAAACCCTCGACTATTCGGCAGCCTTGGCGAGAGGCGGTACCCCTCTCGACCCCTTAGCGGCAGGAAGCTATGGCCACCACTATTGGCGACTTCGAGGTCGAAGAGGTCATCGAGACCATCCACCGGCCCCGGCATTCCAGCCTCATCCCCGACTTCTCCGAGGAAGCGCTGGAGCGGCATCGGTCCTGGCTGGTGCCCGACTACGTGGATGACTCCGGCCGCCTGCTGCTGCCGATCCGGACCTACGTCCTCCGGACTCCGCGCAGCACGATTCTCGTCGACACGTGCTTTGGCAACGACAAGAAACGGGCCATGCGGGATGGGAACATGCGCTCCGGCCCCTTCATGGACGACCTGCGGAAGGCTGGCGTCTCCCCGGACCGGGTGGACTTCGTCCTCTGCACCCACCTCCACCTCGACCACGTCGGCTGGAACACGAGACTCGATGGCGGGCAGTGGGTCCCCACCTTCCCAAACGCCCGATACCTCTTCAGCACCGCCGAGTGGGAGCGCTGGAAAGACGAAGAGGACCCGAACTGGGTCGAGATCATGGGAGACAGCGTCCACCCCGTCGTGAACGCCGGCCTCGTGGACCTCGTCGAAGGAGGCCACACCATCGAAGACGGAATCAGGATCACTCCGTTGCCGGGACACACCCCGGGGCATGTGGGGGTCGAAATCGAGTCGGGTGGCCGGACCGCCGTCATGACCGGCGACATGATGCACCACCCCGTCCAGGTGGCGGAGCCAGGTTGGAACAGCCGGGCTTGCACCGACCCGGAGCAGTCCAGGGCGACGCGCCAAAGCTTCGTCGACAGGTACGCCGGATCGAAAGTCCTGCTCCTGGCCGCCCATTTCAACGTGCCCGAGGGTGGGTACATCGTCGAAAAGAACGGCGCCCGTCGCCTGGAGCCGGCCTAGGGCCTGTTTACACTATGCTCGCGCTACACGAGAAGCGCTCCCCCGTGTCATTGCTATGAAAATGGGCACCGCCGCACCGTTGTTTCGTAGAGGCGGGTTTCAAACCCGCCTCCGGCCCTGTCCTGGGACGCCGCCCTGTTTTCATCCCCTTACGTGGCCTTCACAAGGCCATAGTGATTCCGAAGCGCTCCCACGTGTCATTCCGAGGCGCAGCCGAGGAATCTAAGACGCTGCCCTCCCTGGCGATAGCTGAAAGCCGCACGGGCTACGTCGTCCGCAGACTCGACGGCGAGGCTATCTGTGGCGATCAGCTCAATCAGCGCATCCGCAATCCGGACACGTGTGAACCGGTATGTTCGCTCTAATACCCAGACACCTCTAGAGGACCGGCCCGCAGCGCCAGGGGGCAACGCGGCCCTTCCGGTGCTCCCCGCCCTAAACAAGTCGGCCGGCGAAGGTCAGCCGGCGAAGGACTCCCGGCGCTTCCCTGGCCGCGCCGACGTCGCCCCAAGGCCGCCGTCGCACATGATGGTCTGCCCCGTGACGAATCCCGCTAGGTCCGACGCCAGCATGGCTATGGCGCCCGCCACCTCGTCGGGCTCGGTCAGCCTGTTCCCCAATGGGATCGAGCCCGCCATCTCTGCAACCCTCTCAGGCGTCTGGGACCTCGTGGCATTCTCCGTGTTGACCGATGCGGGGCCAACGCAGTTTACCCTGATCCCGTGGGGCGCCAGCTCGAGCGCTGCCGTCTGTGTGAAATGCATCACGCCTGCCTTCGCCGCGCCGTAAGGCGCCGACAGCACCGACCCTCTGAGGCCGCTCATCGAGGAGACGTTGACGATTGCCCCCTTCACTCCCCGATCGATCATCGATTTCGCGCAGGCCTGTGTCATGAAGAAAGTCGAGTGGATGTTCCTGGCGATGGCGATGTCCCAGGCCTCCCTCTCCATCTCCAGGATCGAGCCGCCGAAGCTCCCCATGCCCCCCATGTTGTTGACACAGACGTCAATCCCGCCGTAGCTGTCCGTCCCGACCTTGACCGCCTGCTCGACATCCACCTTCTGCGTCAGGTCCGCGACGGCGGCAACCGCCTCTCCACCGGACTCCCGGACCTGGGCCGCGACCTCGTCCGCCTTGTCACGAAGAACGTCGGCGACCACCACGTTCGATCCCAGCCTCCCAAATAGGAACGCCGTGGCCCGGCCGATACCCTGGCCGGCCCCGCTGATAATGACGCATTTTCCTCGCAGACCCAGAACATCGTCGCTCATCGGTCCCCCCTGGAGTGCCATATACGGCCCCGTATGCTCCCCGTCGGCGTTCCCGAACACTACTGAGGGCCGCTGAACAATGTCAAGCTGTGACTATAACTGGCTCAGGGGGTATGTGGGTTGTAGCTATGATGTGGCCAGCGCCGCGCCTAGATTGCCTGCCTGACGCAGGCAGGACGCCCCGCACCTGTCATCCGAGCGCCTGCCTGATGCAGGGCAGCCCTGTCATTACTATGAAAATGGGCACCGTCGCACCGTTGTTTCGTAGAGGCGGGTTTCAAACCCGCCTCCGGCCCTGTCCTGGGACGCCCCCCTGTTTTCATCCCCTTACGTGGCCTTCACAAGGCCATAGTGATTCCTCGCTGCCTGCAGCAGGCAGCGAGGAATCTAAAGCCCATGACCACAAGACCGGATTGCCACTACTACGTCTACATCATGACCAACAGGGTAAGAACCCTGAATGTCGGCGTTACCAACGACATCGAGAGGCGAGTCTATGAGCATAAGCACAAGTCCGTGAAAGGCTTCACCAAGAGGTACAACCTCACCTGGCTGGTCCACTATGAGGAGACATCGGACGCTGTGGCTGCCATCGAGCGGGAGAAGCAGGTCAAGGGTTGGCGACGGAGCAAGAAGGTGGCGCTGATCGAGTCGATGAACCCCAAATGGAAGGGCCTGTCGCTGGAATGGTACGGAGATGTTGAGGAGGCTCTTTAGATTCTTCGTCGCTGCGCTCCTCAGAATGACAACAAAGCTGCGCTCCTCAGAATCAGAACGAAAGACCCTAATAACTGGCTATAGACGGCCCATGTGTTACGCTCACGCCGTCGCGCCATCCTGTCCCAGGGAAGACTCCCATGCGCATCCTCGAAATGGGCAGCTTCATAGCCGCCCCATACGCGGGATGGCTCCTCGCCGAAACGGGTGCCGAGGTGGTGAAGGTCGAGCCGCCCCAGGGCGAGACCGCACGAGCCTTCGGCCCTTTCCCTGGCGACGTCCCGGACCCCGAGCGAAGCGGCCTCTACCTTAGCCTCAACCGCGGCAAGGTTTCCGTCTCCCTGGACTGCTCCTCTCCCACCGGCCGGGGCATCCTCCTCGACCTCCTTCGCCGCGTGGATGCATTCGTCTGCGACCTGATGCCCGCGCAGATGCGGGACCTGGGACTGGACTACCGCAGCTTGTCAGCCGTCAACCCTCATCTGGTGGTGACTGCCGTCACGACGTTCGGCGCTTCGGGGCCGTATGGCCGCTTCCTCGGGAGCGACCTCCTCGGCTGGAATGCGTCGGGTGCCGGAGACCGTTACCTCGGAATACCCGATGAGGAGCCGCCGCGGGCGGCCTGGTACCTGACCGACCATTGGGCCGGCGTGCAGGCGGCGGGCGCCACGATGACCGCCTACCACGCCCGCCTGCGCACCGGGAAGGGCCAATTCGTCGATTGCTCCTCCGCGGAAGCCGTCTCGTCCATGATCATGGGCCACATGCCTCTGAGCATCTACCACGACACTGGAGACACGGGAAAGCGGGGCGGCTACACCCTCACCTTCGTGGCCCCCTGCGGACTCTTCCCATGTGCGGACGGCCACGTCTACCTCGCATGCCTCACCGGCAAGCAGTGGACCGGACTCGGGACCGCCATGGGCAACCCTGAGTGGGCCGACAACCCACTGTTCAACACACCCTCCGCCAACGAGCGGAACCAGTTCGCCGACGAGATCTACGGGTTCCTGCGGCCTTGGCTCCTGGATCACGGGAAAGGAGAGCTTTTCGAGCTGTGCCAGCGGAATGCGGCCCCGGTCACGCCCGTCTACACCGCCGCTGACCTCGATTCGGACCGGCACCTGGCGCATCGCGGCCTGTTCGTTGACGTGCCGCAGGCCTCGGGAGAGTCCCTGAAGCTCCCGGCAAGCCCCTTCTCCATGGGACGGGGCGCGCCCACCCTTGACCGTGCTCCCCTGCTTGGCGAGCACAACGAGAAGGTGCTCGGCGGGTGGCTCGGGATCGGCGCGTCCGACCTCGCGGACCTGCGGCGTGCGGGTGTTGTCTAGCCAAACAAAAACCCCTACGATAGTCGCCGACCTCCGGACCGGCCCGAGAGGAGCCTACCCAAGGGGAGCGCCGCGGCGGGACGGCGCGGCGTGAGCCCGCAACCCCTTTCCAGGGGTGCGGCCCCATCTGGCTCTCGGCACTCGAGTTTGGGAGACTGTCGCGTATGCCCGTAGAGCACAGCCCGCCGGAAGCCCTTCCCCTGGATGGAGTCCGGGTAGTCAGCCTCGGGTGGATCTGGGTCGGCGCCGTCATCGGACAGCTCCTGGGAGACATGGGCGCCGAGGTCATCCGCATCGAGTCCTGGGCGCGGCAGGACATCTCCAGGAACCTCCCTCCGTTCATCGAGGGGCGCGAAGGTCTGAGCTACAACAGCGTCAACGGCGGCCGTAGCCAGCGCAGCGCTCTCCTCGACCTCAGGCAACCCCGCGCCCTGGAGCTCCTCCGGGACCTGCTCACAGTCTCCGACGCCGTGGTCGACAACTACCGGGCCGGGACCATGCAACGCTGGGGCCTCGGGCACGAAGACGTGAGGGCTCTCAACCCCGGGATCATCGCGCTTTCTTGCTCGGCCGCGGGTCAGACGGGGCCGCTCGACCGCATAGCGACCTACGGCTCGAACGTCTCCGCCATGGGCGGCCTCGATAGCGTCCAAGGCTTCGCGGACGGTCCCATCCCAGCCGGCATCTCCATCGTCGACCCCCTGTACGGAAGCGCCGCGGCTGTCGCCATCATCGCCGCGCTCGAGCGCCGGACGAAGACCGGGCGCGGCGAGTCCATCGACTTCAGCCAATGGGAGTTCACCGTGGGCATGATGAGCGGCCCGTGGACGGACTACAAGATGAACGGCCGCATCCTGGGCCCAATGGGCAACCGGGACCCGATGATGGCTCCCCACGGCGTGTACCCATGCGGCGGGGAGGATGCGTGGGTCTGTATCGCGGTCAAGACCGACGTGCAGTGGGCGGCGCTCTGCGGCCTCATGGAGCAGCCGGAGCTGGCTGGCGATCCCCGCTTCGCCGATCCGTTCCGGCGGCAGCGCAACCACGATATCCTGGACCGGCTTCTCAGCGATTGGACTCGGGGCCGGGACAAATGGGGGACGGCGCTCGCCCTCCAGGACCAGGGCGTGCCCGCCTTTCCCCACCTCTCGGACCGGGAGGTATTCGAAGACCGGCATTTCTGGGAGCGCGGCGTGTGGCGCGAAACAGAGCACCCCCTGACCGGCCGGCATACCGGCCCATCCCCGGTGTGGAGGCTGAGCGACGGCCCCCAGGACGGCTCCAGGCCATGCCCGGTCCTGGGCCAAGACAGCGAGTACGTGTTCGGAGAGGTCCTGGGTCTTCCCCATCGGGAGGTGGAGGAGCTGCAGACCGCGGGGGTCGTCGCCTGAATATGGGACCTATTATTTATGTCAAGGAGCCCCCCCTGGCCATCATTTCCCTCAATCGGCCGGAGAGGCTGAACGCTATCGATGACAGCCTCTATCGCGCGTTCGAAGAGGCCCTGGCGAACTTCAACGCGGACCCCGGCATGAAGGCCGCCATCCTCACCGGCGAGGGAGGCCGCGCCTTCAGCGCCGGGGCGGACCTCAAGGAGGCCCGTCAGCCCGACGAGTACGGCAACCCCCTGGAAGGGATGGGAGGCAGCCGCCGGATGCTGGAGCCCTTCACCCTGAAGCCCCTCATCGCGGCCGTGCAGGGCTATTGCGTGGGCCACGGCATCGACTGGGCCATGCACTGCGACTGCATCGTGGCTGCCGATGACTCGCTATTCGGCTTGCCCGAGATCAAGGTCTCCGTGACAGCCGGGTTCGTGTGGGACAACATCATCCACTTGGGACGGGCCGGGGAAGGCATGAGAATGTTGCTGGCGGGAGACCCCATTTCAGCGGCGGAAGCTCACAGGCTGGGGCTGGCCCAATGGGTGGTGCCGAAAGACCAGGTGATGGCCAAAGCCCGGGCCGTCGCCCTGGATTTCTGCCAGATCGAGACCCCCGAGACCGCGAAGATCAAGCGCGTGGCCTACTTCTGGCGCAACCTCATGCTGGAAGAGGCGGCGCAGCTCGGCTTCGCCTGGACCGACATGCTGAGGCAGGGCCGCCGCACCCGGCCAAAGGAACAGCCCCCTAAGGAGCATCCCCCTAAGGAGCATCCCAATTGAACACCGTCCTCTACGAAAAGGACGAAGCCATCGCTGTCATCACCCTCGACCTGGACGGCCGCGGCCCCACTCCCGACCAGGAGCGGCAGTTCATGGAGGCTGTGTCGGACTTCTCCCGCGATCCGAGCATCAAAGTCGGCATCCTCACAGGCACCGGTAGCTCCTTCTGCGGTGAGTGGACCGATCCCGAGCCCATGGTCGCGGAGGCCCGGCTGGGCTTTAGCCAGTTCTCGCGGACCTACCCCTTCAGCGCATCCACCGAAAAGCCGGTCATCGCGGCCGTCAATTCCCAGGCTGCCGGCCGGGGGTTCGAGCTCGCCCTGGACTGTGACGTCCGGCTCGCCGCCCAGGAGGCGACCTTCTCCCTGGGCGCGTCGGAAGACGGTCGAAGACTGATCTATTTCGCCCAGGTGCTGCCCCGGCTGGTCCCCTTCGGAGAAGCCATGCGCCTGCTGCTCTCGGCGGACGAGCTCCTCACGGCCCCCGACGCAAGACGGATAGGCCTGGTCCAGGATGTCTTTCCAGCCGACCGCCTGATGCCCGAAGCCCTGGCGCTGGCCCGCTCCATGGCCAGGCACACCTTGCCCGGCTTGAAGGCGACGAAAAAGATCGGCCTCTTCTGGCGTAACCTCATGCTGGGCCATTCCTACGAGCTGGCCCGGACCCTCATGGAGAGGTGAGGGCGCACGTCGTCCCGCGAAAGCGGAAACCCAGAGCAACGGTACCGTGAAGTAGCGATAACATCGACTTTGCAAAGGCCCCGCCAACGTGCCTCCATCCCGTTGACGCTCGAGAGACCCGTTGCTACACTCGCCCCGGCCCGGCGGCCGCCAGCCGCGCCGGTCGCGTCTCGAGGAGGGACCGATGGCCAAACATCCGCTCCACGATGTCGCCATCGTTGGCGCGTTCAACACCAAGCAGGCCCGCGTCCTCGAAGGTCACACCTCCCCCAGCATAACGCTGGAAGCCGTGAAGGGCGTGCTCGACGAAGCCGGAGTGAAAGCGGGCCAGGTGGACGGCGTGTCCATCGGCGGCGGGGCCCTGAACACCGGCCACCTCACCTACCTGCTGGGAATCGGACCAGCGTGGAGGGGGCACGCCGAAGGCCGGGGGATTCCTGCCATCCTGGAGGCCGCCTCCGCCATCGCCACGGGCCAGGCAACCACCGTCCTGGTGGCGGCCGGATCGGCCGGGGTCTACACGGAACGCGAGTCCACCGCGCCGTGGACTCGACCGGGCAACGAGTTCGTCGTCTCCTGGGGGCTCTTTACCGCCGCTGAGTTCGCCCTCATCGCGCGCCGCCACATGCACACGTTTGGCACCAGGCCGGAGCACCTGGCCACCGTCGCGGCAACCATCCGCAATAATGGACACGTGAACCCCGAAGCCATCTATCGTGACCGCGGCCCCTATACCCCCGAAGACATCCTCCATTCACGCATGGTCGCCGACCCGTACCACCTCCTCGACTGCGCCATGACCTCCGAAGGGGCCTGCGCGCTCCTGCTCACCACCGCCGAACGCGCCCGTGACATGAAGCGGAAACCCGTCTATGTCCTCGGCGGCGGCCGCGACGCAATGGGGCCTTCCTATCACTTCCCTCCGGCGTTCGACCTCAAGGGGCGGCGCGATCAGCCCTATGCCAACGGTTGGGTCGGGCGTCAGGCGGCCCAACGAAGCTTCGCAATGGCCGGCATCGGACCCCCGGACGTCGATGTCTGCGAGTTCTACGACCCCTTCTCGTTCGAGATCATCCGCCAATTCGAGGCATATGGGTTCTGCCAAGAGGGAGAGGGGGGCGACTTCATCATGAACGGTACGATCGAGGTTGGCGGCCGGTATCCGATCACCACCGATGGGGGCCTCATGTCGTTCAGCCACGGAGGGGCCGCCGTCCAGCTTCTGCAGCGGGCGATACGCGGCGTCGTCCAGATCAGAGGAGAGTGCCTCTCCCGGCAGGTCGAAGGAGCCAAAATCGCCATGTGCACCAATGGCGGAGCGGGGGCCCTCTTTACCGACGTCATCGTCCTAGGAGACCAGCGGCCATGACAGTCACCAGGCCCCAACCAAGCGCGATCCCGCTGCCCACGCCGACGGACATCTCCGCGCCCTTCTGGGAGGCATGCGGCCGGCGCGAGCTCACGTTTCAGCGGTGCCGTGACTGCAACGGCATCACCTTTATCCCGCAGCCGGCCTGCACCCACTGCCTGTCATCCAACCTCGGATGGGAAACGAGCAGCGGCAAGGGGGCCATATACAGCTGGACCGTTGTCTGGCGCCCCCAGACCCCCGCATTCGAAATCCCTTACGCCATAGCCATCGTGGACGTCGACGAGGGCTACCAGATGATGTCCAACATCATCCACATCGACCCGGCAAAGCTCGCCATCGGCATGCGGGTAGAGGTCGCCTTCCACAAAATGAGCGACGAGATCACGATGCCCTATTTTCAGCCGGTGTCGGGCTGACCTGAAAGGCCGGCCAAAGAGCCGCGAACACCGCATGCCGAAGAGCCTGGGCTGGAAACGCTTCGACCACTACTCCATCGCAGTCCCCGACGCCCAAAAGGCGGTGGAGTTCCACAAGAAATTGTTCGGTCTGGGGCCGGAACAGCCGACGGAGTCTCAGTCCGAGGGGTACCGTGGAGCCTCCCTCGACATGCCCCGGAACCAAGGTCAGATCGAGATACTGGAGCCGTTTGGGGACGGCTCATTCCTCCACAGGTTCCTCAAAGGTAGGGGTGCGGGAGTCCATCACGTCACGATCGAGGTCGAAGACATCGAGGCGGCAGCCGCCTTCCTCCGGGAAGAGATGTCCATAGAGCCCCATGGGGGCGTCTGGTCGGATGGAGAATGGAAGCAGACCTTCATCCACCCTCGAGACACCGGTGGCGTGCTGTACCAGCTGTTCGAATGGGAGCCCGAACACCGGCCGCCCGCCCGCCCCGAACCCTGAGCCGCCGGAGTCCGGACCTGCCCCCTCCGGTCAATCAGCCGTGCGGTACACCCGCGCCGCCGTGTCCCGGAACAGGCAAGCCCGCTCGCTCGGCGAGAAGCCCTCGGCGATACGCTTAAAGGCGTTCCACATCACTGTGTACGAGTACGAGACCTTGTCCACGGGGAAATTGCTCTCGAACATGCACCGGTCCGGCCCGAACTGCTCGATGCAGTAGAGAATATAGGGACCCAGGACCTCCGACACGGTGCCCGAAGATGGCGGCTTGGGTCCCTCCTGCAAGCCAAGAGCCGCCGTCGCCATTCCCAGCCCTCCCAGCTTGATCGTCGCATTGGGGCACCCCGCGACTGCCGCGATCCCCCGTTTCCAGTTGTCGACCGCTTCGTTCTGGTTGGCCCGGTACGGGCCCATCCTCAGGAGACCCCCCACGTGGTTCAGAATGATCGGCACATCCGGGAACGCTCGCGCCAGGTCAACGACGTCCGAGAGCTGAGGATGGTAGAGCCAGGCGTCGAAGGTCAGTCCCAGGCGGCGAAGATGGTCGAACCCTCTCCGAAACGTCCCGTCCCGGAGGAGCTCTTTCGGAGCCTTTTGGCCGATTCCGACCTCTGGGCTGGCATCCCACGGAGCCCGGTGACGGATCCCCCTGAAACGATCGCTGGCCTGCATGTGGGCTTCCAGCACCGCCCCCGCGCCGTCGCCGAGCAGCAGGTCGACGGTGCCGACGATACCCGCCGCGACGTTGGTCCTGCTTCCTCCGCGGGCCGCCTCCATGGCCACGCCGTGAACGAACTCCGTCTCTCCCAGCGGGCGCATCTCCTCAGGCCCGGACTCCCGGTAGCCCGCGCTGCACTCCACAAACACGGTTTCGGCGATGCGATGCCCCCCGCCGATGTCGGCCAGCAGCTCACCCAGGAGATAGTTGTTGCCGCCGGGCCGTTCCCACAGGTGATGGTGCGGGTCACAGATTGGGATATCCGGGTCCAGCGCCTCTTCGACCACCTGCCCCAGCCATTCGTCCCGTACGGTCGCCATGTCCCCTCCCGAGCGCGAGATTCACCCCATTATGCGCGGCCGGTGCAAGCTCGCCGCCGCGGGGGCACCGCCGCACCGTTGTTTCGTAGAGGCGGGTTTGAAACCCGCCTCCGGCCTTGTCCTGGGACGCCGCCCCGTTTTCATCACCTCGCGCGGCCTTCACAAGGCCATAGTGATTCTGAGGAGCGCAGCTTCATTGTCATTCTGAGGAGCGCAGCGACGAAGAATCTAAAGAGCCTCTTCAACACCGAAACGTGCGGCCATCAGCTCTAACCGCAGCAAGGACCGTACCTTGACTCCAATGCCAACCTCGCCCCCCTTCCCCCACCCCGGACCGCGTTGACATCGTTCTCGCCGGAAACATATGCTGACCCCCACTCGGGACACGGGCCGGCACCCGCCGAAAAGGAGCCACCAATGGCGGACTACAGAGTCATCGATTCGGACGGGCACGTAGAGCCGGGGATCGTCGCCGACTGGACAAAGTACATCGAAGGTCCCCTCGGCCGGACCGCCGACCAGACCGTCAAGACCTGGGGGTTCCAGGCCTCCGGCGGCTCATCGACCCGGCGCGGTAGCTGGGACCCGGCCGCCCGCCTCGAGGACATGGATGAGGAGGGCATCGACACTTCGGTGCTGTTCGGATCGACAATCGGGCTGTTCCCATACCAGGTAACCGGGTCCGGCAAGGAAAACGAGTCCCCGGATGGACTGGCGCAGGCGGTGGCCAGAGGCTACAACAACTGGCTCCATGATTACTGTTCCCAAGCCCCCGACCGCCTCAAGGCGATCGCCTTTGTGCCCTTCGACACCATCGAGGACGCATGCCAGGAGTCCCGCCGCGCGGTCGCTGAGCTGGGAGCCGTAGGCATCCTGATGCACCCCCTCATGATCGAGTCCATCGGCGACATGGCCCTGGACGACCCATACTTCTACTCCTTCTTCGAGGAGGCGGAGACCCTGGACGCCCCAGTGCTCGTCCATGCCGGCCACCCCTTCGGGAGCTTCATCCACCGCCGCTATCCAACCCATTTCCGCCGTCACGCGATCAACTTCCCCCTCTCTGAAATGCTGGCATCCATGGACGCCATCTGCGGGGGGCTCCTGGAGCGGTTCAAGAAGCTCCGCTTGGGATTCTTCGAGGGCAGCGTCGGGTGGATGCCCTGGTGGCTGGACCGCCTGGACGAGCACTTCGAGAAGCTCCCTCACCAGGCGCCGTTCATCGAGGACAAGCCGAGTCGCCTCCTGCGCAAATACCTCCAGGAAGGGCGTGTCTTCTGGTCATGCGAGCCCGACGAAAAGTACCTGCCGTTCGCCATCCAGGAGTTCGGCGAGGACTTCGTCGTCTACGCCTCCGACTACCCCCACTGGGACTGCGAGTTCCCCGAATCGGCGAACCTCATCGCGCGGCGTGAGGAGCTGTCGGACACCGCCAAGCGCAAGATCTTCGAGGACAACCCGAAGCGCCTGTACGGGGACCGGCTTTAGGATCCCAATTTAGGTTAGTGGGCATTGAACAGTGGCTGGTTGGAGGTAGAGGCGAACTCTCTTAAGGAGGCAGCGCGATAGCTATGCAACACGAACGCAGCATGATTGACGCCCGCTGGCGGGAGCTGCAGCCCGGCTGGGACCCGAAAGAGCATGACGCAGAGCGCAAGATACTCTACGACGTGCTGCAGGCCAACGAGAGCATCGAAGCCCTGGTGGGCTGCGTCTGGGGTCCCGGTAACGTGTTCCGCGCCAACGCTAACCGTTGGGACCGGATGCGGCAATACGACGGCATAGCTGTGCTGACCGGCAGGCGGGTCATTTTGCTCAAAAAGAAGGGCACGAACAAGCTCATCACGGAGATGCCGCTGCACAACATGGAATCGGTGGATGTTGAAGCCACAGGCGAGGTGACCCTCACTGGGCGGAGCTACAGCCAGTGGGCTGGCAGCGGCGACTCGGAGGCTTTCAAGATGCGGGACGTACAAGACAGCTACGCCCGGAATTTCGCCGACCGGGTGCGGCAAGTGCGGGACACCCCGCCCGAGCCGGCGACGCCTGCCCTGCCTTCGGCATCGGCTGGTGCTGCCGTCCCCACGGTGAACGACGCTGGAATGAGCAAGTCCGAGCGGATCAACGCGCAGTGGCGGGAGCGCTCGGCCATGTGGAGCCGGAACGACCCCAGCACACCGGAGCGCCTTATAGCGGGGCTGTTGAGCTCCTTCACCGGCGAGAACGTCACCGCCTATCCGGGCGAACTCCGTATCCTGCACGAGGTCCTGGCAGACGACGAGAATATCGAGTATTGGATGGGTGGACGCTGGGGCGACGCCTCAGAGTTCAACACTCTTGGAGATGCAATCGTTAGGGCCCTCGGCGGATTCAGGCGCCTTGAACTCGGAGTCCACAACGGAGTCGTGGTGGCCACAGACCGGCGTGTGCTCATGCTGAACTCGGGCATGTTGATTAAGGACGTGGTGGAGGTTCCCTATGAGGGCCTGCAGGTGGACTACAACGAGGGGATGGTCTGCTCGGGTCTGAAGTTCTCCGGCAGCACCGACGAGGACTACGCCTACTACCTGGACCACAACGGCAAGAAGAACATTAGGAGCCGGGCCAGACCCCTGTTCGAATGCGTGCAGCGACGTGCCGCTGGGTCAGGCAGGGTTTGAGTGGGGAGACTTCGCTAAAGCTGGGAACCTCTTCCTCGCTTTGGGGTCTGGATTCACGAAGACCATGTCCTAGTACTCCGTCAACCGTGCAATCAGAAGGGTAAAGACGGTGAAGCTTGGTTCGGGCGTCCCGGGTGTTGAACCGCCAGTTGATGGTGGCCCTAGCTGAGTTGCGCTCCTTGACCAGGGCCTGGACCTCCCGCCGGAGGGCCTCCTCGACGGGGATCCGCTGCTTCAGGCAGGAGCAATGGGATCAGCCTACAGCAGGTTCCCCGCACACGCGGGGATAGACCAAAATAACCTGCACCCGGGGCCATTCTGATTGGAAAGCCCGATGCTCCTGAAGCAATAGAAAAGAAGTGGTCCTCTACCTTAAGCTCTCCCCAGGGCAGACACAAGGTTTGCCCCTACCGCCAGCGGTCTCGTGCGGGACACCTGGTGTGACCCCTGGGCCGGGAATGAAGAATCCTGTCTTCACAGGAACGACCGACAGCCTGATTTCCAAATGCGATAGCCCTGCCGCCCAAGGGCGCAGGCTCCCAACGCTTGACACCGGCAACCCCCTTCGCTAGCTTGGCCCCAACAGCGTCGCCCCACGCACCCGCCTAAGGAGCCCTCCATGGACCGCTACGTCATGATCTCCGCCGATTGCCACGCCGGCGCGCCGGGAGAAGGGTACCGGCCCTACGTCGACCCCGAGTACCGCGAGCAGTTCGACGAGTACATGGCCGGCATGAAGCACAACTGGCATGACCGGTACGAAGAGCAGATAGGCGGCCCCCTCTTCGACGAGGAATACCTCAAGGAGTGGGACGAGCAAGAGGCGGTGAAATCGGGCGGCGAAAGCGGCGCCTGGGAGCCCGTCCGCCGCATCCAGGAGCTTGAAGGCGACGGAGTCGTCGCCGAGGTCATGTTCTCCGACCGGCAGCACCGCAACGCGCCTCCCTTCGGCGCCGTCGAGGGCACCTTCGAGCCGGAGCTCATGAAAGTGGGCGCCAGGGCCTTCAACCGCTGGCTCGCCGACTTCTGCTCCGCCCACCCCGACCGCATGGCCGGCGTCGGCCTGATCATGGTGCACGACGTCGAGGAGGCGGTGAAGGAGATCGGATGGTGCAAGAACGCGGGCCTCAAAGGCGTCCTTCTGCCGGCCGGCGTCAACGATCTTCCCCTCTATAACCACCTGCGCTACGACCCAATCTGGGCGGCCGCGGCGGAGGTCGACCTTCCGGTCCACTTCCATTCCGAGAACGGGACCCCCCACTACGGGAAGCAGCCCGGCTCCGAGCTGATCTACGTCTACGAGCTCCGATGGTTTGCGCACCGGCCCCTTTGGACCATGATCTGGGGCGGGGCCTTCGAACGGCATCCAGGCCTTCGGGTTGTGTTCACCGAGCAGGGGGCTGATTGGGTGCCCGAGACACTGGAGGCCCTGGACCAGAGCTACGAGCGGCGAATGCTGCGCCAACAGCAGGGGCGGCTTCCCCTCAGGCCCAGCGAGTACTGGGAGCGCCAGTGCTATATCGGCGGCTCCAACATGACCCCGGCGGAGCTGGAGGTAAGGCACGAGGTCGGCATACAGAAGATCATGTGGGGGTCCGACTACCCTCACATGGAGGGGACCTGGCCCCATACCCAGGAGAAGCTCCGGGGTCTGTTCACCGGAGTGCCCGAGTCCGACCTCCGCGCCATGCTGGGCGAAAACGCGGCGCGCATTTACGGGTTCGACCTGGCGAAGCTGGCCCCCATCGCGGAGCGGGTCGGGCCGCGGGTGGAGGAGTTCGCCGCAGCTTAGCGGCCGAACGCCTTCTTCATGCCTGCGCGTCCTGACGGCCAGGCCCAGAGAGGCGGCGTCGAGATTTCCCCCGGTGCGCCCCTCTACTGCACCCTATCGCGGTGCCGGCGCCTGTGACTGGGAGCGCGAGGTCAACGTCGAGCCGCCGTCCACCACGAGTACTTGGCCCGTGATATACGACGCCATGTCCGAGGATAGGAACAGCACCGCCTCTGCAATGTCTTCAGCGTGCGCGGCCCTTCCCAGCGGCACCACGTCCTTCATCTCCGCGTCGTATTGCTCCAGGGTAATGTTGCGCAGCCGGAGGGGGCGTGGAGTGGCAACCCCTCCGGGGGCGATCGCGTTCACCCGAACCCCATGAGACGCCCACTCGAGGGCCATCGCCTTCGTGAGCTGGACCAGCCCCGCCTTCGCGACGCTGTAACCCACCAGGTCTCTCACCGGGCGGAGCCCCGCCACCGACGCGATGTTGACGATGCTCCCCCCTTGACCCCGGTCGATCATGTGGCGGACAACCAGCTTGCCCAGCCGGAAAACATACCCGAGGTTGAGCTTCATGAGCCCTTCCCAGGCCTCGTCGGGGTAATCGACGATCGGGGCCCAGGGCGCCATCCCCGATGACCCTCCGGCAACATTCGCGACGACGTCGATGCGCCCAAGCTCCTGAATCGCCTTGTCCACGGCGGCTTCGATTTGCGCGTCGTCCCTGACATCGCAGGCGATCGGGACCGCAACCCCGCCTCGCCGCTTCACCTCGTCGGCAGCCTCTACCGCTCGTTCCTCGGTGACGTCGGCAAGAGCGATCGACGCGCCGGCCTCGGCCAGGGCGAGGCTGGTGTTCGTGCCGATCCCGCCGGCGCCGCCGCCAACGACGAGGGCCGCCTTCCCGTCCAGCCGGAGCTTCTCGACAAACACGATGCCCTCCTTCTGCGCCCCCCGCCCCGCAAACAGCAAGGCCCCTGCATGACTGCAGGGGCCTCGACGCTCCCGTCGAGATTGCCTACCTGGGAGCCTCGTTCCCCAGGATGGTCACGCATGAGACCTGAGGCGGGCCGCCCAGCGTGTGACACAAGCCCAGCTCGGCATCCTTCACCTGCCGCGGCCCGGCCCGGCCCTGAAGCTGCGTATAAATCTCATAAGCGGTCCGCAGGCCGCTGGCGCCCACGGGGTGCCCGAAGGACTTCAGGCCGCCATCCGTGTTGACCGGCAGCTCCCCCTCCAGGGTGAAGGTGCCGTTGCGGACCTCGTCGGGCCCCTTTCCGCGCTCCGTGAAGCCCAGGTCCTCGTAGATGACCATCTCGGTGATAGTGAAGCAGTCGTGCACGACGGCCAGGTCCAGGTCCTTCCGCGGATTCGTGACCCCCGCCTGCTCGTAGGCCTGCCGGGCGGCTTCCCGGTTCGCCTCGAACCCCATCCAGTCGAAGCCCGGACGTGTGTGGGGCAACATCGAGTCGACCGAGAAACCGATACCCTTGATGTAGACGGGATCGTCCCGGAAGTTCCTGGCCAGGTCGGCCCGGCAGATGATGGCCGCCGCGGCGCCGTCGGTGGTCGGGCAGCAGTCGAACAGCCCCAGCGGCCACGCGATGATCGGCGCATTCACTACCTGCTCCACCGTGACGGGCTTCTGGAAATGCGCCTTGGGCGACATCGATCCGTTGTGATGGTTCTTCACCGAGATCTGGGCCAGAAGCTCCTTCCCTTCGTCTTCGGGGATGCCGTAGTGATGGAAGTAGCGGTTCGCGATGAGAGAGAAGTAGCCTGGCGCCGTCGCCCGGGCCTGGGTCACCGGGTTCGTGCCCCTTCCTACTCCTAGGCCGCCGCCGCCCGTGTCCTTCAGCTTCTCGTAGCCGATAGCCATGGCGACGTCATACATGCCGGAAGCGACGCCGAAGACGGCGTTTCGAAGAGCCTCATGCCCGGTGGCGCACCAGTTCTCGACGCGGGTTATGGGAATGTTCCGTATCTTCAGCGCGTCGGCGACGATGCCCCCGGCCTCGCCGGATCGGAGGGTGCCCACCCAGGCAGCCTGGATGTCCTTGGGGTCTATCCCCGCATCCTCATAGGCCTCGTAGGCCGCCTCGATCAGCATGTCCTCGGGGCCGACGTCCCACCGCTCCCCGAACTTGGTGCAGCCCATCCCGATAATGGCTACCTTGTCCTTGATGGTGCCCATGTCGTCCCCTTTCTCGCTACGCGTCTCGAATCGGCCGGACTTTCCAATAGTAGTGATGAGCGTTCCCCAGCTCGTGCAGCTTTCGGAAGGTGAACTCCACGCGGGTCCCAATAACGGCCTCCGTTGGGGCGGAGTCCGTGGCGATGCTGAATACCCGGCAGTTCCCGACGTCGGACTCGACGACACAGTTGACCACCGGCGGCTCGGGGCCCCCCGCCAGGTTGTCGCGGGTGAAGTTATAGATCGTCCCGGGCTGGTCCGACAGCCTGACCTCGGTGTAGTTGTCCTTCGAGCTGCAGCCGTAGCAGACCCTCTGAATCGGGTGGGCCACGATGCCGCATTCGTTGCACTCACTCCCATGAAGCCGCAGCGTATAGCTCTGGTCCCGCCATCGAATGGTTGAAGCTGCGAACTTCTCGATTCCTAGGACAGGCTCAGGGTCCGTCTCTACAATGCCCCGGTAGGAGACGAACTTCTGATAGGACGAGAGGTCTCGCCTCATCGCGACGTGGCCGCTTACGGCACGCCCCTTCTTGGGCTTTGATTTGACCTCGAGGACGATGGCATCGGCGCCTTCGCCGTAGCTGGCGACAAGGAGCTTCTGGCCAGGCTCGGCTTCCTCTAGGGCGGCGACCAGCATGAGCAACGCATGGGCGGCGCCGGTGTTGCCAACGCTCCCCATCAGGTTGTCCTGGGCCTGGGTCTGGGCATCGAACCCCGCTCCGCGAATCAGGGCGGCATGGCTGCGGGCCTCGGGCCCATACACAACCGCCTTGGAGATATCCGCGGGCTTCAGCCCCGCCTTGTCCAGCACCCCCCTGATAGCCTTCTTCGTCGACTCGTCGTAGCCGTGCTGGATGACGAAGCGGTCCTCCCAGGTCCGGACAAAGTCGTCGGAGGAGCGCCGCCAGACGTCCATAATCTCGTTGGCGATAGAGGTCTGGGCCACCACCTCCACGGCGGCAGCCCCATTGCTCACCATCAGCGCCGCGGCGCCGTCGCCGAAGGCCGACTCCTGTGGCGATTTCGGAAAACCCCAACGGTCGTCGGAGGCGATGACGAGGACGTTCTTCGCCGAGCCGGCATTGACGGCGTCGAAGGCGGAGAGCAAAGCCGAGGTGCCCGCCCTCAAAGAGCCCGCGAAGTCCGCCGTCCTCACCCCCGCCGGAAGGTCCACAGCCGTCGCGGCGATAGTGGCCGACTGCTTCTCGCGGTATGGCGCGGTCGTCGAAGCGAAGTAAACGGCGTCGACCGCTTCGCGGCCGGACGCCTTCAACACATCCATCGCGGCATTGACGCCCATCGTGAGCGTGTCCTCGTCGTGGCTGGCGACACTCCTCTCCCCCGGACCTCCTCCCGAGCCCCAGGCCTCCGCGAACACCTTCCGAGGCAAACGGTACATGGGGACATAGGCGCCGATGGACGAGATACCTGACATACCCGCTCCCTGAATCTGTTCGCCCAAGTATACACAACGGTCATCAGCAGCCGCCACGAAAAAGCCCGGCCTCTCGAATCTCCCCTCTTCCGTCTCTGCCCCTGAGCTCCGCCTCAGCCTCGCCGTTTCGCTGAGCCGGGGCCCCGTCCTCTGTTATCCTGAGGCTGGCCCAGCCTGATCGACGACCTCTGGCACCCGGAGTGACACGACGCAGGTCGCCCACCCTCGTCCTGTCCGTAAGCTCAGGAGAACGAAAGGGGAATCCAATGCCGATGGCCCTCGAAAATATGCGCGTCCTCGACCTCTCCCGGTACCAACCCGGCTGGTTCGTATCCATGTACCTGGGGGACATGGGGGCGGACGTCATCAAGCTTGAAGACCCGTCGGGCGGGCGCCGCGAGGGTTTCGAGGCGGTCCGGGCTGGGATTGAAGACAAGGACCCGTGGGGCACAGCCCACAATGCCCTCGAGCGAAACAAGCGGAAAATGGTGCTCAACCTCAAGCACGTCGACGGCAAGACCGTCTTCTACAAGCTCGTCGAGTCCGCCGATGTCCTGCTGGAAATGTGGCGTCCCGGAGTCGCCCAACGGCTCGGCGCGGACTACGAAACGTGCAGCAAAATCAATCCTGGGCTGGTCTACTGCTCCTTCAGTGGCTACGGTCAGGACGGCCCCTACCGGGAGCTCCCGGGACACGACCTGAACTATATCTCCGTGGCCGGGGCGCTGGGGCTGATCCGCGGCAAAGACGGCGCCCCTGCCCAGCCTCCGAACTGGCTCGCGGACTTTGCCGGAGGCTCGCAGAACGCCCTGATCGGAATCCTGACAGCCCTCGTCGCGCGGAGCATGACCGGGCGGGGGCAGCACGTGGACACCTCGATGACCGACGGGGTTATCGCTCTGTCCGCCCTGTTCGTGCAGAACTATTTCACCTCGGGCCAACCTCCGGCCCCGCCAGCCCTGAATCCCAACCCTAACTACACCACCTACGAGACCAGGGACGGCCGCTGGGTCTCTCTCGGGACCATCGAGCCCTGGTTCTTCGCCGCGGTGTGCCAACTGGTGGGACGGCCCGACCTTGCGGAACACCTGCACGACCCGGCAAAGCGGCAAGAAATCAACGACGCCTTCCAGGCCGCCTTCAAGACCCGGACGGCGGATGAGTGGCAGCGCATGGCCTTGGATGCGGACACCGCTGTCACCAAGGTCTACGACTTCCCCGAGGTGTTCGAAGACGCTCAGGTCCGCCACCGGCAGATGGTGTTGGAGCTGGACCATCCGGAGGTTGGGAAGGTGCGGCACTTGGGGTTCTCGCCAAAACTCTCGGAGACCCCCGGTTCGATGAGGCGCTTCCCTGGCTCCAGGGGACAGCACACGGATGAGGTCCTGGCGGAGCTCGGTTACACGCAAAGCGAGATCGGAGACCTTCACCGCCAGGGGGCGGTCTCCTAGCGGGACTCCGCCGCCAATCGACCCGCGAATTCAGGAGGTGAGACATGGAGCAGGCGCTAGAGGGAGTCCGCGTCGTCGACCTGACGCAGAGGGAAGCCGGGCCAACGGCCACGCTGATGTTGGCTTGGCTGGGTGCCGACGTCATCAAGGTGGAAGAGCCGAAGCTCGGTGACCCTTTCCGCCTTGTGGGAGGCGGCGTGCCGGGTCACGACTCCAGGGGGTTCATCGCGGTCAACTCCAGCAAACGGAGCATCACCCTGGACTTCAAGAAGGAAAAGGGAATTGCCCTGCTCCTGCGCCTGGTCGAGAAGGCCGATGCCGTCGTCGAAAGCCTCGCCCCCGGCTCCCTCGAGCGCATGGGGCTGGGCTACGACAGCCTCAGCGGGGTCAATCCCCGCATCATACTGGCCCGATTGAAAGGCTTCGGCACCTACGGTCCGTATGCCGACTACAAGGGCTATGACATGGTCGCCAAGGCGACGGGCGGAGCCTCATGCGCGACGGGCTATCCTGAAAACCCGCCAACCCACCCGGGCCCGACCCTCGGAGACAGCGGAGCGGGGGTCCACCTGGCGCTTGGCATCCTGGCTGCCCTGAGGCAGCGGGACAGGACCGGCCGAGGCCAGGAGGTCGAGGTCTCGATGCAGGACTGCATCGTCAACCTCTCGAGGATGAACATCGTCCGGCAGGCGGCCACGGGGCATTCGCCCCGTCCGGGGAACACCGATATCTACCCATGCAGACCTGGCGGGCCGGACGACTACATCACGATCTTCTGCATGGACACTACCGGCAAGATGTGGAGGACCATGCTGTCGATCATCGGGCGTCACGACCTCGCCGAGGGCGACGTCCAGGACCTCGGCTGGCAGGCGGAGCACCTGGAAGAGATCAATGCCTCCATCAGCGAATGGACCATGCAAAAAACGAAGTACGAAGCCATGCATATCCTGGCCGAAGCGGGCGTCACCGCCGGGGCCTGCCTCAACGGCGTGGACCTCGTGGACGACCCGCAGATCAAGGCCCGCCAGATGATCGTGCCCATCGAGCACCCCGTAGCGGGCGATGTGCACATCGTGGGCTGCCCTATCAAGCTGTCCGATTCTCCGCCCAGCGTAAGAGTCTCCCCTGCGCTGGGCCGGGACAACGAGGCGGTCTACTCCGGGATTCTCGACGTGCCGGCGGAGGAGATGGAAACGCTGAAAGCCGAGGGGGTCATATAGCTGGCTGAGGCCCCATCAAGACGCAAGCTGCCGGACTGGTCGGAATTTCGGGAGCGTCACGTCTGTCGTGACCTCCTCGAAGAACACCTCCACGGCCATGCCCACGTGGACATCCTGGGGATCGACCCCGGCAAGATTGGACAGCAGCCTCACCCCCTCGTCCAGCTCGATGACCGCCGTGACATAGGGGACCTCCTCCGCAAAACCGGGATGGAACGCCCGGTGGATGACCGTGTAGGTGTGGACTCTGCCCAGGCCGCTCGCCCGGACCCATCCTAGCTGGCTTCCCTGGCAGCCGGGGCAGATGGCCTTGGGGTAGTGGATGAGTACCCCACAGTCATCGCAGCGTTGAATAACCAGCTCGTGCCGGCGGCAGCCTTCCCAAAAGGGGGCCGACTCGTTTGTCGGGCGAGGTAAGGGCTTTGTGTACTCCGGCAAGGCTACCTCCCCAGAATCAGGACGGCGCCGTCGCCGAAGTCCCCGTAGCCGCTCACGAGACAAGGCTCCGGACTGTCGACCTGGGCCGGGCCGGCGGTGCCTCGGAGCTGCTTGACTGCCTCCGCCACGTGGTTGAGCCCGGACATCGAATGGGCCTGGGACAGCAACCCTCCATGCGTGTTGATGGGAAGGGCTCCCCCGAGCTCGATGCGCCCGCCTTCGACGAATGGCCCGCCCTCCCCCCTGTCGCAGAAGCCAAGGTTCTCCAGTTGCAGGACCACCACGAACGTAAAGCAGTCGTATATCTCGGCGAGCTTGATGTCGGCGGGAGATAGCCCGGCCATGCCGAAGGCCTTCGGCGCGGCCTTGGCGCAGCCAATCCTCTCCAGGTCCCGCCTCGTGGGGATCGACGATGGCGAGTCAGGGTGCCCCTCGGCAATCCCCATGATGTAGACAGGCCTCTGCTTCAGATCGTTTGCTGTCTCCGCGGCGCTCACCACGACGGCAGTCGCCCCGTCCGACTCCAGGCAACAGTCGAGGAGGTGAAACGGCTCCGCCAACATCGGTGAAGCCTGGTGGTCCTCCAGGGTCAACGGGTGCTTCATGATCGCCTTGGGGTTCAGCATTGCATGCTTTCTCTCCGCGGCCGCCACGGCGCCGAGCTGCTTGCTGGTGGTGCCGTACTGGCACATGTGATGCCTGGCCAGGAGAGCAAACCACTGCATCGGCACCAGGAGTCCAAAGGGGACCTCGAACTCGGCGGTCGTGAGCATCGCGGCCGAAGGTGGGCTTTGCCCTCGCTTCGCTTCCATCTGGGAAATCCGGGGGCCGGAATAGCCGTTCCACCCCGCGACCACCAGCACGTTGCGGGCCACGCCGCAGGCCACGGCCATAGCGGCATTCTGAATGCTGGCGATGGGACTGGCCCCACCCATCTGAACAGTCACGCTGTACCGGAGATCGGCGATCCCCAGGCCCTCGATCAAGTCCTCGGCTGTCGGCCCCGAAGCCAGGGAGTTGGGGATGACCCCGTCGATGTCGCCTGGCCGAAGCCCCGCGTCCTTGATGGCCCTCGAGGCTGCTTGCAGATTGAGGGCCTTCGAAGAGTATGGCGACCCCCGGGTGTAATCCGTCTCCCCTATGCCGGTAATGGCGGTGGCCCGGCTCAACGTCGGCATCTTCATCCCCTGGGCAATAATTTCCGCGGCAACCCAACCCCGCGTTGACCCGAAGGAGCTTGGCCGCGCGTCTGATACTATAGCGCCCTCTGCGAAAGGAATGCGTCCGATCGAGGCCGGACCCCCAGGGAGACCGCCCCGGCAGGCGCCTCCTGGAGGGACCGGCGCGAGCCAGCCGCTGCATGACATCCTCTCCATTCATGACGCCATCCGGAGAGAATCCTTCGAGCTCGGAGAGCGGGTCCGCGGGCTGAATCCCGGAGACGTCGGCGCATCGATCGGCTGAGGAGTCGAGGCCCATCCAATGGTTCAGGGCGGTCCCAAGGGAGCCCTTCGGGGCGTCAAGGTAGTCGAATTCGGGGAGTACATCCCAGGGCCGCTGCTCGGCATGCTGCTTTCCGACCAGGGAGCCGAAGTGGTCAAGGTGGAGCGTCCGGGTGGCGATCGCGCCCGCGCCCATCCCGCCTTCGCAACCTGGAACCGCGGTAAGCGCTCCGTCGTCCTCGATCTCAAGTCACCTGCCTGCCGGAACGACGCGCAACAGCTCGTCACGGCTGCCGACGTGGTCATCGAAAACTTCCGGCCGGGGGTTGCGGAGCGTCTCGGGATCGGCTATGAAGAGCTCACCTCCTCCAACCCCGGCTTGGTCTACTGCTCGCTGCCGGGTTTCGGTGAAGGCAGTCCCTACCGGGACCGTCCGGGATGGGACCCCGTGATCGGAGCCCTCACGGGATTACATCAGGCCACCTCGATGACCACCCCGATCGAGGGCTCCGCGGGGCCCCTCTTCACCCCGCTGCCCGCGCCCAGCACCTTCGCGGCCCTCACCGGAGCGGTTTCCGTCGTGATGGCCCTCATAGCAAGGCGGCGGTCAGGAGCTGGCCAGAGAATCGAAGTGCCCCTGCACAGCGTGATGTTCAACGCCGTGGGAAGCCGCCTCGTGAAATTTCATGATTACGAACCAGAAAACCCGTTCCCCTTTTCCGGTTACGTTATGGCCCGCCTGTTCCGTTGCGCCGACGGTCGATGGGTACAGAGTAGCGGCGTGTACCGCAGCTTCGCCGGAAGCTTCGCCAGAGGGATAGGCCGCGAGGAATGGGCGGATGAGCTCACGGCGCTTTTCGAGCAGCAGCCGGCCGACGCAGAGACTCGCGACCTATGGCTTGGCCGCTTCCGCGACATCTACGCCCAGCGGACTGCCCAGGAATGGGAGACCGCCATTAGCAACAAAGGCGGCTGCATCACCGTCTGCCGCACCATAGATGAATGGATGGAGACCGACCAGGCCACGACTGCTCGGATCGTGGAGACTGTCGACGACGCGAGCTTCGGCCGCATGCGGCAGCCTGGAGTGCACGTGAGGCTGCGGGGGACCGCCGGAGCCATCCAGGGAAGAGCGCCCACGCTGGGAGAGCACACCGACGAGGTTCTGAATAATGCGGTCCTGAACGATCCGGGGCCGCCCCGGAGCGCGTCCGAAAGCCCGAAGGCCGCACTCACGAGCGCCCTTCAAGGAATCCGGGTACTGGACCTGACCATCGTCCTGGCGGGCCCGCTTTGCGGCAGAACGCTGGCCGAGTTCGGGGCCGACGTCATCAAGATCGACGATCCTCACCGTCCCGCGGATATGCGCGGCTGGATGGAGGTCAACCGCGGCAAGCGCAACATCCTGCTGGACCTCAAACGCCCGGAGGGACTGGAGGTCTTCTGGAGACTCCTCGACGAGACAGATGTGGTCGTCGAAAACAACCGCAAAGGGGCCCTCGCGAGGCTGGGAATCGGTTATGACGACGCCCGGCGCCGCAAGCCGGCAATCATCTACGCCTCCCTCAACACCTACGGCCACGACGGCCCCTGGGCCGAAAGGCCGGGATGGGAGCAGCTAGCCCAGGCAGCCAGCGGCATCCAGGTCCGCCGCGGCGGGCGAGACGGCACGCCCGCCCTTCTCACCTACCCCATGAACGACTGCGGCACCGGCCTCTTGGGCGCTTTCGCCGTGGCCCTGGCGCTCCACGAGCGGGACCGGACGGGGAAGGGCCAACAGGTGGATACCGGCCTGGCGCTGACCGCGTCCTTGCTGCAGTCCCCGTTCTTTCTCGACTATGAAGGCTTTGAGCGCCGGGACCCGGAAGGCATCGGTGTCCGGGGCTATTCGGCCTTGTCGAGACTCTACCCCGCCTCGGATGGATGGCTCTACGTCCATTGCCCGAGTGACGCGGAATGGCAACGGTTCCTGGCTGTAGCAGAGCTGGAATCGATAGACCTCGACCCCCCGCTCGCCACGGCGCAGGCACGGGCCGCCCATATCGAGGAGATCGCTGGAGAGCTCCTGAAAGTCTTCCCAAACAAGACCAGCCAAACCTGGCTGGAGCTGCTCGAGCAGGCCGGAGTGAGCGCCGCGCCAAACCTGGCGTCAGAAGATCTCCGCGATGATCCCTACGTCCGAGATGCCGGGCTGATCGTGAGCCGCGACCACCCCGGCTTCGGCATGGTCGAACATTCGGGCAACGCGGCCCGGCTTTCCCGAACACCCGTCCAGCTTGGCCGCCCAGCCCCGGCACCGGGGGCCGATACCCAGCAGGTCCTCACCGAAGCCGGGTACTCCCCCGCCGACGTCACCGCATTGAAGAAAGCCGGAGTCGTGGGATAGCCCGGTGGGGCATGCCGGGAGCGCGCGACGAAGGTCAATCGACCCCACCGAGGCTAGGGGCCATGGATTCCGGCACGGCGCCTGTGCCATACCCCTGGCCGAAATCGCGCGCCGCTACGGGGCTCGCGCCAACCCGCCGTCGACGCCCAGGGTCGCACCCGTGATATAAGACGCCTCGTCTGAAGCCAGGAACACGATCGAAGCGGCTACCTCTTCCGGCGTGGCCATCCGCTTCATAGGGATTCTCTCGACAAAGCTCCGCCCCCACTCGGGGTCATTGTCGACTGCCGCCCGGTACATCGCGGTATCCGTGGGACCGGGGCATACACAGTTCACCCGAATCCCCTTGGGAGCAAGCTCCTTGGCCAGGGAACGAGTAAGGGCGACCAGGCCTCCCTTGGCTGCGGCATACACCGGGGCCCGTTGTGCCCCCAGAATCGCGGCCTCGGACGCAACGTTGACGATGGCCCCGCCGCCTCGTTCGAGCATATGAGGGACTACCGCCCGCGCCATCCAGATGTGCCCCTTGAGGTTGACGTCGATATCGCGCTCGATCTCCTCCGGTGATAGGTCCGTCAGGCCTGAGCGTTCCACCGCACCCGCGTTGTTGACCAGGACATGGACCCCCTCGAGCACCTTCAGGGCCGCCTGGACGGCATTTTCGACCTCGCCCCGATCGGCGATATCGCACACGAAGGGCTCCGCCCTGCCGCCCGCCTGTTCGACCAGCCGGCAAGCTCCTTCAACCGCCGCTTCATCGATGTCCACGGCGGCCACGGACGCCCCTAGACGGCCGAACTCCATGGCGACGGCCTGCCCGATTCCGCGCCCGGCCCCGGTTACAACTGCCACCTTCCCCTGGAATGTCACCCAGACCTCCGGGGGGCGCCCGTCCCGCCGAGAGGATGGCCGGCGCCCATGACGACCGGGTCTCCAGGGTGGCCGGCTCTGTTCCACCCCGGGCTCACCCAGCTCGAAGCATGCGTTGAGGATCGGCATGACAATGAGGGTAAGCACCAGGAGGCCCCGGACCGCGAAAGGTCTCCCGGCAACTGGTCTAAGGCGGCGGCAAGAGAAAGCGGCATGGAGGACTGTTCCGTGGGCCTGGTCACCAATGAGTAAAGCCGGAGAGCGTCTCAGAGCTCCCGCACGAAGCCCATCGCCTCCTCGCCAAAGCGCTGGAGGTTCTCGATGTAGTGGGCTCGCGACTCGGCTGGGAAACCCAGATTTAAATACGTGACCCCGGCTTCCTTGGCCTCGCGGGTGTCCTTCAGCCATGCGTCGAGGTCGAAGGCCGGCGTCCCGAAGGTCTCGAGCCCACCCGTTCCGATGACGACCTCCAGAGGCGGACGGCCCGCCTTGCTGGCGGCATCCTGGGCGTAATCGACGTAGGCCTTCAGATCGTCGCGTGACTCCAGCGCTGGAGTGCGCCTCCGTGCCGACATATTGGCCGGGTTGAACAACGGGATCACGCCGACCCCGAACTCGGCGGCGCGGCGGGCGGCCCGCTTGCTGTTTCCTCCGACCCAAATGGGCGGATGCGGCTGCTGCGCCGGCTTGGGGAGCTGGGAGACGCCCTCGGCATAAAAATGTCGGCCCTTGAACGTCACGTTATTCTCCGCCCAAGCCACCTTCATCGCCCGCAGATGCTCATCCGTGACTTCATTGCGGTCATCGAAGTCAGCCCCCAACGCGTCGAATTCATCTTTGAGATAGCCCGCCGCAACTCCCAGAATGAGGCGGCCCTTGGATAGAACGTCGAGGCTGGCGACGCTCTTGGCCGCCACAAAGGGGTTCCGGTATGGCACCACGATGATGTTGGTATAGACCCTGATCGTGGATGTCGCCGCGGCGGCGAACGAAAGGGCCACGAACGGGTCGAGGGCGTGGTGCCCCTGGTTGGTCACGTACCACTCCGCAGGCATGGGGTGGTCGGTGACCGATACGGAATCGAATCCAGCCCCCTCAGCCGCCTGCGAAATAGACCCAACGGCCTCCGAGCTGACATATTCGTCGATGTCGTAAACGCGGTCGGTGAGCAGGCGGACCGAGCACTTCATGAGGTCCCTCCGGGACGGTGAGGCTGGGGAGGCGGCAACCATGATGTGCCGCCTCCGGCTGGGGTGTCAAGCGCGGCGCGGGCCCCGTGATATACTGGCGCCACTTCTGATGGGCGGCCCATGGCCGCGGGCCCGCGGCAGCGAGAACGCCGCTGGCCGGCGGGCCGCGAGGGTCCGGCACGACACCCTTTCCCCAGCGTCCCGGAGGACTCGATGAGCACCAATGCGATCATCTCCTGCGACGACCACATGGACCTGCATACGCTGCCGCTCGACCTCTGGGAAAAGCGGCTCCCGAAAGAGTTTCGGGAGATCGGACCGAGGGTCGAGGAAACCGATAGGGGCCGGTTTTGGGTCTGCGAGGGCGAGCGATGGGGCAGGGCCCAGCCAGCCAAGATCAGGGGCCTCCCCAGCGTATTCGAGCGGGTTGGGATCGAGGAGTGGATAACCCGGCCGTCGACCGCCCACACACGCCTGGAGGATATGAACAGGGACGGGATTCAGGCCAGCGTTATCTATACGGGGCCTGGCGGGTTCCCGGTCAAGGACCCCATCCTGAAATATCACGTCCTCAGGGCCTACAACGAGTGGACTGCGGAGTTCAATGGGGCCAGCCCCAACCGCTTGTGCAATCTGGCCACTATCCCCGCACACGATCCCGAAGCCGCCGCTGGCGAGGTGCGCAGGGCTGTCAAGATGGGCCATCGGGGAGGGCTCATCGACCACTTCGGCATGACACCCCCAATCTACGACCCGGTGTGGGAGCCTCTGTGGGACGCGGCCGAGGAGACCGGAATGTCCATCTCGACACACCTCGGCGGGGGCACCTATATGTTGCCCAGGAAGATCGGGAGCTGGGTCATGGCCGCCAGGGTATGCTGCGTCTCAATGCAGCTCGATGAGGTCCTCTCGTCAATGTGCTTCTCGGGAGTGCTGGAGCGGCACCCCAAGCTGAATCTCATCCTGGGAGAGTCCGGACTCGGGTGGGTCCCCTTCGTCCTCGAGCGGATGGACGAGGTCTACGTGGAGTTCGCCCCCAACACGCGCGATTATTGGGTCAAGACCCATCCAAGGGAGCTGTTCGACCGCCAGATGTACGTGACCTTCCAGGAGGAGAAGCTCGGGGTTGAGCTGATCCCCCTCATCGGGGCCGGGAGCGTCATGTGGGCCTCCGATTATCCCCACCCGGACAGCACCTGGCCCGATTCCGTGGGGGCCATCGAAGCCAAGCTCGGCGGCCTCAGCGAGGACGACCGCAGGAAGATCACCTGCGAGAACGCGGCCGGCGTCTATGGCTTCGACCAAGAGAAGTCGCAGTCACCCTGAGGAAGCGAAGTCCGGGTCCATCCCTCCCGGCACGTGGCCCTACGGGATCAGCAATAGCTTCCCGGTCGTCTCGCGGCCCTCGAGCCTGCGATGGGCCTCGGCGGCATCCGAGAGTGGGTACGTCCCGCCGATACGGACCTTCAGCTCGCCCGAGGCCACCCAGCCAAAGACCTCGCTCGCCCGCCATTCCAGCTCCTCGCGGGTAGCGCAATAGTCCATCAGAGCAGGCCGGCTCAGGAACATCGACTTCTTCAGGTCGGCGAGCACTTCGACCGGAACGCCGCCGCTGGCCCGCCCGTACAACGCCAGGTAGCCGCGTCGCGCCAGGCAAGCCACGCTTCCTTCGTAGGTGGCGCGCCCCACCGAATCGAAGACGGCGCGAACACCCTTCCCCCCGGTCGACTCCAGAACGCGCTGAGCAAAGTCCTCGCGGGTGTAGATGACCGTCTCGTCGGCACCAGCCTCCCTGGCGATGGCCGCCTTTTCTTCAGTCCCGGCTGTGGCGTACACGTAGACACCCACCCGTTTGAGCATCTGCGTTAGCACAAGGCCCGTCCCGCCCGCAGCGGCATGGACCACGGCGGCGTCACCCTCGCCGAGCCCCGGGACCATGCTGTACACCAGGTAGTGGGCAGTCGTCCCCTGCAGCATGACCGCGGCGGCGGTTCGGGCATCGATTCCTGAAGTCAACCGCACGAGCCTATCCGCGGGCACCGCTTGGCGCTCGGCATAGGTGCCCGTCGTCCCCCAGTAGCCCACCGGGTCCCCCGCTTGATATTCGGTTACTCCCGGTCCAACGGCGGAAACGACGCCCGCGCCTTCACGCCCAAGAATCGCCGGGAAGCTGGCCGGCGCCGTAACGCCCGTACGGGAGATGACGTCCGTGTAGTTGACCCCGATCGCCTCCAGGCCGACGACAACCTCGCCAGGCCCCGGCTCCGGGGCCTGGCATTCCTCGTATGTCAGGACCTCGGGCCCGCCAGTCCGGTGAATGCGCGTGGCTTTCATATCGGTGACCTCCCGGCCTTGAGCGGTCTGAGACGCGCCAATACGTAGTATGCCCCCGACGTGGTCGACTGACCGATCTGACCCCGAGTCACTTGTGCCGTCCGAAACGGGACCTGCCGAGGAAGAGCCCCGGAGCGATGAGCCCGATGGCCAGCCACCCGGCATCCACCGTCCCCGCCGGACGAAGCGCCGCGTTGCAGTCCTCCCTCCAGTACCCTCCGAGGTCACCGTTGGAGAAGGGGCCGGCGATACGGAGGTAGTCGTAGAGCGCGGGGTCGATGTGGGCCGCGGGGTCGATGTGGGCCGGGGCGTAGCCGTCGGTTCCGGTGTCACAGCCGGGCTGTGACGTTGCCGTGGGCCGCGGAGCAGCCGTCGGTTCCGGTGTGACGGTCGGTTGCGGCGTTGCCGTGGGCCGTGGCGTTGCCGTAGCCGTCGCGACTGGAGCCCCGGTCGACGCCGCGATATCCACCAGGACCACCCGGTGAGACCGCAAGGTCGCCGTCACCGCGGGAGACACCAAGGCGCCCTGGACTGAGAATGTGAGCTGTTGACCGTCGACTGCCGGAGAGACCTGGACGTCGATCCGGTACTGGCCCGCAGAGAAGCCAGGGAGCCCGGTGGCGCTGGTGCCAACAATCGTCCCGTCAGCAAGCGCGGCCTGCACAACCGTCGATTGAGGGGCCAGGGCGCCGTCGATGGTGACAGTCCCGGTGAGGACGGCTACCCCTTGGGAGGCTCCCTGCCTCGCCGTGGGCCGTGGCGTTGCCGTCGGTCCAGGTGTGACAGCCGGTTGCGGCGTTGCCGTCGCAGTCGCGACTGGAGCCCCGGTCGATGTCGCGATGTCCACCGCGATCACCCGGTTGGACCGCAATATCGCCGTCACCGCGGGAGACACCGTGGCGCCATGGACTAAGAATGTCACCTGTTGGCCGTCGAGTGCCGGAGAGACCTGGATGTCGATCCGGTACTGGCCCGCAGAGAAGCCGGAGAGGCCGGTGGCGCTGGTGCCAACAACCGTCCCGTCAGCAAGCGCGGCCTGCACGACCGTGAACTGAGGGGCCGAGGCGCCGTCGATGGTGACGGTCCCGGTGAGGACGGCTGCCCCTTGGGCGAATCCCTGCGTTGCCGTGGGCCGTGGCGCAGCCGTCGCAGTCGCGACTGGAGCCCCGGTCGACGCCGCGATGTCCACCGCGATCACCCGGTTGGACCGCAATATCGCCGTCACAGCGGGAGACACCGTGGCGCCCTGGACTGAGAATGTCACCTGTTGGCCGTCGAGTGCCGGAGAGACCTGGATGTCGATCCGGTACTGGCCCGCAGAGAAGCCGGAGAGGCCGGTGGCGCTGGTCCCAACAATCGTCCCGTCCGCAAGCGCGGCCTGCACGACCGTGAACTGAGGGGCCGGGGCGCCGTCGATAGTGACGGTCCCGGTGAGGACGGCTGCCCCTTGGGCGGATCTCTGCGTTGCCGTGGGCCGTGGCGTTGCCGTAGCCGTCGCAACTGGAGCCCCGGTCGACGCCGCGATGTCCACCAGGACCACCCGGTTGGACCGCAATATCGCCGCCACCGCGGGAGACACCGTGGCGCCCTGGACTGAGAATGTCACCTGTTGGCCATCTATTGCCGGAGAGACCTGGACCTCGATCCGGTATTGGCCCGCAGAGAAGCCGGAGAGGCCGGTGGCGCTGGTCCCAACAATCGTCCCGTCCGCAAGCGCGGCCTGCACGACCGTGAACTGAGGGGCCGGGGCGCCGTCGATAGTGACGGTCCCGGTGAGGACGGTTGCCCCTTGGGCGGATCCCTGCCTCGCCGTGGGCCGTGGCGTTGCCGTCGCGACCGGTGTTGCCGTGGGAGGGATGGCAGTGGCGGTCGCCGTCGCGACTGGAGCCTCGGTCGTCGCCGCGATGTCCACCAGGATCACCCGGTTGCGCCGGAATATCGCCGTCACAGCGGGAGACACCGTGGCGCCTTGGACTGAGAATGTGACCTGTTGACCCTCGACTGCCAAAGAGGCCTGGACGTCGATCCGGTACTGGCCCGCAGAGAGGCCGGAGAGGCCGGTGGCGCCGGTCCCAACAATCGTCCCGTCCGCAAGCGCGGCCTGCACAACCGTCAATTGAGGGGCCGGGGCGCCGTCGATGGTGACCGTCCCGGTGAGGACGGTTACCCCTCCTTGGGCGGCTCCCTGAGACCCCAAGAGGAGCAGGCCCAAGAGCGTCGTCACCACGAGCAGCCCGACCCACAGTTTGACCATCTGCCTCCGCGCTCGAAAATCGAACAGGGTATGAAACCGATCCGACTATACCCAGGGGAAGGGTCATCGACAACCCGCCAAGGGGCGGTGACCCGGGGTCACCTGCGCCGTCGGAAACGTGACCTGCCGAGGAAGAGCCCCGGAGCGATGAGCCCGATAGCCAGCCACCCGGCATCCAGCGTCTTCGACGGACGAAGCGCCGCGTTGCAGCCGCCCCCTCCAGTACCCTCCGGGATCACTGTTGGAGAAGGGGCCGGCGGTCGCGTGCTCGGAAGGGTCGGAGTAGAAGTCGGTTGTGGCGTTGCCGTGGGTTGTGGCGTTGCCGTCGGTTGTGGCGTTGCCGTCGGCGGTGGCGTTGCCGTCGGCCGTGGCATTGCCGTCGCGACCGGTGTTGCCGTGGGCGGTGGCGTAGCCGTCGGTCCAGGAGTGACAGCCGGTTGTGGCGGTGCCGATGTTGCCGTGGGCGGTGGCGTAGCCGTCGGTGCAGGAGTGACAGCCGGTTGTGGCGGTGCCGATGTTGCCGTGGGCGGTGGCGTAGCCGTCGGTGCAGGAGTGACAGCCGGTTGTGGCGGTGCCGATGTTGCCGTGGGCCGTGGCGTAGCCGTCGGTGCAGGAGTGACAGCCGGTTGTGGCGGTGCCGATGTTGCCGTGGGCCGTGGCGTAGCCGTCGCAACTGCCGCCCCGGTCGTCGCCGCGATGTCCACCGGGATCACCCGGTTGGGCCGCAATATCGCCGTCACCGCGGGAGACACCGTGGCGCCGTGGACTGAGAATGTGACCTGTTGGCCGTCGAGTGCCGAAGAGACCTGGACCTCGATCCGGTACTGGCCCGCAGAGAAGCCGGAGAGGCCGGTGGCGCTGGTCCCAACGATCGTCCCGTCCGCGAGCGCGGCCTGCACGACCGTGAATTGAGGGGCCGGGGCGCCGTCGATAGTGACGGTCCCGGTGAGGACGGTTGCCCCTTGGGCGAATCCCTGAGACCCCAAGAGGAGCAGGCCCAGGAACGTCGCTACCACGAGCAGCCCAACCCTCAGTTTGACCATCTGCCTCCATGCTTGATTCGAACAGGGTACGAAACCAGTTCAATTGTACCCAAGGGAAAGGGTCATCGACAACCCACCAAGGGGCGGGTTAGGGGCGGGTCAGAGGGCCTTCTAATGAGACCTCGGGATCACTTCGCGGGCGAAACGCTCCATGTACGGGTACATCTTCTCCGGGGGGTAGCCCGAAGGGGTCGTGTTCCCGCCTCCCCAGACCAGGTGCGTGTACGGCGCCTCCTCCAGCTTCTCCTCGTTAGTGCTCACGATCTCATAAGGGTGGCTGACCACGAGGCTGGAAAGGTCCCACCGGCGGCGAGCACCGGGCTGCCTCATGGCGTCGGCGGGGAGACTTCGAATGACTGCGAGTTACGGAAGTTGTAAGAGAGGCCGAAGTCTATCCTCGCGACGACGGGACCCCCTCCGCGGCGATCAGCCGACCTAGCCCCCTCCGCCGGAATACAGGGCCACCGGCTCAGGACTGCGACCGCCAATGGAACCGTCCTTGACGACGTTCCAGCGACCCGAATTGACGTTCTGGTCGAAAATGCCCCGCCGCCACCATGAAACTCTCCCGCTCGAAACGCTCCAGCATCGCCCGTCGCGTGGCCTCCGCCTGCGTGGCGTCGACGTCCGCCCGAGAGCACCAACCTGGTTCGCCTACCTGGACCATGCTGTGCAGCATGTCTCCCACGATAGCCGCCTTCATGCCACCGGAAGAGACGACCACATTGAGATGCCCCGGAGTGTGCCCGTTGGTGGGCGTCGTGCTGACCTCGGCGGTTAGCTGGTGCTCACCCTCAATCAGGTCCACGATTCCCAGCCGCTCCAGCGCCACGACGTGGTCCCGCACGTGGGGCGATTGTTCCAGAACGTCGGGCCGGGTGAAGTACTCCCAGTCCCCTCGAGGGACGAGATGCCTGGCCTTCGGAAAGGTGGGCCGAGCTTCGCCGCTACCGCCCAGGGTCACGTTCCAGCCAACGTGGTCGTGGTGGAGGTGCGTGTGCACGACGAGGTCCACGTCGCTGGGATCGATGCCATGCAGCCGCAACTGGCCAGGCAGATCGCCGCGGCGGTTGCCCCGGTCCGGATGGGGGCCAGGCCCCTTCCCCGTGTCGACCATGATGGTCTTCCCGTTGCCCCGCAGGGCGTAGCACCCGTAATAGAGCTGGAGCCGCCCGTCGACCAGGTGTGCCGCCTCGGCCCCCCACGCTTCCTTGGACACCCCGGGAAAGAACTCCAGCGGGTCGTACGAGGGCGGGACCATGTCCAGGACTGCCAGGAGGTCGATGTCACCGATGCGCGTCGCGTAGACCATAGGTCACCGTTCCAATTGCCGCAGGCCCGAGGGAGGGATGAGAGCCAGGCCAAACGGTCGGGCCTCTCATGAGCCGCGCTATACGCGAGCTGCGCGCCGCCGAGTTGGGTTCCAGCGGCTCCCCAACGGGCCCCGAGGCTACGACATGCGGTATAGGGCCATGGCGTTGTCGCAGATCATCTTCCGCCGTTCCTCAGCCGGGAGCTCTCCAAACTGCCATTCGATAAACTTGGCGGATTCCGGCCAGGTCGCATCGGAATGCGGGTAGTCCGAGGCCCACATCATGTTGTCCACACCGATGTGCTGGCGGTTGTCCACTCCCGGCTTGTCATACATGAAGGTCGCGAAGAGCTGCCGGTCAACGTATTCCCCTGGCTTCGATTTCAGCTGGTTCCCCGTGTTGCTCCAGAAGCGGTGCCGCTCGAAGGCGTGGTCCAAGCGGGCCTTGTACGTCGGTATCCACCCGATGTCGTTCTCGGCTGAGACGAGCTTCAAGCGGGGAAACCGCTCGAGCACCCCGTACGAGATGAAAGTGGCGAGGGACATCTGGATCTGCACGAGGAACATAGTGAAGTTGATCAAATACTCGGGGGTCTGTGGGACAACACTGTCCTCACTCGTGTTCACGTGCAGGCTGAGGGGCATCTCCAATTCTTGGGCCTCCGCCCAGAAGGGATCGTACCGTGGATCTCCGTAATGGTGATCCTGGCGTGGCAGACAGGGAATGGCGGCGCCGCGCAGCCCCTCCTTGGCGGTGCGGCGGAGCTCCTGGACTGCAGCCTCGATGTCGTCCAGCGCGATGAGTCCGATCCCGATCAGCCGGTCCGGGTACGCGCGGCAGTAGTCGACCATCCAATCGTTGTACGCGCGGAAGCAGGCGGCCTTGTAGCCCGGGTCCGGGATACGAAAGAGATTGAACATGCTCGTGTAAAGCATCTCGGCATCCATGCCATCCACGTCCATGTCCTTCACACGGGCGTGGGGGTCCCAGCCTCCGGTCCGGACACCCTCGTAGTTCCCTTCGTTGATCAACTCTTCAGACTTGACCCCAGCCATCGCCGCAAGCAGCGGGATGGGCCGCTTCTCGAGACCTTCGATGACCCACACGTCCGTCCCGCCCTCCCGGGCGACATGGGGTGCTCTGGCCCGGTGGGCCGGCTCCATATATTTCTCCCACAGGTCGTTGGGCTCGAACACGTGAGAGTCAGCCGAGATGATGCTGTAACTCCGGGACATGATGCCTCCTCAACCCGGGGCCGGTTAGGTGCCCCCCATGCCGGCCCGCGACAGAGAACCTGCAACCAAGAGGACAGGCCCCTATAATACGAGAAAGTTTGGGCCGCTGTAAGGAGTCTTCATGGGCGAGATCCTGTTAAAGGGCGGGACGGTCATCGATGGCACAGGAGCCCCGCGCCAGGAGGCCGATGTCCTCATCTCAGACGACAAGATCAAATCGATTGGCAAGGGCCTCGGGACGACGGGCAAAGTGATCGATGTCACCGGGCTGACCGTGACCCCGGGAATCATTGATCCCCACACCCACCTGGACGGCCAGTTCTTCTTCGAGCCGACCGGGTCATCCTCCTGTTGGCATGGGGTTACGACGGTCATGATGGGCCACTGCGGCTACAGCCTCGCCCCCATATCGCCCGAACACCGGGACTACATCATCCACATGTTTGCGCGGGTCGAAGAGGTTTCGCCCCAGCTATTCGAGGAGCAAATACCCTGGAACTGGGTGACATTCCCCGAATACATGGACCGGCTCGAGAGCAATGGCCTTGGGATCAACGCCATACCGCAGGTCGGCCACTCGACCCTGCGCTACCACGTGATGGGTCCGGAGGCAATCCAGCGAGAGGCCACTGAGGACGAAGTCACTCGAATGCGTCAAATCTTCCACAATGCAGTGGAAGCTGGGGCGTTCGGATTCACCACGGCCCGGGCCGGTCCCCATGTGGACTGGGACGGCACCCCGGTCCCGAGCCGCTGGGCCGCGACCAGTGAAATCCTCAAGCTCGCTCAGGAGCTCCAACGCATGAAGGTGGGAACCCTGGAGCTGAATCCCGCCGGTGTCCTGCAGGGCATCACCCCTGAGGACAAGGACCTCATCATCGACATGGCCCGCGAGAGCGGCGGCAAGACCGTGCAGATCCCAGGAGGGGCGCGGAGCGCCGAGGCCCGGCAGTTCATGATCGACATCGGCAAACAAGGGGTCAACCTTTACACGGTCACCAGCCCCCAAGCGTTCTTCAGGGTGTTCACCTTCGCCGAAGGCACCGTGTTGCTCAACAGCATGGACACCTGGATGGATATCATGAACGCTCCCACCCAAGACCGTCTCCGCCGTCTGGAGTCGCCCGACATTCGCCAGAAGCTGCGCGAGGAGATCGACGCCGAACCCTTGATGGAAACAACGGGGATGCGCCAGCCGAAGATCAACTGGCAAGAGACACGGGTGATCAAGGCCGCCAAGCCCGAGAACCGCGTCTTCGAAGGAAAAAGTCTCCTCGAGCTCGCGGCAGACCAATCGAAGCACCTGGTGGATGCGATGCTCGACCTGGCTGCATCGGAGGACTGGAAGACCCAGTTCGAAAGCCGCTCCGTGGCGGACTCGGCGTGGTTCACCAGCGCCCAAGAAGACCTGCTGAAGCACCCGAACCTCTACCCGATGAACACGGACAGCGGGGCCCACCTGGCCAACTTCTCAAGGACGGGGGACGCCACCTATTTCCTTCACCGATGGGTAATGGACCGGGGCATCATGAGCATCGAGGACGGGTTCCGGACGCTAACTTCAGATGCCGCCCGGTGGATTGGCCTCCCGGACCGTGGCGCTCTGAAGGACGGCATGGTTGCCGATGTCGCCGTGTTCGATCTGGGCGCGCTGCGCTGCCTACCCAATGAGCAGGTCTGGGACCTGCCGGGGGGCTTCACCAGGTGGGTCCAGGGGGCGACGGGCGTCCAGATGGCTTTTGTCAACGGTAAGCAGACGCTGCGCGACGGAAAACACACGGGAGAGATTCCGGGCAAGGTCATCCGCAATACCCCTTACAGATAGCCGGGCCTCACATCCCATCACAAAGAGGCCTGCCATCGGGGTTCTGATGTCACCCCAGCCGATGGAGCGGTCCGGGAGCTAGCTTTCGTCGAATCCCAGCCCTTTTTCTTTGAGGCTGACAAAGCCTTGGTGCGCCACGATGATGTGGTCCACCACCTCGACGCCGAGCAACTTTGCCGCCGCCACAATCCGCGTGGTGATCTCGGCGTCCTGGGAACTGGGGACCGGGTCTCCCGAGGGATGATTGTGCACCACCACGATAGCGGGAGCGTTCTCCCGGACTGCCGGACGCACGACTTCGGCCGGCCGGACCATGGATGTGTTCACCGTGCCGACGTATACCGGGTGTACCCCCATCACATGATTCCTGGTGCTCAGCAGGACCACTCGCAAGTGCTCTTGGTCTAGTCCGGCCATCTCGGCCATGAGGAGATCGGCGATGTCCCGCGGGGACCGGATAACGGAGCGGTTATCGATCTCCACGGAGGCCATGCGACGACCCAGCTCCATCGCCGCCATGAGCTGGCAGTACTTCGCCGCGCTCACGCCCTTTTCCGCCGATAGCTCCGCCAGCGCCGCACCGGCAATGCCCCGTAGGCCCGAGAACCGTGAGAGCAGCCTCTGGCCGACTGCAAGAGCGCTTTCGCCTTTTACACCTGTGCGCAACAAGATGGCCAGGAGCTCGGTGGTGCTCAGAGAGCCGGGCCCGTAGCGGAGAAGCCGCTCCCGCGGTCGTTCGGTGGTCGGCAAGTCACGGATCGTCGGGAAGTACTCAGCGTCCGATGCCGCAATGGCCATACTGTGCTTCCTCGTTCGGGGGATATGCCAAGTCTAGCCACGACAGGCCGCCGCTTGGAAGTAGGACTTGGCAGACGCCCGCCGCCACACCATATAATCAGACGAGCCCGCGCTTCAGCACATGGAATCCCAAGACCCCCCATTCCGCCCCAAGCTGCGCCCTCTCGACGTTCGTCCTATCCTGCACGAAGGCCGTCCCCACTTCGTCCTCCGAGACCCTGTCGGCCTCAATGGGACCCAAGTCTTGGTGCCCCAGGCGTTGGGGCCCCTACTCGCTCTCTGCGACGGCACCAGGGCGGTGGACAGTCTGGGCCCCGCTTACGAGCTCCAAACAGGCGTGCGCTTACCAGCGGAGCGCATCTCTGGGTTCATCGGCCATCTAGGGGATAGCCTTCTCCTGGACGACCATCGGTATGCTGCCGCCATCAACGAGGCTACCGCGGCCTATCGGGAGGCGCCGTTCAGACCCCCGGCCCTGGCGGGGAAGGTATATCCAGATGACCCCGACCTGCTTGGGGACACGCTCCAGGGCTACTGCGAGCAGGTTGGGCCGGCTCTTGGTGCCGCCGCCAGGCCGGTCGCAGGCATTGTGACTCCTCACATCGACTACGCGCGAGGACACCGCGTTTACGCGCAGGTGTGGCGGCCCGCAGCCGAAGCGGTCCGGGACGCAGAGGTCATCGTCGTGTTCGGGACGGACCACAGCGGAGGCCCCGGAAGGCTGACCCTGACTCGTCAGGACTACTCTACCCCTTGGGGGCCCTTGACGACCCGGCGCAGCCTTGTCGACCGCCTAGCCTCGGAGCTCGGAGAGGGAGTCTTTGACGAGGAGATCCACCACAAGGAAGAGCACTCCGTCGAGCTCGCTCTCGTCTGGGCCCACTATTTCCTTGGGGGCCGGGACTGCGAAGTCCTCCCTGTGCTCTGCGGTTCATTCCACAATTTCGTCGAGGGCAGCGATGACCCCGACCTGTTCCAGTCCTTCGAGACGGCGCTGACAGTCCTCTCTGAAGAGCTGCAGGGTAAACGGACCCTGATCGTCGCTGCTGCGGACCTAGCCCACGTGGGCCCTGCATTCGGCGACGCGGCCCCGTACTCAGAACTCGACCGCGGCAAGCTGAGGCGCGCTGACGAGGGGCTGATGCGGGCGGTCGAGGCGGGGGACGCGCCCGGCTTCTTCAGGAGCATCCAAGAGGAGAGGGACTCCCGCCGCATCTGCGGGATGCCCCCAATCTATCTGACCCTAAGGATGCTCCAGGGAGCGATAGGGGAAACGACGGGATATGACCAGTGCGGCGCAGACCCGGCGGGCGGCTCGCTCGTATCGATAATGGGGGCGTTGCTGCGCCGGTAGGGAGAGCCGCCCTTAAGGGGCTTCCCACCGGCAGGTATGGGGCGCCCGCAGAAGGTGCGGCGGCGTTTCGGCCGCCGCACCGCGGGTTTGCGCTGTTAGCCTACGTCAACCGTGGCCCCAGCGGCCTCGAGCTTCTTCTTGGCGTCCTCAGCCGCGTCCTTCGAGATGGCTTCCTGGACCGACTGCGGAGCGGCCTCCACGAGGTCCTTGGCCTCCTTGAGGCCAAGGCTCGTCACCTCTCGGACCGCCTTGATCACGTTGATCTTGTTGGGTCCGATGTCCTTGAGCGTGACGGTGAACTCCGTCTGCTCCTCGGAGGAAGCGGCAGCGCCGTCACCCCCAGCCGCGGCAGCAGGAGCCACTGCAACCGCAACGGGCGCCGCGGCACTGACACCGAACTTCTCTTCGAGCTGCTTCACCAGCCAGGACACATCGAGGATCGACAGTTCCTCGATCCCAGCCAGGATATCCTCTTTCACAATCGCCATGGTTCCCTCCAATCTCCTCTCTTGTCCCACCCGGGAGCGCGTAGGGCCCCTACGCCCCCCCGGCGTCTTCCATTTGTTGCCGCCGCGCCTCCAGGGCGCGAGCCAAGCCGCCGATGTGATAGGTAAGCGCATATGCCAGGCCTGTGATGGGTCCCAGCATGTTTCCCATGAGCTGACCTAGGAGGACCGGCTTCGGCGGTATCGCCGCCAAGAGCTGAACGTCCTGCGCGTCGAGCACCTCGGAGCCCATTACGGCTCCGCTGATGGTCACGTTGACCCGGCTCGCCCGGATGTGGTCGGTCAGGACCTTCGCGGGATCGACGACGTCCTCATAGCCAAACGCGATCGCCGTCGGGCCTTTGAGGACACCCCTCAGACCCTCCTTGCCCGCGTTATCGGCAGCGATGGAGGCAAGGGCGTTCTTGACGACCAGGTACTCCACACCCTTTGCCCGAAGCTGCCGCCGGAGCTCGGCCATCTGGGTCACCGTTACCCCCCGGAACTCGGTGGTGATAGCGATGGCGGCCCGGTCGAGCTTGTCCTGGACTATTCTCACCTGGTTTTCTTTTTTTTCTGTTGGCATTGACCCCCTCAACAAAGTGCCCTGCCTCGACAGCAGGGCGGATGGCCTCCTCGGGGCCTGGGCCCCCGGCCTATGCACCTCGGCGGGGCTGTTTAAGGCTGCGCCCCCCGCTGTCTACGGCAAACTGGTGTCTGGTGTCTTGTGTCTCTAGGACTTCATCGCCGCCAGCGCGGGTACATCCACCCTTATCGAAGGCCCCATGGATGTCGCCACCGCGGCTGAACGAATATAGGCCCCCTTGATACCCGTGGGCTTCGCGCCGTTTACCGCTTCGACAAACGTCGCCATGTTTTCGATTAGGTGCTCCTCCTCGAAGCTCACCTTCCCGAGAACACCGTGAATCACTCCCGTTCTGTCCAGCCGGAACTCCACGCGGCCCTTGCGCGCCTCGTCCACCGCCCTCGGAATGTCATCCGCCTGCACAACGGTACCCGAGCGCGGGTTCGGCATCAGGCCCCTCCTCCCCAGAACCCGGCCCAACCGGCCGACCTTCCCCATCACGTCCGGGGTGGCTATGGCGACGTCGAAGTCGACCCAGCCCCCCTCTATCCGCTTGATCATGTCGTCATCGGCCACATAGTCGGCCCCAGCCTCCATGGCCCTGCGAGCCCCATCCCCTTGGGTAAAGACCAACACGCGAACCTCTTTACCCAGTCCATTGGGCAGAAGAGCCACTCCCCTCACCAGTTGGTCCGCGTGACGAGGGTCTGCGCCCATCCGCATGTGGATTTCGACGCTGGCGTCGAAATTGACCGGCGACGTCTTCTTCGCGAGGCCGACAGCCTCGGGGGGTAGATAGCGCCGCTGCCTGTCGACGAGCTGCGCGGCTTCAAGGTATTTCCTGCTTTTTGTCGCCATGTTCGTGTTTCTTGCTTACTTGACTTCGATACCCATGGAGCGAGCCGTCCCTTCCACGATCCGCATCGCGCCTTCGACGTCGTTGGCGTTCAAGTCCTTCATCTTCTGCTCGGCGATCTCTCTCACCTGGCCGCGGGATACAGACCCAACCTTTTCTCGCAGAGGGTCCCCGCTTCCTTTCTCGAGGCCCGCCGCGCCACGCAGCAGACTCGATGCCGGAGGCGACTTGGTCACAAAGGCAAAGGAGCGGTCCTCGAAGACTGTGATCTCCGCCGGGACTATCGATCCAACCTGGTTAGAAGTCCGAGCGTTGTACTCCTTAACGAACTGCATGATATTGACGCCGTGCTGGCCAAGCGCCGGCCCTACTGGTGGAGCCGGTGTAGCCTGCCCAGCCGGAATCTGTACCTTGATGACTGCTCGGACTTTTTTGCCGGCCATAGTTGCTGTCCTCGTCCCCTAGAGCTTCTCTATCTGGAGGAAGTCTAGCTCCACGGGCGTCTCCCGGCCGAAGAACGACAGCAGTACTTTAGCCTTCCCTTTGTCCGGCTGGATCTCGTCGACCGTCCCGATGAACTCCGAGAACGGCCCATCGGTGATGCGTACGCTTTGCCCCTTGGTGTAGCCAACCTTGACCCGCGGCGCCTCGGCCTCCATCTGTTTCAGAATGTTCTTGACCTCGTGCTCCTCCAGCGGGATCGGCCGGTTACCGGAGCCCACGAACCCCGTCACGCCCGGGGTGTTCCGCACGACGTACCAGGTTGCGTCGTCCAATGTCATGTGGACCAAGATGTAGCCAGGAAAAACCTTGCGGGCAACCGTCCGGCGCTGGCCATCCCGGATTTCGATCTCGTCCTCGGTCGGGACAATACTTTGAAAAACCCGGTCAAGCACGTCCATGGTCTGAACTCGGTGGTCGAGGTTCTTCTTTACCCGGTCCTCATAACCAGAGTAGGTGTGTATGACGTACCAGCGAGGCTCCGCCTGCTGGGCAGTCTGCTCAGCCCGAGTTGGTTCCGATGCCTTAGCCAATGAGCACCCCCCTCACGAGTGAGGCGAAGCCGATGTCGATCAGGCCAAGCGCTACGCCGACCGTGACGGCTACAACGATGACCATCACCGTCAGTCGCGTAGCCTCCTCCCGGGTCGGCCAAACGACCTTCCTGAGCTCGGAGGCAACCTCCGACAAGAAGCCGAGCCGGAGGCCTTCAGTCGGCCGCCCAAGCATGCGCCGTGCCTCATTTTGCCGGCGGGTTGTCATGGGTTATCGGATTTCCCGATGCGACCGCCTAGACCTGCACCGCGGACAGTACTTGTTCAACTCGATACGGTTCGGGTCATTGCGCCGGTTCTTGGTGGTCGTGTAATTCCGCTCCCGGCACTCCCCACACTGGAGCGTGATGATGGTCCGAACGTCACCTTTCTTTGCCATGAACCACTACCTTCCAGGGGCCTCCCCTCAGCCATGCTTCCCCTATTGTGTCACCTTCGTGAAGACACCGGCTGCTACGGTTCGCCCGCCTTCCCGGACCGCGAAGCGCGTCCCATCCTCCAGGGCGACCGGGGAGATCAGCCTCACCTTCATGCTGATGTTGTCGCCCGGCATGACCATTTCGACGGCCTCCGGGAGCTCCACTTCTCCGGTTACGTCCATCGTGCGGATGTAGAACTGGGGCTTGTACCCCTTGAAAAACGGGGTATGCCTGCCCCCTTCCTCCTTGGACAGCACGTAAAGCTCGGCATCCGCCTGGACGTGCGGCTTCATGGAGCCCGGCTTGACCAGGACCTGCCCGCGTTCTACTTCGTCGCGGTCGACGCCCCGGATGAGGCAACCCACGGCGTCGCCAGGTTCGGCCCGGTCCAGCAGCTTGTGGAACATCTCCACCCCGGTGACCGTAGTCTTCCTCGTCTCGCCGAAGCCGACGATCTCCACCTCTTCCCCAACTTTCACCATGCCGCGCTCTACCCGCCCGGTCACCACGGTGCCTCGGCCCTTGATACTGAAAACATCCTCAATAGGCAACAGGAAGGGCCGGTCTGCCGGGCGCTCGGGCATCGGGACGTAGCTGTCCACCGCCTCCATCAACTCGTGGATGGACTTGTACTCCGGGGCTTCGGGATCGGTGCTGCCGCTTTCCATCACGCCGCCGGCGCTGCCCCGAATGATGGGTATGTCCTCCCCGGGAAACTCGTATTTGGTGAGCAGCTCCCGCATCTCGAGCTCCACCAACTCGAGCAGCTCTTCGTCCTCCATCAAGTCGACCTTGTTGATGTACACGACCATGGAAGGGACCTGGACCTGGCGGGCCAGCAGGATATGCTCCCGGGTCTGCGGCATTGGACCGTCGGGGGCGCTTACCACCAGAATCGCCCCATCCATCTGGGCAGCACCGGTGATCATGTTCTTGATGTAGTCGGCATGCCCAGGGCAGTCCACGTGGGCGTAATGCCGGTTGCCGGTCTCGTACTCCACATGAGAGATCGCCACCGTCAAGATCTTCGAAGCATCACGGCGCACGCCACCTTTGGCGATGTCTGCATACGACTTCGCCTTGGCCTGGCCCTTGAGCTCCAGTACCTTCGTGATAGCGGCCGTCAACGTCGTTTTTCCATGGTCGATGTGCCCAATGGTGCCGACGTTCACGTGGGGCTTCGTGCGCTCGAATTTCTTCTTCGCCATAACCTCTATCTCCTCGCCGCAGCTTTATTGCATGGAGCCCAGAACCAGATTCGAACTGGTGACCTCGTTCTTACCAAGAACGTGCTCTACCTCCTGAGCTATCTGGGCCCTCTCAGACAGCCCCTTGCGCGTTTTCTTACGCTCCGTGTTCCCTGGTGCAGGGGGTAGGATTCGAACCTACGTAGCCGTCAGGCAACAGATTTACAGTCTGCCGGTTTTAACCACTCACCCACCCCTGCGGATAAGGGAGAAGCTCCAACCAGTAAGTTTAGCAGTCGCCCTTTCCCGCGTAAACGCCACTCGCATATTGCGAATGGAGCCCGAGAGGGGATTCGAACCCACCAACCCCCCGATTACAAGTCGGGTGCGCTACCGTTGCGCCACTCGGGCGTGGAGGGGACGTCCCGGCGGGCCACCGCCCGCGGGGGTGGACTGCTCCTAGTATAGCCACTCCCTCGACCTTCGACAACGTTCTGTACTCGTTCAACCCCTGCCGCCTGCTAAAGAGATGGCCTTGGGAAGGCTCCTCAGCGCTGGACAAACTAAGGGGAGGCCCGCCTGGGTCTCCCCTCATGCTTCGGAGGTGCTTGTTAGTCTGCTTACTGACCCGACTACTGCCTCGTATGCCGGTACTCCGAGCTGCGTATCACCCTCCCGGGACGGCGCCCCGTGTCGCTGCCGTCCTCGTATATGGCTTCCCCGTCGACGATAACCGCTCGATAGCCCTGGGCCCGGTTCGCCAGCCGGCTCTCTCCTCCCGGGAAGTCATCAAGGCGCTCCGCGGGTAGCCAGTCAAGAGCCTCCAGGTCGAAGACGGTTACGTCTCCAGCCATGCCCTCCCGGAGGAGCCCACGGTCGGAGATCCCGTACACGGAGGCCTGCATCGAAGTCAACCGGCGGACCGCATCTTCAAGAGATAGGACTCCCGTTTCCCGCACCCAATGCGAGAGGAGATAGGTGGAGTAATAGGAACCGCTCAACCGGTTAGTATGGGCGCCGGCGTCTGAAATGCCCGCCAGGGAATAGGGACTACTCACGATCTCCGCGACGACTTTAGGGTCGCCGTTCCGGACCCCGCGAAACGCGAGCTCTGTCCCCAACTCCTCGTCCAGCGCAATGTCCGCCAGGACGTCAAATGGGGACTTGCCTTGCTGCTCCGACAGCGCCCCCAGGGTCTGGCCCTCAGACGCCGCATGCCGCCCGGTCTTGCTTCGGAGCACGACCATGCGATCAAACCGGCGGTAATCGGGCAGCGTGGCGTCCCCGGCCTCAGCCTCCTGGCGCATCGCTGCCCGAGCTTGATCTGTTTTCAACGCCTCCATGGCCTCGGGTATCGGCCTGGAGAGAACAGACTGCCAGGTGGGCCAGCGGTCGAAGAAATCGGCTTGCGCCAAGTTGAATGTGACGTCCAGTGATTGGCAACGGGAAACCGCATAGACCGGCGCCCCTTCTCGGTGCGCCTGTTCCATGAACGCAAGCTGCGTCTTCCACACGTCCCCACGTTCAGGGTTCTGCGATAGCTCGTTCCAGTTCACAGGCCGCCCCGTGCGACGCGCAAGCGATATCAGGAGGTCCCGGTCGGCATCCTCGAATGTCTCTCCCTGAGTGGCCGTCCGAGTAATGATCTCGGTGCTGCCGACGCCGGGAAATTCGGACAATGCAGAGGCGAGCTCAACCGCTTCTTCGTAGGTCGCCAGCAGGCTCGGTACCGGCTGCCCGTCCCAGCCCATATGGTTGCGCTGAAACGACGTTGTAAACCCAAACGCCCCCGCGGAGATGGCCTCCCGGACGAGCGCCTTCATCCGCTGGACCTCGTCGGCATCGGCTTGACGGGTGTTCGCCTCCTCGCCCATGACGAACCGGCGGACCGCCGAATGACCCACCATTGTCCCGATGTTGATTCCAGGGCCGGCGTCACTTACGCGGTCGAGGTATTCGTCAAAGGACTCCCATCGCCAATCGAGCCCGTGATGCAGCGCATTGGCGTTCATCCCCTCCACGCGGGCAAACATCTGCATGATGTACTCGCGGTCTCGGGGCAGGCATGGAGCCAGGGTGTAACCGCAGTTTCCCATCACGACAGTGGTGACCCCGTGCCAGGGCGAACAGGTAGCCATTGGGTCCCACATGACTTGAGCGTCGTAATGCGTGTGGATGTCGATGAATCCCGGGGCTACAACCTGGCCGCCGGCATCGATAACGGGACAACCAGGCTTCGCCGCCGACGGGTCCACGATCCGCCCACCCCGAATAGCCACGTCGCCTTGGCGAGCGGGGCCTCCCGAGCCGTCGACCACCGTGCCGTTCTTGATAAGAAGGTCGCCAGACATCATCACCTCCCGGCCTGCCTGGGCAGACCTTTGTACGGGTTTGAGGTCGAGACTCGGGAGAACAACCCCCAACGAGGGCTACAGAAGCTCTGGCGTTAGCTGCCGTTCTCGCGGTACCGGTTCGCCCGCAAGAGCTGGCCGGGTCGAGCCCCGGTGTCCTGGGTACCGGTGTACACTTCCTCCCCATCCACGATCAGGTGTTCGTACCCTTCAGCCCGGGTCCCCAGACGGTCCTCCCCTCCTGGGAAGTCGCTGAACCGCTCCGCCGGGCTCCAATTGAGGGCGTCGAGATCAAACACAGCCACATCTCCCGCCTTGCCCGCCTCCAGGGTCCCACGGTCGGATATCCCATAAACCCCAGCCGGCATCGAGGTAAGACGGCGGACGGCGTCCTCCAGGGTCATCGCGCCCTCGTCCCGGACCCAGTGCGCCATCAGGTATGTGGAGAAGTAGGAACCGCTCAACCTATCGGTGTGAGCCCCCGCGTCCGAGATGCCAGCCAATGAGTAAGGACCGTTGATCAGCTCCCGCACCGCCTTGGAGTCCCCATTGGCCCTTCCCTGGATGGCGAGTTCCGATAGGAGACCTTCATCCAGCGACATGTCGATCATGACGTCGACGAAGTGCTTGCCGGTCTTTTGGGCGATCTCGCCCAGGGACATCTGCTCGAACTCCGCATATTTCCCGGTGGGGCTCTTGAGAAACGCCACCCTGGCGAACTTCCGATGGTCCGGCGTCTTGGCTTCCTTGTCGTCCATCTCCTGTTTGAGGGTCGCGCGGACATCGGTCTTGCGCAGGAGCTCCATCGCGTCCTCTCTGGGCTGGCTCAGGACCTCTTTCCAGGTGGGCAGATGCTCGAAGGGATTCACGATCGTCAAGTTGAACTGCTGGTCCAGCCTGGTGCATCGTGCGATTGCGTACACCATTGCGCCCTGCTTGGCCGAGCGCTCCATGAAGTCCAGCTGCTGTTTCCAGCTATCCCCGCGGTCATAGTTCTGGCTCAGCTCGTTCCAGTTAATGGGCCTGCCGCTCTTTTGGGCTAAATCGATGAGCAAGGCCTGGTCCTCTTCAGTGAATCCCCTCCCCCGGACGGCTGACTTGGTGATGATCTCTATGCTGCCGGCCCCGGGAAATTCACCGAGCGTGAACCCCAGCTCTCTTACCTCGTCGTTGGAGGCGAACCTGCTCGGCACCGGACGCCCGTCGAAGTCATAGTGAGTGGCAGAAAGAGACGTCGTGAAGCCGAAGGCCCCCGACGCCAGCGCTTCCCGGACCTGCGCCTTCATCTGCTGGACCTCGTCGGCGTCGGCCGCCCTTTCGCTGGCCGCTTCACCCATAACGAACCGTCGCACGGCGGAGTGCCCGACCATCGTGCCGATATTGACCCCGAGGCCTATCTCATCCAGTCGGTCCAGGTACTCGGGGAAGGTCTGCCAGCGCCAGTCAAGCCCCTTTCGAAGAGCGTTGACGTTCATCCCCTCGACCCGGCCGAACATCGTCATGATGAACTCTTGGTCCTGAGGAGTCGTCGGCGCCAGCGTAAACCCGCAGTTCCCCATCACCACCGTCGTAACACCATGCCACGGAGAGCACGTGCAGAGGGGGTCCCACATGACCTGCGCATCGTAGTGAGTATGCACATCGATGAAGCCCGGAGTGACGATCTTCCCCTCCGCGTCGATGACCCGCGTCCCGGGTTTCACTGCCGATGGGTCGACGACCTTGCCCTCCCTGACGCCGACGTCACCTTGATACGCCGGCTTGCCCGTTCCATCCACTACCGTCCCACCCTTGATCAAGAGATCGCCAGGCATGCTTCCTCCCGTTGATGCATGGGGCAAGAGCGCCCCAATCGCCGCCGGACTGAGCCTAGCCGGACGATAAGGGACTAAGGTCAGACAGTCAAGGGAACCGCGGTCGGCCCTACGGCCTTTTCATCTTGAGTCAAAGAGCGAGCGAGGAGGTTGAGAGCTTCGTGATAGCGATGGCGGAGCTCTCCTCCATTTCCTAAATGGCGCGCTACTAGCGCGCGTGAGCGGGGCGAAGGCGACTCCTGGTCTATAATCCACAGCAAGAGATCCTGGAGATTGCCACCGACTGATGCCAGCTGCCCCTTCCTTCCGTAAAAGAGTTGACCGCGCCCTGGAGTCGGAAGACCTCGCGACGGCGCTGGATCGAGCCCTGCCTAGTCGCAGAAAGGTCCGTGAAGCCGTACTGCCACCCCGGGACTTCCAGCCGCTTCGTCAGGACCTGCAGACGCGGAAGCGTGACGCCATCGACCGTCTCCCGGATCTCATCAGCCAATTCACTGAAGAAGCCGAACGGGTCGGCGCCAACGTTCACCTGGCCCAGACCATCGAGGACGCTCAAGCCATCATCGGAGAGCTGGCCCACCGTCACGGGGTAAAGCTCGTGGTCAAGGGCAAGTCGATGGCAAGCGAAGAGATCGAGGTCAATGAGTACCTCGAGCAAAAGGGGATCAAGGTCGTCGAGACGGACCTTGGGGAGTGGATCGTACAGCTCGCCCACGAGAAGCCCTCCCACCTGATCACTCCCGCCCTCCACAAGACCAGGGAGCAGGTCGCCGAGCTCTTTTCACGCCACGTCGGCAGGCCCATTCCGGCCGACATTCCCGAGCTGGTGAAGGTGGCGCGAAGCGAGCTACGCAACAGCTTCATCGATGCTGACATGGGCATCACGGGGGCGAACGTCGCCATCGCTGATACAGGGACCCTGGTCATCGTCTCGAATGAAGGCAACGGGCGCCTGGTGTCGACCCTCCCACCAGTACACGTGGCGATATTGGGCGTCGAGAAGATCGTGCCGACGCTCGACGATGCATCGGCGGTCCTGAAGGTGCTGCCCAAAAGCGGCACCGGCCAGAAGATGACGAGCTACGTCTCCTTTATCACGGGGCCGAGCCGCACCGCCGACATAGAGCTTTCCCTGACCATAGGCGTCCACGGACCGGGCGAACTGCATATCGTCCTGCTGGACAACGGCCGTACTGCCATGCGAGAGCGGCCCGAGTACCGTGACGCTCTCAATTGCATCCGGTGCAGCGCCTGCCTGAACGAGTGTCCCCCGTTTCAGGCCGTGGGAGGCCACGTATTCGGCCACAAATACACCGGTCCTATCGGTCTCGTCCTGACGGCGTTCCACCACGGCTACGAAAACGCCGAGGGGCCTCAAAGCCTTTGCGTCGGGTGCAATGCCTGCGAGACCGTCTGCCCATCCGGCATCGACATTCCCCGAATGATCCTCGACCTGCGCCAGGAGATGCACGAGCAAAAGCCGGTTGGGGGGCTCAAGAAGCGGGTCCTGGACTGGCTGACCTACCGGTCCACGTCCAAGCGCCTTGTCGGTCTTGCCCGCGCGGCGCAGGGCCCCTTCAGTGGCGGTCGCGGTCTCTTGAGGCTCCCTGGCTTCACCGGATGGCGAAGCCTGCCAAAACTCCCTGGCCGGACCTTCCTCGACACATTCAGCCCCGGAGAAGAGCTCCCGCCGACACCGGTCGTCAAGTGTGGGGCATCTGGCTCTCGGATCATGTACTTCCCGGGGTGCATGACGGACAGTCTCTTCCCCGAGATGGGCGAGAAAGCAGTGCAGTCACTCCGGGACCTTGGGGCCGCCGTCACCATCCCGGAGCGAAAACAGTGCTGCGGGCTGGCCCACATGAATGCCGGTGACCGAAGCACGGCCGTGGAGATGGCGAAGCAGACGATCACCCTGATGGAAACGTCTGAAGACATGCACGTCGTCAGCACGTCGGCAAGCTGCGTCGTTGCCATGGTTAGCGACTATCCCCACCTGCTCCGGGACGAGCCGGAGTGGGCGGAGCGCGCGCGCGCCGGCGCAGGCAAGGTGATGGACTTTGTGAGCTTTGTCGACAAGGTCGCCGCCCTTGGACCAGGCGACTTGGCGGCCGGCAGTCGCCCTCACGTGACCTGCCACGACTCTTGTCAGTCGGCCAACTGCCTGGGGCTGGGTGCCGAGCAGCGCAAGCTTGTGCAGGAAACGATGGGCGGAAAGGTCGTCGAGATGGACGAGCCCAGCGCATGCTGCGGCTTTGGTGGGACGTTCTCCCTGGACTATCCGAGGGTGTCGGCACGAATTATGGAACACAAGCTCGAGCATATTCAGGAAACGGGATCAGATACGGTCATAACCGACAACCCGGGCTGCATCATGCAGCTCCGCGGGGGACTAGACGCAGCCGGATCGGACGTCCGCGTCCTTCATGTCGCCGAGCTTGTCGCCGAGCAGCTCGAATTGATAAAGAGGAGAGCGTAAGAAGTTGTCTCATCCCCAATTGGCCCGCCCGGACTCCTCGGCGCTGGTCGTGATCGACGTCCAGGAGCCCTTCGCGAAGGCGATGGAAGAACGGGAGCGCGTCACCCGGAATATCGCGACCCTTGTCCAAGTCGCCCGCATCACAGCCGTGCCTGTGGTCGTGACCGAGCAGAACATCGAACGGCTGGGCCCAACGGTACCCGAGCTTTCGGCGGTCCTCAGCGAGGTCGACCTCTACGACCCCATCAACAAGGTAACGTTTAGCTGTTGCTCCGAAGAGGCCTTCGTGCAGCGGGTGTATGACATGGGCCGGGACACGTTGCTCTTGACCGGCCTGGAAGCCCACGTCTGTGTGCAGCAGACCGCCCTCGACGCCATGAATCTGGGGTACAAGGTCCATGTGGTCAGCGACGCGGTGACCTCCCGCCATCGCCAAGACTGGACTGTGGCCATGGACAAGCTCCGCATGGCCGGCGCCATCGTTTCAAGCACGGAAATGCTAGCGTACGAGCTCCTGGGTCGGGGCGGCACACCCCAGTTCAAAGAGGCGATGCACTACTTGAAGTGGTAGCGTAGGCCCCTATCCCCTGAGCCGGGTCACGCTGGCCCGCACCGCTCTTGCCAGCCGGGACGTCGCGTGGTCCCGCACCTGTCGTCACTCCGGGACCAGCGAGCGTAACGCGTTTGTAACATCCCCGTCACCTCCTCGTAACGCGCCTCCAATACCTTGAACGTAATCGCGCAGGGCCTCGGAAGAGCGCCATGCGCCACCCTGGGTCGAAAGGAGGGTCGGGCGGCTGATCGATCACCCGGTCCCGAGCAAACCCGACGGGGTTGCTCCCATCTGGGCCGGTACGACTAGCGGAAAGGAGACGGAAAATGGACTCTGGTCACATAGCGTGGCTGCTTACCGCATCCGCTTTGGTCCTGCTCATGACCCCGGGCCTCGCCCTGTTCTACGGCGGCTTGGTGCGGGCCAAGAACGTCATGAGTACGATCATGTACAGCTTCATGGCGATGGCGGTCGTCAGCATCGTCTGGGTGCTCTGGGGGTACAGCCTCGCCTTCAGCGGCGGTGGGAACTTCATCGGGAACTTCGCTGCCGTGGGGCTTTCTGGAATCGACATCAACGACGGCGAAGGTTATCCAACCTTGCTGTTCGTGATCTTCCAGATGATGTTCGCCATCATCACTCCGGCGCTCATAACGGGCGCCTTCGTCGAACGGTTCAAGTTCACCACTTACCTGATCTTCCTGGTTCTGTGGGTGACCATCGTCTACGCCCCTATTGCCCACTGGGTCTGGGCGGATAGCGGGTGGCTCTTCGGGCTCGGAGCAGCCGACTTTGCCGGCGGCACGGTTGTCCACATCAATGCCGGTGTGGCAGCCATCGCGGCAGCCTGGCTGGTTGGAAGGCGCCGCAACCCTGGGGTCGAGCCCCACAATGCCGTGTTCGTCGTCCTCGGCGCAGCACTCCTGTGGTTCGGATGGTTCGGGTTCAACGCTGGCTCAGGGCTAGCCGCCGATGCCGTGGGCGTGAACGCGTTCCTGGTCACGAACATAGCTGCCGCCACCGCAGCCCTGACGTGGGGAATCCTGTCCCACCTGCAGACCCGAAGGATGAGCGCGGTTGGAGTTGCCACCGGCGCCATTGCCGGCCTGGTCGCGATCACCCCAGCGGCCGGTTTCGTCGGCGTCATGGGCGCACTGGGTATTGGCTTTGGTGCTGGAGCCCTGTGCTACGGGGCAGTACTGCTGCGCTCCAGGACCAAGCTCGATGATGCCTTGGATGTCTTCGCGATCCACGGAGTAGGAGGCATCTGGGGAGCCCTGGCCACCGGTATATTCGCGGCCACTGCCATCGGGGGGATCGCTGGCGCTGCCGAAGGTGAAGGCGCCCAGATGGTCAAACAAATCATCGGCATCGTGACCACGTTTGGCTATTCCCTAGTCGTTACTTTCGTGCTCCTGATAGTCTTGGATAAGATCCCAGGGCTCGGGCTGCGTATCTCCGAGCGGGAGGAGGACGAGGGTATCGACATCACAGCCCACGGAGAGCGCGCTTACGTCAGGGACGGCGCCGATTAGCCTCCCCGGTCGGTACGGACTGAACCCCTGACTGGACCAGGGACAGGCTATCCAAGTCCGATGGAGGACACACGATGATCAAGATCGAAGCAATAGTCAGGCCGGAGCGGATAAACGAGGTCACCCACGCCCTCGAAGAGGCAGGCGTCCCTGGGTTCCATTACGAGAACGTTACGGGACAGGGACGGCAGCGGGGCGTTGAGGTCTTCGTCGGCAGGGGCGGACAGACCGCCAGGAGATCGACGCTGGCTAAGACCCGGATTGTTACGGTCGTCCCAGATGGCATGAAGGACGCGGTGGTCAACGCCATCATCGAGACCGCCAGGACGGGCGAGATCGGTGATGGCAAGATCTTCGTCACCCAGGTGACGGACGCCATTCGGGTCCGCACCGGCGAGAGCGGCGACGCCGCGATCTAGGCGTTTCGCCGAAATGAAGAGGCCCCGGACCGCGGTCCGGGGCCTCTTTTCCGTTCAGGCTCGGCGCCTTTCGCCTCGGCGTGCCGGGTCCCGGCGCCACGCTCGAGCACCGTCTCCTGCAGGGAGCTCGGGATCCTCTTCAGTCTTTTCGAGTCTGGCCGCGCAGACCTTGTATTCGGGAATCTTGGAATTGGGGTCCAGGGCCGCATTGGTGAGGAAATTGGCTGCGTGCTTCGCCAGCTTCACGAAGGGGACAAATATTTCCCCCGGCTTGACCATCTCCCCCACCACTGCCCGTGCCTCGAGCTCACCCCTGCGCGACCGGACCCGAATCCACTCGCCATCGCTTATCGCGGATCTCTCCGCGTCCTCAGGGTGAACGGCAACGGTCAGCTCGGGTGCCCGCGCCAGCAGGCCCGCGGAGCGGCGGGTCATAGTGCCGCCATGCCAGTGGTACAGAATCCGGCCGGTGTTCAGGACCAGCGGAAAACTTCGGTCTGGTAGCTCAGCCGCAGGCTCTGCCTGATCAAACCCCAAGAAGCGTGCCAAAGGCCCCCTTGGGAATGTCTCACTGTAGAGATAAGGAGTTCCAGGATGACCGGGCTCTGGGCATGGCCATTGAAGCCCACCTTCACTGTCCAAACGGTCGTAGGAAATGCCGGCTAGCAGCGGAGTCAGGCCGGCCATCTCGCCGAAGATATCGGATGGGTGCCCAAAGCTGAACTGCTCCTCCAGTCCGGCGCCTAGCCGCTGGGACACCCGGCGCGCGAGGTCGCAGACGATCTCCCAGTCCGGACGGCTCCGGCCCACGGGCGCCACCGCCCTCCGGACCCTTTGCACCCGCCGCTCGCTATTGGTGAACGTCCCATCCTTTTCGGCGTAGGTCGTCGCCGGCAAAACCACGTCGGCTATCTCCGCTGTCTCGTGCATGAACAGGTCCTGTACCACCAGGAACTCCAGGTTGCGGATCGCCTTCTCGGCGTTCTGCAGATCCGGATCACTCAGTAGCGGGTTCTCCCCGGTGATGTACATGCACTTCAGGCGACCATCCATCGCAGCGTCCGCCATCTCGGTGACGACCAGCCCGGCCTCTCGAGGGATAGGCGCACCCCAGGCCTGCATGAACTTCTCGACCGCCTGCTCGGCCAGCCCCTGATACCCCGGAAGACTGTTCGGGAGACAGCCCGAATCGCCGCACCCCTGGACATTGTTCTGTCCCCGAAGCGGCGAGATACCCGAGGCGGGACGGCCAAGCTGCCCGGCAACGAACGCAAGGTTCAGGAGGCTGTGACAGCTCGCGGTGCCGTTCGTGTGCTGGGTCATGCCCATGCCCCAGATCAGACACGATCCCCCAAAGAGCGGCGCCGCGTACATGCGGGCGGCTTGTCGGACGTCCTCGGAAGAGCATCCCGTCACCCTTTCAACAACATCGAGCGGGTATCCGTCCACGATCTCGCGCCACTCTTCGAAGCCTTCGGTCCGGCCTTCGATGAAGACCTCATCAGCCAGGCCCTCGTCCAAAATGACCTTCGCCATCCCGTTCAATAGGGCCACGTCCGTCCCCGGGTGTGGCCGGAGCCAAACGTCGGCATAGTCGCACATCTCTATGCGCTTGGGATTGATGATGATGAGCTTCGCGCCTCGCTCCACCACCGCTCGCCGCATCCGGGACGCGGCGACAGGATGGTTCGATGTGGCATCCGATCCCGCTATGACTAGGCATCCAGCGTCCTCGTAGTCGGAGTAGGAGTTGCTTGTCGCGCCGCTTCCCAGGGCCATTAACATCGCCTCCACCGATGGAGCGTGACACAGCCGGGTGCAATGATCGATGTTATTGGTCTGCATGAGCAGCCGCGCAAACTTCTGCTGGACGTAGCCATCCTCGTTGGTCGCCTTGGCGGAACACAACGTCGCGAATGAGCCGCGGTACTGCACGAGCTTGTCCGCTACGAGATCAAGCGCCTCATCCCAGGACGCCTCCCGGAACCGCCCATCTTCCTTGATTAGGGGAGCGGTGAGGCGGTCCGGGTGGTGCACGTAGGACTGGCCGAACCTGCCTTTCACGCACAGCATGCCTACACTGGATTTGTTGGTTGGATCGTCCAGAACCTCAGCGATCTCCCCTCGATCGTCGACCTGAAGACGGACGCCACAGCCTACGCCGCAATACGGACAGGTCGAGGTCACACTGCCCGCAATCTCCCGCCCACGCCGGCCCGCTGTCGCCCGGGCTGCCGCATCTGGGCGGGCCGCTTGGGGCCGGTCCTTCGCAGACGAGACTTCAGGCGCCTTCAACTCGATGGCACCCGTCGGGCATGCCGAGAGGCAGGTGCCGCAAGAGGTGCAAATTGACTCGGTGAGCGGCTTGTCCATAAACGTGCCAATGCGAGCGCCAGTCCCGGCGCCCAGAACATCGATCGCCCCGATAAACTGGAGGTCATGCTGGCAGCCGCTAGTGCACCGACCGCACAGGATGCAGTCCGACATACTGATGGTGAAAAAGGGACTGCTCTCGTCGGCGGCTCCGCGTAGGCGAGGTTGCGGAAGCGGCCCCGCGACACCGTGATACTCGCAGGCGAAGGTTAGGTCCCGGTAGTCTTTGCCACCAGCCGCCTCCGGCAGCATCGAAAGGGTCAGCTCGAGCACACCCTTACGGACCCGCCGCGCGGCCGGACTCTCCGTCTCGACCACCATGCCCTCGGCAGCGGGAGTGGAGCACGACGCTGGGAAGCCGCGCTGTCCGTCGATCTGTACCAGGCAGGTCCTACAAGCCCCCAAGGGATTCATCCGGGTGTCTTTGCAGAGCTGCGAAATATACGTGCCGGAGTCGTTGATCGCGTCGAGGACGAAGCTGCCCTCGGGGACCTCCACCTCTCTCCCGTTGACCGCCAGCGTGAGCATCGAGCCTCCCGGTTGGGGCCTCGCAAACCCGTAAGTCACCCCGGCGACATTCTATCACCGGGGCGTTCCAGACCGGACGAGCCTCTGTGCTAGGCTAGTCCGGCAACGGACCACAATTAGGAGGGGGACTGCAATGGCATTCGTCTACGAGCGTCTGAGCCTGGAGGGAAAGACCGCCATCGTAACCGGAGGGGGGCAGGGCATCGGCAAGGCCATCGCTTTGGGGCTGGCCGAGGTAGGAGCAAGAGTCGCCATCGCTGAGATGAACGAAGAGACTGGACCAGTGACGGAGCAGGAGATCAAGGACTCGGGACGGGAAGCCCTGTTCGTCAAGACGGACGTGCGCAAGGTCGACCAGGTCCAATCCCTGATGGCCACGGTGCTTCAGCGATGGGGCCGCCTCGACGTCATGGCCAATAACGCAGGGGGCACCTTCTTCATTCCGGCGGTCGACGTGTCGCCCAACGGTTTCGATGCAGTCATCCGCGAGAATCTCGGGACCATGTGGCACTGTAGCCAACAGGCGGCAAAGATCATGATGGACTCCGGCGGGGGGAGCATCGTAAGCATTGCATCGATGTCCGCCATCCTCGGGGCCTATAACCATGCTCCATATGGCGCAGCGAAGGCGGGAGTCATGGGGCTTACGAAAGGACTGGCGGTTGAGTGGGGACCACACGGAATAAGGGTGAACGCTGTGGCTCCGGGCTCCATCGAAACCCCAGGAACTCACGTTCCCGGGCGAAACGAGGACTACAGCCACATACCCGCCCAGCGCAAGGGACAGCCGATCGACATAGCCGGAGCCATCGTTTTCCTGGCTTCGGACCTGGCAGCCTACGTGACCGGCCAGACTATTCTGGTTGATGGAGGGATGGTGATTCGATCATCCTCAATACCGGCCCCGCGGTAGGGAGTAACCCGTACTTCTACCGGACGCCCGCGAGGTCTGCGAACTCGTCCCCGAAGAAATACAGACCGCTGGTAATGGGACCACCCGCCATCTGGCCCAGGCCGCACAAAGAAGCCGACGAAACGATCTCCGTCAAATAGCGCAAGTCGTCGAGGTCGGACGGGCGACCGTGGCCACCGATCAGCCGGTCCACGGCCTCGACCATCCGAGGGGTCCCTTCGCGGCACGGGGTGCACTTACCGCACGACTCGCTTGCATTGTATTGCGCTAGCCTCCGCACCACCTGGACGATCGGGACGGAATCGTCGATGACCACGACGCCTCCGGAGCCGAGCACGGCGCCCGTTTCGTGTAGCGCTCCCGGCTGCACGGGAATGTCTAACATCCGCTCGGGCAACAGGCCGCCGGACGGCCCGCCCGCGACCACCCCGACGACCCTTCGCCCATCTGCAGGCCCACCCCCGATGCCGTACACAATCTGCCGGAGTGTCGTCCCCATCTCAATTTCAATGAGGCCCGGCCTTCGGACCGCCCCGCTGAGGCAGACCAGCTTTGTCTTTGGGAGTTGGGCAGGCTCACTCGAAAACATCAGCGCCACATTGCAGAGAGTCTCGACGTTGTTGATGACCGTTGGAGCGCCAAAAAGCCCGGCCTCGGTGGGGAAGGGTGGCCTCAGCCGCGGGACCCGCCGATGGCCCTCCATCGTGTTGAGGAGCGTCGTCTCTTCGCCGCACACATAGCCCCCGGCGCCTCGGCGGACCTCTATATCGCAGCAAAACCCCGAACCGAGAATGTCGTCGCCGACAAGACCTGCTGCCTGCGCCTGAGCAAGAGCAATCCCAACCCGCTCAGCGGACAAGTCGGCCCCGGCATTTATGTAAATGAAGGCGCGGGCCGCGCCCGTCGCATACGCGGCCATAAGCAGCCCTTCGATAAGCCGATGAGGTAGTCCTTCCATCAAGTGCCGGTCTTTGAAGATCCCCGGCTCCCCTTCTTCGGCATTGACGACAACGTAGCGAGGCTCCCCAGCGGCGCGGGCTGCCCTCCATTTCAGCCCGGCTGGAAAGTAGGCCCCTCCACGACCCCGGATGTCGGCGTCGAGGGCCCTTTGCACAACCTCTTCCGGTGACAGATCGAGCGCCGCTGCAAGGCCCGCGTACCCCCCATGGGCCAGATAGTCATCGATGTTCGCGGCTTCCAGCTCGCCGCAGCCCGTCAGTACGTGCCGCGTCTGAAGCTGCCAGTATTCTCCAATGTCGACAGGCGCCGGCGATTCTCCACCGGGGTCGTTGGCGACGTCATCGGCCGTTTCAGGGTCGACATGAAAAAGATCGATTCGGTCCCCGGAGGGTAGGGAGAGATTCACCACCGGTGCCAGGAACGACGCTCCGTCCGAGCCCGCGACGACGACCATAGCCCCTGAGTGAGCCCCGCCGCCAGACTGCAGCGCCAGTGCAACATCTTGGCTGCCGACGGCCCTCGTGGTGTGGGAGTCCTGGACCACGATCCGAGTACCCGCGCCCCGGCGCTCCCGTTGACGGGCCTCAGCCTCGACCCGTAACGTCTCGTAGCTCACTGCATTGCCCTGATCGCGGCGACCAGTCTGGCCACCTTCTCAACGTCTAACCGGCCAGCTTGTTTACCATCGACCTCCGCAGCGGGGGCAACTCCACAAACGAACAGACAGGCGACCTCCTCCACCCCGGCGGCGGCGTCCGTCGTCCCCCCTGGCCCCGATTCCAGGTTCCTGGAGAAGGCGCTCAAGACCTCCCTGCCGCCGTTTAGCCAGCACGGGGTGCCAACGCAGACCCGCACGACATGCTCGGGAGGTTGCGAGACACGAAGCTCCGTATAGCTCGTAGCTGCGCCGTAAACCTCTGATGCAGGCACGTGCAGATGCCAACCGACTACCTGGAGCGCGGACTCCGGGAGATGCCCCAGCTCATGGTGAATGTAGTGCAGCGCCGGAAGAAGATAGGTGCGTTCCCGGGGAAACAGCTCGACCAGTTTCTGCCGAAGTTCGCGCTGCTGCATCGCCCTAGGCGGTTTGCCTCGTGGCCGCCAGTGCCCCCAACGCGCTCAGGCCCATCTCCTCTCGTTTCGCCTCGGGTATCAACCCATCCTCGGTCCACCCGCGGGCCCGGTAATAGCTAGCGATCATCGTGTCCATCTCGACGCGGTCCAGCCCGACGCCCTGGGTTGGGCCAGATGAAAGCGCCTCGGTTAGGACCCGCTCTGGGAGGGAGTCATCCGCCCGCGACCAGCCTTCCCGAATGTTGAAGAGCTTCTTCAGGTTATTGATGCGCTCACCCGAGCGCCGAAGCTCCTCCGAGGTCATCCGTTGGCCCGTGATCCAACCGTAGACCCTGGCCGATTCCTCGTACAGGTCGTCGAAGGCCTTACGGAGGAATTTGCACCAGATCATCGAGTCCAGCACCGCGGAGTAGTCCTCAGTGCGCATGGCGATAGCCCCCCGTGCATCATCCGCCTTCAAGCGGTCGACTTCGGACGAGAAGTCGGCCTCATAGGCGGAGGAGCGATTGTGACACGCCCCCCGGGTGCTGACGGCCAAGCCGAGCGCCATGGTCTTCAGGCCGCGGGGCTCGTAGCCCGGCATCTCCAAGCCCTTGACATGCATTGCCCATGCCTGGGAGCCACCGCCCACGACCTCCGACGCCCGCTTCGTCCCCTCTGCCAGCAGGTCTCCGATGCTGCTCCTCCGAGCAATGGCCTCCAGCGTCTCTACTATCGCACCGACGCCGCCAAACCGCAGGCCGAGCGGCCCAGACCCCGGGCTACTCAGCAATCCACGCTCGACGCATTCCATCGCCCAGGCCAACGTCACTCCCGCACTGATGGTATCCATCCCTAAAGAGTCGCAAGCCCTGGCCGCCCGGATGACTACCTCGGGGTCATCGACACCCAGTAGCGGTCCCAGAGCGAAAAGGCTCTCGTATTCCATGCGCCCGCTCGTTTTGCCGTCCGCCGTCGTCAGGACCTTCTCGCAACCGATGGTGCAGCTCGCGCAGTGGGCATCTTTCGACAGGTGGGTCTGCATTAGCCGTTCCCCGCTCACCCGCTCGGCGCCCTCGAAGGTCGATTGCCGAAAGTTCCGGGTTGGCAGCGTGCCGAGCCGGTTGAACACGGAAACGTTTGCCATCGTGCCAAGGACCCGGTATTTCTCGGTGGCGGGGCCCAGGCTTCTCTGGCTCAGCCCCTTGCCATAGGCATTGAGGGCGTCAGGTTCCTCGACATCGAGGCGTTTCGATCCCCTGAAGGCGATCGCCTTCAGGTTCTTGGAGCCCATCACCGCACCAGGACCCGTCCGGCCCGCTTGCCGTCCCCCATCGTTGGCGATCGAGGCGTACCGCACAAGGTTTTCGCCGGCCGGCCCGATGCAGGCTATCCGGATCCGTTGATCACCCAGCTCCCGCCGCACTGCGTCCTCGGTCTCGAACGTCGAAAGCCCGGCCATATGGGTGGCCGGGAGCAGCGACACAGCCCCGTCCTCGATGAACAAGGTAGAAAGGCGGGGGGCCCTCCCGGTGATCACGATCGCGTCGGCTCCAGACTTCTTGATCTCTAGAGCAAGGTGACTCGAAGACAGAGAGTCGCCGATGAACCCCGTAAGTGGCGACTTCGTTACCACAGCGAATTTGCTCGATGTCGTCAACCGCGTCCCGATAAGAGGGCTTCCCGCGAAGACCAGCGGATTGTCTGGTCCAAAGGGATCGGCGCCGGCTGGGCAGTACGTGTAAAGCAGGTACGTCCCCAGCCCGATGCCCCCGATGAACGCCTTCAGCACATCATCGGGCAGAGGATCGAGACGCGAGGTGCCTGTGCTCGCATCGACCACCAGCACACTGCCGTGATATCCGCGCATTCCTAACCGCCCGCCTGGTTGGAGAGGAGCAGGACGCTGTCACCCGACTCGACAGGTTGCTCCAGGCAATCCACGAAGGACACCCCGTTGAGGTTCAGGACATACCCCTCGACGACTCCCTGCCCATCATCTCTGATCGCCTTCCCCACCAGCCCTGGGCATGTCTCTGCAAGCTGAATGATCACCTGTCGAACGGATCCAGTGCCGCGAAGCTCCATCGGGACATGAGCCCGGCCGGCGGCCAGCCTCGCGGTCCCGAACAGCTCAACCCGGCAACGGATTGGTCCAGCCCTGGTTTCAGTGTCCACCGGCGGCAAGCACCTGTGCCCGGTCCAGGTCCTCCTGGGTGTTGATATTAAAGAACGTCAGGAGGTCCGGGTCGAGGACCCGTACCTCCTCTTCCGGCACCAGCTTGATTCGCACGTCGTCGAAGAACCCGGTGATCTTGAGCTGGTCCTTTTCGAGCCGGTCCCGCATTGGTCCTAGACAGGTCCTCGAGTACGCCGCGTGCGTCGGCTCGGGCCTGTCAGCGATGACGGGGACTACTCCATCGTGCCCTTCCCGCTGGGCCAACAAATGTTCCAGCAACCCAACGTTCAGAAAGGGCATGTCACAGGCCACAGCAACAATCCATTCAGTGGAGGCTCCCTCCAGCCCGGTGAAGATGCCACCCAGCGACCCCTTCCCCGGGTACCGGTCTGCGATCACGTGGGCCTCGGGGGGAATGGGTAATCCGGAGGCCTTCGACTCCTCCGCCACGACCACCACCAACCGATCGCACACTTCAGCCAGCCGGCCTGCGGCCCGCGCCATGAGAGGCTGGCCGGCCAGGGGCTCGACTGCCTTGTTCCGGCCTAGCCTCGTGCTTCGGCCGCCCGCGAGCAGCACTCCCGTTACACCTTCAGCCGCCATGCGGCAATTATAGCAACGGTATCTGAGGCGAAGCGCTGTAAGCAGCCGGCGAATCCGGCAGAGGAAGCCGTCGACGCTCAGCCGCTGGCAACGTCTCTGTTATCAGGGAAATCCTTCCGGACCTGTAGCCCAATCAAGGGCGTCAAGCGGCGTCAGGATTGATCCTGGCGCCGCGCTCGTCGCGGAGGATGATGACAACGATATTGACACTCGCGCACCGCATACCAGAGCTCCCAACCCCGGCGTGTCATGTTACGGTCCGGCCTTGATCACTTTGAGCACGTAGGTCTCAGGAAGCTCCAGCTCTCGCCAGTCGCTTTCGGGGTGCTCAGTCGATAGCGAGTTTCAGCTCAAACGAAAAAGGCCCCCGTCCGGGGGGCCTTTCAATCGCGAACCGTCTGAAGCGCGAACTGTCTGAAGATTAGTCCGATGAAGGGAGGGCGCGGGGCTGCTGGACTTCCATCTCCCGGTCATCGATAAACAGCGTAGCCTCCCCGGCCTTCGTGCAGAGGACCTGGATCCCGCTGGTCTCATCCACGTATCGTCTTCCCAATTGTACTGCCACGTTGATCCTCCGACGGGGCTTATTTCTGGACGAGCTCGACCTTTTCGCCGTTGGGAAGCAAAGAGTAGATACTTCCATCACCCCCGCGGGTGACAATGACCTCCGCCCCGGTCTTGGGGCAGACGTAACGCTTTCCCGTTGTCGCAGGCACCGTTCCTCACCTCCTCAAGAATCTGCGTCGCAACCAGTAAACGCCATTATAGCCCGGCTCTCGGCGCCCGTCAACAGAGTAGCGGGCCTCTTGTGAATCATTTCTCTAACCCACCGCGGCTTTCTCAAATCGCTCCAGATGGACCAGCAAGATGCTCATGTCAGCGGGGGTTACCCCCATAATGCGGGAGGCCTGCCCCAGCGTCGCCGGCTGGAACCGGCAGAGTTTCTCCCTGGCCTCCGTCCGGAGCCCAGTCACGGTCTCGTAGCTGAACTCGCCCGGTATCTGCCGTTCCTCTAGCCGCCGGATGCGCTCGACCTGCTTTCGCTGCTTGTCGATGTAGCCCTGGTACTTTACCTCCACCTGGACCTGTTCGGCCGCCTCTTTTGGAAGCGCCGCGTCCGCGACCTCCAATGCCAACAGCGTCTCGTAGGTTGCCTGTGGCCGGCACAAGACTTCAGCGGCGGTTGTGCTCTTGGTCAACGGCGTCAGGCCCAGCCCAACCACGGTGGCATTGGTCTTGGCCGACGGATTGAGGTAGTGCCTGGAGAGGCGCCGGGTCTCCCGCTCGATCGCCTCCCGCCTGCGCTCTACTGCCTCGTACCTGTCGCGCGCAACGAGGCCCAGCTTATAGGCGATTGGCGTAAGACGCAGGTCCGCGTTGTCGTGACGAAGCAGCAAGCGGTACTCCGCCCTCGAAGTAAAGAGCCTATAGGGCTCTTCCAGGTCACGCGTTACGAGGTCGTCCAGCATCACCCCGATATAGGCCTGCTCCCGGCCGAGGATGAGCGGCGGCTTGCTTCGGATCTTCAGCACAGCGTTGATTCCGGCAACGATCCCTTGACCGGCAGCCTCCTCATAGCCCGACGTGCCGTTGATCTGACCCGCGAAGAAGAGTCCTTCGACGATGTGGCACTCCAGGCTCACCCGGGTCTGCACCGGTGGGACAAAATCGTACTCAACCGCGTACCCCACACGCATAATCTCCGCATGCTCCAACGCCGGGATGCTCCGAAGCATCGCGACCTGCACATCCTCCGGAAGGCTCGTGTTGGCCCCCTGGACGTAGACCTCGTTCGTCTCCCACCCCTCGGGCTCCAGGAAAAGCCCGTGTGATTCCTTGTCCGGGAAACGGTGGACTTTGTCCTCGATGGACGGGCAGTATCGCGGCCCCACTCCCTCGATGGCCCCGTTGAACATGGGAGCGCGATGCAGGTTGTCGAGGATGACCCGGTGCGTTCCGACGTTGGTGTGGACCAGATAGCAGGGCATCTGCGGCCGCCACACATCGACTGGCCCTCTCGGGTATACGGGGTTGGGCTCCAGCAGCCATGGTGTCGGGGCCTCACGAGAATAGAAGCCGAAGGAGAGGGGCGACGGGCTGCCCGGATGCATCGTGGTCTTGCTAAAATCGACGCTCCTCGCGTCCACGCGAGGCGGCGTGCCGGTCTTGAGCCGACCCAAGCTCAGCCCCCAGCTCCTGAGGACATCCGAAATGCCCAGTGCCGGCGGTTCCCCGGCGCGGCTGGCTTGCTGGGTGGCCTCACCTGTAATGGTCCGGCCCTGAAGGGATGTCCCAGCGGTTAGCACCAGGGTCCTGGCCCGGTAGACCTGGCCGGTATGGGCCCGCAGCGAGAAGACCGGCCATAGGTCCCCTTCGCTGACCTCCTCGCGTCTGATACCAACGATCGTCGCCTGCTTCAACGCCAGGTTGTCCTGGCGCTCCAGGGCCTTCTTCATCTCGAGCATGTAGAGTTTCTTGTCCGCCTGGGCCCTGGGCACCTGGACGGCCGGTCCCTTGCCGGTGTTGAGCATCCTGATCTGGATGCTCGTGCGGTCGGTGTTCCGGGCCATCTGCCCTCCGAGGGCGTCGATCTCTCGGACGACATGCCCTTTGGCCGGGCCACCAACCGAAGGGTTGCACGGCATCAACCCGATGGTATCCAGGTTCATGGTCAGCAGCAGCGTTTTGCCACCCATTCGGGCGGCCGCCAGCGCGGCCTCGCAGCCAGCGTGACCGGCGCCGACGACAACCACGTCGTACAGCGGAGCGGGGGGAGATTCGTCTGGAGCAGACATCATCGAGTGTGTTGCTATCCAGGGGCCTCCAAGGCCCTTCCTAGAGGAGTGATTCTACCATTCCGCTGGCCGCCTCCGGCTCCGGCTCCGCCGGAGGGCCCTCCAACACCGGCCAAGCCAGGGGCGAGAATCCTGTCCCAACAGACTGGGCCAGCCGGCGCCCCGTGAGCCCAGCGTCCCCGTGTATAATTAGGTGCCCAAATTATCCTTCGTCTATCCCTCGTTGGAGGAACGTCGATGGCGCAGCGTGCCGTTAACCCCGAGAAACGTTTCTTTAACTACGGCGGCAAGATGCCGCCCGTGACAATGGAGGAGGACTCGGCCCGGGTCCCATCGGACACCGCTCACACTCACCCAAAACTCATCACCGACACCACTCTTCGGGATGGGGCCCAAGACCCACGCTTTGCCCTGTTCCCCTCCGAGGCAAGGGTCAAGTACTTCGACCTGCTGCACGACCTGGACAACGGGACCGGCCGGATCGAGCAGGTGGAGGTCTTCATTTACCAGAAACGGGACATCTGGTGCCTCGAACAGCTCTTGGACCGCGGTTACGACTTTCCACGAGTCACCACCTGGACTCGCGCTACCCCCAAGGACATCAAGCTGATGGTCGACGTTTCCGGCGGGAGAGTCAAAGAAACGGGAATGCTGGCCTCCTCCTCGGATCACCACATCTTCGACAAGCTGGGCTATAGAAGCAAAGGAGAAGCGATCGAGAAATACCTTCAGCCTATCCTCACCGCGGCGGAGCACGGGGTGACCCCTCGGGTCCACATGGAGGACACCACCAAGGCGGACATCCATGGGTTTGTGATCCCTTTCATGCAGCGGGTGTTGAAGGAGACCAACGACACGGCCAGGTTCAGGGTCTGCGATACCCTGGGCGTTGGTACTCCGGATGTCCACGCAGCACTCCCAATGGGGGTACCCCGGCTGGTTTCTACAATCGTCGCCGAGACCGGGGCTGAGATTGAATGGCACGGTCATAACGATTTCGGCTTCGCCACCGCCAACAGCGTGCTGGCGTGGCGCTACGGCGCCAAACGTGTCAACGCGGCCTTCGGCGGGCTGGGCGAGCGCACCGGGAACACCACGCTGGAGCAGGTCCTGGCCAACTACCTGCGTCTCTACGGCGACCCCGGGTTCGATCTAGCAGTGTTACGCAAGATAGCGCAGCTCGTCAACGACGAGGTCACCGAGGTCGACATTAAATCGCCCATCATCGGCGATGCAATCTTCACCACTCAGGCAGGCATCCACCAGTCGGGGGTCGAACGGCAGAAACAGGCCGAGGGCGGCAACATCTACCTTCCCTTCGACCCGAACCTCCTTGGCGAGAGAGCCGTGGAGCTGCATCGCGTCGGCTCCCTCTCCGGTGCTGAAGGCATCGTAGCCATGCTCAACGACAAGGCACGCGCAGAAACCGGAGCCGAAGGCGTCTACACCCCAGCCAGCCGGGTCGTAAAGGTCGTCTACGACAGGGTGCAAGAGGCGTACGACGGCGACTACGACGATGCCACGCGCCACTATGCCGGAGAGCGCAAATCGTTCTTCACCGCCGACGATCTCTACCGGCTGGCGAAAGAGTACGAGGCAGGACGGGAGCCCGTGGAACGGGCCGAGAAACCGCGGCAGGCAGACGGCCAGGCTGGCGTGTGATCGCGTTTTGGAAAGGCCCCGAGCGAAGACTCGCTCGAGCGGGCCGCCTCCTCAGAGTAGTCTAGCTGACAGGACTACCCGAACCCGGCTGGATAAGCACCCTGAGCGTGCCGTCGTCCTCCTTCCGCCGCGTGAGGACCCGATGACCCGCCTCCTCGGCCCACATGAGGACGTCGTAAATGTTCAGGGCGTCCGCAAGCACCGCTTCGATGATGGACTTGGCATCGGTGTCGGCCTGCCGGCTCAGGGCCGCAATCACGCCAGCGCAGGTCTTCCCCCGGCCATCGATCACGGACCACCCACTCGCCGCAGGCCCATCGTTTGTTCCGGCGGGCGCCGTCGACCGGACGTCGACCTCTCCCCGCTTCCGCTTGCCCAACTCAGCCTTGAAGTTGGCGACAGCCTCCCAGGCCACGGTCCGCGTCCGGTCGCCGGTCGAGCAGACGGCTCCTCGGACCCCGACGATGTCCGGATTTATCCGCGCCAACTCATCCAGGTCCTCCAACCGCAGGTGGCCGCTGAGAGCCGTTGACATCCCAAGCTTCTTGCCCTCAAACACCATGTCCCGAAGCTTCGGCTCCGGCACGAAGTCGAAGAGATTCCGGCCGTCCTTGGTAAGGGTGTCGATCAGCCATCCGTCGCACTGTCCGTCGCGGGCGAGCTGAACCATCATGCCGGGATCGAGGCCACCTTCATACAGGTGGTTGTCCGCGAACAGTGACCCGATAAGCTTGGTGTCGGTGCCTCTCAGCGCTTCACGGGCCTCGCGCAGCACCTGGACCGCGGTCTCGTATTCCGCCTTCATGAAGCCCACCTTCACCGAGGTGGCGTTCAAGCGGGAAGCCGCATACACAGCCATTGCCACCGTCCCAGGCTGCGTCGGTACTACGCCCAAAGTAACGCTGACATGCTTTTCGGCGGGAATCCGGGCCCTCACCTGCTCCACCAAGAGGGGATGTCCTGACCCGACCAGCGCTTCTTGCAGGTTCTTAATGTCAACCACGTCAGCCCCGCCTCGCTCGGCCTCCAGGGCCTCGTTGACGTTCTGCACGCTGACCATGAGCATCATACCGGCCTCGTTGGCTGGGCTCGGCGTGTAGCTCCCTCCGCCGGCGTCAGCTGCCACTGGCGCCGCCAGCCGAATCGAAGGGCCCCCGCCATTCACCTGTCCCCCGTTGGGCTGCACGGAGGTGGCGGCCATCCTGCTCTCGGCCAGGGGGCGCAGGGCAGCCAGCGCTTGTTTCAGCTCATCACGTTCGGCTGGTGTAAGGGCAGCGAGTGGGGGCCGTACATGCCCCGTCCTCAGACCCATCAACTCGCCCCAGTACTTGACCATGGGCACTGGGAGGGCCCCACCCAGCTTCTTGACCGTTCTACCCCACCAGGCATCCGACAGCTGCTTTATGGGCCGCAGGCGAGCATCGTAGAACGCCTGGTCCAGATCGCCTTGGGTGGCGCGGTCGATGTACTGGACGTAATGGTTCGAGCCGGGCACGTCGAACCGCCAATCCGAGGTGTTGGCGAACATGACCTGTTGCTGGAACCCGAGCTCTTGCCCTTTGGCGAAGATCCACTCGTCGGGCGTGCTGATGACCGCTTGTCTGCCAATGAGCAGATGGGTCTCTATGGAGGTCTGCTGACTAAAGCTAGCTTCTTTGACCCCGACCACATTGTCGATGCTGCACAGGCGCCTCAGCCCTTGTGGGCTCATGACAATGTTGAATTGCGGTGAGTTGTAGAACATGACTGCCAGGGACGTGTTGGCCGCCAGCAGGCCGACGTAGTCAATGACCTGCTCCTCAGTTTTTGTCATGATGTAGGGAGGCGCCACAATGAGGAGGTCGTATCCCAAACCCTCGGCGTGCTTAGCGAGGGACAGCATCTCGCCGGGGGAGGTACTGGTCACGTGGGCTGCGATGGGCCATTGTCCGGCGGCCTCGTCTGCAACCGTCTCCATAACGAGGTCCCGCTCCGCACGGGTGAGGCTCCAGAACTCGCCCATTCCCCAGGTGCAGCCACCGCCCCGTGTGCCCAGTGATCTAATGTGCCTGATATTCTGACGAAGGGCCTGCGCATCCACCCTGTCGTCATCGGTGAACGGGGTGACTAAGGTGGTCCACTGACCCTTCAGGTTCTCCCACGCCCAGTCTCGGGCCTCATGCTTCCCGTAGCGAGCCATGCTTCCCCTTTCACCGCCGGGCTGCCCCACCCCCCGTAATCGCAATCCGTCAGAGGTGAAACGGCCGATTTTGCCTCAGCGTATCAGTCTATGCATCCCCCAAGGTGGGGTCAATAGCGCGGTCCAGGCAGCCTGCGGAGGCACCCCTGCTTATCCTTAGCCAATACGGCCCCGCTGTATGGAGAGTATCGTCTAGGCGGAGGACCACACGTCCGGGAGCAGTTCGACGATCGTACGGATGATTCGAAATGGCCTCACACCGCTTGCTTCAGGGAGTCCGACGCCTGCCCAATCTACCCAGATTCCTTGCATCCCCAGCGCTTGGGGCGCTCGGACCTCCCAGTCCAGGTTGTCGCCGACCACCCATGTGTCGGCAGGGGCGGCCCCGACACAACGAAGGGCATGCCGATAGACCCGCTCATCAGGCTTGCCATGTCCGAACTCCTCCTCAATTTGAATATGGTGGAAGTAGGGATCGATGGCAAAACGTTGAATCTTTTTCCGTTGGGCCGAGGATTCGCCGTTCGTGACCAGGGCAAGGCGTAGTCCCAAGGAGCGTAGCCCCCCGAGAGTTTCCAAAGCGCCGTCGAAAAGGGCGGCCCCCTTCTCACGCTCCAAGCCATAGTCCCGAAGCATCTCCTCAATGTCGTTCTGGTGATCGACGCCCAGAGCGCCGGCCATCCGCCCTGCCATCTCCCGGCGGGCTAGCCCTGGGTCCAAACGGCCACGCCGGTGCCGCTGAGGGTCGCCCCAGAACCACGCCCGCGCTTCCTGAAACGCTCTCAACAGGCGGCTCGGCGTGGCTGGACCGAATCGTGCCCGGTATCTCTCGGCGGCAGGCAGAAACGAGCGCTCCGCAGGCCCATGTTGGATGATCGTATCGTCGAGGTCGAAAAGAATAGCGCTCGGCAGGAAGGCACTCATGCTGGCTCCCGTGTGTCGAGCTCGGGCAATAGCTCGAGACCCAGACCTGGGCGGGCAGACAGCTGAACCGACCCGCGATCAAGTAACGGCGGGTCGGAAAAGAGATCGAAACCCCAGGTGACCCATTCCAATGGCGGTGACGAGCGGGGCCAGGGCTCACACCCTGCCCAAGATCGTGGAAGCCTCCCCCTGCCGAAGGGTCAACGCATAGCCGAGGCCGGCAGGCCCATCGGGGGAGGTCACACGGACAAGGGCATCCTCAATGCAAGGCACTTGGCCCAGGGACCCGAGGTCCACGCCGAGAGGGACCCGGGCACACTGGGTATCCACCGACCGTACCTTCAACGGCCTCCCTCCGCCCAACATCCCCCCACCCGGCAGGCCTAGTCCTCCTCAAGCGTGCTGGTGTCCCCCTCAGGGAGGCCAAGCTCCCGGGCCTTCAGCAGCCTGCGCATGATCTTGCCGCTCCGGGTTTTGGGAAGGTCGGGCAAGAAGCCGATTTCTCTGGGAGCAACCGCCGCCGAGAGCTTGCCCCGGGCAAAGGTCAGCAGCTCCCGGCGCAAACCGTCGGACTCCTCGTAGCCTTCCTTCAACGCGACGAAGGCCTTGACGATCTCCATCGCCACTGGGTCAGGCTTACCGATGACGCCCGCCTCCGCGACGGCCGGGTGCTCGATCAAGGCGCTTTCAACCTCGAATGGCCCCACGAGGTGGCCTGCGGTGTTGATAACATCGTCGGCTCGTCCCATGAACCAGATATATCCGTCTTCGTCCATGGAGGCTTTGTCACCAGTGATGTACCATCCTCCCTTGAACTTCGAGTCGTACATCTCCTGGTTGTGCCAATAGGTCTGGAACATCGATGGCCAACCCGGCCGGACCGCCAAGTTGCCCTCCGACCCTATCGAGAGCTCCCGGTACTCGTCGTCGATGATGCCGACCGTCACGCCGGGGATGGGACGCCCCATCGAGCCTGGCTTGATCGACGACTCCGCATAGTTGGCGACGAGAATGGCCCCGGTCTCAGTCTGCCACCAGTTGTCGTGGAAGGGCATGCCGAAGGCCTTCATGCCCCATACGATGGCCTCGGGGTTGAGCGGCTCCCCAACGCTGGCCATGAACCTCAAGCAGGAGAGGTCCCGCTTCAGTGCCGCCTCCTCGCCGACTTTCATCATCATGCGGATCGCGGTCGGCGCCGTGTACCAGTTGGTGACCTGGTACTTCTGGATCAACTCATACCACGTGGTGGCTCGGAACCCGCCCTCGTAGATGAACTGCGTAACGCCGTTGCTCCATGGGGCGATCATCCCGTATGAGGTCCCTGTGACCCATCCAGGGTCCGCGGTGCACCAATAGAGGTCCTCCGGTTGAAGGTCCAGGCACCACTTGCCCGTTATGTATTGCTGGAGCACAGAATTATGGCGATGGACCGCGCCCTTCGGCTTGCCCGTGGTGCCTGACGTATAGTGCATGATCGAGAAGTCGTCCCGGCTCGTGGCGTCCACGGTAAAATCGGGGGACGCCTTGGCGATGATCTCCTCGTAACTGATATCGCCAGCGTCGAGGGGAGCCTGACTGCGGCCGCCTTTGTTGATGATGACAGTGTGCTTCAAGTCCGGGCAGTCAGGGAGGATATCGGCTACCCGCTTCTTCAGGTCTGGCGAAGTGACCAGAATAGTGGCGCCGCTATCCTGGAGCCGGTCCCGCACCGGGTCAGGTCCAAAAGCCGAGAACAGCGGCCCCGCAATCCCGCCCGCCTTCAAGATACCGAGCAAGACGAAGTAGGTTTCGGGAAGCCGGGCCAAGAACACGAAGACGCGGTCGCCCCTCTTGAGGCCCAACGCGTCCAGCGCGTTGGCGACGCGGTTCGTCTGCTCCTTCATCTCGCCGAAGGTGTACCGCTCCTCCTCGTAATCCTTACCCACCCAGATCATCGCAGGCCGGTCCGCGTTCCCCTTGTCGCAGTGGCGATCGATGCATTCGTGGGCGATGTTGAGGCCGTTACCAGGAAGCCAGTCCATCTCCTTTTCGACCTGGTCCCATGAAAAGCTCTTGCGAAGGTCGTGGTAGGCCGCCAGATTAGAAGGCAGCCGTAAGTCCTTCGGCCGCTTGTTTATGACCTCGTATTCCATGGAGCCAATCTCCGTGCGGCGTAGCTTGACTGAAGTAGTCAGAAGGGTGCCGTGGGGTCGGGGCCACTGTAATATAGCCCAGATTCTAGTGTCAAGATAAGGAGTGAGGCCCGTCAGGCGGCACCCTCGCGGCCTCCTCCAATACCCTCTAGCTCGGCGATGACCCGCACCACCCGCGGCCTCCCGCAATGGCCGTGAGACGGCTCCCTGTAACCGCTGGCGGGGGCCCTTGAGAGGGTCATGACGAGGAGTTGACAGCGAGATTCGCGCGGCACTATAGTTGGGGCGCGCCTCACCCCACCCAACCTGTTGAAACGGGCGCGCAAACCTGTTATGTGGCACGAATCTTGACGGCGCAGAAAGCACCATCCAAGGCCCGGAAGGGCCTTAGTTCTTGTTACGGACATCACAAAGTCGTGCGACGTAGCAGGGCGCTTGATTTTTCAAAGCACCACCTGGCGCGAAAGCTGGCCAGGTCTGACAACCCCAACTCCGAAAGGCTGACACATGCACAAGAATGACTTTGTCGTGCGGTTCGCGGGTGAAGGGGGACAGGGCGTCGTGACCGCTTCCGAGGCATTGGCCCAGGCTGCGGCGCAGGTCGGCTATTACGTCCTCACGTATGCCACCTTTCCATCCCAGATCATGGGAGGGCCAACCTGGACCCAGGCCCGAATTGCCACGAAACCCATCCGAAGCAACGGGGACGAGCTCGATGTCCTCGTCGCCTTCAACCGGGAAGCGTATGACACCCACGGGCCGGATGTGCGCCACGGTGGGGTCGTCCTCTTCGATTCGGCTGAGTTTGAGCTCGAGGATGCGCCAGAGGTCTTGGGTATCCCCTTCGACCAGCTCGGTCGCTCCACTGGCAACCTCCGGGCCGGCAACATGGTAGTGCTGGGCGCCTTGGCCAACCTGGTCAACTGGCCGGAGAGCTACCTGTCGGATTTCGTTGTCAAGAGGTTCACCAGGGGCCGCGATGGGGATGACGAGATTATCAGGGCAAACATCCAGGCCCTAGGTCTGGGTAGGGAGGAAGTCTCCAAGAGCGACTTCAGCCTGGGCCAGCTCGCGCCACCAATCCCACCCGAAGGCGAACAAGTCCTCATAAAGGGCAACGAAGCCCTGTCTGTCGGTGCCATCGCCGGGGGCTTGGACTTCTTCGTCGGGTACCCCATTTCACCAGCCACAACCATCCTGGTGTACATGGAGCGAAACCTTGTGGGGCCCGGCAAGTTCGTATACCAGGCTAGCTCTGAGATCGAGTCGGTTAACGCCCTATTCGGCGCGGGGTTCGCGGGGAAGAAGGCGATGACCTCCACGGCCGGCCCCGGGCTGTCGCTGATGGGAGAGGGGATCGGCCTCGCCTGGATGGCCGAGATCCCCGGAGTCATCGTGGACGTGCAGCGAGGAGGCCCTGCCACTGGCCTTCCAACCAAGACAGAGCAGTCGGACCTGCTCAAGGCGCTGACTCCGGCCCACGGTGACACCAGGATTCCAATAATCGCCCCGGGCACCGTCGAAGAGTGCTTCTCAGCGGCGATCGCCGCTGTCAATTGGGCGGAGCGTTACCAGGGGCCGGTGATCCTGCTCAGCGAGATGATGCTGGCGGAACGCTCGCAGAACATTCCGAAGCCGGATTTGGATAAGGTGCGCATCGAGGACCGCAACGTCTACCGCGGGTCCAATGGCTACCAGCGCTACGAGGCAGAGCACGTCTCGCCGATGCCAGTCCCAGGCGGGCCGGGCGCGTACGTCGCCAACGGAAGTGAGCACGACTCCATCGGGGATACCACCCACCAGCCGCTCCGCCACATCCAGATGACCGAGCGCAGGTTCTCCAAGCTCAAGCTCCTGGAGGATGGGACCTACGAGGCCCTCAACACCCGAGAGCCTATCGCGATGATGACTTGGGGCGGCTCGAAAGGCCCAGCCCAGGAGGCGTATGACATCCTCATGGATCGAGGGGTCCCGGTGGGATGGTATTACACCATGTACCTGCACCCGTTGCCCCCGGCCCTTTTGGAAGAGCTGCGGACCAAGGACCTGGTCATCGTTCCCGAGCTTAACTACCAAGGGCAATTCTCATCGGTGCTGCGGTCCAATGGAGTGAAGGCGGAGTCTATTACCCAGTACACCGGGCTCCCGTTCAAGGTCTCCCGCCTTGTGGACGAGATCACTCAGCGGGTCGGCGTTAAGGAAGAGGTGACTGTATGAGCAAACGTAACCCCGAGTATGACTTTGCGTGGTGCCCCGGCTGCGGGGACTTCGGAGTCCGTCGTGCTCTCGAGATGGCCATCAAAGACCGGATGACCGCGACCGAGCTGCCGATGGAAAATAACGTCATCGTGGCTGGCATCGGCTGCTCCGGCAACATGGTCCACCTGCTGGAAGGCACGCAGCCGTTTGGTTATCACGGCGTCCACGGAAGGTCGCTCCCGGCGGCCTTCGGTATCAAGATGGCCCGCCCGGAGCTGAACGTCGTCGTTGTTGCCGGCGACGGCGACTTTCTGAGCATCGGCGCCGAGCATCTCGGCCCGCAGGCCCAGCGGAACCTGAACGTGACCTGCGTCATCATGGATAACGGAGTCTATGGACTGACCAAGGGCCAGAGCTCCCCCACTACTGAGTTCGGAGCCGTCACCCCCACGACGCCCTACGGCAAGCTGGAAGGGCAGCTGAACCCCCTGGAGCTGTACATGACTGTCGGGGTCTCTTTTGTGGCCAGCTCGTACTCCTCAAAGGTCAAGGACCTCGCCAGCCTCGTAAGCGAGGGAATGGACTTCCCGGGTTTCGCCATGGTCCACGTCCAGTCTCCCTGCACGACCTATAACGACACCCACGACATGCTGAAGGGGAATGCCAAACAAGGCATCGCACCCAAGGTCTACGACATCCCCGAAGACCACAACCCAGCCGACTTCGACGCGGCGTACGCCATGGCAAGGGCCGAAGGCGTGCCTCAGGGGGTCATCTACAAGAACCCGGACAGCGTGCCCCTCGAGGGCCGGCTCGCAAAGGCTATCGAAAGGACGAAGCCGAAAACGGCGCGGGACCTGCTGGAGACTTTCGCCATCTAGCGGGCCGACTCCCGTCGGAAGCGATCTGCGGCATCGCCGATCGCCCGGGCCCTGTTGACTGACCCAGGTTTGGGTTAGGCCATAGGGCAGGATTCCTGATGTAACGTCCGGTCCGCCCTGGGCATGCTCACGCCGCACGCGCGGAGCGTCACCACAGTGGGTAGAGCCTGCTACCCCGCCGATCGCGTCGGTGGTCGTACATGTATGCTGGCCCCACCGGGAAGGCCCGCCATCCTCCCGTTCCAACCCGGGGTGTTCTTCCCAGGGCCCCTAGGATGCTCCCAACCAGCCGGTGACTTACCGCCCGTAAACCTCCGTGTCCGGGTGAAAGGCCGCCCAGGCGAACCAGAAATGGTCAGAATGCACGATGCGGGCCAGGCTCTTGCCCTCCATGGGGCCGGCAACGGCTTTGCCAAAGATGTTCCACGCTGAGCCGGTCTGGGCATCGATAAACACATCTCCCTGGGCCTCGAAGGTGAGCGTTCGACCCTCGATCACCGGGTCGAAGACGCCGGTGGCCCCAATGTCCTCGGATTCAGCCATGTCGTTTTCGTCCAGCGCCGACGCTGTCCCGCTTTTCCAGAAAACAACCAGCGGCTGGCCGCCCACCTCATCCGCCACCACCTGAGCCTCGGAAATCAGCTCGAAAGGATATGCTTTGGCGGCGCCATTGATCTCCACCGCCGCAACACGCTCCATCAGGTCCAACCGACGGTCCCTCTCGCCAAAGAAGAGGAAAGGAGTCGTCATCTTGGTGTCGTAGCGGAAATAGGGGTTCCGACCATAAACGTCCGAGTACCTGGAATGGAAGCCGCTATCCCTGGACAGTACCAGGGCATCCGGGAAGGCCTCCCGGAAGTCCGCGAACGAGACGATGGCCGCAGGTAGGAACTCGAGCCGCGTACCCGCGAACTCACCCACGATCCCGTTGCCCGTTGCCTGCTGCCAAAAGGACTCTGTCTCCCTGTCGAACATGATCAGATCGCTATTCCTCAACAACCCCGACACACCGAACTCCAGGACCCGGCCATCGACTTCCCTGCTGAATGCGAGGCCCGTATTGCAAAGCGGGCAATAGGTCGCCGCCACCGGGACCCCTCCAAGCTCATCGTTCACGATCTCATGCCAGATGAGCATACCCAGCGGATAGGCCTTAGCCTCGCCGTTGACCTCCACTGCCAGCACAGGGACAACATCCCCGATCCAGAGGGCTGCATCTTCCTGGCTTTCGAATTTCGGCTCGCTGATAGCCGGGATCCCATCTTTGATCTGTCCCCGGAAAATCTCTTCGAGGTTGATGGTCGATTTGTAGAAATCAGTCTTCCAGTCCCGGGTGCTGAAGTTGAAAATACCGAGCTCCTCCGCGACTGTCGGAGTCGAAGTGGCGGTTGGCGGAAGCGCGGGTGTTGGCGTATCCGGCACCGGGGTAACTGTGGGTGGGGAGGTCGGGGAGGGCATCGAAATAGGGGTGGGAGTGTTGGTCAAGGCTGCCCTTGGGGACGGGGCCCCGGTTGGGGACGGGGGCATCACTGGACTCGGGGCCGCGGTTGACACCGGGGCGGCCGTTGGCGGCGCCGATACGCTCGGGCTTGCCGAGGCCGCTGTAGGAGTGGCTGGGGCTCGGGTTGGGGGAGTCTGAGTAGTCGCGCCCGGTGGAGCGGAGCTACAGGCCGACGCCGTCAGCGTCAGGGCCAAGCCTAGGAGGGCAAGGCCCAGTCCTCTCCCGACGTTCATTGTGTCTCTTTCTTCTGGACCAACATTGGTGCCGGGCGAATACCGAGATGCCCCAAGGGACGCCAACACACGCAGCCGAACGTTGGATGCAGGTTGAGACTGGTCGGTTCCGGAGCGCTTGGACTACCTGAGAGCGTCGTAGAACGCGCTGACGAAGTAACCGTAGAGGAGATGTACCCCCAGGAACCCAAGGGCGTTCGAGGCCGGGTACTGCAGCACGAAAAAGCCGGGGTTGTCCATCTCCCCACTACGCACCCAGGGATGGGCCCTCGCTAAAGCGGCGAGAAGGAACCCGTCGACGGCCCAGTGGGCCACACCGAATAGCAGCCCCCATTCCAGCACTCCCGTTCGGATGTCAAGCCCCTGGTACACGCCTGCATGGGCCATTGCGAACGCCACACTCACAAGCCCGAACGCGAGAAGCCCCCCCAGGTAAAGGACGGGGCCTCCCCTGAGGCGGAGGAGGCCCCCGAGGAACAGGACTGGGTTCAGCTGGAACGAGCGGACGACGATCACGACGAAGTACAGAGCCAGCAGGGCAAGGATGGCCGTAAAGATGCCCGCGTTTATGGCGCCCGTTATGCTATAGGACACAGCCCCTCTTTCAGCGGGGCGTTTACCCGCCCCATCAAACTCAATGAGACCGGACTCGCGGTCCTGGCCTCGTGCCGCCTGCCCATCTCTCAGCCAAGTCGTGGCGTCCGTTCGCCCCCTGGATCGAAAAGGGCCGTCTCCGGGAAATAGTCACGCCACCCGAACCAGAACGCCGTGGTGGAGGACACTTGATTGAGCGAGCGCCCGCGCATTGGCCCATCGACGGCTTCACCGGTAAGAGTCCTCCACAGCGACCCCGTTTCCAAGTCCCGCATCAAAGGGCCCTGCTGTAGCGGATTAGCGGCCTCCCCAAACGTGAGCGTCTGGCCAGCGACCTCCCTACTGTATGCAAGGGCTGTCACCCTGTCTAGTTCGACACCCGTCCCACGGTCCACGATGCGGCTGGTGGCGATGACGAGATCACGGCCGCCCAATGCGTCATTCAACACCGGGAACTCCTTGAGTGCCTCGAACGGATAGGCCTTCGCCCGCCCGTTCACGATCACTCCGAGCAGCCGCGCCTTGATCGGGAGGCGGTCGTCGCGCTCCGCCGGCCCGTGGAGCCCCGCGCGGCCGCTGTAGTAGTAGTCGTCGTATGGGTCGAACAGATATTGGTCAAAGGAAAACAGGCCCTCGTTCTTTGACAGGACCAACGTATCGGGGTGGGCGTCCTTCCAGTGGGCCCAGGCAGCCATGACAGAAGGCACGGGCTCAAGATGTCGTCCGTCGAACGGCCCGTTGATGGCAACTCCAGCGACATGGCTCCATTCGCTATCACTTTGCCGGTCGTAGATGATAAGGCCATTCCGGTATAGCTTGCCCGACACCCCGAACTCCAGGACCTGTCCCTCTACCTCCCTGACATACACGATGCCGGTATAACAGAGGGGTCACCATGTCACCGCGATTGGGGTGCCGCCTATCCAGTCGTTAACGATCTCGTGCCGGCTCAACATGGTCACAGGGTAGGCCCGAGCCTCTTCCCCGATAGTCACCCCTAAGACCGGCTCGTCCTCGCTGAGGTATTCATCCGCCTCGCCCGCCTGGTCGAAACGTGGCTCGTCGATGGAGCGGATCTGGTCCTTTCCGATCACGCGCACCACCTCGTCGCTGGCGTCGCCGCGCGGCGAGGAGCATGCAGCCATCACCAAGACGCAGCTAGCGGCGACTGCCAGAGCGAGCGCATATCTCTTGTCCACGCTCATTTGGATGCAGCCGCAGGGCTGAAAGGCGTCGCCGGGACGCTGCACAACCTGATGGAATGCCGAAACGATCGCAAAGACGACTGACCGTCATCGGCCACTGAGATAACTCTCGAGGTGCTTGCGGAGAAGCACCCTGCCCCGGTGAAGCCGAGTCTTGAGAGTCGCCACGGGGACCTCTTGGGACTCGGCCGACTCCATACCGGAGAGGCCCTGAATGTCCCGCAGAATTACTGCCATGCGAAGGTCCGGGGGTAGCTTCCGGAGCCCCTCCCGGATTGCTTCGTGCAGCTCGGCGTTGAGGGCCGCCTTCTCAGGACCCTCCCCCCAGTCGGGCACGTCCATGTCGTCGTAGCCAGTCTGCGTGAGGTACTTGTCCTTCGTCTCCTTGCGGCGTTTCATCAAAGCGGCGTTGACGGTGATTCGATAGAGCCAGGTGGAGACGGCCGATTCGCCCCTGAACCGGGAATACGCCCGGTAAGCGGAGATGAACGCGTCCTGCATTACATCCTCCGCCTCGGACGCGTCACCGGTCATACGAAGAGCAACGTTATAGACGAAGTCGCCGTGCTCCTCGACGATCTCTTCGAAACTAAGAGGCTGGTGCGGCGCCTCGGTGCTCATGTCTTTCGTCGCAGCCCGCCTCGTGCATGTCAATGACTACGCCAGAGCGGACCAAAGGGATGTCCATCCTGTGAATAGGGCCATTATGGGTAGGGCTATGATCCGGAGACAAGGTCACCCGACAATCGTCACTCCAAGAGAATCGCCGCGCCAAAATGGACTGGCCACTGAAGCTTTCGGAGCACCCCCCACGGGGTGGCGTTCGGGACTAAACCGGGACGGCCGCGCTGGGTCTCAGACGAGGCGATCGCTGACCGCTCTCAGCGTTGGCCGTTACCGGGTCGACGGATACCCAGAGCAGCATGCTAACCTAAACGGCGTAAGAAGCAGCCCTTCCTCGATCGCCGCAACGTCGATGCCACCCCCGGCATTTGCTTGGCCCCATGGATGCGGTGGCGTTCGGGACTAAACCGGGACGGCCGCGCTGGGTCTCAGACGAGGCGATCGCTGACCGCCTCAGCGTTGGCCGTTACCGGGTCGACGGATACCCAGAGCAGCATGCTAACCTAAACGGCATAAGAAGCAGCCCTTCCTCGATCGCCGCAACGTCGATGCCACCCCCGGCATTTGCTCGGCCCCCGTTTGCTCGGCCCCCGTTTGCTCGCTCCATCGATGGCGAAGCGTCCAGCATCAGACCACGCCGTCTGCCCTGAGCGTCGCGATTTCCTCCTTGGTGAGACCAAGTGTGCCGCCGAGCACCTCGTCCGTATGCTCCCCCAGGGCCGCCGATAGGGTGTCGACCATGCCAGGAGAGCGGGACAGCTTCACCGGGGTGTTGATCAGCTTCACAGGTCCCCCGTGATCGTAAGGGACCTGAACGATCATCTCCCGCTCGGCGATCTGGGGATCGCTCGCAACCTTGTCGACGCTGTTGACCGGACCACACGCAATGTCCACCTGTCCGAACGCCGCGACCCACTCTTCAGCCGTCCTCCGCTTTAGCGCCTCCCGCAACACGGGCTCGAGCTCCTCATAGTGCTGCGTCCTGAGCCCACCGGTGGAGTAGCGCGGATCATCGATGAGCTCAAGGTGGCCGATGGTGGCGCAGAAGAGGGGCCACTGGTCCGTTACTCCACCAATGATGGCCAAGACGATCCAGCCGTCGCTGGTCTCGAAGGCCTGGAAAGGCGTAAAGACCGGGTGTCTGGTCCCGAGAGGCCCCGGGACGTCGCCGCTGCCGAAGTATCGGGACAGCGCGTTTTCCATGATGGCGACCTGGCAGTCCAGCATCCCAATATCGATGTACTGACCCTTCCCGCTAATCACCCGCTCGAACAGCGCCGAGAGGATCCCGATAGCCGCATAGAGGCCAGCCACAATGTCCCCCATGGATGCGCCAGGGCGAACAGGCGGCCCTCCGGGCTCTCCCGTGATGCTCATGACGCCGCCCATGCCCTGGACCACGACGTCCAGCGCGGGCCGGGCCGCGTAAGGCCCGGTCTGCCCAAATCCGGAGATGGAGCAATAGACCAGCCTCGGGTTGTGCCGGCTCAATGCTTCGTAGTCCAACCCGAACCGCTTCATGTTGCCCGGTACGTAGTTCTCCACCAGGACATCGGAGCGCTTGGCGAGGTCGATCAGGATGTCCCTCCCCCGTTCAGCAGCGAGGTTGAGGGTGACACTCTTTTTCCCCCTGTTGACGCTGAGGAAATACGTGCTCAGCTCGCCGACGAAAGGCCCGTTGCCCCGCGCTGTGTCCCCCCCATCGGGCCGCTCGATCTTGATCACCTCAGCTCCGAGGTCGCGAAGGGTCATCGAGCAATAGGGGCCGGCCAATATGCGGGTGAGGTCCAGGACCTTCACCCCGGCTAGGGGTCCCGGCATGCGCTCCCCTCCTGGGTGGGCGGCATCATTCTCAGGGTGGCCAAGGGGCCAGACCATTATAGAGGGCAACCCCCCATATCCTGGCACCGGAGCAAGGGCGGCCGCGGGTCGAGTCTCCCCTCAAACCAATCCCTGTATACTAGGCCATCCCTCAGAGATGGGTCGAAAGCAGGGTGGTTCGCGCGTTCCGGTTGTTCCTGCTCATGGGCGCCCTGGCGGCTCTGGGGGCCTCATGCAACTTCCCCAGCGCTACCGTCACTCCCGTGCCGACTCCAACGCCCACACAAACTCCATCGCCAACGCCCGTCCCTACCGCGGTCGTGGGACTATCCCAGAACGCCGAAGTCGCCTTCAGGCTCCTGCCTGTCAGCGTCCGATCGGCGATGTACATCGATGTCAAGGCCCTTCGTGCTCACCCCCTCGTCGGTCCAGACGTAGACCGCCTGATCGACACCTACACTGGCGCGGCCAGCGCGTCAGCCATCACAGCCTCGGACATCGAGGCCTCAGTTCTTAGCCTCCGGTCACCCTTCCGTCTTGCTGTGAAGGGCAGTTTCAGCGGCCCTCTGCTTATCGCGCTCCTGGGTCTGGGCGGCTTTGGAGCCGGGAGCTATCGCGACGTTCGATACGCTCGCCTGCCGGGCGAGTCTCTGGAGGGAATCCTGAGCTCCATAGCATTCCCCGCAGACGGCACAGCGCTCCTGGCGGAGACCCTCCCGGGGCTCAAACGGATGATCGACGTGAGCGCTCCCGCCGGGTCGGTGAGCATGCTGGGGCAGCGTGGGGCGGTCCCCGCCCTCGACTCGGTCGGTCCTGGCCTGATAGTCCTCGTGGGAGACCCTGAAGAGCTCGACAGTAGAGGGCTCAGGTTCGAGGGCCTGAGAGCAACATACAGCGGCGTTGGAGTGAGCGTCATCGACCAGGATACCGCGGAGATAGCGGTGTTCCTGTTGTTCGGCAACGACCTGGATTTCACCGTCGCCCAGGCCACACTTGGTGTTCCACAAAAGGTCGCTGAGGTCTTCGAATTGCCTTCCGACCAGGTGGGAAACGTCCGGCTCGAAGTGAGTAACAGACAGCTTTTGCTCAGGGCCCGTATACCGACCACAGCTGTAGTCCAGATGGTCCGCCAGCAGATTGAGACCGCGGTCTCGGGAGGATGAAGCGATGAAAAGCCCAAGGTATGTTCACCCGGAGCTACTGGTTGAGACCGAATGGCTCGCCGAGCACATCGAGGATCCCAATGTCCGCGTCGTGGACATGGGGAACCCCGACGGCTACGTCCGGGCGCACATCCCGGAAGCAGTACACATTGGGCCCGGCCGCAGCAACTTCATAAAGCACGACCCAGATGACCCCGTCTACGTCATGCCCCCGGACAAATTCGCGGCCCTGATGGGCTCCTTTGGGATTGGTGATGACACGACGGTTGTCGTGTATGACGCCGACGGGGCGAACCCGGCCACCCGGCTATGGTGGGCGCTGGAGTACTACGGCAACCACAACTGTAGGGTCCTTAACGGCGGATGGAACAAATGGGTGGCGGAGCGCCGGCCGGCCGCGATGGAGGTCCCCGAATACCCGGCCGCAACGTTCACGACAAGGGTCGACGACAGTCTCATCTGCCGGGTTGAAGAGCTCAAAAGCTACGTTGGCGACAAGGGGACCGCACTGTGGGATGTGCGCTCTCAAGGCGAGTGGGACGGCTCGGTCTCGAGGGGCAACAATCGGACTGGCCATATTCCAGGCGCGATCCACCTCGAATGGAGTGCTGCCGTGGCCACTAACCGCGACCTGGCAACCTTCAAGTCCTCGGAAGAGCTTCGAACCCTGCTCGAGAAGACCGGCATCACTGAGGACAAGCTCGTCGTAACCTATTGACAGGGTGGCATCCGTGCGGCGCACGGAGCGTTCGTCCTTCGCCTCTTGGGCTACAACCGAGTCAAGCTCTACGACGCCTCATTTGCAGAGTGGGGCAACAGAGAAGACACCCCCATCACGACGGGGGCTTAGTTGGCCGGGGCAGATCCCAGCATCCAAGCCGTCGACGCCTGGAACGCGATCGAAGCGTTCTTTGAGCAGGGCCTTACAGATGGCCTGCCGGTAGTCCCTCCGACAGATGCGCTGGTCCAGCGGTCCCTGGACGCCGCCGGCCTTCAGCCCGGTGACGTCGTTGGGACGGTACCAGCCCGATCCCTGGCGATAGACGCCCGCACAGTTGCGGTGAACGCCGTCATGGCGGGGTGCAGGCCAGAATACCTGCCGGTGGTCAACGCCGCGGTGGAAGCTCTATGCGAGCCGGCCTTCAACATCCATGGCTCTTCCGTCAGCACCGGCGGAGCGGCCCAGCTGGTGATCGTCAACGGCCCCATCGCCAAGGAGCTGGGAATGAATTCCGGTGTGAACGTCCTTGGACCTGGGAACAGGGCGAACTCCACCATCGGGAGAGCAATCCGCCTCATCGTAATCAACGTGATCGGCTCCCGCCCAGGGGAAGTTGATATGAGCTGCATCGGCCACGGGGGTAAATACGGCTACGTGCTGCCGGAGAACGAAACGGAGAGCCCCTGGGACCCGCTCCACGTTGAACATGGCTTCTCCGCCGATGAGAGCGTTGTCACGGTCGTCAGCGCTCAGGGAGCGCACCAGGTCCACGGCACCATGAGCGGCGACGCCTCGGGCATTCCCGATGCCATCGCCGACTCCATGGCGGCATGCGGGCCCGACTATTCCAACTTCGTTGTGGTTCTGGGCCCGGAGCCGGCTAGCCTCCTCGCGAAGGTTGGTATGTCCAAAGAACGTGTCAAGCGCGTGCTCTACGACAAGGCGGAGCGCACGGCCGCCAGCCTGAAACGGGCCGGAAAGATTCCAGGAGGCCTGACGGCGGATGACGAGACAACAGCCTTGAAGGTGCTACGGGACCCATCGGCAGTCACGCTGGTGGTCGCCGGCGGCCTGGCGGGCCGTTTCAGCGCCATCATCCCACCGTGGGGGAAGGGGGACGTGAGCGCTGCACAGAGCAAGGTCGTGCGGCGCTCCCAACAAACGGGAGAGGAACGGGCCCGCTAGCCGCGGCGGGTAGCGGTCACGCGATATCGCCCCGGAGCAGGGCGACGAACCGCCCCTGTATCACGAGGTTGGCGGGGTCAACGTAGATGGGCTCCATATCGTCGTTGGCGGGCTGGAGGCGAATCCGCTCCCCCTCGTCGTAGTACCGCTTGAGCGTGGTCTCCCGCTCGCCGCTCAGCCAGGCCACGACGATATCCCCGTTTCGCGCGTCGCGGCGGGCTTCTACGACCACGATGTCTCCGTCCCCTATCAGGTCCTGCACCATCGAGGTACCCTTGACACGTAGCGCATAGACCTCGCCCCGACCCGCCAGCGCCGAGCCAGGCAGCCGGACCACGTCATCCGGGTCCGCAGACCTCGACTCAGCGTCGGGGGCATCGATGGGAGCGCCGGCGGCGATGGTGCCGAGCACGGGCACTTCCTGGAGACCCGCTCGCCCTCCCGACTCGCTGCGCAAATCAATGCCTCGGGAGACCTCTCGGTCCCGGCGAAGAAGCCCTTTCTGCTCCAAGAGACGAAGATTGTAATCGACCACCGACGTAGAGCTGATGCCACAAGCCGACTGTATCTCCCGGACCGAGGGCGCATAGCCATGCTCGTCCTGGAACCCTTTCAGGAAACCCAGGATTGCCTCTTGCTTGGGGGAAAGCCTGTCCAAGTCACCCTCTTCGATAAATCGGCTCGGTAGAACGCGCGTTCTAGCCAATGTATGGCGACCGCCGGCCGTTGTCAATGGGCCGATGTCCCTACCGTCGCCAATCAAAAGAGCCGGCCTCGAGGCCGGCTCTAGCTCGATCTGGCGAAGCCCGCATTTACCCCGATGACGCGCCGTTGTGCTTCTTCATCAGCCTCGACTTGCGCCGCGCCGCGTTATTGGGGTGCAGAACCCCTTTTTTGGCCGCCCGGTCCAGAGCCTTCACGGCGGTCAGCACCGCGGGCCCGGAACTTTCTCCATCCTCGGAGAAGATCCGCCCCTCAGCCTTCTTGATCTGGGTCTTGACCAATGACTTGACAGACCGGTTGATGAGGCGCCGTCGGGCCGATTTTCGCGCAGCCTTCTCGGCTGATTTATGGTTCGCCAAAGGACACTCCTCCACTCGCAGCTGGAACGAGCCAATTATACCTGTGGACACCTTCACTGACAAACGTCGGTTGCGTCCGCCACCCAAGCGTTGCGAAGGATCTTTGGCGCCAACTGCCTACGCCAACCCGTACCGATGAGCCTCGAGGCCCACGTCCAAGCGAGACGGCCGCCGCTTGGCGGCACTGTTCCTCCACCGCCATTCTGGATAAATTAGACGTTTCGTTTTGCTACTTCTGGAAGCTCGACCGTCGCTGGTCCGGATTCGTGCTCCTGGGTCATCAACGACCAATTTTTGAACCTCATTTGAACCTGTTTATAAAATTGCGTTTGACAAAGTCTTGACAGCGCCTCAAAGACCATGCTAATTTATAGTTGTTTCAAACAGGAGGTGAAACGTGGTCCGAAAGACGAAGCTGATGCAGAGTGTGGAGGAGCGCTACGACAAGCCCCTAGAGAAGCTCTTGCCCGATATGTACAACGAGAAGGGCCTCCCCGCGATGGCCGCTGAGCTGGGGATCAGCAAGGGGACCCTGTGGTACTGGCTGCTGAAGTTCGGCATTAACGTCCGCCGCGTGGCCCTCGCCCCCGGCGAAGAGCTCGAAGTGCACCAGTCCAGAAAGGGATAGCGTCGTACGGGCACAGCAAGCGGAGGAGCACCTCCGAAGAGCTAAGAGGCCCGCCGGAACCGGCGGGCCTTTTGGCGTCTGGGCCGGGGAGCCTCAAGCCCGGCCCGAGGCCATGCTATACTCCCGTTGGAGTCCCTTCCCGTGACGATTGCCGAGCCTCCCGTCCGCCGCCGTGTTACTCTGGTCGAGCTCTTGATCGTTATCGTCATCGCTGCCGTGCTGGCCGCAATCGCAGTACCGGTATTTCTGGACGACAGCGAAGACCCAGCCCTGCTGGCAGACTTGCGGCTCGTTCAAGACGCTGTACGCCGGTACCGCACCGAAACCGGCGCGTACCCCACCTATGCCCCACCCCAAGACCTCAGTCAGCCCCAGGCCAATCCCTGGCTGGCGGGGGACCTGCCATCGGCTGATTCGGACCCCGCCCACGCGGGAATCGACTTTGCGGCGGAGGCGGTCCGGAACAGAGACGGCGTCAGGGTCCGGTTCCTCCCGGATTATCTCGCCGAGCGGCCTCGCCACGCAGGCGAGACCGCATCCGACGGGACTCGGCGATGGCGCATCGACAGGCTCGGCAACGTGAGCATCGAGCTCGATGGCCGTTCGTACTAGGCCCGCCCTCGGCCCAATGCCACCAAGGTAGCCAGGCCAGCCCGAACATGGCGTCCTGGAACCCCTCCCGCCACGGCCGCCGATGCCGCGACGGAGCCCTGGTTCTCCGGCCTCGCTCTGCTCAGTATTGCGGCGATATTCGGTGCCTCGAACAACCCCAAACCAATACGTAGACCCATACTCAACGGCAAAAGAAAGAAGAGCAGCCCCGATAAGGTAACCGAGTACCCCTGCTCTGGATGAGAAAGAACGGGGTCAGGTAGTAGGCTGTGCCTACTCATGCCGAAGTGGCGAAGATGCTAAAGACGCCTGAGGAGAACACCGGTCACGGAACATCCCCAGATCGAAAACCGGCGCTGGCACCCTCGCTGGCTTAGCTCCAGTTCGCCCGGACCGGACAACGCGCCAGTCAGCCCAGACGCCGCCAGTCCAGCCGTCGGAGGATTGCGGGCGCCCTGGGACTCGGCCCGTTGGGCCCCGGATCCATGCTCACTCGACCAGCTGCATTAGGACGCCGTGGGTGCTCTTCGGATGGATGAATACCTGACCATCGGTGTTCTCATCACCGATGATACGCGCGCCCTTCTCCCGCAGGACCTTGACTGCAGCCTTACGGTCGTCCACCTGGACGGCAATCAGGTAGAGGCCCTCGCCCCTCTCGGCAACGAATTTGGCGACAGGGCTCGAGTCCGCGACGGGCTGCGCCAGCTCGATGAACGCGTCCCCCACATCGAAGTTGATTCTCCTGACGCCGATTGCGGGCACGTCCGCGGGTTCACTCCCCTTCAGCCCCAGGTGCTCCCCATAGAGAGTCGCGGCGGCTTCCAAGTCCTTGACTGCTATGACCACGTGGTCGATACGTTTGAACAAGTACCTGCTCCTAGCCTGAAGGCTCGCCGCACTGTACCACAGGCCGCACGGCCCGACCACGGTCCCGGCCGGTCCAAACAGGGGTTAGCTGAAGGGAATACCCAACCATTCGGACTTGGGGTCCCGGGACATCAGGGCCATTACCGCCCGCTCCGGCTCCATCCCCTCGAACAGGACCTTGTGGGTATACTCGGCGATCGGCATTTCTACGCCCAGTCGTCCCGCCATCGACAGGGCCGCTACAGTGGTGTCGACCCCTTCGGCCACATACCGCATCTCTCGCAAGATAACCTTCAGCGGTCGGCCCTTCGAGAGTTGCTCGCCCACGAAATAGTTGCGGCTCAACCGGCTGGAGCAGGTCGCTATCAGGTCACCGAGGCAGGCCAGCCCCGCAAAGGTCAGTGCCCGCGCGCCAGCGGCAACCCCGAGGCGGGTGATCTCCACCAGGCCGCGATTGATGAACGCCGCCTTGGCATTGTCGCCATAGCCCAACCCGTCGCTCATCCCGGCCCCGATGGCAATGACATTCTTCAGCGCCCCTCCCAGCTCTACGCCTGTGACGTCGCTGTTGGTGTAGGCGCGCAGCCGAGGGGTCATGATCACATCCCGCACCTTGGCCGCAACGGCATCATCTTCCGAGGCCACCACGGTCGAGGCAGGCATTCCGTCCGCTATCTCGCGAGACAAGTTGGGGCCGGACAGCACGCACACCCTGTCACGCGCGGGCCCGGTCAGCTCATCGCGCAGGACCTCACTCATCCGCCTCCCGGTGTCACGCTCGAGGCCCTTCGTCGCGCTGACCACCACTGCTTCCGCCGGAAGAAGAGGGCCAAGCTGACGAGCGTTTTGCCGTAGCGAGGGTGACGGCACGGCGATGATCACCATGCCAGCCTCTTCCAGCGCGTGGCCCAATGATGACGTGACCTGCAGCCCGCCCGGGAATGGATGATCGGGCAACCGCTCTGCGTTGCGCCGCTCCGAGGCGAGGCGCTCTGCCTCCTCGGAGGTACGGGCCCACAGCCGGACCACAAAGCCCTTCGCCGCCAAGTGAACGCCGAGGGTCGTACCCCAACTCCCCGTCCCGACGACAGCGATGTTCACGGCGGCCTCACTCGAGCTCGCGCCGGCCCCACTTGTTGGCCAAGACGCCTTTCCGTACCTGAGATGAGACGGCCGACATTGCCGCGGTGCTGCCAAAGGATCATCGCCGTCGTGGCCATCCCGAACCCGACATAGGCCCACGGCCTGTCCCCAATGAGCGCCAGCACCAGGAGGGACATCGCGCCAAGTATGGCCCCCGCCATGGACCCGAGCGAGACGAACCTCCAGATTGCTATCAGCACAATCCCCAGCCCAAGTGAGGCAGCTGCCCACACTGGGGCCATCGCGAACATGGCCCCCATTCCAGTGCTCACCCCCCGCCCACCGGTGAACCGCAAGAGCACCGACCAGTTGTGCCCAACAACCGCGGCTGTGGCGGCCAGAGCCTCAACATAGGCGGCGTCTCCGAGGCTCTTCCCGACAAAAAACGCGACGACTCCCTTGCCCATGTCCAATACGAGCACCGCCGCCGCCACTCTGGACCCCATGCTCCGGGCCACGTTCGCAGTGCCGATGCTGCCACTACCGTAGTCACGGACGTCGATGCCCCCCAGGATCTTTCCGAAGACCATTCCCACCGGTATCGACCCGATGAGATATGCCAGAACAATGGCCAGCACGTTGAGGCCCACTACTCATCCCTCGACTTGAACACGAACCGCAATGGTGTGCCGGTGAAACCGAATGCCTCGCGCAGCCGGTTCTCGAGGTAGCGCCTATAGGAGAAATGGAGGAGCTTTGGGTTGTTGGAGAAGAACACGAAGGTCGGCGGGTTCACCGAGGCCTGCGTCGCATACAGGATATGCAGCCGGCGTTTGCCGACCAGCCTGGGCAGATTCTCGCCGACAGCCCGCTCGACGGCGCGGTTCAACTCTCCCGTGCCAACCCTCTTGGTCCGCTCGTCCCAAACGCTTTTCGCCGTCTTGAGGACTTCGCGAAGTCCTGTCCCGTCCAGAGCGGAAGTGTAGATGATCGGGGCGAAAGGAGCGAACCGGAACTTTCGACTGACCATCCGCTCGCACTCCCGGGTCGTAAGGCCTACTTGATCGGCCAAGTCCCACTTGTTGATGACGATCACCATGCCCTTGAACGCTTCGAGCACATACCCGGCAATGTGCGTGTCCTGTGCGGCAATTAGCTCCGAAGCGTCCAGCAGCAGCAGGGCGATATCGGCCCTTTCGATGGCCCGGACCGAGCGCAGCACGCTGTATTTCTCGACACCGCGTTCGATACGCCCGCGCTTACGAATGCCCGCGGTATCGATCAGCGTCACCGGTTCCCCGTGGTAGGTCAGCTGGGTGTCGATACTGTCGCGCGTAGTCCCGGGGACCTCGCTGACTACCGCCCTTTCCTCTCCAAGCACGGCATTGAGCAGCATCGACTTGCCTACGTTGGGACGTCCCACGATCGCCAACCGCATCCCTTCTGAGGTTGGCTGCTCAGAAGTTTGCGGCAAGAGGCCCGTCACCCGGTCGAGCAGGTCCCCGATCCCGGAGTTGTGGTACGCGCTTATCAGCATCGGCTGGCCCAAGCCGAGGGAGTAGAAGTCTACACTTCCGAGCTCTCTCTTGGGGTTGTCGGCCTTGTTCGCCGCCAAGACAATCGGCCTTCCCGACCGGCGCAGCTCGGCGGCAACGTCCGCGTCGGCAGGCGTCACCCCATCCATAACGTCAACCATGAAAATGACAGCTTGCGCCTCTTCGATCGCCAACCGGACTTGGCCCATCATCGAGGCGTGCATCGCATCATCCGGATTGCTATCCAGGCCGGCGGTATCCACGACCGCGAAATGCCGGTCTTGCCAGTCGATCCTGGCTAGCAGGCGGTCACGAGTTGTCCCAGGCTTCTCGGCGGTGATCGCAAACCTTTGCCCCACCAGCCGGTTGAATAACGTGGACTTGCCAACGTTCGGCCGTCCGACGATGGCGACAATCGGGTCACTCATAGCGCCGCTTCCGAGGAAGCCCTCACGCGGCCGGGCCGAGGAGGTCGATCAGGACCGCTTTGTTTGCATGGAGCCGGTTCTCCGCCTGGTCGAACACCACCGAGCGCTCGTGTTCGATGACCTCGGCCGTGACCTCTTCCCCCCGATGGGCCGGGAGCGGATGGAGAAAGATGGCGTCTGGGGACGCCATCGAGAAAACAGCCTCCGTGACCTGGTATGGATTAAAGGCGGACCTGCGACGCGCCGACTCGTCTTCCTGGCCCATACTCGTCCAGACGTCCGTATACACAACGTCGGACCCCAGAACGGCCTCCTGGGGACTACCCACCATTTCAATGACCGCTCCTGTCTCGCCGGCGATGGCCCTAGCCCGGGCGACCGTCCCATCGGACAGCGTGTAACCTACGGGTGAAGCCGTCCTGAAGGTCGCTCCGGTCAAGGCAGCCCCCAGCAAGAGGCTGGCAGCGACGTTGTTGCCGTCTCCAACGTAGGCGATGACCGTACCCCGGAGGGCTCCTCTCTGTTCTTCGATAGTCAGCAAGTCAGCCAATGCCTGACAAGGGTGCTCAGCGTCGGACAATGCATTGACCACGGGGACCCTGGAGTACCGGGCAAGGACCTCCACTTCGCGATGCGAAAAGGTCCGCGCCGCTATGCAATCCACATAACGGCTCAACACTCTGGCGACGTCCTCGGCGGTCTCACGCTTGCCGATACCGACTTCGTCGGGGGACAGATAAAGGCAGTGCCCTCCAAGCTGTGTCATGGCTACATCAAAGCTGATCTTGGTACGGAGCGACGGTTTCTGGAACAGGAGCGCAAGGGACTTCCCCGCTAGCACCGGCTCAGAGGGTCCCCGCTTCAACAACGCCGCCCTATCCAACAGATCTCTGACCTGTGCAGGACCCAGGTCTCCGAGGGAAACAAAGTCTCGTTTCACCATGCCGCCCATTATAGCCGTCGGGTCGGCCGCCGCCTGTCGCTGTTCCTTGCCCACCATTCCTTGTCCGCCATCGTTCACGCCCCATAGAATGCCCCCATGTACAGGGACACCATCGTCGCCGTGGCGACCCCATCTGGCCAGGGCGCCATCGGCGTGGTTCGCCTTAGCGGGGACAACGCAAAGGCCGTGACGCAGCGGCTCTTCGACCGGGAGCTCAGAGACCGACGGGCATCGCATGGTCACATCCGCGACCCCGGCAGCGGAGAAACCATCGATGAGGCCCTGGTTACCTTCATGGCCGGACCGCACAGCTACACCGGGGAAGACTGTGTCGAGCTGAGCTGCCACGGCAGCCCTCTGGTGCTCCAGCGGCTGCTGGCCCTGGCGCTGCAGCATGGGAGCCGGCTGGCCAACCCGGGGGAGTTCACCCTTCGGGCGTTTCTCAACGGGCGTATCGACCTCGCGCAGGCAGAAGCAGTGCTGGATATCATTCAGGCACAGAGTGACGCGGCCCTCCGGCTGGCAGTGCAGGGGCTGGGGGGCCGCCTTTCAACCCCGATTAAAGACATCTACCAGCGGGTCATGCAGGTCCAGGCCTACCTGACCGCCTGCATCGATTTTCCGGAAGACGAGGTCGAGTCCCAGATCGACAAGCAGCCGATGCCCGCCCTCTTGGAGGCTGAAAAGGAGCTCGTCCTGTTGCTGGAATCGGCGGACATCGGGATGGTGTACCGCCACGGGGTTAGGACTGCGATCATTGGCCGACCAAACGTGGGCAAGTCCAGTCTCCTCAACCGGCTGCTCGGCGAAGACCGGGCAATTGTGACCGACGTGCCCGGAACGACCCGCGATACTGTCGAAGAGCTGCTGACGGTCCGCGGCATTCCCTGCCACCTCATCGATACCGCTGGAATACAAGAGACTCGCGACGCCGTCGAGCATATCGGAGTCGAGCGCAGCCGCCGGGCGGTCGAGCAGGCTGACATGCTTGTCATCGTCGTGGACGCGGGGGCGCCGCTGACGCGAGAAGACGGTGAGATCATGACCCTGGGGGAGGGGAGGCCTTCAGTTATTGTGGCCAACAAATGCGACCTCCCGGAACGGGCATCCCTGGCGGAGGTACGCGCCCCTCTTGCGAGAGTATCGGCGCTGACGGGCGCAGGTGTGGAAGGACTCTACGACGCGCTGGAGTCGGTCGCCCTCGGGGGACGGGTATCCCGATCCGACTCCGTCCTCGTGACCAACCCGCGCCACGAGGCAGCCCTGGAGCGCTCCCTGCACCATCTGCGCGCTGCGCTGCAGGGCCTCGCTGATGGGATGCCCGAGGATTTCATCACGATCGACCTGTCGGCGTGCTTGAGCGCCCTATCGGAAATCACCGGCGAAAACGCGGACGAGGTCCTGCTGGATACCATCTTCAGCACGTTTTGCATTGGAAAGTAGGAGGCGGCCCGTCGACACGCCTGCGCCATGGCCCCAGCGGGTCTCCAACTGGTTGAAGAGTGACCATGGGTCGCTGGGAACACCGTTGGTCACAGGCCCCGCATGATACAATTGGGCTGCCTCGAAGGCTCATCGACGTTGCTTCGACGGCGCAGCACGCTCCCGGATAGCTCAGTGGTAGAGCGGTCGGCTGTTAACCGATTGGCCGTAGGTTCGAATCCTACTCCGGGAGCCAGCACTCCCAACGCTGAGAGCTTCACCCGCAGCGGTCAACCCATTGGCAAGCGGGACCGGCATCGTATACTCGATCCCCATCTCAGTCTTGCTAAGCTCCACCTTCCTGATATGGCCCAAGGAAGGTCTTCGACTCCAAGAATGAAGAGCTCTCCGGGAGCTTTCGCAGGCCTGCGCCGCGATGCTCTCGGAATGCATCCTGGAGACCCGGTTTGCACGAGGTAGCAGGGCCGGTCGGAGATACAGCCGCATGACGGCCTCCAAGAGGATACTGATGATTGCTGGACCGAACGGCGCCGGTAAGACCGTCTTTGCTACAGAGTTCCTCCCCAGTGAGGCCAATTGCCCGACCTTCATCAACGCGGACCTCATAGCAGCGGGCCTTAGTCCATTCCGGCCGGACCCGGCCGGAGTTCGGGCAGGCAGGCTGATGCTGAACATGATCCACGAATACGTGCGACGGGGAGAGAGCTTCGCTTTCGAGACCACTTTGAGCGGGCGAGGCTATGCTCGTCTGATTCCTCGCTGGCGGGAACAGGACTACTGGATAAAGCTGTTCTTCCTGCGGCTGCCCACGCCTGAGATAGCTATTGCCCGCGTTCGGCAGCGCGTTCTGGAGGGCGGCCACGACGTGCCGGAGCCGGCTATTCGACGCCGGTTCCATGCCGGGTTGCGCTACTTCGAGATCATCTATAAAGCTCTGGTGGACGAGTGGGCTGTGTACGACAACTCCGGGGACACCCCGGTGCTTCTGGAAGAGGAGAGTCGGCTATGACAGTGCAGAAACGGGGAGAGCGTGACCCAGCCAAGAGTTCGCGCGATCCAGACTTCGCCGGTGCCGAGGTCGCCTTACGGAGGGCCGCTGTAATTGCCCGTCGCAGGGCTATAGAGACCTCAGGCGCGGTGGCTGTGTTCAGGGACGGCAAGATTGTCCAGGACACCGGGTCCGCCGAACTCCCTGTGGAGGAGATCGAGCCACAGGGAGGATGCCGAATAGGAGCAATACACGTCACCGTTGGCATACGGAATCCGGCCGAGCCGGACAGGGTCTGGGAAGGGCTGTTCCTGGTCGACACAGGCGCGACCGGTTGCCTCGTGCCCAGGCAACACCTGGAGTCCATAGGCCTCGCGCCTAAGGGACAGAGAGCCTACGAGCTGGCCGATGGCAGCGAAATCCGAATGGGCGTTACAGTCGCCCAGGTAGAGTTCTTGGGGGAGTTCGTCGGAGCCACGATCGCATTCGGGGAACCCGACGCCGAGCCGCTGATCGGAGTGACCGCCCTGGAGTCGGCGGGAATCGAGGTGGACCCTCGCAACCAGACCCTAAGACGGCTGCCGGCAGTACGGCTCAAGAAATCTCGATAGAGCGATCAACAGACCGGAACATCCCTTTGCATGAGGATGCTGATGGACAAGCTGAATAGCCAGTCATGGGACGGGCACAGACTGTGGGTTTCTTGCCGGTCCGGCCCACCCCTCATAACCCCCCAACCCGTAACGGATCGCGCCCGTCAGTCCGTTGACCCCGGCGGCGGCCCCCGGTAGTCTTCCCGGCACATCAGGCGGCCAAGGACACGACTCATGCAACAGCTCACCGGCAATGTGTTCGTTGAAACCGGCATCAGGGGATGCAACCACGGCTTTGTGACCACCTCCGAAGGCAACGTCCTTATCGATACGCCACACAAGCCCAGTGACGTGCCGGCGCTGAAAGCGGAGATCGCCAACAGGGGCCAGCTTCGATACATCATCAACACAGAACCCCACGGCGACCATTGGACAGGGAACACCTTCTTCGACGTTCCGGTCATAGCCCACGAAGGGGTGAGGTCTCGGATTCTTGCAACCGATCTCGATCGGCACGTCGCCGGCATCAGCGCAATGGGGCCCGGCGAGCATGAGTTCCTCGACGGTTACACCCCAAACGCACCCATCATTACCTTCAAGTCCGGCATGACCCTTCACCTCGGCAACCATACGTTTCGAATGATCGGCATGCCTGGCCACACCCCTTTCCAGGCGGCGGTCGTAATCGAGGATGAAGGAGTCGTCTTCACGAGCGACAACATCTTCCACAAAGTCCACACCTGGCTCCAGGAAGCCGACCCGGACGAATGGCTGGTGGCGTTGGACGCACTCGAGGGTCTTTCGCAGGACTCATTCGTCCCCGGGCATGGGGCCCTGTGCGACAAACGCTATATCCCGGAGCAGCGGGCGTTCATCGAGGAGTGGAAGGACTACGTCAAAGACGCCGTCGGCCGGGGGATGAGTAGGGAAGAGAGCGTAGACAGTCTGACGGCGATGACGGATCGATATCCGATGGATGTGGGACAGGATGGTATGGCGCCAATGGTTATGCGCCTGAACGTCGCCAACCTATACGACTACTTTACCGGGGACGGGATCCATTCGCGGCCATGAGACGCCGGGGTTGCTACCAACTACGTGGTTGGTCCCACTTGCTTCGAGAGGGCAACGGGGGCAAATCGCTCTGACGGCGGTTCACCTTGTCCTCCGCCCGCCCGCATTGGGCACATCGCAGCCCATCCCCGTCGTCCCGCAGGCTCCGGGAGCCGCATCTCCAACATGGCGCGGTTGAGACCTTCATCGTCCTAGACCTCTTTCTGCCCCGCTACCTCCAGCAAAGGCTCGTCCGCCTCCATGGGACTCTCTTCGCCCCACAGACCCGCCCACCCCGGACCGTTCGCGGATGGCGCCCAACTGATCCGCGGCGAGTATTATCGCTGCCCCCAAGGAAGGGAGCTCTCGGGCCTCTACCCACACCGTCCTTACCCAATTGCCGCCTGCGCGGCCCGCTCTGCCCGGCCCAACTCGCTGGGTCGAAACAGTAGCCGTCACCCGCGGCTCAAGGTGCGAAAGGACTACGTAAGAGGGATGGCTGGGCCGGTTGCCGCTTTTACCAGCGGCCACCGCGGCCGGACCCTCCGGACCCCCGAGGCTCGCGGGGCCTGGACTCATTCACCGTCAGCGCTCGGCCGCCCATGTCGCTTCCGTTGAGGGCGCGGATGGCGTTCTCCGCCTCGCTCTTGCCCGGCATTTCAACGAAGCCGAAGCCTCTGGACCTACCTGTTTCCCGGTCCACGATCACCGTCGCAGATGCGACCTCACCGTGCTGCTGAAACAAGTTCTCCAACTCCTCATCACTGGTGTTGAAGGGTAGATTTCCGACATAGATATTCACTGAACGCTCCTCGTGCGTGGTCTGCTCGGGCTATTCAGGCACGACCTGCACTTCCACCGACGGAAAACCAGCCAGGCGAGATGCATCATGCTTTCAGCCTCGGATTCAGAACAATGATAGCACGAAGCACAAGACAACCCTGGAAACATGGAATCAGTCCATCGGCTCCCTCGCTTCGTCGCGAGCTCAAAGCGCTAGCTCAAACCGATTGTGAGGCAGCGTCGCCGGTAGTACCCTTTCTGACGCGCCACAAAGTCCACCAGGCCATCGGCCGCGAATCCATGATTGGAGAGGCTGCGCTCATGATCATAGACACCCACGTCCACATCACGTCTTCAGACCGGGATCGTTACCCGTTCGACCCCCCTGACCGGCAGGTCGAGCGTCTGAGCAGGATACTGGTCACGGCCGAAGACCTGATCGGCTTCATGAAGGAGGCCGGGGTCCATCGCGCAGTGCTTGTCCAGGCGACGCCCACCCACGGCTATGACAACAGCTACGCGGCCGACATGGCGGTCCAGTTCCCGCAGTACTTCTCCACAGTGTGCTGCGTAAACGCTTCCCGGGCCGACGCGCTGGAACGGCTAGACTACTGGATCGATCAGCGCAATATGGGCGGCGTCCGGTTGTTCAACTCCATGACCTCCGACGATCTCTGGCTGGACGACCCCAAATGTCTCGCGCTCGTCGAGCGGGCCGGCCGGACCAACACACCCGTCACCCTGGTGTCCCGCCACCACGAGCTCGACCGGGTGCGGAACGTTCTGGAGCGGTCCCCAGACGTACCGATCATCTTGGACCATCTAGGGTACATGCCAAACCTGCAGCCCCCGCCATTTCCTCTGTCCGACGAGTTCTATTCGATGGCCGCCTACTCCAACCTGTCCCTCAAGTTCTCAGCGGTGAACCAGTGGGGGGTCGAGCAAGGCACGGTCCCGGCGGAGGACTACTTCAAGGCAATAATCGACCATTTCGGCCCTCGCCGCCTCATGTGGGGTTCCAACTACCCAGCGACCCGCCACAAGCCGTACCCGGAGTTGGCCCGCATGGGAGCGGAGCCCTTCGGCTTCCTCTCGGAGGATGAGCGGGGGTTGGTGCTGGGCGGCAACGCCCTCCGCTTTTGGCCGGCGCCGTGAGCGGCACGCACTGAGGCCATCAAGCGGCTCCGCTAGCTGGAGCCGGAAGCGGCCCGCTCGTCGACTCGCTCGAACACCTTACGCGCGACGTCGAAGCCGTTCCCAGCGCAAGGGAACCCGCTGTAGAAGGCCATGTGCTCGATGATCTCCACGATCTCCTCCCGGGTTACTCCGTTGTCCAGGGCGAAATGGATGTGCAGCCGGAGCTGCTCGTTCCGGTACAGAGCGGTGAGGGCCGCCACCGTCGCGATGCTTCGATCTCGCTTCGAAAGCTCGGGACGCTCCCAGACGTCCCCCATCACCACATCCCGGGTCACTGCTGCGTAGTGGGGGCTCAAGTCTTCGTGTCCCCGGCGTCTTCTTGGTTGACTGGTCATTGGGACCTCCTTTGGCCTGGCAGTTGCCAATACGCGCGTACTTCGACAGATTTGCCGAGATGGCGGCGCGGCCTGGAGCCGGGGCATGACGAAGGCGCGGGACGACGTGTGAGCTTGGAGCTATAGCGTTTCGTCTCGCCTTCAAATCATAAAGCCCATCTCCATCACGACCGTCCGGGCTAGATACTCGTCGCCCTGCAGCCCAACTCGACCATCGCCGAGCACGGTCTCGGGGCTCCACCGGCCGCAGCCGAGGCAGGCAAAGGTCTCGGAGTCCATGATCAGCCGCGCGTCCGGTGAATCGGGGACCCGTTCGAGCCGGCTGGCCCTTTGCCCCTCCACGCCGATCGCGAAAACAAAGCCCGCCCCACCGCCGATGTCGAACACGACGGTCGTTCCCTCGGGAGCCCCGGCCTTCTTTCCTACAACGAACGGCATGGCCGTTGCAACCCGACCCACCGAGTGCTCGGCCACCGGACCCTCGAGATGTCCAGGGCGCCCGAGGGCCCGGCGCATATCCTGCTCATGCACCCAATGGTCGAAGATACGGATCCGTACATGCTCGGCCACGGTGCCCGGCCCAATGGGAGTCATGGTCCGCGCCTCCCACCCTTCAGGCGTCAGCGATCCGAGTGCCTGAGCGCGCTCGCGGACGACCTCGCGGAACTCTTCCAATACCCGCGTCCCTTGCCAAGGCCGGCGCCAATCGACCTGCACCTCGTTGCGGGCCGCGAATTCGTTCTTGACGTGCAAGGACCCAGGTGGGGTGTGCTCGGGCTCGGGACGCCCCAACAAACTGGATTCCGTACCAACCAGATGGGAAAGCTGGTCCTGGACAGACCATCCCGGGCAGTCGGTAGGCTGTTTCCAATCTTGGCCGCTAAAGGCCGAGCACAGCTGCTCTATCGAGCGCCAGACCAGCTCTTGCTTCGCTACGAGGTCGTGCCCATCCATCCGCGAATTCCTCTCTGCCCTCGACGAGTGTGGGAGCCGACCTCCGCGCACCCGGAGCTCAGTCCCAGTGTGCCAGGTACACCTGGCACCGGCGGAGGGCCTCCTCATAGCCCATCTCCTCGATGTGAGGACCGATGAGCTCGACGTCGTAGTAGCCGTCGTAGCCCGCCTCGGCCAAGGCGCCGATGATCCGCTTGATTGGTATGATCCCATCACCCAAGGGGACCCGGCTGGGCGTAATCGTGGTGCCCTCTTTGAAGTCGTCGATCTGGACGACGCCGATCCGGCGGGTCCTTTCCTTGATATTGCGGTACAGGTGCCGCTCCGCCCAGGCGTTGTTTATCTCCAGGCAAATGGTGACGAAGGGAGAGTCCATCATGTCGGCGAGGTCGAGGGCGTTGTGAAAACTGCCCAAGAAGCCAAGGTCGACTCGAAGGGCGCTGTTGTGCTCGATGGATAGCCGGACGCCGAGACGCTCCGCCTCTGGCAGGACCTGCTCCAGAATGCTGACGAATCGCGCCTCGGCTTCCTCATAGCTCAGACCGGCCCCGGGGCCGGTCTGAAAGATCATCAGGTCCACGCCGAGCCTCGCAGCGATCTCCAGGCTCCCTTTGAACGCATCGATTTGTGCCGGCCAGCGGGACTGATCGTGCAGCGAAAAGTTGGTCCCCGCTTGCAACGCCGCAATATCCATCCCGCAACCCTCGAGCAGCTTGATCCCTGCATCAACGCCGTAGGGGTCCAGCTTGGACCTCTGAGGAGTGATGGCGGGAACGCCAATCTGAGCGTAATGCTCGATGTCCTTGTCGAAAGGCCACGTCAGAGTCGAGAGCTGGTTGACCGAATAGCGGAGCATAGTCTCACCTCAGTACCCGTCGCTTGTCCGGCTGGCGCCGAGCCGAAGCTATGCGCCCGCCTGATTGTCTGTCAAGCCGTGGCCTCGTCCGCGAGGCTCGCACCGGGACCCACTCGCCCCAAGCTGGGGATCAGAACTTCCTCGCCAGCGGCAGGATCGTGCGGGCAATCTCCTCCAGTTGGCTCAAGCATTCCGCCTCGCCAATCACCGGGCTGAACATCCCGACGACCACCCGGTCGGCGCCGGCCTCCAGGTAGCTGGAGACGATGTCCGCCTCGGGCTTCTTGCCGAACACGGATATCTGAATCGCGCCAGGGTCACGCCCGGCCTCTTCGGCGAGGGCATATAACTTACGGACCCGGTCCTTCAGTTGCTCGGGGGTCACGCGCTCCGGCCCCCAGGCATCGCCATGGGCTACCACGCGCTTCTCCACCGTCGGCGCCACTCCTCCAAACAGGATGGGCGGGTGGGGCTTGCTGGCCGGCTTTGGATAGCATCGCACGGGAGGGAAATCGTAGTACTTTCCATGGAACTCGGCCTGGTCCTTCGTCCAAAGCTCTTTCATCGCACGGAGCGCTTCGATGGCCTGACTCCACCGGTGCGGAAAGTCGACCCCCATGATCTCCGACTCCTCTTGGAGCCATCCAGCACCCACCCCGAGGATGAACCGGCCGCCGCTATACATGTCGAGGGTGGCAATCTCCTTCGCCAGGAGTATAGGGTTGCGCTCCGGGACTAGGAGCACGCTCGGCCCTAGCTTGATGCTCTTCGTCACAGCTGAGGCCCGGGCCAGGGCGATCAAAGGGTCCTGAAAGCCTGGCACCTGGCCCCCCTCGAAGAACGGAGAAGAGCTCTTGGTCACACTCACCGGAGCGATGATGTGCTCCCCGCACCATACTGATTCGAAGCCCAGCCGCTCGGCCTCTCTTCCGAAGAAAGCCCCGTCGATACTATTCTCTGGGAGCGGGGGTGGCAGCGGCATGGATATCCCAATGGCTTTCGTCACTCATCTCCTCCTGCACGAATGAGTCGTTCGATAATCGGCTGGTACACCCGCCGGGCCTGCTGAGCTCCGGTTGCCGAAGTGTAAAGCGTCAGTGCTATCTCGCGCAGCATCATCGGCGCCTTTTTCGCCACTCGATCAGCGGCATCATCGCCGTCATGTATACTCACGCGTGTCACAAGACAGCAGGAGGCAACGGCATGAAATTCGGCATGTCGATCCCGGCCATCGCCCTCGTCAACCCTGAAACACGGCACCCCTGGGAGACCACGGCAACCCCCAAGGACATGCTCCGGGTCGCAAAGAAAGCTGACGAGCTTGGCTACGACTGGCTGTCGGCGCCCGAGCACGCGGTGATCCTGCAAAACATGATCCCTGTCTTCGGCCCCCGGTGGCCCCACCCCCTTGCCACTATCGCTTTCTTCGCCGGGGCTACCGAAAGGATCAATTTCGGCACATCTGTCGTCGTGGTCGGGCTCCACCACCCCGTCGAGCTGGCCAAGATGTACGCGACTGTTGACTACCTCTCCGGTGGTCGCACGATCGTGGGCTTGGGTGTCGGCTACGTTCGTCGCGAGTTTGCCATCATGAACGCCGATCACACCAACCGCGGCGCCATCGCCGACGAATACATCGAAGCCATGATCGAGCTATGGAGTAGCGACGATCCCGCGTTCCATGGAGAGCATATCCAGTTCGAGCGGATCGGCTTCGAGCCCCGGCCGGTCCAGAAGCCTCACCCTCCCATCTGGATAGGCGGGCATTCTAAGCCGTCGATGAGGAGAGCCGCGCGGTTCGGCGACGCATGGGCGCCCAACTTCGTCACTCGTGCGCAGCTGCCAGGGATGCTCGACTTCATTCGTAACGAGCCGGGTTTCCGGGAACGTCCCCGAAGCTTCGACGTCATCTTGCCACTATTCGAGGCCGAGATGGACATGCGGCATAACATCGTGGCCCCGGCGCGTATCTCCGACAACCGCGATGAGATTCTCGATGGTATCGGTGAGCTGAAAGAGGCCGGCGCCACAGGGACCACCGTAACCTTCAACAAGGTTGACTCCGTTGAGGAGTACCTGGAGCGCCTCCAGTGGTTCGCCGAAGAGGTCTTTCCGGCGGCGAGAGCCTAGGGGCATGGTCTGACCCGTTATCTGTCCTGTAGTGACCAGCGCCGGCTCAGGGTCCGTTGCTCGTTTGGTTACGTCAACTCGACCACGACAATCGCCAGGTAGTCATCCCCAGCGAACTGGCGTGATGGTCTGGGGATTCGGAAGGACCTCAACCCTTCATCCACAATGGTTCTGGCGTCATCCCCGCCGCCGGAGGGTGAGCCGGCCCGGGGTAGGGACCTCTCAGAACGGCCAGACCCAAAAGGCCAGCGCTAGGGGTGGACCTTTTTTGTGACGGGCACGGCTGAAGGGTAAGGGTTCAAGAACCCGCCGTAGTTGCCAGCCTCGCCCCCGCAGACGACGATCAGGTAGTCCATCTCGCCGGGCCACCCTTCGCCGTGCCAAAGCCCTCCCCGCAGCGTGGGGTCGTCGTACAAATGGACCATCCTCTCGTCATCCCCCGGCTCCAGCGGGTACCGCCTATCCGAGGCCGGGCCCCGGAACCGCTCCCATTTCCCGTCTATCTTCAGGCTGGCAACCGACCGCTTCACATTATTGACCAGAAACTCCTTCAGGTCGGTCTTGGTCCATCCCGCATCGACGAAGTGCTGCTGGAAGGTCGGCGCCATGAGCACGACGTAAGAGCCGAGACAGAACATCCCATAGGCGATCTTCTGGGCCATGAGCTCAGCCAAGTCATCCGGGTTGCTGTAGTTCGGGGTGACGAACTGCACGAACCCATCCATGGACCCGAAGACCGTCACCGTGCTGTCCTCGGCCCGGAAACCTCTGGCAACGTGCAAGGGCTCCCACGCCGCCTCCTCGTTCTCCGCTATGCAGAATGACCATTTGTGCGGGTTTCCCATGCAGCCCCGTTGGACGCCTCCGACCTTGGCGCCGAAGCAATTGGCGAGTGCCAGGCTAACGGCCCTGCCAATGGTGGCATTGGCCCGGTTGCCTGTCGGGCCCAGTACATACTGGCCATGGTGCATCCCCAGCTCCCGGGCGATGGGGCCATTCACCACGAGAAGAGGCCAGGGACTGCCCAAGCTCGCCATGTGGTTCATATGGTAGTCCGGGTCGGTAAGACCTTCGAACGCCGCCACAAGCAAGGGCATGTACTCCGGGAGGCATCCCGCCATCACGGCGTTGACCGCAAGCTTTTCAGCCGTCAGGGCCGTCGCTCGCGCATCGTACGACCCGATGAGGTCCCTTGGTGCAAGGCGGACCGCATCGAGCATCGCCTGGACGCGGGAGGCGGTCGGTGCAACCACGGGAAGACCGTCCGTCCAACCCCGCTCGAGGAACAGCTCGGAGGCGGCGTGCTCGTCGGTAACCTCATATCGGGTCGATCCCAGGTCCATCGTAGAGCTCCTTGAAATTAGCGGCCCCTGGAGGATTGACCCGAGTCCAGGAGATACGGCCGCATCGGCGCCAGCGCCGGCTAGGACCAGCGCTGCTGGTCGATCACGCTGTTGGTGATCGGTGTCATGATCGTCAACCCCGCGTCCACGGGAAGCACCACACCGGTGACCCAACGCGCCTCGTCGCTCGCCAGATATACCGCTGCCCATCCAACGTCCCAGGCGGTCCCCTCCGAGCGGAGAGGCGAAGCCTCCCGGCGCCTCTCGCGCATCGCCTCGTCCATCCGGGGGGCAACCATTGGAGTGTAGACGAGCCCAGGAGCTATGCAGTTCACGCGGATGTTGTCGCTTCCGTGGTCCGCAGCCATGGACATCGTGAGCCCGATGACAGCCGACTTGGACGTGGAGTACGGCGTAAGCCGTGACGCCCGGAGCCCAGCCGTTGACGCAATATTGACGATGGCGCCTCCGCCTCTCTGTCTCATCGCAGGCACAGCGCGGCGGCCGGTCAAGACCATGCTCTTGACGTTGACGGCCATTACCCGGTCCCACTCCTCTTCAGTGACCTGCTCCACGGTGGCGCGATTGGAAATACCCACATTGTTCACGAGGATATCGAGGCCGCCGTATAGCTCCTTTGCCGTCTCCACCATCCGGGCACAGTCCGCGTCGCTGGTCACGTCCGCTGGAACAACCTCTGCCTCCCCGCCTTCGCTCGAAATCACGTCCAGCGTCTCCCGCGCCCGCTCCGCCACCTGGTCAGCCAACACCACTCGTGCCCCCTCGCGGGCGAAAAGGACCGCCATCGCTTTTCCGTTGCCGATCCCAGGACCGCTGGACCCAGCCCCGGTCACGATCGCAACTTTCCCTTCAAGCCGCGGACGTCTATCAGACATGTTCCGCCTCCGGGACCTCTAGGCCCCCTTCGAAGTCACGCGCCCCCATTCTATACAGAGGTCATCGCCGAGGCGGCGTTCCAGAGCCAGCCCGGGCTTGCCACGGCAACCCGGTGTGCTCAGCGTGGTTCCGGCCGTCCACGTACTGTGCTAGCATCCCGAAGACCTCCTGGCTCGGGTGTGTCCATGGCCCTAACCGACTTCTCCATCGAAGGAATGACCGCCATCGTCACGGGAGCAAGCCGGGGGATCGGCAAAGGCATCGCTTTGCTCCTGGCGGAAGCTGGCGTTGACCTGTGTATCGCCGCCCGCAGCGAAGCGCCTCTCGAAGAAACGGCCTCTGAAATCCGGGCGCTAGGCCGTCGCTGCACTGCCGTCGTTACGGATATCACCAATGAGCAGGCTGTCGCCCGGATGGCGCAACGCGCATTGGCGGAGCTGGGCATGGTCGACCTGCTGGTGAACAACGCGGGCCTCGCCGTCGTGAAACCCCTGGTTCCGCTCCCCGGCTTCAACCCTCCCACCGCCGACAGTTTCCCTGGCTTCTTCGAGCCGTATTCCCTGGCCGAATGGTCACAAGTGATGGATACCAATCTGACCGGGGCCTTCCTCTGTATGAGAGCCCTTGGGCCGCACATGATCGAGCGGCGGACCGGCCGGGTTGTCAACATCTCATCGGTGAACGCCATTCGCGCCGGCAGGTACCGCTTTACCTACGACGTCAGCAAGAGCGGGCTTTGCCAGCTTTCCCGTTCGATCGCCGTTGAATGGGCCCGGTTCGGGGTCAACGTCAATGCCATCGCCGCCGGCTTCGTCGACACGGAGCTCACTCGAGTGTCGATGGAGGACGAGCGGTTACGCGCCAGGTTGATGGCCAACATCCCCCTTCGGCGTTTGGCTTCCGAGCGGGACGTCGCCCTGACGGTCGCCTACCTTGCCTCACCCGCCGCCGCTTACATGACCGGACAGACCATCTTCCTCGATGGAGGCCTGTCGATCAGCGCAGTGTAGCCGGCGCGTCCAGCTGGGCCCTGGAACCCCACGCTAACCAGTCCCGGGACCGTATTCTTGTTGTTGGGGGATACCGGTTGTGATAAACTTCACCACGCTCTCTGAGCCCCCGGAGCCCCGCCCACATGTATGAGCACGATGTTCTCGTCATAGGCGCCGGCCTCGCCGGCATGCGCGCCGCCATCGAAGCCTTCCGGTGTGGCGCCAACGTTGCGGTCCTGTCCAAGGTCCATCCCGTCCGGAGCCACTCCAACGCGGCTCAGGGTGGCATCAACGCGGCCATGGGCGGCGAAGGGACCGAAGACACCTGGGAAGTCCACGCTTACGATACCGTCAAGGGAAGCGACTGGCTGGGCGACCAGGATGCCATCGAGATCATGGCTAAGGACGCCCCCGGCGATATCTACGAGCTCGAGCACATGGGAGTCCCGTTCGCCCGCGACGGCTACGGACGCCTGGAGACGCGGGCCTTCGGCGGCGCCACCAACCAGCGCACCTTCTTCGTGGCCGACATCACAGGGCAGGCAATCCTCCACGTGATGTACGAGCAGCTCATGAAATCCGGGATGCGCGTGTACGAGGAGTGGTTCGCGCTGTCCCTCATCAAGGAAGACGGAGCGATCGCCGGCGTCGTGGCCATGGACATCCTCAGCGGCGACATCGAGGTCATCAGAGCCGGAACAGTCATCCTGGCGACTGGTGGCATCGGACGGGCCTACGAGCCCAGCACGAATGGCCTCATCTGCACCGGCGACGGCATGGCCCTCGCCTACGATGCCGGCGCCCCGCTGATGGACATGGAGATGGTCCAGTACCACCCGACCACGCTTCAGGGGAACGGCGCACTCCTCAGCGAAGGGGCCCGCGGCGAAGGGGCCTACCTCATCAACAGCGAAGGCGAACGGTTCATGGACCGCTACGCCCCCAGCAAACGGGAGCTGGCCTCCCGCGACGTCGTATCGCGTTCAGAGGCGATCGAGATACAGGAGGGGCGCGGGGTCAACGGCTGCGTTTTCCTCGACCTGCGTCATCTGGGCGAGGATCTCATCAAGTCCAAGCTCTACCAGATATACGAGCTCGCCCTGGACTTCGCCAACGTGGACATGATCAAGGACCCGTGCCCCATTCGCCCTGGGATGCACTACATCATGGGCGGTATCAAGACCGACGCGGATGGCCTGACTGCCGTCACAGGCCTGTACGCGGCCGGCGAGACCGCCAACGTCAGCATCCACGGCGGTAACCGGTTAGGGGCGAACTCCCTGCTCGAAACAGTCGTCTTCGGCCGCCGGGCCGGCGCCGCAGCAGCGGAACATGCCAAGCGGAACGGCGGAAAATCGATCGACGAAGGGGCCCTGATCGAGTCCCAGCGTCTCCGCTTCCGAGAGCTTTTTGACAGAGGCTATCCCGGCTATACGGCGGCCAAGCTCCGTTTGGAGATGGGCGTCACCATGGACAAGAACATCAGCGTGTTCCGGACCGAGGAGGGCATGCAGGAGACGCTGGACGCGATCCGTGGGCTGAAGGAGCAATTCGGTAAAGTCGCGGTGCAGGACAAGGGCAAAGTCTACAACTGGAACCTGATGTCCGTCCTAGAGCTGGGGAACATGCTGGACTGCTCGGAGGCAATCGCGGTGAGCGCCCTTGCGCGCAAGGAGAGCCGCGGCGCTCACGCCCGGCTGGACTATCCCGATCGGGACGACAAGGACTGGCTGAAGCACACCCTGGCATACAAGTCCCCCGAGGGGTCTGTGGTGGACTATCTGCCGGTCACCATCACCCAATGGCCCCCCGAGAGGAGAGTCTATTGAGGAACGTCACGCTCAGGGTCAAGCGCTACGATCCGGAGACGAAGGAGACCAAGCTCCAGGACTACAGCTTTGAGGTCGAGGAGCACTTCACCGTTCTCGACAGCCTGATCCACATCCGGGAGTACCTTGACGAGACTCTGGGAGTCCGCTGTTCTTGCCGAAGCGCGATCTGTGGCTCGTGCGCCATGCGCGTTGACGGACATGCCCGCCTGGCGTGCAAGACCAAGGTCGTAGACCTGTCCGCCGAAGGCGATGTCATTACCATCGAGCCTCTGGGCAACATGCCGACAGTGAAAGACTTGGTCGCTGACATGAGCGCGTTCTGGCATAAGGTTCGCCAGATCAGCCCGTACCTCAAGGCCCACGAACCGGCCCCGGAACGGGAGCACATCGCCTCGAACGCGTCGATGCAAGACCTGACAGCGACCGTCAATTGCATTATGTGCGGCGCGTGCGTCTCCGATTGCACCAGCTTGGCCGTCGACGACAGCTTCATCGCTCCCGCCGCACTGGCAAAGGCCTACCGGTTCGTCGCCGATCCCCGGGAGACGGAGGCAGCCCGGGAGGAGCGGCTTCAAGATCTCAGCGAGCGCTCCGGGATATGGGATTGTACCCATTGCTTTGAATGCGTCCAGGTCTGCCCGAAGGATGTCGCTCCCATGGAGCGCATCATGGACCTCCGCCGAGCGGCGATGGAAGCGGGACACACGGACAATAACGGCGCCAGGCACAGCGATTCCTTCGCCCGGTCCGTCAAGAGCTCGGGTTGGCTGGATGAGCTCAGGCTAGTCCCTGAGTCATTGGGTCTGACGGACCTCCCTGCCCAGCTCCCGTTCGTCCCCACTGCGATCAGAGCGGTCGCCAAGGGAAAGCTCCCGCCGGTAAGGCATCACAAGCGGCCTGGGGCCGACCACGTGAAGCGCATCTTCGAGGAGCTGGAGAACAATTGATGCGTTACGCCTACTATCCCGGCTGCGTCTCCCAAGGGGCCTGCCCTGAGCTCTTCAGAGCTACCCAGCTCGTCGCGCAAAAGCTCGGCATCTCGCTCGAGCACCTGAAAGAAGCCTCCTGCACCGGGGCCGGTGTGCTCCAAGAGCGCGACCCGGAGCTGGGCGACACTCTCAACGCCCGGACCTTCGCCATAGCGGAGAAAAAGGGCCTCCCCTTGATGACGATCTGCAGCACATGCCAGGGGGTTATGAGCCAGGCGAACCATCGCCTCAAGTCGGACGCCGAATACCGCACCTTCATCAATGAATACCTCAGGCCCGAGGGGCTCGAATACAACGGCACTACCGAAGTCAAGCACCTGATGTGGGTCCTCGTCGAAGACTACGGTCTCGGCCAGCTCAAGTCACTGGTCCGGCGTAGCCTTGACGGCACACCGTTGGCGCCCTTTTATGGCTGTTATGTCCTGAGGCCGACGAATAAGCTCGGGTACGAGGACCACCCGGAGCGCGATACCTACCTCGAGCAGATCATCCAAACGCTGGGCGGCGTGCCGGTCGATTTCCAGGGCAAGACCAAGTGCTGCGGCTTCCCGATTCTGACGATGAATCGGGACAACTCTTTGAACATGGCGGGCGACCATCTGCTGGAGGCAAAGGGCAAAGGCGCCGCGGCCATGGTCACTCCCTGCCCCCTATGCCATCTGAACCTGGACACCGCCCAACCGGATGCGGCGCGCCTAAAGAAGACCCAGATCGGTTTGCCCGTTATCCATCTGCCCCAGATGGTAGGGCTGGCCCTGGGTATCACCGCCGCCGAGCTTGGCCTCAATAAGCACATCGTCCCTACCAGAAGCTTTGTCGCGAAAATCCCTGCTTAGCGAGAATCAACAGCGGACACGGCTGGGCCGCCGCTCAACGAAAGACCCCCAGACTGGGGGTCTCTCGTCAATCCGCCGGGTACTTGCTACTCGACTGTGGGCGTCGTTGACGGTGGGGGAATCACCTGAATGGGGGTTGACGCCACCGCGCCGTCGAACGCCGTCACTCTCACGGTGTAGACACCCGGGTCTAACGAAGGCGGGACACGGAGGCGGGACCCGGCGCCCGCGACTTGGAATGCACCTCCCGCGCTGGTGGTCCCAGTGCCGATCGCGCGGGCATCATCGGCCCCGATCACCAGGTGGACGATGAAGTCCACCCCGGAGCCAAACCCGGAGCCCAGCAGATTGAAGTTAGCGCCCTGGACCACCACGCTCGGTACAGCCATTGCAGCAGAGGCGACGGAGACACCCGCGGGACCCGCAGGACCTTCGGGACCTGCGGGTCCGATCGGACCTGCGGGACCTTTCGGACCTTCGGCGCCGTGAACGCCTCTCGGGCCCTGAGCGCCTGTGGGGCCGGATGAACCCTGCGGGCCGGACGGGCCCTCAGGACCCCTGGCCCCTGGCTCCCCCCGCGGACCCTCGGCGCCGGCGGGACCAGCCGGACCTGGCACCCCCTCGGAGCCTCGGTCCCCCTGGTCTCCCTGACAAGCCGTGACAAGGACAAGGATGAGCATCGACAGAAGAAGCGCGAGGGCGGTCGCTTTTCGGGTGCATATCCTCGCCATGACTCTCCTCTCAGGGGAAGGACTCCAGAGCGGGGCCAATGATAGAAGCGTCACATCGGTAGTGTCAACTGGATTCGGGAATGTTCCCGAACTCATTTCATAGAAATGTACGACCAGATTGGCCGCTTCCGCCCCCTGGGAACAGCATGACCAGACCTGGCGGAGTTCATCAACCCTCCCTCAACCCTGGGCTGCCACACTGTCGTTGCGAGGGAGATAGGCCCTCTCGTATAGTTATCCTTCCGAGGAGAGGTGACCGAGCCCGGTTTATGGTGCCGCTCTCGAAAAGCGGTGTGTCCGAAAGGGCACCGCGGGTTCGAATCCCGCCCTCTCCGCCATTTCCAAGCGGACTATCAGACTACGGAGCGGTGCTGGAGTGGCCGAACAGGCACGTCTGGAAAGCGTGTAGGGTGTGACAGCCCTCGTGGGTTCGAATCCCACCCGCTCCGCCATTGGCCCCGAGTTGCCTCGCATGGACGACGATCTCAGGTATTCCGTAGCTCTCCACCGGATTCCCGGCATCGGACGGACCCGTTTCTCTATCTTGGACCGGGCTTTCGGGACGATGCGGGAAGCCTGGGAAGCGACACCCGGAGCCCTGCGCGCGGCAGGTCTCGATGACAAAGCGGTCAGCGCCATCGCGGAGGGCCGCCCGGGTGTCTCACCCGACCAGGAGATCGAGCGTTTGGCCCAGGCTCAGGTCCGTGCCATTGCTATCAACGACCCCGCCTATCCCCCCCGCCTCAAGGAGATCTTCGATCCTCCCCCCTTGCTGTACATCAAGGGTACCCTTGTCGAGCAGGATAGATCGTCCATCACAATGGTGGGTACCAGGTCTCCGTCAGCTTACGGCCGCGAAGTCGCCGCTACCCTGGCAGCCGACCTGGGCCAGAACGGCATAACCGTAGTGAGCGGGCTGGCCAGGGGCATCGACGCGGCGGCCCACTCATCGGCCCTCCAGGCGGGAGGGCGGACCATCGCCGTCCAGGCATGCGGCCTGGACATGGTCTATCCGCCAGGCCACGCCGGCTTGGCGAAGCGTATCGTGGAGAACGGCGCCGTGGTCAGCGACTACCCACTAGGGACGCGGCCTCGGGCGGAGTATTTCCCGCGCAGGAACCGCATTCTTGCCGGCCTTACCCTTGGGACCCTCGTGATCGAGGCAGGCAAGAAGAGCGGCGCTCTCATCACGTCCAAGTTCGCAGGAGAGGAAGGCCGGGAAGTACTGGCGGTCCCGGGCAGCATCTTCTCCCCAGTCAGCCTGGGGACCAATCTCCTGATTCAAGATGGCGCCAAGGCGGTGTTGAGCGTCAACGACATCCTCGAAGAGCTCAACGTGAGAGTCCCGGCTCAGCAGCTCCAGCTTCCCAACCTCCCGGATGTTTCCGGCGCCGAGGCGGCGCTGCTCCAACACGTTCCCCCTGAGCCCACGCACATCGACCTGATCCGAAGAAGCGCCGGCCTGCCTATCGAAGAGGTGAGCGGCACCCTCGCTGTGCTGGAGTTGAAGGGCGTCATCAAGCAGGTTAACCCTATGACCTATGCTCTCGTCGGCAGGCCCTAGTGTTGACGAAGGGACTCCAGCCCTCGTAACGTGAATGCATGTCTAAAGACCTCGTCATCGTAGAATCCCCGGCCAAGGCGAAGACCATCGGCCGGTTCCTGGGCTCCAAGTACACCGTGAAGCCTTCGCTGGGCCACGTCCGGGACCTCCCCAATGGCAAGCTCGGGGTGGCCGTCGAGGACGGATTCAAGCCACAGTACGTGGTGCCAAAGGACAAGAAACCCCTCATCAAAGACCTCAGCAAGGCCGTCGCAGATGCCAAGACCATCTACTTGGCAACGGACCCTGACCGCGAAGGGGAGGCCATCGCTTGGCATCTGACTCACGCCACCAACATGGGCAAGAAGACCATCAAGCGAGTCGTGTTCCACGAGATCACAGAGCCGGCCATCAATGAAGCGTTCGACCACCCCCGGGAGATCAACGTGGACCTGGTCAACGCACAGCAAGCGCGCAGGGTCGTTGACCGCTTGGTCGGCTACAAGCTGAGCCCCCTGCTGTGGAAGAAGATCCGGGGCGGCCTATCAGCAGGAAGAGTCCAGTCGGCTGCCCTTCGGATGGTCATTGACCGTGAGCGCGAATTCCAGGCCTTCGTACCATCGGAGTACTGGAGAATCGTTGCTGATCTCTCGAAAACGGCCACCAATGGGACGAGGAAACAGTCCCGCTTCTTCGCGACTCTGACAGGGATCAGTGGCGACAAACGAAAGCTGGGCCTTAAGACAGAGGACGAGTCATCCCAAGTCCTGAAGGACCTCGAGGGTGCCCGGTACGTCGTGGCCAATCTGACCAAGAAGGAGAGCCAGAGGAAACCGGCGCCTCCCTTTACCACCAGCACTTTGCAGCAAGAGGCCTGGCGCAAACTGCGTTTTTCCTCGCAGCGGACCATGCGGGTCGCGCAGGAACTCTACGAGGGCCTCTCTCTTGGGAGCGAAGGTAGTGTTGGGCTGATCACCTACATGAGGACCGATTCGCCGGTGGTGAGCCCTGCGGCGGTTGAGGAGACGCGGGGGTTCGCCCGGAAAGCGTACGGCAAGGAGTACGTCCCCTCCTCCCCGCGCAAATACACCGCCAGATCGAAAGGGGCGCAGGAGGCGCACGAGGCAATCCGCCCAACAAGCATCCCGCGGACCCCCGCTTCCATCAAGCAGTATCTGGAGCCCCCACAATTTCGTCTGTATGAGCTGATCTGGAAACGGCTGGTGGCTAGCCAGATGGCGAACGCGCTGTTCGACTCCACCTCGTTGGACGTTGACGCCTCCTCTCCCCACGGGCGCAACACCTATGTCTTCCATGCGAACGGCTCGGTCCAGAAGTTCCCCGGCTTCCTCGTCCTCTACAGCGAAGGCAAGGACAGGGACGACGAGGAGGAGGACGACGGCGCGTTGCCTCCACTGGAGAAGGGCGAAGCTCTCGAGCTCCTAGGGCTCGATCCCCAGCAGAAATTTACTCAACCGCCCCCGCGTTTTACAGAAGCAAGTCTGATCAAGGCCATGGAAGAGAACGGAATCGGCAGGCCCAGCACCTACGCCCCTACCATCGCCATCATCCTCGCCCGAGGTTATGTCAAGAAGGAGGGCGGGGCCCTTCATGGCCAAAGTGTGGGAATGCTCGTTAACGACCTCCTGAGCGAGTCCTACCCCTCCATCATCGACAGCCGGTTCACTGCACGCATGGAGGAGGAGCTGGACGAGGTAGCCCGGGGAGAGAAGGAGTGGGTCCCGGTCCTGGAATCCTTCTACGGGCCTTTCGAGCGCGCCCTCGCCACGGCCATCGAAACGCTGCCCAAGATGCAGGAAACCACCGACGCGGTCTGCGATGACTGCGGGCGCCCAATGGTCGTCAAAAAGTCGCGGTTTGGCCTTTTCCTGGCTTGCACCGGCTATCCCGAGTGCAAGACAATCAAAGATCATGAGGCTATAGAAGAGACAACCGAGGAGGTCTGCGACGCCTGCGGACGCCCCATGGCGGTGAAAAAGGGGCGATTCGGGCTCTTTCTCGCATGCACGGGCTATCCGGAGTGCAAGACCACCAAGCCCCACCAGACGAAATTGGATGTGAAGTGCCCCGATTGCAACGACGGGGACATGGTCCAGAAAAAGAGCCGTAAGGGGAGGACCTTTTACAGCTGCTCCAACTACCCGTCTTGCAAGTTTGCTACCAATCTCAAGCCTGTCCCGCAGCCCTGTCCCGTATGCGGGAAGCTCCTCGGCGAGATGGCCCGGGGAGGGGTGAAATGCGCCAAGTGCGATTTCAAGGGGCCCGGTCCCGGAGGCCCGCGCAAGAGCCAACCAGCACCCGAGCTGGAGTCGGTCGCCGCTGCTACCTGACCTGCCGCGAGAGGGCGCCTTTCTTCCTGAAGGCCCTCCCCCGTATGCGCGTTAACGATTCCCTCTCCCAGTGGTGCTCAGGCCACCGATGGAGTACGCAGCGCGGCGGCTCCCGCATGGGGCATCGATGACAACTTCGCCCAAGGCCGTCCCCGCGACGGTCCTCGAAGGCGTCCGGGTACTGGAGTTGGCCTCGTTCGTTGCGGCCCCCTTCTGCTCTAAGCTCCTCGGAGACATGGGCGCCGACGTAATCAAGATCGAAGAGCCGCCGTCCGGCGACGTTGCCCGGACCAGGGGGCCGTTCCCGGGCGACATCCCCCATACCGAAAAAAGCGGGCTCTTCCTCTATCTCAACACCAACAAGGCCAGTGTCACTGTCAACCCGGGCGACCCGGCGGGCTCCAGAATAGTCAAGGCCCTGTTGCAAGAGGTAGATGTCCTGGTGCACGACCGCTCCCCCTCGGTCGCAAGGGCCCTGGGACTCGAGTACGAGAGCTTGAGAAGCTTGAACCCCTCTCTGGTCGTCACCCCCATCACCCCCTTCGGCCAAACGGGTCCATACTCCGGCTACAAGGCCCATGCCCTCAACATCTGCCATGCCGGCGGCGAAGGCTATGTCCTGCCCGGAGGTCCCGGCTATCGGATGTTCCCCCATGAGCCCCCGGTCCGCACGGGCGGGCATTCCACGGACTACGATGCCGGCCTGACTGCCGCCCTCGGCACGATGATGGCGCTCCTGGCCCGCCAAGTCTGGGGGGTAGGGCAACTGGTCGACGTCTCGCGGCAGGAAGCCGAAATAACGCTCAACCGGGTGTCGTTCGTCACCTGGTTCTCGGAGCAAAAAATCGTCCGGCGGGAGAACCGGTTTTATACCATCGGCGGTATGTTCAATACCAGCGATGGCGAGGTCGTATTGCGGCCGACCGAGAACAACCATTGGCGCGGGCTGTGCGAAGTCATGGGGCGGCCAGAGCTTGCGGAGCACCCCCGCTACAACACCCGCGAACTGCGCGTCGCCAACGGTGCCGAGGTGCAAGATATCATCAGCGCATGGGCCAGTCGGCATACCAAGCAGGAGGTCTACGAGGCCTGCCTTGCGGCTGGCTGCCCCGTCGGTCCCGCTGCCAGCGCGGAAGATGTCTACTTGGGCGCCCAGACAAAGGCCAGGGAGTTCTTCAAGCCCGTTGGACACCCCGAGGCAGGCTCCTGGGACTATCCCACCGTGCCATACCAATTCTCCGAAACGCCGTGGGCGGTCCGAAGGCCGGCGCCGGCGTTGGGCCAGCACAACCGCGAGGTATTGGCCGGCATGCTTGGGCTGGCTGCCGGGGAGCTCGAGATCCTGCGGGCAAACGGGGCAATCTGATCCATGGGCCCGGCGCACAAAGACGCACTAGCCCATCTCAGGGTTGTCGATTTCTCCTGGGCCGCGTCGGGCCCACTGGCTACCTTGCACCTTGCCCTCCACGGGGCCCAGGTCATCAAGATCGAATCCGCAAAGAGTCTCGACCTGGCTCGCCGTGGGTACTACACCGCGGTCGAAGACCTAAACGCGTCCCCCAACTTCAATGACATGCACCTGAACAAGCTGAGCGTTCGGTTGAACCTGGGACACCCCAAAGCCCAGGCGCTGGCGAAACGGCTCATTGCCGGGAGCGATGTCGTCGTCGAAAACTTCCGGCCTGGCGTCATGGAGCGCTTCGGGTTGGGCTACACGGCTCTCCAGGCAGTCAAGCCGGACATCGTGATGCTCTCCGCTTCGGCGTCGGGACAAACCGGCCCGGAACGCCATCTGCCCGGGTACGCCACGGTGTTTGGCGCTCTCGGCGGACTATCCTACGTCACGGGCCACGAAGCCGGGCCCGCTACAGAGCTCTGGGACTCCATCGACATGCGCCTGGGAACCGCCATAGCACTCGCCGTCACCTTCGGCGTGTTCCATCAGAGAAGGCGCGGGCAAGGGCAGCACATCGACCTCTCGTCGCGAGAGGTCATCAGCAGCCTTCTCGGGGATATGTTCTTCGACTACCAGATGAATGCCCGAGTCCCCGGACGCCGTGGCAACCGCGACGACATCATGGCACCGCACAATTGCTACCCCTGCCGTGGCGTGGACCGGTGGATCAGCATTGCGGTGGAAACGGATGAAGAATGGAGTGCCCTGTGTGCCACCGCCGGTCATCCAGAATGGGCCGAGAACGTCCGCTTCTCGGACAAGTATGGGCGGTGGAAATGGCAGGAAGAGATCGACTCCCTGCTCTCGGCTTGGACCAGAGGCGAGGACGCGACCGATCTCACCCAGCGGCTTCAGAGGGCCGGGGTGCCCGCGATCCCCTCCATGGACACCAGCGAGCTGGCCGCTGATCCGCATCTGAAGGCCCGGGAGGTCTTCATGAACGTCCCCCATCCTGTCCTCGGGGAGACCTTCCCCGTGCGGTCACCTTGGCTGCTCTCGGAGACGCCGGCACGGTCAACCCGGCACGCGCCCGACTTCGGGGAACATTCCGATGTCATCCTCGGCGATTTGCTGGGGGTCTCCGCCGCCGAGCAACGGGCCCTTCAACGTGAAGGCGTCTTGGAGTAGGGCTAGCAGCCGGAGTCGGAATAGTAGCGGGACAAGCGGGCCCTCCCGCCACCGCCGCTTCGGACGATTCCTAGCAGGCTTGCGGAAGGCCCCTTTGACACAGCCTCACACCCACTCCTAGAATGGAACCAGGTTTCAAACAAGGTCGCCCTTTGATGACCCAGGGAGCACTCCGACAATGGATGCCAGCGTACCACCGCCACCTGGTAGGGGAGCGGGGCGTCTCGACCCGAACACTCGGTGCCTACGTCGATAACGCGTCCCACTTCATCAGCTTCCTTGAATCTGAGGGGGTACGAGAACCAGCCGAGGTCCAGCGCGGGCTGCTAAGACAGTACGTCGCCTCACTCTCGGGCGCCGGGCTGCGGAAGCGCAGCATCGCCCTCAAGCTGAGCGCGGTGAGATCCTTTTTTCGCTTCCTTGTGAGGGAAGGGGCAGCCCCTCGAAGTGCTCTCTGGGTGCGCCGATCACGGGAGGCCAAAGCCCTGGCTCCAAAGCTCGAAACTCGGCTGCCCAGCTACCTGACGGAGAGCGAGATCGCCTTGCTGCTGCGGTCGCCGGACCTATCGACGGTCTATGGCCTTCGCGATTCCGCTCTTCTAGAAATAGTGTACGCGTGCGGGCTGCGCGTCAGCGAAGCATCCGGGCTCGACGTCCCAGGAATCGACCTATCGGCGATGGAGGTCCGGGTATGGGGAAAACGCTCGAAGGAGCGTATGGTCCTCATGGGCGTGCCTGCCCGCAAGGCCGTCCAGCGCTACCTGCGGGACGCGAGGCCCGTGTTGGCTAGTGGCAGTCCTGGTAACCAGGCACTGTTCCTCAATCGCTATGGAGCGAGGCTTTCCCCCAGGTCGATTCAGAACGCCGTGAAGCACTACGCCCGCCGGGCGGGCCTCGACCCAGAGAGAGTCCACACCCACACCCTTCGCCACAGCTTTGCCACGCATCTGCTGGACGGCGGCGCCGACCTCCGAGTCGTGCAGGAGCTGCTGGGGCATGAGAGCCCATCGACGACGCAGATCTACACCCACATCAGCAGCGGCCAGGCGAAACGGGTCTATGGAGGAAGCCACCCGTTGGCGAGCCCCCAGAAGGAAACGTCCAGATGAAAGTACTCGTCGTCCACGGCCCCAACCTGAACATGCTCGGCAAGCGCGACCCAGGCGTCTATGGGGACCAGACGTTGGAGGATATCAATTCCCGGATCAAGAGCCGTGCGGGGCAGCTCGGTGTGGAGATCGATATCTTCCAGTCCAACGGCGAAGGGGCCATCATCGATTTCATTCAGGGCGCGTCCAAAGACGCCGGCGGTATCGTCATCAACCCGGGGGCCTACGGCCACTACAGCTATGCGGTGCATGATGCTTTGTTGGACACCGGCCTGCCCGTCATCGAGGTCCATCTCTCAAACGTCTTCGCCCGAGACCAGTGGCGCCGCACATCCGTCATCGCTCCCATGGCCAAGGGGGTCGTCAGCGGTTTCGGATGGAGAAGCTACACCGCCGCCCTGGACTTGATTGTCGCCATGGGTCGCGAGATGGACTAGAATCGTTCCAAGCCATGGCGCCCTCTACGCCTCGGCTTCAGGGGGGACCACCATGCACGGCCGTGTTCAGCAGCTTCGCCGGCAATTGGCCGCCGAGGACCTCGACGCCCTTCTTGTCTCTACCCCAGAGAACAGACGATACCTCTCCGGGTTCACCGGCTCCGCTGGCTACCTCATCATCACGCAGGAGCACGCCCTCATCGCCACGGACTTCCGTTATTTCGAGCAGGTCGGCGTCCAAGCCCCTGATTTCGAGCTCGTAAGGGTGACCCAAGGGGATATCAAACAGTGGCTCCCGCCATGCCTCGAAACCGTCCGGGCATCGACCTTGGGCTTCGAGGCTAACGACCTTTCCTTCGCCCTCCACGAACGGCTCACGGACGCGCTGGCATCCATGGCCCCCGAGCAACGGCCCGCGATGCGTGCGACGTACGACCTGGCGGAGGGACTCAGGATCTACAAGGATGCGACCGAGATGGACATCATCATCACGGCCATTCATATAGCGGACCGCGCCTTTGAGGAGGTTGCCGAGACCTTACAGCCGGGAATCAGCGAGCGTGAGATCGCCTGGAGACTGGAGCGCTCGATGAGGGAGCGCGGCGCGGAAAGCACCTCGTTCGACATCATCGTCGCATCGGGTCCAAATGCAGCCCGGCCGCACCACCGCCCATCAGACCGTATCATCAACGAGGGTGAGCCCATCATCATCGACATGGGGGCCCGGGTGCAGGGGTATTGTAGCGACATATCTCGAACAGTCTGCCTTGGTGAAGCCGACGACCAGTTCAGGAAGGTCTACGACTTGGTGCTGGCATCCCAAGAGACCGCCATCGCCGCCGTCCAAGCAGGGATGTCAGGCCACGATGGCGACCACCTTGCTCGAAACGTCATCGAGAAAGCCGGCCACGGCGATCACTTCGGCCATGGGACCGGGCACGGGGTCGGGCTTGCCATCCACGAGAATCCGAGGGTCGCCCGCAACGCGACCAACGAGCTGGCCGACGGCATGGTGTTCACGATCGAGCCCGGCGTGTACGTGCCCGGGTGGGGTGGCGTCCGTATCGAGGACATCGTGGTCCTGAAAGACGGCTATGCCCAAGACCTGACGACCGCCCACAAGAAGGAGCTGGTCTCAGTCTAAGCCCTGGCTGGAAGGAAGCCTGCCGGCTTAGCCTTGCGCGCGTCTCCGGACCGGCCGCTAGAATACCCCACCAACCTGCCGGACAAGCCATCGGCTCCAGCTTGTCCGACGCCGCAGCAAGGCCGGACCACGCAATGCCCGTCTACACCGTTAGCCAGGTGGCCCAGTACGTCAAGAGCACCGTGGAGAACACTCCGCCTCTTTCGGACCTCTATGTGACCGGAGAGGTTACCAACGTTTCTGTGTCCACAGCCGGGCACCGCTATTACACGCTGAAGGATGTCGACAGCCAACTTCGGTGCGTGACTTTCAAGAATGCATTCGGAGGCGACCTCCTCCGCAACGGCGCCGCCGTCACGCTCCACGGGCGCGTCTCGTTCTACAGCCCCCGGGGTGACCTTCAGTTTCTGACAGACTTCGTTCAGAGCGAGGGCGTGGGAGAGCTCCACATGGAGTTCCTCCGCGTGCGGGCCAAGCTGGAAGCCGAGGGCCTGTTCGACCCAGCCCGGAAGCGGCCCCTGCCCAGGTTCCCCGCACGTATCGCTGTCCTCACGTCCAGATCGGGCGCCGTCCTCCACGACATTCAGACTGTCCTTGGCAGGCGGTTCCCCGTGGTGGAGGTCCTCTTCCTTCACACCGCAGTCCAGGGCGACTACGCCGTGCCGGGCATCGTGAGCGGGTTCCAGACCCTCAACCTCGAGGGAAGTCACGACCTCGTGGTACTGGCCCGAGGTGGTGGCTCGCTGGAAGAGCTCGCGGCGTTCAACACCGAGGAGGTCGCACGGGCCATTCACGGAAGCCGGGCGCCGGTCATCAGCGCCGTGGGCCACGAGACAGATACCACCATTGCGGACCTCGTGGCCGACGTGCGCGCGGCGACGCCCTCCGCAGCGGCCGAGCGAGCGGTGCCTGACATTCTCGAGCTGCGAAGGGACCTGTCGAAATACCAGGCGGCGATGAACCGCGGTCTCGTCGCGTGGGTGAAGGACCGAAGGGATGCCTCGGCATACGCCATGGCCCGGCTGCGGAGACTAACCCCCGACGTGACGACTCTGAAGCTCCGCATCGACGAAATAACCAGGTCGGCAACGGCCATCGCTCTAAGGGCAAGCGAAATCCGCCGAGAGTCCGTCGATGCGCGGCTGCGGCAGCTTGCCGCACTCCACCCCGCTAGCGCCCTGAACCGGGGCTATGCGCTCGTTAGGAAGACTCGTGGCGGGACCCCGGTAAGCCGTACTTCGGAAGTCCGGCCTGGCGATGGCATAACGGTCCAGGTCAGCGACGGCACCTTCGCGGGGCAGGTGATTTCCGGCAAAGACGTTCCCCGTTCGAGGACCGGCAGTCGGCGGGTCCCGGAGGAACAACCGCCCCTGTTCAAGGCATAGGCCTGCCTCGAGGGCCAGTAACCGCCCGGGGCTATCTTCCGTTGACCGGAAACACCGCACGACTGTTCGTTGACACACCTTAGCCGCTGCCCTAGGATGAAGTCCGGTCGTGCTAGGCGGGGAGTTAGCGGTGCCCTGAACCCGCAATCCGCTACAGCGGGGCTGAATTCCCGCCCCAGGCCTCCAGTCCTCCGATGCTAGCGCCTTGCACCGGACGTTGAGGAGCGGGTCCCGCGCGGCAGAGGCCTATGAACCCCGCCAGGTCCGGAAGGAAGCAACGGTAAGTAGCCGCCTCTGGGTGCCGCGGGAGTGCCTACTCTGAGCCCGATGCATGCGGTACGTCTCAGGGCAGGGTCGAAGGCGGGTGCACGACCTGATTCTTTTGACGCCGCGTCGCCTGCCCGCCGCGTCTCCTACCGAGGTCCCGTGACGTGAGCCCACGCCCAGCTCACAGTGATCTGTCAAGCCGCACCAGCGTCGGGAGACTGCTCAAAGAGCATGGCTTGCGGCCGCGCAAAAGCCTGGGCCAGCACTTCCTTATCGACCGCTCGGTCCTGAGCCGAATAGTGGAGACCGCCGACCTCCGTCCAGAGGACATCGTTATCGAAGTCGGACCGGGCCCGGGTGTGCTCACCCGGGAGCTTCTCAAGGCCGCCCATCACGTCGTGGCCATCGAGAAAGACGAACGCATGGCGGAGCTCCTTGAAGCTGATCTTGGTGACGACTCCCTGTCCATCGTCCGAGAGGACGTGCTCCGGGTCTCGATCGAGACTCTCCTTCCCACCGGAGTGGGGGACAGGGGCTACAAGGTCGTCGCCAACCTGCCCTACTACGCGGCTGCCGCCATCCTTAGGCGCTTTCTCGAAGCGGACTCCAGGCCCTCGCTCCTGGTGCTGCTCCTTCAGCGGGAGGTCGCCGAGAGTCTCGCCGCTCAGCCCGGTAAGATGAGCATGCTGGCTGTAGCCACCCAGCTCTACGCAGTCCCGAAGCTCGTTGCCACTGTGCAGGCATCCAGTTTCTACCCGCCACCCAAAGTGGACTCGGCCATCGTAGGACTGGCCGTCCGGCCTCAGCCCATTGTCGAGGTCGAGCCGGGCCTTCTCTTTCGCGTAGCGGGGGCCGGATTCTCGGCGCCCCGGAAACAGATCGCAAACGCGCTGGCCAACGGGCTCCGAAGAGCGCGCGGCTCTATGTTGCCCGCCCTGGTTGCGGCAGATGTCAATCCCCAGCGGAGGGCCGAGACCCTGTCCCTCGAGGAGTGGGGAAGGCTGGCTCGGGCGCTAGAAGGGGTACTCGTGGAATGAAACTGAAGGCGTTCGCCAAGATCAACCTGACGCTCGAAGTACTGGGCCGGCGCGCCGACGGTTACCACGATATTGCCACGGTTCTGCAGACCATCGACCTAGCGGACGAAATCTCTGTCGAGGCGGCCGATGAGGTGACTGTACTATACGACCCACCACTGATTCCTGCGGAGGATGACCTGGTGGCGCGAGCGGCCAGGCTCCTCGGGGAGCAGACCGGACATCAGGGCGGCGCCCGCATCGAAGTGAGGAAAACCATCCCCGTGGCGGCAGGTTTGGGGGGCGGTAGCAGCGACGCGGGGGCCGCCCTCCACGCCCTGAACCGGCTGTGGGGGCTCGGCCTCGACCTCCCCACCCTCGCGTCCATGGGAGCTGCGCTGGGTTCCGATATTCCGTTCTTCGTCTATGGGGGAACGGCCCAGGCAGAGGGCCGTGGTGAGCGGGTGACCCCACTCCCGGACCTGCGGCCAACCAGGTTTATTCTCTTTAGGCCCGCGTTGACCATTCCAGACAAGACCCGCATGCTGTACGGACTGATGAAGCCCCCGCTTTTCACCAACGGCTCTGTCACATCCCGTGTCGCAGAGTCGGTGCGGTCCGGGTCGCCGCTCAGGGACCGTGACCTCTTCAATGTTTTTCACCGGGTGGCCGGGGATGCCTTCGACGACATGCCGTCATACGAGGCTCGGGCAGTAGCGGCGGCGGAGCGGCCGGTACACCTTTGCGGGAGCGGACCCTGCGTATTTGGCCTGGCCGCGAGCGATGAGGACGGGAGACGCGCCGTCGAGCGGGCAGCCGCCCAGGGCCTGGATGCTTCCGTTGTGAACGCCGTGGCAAGGCCCGTATACTCTGTTCCGGACCCTCTGGAGGCCGCTCTGTGCTGAAGACTCGAGACTGTGGCGGCCTCCGCGCCGCAGACGCCGGTTCGCATGTCACGCTTGCCGGATGGGTGCATCGACGAAGGGACCACGGTGGGCTGATCTTCATCGACCTGCGGGACCGTTCCGGGCTCGCGCAGGTGGTCTTCAACCCGGAAACCGCCCCGGAAGCCCACCGCACAGCCGAGCACCTTCGGAACGAGTGGGTCGTCTCCCTCTCGGGACAGGTGTCGTTACGTCCTGAGGGCACGATCAACTCTAGGCTGCCCACCGGCGGGATCGAGGTAATAGCGGCAGAGGCGCAGGTGCTGAGCCCCTCGAAGACCCCCCCCTTCAACGTCAATGAAGACGCATTTGTTGAAGAGTCCCTTCGGCTGGAGTTCCGCTACCTGGACCTTCGGCGGGAGCGGATGCAGAAAAACCTGGTGATACGGCACCGCACTGCTCGGTATATCCGCGACTTCCTCGATGCCCGTGGCTTCATTGAGATCGAGACCCCGATGTTGATCAAAAGCACCCCCGAGGGAGCTCGGGACTACCTCGTCCCAAGCCGGGTCCACACAGGCCGCTTCTACGCCCTTCCACAGTCACCGCAGCAGCTCAAGCAGCTCCTGATGGTCGCCGGGATTGAGCGCTACTACCAGATCGCTCGCTGCTTCAGGGACGAGGACCTCCGGGCCGACCGGCAGCCCGAGTTTACTCAGCTCGATCTCGAAATGAGCTTCGTCGGCGAGGAGGATATCCTCGACCTGATGGCCGAGCTCTTCGCTGGTCTCGTTCGGTCCGTGGCGCCTGACCTCAAGGTACCCGAGCCCTTCCCAAGGATGACCTATGCCGAGGCGATGGGCCGCTTCGGGTCCGACAAGCCTGATCTGCGCTTCGGCCTGGAGCTCAGGGACATCACCGACCTGGCAGGCCAGACCGAGTTGGGCGTTTTCCGCTCTGTGGTCGATCAGGGAGGCATGGTGAAGGGCTTCGCCGCGCCGGGCTGTGGAGAATACGGCCGCCGGCAGACCGATGAGCTCGTCGAGATGGCAAAGAGCAGAGGGGCCAAGGGACTGGTCCCTATTGCGCTAGCCGAGACGGCCAACCTTGAGGACCTCTCCGCAGGCGATATCCGGTCTCCCGTCGCCAAGTTCCTTACACCTGGACAGGTCAAGGGAATGGCCCAACGGATGGGTGGAGGTCCGGGCGATCTGCTGCTGGTGGTCGCCGGCGAGGCGCCGGTCGTCAACGCGGCGCTCGCCCACCTCCGGACCCAGATGGGGCATCGGCTAGGCCTGGCCGACGCTGACACTCTATCGTTTGCCTTTGTCGTGGATTTTCCTCTCATGGAATGGAACGATGAAGAGAACCGATGGGACTCGCTCCACCACCCTTTTACCTCGCCCAAGGATGAAGATATGCCCTTGCTGGACACGGCGCCCAACCAGGCAAGGTCTAAGGCGTACGACATGATCTGCAACGGGTACGAGCTCTCCAGCGGCAGCATTCGGATCCACGACCGCCAGCTGCAATCGAAAGTCTTCCAGCTGTTGGGCTACAAAGAGGACGAAATCGAAGACCGCTTCGGCCACCTCTTGAGGGCGTTCGAGCACGGGGTCCCTCCGCACGGGGGCATCGCATACGGCTTCGACCGCCTGGTGATGCTGCTCGCCCGCGAGGAGAGCATACGCGAGGTCATTGCCTTTCCGAAGACGCAGAGCGGGTCCGACGTCATGATGGACGCCCCATCAAAGGTAGCCGATGAGCAGCTCCGCAGCCTGGGACTGGTCCTGAAGACGTAAAGCGAATCGGCGCCGATAGACAGGCAGACGCTGAAATGCCGTCGGCCGCCAAGATGCGTAACGCTGGAGGACCTCTGCGCGTAGCGTAGTCCCAAATCAGTCTGCCAAAAATCCTGCTTTGCTATAATGGATTCGCACCCTAGGAGCCGTTCTTGAAAGTCACTGTAGAAACCCTTCCTCGTCGCCAGGTTGCCCTGAACATCGAGGCCGACCAGGAAGAGTTCGAAGAAGCAAGACGACACGCCTATCAGCACCTGGCCCCTAGAGCCAGGGTCCCCGGCTTCCGGCAGGGAAAGGCCCCCCTGGCGTTGGTCGAGTCTTTCGTAGGCAAAGCCGCCTTCATGGAAGAGGCGCTCCAGCACCTCGTCCCAGAGGTGACCTCAAAGGCAATGGAAGAACACGAGGTCGAGGCTTCTGGCCAGCCGGTTATCGAGGACGTTTCGACCGATCCTGTGGCGTGGAAGGCCACTTTTGACCTGCAACCCGAGATCGACCTAGGTGCCTACTCCGAGATCAGAATAACGCCGGAGCCTGTAGTTCTGGAACCAGAGACCGTCGATGCCGAGCTAGAAAAGCTGCGTTTCGAGCAAGCTCCTTGGGAGCCTGCAGACCGCCCGAGCGCCATGGGTGATCTTCTGACCATCGATATCCTCGCGGAGCAGGACGAGAAGGTCGAAGCTGACGACAAAGGGGTGCTGTACTACCTGGAAGAAGGCTCGGCTGCGCCAGTCCCGGGGTTCGCCGAACAGCTCGTGGGGGCCGAGGCAGGTCATGCGCAGCGCTTCTCTCTCCCATCCGGTGACGGGGAGGGGTCTGGCGACGACGCCAAGACCTACAACTTCAACGTGCAAGTTCTCGAGGTCAAGACGAAGCATTTGGCTGGGCTGGACGACGAGTTCGCTAAGGGCGTCGGCGATGGGTTTGAGAGCCTCGACGCCCTGCGAGAGGATATGACCAATAAGCTCAGGACGGTCCTGGAACGCACCAAGCGCAACGAGTTACACGAAAGTGCCCTCCAGGCGGTGATCGATAGCAGCAGGCTGGAGTATTCCCCTGGCTTCGTCGACCATGAGGCCGAGCGCATGCTGGAGGAGCAAGAGAACCGCCTCGAACGCAACCAGATGAATGTCAACGAATATCTCGCCAGCATCGGTAAGACCCGAGAGGAAGTCCTCAAGGAGTTTAAGCCATCCGCGGAGCAGCGGGTCGTTCACTCCCTGGTGCTCTCGGAGCTGCTCAAAGCTGAGGGCATCGAGCTCTCCGATACTGAGGTGGAGACGGAGCTCGACACCCTGGCTGGCGGCTCCGTTCAAGTCCGCAACGCCCTCGGCACTCCGGCGGGCAGGCGGTCCCTACGGCACAGCCTGCTGACCAGGAAGACTCTCGAGCGGCTTGAGGAAATCGTGACCGGAGGGCGCGCTCAGCCCTTAGCGGAATCCGAGAAGGAGGCTTCTGTCGATGATGCAGAGTCCTAATAACATCATCCCCATGGTCATCGAATCGGGCGCTCGGGGGGAGCGGGCCTTCGACATCTATTCGCTGCTGCTCAAAGAGCGCATCGTCTTTCTGGGCACGCCAATCAACGACCAGATCTCCAACCTGATCATCGCGCAACTGCTCTACCTCGAGAGAGAGGACCCCGAGAAGGACATCAGCTTATACATTCATAGCCCAGGCGGCGTGATCAGCGCAGGCCTGGCAATACATGACACCATGCAGCTCCTGAAGTGCGACATCGCGACCATCGCAGTTGGGATGACCGCCAGCATGGCAACCGTGATATTGAGCGCGGGCACCAAGGGCAAGCGGTACGGCTTGACCAACGCCACCGTGCACATGCATCAGGCCATGGGCGGGGCGCAGGGGCAAGCTTCTGACATCGAGATCGCCGCGCGGGAAATCCTGCGGCTCCAAGACAAGATCCGCACCATTCTTGCCGAAAATACTGGTCAGGAATACGACAAGATCGTCCGGGACACGGACCGGGACTTCTACCTGGACGCCCCCCAAGCGAAAGACTACGGTATCATAGACGAAATCCTCTCGGGGAAAGAAGCCACGGTCGCCGTCGCCTAAGACAGACCTCACTCGACGCCGGCTTCTAGGAGCACACGATGCCGAATGCCCGCGGGGGACGCTCTCAATACGAATGTTCCTTTTGCGGCAAGCTCCAGCAGCAGGTCAAGCGCCTCATCGCAGGCCCTGGCAAGGTCTACATCTGTGATGAATGCGTGCGCCTGTGCCAGCGCATCATCGACGAAGAATCGCCAGCCTCGACCCCGGCCCAGGCCGTTTCCCTGACGAGTCTCACGCCCCACAAGATATACGACCAGCTCAGCGAATACGTCATCGGGCAAGAACGGGCCAAGAAGGTCCTGGGTGTCGCGGTTTACAACCACTACAAGAGGATTGGGCCAGCGGGCAAGAGCGCCGACCTCGAGGTGGACAAGAGCAACCTCCTTCTGGTCGGCCCAACGGGCTCCGGAAAAACCCTGCTGGCCCAGACACTTGCTCGCATCCTCGATGTGCCGTTCGCAATGGCCGACGCCACCTCGCTCACTGAAGCCGGGTACGTGGGGGAGGATGTGGAGAACGTCCTCCTTCGTCTCATACAAGCGGCTGGTTGGGATGTCCAACAGGCCGAAATGGGCATCATTTATATCGACGAGATCGACAAGGTTGCCCGCAAAGGGCCCAATCCCTCCATCACCCGCGACGTGTCCGGGGAAGGCGTCCAGCAGGGTCTTCTGAAGATTATCGAGGGCTGTGTCGCCAATGTCCCTTCACAGGGAGGCCGCAAGCACCCCTACCAGGAGTTCATTCAGCTCAAGACGAACAACATCTTGTTTGTCTGCGGAGGAGCCTTCGAAGGCCTCGAAAAGATCGTTGCGAAGCGGGCCGGCCTCGACACCACCTCTATCGGCTTCCAGGCCCGGGAGAAGAGGAGCCGGTGGGACAGCTCCCCCGAGAACGTGTACCGGGTGCTCGAGCACATGTGCCCCGACGATCTACTCGAATTTGGACTCATCCCGGAATTCGTCGGCAGGCTGCCCGTAGGGGTACCCCTGGAAGCCATGACGCAAGAGACGCTGTGCCTGATCCTCACAGAGCCAAAGAACGCCATAGTCAAGCAGTACCAGCACCTATTCTCAATGGATGGGGTCGACCTGGTATTCACGGACGACGCCATCGAAGCTGCTGCCGAAGAGGCCATGCGGCGCAAGACCGGTGCGCGAAGCCTCAGGACGGTCATTGAGGAGACGCTGCTCGACGTCATGTATGTCGTCCCTTCCCTGAACGATGTCCGGAAATGCGTCGTCACAGGGGAGACCATCCGGACCAAGCGGGCCCCGCTTCTGATGACCGGCTCTGGGCAACCGGTTCCGCATGCAGGAGAGCAGAAGATCGCCTGACGGTGTAGGCGCCAGGCCCCGCCCGTTCGTCGGGCCTGCCGCTCCGTCCCCATGCTCGAACCGCTTCGCTCCCAATTCCCTATCCGGTGATCCAACGGGCCCCGGGTGCTCCTCCGCCTTCAATGAGGTCCCGGACAGTAGACCGTCCCCCGCTCACCCAGGCATCTATCACGGGCCCTAACGAGCGCACGGAAGGCGGCACCGTCACGGTAATTCGCCGGTATTTCCCAGCTGGGTCGACTCCGTAGAGGACCGCGAGGCCACCGAAGTGATGTGCCCTCGTCAATAGCTGCCGGTCCAGAGGCAGGCGGCCGGACACAGCCACATCCTCGAGCTCGAACCCAAAGGCACGGCCCAGACTCCTCAGCGCCTGCGACTTGCGCCGGCCGCCCATGGGCTTCACCGCGGAGAGGAGGCCGCCGGCGGGCTGGGCGCCAAGCCACTGCAAGTAGCCATCCATAACACTCCGAATGGCTCCGCTGTCAGCCGAGTCTGTGCCGAGCAACCGGTCCTCTACTTGGGCCACTCGCTCCATGTCCACGCCGCCATGAAAGAGAAGATATCGCGATAGCCGCTCCAGGGACAGCACCGTTGCCGCGACGTGGTCTTCGGGAATCCGCAGTTCGCTGGCGACAGCCGTTGCGTACGAATACGGGGCGACGGTCAGCAAGAAGACGCGGCTACGCGCGTCATGCACTCGCGCCACAAGCTCCCGGACGCCGTCATCGAGGTCCGGCTGTCTTGCCATATCGGTCAAGTCCTCGTCAGTGACGCCGTGGCGCAAGAGCATTGGGACCAGGTAAGCCAGGCGCGTCCCAGGCTCCACCCCGGACTGTCGATCCTCCAGCTGCGCTTCCTCGTATCCAAGGACCCGCTCATACAGCGCATCCCCATGAGGCACGAGCCTTGCGGCCAAGAGGAGGCTGTCCATGGGGGACAGCAGCCCGTCTATCTCCAGGCAAACTACCGGCCTACGCACGGCGGGAAGGCGGGAGAAGTGAGGCCTCTATCTCGCGTGTCAGGTCAAGCCCATCGATGGGACTGCCACCGGCATCGACGACTGTGCCGTCCCGGATTCCAACCCGGCCTTCGGCGAAGGCCTTCACCGTTTCCACGACCAGGGGACGCTCCCGTTCCACGCCGTGACTTCTGACCTGCTTGAACAGCGGGAGGTCCTCGCCAACCGTTGCCTGGAGGTCGACAGTGCGCCGTCCATCAACCTGCCTCCAAGCCTCGTCGAAGCCAGGCCCGGTGATTGCAAATCTCGAATAGGCAACCGTTGGGCCGCGGTCCAGCTCCTCGGTGACGTGGAGGACCGTGTTGCCACTGGTCGATGCCCTCGACTCGATGAGCTGCCAAATAACGCCATTCCACATGCCCACTGGGCCGCCTGGGGCAGCCGGATGCAGATTCACCATCGTCAAGCGACGGCAAAGCTCGGGGACGACGAGAAGAAATCCGGCCAATACGCACAGGTCGGCGCGGTAGGGTTCGATAACGCTAAGAGCGTCCATCTCGTACTTCAGCCGCCAATCAGGGTCCCCGACCAGCCGAGACCGAAACTTCCTGAACGACGAAGTGACCAATGTGTATCCGAATTCCTGGACCAGCTTGAAAAAACCGTCAGTCGCCTCGAACTCCCCCGGCTCCCGGTTGCTGAAGACGAAGGCGATCCGGGCCGGTACGTGCCCCGAGCGGATGCCTTCATGGAGCGCAGTCAACAGCCCTCGAGAGCCCTGGCCGCGGCCCGTGGCGAAGAAGCCTACGGAGTACATGAGGCCGGAAGCAGCCGCGGGCTGGAAGCCTGACGACAGGATGTGCTGGACCGCCTATTGCTCATCGCCATCGGTTTCTGGCATCACTGCCGGCCGGTCGAGGAAGGCATTGCGAAGCTCGGTAATCTTGAGCTCGGCGGAGTCCAATCGCTCCGTGCAGAGCTTGGCCAGCCCCATGCCTTCTTCGTACAGGCGGATGGCCTCGTCGAGGGTCAGGCCGCCTTTCTCCAGGGCCTGGACCGTCTCCTCCAGCCGTTGGAAGGCCCGCTCGAACTCCAGGGGGTTCTGCTCTTCAGATGTCACAGCAACTATGGTACGCCTGCACTGGGGGTGTCGCTACCTCGCGCGCCGACGTCTGCCATCCTCAGCTCCCCGTTCGGAGACCGGTGGGATTCCTTTGCTCCTCCAGCCAATGGAACACCCCCCCTTCCGTCCGCTATCCTTTCCCCATGAGAAGCGCGGCGCCATCGGCTGAAGAGACTATCCGGGACCGAATCCGGGCCAAGGGCCGGATCACGTTCGCGGAGTTCATGGAGCTTGCACTCTACGCCCCCCGCGGCTACTACTCCGAAGAGGAGCCCTTCGGCGCACGGGGAGACTACTACACGAGCCCCATGGCCCATCCTGTATTCGGCGCCCTGATCACCGTACAGCTGGAGCAGATGTGGGATCGGCTGGGCAGGCCGGACCCTTTCCATGTGGTCGAGGCCGGCGCGGGGAACGGTGTGCTCTCCGGCGACATCACCGGTTTTGCCCAGCGCCTCGGTGGGGGGTTCTTGAAGTCTCTGCGCTATGTCGCATTGGACCGGAAGCCCAGGCCTGCGGCTGCCGGGTACAGCGCGTTAGCCGACCGGGTTGGCTCCGTGGGGTTCCCCCTTCGCGAATTAACTGGCTGCGTGCTCTCCAACGAGCTGATCGATTCCATGCCGGTTAACAGGGTCATCGTTCGAGAAGGCAATCTCAGGGAAATCTACGTCACCGAGTACCAAGGCCGGTTGGTCGACGTTGAGGACGATCCATCAACACCGGCCATCGCCCAGCGGCTCCGTCTAGATGGCGCCACCCTCGAAGAGGGATGGCAGGCGGAGGTGGGCCTGGCGGCAGCGGCTTGGACGGCGGAGATGGCGGGCGCCCTGGACCGTGGATGGGCCATAACCTTCGATTACGGGGACATGGCGAATCGACTGTGCTCCCAGGAACGTGCCGGCGGGACCGTCATGGAGTATTACCGTCATACGCAGAGCGGCGACCAGTACGCGCGTGTCGGACGGCAGGACATCACAGCTCACGCCAACTTCAGCACCCTCGTCGAGGAAGGGCGTGCAGGCGGACTGCAGCCAGTAGTGCTCATGACGCAGCAACGGTTCTTGCGGAACCTGGGCATCACGGATTGTATCCGAGGCACCGCGGGGCTCGGGCTCGGAACGCGAGAGCGGGACTCCAACGTAATGGGCCAGAGGGCCCTGCTCAAGCCCGATGGTCTGGGCGCCTTTCGCGTGCTCGTTCAGGCTAAAGGGGCGCCCTCAGATGGGCTCGCCCTGCTGGGGAGCGATTCCTCGGCCGGGGCGCGGATGGGGAGACGGATAGTGTCCTTCGGAATGCCCCTGCTGGGAGAAGCCCATATCGACTTGATGGCCGGCCGCTACCAGAACGAGAGCCGGGACTGGGACGAATACTGGGCCGAGATCACCAGTCCCTAGCGGGTTCGCGGGTTCGCTATCTGTCCCGCGGTCAGGAGCAACTTCTGCGCCCGAAGGGCTATTGCCGTGTCGATCATTTTCCCGTCCAGCGAGCAGGTCCCCCATCCACCGGCCTCGGCCTCCTCGAAGGCCTTCACGACCCGCTTGGCCTGATCGATCTCTTCCTCCGATGGGCTGAACACGGCGTTGATGGACTCCACCTGGCTCGGATGAATGGCGAACTTGCCTTTGAACCCAAGCTGCAAGGCCAGTCGGCTGTCCGCGGCGAGCCCGTCTCTATCGTCTATGGCCACGAAGGGGGCGTCGATGGCGAGCCGATGCGCCGCCCTGGCCGAAATCGCCACGTAGTTCCGGGCGTACAGAATCTCGTTGCCCTTTTCGGTCCTTGAGACCCCCATGTCGGCGGTGAAATCCTCGGCGCCGAAGGTAATGGCGGCAACCCTCGAAGAGGCGGTCGCGATTTCGAAAGCACGTATCACCCCCAGGGCACTCTCGATCCAAGGGATGATCTTCACCTGCCCGTATGGCAGGTGCTTGCCATGCTCCAGATTGGTGATGATCTCATCCAGCTTGCGGATGTCGTCGGCCGATTCGATCTTGGCGACGCTGACCCCGACGATATGCTGCGATATGACCGCATTGAGGTCGTCCCAGATGTAGCCTGAGTCCACGGGGTTGACGCGTACGACAATCTTCCTGCCCGCCGCGGCGAGCTCCGGGAGAGCAGCCCGTACGGACTGCCTGGCCGACGCCTTCTCCGGGTCCAGAACACCGCTTTCCAGGTCGGGCACGATGGCGTCGGCAGTCAGGTCTCGGGCCTTGACCAGGAAACGCTCCCGGTTGCCCGGGACGAAGAGCATGGACCTCAACGGCTCCAATAAACACCTCCGACCCAGAAAGGGATGGCTATCATCGTAGCTGGGCCTCTTGCCTCTCAACGGCCTCGGCGACCTCGATGAGCTTGAGCGCCCGTTTCCACACCGGAGTGTCTACCATCTTGCCGTCCAGCGCGACAGCTGCGGAGCCATTCTTTGTCGCGTCGTCAAATGCCGCGACCACCCTGTGGGCGTAGTCGACCTCGGCGTGCGAGGGACGGAAGACGTCGTTGACTGGGCCTACCTGGTTGGGGTGGATGACGAATTTGCCCTTGCAGCCGACAGTCTTGGCCCGCCGGGCGTCTTCGACCATACCCTCGATGTCGTTGAAATCAGGGTCAGGCGTGTCGAACGCAATGATATCGGCCGCCCTCGCCGCGATGGCGGTCATTGCCCGGGCCGTGGCGATCTCCTCGGACCCTTTCGTCCGGGTAACGCCCATGTCCGCCGTATAGTCCTCAGCGCCGAATGCCAGGCCCAACATGCGCGGGGTCGAAAGGGCGATTTCGCGGACGTTCGAAACCCCCTTCCCCGTCTCGATCCACGGGATTATGCGGACATGGCCTTCGGCCAGGCCCCGCTCCCGCTCCAGCTCGGTCAGGAGGGCTGAAAGCTCTATCGCCATCTGCGCCGAATCCATCTTCCCGATGCTGATCCCCTCGATGTGCGACGAGACGACGGCCTTCAGGTCATCCCAGGTCCACCCCGTCTGCATCCCGTTCACCCGGACGAACACCCGGCGGTCGGCAAGCTTGGGAAGATACTCGGCCACCACGGCGCGAGCGTTGGGTTTCTCCTCCGGCGGGACCGAGTCCTCCAGATCGGGGACCAGGGCGTCCGCGGGCATGCTCAGGCCCTTTTCGAGCATCCTCGGCCGGTTGCCGGGAATAAAGAGCAAGCTGCGGATCATGTCCATGGAGTGCACCTTCGTCCAGGAGAGGCGGCGACTCGTATTATAGCGCCCCCAGTGTCGGCTGGCGAACAGAACGTCGGGACACGCGACCCCTGACGGGGCCCGCTGCCCGGTCGCAAGGCGGACGCTCGTTTGTTCGGTCGCGGCGGCGGCGGATACAATGGAGGCCGGTGAACCCTGGACGGTGGAACTTCCCGCCGAGGGCCCGTAGCTCAGTGGCAGAGCAGTCGGCTCATAACCGATCGGTCGTAGGTTCGAACCCTGCCGGGCCCACCAAACTTGACGGTAGACAGAACCGAGCCGTTCAGGGCCATCTCCTCGACGTCTTTCCCAGGTATCGGGCTATCGTCGGGCATTGGAATCGTGTAGCGCACCACGGCATTGTTGGGCATGACGACGATCTCCTTCACGAAGCTCTCGATGAAGGCCCTGCGCTCCGTCAGCTCGCTCTCGTTGAGGAAAATACTCATGTCTAGGGCGTAGGCCGTGATGGTCTCCACGTCGTCTAGGACCTCCCTGCGCTGGGAGAGCATCGCCCTCGCCTCCTCAGCCGTTGCCTCCAGCCTCTCCTGCCGCTCCCGGTGCTCGCGTATCCTGGGCTTGAAGTCGTCGATGTCCAGGTCGGTGGTCTCCGCCAGGTCATAGAGCCGTCCCAGCCTGCGCTTCACGTCCACCAGCTCTGCCGCTATGGTCTCCAGCTTCTGCCTCTGCTCTTTGGCCACGCCGTCCATCTCCTCGTCCACCAGCTTCACCAACGCCCTTATGTTGGAGTCGGTGAGCACGTTCTCCCGAATCTTCCCTACGACCGTCTCCTCAAAGCGCCGGGCGTTGAGCCTGGGGGCGTCGCAGGTGCCACTGCCCCGCTTGAGGAGGGACTGGCAGACGTAGTAGGCGAATTTCCCGCTCTTGGCGTCCTGGCCGGAGAGGGAGCGATTGCACGCCTTGCACCGGACGAGCCCACTGAGGAGATAGGTGCTCCCCACTCGTCGGGGATGGCTCCTCCTGGGAGCGCGGGAGCGCAGCTTCCGGTTCACCCTGCGGAACCGGGCCTTGGAGATGATGGCGGGAAAGGCCTTCTCCACCCGCACGGGGTCTGCCTTGTCCTTGGCGTCAGTGCCCCAGACCAATGTTCCCGTGTACGCCTCGTTTCGGAGGATTATGTGGACGCCGTTCTTGGACCATAGCCTGCCGGTGGGGTTGGCGATGCCCTCGTCGTTGAGGGTGCGGGTGATGTCCAGGATGCCCCTGCCGGACTCGGCCATCCCGAAGATGCGCTCCACGACGGGCGCGGTTGCAGGGTCGGGTTCCAGGGTAGGCCGCTTCTTGGCCCCGTCCTGCACCATGATCTTGCTATAGCCGTAGGGCACCCTGCTGGCGACCCAGAAGCCGCGAGAAACCGCCTCCCTCATGCCCCGGACAACTTCTTGCGCCAAATTTTCACTGTAGAACTCGTCCACGCTCTCGATGATGGCCTCCATCAGCTTGCCGGTGGGCGAGTCGTCGGCGTGCTCGGTGATGGATACCACGCGGATGCCCCTGCGCCGGAGCATGGACTTGAAGGCAACGGCGTGCTCCCGTTTGCGGGTGAACCTGGAGAACTTCCAAACGAGAATCTCCCTGAAGGGGGCCTCTGGCTTGGCGGCCTCGTCCAGCATCCTGCGGAACTGGGGCCGGTCGGCGATGCGGCCGCTCTCGGCCTCGTCCACGTACTCGCGGGCGACATGGTAGCCGTTCTTGTCGGCGTAGTCCCTGAGTGCCCGCAGTTGTGCGGCCACGGACAGGTCCACATCCTGGCGGTCGCTGGAAACCCTGGCGTACAGGGCCGCCGGTATCGGATTCTTGTTATCTTGCATTGTCTCGTCCTCCTCTTGCTGGCTCCTCTAGGCCTTGGAAACTCCTTCGACCGAACCGGCGGCGTTTTCTACGGCAATCCGAACAATCTCGACAACCTCGTCCAGAAAGGCTTGCGTGGACGAGTCCATGATGGAGCTGATTGACGGCGCGGCTGCTTCGTAGATGTGTGCCATCCGATCTGCCCTTTTGAAACTAGACCCCGCGCCCCTGAACCCATAGGCAGCCTGCCAGTCGCCGGGATGAGATCGAATGAGACGCCGTTCAGCGAGGGCGTGAATGCCGCCGAACACTTCTTGGCGTATCTGATTAATGGCGGCTCTGCCTTCGTCATCGTCTGCCGGACGTCTGGTCCATCCGGCGGGGTCGTTCAACCATAGGGATACGCTTTCTTGAAGTTGACTAACTAGATTGGCGACCGGCCGCAGTCTGTCGTATTCGTTGTCCCACAGGTTGGCAATCCGTCGGCATAGTGCCTTGACCCGGGTCCAGTGTTCTTTCTTGGTGCCCTCATGGTAGCTGCGGCCCAGCCTGCCCCACCAGGGACTCTTAAACCCATCAGTGGCGTCACGCAGAGCGAGTTCCAATCGAAGGACGTTGTAAATCGGCGCGGCTGTTACTGGTTCGAGAGGCTTCGCGGCCTCCTGCATTTCGACCAAAAGCTTGTCCATTTGGTCGATGATGGGCGTTGGGATGCTGTTGGTGGGTCTATTCAATCCTCCAAGATAGAAGTTGCGACTATCCAGTTGACGCTTCAGTATTTCCGTCACCGGCGCCCCCAACGCATCCCGCATCCCGGACAGGGCATTGCCGATTGAGGCGTGGATGTGATTGACCTTCTGCGTGTAGCTGCGGAGATTGTCACCCCGTACTTGGTCAAAGTGCGTGAAGACCACACCTAGCTTGTGCCCATGTCCGCCGGTGCCGACGGATCGCAAGAGTTCGAGGGGAGCAGCCTGCATAGGCGACTGAGCGTTGTCTATCAGCAGGATCATCTCCGCCTCTTGGAACCTGTCGGTTACCTTGGTGGAGATGCTCGTGGCCTCTCTAGCTGAGTGGCCGAGACCCTCGCCGTCCAGCAGGACCAACCGGCGGTCACTGTCTTGCAGTTTGGTCGCGGTGGGTTGGAATGGGCCGCTCACGCGGATGCCGTCAACCAGCGGCGTCAGCAGCCGCCCAAACTGCTGGGAATGGTTGCCAGTGAACCATCTCACCTGCCGTAGAAAGGCAGTGCGGTCACGCTCCTCGTAGTACCAGAGTATGGGCCAGCCCGTTGCCTCGCGGTCAAAGTCGCCCTCGGCGATCAGACCAAAGCGTTCCTCGATGGACTCCATGATATCCACAGAGATATCCGTGAATGCCTGGTTCTCGTACAGCGCATCGGTGAACTCTTCTATCCACGCTTCCCTTCGCGTGGCACTATCCATGTCATGGTAGTTGCCGCATCTCGGCGCGATTTGTTCTTGAACCGCTGTTGCGATTTCTCTGATACGAACGACGTACTTTCTCAGGTGCTCATTGTTCTTTGTCAACTCGGCAGCGGCGACGACTTCGTCGTCTGGCAGCGTAACCGCGGGGGCCTCTTCATCTTCAAATAGGCTATCCATTTCATGGTTTGGCGACTCTTGCTGCCATGTGCCAAGTGGATATGAGAGGCGAAAACGTTGTTCGGGATGCTCCAACAGTGCGCTGGCGATTCCCTCATCGCCTTGACCCTGAATTGCGCTAGCACATGCTTCTTCAAGACACTCGTCGACAGATCCTCTTACTTCGTGCTCGTTCATGAACGTTATTACAGACTTGAAGGGACCTGTGGCGGTGGTGATTATCTCAATGTCAGCCGTTGTGGTCTTCGCCGTTGATGTAGAGGGGAAACGATCCCGTGTGTGGTCGGAGCCAATGAGCTGGCGCAGTAGAGTGGTCTTGCCTGCTCCCGTCGACCCAACGAGCATGACACGGGCATAGCCGTCGTTAGGCGTCGGCAGGGGGATCTTCTCCTCCCGGCGCTCCTTGGACTTGACCTTGCCAGCCTCAATCCCGTCAAAGAACGCTGAGACGACGATGGCGTCGAATCGCTGCGACGCCTCGGTGCGTCGGTCAAGGGACCACCAAGACGGGGCAGCAAGGATTTCATTCAACTGCCCAACCAGTTGGTCAGCCCTGGCGTCTTCCGGCGTGCCCAGGCCGCGTCGGACCTTGAGTCCAAATTTGCCACGAGCGTCAGCGCGGCGCGGATGGTTGAACGTTACACTCCAGCCGGGACGGTTGGAGCGCGTCTTGCTAGCCGTGTAGATTGTGGTTGCCATAGTTCCCCCTTGCGTTGTTCTGTGTTGTACCCACACTTGCATTGTGGGCCTCGACTCTTTGGAGTGTCAAGCCCTCGGGGAACAACACAGAACAACTTCCTTTACTCGTACGGGGCATTCATCCGTGGGCAGCCCAGTTGCGCCGAAATGAGTTACACGTCAAGCCCATCGGGAGGTTTGAGGTGGCGAACCGTGTGACGAGTTTCGGCGCCGAGGCAGGGCCGATGGAGGTCCGGGCGCTGCAACAATTGTCACGTTTCGACCTGTTGGGGGCTGACACCGTAAGTGCAAGAATGCCCTTCTGTCCCCCTACAGGAAGTCGTAGGAACGGATTCGAGCGGGTGGTGGAACATGCTTCCGTGACCCTCATGGGGCTGGTCGTCGAGATGCTGAGTGGGGAATCTGTAGCTAGGCGCCGAAGCTGAAGTGCAACGGAGAAGTGAGGGGAACGGGGCTCCCTCTGACGTGTCAACTCTGCACCAAGTTGCAGTCGCGAGGACGTAAGAGGCAAGAGCGGTTGCAAGTTGTCGGAAAATGGTCCCAGCAGCCATGCTGGGACACCCCCTACAGGAAGTGGTCAGAACGGCTGGGGCGGTCATTGTTGCACCTGATGCAGCAGGGACAGCGGCCTCCTGTCGAGGGAATGCGGCGGCGGAAGTATCCATGCGTCGGCCATGATGCGCAGTTTCGCAAGGGTCTCTGCGTTGGAGGTGATGATGGGGACTCCCTTCACCGTGTCTGCGACGTCGAGGAAAGCGTTCTCGTTGCCGGGGGACTCAAAGACGAAGATCACCCGGGGCAGACGTCCCTCGTGGTCCCGCTCCGCCCAACCGCTCAGGAAGTACCGCTGGTAGGACTTCAGTCGGGAGCGGGCGCGTTTCGGCGTCGTGGCCCGGCGCTCGAACTCCAGCAGGTAGGGACGCCACTGGCCTTGGTACTCCAGGGTGAACGAGGCGTCGGGGTGGATGACGTAGGTGGTCCAGTCGTAGCGGTAGCCGATGCTGGAGCGGGACGTGGGCAGCAGGTCGAACAGGTCGTGGTCGGGGGATCGGGCGACCTCGGCGGACAGGGCAGCGGCGAAGTCGATGACGCCGGTGTGGTGACGCATCTGGGAGGCAAGGGCGCGCACCGCGGTCCCGGCGTAGATGTCGGCGTTCAGGTACAGAGGCTCGGCGCTCCAGCGGTCGAGGGTCAGTCCTACGGCGGCACGATCCCTGCGGGCCAGGTACGTCAATCCATCGTCCGTGAGCATGTGGAGGGGCTCGTCGGTCCGCACGAGGCCGTGCTGAGCAAGGGAACGGAGCACCTGGTTGACCCGGCGAAGGGTGACGCCGCCCATCAGTCCTGCGAGCTGCTCACGGGTGCACAGGGGCCAGGCGGCCAGCAGGTCGAGAACGTCCTTCTCGGCGCGGGTCAGCCGAACCGAGAGGGCCTGTGTGAGTTGCTCAGTGGGCTCCGGCGTTGATGCCTGGACGCCGGAGGGGTACAAGGCGCTGGGCTTCGGCTTGGGCCTGTCTCTGAGGAAGGAGTAAGACGAGTCCAGCAGGCGCTCCGCCAGGGCCAGGATGCCCGCCAGGGATGTATCGGCGTCGATGCGCACGGCCTCGCCCAGGCCGCTCCCGCACTGCTGCCAGACCACTCCCGTGTGGTCTCCGGCCAGAAGCTCCCCCTCCGTAGCCACGAAGGTCCTGCGGTGCTCCGACGGGTCTCCCAATGAGCGAACGGACCTGCGGGTGGCCTGGTCTGCGTGGGTAAGCACGAGGGTCACGAAGGGCGTCTCGCTGCTGTCCAGCCGCTCGATGCTCCGGAGGCGATAGCGGAGCCTGGATGTGGGCAGCGTCCGCCCTTGGCGGATCATGCCGATGGAGCGGCCCCCGGACAGGGTGAGCAGCATGTCGTAGGGACCGTGGCGGTAGTGGTCCACGCGCACGGGCTTCTGGTGCTGGTCGGCGTCGGCGGTCATGGCGGCGACGTGGTAGAGCACGGCCACGGCGTCCAGTCGCTCGGCCAGCAGCCGGAACCACTGCTTCGACACCGGGTAGGACCGCAGCATGTGCTCCCGGCCCTTGGTGGCTGCGCCTGCTGCGGTGACGCCCTTCTCCGTCGGGAAGTACCGGCGCTGGGGGCGAGTCCCCAGGACGCTCAGATGGTGCGGTACGGAGTCCACAAGACCACGCTCGACGAGCTTCTCCAGCCGGTCGCGGAGCGTGGAGGCGGGAATGCGCCCAAAGCGCGACAGCTCGTCCACGGTGGCCAGGGGCGCTGCGCAGAGCAGCAGGAGCGCCTCCTGAAGTCCCTTGGGAAGTGGACGCAGGGCCGGGTCCGGCCGCAAACTCTCTAAGTCGATGATGATTTCCAGCGTGGCCGCCTCAAGCGCCGCTACGTTCCTGCCGACGGCGTTCAGGACGGCTGAGGGCACCGCGCGCCCCAGGTGGCCCCGTTCGAGGAAGCGCCACAGGGTGTGGCGGGACACGCCGAGGACTTCGGCTGTCTTCCGCCGCCCATGCCGCCGCTCGTGGGCGCGCACGTAGTGCCGGATCGCCCTCTCGAGGTCCGGTCTGGCCTGTGTCGTGCCGTTCAATGATCGTGTTCGCGGCTCCGTGACAATCACTCGGCTGCTCCCGTCAGCTATCACCCAACATCTCATTGTGGACGGGAAAGTCGTCGAAGGTAATGCCTTGCAAGCCCTTGTGTAGGAGGGGGTCTTGTGGTAGGGGCCAGGATCACTACACGAGGCCACGGAGCCGGTAGGACAGGCAGCGGACGTTGTTCTCCAGCGCCATGCGACAGGCCTTTGTAACATATGCTATAGCACCGCTTGCACACCACACGAATCAAATGGTAGGCTCGTGTCATGCCATTGACCACTTCCACAGACCTGCCAAGCGACTATCCACAGCGTATAAGAGACGCTAGGGAAGTCAGAGGATTGACCCAGGCCAAGTTCGCGGAGCTCGTCGGCGTCTCCTACGCCACTGTCAACCGCTGGGAGAACAGACAGTCCCGTCCTAACAACCTGGCTTGGGCACGTATATTGCAGCTCGAGAGTTCGGCTGACGACCATCGAGCCCCAGGCCTGTCCGCCACTGACAACGCCTCACCGGCGGTTCATGGCCCGGACTTCTCTACGGACCCGGCTGCAGTCTCGGCCGTTGCAGAGACTCACCGACTTGCCTACGGACACCTATTCAACTCTGCGTTCGCTACAGAGACGTCACTGATCGATCCGCTCCCGCACCAGCGCATGGCCGTCTACCAACGCATGCTCGAACAATCTCCCCTCCGCTTCTTGCTGGCCGACGACGCTGGGGCTGGCAAGACCATCATGACCGGTCTCTATGTTCGGGAGATGCTGTCCCGGCGTCTCGTCCAGCGAGTGCTCGTCGTGCCGCCAGCCGGGCTGGTTGGTAACTGGGAACGGGAAATGAGGAATCTCTTTCGCCTGCATTTCCGTATCGTCGGCGGGATGGATGCGCGGGCCGGTAATCCGTTCACCAGCCCGGAAGGCGACCTGGTGATCGTGAGCCTGGATACTCTGACCGGCCAGCGTATGTTCGACCATCTCCGCGCTGCCGAGACCGAAGGCTACGACCTTGTCGTCTTCGACGAGGCGCACAAGTTGTCAGCGAATCGTCATCCAGACTTCCGAGTGCGCAAGACGGACCGGTACAGGCTAGCCGAGACCATAGCCGGGGGAGATGTGGATGACGAGCGATGGGCGCTTCCCTGGTCTGCCCACCACCTGCTTCTGCTGACGGCGACGCCACACATGGGCCGGGACTACCCGTACTACTTCTTGTGGCGTCTGCTGCTTCCCGACTCGCTCCAGACCAAGGACGCCTTCGATAGATTTCCGCCAGATTCCCGACGGAATCACTTTGTGCGACGCACCAAAGAGGAGATGGTTCACTTCGACGGGACACCCCTCTATCCCCAACGAAACTGCGACACGCTCAGCTACGAACTCACGCCGGGTCCTAGCAGCGAGCGGGAGCTTTATGACGAGACGACCAACTACATCCTGGGCTACTACAACCGGGCGCGGCTGCTGAACAGATCGGCAGCGCGATTGGCGATGAGCGTCTTCCAGAGGCGTCTCGCCAGTTCAACCTACGCGCTCATGCGCTCCTTCGAACGGCGCAGCGAGAAGCTCGAAGGCATGATCGACGACATCAGGCATGGCCGGCTCACTGAGGAGCAGCTCACCCGACAACAGCGACGGCTCGACGACATCGAGGACCCGTTCGAAACCCAGACCGCCGACGATGACCCAACGGGCGAAGATGAGCGTGAGCAGAATGAGGTGTTCGAAGACCAGGCCTTGGGCGGTATCGTGGCGGTCAGCCTTGCCGAGCTCGAGGCAGAACGGCTGAAGGTCGAAGAACTGCTGGGCAAGGCGCAGAGCCTAGTGGAAGCCGGTCAAGAATCGAAGTTCGAGAAGCTCCAAGAGGTACTCGACGCTCCCGCGCACTCCAACCAGAAGCTCATCATTTTCACCGAACATCGCGATACCGCTACCTTCCTGGTCCGTCGGCTCGAAGGCTTGGGCTTTACCGGTCAGGTCTCGTCAATTCACGGCGGCATGGACTACCAGGAACGCGAGCGGCAGGTCGATTTCTTCCGTAGGCCGATTGACGAGGGTGGCGCCAACTACCTAGTAGCAACCGATGCCGCCGGCGAGGGCATCAACCTCCAGTTCTGCTGGCTTATGGTGAACTACGACATTCCGTGGAACCCAGCACGCTTGGAGCAGCGGATGGGCCGCATCCACCGATACGGCCAGACCCACGACCCCGTTATCATCATCAACCTGGTCGCTACAGCCACCCGCGAGGGCCGGGTAATGAAGACCCTGCTCGACAAGCTGGAGGCTATCCGCAAGGAGCTGCGCTCCGACAAGGTGTTCGACGTAATAGGACGCCTGTTTGAGGGTGTATCCATGAAGGACTATCTTGATCAGGCCATTGCGGAGGGAGAGGACGAAGCCATCCGCCACCTCGAGGGGACTCTAACGCAAGAGCAGCTACTGGCACTCAGAGACCGAGAAAGGGCGTTGTACGGTGAGGGCGGCGAGGTCCGCCGTGAGATGGACGGCCTCAAGGACGAGGCGGACCGCGAGACCTACCGGAGACTCATTCCCGGCTACGTGCGCCGGTTCGTGGAGAGGACGGCACCGTTGCTCGACCTGCGAATAGAGGGGGACTTGGAGACCACCTTCACTCTGGCCCCTCTACGGTCCGGCGCCATCGACTCGCTGCTCACCGTGTTCGAGGCTTACCCCAGGGAGGCCCGGCAACGGTTGACCGTGTACCGTCCGAAAGACCGCAGGGAAGCGGTGTGGCTGCATCCCGGTGAGCCCGTCTTCGACCGCATCTCCGCATCAATCATCGACCGCTATGGAAGAGACGGGCTGAAGGGTGCCGTCTTCGTCGATCCCTACGCGTCGGAACCATACCTCTTTCACATCGCGTTGGTATCGGTCGAGAGCGGGTCGGGCGGATATGAGGATGAAGCGCCCTCCTGTGGGGACGCCACGCTGCTCGATTCGCGGTTGGTAGGGCTGCGTCAGACGGAGGACGGATCTGTCGGGGAGTGGCCGGTGGAGCATTTGCTTCTCCTAAAGGGGACCAGAGACTTCGCACCCGGGCGGGCGCCGCTCGCCGCCCTTGCGCGAGGACTGGTCACGGAGGCCGTCGCATTCGCACGCGACGGCGTGGCCGGACGGCTCGTGCAGTTGCACCGGCGCCGGATCATCGACGAGTTGCCATCTCGCCTGACGTTCATCAACCGGGGCTTCGACTTCCAGGCAGCCGAGCTCGCCGCTGCCCGCGCCCGCTTCAGCGAGAGAGCGCTGGCCGGCGACCCCGGCGCCAGAATCGAGCACTCCAAGATTAGGGAACGACAGCGGGGCCTTACGGCGGTCCGAGAGCGCCGCATCGCCGAGCTGCGGTCGGAGCCGGAGCGTGTACGGCCCGGAGCGGTCGAGCTCCTCGTCCACGCACTGGTGGTGCCCGCTCAGGTTCCAGAGGAGGCGGAGGGTTTCGACGCGGAGGTGGAGGCGGTCGCCATGGACGTCGCAATCTCCTGGGAGGAGGGTTTGGGCGCCGACGTCAAGGACGTGTCGCGGCCCAACCTGGCGCGCAGAGCGGGCCTGACTGACTGGCCCGGATTCGACCTCCTATCCCTCCGTCCGGACGCCGAGCGCCTCGCCATAGAGGTGAAGGGCCGCGCCGGCTCCGGCAACGTCGAGATGAGCGAGAATGAGTGGGCCAAGGCCTGCAACCTCCGCAGCGGCTACTGGCTCTACGTAGTCTTCGACTGCGCCACACCCCATCCGCGCCTGGTGCGGATACGGGACCCTTTCGCCAAGCTGCTCGCCCGTGGCCGAGAGTCGCTCGTCTACAGCATCCCGCAGAGCGAGTTGCTTGAAGCCGCGGAGCCTGGTGGGGGGAACATCCCATGACCAGCTCCAGGAGAATACTCATAGTCGCGGGAGCGAACGGCGCGGGCAAGACCGCTTTCGCCACGGAGTTCCTCCCAAACGAGGGGGACTGCCCAATCTTCATCAACGCCGACCTCATCGCCGCGGGCCTGAGTCCGTTCCGGCCAGACCTCACCGCCTTGCGGGCAGGCAGGTTGATGCTGAGCATGATCCGCGATTACGTGAGGAGAGGAGAGAGCCTTGCCTTCGAGACCACGCTGAGCGGACGAAGCTATGCCAGGCTGATACCCCACTGGCGGGAACAGGGGTACAGCGTAGAGCTATTCTTCCTGCGACTATCGAGGCCTGAGATTGCCATTGCCCGTGTGAAGCAGCGGGTAGCGGAGGGCGGACACGACGTCCCGGAGCCGGTCATTCGTCGACGGTTTCGCTCCGGACTCCGCAACTTCGAGCATATCTACAAGGATCTCGTGGACGAATGGGCCGTGTACGACAATTCAGGCAACCAACCCGTACTCGTGGAAGAAGGGAGGCTACCATGACTGCGCGAGAGCAGGACGACAGATACAGGCCCGTGAAGTCTCAGGACACGGACTTCATTGGCGCCTTGGCCGCCTTGCAGAGGGCAGCCATAAAGGCGCGCCGGCGGGCCTTCAACTCCACAGGCTCGGTGGCCATCGTGAAGGACGGGAGGGTCGTCTGGCAGAAGGAGAATGGAGCACTTCTCGACGAGCCGGAACAAGCAGAAACAGAGGACGCTTCCAATGCCTGACATGATGTTGACGATTCCTGCCATTGAGAAGTTGCTGGACTATGCTGCCAGCGGAATCGGAGCGATCGCCGGGCCGATTCTGGCCCCATGGAAAGCATCCAGGGAAGCCAAAGCAAGGCTGGCTGCCGCTCCTGTAGAAGCTCAGGCGCGCCGTATCGAAGCCGAATCAGAGGCTGAAACCTCGGTCATTATAGCGAAAGCGAGAGCGGAGGCACGAGAGTACCTGGTGGCACCGGATGACGAGGTACACGGAACAGCAGAGTTTACTCGTAGAGACATTATCCATCGGATCGAGTTTCAGGAGCGAAAACGCCTTGCAAATGTTAGGTCCGTCGTTGACGCTGCTGCTGACGAATTGGGCGACAAGGAAGTTAATGACCACGAGCCAGACGCAGACTGGACTGCCCGCTTCTTCAACGAGGTTCAGGATGTTTCATCCGAAGATATGCAGAAGATTTGGGCTAGAATATTGGCCGGCGAAGTGGAAAGTCCTGGAAGAACCACGCTTCGCACTTTGGACACTCTCCGCAACATGACCAAACGAGACGCCGAGATATTCAGGGACATCTGCGACTTCGTTGTCGGAGGTGAGCTTGTGTTTTACGACCGGAAATATGTGCAAGACTACAACGCTCTCAGATACGACAACCTGCTACATATTCAGGAGTGTGGCCTGATAAACACAGGACCATTCCTTCAGAAGATATTTACATGGAACAACGCAAAGGAGCTAGTATGGATGTGTCAGAGCAGCACTCTAGTGATTACGAGAAATCCAGGTGCTGAGGATGTGCTGAAAATCCCATCAGCCATACTAACAACTGCGGGAAAGGAGCTATTTAGGGTTGCTGTAAGCGTACTTCATCCGGAATACCTTCAACCACTGTCAGCTTTCTTGAAATCGAAAAGTTGCGAGTTGTTCTACTTGGAAGGTGTCATGCCGTTGCCTGACGGAATGATCAGGTACACCAACCGTATTCCCATCGAGCTACAACCCGAAAAAGTTGACGGTGCCACCCCATGACCGCCCCTACTAACGAAAAGCGCCTCATAGAAGTTGCGTTTCCGCTGAAGCAGGCGTCGCTGGACTCGGTGCATGAGAAGAATGTGCGGCACGGGCACATCTCCACGCTGCACATCTGGCCGGCGCGGCGGCCTCTGGCGGCCTCGCGGGCTGCGCTCATCGCCACGCTGCTGCCCGACCCAGGCGACGCCGGCGAGCGCAAGACGCTGCTGGAGCGCATGGCCGGGCGCGTCGTCGAGAAGATCGAGCGCAAGCGGCTCAACGGGCGCACCGTTGAGAAGGTGAAGGAGGTCACCGAGGGCGGCATCCTCCACTGGGGTAGGGAGAACGGCCCCGACCTCCAGTGGTTCCGCGACGAGATTCGCAAGGCCTACGGCGGACGCGCCCCCAGGGTGCTGGACCCCTTCGCCGGCGGCGGCGCCATTCCCCTCGAGGCCATGCGCCTGGGCTGCGAGGTCACCGCCATGGACATCAGCCCCGTCGCCTGGTTCATCCTCAAGTGCACCCTGGAATACCCACAGCGGCTCGCTGGCCAGACTCGTCCCCTGCCCGCCTTCGCCCTGAAGGACCGCGACTTCATGGAGTCGTTCCTGAAGGCCAAGGGCTTCAAGGGCGCCCGCTTGCAGACGCAGCTTGATCGGCTCGGACACGGCAACGAAGAGGGCCAGCTCGACGCGCTGCCCCATGACGGTACGGTCACCAAGGCCGATCTTGCATGGCACGTGCGCGCCTGGGGCCGGTGGGTTCTCGCCAGGGCGCGCAGGGAGTTGGCGGCTTACTACCCCACCTACGCCGACTTCCAGCCGCTCGCGCCGGGCCTCGACTTCGAAGCGCAGCCCATGCGCCTCCTGGACACGGACGAGGATGGCCTTCCGCTGCTCGACCCGCTGAACGCGGAGTTCGATGCAGCCTACCTCCGGGACCCGCGCAATCCCCGATGGGTTGCCAAGCCCACCGTCGCTTACCTGTGGGCGCGCACCGTCCGATGCAAGCAGTGCCGGGCCACCCTGCCCCTGCTCAAGACTCGATGGCTGTGTAAGAAGGACAGCAAGCGTGTGCTGCTGACCATGGAACCGGACCCCAAGGGGAGCGGCGTGGTCTTTGGCGTGCAGGCGGACGTGCCCTGGAACGGCGGCAATGCTGCCCAGCGACGAGAGCACGACAAGCGCATCGGGGCCGGGACCATGTCCCGCACCGGCGCAACCTGCCCCTGCTGTGGTGCCATTATGACCATGGGCGACATCCGCTACGAGGGCCGCGCCGGACAGCTTGGTGCAGTCATGACTGCCGTGGTGGTGGAGGGGCTTAAGAGTAAGGAGTACCGCCTGCCGACGGCCCGCGAAATAGAAGTCGCCTGGGTCACCGAGGAACGGCTGCAATCCCTCTACGCTAACATCCCTTTCGGGTTGCCGAATGAGCCTACCCCCAAGGCCGGCATCGGAGCGTCTCGCGCCTTCTCGGTTGACGGTTACGGCTTCGATACATGGCGCAAGCTGTTCACGAACCGGCAGTTGGTGGCGTTGGGAGAGTTTGTGAAATCGATGCGCCAATTGCCGGAAGAAGTTGGTGACTACCCGGAGGAATGGCAGGAGTCTATCGCCGGTATGTGCCTGCCCATCATCAGTCGTATGGCCGATCGTGGCAGCACTTTAGCCACGTGGACTAACGATCCCGAAAAAATTAGAAGCACAATCGCCAGGTTTGCCTTGCCAATCACATGGGACTTCTCCGAGTCCGCCCCGCTCTCCGACACCACAGGCGGATTTGTGCAGTCCGTGGATTGGGTCTTCAAGGTATGCGAGCACCTGCAGCGGAGTGTGGAATCAGCAGCGAGCGGAGAAAGCCTTTGCGGCTCTGCGGTTGCGGCCTCCGACAGTTCCGGCGACCTCATAGTCACCGACCCGCCCTATTATGACGCTATTCCATATTCTGACCTAATGGACTTTTTCTACGTGTGGCTGAAGAGGTCGGTTGATGGTCTATCCCCCGAGGTAAAGACGGTTTTTTCGCACTTTCTGGGACCAAAATGGGATCATGAGTCGCACGATGGCGAGCTTATCGACGATGCCAGCCGGTTCGGCGGGGACTCGAGGCGCTCCAAGCAGAACTACGAAGACGGCATGGCCCGTTCGTTTCGGGCTTTCCACAGCGCGTTACAACAGGACGGCCGACTAGTCGTAGTGTTCGCCAACAAGCAGCCCGACGCATGGGAGACATTGGTGGCTGCGTTAATCCGCGCGGGGTTTGTCGTTAATGGTTCCTGGCCCATTCAGACTGAGATGGGCAACCGAAATCGGGCGATAGGCTCCGCTGCACTGGCGTCGTCTGTCTGGCTTGTTTGCCGGAAGCGCGCAGCCGCCCGGCCCGGCTGGGATAACATCGTGCTTGACGAGATGCGCGCCAACATCACCCAAAAGCTGCGCGATTTCTGGGACGCGGGCATCCGCGGGCCGGACTTCGTGTGGGCGGCTACTGGGCCAGCGCTGGAGGCCTTCAGCAAGCACCCGCTGGTCAAGAAGGCAAACGAACCGGACCGGCTCATGACGGTATCGGAGTTTCTACGCGAGGTGCGGCGGATGGTCGTCGACTTCGTCGTCGGGCGCGTGCTGACCGTCGCTGCCGGCCAGGAGGCCGTGAGCGGCCTGGACGACGTGACCACCTACTACTTGCTGCATCGCAACGACTTCGGCACGGACGACGCGCCGGTGGGTGCCTGCATCCTCTACTCCCTGTCGTGTAACCTCTCCGACTCAGCATTGGTGGGCCAGCACGACCTTCTGGCCCAGTCGGGCAAAGCGGCGTCCGCCGACGAGGAGGAGGGTGAGGCGGAGAAGGACGAAGGTTCGGACGAGGATGAGCCAGAGGAGACAGGCGGGGCGGGCGCCCGGCTGAGGCTCAAGCCCTGGAGCCGTCGCCTCAGCCGTAATCTCGGCTTGGAGGGTCCCGGAGGGCGTCCGGCGCCGCTCATCGACCAGGTGCACCGGCTGATGCACCTGTGGCGCGCCGGCGACCAGGCCAAGGTCGACGACTACGTGGACGCGCGGGGCCTCCAGCGCAGCGCCCTGTTCAGCCAGATACTCCAGGCGATCATCGAGCTGGCCGCGTCCGGCTCCGAGGAGCGCGCCATCCTTGAGGCCATCAGCAACCACGTAGCCTCGCGCGGGGACGTGCGCGCGCCGCGCCAGGGCAGCCTGCTACCGGGAGGAGTGTGATGATAACCGCTGTACGGCTGGTCAATTTCAAGAACTTCGCAGACGAGACCCTGCGGGTGGGTCCCTTCACCGTAATAGTGGGGGCGAACGCCAGCGGCAAGAGCAACATCCGGGACGCCTTTCGCTTCCTGCACGGCATAGGCCGGGGCTACACCTTGGCGGAGATCATGGGCGGGAAGTACGGTGAGGGGGGGTACAGAGAGTGGGATAGTATTCGTGGAGCTCCAAGCGAAATCGCCCGCCTTGAAAGGGTCTACGTTTTCGACTGGTCCCCATTCTCACTTCATCTGGAACTAAACGCAGAAGCGGAGCGCATATCCTATTCTATAAAGATAGGCTTTCATCCTAACTCTGGTTTCACACTATTGCATGAAGAACTGCGTACAGAGTCGGAAACTGTTTACGCGACTATAGAGAGGGGCGATCCCAATAACCTTTCATTGGTTGTGGGAGCGGACAAGGCAGACGTCCAAGCTATTAGCCGAATGAGACCTGCATTGTCGCAGTTTAGAAATCACATTACGCACGGTACTTTGCAGACTCCCGTGAGTATCTCTGCATCACACCGACTAGCGACTCTTGAACTAATAACCGGCGTCATGAATGTTCGCTTCCTAGAATTGGTTCCAGAGAGGATGAGAGCACCATCTGTTCCAGGCGCGGTTTTCCTGGGAGGCAGCGGTGAATTCTTGCCGACTGTACTTGAGGCAATCTGCGCTGACCCTGCACGAAGAGACGTTCTCATATCGTGGCTGCAGGAGCTAACGCCCATGGACGTAAAGGATCTGGAGTTTCCACGGGACCTGAGTGGGCGTGTGAATCTCAGGATTGTGGAGCATAGCGGACGAACAGTATCGGCCTATAGCGCCTCCGATGGAACACTTCGGTTTCTTGGAATGTTGGCCGCGCTGCTCAGCACGGACCCAGCCGGGCTGTACTTCTTCGAGGAGATAGACAACGGCATACACCCAAACCGGCTGTGGCTTTTGGTTGAGCTGATTGAAAAACAAACTGCAAAGGGAGGCACTCAGGTGGTCACCACAACCCACTCACCTGACATGCTGAACTTCATCAACGACACGACCTTTGAGAACACGTCGGTCGTCTACCGTGGAGAGGAATCCTCGGACGCCATAATCAGACCAATGGCAGACCTGCCCAACGCCAGGGAGCTGCGGAAGTCCCAGGGCCTGGGAAGGCTTCACTCAGGCGCTTGGATGGAGACCGCACTGGCCTTCACTGAAGGCGTACATGATGAGGACTTGGAGGACGAAGAATGAGAGTCCTCATCATCCCGGAGGATTATCGGAAGGACCAGTACATTTTGAAGCCTCTTTTCTCTCGGCTGTTGGGAAGCATCGGGGCTTCCAGTGTACGCGTTGAGGTGTGCCGGGACCACCTGATGGGAGGTGTCGGCGAGGCGTTGAAATCGGAACGGCTGACGGAGGTAATAGAACAGCACAAAGGGATGACGGATCTCTTCATCCTGTGCGTCGACAAGGATGGTGAAGTCGGCAGGCGTCAGAGGCTTGACCAGCTTGAAACGGAGTTTGGCCCGCCCCTGCTTGCCGAGAACGCCTGGGAGGAGGTTGAGACTTGGGCGCTGGCCGGGTTGGACCTGCCAAGCAGTTGGAGATGGGCAGACGTTCGCGCTGAAGTGCAGGTAAAGGAGCGGTACTTTGAGCCGTTTACGGCCCTGCGCGGCCTGTCAGACTCACCGGGCGGTGGTCGCAAGCTGTTGGGTAGGGAAGCTTCGCGCCGCATCAGTACCATCCGGCAGAAGTGCCCCGAGGATTTTGACGCCCTTGCCGGACGGCTGGAGGCTGTCGTCTAATCGCAAAAAGCGAGGTAAACATGACGCAAAGAGCTTCATTAAAACCCTGGCATGAGGTTGTGGAACTGCGGAAAGACGTGAGGACCGGCGAGCTCTCGCTGGCCGTGTTCGCAGCGGACCTGTACGACGTGGTGATGCAGAAGGGGCAACGACCCGTGTACGAGGACCCCGCCCAGTTCTTCGCGCTGACCTACCCCACCTACAACCTGCGTGAGCTCGTCAAGGAAGTGGTGTTGCGGCTGGACGGCAGGAGTGACAAGGCGTACCGAAAGCTGTCCGTCAACTACGGCGGAGGCAAGACTCATACGCTCATAGCGCTCAGGCACCTAGTGCACGACCCGGACGCTACTGCCGGTCTGCCGGCCGTTCAGGAGTTCGAGGCGCACTTTGGGTCCAAGCCGCCCAGGGCTCGAGTCGCCGCGCTGTGCTTCGATAAGATCGACGTTGAGGCGGGAGTCGAGACACCGGGACCCGATGGAACCGTCAGAATGCTCAAGCACCCCTGGAGCATCCTGGCATATCAGCTCGCCGGGGCCGATGGGCTCAGGCTGATCCATGCCGAAGGCAGAGACGAGGAGCGTGAGACACCGCCGGCGGAGCCTCTCATGGCCGCTTTGCTGTCGAAGCCGCAAGAGGAGGGGCTATCTACGCTGGTGCTCCTCGACGAGGTGTTGATGTACATGCGGGCGCAGGCCGACGCCGACCCTGCGTCGAGGGGCCGCCTGCTCGCCTTCTTCCAGTACCTCACCCAAGCAGTGGTGAAGGTGGACAGGTGCGCCATGGTAGCATCGCTCCTCGCCTCCGACCTCAGGAAGCACGATGACCTCGGAGCGGAACTCCTCAGGGATATTTCCGACGTATTCGGCCGGCAGATGGAAGAGGAAGCAAGCCCTGTCAGCAAGGATGATGTGGCGGAGGTCCTGCGGCGCCGCTTCTTCGTTCCAGAATCCATCCGTGACGTCGGCGCGTTCCGTCCGCACGTTACATCGGTCGTCGGTAGCATCGCCAAGCTCGACCCACAGACTAGCAAGGAGCAGCCGTCTGTCGAGGAGCGATACCTGAGTAGCTATCCCTTTCACCCGGACCTGACCGAGATCTTCTACACGCGCTGGACACAGTTGGAGGGATTCCAGCGGACACGCGGCGTCCTCCGGACGTTCGCCATCGCCCTACGGGATGCCGAGAAATGGGACACGAGCCCGCTCATAGGGCCAAACGTGTTCCTCAACACACCCAAAGCTACACCCGAAAGGAGGGTCTTAGCAGAGGCGGCGAGCGAGTTGGCCGCCTCCGCCAGCGTCGAATCGGGCGAGGGCAGAAACCAGGCGTGGACGCCTATCCTCGAAGGCGAGTTGGCCAAGGCGCGCGACATACAGTCCGAAGTCACCGGACTCAACCACCGCGAGATAGAGCAGGCCGTCATCTCGGTATTCCTGAGCTCGCAGCCCATCGGACACAAGGCGCTTACCCGGGAACTGATACTCCTGCTGGGCACGGCGAACCCGGACAAGATTGAACTGGAGAAGGCGCTTCACCTATGGACGGATGTTTCCTGGTTCCTGGACGAGGCGGACGTAGCTACGGCAGGAAGGAACGCGGATGGGGGTCAGACCCTCCCGAAGGCGTGGCGGCTGGGCAACCGTCCAAACCTGCGCCAGATGCACGACGACGCATGCGCGAACCGTGTGCCTCCCGCTCTGGTGGAGCAGCAACTCGTTCACGCTATCGAGAAGCTGAGATCTCTGACGGCGGGAGCAGCAGCGGCGGGGGCCAGGGTCCACACGCTGCCTGAGAACCCTCGTGACGTCCAGGACGACGGCGAGTTTCACTACGCCGTTCTTGGACCGAGAGCCGCGTCCGAGTCGGGCAAACCGAGCTCGGAGGCGCGGCGGTTCATCGACGAGACGACCGGGCCAGACCGCCCACGCGCGAATCGTAACGCGGTCGTTCTTGCCGTGCCATCAAGGGATGGCCTCGACGCGGCCCGCACTCGCATTCGGGAGCATCTCGGGTGGCTGGAGGTGAGGGAGCAGTTGAAGGGCCAGCCCGTCGACCCCATACGCGAGCAGATGCTGGCCAGCGAGACCGAGACGGCGAGCAGGCACGTTCCGGAGGCTGTCAAGCAAGCGTACTCCATAGTCGTGACCGTCAGTGAGGCCAACGACATCCAGGCCTTCAAGGTCGCGGTCACTGAAGAGCCACTGTTCACAATCATCAAGGCCGATAGGCGAGCACGCATCCAGGAGACGGCCATCAGCTCGGAGGCGATGATGCCAGGCGGCCCGTACGACCTGTGGGGAGAGGGTGAGAGTTCCCGTCGAGTCAAGGACCTGGTCGACGCCTTCGCGCGGTTCCCGAAGCTGCCCAAAATGCTGCGCCGCAAGGAGATACTGAATACCGTGGCGCAAGGCGTCCTCTTGGGAATTCTTGTGGCGCAGATAGTGCGCCCGGACCGGACCACCAAGACGTTCTGGCGTACCGCCATTGAGCAGCACGTTCTCGAGGACCCAAGTCTCGAAGTGCTTCTACCACAGGCCGCGACCCTCAGCGATGTTGGCCATATCCTTCTCGGCTACGGCGCGCTTCCAGGACTTTGGCCCACCAAGGAGACTACAGTCAAAGACATCCACGACTACTTCTCGGGAGAGCACACGGTAACCGTGCCAAGAGAAGGCTATGACGACATGTTCCCAATCCCCCGATGCGATTCTTCCCATGTGGACGAGGCCATTGCAGACGCGGTGGAGCAAAATCTGTTGTGGATGACCAACGGTCCGGCTTCCATCCTCGGCGAGCCGGTACCGCTAGGGGTCCACAGCCCGTCCGCGAGGCTGAGACCGCCGCCCGACCCCATCTCGGTCGATGAGTTGATGCCATCGTCGATTCCCGAAGCCTGGTCGGAGGACAAGACCAACGCTCTAGCCGTTGCGACAGCTCTCTCCGCCAAGCGGGGCGTGACCCTGCCCTGGTCCTCTGTGCAGACCGCAATCGAGTCCGCTATTCGGACAAGGTGGCTGGAAGTAAGTGATAACGGCGCAGCTTGGCCGACCGATTTGGCAGGCGCTCAACATGTTGTGCTACAGAAGCCTGCGCCCGATATGATTCGTGACCCTAAGAATCCGTACACTCCCCGGCTGTTGGGTATGCTTGTAGCAGAGGCGTCAGTGGAGGCTCACGGCATCCAGGACCTGGCCGACCTCATTCCTGGACTAACCCAGGCAGCGGCAGGGAGCGCTCTCAACTTCAATATTCGCATCGAATTGGGAGGTGACACTGCGCCAGACCAGGCAGTCGTAGACGAGATCAACACCCTACTGTCAGAGGTCTCGGATGACCTGAAGCTGACCTGATACGGTCCGACGACAAGCCGCAGCCACACTACTGAGGGAGGGCCTAGGGACTATCCAACGCCTGATGGCATCCTTGCCGACGGCTCAGAGCCCCAGCCACATCTCGAAGATGGTTCTGCCTACCGTCAACTTAGGCCCACCATGTAAGACTGAATTCATAACTCGCCCGTTTAGGGCTATCTCTGCGGCGTCCGCTCCCCCTATGGGAGAGTCATCCGGCGTGGGCATGGAGTAGATGATGGCGGCCCTGCCGGGCTTGACCTCTACCTCCTTGACGAAGGAGTGGACGAAGGCCCTGGTTTCGGTCAGCTCGCTGGTCTTGAGAAACTCGCTCATCTCCTCTGCGAAGGTGGCGATGGTGTCGGCGCTGTCCAGAAGCTGCCGCCTCTCTTTCAGCAGCCCTCTCGCCTCCTCTGCGGCGACTTCAAGGGTCTCCTTGCGCTCCCGGAGTTCCACGATGAGGTCCGAAGCCTCGGCCACGTCCACGCTGTCGCTCTTCGCTATGAAGTGCCAGACGCGGCCCAGTTGCTTCTTCACCTCCTCAAGCTCCCCATCGATACTCTCCAGCCTCTCCCGCTGGTCGCGGGCCACGCCGTCCATCTCCTCGTCCAGCAGCTTCACCAGGTCTCGGATGTTGGACTCGGTGAGGATGTTGGCGAGAAGCTCATCGACGATGACCTTCTCGAATTTCTTGGCGTTGAGCCTGGGCGTCTTGCAGGTGCCCTTGCCGCGTTTGAGGAGGGAGTGGCAGATGTAGTAGGTGTACTTGCCGCTCTTGGCCTCGGCAGCGGTCATGGCCTTGCCGCAGGTCTCGCACTTGGCGATGCCGCTGAGCAGGTAGGGGCTGGAGATGCGGCGGGGGTTCACCTTCTTCGGGGCGCGGGACTCCATCATCCTGGCGATGCGCCGGAACTCCTGCTTGGAGACGATGCCGGGGTGTGCGTCCTCGACGCGCACGGGGGGCTGGCCGTCCTTGGCCTTTTCTCCCCAGACCACGGTTCCGGCGTACGCCTCGTTGGTGAGCACGAAGTGGACGGTGGTCTTGAGCCACTTCTTGCCGTTGGAGGTGGGTATGCCCTCGGCGTTGAGGATCTTGGCGATGTCGAGGGTGCTCCTGCCCTGGAGGGCCATGTCGAAGATGCGGCGGACCACGGCGTCGGCGGGCGGGTTCAGCTCCAGCTTGGGGCGCTTCTTCGGCCCGTCCTGGACGTGGACTCTCTTATAGCCGTAGGGTGCGTAGGTGGTCATCCAGAAGCCTCTGGACGCCGCCTCCCGCATCCCCCGCGTAACCTCCTGCGCAAGATTTTCGCTGTAAAATTCGTCCACTCCTTCGATGATGGCCTCCAACAACCTGCCGGTGGCGGTGTCCTCGGCCTGCTCGGTGATGGAGACCACGCGGATGCCCCGCCTGCGCAGCATGGACTTGAAGGCGACGGCGTGCTCGCGCTTTCGGGTAAAGCGGCTGAACTTCCAGACAAGGATTTCCTTGAAGGGAGCCTCGGGCTTGCCGGCCGCGTCCAGCATCTTCTGGAACTGGGGCCGGTCGGCGATGCGGCCGCTCTCGGCCTCGTCCACGTACTCGCGGCAGACTAGGTAGTCGTTCTTCTCGGCGTGGTCCCTGAGCGCCCTTAGCTGGGCGGCCACGGACAGGTCCACGTCTTGGCGGTCGCTGGATACCCTGGCGTAGAGGGCCACGGGCGTCAGATCAAATCGCTCTTTCATCGGTCTGTCCTCCTTGCGTTTCACTCAGTCCTGTCCGGCGGTAGCGCCGCCTTTCCATCCGCTCCCGCCTGCGCCACTCCCGCTCATTCATGTAGAGGCGGATGGTCTCCCGCAAGAGCTCGCTCACTGTGCGGTCCTCGTCCTTGACCACCTGCCGCAGATGTTGGGCCATCTCCGGGGGGATGGAGAGGGTGATGGTGTCGGTGTTTTCTCGACTTTGGAGGCATGGCTTCTCTTTTCGTCTGCTATGGGAGCACTGCGTCTTACTTTGAACCACCGGGCAACCGATCTTCAACTGCTACCAGGGCCGGAGGGGTCCGGGCATTGCAACAATTGCCCCGTTTCGACCTGTTGGGGGCTGACACCGTAGGTGTCGAGAATGCCCTTTTGTCCCCTACAGGAAGTCGTGGGAACGGGTCTGAGGCAGTGGTAGAACATGCTCCAGGTGGCCTCATGGGCCTGTTCATCAAGGCCCTGGGCGGGGCGGGTGTCGCTACTAACCAGAGCTGAGAGGCGAGGGGGATGTGAGGTGTGCATGACCTCCCCTGACGTGTCAGTTCTGCAACACTTGGAACACCTGAGGGCGTAAGGGCATGAAGGGTGGAGAACGCCTGCGAGAGGGTCCCAGCAGCCATGCTGGGACGGCCCCTACAGGAAGTAGTCGGAACGGCGTGGTGGTCATTGTGCAACCGGGTCCAGGGAGGACAGCGACCTCCTGTCAAGGGAGTGCGGGGGCGGAAGAATCCATGCGTCGCCCAGGATGCCCCGCTCGGCAAGGATCTCGACGTTGGAGGTGATGAGGGACGCGCCGTTCGGTCTGTCGGCGGCATGGAGGAAGGCGTCCTCGCGGCCGGGGGACTCGAAGACGAAGAGCACCCGGGGCAGGAGTCCATCGTGGTCCCGCTTCGCCCAGCCACTCAGGAAGTAGCGGCGATAGGACTCCAGGCGGGCGGAGACGCGCCTCGGCGTCGTGGCCCGACGCTCGAACTCCAGCAGGTGGGGACGCCACAGGCCCCGGTACTCCAGGGTGAAGGAGGCATCGGGGTGCACCACGTAGGTGGTCCAGTCGTAGCGGTAGCCGATGCTGGAGCGGGAGGTGGGCAGCAGGTCGAACAGGTTGTGGTCCGGGGAGCGGGCGACCTCGGTGGACAGAGCGGCGGCGAAGCCGGTGACGCCGGCGTGGTGCCGAAGCTGGGAGGCGAGGGCGCGCAGCGCGGTCCCAGCGTAAACGCTGGCGTTCGAGTACGAGGGTTCGGCGCTCCACCGGTCGAGGGTCAACCCGACGGCGGCCCGGTCCCTGCGGGCCAGGTACGTCAGCCCCTCGTCGCTGAGCATGTGCAGGGGGCCGTCCGCCCGCACGAGGCCGCGTTGGCTCAGGGAACTGAGCACCTGATTGACCCGGCGCTGGGTGACGTCCCCCATCAGTCCCGCGAGCTGCTCGCGGGTGCACAGGGGCCATGCGGCCAGCAGGTCGAGGGCGTCTTTGTCAGCTCGGGTCAGCTGCACCGAGAGGGCCGACGCCAGCTGCTGCGACGGCTCCGGCATGGAGACCTGCACGCCGGAGGGATACAGGGCGCCGGCATTGGGCTTGGGGTTGTCGCGGAGGAAGGAGTAGGACGAGTCCAGCAGGCGCTCCGCCCATGCCATGATGCCGGGCAGGCTGGCATCGGGGGAGACCCGAACGGGAGCGTCGTCGCCGAGTCCGCTCCCGCACTGTTGCCAGACGACTCCCTTGTGGTCTCCGGCCAGAAGCTCCCCTTCCGTCGCCACGAAGGTCCTGCGGTGCTCTGACCGGTCGCCCAGGGAGCGGATGGCCCTGCGGGTGGCCTGGTCTGCGTGGGTCAGCACGAGGGTGACGAAGGGCGTCTCGTTGCTGTGCAGCCGCTCGATGCTCCTCAGGCGATAGCGGAGTCTGGAGGTGGACAGCGTCGGTCCTTGGCGAATGAGACCGATGGTGCGGCCCCCGGACAAGGTGAGCAGCATGTCGTAGGGACCCTGGCGGTAGTGGTCCACGCGCACAGGATCGTTGTGCGGGTCGGCGTCGGAGACCAAGGCAGCGACGCGGTAGAGCACGGCCACGGCGTCCAGCCGCTCGGCCAGCAGCCGAAACCACTGCTTCGGCACCGGGTAGGCGCGCAGGATGTGCGCCCGGCCCTTGGTGGCTGCGCCCCCGGCGATGACTCCCTTCTCAGTCGGGAAGTACCGGCGCTGCGGCCGAGTCCCCAACACGCTCAGATGGTGCGGCACGGAGTCCACCAACCCCCGCTTGGCGAGCTTCTCAAGGCGTTCGCGGAGTGTGGAGGCCGGAACGCGCCCAAAGCGGGACAACTCCTGCACGGTGGTCAGGGGTGTGGCGCACACCAGCAGAAGCGCCTCCTCAAGACTCTGGCGGAGGTGACGAAACGCAGGGTCCGGGCGTAGGCCCTCCAGGTCGATGATGATCTCGAACGTGGCCGCCTCGATCGCCCGTACGCTCTTGCCGACGGAGCTCAGGACGGCGGAGGGCACGGCGCGCCCAATCTCTCCCCGTTCGAGGAAACGCCACAGGGTGTGGCGGGACACGCCGAGGTCCTCGGCTGTCTTGCGCCGTCCGTGCAGTGCCGCGTAGGCGCGCACGTACTCCCGGACCGCTCTCCTGAGGCTCGGCCCGGCCTGCGTCATGCCGTTCAACGCTTGCGTTCTTGGCTCCGTGACGATCAACCAACTGCTCCATTCGGCAATAGCCCAACATCTCATTTCGAACGAAAAATTCGTCCAGGGTAAGGCCTTGCAAGCCCTTGTCTTGGGTGCAGTTTCGTGGTAGGGGCGAAGCGGATTGCTGGGTCGGCCCCACCGCTACCGGAACGAAGCGTTGGCTGCGCACCTACAAAATAGAAGCTCTGCGTGAGGAACGCGAATGGGGTTGGGGCAGCTGGGAAGGCGGGGGGTGCAGATGGGGCGCGACTGCGGCAGTAGCTAAGTCGCGTCTCAACTTCCAGACTGTAGCGGAGCTAGGTGATTGGGGCATCTGGCCGGTGATGGCGAAACCCTCAAGTACCTATTTGACAAGGCCGAGTAGATCATTGGCAATATCGTCAGCGCTCTTTAGCGATGTGTTCAAAGCTACCTTGTCTGCCAGTGTTGGACTGTAATGGGCGACTTCATCCACCGAAACTTTGTGCCAAATCGGAAGAATCCGACTTAGCCCCTGAGCTTCGAGGGCAACAAGCCCATCAAGCTCCTTTTGTGGCCACTCCTTCTTGAAAAAGGCTTCTGAGAGAACCACCACTCCAAATCGTGAATTCACCAACCCATGGTCAATCTCCCGACGCAGGCCATCCCCGACTTTGAGCGTGAATTCATCGTACCAGACACTGGCTCCCTTGCTTTCAAGGGTTTCCGCTAGCTGGCGAACGAAACCTTCCTTATCTTCGCTGGCGTGAGAGATGAAGAAGTCATAGTATTCCGGGCTGGGAGGATCAATCACAGGCTCCTTATGTACTTGAGCACGTTGCAAGATTTCCCCTGTAATCCGACGCTCATGTGCCTCTCGTTCTCGAATCAGGCGCTTCTGTTCTTCAGCGGCTAACTTTCTTTCCTCCGCACTCTTCCGGGCTTGACGGGCTCTCTCAGTAGCAAGCTTCTTCCGCTCTCCTTCATCCGCGCGCGCTTGACGTTCTTCATAGGAGTGCAAGCTCTTGGATTTGTTGGCTATCTGACTTGCCAGATTCGCCATCCTTTTCTCTACTGTGGCAAGGTCTCTATAGGCGTTCTCTATCTCTCTGGCCTTAGACTTGAGGGTCGCAGTGCTCTTCGTCCTCGAAGCAGCATCGTTCGCTCGGTTGATCCTCGCAAGCAGCCCGGCTTGTTTCTCTCGCTCTCGCGCCTCGCGCTCCCTTAGTGCGGCGATCTCTCTATTGAGGTTGTCAATCTGGCTAGTAGTCATTCAGGCATCACCACCTGATAGCACACGACTCCCAAGTCGTCCTCGCCAATCGGCTCCGGCGCTTGTGGGGCCTGGACCGGCTGCAGACCGAATCTTGCAACGACTTCAATGATTCGGCGGGTGCAGTCCGCCACACTCATCCCCCCACCTTCGTACTCCCGGCGGAGTTCAGATAAATCGCGCCGCACCAGGTTGTTCCTACCGACCGAGAGGGCCTGGTCTCCCTCGTCGTACTCATCCCCGGCTGGGGCGTCCGGTGAGCGCAGCACGTCCAAGGCCCAACGCTGACTGGCGGGAAGCGCAGCGAACCTCGTTTCAGGGTCGAGCAGCGCGTTGTGAGCCGCGCATACGTCGGAGGCCGCCGCCGCAAACAGTCCCTCCAGATCGAGCCCGTCGGGAATGGGGCGTCCGGGCTGCTCTTGCGGGTCTATCAGCCGGAGCATCGGCAGGTCTTCCCTGTACAGGATTTCTCCCGATTGGGACATCATGCGCCAGTAGCGCTCATCCCTACGTGTCCGGCAGGCGAAGAACACCGCGGGCTCCGCCAGCGTCGGCGACCGCTGCACAAAAGCGGCCCCGATTCCCCATGGCAGGCCCTGAAGCCTGCTTACTTCACCTTCCTCCGCGGCGCGGCGGAGATGAGCGCGGAAGAGCTCGCCGGCGAAGGCCGAGCCCTTCTCCCCGCCGCTCTCCTGCTCGTCCAGGAGAGTGGAGTCCCCGCCGGAGAGACGTTCCACGAACGTGCTCAGGTCCGCGTACACCTGGGACTCCGTTTCCACGTCGGCCAACACCGGGGTTTCCATACCCACCGATGCGTTCGCCGCCATGATCTTCGCCTGGAGCTTGGCCTCCAAGTCCAGCAACCTTATCAAGTCTCCCTGCTTGGGGAGGAGGGTGTAGAGGTACGCGGTGTCGTGGGGGCTGCGCAGGCGGATGATGCGGCCGTTGCGCTGCACGACGCGCTGAGGGTTCCAGGGCATATCGAAGGACAGCACCGCCTGCGCCTGTTGCAAGTTCTGCCCCTCGGAGAGGATGTCGGTGCTGAGCATCACGTCCACCTCGCCGCCACCCGGTCGAAAGCCCGGTTCGCCACTCACCGACTCCGGACAGAACCGCTCGAGCTCCCTGGTGCGGGCGTCGGCGCTGGTCTCGGAGCCGATGGCCACAGTCCACTCACGGCCCCCCAGCAGGTCCGGCTGGCGCTCGATGCACTGCTTTAGATAGGCCGCCGTGTCCTGGAACGCCGTGAAGACGGCGACCTTTTTCGACGGGGTGGCGGCCATGACGCCTTGGAGCGCGTCCAGCTTGGGGTCCGGGCCGTTCTCCAAGCCCGCCAACAGCTCCGCCATCTCCGCGAGAATGTCTCGGTCCTTCCGCACGTCGGCAAGGAACCCGTCGTTGAACTTGTCCGCCGGTACTCCGCCTTCCGAGCCCGCCAGGGCATCGTCGATCACGCCGCTATCCAGGAAGGTGTCGTCCTCCGCCAGGTCGCCTGCCAAGTCTCGAATCACCTCGGGCGGTGGGACCACTCCGTGCTCCTCGATGAGCCGCAGGAGCACCTCGTTGGCATCGCGCATTCTTCTGGTGGTCTGAAGCGCCGCGTACCAGGACGACTCGAAGCGCTTCAGTAACTGCGACCGGATCAGACCCGCCAACGCCTCCTCCGACGCCGACTCTTCCTTCCTGTCTAACGGGTAGGCCGATGGGCGGTAACGCGCCATCTTCAGGCTATCCGTCTTCTCAGGATCCAGCCTGTCATAGATGAACTGCACGATCCCGGGGTGCGCGCTGTCCAGGTCATAGCGGCGCTCGTGCAGCTCCGGCTCCGGGAACTTCACCGGCGTCCCGTCGGCGAACCGCTCGTTCCGGTACCGATCCTTGATGAAGGCCCGGTCCCGCCGCACCGTCAGGGCGTCGATCAAGGGGAAGAGCTTCGCCTCCGACAGGTTCCCGGACTTGGAGGCTCCGGCCTCGGCGAAGAACTTTCGCAGACTGGGAATCCTCAGCGGTTCCATGGTGAAGGCGCCGTCGTGCCTGCCGAACAGCAGGAACAGGCTGTGCAGGTCCCACAGGGAGTTGTTGACGGGCGTGGCGGTCAGAAGCAGCAGCTTCTTCGGCGTGCCCCCCATGAGCCGGTCCAGCGCCGCGTACCACGTGTTGTCCACGTTGCGGTAGGCGTGCGCCTCGTCGATGATGACGAACCGGTACACGTCCTTGTCTACCGGCAGCACTCGTCGCCCACCGCGAGTGGACAGCTGCCGGTCTTGGGCCAACTGCTGGTAGGAGACTACTGTCCCCGGCAGGTTGGCCTCGGCCAACCGTTGCTCCCATAGTCGATCGCGCAGTTGCGCCGGTGATATGACCAGTACGTGCTGCCCCAGGTCCCGGGTGTGCTCGCGGATGAACTGGACGCCGATTTCCGTCTTCCCCATGCCAACGCCGTCGGCGTAGAGGACACCGCCGTAGCGGTCCAGTATCCGCTTGGCCCGCGCCAACCCGTCCCGCTGGAAAGCGGTGAGGGTGTGCAGCTCGGGCAGAGGCGCATCGCCGTCGAGGTCACCCTCGTAGATCTCCAGCAAGGCGCGCAGGAAGACGGTCTGTGGGTCGCTCTCTAGGGACGGCGGACGCAGTAGCTCCAGCAGCTCTTCAAGAAAGTCGTGAGCCTCGTCCCAGAGACGCTGGTACCAGTCCAACGCCATGCCAACGACGTTGGGCTGGTAATGCACCATGCCCAGCTCCAGATTGGCGACGAGGCCGCCCTGGGTGAGGTTGGCCGACGTCACCAATGCCGCGCCCGGTCCCATCGGAGACCCGGCGCCGCTCAGCTCGCCGATGACGTAGGCTTTGCCGTGCAGGAAGCGCCGGATGTAACGACGCACCGCAACGCCGTCGGACTCGAAGAATCGAGCTACCCGCTCGAGGACGGCTCGCCGTGCGGCTGGAAACGCCGAGAAGTCCCGCTCACGCTGCAGCGCCGACACCGATTGCTCGAAGCGGTCGGCGACGGTTTCTCCCGCTGGGCCGGCCAACGCCTCCGGCGCCGCGCCTATCAGCAGGCGGGTGTGTTCCCTGTCCGTGGCTATCTTGGCCAGCGCGTCCAGCCCTTCCAGGCCGACGTAGCCTGTGGCGACGTTCAGCGGCCCCGCGTAGTGCTCCGCCAGCCATGCCAACGCCTGCTGGTGGCTGCCGTAGTCAACGTTGTCCACCAGTTCAAAAGGACCGTGTGTGTTGGGGAGGTAGCTAGACAAAGCGGAGTGCCGTCCCATTCGGATATGTGCCGGAGCGCTTGCGTGTGCCGCTCTTGACCTCAATCTGGCTACTAGCCTCCATAGGCTTTAGGGTCTTGACCTTGAGGTGGCTCGAATGAAAGTCCGTCGCATCGGATTTCACGAAGTTTTCCACATCCTCTATCTTCTGCCATCCTTTCGCCCTGAACTCTTCGTGAAGGACCTTCTCAAGCAGGCTGAAGTCAACGAAGGTTGGCCCAAGCGTAAGTTGGCCGAGCTGGCTGCCCCGGAACTTGAAGTCTCCGAAGGGAGCGACCTTCCAGATTGCTTGCTTCATCTTGTCGCAACCCTCCAAGCTCTTGGTCCCAAAGAAAATCGCGTAGACAAGCTGCCCACCTTCGTAAAGCTCAAAGCGAAGGACGTATTTCGCCCCGCTCACCTTGAGTTGGTCAGCATATAACTTGTACAGGAGTTCCTTTCTCTCCTCTCCATCGGTCAGGTCCCTGCCTTGCCGCCAATCCGGGCATCCGAACAAATCATCAAGGGGTTCTTCGAAATGATGATGATTCAGGAATCTGTTCATCTCCCTGTACATGAAAGAGATGTAGACTTCCGATCTGGGGTTCTGCAGGATTCTCCCTATGGTATGCATCGGTGTTCCTTTGACACCGAATGGATCAATCATCACGAATGCAGGAGCTAGGCGAGCATTCTGCTGGTCGATATGGTCGAGAACACTTGTGAGCGTCTCGTCAAAGGTGGAGTTGATGACTTCGTAGTTGCAGTTGGAAGGCAGTTCACCATCGAATACGCCGAGTACCCTCTTTAGATGTTCGCAGCGATCTGACTCCTTCTCAATGAACAGATACTTGACTTCACTCAGTATCCGGTTCCTCGCACGGTGGTTTATCAACGAGCGCAGCGCTATGACGGGTGACCCATCTTCGCCACGTGAGTATTCGCCTGGCCCCGCGAATGCATCAATGAAGAGGACGCGCCCGTTCCAACTGGTCAAGATGGGTAGCCAAGCTCCCATGTAGTGCTCTAGCACCAGGTGCTTGCCCCGGGTATGTGCATCTAGAGGCCAGGTGGGTGTTCTAGGAGGCATGTTGGAGTCCTTCCACTAGCTCCGGGTACTCTTGCCATAGACGTCCGTCCAGGATTGCCTCGTTTCCCGACCGCTTCCCGCGCTTCCCCCCAAGCTGCTTCAAGAAAAACGCCACGCCCGCCTGTCCGGACTGGTCCCGCAGACCCCGCGCCCAATCCAACTCCATCGGCCTAGCGGCGGGGCCGCTTTCGCCGCCGGCGATTACCCACTGCACTGCGCGGGCGTCGAGCCACTGGCGCAGGTCAACCGCCCCAAGCAACGGCTCGGCCGAGACGAAGCGCACCGCCGCCGGCAGCCGTGCCAGCACAGTGATCCGCGGCGCGTACTTCTGGCTCTCCACCGACGTTCCGATCCATAGGCCGTCCGGCCACTCGCCGTTGTAGCGGGCCTGGTTGCTCTCCCACCACCCGACGGCTCGCCCCGGCCGCTTTGTGAGCACCTGGAACACATGCCCACGCTCCGACGACGCCGTGCGCATGACGTCGAATAATCGAGTGATGAAGTCGTAGGGCACACGGGGATGGAACACGTCCGACATGCTGTTGACAAAGACGCGGCGCGGCCTCCCCCAGCGCAGCGGGGCGTCCAGCCGCTCAGGCAGTAACTGAACCTCCCCCGGGTCGCCCTCATACCCGCGCACACCCATTGCCGTCAGCCGCGGGTACAGGGCGAACATGTAGCAGTGGTCGCAGCCGGGAGAGACTCGCGTGCAGCCCGTGACCGGGTTCCACGTCTCGTCCGTCCACTCGATTGTCGATGGCATATCCCGATGCCTCTCACAGGAGAACGTATGTTCGCATCCCGAAACGCCCTTGTAAAGCCTCAGCCGACCCTATAGGCTCTCGAACCTCTCCAGCACCAGCCGCCGGTAGGCGGGGCTGACGGCCTTCTCGGTGAAGTCGGTGAAGACGAATTGCAGCTCGTCCTTGGTCAGGTCGTAGGCGCGGGCTACCAGCGCGTCGATCTCCGCCCGCACGTCGCTGCGCTGGGCGTGGGTCAACGGCCCGCAGTCCACCCCGGCCTCCGTGGCAAACTCAGCGAACCGCTCGTCGACGCAGGACAGCCGGGCCGCCAGACTGCCGATGCGCTCCCAGGGGGTGTTGTCTGGAGGTGGGAAGGTGAGGCCGTTGAGAATGAAATAGTTGAGCGTAGTTTCAACAGACCGTCGGGCCTGCCAGTCAAATGGGGTGCTGTTGAACATACCAAGTACGAAAGCTTGCTCCAAAGCATTCCACAAGTGAAACGCTATGTAGGGAGCCCTATCCGTCAGTGGTGTTCTCGGAGGCACCAAACAGCCGATTACTGTCCTAGAGTCAGTGCTGCGTGATACGGCCCTAAAGGCCATGCGTGAACAATGGTACGGGAGAGTTGACGGGTCATTCAGCACTTCCTCTGGGAAAGCCTTGCGGAATTCTCTGGATCGCTCCCGCTTAGTTTGCAGGAAGTCTTCGATTGCCTTCGGGTCTCCATATCCCGCCTGGTCATTCCCATGTGGATCGTATTGGTCAAATGACGAACCCTTCCACACGATGAGACGGCCCTCACCCTCCGGGTGAGTGAAGAGGTCCCGCTGCTGCGCCGAGTGCAACTCTGTATAGAGAACTAGATTCGGCGCAGCAGCGGGACCTCTCGAATTTTTTGGGTTTTGAGGGTTTTGTAACTGGTCGAAGCGTACTCCGCGGCGCAGCTTGCTGAGCACAGAAACGTGCGTTGGGGTAGGCAGCAACGGCAGCTCCCAGGTAGGCTCCCTGACCGAATCGTCCATCGGGGCGGGAGTCCACGAAGCGAGTGCGGCCAGGTCTACCTGTACACCTGCGCCGTTGATGCACTCCGCAAACTCTCGCTCGTTGCGAGCTGGGCCGGTAGTGGTTACCGAGCCATCCACAGGAGTCCCTACCTGAGCGGCCGTCAAAGCAACGGTGTATCGCGGCTCCATATCGAAAGCCCAGCGACCACCATTCAACAGGGCATCTATGCGGCTGGGCCGACACTCCTTGAAGAACCAGCGTCGGAAGCCACGGCTGCCGTCGTTCAGGAAGGCGACCCTCGGAAGCACCACACCCATGAATCCCCGACGCCGTGCGATGGAGGCGTAGCGTTCGCAGAACAGCTTGTAGAGGTCGGTGTCTCCGCTTCCCTGAATGGTGTAGCCGTTCTCAGGGCTGTAGAACCCGCGCTGCTCTTCAATCTGCCGCTTGGTGTCTTCGATCTCCTGGCGCAACTCGGGCCGTTGCCGGAACAGGCGCTCGGCTCGCTCGTCCCTCTCCAAGCCGGAGCGCAAACCCCCGGTGCCGGGATCGTGCAAAGCCAGGAAGCTGGGCATCTCGAACTTGACCTTGTTCCACGGCGGGTTGCCAACCACCACGTCGAAGCCGGGGTGCTCCCGGTGAAAGACGCCGGGGAACTCCAGAGGCCAGTGGAAGAATCGGTACCGGCTCGCGACGCGCGATGCTCCAGCCATGGCGCTCACGACTTCGGCAGCCTGCTCTTTGCCCGCCTCGACGATTGCAACCGCATGGGCTTCCAGCGTGTGGCGGGCTCCGTCGAGCCCCAGCGGTTCGGCTGTCCACAGGTCGAAGGCCGAGCGCAGTCCGGCGGTGGCTTCTTCCCGGCGGGTCCCCAGCTCCTGGGACCGCTTGACCTCTTCAGGCGTCCGGTCGGGGATGGCGGCCTGCTCCCGTTGCAGTTGCGAGGCCTGCTCCATCGCGGCGCGCACGGTCTGGCCTGTGAACAGGGGGCTGTCGCTTGCGCCCACCACGAACGGATCGGCCACGCCGATGAGCGCGTCGCCGCACTTGAGGTTGCTGCCTAGGTAGGAGAGGGCCAAGCCGGGGACGAAGGACGCAAGCCACAGTGTGACGTTCGCCACCTCCACCGCCATTGGGGAGAGGTCGACGCCGTGGATGCAGCGTTTGAGGATGAGTCTGCGCAGCAAGTCGCCGTCATCCGGTCGCTGCGAAACAGCCCCATCGTCCTGGCTCAACTCGCTGAGCTGCTGCGCAATGCCGGGCAGTCCGCCGACCTTTGCGAGGAAGAGCTCGATGCGGTCGGCCATCACGCCCAGGGCCGCCGTGAGGAAGTGGGCGCTGCCCATCGCCGGGTCCACCACCGAGAAGTCGAACAGCCGACGGGCCGCTTCGTTGGGGTCGCGCTCGGCCAGCTTCTTGACCTCTTCAAGGTGGTCGTCGAGGGCGGGCCGCAGGGAATGGTCGAGCAGGTGGGCCACGAACTCACGCCGCGTGTAGAACACGCCCCCGGCCTTCCGCCCGCCCGTCTCGGTCTGGTAGTAGAGCTGCGCCCTGGTCACCTCCGGCTGCTCGCCGGCTCGGGCGGGCCGGAACACCTCCAGCTTGGGATCGTAGGCTAGGTCTTCGGGAGCGCGGGTCAGCCGCAGGGTGAGCAGCGCTTCGTAGATGGCTCCCAGGTGGCCGATTTGCAGTCCGGCGTAGTCCAGTCCCGGAACGTCGGGCTTGTCGGTCTCGTAGGCGATGGCCATGAGCGCCGGGGCCAGATAGACGTCGGCGACCTCGGCCCGTTCCAACAACTCACTTCCGGGGAAGCCGTCCGCGGCGAAGAGGCTGCCATTGTAGGCCGGTACCCCCGCTGAGCGGTCCCCGGTACGCACCATCCGCACCAGCGTCCGAAGCCGGTCCCACCGCTGGGTGGCCCTCCGGCTGAAGGAGGACTGGGCGAGCCGGGAGTCCTCGGCAAGCTGGCGCGCGCTGTGCGGGCGGTAGGCCGCCGAACCGATTGGCAGATAGCCGCGGGCCTCGGTGTGCAGCAGGAACATGAACCGGAACACCAACGTCAGCGCGGCCTCCTCGATCTGGCGGAGCTGCTCCCGGTCGCTCAGGTCCGCGCCCTGCGATTCGAGATACTCGCCCAGCCCCCGCGCGATATTGGGCAGGGCATCCGTAATGAGCCGCCCCTCGAGGCCCTTCCGCAGCTCCTCCCCGAAGTCCTTCGCCTCACCGACCCATTCGGTCAGCCAGCCGTCTTCCTTCAGCGACTCCGGCGCAAGAAGACCGAGATAGGGGCGGTCCTTCCGCTCCAACTCGCTCAGGTCTAACTCCACATGTTGCCCAGTCGCGGGTCCTACCGGAGGCCGCCGCTGGAACAGCCGGTAGCGGTCCCCTGCCGCCAGGATGCCCCAATGCGCCCCGCGCTGCTCGCAGTCTGCCAGCACCATTCCTTCCGGCAGCTCTCCCTTGTCCGTAAGACGGCTGAACTGGGAGGCGTCCCGGTGAGGATGCACCACGGCGACCGGCGCGTTGTCGTGCTGCAGCAGGTAGCCTCGCTGGGGAAGCTGCTCCACCTGGTAGCCCATGCCTTGGAACAGAGAGCGCCATGCCATGCCGCCGGTAGGCCCCATGCCTTCGACGGCGCCAGCCAATCGCCGCTCGTTGATGGGCCGGCGCAGACGTTCCCGCAAGAAGTGGGGGGTGAGGAGGTCCTTGACCCGCACACCGGGAACGACGGCCTCCTCGAGACGGCTGAGCTCTCTTGCCAGGAACGATGCCGCTTCACGGGTCGCCAGGCCGCGGCTGGTCTCCAGCAAGTCGAGGACTCTGCCGGCAGGCAGCTCCCGAACGGGCCGGGCGTCCTGCGGACCGGCTACCCATATCTTGGACGCGTCGTCCGACGGGGCCAGCAGGACCACAGGATAGGCCTGGCGGCCTTTCCTGGCCTCCCACAATCTGCGCAGCTCGTCGCTCGTCGCATCATCGGACCACAGGAGATGGTAGGCCGGCGTCTCCCAAACCGTCGCGGGATGGCCGGCCTGCGACGTCCAGCCGCGGCCAAGGCCGAAGGCGGCTTCGAGGCGTGCGGATGTCTGACCGGCTGTAGGTGATGTCATCGACCCTCTCTTGATTGTTAGCTCAGGAGCACAGCGTCTTTGACATTATCCAAGTTTCGCTGTAGATTTGCAAGTAGTTGCTTTCTCGGCCCAGATGTAACCCTGGGATATGTACAATGACTGCTAGCACAAAGCCCAAGCAATCTCTGGTCGGCATTGAGTTGGTCCGGCTGCTCGCCTATGAGGGAAACCGCATCTTCACGACGGAGCGGGCCAGGGAGCTGGCACCCCGCGTCGGTCTGAAGGACACCTACCTCTCCGAGGCGCTGTACCACCTCCGTAAGAATAACTGGATCGTGTCGCTACGGCGAGGACTCTACTCGCTCTCTCCCACCGTGCCGGGGGTTGCGGCCGCCCATGAATTCGAGGTCGCTACAGCCCTCGTAGAACCCGCCATGATCTCCCATTGGTCGGCCCTGCACTATTACGGGTTGACGGAGCAGATACCCAGGGACGTGTTTGTTCTCACGACGACGGATGCCTGGGCTCCCCGTCCGAGGAATGACGGGAGAGAGAGGGCGGGGGGCGGCTTCGTCGTCGGGGATACAACGTATCGGTTCATCCAGGTCAAGCCCGACCGCTTCTTCGGCGGAGAAAGGACGTGGGTTGGTGAAGCCCGCGTGTCCATCACTGACTTGGAGCGCACGTTGCTGGACGGGCTCTCCATGCCGCGGCACTGTGGAGGGTTCGGGGAGGCGCTCTACGCCTTCCAAGTCGCGATGCCTCGACTGAACATCGAACGCATCACCGAGTACGCCATCAGGCTGGGCGTGACCACAGCAAAGCGCTTGGGATGGGCGCTCGAAGCCCAGGGGGTTCTCCCGTTCGAGTTGGAGGAGCTGGCGGCACTGCCGATCAAGGGCTACCGCAAGCTTGACCCTACTGGGCCTCGCAAGGGTCCTTGCAACAGCCGTTGGATGGTGCAGGAAAACCTGCCAAGGATGGTTGAGGCATGAGACCACTCCGCACGCGCCTACAGGAAGCACGCCGACGCCTCGGCATCCCCTGGGAGGCACTTGAACGCGACTACCTGCTGTCCTGGATATTGGCTGGCATCAGCCGGGCACCCGTGCTCCGAGACACACTGGTCTTCAAAGGAGGCACAGCCCTCCGAAAGTGCTACTTCGGTGACTACCGCTTCTCCGAGGACCTGGACTTCTCGACGCTGAAAGGGATTCCGACTGGCAACGAGATAGAGGGGTTGATAAGGGAAGTGTGCGGAACCGCCGTGCGACTACTGGACGAATACGCTCCTGTGGAGATCACTTGTGAGCGTTACACGGAGAGGGAACCCCACCCAGGCGGTCAGGAAGCGTTCGCCATCCGAGCGAGGTTTCCGTGGCATAGCCGTCTACAGATCCGCGTCATGGTCGAGGTCACGATGGATGAGAGAGTCCTGCTGCCTGCTGAGCAGCGGCAGGTCATCCACGAGTACGGCGAGCCGCTCGACGCGGAAGTGAAGGTGTATTCCCTTGAAGAGATCGTTGCCGAAAAGCTGCGAGCGCTCCTGCAACAGGCGGAAATGTTCGAGAGGAGGGGTTGGAGCCGCTCACGCGCCCGCGACTACTACGACCTCTGGCGAGTGCTCGGGACTTACGGAGACCAGATGAACCTGGTGAGCTTCGACTCGCTGCTGCGTGAGAAGTGTGCCGTCCGGGCTGTCTCCTTCGCAGGACCTGACGAATTCTTCCATGACCGTATGCTTGCGTTCGTCGAAGAGACTTGGGGGCAGTCGCTCGGCCCCCTCGTGCCGAACTTGCCTATATTCGAGACTGTGATCAGCGAGCTGCGGCCTCAGGTGGCGCAGCTGGTTCATCTAGGCGGCGCATAATATGTTTTGGGTGAGGGGACACACTCACAGGACTAGCCGCATCTCGAAGATAGTCCTGTCTACCGTCAACTTAGGGGAATTATATATCTGTTGCCACTGACTTCAGGATGGAGGGGAGGATTCCGATGCGAGCTCACGTAGAATCACAATCGTCAACTTCAGGTCGTCAGCAAGACGACAAGCTTGGTCGTAGTCTGTTTGCGATATATCCTGGTTTGTACGCAAGGTATCTAAGGATTGCCAAAGAGCTTCGATCAGGGCATCAGTCGTCCATCGAATCTTAGGATACCGATCAATCCGCAGGAAGGCATCAGCTAGGGCATCTCTGAAAACTCCGTATCCCGGGGCTGACTCCATCATCGCTTCAGGTACTCCCACTCCTTCTTTGGCTTAGCCTGCAGCACCACCTCGGCGATCTTCTCGGGTGAGGCGTCAATCGGCGGGGGTAGCTGCTTCATCACCGGCCGTCCCCTCGGCTTCTTACGCTTCGGCATCGCTGGCCCTTCCGTTCCCAGAGAATCCACGGTTCAGCCTGTCCAGTATCCTGCGCTCCATGTCTTCGAACGACACGTGCATTTCGCGCTGACGGCAGTGAACGGGCACACCCTGACCTGCGTGGGTGACAACTGCATGAACATCGTGACGTGGTAGACTGAAGGCACCATAAATGCCGAAGGCCCCCTTGCACGGGGGCCAACGATGGAAAGCAAGGGCCTTGACGAAGCCATGTCAAGCTTCATGGTAAGCCTCTACGCGAAGCCATGTCAAGGCCCTTTCCCGTCAACTCGGCGGAAAGGGTCTTTTGATGCGTTGGCGCAAGAACATCCTGCTCATTGCGGGCTTCGTGTTTTTCCTAGGCGTCGGCATCATCGCCATGTTGTTCGTTGCTACTTGGCAAGGAAAAGAAAACAGTGACTTCGTGACTGGAGCCCTCATAGGACTTTTGGGCACAACAATCACCGCCCTCACTGCAATCGGAAACAACATCCTCGAGAAGGACAAGCAGGACGAGGATGCGGGGCGAAGCTAGTCCAGAGTGCGTAGGAAGAGAAATCCGAAGCCCACGAGGATAAGCAGGAACCCTAGGAAGATAACGATCATTATGTCCATAGCATGGTTGTAAATCATCAGGGGAAAGTCTAGGCGAAGGCGTGTCCTCGCCATTTCCAGCGGAGGGAGAACCGATGCCAGACCAATTCAGTCATCAAGAGGCTTCGAACGAGCTGCTTAATGGTGTGAAGTGGGTCGTCACCTATTGTGGGCAGCGCCACCCAATAGCGGGCAGTGACACCAGTGACGGCTTCGCGTTGCCGCCTCCATGCCCTGAGTGTGCCGAGGCAAAAACCAAAGCCGACGCCGACTAGCCCTCCACCAGCCTCCGGTAGGTGCTCGCACCAGTGGTAGGTTGGCGGCGCCGTCCGGGAGAGATGGAAGAGCCTCCAACCCGATGGGCTGGAGGCTCGTGGGGGACTGTCCAGGGTACGCTGACCCCTTCCTATATCAGGACTTCCCAGCGGAAAGTTCGCAATTCAGTCTTACACGGCCCACCAGACTTGACGATTTCAAGAACCTTCGTGTTGCGGTTCACTCTAACAGTGCAATTGGACATGCGCCCCGCCTCACCCAACGGATGACTTAACCAAGCCCTTCCGTGTCTGCAGGGCTAGTTCTTCGCGAGTCCACCGCCGGCTAGAATTCTCGTGACCTCCTCCCGATTCTTGTACCACCTGCTACCCTAGTCCGAGCGGCACTTGGTATGAGTTCAGGGAAATCTCCTTGATCTCCACACCGAAAGCCTGTCGTAGTTCGCCTCGGAACTGTAGATGTGTGACATGGGCTTTGACTGATAACGATATTATCGTTAGGATAGCCGCCATGAACAATGATCAGAATGCCGCAAAGCAGATCATCAACCGATTCGGAGGCCAGTCCGCGTTGGCCGGCCTGCTGGGCAAGCGCCAGAGCACCGTGCAGCACTGGTCCAGGACCGGGAGGATACCCTCCCAGTGGCACGAGAAACTGCTGGAACTCGCCCGTCGGCAGGGAATCGCCCTGGAACCCAGGGACTTCGTTTCGGCAGGCACGCCCGGCGTAGAGCCGCCGGACGGCAGGCTTGGCGTCCTCCTCGTGGGTCTTGGCGCTGTGTCGTCGACACTCATCGCCGGCGTCGAGCACATACGGCGCGGCTCCGGTCAGCCCGTAGGCTCCATCAGCCAGATGGCGACCATACGGCTCGGCAAGCGGTCCGACAGAAGGTCACCCTTCATAAGAGACTTCGTTCCCCTTGCAGGGCTGGACCAACTCGTATTCGGAGCATGGGACCCGATACCGGACAACGCATATGAGGCCGCGGTCAAGTGCGGCGTCCTGCACAGGTACGAAGAGATAGAGCCGGTCGCAGACTTTCTCAGGACGGTCGAACCGATGGAGGCGGTGTTCTACAACGACTATGTCAAGCGCATCCAGGGCATCAACGTCAAGTCGTTCGGCAACAAGCTGGAGGCTGTCGATGCCATTCGCGAGGACATTCGCCGGTTCAGGGCGGAGAACGAGTGCGACAGGCTCGTGATGGCATGGTGCGCTTCTACCGAAATATTCATTATGGAGAGCGAGATACACCAGGACATCGAGAGCTTCGTCGGCGGGCTCCGTGAGAACAACGCGAGAATCGCGCCCTCGATGCTCTACGCCTACGCCGCCCTTCTGGAGGGCGTCCCATTCATCAACGGCTCACCGAACCTGTCGGTGGATGTGCCCGCTCTCGAGAAGCTGGCCAGGGACGAAGGCGTTCCGGTCTGCGGGAAGGACTTCAAGACCGGCCAGACACTCGTCAAGACGGTAATCGGGCCGATGCTCAAGGCGAGAATGCTCGGGGTGGACGGTTGGTTCTCCACCAACATCCTGGGGAACCGTGACGGGGAGGTACTCGACGAGCCCGAGAACTTCAGAACGAAGGAGGAGTCGAAACTCGGCGTGTTGGAGTACATCCTGCAGCCGGAGATGTACCCTGAGCTCTACTCCGACGCCTATCACAAGGTGCGCATCAACTACTATCCGCCCCGCGGCGACGCCAAGGAGGGCTGGGACAACATCGACCTGTTCGGATGGCTGCGCCATCCGATGCAACTCAAGATCAACTTCCTCTGCTCGGACTCCATCCTCGCCGCGCCGCTGGTGCTGGACCTCATACTCTTCATGGATTTGGCCCAGCGCGCCAGCCTGGCGGGCATACAGGAGTGGCTCTCCTTCTACTTCAAGAGCCCCCAGCACGCGCCTGCCGTCTATCCTGAGCACGACCTGTTTACCCAGCAGGCCAAGCTCAAGAACACCCTGCGCTGGCTGATGGGCGAGGACCAGATCACCCACCTGGACATGGAGTACTACCGCGAGCCGTTCTCCCCGGTTGGCGCAGACCCTTACCTGCCAGCCTGACCCGCTCGCTCTGATGGCTGTGCGGGCCTCTCGTTCTCAGGTAAATACTGCCGAACACACCTCCGCCAGCCTTGAGTCCGCAGTGGCAGCGCTGATAATGAAGGTACCCTGCTCGCACCAGTGGTAGGTTGGCGGCGCCGTCCGGGAGAGATGGAAGAGCCTCCAACCCGATGGGCCGGAGGCTCGTGGGGGACTGTCCAGGGTACGCTGACCCCTTCCTATATCAGGACTTCCCAGCGGAAAGTTCGCAATTCAGTCTTACACGGCCCACTTTTGACGGCCTAAGCGTGCTGTATTCATAACTGCTGACCCCTAGCGTGTTGGTGGTCCACAGCCATGTGCTCAACATCCGCGGCGAGAGCTATAGGCTTAAGGACAAACGACAGGCTGGGCTGTTGACCTCACACCTACTGCTCAATCCCTCGCCTGAGGAGCCCAACAACGCCGGCCGCTAGCGGCACTTCGGCTTCTCCTGAGCAAGCCCCTCAAATCACTGCACGCCCGACCGCATTGCTAGACCACTCCCCGACATTTCCTCCGGGCGATCATCCCGCTCCCGACCCAACTGCACCTCCCAAACAGGAATTTGCCCCTTGACAAGTTCCCGGCTGTTAGTTTATACTATAAACTACTTTATGCTACATGGAGGATCAGCATGCGGGACCGAGACAGCGAAGGGCAGCAGATCACCCCGGAGCAGGGGTGGACGTCAATACACGCGACCTTGGACAGGTCCCGCACCTCCATGTACGTGGCGGGCTGGACCAACATCATGTTGTTGTGGGGCGCCATCGTAGCGGTGGGGTACCTTTCCATGTACGCCATCGAAACATTGGCGCCTGTGTTTGTCGCCGACTACCCATGGTATCCCGGCCCCCTGTGGTTCGGCCTGGCAATCCCAGGCATGATTGGGAGCTCGATCATCGGCTACCGCGCCAGCAAGCAGAACGCAAGCGGACCCTCCGCTACAGCGGCAGGTCTCCGCGTCTTCGGCTTCTGGATGTCAGTGGTAGCGGCCTCTTTCATCATTCCCGCGGCGTCCGGCTTGTGGACCGCCGACGCCGACCCCATCGCCATCAGCGGAGTCGGTGTCGGCATAGTTGCGCTGGGGTACATTCTGTTCGGCATCATGCACCACTTGGCCATTGCCCTGGTAGGTCTTGGCATCGCTGCTTCCTACTACCTGCCCACGCACTTTGCCGGCGACGCCGCAACCGTGGTGTCGGCAGTGCTCATACTTGCCGTCGTGGCTGTCGCATGGGTATGGATTCGCAAGAGCCGTGTGGCATGAGTGAGGAACCGATCGTCCTCAATGAGACGATCCATCAGTCCACACGGCTGCGAATCATGACGCTGCTCGTGTCCCGGTCCGACTCGGACCGCGTGGCCTATGGCTTTATCCAAAAGACGTTGGGTCTGACCGGCGGCAACCTCACCATCCACCTTCGCAAGCTGCAGGATGCCGGGTACGTCAACACCACCAAAGAGTTCCTCGAGACAAAACCCCGCACATGGTTGGAGGCGACGCTCGAGGGCCGCCGAGCCTTCACCGAGTACCTCGGCAACCTCGAACGCGCCCTCAATATGCCCTTTCGATAGCCGAGTCATACGACTCACCGTTCGCTGCCTCGGTAATCTGAGCCCCCTCTGCCACGCTACCTCCCGCCCGGGCTTGTGACCCTGAAGCAGTATCCCGTAGGGGCGGTTCGCGCGAACCGCCCCTACCCGAATCGACCACCTAGGTGACAAAGATCTCGTAGACCGTGGTGGTCTGGCTCAGCTCGTTGGCCACCAAGAGCAGCGGCGTACCCGTCGGGCTGTCGGCCGCCGACACCACGACCACCCCTTCCGGTTGGAGACCCGTCACACCGGCTACAATGAAGCTGGACGTTCAGAAGTTCGGTCCACAGCCTCCCTAAGCCCTTCCACGGTCCCATCGGTGCCCGAAGCCTGCCGCGAATGAGGGCCGGTGACCTACCGTTTCGAGGCGGCTCCTGGGCCCGACTGAGCTACGGACCTCCCCGACCCCCATGAAAATCTCCGACATCCTGAAAACCGCCAAGCACTCCTTCTCCTTCGAGTTCTTCCCTCCACGGTCTGACTCTGATGTTGGGCAGCTGCTCCAAACGACCGAAACCCTCAAAGCGCTCAACCCCGCCTACGTCTCGGTAACCTGGGGAGCTGGCGGAGGCACCCGGCGGAAGACCATCGAGATCGTCGACACGATCAAGCGGCGCCTGGGGATAGAAAGCATGGCCCACCTCACATGCGTCGGCGCCTCCAAGAGCGATCTCGACTCGGTCCTGGATGAGGTCCACCAGCGCGGAATCGAGAACCTGCTGCCGCTCAGGGGCGACCCGCCACGGGGGGACACCGAGTTCAGGCCGCACCCGGACGGCTTCCGCTACGCCAGCGAGCTGGTGAGCCACGTCCGGAAGCGGTGGGACTTTTGCCTCGGTGTTGCCGGCTATCCCGAAGGCCACCCGGAAGCGGCCAACAAACAAGAGGACCTGGAACACCTGAAGCGCAAGGTCGAAGCGGGCGGCGAGTTCGTAGTAACACAGCTCTTCTTCAAGAACGATCAGTTCTTCGACTTCGTCGACCGAGCGATGGCCCGGGGTATCGACGTCCCCATCATCCCGGGCATCATGCCCATCACCAACGTGGGCCAGATAAAACGCTTCACCGAGACGTGCGGAGCGACGATCCCCAACAAGCTCCTGGCCCGTCTGGACGCTCTCCAGGACGACCGGGAAGCCGTGATCGAGGAAGGCATCGAGTACGCCACCCGCCAATGCGAGGAGCTTCTGCGCCAAGGCGCCAAGGGCGTCCACTTCTACACCCTCAACCGCTCCCGGTCATCGATGCGGATCCTGGAGGACCTCAAGGGCTTGGGCAGCCCGTAGGGCCTGTTTTTACTATGCTCGCGCTACACGAAAAGCGCTCCCCCATGTCATTGCTATGAAAATGGGCACCGCCGCACCGTTGTTTCGTAGAGGCGGGTTTCAAACCCGCCTCCGGCCCTGTCCTGGGACGCCGCCCTGTTTTCATCCCCTTACGTGGCCTTCACAAGGCCATAGTGATTCCGAGGCGCAGCCGAGGAATCTAAGACGCCTGATCCACCCTCTGCCTGGTCCAACCGATGAGCTCTCCAGCGGCTCCACCTCTCGATCAGGGTCATCTCTCAGGACAAGCGCAGGGCCGCGAAGAGCTGCCTTGGGGCGGGCGCCGAGCCTCCGCCCCCGATGCCAGCGCCAATCAACTCATCGGAATATCTCGGACCCGCCCATGCCGAGAGTCCCGGCCACCCTGCGCATCCACTCCAGCGTCTCAGCTTCAACCTCGATGCTGGTGCTCCGGGACGAGACCCCCCGTGGCAATACATCCCCGCGTGGCTGCAAGTCACCGGCCATAAAGCCATTCCTTACTCTCGCGGGTCCGTGTCGTCACACCGGGGAGTCGAACGAATAGGCGACAGCTCGCGCGATGCGATTGGGCCTTTCCCCGGCCTTGCCATCACACCTGTGGGATGACCTGCTCGCCGAAGGCCAAGATATCCTCTTCCATCTTCGAGGTGTTCTGGCGCCCCAGCCCAACGGTCATGTAGGTAATACCAAGCTCCTTGAGCACGTTGGCCTTGTTGAGGAACAACCCAAGGTCGAAGTCCGGGCTGTTGAAACGCCTGGACCCCGTCAGCCCGTAGCAGATCTCCAGGGGCGCCGTGCGGCCGACGGACGCGGCATGCTCGCGAGCGTAGGCGATGCGGTCCTTGAGATCGTCATTCGAGTCGATGGCGGGAGACCGGCGGATCCAGGCGCCCTGGGAAGGGTTCGCCATGGGGATCCATCCATCGGCCAGCTCGACGGCGCGCCTTATGGCCCGCTTGGCATTGCCGCCGATCCAGATCGGCGGATGGGGCTTCTGACAGGGAGGTGGGAGCATCGTATGCCCCCTGACCGAAAAGCCGTGCCCTTCCATGGTGAGGCCTGGAGTGCTCCACGCCGCTTTCATCGCCAGGATGGCCTCGTCGGCCGTCTCGTTTCGCCGCTCGAAGTCCGCCCCCAGGGCGTCGAATTCGGGCTGCAGATAGCCGCTGGCGGCCCCAAGGATGATCCTCCCTCCGGAAAGAACGTCCAGGCTCAGCACGGACTTAGCGGTCATGAACGGGTTGCGATAAGGGAGGACCAGGATATGCGTCAGCAACCGGAGGCGCGTCGTCGCCGCCGCGGCGAAAGAGAGAGGCACGAACGGATCGAGGGCGTGGTGTCCACCCAGCCCCATCCACTCGTCCTGAGGAAACGGATGATCCGTCACCGACACCGCATCAAACCCGGCCGTTTCAGCAGCCCTTGCGAGCCGCATCACGCTGTCCATCGTCAAGAACTCTTCAGCCTGTTCGACCCGCTCTGTGGGAAGGCCTACGCAGAACTTCATGGTGCCTCCTGGGTTACGCATGTCATGCTCTGGGAATTATAAGTGGCGCCCCAACGGTATTCGTTGACACGAAGACCTCTTCGGCTAGACTGAGACCGCTACCACACTGCCCCAGAGGAGTCCGGCCCCGCCAAGATACCTGGGCCTCGCTCGCAGAGGGCGAGGCAGGTGCCTCACGGCGACAACTCACACACGGTCCCCGGCCGGGCGTCCTGATCCGAACCGCAGCCGAGGACAAACGTTCAAGGCCCTGAAGTACAGGGACTTCAGGATCCTCTGGGTGGGGATTGTCATCTCCAGCTCCGGTCAGTGGATGGAGCAGATTGCCGTCACGTGGCTGGTCCTGGAGCTTACCGAGTCCCCGCTCCTCGTTGCGCTGGCGTTCGGCGTTAGGGCTTTCCCGTCACTGTTGCTTAGCCCGGTTGGCGGCGCACTCGCCGACCGGTTCGATCGGGCGCGGCTCATCGCGGTAACGCAGGCGGCCGCCGCGATGATCGCCGCTGCCATGGCGGTGCTCAACGTAACCGGCGCGGTGCAAGCGTGGCAGGTCTTGGTCCTTGTCCTCGCTTTCGGCACCTTCTGGGCGTTCAACAACCCGGCGCGCCATGCCCTGATGCCCACGCTGGTCCCCAGGGAAGACCTCATGAACGCCATGGCGGTCAATAGCTCCGCATTCAACATCTCGCGGGTCCTCGGGCCAATCCTGGCTGGAATTCTCATCGCTACGTTGGACGTGTGGGGCGTTTTCCTCCTCGCTGCATGCCTGTACTCCGCCGTCACTGTTAGCACCTTCTTTATCAATGCTCCACCGAGGGACACCAGCGAAATGCAGCGAGAGTCCCTGGTGACGAACCTGAGTGCGGGGATTCGGTACCTCAGAGAACACCCAACCCTGCTGAGGCTCATTCTCGTGGCTTTCATCCCCATGACCCTGGGCATGCCCTACACGGCGATGATGCCCGTATTCGTGAAGGATGTTCTGGGCAGGGAAGCAACGACCCTGGCCCTCATTTCGGCACTGACAGGGGTCGGCGCCCTCGCTTCGACGCTCTTGCTGGCGTCCCGGGGGAATTACAGCGGGGCGGGGAAGATCCTGTTCTTTGTCGGGATTACCTTCGGGTTTGGCATCCTGTTCCTCGGACTCACCGCCAGCCTTCCGGCGGCGCTGATCATATCCGTCATCCTTGGCGCTACCTTCATGCTGTACATGGCGCTGACCATGACCATCGTCCAGAGCATGGTCGCCGACCAGGTGCGAGGGCGGGTTACCAGCATCCTGATGATGGAGTTCGGCCTGACGCCCCTGGGCGCCCTTTTGATGGGGGGAATAGCGGAGGCCACCTCAGTGTCAGTCTCGTTGATTCTCATGGGGAGCATCGTGGCCGTTGGCTTGGGCGTGGCTTTCCTGCTTTTCTCTGACGTCCGGCGGCTGGACCCCAGCACGTCGCCTGAATCGCTGGCTATTCGCGGCCGCGCGGCGCCGGACGGCGGCGGCAAAGCAGCCGCCCCACGAGGTGACGCCTGACCCGGCCCTTTGCGCGTTCGGACCACTTGGCGGCGTAAATCACGATTCATTCAGCGGCATCCAGGGCCTCTGCAGGGTCTTGTTGGCTTGCTAATATAGACCCCAAGCGGCAGTCGGCTAGAAGAGCGGAGCGGGCTCAAGCCCAGCGCTTTCCGAGGGGAGGGCCGGACAGTGGATTGCCGGATGTGCGGAAGGGAGCTCTACTTCCCGGAAGAGGTGCTCGAGTGCCTCTGCTACTACTGCCAGGAGCCCTGGGCGCGCCCCCCCGGCCCCGGTCGGCCCTTCTATCCGGTCGTACGGCCCGATTGGCCAGGGCGAAAGGGCGAGCCTGGCCAATGAGCTTGCGCCAGCGCCGGAAGGCAGGCTGAGGAGACCCCATGGGGCTGCAAGAGCTAGGCCACGTGGTCCTGCACGTCACCGACTTGGAGGATTCCAGGCGGTTCCAGAGGGATACGCTCGGTTGGCCCGAGCTCGCCGGGGACTTGGAGGCAAGGCAGCGGTGCCCCCGATTCTGTAGGACGACAGATTACCTGCGATGCGCTTTCATCTGACGTTCATGATCGCCCGGACGCCGTTTCCTTTGTTACGCCGCCACCGGTGTTACGCCGCCGCCAGCTTTGACCGGTAGTAATCCGCTCCTTATGGCCGCCTCACAGACTGCCGATCGATGTGCTGGATGCCTCCGCGAGTTGCGCCCCCGCCGGTCATTCGAATTCAAGAGCACGGAGGGGTCGATCGCCAAGTGTTGGCGATGCGCGCTTCGGCATTGGCCAATGCTCCGCCGTTCGTTGATGGCCTCTGGTCTAGTAGGGACCGTCCTCGTTTTGCTCAATCAGGGCGATGCGATTTTCCGTGGTGAGGCTTCGGCGGCCCTCGCCTGGAAGGTCCCGCTGACTTACACGGTCCCGTTTCTGGTTGCGACCTTTGGGGCCCTCGGCAACAGCCGCCGCTGACCCGGTGTGATCGGGGCGTCGAGTACATCCCCTGGACACCGATTCTCCCCGTGGCTAGACTGCCCGCGATACACCCAGAGGTGAGGGAGGATGGGATATGCAGTTCCACGTGAGCCTGCCCATACACATCTTTGTTCGTGACTGCCGCCAGGGCAACCAGGACTCGACTGCGGAGACCATCCACGAGATCGAGGAGATGGGATACTCGGGGGTGAGCTGCGCCCATCACATATCCGACCCTGGACTATCCGCGCTGGGCCACGCCGGGGGCGAGGAGGTCAACTGGCGCTATACAGACCCTCTGGGTCTCCTCTGCTACCTGGCGGCGATCTCCAAAAAGGTGAAGCTGATCCCGTGGGTGATCGTGGTGCCATACCGCCAGCCGGTCGAGCTCGCCCACGGGCTCGCGACCATCGACGCACTCTCGGGCGGGAGGCTCGTCTTTGGGGCTGGAACCGGCTCTCAGCCGAGCGAGTTTGAGCTGCTGGGCGTGAACCGCAAGGAGCGGGGCAAGATCACCGACGAATGGCTCGATATCGTCATCGAGCTCTGGACAAGCCGGAAGGCAACCTTCTCCGGCCGCTACCACAGCTTCGAGAACGTCGATATGGCCGTCCGCCCAGTCCAGCAACCGCGGCCCCCGATCTGGATCGGGGGCGGTTCGCGGGCCGCCGCCAACCGCGCTGTCCGCGTGGGAGATGCATGGGCGCCGACCTGCTACGGCTTTCCGCGGACCGATCCTACCGCTCGCGGAGCCCTCACCGCTGCAGAGCTCCGAGAGGAGTTGGCGTGGGCCAACGACCAGCGCAAGTCCCTCGGGAAGCCCCCTTTGGCATGCGTGGTCAGCAACGGCGTCCCCCTGCGGTTTACGGCCAGACCGGAACACGGCCCGGGTTACTCACGGAGCAAGGTGGGGCACTTCACCTCGGTGGGCACCGTGGAGGAAACAACGGAGGAATTCGCCGCCTTCCGGGAAGCGGGGGCCGAGGATTTCCTCATTAAGTTCACCGGGGACACCACCGAGGCTTATCTGCGGGACGCCGAAATATTCATGAATAAGGTCGTACCAAACCTCTCCTGACCGGGCGAACGACCCAAGATGCCAAAGGACCTTGCCAAGCCCTGGAAGACGCTCGGGACTCGGCTTCTCCTGGATCACCCTTTCCATTCGGTCTTCGAAGACACCGTCGAGCTTCCCTCGGGGAGGACGGCGCATTGGCTGCGGTTTGGCCACGGCCACGACTTTGTTCTCGCCATCGCGGTCGACGAGCGTGGCAGGGTGCTGCTATCCCGGCAGTACTGCCACCCTCCGGGACGGGTCGTCCACGAGTTTGCTGGGGGCGTCGTCGACCCCGGGGAGTCTCTTGAAGAAGCCGCCCGGCGGGAGCTCCTCGAGGAAGTCGGCATCTACGCCCGCGACCTGGAGAGGATCGGGGGCTTCCTGGTCCACCGGCGCCGGTCGGCCATGAAGGGCCACGTCTTCGTGGCGACGGGGCTCGAGACTCGGGAGGCCCAGCCGGAGGCCCACGAGGCCATCGAAATGGAATGGCTGACGGTCCCCGAGATTCAAGGGATGATCACCGAAGGCGCCATTGAGGACGTCGACGTCATGGCCTCCTGGACCCTGCTCCGTCTACAGAAGCCGGACCTCTTCGGGCAGGATCTCCCGGGCACATCCTAGGGCCTGCTGGCCACGCCACGCCTCTGGCAAGCCTTTGCCTCACAGCTAGTGTGAACACGCCCCAGTGAGCGGGCGGGGTACGGATTCCCAGTCGCCCCTGTTTCCGGGGGCGGTGGCGTTCCCAGCTTTTCGGACGAGAAGTCCGCCTGCGTCTATCCCCCGCGCATAGTGACAAAGACCTCTTGCGCAGGGACACTTGACACGCTAGGAGGCAAATGGTAAAACTAGGCCCAATTCACCGTGTTTCGGGTCAAAATGTCATTGCTAGGAACATTCGAGGGCCGCGTTGACCCTCAGGGCAGGATCGTCGTACCGCAGCGGTTTCGAGAGCCGCTCGACTTCGGCGTCGTTTTCGCCAAGGGCGTCGACGGTTGTGTCGTCGCGTACCCCCCCGCCGAATGGGAGGCCGTGGCCGAGCGAGTGAAGAAGTTCTCGCCGTTCGACAGGAATGCGCGCACCCTGCAGCGGGCGACCTTTTCCGGGGCCTTCAAAGCCACGCTCGACCGCCAAGGGCGTACTGTCCTGTCCCCGGAGCTGAGGCGGTTCGCCGGGATCGCCGAGGAGATTCTCTTCACCGGACTGGACAGCTATTTCGAGATATGGAACCCCGAACGCTGGGCCCAAGAAGAAGCGCTGGGCGCTAATCTCGCTGTCATCGTCCAAGAGCTGGAGAAAGGCACCCCTCCCAGGGAGAAAGGCTCCCCGCCTGGAGAGAGGGATGCCTGAGTGGTTGGTCCAGCGGGGCATGTGCCGGTGCTCCTGCGTGAGCTCGTGGAAGGCCTTCACGTCGTCCCCGGAGGTGTCTACGCCGATTGTACCGTGGGGGCCGGTGGGCACGCCAAAGCGGTCCTCCACGCTTCACGCCCGGGCGGGCGGCTTCTGGCTATCGACGCCGACCCGAAAGCCCTCATGGCGGCGGGCGAGGCCATCCAACCTTTCGAGGACTCCTGCACCCTGGTCGATGGCAACTTCTCCGGCGTTGGAGACATCGCGCGGGCGCGGGGCTTCTACCCCGTCAACGGCATCTACTTCGACTTGGGGCTTTCGTCCATGCAGCTAGCGGAGCCCGGCAGAGGATTCTCTTTCCAGCGTGAAGACCCATTGGACATGCGCTATGACATTACTCAAGAGCGCACGGCGGCTGACCTCGTGAACAGAGCCTCGGCGCAAGAGCTCGCCGAAGTTCTCAGGGCTTACGGCGATGAGCCAAGGGCCCGGGCAGTCGCCAGACGCATCGTGGCTCATCGCCCCGTGACCACCACCACCCAGCTAGCTCGGCTGGTGCTGCAAGCCAAGCCGGGTCCCCGTCAGCGCATCCACCCTGCCACAAAAGTATTCCAGGCACTACGGCTGTGGACCAATGATGAGATGGCCGCTCTCGAAGAGGGGCTCAACTCGGCACTCGATCTACTGGCTCCAGGAGGCCGCGTCGCCGTAATCAGTTTCCATTCGTTAGAAGACCGGATCGTAAAGAGCCTCTTTCGCTCGGACCCCAGGGTCCGGCTGGTCAACAAGAAGGTAATTCCTCCCAGCATCGAAGAAAGAAGAAGGAATCCTAGGAGCCGCAGCGCAAAACTGCGAATCGCGGAGCGTCTATAGCAACGGGCAATGGCGGCGGCGCAGCCCATGGCGGGCGTGCGGCGCATCGGGTCACAAGGGGGTCCGATGGCCAAGGACAGGCCTGGTCTGATCATTATCGATCCTGGTAGCTCCACCGTGCGGGCGTTGACAGCGCAGCCCAAGCCCGGTGGCGACGTCGAGGTCCACTCCGTGGGCGAGGCTCCATCTGTGGGCATCCAGCGTGGCATCGTGACCGACATCGACCTGGCATCGTACTCCATCCGCACTGCCCTCGAAGAAGCTGGGGTCGCCGGGAAGTCCCGTGGGGCCCAGGTGTACGCCCTCGTCGGTGGGAAACACCTGAGTTCTGTCAACAACACCGGGACTGTTCATGTTGCCCGGAACGACGGCCTGGTGACAGAGAGGGACGTCGAAAGGGCGCTGGAGGCTTCACGGGTCGACGGCCTTGGCCCCGGGGCACAAGTCCTGCACGCCTTTCCTCGGACGTTTCGCCTGGATGGGTACCGCTGCCGTAGGAACCCCATCGGCATGCGGGGCCCCACGGTAGGGGTCGAGAGCCATCTTGTAGGGGCAGACGAACTTCCTCTAAGAAACCTTAGGAAGGCTATCCAGATGGCCGGCAAAGAGACCGATGGCCTCATTGCCGGCCCATTCGCCGCGGCGCACGCCGTTCTGACACCAGAGGAGAAGGAGCAGGGCGTCGTTCTCGTCGATATCGGAGGGGGTTCCACAGGCGTCGTTGCGTTCCGCAACGGCGTCCCATTTCACACCGCTGTCCTGCCGGTAGGAGGAAACCAGCTTGCCAACGACCTCGGTCAGGCGCTGAACACCTCCACCCAGGTGGCCGAGGCGCTGTACCAGGAACAGGGCTCTGGCGACCCCGCGCACCTGGACCCGAAGGACGAGTTGACCGTTCGCTGTTTCGGTATGACCGGGGTCCGCATCCTCAGGAGAGGGTTCCTGAACGAGGTGGTCAGGCTCAGGCTCGGGGAGATTATCGGCATGGCCTACCACAGAGCTGCAGGCGTCGACCCCAACGCGGCGCTCAAAGCAGGCATGGTCCTTGCCGGAGGCATGGCCAACCTCCGGGGTATCGAGACTCTTGCCACTGGGACCATCAACACCCCCGTCAGGATCGGGCGTCCCGTCGAGGAAGCAGTTGGCGAGGGCCGATTGGCTGATCCGGGGTCTTGCGCCGTCATAGGAGCAGTCCGCCTCGTTGCGGAAGCCCCCGCGGAGCTGCTGACCTCCCGGCGCAACGGGCACACCAGAGGCTTTAGGCTCCTACCACAGCTCCAAGGGCCGAAACCGCAGGCCGTATAAAGGCAGCAGGCCGTATGAGGGAAGCCATAGATGCAGCAGCGATTCGATGGAGAGCTAGAGGTCGAAAGCATGGCGGAAGCGCCGCACAGACAGAGAGGGAGTGGTGCAATGACTGGTTCCAGTGAAATCGGCGGACCGGCCCAGATCAAGGTCGTGGGCATAGGGGGCGGGGGCTGCAATGCCGTCGCCCGTATGGTGAAGGAACAGGTCTTCGGCGTCGACTATATCTGCGTCAATACCGACGCCCAGGCACTCATGCGGACCGAGGCCCCTTCGAGGATACGCATAGGTGACCAGTTGACCGGCGGCCTCGGAGCCGGAGGGAACCCTGAGCGCGGCCGGCAGGCGGCTGAGGAGAGCCGGGAAGAGATCGGCGAGATCCTCAAAGGGTCCGACATGATCTTCCTAGCCTCGGGGATGGGCGGCGGCACGGGCACCGGGGCAGCTCCGGTGGTCGCCGAGCTGGCAAAGGGCAACGAGGCGCTAACGGTTGCCGTCGTGACTCGTCCTTTCACATGGGAAGGCTCTCACCGCAAGCGCCGGGCTGAAGAGGGGGTCATGCGCTTGCGGGAAAAGGTGGACACCCTGTTGGTCATCCCCAACGACGCCCTCGTCGGAGTATGCGACCGCAAAGCCACGATGAGCAATGCTTTCAAGCTCGCGGATGAGGTCCTGAGACGGAGCATCACGGCCATCGCCGAGCTGATCACAACGCCCGGGGACATCAACCTGGACTACGCCGACGTCAAGGCCATTATGAAAGACGCGGGTTCCGCGATGATGGGCATCGGGTACGGCGAGGGAGACAACCGCGCTACCGACGCCGCGCGAGATGCCATCAACAACCCACTGCTGGATGTCTCAATCGAGGGGGCCAAAGGCGTCCTGTTCAACATCACCGGAGGCGCGAACCTTACGCTCAGTGAAGTCCACGCCTCTGCCGAGATCATCAGCAAGGCGGTTGACCCTGACGCAGACATCTTCTTCGGCATGACCACCGACAGCCGAATGGAGGACCAGGTGAAGATCACCCTGATCGCCACCAAGTTTCCCAACGGTGAGAGCACCACGTCCTTTACCACCCCAGAAACCATCGGACGCCTCATGCAAGAGCCCGGCGAGATCAGCGAAGAGAAGCTCGACGTCCCCCCATTCTTACGGAACCGGCCCCAGCCCGAGCAGGCTACGCCATCCGACGCGAAGATTCCTATCGCCTTCCGGTAGAGATCACCCCCTGGGGGGCCCACGGCCGTGGGCCCCCCCAGGGGGCTTCGGGAACCGCTTACGCACAATGTGCAAAAGTCTGTTTGCAGTGTGTCCACAACTGTGCCAAACCGCTGTATACGGTGTATAATTATTTTGTCCCCCCAAGTGGTTGTGGTACCCCTTGACAACTCGTGCCCCCGCATTTAGATTCTAGGGCCATGGCTATCCATCCGATGTGACTGCCTGATGAAGTGCCCCTTCTGCAGCTCTGAAGACACAAAGGTCACCGACTCCCGGACCGCCGAGGACGGGATCCGGCGACGCCGCGAGTGCCTGCGCTGCGGGCTCCGCTTTAGTACGTACGAGCGGGTCCAGACGACGGCGATGCAGGTCGTAAAGAGGGACAACCGCCGCGAGGAGTTCAACAGGGAGAAGCTGCTGAAGAGCCTCCGTTCGGCATGCGCCAAGCGGCCACTGGCGATGGAATTGCTCGAAAAGCTGGTCGATGAGGCGGAGGGCGAGGTCCAGAAGCTGGGCAAGGCCGAGATTCCAACATCGCTCATCGGCGACATGGCCATGGAAGGACTCAAGCGGCTCGACCGGGTGGCATACATCCGGTACGCCTCCGTGTACCGGGACTTTGCTGACATCGACAACTTCCGCGATGAGATCGAATCGCTCATGCTGAGCCGAGAGTCGCGCTCGCCATCTGCCCAGCTGCCGCTGATGCCTGAAGAGAAGCCGACGCCAGCGGAGGTCAGACGTAGGCGCAGGGGAAGGCGCCCGAGAACCTCCCGAAGGCCCGAGTACTCGCCGCAGGAGCCACCCGTCGCCCCCGAAGACCGGGCGCCGTAGAGCGGCATAGCCGCTCTACAGCCCTACTCCGGGCGAGCGCTCTTCAGAGCAATAGGAAGGACTGCCCCGTATGTCGAACACAAACAGCTCCCAGGGCAACGAAAGGGCGCAGCCAAAGCACAACCCGTTTCGCCAGGCCGCCAGGCTGGGGGAGCAGGCTTTGGGGAGCCGGGTCACAGCCAGGGGTTGGGAGGAGATCAATGGCCGCTCGGATGCGCAGATATCAGGGCCCCTGGGCATCCCGCTCCCTGGCCCTTCGCTCCGCGCCAGGCCAGTCTCCCCCACCTCCGTCCACCCTTCGCTAGAGATCTCCGAGAACGCCAACGCAGTCCTGGAGCGGCGCTATCTCGCGAAAGACCGCGAAGGGCGCCTCACCGAAAAACCGGAAGATATGTTCCACAGGGTGGCCCGGAACCTGGCTGAAGGAGAGCTGAGCTACGACCCCGAGGCCGACATCTCCTCCATTGCGGAAGAGTTCTACCAGATGATGTCCAGGCTGGAATTCCTGCCCAACTCGCCCACCTTTATGAATGCAGGCCGGGAGCTCCAGCAGCTATCCGCGTGCTTCGTCCTGCCCGTGCCGGACGACATGGAAGGCATTTTCGAGTCCGCGAAGCACACCGCTCTGATCCACAAGAGCGGCGGTGGCACCGGCTTCGCTTTTTCAAGGCTGCGCCCGGAAAGCGATGTCGTGGGCTCCACAGGGGGTGTCGCGTCGGGCCCTGTGTCCTTCATCAAGATCTTCGATACGGCGACCGATGTGGTGAAGCAAGGTGGGACTCGACGGGGCGCCAACATGGGCATCCTCAACGTCGAGCATCCGGACATCCTGGGATTCATTCATTCCAAAGACGACGACCGGTCGCTCCAGAATTTCAACATCTCCGTCGGGCTGACCGAAGAGTTCATGGAAGCAGTGAGCAACGGGACCAGCTATGAGCTACGTAATCCCCGGACGGGGAAAGTCACCGGCACCCAGAACGCCCGCGAGCTCTTCGATGAGCTGGTGCGGAGCGCGTGGAAGACTGGGGACCCGGGCATCATCTTTATCGACCGGATGAACGACCCTAGGTCAAATCCGGTCCCCAAGTATGGCCCCATCGAGGCAACGAACCCATGCGGCGAGCAGCCGCTATACCCCTATGACTCCTGCAACCTGGGTTCCATCAACTTGGCCAAAATGGTGACCCCGGAAGGGGATATTGATTGGGACAAGCTGGAGCGGACCGTGTTCACGTCGGTCCGGCTGCTGGACAACGTCGTCACCATGAACCGGTACCCGATCCCGCAGATCCAGGAGGTCTCGACGAGGATTCGCCGAATCGGCCTGGGCGTGATGGGATGGGCCGACCTGCTACTCATATTGGGCATCCCCTACGATTCGGAGGAGGCCCTGGCTGTCGGCGAGCGGGTCATGGGCTTCATCCAACAGAAAGCCGATGAGGGTTCAGCCGCGCTGGCGGAAGAGCGAGGAGTGTTCCCAGATTGGGAGGGCTCGGTCCACGGCCCAAACCAAAAGCTTGGGCCGAAGCCGTTGCGTAACTCGACACGTACCACCATCGCTCCCACGGGGACTATCAGCATCATCGCTAACTGCTCCAGTGGTATCGAGCCCCTATTCGCCCTCAGCTACTCCCGCAACGTGATGGACAACACCCGGCTCGTGGAGGTCAATCCCTATTTCGAGGATGTTGCCAGACGGGAAGGGTTCTTCAGCCCCGAACTCATGGAAGAGCTCGCCGAACGAGGCTCAGCTCGCGACATGCCCGGAGTCCCGGAATGGGTGCAGCGGCTCTTCGTTACTTCTCACGACATCGCCCCCGAGTGGCATGCCCGCACGCAGGCGGCGTTCCAGCGCCACACGGACAACGCCGTCTCCAAGACCGTCAATTTCCCGCACAGCGCCACCATTGAAGATGTCCGCGACGTGTACATGTTGGCCTACGAGACAGGTTGCAAGGGCGTCACGATCTACCGGGACGGTTCCAAGAATACCCAGGTGTTGAGTACCGGCCAGACCGAAAAGTCCCGCACCACTACAACTGACCCGGGTCCCGCTGTGGTGCAGCAAGCCGAGAGCATCGCTGCCGGCCAGGTCCCGCGGCTCCCGCGCGAGCGGCCATCCACCGTCACCGGTGTCACCCACAAGATCCGCACCGGCAATGGGACGATGTATGTCACGGTAAATCTCGACGGTGAAAACCGGCCCTTTGAGGTCTTCAGCAATCTGGGCAAGGCTGGCGGCTGCGATTCCGCCCACCTGGAGGCCATCTCCCGCCTGGTCTCGCTGGCCCTCCGATCCGGCGTCGACACAGACTCGATCGTCGAGCAACTCCGCGGTATCACCGACAACCCCATTTGGGACCAGGGCTTGCTGGTGCGCTCCGCGCCCGATGCGGTAGCTATCGCTCTGTCACGTCATTTGAAGGGCCAGCGGGGTGCGCAGCCCGCCTTCGACGAGCGCACGATGGAGGGGGCCCAGTTTGGCCTGTTCAAGCAGCCTCCACACCAAGAAACGGAGCAGGTGCTCGGCGGCTCCATATCCTCCGATATGCAATGCCCAGACTGCAACAGCCGCCTGTCGTTCCAGGAAGGCTGCCTGATGTGCCACGGTTGTGGCTTCAACAAGTGCGGTTAGCGCCAGGAGGGACGAATGTCTGTGAATCGCCAGGCCTGGACCGATTACCTTAGGAGATGCCGGGACTGGGACGCCGTCTCTCAGAAGATGCGGCTGACGGACGAGGCCCACGCTGGCGGCGCCGGGCTCGAGCAGGCCTTTGGCGATTATGTCGACTCCCTCAAGCGGTTGAACGACCTCTGGGACCAGGTCCATGACCAGAGGAAAGAGGTGAAGACTTAGGGGAAACCATATTCTGACAGTTCCACCGGCCCTCAACGTTGCGCTGGGCCGGTGGACGCTTCAGAACGGCCACCCGACGCCTCCCGGGTGCCGCTCAATCGAAGCCCGTTCAGCGTAATGAACGGGTTCCCCCAGTCCAGGCGGCCTCTGTGCTCACCCAGAGGCCGCCACCTTTTTCTAGGTACCTCAACACCCTCCGTTTGGGAGCATACGCAACCCCTCCGGATGCCCCAACGGTTATACTCTAGCCCGAGGCCACCCCCAGAACTCGTAAGCCACACTGGGACAACGTGCGAAATAGCAGGAGCAGCCGATGACCACGAAGGAACCACCAGACGACGCCGGCAAGGGGGCGCTCCGAGGAATCAAGGTCATCGACTTCGGCCAGTACATCCCGGGAGCCCTCCTGGGCATGCTCCTTTCGGACCAGGGGGCCGATGTCATCAAGGTGGAGCGTCCGGAAGGAGACCCTGCTCGGAGCGAGGCCGCTTTCGCCACCTGGAACCGAGGTAAGCGCTCGGTTGTGCTTGACCTGAAGTCCGTGGATGGACGGGAGCAGGCCGTCCGGCTTGCGTCAACGGCTGACGTCCTGATAGAGAACTTTCGGCCTGGCGTCCTGGAGCGGCTCGGCATAGGGTATCCGCAGGTCTCCCAGTCGAACCCAGGCATCGTTTACTGCTCACTGCCTGGATTCGGAGTGGAAAGTCCCCACAGAAACGAGCGCGGCTGGGACCCGATCGTCGGAGCGGCAACGGGGCTCTATCCGGTGACTGAGGGCGCTACGGAGCCCCTCTTTACGTCGCTGCCCGCGGCCAGCACCTTTTCGGCAATTGTTGGCGCCGTTTCGGTGGCAATGGCTCTCGTCGAAAGACAGCGCAGCGGCCTCGGCCAGCAGATCGAAGTGCCCCTCCACAGCGCGATTTTTACGGCCATGGGGACCCGCATGATCAATCTCCGCGATGTGGAGTATGTCGACCAGTTCGAGCTGCCCAGGCTGGTAATGTCCAACCAGTACCGCTGCGTCGACGGACGCTGGGTCCAGAACCACGGCATGTACCGTCGGTTCATGCAGCGGTTCATGACGATGCTGGGCCGGAAGGACTGGCTCGACGAAGCTATGGCGCTATGGGGCAAGCCCCTCCAGCCCGAGGTCGGCAAGAAATGGCTGGCCCGATTCGAAGACCTCTTCCTTCAGCGGACTGCGAAGGACTGGGAAGATGCCATAAGCGCCGCCGGAGGCGCGTGCGGGATGTGCCGCACCATAGATGAGTGGATGGTCCATGAGCATGCAATCGCCGGCCGGATGGTGGAGGAGGTTGACGACGCCCACCTTGGCCGGATGAAGCAGCCCGGGGTGGTGGTCCGGCTCCGGGGCACACCGGGCAGGGTCCAGGGCCGGGCGCCGCTTCTCGGTGAGCATACTGAACAGGTGACGGACCTCTGGACCGCACCTCGAGCTTTGTCCAAGAGCACCAGCGGCAGACCCAGCGGCGGTCCGATGTCCGTCTTGGAAGGAACGCGGGTGCTGGACCTCTGTATCGTTCTCGCCGGTCCTACATGTGGAAGGGCGTTGGGCGAGTTCGGCGCGGACGTCATCAAGATCGATGACCCCGGCCGGATGTCGGATGTCACCTGGACCATCGACGTGAACCGTGGGAAGCGCAGCGTCTTACTCGACCTCAAGTCCGAGCGGGGCGTGGACGTGTTCTGGCGGTTGGTTGAGACCGCGGATGTCATCGTCGAGAACAACCGCAAGGGTAGCATGGCTAGGCTGGGACTGAGCTACGAGGACGTCAAGGCGAGAAGGCCGGACATCATCTACGCCTCCCTCAACGCCTACGGTTACGACGGGCCTTGGGCCGAACGTCCGGGCTGGGAGCAGTTGGCCCAGGCCGCCACCGGTATCCAGGTCCGGCGGGGAGGTCGGGATGGACGTCCGATGCTCCTCCCATACCCAATGAACGACTACGGCACCGGGATGCTCGGGGCCTACGCCGTAGCTCTTGCTCTCCACGAGCGAGACCGCACCGGCCAGGGCCAGCTTGTCGATTGTGGCTTGGCCCTGACGGCTTGCACGCTCCAGTCGCCATTCTTCCTGGACTACGAAGGGTTCCAGCGCAATGACTTGGAAGGGCTCGAAATCCGAGGCTACTCTGCTCTCTCCAGGCTCTATGCCGCGGCTGATGAGTGGCTCTATTTGCATTGCCCCGGAGAGGACGGCTGGAGCGACCTGACTGAGCTTGAAGCCTTCGCTCCGCTGAAGTCCGATCATAGGTTTGCCACGCTCTCCGAGCGGCTGGAAAACGACAAGAGCCTCGCTCGCGCGCTTGGAGACATCTTCTCGGGGATGCCGCGGGACCACTGGCTCCCGCTCCTGCGGGCTGCCGGCATTAGCGCTATTGAGAACCTGGCAATATCGGACTTCCGGGACGATCCAGCAGTCCGGCGAGCTGGTCTCGTCGTTACCCGTGAGCACGCGGGCGTCGGGATGGCGGACCAGGCCGGAACAACGGCCATCCTATCGAGAACGCCCGTGCGCATGGGGAGGCCTGCGCCCTCGCCTGGAGCTGAGTCCGCCGAGATACTCCGCGAGCTCCGCTATACGGACCGAGAGATCGACGCGTTGGTCGCGTCAGGAGCCGTCGGCCTCGAACAAGCGAGCGGGCCTGCAGTCCGCGTTCGGGCCGTCTGACGGGTCAATAAGAAGACCCGCCTAGAGGAGCCTCGCTGGGAAGGATAAGGGGCTCACACCCACCGGGGTCGTACGCGACGAGGATGAGTGACGTCAGCGATGGCCTGGGCCGCCATCCTCACCGGCCGCCTCGCGTGCCCCCGCGGGGGTCTGGTCCGGCCTCCGGCGGCCGCTTCCGCCCTTCTCGAACGCAGGGACCAGCAGGATCGGCGCCACAACCGTCGTGATGATAGTCATCATGATGGCGACCCCAAACAAGTCCTGCTCGATCACGCCCCTTGAAAGGCCAATGCCGGCGACGATCAGCGCGACTTCGCCTCGGGGTAGCATTCCCAGCCCAATGCGAGTCGCTCCTCTTGCATTGAAGCCGACGGCCAGGGCCGGCACGCCACAGCCCAGTACCTTGCTCAATATGGCAAACGCCGTGATCACGAGGCCGAGTCCTATGGCGCTGCTCATGTTCCCCAGGTCGACCAGCGTCCCCATGACTACGAAGAATATGGGGACGAGGGCATGGGCTACCGACTGCAAATGCTCTTCGAGGACCTCGGCAAGGCGCGTGCCCGAGAGCGCCAGACCGATGGAGTAGGCGCCGATGATCATCGCAAGACCGAACGTCTCGGCGAGGCCCGACGAAAACAATGCGAGAGCAAGGGCAAGCCCCATCGCCGCCCCCCCGGACCGGAAGTTCAGGGCCAGCCGGGAAATGTGCTTCGACAGGAGGAACCCTAGGACCGTCAGGCCTATCCAGAAGCCGACCGCCTTGGCGGCAACCTTGAGGACCTCGCCGGCCTCAACTGTCCCGGTTGCCGCGATACCAACCACTACAGTCAGAATCAGGATCCCCAGCACGTCATCGATCACGGCGCCCGCCAGGATGGTGACCCCCTCCGGGGTATCCAGCTTGCGCCTTTCGCTCAACACCCTGGCAGTGATGCCCACGGAGGTTGCGGTCATGATGGCCCCCATGAACAGGGCCCTTGGGTCGCCGAAATCATCAGCGAACCCCATGAAGACTGTTGCCCAGGCCCCAAGGAGGAACGGGAAGATCACCCCGCCCGCGGCGACGGCAAGGCCTGGACCAGCATAGCGGAGGAACAGCTTGGCGTTGGTCTCAAGGCCTGCCATGAAGAGCAGGACAATGGCGGCGATCTGGCCCAAAGACCAGAGCTCGATCGATACCGGGATAACGCCCCCTTCGCCGTAGCCGTGGGGAAAGGGGAACAGGGGACCAAAATGGCTCGTGATGGCGAACTGGCCGAGGGCGAAGGGGCCGATGGCGACACCGGCCAGGAGCTCCCCGATCACCGGAGGAATCTTGAGCCATCGCTCGCAGATTTCGCCACCGATCTTCGCCGCCAACAGAATAGCGGTGAGCTGGAACGCAAGATGCGTTACAAGTTCGGTGACGTCTCCTTCCATGCACCTCGCTCCGGAAAGGGCTCGGGATAGGGGCGCGCAAGGCGCGGGCCATTATAGCATCGGCCCGGAAGGCCATGAAACGCTTCTCGCAACCATTCAGCCCAATAGAGCCGTACATCGACGATTCGCCCAGCCCGCCGATGGTACAATCAGAATGCTTTCCCCGGTGAAACCCCTATGAAGCTGGTCCTTATCCGCCATGGCGATGCCGTAGCCAAAGACGGCGCCGGCGTGAACTACCCACTCTCCCCCTTGGGAGAGGAGCAGGTCCGTCGCCTGGCCGATCGGCTCCGGCAGAAGCCCCCTGACCACCTGTACGCCAGCCCGATCCTTCGCGCGAAGCAGACGGCGGAGGCGGTCGCCATCTCCGTGGACAGGCCAATTGTGTTCGAACCGGCCTTCCGGGAGATCGAGGTTGGCGAGATCACCGGGATGAGTCGCGAGGAGCGAAAGCTGCGGTACCCGAAGGTGTTCCAGCCGGACGGCTCCCTGTTCCTCGATTTCTTGGACATCGGCGGCGAGGGAGCATCCCAGTTCTACGAGAGGGTTGCCACCGCGCTCCGGGACGTCATCTTGGACCGGCACGGAGCAAGCGAGGAAACCGTTGCCGTCGTTGCCCATGGGGGTGTCATCAACGCCGCCCTCGCGTTCTTCTTGGAATACCCATTTGGGGGAAGGCCCCGATTCCGCATCGAGAACACATCGCTGACCTCGTTCCTAGTCCGCGGCACCGGTCATCCGGCCGTAACCGGCGTGAACGACGCCGCGCATCTGGCCGGTCTGGAGTCTGCTGAAACCGGCCAGCCCCCGAACCTGGTCGGCTGACCCTCCCAATGGCCCCGGGCCATCAGCCCACCCTCCTCCTGCGGAACGCCCGCGTCGTCACGAACGATCCTTCGCGCCCGCGAGCCTCCGCCCTGGCCATCCGCGGCGGCAGGATCGCCGCGGTGGGAGGGGACGAAGACCTCGGGGGCCCCTTCGCTCAGGGGGCCATCCTCGACTGCGAAGGCAAGACGGTCATCCCGGGGATCATCGATGCTCACATGCACCTTTTCGCCTACGCCGCAAACCTGCTCGGAGTTGACTGCAGTCCCGACGCCGTTGCCTCGCTCGCCGATATCCAGCAGGCCTTGCGAGAGCGGGTTGCCGGCTTGCCCCACGGACAATGGGTCCGCGGATGGGGCTTCGACGAATCGGGATTGCTCGAAAGACGGCCGCCCAACAGATGGGAGCTGGACGCCGCGGCGCCGGACCACCCCGTGAAGCTGATTCACCGGTCCGGTCATGCCTCCGTCCTGAACTCGGCCGCAATGGCCCTGCTGGACATCGGTCCCGGGACCCCCGAGCCGCCTGGCGCCATCATCGATAGGGACCTCACGTCGGGAGAGCTCACCGGTTACCTCCTCGAGATGGAGGGACAGTTGGAGGCGGCCGGTCCCGCAACGCTCACCCGGGGCGCCCTGGAACGCGGCCTTGATTTGGCGTTCCAGCGGCTGCTTTCTTTCGGCGTTACTTCCATTCACGAGGCAACGCCGACCCGCGCCCCGGAGCATTGGGACCTTCTCCGAGGGCTCCAGGAGAGGGACCGGGTGCCGATTGGCATCAATAAGATGTTCGGTCCCGGCGACGTCGGGCACATGCGTACCGCCGGCCTCGGGTATGGGTCCGGAGCGGGAAAACTCCGAGTTGGGCCGGTCAAGATCATGCTGAACGAGACCGGCGGGGCCGTATTGCCTCCCCAGGACGAGGTGAACGCCATTGTCGACAATGCCCACGGACTGGGCTGGCAGGTCGCTTTCCACGCGGTGGAAGAACCCGGCATCAGGGCTGCCTGCGATGCGGTCCAGCGGGTCCAGGGCAAAGCTTCGGCAGCTCCCGAAAATGGGGCACGCCATCGGGTAGAGCATTGCGGTGTCTGCCCCCCCGACCTCAGGCATCGCCTCCGGCAGCTCGGGATAACGGTCGTCACGCAGCCGGCGTTAGTCCGAGAACAGGGGGACCGATATCTCATCCAAGTGCCGCCGCTGAGTCGACGGTGGCTCTACCCTGTGGCGTCCCTGCTGGCGGAGTCGATTCCTGTGGCCTTTGGGTCGGACTGCCCGGTGACGACGCCAGACCCCTTCATCGGTCTCTTCGGGGCCTGCTCCCGCATGTCGCGCATGGGCAAGAGCGTCTCCGGCAACGAGGCCGTTGGGATAGCCGACGCCCTGGCCGCCTACACGAGCGGCGGCGCATATGCGGCTTTCGAGGAGGGTGTCAAAGGAAAGATCGCCGCGGGATACCGCGCCGACCTGGCTGTCCTCAGCCACTACCCCGCAAACTCCGAGTGCTTGGGAAACATTGCGGTGGAGAGGACCATCGTTGGTGGAGAGGTGGCCTGGGAGCGCTGATTGCCCGCAGCCCCGGGGAGGCTGGCTACTTCTCCCGGCGGGTGACGTAATCGGTGAGCTCCGCCAAAGCATGCCGCGCTGCGATATCTGGGAGTGCCGACAGCGCCTGCCTTGCCTGACGGCAATGCGCCTCCGCGATTTCATTGGCCTCATCGATAATGGAGGACGCCCGGACCAACCCGACCGCCTCCTTGATCTTCTCGGGGTCCCTATTCCTTCCCAATGCCTCGATGACGCGGGCCTGATCGGGGAAGCGCCCGGCCAGAAGGATTGCCGGCAGGGTGATGACACCCTGCGAAAGATCGGTCCCCACCGGCTTGCCCGCGACCTTCTCGTCGCCCTCGAAATCGAGTATGTCGTCCGCTATCTGGAACGCGAGACCGAGGTTCAGGCCATAGTCCCGCAGAGCGGCAACATCCTCCTCCGGCGCACCGCTAAGGACAGCTCCCGTCTCTGCCGCGGTAGCGAACAGCGAAGCAGTCTTCCCGCCAATTCGGCATAAGTAGCTCTCGATCGATACTTCCGGATCAGTGGTCGAGCAGTACTCTCTCAGCTCTCCGGAGGACAGGTCCATCACCGTCTGCGCGAATTGCCGGATGACTCGTAGGCTGCCTGTTTGGCACACAACCATGGCCGATTTGGCGAAAAGGTAATCGCCGAGAAGGACGGCGGTCTCCTTGCCCCAGCGCCGACTCACCGTCGACCTGCCCCTTCGAAGGTGGGCCTCGTCGATGGCGTCGTCATGCACCAGAGTAGCGATGTGAAGCATCTCGATGGCGGAGGCCATCAGGACGACTCTTTCGGGGTCAGCCTCATGAAACCGTGATGCCAGCAGTGTCACCACCGGCCGGATGCGCTTCCCAGGCCACTCCAGAACGTATTGTAAGAGCCCCTGAAGATGGGAGAAGTCGTCTACTTGGCCTGCCCTCCGTACTTGCTCCTCGACGAGAGTAAGCTCCTCACGGACGGGGAGGTAGATGGTGTCAATCTGGGAAGCCTTACTGGTCGCCATCCTATCCCCTGTCCTCGGCGCCAGGTCCACCAACTCCCGTTGCGATCTTCTCGGCGATGAGCGCTTCGTCGAGCTTGGCGAACAGCGGCTCGGGTTTAACCAGCGCCTGTCCCGGAGCCGGCCGGCGGACCTGCCATCCAGCGTCCTGGACGTGGCCGGCAAAACCCAGGTAACGGTGGACCTTGTCAGAGCTGAACGGCATGTAGGGATAAAGTACGGTCTTGAGCGCCGACAACACGCACATGCCAACGAACAGCGCGGTTGCCGAAGCGCGTACGTCCGTCTTGATGCTCTTCCACGGCGCCTGCTCCTCCAGGTAACGGTTCGCGTCGCGCGCCAGATCCATGGCAAAGCGAATTCCATCCCGAAAGTGGCACGCGCCCAGGGAGGTGTCCACCCGGTCCAAGACCCCGTCTGCCTGTGCCAGCAAGGCGCGGCTTCTTGTGTCCATTTCCTGTTCCGGCAACGGCTCGGGCACGCGTCCGTCCCAGGAACGATAGGTGAAGCTCAGGACCCGGTTCACCAGGTTCCCATACGTGGCAACGAGCTCATCGTTATTCCTGCGAATGAACTCCCTCCAGGAGAAATCGGTGTCGGCGCTCTCAGGCATGTTTATCGACAACACATATCGAATGGGGTCGGGGTCGAACTCCTCCAGGTAGTCGGGGACCCACACCGCCCAGTTGCGGCTCTTGGAGAGCTTGAGCCCTTCGAGGTTCAGGAACTCGTTGGCAGGAACGTCTTCGGGCAATAGCAGCCCCCGGTCATACCCCATGAGCATGGCCGGCCAGACGATGGTGTGGAACGGGATGTTGTCCTTTCCAATGAAGTAATAGGGGACCGCATCCCCGTACCAAAAGTCCCGCCAGGCATCCGGCTCTCCTCGGTTATTCGCCCATTCCTTCGCCGCGGAGAGATAACCGATGACCGCCTCGAACCATACGTATATGCGCTTGTCTTCGTAGCCGGCAACCGGCACGGGCACCCCCCACGCCAGGTCCCTGGTGATGGCCCGGTCCTGAAGTCCGCCCTCCAGGTATCGGGTCGTAAAGTTGAGGACATTCGGTCTCCAGTGGCCCTTGTCCTTGACCCAACTCGACAGCCGCTCCTCGAATGCCGTGAGCTTCAGGAAGAAATGCTCGGTATCCCTGAATTCAGGGGTATCGCCTTGAAGACGGCTCCTGATGCCGATCAGGTCCTTCGGGTCCAGCGTCGTCCCGCAATCGTCGCACTGATCGCCCCGGGCCCTGTCGAAGCCGCATTTGGGGCAGGTCCCCTCGACGTAGCGGTCCGGCAAGAACCGCCTAGCCGCCAGCGAATAAGGCAACGACATACTCTTCTTATAAATCAGGCCCTGGTCCAGGAGCGTCAAGAAGATCTCATGCACTGCATTGCGGTGATTCTCGGTCCCGGTATTCGTATACAGGTCGAAAGAGATGCCCAGACCCTTCCACGACTCGAGGAACTGGGAATGGAACCGGTCGACGACCTCTTGCGGTTCGACCCCTTCCTCGTCGGCGCGGACGGTGATGGGGGTCCCGTGCTGGTCGCTGCCGGATACCATCAGCACCTGGTTGCCTTTGACCCTGTGGTAGCGAGCGAAGATATCAGCGGGGAGATAGGCGCCGGCGACGTGACCGAGATGCAAGGAGCTATTGGCGTAGGGCCAAGCCACGCCGATGAAGATTCGTTGCGGCATAGGGGCTCACTCACCAGGCCGGCTCGCCCGGCCCCATCGCCCCTGTCGCCAAGGGCGATTCATTCTATCACGGGGGATCCCGCGCCCTCAAAAACACCGCCGGCCAGCTTCCGGGGGAGCGTGTGCTCCCGTGGTCGCGCTGAAGCGAGGGCGGAGAGGTCATTGGGTACGGTCAGCATTCTCGATTTCAATCGGCGGTCCTGAGGGACGGTCGTTCCGTACGGTCGGCGCGATAGTCATCCGGCGCCGGCTCGACGAGGGCGTCGGCGCAAGGACTCTGACGGGTCACCCGGACCTGCAGGAGTCCTTCGGCGGCCTGGTGAAAGCGGCTCCTTTGGATTTCTCCGACCCGGATGGGCTGTGCCGCTCGATGCAGGGGCCGGGTTAGACTGCTGACTGCCGATGTAGACATTTCCAGGGCGGCGTCCACGCCGCCGCCTGTGCGCGGAGGCATTGGTGGATCTCTATCGGTTCGCGTTGTCGCCATCTCGGGGTGCTATCTGCTCCACGGCCCAGTCGAACCAGGAAGGGAACATAAGATTTGCCACCAGAATCCCCACAAATATCACCGACAAAGCAGTGATCCACGATGGGAGAGGCACAAAGGTGTTGATGAAGAGACCCACCAGACCCAACAGGAGTATCACTCTAAGACCCATCCACAGTATCGCTTTGGCCGGGTTCTTCTTGCGTAGTTCATACCAGTTAGCAACAGTAAGGTTATCAGGGTTATCCGTCGCAATGAAACGACCCATCATTTGAGCCACGAAGACCATGCAGACTGCGTACACAGCGGCCATAGGCAGTGCACGAGGTAGTTCGGTATACAGGAACCACAAGCGGTCCAAGGGAGGGGGTTCTGGGGGCGGAACGTATCTTCTGTAGACGGCAACCGTCAGAAAAACAATTTGGCAGACGAAGAAGAAGGTCCACGCGGCGAGGGATATCGCCAGAGGTCGGCGCGGGAGCAGTCTCAATAGTTCAAGCATATGGGAATTAACGTCCTCGCTAAACCAGGTTTTGTCGGCCCCGGCAGGTTTGGCCAGCACCGGGGACCGGCACACCGGCCCGCTAGAGAGCTCTCTCCATCCCGAGCTCGGCCGCCAACCCTGCCAACCCGTGGTAGTGGCTCGCCGGTAGAGATATGCTGCCGCTCTTGCGGCCCTCCCGCTGGTACTGTTGGGAGCGCTCTCCCGGATAGAGGATTTCGCTGATGCCGTCCTTCTTTGGAGCGTCTTTGACCCTATCGATAAAGCCGTCCACCCGGCCGACGACCTCACCCGCCGGGATGAAAGCACCTGGATCAACGGCGACGAAGATGGTCCCAACCTGGCCGGGCGAGTCCAGCCCCCTTCGAAGGTCCCACGGTGTGCTTGTGTCTGTCAGCAGATAGCTCAACAGGCCCACGGCGAACACGAGCGCGTAGCCTTTGTGCCCACCTCCCAGCGGGCGGAGGCTCCCACGGGCCACCATGTCCTGCGATGCCAGCGACTCCTCCGTTACGAACTCCCTGGCGTCCAGAGTCGGATCGCCGTGCTCATCCAGGAGCGCCCCTTCCGGCGCCTGCTGCCCCTGCTTGGCCGTCAGGAACATCCCGCTGGCCGACGATTCGGTGATGGAGAGATCGAGAATCACCGGGTCATGGTCCTTTGCGGGAATCCCAAAGGCCACTGGGGCATTCCCCAGAAGGGGTGCCTTACCCCCGAGGGGCGCCACGCTGGGGAAGCTCTGCGTCAAGATCATGCCGACCATGCCGGCATCCACCGCCTGCCGCACGAACGGGGTCAGGACACCTCCCATTGTCTTGCCGCCGACCCAGCCAACGCCGTAGCGACGGGCCTTTTCGATCGCGAGATCCATGGAGAAACGGCAGACCAATGGATGGGAGGCGTTGCGGGAGGACGCCACGAGGGCCGTCGCCCCATGGTCCCGGAGCACCTCGATCTTCGGGTTCAGGTCGATCTGGCCTGCCTTGGCGGCCCGTACCATGCCGGGAAGTCGCCCGAGCCCCCGCGTGTGGTCGCCCTGAAGGGCCTTGTCCAACGGCGATTGCAGGATGAACTCGGCATCCTCCGGGCTGGCCCCTCCCTCCTCAAGTCCCGCCAAGCAGACTCTGCGAACGGCGTCCAGCGATAGGGAGACCAGCTCCTCGGTGGTATCCCACCATTGCCCGTAAGTCAACTGTCTTGGCGCACCTGTGCTCATCGCCCGCCTCCAGCCTCTCCGAGTTCGAGGAATTATGGCCGTCCCCAAGCCATCCCGGCAAACCGTCAGGACTGCCTCGGAGGCGATGCTATAATTCCCGACCGGAGGCTTGCCCATGACGCGCGTCGGTCTCATCGGCCTCGGGAAAATGGGGCTTCCCATGGGCCGCAACCTCCTGAAGAGCGGCTTTCCCCTGGTTGTTCATAACAGGAGCCGCGGCGCGGTCGACGATCTGGCCGGGAGCGGCGCCGAGAGCGCCGCGTCGCCCGCCGAAGTAGCCAGCCGCTCCGATGTCGTCCTCACCTGCCTACCGGACGTTCCTGCGGTCCAGCAGGTCTATCTCGGGGACGACGGCCTGCTCGACGAGGGGCGGGAGGGCAAGCTTTTTGTTGACCACAGCACCGTGAGCCCAGATCTGAGCCGAAAGCTTTCCGGAACGGCGAACAGCAAAGGCGCCTCCTTTCTCGACGCCCCTGTGAGCGGTGGTACCGCCGGGGCCGCTAACGCCACGTTGACCATCATGATTGGGGGGGCCCAGGAGGCCTTCGACCGGGCGCGTCCGATCTTCGAGGCGCTCGGCAAGAGCATTCACCATGTCGGCGGCGCCGGTAGCGGCGCCGCCATCAAGCTGGCGAACCAGCTACTCGTAGGGGTCCACACCGTCGCCGCCATGGAAGCGCTCGTGCTCGTGGCCAAAGCCGGAGCCGATCCCCGGACCGCATTGGAGGTCATATCCAGCAGCTTCGGCTCCAGCGCGATGCTGGCCCGCCACGGCCCCATGGTCCTGGAGCGCAAGTTCGACGGCGGCACCCCGGTCGACCTCATCCTCAAAGACCTGCGCCTGATCGAGCAGACCGCCGACGGCCTATCCATGCGCCTGCTGGCCGCATCCCTGGCGAAGGAACTGTTCTCCCAAGCCCAGGACCTCGGAATAGGTGGGCAGGACATGTCGGCCATGGTGCAACCCCTCGAGCAGTCCTCGGGGGTTACCGTCTCGTCGGCCTCGGTCTAGGGCCTGTTGACAAGTAAAGATTGGCGCCGAAACTCCGGACCTGTCATTCCCAGCCGGACCTCATTCCGAACGCCCGGACCTGTCATTGCTATGAAAATGGGCACCGCCGCGCCGCTGTTTCGTAGGGGCGGGTTTCAAACCCGCCTCCCGGCCCGTCGTTCCCCGCCTCCGGCCTTGTCCTGGACCGCCGCCGATTTTCATCCCCTTACGTGGCCTTCACAAGGCCATAGTGATTCCGAACGCAGTGAGGAATCTAAGGGGTCTTGTTCGGAATCATGACGCAACTCGGCTGACAGGTCCTTCCCTTGGGGCGTTGCGTTTCTAGAGGTCCCAGTTAGGGTGCAAGGATTTTAGATTTCTCACTACGCTGCGCTACGTTCGAAATGACATTTTCGGGCGTTGGCGTAACTGTAGTGAGGCGAGATGATGTAGATCCTAGGGTGAACACGTCCTAGTCCCGACCGGCTTCCTCCCCGACTCACCCGAGCGGAATCGGAGGCGGCACCCTACACCATGAGCCGATGCCCAACGTCGGTCTCCGTTTCTAACGGCCCTTGAACTCAGGCGCTCGGCCCTCGAAGAAGGAGGCCACAGCCTCTGCAGCGTCCTCGGTGGCGAACAGCTCTCGAGAGACGGCCCAGTGCCGCTGGGCTGCCTCGATCGTCGCGGGGTTTCCCTCCAGGTGATTGGCAGACCTCTTCGCGGCCTGCACCGCCAGAGGACTGCGCGACGCGACCAGGCGAGCAAGGGCCTGGGCTTCAGCCATGAGCTCCTCAGCCGATGTCACCTTCTCTATCACCCCAAGCCGCAGGAGCTGCTCTGATGTCAGGTTCGCTCCTGTCATGGCCAGCATCCTCGCCCGCTGCTCCGGTACGATGCGTCTTAGCCGCTCAGTCCCGCCGGTGATCCCTACCAACACCTCTGGCACGCCGAGCTGTGCCTTCTCCGATGCCACGAGCATGTCGCAGGCTGAAGCAAGCACGAAGCCACCCGCCAAAGCAGCCCCGTTGATGGCCCCGATCACCGGGGCGCTGCACTCCTGGATCGCGCTGGCCGCCTCTTCCACCGCCTGGAGGACGGCCACCAGTCGGTCGGGGTCACGGCCCTCGAACTCTACCTTCATATCGATCCCGGCGGAGAAAGCCCGCCCCGCCCCGGTCAGTATCGCCACGCGGACGTCATCCCGGCCGTCGAGCGCGCCGAAAGCGTCCTTGACCTCCAGATACGCCTCTCGGGTCATAGCGTTCACCGGGGGCCTATCGATAGTGACGATGGCGATGAAATCGCTGACCTCGGTGTTGACGGAGGCGGTCATTGAGGCTCCTCTATACTCCGACTCGGATGGAGGGCAGCTAGGGCCCGGCTAATAGTAGCAAACGTCCAGGTGCCGATCGTTCGAAGGGTGCCCTTGAAGAGCTGGGGAACGAAACTTCAGGACCCGTCTTACCGTATGTCTATAGTAGCGAGCCAAATGTCTATAGTAGCGAGCCGATAGCCCCCTCCCTCTGATGAGACCTGTGACAGAATTCACAGTCTATTGATTCTACAGCCGGGCTACAGTTATAATCTCTCCGGTTTGGGCTACTCTGGGCCCCGGCCATAACCGGACAGCGAACAGGCGGCATCTTGATCGAAGTCGAGCACCTGACCAAGTACTACGGCGATTTCATCGCCATCGAGGATGTGAACTTCGAAGTCAAGAGAGGCGAGGTCGTCGCGTTTCTCGGTCCCAACGCGGCCGGAAAGACGACCACGATGCGAATCCTCACGGGCTTCATGCCCGCCAGTGAGGGTACCGCTCGCGTGGCCGGCTTCGATGTCCTCAAAGACTCCCTCGAGGCCCGTCGGCAAACCGGGTATCTGCCCGAGAGCGTCCCGCTCTATACGGACATGACCGTGAGGTCTTACCTCGACTTCCAGGCCCAGCTCCGCAAGATGGACGCGGTCGAACGAAAGCGCCGGACCGACTACGTCATTGACCGCCTCAATCTGGGCCTATACGCGGACTCCATCATCGCCAAGCTCTCTAAGGGCTTTCGGCAGCGCGTCGGGATCGCCCAGGCTATCCTGCACGATCCACAGGTGCTGGTCCTGGACGAGCCCACCATCGGCATCGACCCGGTCCAGGTCGTAGAGACCAGGGAGCTGGTCAAGAGCCTCGGAAACGACCACACCGTGGTCTTCAGCACGCACATCCTCTCGGAGGCGGCCGCTGTCAGCGAGCGGGTCGTCGTCATAAACGAGGGGCGGATCGTCGCGGAGGACAAGCCGGACAACCTCTCAGTAAGGCTCCGGGGTACGGAGCAGGTCCGGATGGAGGTCCGGGGCCCGGCCCGGGACGTCGCCACAAGGCTCCGGGAGGTCGATGGCGTCCAGGAAGTCACCAGAGAAGAGATGGGCAGCGGAGTCTACCTCTTCTCGTTGGAAATCCGGCCCGGCACCAACGTCAAAGAACAGCTCGCCTCCATAGTCGTCAGAAACAACTGGGGCCTCCTCGGGATGCAGTCAGTCAAGATGAGCCTGGAGGACATCTTCCTGCAGCTTACGACTCGCGAGCAGGAGGGCTCCGCGGCTTGACCCGGTCCCTCCTCTCATTCAATACCCTGGTCATCGCCTGGAAAGAGCTTCGGGTCTATTTCGGTTCCCCTATCGCCTACGTGGTGATGGCAGCCTTCCTGGTCTTTTCCGGGCTTCTCTTCATCGACAGCATCAGCGGCGTGTTCAGGGAGGCCGCTCTCCGCGGCTTCTTCGTTGGCGAGTCATTGGCGGGGACCTTCGGCGAGGCGATCAACGGCACGTTCCTCGTGCTCCTGCTGGGCCCCGTGCTCACGATGCGTCTACTGGCCGAGGAGACGAAGCTCGGCACCATCGAGCTCCTGTTGACAGCACCGATCCGGGACTTCGAAGTGGTGCTGGGCAAGTTCCTGGCGGCCTTCGTCATTGTCCTGATTCTGATCGCTATGACCCTCTATTACCCCATCCTCCTTTGGCTCTTCGCCAGCCCCGATGGCGGCCCTATCTTCTCCGGCTATTTCGGGCTGGTGATGCTCGGCGCGTTGTTCGTTGCCGTCGGAGTCTTCGCTTCTTCCCTTACGAACAATCAGATCGTCTCCGCCGTCGTCGCCCTCGTCATCCTGCTCATGTTCTGGTTCATCGACGAAGCGGCTGACTTCTTCAGCGGCACGGCTGCCTCGGTCCTCGAATTCGTCTCCCCCAGGTCTCACTTCACCGATTTCGCCCGGGGCATTATCGATACCGAAGCGATCATCTATTTCATCAGCCTGACTGCCATCTTCCTGTTCCTGACTATCAGGTCCCTTGAAAGCAGGAGATGGCGCTGATGGCGCGGTACGACCCCAAGCGCATCAAGGACCTCGCAAACCGGCTCTCGGAATCCCTGGGCAACGTCGCGGCCGCGCTGCTAGTAGCCGGAGTCGTCGCGCTGGTGGCCTCCGGAATCGTCCGTCTGATCGCAAGCCAGCTCACTGCGTCCTACCTGACGCTGTTGGCCATCGGCCTTCTCCTGGTGCTGGGCGCCGCCGCATCAGGCTACGACACGATCCGCTCCAACCTCATGACCCGAAAGGGATTCTATGGGTTCAACACCACCGTCATGGTCCTCCTGTTCCTGGCGCTGGCATCGCTGATCATCTTTATCGGAGCAAACAACAACGCCCGGTTCGATACGACCTCTGCCCGGGAGTTCAGCCTGGCGAAGCAGACCAACGAGATTCTCTCGGGGCTCCGAAACGACGTGGAGGCGGTGGCGTTTTTCGAGTCCACGGACATCAACCAGGTGCAGATACGAGTACCCGCCGAAGACCTGCTGGAAGAGTACGCCCAGACCACCCGGCGGTTCGGCTACCGCATCGTCGACCCGGACATCGAGCCCGAAGAGGCCCGCAGGTACGGCATCAACCCGGATACGGAGCCGGGGACAATCGTATTCGCATCCGGCGGCAACCTTCAGCCAGTGGAAACCCTGGCCTTCAACCAGGCTGCGGGCTCTTTCATCCCCAACATTAACCTCGAACGGGATTTCAGCCAGGCGATACTCGCCGTGACGCGGACCCAGCAGAAGCGGGTCTATTTCACCGTCCGGCACGGGGAGCGGGACTCGCGCGAACCCTCGGAGGGCAACGGCTATGGCTTGGCGCGCCTGGGGCTCGAAGGGGACAACTACGAGGTGCTGACGCTGGACGTGGCCGCCCGAGCAAAAGTGCCTGAGGACGCTGCCGTGCTTATCATCGCGGGGCCGCAGAACGACCTCCTAGACAACGAGATCGAGCCCATCCGCGAGTTCCTGAAGGGCGGCGGCAAGGCCCTCTTTCTCTTCGACCCCGATACGCCCTCGCGTTTCCAGGAGCTTGTCGAGGAGTGGGGCGTCTCCCTTGGGGAAGGCATGGTCGTCGACCTCGGAAGCTCGGTCTCCGGGAATCCGAGAGCACCCCTCATCACCAAGGACCGCTTCAAGCCTTTGGGCGGCGCGCTTACCAACCCCATCACGCAGCCGATCACAGACTCCACGTTCTTCGACCGGGCCGCCGCACTCATCCCTCTCGAGAACCAGGGGCAGTTCGAAGAGCCGCCGCTTCCAAACATCTACTACAGCTCGGAAACCATCCTGGTGACTCCCCTCCTTACCTCCACCACCTTCCTGAGCTGGCTCGAGACGGACCCTGAGGAGATCCGCCCCAGCGGGGACGAGGTCTCGGGGCCCCTGGCTCTCGGCGTCAGCATTGACGCGTCAGCGCCCTTCGGCGAGGAGGCGCCTGCAGGAGACGAGCGGGTCCGCACACAGATCGTCGTGATAGGGGACTCGGACTTCGCAAGCAACCGTTTCGTCACGTCATTTGCCAATCAGGACCTACTGCTGAATTCGGTCAATTGGCTGGCCGGCGATGTCGAGCTCATCTCCGTGAGGGCCAAGCTGCGGCAGCCCCGGCTGCTCATCGTGACACAGGGAACGTTCAACTTCATCCGGTGGTCCAGCCTCCTGATTCTCCCTGTCGTCGTGGCCTCGGCAGGTGTCTACACTTGGTGGAGACGCCGGTAGGAGGAGGGAGGCAGGTTGTCCCAACCCCGGGAGGCATCTCGGCCGCCAGCCCGGAGCGTATTCCCTGGTAGACCGCCAATCGCGATGCCAAAGCCTCCAAGAGTAAGCCGCCAATGAATCTTCGCGTGACCATAGCCCTCGTGGCCGCCATCGTCATCGTGGTCCTCATCGGATTCTTTTTCGTGAACCGGCTTGGGGATGACACCCCTGATCTTGTTCGACCCAGGCGGGACTTCTTTTACATCGTCGACGATGACGACATCAATCTCATCAATGTAACGCACCTGGGGGAAAGCGGACTCTGGGTCGTGGACTCCGAGAGGGGTTGGCATTTCGATACCACGGAAGGCGAGCCCGTTCACCTGGACCGTTGGGGTGGCGTAACCCTCCTCTTGAGTGGACCTCAGTACAAGCGAGTGATCTCCGATCGCGCCACCGACCTGGCCCGGTACGGGCTGGAAGACCCCCCGACCATCATCAAAGTCGGGCTCCAGGACATTGGCGAGGTCCAGATCCGCGTCGGTGACAAGACTCCCGACGGCGACAGCAACTACGTCCAGTACCACACTGACGAGAGCATCTACCTTGTGGACTCGACCTGGGGAGACGTCATGGCCCGCCTTGTCACCGAGCCCCCCTATATCCCCACCCCGACTCCCGAGCCGACGGAGACCCCCGAGGGCGGAGAAGAAGCATCAGGGGGAGCGGAAGACGGCAGCGGTAGCTCTAGCGAAGGGACGCCTGCACCCTCCCCTGCCCCTTCAAGCTAGCCGCGTTGCTCGAGAAACCAACTCCCCCAGGCCGACCCGGGTAAAGACTGGCATCCAGGCCCGTTTCTCTCGCTCGGAGCCCCTCCGTCATCCAGAGCGGCGCGGGAACACCCCGCCAAGCAGCCGCGGCGGGGTTCAAATCTCCTGGACCGTCACCCTCGTCATCACGTCGCCGTTCCGAAGCTTGAGTGCTACGTCCATGCCCTCAGTAACCTTCCCAAACACCGAGTGCTTGCCGTTGAGGTGAGGCTGGGGCGTGTAGACGATGAAGAACTGGCTGCCGTTGGTGCCGGGGCCTGCGTTGGCCATGGAGAGAGCGCCCTGGACATGCGTCAGGTCGCTGAATTCATCGTCGAACTGGTAGCCGGGGCCGCCGGTCCCGGTCCCCAGCGGACACCCTCCTTGGGCCATGAAATCAGCGATCACGCGGTGAAATGTGACGCCATCATAAAAGCCGTCCTTGGCAAGGAATACCCAGTTGTTGACCGTCTTCGGCGCCTTTCTCGGAAATAGGTTCAGCTTGATCGAGCCCTTGTCCGTCTCGATGGTGGCGATGTATTCCTTCTCCTCGTCGATGACCATCTCGGGGGGAGAGGCATACTGCTCGGCCATGTGATTCCTCCTTCGTCAAACCGGGCCTCAACGCCCGCTGGCTACACTTCGTCGATAATGACCCGCTTCAATACGTCGCCGGGAGGCCCCCCTTGGGCAGGGTCCCGAAGCCGGATCTTCAGCACGACGTCCATTCCGCTCACTACCTGGCCGAAGACTGAGTGCCTTCCGTTAAGGCCGTCCTGGGGTTGGAACACGATGAAGAACTGGCTGCCGTTGGTGTCAGGCCCTCCGTTGGCCATCGATACAGCCCCGATCTTGTGCGTCAGGTCGTCGTCGAACTCGTCGGCGAACTGATAGCCAGGTCCTCCGCCTCCCGTGCCCGTCGGATCGCCGGTCTGGGCCATGAAGTTGGGCAGGACCCTGTGGAACGTGATGCAATCGTAGAACCCTTCGTTGGACAGGAAAACGAAGTTGTTCACTGTCACCGGGGCCTTGTCGGCGAAGAGCTCGACGCGAAAGTCCCCGACTTGGGTCTCGATGGTGGCGAAGTATTTCTTCTCCGGGTCCAGCATCATCGCTGGTGCCGAGCCATACTGCTTTCTCGGGGCCCGGAGCTCGCAAGGCGGCGGAGGGACCCTCGTGGCGGTCGGCGTCAGGAAACTGGGGTTGACCCGGATCGTGGTCCCGGGGGTCGGGCTGGCCTCACCCCCCCCGCATGCGGCAGCCGCGAGTGCGACCGCCAGCATGGCCAGGGCCGCTACGCTTGTCCGTCGATGATTCATCGGTCTCTTTCCTTCGCAAAAGAGAGCGGGGTCACCCGCAGGCCCCCGCTTGGTATCCCGCCCTGTTGGCGTCGTCCGGCGCACCACATGATAACACTCCCCTCGGCGGCCGCTAGGCGAAAGCCGGAATCACCTCCGATGCGAAACGCTCCAGCGCCCGATAGTTGGCCGGGTAGGGTACCGTGAGGATGATGTGCCTAACCCCGGCCTCCTGGAATCTCCTCAAGCCCTCGATCATGTGGTCGGAGGTACCCAGCAGGATGGCGTTTGTCGCCTCGTCGTCGCTCATCATAACGTACCGGCCGGCAAGCTGGCCCCGGGCCGGGCTGTAGGAGCTACGCCGGCGGTCGAGGATCGCCTCCTTGCGCGCCGGGTCGTCCGCAAAGATGGCCGAGATCAACACCGACCTCTCGATGGCCGCCGGGTCCCGGCCAACCTCTTTACAATGCCGGTCGAGGACCTCCATCCTCTCCCTGAGCATCGCCGGCGAGCCCGCCGCATTCCACATGTCGGCCCACGCGGCGACCGTTCGCAGCGTTCGCTCTCCGGTCCCTCCAATCATGATCGGGGGCCGTGGCTGCTGGACCGGCTTCGGCGAGCCAACCGCGTCCGTTAGTTGGTAGTGCACTCCCTGGAAATTGGCCCTCTCCTCCGACCAGAGGCGCGTTATGACCTCCAGTGACTCGCTCAGCCTCTCCTGGCGCTCCTTGAAGGTGAAGAACGGGATGCCATAAGGATCGTGGTCCTCCTGGGACCAGCCGGAGCCGATACCGAAGATCAACCGCCCGCCGCTGACGTGATCGACCGTCGCCGCCATCTTGGCCAGCACGGCGGGGTGACGGTAGGTGTTGCCCGTCACGAGACAGCCGACGCGAATGCGGGTCGTAGCCGCCGCAAGGGCGGCCTGGACCGTCCACGCCTCGAAGTACGGCGCAGCCGGGTCCGGCGCCGATACCGCCATAAGGTGGTCCGAAACCCAGGCGGATGTGAAGCCGATCTCCTCAACCCGGCGCCACACCGTTACCAGGTCTTCCCAGGTCGCCCCCTGCATTGCCGGGTCGACCGCGAAGGTCATCTTGCTGTCCATCATTATTTCTCGCCTCCTCTTACCGGCCGCACGTCAGAGCCTCCCGTCCCGGACCTCTTCTATGATCTCCGCCACCGCCGGCGGCACCGAGCGCTTCCAGCCATCGCCGGAGGCCATGCCGTCTCGGACATCAACCCCCGCGTATTCCTTGGGCGCCCCCCGGTCCAGGACCTCCACGGCGAACCCATTGTCGCGAAGCCGGTCCGCCTTCTCTTGCTCCCAGTCCGAGAAAACACGGATGAATTGCACGATCCGTCCAGCAGGTGGGAGATAGTAGGGCCACTTCTCCGGGTGGTGTACCGAGAAAGGGACGAGAGTAATGCGGGTCAGGTCCGCGCCTTCGTCCAAAAGCGCCGCCCGGACCATCTGAAGCCGCTGAAAAAAGGTGAAGGGGTTAGACTCCGAAAGGTGCCGATGTGCGCTGGAGGACTCTTGCTCGATCTCAAATGGGTCGGGATTGGTGATCCCGATGACCAGGTGGCCGCACCTCGCCATCGCCTTCTTCACGTAGTCCATGTGGCCGTTGTGGAAGGGCTGGAACCGCCCATGGACCATGCCGAATGCTGGCTTCTCGCTCTCTCCCATCTTGCGCCCATGCCAGTTTACGATATCGGCCCGGAGGTTGCATGCAGCGCTTCACGCCGCATGGTGGCGCTCAGGACGGCCGGGCGATACGATGGCGCGAGCCCAGGGAGGCGCTTCATAGTTGGTTTTCCACGTAGGTACCAGCGGCTGGCGTTATCACGATTGACCCGCTGCAGTTGCGACTCACGGGACCCATCCCGTACGGGCCTCAATGAACACTTTGGAGAAGAGGGCTCCCCATGCCTGAACTCAGGACCACCTTTACCAACGGAGAGTTCGACCTGGAGGGTGTCCTGCACACTCCGGAGGCGGAGGCCCCATGGCCGGGTATCGCTATCTGTCATCCTCACCCGCAGTACGGCGGGGATATGAACAACAACGTGGTCATGGCCATCGTCCGTGGCGTGCTGGCTGGTGGGATGGCCGCGTTGCGGTTCAACTTCCGTGGCGTCGGCCGAAGCGGTGGATCGTATTCGGGCGGCGACGGCGAACAGAACGATGCTTTGGCCGCCCTCGAACGCCTAGGCGCTAGTGAAGGGATCGAACCCGAGCGTATAGGGCTCGCGGGGTACTCCTTCGGCGCAAGCGTCGCGGGCGCGGTTGGGCCTCAGAAACCGGAGTTGAGGGCCATCGCGCTGGTGGCACCCCCGGCAGCAGGCCTTCAAGGGCACGGTATCCTCGCTTTCGGCAGGCCCAAGCTCCTCCTGGCCGGCGACATGGACTCAGTCGTCTCCCTCGATCAGCTCGGCGAAGCCGTTGCGAAAATGGCCGAGACCGGCAGGATGGAGGTGTTGGAGGGCGGCGATCACTTCCTCGGGGGCTACGAAGGGGCCATCGCGCGGATCGCGGGCCAGTTCTTCCGCGACCATCTCTTCGGTTAAGCCATGCAGGTACCCCTCGCCTTCCGCACCAAGGGAGGCATCGACCTGGACGGGGTCCTGATTGTTCCAGACGAGTTGCCCGGGCCCTTCGCTTCCGTCGCATTGTGTCACCCTCACCCCATCCTTGGCGGGAACATGGACCAGCCTTTGGTCCACCGCACGGCCCGCGCCCTCGAGCGCCAAGGGATCGCCAGCCTGCGGTTCAATTTTCGCGGTGTGGGCGAGAGCCAGGGGGCCTTCACGATGGGTAAGCGCGAGCCGGACGACGCGAAGGCAGCGCTGAACCTGTTGCACGCCTGGAAGTCAATAGATAGCAAGCGGATTGGGGTGATGGGCTACTCCTTCGGGGCGACGATCGCTGTCAAAGCAGCGCTGAAGGTGAAACGGGTGCGAGCGCTGGCGATGGTCGCCCCGCCGACCGGCTCTTTCCCCCGGGGCGGTTACCGTAGATGGAAGAGGCCGTCCTTGATCGTCTCGGGACAAAACGACCTGATCTCCATCGCGGGCGACGTCGCGGCCATCGCCGAGGAGAAAGGGCCATCGATCCAGACACGCCTGATTCCCGGAGCCGACCATGCCCTGGCTGGCCATGAGGACCAGGTCGCCGAGATTCTCGCTGCCTTTTTCGCCCGGGCCTTTGCCAAGAAATAGCGGCTCGAGGAGCCCACAGCCGCTTATGCCGACCTCGTTTCCCTTATGCCCATGCTAGACTGATTGCCTATGGAAGACGCCCAGCTGCTCGACAAGCGGGCCCCTAGCCGCATACCGGCTCTGCCTGCTCTTCCCATCGTCCTGGTCTCGGGAGCGGTCGCCGCCGGTGACCAGATCACCAAGCACTTCGTGCGCGAAAGCCTTTTCCTCGGCGAGTCTTGGCCCAAAGGCTGGCCTGTGACCTTTACCCATGTAGAGAACACAGGCAGCGCCTTCGGCCTCTTCACCAATCAGACCATCTTCCTTATCGTGGCCTCGTTCATCGCCATGGGATTCGTCGTATATATGCTGCGCAAATCAGGTTCCAGCCCTTGGCTCAAGGTAAGCCTCGCCCTCATGCTCGGGGGCGGGCTCAGCAATCTCGTTGACCGCCTCCGGTTCGGCTCCGTCACCGACTTCATTAACTTCCCCGTCTGGCCGGTGTTCAACGTCGCAGACTCTTCGGTGGTCATTGGCATCGTGATCCTGGCCTACTATGCTCTATTTCTCGACAGATCGGTGACCAACCCCCCTGGGCCGTAGCTCCATGGACCTTGTCACGCCTGTGGTCCATGAGCTGACATCCAGCACCAGCGGTCCTAGACTCGACCGTTTCTTAGCGGACCGGCTCTCTGGCCTCACGCGCTCCTACCTGAAGAGGCTCATCACCGAGGGCTATGTCGCGATCGGTGGACTCCCGGCCAGGCCCTCCCAGCGGTTGCACGCCGGCGACGTCGTCCGCGTGACCATTCCCGAGCCTCGGCCCACGAGCCTGGTCCCCCAGCCGATGGACCTCTCGGTGGTGTACGAAGACGGTGCCCTGTTGGTCGTGGACAAGCCTCCAGAGCTGACGGTCCATCCGGGACCTGGACACCCAGACCGGACTCTGGTGAACGCCATTATTGCCCGCTGCCCGGACCTGACTGGGGTTGGTGGCGTCCTCCGGCCAGGAATCGTCCATCGCCTGGACAAAGACACGTCAGGCCTCATCATCGTGGCGAAGAACGGCCATGCCCACGCCAGCCTTTCCCAACAGATGAAGGACAGGGTCGTTCGTAAGAAATACCTGGCCTTGGTCAAGGGCCGGCCGGAACCGGAGAAGGGGGCCATCGACGCCCCTATCGGCCGCGATCCTCGGAACCGAAAGCGAATGGCCGTGATCGATGGTGGGCGGCACGCCCTTACCGAGTATCGGACGGTGAGACGGTACCGGGAGCACACGCTGCTGGAGGTCTCCCCAATCACCGGACGGACGCACCAGATACGGGTCCACCTCTCGTTCATCCACCATCCTGTTGTGGGCGATCCCGCTTACGGTGGCCGCTCCACGCTACTCGGCCGGCAGTTCCTCCACGCCGCCCAGCTCCGTTTCCGCCAGCCGACTACCGGGGCCGAGATCGAGTGCTACGCTCCGCTGCCCCCAGACCTCGCCGGCGCCCTGGATTTCCTCGACCAGCATGAGGCGTCGGGAGACAGCGGACGGCGCCGTCCACGGGGCCCTCAACGTGCCGCTCTCGTTGACGCTCAAACAGAAGCGGGCTTATAATCCGCTAGGCCTCGGACCTCCCGTTGATGGGTCCCGCCGCCTCCTTCCATGGGCCTGCAGCTGAAGCTCGATCAAGACTTAAAGGACGCCATGCGCGGCCGCGACCGGCCCCGTACAGACGTCATCCGCCAAGTGAAGGCTTCGATAACCAACCAAGAGGTCAAGCTCGGGTCTGCATTGACAGAATCCCAGATCGAGGAGATCGTGACTCGCCTCGTCCGGCAACACCGCGAGAGCATCGAGATGTTCTCAAAGGGCAGCCGCGATGAGCTGGTGGAGAAAGAGACCGCCGAGCTCAACGTCCTCCTGTCCTACCTACCCGAGCAGCTCCCGACCGATGAGATCAGGGCCCTGGCAGAGCGGATCGCGGACGATCTTGGGGCTAGGGGCCCAGGAGACCGAGGCAAGTTAATGGGTAAGCTGATGCCCGAAGTGAAAGGAAAAGCGGAAGGTAAGACCGTCGGCCAGATCGCCGATGCTGTTCTCGAAAGCCGTGCAGGCTAAACGGGGGTTGACGGCACAACCCGGCATGAGATTCGGCGTTATCGTCTTCCCAGGCACTTGGAGCGACCGGGACTGCCACCATGCCATCGGCACGGTGCTCGGCCAAGAGATCGACTACGTTTGGCACAAAGACACCGACCTGACGCCATATGATTGCGTCGTCCTGCCGGGGGGATTCTCCTACGGGGACTACCTGCGGGCTGGCGCCATCGCCCGCTTCTCGCCTGTCATGCGAGAGGTCGAGCGGTTCGCCGCCGATGGCAAGCTGGTGATTGGTATCTGCAACGGCTTTCAGGTGTTGTGCGAGGCGGGACTCCTGCCCGGCGTCCTCACCCGAAACGAACATCTCCAATTCCGCTGTCAGTGGGTCAACCTGCGGACCGAGACCACTCGAACGCCGTTCTCCGGCGCTTGCGCCGAACGCCAGGTGCTGAGAGTACCCATCTCCCATGGCGAGGGCAGATTTTACGCAAGCCCGGAGACACTGAAGGACCTGGAAAGCAACGACCAGGTGGTGTTCCGGTATTGCTCGCCCGATGGGTTGACCGGCGGCGAGTGGAACCCCAACGGCTCCCTGGAGCACATCGCCGGCATATGCAACAAGGAGCGCAACGTCCTCGGGATGATGCCGCACCCTGAGCGGTGCTGCGAAGATATCCTGGGGGGCGAAGACGGACGCCTGATATTCGAATCAGCCATGCGGAGGTCGCTGGCGCCCGCCGGCTAACGACGAGTCGCGGCGGGCGTCCACCGGGGACACTTCGCCAGGCACTAACGGAACGGAGGAAGTACATGGCAACGAATTGGAGCGAGGAGCACGTCGAGTTCATGGGAGGGCAGGTCCACGTCCTCAAGGGAGGTCAGGGGGACCCCCTGGTGGTGTTGCATCGGGACAACGGCTATCCAGGACCTGAACCCTTCTTCGAAGAGCTGGCCAGCCGCTTCACGGTCTATGTTCCTTCGTATCCCGGATTCTATCGGTCCGATCCGGAGGCCTTCGCGTGGATCGTAAACGTCCGCGACCTCGTTTCCATCGAACAACAGTTCATCCGAAAGCTGGGCCTCGAGTCGGCGGTCCTCGTGGGCCTCGGCTTCGGAGGCTGGATTGCCGCTGAGATCGCGAGCATGTCCTCGCTACCCAAGCAGATCGTCCTCGTTGGGGCCATGGGGCTTCAGCCGAAAGAGGAGTACATCTTCGACCAGTTCATCGTCAACACCGAGACGTATATGCGGACGATGTTCCACGACCAGCGCCATTTCGAAGAGGCGTTCGGGGCGCTCCCAGAATTCGAGTGGCTCGAGCATTGGGAGACCAACCGGGAGCAGACATCCCGGATCGGCTGGAAGCCCTACATGTATAACCAGGCCCTCGGCAAGCTCCTCACGGAAGTCACGACGCCCGCCCAGATCGTCTGGGGCAGGGAAGACAAGATCGTGCCACTGGAATGCAGCCAGCTCTACGCGGACGGTTTGCGAAACTCGCAGTTACGCATCATCGATCAGTGCGGACATGCGGTTGACCTCGAAAGGCCGTCCGATCTCGCCAGAATCGTGTTCGACTTCACAGCGAAGAATTAGACCACCTAAACGCGGGACATTGGTCCCGAGGTCCACACGGCGCGCGAGGGGGCAGGCCCGCTGACACATACCCCCTTGATGGCTGCGTCCGTTCGCGGTCCTGACGAGGTCCAGCCCTAGTGGCAAGCCTTCGAAAGTCTCAGCCCGCCCTCCCCGAACATCACTTCGGGGTTGAGGATCCCTCTGGGGTCGACTGTCCGCTTGATCCGCTTCATCAGCTCGACTCCAGCCTCGCCGAACTGCCAAGAGAGGAAGGGCGCCTTCATCTGGCCCACTCCATGCTCGCCGGTCAGGGTGCCGCCCAGCGATAGGGCCTCCTTCACGATCTCTTCGATGAACAGCTCCACTCGACCCATCTGCTCGGCGTCGCGGGCATCGCACAAGATATCCGGGTGCAGGTTCCCCTCTCCGGCATGGGCAACCATCCCCAGCAGGAGATTGTGCCTTCGAGCGCTCTCCTTGACTGCCCGGACCATCCGCGGAAGGTGATGCCTGGGAACTGTGACGTCCTCGATGATGATGGTTGGAAAAGCTCGGGCCAGGGCGGGGTAGTGGGCCCGCCTGGCGGCCCAAAGAGCGTCCGCCTCCTCGGGGGTCTCCGCTACCCGGACCTCCCGGGCCCGGTGGTGCCGGCACGCCACGACACAGTCCGAAAGGTCTTCGTCGACCTGCCGCGGCTTGCCGTCGACCTCGATGATCAGGACGGCCTCGGCATCCACGGGCAGACCGCTGGGCCGAAAGGCCTCGATGTGCTTGATGCTCTCGCCATCTATGAGCTCCAGACTCCTCGGCACGATCTTCCGACCGATGATTCCAGAGACGGCTTCAGCCGCATCCTCCAACAAGTCGAACACCGCAAGCGCAGTCTTCTTGGCCTCCGGCAGGGGTATGAGCCTGACCGTAACCTCCGTGATGACGCCGAGGGTGCCCTCCGAGCCCACGAAAAGATGCGTCAGGTCGTAGCCGCTGACATTCTTGACCGTCTTCCCGCCGACCCGCACTAGGTCCCCGTTGGCCAGGGCCACCTGTAGCCCGATGACGTAGTCTTTTGTCGTCCCGTACTTTACGCCGCGCAACCCTCCAGCGGCTTCGGCCACCGTACCTCCCAGGCTGGCAACATTCATGCTTGACGGGTCAGGAGGATAGAACAACCCTCTGGCTTCCACCGCTCTATGGAGCTGCCCCAGAATAACGCCGGGTTCGGCGGTCGCCGTCAGGTCCTCGTCGCTGATCTCCAGTATCCGGTCCATCTGGACCATCGCGATGACGACGCTGCCGGGTGCGGGGACAGTCCCACCACTCAGGTTTGTCCCCGAACCCCTCGGCACCACGGGAACGCCCTCCGTATTGCAGACCCGGAGCAGCCCGGCAACCTGCTCGGCGGAAGCGGGCAGCGCGACGGCTTCCGCCGCGCCTTGAAGCGGCGTCGCGTCGAACGTGTAGACGGCAACGTCCTCGGGCGCGGTCAGCAGCCGCTCGTCGCCGACGACCGCAGCGAGCTGTTGGAGCACGGGAGCCGGAAGGGCCATGGGCATATGGTAAGGGTGACGGGTGGGGGCGGACAAGAAACGGGCACCCGCGGCGCTCACTACTGCCCGCTGGCCCGGCTGACCTTGGTCCTATAGCAATCCCCGAAGGTTTACCGACGTGTCCTGAAGCTGATCGATCAGGCCGGAAAGGTCTTTCTTTCGGCGGATCAACCTCTGGAAGACCGGGAACTCGCGGGCCTCTGTGTTGACGGCAAAGTATGCCCTCAGCAACCCGCCCTTGAGATACAGCACGGTGAACGATCCCTGCTCCATGCTGCCGCGGACCACCGTGCTGTCGTGCTCTGATTCGTCGCCGGCGAACTCGAGATGCAGATCGAAGATGTCGGACCACACGTAGCTCAGCAGGTCATACTTCGCATCACCACCGGCCATGTTCTTGCCGGCCACCTGACCACCGTACTCGGCGTGTCCCCAGTGCTCGACCCGCCGCCGTTTCCCGAACACCGGGTCAGGGTAGTTCACGATGTCACCCGCCGCGTAGACGTCCGGGTGAGAGGTTCGCATCCCTTCATCGACCGTGACCCCATTGTCCACGGCCAGTCCGGCGGCCTCCGCCAGCTCCACGTTGGGCCTGATGCCCACCGCGACACAGATGAGGTCACACGGGACCTCCCGCCCGCTGCTCGTAACCACAGATGAGGCCCTCGCCCCACCCTCAATCCGGCCAACCGAATCGTTGACCAGGAAGGTTACGCCGCGGGCTTCGCAGTAGTCCTGGAAATGGGCGGCCAGTGCCTCGTCCGCGAAGCGCGGCCAGATATGAGGAAGGCTCTCGATCACAGTAACGTGGACCCCTCGCTGGGTCAGGGAAGCGGCGGCCTCGAGCCCGATAAACCCCGCGCCGATCAACACCGCCCGCTTTCCACTCAGGGCTTCGCCACCGATCGCCTCCGCGTCGTCCATGGTCCTGAGGTAGTGGACCCCCTCCTTGTCCTCTCCGGAAAGGGGGAGCCGGATGGGCCGTCCACCGGTGGCGATCAGTGCCTTTTCGAAACTGACGGTATCACCGTTGGAGAGAGAAGCCGCTTTGGCCGCCAGGTCCAACGACTCCACGCGGACCCCGAGGACCGTCTGTACCCGGCCCTCCTCAAAGAATCGGGCATCGGCGTACAAGAGACTGTCCCGCTCCGTCTCGCCCCTGAGGTACTCCTTCGTCAGAGGTGGGCGGTCGTATGGGAGATGGGGCTCTTCCGATACCAGGATGATGGACCCCGCTTCATCCAGGGCCCTGATCTGCTTGACGGCCTCAGACGACGCGAGACCGCCGCCGATGAGGAGGTACTCGATGAATGCCAGAACATCCTCCCATATGCAACGAGCCCTTCGTCGCGGCTCTTCCTTGAAGCCGGTGCCAGCTTCGGCTCATGCCGCGCCGCACCCGTGTGCCTGCGAGGCCCAAGCGGGGCAAGCTCGGTTCACGACCCCCGGGCCGATTCGGCCGTTGGCCGTGCCTTCTGCTGTGCGGCTTCGCTCCGCTCTACCTCTTCAATCAGCTCGCCGGTAGTCGTCACGCGGCCGATGAACCCCGCAAAGTTGATCATGGCGGCATCGTGCATCAACGGCATGTAGTTGATGACGGCGTCTTCGACGACGGCCACGTGGAATCCCAGGTCCGCAGCCCCTCGTCCGGTCGCTTCGACACAGGCGTGGGTATGCCCGCCTACCAGGACCAGCGTATCGATGCCCCTATTCCTGAGCGCCGCCTCGGCGCCTGTCCCGGAAAAGCCCCCCATGGTGAGCTTGTGGAACACCGTCTCTCCAGGGATCGGCGCGACCTCATCACATATCTGGAACTCCTCGTCACCGAGGGCGACGTGCCCCGACGTGGGGGTGTCCAGTCCCTTCTCCTGGACCTTTCGAAACATGAAAGGCAGATCGGAGCCGTCTTTCTGCCCAGGGCCGACGACGAAGTGGACCACCTTGCCGCCCCGTTCACGAAAATACCGCTGGAGCTTCATCACGTTGGGCAACACCTGGTCCTCTATCTTGGAGTAATACCACTCTGCCAGCCCCGGATCTCGGGCCGAAAGAGTCTTGCTCATACCCCTTGGCGAGTTCCGGTCGCAGGTCTTCCGCTGAATGTCGACGCAAACGAGGGCAGTCCCCTCCAGCCCTATATTGAAGGGCCGCTCCTCCTGCGCCAGCTCTCGCCAGCTACCGATTTCATACGTGGGACCCATGATTGTTTCGCCCCCTCCATGACTTGGCCTCTCTGGCAGCGCCCCCGAAGGCACATCGAGGCATGCGCGGGATTGTAGCATGGGGCCGCGCCCACCGGGTCCTGCGCCCAGCAGGCGCCTACCCGACCTCGGTTGCCTCACGAAGCACGACATCCGCCAACGCCCGGATGAACTCCGGCCTGGCGTTCAGCATCTCTGTGCGGACGAGCTCGAGTCCGGCCTCCTGGGCCTGATGGCGGGCCTCGACGTCGATGTCGTAGAGCACCTCCAGGTGGTCCGAAACGAACTGCACCGGCGCCACCAGGGCCGTACGGTGACCGGCCCCGCGGAGCAACGGGAACAGGTCCTTGATGTCCGGGGTAAGCCATTCCTCAGGCGTGTGCCCAGCGCTCTGATAAGCGAACTGCCAGCGGTCTGGGGGCAGCCCGGCCCGCCGCGCCATTTCCTGAGCGGTGTCACGAAGCATCTCGATATATTGGGGTTCTTTCTCAGCCACGCTCTTCGGCAAGCTGTGGGCGGTGAACAGCACCGGGGCGCCGTCACGCTCGCCAGGAGGCAGTCCGGCGATCGCGTGGGCCAGGCGGCTGGAGAGCCCATCCAGAAAAGAAGGGACCGTATGCCACGCGCCCGCCACCCTCGCCGAGGCCCACACGCCGTTCGACGCGGCAGCCTCGTCAAAGGCCCGGTGGTACCCAGCCATGATGAGTGGCGAATGTTGTGGGGCCAGGATCACGCCGACGAGACGATTGGCCCCCGTCGAAGCCAGTTCCTGGACGGCATCGCTGATAAACGGAGGCGCATGCCTCATCCCCGCCCGGACGGCATGGCGGCCTTGCCCGTTTTCGGGCGTATTCAGAAGGGTCTCCAGGGCCGCGGCCTGGCTCCGCGTAATCTGGACCAGGGGAGACCCCCCGACCGCCTCGTATCGCCGCCGGAATTCGGCTATCAGCTCCACCGGGGACTCGACGCCGCCTCGGACGCTGCGCAGATAGGCGGGAATGTCGTCAAGGCTCGCGGCGGCGCCAAAGGTCATCAGCACGACACCGGTCGATGCCCCGAAGGTCACGGCTTGTCGCTTGAGGAGGTCCCACGCCCTTCGGCGTGGACAAACTCGACGAGCCGGCCGAGATCGGCAGGATCCGTGTCCGGTAGGACGCCGTGCCCGAGATTGAAGATGTGACCCGGCCTCCCCGCTGCCCGATTGAGGACATCTCGCGCTCCCTCTCGGGCCACGTCGAACGGAGCCAGGAGCATCGCAGGGTCCAGGTTGCCCTGGATCCCCTTCCCAGCCCCGATCAGATCCCAGGCCTTGTCCAGTGGCACCCGCCAGTCAACCGATACGATATCCGCCCCCGCTTCCGCCATGAGATGGAGCAGCGAGGCGTTGCCCGTGCCAAAATGGATGGACGGCACACCCATCCCTTTGATCTCACAAAAGATCCGCCGGCTGTAGGGCATCACGAAAGACTCGTATTGGGCCGGGCCCAGGACCCCGACCCAGCTGTCAAAGAGCTGGGCAACCTCGATCCCGGCTTCAACCTGGCCCCTCAAGTATCGGACCACCACGTCCGTTACCTTTCCCATCAGCCGGTGCCAGAGCTCCGGCTTCCCGAACATCATCCCCTTGGCGGAGTCATACGTCCTCGAGGGGCGTCCCTCGATCATGTAGCAGGCGAGCGTGAACGGGGAGCCCGAGAAGCCGACCAGCGCGGCCCTATCCCTCAGCTCCCGTTTGATGAGGCGGATGGCCTCGAATACGTATGGAGTCCCCTCCTCGGCTTCGACAATCCGGATGGCCTCGACGTCTGCCTCGGTGCGGACAGGGCGATGAATGATGGGCCCCGTTTCCGGCTCGATGTGGAAGGGGACGCCCATCCCCTCCAGCGGCAGCATGATGTCTGCGAACATCACCGCCGCGTCCACCCCAAGCTGGTCGACCGGCAGCAACGTGACCTCGGTGCTGAGCTCGGGGGTCTTGGCGATGGTCAGGATCTCGTGCCGCTGGCGGAGCTCACGGTACTCTTGAAAGCACCGGCCCGCCTGGCGCATGAACCACACCGGAGTCGTATCCGCCGGCTGGAGGTTGCAGGCCGCCAGCATGCGTTCCGCCCCGGTCATCCCCTTGATGGCAGCCATCGATTCGGGCCCCTGGGAGCTTTGTGAAAATCCTAACACATGGCGCCGAGGACGAACGAGAAGGTCGTTGGGCGCCCGGACCTGCAGACCCACCACAACCACGACGACCCTCTCTGGGGCCAAACTCTACTGGTATACTGGCGCGGCGCACATAGCTCGGAGGGAACGGCTTGGAGATCATCGACGCTCACCAGCACATCGGCGACCTCAGTGCCAGCATGGGTGATTCCCAGGTCTTCGAGCAGAAACTGAGCGACGATGCGGACTACGAGCGGCGCGTCGAGACCATGCGTTCCCTCGGCGTGTCATGGGCAGTCATCCAACCCTCTCACGGGTACCTGAAGCCCGATGGGATCAAGGACACCATGCGCGTCAACGATGCGGTGGCGGCCTATCGGGACCGGGACCCCGTTCACTTCCCCATCGCCTTGGGTACGGTGGAGCCCATGTATGGAGAGCGCGGCTTCCCCGAGATCGACCGGGCCAAGCATGAGCTCAAGATGGACGGGCTGAGCTGGCACCACCGGTTCCAGGGCTGCTTCATCGACAACAAGTGGATCAGGCCCATCCTCCGGAGAATGGCCGAGCTGGATATGGTGCCTCTGATTCACACCCTGCCGACGGAAGAGTTGGAGGCATCCTGGCGGCTCCAGAAGCTCGCTTACGAGTTTCCCGAGCTGACCTTCCTGGCCCTGGACGCGTTCATGACCTACGAGGGCCGCCTCCAGGCCCTCCACATCGCCGAGCACACGCCGAACATCCTCTGGGATATCCATGGGGTGCATAGCATCTCGGCCATTGAGCCCTGGATCCAGGAGCACGGCTCCGAGAAGCTGGTCTTCAGCGGCGAGATGTCCTATTCCGCCATCGTTAAAGACCGCCGCCCAGTGCTGCTGGACGAAATGCTCGAAAGCAGCCTCCCCGACGATGACAAGGTCAACATCATGGGCCGCAACATTCGCCGGCTCTTCCCCAACGCGCCCCCGCCTAGGAACGGCCCCGGCGCTTGACGCCGTGAAGCTGAGTGCGCGGCCTTGATCTGCCCCCAAGTCCGCGGTCTTCTACCAAGCCCACCAGCCTCTCGACGTTACCCTCCCATCGTCTTCCCGGCGAAAGCCGGGACCCAGAAAGCCTCTCCAGGGCCAACTGTGCTTCCCTCGGACGGTTACCGGATTGACGACGGACGCTTTGCGGACAATGAAAAGGCCCACCAGGGGGGCGCGGACACCTTCTTCGAGGTGATCGGCAAGGTCGAGACCTACAAGCAGGCATTCGAGTGCATCCACATGAGGAGCACAGCGATCATCGTCGGAGGGGCGCCGCCGGCCGTTTCGCCCCCAGGATAATCACGCTGGCGCCGAAAGCGATGGCGCTCAACAGGAAGAAAGCCGCCCGGTACGTATGAGTAGTGTCGAAGATGTAGCCCGTGACCAGGGGGCCGACGAATACGGACGCCGCCGTCAGCACGCCGCTAAACCCCATGATGGCCCCGAAGCTTCTCCGCCCAAAATACTCCGCGCGTATCGCCACGTCGAGGCCCCCGCCCGCCCCGCCCCACCCAACCCCGTACAAGACGACGAAGAGAATGGCGATGGCCAGGCCTCCCTGCCAGGCAAAAAGTGCCAGCGAAAGGCTCATGACCAGGTAGAGCGCGTTCCCGACAATACGCTTCGGAATCCAGTCCATCAGGACTCCGCTTCCTATGCGGCTCGGGAACGCCGTCAATGCGAACAACCCGAGCAGCGAGGCGCCGACCGCCGGCGAAAACCCCTTGTCGACGATGGCGGGAATGAAATGCACCCCGACAGAGGTCACCACGAACATCCTCAGCGCCTGGTTCACAGCCAGGAGCCAGAACGTCCTGGTCGCCAGGGCTTCCTTCAGCAAGAATCCGGACTCCTCGCCGTCGGCTGCAGCGGCGCCTCCAGTCGACGGCGTCTGGGATAAGCGGCCGCCATCTGGACGGAGTCCGTATTGCTCCGGCTTGTGGCGCAGGACAGAGGCCAGTGGGTACCCAGCCCCCCATACGATGAATGCCATGATTACCGCGGCGCCGCGCCAATCGATCGCCTCGATCAAGAAGTTGGTGAATATCACCACAAGCCCACCAAGGCTGAAGCCAGAGGTTGCGATGGCAAGAGCGAGCCCCCGTCGTCTGACAAACCAGCTGCCCACCCCAACGATGGCCGAGAACATCAAGCCGAACGAGCCCATGGCCGCCAAGAAAGCGAAGTAAACAAGAAACACATTGAGGGAGCTGGCCGTACTGATCATGAAGAAACCGGTGCCCATCAACGTCACGCTCGCAAAGGCCATTCTCCGCGGTCCAAACCGGTCCAGAATGAGCCCCTGGACGGGTTGCGAGAGGGTCGCGAGGACGCTGCCCAGAGCGATGACGGACGATAGACGGGCCCGGCTGGCGCCGAACTCTTCCTCCAGCGGCAAGAAAAATGCGGTGGCGCCAAGCGAGACAAACCCGGCGCCGATGATGCCCAACAGCAGGGCCCCGATAACGATCCACCAGCCGTAGAACACACGCTTCGCGGCAAGCGCGCTCAGCGGGGTGTTATGGGGAAGCGGCGGAGACAATCCTGGGTTCGAACGACTCAGGCGGTCCGGAGGAAACGATAATAGCCGAGGGCGTGGCTCAGTCCCCTGGCAGCGCGCTCGTTGGACGGGAATGATGGAATCCCCGCTGCCTGAAGCCGCTCTTCGATGCCCCGCAAAGCCTCCGCGTGAGCGTACGCCGTGGGTGAGCTGGGGATCGCCAGTGCCGGCTTGCCGGTCCTCTCCGCGATCCTCTTGAGCGCCCGCTCCTGTCCCTCCGCAATGTTGAGCCGGTCCACGCTGAGGAGCGCGAGCTGCATGACCAGGATGTCGACCCCCGGGTCCGTGGCCAGGATATCCATGATCGTATCGACCTGCGCGCTATTCGATCCAATGTCGATTGGGTTGGCATAGAATGCCCCCACCGAGCTGAAGAACTCCCGGAGACGTTCGTACGACGCCGGCGCGAGGGCCGGGACTCGAAGTCCCGCCTGGCCGAACGCATCGGCGATAGTCACTGACTGGCCTCCCATGCCTCCCGCAATGCCGCATCCGTCACCCTCCAACCTGGGGAGCAGGACGAGGGCTTTCAACGCATCGATGGTTTCCTCGAGCGAGCTGGTGATGATGGCCCCGGTCTGGATAGAGGCGGCGCGCCAAAGCTCCATGGACTCCGCCAGGGCCGCGGTGTGGGACGCCGCCGCTCTGCGGCCACCTTCGGTCTGCCCGCCCTTCCAGACAACCACGGGCTTCTTGGGGGTTGTCTCACGGAGCAGACGGAAGAACCGCGGCCCATCCTGCAGGCTTTCGACATACAGCGCGATAGCCTCGGTCTTGGGGTCGGCGCATAGGTACTCGAGATAGTCGGCGCTCTCCAACACGACCCCGTTGCCGAAGCCGATCAGTTTCGTGATGGGGAGTCCGTTATAGGGGGCCGCCAGCGAGAAGTTGTTGCCATGCGAGCCACTCTGGGTGGCGAACCCCACCCGCCCGCCGTCGTAGATCGGCTGCATCGGGAGATAGCAGACCCCTCGGGACGGGTTATGTAGCCCCATGCAATTGGGGCCCAGGACAACCTGACCCGCCTCCCGGGCGATTTGCTTTACCTCTTCCTGGGCCGAGATCCCCTCCTCGGTCCCAGTCTCCGCATATCCAGCCGGGTACATGGACACGCCGCCTACACCATGACGAATGCACTCCTTCAGAACATCGGCCGCATAGCGGCGCGAGACGGCAACGATGGCGTAATCCACCGGCTCGGGAACGTCGGCTAGCGATGTGTAGTTGGGAATGCCAAGCGCCTCGATCGCCGCGATCTCCCTCTGGTCGGACTGAATTGAGTACAGAGGCCCCTTGAAGCGCCGCATCGACTTGAGAAAGGAATGACTGCGAGTGGCGCGCTCGCCTATGACGGCGACGGTCTTGGGCTCGAAGGCCCGGTCCATGGCGGCAAAGTCCGGTTTCAAGGGCGGTTACCTCGATGCAACGCTGGAAGTGCCCCGGCGGCCGGGGTTGACCGCCCTGCTGGGCCTGCCCAGGATAGCATGCCTCGACGAAGGCCGCAGCGGGTCAGTCCCCAAGCCCCAAGGGCTCGAATATCTGAGGGACGTCGACCACATGGCCCGCACATTGCTCCGGGCCCCCCCTCCAAAACACGGGCGATGACCCTCCCGGGATAGTCGTTGGGCTGAGCGTCCGAGATGTCCAACCCGACGTCCTTCCCCAAGGCGTCGAGCCGCTCAGTCCAGGTGAAGCCGGAGTTCACAGTCAAGATGACCGCTGGAGACCCTTTCAGCTCGGTGGCGATACCCGCTGTGAGCCGATCGAGAGCCGCCTTACTGGTTCCGTAGGGCGTGGGCCAGGTCTTTCGACGCTCAGGGCGGGCAGCCACGACGACCTCGTCGTTCAGCTCCATAGCCCTCCGGGGGTCAGCCTCGACTAATCGGCGGCTGTCACCTCTGCTCACCCAAAGACCGCACGAACTCGTCCGCCGTCGTGATGCCGCGCCCCAGAAGCTTGGATAGGATGGTCTGATGCAGCTCTTCATCGGGGTCCAAGCAACAGTCCGAGATCACCGTGACCTCATAATCGGCATCCGTCGCGTGAGAGTAGGTGCGTAGAATGGCGCCGCTGGTGCGGACGCCTAAGAGCACCAGGTGTGGCCGGCCCATGGCGCGGATGAGCACGTCCAGGTCCGTGCCTGTAAATGCGCTAGCGCGCCGCTTTACCAGGAGAAGGTCGCCCTCACTGAATAGGTCCGGATGTGGGTCCGACGCCGGGTTCCCCACGATGCTACGGCCCACTGCCTTCAGCGAATTGAAACCGCTGTCCGGGCCCACTTCGGGGTAGCCCAGCCTGAATTGCACCACTCCGTGCACGACCGGCACTCCTACCTTGCGCGAAGCCGCCATGACACGGCCGGTCTTTTCTATCAAGCTGTCGCCCTTCGCGTAGCCTCCGAGGGACTCCTGGGTGCAGGACAAAGCCAGCAGCAGAACGCGACCGGGGTCTATCGTCGTCATTGAGGAATCACCTCATGAGCAGGATCGAGCCCCCAAAGTACCGGGGGCCCCTGGACGTGTCAATCCGCCTCCGCCTAGCGACGGAGAGCCCATGTTATGGCATCATGGGCACCCGAGGACTCAAGCCAGAGGCCCCACGCGCTGGAGGTTACATGACGGACCTTTACCACGTTGGCATCACCGTCTCAGATATGGACAAATCAATCGCCTATTACGAGGATGTGCTCGGAATGAAGGTGGTCAATCGCGTCGAGGCTGGGGGCCAGTGGATGGAAGAGCTCAAAGGGGTGAAGGGGGCGCACCTTAGCGTCGCCCATCTCGAGCTCCACGGCTTTACGCTTCAGTTGGTCAAATACCTGGCCGCGGAAGAAGAAGCCCTCGATCCGGACCATCCGAGGCCCGGCAACGTCCATTTCTCTTACTACGTGGACGATGTCGAAGGAGAGCGGGACCGCCTCCTTGCACGAGGAGGGATCGATCGCATTTCCAATCTCGTCACCATCGGGACCACCGGCCGACGCAGCTTCTATTCTCGGGACCCAGATGGCGTGATGGTGGAGCTGATGGAGCGGGTCCCCAGTGGGGTCCCCACCCCCGCGGCAGAAGGCCGGTAGCGTCCCGCATTCCACTGTGCGTGTCGTCCCGCATCCCCTTCCCGCCAAACTCCCGCTGCGAGCTTGCAGATCGAAGGGCTGGGACCACGAGACAGCGCACAGCCGGTCCCACGACTCCCGTGTAGTCGTGAACTATACTCGGTCCGACGCCTCTGGGCGTACGTATCCCCATTGGAGGCCGACATGACGGACAACGCCAAGGTGATCGAGGCCTTTCTGGAGTCCTGGAGCCGGTACGATCCGGACGAGATGGCCAGCTTTTTTGCCGAGGACGCAGTCTGGGAGGACGGAGTGCCGTCGGAGCCTTACAAGGGGAAGCAGGCCATCCGTGAGCAGATCGCCCGCTATGCGCGGCACGTCTCAGACGTCAGCATCGAGGTCCTCACGCAGGTGGCCTCGGGCAACCTGGTCATGCACGAGCGCATCGACCGGCTCACGAGGAAGGGGCGGCGCCTCGAGCTCAAGGCCGTGGGTGTCTTCGAGCTCGAGGAGGGGAAGATAAAGGCCAACCGGGACTACTGGAACCCGGGCGCCTACGCCGCTCCCCAATAGCGGTCCTGGCGCGCCGCGCCGTTGGCTACTCGGCGTCCTTGATGATCTGAAGGCCGATCTGAGCGATCGCCTCGTCCTCTTCGGCGAGACGTCCGCTCACGCCGATGCCTCCGATGCAAGAGCCGTCCTTCGCCAAGACGGGAAGGCCGCCCTGAAAAGCGATGAGCTTCGGATCTCCGAAGTCGCTCAACGCCCTGCCCCCGCTCTTGAGGCCTTCTCCCCAGGCCTTTGTCGATGCGCGCATTCGCGCAGCCGTATAAGCCTTTCGCACGGCAACGCCCTGCGGCAACGACCAAAGCCGGTCCATGCGCGCGTAGCAGAGAAGGTCTCCATTCTGGTCCACGATGGCGAAGGCAAGAGGCCTTTCCTGCTCCTTGTTCGCCTCTTCCATCATGGCGGTGAGGGCCCGCATGGCCTCAGCACTTCCGATAACCGGCGTCGTGTACACGATTCTCCTCCCGTTAGGTGAATGAAGGTCCCGGTTTTTTCCATAGTCTACCAGCCAGAGCCTAGGGAGGACCCTGACACCCCCTCGCTGCCCGAGCCGCGCTCCAATCCTACACGCCCGCCCCCCCGGCATCGGCGAGATGGAGGCCTTTCAGCCCCTCCGCGGCACCCGCAAGAAGATGCGGTCGGCCTATCCTCCGCTCACCAACCCCTGACCGCAGAGGCGTCTGGACGACGATGGTGGCCCGCAGGAAGCCAGCTCAACGCTGCCATCGCGGAGAGCCGGCACAGGCTTCACATAGCCAAATGTATCGAACGCCGACAGGCCTGCAGAGGCGCGGTTGGCAACGGTTGACGCAGCCCGAACGGCGTCCCGGATGCTAGGGCAAGCCCCAGGTGTCGACGCCGTGGTTCCTCGCCACGGTCTGGGGGTCCGCGAGCTGATGCTCCATGCACAGGTCCAAGGCGACGAAGTCCTTGCCCGAGAAGAACATCGGGTGAGGATGCGTTGCCACGAAAGCGATGGCCGCGCCAGGGACATCGGGGCTCAGGCCGTTCTCAAGGCTGGCGGTGTAGCCCCACTTCCCGGCCTCGTGGATGCGATGCTCATTGACCACGTTCCCAGGATCGACGTTGACTACGGCGACGTTGTGTTGCTTGAGCTCCTTGGCCAGGCCATGAGTCGCGCGGGCCAAGGCTGCTTTGCTGATCGAGTAGTTCAGCCCCCAGCCGCCCTTTCCGGGCATGGCGGCCACCTCATGCGAACCCGCCCCTGACGTCAGGTTCACGACCACGCCGCCGCCATTTTGCTTCATCGACGGCAGGCAGAGCTGAATCAGGTTGAGTGCTGCCATGACGTTGGCCTGCATCGCCATGTCGATATGCTTGATCTCCGTCTCCTCGAAAGGGTCCTGTTGGCCAGGGCCGTAGTACCGGGCGTTGTTCACCAGGAAGTCGACGCGTCCGAACTCATCCATGGCTCGACCGACCGCACTTTCGCAGTCGCCCGGCGTGAGAAGGTCCAACTTTAAAGGGAGCGCCCGAACCCCAAGGGCCCTGCACTCCGCCGCCGTCTCCTCGAGGCTCCCGGGCATGACGACAACGTCCTCTTCCCCTGCCGTCGCCGATACGTCGAAGGCCTCCGTCCCGGTCAGCGTCCGCGACGCCACGACGACGTCCACCCCGCGCTTGGCCATCGACACCGCCACCGATTTCCCGACGCTGCGGCTCGACCCGGTGACGAACGCTACCTTTCTGCGTTCCAACATGTCTGCGTCCTTTCGGGCTATTGGCCTCTGGCGGCTGCCGCTGGATCGGACCCCTTCGGGAGTCCCCAGACCGCCGGCCCCTGGGCTGCCGGCAGCGTCTCGGGGTCGACAAGCTGATGCGCGACACAGAGGTCCACAGCCTCGAGCTCTCGCCCGGAAAAATACATCGGATAAGGATGAGTCGCCAGGAAAGCGATCGCGGCGCCGGGAACGTCGATGCTCAAGCCCCGATTCGGGTCGAAGCCGTAACGCCCAGCATCCCGGACCGTGCGCTCGACGGCCACGAACCCGGGCAGCAGGTTGATCACCGAGATGTTGTACTGGCGCAATTCCTTTGCGAGGCCGGGCCCGGCCCTGCCAATGGCTGCTTTGCTGATCGAATAGTTGAGCCCCCATCCGCCCTCCCCAGGCATGGCCGGGGTTTCCCGGTACCCCGAGCTGGAGGTCAGGTTGATGATGGTCCCGCCGCCTCGCTCGATCATGACCGGCATCACGAGCTTGGTGAGGAGCAGAGGGGCCATGGTGTTGGCCTCGACCGCCCGGTCCAGGTACACCATCTCGGTATCCTCCAAAGCGTCATAGTGCCCCGGCCCGAAATAGCGTCCGTTATTGACCAGCAGATCGATACGCCCGAACTCTTCCAGGGTGCGCTGTACCGCACCCTCCGCGTCTCCGCGTTCCAGGAGATCGAGCTTGACGGCCAGGGCCCGGCCTCCCAAGCGCCGCACCTCCTCGGCGGTTTCTTCCAGGCTCCCCGGCATGGCGACCACGTCCGAGGCCTTGCCCGTAGGCGACATCTCAAACGCCTCCCCAGGTCTCAACGTCCGCGAGCAGGCGACGATGTCGAACCCCTTGCGGGCTAGGTGCAGGCATCCAGCCATCCCTATTCCCCTGCTGGCCCCCGTGACGATTGCGACCTTGCGCTGCGTGGTCATGTTTCACCCTCTTCGGCGCGCCGACGCGGAGTACGCGCCGAAGCCATTCCTGCGCTCCCACCCTTCCGCGCGACGCCGATCGCCGGAAGGATGCCCCATCGGTCCCGGTCGCCTTGGCCCCCAGTCACCCCGAGCCCCCAGTCACCCCGAGATTGTATGCCCGACCGGATACCCGTCAAGCGCAGCAGGTCCACGACCGCCGTTGCTGCCCACCCCCTTCCACCGCTCAGCCCTTGACTCCGGCATCAATCTCAATCAAGGCAATCAATCTCAATCAGGGCAAAAGATACACCGCCAAACGTAGGCGGCAGGCCGACCTCTCGACCCCCTCGATTCCCACAGCATAGAGTTGCCCCGATGGACCACCCAAAGAAAGAAACCCGGCTCTTTCCGGTCAGGGTGTCCCTCGTTCAGGCAGCGCGGGCAAACGGGTTCAAGGGTAGCGCGCTTCGGGGTGGAACTTGGGCTTTCAGACCGGTTGAAGATGGAGCCACCGGTCGGGGTCGAACCGACGACCTGCGGTTTACGAAACCGCTGCTCTGCCGCTGAGCTACGGTGGCCTGCTTCCGTTGGACATGGCCATTATAGGCAGCGAAGGTAGCCTCCGCTATCTGTTCGAGCACCGTAACGTTTGCCCATAAAGCGGTGCCAGGGGGTCATGGTGCCGCTGTCGGAAGGTCTTGTTGTTCCCCCGCTGCCCTCACGTCCCCTGTCGTTCCTTGCCATCGCGGCATTCCTTGACACACATATGCCCCCTCCCTACCATCCGCCTATCCCGCCCAACCTGGGCCGTCCCCAGGGAGTGAAACGATGCCGCTGCACCCTCAAGCCAGGGCCCATTTGGAGACCCTCGCCGGTTTGAATGCGCCGCCACTGAACACGCTTCCGCCGGCGGTCGCCCGGGCGAACATGGAGAAGGCGCCACGTCCCCCCGGCCCGGATGTCGCCAAGGTCGAGGACCTCAACATCCCAGGGCCCGGCGGCGATATCCATGTCAGGGTCTACACGCCATCCGGCACAGGTCCATTCGGGGCCCTTGTCTGGTTCCATGGAGGCGGCTGGGTTATTGGCAGCGTTGAGCAGTCCGACAGCACACCCAGGCACCTCACGGACATGGCGGGGTGCGTCACCGTCTCGGTCGACTACCGGCTGGCCCCGGAAGACCGCTTCCCCGCGGCTGCGGAGGACTGCTATGCGGCAACCAGATGGGTGGCGGACAACGCTGCCGACCTCGACGTCGACCCAACCAAGATAGCCGTTGGCGGCGACAGCGCTGGGGGGAACCTGGCCGCCGTCGTGCCCGTGATGGCCAAAGACCGTGGGGGGCCGCCGATTGTCCACCAGCTCCTCGTGTACCCGGTCATCGAGCGGGACTTCCAGACGCACTCATATGAGAGCAACGCCAACGGGTACCTGTTGAGCCGGGAGATGATGGTGTGGTTCTGGGACCAGTACCTCCGGGACGACTCCGATGCCAAGCACCCCCACGTCGCTCCCCTCAATGCCAAGGACCATTCGGCGCTGCCTCCAGCCCTGGTGATCACGGCGGAATACGACCCCTTGCGGGACGAAGGGGCGGCCTATGCGCGCCGTCTCGCCCAGGCTGGTGTCCCCTCGAAGCATTCAGACTACCCGGGGATGATCCACGGCTTCTTCGGTCTCTGGTGGGCGATGGACAGCGGCAAGGAAGCCCAGGCGGAGGCAGCGAGCGCGCTCAGGGAAGCCTTCTCTTCCTAGCCGTTCCCGCGCGGTCCCTACGGCCTCACTCGATCGATGAGAGCTAGCTCGTTAGGGTTGGCTAGAAGGAGAACGGGGTGGGGGAGTTGTCTCCACACGTTCTTCGTTTGTGACCCGGCGAGGCGTTGAGAGGTTGATCGCCCCTCGGGTGTGTCGATAGCGCGGTCGCTCATTGGACGACTCTAGAGGGGCCCCAAGCTTTGCGGGGAACCCTTCGACAAGCATAGACCGGAAGTCCTCGCGTCAGCGGTCCGGGCGCTGGCTCCCGACGGCGCCGCTAAGGGCAGGGCCAGCTGAGGACTGGTCAGAGTATCCGTTTGAAATTCAGCCCTTCGGTGACCTTGAAGAAATCGATAACGTGGGCCTTCTTCGCCGCGAGTCCCTCTCTCATCCTCCCGAACGTGGGCCTCGGGTCCTCTTCGGCAATCTCATACATGATCAGGTACTTCCGGTCCCCGTCGTCCCGGGCGCTGACAAATCGGCGGGCGCCTATGAGGCCCTCGGTGCCGGAGAGGTCCGGTATGTGGGTATGGTTGTACCAGTTGTTGAACTCGCGCTCCCGGTCCGGATCCGTGCAGATCTGGAAGGCGATCATAACGCTCTTATGCTCTTGGCTGGCCATGTGTCTCCTGGATGAAGGTACGGAGCGTCGAACTCTTCAGAGGATGCGTCTGAAATTTGCCCCGTGTGTCATCTTCAAGGCATCGAAGTTACGGCCCTGCTTGCGGGCAAACGTCTCGGGGAGCCGCCGGGCAACGGCGTTGACATCCCCGTCATCCACTTCGTAAATCAGGAACCATTTGCGGTCCTCGTCTCCATCGTCTCCATCGCCCCTGGCGTTGACGAATCGATGTCCCGAGGTCACGCCGGGCGTCTCCAGGACATCCGAGATATGCATCGTCCGGTAATACCGGTGGAATTCCGGCTCCCGCGACGGCTCCAGGAGCCGGACGAAGGCGATCATCACTCCCTTGTGGGCTGGGTCGAGGCCCATGCGCCACCTGCCCTTCTCACCGCGCCCGCTAAACGTTGATGAGCTTCTTGGCCATCTCGGTCACACCTTCGGCTTCGGGGCCGATATACAGGTAGGTGAGGGTCCCGAAGCCCTGGATGTCAGCGAAATTCTCCCCCTTGAGACGCTTCCGCAACTCCTTGAAAGCGTCAACCGGGTCGTCCCAGTCCGTCTCGTAGAGCGCCAGATACTTTGGCTGGTCATCCTTGGGGCGGGTGTTCTCATACCGATATGCGGCGTAGTAGCAGCCGGTGGCCAGAATCTCAGGAATGTGCTCGTCGTTGTACCACTTGTTGAATGCATCTTCCTTCGAGGGATCGCCGCAGCTCGTCAGTACGACGAGCACCCCGGTCGTCTTCTTGTCGCCCATGACCATATCCTCTCTTGCGGCTCACTACTCCCCAGCCCCTGGCGAGCTCGAAGGAACGTCGGCGGTGACGCCCTGCTAGGCGGCCGCTTTCGCGGTGGCCCGGGCCTGCGAGTGAATCAGATCGTAGGTCCCCGAATGCCTTACGGCCAGGCCCTCGAACGGTGTCATGGACGTTCCGCTGATTCGGTGGGCGTGCTGCATGGCCCGCAAGGCCTGCGCGCCGTCTGTGTCGGACTCGTACAGAGCAAGGAACCGCGGTCTCTTGTCGGACGGGTCCGTGCATTCGTACCTGGCGGCGCCCCAGAAGAAGGGTGTCGACGTAATTGCGGGGACGTGGTCCCCGTCGTACCACTTGTGGAACTCAGCCTCGCGGCCTGCGGGGCAGTCCGTGAGGGCGGCCAGTAAGCCGGTGGTGCGCTTCCCTGTCGGAGGTGCAGACAGGCTGCCAACGCGCTTGTAGGTCGTCGCCATGGCCGGAGCCATATACTGCGGGGACGGCGTCCACTGGTCGCGCTTCGCGCCGGTCTCTTTCCACGCTTCGGCTACGTCCTCGCGGTCGGTCTCGTAGACGGCCAAGAACGGCACATCGAGCCCTTCCCGCTTGGCGTAGGCGTTGACGAACCGGGTCGCATTTCCGAAATCACCCGAGCCCGTAACCTCAGGGATATGGACGTTGTTGTACCAGGCATTGAATTCGGCTTCCTTGGACCGGTCCGTGACGTTGACCATCACGAGCAGCAGCCCTGCGGGGTCCCTACCTTCCATGTGTCTTCTCCTCCCTCGTCCTTCCAGCGACGGTCCTCCCCAATCCGCGAGACTGTCACTCCTTGGGGAGCGCCGCCCTTGTAGTCAAGCCCCAAGGATTGTAGTCACGCCCCCGAGGGGTGTAAAGCGAGAACGGCCCAGCCCATGCCCAGCCCACGGAGGCAGCCGTTCGCTCCTAGTCCCGCGCCGCCAAAAAGCAGTGGCACGCCGCTTGCGCATGTCCGCTGCTCGCGGTCCCCTTGAGGAAGGACCGTCAGGCGCCCGCCGCCGACTCGCCGGACGGCGCCCGCGCGCCACCCTCGTTTTCGATCAGAGCGGCGGTCTCCTGGCCGGCCCGCTCGTCAATGTCTCAGACGCCAGCGCCCATCTTGCCGAGTAGGACCACAGTCGCCCTGCCGATTCCCGGCCCGCCGCCCGTGACGATCGCCGCCTTGCCTTCGAGAGAAAGCCACCTGCTGCCTCCCAGCCCTGAGCGGTCGTCCCAACGATGCAGGTGCCTATGCCGGCGTTGCGTCCAAGTTGTCGTGGTACTCGATCCCGCCGATGTGGCGGCGCCTCCGCTCCTTGATGTGCCAGTTGCCATTCACCTTCTTGAGCGTCCACTGGTTGTTTCCCGCGCTGTTCAGCAACACATCGTCCCCGCTCCGGAGAAGGACGATCGAGTAGCTATTGACGACCGCATCGTCGCCGTTGATGTGGCAGACGACGTTGTTGCCCTGCACGTGCATGCGGTACCCGTACTCCTGGGGCCTCTGGTGTCCCTGGGTGTCGGTGATGAATTCCCAGAGCCCGTCCCGGCCTTCCCATCTCCGGAGGGCCTCGTACCCCGGCCGGTTGCCGGAGCCGAGGTTCATTACCCCATCCTCGGTGTAAAGGTCAACGTACTCCTTGTCCTTCTTCACGTCCGCCGTATACCCGTAGCGTGCAAGGAGCTCGCGGATCGCGCGCTCGTCCTCCGCCTCGGCTATCCGGCCCTCCAACTGCTGGACTCGCATCTCCAGCTCTTCCAACGTCGCCATATGTCTACCTCCCTTGCTTTCGGCCGGCTCGGTGGCTCGGCCCTTTTATGGCTGCACAGTCAACACCAGCTTTCCAAATGCCTTCCGAGAGTCGAGATATCCATGGGCTTCTGCCGCTTCCTCCAGGGGGAAGCTCCGGTCGATCACATGCTTCAGTGTCCCGTTCCGAATCAGCTGCACCACGTGCTCGACCGGCTCACGGCTGAGGGACGTTACCGCCACTCCCATCACCGAGATATTCCTGCCCCAGAACGCCATGAGGTCCATTTGCGGCGCCGCGGGACCTCCGGACTGCCCATACGTAACCAGCCTCCCGCCCGAGGCAAGACAGTCCATGCTCCTCAGGAAGGTCTCTCCTCCCACGCCGTCGTACACGACATCCACACCCCGGTTGGCGGTCAGGCGGCGGACCTCTTCAACGAAGTCCGTATTCGCGTAGTTGATCAGGTCGTCGGCGCCAATGGCGGCGGCTTTTGTTAGTTTCTCATCCGAGCTGGCCGTTGCCAGGACCCTCATGCCCAGGTGTTTGGCTATCTGGATGGCGGTAACCCCACACCCACCGCCCGCCCCCTGGATGAGGATGGACTCGCCTCGCTTGCACTTGGCCTGGGTGACCAAGCCATGCCAGGAGGTCATAAACGTGATGCCGATGGAGGCGCCGGTCTCGAAGCTCAATCCTTCAGGGAGCGGGTGGACCGCATGGCTGGAGGAGACCGCGTATTCGGCGTAGGCGTTGGGCACGCCATATGCAAAGACCCGCTGCCCCGGCGTTACGCCGGTGACCTCAGCGCCGACGGCTTCTACAAGCCCGGCGCACTCCATTCCCAGCCCCGAAGGCAGCTTCGCGCCTGGGTGGTTGTAGATGCCGGAGCGCCGCCCGGAGTCTCCTCCGTTGACGCCCACGGCGAACGACTTGATCAGCACCTGGCCCCGGCCGGGCTCCGGCACGGGCAGTTCATCGATCTTGAGGACCTCGGGCCCTCCGGTGATGTGATAGCGGACTGCTTTCATTGGCCGCCAACCAGGAAACCTCGTGGCGAGTGGGTTGAATCCGCCTTCATTAGCCGACTGTCGGAAGGCGGAACAGGCTGGTCGCGTTCTCCCCGGCGATCTTGCGTTGGTCCTCCTCCGAAAGTCCGCCGAGGGTGTTCTTGAGGTTGACGATGGGGTTCACAGCCGAGTCCGAATGGGGATAGTCATACGCCCACATCAGCCGGTCCGAACCAAGAAGCTGCGCCGCGATCGGAGCTAGCTCGTCGTCGGGGTCCATATCGACGAAGCATTGCCGGTGGAAATACTCGCTCGGCTTGTGCTTCATCGGGGTGGTGAAGCCCAACACCTTGAATTTATCGTCCATGCGCTCCAGCAGATAGGGCATCCACAGACAACCAGATTCCAGGACAACCATATTCAATCGGGAAAAACGTTCGAACAGCGCCCCCTGGAAAAGGCTGGCGAAGGTGATCTGCATGTCCACCGCACCCATGGTGAAGCCCCACCAGTGGACCGTCTGCAGGTTCGGGTGTAAGACTGCCGCTGGGCTGCTGCCTCCTGAGGCCGGGTGTAGCCCTACCGGGACCTCCTGCTCCTCGAGCTCAGTCCAGACGGGGTCCCAATGCGGGTCCCCGTAGGGGATGTCATGGGGCGGGTGAGAGGGCGTCATGATCACTCTGGGCCCAAACGCCGCCGTGCGCCGGAGCTCCCCAACGGACTCCGGCACATCACTCCATGGCAGAGTGATGGCTGGAAACAGCCGCTGCGGATAGGCCTTGCAGAAGGCGATGATCCAATCGTTGTAGACCCGGCAATAGGCCGCCGCCAGGCCTGGGTCCCGGGTCGTGCCCATCCATGACAGCCCGAGAGAAGGGTAGAGGACAGAGGCGTCGATGCCCTCCGCGTCCATGAGCTTGACTCGCTCGTGGGGGTCGCAAGCGGCGGGCTGTAGTGCTCGCCCGTCCTCCCAGCTCAACGCCCGCTTCTCGAAGATGTTCTCCCGGCGCCAGTCGGCGCTCATCCCGATGGTCGCAAGATTGGCCGATGTCTTCTTGCTCAACTTGGCGTTGGGCAGCCCGTCGATGGTCCAGGTCTCCAGCCCTTCATCGTCGTCGACAAACCGCATGGCCCTGCCCTTGTACCGCCCCTCGAGGTTTTCCACCCATAGACCCGAGGGCTCGAGAACGTGCCCATCGATGTCGACGAATCTCATGACCATAGACTCCCCCATCCGATCGCCAGTCCTCACCGCGTGGTCACTCTACTCCCAGCGACCGGACAAGTCACGACTTGATCGATGCAAGAGATGCCCAACAGATGATTACCCCGGTGGAGGGCTGACCCCTAGCGTGCAAGCGGGGCCTCCTCGCCGACTGCCCCGGGGTCGAAGACCAGGTCCCGGGAGCGTCCGTATACTGAGGTATGGGGGACATCAGAGGCTTCCATCGCCCTGCTCTGGCCGCGGCGTTGGCGGTTGCCCTGGTCCTGGTAGCCTGCGACACGCCGTCCACGGCAACCTCGGCAGCCACCTCAACGCCGGCTCCCACTTCGAGTACGGCCCCGGCTCCAACTTCCATCAACACACCGGCGCCGGTCAACACTCCGGCGCCGGCAGTCAGCCCCACGCACGCAGCCACGGCTACACCGCGGCAACCCACTCTGGTACCGACCCCAACTTCGGCCCTCACGCCAACCACGCCCCCGGTATCACCGGCGCTCGCCACATCTCAAGCGCCGCAACCAACGCCTACCCTTACACCGGGACCCACTCCCACCTCCACGTTGGACGGGGGCGCGGTTCCGCCTCCGCCAAGACGCGACATGGCGGACTTGGCCGCGCGTCTGCGGCCGGGCTTCGACGGGCCCGCCTCGCTCCCGAGAAAGACCACCGTCCTGGAGACTGGGTACATCGAGACTTTCAAGACACTTGACTTCACGACCCTTCAGCCGCGGCCCGTGCAGGCCGAGCTGCGCCACGTCAGCCCCAGCGCCTACTTCTACGCGGAAAGAGGAGCGTCCATTCCGTTGCCGGCCTTTGAGCGGTCCGCACAGGAGCTGGAGAAGGTTATCCTCCCCGCTATACGCCGCTTCATTCTCCCCGATTTCGATCCGGGCGCCGGCGTCGATTCCCGCCTGACCATCCTCCACGCGCGCATCAGGGGCGTAGCAGGCTACGCGAACTCCCTGGACCTTCTACCTGAGGCCGTGTACCCCTTCAGCAACGAGCGTCCCGTAGTGTACATGAGCCTCCTGTCGGCGACGCCCGGAAGTGAGCGCTATCACGGCACGCTGGCCCACGAAGTGCAGCACATCGCACATTTCCAAGCGGACCCGTTCGAGCAAGTCTGGGTACACGAGGGGTCCGCGGAGCTGCTGGCAGACCTCGCTGGGTACCCTTCAGGTTTCATAGGACAGTTCTTCGCTCATCCGGACACCCAGCTCAACGGATGGCGGAGCGGCCTGGCGGGGTCCGGGCGCCACTACGGGGCAGCCCACATGTTCTTCAAATACTTGGCGGCTCGATACGGCGCTGAGCGTATGACACAGCTCGTGGCATCCCGGGAAGTTGGCCTACGCGGGGTCGAGGCTTTCCTTCGTAACGTCGGGACCGGCGAGGACCTTTTCGACGTCTTCGTGGATTGGACCATCGCCAACTATCAAGCAAGTGACTCAGGGAGCGGGTCCGCCTATCCGGCCGTATCCGACTCTTTTCGGCTGGTGCCCAAACCTGTGGGCCGAGGGGAGCAATCGGGCACCGTCGCCCAATTCGGGACCGATTACTTACGCGTCACAAGCAGCCTCCCCCTTAGGGTCACTTTCCAGGGGACCACGTCGTCCAGGCTCATCCCCGCCCAGCCTCCCTCCGGCCGGCGGTTCTGGTGGAGCAATCAAGGTGACCAAGTCGACTCCACTCTCACCCTCCCCGTTGACCTCACCGGGCTGACCGTGGCAACCCTCCGTTTCAAGCTCTGGTTCGACATCGAGGAGCACTTCGACCATGCGTACGTCGAGGCCTCCGCCGATGACGGTACGACGTGGGAGATACTAGAGGGCATGCACACGACCACGATGAATCCGCTTGGCCAGAGCTTCGGCCACGCCTACACAGGCACCAGCGGCGGCAGCGCGGGCCCGCGTTGGGTGGAAGAATCCGTCGACCTCACGCCTTTCGCTGGGAAAGAGGTCCTCCTTCGGTTCGAATATGTGACCGATGAAGGGGTCAACCATCACGGGTTGGCGATCGACGACGTCGCCATCGCCGAGTTGGACTTCTTCGACGACGCCGAGAATCCGGGGAATTGGAGCAGCGAGGGCTTTGTCCGGACCGATAACTCGGTCCCCCAGCGATTCGCGGTCAGCCTCATCCCTGATGGCGAGGCTGCCGACGCCGTTGCGATGGTCCTCGACTCCTCGAATCGCGGCAGTATCGCGGTTCCGGCAGGGGAGCCCGCGGTCCTCGTCATCTCTGCGCTCGGCGAAGTTACCGCGGTACGGGCGGAGTACCAGCTCACCGTCGAGGCCTCCCAGTCATAGACCCCTGATGGGTCGCGGCCTGTTGCCATAGCCGATTTGGCCTCGTTGCAAAGGTGGGTTCTTGCTGCCCAGCGGCCGCAAGCCGACACACCCTGCTGCTATAATTACCCCCGCCGCTCGGGGGCCCGGCATGCCCCTTTCGGCAGCCCCGGCCACCACGCGAGGCCAACAATGTCTACACTCCCACGATGATCCTTTCGGCAGCCCCGGCCCACTACGCAAGCCCAACGATGTCTGCACCCCCACGATGATCATCGCAGTCGTTGGCGGAAGCCAATGCCCTCCGGAGATCGAGTCCCTCGCGGAGGAGGTTGGCCGAGAGATCGCGAAGCTCGGGCACATGATGGTCTGCGGGGGCATGAGCGGCGTCATGGAGGGGGCCTGCCGGGGGGCGAAATCAGCCGGCGGCACCACCATCGGGGTTCTTCCCACCGGTAACACCCAGGACGCCAACCCTTATGTTGATATCCCGATCGCGACAGGCATGGGCTACTCACGGAATGTCATCATCGCCCGCACCGCGGCATCGGTCATAGCCGTCGATGGGGAATACGGCACCCTTTCGGAGATCGCGCACGCCCTGAGTTTCGGCACCCCCGTTGTCGGTCTACGGACGTGGAGCCTGACCCGCGGGGGCGGACGTCCGGATTCAGGCATCATCATTGCAGACAGCCCCGAGGACGCTGTGCGAAAGGCCATCGCCGCGGCAGCGGAACGCGCTCCGGTCGGTTAGAAGCCGCCCAATCGCTGGAGGGTCGCCTATGCCTACGATCGAGGCCGTGCACGCCCGCGAGGTCCTGGATTCGCGGGGCAACCCCACAGTTGAATGCGAGATATCCCTGTCGGACGGGGCGGTGGGCCGGGCCTTGGTGCCTTCAGGGGCTAGCACCGGCCGGCACGAGGCCCTGGAGCTCCGGGACGAGGACCCCAAGCGGTTCGCCGGGAAGGGAGTCCTCAAGGCCGTGGGCAACATCAACGGGGAAATCGCCGAAACGGTCAAGGGAATGGATGGCACGGACCAGAGTTTCATCGACCAGCTTCTGATCGATCTGGACGGGACGCCTAACAAGGGACGCCTCGGCGCCAACTCCCTCCTCGGAGTCTCGCTCGCGGTCGCCTATGCTGCCGCCAGCAGCGCCGGGCTGAGCCTCTACCGGTACCTCGGTCGGGACGATGCGCCGGTCGTTCCGGTCCCGATGTTCAATGTGCTGAATGGCGGCGCCCACGCGGACGACTCCACCGATTTCCAGGAATTCATGGTCATGCCAACCGGGGCCTCCTCCTTCTCCGAAGGGCTTAGGATGGGGGCCGAGGTATACCAGTCCCTGAAAGGGGTGTTGAAGGCAAGGGCCCTGGGCGTGAACGTGGGCGATGAGGGCGGCTTCGCGCCAACGCTCAACAGCAACCGGGACGCCGTCGAGCTCCTTCTTGAGGCCATAGAAGCCGCGGGCTACAAGCCCGGCCTCGACTGTCACCTGGCCCTGGATGTGGCTGCGACGGAGCTCTACAGAGACGGGAGCTACTTCTTGCCGAAAGAGGGGAGCACCCTCGACTCCGCGGGAATGACAGAGCTCCTTGGCAGCTGGGCGCGGGATTTCCCTATCGCGAGCGTAGAGGATGGACTCGCGGAGGACGACTGGGATGGTTGGAGCGCATTGACGGAGAGCATCGGGGACCGCGTCCAGCTCGTGGGCGACGACCTATATGTCACGAACAAGGAGCGCCTGCAGAAGGGCATCGAGTCCAGGTCGAGCAACTCCATCTTGATCAAGCTGAACCAGGTCGGGACACTTACCGAAACACTCGATGCCATCTCAACCGCCAAGGGAGCCGGCTTCACGGCTATTGTGAGCCATCGATCCGGCGAGACCGAGGACACGACCATCGCCGACCTGGCGGTCGCGACCGGGGTTGGCCAGATCAAGACTGGAGCCCCGGCCAGGAGCGAGCGGGTCGCGAAGTACAACCGCCTGCTCCGCATCGAGCATGAACTGGGGCCCAAAGCCGGCTACGCGGGCATTGGAGCTTTCTCTCCGATAAAGGTCGGCGCGAGGTAGAGCCGCACACCACAGCTCGGCCATATCTGGGCGTCCAATCGAGCGTGACGGCCGCGGCCTGGTCCACGCAGGCGGGTCTCGGAGTCGTTCCCACCAAGCCGCCAAAGCGGGCTGCGAGCTATGGGCTTTGACGCCTGATCCCGGATGCCTCAACCCCTGCTCACAGGTTGCGGCCACCCCTCCAACAGGGCCTTTCGATTATCCTCATGTGAGCAGTCCGAGCAGTCTGAGGGGGCCATTAGGCTGCCATCCGATGTTCCTGATCGCTGCTGCGATGTTGACCGCACCGGACAATCTGAGGATCGTGAGCACCAGGTTTCTCACAGCGGCCATCACCTGTGGCGCTGAGCCGGTCCGTATCTGGGAGCCATCTTCTCCCAGCGTGACGTCCCGCACATAGTGGAGACCGTTTTCGATTCCCCAATGGCCTCGAATCAGTTGGAGCAGGCTATCAGGGGTCCGATCCCCCAGGCTGGTGATCGCGTATCGGACCTGCCGAGTGGTCTTGCCGTTCACCCGGCACCGACGCTCTACCTTCATCACCTGCTGGTGTCCGGGCCAGTCCAGATAGGTCCTCAGCGTGTCGGTCGACCACAGCCTGCGACGGTCCTTTCGGTCTCCATGCCGGTCCTCCGTCTCGGCATAGGCGTAGGTCTCCCCCGCCACCGGCTCCTCGAAACACAGCTCGATATCCTCGTAGAGGCCCTTCTGGTTGCCCTTGACGATCAGCAGGTAGTCTCCACCTTCAGAAACCACCTGCTCGCACCACCGCTTCTGGCAGTACAGGGCGTCTGCGGTGACCACCCTGTTCGTCAGCGGGACCGTCCCCAACAGCGCACCCGCAATGCTCAACTCGGACTCATGCCGCTCAGCCCGCACCCCCCTTTTTGGCCCACCACCAGACCCTGGCGATGGGTGTAGGCAGCCACCAGGCGGACTCCAGGCACCTCGTCGTCCCCGTGGATCCCTCTCAGCGCCTTGCCATCTATCGCTAGGGCCTCCTCCCCTGTGCCCAACTGCGATTCGACCCATGCACCCAACACCACCTCGAAGGCATCCACGTCCATACTGCGAAACACCTTGTGCAACGTGGACACGGCAGGGGTCCTGTCCCTACTGAACCCCAATGCCTTGAGCGTATCCGGGTCCTGCATCCTTCCCCATTGGGCGATGGCATAGAGACTACGGGCGCCGCTGGTCATCGCGCACACCGATAGCGCCAAGATTGCGCTCAGCGGGTGACGACGACCATGACCAGACCGGGGATCAGGCACCTTTCCCAACGCTTTGAGCAGGCTCTTTCCCAATCCTTTCGCAATCATGCACGAAGTCTAATACTTCTTTTAAATAATCGAAAGGCCCTGACCCCTCCAAAGGATATATTGACAATCCACGAAGGCGGGCCTACACTTGCGGCCAATCTGCGAGCGGCTAGTGTCGGTTGGGCGGTGAGACTCGATTTGAGCCTACCTGGGCTGGAGTGAGTAGGACAGGCCCCTCCCTATGAAGCGCTATATTGCACGTCGCGTACTGATGTTCATCCCGGTGCTCATCGGGGTATCCGTCATCATTTTTACCCTGATGCGGGTCGTTCCTGGAGACGTCGCCCTCATGATTCTCATAGGACCTGAGGGTGATGGCGAGGTCGATGAGGAGGCTTATCAGCGGTTGCGCGAAGAGCTCGGCCTCAATGAGCCCCTCTTCATCGACGTCACGAACCCGGCGAGAGGATCACAGTACGGCGCCTGGGTAAGTGGGCTGGTCTACGGGAACTGGGGCGACTCGATCCGGACCGACACACCCGTCCTCTCGGAGATCAGCCGGCGGTTCCCCCTCACATTCGAGATGGCAACACTGACTGTGCTCATCTCGATTTTGATTGCGTTACCGTTGGGCATCCTCATGGCCATGCGGCAGGATAGCATTCTCGACTACGTGTTGCGCGTCGTTAGCATCGGGGGAATTGCCATGCCCAGCTTCTGGACAGGCGCCTTGATGCTTCTTTTCATGACGATCTGGTTCCGCTATATCCCTCCGCTCGGCTATCAGCATTTCTGGGATAACCCCTGGGCCAACATCCAGCAGGTGATATGGTCGTCCCTAGCCCTGGGATACCTACTGTCTTCCGTCGTCGCGAGAATGACTCGGTCGACGCTGCTGGAGGTCCTCCGTCAAGACTACATCAGGACCGCCTGGGCCAAGGGGCTAACGGAGCGCGTCGTCATCACCAGGCATGCGCTCAAGAACGCGTTCCTGCCGATAATTACCCTGATCGGGCTGTATTACGCCGCGCTGATCGGCGGCACGGTGATCATGGAGAATATCTGGAACCTGCCGGGCTTGGGCCGAAGCCTCATAGAATCGATCAATTTCCGAGACTACCCCATGGTGCAGGGCCTGATCATGATCTTCGCCTTCATTATTCTCTGCGCCAACTTGTTCGTGGACCTGACCTACGCCTGGCTGGACCCGCGGGTCCGATATGAGTAGCCCGGAGGCGTTCTGATGGCGACCCAGCAGGTACCCATACAGGACCGGTTCAAGACCTACTCCGATCTGGGGCTGGGTTGGATCGGCCACATGGCCAACAATGTATGGGATTTCTCGAAAAAGAAACCGCTTGGTGGCATAGGACTCTTCATCATCGCGTTTATCGCCGTCATCGCGATATTCGGCCCTATGATCGCCCCTCAGGATGAGCTCAGGATCAACAGCAGGAATCTGTTTGAAAACCCGCAATGGACAGGAGGGAAGTTCATCCTTGGTACGGACCACCTGGGACGGGACAACCTCAGCAGGCTGATCATCGGTACCCGGGTGTCCATCACGGTGGCTGTCGTCGCAGTGGCCATTGGCAGCTTCGTCGGGTTCTTCATGGGGCTGGTAAGCGGCTATTACCCGGGCTGGGTGGACTCCTTCGTCCAGCGCCTCGTTGATATGAAGATGGCCTTCCCCACCATCGTCCTTGCCCTTGCAATCGTCTCGGTGCTGGGTCGAAGCCAGCAGAACATCATCATCGCGATCGCGCTGGTCCAGATCGCGTCGAAGGCGAGGATCGTGCGCGCCGTCGTATTGTCGGTACGCACGATGGAGTACGTGCAAGCGGCGCGGGCTATCGGCGCATCCGACTGGCGGATCCTGCTGCGGCATATCACTCCCCAGACGTTCGCGCCCGCCATGATTCTGGTGACGGCGTCTCTGGGCCTCGCGATCCTGATCGAATCGTCCCTGGCGTTCCTGGGTCTGGGGACCCCTCCACCCAAGCCTTCCTGGGGCTCCATGCTATCGGGCCAGACCCTCACCAACCTCGAGCGGGCCCCTTGGAACGCAGTCTTCCCAGGCTTGGCGCTGACCCTTACCGTGTTCAGCTTCAACCTCCTTGGAGATGCCCTGCGCGACGTTCTCGACCCCCGGCTCAAGACCTGACCAGATAGCCAGAAGCAGTGGAGAGGGCACCCTCGTCTTGCCAAGGGTGCCCTCTTTGTTGACCAGGCCTTAGGGAGAGCGCCATGGCAAAGAAGACGACGGTGCAGACGGTGCTCGGCCCCCTTCCTACATCAGAGTTGGGGGCTACGTTCAGTCACGAACATGTGCTCGTTGCCCCCAACGGATACGAGAGCGACTCAACCCTCGTCTTCGATCACGAGACACAGCTCCTCAATGCCGTCAGCCAGATGAAGGAGCTGCGGTCCTTCGGCATCTCAACCATCGTTGACCCAATCCCGATGGACCTGGGCCGCAAGGCGGAATTTATCGCCGATGTCTCCGAGGCCTCGGGGATGAACATCATCTGCGCCACCGGTCTCTATTTCGAAGGAGGCCCCTTCGCCGGATACCCCACCTACTACAAGCTCAAGACGGTCGACGAGTTGGAGGAGATCTTCGTCAAGGAGCTGACCAACGGAATCGGCCCCCGGAAGATCATGCCCGGCGTGATCAAGTGTGCGACCTCGGCGTTCGAGCTCACCCAAAATGAAAAGAAGGCCCTTGCGGCGGCAGGGCGGGCCGCCAGAGCCACCGATACGCGTATCACCACGCACACGCAAGAGGGGACCATGGGTCCCGAGCAGGTTGAAATCTTCGAGGAACAGGGCGTTCCCCCCCGCCACGTTACCGTTGGCCATTGCAGTGACAGCGCCGATCTTTCATACCTGGTCAAAGTCCTGAAGACCGGGGCCTACGTTGGGTTCGACCGCGTTGGTATCGAGACCTGGATCGACGACGAGATCAAGGTGGGGACGCTGGCCGCTCTGGTGGCGATGGGCTATGAAGAGCAGCTCGTGCTTTCCCACGACAACGTCGGTTGCATGCATGGAAGACGTCCGGCAGGCCCCCCCGATCCCAAGCGCAGGTTCACGCTGATCCATGAGGAGTTCATTCCGGCCGTAAAGAAGGCTGGGGTCAGCGAAGCATCCATCCACACGATGCTGGTGGATAATCCCAGGCGTTTCTTCGAAGGCGAATAGCTGCCGGACGATGGGAATACGCCTCGACAACAGAGTGGCAGTCGTCACGGGAGCTGGGAGAGGTCTCGGCAAGGCTGTCGCTATCCAGCTGGCGCAGATGGGGGCCCGCGTCGTGGTCAACGACATGGGCGGCAGTCTGGCCGGGAAGGGTCAGGACAGGCGCCCGGCTGAAGAGGTGGCCGCCTTCATCAACGATACCGGGGGCCACGCGCTCCCCAACTACGACAGCGTCGCCGATTTCGAGACCGCGGGTAGCATCATCGATACGGCGCTCGAGGCCTGGGGTAAGATCGATATCCTGGTTAACAACGCGGGGACCTCGGTGCGGTCCCCTGTCTGGGAGATCGACCCGGAGGCGTTCAGGTCCGTCGTCGACGTCCATCTGTTCGGCACCTTTTACTGCACTCGCCGCGCAGCCCCGCTCATGAAGGAGCAGGGCTACGGACGCATCGTCAACGTTGTGTCCCGGGCTGGACTCTGGGGGGCCAAGCATGTGGCCGGCTATGGCGCGGGCAAGGGAGGTATATTCGGTTTCACGAACGTCGCCGCCAGGGATCTGGCCCCCTATGGCGTGACCGTCAACGCGGTAAACCCGGCGGCAATGGGAACGCGCATGGTCACCGAGTCCGTCCAACGGAATCGAGACGAAGAAAGGCCGGACCCCATGCAGGAGCGTATGATGCTGCAGGTCCAGGAACCCGAAGAGGTGGCCGTCATGATAGCCTATCTCTGCGCCGAGGAGGCCGGGGGCACCAACGGGCAGTTCTTCCTGGTCCAGGGCGAGCAGATCGGATGGTTCCAGCCCCTGGCTATTGCCAAGAGCATCTTCAAGCAGGGGCGCTGGACTCCCGAGGAGCTCGCCGAGGCCCTCCCCAGGCTGGACCTCCCCCCTCTCCGCGAGATCTACTGACCCCCAGTCCCTGCCCAGCAGCCGAAACCCGGAGACCTCCGGAGAATACATGATCGTCACCAGGGAGCTGACCCTTCTCACCGAGGGGGAAGGGCAGATTATCGAGATTGACGGCGAGGTGAAGCGTCACGTCGCCGAATCGGGCGTAAACAGCGGCATCGTGACCGTCTTCGTGTCCGGCACCACTGCCGGCGTGACCGTCATGGAGCATGAACCAGGCTTGGTGGCCGACCTCCACACCCTCATGGAGCGCCTCGCTCCCCGGGAGGAGACGTACCAGCACAACGTCCTCAACCAGGACGACAACGGGCACTCTCATACCAGGGCAACCGTCATCGGCCCCTCTATCGTGGTCCCATTTGCCAGTAGTACGCCACTGCTGGGCACCTGGCAAAGGATCGTCGTCGTCGATTTCGATTCGAGGCCCAGGACGCGGCAAGTCATCATGCAGGTTATGGGCGAATAGGCGAAGGAAGCAGTAATGAAGGAGCTCACCCCTCAAGTCCTGGTGGACAAGAAGCTGGTCTTTGGCGAGGGTCCCAGGTGGCACGAGGGCAAGTTGTGGTTCTCCGACATCTGGGGGCAGCGGATCATGACGGCGGACTTGCAAGGCAACCTGGAGACCGTGGTCCAGGTCCCCGAACGGCCATCCGGCCTCGGCTGGCTGCCCGACGGCGTGCTCGTCTTCGTGTCGATGGCGGACGTGAAGCTCAAGCGCTTTGGGCCCCGTGGCCTCGAGGACCACGCAGACCTGCGCCCACTGTTTTCCGGCGGCATCAATGACATGGTCGTCGACGCTCGCGGCAACGCTTACGTTGGCGGCCACGACCACGGGCGCGACCGGATGCTGGGAAAGGTGGTCCTGGTGAGTCCTCGGGGCGAGGCGCGAGTCGTGGCCGATGAAATGGGCTTCCCCAACGGTCCGGTCGTCACTCCCGATGGCGGCACCTACATCGTCGCGGACACCCCTCGCAACTCCCTTGTGGCCTTCACCGTCCAGGAGGACGGTTCCCTCACCGGACGCCGGACCTTCGCGCATTTCACGAACCGGGCCGTCCCGGATGGGATCTGCCTCGATGCCGAGGGGGCCGTCTGGATAGGCTCCTTCAAGCGCGGGGAGTTCCTGCGCGTCAAGGACGGTGGGGAGTTCACCCATCGGGTCGCCACTCCCGGCAGGTGGTCCGTCGCCTGCGCCCTGGGCGGCGACGACGGCCGGACCATGTTCATGATGACCGCCCTGACGTCGATGGAGGACCTCCCGAAGGGGAAGTCCATCGGCAGCATCGAGACCACCAGGGTCGATGCGCCGGGCGCCGGCTGGGCGTAACCTATGCCAGGCTACGTTCCAGAGCTTTTCTTCTCCGATGTCGGCTTCCCGGAGGGGCCCCGCTGGCGGGACGGCAAGCTATGGGTCTCGGACATCCTGGGTGGCAAAGTGCGGGCAATCGACGCATCGGGTACCGCCGAGGTGATCGCCGAGCTGCACCGTCCCTCGGGGTTGGGATGGCTGCCGGACGGCAGGATGCTTGTCGTCTCTATGGTGCGGAAGAAGCTCATGCGTCTCGACCCGGAGGGGCTGATTGCAATCGCGGGTTTCGAATCCCTCATTGGAGGAAGCGTCAACGACATGGTCGTGGACCCCCAGGGCCGGGCCTATGTCGGTGGCACGCAGGGGAGAGATGCTCCCCCCGGATCAGGGAAGGTGATGCTCGTGACACCAGAAGGCGAGGTCCGGGTAGCCGCCGATGGTCTGGAAGGCCCCAATGGTCCGGCGATCACACCGGACGGCAAGACCTTCATCATCGCGGAGACGCGGGCCGGCCGGCTCACCGCGTTCACAATCCGAGCCGATGGCTCCCTAACGGAACGCCGCGTTTTCGCCCAGCTCGATAACGCCATGCCGGACGGCATTTGCCTCGACGCGGAAGGCGCGGTCTGGGTTGGAGACTATCCGAACAGTCAGTTCCTGCGGGTGCGCGAAGGCGGAGAGATCGCTGACCGGATACCCACCCCCGACCGATGGTCCGTCGCCTGCATGCTGGGGGGGCAAGACCGGCGCACGCTTTACTTGATGACCGCGGTCACGACCATGGAAGACTTCATGGGGCGCGGGATTGCCGACGGGCGAATCGAGCGCGTACGGGTCGATGTCCCAGGCGCTGGACTCCCCTGACGCGGTATTCCCTCCAGCTTGACTTTCCCGGCCTGGAGTGCTACCTAGACATCCAAGGTGTTCATGGGCCGCTAGGTCAGGCTTCGAGGAGGTGCGGTGTGCCCATCCAGAGATTCGCCCCCATGTCGAAGGAGTTCCCGACCTTCGACTGTGATGCCCACGTCACCGAGCCGCCCTTGATATGGCAGCGCGCCGCAGACCACCTGACCGGCGAAGAGCTCCAGGCACTTCGGGACACCATCTGGTATGACGACGAGAGCAAGCAGCTCATCGTCAATGGAAAGGCGGGCGCCGGCATCGGGTCCCAAAGGGTCGGCGGGATACGCGGCCTGCTGCACGTCCTCACCTGCGCCGGGCCCGGGATAAAGCACGACATCCAGCGGACCTTCAACGTCCGCAACCTCAACCCCGAAACCGCCATGACTGAGGAACAGGCCGACTACCTGGACCACAAGGGCTCCTACGAGCCCAAGGCCCGCCTACGCGACATGGTCATCCAGGGTATCGACCAGGTGATGATCATCCCCACCGACATCGATACCTATCCCTGGCTCCAGAACGCGGTGGGCGCCAAGGCGTTCTGCAAGGCCTACAACGAGTGGGCGCATGAGTACTGCCAGGAAGACCCCGATCGGCTCTATTTCGCGGCCATGCTCCCGCTGCAAAACCCAAAGTTCGCCGTGGATGAGCTCCACCGCGTGGCCGCCAAAGGCTGCCGAGTCGGGCTCGTGCGGCCCGTGGACGCTTGGGGAAACTACCCTGTCCAGCCCAAGTACACCCCTCTCTGGAGGGCAATGGAAGAAACCGGCGTGGTCTACGGGATGCATCCCTTCCCTGCCGGAGGCTCGCTGAAGCCCCCTGGCTACACCGAGCAGTACTCGGGCGCCGAGTTGATCAACCGGACTATCCGCTCGTCGGGTCTCCCCCACTTCTTCCTGACGAACGTCCAGAACTTCCAGGTCGAAGCCGCAACCTGGGTCGTCATGACGCTCATGTCGGGGTTCTTCGAGCGGCACTCCAGGATCAAAGCCGCGGTGTTTGAGGCCTCCTCCACTTGGCTCAGCTTCCTTTTGGACGAATGTGACAAGGCCTGGCAGCTCTACCGCAACGATCGCCGTTTGCCGCCGCTGAAGCGTCCCCCGAGCGAGACGTTCTTCGAGCATTGTGTCACCGGGTTCGAGGGCGACGAGTCACCCCCGTCCCGCCTTCCGGAGTTCTACGCAAACATCCTGGCCTGGTCGTCCGACGTCTATCATCACGACGGTGACGATGCCTGGAGGGCCATCGAGACGATGCAGGAATGCGAGCTCCCCGTCTCGTATCAGTCGAAATTCCTTGGTGAGAACGCGCGCCGGCTTTACAACGTCAAGCCCCCCTCGGACATAGTCCGCGAGCGCGTGACGGAGATCGAGCGGCCGGATTGGTGGCCAACCGACCAGGAGATCGAGGCGGCCCTCGAGCCGGAGGCCGCGATGCGGCGCCGGTAGGTGGACCGGGCGACCTCGGGACGCATCGGGAACGCGGGAGAAAGCCGATGACCACGTCAAAGCGCGTCCCCGTGTTCGATAGCGACTCCCATGTCGTCGAGCCCCGGGAGCTCTGGGAGCGATACCTGGACCCGGAATTCCGGGCCCTGGGAAAATCGGCCCTGTGGCGGGAGGAGGGGAGGTTCGGCTCCTACCTCAAGGTCAACGGCAAAATGTTCCGGGACACCGCCAACGCAAACATTCCCCGTCATGCCATTTGGCGGCCAGGTATGACCTGGAGCGACATAGGCGCACTGGACCCCGATATCGCCCATCCGATGACCGAAGGCGCGTCGGACCCTGAGGCCCGCCTGAGGGACATGGACGCCATGGGAGTGGACCAGGCGTTCCTCTACCCCACGTGGTTCGCGGAGGGCTTCCCCCTGGTCGAGGACCCGGACGTGGCCTATGCGCTGGCGCGGGCATATAACGACTGGATCGCCGATTTCTGCAAAGCCGCACCCGAACGTCTCTTCGCGGCGGCGATGCTTCCGCTCCAGAACATGGAATTCGCCCTCGAGGAGCTGCGCAGGGTCTCCAAGAACGCTTGTTTCAGGGGGGCCTTCATTCGGCCGATGTTTATCGAGGACCGGTACTTTACCCATCCGTTCTACAACCCGCTGTGGGCAGAGCTGGAAGCCCTGGACCTGGCCGCGGCGGTCCATCCGACCCCCGGCCTCTGGAACCCCGAGTGGACCTCCCACGGGCCGTTCATCGAAAAGGTCCAGGGCCGGCTGACACAGGCGGGCGCCATCCTGGCCACGCCTGGAGTAGCTGGCGGAGGACCCTCAGCCGGGGGCGGCGGCGCCGGACTCGCCGTGGGCGCCGGCCCCGCTCTTGGCCACCCGGTCGCCCCCATACTCTCCTATTGGCTGGACAACCATATGTTCGCCGCATCTTCACTGATCGGGTTCACCATCATGCAGAGATACCCGAACATGAAGGTCGTGATGGCCCACGGCAAGGCCTCATGGATGGAAGAGGTGTTGGAGAAGATGGAGGCCTCGACCAGGGTGGTGCCGCTGCTGCACCACTACCCCGTGCGGACCGACCCGGAGGAGATGTGGGAAGAAGGCCGCGTCATGCTGGGCTTCGACGCCGAGGAGCGGCTGGTGCAGAAGCTTCCCCAGGTGTTCGCCAACAAGGTGGTCTGGGGGTCCCGCTACCCTCACCACGACACTGCCAGCGCCTGGGACGCTATCCAGAAACTCACTGATGCGGATGTCGCCGACACCACCATCGCCCGCATGATGGGCCGTAACGGCGCCAAGCAATTCGGTATCAGCCTGGCCCAAAGGTCGGCGGATGAGGCGCCTGTGGCCGGTTAGCGCGTCGCGCTGTGGACTGACGCCCTTTCGCCCTCTCGGGTGCGCACGCACGCCTTGGAGGTCCTGACGGCTGAAGGCCTGACGTGCTTCGCCACAGGTAGGTTCTTCCCGGTCAGCCCGAGACATCCTGGTGCCGCCCAAGCCGACCCGCTAGAATCTGGCCATTCTGCCAAGTCCCGGACCCGGCAGGGGGAGAATCGATGCAGACACTAACACCCACGACCCTCATCGATACGCTCAAGTTCCCCGAAGCGCCGAGATGGCGCGGTGACCTGTTGTGGGTGTCCGACATGCGAGCGCACCGGGTCATCACCATCGACACCGAGGGTGGCATCGAGGAGATAGCCCGTGTGCCCGAGAGGCCGTCGGGGCTGGGCTTCCTGCCGGATGGGCGCATGCAGGTTGTCTCGATGTCCAACAAGCAACTCCTCCGGCAGGACCCCGATGGCCTGAGCGTCGTGGCGGACCTCTCGTCCTACTTCTCCGGCAACGCTAATGACATGGTCATGGACGCCGCCGGCAATGCCTATGTCGGCAATACAGGCTACTCCGCTGGGATGGAGCGTCGGACGACCTGCATCGTCCGCGTCACTCCCGCAGGCGAGGTCCGCGTGTCCGCCGATGACCTCCACTACCCAAATGGCTGCGCCCTCAGCCCCGACGAACGGACCTTCTATCTTGCCGAGAGTGACGCCTCCCGTATCTCGACGTTCACCATCCAGCCGGATGGATCGATGACGGACCGGCAGGTGTTCGCGGAGGCGCCAGGCACCGCGCCCGATGGGATATGCGTGGACGCCGAAGGGGCCGTCTGGTTCGGCTCCTACAAGACGGACGAGTTCATGCGGGTCAAGAAAGGTGGCGAGGTCACCCACCACATCGAGACGCCAGGCCGGTGGGGCCTGGCGTGTACCCTGGGCGGAGACGACGGGCGGACTCTATTCATGTGCACGGCGGAGACGACCCCCGAGCAGCTTCGGGCAGCGGGCCAATCAAAGGGAAGGATCGAGACCGTCCGCGTGGACGTGCCGGGTACCGGCTCCCCCTAGGCGGTTCCACGCAGACGCTCACTTCTGAGGTCTTCTTCGACGGCTTGGTCTTCGACGAGGGTCTCGCTGGCGCGAGGGACACCTGTGGCTTTACGGCGACATCCACGTCGTCCCCGAACTTCTTTCTCAAGATCTCGCCCGCCGGGTGACTGCCGGGAAACGACACCCAAGTCGTCATGGAGTCTTAGAGGTGCGTATCTGAGATGAGGCCTATTCGCCTCGATGCTTCCGTTCCCGGCCTAGTAGAGCACTCCAGCCTGGACCAGCCCATCAACTTCGTCATTAGACAGCCCCACGATCTCCGTCAGCACGAAACTGTTGTGCTCACCCATCAGCGGGGCCCGCGATCGGACTCTTCCCGGCGTCTCGGAGAGCTTGAACGGGATACCATAAAGGGGCTCCGAGCCAGCAATCGGATGGTCGACTTGGACGTAGCACTCCCGGTCCTGGAGGTGCGGATCGAAGTACCTTCCCTCCTGGTCCCGGCAAGGCATCGCCGCCACCCCATCGCTCTGGAGTAGAGCCAACAGATCGTCCTGTGTGAACCCCTGCGTCCATTCGGCTATGCGGCGATCGATCTCGTCTTGGTTCCGCAGACGGCGGTACCGGTCGGAAAGCCCTGGACCGGTAGCCCAGTCAGGTTCATCCATCGCCCGACGAAGAGCGTCCCACTCGGCGTCGGTGTTCACCGCGATTGAGATCCATTTGTCGTAGGGGCCCTCGGCCGCGCACGGGTAGATCCCATGCGGCGCCATCACCGGATGTCGGTTGCCCACCCCCTTGGCCACTCTACGATTGAGGGTGAATTCGAGCATTCCGAACCCCATGATCGCCGTGAGGGCCTCCCACATCGACAGATCGATGTACTGTCCCTGTCCTGTCCGGCTCCTGTGGCCAAGGGCGGCCAGGACCGCGACCGCTCCATGCAAGCCGACGTTTGGGTCCCCGATGGCATGGCTGAACCCGCAGGGTCGGTCTTCATCGGCATAACCAGTAACGCTGTCGAGGCCGCTCAGGCTGGCCGCGGTTGGCCCATATCCCCGGAGCTCGTTGAACGGGCCGTAATGGCCGGCTAAGGGATGAGACACCATGATGATGGCTGGGTTCACCTCTCGCAGGCGGGGATAGTCGAGCCCAACGTTTTCCAGGGCGTGCGGGGTCATGTTCTCGATCACGATATCAGCCGGGGCAACGAGGCGCTTGATCAGTTCCTGCCCTTCCCTCTTCCTTATGTCAACTGTTAAGGACATCTTCCCCCGGTTGACATTGTGGAACATGGGGTTCTGCTCGGGATCGGGCTTGTCCCCCACGATCGGCCGCCCTTGCCTCGCCGGGTCGAGCCGCTGCCGCGACTCTATCTTTATCACCTCCGCCCCGAAATCCGAGAGGATATGGCCCAGAACAGCCCCGGCCCAGACCCATCCAAGGTCGACAACCCGAATCCCCTCCATTGGAAGCCTCGGCATAAGGACCTACGCGACCCCGGCTCTTCCGAGATTGACCAGATCGTCCCTCGACATCCCGAGCCGGTTGCAGTAGACCTCGACGTTGTGTTCCCCCAATAGAGGGGCTGGACGCCTCATCTGCCAGGGGGTCTCGGACAGCTCATAAGTTCGCCCCGGGTACTCGGCAACCGGCGCTGATCGATGCTCCACCTCCACGAAATAGCCCCGGGACTTAAGGTGCGGGTCGCTGAGCACATCGGCGAAATTCTTGACGGGGGTAAAGGGCAGACCTTCGTCATAGCAGGTCTCGAATAGTTCCTGCTTGGTCCTTTCTATGAGCCAGGACCCGATCAAATCGTCGAGCTCATCTGCATGGAGCTCGTTCATTTTGATGCGGTCCTGGAAACGGGGGTCGGACCCCCAGTCCGGGTCGCCCATGGTGCTGAGAAAGCGGACCCACTCCCGCTTCGTCATCGCGATGATTCGAAAGTCGCCGTCCTTGCACGGCAGCATCGTATGAGGGTAAGGCCCCCCAGTGGTTCGGCGGCCCTGCCTCAGCGTCCTACGCTGACCGAACATCCACTGGACGACGCCTATACCCATCTGCATTGTGGCCCAGGTATCAGACTCGGACAGATCGATATGCTGGCCCTGACCAGTCTGCTCCCGGGCGGTGCACGCCATTAGGACGCCCACCGCTCCCGCGACCCCCGATTCGAACTGGCCGAGGAGTTGGGCGGGATACAGTGGCTCGCGGGAGGCCTCCCCCACGCTGAGGACGACCCCACCCAGGGCGGCCGCGTTGATCTCGTAACCCCGATAGGTGGTGTACGGCCCGGTTGCGCCAAAGGGAGATATTGAAAGCATGACAAGCCCCGCGTTGCGGCAACGCAGGGCTTCGTACCTCAGCCCCAGCTCTGCGGCTTCAGGCGGCGGGTGGTCGTGCAGCAGAACCTCGGCGGACGCGGCAAGGTCCGCGAGAATGGACCGGCCTGTCTCGGACCGCAGGTTCAGGGTGATTCCAAACTTGTTGGCGTTGAGGTAGAGAAAGAGGCCGCTTCGCTCCGGGTCTGGCACGTCGCCCGGGAACGGGCCATAGTCCCGGGCCTCGTCTCCTGAGCCTGCCTCCTCGACCTTGATAACGTCGGCCCCCAGGTCGGCCAGGAGCTTTCCGGTGTAAGCGGAGGAGACGAGGGTCCCGCACTCAAGGACAGTGAGGCCCTCTAGGGCCCGCGGCGGCATGGTGGGCTGTTCCCTATCGGCGTTGCGTCAACACGGGGACGACCCTCCCGGCGGGGCCCTCCCAGGTAGGACGCGGAGGCTGTCCGAGGGCTGGCACCTTCACCGGCCCTCCTTTGCGTGACGGAAGCAACACGATGGCCCGCCCAGGCGCGGTAATCTCGCCGCGCTGGTTCTCGGCCCAGATTTCGCACTCAACGCTGTACTCCCCATCGGCCTCTTGCTTATCGGTAACGGTCCCCTTATACCACTGAACATCCCCCTCGACGTTGAAACGCCTAACCTGGGCCGCCATCATCTTGAGCCAGCCGTCGTCGCCCATCCAGTTGGTCATCAGATTTCCCATCCAGGACACGCGCTGAGGCCCGTAGTCGTAGTAGCCGGGGACCCCCACCTCCCGCGCGAAGTCGTGCTCCCAATGGACTCGCTCGGGGATGTCGGGGATGTTCTGCCAGTTCTTCGCATAGGCGCGCGGATGGTGCTTGCGGTATTCATAGCTGTGCTTTCCTGTGCGGACGAACGCCTCGCCCCAGGCCATCTTCCAGGCCACCGCGTCGGTAGCGGTGAACGGCCCTCGGACCATGGCCGGCAACTCTTCGCCGACCTCAACGTCCTCCCAATACCGTGGTTCGACGCCCCGCGGCTTTTCCCGCTCATAGGCCGCGTCGATCTCCGCCAGCTCTTCATCGGTCCAAACATGGGGGTCGTGCTTGTACTTCCCCGTTTCTCTGGCGTTATCCCGCTCGGCGCGCATTCTAAGCGTCACTTGCTTGCAGGTCACCTCTGCCCGCTGGTTGTAGAACAACGTCTCCGTCGTCGAAAGGATCTGCCGGCCGGCCATCTGCCCACGCTTCTCCTGCACATCCGCAACGTAGTCCACGTAGAAGATCTTGTCGCCCTCCCGCATGGGAAGGTACCACTCGAACTCCTCCCCTGAGTGCCACGAGTGTACGCCCGGCAGACCGCCGCCGCGCCCCTCCTCCATTTCTCGGGCCGTCAGCTCCCTCCCCTGGTTGAGGCCGGCCGAATGCAAGATGGTGCCCGGGGCGATGAGACCCCCCCAGCGGGTGTTCTTGGCATATTCCCGGTCGAGGAACAACGGGTTCGAGTCCCCGCAGCCAAGAGCCCATATCTTGACCGCATCCTTGGTCACCTGGGTCCATCGCCTCGGCTCCCGGTCCAGCACTGGGACGCCGATGCGGCTACGCAGGGCCTCGATACCTTCGTCGGTAATCCGCCCGTGCCTGCCGGCATCGCCTCCGGGGCGAAAGGTCCCGCCGCCAGCCCGCTCCCGAGTCACCACGAGGACATCCTCGCCACGCTCAGCTCCGAGCCGTCTATCGCCAGCGGCCGCCAGCTCATATCACCTTTCCTTCGGGGCCCTCCCAGCTGGGATACGAGGGTTGGCCCATGGCGGGGAATTTTATCGGCCCAGAACCTTTCGAGGGAAGCAACACCGTTGCACGGCCGGATGCCGTGACCTCGCCCCTCCGGTCCTCGGCCCATACGTCACACGCCACCATGTGCTCCCCGCGGCTGACGCTCTTGCCTGCCACACGGCCCCTGAGCCATGGCAAATCACCCATGATATTGAACCGCCGCACCCGCACCGATAGTCCCTTTAGCCAGCCATCATCCCCCATCCAGTTAGTCAATAGGGTGCCTAGCCAGGAGACACGCTGCGGCCCATAGTCGTAGCAGCCGGGAAGGCCCGTTTCGCGGGCAAAGTCAGGCTCCCAATGGCCTCGCTCGACGACGTCCGGGATGTTGAGCGCGTTCCGGACGTATGCCTCGGGGTGCCGGGTCCTGTACTCATGGGCGACCTTGCCGGTCCGCACCAGGGGCCCGAATCCGTAGCCCATCTTGAAGGAGATAGCATCGGTCGAGACGAACGGGCCGCGCACTATCGGCGGGACCTCATCCCCCACGGCCACATCCTCCCAATAGAGCGGCTCGGCCCCTCGCGCCCCCTCTCTTTCGTAGACCTCGTCGATCGCGGCCAGCTCCTCGTCAGTGTAGATGTGCGGCTGGTGCTGGTATTTCGCGGTCTCCCGGGCCGCGTCCCTTTCGACCCGCATTTCGATCGTTGCCGATTTGGCCACCACCTCGCTTCGCTGGTTTCGAAAGACGTTCTGCCTGGTGGTGAGCAGCTCTCTCCCCGCGAAACGACCCTGCTTCTCCTGAACATCGGACAGGTAGCTGACGCAGTAGATGACATCGCCCAAGAGGACCGGAACGAACCACTCGAAATCTACCCCAGCCCACACCGCGTGGACCCCCGGCAGCCCACCGCCGCGCCCCTCCTCCCGTTCCAGGGCGGTGATGGGCCTTCCCTCCGGTATCCCCATGCTGAAAAGCATGCACCCTGGCGCGACCGGCGCTCCCCAGCGAGTCTCTCGGCTATACGCGGCGTCGGTGAACAACGGATTGACGTCGCCCGTGGAGTGCGCAAAATTTCTGATGTTGTCCTCAGTCGCCTCCTCGAAGAAGGGGGAGCCCTCGGGCGCCAAGGGGATGCCGACGCGCGACCTGAGGGCACGAATACCCTCCTCGGTAATGACTCCGTGACGCCCCGCAACACCGGTCATTTTGTCCTCTTCGCCCCCGCATGCAGCCGCTATGCAGATGCGCTTCCGGCCAACCGTATACTGTCCGTATCGCCGGCGCAACATTGCCTGACTCCCCTCCTCCAGCGGACCCTGCAGCTTCATCGGGCGGCGCCAAAGCAACCAACCTGGCCCGGTCCGCGTGGTCCACCGTCCTCGTGGCCGGCTCACCCACCCGATGATGGACCGCCTGCTCCGGAGAGGGCTGGCCGCGCTCAGGGCAATCCTGGAGGCTGAGGCCTAACGCGGCCTTTGTGCGCCCATCCCGGGGCAACGGTCCGGGCAGAGGGCATGGAATTCGGCCTCTGCTACTGGGCTCGACTCACCGGTTTTCCCGGCGTCCCATCCTCTGTGTGGTACCCTGTGGCAGGCCCTCGTTCTCCGCTCCTCGCGCCTCCATGGGAAGTCGTTTAGCTCAAATCCGTACTGCCGCGCGGCCTCAGAGCCTGTTCTACGGCTGGAAGATCGTCTTTTCCGCCTTCGTTGGCCAGGTCTTTCATGGCGGCTTTGCGATGCAGGGTTTCGGGGCGTTTATCACGCCGCTCGAGCAGACCTTCGGCTGGAGCAAGGGGGCTATCTCCGGGGCCCGCGCCGTCATGCAGATCGAGGCCTCCCTCACAGGGCCCATCGAAGGATGGCTGATCGACCGCTTTGGCCCGCGCATCATGATGACTATCGGCATGGTCATTCTCGGCCTTGGCATGGTCATGGTTTCGCTGGTGCAGTCCCTATGGATGTTCTATCTGGCGTTTGTCGTCGTCGCTCTCGGGACCAGCATTGGCGGTTTCCTGGTCATGTCCACGGCGATAAACAACTGGTTCAGGCGGAAGCGGACCCTAGCCCTGTCCATCGGGCAGATGGGGATGGGGCTCGGGGGCATAGCCCTCATTCCTCTTCTGGTCTTCGTGATGGAGGTATGGGGATGGCGGGCGGCTGCTTTGTCCGCCGGCATCAGCATCTGGATCGTTGGAATTCCGGCAGCGAGGCTCATGCGCGACGCCCCCGAGCGATATGGCCTGTTGCCGGATGGAGACTCTCCGGCGGACGGGCCACAGGCCGAGGCGGGGGCTCACGGCCGGCCGATCATGGGCGGCCTCGATTTCACCCTGGGCGAGGCTATCCGCTCTCCAGCCTTCTGGACGGTCGGCTTGGCCCATGGCCTCTCCGTCATGGCGATCACCGCTGCGATCACGCACCAATTCGCCCATATGGAGCAAGGTATCCTTCTGTCCCGTGCTTCCGCAGCCTCCGTGGTAGTGGTGTTGAGCGCTACCAATATGGCCGGCCGGCTCGCGGGAGGCATTCTGGGAGACCGATACGATAAGCGCCACATGTCGGCCCTTGGGGCCATCGGCTCGTCCGCCTCCCTAGCGGTCCTGGGCATCGCTGGAGGTCTTGGGATGGCGATGGCCTATGGGGCGATGATGGGCTTTTTCTGGGGTATGAGGGGGCCGATGATGGCCTCGATTCGGGGCGACTATTTTGGCCGGACCGCGTATGGAAAAATCGCCGGGACCTCATTCGTCGTGACGATCCCGGGCTCAATGCTGGGCCCGGTACTCGCCGGTTGGATGGCCGACGTCCAGGGGTCTTACGATTCGTCCTTCCTCCTTCTCGCGGGGATCAGCTCCATAGGGGCTCTCCTGTTCCTGCTCACTCGTCCTCCCGCTCCTCCGAAGCGGCTGCGCCCAAGGCCCACTTAGGCTATCGCTTCCCCGCGATTGAGGAAACGCCGGCGGGGCGAAGGCCAGACCATACAGCGCCGGCCCGGGCACATCTTCAGCTCTTTGGCGCACCGCGATTACCGATTCCTTCTCGCGGGCAACCTGACGACCAGCCTGGTCGCCACCCTCGGTACGGCGGCCGTGGCGTTCTTTGAGAAGGCTTTAGCTCTTGTGCCTCGTCCTGTAGTTGGCACCCCGGGCGGGTCCCCCATAGAATAGTACAGAGATGGGACCTGAGGAGGAGCCTCGTTGGCAGCCAGCGCTAGGGAGCAATTCATCCAGGCTATTGACCGCCCGGAGGAGGACATCGATCTTGCGAGGGCGGCCCTCCTTTTTGCCAAAGAAGAATACCCAGACCTGGATGTCGACGCCTACATCGAAAGGCTGGACCGGATGGCGCACCCCATCGCGGCCGATAACGCCGCGGGACCAAAAGGCGTGGTCGATGCGCTGAACTCACTTCTGTTCGACCAGGAGGGGTTTCAAGGCAATGCGGAAGACTACTACGACCCGAGGAACAGTTTCCTCAACGAAGTACTGGATAGGAAGCTGGGCATACCAATCAGCCTTTCACTGCTCTACATGGAGCTCGGAAAGCGGGTGGGACTTCCCCTGGCGGGAGTGGGGATGCCCGGCCACTTTCTCCTCAAGCCACCATCGGCGAGGGACGAGTGGTACGTAGACGTTTACAACCGGGGACGCCTACTGTCCATCCAGGAGTGCGCAGAGCGCATCGACCACCTGTACAACGGCAACGTGGCCTTCCAGCCAGATTTCCTGGCAACAGTGAACAAGAAACAGATCCTGTTCCGAATGCTGGCAAACCTGAAGGGGATTTACCTGAACCAGCAGGACCACGGCAAGGCGCTGGCCGCTATCGACCGCATGCTCCTCTTGGACCCAGGGAGCGTCGAACAGGTCCGCGACCGCGGGCTGGTGCTCGCTCGGCTTCAGCAGCACCCCCAGGCCATCGCGGAATTGCAGCGCTATCTCGCCCTGCAGCCCGACGCCCCCGATGCAGCCAGTGTCAGCGAGGTTATTGATTCCACGTGGCGGCGGATCGGTGGCCTGAACTGAGGAATCATCCCCGCCCGAGCGGGGCGCGAGTTCACACTATGCTCGCGCTACACGAAAAGCGCTCCCCCGTGTCATTGCTATGAAAATGGGCACCGTCGCGCCGCTGTTTCGTAGGGGCGGGTTTGAAACCCGCCTCCCGGCCCGTCGTTCCCCGCCTCCGGCCTTGTCCTGGACCGCCGCCGATTTTCATCCCCTTACGTGGCCTTCACAAGGCCATAGTGATTCCGAGGCGCAGCCGAGGAATCTAAGACGCTGCCCGCCAGGCACCTTAGCCCCGCCACGCCTTTGGCAAGCCTTTGCCTCACAGCTAGTGTGAACACGCCCTAGTCCGAGCCTGGGACGGGCCCGGTATCAGGCGGCCGACGCGCGTCCTCGGAATCCTCGGGAGGCCCGTACAGGAAACAGGCCACGCGGTGCCCCGGCCCGTGCTCGATGGGCAGGGGCCGGCTGACCTCGCAACGCCCAGGCATGAACCGCGGGCACCGAGGGTGAAAAGGGCAGCCAGAGGGCAGGTTCGCGGGACTGGGCGGCTCCCCAGGAATGACCTCCCTCTCGATCAGGCGGTTCCCCGCGTCCGGCGCGGGTACCGCGTTGATCAGCGCCTGGGTGTATGGGTGCAGCGGCGATTCGACCACCGCCCCTGGTGGTCCTTCTTCCACAACGGTGCCCAAGTACATGACCGCGATCCGGTCTGAGAAATGACGGGCGCTTGCGATGTCATGCGTAATGTACAGGAAGGCGATGTCATATCTGCGTTGAAGGTCCCGCATTAGGTACAGGATCTCGGCGCGGCTCGATGCATCGATCATGGAGACCGGCTCGTCAGCGACGATGAAATCGGGCTCCAACACCAACGCTCTGGCGATGCCTACCCGCTGCCGCTGCCCACCCGATAGGGTGTGGGGAAACTTCGCGGTAAACGCATCCGCGGGGTGCAGCCGGACGTCCTCCAACGCCTTGCGCCCCCGTTCCCGGCGCTCGGTCCGCTCACCGATCCCGTGGACGAGCAGCGGCTCTTCGACGATCTGAGAGATGTTCATGTATGGGTTGATGCTGGAGTAAGGGTCCTGAAAGACGGCCTGCGCCTTGCGCCGAAACCACTTCAGTTTCCCCTCGTCCAACGATGTGATGTCCCGGCCGTCGAACTCAACCGTACCCCCGGCAGGCTTGACGAGGCGGAGAGCGGCTCGACCCAGCGTGGTCTTTCCACTGCCCGACTCGCCGACCACTGCCACAGTCTCGCTCCGGCCGATCTTCAGGTCCACGCCGTTCACGGCGCGAATAGTCGCGCGCCGAAGAAGTCCTTTGCGGGCATAGAAATGGACGTGGACCCCATCCAGCTCAACAAGGGCCATTTCCAGGGTCTGAGTCTCCCCAACCTTAGGGCCTGGCATTCCGTCTGACATCGATAGCTCGGGGATCCTCCACAGAACCTTCCGTGACCTGGGCCCGTACTCTACTGTAGGTCGCCCACCTCAGCCTTCGGGACGGGTGCCGTACCCTATAATAGCAAGAGGCCCGAGCCCACAAGGAGGATTCTTGCGCTTCGACCGCCGATTGGGCTTTGGCGCCTCCGCCCTCGCGCTCACGACCCTGCTGTTCGCCGCCTGCTCTGGTGGGGGAGCCCCTTCCCCCACACCCAGCCCGACCCAGACCTCGTCGCCGCGCCCTACGGCCTCACCGGCCGCTACCCCAACAGCTGCCCCCGCGCCAACACCGGGAGCTACTGCAACCGCCTTCCCCACGTTGACACCGACGTCCCTGCCTGCTGCCCCAACGCCTTCACCCACCCCAACACCCCAGCCAACAGCCACGCCCTCACCAACCCCGGTCTCCACGGCCGAGCCCATTGGTGAACTTGCACGGTTTAGCAGCCAGGTTCACGGCTTCAGCATTGACTACCCGGAGGACTGGGAGACAGTGGAAGGCGATATCACGCAGGGGAGCACCGTGTTCGTCGCGCGGTCCGCGCCCCTGGGCCTCCCACAGCTTCTCGTCAACCTGGGATACCCCACCGAGCTCTCCGACCCAAAGACTCATGCCGAAGCTGGGTTAGCGGACCTACGTGAAGTATTCGGGGAGGTAAGCGTCCAAAGCGAGGGTGCCGTCAGCCTGCCCAGCGGCGTCGAGGCCTACGAGTACGACATTTTGTTCACCGCCGGTGACCTGCCGTTTGGGGCAAAGATGGTCACCGTGAGAAGGGCCAGCGTCCTGTTCCATGTCTTCGCCCAGACCATCGAGGCAGACTTCGCGGGACGGCTGCCGGAGATGGAGCGTCTGGCGCACAGCATCCGGCTCTTCCAACCAGCCCCCTTTGGGGTTTCACGAGACCAGGGGCTGGCTATCCTGCGGGGTGGCCCATCCAGCCTCGACCCCCATCTCATCGGGGACGCCGCATCCTACTACTACATCGTTCAGATATATAGCGGCCTCGTCGGGCTGAGTCAGGACCTAGAGATAGTCCCCGACTTGGCGGAACGCTGGGAGGTGCTCGACAACGGCACCACCTATGTATTCCACTTGAGACCGGACGCCAGGTTCCACAGCGGGAAGCAGGTAACGGCGGAAGACGTAAAGTTCTCCATCGAGCGCGCCGCAGATCCACAAACCGGCTCCAGAACGGCCCAGATCTACCTCGACGACATCGTCGGCGTCAAGGAGAAGCTTGCCGGGACCGCTCTCGAGGTGGCTGGAGTCCAGGTCATCGATGAGCGCACCGTCCAGTTCAAGATCACCCAGCCGGTGCCGTATTTTCTGGCCAAGATGACGCACCCCGCCGGTTTCGTGGTGGAGCGGGACAACGTCGCCCAAGGCGCCTCATGGTTCTTTCAGCCCGATGGCTCGGGTCCGTTCAAGCTGCTGGGATGGGAGCCCCCCTTCGCCCTGGTCCTGGAGCGGAACGACTACTACTACCGGGAGCAGGCCAGGGTGCCCTACATCCTGGTATGGACCTTCAGACCAAACGCGCTGGCGATGTACGAGGCGGGGGAGGTGGATATCACCCCCGTGGGCGTGGCCGACCTCGAGGAGATTCGGGAAGGGCCCCTGAAAGACGAGCTCCTCGTCGTACCGGAGCTGACCATTTTCTATATGGGTTTCAACACCCGCCAATCGCCGTTCGACGATCCCCGGGCCCGCCGGGCTTTCGCCATGGCCGCCGACATCGACGCCATCATCCAACAAGACCTTGCGGGAGCGGTGACCCGCGCTGCCGGAATCATGCCTCAGGGTCTCCCCGGCTTCAACGCGGACCTCCAACCTCTGCCATACGATCCCCAGGCGGCGAAGGCCCTATGGGATGAGGTTGTAGCTGAGAAGGGAGCCGCCGCCACCACCGTAACCGTACTGGTCAGCGGAGGCATCCTTACCGATAACACCGCAAGTCTGATCGACGCTTGGCGAGAAGTATTGGGTGTGGAAATCAATCTGGCCGGGGCCAATATCAATGACCTGCGGAGAGCCGTCGAGCTCAGCGAGGCCCACATATTTGATTTCGGCTGGGTGGCCGATTACCCGGACCCTCAGAATTTCCTGGACATCCTGTTCCATAGTCAGGCCCCAAACAACTTCGGCTCGTACAGCAACCCAGCTGTCGATGGCCTGCTCGAGCGCGCGAGGACCGAGGTCGACGAAATGGCCCGGCTTGACCTCTACCAAGAGGCGGAGATGCTGATGATGGCCGATGTCCCCGCCATCCCCCTCTGGTTCGGCGGCGACCACGTGCTGGTGAAGCCGCACGTCCGGGACTGGCACGTTTCAGCCCAGCAGGTACCCAGTTTCCGCCAGGTCAGCCTCGACCGGCCTCTCACCCCCCGCACGGAACCGCCCCCTCCCACGGCGACCCCACCGCCAACGTCGACACCTCGTCCGCAGCGTACCGCGACTGTGTAGCGGGCTTGGACCTACCACAGCCACCTGCTTGCAATGAGTAACCGCCGCCCACAGGCTTAGCCGCTCCTCGTCTGGGGCAAGAGCCCGCCCAGCCGGAGTGCCTCGCAGGAGCGCCCCGTCCGCTGCACAGCAGGATCCCCCTGTCGAGGCCCTTACTCCACCTGCAACGATGGGACAGTGTCCCCCTTGTAGAGCCAGCACTTGGCGGAACGGCCCCCTCCGAGGTCGAACGCCGGCGGCGACTCCCTCGCGCAAGGCTCAAACACATGCGGGCACCTTGGATGGAAACGGCAGCCTGAAGGCGGCTCTACGAGGTCCGGGGGATGTCCCGGTAGGAACTCGGGCTGGGACGGGTCGTGAAGCCCGGGTATGCTGGCGATCAGCTTCTGTGTATAAGGGTGCTTGGGCTCGTTGAGGACATCTTCGATCGACCCCGACTCGATGTGCTCCCCCGCATAGGCTACGACGATCCGGTCGCAGATATCGCTCGCCAAAGCGATATCGTGGGTTATAAACAGCATAGAGAGCCCCCGCTCTCGCTTGAGGCGCTTCAGCAGGTTCATGACCTGCCCCTGCACACTGACATCCAGGGCAGACGTGGGCTCGTCCAGGATAAGCATTTTCGGGTCCATTGCCAGTGCCATAGCGATGACGACCCGCTGCTTCATTCCTCCGCTCAGCTCGTGGGGATAGCGCTGGAGGATTTCGCTCGGGAGCCCGACCAACTCCAGCAGCTCCTCAGCCCGGTCGTAGGCTGCCTTCTTTGAGACCGTAGCTTCAAGGACCGGTCGCTCCGTGACCTGATGACCGACCCTCAGCACCGGGTTCAGGGAGTTCATGGCTCCCTGAAAAACCATAGCGATAAGCTTCCATCGGACTTCCCGGCGGAACTCGTCGTTTGAGAGCGCCGTCAGGTCCCTTCCCTCGAGAGTGACCTGCCCTTCCGCCAGGGCGGTGTTCGGTGGCAGAAGCCTCATGAGCGAAATCGCCAGGCTGCTCTTGCCGCTGCCCGATTCACCTACAACCCCAACCGTCTCGCCAGGTTGCTCGATACGTACTGAGACGCCGTCCACCGCCCTCACCGGCCCGCGGGGGCTCGCATAGTGGAGCCGTAGGTCTCTGGCGTCGAGAACGGCCACTACCGGGACCTCCTGAGCCGTGGATTGACTACGGGCTCCATCCCCAGGGAGAGCAGCATGAACGTTACGGCAGTGATGACGATCAGGGCTCCCGGCGGAATGACCCACCACCAGAAGCCCAGGTACACTGCTCCGGTCCGGAATCCCTGCTCCAGTATTTGCCCCCAGGTGGGGATGGACGGGTCCCCCAGGCCCAGGAAACTGAGGCCCGCCTCCGCCAGAATGGCTGCAGGCGCGAAGAATATCATCTGTGCAAAGACGAAGGGCGCCGTGTGCGGGAAGACGTGACGGAGCATGATGCGCCACTTGGAGGCCCCGAGAGCTACCGCCGATTCGATGAGATGGCCGGAGCGGATCTGCAAGACCATGGACCTTATGAGGATCGTCAGTCCAGGCCAGCTAAAGGCGACCAGGAACAGCATGATCAGAAAGAGATTGGAGCCGAAGACGAAAACCAGAAAAATGAGCAGAGGCAACAGGGGAACGTTCGCCACGATATCGGAAATGCGCTGGATCAGCATATCGGTCTTGCCGCCCATATACCCGCTGATCGTACCCAGGGTCGCGCCGATGACCGTCGTAGTGACCGACGCGACGATCCCAATGAAGAGGGCAACCGGGAGGCCGAATGCGAGCCCCAATGCGAGGTCGCGTCCGAGAGAATCGGTCCCCATGAGACCAAAGGCCGATCCCCCAACCACAAACCGCACCGACCCTATCTCGTCCCTGCGGTCACCAAGCGCCACGCGAAGCTGGTAGGTGTACGGGCCGGGCAAGAGGGCCAAGCCCTGTGGACCGTCCGGCCGGCTGACGAAGGCTTGGGCCAAGTAATCGCCAAGCGTCCCTCCAGGCGGTACCCGGCCGTACTCCCGCTGAAAGAACTCGTTCATCGCTACCAAGGCGGACGCCTCGGTGGTGACTGCTATCCGGAGGGGCTGGTCTTGAAAACGGGTGAAGGGAGCCTGTTCCCCTTCCCGAGGGCCTCGCACCACCTGCCGATTGACCACGACCTCACCATCCGGCCTGACGAGGACCACCGAGAGGACAGGCGGGCGGGAATGATAGCTGACTGAGCTAACGGACAAGGTGAAGAATGTCGGGGGCAGATCGTCTTCGAAGTCAAACCCCATAGCGTAGGTCCGGACCTCCCCCACGCTCCTCGGGGCGATATCGGCGGGCTCGCCGTGAATCTCCTCCCGATGACGGGCGCGGTCACCTCCCAGGAGACTCGACCACACGGGAGGCGCAGCCTTGGGGTTGTCGGACCATTCGGCTGGGTTCGCCCACCGGGTAGTGCCGAAGTCCAGGGGGAAGCGCACCAGCACATACACCGAGAGAGCGATCAGCACTGCCAACAGGACCACGCCGGCCTTCCCCGGGCCTGAGGCCAGCAACTCGCGCAGCATCTCTCGGCCGGTCATCAGGTATACCGCACTCGCGGATCTAGAACAACGTACAAGACTTCGAGAAGCAGCCTGGCGGCCACGTACATGAGGGTGAAAACGAAGGTGAGGGCGATAATGACCCCCTCGTCTGGTGACCCCGTGATGGCGTCAAAATAGAGCCGCCCCATGCCTCTCCAGTTGAATATCGTCTCGACCAGGATGGACCCGCCAAGAGAACCGGTCAGCCCCAGGATGAGGCCCGTCACGATCGGCGGCGCCGCCACGCGCAGGATGTGCCGTCTCGTGACAATCCCCTCCGGCATCCCCTTGGCCCTGGCGATCGTTACGTGGTCTTCTTGGGCCACGTTCATCGTCATTGTGCGGACGGCGTAGATATATGGCCCAACGCTGACCAGCACCAGCGTGAACACGGGGAGGATGGCGTGTTTGAGAAGGTCCAGGAACCGGCTAAAGCCTCCTTCGGGAGGCGGTGTGCTGTACATGCCTCCAGAAGGAAGAACGCCCAGGTTGAACGCAAAAATGAGGATCATCAGGATCCCCATCCACCAGGCTGGCATAGCGAAGGATATCGCCGAAGCGTAGGACAGCACTCTGTCCAGCCTGCTGCCAATCCTCGTCGCGGCCCTGACACCAACCCCAAGCCCGATGACCGCCGTGAATATGAGCGAAGTTGTCAGCAGCAACGCCGTGTTGGGCAGCCGCTCCCAGACGATGTCGGATATCCTGTTGCTGCCGGAAGAGCTCTTGAGGGTCCTGGCTTCTCCAAGGTCGAGCCTAAACACGCGTATCACGGTGCTCGGGAGCCGCTGGTACCACTTCTTGTCCAGGCCGTGGGACTCCTCCAGGTCCTTGCGCCGCGCCAGGACCACGCGTTCGAGCTCGTCAGGGTCCCGGATGTTCTGGGCCAAGCTGATGCGCAGGCCTCGGACCTCCTCGTTGACGATGGCCCCGAGCAGCCGGTCCGTGAACCCGGTAGCTCCCAGCGAGACCACCAGAAGAACAAGCACGGCCACGAGTACGAATAGAAGGGATAGCGCCCGAACGACTAGTGGCCGCAGGTAAGACATGTCGGGGGCCCGTGACCCGAGAGGGGGGCGGTCCAGATAGTCAAGCCCCCGTCCTCAGGGCCCTTTCTCAGGGCAGGACGTCCAGATCGACCTTGCGCTCCGTCACCGCAGCGACCTCATCGCTGAAGGCCGCCAAGAAGAGATTGTACAGGCCTGGTTGCATTCCAGAGGTGGTCTGCTCGTCTATCCGGACCGCGAAGTCCCCTGCTGAAACCAAGTCGGCCTGGCCAGCCTTGATGACGTTGCCCGACGCGGGGTCAATGAGTAAGTATTGGACTCCCAGGCTCCCTGGCCCCTCCACGACGACTTTGATCTCCGCTGCGGACCCTGGCTTGACGTCGTTCGTTTCCACTCGAACGAACTGAAGCCTCGGCGCCTCACCTAGGTACCAATCACCCGGGTGGAACGGATATGAAGGGTCCCTGAATGCGTTGAGCTCAGCGAACTGGGCCGGAGGGTCGTACCGGACCAGGAAAAAGGGACCGTTGCTGATGAATAGGTGCTCCTTCTCCGCAAACCAGTCGATCGCCGCTTGGTACCGCTGCGAGGCCTCTTCAGGGCCCGCAAGGGCCACGTTTCCTACCGTGAAGTATCCCTCCGGCACCGCATCCTGCCGCGCCATTTCCTTCAGTGTGCGCTCGACCAGTCCGGCATCTCGCTTCATGACGAGACTGATCCAGGGGACGCTGAAGCGGGCGGCGGCCGTATCGCTGTATGCCGCCCTGCGCTGCTCGAAGACCAGCCGGTCCATCGCAGCCAGCATCTCCCATGGCACCGTCAGACCGGCGGGCGACGCGTAACCCGCAATCTGCGCCTCTTCGAAGTGCCAGAAATCGACGTAAACCTCGAGGGTGCTCCCTCCGATGATGCGATAACCGCGGAGGGTGTCCAGGTAGGGCCTCGAAGTTACGCCAAGGGCGAACTCAATCCGGGACTTGGCCGAATCGTAGGCAAGCTCGTAAGACTGGGCGATAGGATAGACCAAGTCGGCCATTGTCATTTGCTGGCCGTGGTGCCAGTTGCTGCCGAAATACTTCGAGTAGTCCAGAGTCACCTTGCTTGTCGCCTGGATGCCTTCGCCCACGGCCTTCCACTGGTCGTTCTCGACATCCCACTGGACTGCATCGGAGGGCACGGAGAGTTTCCCGTCGGGCCCAGCGGTCTCCACTTGGAACGTCGCCCGATATGGGACCGGTATGCCGGTGGAGGGATGGTTCCAAAGGGGTGGATCATAGAGGCTCGTCAAAATGTCCGAGCTGTACAGGTCTCCGAATCCTCCCACCGGGTTCCACGTGGTGCGCTCTGTCCACACCCACAGGTTCCCCAGAGTGAGCTCGCTGCGACCGGGAATATATGCTTCCCGGTAAGTCCGGGCGCTCTTGGGCCCTGAGACCAGGTCAGTAGTAACCCCTTTCATCCCTTTGTTTACCGGGAAGCTGTTCATGACCGTCGCGACCCAAACGCGTACGGACTCGTCCAACGCGATATCGGTCATGCGGCGGTAGATACCGTTCCGCTCCTGCTGGTTCCGGAAGTCGCCGGTGAACAGACGCTGGCCGAGGGTGTCAAGCTCTTCGTTCTCGTATTGCCAAAACCCGACCTCGCGCCACCCAGGCATGTTGCCCTGCCAGGGCGCCGACATCTGATTGATGGTCGCGAAATCGTACCGGGACGGAGCGGACCTGCCCCATCCCTCTGTGTAGAGGTGCCACTGGAAGGCGCTTGGGTCCGAGGAATAGACTGTCTGAATCGCATCCGCGAAAGGCTTGAAGGAAGGGGCCACGTTGAACCCGGCCCTTTCAAGCTGCGCCTGCACCAGGCTCCCTATATCCCTTCGCTCGTCTTCCACCCTGATGATGAATTTCAGGCGGATAGGGTTGCCCTGAAAGGCCCATTTGCCGTCGATCTTCTCCGCCCCGGCGGCGGTCATCTCCCGATCGATGATGCCCCTTGCCAGCTCTGGATCGAAGCGGATGTCAGCGCCTCGGACCTGCTCGAAGACCGTCAGGAAATCAAAGTCCGTAGGACTCAGATGGGTGATCATCGGGAGGGCCATGCCCTGATAAATATCGCTGGCAATGAGACTCCGGTCCACCAGCGATTGGACCGCCTGGCGTACGGGCTTGATGGAGAGCGGGTTCAGCTCGCCCTCCCGGGCGGGAGCGGGGTTCAGAATGATGGAAATGCTCGTTGCCGGCGCCTCATCCAGCCGGACTTCCGGGTTTCGACGGAGCTCCCTGGCCGCGGCGGTCTTGAGGCTGAACAGATAGAAATCCATGTTCCCGTTCTGGAACTCCAGCGGGGCCTGGTCCACGTTGAAGGCCTTGAAGAACAGCTTGTCAGTCGCTGGTCCCGGTCGGCTATGCGGCGGCTCGTACACCTCCGGCGCGGGCGAAGGTGTGGGCGCCGGGGTCTCCGTGGCGCTTGGGCCCGCTGGGCGAGTGGAGGTGGCCGTCGGCTCTTCTTTAACGCCGCCCCCGGAGCAGGCAGCGACCACGAGAAGAACAGCCGCTAGAGCAGCGGCTACCCGGGTAATCTCTCGCATGCTCCTACTCCTCTTGTGAAGGTGATGGCGTCATCCCGCCCCGCCTGGCTAAAAGGAAAGCGGCGACAAGGACCCCTCCAGCAATAACGGCCCCGCCAAGGGAAGACGCGAAGATAACCCACCAGGGCAGTCGACTGTCCCCTATTTCGCCCTGCTCGAGCAGCCGCTGCAGCTCCACGACATCGGCCCTGAGCCGATCGATGTCCGGCCCCGATACGGAGTCCCGTTCGGTCAGGACACGGAGCCGCGAGTCGAGCTCCTCGGTCTGGTCCCTTATGTTCCCGAAGCCGAACTCCGTGAAGAAGGAGGTCCCGGCGATATTCCCCGATTCGTCGACGATGCGAATCGCCTGGGCCCCCTCACCCGTAACCGGCATGAAGAGCCGGGCGGTGAACCGTCCATCCTTGTTGATTCGCTCAGAAGATACGGTCACACCCCCAACCTGGATGAACACGTTCAAGTCCGGTTGGAGGTTGAACCCCTGGACGGTGATCTCCTGGCCTCCGGGCCCGGTCGGCGGGCTGATGAAGACCTCGGCCGTCGGGATCGCGCGCTTCCGGGCGAAGCCGACCTTCTGGTTGAACGGACCGAATTCACCCAGCCGGGTGTCGGCCCAGACCATGTAGACCTCGTCGGCCGTGGCGTCGATGGCGAAGTAGTCGCCGATAAAGAGTCCGTTGGGGAACCCCTTGTTGGCGTTAGAAGGGAAATCGGTGACGCGGGTGTCATCGGTCTTCAGGTTCAGTTGCTCGAGCTCGAAACCCCAAGTATCACCCCTGTCATCGGACGTCGTGTAATACACGTGATAGCGGATCTGGGCAGGGTCGTCTCTCATGTCCCCCCACATGACGTGAAGGTTGCCCTCCGGACCTACCGCGATGGCCGGGAAGAATTGCAGGCTTTGAGAATCGTCCCCACCCAATACGGTGGGCCGGGTCCAGGTCTCGCCCTTGTCGAAGGACCTGGTGAAGAAGACGTCTCCATCGTCCTCCTTTTTTGCCGCGTTCAGGCCTACGTACACCAGGTACACTTCCCCGCCGGGTCCAACGTCTACCTTTGGGAAGGCAGACCCCCAATACCGGAAAAAAGCGGTCCTCGGCCGAAACCCCGGCTCTCGGAACAGGCTTACGCGTACCGGCTCCAGGAAGCTCTTCCCACCATCATCCGACCGGGCAACATAGATCTCCGCCAAGCCCTCCTGCGAGTCATCGTCGGTGCTGTCCATCCAGCTAACGTACACCGTTCCGTCGGGAGCGACGTGCGGCTCGGACCCCTGGACTACCCGCTTCAGCCCAACAGCGACTCCGCCGCCCGGCGCCGGCGCATCGCCTGCGGACCGTCTGACTGTCGGGCTGACCGATATCGGCTCGCTCCAGGTCTCGCCGCCGTCCTCCGAGTACACCAGCCTGATCGTGGTCTGGACCTCCACCGTCGCGAAGGTCGGAATCTCATCCAGGTATACCACCTCGACCACGTTGACGAACTGGGTATACGAGGCGTAGACAACGTCCCTTGACGGGTCTTCGGGATGAGGCCCGATATCCAACCAGGGCTTGTCCAGGAAGGGCGCGTCGATCTGGCCCCGCACTCTGAGGGACGCGTCAGGCGGCTCCAACCTAGGTACCACGATCTCCTTGGCAGCCGCCACGGGGTCAGACCAGCTCAGTCCTCCATCCTCCGACACCGAAACAGCCACCGAAGACACCTGGGCCGATGTCGCGAACCGGCCAACGCTGAACTCGTCGACACCGATCGACAGGCTAGCCATATACACTTTGCCCGTCCGGTCGAAAGCGACGACAGGGTCGCCACCCCCGATGCGGTCCTCCCGTATGAACGGAAGCTGGTTGGGTCCCTCCCAGTTCTCGCCGCCGTCGAACGTGACGTATGCCACGATACTGGGGAAGTTATAGTCGATGACGCCGACGACCATATGGTCTGGATCGGTGGGGTCGACCGCCAGGTGGGGCTCCAACTGCACTGGGGTGTTGCTGAAGTCGCGACTTATCAGGACGTTGCGGCTGAAAGCTGGAGCGGGGTCCCTGAAGGGCACGAGCAACCCTCCCCCTCCCTGTTGCGAAGGCGACCCGAACCCAGAAAACGTCTGGCTTTGCAGGTCTCGCCACCGAAGCCTGGTCAGGACGTCCCAGGCCGGGCGCTCCTGCCGCCGGGGGTCGAGGCCCTCCGCCTGGAGCCAACCCGGAGCGGAAAGAAAGTTCTTGAAGGAATCGATGGTCCCCTGGACCGTCAGGCGTTTGGCGCCGACCTTCGTCTCCACCCCTCCTTTTCCGTCTGCCCCTGCGGTTGGGGCGCCGCCGGACCAGTCAATTACCGCCAAGGAGAGCAGGACTATGGCCGCGACCAGGGCCAGCCGGACTACGATGCTAAGGGGAGCTCGGGATGTCAGCAAAAGGCCTCCAGGTTGTCGGTCCGGTTGATCGTGGCCCGGCGACGGGTCACTCGAAGCCTACTAGTCCCGTAAGGGCATCGATCCTATCGATCACAACCAACAGAACAGCGCCCCAGAATTCGTCTACGGACGCTTCGTACGCGTTGGCGCCGGTCAAGATATACGTTATTGCTGACTCTTGCGTACTGCTGAAATCGCGCTCCGACCAATCGAAGTAGGCTGGCAAGGCTACGGTGATTTTGTCCGCCTTGGAGGCCAAGGAGGAATCCGACTTGACGGCGATTCCCTTAACAGAGGTCCAGAAGCGCTCGGCCTCCTCGCGCTCAGGTGGCAATGGCTTCCGCATCTCCGCTATCAGTAGCCGGTCTCGTGAAAGGCCGTCGGCAACCTCCCTGATCTGGCCGAGGTCCCTATCGCCGCCATCGACCCCTTGGACCTGGGAAGTGAGGGCTTCGACCTTCGCCTGCAGGTCAGCCACCAATCCGATGTTGGCCCTGAGGGATTGGACCTCCCGGTCCCTGGACCGCACTTGCGTACGCAGCGCTCCGACCTCTCCGCTAAGGGTGGTCGCGCGGGCCGCTGCCTCTCTAACGGCCTGGGAACGCTCGGCCACCTCCCCCCTGGCAGTGTCCAAGTCCGCCATCAGACGCTCTTCGAGCTCCTCGCCCGAGATCTTCAGGTCTGAGATTTCGGCCTTTAGATCGGTGACCGTATTGCCCCGCACCGCCCAGCCGACCGCGTAAGTCCCGCCCGCTAGCGCCATGGCCGCGACCACGAACAGGACCCAACGCCAAGGGGATGGTTTTCCGGTGTCCTTATGGTCGAGCAATACGCCTCCGGAACCGCCCCCGGTAAGGTTGACCAAGCCTTCCGGCCCAGCCAAAGTCTCTTCAGATTCCGCCGGATATACTAGGGCCTGCCCCGCTCTAATGACAAGAAGGTTTGCCATTGCGAGCCCTGGGGCCTCTCTTTAGGGAACGGCCAAGGGCGCTCGTTCGGTTTCATCGATGTTGACTGTGTACAGGCGCTAACGTAGACTGCCGGACAGCGGCTTTCCATAGTCGGCCCCAGGCTGCTTGGCCGGTCACCTCGCTGTGGTTTGCCGGTTCCCCCATGGAGCGAAGCGATGCCGGTAGACCCTGATATCCTGTCGAAGGCGCGGGAATACATCGGGCTATCGGGCCCTATCAGGACCACGGAAATCTCGCGCCGGGATATCCGGCGATTCGTCATTTCGATTGGGGAAAAGGACCCCCTTTACCGGGACCCGGAGTATGCGAAGTCCTGGGGATACTCCGACACCATCGCGCCGCCAATGTTTCACTGCGCTTTCAACCTTCCTGAAGAGGACCTCGACAGCCTCGAGCCGAGTGGCCTCGGGGAGAGTATGGGACCCAGGTTTGAGGTGCCGGTCCCAGGGTTCGATGGAGCGGTTGCGGGTGGCCGGGACCTCGATTTCGGCGAGCCAATCAAGCCGGGAGACCGGATCACCGCCCAGGAAACTGTGGTCGATGTCTACGCCAAGGAGGGCCGCAGCGGCCCGATGGTGTTTATCGTCAGCGAGACGAACTACACGAACCAGGATGGCCAGCTCTGCGTGCGGGAGCTACTCACGATCATCCGGCACCAGTGAAGCCAACGCGGAGCCTGAGTATTCTCCCTCCAGGAGATTAACATTGACGACAGTCCAGCCTGCAACCCGCTACTTCGACGACGTAAACCCGGGAGACGCCCTGGGGCCGGAGGTCCAGCGGCCGGACGAGGTCCAGCTCTTCGCCTTCAGTGCCATCACCTGGGACACCCATCGAACCCATTGGGACTCCCCATTCTCGAAGGATGTGGACAAGCTCCCAGGAATCCTTGTCCATGGGCATCTCCAGGCTGCATTCCTCACGCAGCTCGTTACCAGGTGGGCGGGCCCTCGGGGAAAGCTGGCCCGAATCTCTTACCAGAACCGAGGCATGTCGGTCCCAGGGGACACCCTGACCTGCTACGGAAAGGTCGACAGTAAGGCCGCCGAAGAGGACGAGAGCGTCGCGACGGTCAACGTCCAGGTATGGATCGAGAACCAGCGGAAAGAGACTACCACCGCGGGCCAGGCCGTCGTGAAGCTGCCCAGGCGGAATCAGTCCTGAAGAGTACCCGGGGCGACCACAGCGCCGGGGCTGCGGATTGAGGTCTCAGGGCGGGGTAGCCGGCCGATGCACCCCAGCCCGCTGGGGATACCCGAAGGGGCGTAACGTCGAACCCGATCATCTCCGCCTTGGCAGAATCGGCGAACGCCAGAGAATAGGACCGTCCCTCGGCACCAACTGCCTGAGGCCGTTCCCTGCATCTTGGCCCGTGCGCCGAAAATCAGGATTCGCGTAAAATCGGGCGTAGGAGGAAGGCGTGGTCCGAGCTTTCCGAATCGCCCGGCTGCTCCTGTACGCGGGCCTGATCATTTCGGGGCTGGTCCCGCTTTCGCATGGATCGGCCGGCCACGGCCAGTCAAAAGGATTTCTGCTGCACCTCGATGGAGTGATCGACCCCAATCACGCCAAGTACCTGAAGCGCGGACTGGACCGGGCTGAAGAAGAGGGGGCCCATTTCACCATCATCATGATCAACACCCCGGGGGGGCTTGTCTCCTCCATGCGGGACATGGTTGAAAACATCCTGGCCTCGGAGATACCTGTCATCACGTTTGTAGGACCTCAGGGAGCCCGCGCCGGGTCCGCGGGCACTTTTATCACCGCGGCAGGCCACCGGGCCGTGATGGCACCTGGCACCAACATCGGCGCCGCGACGCCCGTCGCCGGAGGAGGCGAGGAGCTGCCTGAGACGCTGGCCAACAAGGTCACCAATGACGCAGCCGCGCTCATCCGCAGTATCGCGGAGCAACGGGGCCGCAACCCTGATCCGCTCGAGGACACCGTAAGAAAGGCATCGTCCTTTACCAATAACGAGGCGCTGGAACTCAACATTATCGATTTCATTGCCAACGACCTCGATGACCTGCTGCTGCAGCTCGACGGTATGACCATTGCCGTCGGCGAGGAGGAAGTGACGCTCGACACCCAAGGAGTGACATGTACTGAGCCCTACTCCCAATGCACCTCGGTCTCCCTTAGCTTCGTCGAGCGTTTTCTCGACGTGATCTCCGACCCCAACATCTCGGCTATCCTGGTCTCCATTGGCGGCCTGGGGATATTCGTCGAGTTCTTGAACCCTGGTCTCCTTTTCCCGGGCGTCTTCGGCGCCATCATGTTGGTGCTGGCATTCGTGGCCGCTGGGAACCTACCTCTAAACTGGGCGGGCGCGGGCCTCATGCTCTTTGCCTTTGTCCTGCTTTACCTTGAGCTGCAGGTATCCGGGGTGGGTGTGCTCGGAGCTGGCGGTCTCATCTCGTTCATTCTGGGGAGTCTATTCCTGTTTGCCCCCTGGGCGGCCGACCCGCCCAACATCTCGGGGCCACGGGTCCAGGTCAGCCCATGGCTCATTGGAGGGCTCTCAGGAGGCTTCGGCCTTTTCCTCGGGACCCTGACGTATCTCGCCTGGCGTGGCAGGCGCTCCCCTCCCACCCAACCCCCACGTCATCAGCTGATTGGACAGAAAGGCCGGGTCACTGTCACCCTGAGCCCGGTTGGCACCGTCTACGCCGGTTACCAGCCCTGGACGGCCCGGTCTGAGCACGATCAGGCCATTGAGGCCGGTGAGCAGGTCGAGATCGTGGACTTCGACGGGCTCACAATGTACGTTCGAAAGGTGCCCAAGCTTCTGCCAGCGGGCGACCCACCAGAAGGGCTAGACCTTGACTCAGGCGAGGGCGGGGGCTAATGTACGCTGACCGGGGGTCCGAGATAAGAGGCGCTCGGGCTTTCGTTCAGGCAACCGTTTGGTTGTCCCAGAGTGGGACAGAGGAGGCTAGGGATGGCGGGAGTTAACGTAGTACGCCAGTACGAACGCCTGGTCGTATTGAGATTCGGGAGATTCGTGGAGGTCCGCAACCCCGGGCTTCGCTGGATGTGGCCGATCATCAACAACGGGAGTCGTAAACTCGATCTGCGGGAGCGGTTCCTTTCCATCCCCAGTCAGACCGCGATCACGAGGGACAACGCGCCCATCGACATCGACTTCCTGATCTACTTCAGGATCATGGAGGATAGCGCGGAGAAGTCGATCCTGGAGGTACAAGACTTCATCGGCGCCGCCCAGGGTATCGCAATAACGACCTTGCGCGCGGTTATCGGCGACATCTCCCTGGATGACGTCCTGGCCAAGCGGGAACAAATCAACGATGTCCTCCGCGTCAAGCTGGACGAGGTGACCGTCCGCTGGGGAGTGAAGGTCACCTCGGTAGAAATCAGAGAGATTACTCCACCACGAGACATCCAGGCGGCCATGAACCGCCAGATGGCTGCGGAACGAGAGCGGCGAGCGGCTGTGATCGAGGCTGACGGAACGAAGGCTGCCGCTATTACCGTGGCGGAGGGGGAGAAGCAATCCGAGATACTGAAGGCGGAGGGTGAACGGCAGGCCGAGATACTCCGTGCCGAAGCGGTCAGACAGGCCCGCGTGCTCGAAGCTGAGGGGTTTGCCGACGCCCTGGACAAAGTATTCATGGTGGCCCGGACAGTCGATGGAAAGACCATGGGACTCCAGTACCTCGAAACGCTCAAGACTCTTGGTGAAAGCCCGGCCACCAAGTTCGTTTTCCCCATGGAGTTCACGGGGCTGATGGACTCGGTCAGGACCATGTTTGGGGGCACGACCGACTCCAACTCCAACTAACCCCGCCTCAAACTGTCTGGAGCTCAGCGACTCTTGCCTGCAGGCAAGAGTCGCTTTCTCTGAGGGAGGGTGCACGCCACGAAGTTTGCATTAGGGCTCCCGGGGGTCACCCCGGTGGACCGCAGACGGTGGGACGCGGCCGCCATCGCCCGTGGCGTCATCGCGGTCGCCCAAAAGGCGGACCAGCTCGGTTATCACCACGTCTCCTGCGCAGACCACATCGTGGTCCCCGAATCCGGCCGGCACTTCCAGGGATTCAAGTGGTACAACCCCTTCGCAGTGCTGGGTTTCGTCGCGGGGGCCACCCAGCGTCTGGGCCTACTCACCGGAAATCTGGCCCTGCCGTACCGGAGTCCGTTCCTTGTCGCCAAGGCCATGTCGACCCTGGATGTCCTTTCGCGGGGGCGGGCCATCATGGGGGTAGGAATTGGACACTACGAGCCCCAATTCCAGGTCCTTGGCATACCCTATGCCGGCCGAGGGGCCGTCGCGGACGAGGCCCTGGGCCTGATCAGACGGCTGTGGACCGAAGATGCGGTCACTCACTCCGGCCGGTTCTTCCATTGCACAGAGATGGTCCTCGACCCCAAGCCGGTCCAAAAACCCTTGCCAGTCTGGATCGCGGGCAACGGGAAAGCCGCGGCCCGCGCCGCCTTCACCAAGGGGGACGGCTGGCTACCCTACGTGTTCGATGCGGACGAGCACGGCATCCAGGCAGAGCACGGGCGCGAAGCGGCCCGCCAGGCCGGAGTCGCAGGGCCTATCGACGTCATGGGCCACCTGGGACCCATTCATCTACACGGGAGCTCAACGCCCACGGTGCCCCAGGACCGGATCGAGAAGCAGGCGCGCGAGGCGACGCCGGGCTCAGAATATTACACCAGGATTGCGCGACGAAACCTGGACCCCAGCTTCATCACTGGCGTGGATCAGGCCCTCGAAAGCATCGAGCGGCTCCGCCAAAACGGCGCCACCCATTGCACCGTAAACTTCCGTGCCCCAGAGCTTCCAGGGCTACTCGAGGCCATCGACTGGTTCGCCGAAGAAGTCATGCCGAAGGCTTGATGCGCTGGCCGGGGTAGGCTGACCCCAAGAGGACGGCCCCCGGCGTGCCCACAGTGGCGGCTAGGCCTCGTCTCAGCGAAGATGCCGCAGCCCGTCCATGGCTGTCAGATCTCCGTCACCGCGCCCCCGGACTGACCGTCTAATCGCCAGCGTGGACGCCCTCTGGATCGCCTGTGTGCCGGCCGCCGCACATTACTTCATCACACCGACGCGCACGTTCCGGAACCGAGCTGGGGCCGCGCCGTGCCCCACATGCCCTACCTGCTCAGGTTGCCCTTTGCCGCAATTCGGGGTGCCCCACACGACCCACTCGTCACCGCCGCAGACGGCGTCGCAGCTCCCCCAGAACCGCGGAGTGATTCCCGTGTAGGTCGCATTCTTCATCATGTCGCCGAGCCTACCGTTCTTGATCTCCCAGGCAATCTCAGTCCCGAACTGGAAGTTGAGCCGCTTGTCGTCGATGCTCCAACTCCTATTGGTCTGCATGTAGAGCCCATCGTCGGTATCGGCGACGAGGTCGCTGAGCTTCCAGGGCCCTGGCTCCAGGTTCACGTTGGTCATGCGGATCAAAGGCAGCCTGTCCCAGCTGCTGGCCCTGGCCGTCCCGTTGCTTCGCTGGCCAAGAACGGCAGCCGTCTCCCGGTCTGTCAGATAGCCGACGAAGACGCCGTCTCTCACCACATCCGCCCGTTGCGCGGGGACCCCTTCGTCGTCGTACCCGAAGGTGCCAAGGCCGCCGGGTATCGTCGCGTCGATAGTCATGCTCACATGGTCGGAGCCGTACCGGAACGTGCCCAGCTTGTCGGGAGTAAGAAAGCTTGTACCGGCAAAAGCCGCCTCGCTTCCCAGGACGCGGTCCAGCTCGATGGGGTGGCCGCAGGACTCGTGGACCTGCAGTGCCGTTTGCGATCCATCGAGTATCACCGTCATCTCCCCTGAGGGGCACTGTTTCGCGGATAGCAGGGCAACAGCTTCCTCGCCGATGCGGGCCGCGTTGCCGACCAGATCGTAGCGCTCGACGAACTCCCAACCCTGCGTGCCTTGGTGGCGGCCCACACTGTTGGGATAGCTCCTGTTCTGGACATCGTCCTTGCCTACCGCCGTTGCCTCGATCCCGCAGCCCGTTTCACCGAGGTCTTGCTCGATGTAGCTTCCCTCTGTGCTCGCGAAGACCTTGTGCGTCTTGATGATTTCAACACCGGCTTCGGCAACGGTGATCCGTTGGTCGACCCGCTTCATCTCCTCCGACGCCTTAACCAGCAGGCCGACCTTGTCCTCCAACGGCACCGCGAATGGATCTTTCAGGACCGGCGTCCGGTATGTATCAACAGAAACGTAGGGCTCACCGATGTCGATCGGCCCCACTTGAACTGACGACGAGGCACGAGCGATGCGGACCGCCGCCGCCGCCACGGCATCCATCTCCCGGGCGTCGACTCGCGAGCTGCTGGCGAACCCCCAACCTCCGCGGCTGATGACCCGCACGCCGAACCCCTGGGTGGAACGGGCGGTCACGGCCTCGACCACACCATTCTTGACGGTTATTGACTGGACCTCCGTTTCGAGGTAGCGGATATCGGCGTACGTGGCGCCGCGTTTCTTCGCGGTGTCCAGGGCGCGCAGCAGCAGGTCTTTCACGATGCCGCCTCCGGGCGTGGGAGTGTTGGGGACAAGACTACCTGGCCGAGGCCCAGTATAGGGGCCGGGACGCAGGCCCTACAACGGCCGGCCGGCCGGGGCCTGGCCAGACAGCCGGACCGCCCGTCACGTTGACCTCGTTCCCCTCAACACGATCACAGGCGCATCATCCCACGGAAGGCCGGAGGTCCGGCCCGCTTCCCAGCTGCAAAGATGGGCTAACCACTGCCGCGTTTTGGAGGCCAGCTCTGCCACTTCCAGTCCCATGCAGGAAGGGGCCATGCCCTCTATGTTTCCAAGGCCACGCTCGAGCAGGCTCGTGGCCCCCCGAACATTGCCCTGCTCCGCATGCAGGAGGCCCACTGCGATCTGAATGATCCCCTGATAGAGACGGCGTACCTGTCCCTGTTCCTCACGCCATACGGCCTCCAGGGTCTCGTGGGCCTCGCGATACTCGCGCCGGTTGAATTCCGCTATGCCATCGATGACCCGAGGACGCAAGCCGTTGCCTGGCGTTGCCTGGTCTCCGTCTCCGCTCGACTTGGGGAAATCAGACATTGACCAGCGAACACAGGCGGCTCACGCGAGGCGCTCGATCATCTCCGCCTCGTTGTAGCCGAAGACGATTTCGCCATCGATCTCGAATATGGGCCGGCGGATGATACTGGGCTCTTGCTGCATCAGGGCAATCGCCTCCTGGTCTGACAGGGCCTTATCGCCAATGCCAAGCTTCTTGAACGAAGGCTTGCGACGGTCGATGAGCGACAGTGGGCTGCCGCCGGAGATCCTCTGGATCTCATCTGCCGACAGAGGCTCCTTGGCCAGCTCGCGCTCGGAGAACTGGACGCCTTTCTGCGAAAGCGACGCTTTCGCCCTCCGGCAGGTGGTTCAGGTGGCTTTCCAGTAGAAGGTGACGTTCTTCGCCATTTCTTACCTCATGTGGTGGGGAAACTTAGTGGCGGCTAGGGCCTGTTTACACCATGCTCGCGCTACACGAAAAGCGCTCCCCCGTGTCATTGCTATGAAAATGGGCACCGCCGCACCGTTGTCTCGTAGAGGCGGGTTTGAAACCCGCCTCCGGCCCTGTCCTGGGACGCCGCCCTGTTTTCATCCCCTTACGTGGCCTTCACAAGGCCATAGTGATTCCGAGGCGCAGCCGAGGAATCCAAGACGCTGCCCGCCAGGCACCTTAGCCACGCCACGCCTTTGGCAAGCCTTTGCCTCACAGCTAGTGTGAACACGCCCTAGTCGCCCAGAGCCCGTAGGACATCGGCCATATCCATTGATACCCCGGTAAAGATCGGGGTGTCCCTGACCGTGTACTTGCTCCCCTCAGTCTCCCTGAGATCCATGACCAGATCGAGGAACTCACCGGGCTCGTCCCCTTCGAACGACACCACGAATTCCTGATCGTCCAGGCCGAAGGAATAGCTGGTGTTGATGCGCACTCCTGGGTATTTGTGGCCGACAGCGATGTGGACGTCCATCATCTCCTGGCGCCTTTCCTTCGGCAGCAGGTACCAATCGCGGGTCTTGACGAAGGGGTAGACGAACAGAAACTTTGACCCCTTGGGCTTGATCGCCCTCAGGGCGCCCTCCTGCCCTTCATGCTGGTGCTTGTCGACGTACACCGACTTGCGGGTCATGGCCAGATAGGAGTACGGGGTCTGGAGGTAGCGGCCGAGGCCCGTCGACATCACCCTGGTTGCCAGGGATTGGAAGCAGTCGAGACTATCCGAGACGGCCCAAAGGAAAAAGTCGGCGTCGCCTCGTGTCGCCATGAGACTATAGCTGCGCAGCATCATCTGGTCCGAGAACTCATCGATCACGGAGACCAGCTCGCCCCGGTTGGCTTCCTTTTCAGTGGAGCTGAGCCGACGCCACTGCGGGTCGACTCTGTAGAAGAGGTAGCGCACATAGACGCGGCCATTGGAGGGCAAAAAACTCTCCTGGGTGAATGGGGCTTGGCAGAGGCAGAAGTATCCTACCAACCCTTACGATCAAGCGTCAACGGAATAGAGACAGGACGGGAATAACAGGCCCTTCTCTGGACCAGCGGCCCTTCAGCGGGCAGATTACCCACCGCCGAAGGTCTTATCCGACGACACAACGCAGGGGGGGCGGGCCAAGTCCGGGGTGATCCCTCCTCTTACCTCACGGAGCCTGAGGCCCTTTGTGCAGGACCTCAGGCCAACACTCAGTCCGCGGGTAAACCCGGCCTACTGAATCCCGTAGAACGCGGCGCAGTTATCCCAGAGGATCCTCTGCTTATCTTCGTCCGCGATGTCCATCTGCAGGAATTTCTCGATGGCCCTCGGGAACTTGGAGTCCAGGTGCGGGAAATCCGTCGATAGGACCAGCCCCCCATTCCCCAGGCTATCGATGACGTACTTCAACGGCTCCTCGTCAGGCTCGGCCGATGCGAAACACTGACGTTTCCAGTATTCGCTGGGCGCCATCGTCAGATCGGGCGCATGGACCTCGCCGAGCCAGTCCCAGTGCTCGTCCATCCGCCACATCAGGAAAGGAAGCCACGAGCAGTTCCCCTCCAGGAAGGCCGCCTTGAGGCCGGGGTGGCGTTCCAGGATGCCGCCGCCGCAGAAGCTGGCGGCCGTCATCATTTGCTCCACGGGGTGGCAGAAGATGTGGCGCAGCATCGTGTTGGAGCCGAACTGCTCCCCCACCTGGGGTAACTCAGATCCGGACCCCTCGTGGAAACCAATAGGGGCCTCCAACTGCTCCAGGGTAGCCCAGAGGGGCTCGTAGTAGGGATCATGCCATGTCCGGCCGCCTACCAGGTTGGGCCTGAGGAACATCGCCCGGAACCCGAGCTCTCCAATGCAGCGCTGGCTCTCAGAGACTGCATCCTCGATGTCGAAGGGCGAGATCATCCCTGCTCCCAGCAGACGGCTGGGGTCGGCGCTACAGAAATCATGTAGCCAATCGTTGTAAGCCCGGGCCACCGCTGCGGCCAGCTCCGGATCGAGGTCCGGGATGCTCAAAGCAAAGAGCCCGCGGGACGGATACAGCACCGCGACATCTATGCCCTCCTCATCCATCGCATCGAGTTGGGCCTCCGCGGACCATTTGCGGTCCGCGAACCGGCGGTACTTGGCTTCGGCCTTTACGTTCTCCTGGCTGGCGTTGCGGGCGGCGAGGTCCTCTATCGCGACTTGAGGCCGGCCCCAGGGCCGTCCGCCGGGGTGCGTCAGGCGCAGATCTTGGACCATCTCGGAGAGCCCGACGGGCGCCACATCCCTGAAGCGAGGCTCGATATATCGCTGCCACAAGTCCGGCGGCTCGATGATGTGCATGTCGCTGTCCATCACCTTGAAACCGTCTTTTGCCACGCTCCACCCCCTGTTCCGAGCCGCGCCTTATGCCTCTCCCGGTGCCCCGGAGCCCCTCTTGCCCCTGTGTCACGCCAACGGTCTTCAGCCAGCAATCGAGGATGCGCCAATTGTAGGAAGGCCCCAGCATGTGTCAACCCAAAGGGATTGCGGCCCCCGCGGAGGCGCGACCTACGGCCATTGTGGGCCTCCGTGGATGGGATGATCGGGGCGGCCCTTGCGGAGGCGGGACCTAGTCGATACGAAGAGGCGCGGGTGCCTTTTCCAGCCGCCGGCTCAAGTCCGGGAAACGGTGTCTTGGCTAGCGGGACTTTACGGCTTCCTTGCGGAAGTGCGGTATCACCTTTGTCCCGAAGAGCTCTATCGACCGCATGATCTTTTTGTGAGGCATTCCGGGATAGCCGAAGAAGCTGAACAGGTGGCCTATGCCCTTGTCCCGGACGATCTCAAGCCGTTCCGCCACCACCTCAGGGGTCCCGGTCAGCGGCAGGCCCAACCGGCCTCCCGCCGCGGCTTCCCGGTCTGCCTGCCTGTTGGCCCAGGACTCGTAGCCCGGAGGTAGCTTCCCGTCCCGAGCCGCGGGTGACCCGATGTTCCTCAAGAACCGGTTCATGAAATCCGGCTCGCCCTCGGGGTTTTCGGCTTCCTCCATGGTCGGGGCAACGTAGACATTGCCCCCGGAGACCGGTGGGTCGATGTGCGCATGGGGATAGCCGTACTGCTCCATCTTCTCCCGCCAGTACCTGATGCCCTCAGGGATCTGGCCCAGCTCGGCCGTGGGCCCGCCCAACATGATGGTCATCCCCTTCTCGGCGGCGGCCTCGACACTGGCCGGACTGGTGCTCACGGCGACGTAACGCGGCGGGCCGGGCTTCTGGACCGGCTTGGGCAAAACCTCGAGGTCGGTGACGTTGGTGAACTTGCCGCGGAAAGTCAGCTTCTTCTGGGACCAGGCCTGTGCGATCACCTCAACCCCTTCCCAGAAGCGCTCGCGGCTCTCCTCGATATTCACGCCCACGCCGTCGAACTCCTGGCGCTGATAGCCGCTTCCGAAGCCCAACTCCAGGCGTCCGCCACTGAGGATATCCACCATCGAGGTCTCTTCCGCGACCAGGATGGGATTGTGGAAAGGCACGACAATCACGGCTGTGCCGATGCGGACATGTTTGGTCCGGGACGCGACCGCTCCGAGGAGGGAGAACATGGCCGAAGCTATGCCGTAGCGGGAGAAATGGTGCTCGCCCAGCCAGACACCGTCGAAGCCGACCTGGTCGGCCAGCTCCATCTGCTCTAAGGTCTCCTGGTAAGCCTGCGACTCTGTGGGGACGGTCTCATGCCATGACACGATGCTGAACAGGTCGAATCTCATCTCTAGCCTCCCAGTACGGTACGAGGTTCTGGCGCTCGGGCCATGGCCATCCCTAGCGTAGGGCCGACTTCCATAGCCGTCAAACACTCGACAGACGAGACAGGGCCTTTTCGTTGTCATGCTATGAAAATGGGCACCGCCGCGCCGTTGTTTCGTAGAGGCGGGTTTCAAACCCGCCTCCGGCCTTTCCCTCGGACGGTTACCGGATTGACGATGTCCGCTTTGCGGACAATGAAAAGGCCCTGCAGACGAGAGGACCGATGCCGCCCTCTTGAGCGCGGTGACTACGAAACGTCTATGCGGTAGACGCGAGCGGCGGTGTCATGGAGCATCGCTGCCCGCTCTGTAGCTGAGTAGCCCTTCGACAGCCTTTTGAAGGCGTTGTACATGACGTTGTATGAGTACGACACCTTATCGACCGGGAAGTTGCTCTCGAACATGCAACGGTCTGGGCTGAACTGTTCGATGCAGTATGTCATATACGGGGCCATCGACTGGGCCAGCTCCTCGGAGCCGACGGGCTTGGTGCGTGTGTGCCAGTCAAAGCCGTTCCGAGGCATGCCCATGCCACCCAGCTTGATCGTGACGTTGGGGCAGGCCGCCGCGGCTGCAATGCCGCTGCGCCAGTTTGCTACGACCTCGTCGTCCCGGTTCGCGTAAGGGCCGACCCTCTGCAGGCCGCCGATATGATTCAGGATGATGCTCAGGTCCGGGACGGCCTTCGCGAAATCCGCCAGCTCGAGCATCTGCGGGTGGAACAGCCAGCTTTCCAACGAGAAACCCCGGCGGGACAGCACCCGGGCCCCGGCCCTGTAGTTCTCGCTCCCTAGCTGGCCTTTCATCCTGTGGGCGGCGGTGTTCTCTACCTCCGGGTTGTCGTCCCAAGTAACGGAGTGGCGGATACCACGGAACCTGTTGGGGCTGGCCGCCTGCAACGCATCCAACACCGGCTCCACCCGCTCGCCCAGGTTCAGGTCGGCGTGACCGACGATGGCCGCCGCCGCCCGGCCTGGTCCGTATAGACCACTGGCGCTAGCTGCGGCCTGTCCCTGGACAAATTCGACTTCGCCTACGGGACGCATCTCTTCGGGTCCGTCGGCGCGGTACATAGCCCTAGCCTCGACGAACACGGTGGACCGGACGTTGTGACCGCTATTGATGTCGGCGGCTAGCTCGTGAAGGAGATAGCGTTGGTAGGGAAGGCGCTCGGTGCGGAGGTCCCAGAGGTGGTGATGTGGGTCGCAAACCGGAAGTTCCGGCTCCAGCGTAGGCTCCGGGGTCAAGGCCAGCCATTCATTGTCCCCAAACGGCATCTGGCTCCTCCTTCGCGGGACTCGGCGGCCAATCATAGCATGCGGCTTGGGCGCAAGGCCCCGTTCGAGGACCTATCCGCATTGCCGGAAGCTCACCCACACTCCGCGGCTGAATGACTGCCGTTCGGCTCGGGGCCGACCGGCTTATTTGTGGCTCCGACCTCACCCCACCTGGGCTCGGCATGCTCAACGAGAACATCTCCGGCTTGAGCCCCGACGACCAGGACCGGATTCGCGGCCTGAATGCTCTCGATTTCTACAAGCTCCCGGCGGAACGATAAGCCGCCTTCGACCCGGCTTCACGATTGAAATCGACAAGGCCGCCGGAACCGGCAGCCTCGATTTTTCGTGGTGGAGCTTTTGGACCTTACGCCCCGGGCGCCTCCGCGAGAAACGCCGCCACGTCGGCCTCGACCCGGGTGCCCCTGAAGAAATCGGCGCCGAAGAGGGTTGCGGCGTTGCCGAACATGAAGTCTCGGAAGTCATGCTCGGTCAGGACCTCCCGCTCGACGAGCTCGTAGGCCTCCTCCACCACCTCGCGGATGTCGGGCACGTCCCAGTGGCCCATGTCGGAGCTGAACATGGCGTTGAGGCGCGCCTGGAACGGGTTCACCTTGGTGCTGAAAGCCCAGGCCGCCGTTGGGTCGTCCGCCTCGCAGCCGAAGTAGAAATGCGGCACGAACAGGCCGGGGATATCCTCAGCCTTCTCGATGCCGCAAGCTTCGAAATCGTCCACGATCTCGGAGCTGAAGTTGAAGCGGTTGAAGCTCTCGAAGATCCTCTCCCGCTTGGCGACCGCCTTCTCTCCCCCATGCGCGGTTAGCAGCTCGTCCATGAGCCCGAGGTCCAGCTTGGCGGGGTCGAGGACCTGAATTGCTTTGGCGTTGCGCTTCTCCCAGTGGCCGATCAGGTCGGCATAGAGAGTGCAACCCCAGGCCACCCCGCACTCGAGGAACGCCACCTTGAGAGAAGGAAACCGCCGGGTGACGCCACCCATGAAAAGGGACTTGCAGAGGGCCTCTGCGCAGGCCGCGAAGTGCCCGATGTGGTTGTAGGAGAAACGCGAGATGGACCGGCGGCTGCCCCATCCCATGCCGCTGGAGTGATTGGTGGGGGACACCCCCAGCTCCACGCACTTGGCCCACACTGGGTCATAGTCGTACTCGCTGTCGATGCCGAAGTGGTCCATGCGGTTGGCGATCCAGGCCAGCTCCGGGTACTGGCGATGAAGGCTGGGAATGGGGCGGAAGACCTGTCCCTGGATCAGCATCGCCTTGAGCCCCAGGGTCTTCACCGCGTACTCCATCTCGCCGATGGCCTCCTGGGGCGTGTGCATGGGGATGGCCGCCGCGGGGGTCATGCGGTCGGAGAACTCCCTGTAGTGGTCCGCCAGGTAGGTGTTGAAGGCGCGGGAGAGCACCTGGCGCATCTCTGCGTTATGGTCCCCCGGTAGATGGGGAAAGGCCAGCCCTGAGGTGGGATACAGTACGGAGAAATCTATTCCCAGCTCATCCATGCGCTCGTGCAGAAGGTGCGGCATCGAGACCGTGGCGCGGTCCAAGGTGTTCTCGCTGGGGAAGGCCCATCCGCCAGAGCTGGGGACCCATTTGTCGGCCCGGTCTTCCGCAGCGGACCCTCCCCGGGCCATCCGCGTCCGGCCGCCGGTGTAGCGCGCGAAGGACTCCATGGCCTTGCTGCCTCCGACCTGCTTCACGTAGTCCTCGATGAGCGGAGTGAACTCGATATAGTGCCCGTCCACGTCAATGACGGGGTGCTTCAAACGGGCGTGAATAGACTCCGACTTCGTCCTTGGCGCTACTACCATGTGTGAGACTCCCTTACGCCCGCACTGGCGTGGAATCGGAAGCGGGCTCTCCGTCTCATGTTTGTACGCGCAAACGCGCTTCAGCGTCAACGGTCTAACGGTACGGGGGAGCGTACGTCTCAGGGTGTGAAAGCGAGCGAGGTCAGCGGCATCCTAGATTACCCCTGCCTCGGTTAGGGAACGCAGCTGGGCCGGCTTCAACCCCAGCTCCCCCTCATACACCACAGCGTTGTGCTCCCCCAGCAGCGGGGCGCGCCTCGTCATGCCCCATGGCGTGCGATTGAACTGCCAGGGCGCTCCCGGGTACTCGAATGACCCTCCCAGCTCCGGGTGGGAGACCTCTTGGAAAAAGCCGCGAGCACGGAAGTGGGGGTCGCTGACCAGGTCCTCAGGGGCGTTGATCGGGGCGACCAGCAGGCCGTAACGCTGGCCCTCTTCGTATATCTCCCGCGATGTCTTACTAAGAACAAAGGCGTGCACGATATCGATCAGCATGCCCGACTCGGCATCGCGCACCGAAGGGTCCATGTACTCCTCGCCCGTGATCTCTGGAGCGTATTCGGACTCGGCCGCCCATCTGACAAAAGCGTTCCAGTGGGCTTGGTCGGCGACGCGGAAGTTCCAGTTAACGTACTTCCCGTCCGCTGCCATGAGGGTCGTGGGCATGGTGATCTGCTCGTGGGCGTGTCGGCCAGTCTGTCGCAGGGTCTGGGTGCCCGCGTACCACCACTTGGTGTTCTGGTTCTCCATCGTGATCGACATGCAGTCCTGCACAGAGACGTCTACATGTTGTCCACGGCCCGTGGCCTGAGCGTGGATCAAGGCCACCAAGGTCCCATTGAGACCCATGATTCCGGAGGTGTTGTAGGCTTGGTTGCCATCGCCGCGGACCGGTGGGATCGAGTGGTCGGTATAGCCGCAAACGTTCAGGACTCCACCCGTGGCCAGGCCGATCAAGTCCGAGCCTTTCCATCCACTGTAGGGTCCACTCTGCCCGAACGGGGTAATCGACGTGACCACAATTGCCGGGTTGGCTTCTTTCAAGTCGCCGTAGCCGAGTCCGATAGAGGGCAAGGACCCCGGCTCTGAGGACTCCAGGACCACATCAGCACTCCGGACCAGGGAGAGAAACAGGTCTCTTCCGGAAGGCTGCCTTAGGTCACAGATGATGCCCTTCTTGTTGAGGTTGTAGTGCCAGAAGTGGAGGCTGTGGTTGGGGTCTTGCTCGTCGTTGTAGAAGGGGCCCGTCATTCGCGTGGGGCTGCCCTCGGGCGGCTCGACCAGCAGCACATCCGCGCCCATCCCGGCGAGCAGCTTCCCGCAGTACTCACTGACCTCTCCCGCTAGCTCCAGGACCCGGACACCTTTCAGGGCGCCAGCCATCAGATAACTCCCCCTGTCTGCAGCTCTCGAGTCGCGCTGGCCGTGAGGCCGAGAAGCTCCTGGTAGATGTAGCCATTGTCCTCGCCGAGGAGCGGGGCTCCCCATTTCCACCCCCCCGGTGTCTCGGACAGCCGAATAGGGACATCCTCGAAGGGCCACCTTCCCATGACGCCGTGGTCGAGCTCGGGAAACATCTGCCTGTGACGAATCTGAGGGTCCGATTCCAGGTCGGCTCCCTTGTAGACGGCGCCCGCGCGAACACCTGCGGACTGCAGCCGGCCCATGAGCTCAGTGTCGTCCATGTGCCCCGTCCACTCGTTCATGTGCTCGTCCAAGGCATCTTGGTGGGCGACTCGGGCCGAAAGAGTTGCAAACTGGGGTCGCCGCGCCCACGCCGGGTCTCCCATCACATTCACCAGCGCCGACCATTCGTCGTCGTTGAATACTGCGATGGCGATCCAGCGGTCATCGCCTGTGCAGCGGTAAACGCCGTGAGGAGCCGCAGCAGGGTGCTCCAGCCGATTCCCCGTTGGGTAGCCGGGGCGCCGAGCCGGGCGGCCGTTCACCGTGAAGTCCAGCAGCGCGGCGCCAGTGAGGCCCGCACCGATCTCCGTCGCGGCGGCGTCCACATATTGCCCCTGGCCAGTCCGGTTCCGGTGGAACACTGCAAGGAGCACCGCCGCGCAATTGTGGTACGCGGCCAGGTTGTCCATGTAAGAGAACCCCCAGCCGGATGGCTCCTCGTCCGGCAGGCCGGCGGTAAAGGTGAGGCCGCAGAGCGCCTGCACAAGGGGTCCCAGGGTTTTGACCTCACGGTCTGGGCCCGTTCGGCCCATTCCCGACATGCTGACATAGATGATGTCTGGCCTGATGCAACGTAGCTGCTCGTATCCCAGCCCCCATCTCTCCATGACGCCGTGGCTGTAGTTCTCTGTCACGACATCGCTCACCCGGATAAGCTCCTCCAGCACCCTCCGTCCCTCGGGCGTCGCCAGGTTGAGGCGTACGCCGAGCTTGCCGGGGTTCCAGTCGTTGAAAAGGCCGCTCTGCTCGAACTTCTGGTCCTTGACCGCATTCACCATGGTCATGGCCGGGTCGGGCTTTCCGTTCAGGGCGAAGGGCCAGAGAATGCGGATGAGGTCCACCTTCGATTCGTGCTCGACACGGATAACCTCGGCTCCAAACCGCGAAAGGATTCGTGTCGCCTCCGGGTCGACCCCATACCAACCCAGATCGACGACCCGGAGGTTTCGTAGCGGCCCGTCTTCCACCACATCCCGTTTCGTGGACATCAACTGCTTCTCCATCGCGGCGGACCGCCGTCTGAAACCGCCGACACCGTACGGTGCCGGGAACTAGGGCCTGTTTACACTATGCTCGCGCTACACGAAAAGCGCTCCCCCGTGTCATTGCTATGAAAATGGGCACCGCCGCACCGTTGTCTCGTAGAGGCGGGTTTGAAACCCGCCTCCGGCCCTGTCCTGGGACGCCGCCCTGTTTTCATCCCCTTACGTGGCCTTCACAAGGCCATAGTGATTCCGAGGCGCTGCCGAGGAATCTAAGACGCTGCCCGCCAGGCACCTTAGCCCCGCCACGCCTTTGGCGAGCCTTTGCCTCACAGCTAGTGAGAACACGCCCTAGGCGCTGCGGTGCTCGCTCTTCTTGCCCCGCTCGACCGTTGCCGGATATTTTCCACGCCTCTAGCCAAGACGCTTTCCGGAAGAGCTGACGGGATTGATCCGGCGGGCTGACGCCCCACCGGCGCTCCGATCTTATCTCGATGGGCCTCGTCTTGCTAAGCGGAGATCGATTTGGCGTGTGCCGCCAACTCGACCCCCAGGACCCTCGCCTGGTTCTCCCCCATGAGCTTACGAACGACCACCCCCGGCACCCCATGCTGCTCCAGAGCGTCGATGGCTTCCCAGGCCGTAAGAGTATCGTGGTTCGGATACAACGAGCCCCACGAGCCGACACTCTCGAAGAGATCGTGCAGCTCCCAGATGGCCGACTCTGCCGCGCTAAAGTTGATCAGGGTTGTCCTGTTGAAGAACACCTTGTCGGGTTTCAGGCTCACCGGATCGACCTGGTTTGACAGCCAGAGGTAGCCCTCCGTCTTCTCCAGGAAGAGGTGAAGCCAGGAAGCCTTGGAATGAACGAAGGAGAACTTGATCTTGGGGAATTTCTCCAGGAGTCCCTCGGCCATCATCCCCACCAGCAGGACGCCATTGTCCATCGCGGGCGCCACGACCTCAGCCATGGGATGGCCCGCGAACGAGTCCGCCATCACCCGTTCGACGAACGTGGCCTCAGAGTCCATCTCCGGAGCGTTGTACCCCCACGATGGATGGCTGCAATAGACGACGCCCAGCTCCTCTAGCTCCTTCCACATAGGGTAGTAGTAGGGGTGGTGGGGGAACCGATCCTTGACGAACACGGGGCGGACGAAAGCGGCCCTGAACCCTTTCCCCGCCACCCTCCGAAGCTCCCTGACCGTGGCGTTGATCTCCTGCACTGGAAGGACCGCAACAGGGAACAGCCTGTCCGGCGCCGTCTGGCAGAAGTCGAATATCCAATCGTTGTAGGCGCGCGCCAGGGCTTCTGCGACCGGGGCGTCGGTAACCAGGGGGAAGTACTCCGCGAAATAGGTCGGGAAAAGGAGAGCCTGATCGACTCCCATCTGGTCCATATCCCTGAGGCGCACCTCGGGGTCGCTGCCTCCGGGGTTCACCGGGTGGCGCACAGTGGGGTCCAGGGAGCCGATTTGCTCGACGGTCATCCCGGGTCGCCACACCCCTTGCCTGGGGATGTTGACGTGCGCTTCTTTCTGACCGGGAGGCATGGGGAGGGGGACCCGCCCGTCCGGGTGGTAGTAGAGCTCGTGGGCGATCTCCCCGTTGAGAGTCGTTACGGGACTGACGTCCCCCTCTTGCCGCCAGAAGACGGAGCGGGCCGCCACGCGGTACTCGGGGTCGAGGTACCGCTCCCAGACTTCAGGGGGCTCCAGCACATGGCTGTCACCATCGAATACGGGGATCTTCGAACCGTTCCTTGCCTGGGTCATGGAATCGCTCCGTGCGGTGGGGAAAGGCTACCTTGAGCCTAGAGGCCGCGAGAGGTGAGCGGAGCGAATTCCCGCTCGATCTCCTCCGCCTTTGGGAACCAGTCCGGCCGGGGGATAGATTCCGGGGCCTCGGTGCTGAAGACTTTCGCCTTATCCTCAAGGCCGTAGAACCGCCGCGCGTTTCCGCCCATAAGCTTGGCCTGGACCTCCACTGGGACCTCGAGCTTATCCATCATCTCGATGGGCTCCCACGCGTCCGTCCCATCGTGATGATAGCTGTCGGACGACCAGATACCGATATCTCCGTAATAGCGAGATCTCCGGTAGACCCACTTCTCGTCCGACTCGAACGCGATGAGGCACCGCTGGCGGAATACCTCGCTCGGCAGGCCCTGGACGGAGGCGAACCGCTGACCGCCGTACAGGTGGTAGGCCCTGTCGCAGGATTCCAGCAGCATGGGGAGCCACGTGGCATTGGACTCGAAGATGGCCATCTTCAGGCGCGGATAACGCTCGAGGAAGCCCGAGAGCAGGACGCCCGTGAGCCAGGTCATGGCCTCATAGATGAAGCTCAGGGTCTGCCCAGCTCCCATGAGCTGCTGGGATGAGACCCCGCGTTCGAGAAGCTCGCCAGGGGAATACTGCCCGGTCTGGCCCTGGCCACTGATAACCGTATGCATGCCGCACACCAGACCGGTATCCTCGAAGGCCTTCCACATCGGATCGAACTTGGCCTGGATGGGATAGGTGCCCATCGCATCGATGGGCCGGACCAGCGCTACCGGAAAGCCCAGCTTCGCCACCCGATTCAGCTCCTCTGCGGCCATACCGGCGTGCTGCGGCGCCAAGACGCCAGCGGGGAACAGCCGCTCAGGGTCTGCGCTGCAGTAGTCCTCTCTCACCCAGTTGTTGTAGGCGCGGGCAACCGTCGCCGCCGCTTCTATGTGCTGGACCCATTGCAGGCTGACCAAGAGGCCAATAGGGATCACCAACACCTGATCGATCCCCATCATGTCCATGTCCCTGAGCCTAGGCGCCGATTCGATTGAGCCGCGGTGCGCCACTTGCTCTAGCTGCTCGAGGTTGAGGCCCATCTGATTCAGCTTCCGGACGGTTTCCTTGTTCATGCCGGGGCCAAGGATGTCGATGATGCTGGGGTACCCCATATAGGGCTGGACGAACCATTTGGAGCGGGGCCGCTCGCCGATCAGGACGGCGTTCCCGTTGATGATGGTGGTATCGCCAAAATGCCAAAACCAATTCTTGACGAGCTCCGCCTCGCTCTCGCTGTAATGGTCTTGCCACTGGAAAGGGTAGTCGTTTATATGGGCATCGCAATCAAAAACCGGATATTGCTTCGGCATTGTTTACCTCTCTCAGTCTTGGTGCGTCGATCAACCTTTCACCGGTCTGGGCGGCCCCGATTGGGTCTGGGTGGTCCTGATTAGACCTGCGCGCCCCCGGCGAATGTCTCGCTACGTCCTAAAGGCCCCGTGTCGTCAATGGGGCAAATTCCCGCTCGATCTCCTCCTCGGTGGGAAACCAGTCCGGCCGCGAGATGGACGAAGGCGGCTCGGTGCTGAAGAGCTTCGCCTTCTCTTCAAGCCCATAAAAGCGCCGCGCGTTTCCGCCCATGAGCTTGGCCTGGACCTCCACTGGGACCTCGAGCTCATCCATCATCTCGATGGGCTCCCACGCATCCGTCCCATCGTGATGATAGCTGTCGGACGACCAGATACCAATATCTTCGTAATACCGGGACCTCCGGTAGACCCACTTCTCGTCGGACTCGAAAGCGATGAGACATCGCTGATGGAAGATTTCGCTCGGCAGACCCTGGACAGAGGCGAACCGCTGACCGCCGTACAGGTGGTAGGCCCTGTCGCAGGATTCCAGCAGCATGGGCAGCCACGTGGCATTGGACTCGAAGATGGCCATCTTGAGGCGCGGATAACGCTCGAGGAAGCCCGAGAGCAGGACGCCCGTGAGCCAGGTCATGGCCTCGTAGATGAAGCTGAGGGTCTGACCGGCGCCGATTTGCTTGCTGCTCACGCCGCGGAAAAGCAGCTCGCCGGGTGAGTATTGCCCCTGTTGTACCTGACCATTGGTCACGGTGTGCATGCCGCAAACGATGCCCGTATCCTCAAAGGCTCTCCACATGGGATCGAACTTGGCCTGGATCGGATAGGAGCCAAGTGCATCCACGGGCCTGACCAACGCCACGGGGAAGCCGAGCTTCGCCACCCGATTCAGCTCTTCTGCCGCCATGCCGGCATGTTGGGGCGCGAGCACTGCGGCGGGAAACAAGCGGTCCGGTGCGGCCGAGCAGTAGTCCTGGAGCACCCAGTCATTGAAGGCGCGGGCCACAGTCGCCGCCGCCTCGATGTGCTCGACCCACTGCAAGCCCACCAGGAGCCCGATGGGAATGACCAATACCTGATCGATCCCCATCTGGTCCATATCCGCTATTCTCGGCAGGGGTTCGATGGAGCCTCGATGGGCCACCTGCTCCAACTGCTCCAGGCTGAGGTCCATGTGGTAAAGCTTCCGGATGATCTCCTTGTTCATACCGGGGCCAAGGATATCGATGATGCTCGCACGCCTGCTGTTGGGCTGCACGAACCACTTCGAGCGCGGCCGCTCCCCCATCATCGGGGCCTTCCCGTTGATGATCGTGGTGTCGCCGTGGTTCCAGAACCAGCTCTTGACGAGCTCCGCTTCGCTCCGGCTGTAGTATTTCTGCCACTCGAAGAGGTAGTCGTTTATGTGGGCGTCACAATCGAACACCGGATAACGCTTCGTCATTGCGCACCTCCGCTCTTGGCCATGGCGCTCGGGTACGAGCCCTGACCTACTCATTCCCCGAATGGGGGATCAGGGACCTTGTACAGCTTGGCGGAGTTCTCCCAAACAATCTTGCGTCGCGCTTCATCCGGCATGTCTTTGAAGTGGTCTCGTACCACCTCACGTGAACGCGGCCAGGTTGTATCGCTGTGGGGGTAATCGGAGGCCCAGAGCAGATTATCGACCGGGCAGATATCCGGACGCCGGACCGCCAGCTCCACGCCGATGGTGTCCTCTTCGAAGGTCGCGTAGACCTGTCGCCGCCAATAGTCGCTCGGCTTGAGCTTCAAGTCCAGGTTTGCCCAGTGCCGCTGACGCTCCAGGGAGTTGTCCCAACGCTCGAGGAAGTAGTGGACCCACCCGATGCCGCCCTCAACCGCCACCCACTTCAGCGAAGGGTAGCGGTCCAGGATGCCCGAGAAGATGAGCTGGCTGAACGCCTCCTGGCAGCCGTGGGAGATGAGCGCGTAGCCGGAGATGACCATGGCCAGGCTCGGGTTCATTGGTCCCTTGCCGCTGGAGGCCGCGAAGAAATTGTCGAACCGGCCCGCCAACGTTACGTGGACGTGGAGCGGCAGCCCGATCTCCTGGGCCGCTGCCCAGAACGGCTCATCGTCAACAGTGGGCAGCTTTTCCCCGCTGGGGTAGGACTGCAGCAAGGCCCCCCTGAGTCCGCTCCGGGCCAAGTGCTCCAGCTCCGAGACGGCGGCCTTGACCCCGGTTCGAGGCAAGACCCCAACACCGAAAAGGCGCCGAGGGTCGGTGGCGTTGAAGTCAGCTACGAAGCCGTTGTAGGCCCGCACGCACGTCTCATGGAGCTCGGGGTCTTTGATACCAACAATGCCGATCCCGATCGTGGGATAGATCACCGACGCCCAGACGCCATCCTCGTCGAGGTCCTTGAGGCGTTGCCCCGGCTCGTAGAACCCCGGGCGCAGATCGTCATAGGTCAGGCCGGAGGCCTTGAAGTCCTTGTAGTCCCTGCCAGCCAGGGAGCCCAAGCCAAGGCTACCCCTGCTCTCCCCGTCAACCACCCACACATCCCCGTGGTCCATTCTGACAACCTTCGGCGCCGCCTCCTTCAGCCTTTCCGGCACCCGGGCCTGCCAGGTGTCCGGGGGTTCATTGAAGTGATCGTCTGCCGAAATGAGTTCGTATGCGGTCCGGACGTCGCTCGTCATCCGCGATCCTCCCCGCTTCTCTTTCCGATTTCCTCCGCAATGTCCCGAATAATGTACCGAATATAAGTGTGGGGGCAAGCCCCCGTCAAGAAGGAAAAGCTAGTCCACATCACCAACGAGGACCTCCGGATTGGTCGGTCTATCTCGGGTGCTCCCAGGGCCGCCTTGCCTCCGGATCGAGCAAGGCGTGTAGCCCGAATACCAGCGCCATGCGGGCAACTTCCCCAGCGCTCAGGGCACGGAAAACCTCGCTTATATCTTCCAAGCGACCCCGCCGGGTGATCATTTCGTCCAGCTCTCAGCCCCCCGGAGGAAGAGGTCGAGAAGGCGGGGCACGCGCACCAGACACGGTGGCCCATGACGTCGAGATCGAGACCGTATCGTTCCCCGTTACCGAGAATTCTTTTCTTGACAAATCTTCAGGTCGGTGCATAGCATGCCCCACCATAGCCGGGCTGTAGGAGAAGGAGAATCTATGAAGAAGGCGGCCGTTTTGCTCACGCTGGGCGGTATCGCGGCCTTGATCGTCGCGGCTTGTGGCGGCGCCGATCCCACAGCCACCCCAGTGCCGACATCGACTCCGCTCCCAACGGCCACACCGGCTCCAACGGCCCCGCCGGCACCAACGGCGACACCCCGGCCGGTGCCTACCCCAACACGGACCCCGATTCCGCCGACTCCTACGCCAGTGAAGGAGCAGATCAAGCGTGGGGGCACCATTCGGTTCTACCTCCCTGCGGACCTTCAGACCCTGGACCCCACCAAGATCTTCGCTTACACGATATGGTTCTCCCTCGACCCCATATGGTCCAACCTGATCAAGTACAAGTCTGAGTTCTGGGAGCAGAACGAAATCGTTGGCGACCTGGCCGATAGCTGGGAAGTCAACGACAGCGGCGACGTGTATACGTTCAAGATCAATCCCGACGCCCGGTTCCAGAACGTGGCACCCGTAAACGGCAGGCGGCTCACCGCCGCTGACGTCAAATGGACGTTCGATCTATTCCGGGACGAGGAATACGGGAGTGCATTCGCCAGTCGAATGGCACTGGTGAAAGACGTGGAGGCGCCGGACGACAACACGGTCAGGCTGACACTGATCAAGCCCGCCAACAACCTGCTGCCTGAGCTGGCGCACGTCACGACAAAGATCCATGCAAAAGAGCTCCTGGACTCAGAGCTCTTCGGGGAACGGGAAGGCGTGATTGGAAGTGGCGCCTTCATGTTCGAGAAATGGGATACCGGGTCCATCGTGCGGGCCGTTCGCAACCCCACCTATTGGAAACAGGGCGACGATGATAAGGCGCTGCCTTATGTGGACGCGTACGAGGTCATCATCATCGGCGACGCTCAGTCCCACATCGCGAACATCCGTTCCGGGAACATAGCCTTCGCCGGTATCACTGGACTGACTGCCGCGCTTGCTGGGCCGTTAGAGGGGGTGGCGGGAATTCAGCGGTTCCCGGTACACCCAATGTTCATCTACTGCATCTGCTTCCAGAGTAAGAGCGATCCCGCAACGAACAAGACGCTGCGCAAGGCCCTGCTCAAAGCCGTGGACCTCAGCGTCATCATGGAGAACGCCAACAAGGCCCCGGATGCGCCCCTAGAGAGCTTCGTGCACTCCACCAATCCGAACACTCTGCCGCAGGACAGGCTGAAGGAGCTGACGAAGCCCGACCTGGATGAGGCGAAGCGGCTGCTCGCGGAAGCTGGCTTCGCCGATGGCCTGGAAGTCGACATGCTCGTGAACAATAACAGTCCGCCTCAGAACTTGCAGGCCGCCATCGTCAAGCAGCAATGGGAGGCCATCGGCGTAAAGGCGGAAATCGTGACGGGGCCGCCGAGTCTGACCTACCCGAAGTGGTACGCGGGTGACTGGACGACAGGCGTCATGCCCATGGGACTGACTCAAGATCCCATCGACATGCTCAAGACCGACTGGCTCGGCGGAGCGCGCGCGTTCTATGGGTACGAAAACGCTGAGGTCAGCGCCATCGTGGATAAGGCGCAGGCCGAGTTCGACCCTACCAAGCTTAAACAGCTCCTTGCGCAGGCGCAGGAAATAATGTGGGCCGATGCACCCGGCCTCCCCCTGTCACCGGGACTCAGATTCCAGGTTCAGTGGGAGTGGCTGAAGGGCTTCCAAAGCAACTGGTCCTGGGGCAACATGAGCCTCGAGTTCGCCTGGATCGATAAGTAGCCGTCCGGCCAGCCTCGAGAGCTGGGAGACTTTAGTCCCCCAGATGAGCCCTGGGGCTCCGGCCCACGAGGGTTCATCTGGGGGACAGTTGTTGGGGTAGGCACGTCCGGTCACAGGGACAAGCATGGCCCGGTACGCCATCAGAAGACTGCTGCTCCTTTTCCCCGTACTCTTCATAGTCAGCCTTATCGTCTTCTTTTCCATCCGGCTGGTGCCCGGGGACACCGCCATGGCGCTCGTGGCGGACGTCAACCTGGTTGACCAACGCAGCCTAGAGGTGCTTAGGGACGAGCTGGGGCTGGACGAGCCAGCGGTGAAGCAATACGGCCTCTGGCTGGGCCGCGCTCTCAAGGGCGACTTGGGCACTGCCTTTCACGGCCGCCAGCCCGTCATCTCGAATATCGCACGGGCCGCTCCGATCACCTTGGAGCTTGGCCTGATGGCGCTGATCATCAGTCTCCTCGTCGCCATCCCTATAGGCGTGTTCTCAGCGATTCGCGCCGACACATGGACAGATTATGGAGGCAGGCTTTTCGCTGTCTTCGGGATCGCCGTCCCCGATTTTATTTTCGGGGTGTGCATGGTCATACTTCCTGCCATCTGGTTCAACTGGACCCCCGCGGTGGTTTACATCGAGTTCCTGGACGACCCCATCGGCAACTTCAAGCAATTCATCCTGCCGGCTCTGGCCATCGGCTTTCGGCTGACGTCCGTCCTGGCGCGCATGACCAGGTCGTCCATGCTGGAGGTGCTGAGGCAGGACTACATCAGGACAGCATGGTCGAAAGGGCTCGGCGAGAGAGCCGTTGTCCTCCGCCACGCCCTCAAGAACGCCATGGTTGCCCCCCTCACCATTATCGGTACCCAGATGGTCTTCCTCCTCGGGGGAGCGGTGGTGGTGGAAAACATCTTCGGGCTTCCTGGGATGGGCCGCTCGATTCTGCAATCGGTGGACCGTCGGGACTATCCCCAGCTTATGGGTAACACCCTGGTGCTGGGATCTGCGGTAGTGGTCATCAACCTCGCCGTGGACCTCGCTTACGCGTGGGTCGACCCACGTATTCGGTATCAGTAGTACTCCGGCCACAGCAGCAGGACTTCGCGATGGCAACGACTGCAGGCGAGAGCCCCTTCGAGCGTGGGCTCAACCGGTGGGGGGTTACCCTCCGCAGGTGGCTTGCCGCATTGGGGGATGCCGGCCGCCGTAAGCCGCTGGGAGCGATATCGGCCATCGTCCTTTTGCTCATAGGAATCGGGGCCGTATTCGCCCCCCTTGTTACTCTGAACGACCCGCAGTTCATCTTCACTGGCGCCTCCTTTGCGAAAGCGGGGAGCACCCCGGAGGGCGGCCGGATCATGCTCCTGGGCGGCGATGCGGTCGGCCGCGACCTGTTCAGCCGCCTTGTTCTCGGGGCGCGAGTCTCGATGGGCATCGGGTTGGGTTCTGTGGCGCTGGGCATATCTCTGGGGACCGCAGCAGGCCTCGCATCGGGGTATCTCGGAGGTAAGGTCGACCTCGTCATCCAGCGCATCGTCGATGCCGCCATGGCGATCCCTCCGTTGGTGCTGGCGCTCACGGTGGTAACGCTCCTGGGTCCGAGCTTTTTAAACGTCCTGTTTGCGATCGGAGTCATCGGCGTGCCGCACACGGCGCGGTTCGTGAGAGGCATGGTGCTGGGCGTCAAGGAGAACGTTTACATCGAGGCAGCGCGCGCTATCGGCGCCGGCAACGTGCGAATCACCTTCCGCCACGTCCTCCCGAATGTCACCCACGGCATCATCGTGATAGCGGCTACGTGGCTGGCAGGCGCGGTCGTGCTGGAGGCCACGATCAGCTTCCTCGGGCAGGGCACCCCTCCGCCGACGCCGACATGGGGCGGGATGCTCACCCATGAGGGCGGCCGCGCAAATATGATTCAGCACCCCATGCTGCTGGCCGGCCCAGCCTCGGCCATTGCCATCACCGTCTTCGCCTTCAATTTCCTGGGGGATGCGGCCCGAGACTTGCTGGACCCCCGGCTGCGTATTTAGACCGCGCTCCAGGAGGACCGGGTGAAAATCGGTGTCGGCGTTCCCACCTACGCCCAGTATGCGGACCCTCACCTGGTGGTTGAGACAGCCAAGCGGGCCGAAGCGCTCGGGTTCGACGCTATCTGGTGCATCGACCACGTGGTCATCCCGGGCTACGATACGAAGCGGATTGGCTCTCGGCACTTCGAGCTCCTCACCACCCTTTCCCACCTCTGCGCCCACGTCCATCGGGTGCAGATCGGCACAGATGTGCTCGTGACGCCCTACCGCCACCCGGTGGTGGCCGCGAAGATGCTGGCGACCCTGGATGTACTCTCCGGGGGACGCCTCATCATCGGAGCGGGCACCGGTTATATCGAGGAAGAGTTCGGAGCCCTCGACGTACCCTATGCAGACCGCGGCCGATACACGGATGAATGCATCCGGGTATGGAAAGCTGTGTGGAGCGGAGGCAACGCGGCCTTTCAGGGGAAGTACTTCAGCTTCGAGGACATGGCCGTGGACCCTCAGCCGGTCCAGCAACCCCATCCGCCCATCTGGTTCGGGAACCGCGGCGCGAGGGTTTTCCGGCGAGTCCTGGAGCTCGGGGACGGCTGGCACCCTGTCGGCCTCTCCTTCGCGCAGCTCGAAGAGGACATCGGCCAAATGAAACGCCTCGCCGCGGCTATGCGGCGAGACAGCTTGCCCACGCTTTCCTACAGCGGCCTGTTCGGAACGATCACCGAGGAGCCCCAAGACGAGGCCCTCCGCATCCCACTTTCAGGGGACCAAGAGCAAGTGCTGACGGACATCCGGAAACTGGCTGCGCTGGGCTTTACGAGCATCGTCCTACGGTTCGGAGCGTTCGACGGCGCCCCTGACCTCGTTCAACGCCAGATGGAGCTGTTTGCCCGAACGGTCCTGCCCGAGCTCCCTTAAGCCCGGAAGCGACGGCCTAACGGGAGGCCTCGAGCTAGACCTTGTAGAGCTTCGCGACGTTGCCAGAGAGCATGCGGTCGCGTTCGTCGTCAGGCACGCCCGTGAAGGCTTCCTCGATCACCTGGGCCGACCGCGGCCATGTCGAGGCCTCCATGGGGAACTCAGAGTGCCACAGCAGATTGTCCACGCCAATCAAGGATCGGAGCTGCATACCTTGTTTTTCGAAGCGGGGCATAGCGAAACATTGGCGGTGAAAGACCACCGACGGGGCGGTATCCATCGTGTACGGCAAGGGGCCCTTTCGGCAGATGCGCTCCCATTCATGGTCCGAGACCTCGATCTGGAAGGACAGCCAGTTTATACCGCTGGCGGCGAAGACCACCTTGAGGTGCGGGAACCGCTCCGGGATGCTGGAGAACAGGAAATTGCAGAGTATCGTGTTGATGCTGATGGGCTGCCGCACGCTGTCCATGGCGCTTTCCCGGGCCGGGCTGAAGCCCGGATACAGGTCCACCATGCTGTGCGGGTAGCCTCCAGAATGCCAGCAGATGGGGACATCGAGATCAACCGCTTTCGCCCAAAGGGGGTCCCAGTCCTCGTTGTACAGATGTGGCAGCTCTCTTCGAACATGCCAGGGCAAAGCTGTCATAATTGCGCCCTTGTGCCCGATCTTGACGGCCCGTTCCAGTTCAGCGACGGCCGCTTCAATAGACGAGATGGGAAGGACGCACTGGGGCACAAACCGTGGACTGGCCTTAGCCCAGACCTCGAGAAGCCAGTCGTTGTAGGCCTGAACGCAGGCCACTTCCAGGGCTCCGTCCTCGACGTAGCCGAAGGCATCGCCGCCCACTCCCGATGCCAGGGGGTACAGGACCTCCAAATCGACGCCGTCGCGGTCCATCGCAGTGAGCCGCGCCGCGGGGTCGTGGGCGGCCGCCGGGACCTCTGCCCAGGTTTGAGGGCCCTGGAACCTCTCTGCCGCCATGGCGCCTGCGAAGGATAGCGCCCGCGCTTCCTTCACTGCGCCATCGATGACCCACCGGTCGGCGCCATTGGGCTGCCGTGCGATGTGGGGGATGCGGTCGCCCCATTGCTGATGGGAGAGCCGGTCAGTCCACAGGTCCGGGGGCTCCTGGACGTGGTCGTCGGCGGAGTACACCCGATACTTGTCAGACATGGGGCTATCCGAGCCGGTAGGCCCGGACGGGGTTCTCCGCCAAGATCATGTGCTTCTCATCCTCCGGAATTCCCTCAAACGCCATCTCCCGGAACCTGCTGGTCTCTGGGTGCAGGGAGGTTGGGTGGGGGAAATCCGTCTCCCACATGATCCTGTCCACCCCGATGTAGTCGCGATACGCGGTTATACCGCTATGCTCATACCAGAAGTCTATGTAGCACTGTGTGCGAAAGGCATCGCTGGGCTTTCTGGTAAGACCGTCTTTGTAGAGTTTGCACTGCTCCCATTCGTAGTCGCAGGCCTCCAGGACGTACGGCACCCACCCCAGCCCGCTCTCAGCGCCGATGAACGTGAGGCCGGGGAAGCGGTCCAGGATGCCGGAGATCAGGAAGTTGGCGAAGTTCTGGGCCTGGAGCCCAAGATTCGCGCCCGCCAGCGCGGCTTGGACGCGCCGGTCGTCGGTATCCGGGGGCAGGTCCAGCATCATCTTTGGGCCGCCCGCTCCACCGTGATAGTGGACCGGGACCTGGAGCTCCTGGGCGGTGGCCCAGAGGGGGTCCCAATACGGATCGCTGTGATGGACCAGAGCAGGGGTGCTGTACAGGATGACACCCTTGTGGCCACGCTTGACCGCCCGCCTCACCTCTTCGACGGTACGCTCGATGGTCGAATAGGGGGGAATGGCGAGAGGGATGAACCGGTCTGGAGCCGCCTCGTAGATCTCCTCGATGAGGAAATCGTTATAGGCCCGCACGCATTCCAGCTCGTACTCCGGGTCAGTCCCATTGAAACTCTGACCGGATGGGCCGGCGACGTTGGGATACAGGACCTCGGCGTCGACCCCATCTTCGTCCATGACCTTCAATCGCTCATGCGCTTCGTAGACGCTTGGCGGCACGTCGTCCCAACGAGTCGGGAGGGTCACCCGGTCCGGCATGACGGCAGGGCACAGCGAGAGGTAGCCCCTCACCTGGCCGTTGATGACCCACCGGTCCTCCCCATCGATATCGGCCACGTGGGGGATCAGGTCGCCCCATTTCTTGGACACTCGGCTCGTCCACGTACCAGGGTTCTCCTGGATGTGTGCGTCTGCGTCGATGCATGCGTATTCGTAGCCCAATGCCGCCCCCTCTAGCCCGCTTCATGGGCGGGAAGGTTGGTGATCGCTGGAAGCTCAGTACCGGAGCGCTCCCCCCAACGGCTCCCGTCCCCGGCCTACTTATCGAGCCACACGCGTTCGACACGCCCGCCGAGGTCGATGGACAGGAAATCGGCGTGGTTGTAGCCCTTCACGTAGCCCCGTGGCCCCTGGGCCCTGCCGATGTAGCTCAGCGGGATGAGGATAGCCCAGTCAATAAGCTCTTGCTGCAGCTCCAGGGCCAGCGCGCGCCGTTGCGTGGGGTCCAACGTGGTATCTATGTCCAAGAACAATTGGTCGACCTTCGGGTTGGACCAATTCCCGAAGTTCGAAGATGCGCCGGTGATTATATACCGGCCGAAGTATTCCGCCGGCTCATCGAAAGCCGGGGCTGGCGTCTCGAGAGTGAGATGAAAGTCGCCCCGACGCTTCATTGCGATGCTGTCCGCTCTGGACGGGATCACCAGCTCGGATTGGAATCCCATCTCCCGCAGGTCCTCGTCGACGGTCGGGCCCGAATCCGCGTAGAAGGAACTCGAAATGAACGCCACGGACACCTGGGATGGGTCCACTCCCGCTTCCCCGAATAGCCGCTCGGATACAGCGAGGTCTGCCGCGCGGTCCTCGCTGTATCCGGGGAGCTTCAAGATCTCAGGCTCGGTCAAGCCCCACTGGCCCCCTAGCTCGGGCTGGTAGAGGAAGGTCGATGGGAAGTAGTTGAAGCCGCGCTCGTTGACCTCGGCGAATTTCCGTCGATTCAAACCAGCGGAGAGGGCCTGCCGCGCTCTCACGTCAACCAAGGGTTCCTTCTGGTTGAGATAGAGGTAGGCGATAGCCCAGAACGTAAATTCTTGCCAATCGGGGAACAGCCGCTTGAGTGTATCCCTGTTGACAGTCTGGAAGTCCGTATCGAAATTGCAGCCGCAGTCGAGTCTGCCGGCCCTAAAGGCGGCCAGAGCGAAGTCCGCTGTCAGCACATGGTGGACAACTCCGTCCAGGTAAGGCAACGGGCCGCCGGCTTCGTCCTTCTTCCAGTACTGATCGTTACGGAGACTCTTGATGGCCGTTTCGGCGTCGACGCTCTCGAACTCGAAGGGGCCTGTGCCTATCCGCGTCTTATCCCACTCGTCCATGTCCTGGAAGTGCGCTGGATATACGAGCATGCCGGGATGGGCAAGGCCGGGCAGGAAGGATGCGCTCGCCCGGTCCAGGGTGATTTGGACGGTGAAGTCATCCGGCGCCTCGATCCCGGCGACCCTTGCGAAGGCCAATCGACGTGACGTCCGGCCGGTTTCTCCGGGCTGCCAACCGGTAGTCAGGTTATATAGCGCGTCGGCGGAGGTGAAGGGCTGGCCATCGTGCCACCGTACCCCGCGGACCAGGTGGAAGGTATAGACGGTCCCGTCCTGGCTCACCTCCCACTCCCGGGCTAGATCGGGCCTGATGGCCGAGGCATCATCGAGGTCCAGGGTTATAAGGCTATTGAGCCAATTCGAGGACCAGGGAAAAGCGAAGCTTCCGAAGGGGCTGTAGGTGTCGTAGCTCCCGAAAATACGGCCCGCTCGGGCTTGGAGGGTGCCGCCCAGCTTGGCCATGACGGCCGGCGTGGCCGTCGGCGCGGGCGTGGCCGTCGGCGCGGGCGTGGGTGTGGGTGTGGGTGCTACCTGGGTGGGCGCTACCTGGGTGGGCGCTGCCTGGGTGGGCGCTGCCTGGGTGGGCGCTGCCTGGGTGGGCGCTGCCTGGGTGGGCGCTGCCTGGGTGGGCGCTGCCTGGGTGGGTGCCACCTGGGTGGGTGCTGGGGTTGCAGTTGGTGTTGGGATTGCAGTTGGTGCTGGCGGCACCCGAGTGGCCGTGGGGTCTGCCCCGCCGCAGGCGGCAAACACCAACAGAGCGGCAATCACGGAGGCTGCAGGCGCTATCATCTTTCCCACGATCTTAAGCATCAACCGGTCCCCCCTTCGGGAATCGCGACTGTCCCATAGTCTAACGGGTAGAGCCTATGTTTCGATCTTCTTCGTCATGGGCGGCCCCATGAGAGCGCTCAGCGCCATGGCGTGGTAACCGGAATCGCTCCCCGCCACGAAAATGCGAAAGAGGTCCGGACGCACCGCCACCGGCACATTCCCATCGATGGGTTCCACCCAGGGATGGGTCTTGGGGGCCCACTCCGCTGGGTACCGGTTTTTTTCCCAGAGAAAACTCTTGAACGATTCCTTCGTGTGCCCCAGGTCCACCGCCATCATCTTGGCGAAGACCGGGTTTAGGAGAAGAGTGGGCCCGGAGCTATGGTCCTCGCCCACGTTTCCCGGACCATGGGCCCTCCCCAGCGGGAGCCGGATGAACGTGTGGCCCAAGTGGTGGGCGACGCTTTCGGGCCATGGCGTAATATCGGTGATCTGCCAGCTCGCCTCGGCGCCGATGACAGTGACACAGCTCTCCTCCGCCCTGAACCCTTGATCCACGTGGAACGGCGCCCAAGGGCTCTGCTCCTCGTTCTCGCCGATGCACATTCCATACTTGCCGGGCCAGCCCATCGTGGACTTGTCGACATCTCCCGGAGTGGCCCCTCCGACGTTGTTGAGGATGAAACGTATTGCCCGGCCCATGGTCGCGTTGGGCCGGGAGCCCGGGCCGAGCACACTCGCGCCGCAGTTGATCTTCAGCTCGTGACGGATCGGACCGTTGATCACCAGCATGGGTCCCACGAAGCCGGTGCAGGTCTGGATGCCGTGGAGGTTGAAGTCCGGTTCGCACATACCCTGGACCGCGGCGATGAGGATAGGCACGTACTCGGGAAGGCAGCCGGCCATCACGGCGTTGACGGCGATCTTCTCCACGGTCGCCTTGCCCCACGCCGGAGCGATCTCGCCGATTACGGACGAGGCGTCTCTCCCGGAGGCGTCGATGAAGCGGGCAACCCGGTCCGGCGTCGGCGGGACGATGGGCAGGCCGTCTGTCATCCGCTCGTTGTAGAAGTGATCGTTGATCGCCTCGGGGGAGTCGTCGACAACGGTCTGGCTGGATCGCAGCCTGGCGGCCTGCGTCATGCGCTGGCCCCCTTCTCGGCGCGCGAATGCCCACCCTTCGTCAACGCGTCGACGACGTCCTGGACGCGAGCCTCGGTGATCTCCCTCCGCTCCTCCGCGGGAAGATGGTCATATGGAAACGGGAGGATAATCATATTCAGGTCCCCGTACTTCCGGCCCTTTGCGGTGGTCACCGCCAGGCGCTCGAACTGCTCCGTCACGAGGGACACGACGGGGACGCCCAACTTTTCGATCTCGACTGAGTCGTGGATACACCACGCGGTGCAGGACCCTCAGTTGCCCAGCCCGACGATCGCGGCATCCACCTCCTCGACGAGCTTTTCCAGTTTGTCGCCCTCGCGCCCCTGCGTCTGCAGCCCCAGGTATTTGGTCCCAGCGACCCCATACTCCTCACGGAGATTGATATCGAGCTGGTCGAGCGTCGTCTTGCACGATGTCCAGGACAGGTTATCGACGAGGCCTATAACCTTCCCCTGCAGGGTGGGCAACCTAGGCGAGAGGTTGCTCGCCTGCTCCTCCTCTTCCGCCAGGGGGGTCAGGACGCTAATCTTGCCCATGATCGGTCCTCCTTGATCCTCGTGGTCACCCTCCTCGTGGGTCGCGGGTCTGCCTCTTCGGATCGGCGACGGGAGACTTCCACGTGGAAGTTCTCGGCCCATCCCACTGAATCGGAGCGCCAGATGTCCGGTATCCTATCCTCGCCGTACCTGGAATGCAAGTCTGCGTTTCAAGAGACACCCAGCCGCCAGGGGACCGATTCGGGACGTCACCTGAGCGATTGGTGAGCAGCCGGGTGCTTGAGGTCACCTACGTCCTTGCCTGGTGACTGGGCAAGCCCCTTCTTGCCCCGGGCTGTTCGACCAGTGCGGCGGTGGGTAGCTCCCGCGGGAATTACGGGCCGCCTGAGGGCGCCGAATTGGCCCAGGCCCGCACTCTTCATCGCCTCAAATCACGCCCTCCGCCTCCCATTGCTCGAGCTCTTCCTGAGAGTGTCCCAGGGTGCCTCCCAGGATCTGCTGGTTGTGCTCTCCCCACAGCGGCGAGCCCATCTCCAGCTTGCAAGGGGTCCGCGAGAATTTGATGGGCACCGCCTCCACCTCTTTGCGCCCCAACACCGCGTGATCGACCTGCTGGAACAGCGACCGCGCTCGAAGCTGCGGGTCCCGCTCGACCCGGTCCGCGGCGTTTTGAACAGCGCCAGCGGGCACTCCCTCTTCCTGCAGGCGGTACATCACGTCGTACTTCCCTAGCTGCTGCGTCCACTCCTGGATGAGTGCATCGAGAGCATCCTCGTTGGCGATACGGGCCTGCATTGTTGCGAACCGGGAGTCCGTCGCCAGCTCGGGCTGGCCCATGACTCGGCAGAGGGCTTGCCACTCCGCTTCTGTCGAGCAAGCAATGGTGCACCATTCGTCCTGCTCCAGTGCGTCTTTCTCAGCGCATCTGTAAGCGCTATGGGGCGCCGTTTTGGGATGCAATGCGTGATTCCCCGCGGGCACTCCAGGGCGACGCGCCGGCCGCCCGTTCACCACGTAGTCAAGGATAAATGGCCCTGTCTGTGTAATGGCCGCCTCGACCGTGGACATGTCGACCCATTGTCCCTGGCCCGTCTTTTTCTTGAACAGCAGCGCGTTAAGGATCGCCATTACGGCAAGGTACCCCGCCGTGTGGTCCATGTAGGAAAATCCCCAACCCGCCGGCGCCTCTTCAGGCAGCCCCGAGAGGAATGTCATGCCGGAGAGGGCCTGGGACGTGGGTCCGAATGCCACGTAGTCGCGATTACGGCCACTGTGGCCGAAGCCGGTGATGCTCACATAGATGATGCCCGGCTTGATACTCCGGATCTCTTCGTAGCTCAGCCCCCAGCTCTCCAGGACGCGGGAACTGTAGTTCTCGATCAGGATGTCGCTCCGCTGAATCAGCTCCACGAGGAGCTCGAACCCCTTCGGGTGGCGCGCGTTGAGCTTCACGGCGAGCTTGTCCACGTTGAGGTTGTTGTACATCCCGCCGTCGTTGGGTCCGGTATCTCCTCCGCGAAAGCCCTGCCAGGAGTCGCTCCGCTCCACGCGAATAACCTCAGCCCCGAGGGCCGCCAGGACCCGAGTCGCCGTTGGGCCGGCGACGAACCATGTCATGTCCAGGACCCGGACTCCAGTCAGGGGGAGTTCCGATGATTGTTGCGTCGTCATGGCAATACTCCTCTAGACGATGCCGCTCTCAGCGAGCCTGACGAGCTCGTCCCGGCTGAGGCCGAGCTCCTTGCAGTAGACCTCATAGTTGTGCTCCCCGACCAGCGGCGGGCGCCGCGAGATACGCCAGGGCGCCTCTGGCATGGGGTAGGGGGCACCCGGGTATGTATAGGTCTTTTCTTGCTCCGGGTGCTCCACCTGCGCCCAGAACCCCCGGTCCTGCACGTGCAGGTCCTCCAGCGTCTCCTCCGGGGAACGGACCTGTGCCCACGTGATGTGCCGCTGCTGGGCGCCGTGGTACATCAGCAGGCTGTCATGGCTTTCTATGAACTCCCCCACGACACCCATCCAGTGATGCCACTTGTCCCGCCGCACCCGGGCGTCCCGGTACTCGGGGTCCCAGAGATCGGCAGCCATCCCCTCACTATCCAGCCACGAGACAAGGGTGTGCCACATGGTCGCGTCGATGTTCGGCATCAGCGTGTTCAGGTATCGGCCGTCGGAGCACTTGAACTGGCGCTTCGGCGGGCGTCCGGCGTGGGCATGCTGACCAGTATTGCGGTACAGCACTTGCTGCTTGTAGATCCAGGTAGGGACAGCCAGGTCAGTGCCCGTCGTGACGCCATCGTGGATGGCTGTCTCCAGATACTGCCCCTCGCCGGACCGGTGCCGCTCCAACAACGCAGCCAAGAGGCCGATGTAGAGGTAATGGCAGCCGATGTGGAGCGTCTGATAGACACCCGGGGCCATGGGGGACGCCGTGGGGTCGTCATATCCACACGATGCCATGACGCCGCCCAGGGCCATCTGGACGAGGTCGCCGCCCTTCCAATCTCGCCAGGGTCCGTCAGTCCCGAACTCGGTCAGCGATCCCATGACAAGACGAGGGTTGATGTCGCCGAGGGACTCGTGGTTGAGCCCCAGGCCGTCCAGGTAGCCGGGATCGAAGCCCTCGAAGAGAACGTCGGCACTCTCGACGAGGCGCCGGAGCAGCCCGCGGCCGTCCTCAGTCTCAATGTCCAGGGTGATGGCGCGCTTGGAAGTGTTGTAGTGCCAGAAGAACAGGCTCCCGTTTGGGTCGGGGACGTCGCCGGCGAAGGGCCCGATCCGGCGGGCGGTGTCTCCGCCGGGACGCTCGACCTTGATGACGTCAGCGCCCATGTCGCCGAAGAGCTTGCCCGCGTATTGGACCCGGGGGCTGGCCAGCTCCAGGACCCGGACGCCTCCAAGGACTGATGGTGACTCGGCTTGCATTACGTTTCACCTCCCTCGTCGAACTATTCGGTCGTCGCCGGGCTCCTCGATGCCCCAGAGGGCGCAGGGCCCCGGACGGCGACCGCTGTTGAAGGCCTTCTCTGGGCGGACCTTCGGACGCCCCTTCCCGGCTCCGCTATCGATGCTTGCTCTCGGCTCGATCCCAGCGGTTCCGGCGAGAGTAGCCAACTCGTTCCGCAGTGTACGACTCACCGGTTACGGCGGCCACCCTGCCGGTCCAGGTCATCGCCCTGTCCTGCCGGTTGGGCTCACTGCCCAAACAGGAGTCGGGGTGGGGGGCGCAAAAGGCAGCGTAGACCTGCGGCAGGCGCCGGCAAGTCCGGGGCACCGAGGTCAACGTCAAACGCGAACGGAGCTTCGGGGATTGGACTCTGTTGACGGATCGTCCCCGGTTGACAGGCTTGGGCCAATAGGGCGCGGACTGACGCGAGTCAACGGGAAGTACGTTCCTCGCACGAAGCAATCGGGCCCCTGGGTCGGCAGAGTGTTTCCCCCTAATCGACTGCTGCCAGCTTCATCAGGCCTGTAATGGCTAACGCTCACCCTACGTTAAGACGCGCGACCCAACGAGGCGGGTGCGGGCACACCCGGAATCCTTAGCTGAATGCGGAACACAGCCTCTTCGGTGGTGATGAAGAGGGTTTGCCAATCGTCGCCGCCCCAGGCGCAGTTGGTGGTCTGCTTCGCCCCGGTCAAGATCGTCCCCAGATGCTTGCCGGAGGGGTCCAGGACCCACACCCCTCCAGGCCCCGCGCAATACACGTTACCCTCCGCGTCCACTTTCACCCCGTCGGGGAGGCCGGGCCGTTCCGATCTCATCTCGCAGAAAACGCGGCTATCGGCCAGGCCCCCATCGGGCATTACGGCAAAAGCCCTTATGAGCCCTATGCTGAGGCGGAAGTTGTCTGCATTCCTCAAAACCCCCATGGAGTCGTTGATGTAGAGGATATGTTCGTCGGGAGAGAAGCACAGACCATTGGGCAGGATAAAATCCCGCACGACCGGCGTGACCGTGCTCAGGTCCGGCGAGACTCTATACACCCCACAGAAATCCAGGTCCATATCCGGCGCACCCTTGGCGTCCCGCCGTGCGGGGTCAGTGAAGTAGATGCTGCCATCGGACTTCACCACGACATCGTTGGGGCGGTTCAACCTCGTGCCCCCATAATGGTCCGCCACGATGGTGACACTCCCGTCCGCCTCCAGGCGCGTCATGCGTCGAGCGCCGCCTTCGCACGCCACCAACCTGCTCTGTAGGTCCCATGTGAGACCATTGGCCTGGTTCGTGGGTTCCCGAAAGACCGTGATGCCATCCTGGGACGACCACCTCATCGTCCGATTGTTGCGAATGTCGCTGAAAAGCAGGTACCGCTCCCGGCTGTGCCACAGAGGGCCCTCAGCAGTACCGTATCCTCTTCCCAATTCTTCGATCTCCTGGTCCGGCGAGACGATGCGTTGAAGCTCCGGAGTGCGTTGCTCGATAGGCATGGCGACCTCCTTATTAGCTCGATTGGCCGTTTGAGCGGTGGCCATAGTCCGTTGAGACCCGGGACCCAGCATACTCGACGCTCTGGTATCGGCCCTGGAAGGCGAATTCTAGCCGCCAGCAGCCCAACACCTCCACCATGGCATCGCAGATGGCGGCAGTACCGGACCGGAACCGAAGAGATCATGAGGTGGAGAGCGTCTTGCGGATGCGTCGCGACGCTCCAGCGCCTGGTCCGGCCATGCTAGCGGAGGCCATTGCAAGGGACGCACGGCGTGGTAACCTCGGCGCAGCGGGCAAAACTTGATCGGAGGACCCATGGTCAGCTTGCTGGAAGGCCGGGTGGCAGCGGTCACAGGAGCAGGTAATGGGATCGGGCGTGCGGTGGCCATGGCCCTCGCGAGTCACGGCGCCCGCGTGGTGGTCAACGACTACGGGGGCCGGGCCGATGGCGTCGGAAGCTCGACGGCCGCGGCCGACAGGGTGGTGGAAGAAATCAGGAGTATGGGGGCAGATGCCGTCGCTGATCATGGGAACGTGGCCCTGATGAGTACCGGCGAGAACATCGTCAACACAGCCGTGAAGAAATGGGGCCGCCTGGACATCATGTGCTGTTTCGCTGGCATTCTGAGGGCTGCCCCGGTGTGGGAGATGACGGAAGACCAGTGGGACCAGGTGGTCGCCGTCCAGCTCAAGGGGAGCTTCACATGCGCGAGGTACGCCTCCGCCCTGATGCGTGACCAGAAGTATGGCCGCCTGATTTTCTGCTCCTCCGAGGCTGGCATGGGAGGCAGCGGGTCCGCATGGGAGGCTAACTACTCGGCAGCCAAGGCTGGCATCTATGGCCTCACTCTGAGCTGCGCCCTCGAACTCAGGGAGTACAACATCACGTCCAACTGCATCCTCCCCCGAGCGGCCACGCGCATGAACCAAGAGTACCCTACCAGCAAGGAGGCGGCCGCACGGGGCGTCAGGGTCCGAGTCGAGGAGCAGCAAGCTACCGGAACGCTGAGAGACCCCGCCAACGTCACGCCTGTTTGCATCTACCTGGCTAGCGAGGAGGGAGGCTGGGTGAGCGGCTGCGCCTTTTGGGCGTGGAGCCACCAGCTCACCCTCATGGCCCGGCCGCACACCCAACGCAGTCTGTACTCTGATGGTCCGTGGGACATCGACAAACTCTTCTCAAGTTTCAAAGAGACGTTCGGAGAGGACGTCCAGCCCGTGCCGATCGCAAAGGACGGTTCCCGAGTGCTCCTGATGGGTGTCGACCCAGAGTTGCAGCGCTTCGCGGACCGGGTCTCCGGTCGGCCAACGGACGGGGGGCGGGTGGAAAGCGAATCGAGCTGAGGCGCTGGCATCGATCATCCACGAGCCCATTCACCGGCTCGTGGTAGTGCCCATCCGCATCCACGACTCTCATCCGCACGCCGGTATTGGTCACGGCGTCACCCCCTTGGTCCACCTCGCGGAGACTTCCCGCGCCAATCCGCTGGCAGGATGGCGGGCCTCTCCTGTGGGCCGGAACATAGCACCAGCTCTGTTACGGTCAATCATGCACTTCCCACAGGACCAGTCAGACCTCCCGGATGCGCACGGGTCCGCCGGACTCCAGCCTGGGCCAAGGATCCCGATTATCGACACCCGGCAGGCGATACTGAAGAAGCCGACTGTTCCATTCTGGTTTACTGGACTGTGGCCGCGGGACCGCTTCACCCCAAGGCGATACCGCCAGGCCGACCGCGAGTCACCCACGTCGGGCGCTCGAGATAGACAGCCCCAAGTGCGAGAGTTGATTCAACGGCTTGCGATGCGCTCCCTCACTTGATCGCGTAAGGGTTAATCGGCGATCCAACGGCTCCTGTAACGGGAAGTGGCGCGGCGACGAAGAAGAACTCGTACAAGCCGTCCTCCCCGCAATCGGCTGACAGCTCCTCGAGGTCGAATATCTCTCCAAACAGCATCCCCATGTTGGCGATACACGTCAGATGGACCACGAGACGCATGTCCTCCACATCCGAGGGGTCCACCTCCACGGCGCAACTATCGCTCGCCACGGCCGCAACCCGCTTCTCGTGGAGCCACGGAACGGCGCTCAGGTCGATGCCCGGCCAGGGACCGCCGGTGAAGCCCTCCCAGCTCCCTCTCTCCCGGCATATTCCCACGTGGCCGGTGCGCACCAGGAGAAAGTCCCCCTCCTGCACAGAGACACCCTGCCGCTGGGCGCAATCGTCAAGCTCCTGGCCTCCTATGGCCTGCCCAGGCTCCACCCATCGGACTCCTCGGTGTCTCGGGATGTCCAGGAGCACGCCTCGCCCCACAGCCCGGTCCTTGATCTTGTCGATGCCGTTCTTATGGGCGCCTCTCTCGTCAATCACTGAATAAGGCCGACCGTTGTACGTTTTCCCTCGAAAGATCACGTGAGCCAGAGCGTCCCATTGGGTGGCGCATTGGAGGGGCATCATGATCTCATCGTCGGTTCCGCCCCAGATAGGTGGATCGTCGGAGTCCATTCCCGGCCAATCCAGCGGCTTACGCGTCATGGTATGAACGGGGTTGAATCGCCGCCTTCCCGGCTGCGTGGGCTGGGGTCCCGTCTCGTCAAAGGGGATCGCCAGGGAAAAAACCCGGCCGCGTCTCACCAGGCGCGCGGCTTGCACGATGTGCCTGGGCGACACGAAGTTGAGGGTGCCCGCCTCGTCATCGGGCCCCCAGCGGCCCCAGTTCTTGTAACGGTCCGCGAACTCCAGGAACTCCTCGGTATTCATCGGCCCCCTAGTTTCGTCCAAATGCTCGGCTGACAGGCGCGTTGGCCTCGAAGGGGCTGTTCAGACCCAGCTCTTTTCCGATCTCTCGCAATGCCGGCATGACCTCCTGCCCCATGAGTCGAATGCAGGTCATCGAATCCTCGTGGCTGACGTTGCCGTCGTTGCCCCAGAGGGCGAGAATCGAAGGGCGGGTAGCCTCGAGGATTCTGCGGAGCCGGGCTACGACCTGGTCCGGGGTGCCTGCGATGATCGTACCGTCCTCGAGCTGCTGCTCGAATGGCGGCCATTCGCGGCGGCCTGACACCGCCATCTTGATACGCTGCGGGCGGCTGGAAGGGGAGCCATAGCCCGGAGGGTTGCCCCAGACAGGATGGCCGAGGCCGGTAAACTCCCCCTGCATCCACATGAACTCCCGCCCGTTCCGGACAGCCTTCTCCTCCGTCTCGGCGATGTGGCATCGGATGAGGTAGCCCCGGTGCTCTGGACCGGCTTCGTAGCCGGCCTCCGCAGCCGCCTCGTCATACGTTTGCCAGATCATGTTGGTGTCCTTGACGCTGGTGTTCAGGCAGAGGTAGGGATAGCCATGCTGGGCCGACCAGATGACGGTCTCCTTGCTGGAGACGCCGGGTATCCAGATGCGTGGATGCGGCTTTTGCAGCGGTACCGCCCACGGATTGACGACGCGAAACTGAAAGTGGTTGCCCTCCCACCGCCAAGGCCCGGGCTCCGTCCACGTCTTGATGATCAGGTCGTGACTCTCTTCGAAGCGCTCCCGGTTGTACGCGGGGTTGGCGTTCGTGGCGAACTGTTCGACCCCACCGCCCCGCACGAAGCCGGACACGAGGCGGCCCTTGGAGATCATGTCGATCATCCCCAGCTCTTCGGCCAGCCTCAACGGGTTGTCGTTGACGGGCAGCGGGTTGCCGAGGAGCACGATCTGCACTCGTTTTGTGGTGGCGGCCAGGATGGCGGCGAAGATGTTGCATTTGGCCTGCATGCAGAACGGGGCGTTGTGATGCTCGTTGAGCATAATGCCGTCGACGCCCATCTCCTCGGCGTGGATGTACTCCTCGAGCCGCTCGTTGTAGAGGCGGCTGCCTTCGACGGGGTCGAAGAGCGAATTGGGGAAGAGATTGGTGGAGTAGCCCAGGCGCAGGGCCTCAGCTTCCGGGTAGGCGGACATGGGCTGCTCGGTGAAGTACATTAGGTGCATCGGGTATTCCTGAGTGCCTCGCGGCGCTAAACGCGGAACCGGCGGTCCACGCCAATCTTCCTGCGCCGGAGCTGCTCCCGGCGCTCATCGGGCGTGATTCGCCGTGTATTGGCGGGGATCTGCCGGTCCAGGTCCGCCAGTTTGACGAGCCGAGTGGCGGGCACGGGCGCGCCGTCCGCCTGCATCCATCGAAGGCCCACGCGGCCCTCGCAATGTCCCGCCGCGTCGAGCCAGTTGGGAACGCCGGGGTCGCTATGGGCGATGACGATGCGCAGGGAGCCGTCCTCTTCAAGCACCGCGTGCTTGGAATTCGTCGTGGAGAGACGATACCGGTAGTCCACGGAGCACATCCAGTAATTATTGAACTCGAAGTTCCAGAACCGGGCCCGAGGGGGGATGACTTCGATGACCAGCGCCTCGTCCGGCTGGACCATCCAATAGCAGTGCTGGGTGACGCCACCGGGGGCAGCCCCAACCCTACTTTGAGTGGCGGACGCCTCGAAGGTATTTGGGTGCGGACGGTACCGCTCTTGCCATTCGCGCCAATAAAGGGCCGTCGAGGGAACCCACTCAGCCCCTTCGCGTAGGCCTTCAACTACCCGCTCCGGGGTCAACGGAGGAGGTACTTCATCTCCGGCCCCCACGCGTTCGATGCGGGCGTTCATGGGGCGCTCCTCGTCCCATGCGGCAAAGAACTGGCGAATCAGCAGCCGCTTGGTGTCCGGCGTGGTCTTGATCCAGTTACCCTGCTGCTCGTCGGGGCTCAGGAACAGCTCGAAGTTGCCGTCCCAGTCAGTACGGACCTCATGCTTGAGGAGCTTTGCAACCTCCGAGGACACCCCCGGCTTCAGATTCTCAACCGCGGTACGGATGCCCCCGTGGCCATCCCCGCGATAGGCGCTGAACACGATGTATTGCGCGGTACCCATATTCCCAACGATCCGGTAGGTTTGAGCGCCGTCGACGGTAGCCTGGAGATAGATGCAGTCCGGGTTGTCGCCGCCATACTTCCTGGTTGGGGTCATGTTTCGGAAGAGCTGGGGGAAGAGAGGGTCGGCGTATTCGAAGCCCTTGTCCAGCCCCAGGGAGATGTTCTGCGACAGGTACTGGAACCCAGCGGCTCGGTCGAGGGCCGTCGCGGGCGCTGGGTCCTGGAACACCAAGTCGCCCGCCGCCCTCAATCGTTCGCAGAAGTCGCCCCATGCCTTCTTGAGCGACTCATCGTATGGGGTATCGCCGTACGCCATGGGCAGGCCTCCTTGGACTCGAACCGCTAGACTCGAAACCGCCGGTCGACGCCGATTTTCCTCCGACGCAGCTGCTCTCGCCGCTGTTCGGGAGTGATACGCCGAGCGTTCGGCGGCAGCAGCGAGTCCAGGTCCGCCAGCTTCACGAGACGTGTGCTGGGGATGGGCGCCTCGTCCGTTTGCACCCACCGGTTCCCCACCCGTCCCACGATGTGCCCGCCGGTGTCCAGCCAGTTGGCGATGCCGGGGTCCACGTGGGCCACGCCGATGCGTAGGGAGCCGTCCTCCTCCAGCACCGCCTGCTCCGAGTTCAGGCTGGAGAGATGGTACCGATAGTCGACCGAGTTCATCCAGTAATTGTTGAGCTCGAAGTTCCACCAGAAGGCGCGGGGCGGGACCACCTCGATGAGGAGCACCTCGTCCGGCTGGATGCGCCAGCGGCACTGGCGTGACTCGCCGCCCGGCGTCCCGCCAAGCTTGAACCCGCTGATCCGGGGTACGTAGGTGTTTTCGACGCCTTCGTACTGGTCCAGCCAGTCCATCCAGTAGTCCACGATGTCGACCAGGAAACCCCCCGCGTCACGCAACCCTTGCGCCACGCCCTCCGGCGTCTGAACCGGCGGCATCTCCCCCTCAGCGCCCACACGCTCGATGCGCACGGTCATCGGCCGCTCGCGCTCCCAATCGCCGAAGAACTGCCGGATGGTGACCTGGCCGACCTCGGGGGCGGTCTTGATCCAGTTGCCGGGATGCTCGTCGGGGCTGAGGATGATCTCGAAGGTGCCGTCCCATTCGGTCTGAATCCGGTCGCCCAGGAGCCTGCCGATCTCGGCGGAGCCCTCGAACTTGGCGTCGAGCCTCTGGGTCTCCGTCTCGGGTCTCAGAACGCTGACGGCGATGAACTTGACGCTGCCGCGATTGCCGACGATTCGATACGTATGCTCGCCATCGATGGTGGCCTTGAGGTAGAGGGAGTCCGGGTTGTCGCCGCCGTATTTGCGGGTCGGGGTCATGTTCCATCTGAAGTTGGGGAACCTGGGGTCCGTGTGCTCCAACGTGGACTCCAGGGCGCGGGATATGTTCCTGGAGACGTGGCGAAACCCCACGGCCCGGTCGAGGGGCGTCGACGGAGCCCCGTCGCTGAAAACTAGCTCACCCGCCTCTCTCAGGCTGTCACAAAACTGGTCCCAGGCTTGCTTCAACATCTCGTCGTACGGGGTGTCACCGTATGCCATGAGCGGACCTCCTTGCGCCAAAACCGCTAGACTCGAAACCGCCGGTCCACGCCGATCTTCCGCAGACGTCGTTGCTCGCGCCGCTCCTCGGGAGTTACCCGGCGGGTGTTGGCAGGCACCGCAGCAGGTAGGTCAGCCAGCTTGACCAGCCGGGCATCAGGCTTCGGTGAGCCGTCCGCCTGAATCCAGCGAATACCAATGTGTCCCTCGCAATGGCCGCCGGTCTCGATCAGGTTCGCCAGTCCGGGATCTGTGTGCGCGACGACCACGCGAAACGAGCCATCCTCCTCCGCCACCGCCAGGTGAGAATTGGTGCCGGAGAATTGGTACCGGTAGTCGACGGATTCCATCCAGAAATTGTTGAACTCGATATTCCAGAAATGGGCCCGCGGTGGGGTGAACTCGATCAGCAGCGCTTCGTCCGGCTGGACCATCCAATACGTGTTCCAAAGTGTTCCGCCGGGGGTGCCGCCCAGGGCCTCCTTCGTTATCGTGGTTAGGAACTCGTTGGGCTTTTCGCGGTAGTAATCCATCCAGTCGACCCAGAACACGCTATTCCTGTCGGCGAGGTCAGCGGCGCCTCGAAGCTGTTCAGCCACGGTTTCTGGGGTCAGAGGGGCAGGCACCTCTCCCTCGGCGCCAACCCGCTCGATACGTAGAGTCATTGGCTGCTCGAGGTGCCACGCGCCGTGAAACTGGCGGATGCTGATCTGGAACGTGTCGGGCGTTGTCTTGAGCCAATTGCCGGAGTGCTCGTTCGGGCTGAGAATGAGCTCGAAGCTGCCGTCCCACTTGGTCTGAAGCTCTTGGCCGAGGAGCCTGGTCACCTCCTGCTCTTGCCAGGGGGTGTTCGGGCTCGGCCTGTGGATGCTAAACACCACGTAGCGGACGGTGCCGCGGTTGCCTACGACACGGTAGGTATGCTCGCCGTCGATCCGGGCCCGCATGTTGAGAGCGTCCGGGTTGTCGCCGCCGTACTTCCTGGTGGGGGCCTGGTTGCGCCGGAGGTTGGGGAACAGCGGGTCGTTGTACTCCATCACCACGTCAAGGCCCCGGGATATCTGCCGAGATAGGTACCGGAAGCCCACGGCGCGGTCCAAGGCCGTCGAAGGCGCGTCGGCACGGAAGATAAGATCGCCGGCGCCCTTGAGCCGGTCGCAGAACTCCTCCCAGGCCGTCTTGAGCATCTCGTCATGCGGTGTGTCGCCATAGGCCATGGTTAGCCTCCTTCGGACCCTGGAATCGTCTATACCCTGAATCGACGGTCGACCCCGATCCGGCGGCGGCGGATCTGCTCTCGCCTTTCGTCCAAGGTGATCCGGCGAGTGCTCGTTGGTAGGAGCGACGGCAGATCGGCGAGCTTGACCAGCCGTGTTGCCGGGACGGGAGCGCTGTCCGCGAGGACCCAGCGAATCCCGATGCGGCCATCGGAGTGTCCGCCCGTCTCGAGCCAGTTCGCGACACCGGGGTCTTCGTGGGCTAGGGCGATCCGTAGCAGGCCGTCATCCTCGAGCACCGCTTGGGTCGAGTTAAGGCTCGATAGGTGGTAGCGGTAGTCCAGAGAGTTCATCCAATAGTTGTTGAGCTCGAAGTTCCACCAAAGCGCCCGAGGAGGCGTGACCTCGATCAGCAGCGCCTCGTCGGGCTCGACCCTCCAGTAGCAGTAGAGTGGCGCCTTACCCGGCGCTCCCCCTCGGTCCACCGTTATCCGGGGCACGAAGGTCTGCATGTGGTCCCTGTACGTGTCGATCCATTCGGCCCAGCGGGCAGTCTCGCTGATGTGGTCCTGGCTCGCTTCGCGAAGGCCCCTCGCGATGACCTCGGGGGTGAGCGGCGCCGGCGGCCCCTCAGCGCCTACTCGCTCGATTCGGACCGTCATCGGCTGAACGCTCTCCCAATCCCCGAAGAACTGGCGCACGCTGACGGTGTGCGCCCCCGGCCGGGTCTCGATCCAATTACCGGTATGCCGGTCCGGGCTGAGGACCAGTTCGTAAGAGCCATCCCATTCAGTCGTCAAATCCGGTCCCAGGAGTCTTGCCATCTCGGTCGACTGGCCCGCAGGTGTCTCGTTCGGATTCCGCAGCACGGTGAAAGCGACGTATACCGCGTTACCACGGTTGCCCACGATACGGTACGTATGCTCGCCGTCGATCCGGGCCCGCAGGTTCAGCCCGTCTGGATTATCTCCCCCATATTTCCGGGTCGGCTCCTGGTTCCGCCAGAATTGCGGGAACAGAGGATCGTTGAATTCCACCGCAACGTTCAGCGCGCGCGAGATGTACCGTGACAGGTATCGAAAGCCTTCAGCGCGGGCCAGGGCGGTTGACGGCGCATTGTCACGGAAGATCAGGTCCGCGGAGGATTTCAAGCCATCGCAGAAGTCCTCCCACGCCTGCTTTAGGAGGCCGTCGTATGGCATGTCACCGTAGGCCATGGGTCGACGCTTCTTCCGTCTCTAGACCCTGAAGCGCCGAGCGACGCCGGCTCTCCGAAGGCGGACCTGCTCTCGCCGCTCTTCAGGAGTGATGCGCCGGACGTTGGCGGGCAACACGGACGGCAGGTCGGCGAGCTTGACGAGACGGCACTGGGGTACCGGCTCCTCCTGCGATTGGATCCACCGGCACACCATGTACCCCTCGACGTATCCGGCGCAGTCCAGCCACTGGGGGACCCCGGGGTCGCGGTGCGCGACGACCAGGAGCACCGACCCGTCCTCTTCTAATACCGCCTGCTCGGCGTTGACTCCGGCCAGGTGGTAGCGATAGTCCACAGTCTCCATCCACGAGCCGCCGAACTCGAAGTTCCACCAGTGGCAAGCGGGTGGCGTCACCTGGATGATCAGCGCCTCGTCCGGCCCTGTCCGCCAACGCCCCACGAGTCCGAAGCCGCCCGGGGTGGCATCGAAGCGGCCGCGCGCCCAGGATGGCGCGAAGGCGTTGATGCGCTCACCAAGCTCGTCCTCCCTCCAGGCCCAGTACTCCGACTGCTCGACGACGAGGTCCGCCGCCCCCTTCAGCCCTTCCGCGACAAACTCCGGTGTTAGGGGCGCGGGCGGACCGTCAGCGTCTACTCGCTCGATGCGAATCGTCAACGGGTCGCCGACGTTCCAGTCACCGAAGAACTGCCGGATGCTGAGCTGGTCCGTGTCCGGAGTGGTCTGGAGCCAGTTGCCGGGATGGGGGTCCGGACTCAGGATGAGCTCGAAGCTGCCATCCCACTCGACCTGAAGCTGGTCGCCGGTCAGAATTGCGACCCTTTTGCCCATCCAGGCGAGGTCCGGGCTCGGCTTGTGCAGGGTGAAGGCCACGTAGCGGGCGGCACCCCTATTGCCAACGACTCGGTACGTGTGCCGGCCGTCGATACGGGCCCGCAAGTTGAGGGCATCCGCGTTATCGCCACCATATTTTCGGGTGGGGGACTGGTTGCGCCGGAATTGCGGAAAAAGCGGATCGTTGTATTCCAACGTGATGTCGAGGCCCCTCGAAATTTGCCGCGACAGGTACCGGAAGCCAGACGCGCGATCGAGGGGCGTCGAAGGGGCCCCGTCACGGAAGACCAGGGGCGCAGCGTCCTTTAACCGGTCGCAAAACCCCTCCCAGGCCTTCCGAAGCATCTCATCATGTGGGGTGTCGCCGTATGCCATGGGACCTGCTCTCTTTTTGGATCACACCCTGAAGCGCTTTGCGACGCCGGCCCCTCGCAGGCGAAGCTGCTTCCGCCGCTCTTCAGGGGTGATGCGGCGGACATTGGCGGGCAGCGCAGATGGGAGATCGGCGAACTTCAGGAGCCGGCACTGGGGAATCGGCTCCGCCTCCGACATGACCCAACGGCACACCATGTAACCATCCACGTATCCTGCGGCGTCCAGCCATTGGGGGACTCCTGGGTCCTGGTGAGCAATGACCAGGAGGACCGAGCCGTCCTCTTCCAGCTCCGCCTGTTTGGCATTGACGCCCGCAAGGTGGTACCGATAGTCGACGGTCTCCATCCACGACCCCCCGAACTCGAAGTTCCACCAGTAACACCTGGGGGGCGTCACCTGGATTACCACCGCTTCGTCCGGCTGGGCACGCCAGCGTCCCACGAGCCCAAAGCCGCCGGGGGTCGCATCGAGCTTGCCCCGGGCCCGCGAGGGGGCAAAGGCGTTGATGCGCTCACCAAGCTCGTCCTCCCTCCAGGCCCAGTACTCCGTGTTCTCGACGACGAAGTTCGCCGAGTCGGTAAGGGCCTGCGCGACAGTCTCGGGGGCGAGGGGAGCCGGCGGCCCGTCCGCGTCGACGCGCTCGATGCGAATCGTCATCGGCTCCGCCGCATTCCAGTCGCCGAAGAACTGGCGGACGCTGAGCTGGTGCGTCTCCGGTGTGGTTTGAAGCCAGTTCCCCGGGTGGGGATGGGGGCTTAGGATAAGCTCGAAGCTGCCGTCCCACTCGACCTGGATCTGGTCGCCCCTGAGCAGTCCGACTCCCGCCTCCTGCCAGGGAATGTCCGGGCTCCGCTTGTGCAGAGTGAAGGCCACGTAAGGGGCGTTACCCCGGGTGCCGACGACTCGGTAGGTATGCTCCCCATCGATGCGCGCCCTCTGGTTGAGGGCATCGGCATTGTCGCCGCCAAACTTTCGGGTGGGCTGTTGATTCCGGCGGAAGTTTGGGAAAAGCGGGTCGTTGTGCTCCATGAGGACATCGAGGCCTCGGGATATCTGCCGGGAGAGGTACCGGAAGCCCGCGGCCCGGTCTAAGGGTGTTGACGATGCGCCATCGCGGAAGACGACTGCAGCCGCGTCCTTCAGCCGGTCGCAGAAGCCGTCCCAGGCCTGCTGCAGCATCTCATCGTATTGCGTGTCGCCGTACGCCATAGTCCTCTCCTCGAGGGCCGGTCTGAATGGCCAGGCCGACGGCTCAGCCAGGCCGGCCCGGCGGTGCCGCATGTAGCCGGCGTTGGGTCAAGAAATAGCCCGCTGCATCTTTCACAGGGCCAGACCAACGCCCCCCAAGCCTCGTTGAGCGCCTCGTCGCGGGGGTATTGGGCAGAAGACCATCAGCCTCTTCCCGTACTGGGCGGCCACAGCCTAGTAGAACTTGTCCATGGCCAGCGGGACTCCCGGTGGCACCCTCTCCTCCGATATTGACAGGCGCCTGGGATAGGGGCCCGCGTGCTTCTCCCAGTCGGCCAGGATCGGCTGATGATTCACATCCTCCATGACGTGCTCCCACATACGCTGGACGATCCTGGGGTTGTCTTTGGCTATGTTCACGCTCTCCTGCGGATCGTTGCGGAGGTCCCGGAGCTCCGGCTCCAGGCCGTCTGCGGTGGCGATGAAGGAGTAGTCGTCATCCATCGACCGCACGTGGAGGCCGAAGCCGGCGGTGATGTGGTCACGCACTTTCTGCTTCTCACCCCGGATGACGGGCCACAAGTCGAAGCCGTCCATCTCGTACGGCGGAGGGTGCCCCAGGAAGCTGAGGATGGTGGGAAAGAGGTCTTGCCCCTGCACGAAGGCGTCGAACCGCTGCCCGGCGCCCAGGCCCTCCGGGTGGCGGATCATGAAGGGCACGTCATGGAGGTCCCTCCACATGTGAGAGGACAGCTTCCCTGTGACCCCATGCTCACCGAGGGAAAAGCCATGGTCCGCGGTAAGACACACGATGCTGTTCTCCAGGAGCCCCAGGCCGCGGAGCTTGTCCAGGAAGCGGCCGAGATACTCATCGACGAAGGTTGTGTCCCCCGCGTACAGGGCACGCATGCGCCACAGCTCGCGTTCAGTCAGGTAATCGATCACGCCGTACCGAGGCTCCAGCGGCTCCTTGCCGTCGTAGTCCGGGGCGTCGTAGATATCGACGTACCGTTTCGGAACGATAAAGGGCTCATGGGGCTCGAAGCAGTCCACGAACAGGAGGAAGGGCTTCTCCTGAAACAGGTTTTCGTCCAGCCATTCGTTGGCACGGAGGAAGACCTGGGAGCTGATGTAATCGTCCTCGGTCCTCCACTTGTCGCTCAGGGCCAACTCCCTCTCGAGGAGGGCGTGCTCCCAGCCACCCGTTTCGCCGGGCAGAAGGATGTTGTCCTTGAGATATTTCTTTCGTGGTGAGCGCGCCAGGGACTCGGGAGTGGGCACCTCCCCCTCGTACTCATGACCGCGCACGAGGTCCCAGTGCCGGAACCCCCTGGTGAAGTTCATATCCACGAGAGAACGGGGCCGGGTCCAGTAGGGACTGGAGTCGGTGATGAAGGCCGTATCGTAGCCGTAGACGTGGAGCAGCTCGGCCATCGTGACCTGGTCCGAGGGGATCGGCTCCCAACCGGGCAGGAGCACACCGGTCAGCCCCATGAAGTAACCCCCGCGGAGACCTGGGCCGGTATCGGGTACTCTGGCTCCAGGCCCCAACTGGAGCTTCGCAACGTCCAACCCCCGCTCCTCGGCGTAGTAGCTTTTTGTGTAGGGGAACGTGCGCATCCCGGTGTGGACCGAGCGCCGGTGGGGGATGGTGGGAAGGGCGTCGCTGGCGGACCTCGTAAAGACCGCCGACTCGGAGGCCAGCCGGTCCAGGTTCGGCGTTTTTATCCACTTGTTGCCGTAGGCGCCGATGTGGTCCTGCCGCAACGTATCGATGACGATCACGATGACGTTCATTGCGATCCCCGTATGGAAGGTATGGAGGGGGGCCGTGGGTACCCACGGCCCCCCTCCAGGTGAGAGCCTAGCTGAATCTCTCGTCTATGAAGAACAGGTCGAACCGCATGTTGGAGTGGGTGGTCGGGCCGGCGGTATACCCGAAGACCTCCGGCCTCGCGCCGCCGGTCCCCAACGGTCCCATGAGCGGGATCACTACCGCATCGGCCAGCGCCAGCTTTTGCATCTCCCAGACCATTGGCCGGCGTTTGTCCGTGTCGAGTTCGAGGTCTGCCATGAGTAGGAGCTCGTCGATCCGCGGATTGGCATAACCCACGACGTTTCGGGCACCGTCGCTCGCCACGTACTGAGCAAACCACTCAGAGGGATCGTCCAGCGTATGGCCGCGGGTCTCCGTGTTGAGGTCGAACTCCCCATTTCTCTGACGCACTTCCTTGTCGGCAACGCCGGCGATGATGTCGACCGACACCTCCAGCCCGAGATCGGTCCTCAAGACACCAGCCACGGCCTCAGAAGTCGCCTGAGTGCTCCGAGAGGAGAGGAGCTCGAGCCTAACGCTCTTGGGATCGATGCCCGATTCCCTGAACTTTTGCATGGCCAGGGCTACATCCTGGGAATGGTCCTTGTTGAAGCCTGGGAGCTTGTGCATTTCGTCCTTGGGCAGGCCGAGTGCGCCGCCGCTGGCCGGCGACATCATCATCGGCGGCCATGGCCACACTTGCCGGTCCTCCCATGCGGCGATGGCCACGCTCTCCTTGTCCAGGCCGATGAAGACGGCCTCTCGGAAGGCCTTGTTGCTGAAGGGCTCCCTTGCGATGTTGACGGTCAGGAACTGGCTGGTGCCGCCGTAATGGTCCAGCTTGACGCCGGGAATCTCCCGTCTGAGCTGGGCCTCGTTCGGGCTCATCCACGGCCGGTCGAAGGTGCACCCGCAATGGATCCGGCCGGAGCGGAAGGCCGCCAGAGCCAGGCTGTTATCGCCGATATGCGTGTAGGTCATCGCGTCGAGGTAGGGGAGGGTGCGCCCTTCACCATCCTTACGGAAGTAGTTGGGGTTCCGCACCAGCTGGATGTTGACGTCCTGCCTGGTGTCGCTGAACTGCTGTGCGCCTGTTCCGACGGGGTGCTCCCGCCAGGCCTCGGGCGTCACGTGGGCCGGGTACATGACCATGAAGGCCGAGGCGATGCCTGGGAGGAAGGAGGCGCTGAGCGCCTTCAGTCTGATCTGAATGGTCGAGTCGTCCGGCGTCGCGATCGACTCGATGGGGGCTACTTTTTTACGGTTGAAGGTGTACTCGGGAGTGGCCGCCCGCTCGAGGTTGTACCTGATATCGCCGGAGGTAAACGGCATTCCGTCATGCCACTTGACGCCCTGACGCAGGTTGAAGGTGAAGGTCTTCCCGTCAGGCCCCAGTTCCCAACCCGTGGCCAGGTCCCCTTCGATGACCGAAAGGCTGTCCCACTGGAACCGAATGAAGTGATTCAACGCGTTTTGCCAGATGGCGTGTGTGTAGCCGCCGGTGGAGTGGTACGTGTCCCATGAGGATGGGTAGCGGAAAAACCTGACCTGGAGGGTACCGCCGTACTTTGGGGGCGGTCCGGAGGGGGTCGCCGTTGGCGGCACCGGCGTTACCGTTGGCGGCACCGCAGTCGGTGTTGGCGCCGGAGTCGGCGTTGGCGCCGGAGTCGGCGTCGGCGCAGGAGTCGGCGTCGGCTGCCCGGGGGCAAGGGTGGGCGTGGGCTGCGGTGTCGACGTGGGCTGCGGCGTCGGGGTCGGCAACGGCGTCGGGAACACGACCGGCGTCGCAGTAGGAACTGGCGTGGCTGTCGGCAACGGCGTGGCCGTCGGGTCCCCGCCGCCACAGGCCGCAAGGACCATGGCAACGGCACCGATGACTGCCCCCAGTGCGGACAGCCGTCTGTATCTGCTGATCATCCCGGTTCTCCTTTCACTTTCCTCAAGTTGCTGTTGCGCTTCGGTGCTTCCGGTGATTCAAACCCTGAAACGTCTATCAATACCAGTCTTCCGGCGGCGGACCTGCTCGCGCCGCCCATCTGGGCTGATGCGGCGGGCGTTGGCAGGAAGCGCGGACTCCAGCTCCGCCAGCTTGATTAGCCGAAACGCAGGGACCACCTCATCGTTCGACTGCATCCATCGGACAACCATGTAGCCCTGGGTGTGCCCCGCGGGGTCGAGCCAATTGGGGACACCTGGATCCTGGTGCGCCACCACCACGCGCACCGAGCCGTCCTCCTCCGTGACGGCCAGTTTGGAGTTGATGTTGGCAAGATGGTACCGATAATCCATGGTCTCGAACCACGTGCTCCCGAACTCGAAGTTCCACCAGTCGCACTTGGGGGGAGTGACCTCGATAACCAGGGCTTCATCCGGCTGTACCCGCCAGCCACCGACGAGCCCGAAGCCGCCGGAGGTGGCGTCGAGCTTGCCTCGCGCCTGGGACGGACGGACAGTGTGAAGGGCCTCCCTCTGGAGGTAGTCCATGCGTCCGGCCCAGTACCTCGTGCTTCCGGCCACGAACCTGGCAACGTCGCAAAGGCTTTCCGTCACTCGCTCTGGGGTTAGAGGCGCAGGGGTTTCGCCCTCGGCGCCCACCCGCTCGATACGTATCGTCATGGGGCGCTCGCGTTCCCAATCGCCGAAGAACTGGCGGATGGTGAACCTACAGGTCTTCGAGTCCGTCTTGATCCAGTTCCCGGCGTGTTCGTCCGGGCTCAGAACGAGCTCGAAGCCGCCGTCCCACTCTGTTTTCAGGTCTCGCCCCAGGAGCTGGGCCTGGGGCCTGCCATAAAAATAGCCCGCCCCCTCCACCGTGTCTGTCCACTGCAGCACGGTGAACACCACGAAATGGGCGCTCCCGCGGTCGCCCACAATACGGTAGGTTTCCTTTCCATCGATCACTGCGGTCAGGTAGAGCGCGTCCGGGTTGTCACCCCCCTGTTTCCGTGTGGGCCAGAAGTAGCGGGTTACGAACGGAAAGTCGGGCGTGTTGTTCTCGAGCAGCGAGTCCAACCCCACGCCGATGATCCTGGAGAGATACCTGAATCCCTCGGCCCGGTCAATCGGAGTGGCTGGAACCATGTCGCTGAAAACGATGTCACCGGCTGCCTTCAGTCCATCGCAGAACTCTTCCCAGGCCCCCTTCAATAGCGCATCGTGTGGAGTGTCGCCGTACGCCATCTATGCAACCCGTCCTGAGCGCGGTTCCATTCTTCCGTCAGACCCGGAACCGCTTCGCAACGCCAGCGCCCCGCCGCCCCAGCTGCTCCCGCCGCTCCTCCGGCGTGGTCCGCTTGGCGCTGGCCGGTAATGAGGATGGAAGCTCCGCGAGCTTAACGAGGCGAGTCGCGGGAAGGGGTGCGCCGTCCGCTTGCATCCATCGAAGGCCAACGCGGCCTTCCGAATGACCCGCTGTGTCGAGCCAGTTTGGGATTCCCGGGTCCGTGTGGGCGATGGCGATACGCAGGGAGCCGTCTTCTTCCAGTACCGCTTGCTTGCAGTTGGTGCTCGACAACCGGTAGCGGTAGTCCACTGAAGTCATCCAATAGTTGTTGAACTCGAAGTTCCAGAACTGGGCGTGAGGGGGCGTGACCTCTATGAGAAGCGCCTCATCCGGCTTGACCGCCCAGTAACAGTGGGCGGCCGTTCCCCCCGGACCCCCGTCGAGGCCGCTGGGGATCGGCTGAACATACCTGTTTGGCTCCGGCTGATACCGCTCAAGCCACCTGGCCCAGTAGTCCGCCGAGCCCCCGACGAACCTACCTGCCTCTCGCAGCGCCGCGGCGGTCCGCTCGGGCGTCAAGGGCGCCGGCATCTCCCCGTCGGCTCCCGCCCGTTCGATGCGGACCGTCATCGGCTCTTCGTTCTCCCAGTCCGCGAAGAACTGCCGGATGGTGACCCAGGTGGTCTCGGCCGTCGTCCTAATCCAATTCCCGGCATGCTCTCGAGGACTCAGCACAAGCTCAAAGCTGCCATCCCATCCGAAATCCATGTTAGAGCCGAGGAGCATCTCCTGGCGTGTCCCGTACATGGCGTGGCCGCCATCCATGTCTTCCTTCTTGGTCAACGTCGTAAAGACCACGTAGCAAGCGCCACCGCGCCTGCCCACGATGCGGTACGTTTCCCTACCATCGATACGGGCGCCCAGGTACACCGCGTCGGGATTGTCGCCCCCCTGCTTCCGCGTCGGCCCGAAGTACCGCGTCAACTGAGGGAACATCGGGTCGTTAGACTCGAGAGACAGGTCCAGTCCAAGGCCGATCAGCCGGGACAGGTACCGGAAGCCTTCCGCTCGGTCCGCCGGTGTTGACGGCGCACCTTCGCGGAAAACGACAGTGGCCGCCGCCTTCAGCTGGTCGCAGAAATCATCCCAGGCCTGTTTGAGCGCTCCGTCGTAAGGGGTGTCCCCGTAGGCCATGCGTTTCCTTCAAAAGGGCTCGGCCCGACGTCAGACCTTGAACCGCTTGTCGATCCCCGTGCGCCTGACTCGGAGCTGCTCGCGACGCTCCTCCGGCGTCGCTTGGCGGGCGTTGGCCGGCACTGCCGAAGGCAGGTCCGCACGCTTGACGATCCTCGTCGCCGGAATTGGATAGCCATCCGCCCGGATCCAGCGCAGCACGATGTTGCCATAGACATGGCCGCCTGTGCTGAGCCAGTTCATGAGCCCTGGGTCGTCGTGGGACAACGCAACACGCACCAACCCATCTTCCTCCGGCACCGCCTGGTAGCCGTTGATGCCGGAGAAGTGGTAGCGGTAGTCCAGGGAGCTCATCCAGTAATTACTGAGCTCGTAGTTCCAGAAATGGCAGTTGGGAGGTGTGACTTCGATCAAAAGGACCTCGTCCGGCTCCACTTTCCACGTGCACGCCATCCCCTGGCCTCCGGGGATACCGCCTGTAAACCTGGCGCTTCCGCCGAAACGACTGGGGCCTCCGCCGAAAGGCACGAACTCATTGGATGGCATGTACGTGTCGCCCTGTTTCGCGTCGCGAGGGTCGCTGCCTCGTCCGTGCCGCTCTTGCCAGCCCCGCCAGTATTCGACGTTGAACAGCAGCCATCCCACGGCCTCGTTAAAGGCGCCGGTCACTCGCTCGGGCGTAAGAGGCGGTGGAGTCTCCCCTTCGGAGCCGACTCGCTCGATACGTATTCGCATCTGCTCCTCATTGACCCAGTCGTAGTGGAACTGACGGATCAAAACGCGGTACGTGTCCGGGGTAGTCTTCAACCAATTGCCCGGGTGTTCGTTCGGGCTCAGGACGAGCTCGAAGCTGCCGTCCCAATCCGTTTTCAAGTCCTGCCCCACCAGCCTCGCGACCTCAGCCGATTCGCCTGCTGGCACGTCGTCCCACCGCCGCTGAGCGCTGAGCACCACATAATGCGCGCTGCCGCGGTTGCCGACGATACGGTAGGTGTGCTCACCATCAATGGCTGCGACCGTATACAGAGAGTCGGGGTTGTCGCCTCCCCACTTGCTGACTGGCGACATGTAGCGCCACAGCTGAGGGAATAGAGGGGTGTCATACTCCAGCGTCCGGTCCAATGAATGCGGGACCATCCGGGCCAGGTACTGGAAACCCGCGGCCCTATCCAGGGTCGTGGAAGGCGCCGGGTCATCAAAGATGAAATGCGCGGCCTGTTTCAGGCGGTCGCAGAAGCTATCCCATGAGTCCTTGAGCTGCTGGTCGTACGGGGTGTCGCCGTAAGCCATGGGGGCACCTTACTAGGCTTTGCTGGGGGTCGGCCCGAGTCGGCTCCATAGGTATCACAGAGCAAGACACAGGTCAACCTTTTTGTTTGCGGAATACTTCACCCTTCTTGCCACGCATGGTTTATGTCGGAGGGCCTCTCTACACCCTGTATCGTCGGTCGACGCCGATCTTCGCGGCGCGAAGCTGATCTCGACGCTCTGCGGGAGTCACGCGCTTGGCGCCTTGCGGAAGCGACGTGGGCAGGTCTGCGAGTTTGACGAGAATCACGCGCGGAACGGGAGCGCTTTCCGCCAGAATCCACCGCAGCTCCACGCGGCCTTCGCAGTGGCCCCCCGTTTCCAGCCAGTTCGCCACGCCCGGGTCCTCGTGGGCGATAGCGAGGCGGACCAAGCCGTCGTCCTCCCTCACCGCTTGGGCATGGTTGAGGCTTGATAGGTGGTAGCGATAATCAAGTGAGTTCATCCAGTAGTTGTTGAGCTCGTAGCTCCACCACAGCGCCTTCGGGGGCGTGACCTCGACGATCAGCGCTTCATCGGGTTGCACCTTCCAGTAGCAGTTGAGCTGTTGTTTCCCCGGCGCTCCTCCGCGGTTCCGACCCCTCCGTCCGACGAACTCGTTCGGCGTATCCATGTAGTTGTCAAACCAATCGGCCCAAAAAGTGGTCTCCGCTAACAGATGCTGTGCTGCGCCATCAAGCGCCTTCGCCACACGCTCGGGGGTGAGTGGCGCGGGAGCACCTTCGGCCCCCACGCGCTCGATGCGCGCCACCATCGGCTTGGCCCGCTCCCAATCGCCAAAGAACTGCCGAATGCTGAACCTCTCCGCTCCCGGCCCTGTCTGGAGCCAATTGCCTGAGTGCCGTTGAGGACTCATGATGAGCTCGAAGCTGCCATCCCACTCCGTCCGCAGATCATGCCCATACAGGTGGGCCATCTCCGGCGATGGACTGGGGGTCGCACCGATCTTTCCGTCCCCCGAACCAGGGGTATCGCCCCGGTAGACGGTGAACACGAGATAGTCCGCGTTGCCCATGTTGCCCACCACCCGGTACGTATGCTCGCCGTCGATACGTGCCCTGAGACTGTTGCCGTCCGGGTTGTCGCCCCCGAATTTGTTCGTGGGCGTTTCGAAACGCCAGAGCTGGGGGAATAACGGGTCGTTGTGTTCCAGAACGGCATCCAGCGAGAAGGAGATAAACCGGGACAGGAACTGGAACCCCTCGGCCCGGGCGAGGGCGGTTGCCGGGACCGAGTCGCGAAAGACCAGGTCGCCAGCCCCTTTCAGACGATCGCAGAAATCCTCCCAGGCGCTCCTCAATAGCGCGTCGTGCTGCGTGTCGCCGTATGCCATGGCCGCCTCCTTGTGGTTCTGTCATGGGCCCCTAGTCTTGCCGGGATTATAAGCCGTCGTCATCGGCAGGTTGTTGCTCCACTGGCACGCTCCTGAGTCGTGCTCGGCTTTTAGCCGTCGGGGTGCACCGGTGTGCGAACGGTCCCGACACTCGGCGGTGAGTCCCGAGTTCGCAGGCTGTATTCTTAGAGATCACAACCTTGCCTGGCGTCGGGGCCATGCTGGCGAGTTTCACGTAATGAGGTGATTCATGACCAAGCTACCCTTGGAAGGCGTTCGAATTCTGGAGCCTGCGCAACTTCTGGCAGCGCCCTTTGCCACCTCGCTCCTCGCGGACTTCGGGGCAGAGGTGATCAAGTTCGAGCTGCCGGGCGAAGGTGACCGTCTCCGCACGCTGGCGCCCATCTACAAAGGTGAGTCCCTCTGGTGGAAGCACACGTCACGGAACAAGAAATCGGTCACCCTCGATTTCCGCGTTCCCAAGGGCCAAGAGCTGTTCAAGCGAATGGTCCCAAAGGCAGACGTGGTCCTGGAAAACTTCCGGACCGGCGTCATGGATGAGTGGGGGCTGGGATGGGATGAGCTGCACAGCATCAACCCCAGTCTCGTCATGGTCCGGCAAACGGGCTTCGGGCAGACCGGACCCTACGCCGAGCGGGCCTCCTTCGGCATGGTCGTGGAGGCATACGCGGGTCTCACCGACTCATTGGGCTACTCGGACACTCCGCCCGTGACCTCTGGCTTGGGCGATCACCTGGCGGGCCTCACTATTGCCTATGCGACGATGATCGCCCTGTACCACCGGGACGTGCACGGTGGCCCGGGCCAACTCATCGACAACGCCGCTTCCGAGGCCATCCTTCGGCTAGTAGGAGAGTGGACTATACCGGGCGCCGGCCTGGGGCTGCCCCTTCGGCAGAAACGGCCGTCGACGGAGCCGTCCCGCGTGGGGACATGGGGTGACTTCAGGGTGGTGGGCGTCTTCATCACCATGGACGGCAAGTGGTGCACGTTCACGCCTAGCACCCGCCAAATCTGGGACCGGTTCATGAAGGCGCTGGACCGCGCAGACTTCCTCAACGAGAAGGACTACGTCAAGGACTCCGAGGAGTGGACGGCGCGCGGCCAGGAGATCATGACCTATCTAAGGGGCTGGTTTGCCAGCCGCACCCGCGACGAGGTGATCCAGTTGGCCGAGAAATTCGAGGTGCCCATCGGCCCTGTCTATGACGCTAATGACATCATGCGCGATGCTCACTTTAGCTCCCGCGACGTCATCGTCGACGTGCCGGACCCGGACCTGGGGCCGCTCAAAATGGTCGCGCCCCTTCCCCATTTTTCCGAGACGCCGGGCCGCATCTCCCATTCCGGGCCGCCCGTCGGCCAGCACACGGATGAGGTGTATCGCGAGTGGCTGGAGATCTCCGACGCTGAGCTGGCGGAGCTGCGGCGCGGGAACGTGATCTGAGAGCTCTCTGCTGCATCGTCCGGTCGTGGGGGGCCTAACGGAGGGGCATCGTGGCGGGAGAGCGGGCGTTCGCCAGCGGAGTACGAGCCTTAGCCAAAGCCGATCCGTCCCTGAAGGGGATCATCGAGCGGATTGGCCCTATCGCATGGCCCGAGGCTCGCGAGCCTTTTCCTGCACTGGTTCGTTCCATCTTCAACCAGCAGCTTGCCGGGAGCGCAGCCGCGGCTATCATGCGCAAATTCTTGGCTCTCTACCCTTCCGGCGGCTTCCCAAGCCCCCAGGAAGTCCAGGCGACGCCGGACGAGATGTTGCGCTCGGTTGGGCTTTCTCGGCAGAAGATGTCCTATGTAAAGGGTCTGTCCAGCAAATTCGCGGACGGCATCCTGGACCCTCATGCTCTCAGGACGTCGACGGAGGATGAGGCGAGGGCGGCGCTCATGTCCGTGAAGGGAATCGGACCCTGGACGGTGGACATGTTTCTCATGTTCACGCTTCGGCGGCTCGATGTGTTCCCCGCCGGAGACCTCGGAGTTCGCAAGGGGGTTCAGGCTGCCTACGGTTTGGCGGAGATGCCGGCGCCCAAGGCCCTACTGGAGCTAGCGGAACGGTGGCGTCCCTACCGCTCGGTGGCTGCGATGTACTTCTGGAGGATCACCGACTCAGCGCCAGGATAGCAGCCGCTCCCCTGATGGTTGGGCTCAACTCCCCCCATGTGTCCGCGGGACGATTTCCTCGTTAGGAGCCGTCCTCTTTGAACCTGCCAGTGTAGTTTGGGGTCCGCTTCTCGACGAACGCCCGGACCCCCTCTTTCCTGTCGGGGGATTCGCCATAGGCCCCTCCCAACAACGAGCCGATAAGCCTCGCGTAAGGCATCGGGACTTCCCGGCTCACATAGGCGAGGCGTTTCGCCGCCTGCAGGTTCAGGGTGGGAAGCGATGCAATGTCTTTCGCGACGGTCACCGCAGTATCCATCAGCGCGTCTGGCTCGACGACCCGGTTGATGAAGCCGTGGCGCAACGCCTCCTCGGCGGGCATCTGCCGTCCCGTGAGAATCATGTCCATGGCGATGCGCCAGGGAAGCTGCCAGGTCATCGAGGGAGCGGCCGTCGTGCCACCCACTGCCCACCTGATCTCGGTGAGTGCAAAGAACGCAGAAGGAGTTGCGATGGCAATATCCGCGAGGGTGTTGACGAGCAGGGTCCCCGCCCCGATGCAAGGGCCGTTGATCGCCATGACGACGGGCTTGTAGAGCTGCAGGGTGTCGAACTGGAGAATGTGGACCCAGCTCTGGATACCTACAGACTTATCCGCGGGGCGGAACAGGCTCTCCTCCCTCGCAAATTTATAACCCCTGTGCTCCTCTGCCTCCGTGTTCCAAACGGCATCCACGGATTTCAGATGTCCCCCGTAAGTGAATGCCTTCTTGCCATCGGCGGCCTTCACCAGCGCACACCACGCGTCCCGGTCGTCCCGATAGCGCTCCATGGCCCCGACGAGCGGATTGTACACAGCGTCAGGACTGAAAAGGTTGAAGTCCCCCACTCCGTCGATGGTGATGTAAGCCACACGGTCCTCTACCTCGTAATCGACTGGCATCGCTCACTCCTCTCGTCATTGCTAGATACGCGGAGGCCACCCTTCCGGATGGCCTCCGCGTTCGCCCGCTGTTCAGAAGTCCTACTTGTCCAGCCAGATCTGCTCGTACCGGTATCTGGGGGAGAACCAGAACGGCAGGTTCTGGGGTAGTTCACAACGTACTCCCGGTGCCAGCCGATTCCGTCTCCCAGGATGCCGAGGATCATGGCGTTGTCCTCCATGACCTTCTCTTCAGAGGCTATCAGGTGCTGTTTCCGCTTGACCACGCCGACGGTGCCGTCCTGCTCCGCAAACAGGGCGTCCATCTCAGGGGCATCCCACTTGCATGGGGTTCCCCTTGTTACCGGGTGGCGGCGGCCTTGGCTTCAGCCACAGCCGCCTTCACCCGGTCGACCTTTTCCTTGCATGCCTCGTAAAGGACCTGGGGCTCGGTGCCCAGGTTCGCCACCACCCGCATGCCTGAATCGACCGCGGCCCGGAGCCGGTCCGCATGAATCCCGCTGACGGGGATTCCCTTGTCCCGGCAAAGGCTAAAGATCTTTTCCCTGGCGGCCGCGACGTCCGGATGTTGGTAGTCCTTGATGCCCATGGAGAACGCCAGGTCCAGCACCCCAACTGAGACCATGCTCACGCCGTCAACCTCACATATCTCTTCGAAGTTCTCGAGGCCGTGCCGGTCTTCGATCAGGGCAACGGCCATAATCTCGGGGTTGCTATTGGCGACGTAAGAGTTGAATTCCCCAACGAAACGGTTGGCCGGGACAAGGGGACCGCATCCCCTAAACCCATCCGGCGGGAAACGGGTCGCTTTGACCATTCGCTCCGCGTCCTCCCTGTTCTGAATATGAGGCGCGACGACCCCCAGAGCCCCGGCGTCCAGGGATTTCTGGATCAGGATGGGATCGTTGGCGGGCACCCGAACGAGGGGTGTCACATCGTAGCTCTTGAGCACCCTGCACAGAGTCGCCAGTGGTTCCATGGCTAAGGGGCTGATAGTGCCGTGCTCCGTTTCGATCACCACGTAGTCTACGCCTGTCTGCGCGATGACCTCAGCGTGCATGACGCTGTCGGACACCATCATCATTCCCATAGGGATTTCGCCCTCTGCCAGGAGCCGCTTGAGCCGGTTCTGGTACAACATCGCCCCCCCTCTCTCGACGAATCCGCGCCGGACTAGTACCTAGTATCCTAAATCAGCGTAACGTTGTTTGAGCCCACCGGGGTGCGCCACACTCTTCGTCCACTCAAAGGGCACGGGGTGTTCATTACGCGAATCAGTAAAGCGGTCAATGGCTTGGCGTACCTGGTGGGGAGACGTGGCGCTCAGGCCCCGGAGCACGGCTCGGGTCAGGATGCTGAACCACACCTCCACTTGGTTCAGCCAGGAAGCATGGGTCGGTGTGTAATGGAAAGAGACCGACGGGTGGCGGGCAAGCCACCGGTCATGCTTGGGCTTATGCGTGTTCAGGTTGTCGAGGATCACATGCAGCTCCGTTTCGGGATGTTGGGCGATCACCCGGTTCATGAAGTCCAGGAACTCCCGACGGCGGCGACGGCGGTAGTGGCCCACGGCGACGGTCCCGGTATGCACTTCCAAGGCAGCAAAGAGGGTCGTGGTCCCGTGGCGCTTGTACTCATGGGTATGCCCGCGAACCGCCTTGCCGTTGGGGAGCCGCAGCCACCCCTGGGCGCGCTCCAGAGCCTGGATGGCGGGCTTCTCGTCCACGCTGACCACCACGGCATTCTCCGGCGGGTCCAGGTACAACCCCACGATGTCAGCAGCCTTCTGCTCGAACTGGGGGTCGGTGCTCACGCACCAGCTGCGCCGTCGCTGCAAGGGAATCCCGTGCTTCTGCAAGACCCGCCACACTTGAAGCGCCGGAACGTCTCCCAACGCCTTTGCCACCAGCCCGCCCGTCCAGGTCGTGTACCCATCCGGCGGCGGCTGGTCCAACTGCGCCACTATCCGCCGCTCCGTCGTCTCGTCATACACGCGGGGCTTCCCTGTCCGAGGCGCGTCGGCCAATCCCGCCACACGGTGTTGGGCAAACCGGGTGCGCCACTTGCTCACCGTGGCGGGGCGCACGTGCAACAAGGCGGCGACCTCCTTCGTCGGCTTACCCGCTGCTGCTTCCAGCGCTATGCGGGCTCGTTGCACCAGACGCTGCTCAGCGGTGGCACTGCGCACCAAGGTCGTCAAGGTGTCCCGTTCGTCGTCAGTCAAATCGATAGGTGTTGCAACTCCCATGGAGGGAGTCTATCACCTAACGCTGTCTATTGATAGTGAGTACTAGTTCAGCTTGTAGAGCTCTACGGCGTTCAGGGCCAGCATGCGCTGCTTGTCCTCCTCGGGCACCCCTTCGAACTGGGCCTCGATGACCCGCTTCGAATAGGGCCAAGTGCTATCGCTGTGGGGGTAGTCGGAGGACCACATCTGGTGATCGACACCGATCACTTCCCGCAACAACACACCAGCACGGTCCTCGACAAAGGTCGAGTAGACATTGTCTCTGAGATATTCACTTGGCTTCTTTTTCAAGCCTGGCAGGTGAGCGTGGTGACGGTGACGGCGGTAACTGTCATCGAGGCGTTCCGAGAGAAAGGCCAGCCAGCCAATGCGGCCCTCGCCGGACACGACCTTGAGCGACGGGAAGCGGTCGAAAACGCCGAAGATGAAGTCTCCCAGCGGCACGGTGTAGCCGAAGTCCCACATAACGTGGTTCGGTACCCAGGGACCCTCCCAGGAGCCCCCTAGACCTACCGGCTGACGAAGGCCTCTGTGAATTGACACCGGTACGTCGGCGGCCTGGATCGCGTTCCAAAGCGGGTCATAGTATGTATCGTGGTACCGCCGGCGCGGGAACATGGGTACCTCCACAGTGCGGTACCCTAGCTTCAGGACCCGGTCGAGCTCGGCTAGCGCATCGTCCAGGGATTCCTCCTCCGATGGCAGCAATGCGACGCCTATCAAGTGGTCCAAGTCGTAAGAGCAGAATTCCGCCAACCAGTCGTTATACGCCCGCAGGCAGGCAACGCGTAACTCGGGGTCCTGGATATCGTAACAACGCGCCGCGGCCCCGGAGTACAAGACGCTGGTGTCCGCCCCGTCCTTCTTCATGTCCTCCAGGTGGGCCTTGGGGTCCCATCCGCCTCGGCCCAGATCCGCGAACGTTACTCCCTGAGTAAGATAATCCTCGGGGCCGCGCACTACTCCCCTACAGAAGACTGCGCTACCAGTACCGAAGCCTCGTTTCACCGTCGGGGTCTCGATGGCCCACCCTTCGCCGCCATCAGGAGAAGGCCCAATATAGGGGGCCTTGTCGCGCAAACGGGCCGGAACCCGGTCGATGAACGTCCCAGGGGGCTCGTTCACGTGGCTATCGGCGGAAACAACCTGGTATTTCATGCCCGGCCTCCTTCATCAAATCGTTTTGGCGTCCGCCCCCTGACCTTGTCCGCTGCCCCAAGGGACTACGCAGCCCTGGTGATGTTGTAGAGATTCAACACATTGTCGCAGGTGATCTTTCTTCGCTCTTCCTCGGGCAGGTCCCCGAACTGCCATTCGATGTACCCCCGCGACTCCGGCCAAGTGCTCTGCCCATGGGGGTAGTCCGAGGACCACATCATGTTGTCCACGCCAATATAGTGACGAAGGTCGACTCCCGGCTTGTCGTACATGAAAGTCAGGTAGACCTGCCGATGGAAGAACTCGCTTGGCAGCATACTGAGATTCCCGCCCGGACCCGAGTAACGAAGACTGCGCTGGTAGGCGTAGTCCATTCGGGCCAAGAACGTTCCTGCCCAGCCCACATCGTTCTCCACGGACACGACCTTGAGCTCGGGGAATCGCTCGAGGACGCCGAACTCGATCAGATTTGCGATGGACGCCTGAACTATAGCGGGCTCCGTCACCATTTGTGCGATACGGCCGCCGAGTGCCTGACGCCTTTCGCCACCTGTCAGAGAGTGGAGACTGATGGGCATCTCCAACTCCGCAGCCTGGGCCCAGAACGGGTCATATTCCACATCCCAAAACGGACGATCCCCCCCTTTGAGGTCGACGCTGATACACGCCCCGCGGAGACCCCGGTCCTTGACGCGCGCAAGCTCAATGATGGCTGCCTCGACGTCGGATAGCGAAACGAGGCCAAGCCCAAAGAGACGATCCGGGTAAACGGTGCACAGATCAGCTAGCCAGTCGTTGTAAGCCCGAAAACAGGCGAACTGGTAGTCGGGGTCTTCGGCGAGATACAAGCGCATCCCCATGCTCGGGTACATGACCTCGGCATCGACCCCATCACGGACCATATCTTTCAAGCGGTCGTGCGGGTCCCACCCACCAGGGTTGCCGTCGGTTTGGACTCGTATTTCCTGGAGCCGTTCCGACGGGACCCCGGCCGAGCCAAACAGGCCCAAGGCGCCGACGAACTCCGGCGGAAGACCATCGATTACGAAGGCCTCCCTGCCGCCGACATGGTCCACTTTCGGGGCTCGGTCCCTGAACGCGGGATCAATGTACTGCCCCCAGAGGTCCGGGGGCTCCACCACGTGTGAATCGGCCGAAACTACGCCATACTCGACCATACTTCCCCCTCCTGGCCCTCTGTTCGACGTTCCCAACTGATAACCGGCTTGAGCTGCTGGATCTTCTCCTTACAAGCGTCGTGCAACTGGTAGAAGTCGACGCCCCTCGTAATCATTATTTTGAGCCCAAGGGGGATTTCCCATCGGCTAGCTGCTATTTTAGCCGGTTCTTGTACATGGCGACCCCCGTGTCGCGGCGCCCGCGTATGCTCCTAGTTCAGGCTGTACAGCCTGTTCGCGTTCTCCCCGAGAATCTTGGCCTTGGACTCCTCAGAAAGATCATGCCGTTCCGACAGGGCCGTGACGGCGCCGGGAAATATGGCGTCCCCATGGGGGTAGTCCGATGCGAAAACGATGTTGTCGTCACCGATAACGTCCACGATGCCTGGAAGAATCGCTTCGTCCGGATCCGCCGAGATGCAGCATTGTCGGGCAAAATACTCGGACGGCTTGAGGCTGAGAGGCATGAGGGCGTGGCCATAGACTTCGACGTGATGGTCGAGCCGCTCCAGCCAGTAGGCAATCCATCCAGCGCCTGACTCGAGGAACGCAACGCGGAGCTCAGGGTGTTGTTCCAGGACACCCCCACAAAGAAGGCTCAGACACGCCATCTGCTGCTCGTGTGGGTGGGAGATTGCATGCACGAACAGGTAATTGTCGTAACGGTCCGTGCCTGCCTGCTTCGGAATGTTCAGGGTAGTTCCCTCATGGACCGTTAGCGGTATGTCATAGGAGACGAGCTGCTCCCAAAGGGGTCCGAACGCGGGGTGGTCTAGGGTCCGCCCAGCGATTGGGTTGGGCCTCAGAGCGACAGCCCTGAAGCCTAAGTCTTCGACCCCGCGCTTCGCTTCAGCCATAGCCTCGTAGATGTCCATCTGTGGAACGAATGCGACTCCCAGCAACCGGTCGGGGGCCGCGTTGCAATAGTCCCGCAGCCAATTATTGTAGGCTTGGATCAACGCGACGACAGCGTCCAGTCTGTCCAGGCCCGCCAGGGGCAGCCCGAGACTCGGATACAGGACAGCAATGTCTACCCCCTCGCTGTCCATATCCTGTAGCCGCGCAGCCGGATCGTGTCCCCCAGTCCTCCGTCGCCGCTCGCGGTCAGGTGCCGTGTTGAGGTGGGGAAGCATATAGCCGCCCTGAAGACGACGCGTACGCCCATGCGTGTCGGTAACACGCCGTGGGGCAAGGGGATGATAGCGGGGGTCCAGATACTCCAGCCACATCGAATCGGGCTCTTCAACATGCCCGTCGGCATCCACAACCCGGTAGCTCGGCATCAACCGCCTCCTTGAGCCGCCCCTCGCCGCCTCAATCGAGTGGGACTCGCCGCTACTCAGACAAGACTCGCCGGACCCGATCCACCCTGGCTTTGCAGGCGTCGTACAGGTTCCCAGACTCCGTGCCGACACCGACGACGATCCGTGCGCCCGAAGTCACCGCCTCTTTAATCTGCTGGGAGCCTCCCCCGATGTTGAAAGGGATGTTCTTCCTCTTGCAAATCTCGAACACCCGTTGCTGCGCCGCCAGGACTTCGGGGTGCGTGTAGTCGTTCAGGCCCATCGAGAAAGATAGGTCCAGGGGACCCACCATCACAAAGCTGATTCCCTCAACGTCTGAGATATCCTCGAAGTTCTCGACAGCCTGCGCTTCCTCCACGAGGGGTATTACCATAATCTCGGGGTTCGAGTTCGCGATATAGGCATTGAACTCCCCGACAAACCGGTTTGCGGGTACCAGCGGTCCACATCCCCGGAATCCTTCCGGCGGGAACCGTGTTGCCTTTACCATCCGAACAGCATCCTCTTTGGTCCGGACGTGGGGCACAATGACGCCCAAGGCGCCCGCGTCCAGGGACTTCTGGATCATGATGGGGTTGTTAGCGGGGACCCGGACAATGGGCGTCACATCGTAGCTCTTGAAGACACGGCACAGAGTGGCCAGCGGCTCCATGGACAGCGGGCTTAGCGTCCCGTGCTCGGTCTCAACGATGATGTAGTCGATGCCCGTCTGCGCCAGGACCTCCGCGTGCATGGCGCTGTTGGAGACCATGTACATGCCCGTCGGTATCTCGCCTTGGTCGATGAGTCTCTTGAGGCGATTCGTGTACATCCGTCCTCCAAATCAGGCTGACTTCCCCTGAGCCCTGCTATTCCAATACGCCGGCCGCCTTGGGGGCGCCTCGCTTCTGACCGGTGTATTGGGGCCTCCGATGCTCCACGAAGGCGAGTATCCCCTCCCGCGTGTCTGGATGGTCATAGGGGATATTCATCCCTTGGAGCCGTTCTATCTGGGTGGAGGCGAACAGGGAGTTCGCCCGGTCGGACGTCATGATCTCTTTGACCATTCGGATGTGAAGCGGTGGCATGGCGGCGATGTCCCTCGCCACGGCATCCGCGGCGGCGGCCAGCTCTTCCATCGGAACGACTTTGTTCACAAATCCATATCTGTGGGCCTCCTCGGCGCCCATGAGCCTCCCCGTGAGATAGAGCTCCATTGCGATGGGCCAGGGCAGGAAACGCTGCAGCTTAGGCCCCGACCCTCCCCCTCCGATTGCCCATTTGATCTCGGGGAGTCCGAACGTTGCGTGAGAGGCCGCAATGGTGACATCTGCGTAATTCATAACGAAGACGGTAGCCGCTCCCAGGCACAATCCATTGACGGCAAAGACCATCGGTTTCCTGATCTTCAGTTCTCCTCGGATCAGCGTACCCAGTGAACGCTCCACCTTTTCCTTTGCCAAGAGGCTGGTGACCTCGCGGTCGTACCCTTTCTCGAGCCCCACGTAGGCCTTGAGATCGCCTCCGGCACTGAAAGCTGTTGTTCCCTGGCCGGTCAAAACCGCACACCAGGCGTCATCGTCCTGCTCGTACTGCACGATAGCGTCATACAGCGGAAGGTAGACCGTGTCGGGGGCGAACAGGTTCATGTCGGTGCGCCCCTCAATGGTGAGATGGGCGATTCTCCCTTCGCGCTCGTAATGGACCGGCATGACTGTTTCCTCTCCTTGACCGTAAGCGGCACTTCCGGCGTCCGACGGTGTAGCATCCTTAGGATCTAGCCCACGTTGACCGGCCTTGGCTCCTCCCTCGTAACCTCATCCTCGTACATCCGATCAACGGCACCGGGACTCAGGCCCAATATCTCCTGAAACACGTAACGGTTGTTCTGAGCGTAGCCCGGAGCAGGTCTTTCAACCTTTATGGGCGTCTTCGGCAGTTTCCATGGTAGGTTCCGGATGAGGGATGGGCCCATCTCCGGGTGGAGCACCTCTGTATAGAACTGCCGGTGCTTGACGTGCGGATTGTTGACCAGGTCACGGGTGTCGTGGACCGCCCCCGCCATAATACCGCGGTCTTGAAGCAACCGCATGATCTCATCCCTGTCCTCGCCCACCGTCCATTGGGCAAGCAGTGTATCGAGGTCGCGCTGGTTAGCTAGACGTCCGGCTGACGTGTCGAACCGTGGGTCTCTGGCCCAGTCGGGCTGGCCCATGGCCCCGACCAATCTCTTCCACTCGTCGTCTGAGCCGATGGCGATCGCCACCCATCGGTCGTCGCCTTCGCAGGGATAGCTCCCGTGGGGGGCCATCGTCGGGTGCCGGTTGCCTGCTCTGGTCTGCTGCCGGCCGTTCATAGCATAGTCGAGGAGAGCGTCGCCAATGATCATTGTGTCTGTTTCGCGCATAGCAACGTCGATGTACTGCCCCTGCCCTGTGTGTCTTCGATGGTGCAGAGCCGCGATGGCGGCGAATGCGGCATGCAAGCCCGAAAAAAAGTCGCAGAAGTAGTTTCCGGGCTTGATCGGCGGCCCGCCCTCATACCCCGTCAGGAAGGTCAGCCCACTCGCGGCATCGATAGTCGGGCCGAAGCCAACCCGGTCCCGCATCGGGCCGGTCGCGCCGAACGCCGAGACGGAGATCATGATGATGTTCTGCTGCTGTGCCTTGAGGACCGGGTATTCGAGGCCCAGGTTTTTCATGACCCTGGGACTATAGTTGTCGATCACTAGGTCGCTGATCCGAACGAGCTGTTTGAAGACCTCGGTGCCTGCCTCTTGAGAGAGGTCGAGTACTGCGCCAAGCTTGCCCCGGTTCAGCTCGCTGCACCAAGGCCGTCGGTTATAGGGGCGATCGTCGTCCACCCCCTCGGGGCGCGGCGCTACCGGCCCCCCGATTTGACGCAGAGGCTCTCCCGCAGGTGACTCTATCTTGATGACCTCGGCTCCGAGATCCCCCAGGACCTGGGACGCGAACGGTGCTGCGATCAATGTGCCCAGATCGAGCACTCTGATGCCTTGAAGAGGAAGGACTCCCATCAACTCCTCACTCGGTGGGGCTCCTCCTAGAGGACACCCATGCGTATCATCCCTGCGATCTCCTCGTCCGTGCAGTTCAGCTCCCCGCGATATATGGAGTCGTTGTGCTCTCCTAAGAGCGGCGCCCGAGTTGTAACCCAAGGCGTCTCGCTCATTTTGAATGGTGCTCCGGGTTGGGTCACCTTCCCCGCATGAGGATGATCGATCTGTTCGAAAACGCCTCGCGCTTCATGCTGGGGGTCGCTCAAGAGGTCCCGGGGCTCCGACACTTCGGTGAAGGGAAGTCTGATCTCCTGGGCCTTCTCTGCTACTTCCTTCTTGTCGCGTTCGCCAAGCCAGGAGGAGAACACCCTGTCGTACTCCTGCCGAAGGTGTCCCTTCTCCTCCAGCATAGGCTCGCCGGTAAGAATCGCGAGCATACCCGGAGGCCCGTTGTGCACCTGGACGTAGCCGTCGCGGCACGGCAATAGCTTGGACATGGAGTATGTGATGTCCACACCAGGGGTGTCGTTGCCGGCCCGCTTGAAAACTTCATCGTAGTACCGGTACTCGAACGGGGTCATCCCGAGCAGGACCATCATGCTATCCATGATGGAGTGGTCGACATGCTGGCCGCCGCCCATTCGGTCCCTTGCGGCGAGCCCACTCATCGTCGCAATAGCTGCGCTTACCCCGGCCACGTATTCGCCCAGAGAACCCCAAGCCTTGATGGGTTCTCTGTCCGGCAGGCCGCAAAGGTCCATGTAGCCGCTCAGAGCAAAGGTGACGAGCTCCGTCGTTTGGAGGTCCCGATAGGGACCGCCCTGTCCGAAAGGAGTAACCGACGACAGCACTAGGCCTGGATTGAGCTCCTCCAATGTGTCCGGACCCAAGCCTCGCCGCTCCATCGTTCCCGGCGGCGTATCCTCGATAACCGCATCAGCCGAGGCCGCCAGTCGTTTGAACATCTCGGCTCCCTCGTGGGTGTCCAGGTTGAGCGTGATGCTCTTTTTGCCCGTGTTCAGGTGGAGGAAGTGGGCGCTTTTCTCCAGGTGGGGGGCGTCGCCAGGAAATGGGCCGTGGGCCCGGACCGGGTCGCCGGAGCCGGGAGGCTCTACCTTGATGACTTCGGCCCCACAGCCAGCGAGCATTCGACCGCAGTAGGACGCCGCGACGGAGCCGGCGATTTCCAGGACTCTCAGGCCTGCCAGTGCACTATCTGACACGAGCTTGCCTACATCTGGTGCCCGGGGCCCAGGTTGCCGAGCTCACCGGTAGAATCGCGCTTCCCCACGAACGCCTTTGGTCCTTCTTTCGCGTCATGGCTCGTGTCCCCTATCGGCGCCCCCGTAGACGTTCGCGACGAGCCTCGAGTTAGCCATCGGAATGTCCCTGCTGACAATGGCGACGCGTTTTGCTGCCTGTACCGCAAGAGCCGTTATGAGGCTGCACCACATGTCAGGGTCGTTGCGGTAGCGTTCCACTGCCGTCATCAGGGGCCGATATACTTCATGGGGCTAAAAGGTTGTACGGGCCGACTCCGTCGATCAATGATGAGTGCGATCCCCCCTCTCTCTTGGTAGTGGACCGGCATTTTGTCCTCCCCGGGGTGATTTCCCGGATGATGAAGGGGTGGCACCCGGGGCCCACGGCGCTGACCCTGAGCAACAGGTTAGCAAAGGGGCAGGCTGGGCTGCATCGGGGTATCTCTTCTAACGCCGCCCGCAGTATACCAATGCTCAGATGGGGGATGAAGCGGGACGAGGAGCGTAGCTACGCGGGCACTCGGGTGAGGATCGGTCGGTTGGCCTTCGATGAAACTGGCCCGAGATTTTCCCGTCAGATTTCAGGAAACCTTCCTCCTCAGCTCGCTTGACAGCATGCCGAACGACTCCATCGTCGGGTGATTGACGAACTGGATTGTGCCGGCTCGGTCAATGGTCATAATCAAGTCGGGCACGTTTTCGGCGAATGAACGCCACTTGCTTTCTGAGTCCTGGAGAGCTATTTCCGCAAGTCGGCGGATTGATCGACCGGGTTCTGCCTTTGAAAGACCCACCAGCCCAGTGCTATGCGGCGCCCCTCTTACACCCACTGTCGACCTGCGAGCCTGCACCCGCGAGATCTTGTAAGGATTTCAGGATGGCAGCCTATCACGCAGGCGTATCGTTCCTACTGAGCGCCCAGAAAGCGGGCAAGGTTGTCGCGCATGATCGCCTTGACAACTGGTTCGGGGTGGCCTTTCAACTGGCTGACGTATTGCACGGGGTCCGGTACCCCCTCCGCGTGGGGAAAGTCTGAGCCGAAGACCAGGCACTCGGCACCGACGGCGTCCATAGCCCTCTGGACGTTTTCCTCGGGAAAGGGGGCTACCAGGAACCGCGTCTTGAACAGCTCGCTCGGGCGCACCGGGAGCCGGGGGGCCCATTTCGGGAGGCGTCCAAGCATGTGGGCATGGTCCATCTTGCGGACAAGGTATGGCAGCCATAGCGCGCCAAACTCGGCGATAAGGACGTTGATGCGGGGGAACCGGGTCATGAAGCTGTGAAAAACGAGCATCGCCACGGTTTCCATGATCGGGAAGTCGCACCAGAAGCTGAGCCACTGGAAGCCATTGAAATTGCCATACGGGGCCTGGGGGTCCTCACTCCATTCGCCGCCGCGATGAGCCAAGAGGCCGCTAAGATGGAGGACGACGGGCAACTTGGCCTCGTTGACCCGCGACCAGAACGGGTCGAAATAGGGGTCGGCGGGGGACCGTCCGAAGCTCCCTCCAGCCCTGAGGCCTATGAGCCGAGCGCCTTCGTTCATGCATCTTTCGAGCTCTTCCACCGCCATGTCGACATCGACGAGGGGAATGTACGCGGGTGTGAAGATACGCTCCTTGAAAGCGAAGCCCCAGTCCTCCTGAAGATACCGGTTCCATGCCCGCGCGGCGGCGTAGCCGGCCGAGACGTCGTCTCGCTCAAACGCCCTTCCATTGAAGGCTCCCCCTGAACCCTCGTCAGCATGAATCACCGCGGCCTGTACACCTTGAGCGTCCATCACCTGGATGCGGAGGTCACGGTCCTCAAACGCGGGCTCGATCTCACGGTATTTCTGAACGAGGTTCTTACGGCCCTCTCCATCGAGGTCCCGCATCGGGTTAAGCCTACTGAGGGTGGCCCCTGGGACCCGGATGGTCCCTCTCATTTCCGAGAGCTGCAGAGGATTGACGCCACCGTGGTCAGCTACTGGAGCACCGTTATAGCGTGGGCCCTCTCCAGCGGTGCTCGGCTCGTCCGCGTCGGCGTCGGCTCGCCCCCGGTGGGTCTGGCCGGTGGGGAAGGCCCGCTCCAGGTACTTCTTTTCAAGGTGGCGTACCTCGGCGTCTTCCGGTGGATAGATGTGATTGTCTGCGTCATACACGCCGTAAGGCAGCCTTTCTTCCACCTCCGCCGCATACACACCTCGAGCCCCGGTCTTCCCCTTCGCCATCGAGCCCCCCCTCGTCTCACTTTGCTGGATCACCAATATACTCCTCTCTCCCCAATCCCATCCCACAGGGTCGGCGGGGAACGCCCACCAAAAGGTTGCAGACGCTCGCGGACGAGGATATCCCCCGTTACTCCGCTTACCGGAGGCCGGTCGCCCATGGACATCAGGCAACTGGAGCAGAAGTCGCAGAGGATACCTGGCAGGTGGCCATCCGAGTGCTCATGGAGTCCGTGGGCCTCGCCCCGGAGCACGAGGAGTAGCACGCTGCTCGACGCTCGAATTAGCGTCGAGAACCCGAAGACATCCTGCCCCATGGGAGGAGGTCAAGTATCGTCTGCGGGAACTTAGCCAGCCATTAATGGCAAGCCGCCAGTCGAGAACGGCTTGGTTAGGAGACCGGGCGGGGCGCACCTCTCTTGGCCAGCGACAGCCCTTGCTAATAGACGCCGGCAGCCTTGGGGGGACCTTTCTTCTCTCCCCCGTAGTCAGCTTTCCGGTGCTCCACAAAGGCCCGTATCCCCTCTCTTGAGTCTGGATGGTCATAGGGAATCGACCCTTGGGATAAGGCAACAAGCTGCGATGCGGACGCGAGGCTATTGGCCCTATCCGCCAGCATGATCTCCTTGACCTTCCTGATATGCAAAGGAGGCATCGCAACAATCTGCTCGGCTAGAGCGATGGCCGCCGGCATCAACTGGTCCGGAGGTACGATGCGATTGATGAAGCCGTGCCTGAAGGCGGTCTCCGCGTCGATGAGTCCACCGGTGAGGCACAGCTCCATCGCAATGGGCCAAGGGAAGAACCGTTGCCGCATGGGGCCTCCGCCTCCCGATCCAATAGCCCATTTGATTGCCGGATGGCCAAAGGTGGCGTGGGGGACCGCTATCGTCATGTCTGCGTAATGCATCATCAGATCGAAGGGGGCCCCCACGCAGATCCCGTTGACGGCAAAGATCATTGGTTTGGAAATCTTCATCTTTCCGTGATAGAGGGTATCCAGGGAGCGCTCCTCTACCTTCTTGGAAAGCATTTGCCCGACTTCGCGCTGGTACCCCTTGTCCAGCCTATCGTAAGCCTTGAGGTCTCCCCCGGCACTGAACGCCTTTTGGCCGATAGCCGTCAGGATGGCACACCAGGCCCCATCGTCCTCCTCATACTGGGTGAAGGCATCGTATAGGGGTAAGTAGACGGTGTCCGGGGCAAAAAGGTTGTAGTCGGTCCTCCCTTCAATCGTGAGGAGTGCTACCTTCCCGCTGCGTTCGTACGACACGCCCATGAATGACTCCTTTTCGGAAACTAGGGTGCTGAACCCATTTACTCGAGTACACCTGCAGCCTTCGGGCCCCCCTGCCGCTCCCCCGTGTATTGCGGGGTCCGGTGCTCGACGAACGCAAGGATCCCCTCTCGCGTATCCGGGTGATCGTAGGGGATGCCGCCCGCCAAGAGCTCAATGCGCTGGGAGGCCGCCAGGCCGACGGCCCGGTCAGCCAGCATGACTTCCTTGACCTTCCTGATGTGGAGCGGAGGCATGTCGGCGATTTCCTGGGCTTTGGCGGTGGCTGCGGACATCAGTCGGTCCGGGGGCACCACGTGGTTCACGAAGCCATGTCTGAAGGCTTCCTCTGCCTCCATCAACCTGCCGGTCAGATAAAGCTCCATGGCAATGGGCCACGGTAGGAAGCGCTGCAGGCGAGACGCTGAAGTGCCCGGAGCAATCGCCCACTTGATCTCCGGGAGACCAAACCTTGCATGGGGCACTGCGAAGGTGACGTCTGAGTAACACATCGTGAACACCGTGGCGGCCCCAAGGCACAGGCCGTTCACGGCAAAGATCATCGGCTTCGATATCTTGAGATCCCCTCGAATCAGCGTATGAAGGGACCGCTGCGGGCTCTTCCTGAGCAGCATTCCTCCCACTTCACGCCCGTAACCTTTGTCCAGCTTCTCGTATGCTTTCAGGTCCCCTCCCGCGCTGAAAGCCTTGTCGCCGGCGCCCGTCAGGATCGCGCACCAAGCCTCCTCATCCTCCTCGTATTGCATAAACGCGTCGTACAGGGGCAGGTAGACCGTGTCGGGAGCGAACAGATTCATATCCGTTCGTCCCTCGATGGTCAGGACTGCGATCTTTCCGGTTCTCTCATATGAAACAGTCATCGGGTCCTCCTCATGTTTGCCTAGGCCTCGGTTCATGAGCACGTCCGTCGTGGACATCTCTGTGCGGAGCTTATGTCCGCCGATCTGGAGCGCTTCCCCGCCCCCAAGGTTGTCTCGGTCGAGAACGACTCGGGTGGGCGGCCACCTGGCCCGCATGGATAATCCCTACGAGAGGCCTGCGCTACATGGGCCCCGGCGTCGATCCTCGTCATCAAACCGGGGAGGATAACCTGATGTGAGCCTCTGACCAGTCCCACGGCGCCAGCACCTGGCTCGAATCGTGCCGGATCATCGAATGGCAGTGCGGCGTGATTCCAGGAAGACGAGCTCAGGAAGATCGTTTGCGACAGCGTTGCAAGGCTGTATCACCTCGGGTGACCAGGACTCACTGGACTCGGCACCGAGGAGGGACCGGACACCGCCGGCCACATCTATAAGACCGATATCCGCCCATCCCGCTCGTCGAGGAGCACACAGAGTACCCGGAAGCCGGACCCCTGACTATCGGCCGTGGAATATCGACCGCTGGCGGACGATATCTCCGTAGCGAAACCCTCCAAATGCCGTCGATCCGAAAACCGGTCACGGTCCGACGAGGCGCGCTTCGCTCCTCAAATCACGCGCCCTCTGCCTGCCATCGCTCGAGCCCCCCAGGGAGTGTCCTAGGATACCTCCTAGCATGTCTCCGGCTTGCACGGGGTCGGGGAGAACTTGATGAGCGCGGCCTCTACCTCGTAACGACCTAGTACCGCATGCTCAACTTGCTTCTCCCCTGTCCCGCCTCCGGGCCGGTCCGCAGGACCCTTACCGCTCCAGCCAGACCTGCTCGAGGCGGTAGCGTGTCGAGAACCAGAAGGGCAGCTCCTGAGGGTAGTTCTTGACCCATTCCCAGTGCCACATTATGCCGTCTCGTAAGATCGCCGGAATGTTGACGTAATCGGACAGCACCAACTCCTGGAACTCCGCCAGTAGCTGCTTCCGCTTGACGACATCCACAGTCTTGTCCTGGCTGTCGAACACCGCGTCTACCTCGGGATTCGACCACCCGGCGGCGTTTCTGAATCCTTTAGTCGTCACGAATGATCCCACAGTGTCAGCGGGGTCGTCGGCTGCCGGCGCCAGCGATTCGACGGAAATGTCGAACGTGAGGTTGCGTCGCGCCGTTCGCCTCTCAGCGCTCGACATGAGCTGCAGGTCCACCTTGAAGCCGAGGGCAGCCAGACTCCTTTCTATCACCTGACCGCGTATCTCCACGGAGGTTCCCTCGATGAGGACGAGTGTGACCTTGGAGGGGTCTACTCCTGCCTCAACCAACAGCTGCTTGGCTCGGGCCAGGTCCTCGGTTTTGTCCGGCCTGTACCCAGGCCTGGTGATCATTTCCGAGACCGGAATCCCCCACTGCCCGGCGCGCTCCGGCGGGATCAGGGGCCCAGACACGGCGCCTCGCCCGTCTTGCCAGACCAGAATCAGTCCCTCGCGGTCGAGCGCCAGGGAGATGGCCTCCCGGACCCTGACATCCGTCCATGGCTCGCGCTTGTTGAGGTAGATCGTGTTCAGAGTATTGAGGTTGAAGAAGAACACATGTCCCGGCTGGCCTTTCTCAGCGCGGTAAACGCCCTCCACTGCCGTACCCACGAAGTGCTCCAGATCGAGCTTTCCAGCCCGCATAGCGGCTATCGCCGTGGCATTGGAGCCCCCGCCGATTCTGTGGAAGACGATCCCATCAATATAGGGCAGACCGGGCCGCCAGTAGTTGTCGTTCCGGACAACCCTTATGTCCGCCTGGCCCTCCGAGTCGAACTTGAATGGTCCGGTACCGATGGGGTTCTCGTTGAACGAATCTGCGTTTTCCGGGAGGGGAAGATGGGCCGGAAACATCATGGCCCCGTTAGTGGCGAGGCGGGTAAAGAAGCCGTGACTTGGCCGAGACAAGGTAACACGCACCGTGAAATCGTCTGGGGTCTCGATCTGTTTGAAGGGGGAAAACGGGAGCGCGAAGGTCGTCATGGTTGCGCTTCGAGGCTTCCACCCTCGGTCCAGGTTGTAGGCGACATCCTTCGAGGTGAATGGGGTCCCGTCGTGATACTCGACCCCTTGTTGCAACGAGAAGGTGTAGACCATACCGTCCCGGCTTATCTCCCAGCTGTCGGCGAGGTCCCCCACCACGGTCGACCCGTCACCGTAGGGGTCGTGCCAGACAAGGTTGTTGAACATGGAAGCGGCCAGGAAGAAGGAGCCTCCGCCCCGGGCATCATAGGTATCCCAAGTCCCAGGGCGATAGAAGGCCCGGAGCTGGAGAGTACCTCCTTGCTTCCCACTCGTGTTCACAACGGGGGTCGGGTTCGTGGGTGCCGGGACCGGCGTCGCGGTGGGCACAGGCGTAGCCGTCGGTCGTGGCGCAGCTGTCGGTCGTGGCGCAGCTGTCGGTCGTGGCGTAGCTGTCGCCCGTGGGACAGCAGTGGGTCGAGGTGCCGTTGTGGCCGTGGGCCGCGGGGCCGTCGTGTCGGTCGGTTGCGTGGGCACGGGGGTAGCAGTCGGGACCGGTGTCGCCGTTGGAGCTGGCGTTGCCGTCGGGACCGCCGTCGCCGTCGGATCGGCGCCGCCGCATGCAGCCACGACGAGCACGGCCATCAACCCGAGGGCAAGCAACAGGCAGCCCAGCGGTGTTCTCTTCATAGCGCCTCCTTGAGCCTCGGGCGTACACGTTCTGTATGGATTCAGAGAGAGAACCATACGCGCTGTGTCTTGTCAAGAAGTCTGGAGTTCTGTTGGGTTTCGGCGGGTTTCGTCTAAGAACATTCGATTTTCGATGAACTTGGTTGACCGGAGTTAGGGAGACCGCTAGTATCTCCCCACCCTGCGTCGTCAGGCGCGCGGCGGTGACAGCACGTGGCCTTGGTCTAGGAAATTCATCGAGTGGCAATTCGGCGACCTGCCGGAACAGGAACGCGTGAAGCTGATCCGTGATAACGCCGCCGCCCTGTACCACTTGGTATAGGACAATTTCTGAGGGAGCGCCTGTGCCTCTCTGTTTCGAGAGAGCTTGACAGTTCACCTGAGCCGAAGCCGAGTCCCAGACGACAGGTGCAAGATCGAAGAACGGTATAAGGAGGACACCCGTGATCACACAGCTCGATCGGCTGGGCTTGGTGGTTAGTGACGGAGATCGCAGCGCTGAGTTCTACACGGAATGCCTCGGCATGGAGCTTGTCAGACGCAGCGAGAGTACACAGGTTACTCCCATAGTTGGGGCCGTGTTCGATGTGCCGGGGGCGATCATCCGAAGGCTCATTCGTCTCAATAAGGGCGCCTTTTACTTGATCCTCTTCGAATTCGAGCCAAGAGGAAGACAGCAGGCTCTGCCGGTCAACAACCCCGGGAGTATGACCCTTGCCCTTGCCAGCGAGAATATCGAGAAGGACTTTCGCCGGCTCAGTGCGAAAGCGCCTCAAGTCCTAACGCCGCCGACCTCCAGAGGAGGGTTGAGAGTTTGTTACGCTTCGGACCCAGATGGAGCCGTCATCGGGTTCGCAGAGAATCTGGGCGAAGGCATCGATGCCCTCGTGTCGATCACCGTGGGCGATGTGGCACGGAGCGCAGCTTTCTACGCGAACTTCGGCGTGACCCCGTTGCCGGAACTTGACGATGCCACCGACACCGAGCACAAGGTGATTGGGATGAGACTAGGCTCGGTTGCGATTCAATTCAACGAGTATCTCCAAGGCAAGGGCACGAATCGTGTGTCCCCGATGAACAACGTGGGGGCGGTCCAATTAGACTTCTTCAGCGACGACGTCGAGGCCGACTTCAAGCGGGTGCATGCCTACGGGGCGACTGTGATAAGTCCCCCGGTTGCCACGGGCCGAGGCACCGCGTTCGCGAGCACTGGCTTTGACCCGGACGGGGTGATGTGGGAACTCTCCAGCGACGACGGTATTCGACCGAAGACTCCGGAGTATTATCGCAACGTCTACCGCTGAGGTGCTCCCCAGGAGTCTCGAACTGGGTCGGCCGCCTTAATGGGCGGAATGCCGGCCGCGCCGCTCTACCAACTGGTGTACCTTGCAGGGATAGGGTAGCGCGAACGTGGAGCCACCCACGGCCAGCGTCGAGCGCGGACCTCTGCTCTTTATGAGTTTCCGAAGGACGTAGTGTCCAGGGCTCCCACCCGGGGGCCATCTCGGGGGACACCTTTGCGACGGAATCAACCCTACCGGTTACCAATGCCGAAGCGGAGAGTAGTGAAATACTTATTGAAGCAGAAACCCTTCATATCCATTGGCCGCCACCTCCGCACGCTTGGCCCGCATCGCTGGGGCGCTGTCCGGACCAGTGAGCAAGACCCGTGCTTTGCCGGGAATGTTCGCCCCCACGAACCAGCTGTTGCCCATTGTCCGAAGAAGCTTGGCCCCCCCATCGGCGACGTGCCTGGTCCACTCCTGTTCCGCCTCGATCGTAGCCGCGATACGCTTGATCTGATGTTCGCGCACATAGCCTATGCAATCGCTCACCCACTCCACGAGCGGCTCGGCGGCTCTAACGAAGTTGCCGACCGAGGCCGCATTGATGGTGAAGAGGTTCGGGAAGCCAGCGCTCGAGATGCCCATATACGTGCGCGGACCGTCGGCAAATTTATCCTTCAAGGTCTGCCCACCTTCACCGTGGATATCCATCCTGTTCAACGACCCGGTAACGGCGTCAAATCCGGTGGCAAATATGATGACATCCAACTCGTACTCGGCCTCACTGGTCTTGATGCCTTTGGGGGTGAGGCAATCGATGGGCGCCTCACGCACGTCAACGAGTAAGACATTGTGCTGGTTGTAGACCTCGTAATATCCGCTCTCACATGGAATACGCTTGGATCCAAACGGATGGTCCTTGGGCACGAGCTTTTCGGCCACCTCAGGGTCCTTGACACGCTCGCGGATCTTGCCACGAACGAATTCGGCGTAGTCCTCGTTGGCCTCCCCGGGCATCAAGACGTCATAGAAATTACCCAACCATTTCTTGAAACCGGGCTCCGCCCACAGCCTCTCGTACTGCTCCAGCCGTTCTTCTGATGAGACTTCCATCGCCGAGCGCGGGTCGAAATCATGGATGAACGACCCCGGGGTTTCCATACACTTCCTGAATATTTCCGGGTAATTGGCCTTGATCTCCCGCTGCATTTCATCGTCGATCAGACCGTTCCTGAGCGGCGCACAGTAATTCGCCGTGCGCTGAAAGACGGTCAGATGGCCGACTTCCTTAGCGATTTCTGGAATGAGCTGGACGCCCGTGGCCCCCGTGCCGATGACCCCCACCCGCTTGCCGGCGAGGTCCATGCCTTCCTTCGGCCACCTGCCGGTGTGACACCAGTCGCCCCTGAAGCTCTCGAGCCCCGGAAAGTCGGGCACGTAATGCGCCGACAGTAAACCAACCGCCGTAATCAAGAATTGGGCCCGCGACCGGTGGCCATCCTCCAATTCGACCTGCCAGCGGTCCTCATCCTCGTCAAAGGAGGCCGAGACCACTCGCGAGTTGAACCGGATTTCCCGGCGCAGGTCAAACTTGTCCGCTACGTAATTGAGGTAGCGCTCATTCTGCGGCTGGCCGGAATAACACTCTTCCCAGTCCCATTCCCGCAGGAGCTCCTCTGAGAACGAATATCCGTAGGTGTAACTCTCGGAGTCGAAGCGCGCCCCGGGGTAGCGGTTCCAATACCAGGTGCCGCCCACTCCACCACCGTCGTCGAAGGCCCGAACCGAGAGCCCGAGCTCCCGCAAACGGTACAGAGAATACAGTCCCGTGACCCCCGCACCGATGATGATCGCGTCGAACTGCTCAGCCTCCTCGACCAGCCCAGTACCCACTGTCGGAGTCTGCTGCAGAGGATTCCCCAAACCGCTTCCTCCTTCAGATCCTGGACTGTCCCGGTCGTGATGGCAGGAACTGGTCCCTTATACATCGGCCTCGTCATGGACTGGGTTGAACGATATCAAGATAGCCAATCAAAAGACGGCGGGCATCTTCAGGCTCTCCAAAGGCAAGTCCTGTTAGAGCGTCCTGTCCGGTCTATTCTGTGGACCATACGCCGCGGAGCCCCTCTTGGAGCACCTCCAACCACCGGCCTCGTATATGGCGAAAGTATACGCCGTCCACAGCTCCGCCCAAGAATGCTCTGCCGACTGCGAGCCGATCAGCTTCGACGGTTCTTTGCTCCCGCCGGCCCTGGCGACCTGGGTGGCAGCGCCCGTTCCCATCGCGCGGCATCCTCCACCCCCCCTCGGCCAGCGCTCTTTGGCTCAACGTCCAACTGAGCGTGCGGATTGGACGGCGTCAGACGCCGTTGAACGTACGCCCCCTCAGAATAGTGGTACCGGGTGAGGGCCACCTCGACCGCCCGGCACCGTCGTGGATCACGTGGCTCGGGCGCAACTCTAAGGTCCGCTGATCGTCTACCTCTTCCGTGCGGGCTCTGACGTCGGAGGCCGAATGATACTATCCTGTAAAAATAGTAGCGTTATGACGCATATCGTTGCAGGGAGTGGTCGGGGTGCCGGGATTTGAACCCGGGGCCTCTTCGTCCCGAACGAAGCGCGCTACCAAGCTGCGCCACACCCCGACATAGGGACATCGCAAGACGGCCTGAGCGCCGGACGGGTTACGGCCAAGCCGTCATAGGACGTTTAAAGGGTCCCAGAAACCGGTGCCAACGTATTGTAACAGACACGACGCCCGGCACCGGCCTCCCCTGGAAACTCAATCGGCTCGACCCACCACTCGCTTGAACTCCCGGCCCCCGACGTGGATACTCGGGGTGACGTTCGAGCACTGGAGCACGCATGAACAAGATCAAGTCCGGCTTCTTCGCGATCACCGAGGTCCTGAATAGTACCCGTCACGTCGAGTACAACTGGTGGCACTCCAGCGACCACCAGCCCGAGAACCTTGCCATTGATGGAATCGTATACGCGAGGCGTTGGGCCGCGCCCCAGAAGCTCATGGATGCCCGAGTCGCCGTTCACCAGGCTATAGAGAGGCATCAGTACCTGGCGCACTACATGTTTACAGAGCCATTGGACGAGGCGATCACGGCGTTCCACGAGCTCGGAAGCTGGTGCCGTAACAACAACCGGTTCTTCGAAGACCGCAACATTCACAGCTTCGGCTTCCACCGGTTTATCAAAGGGTACGTCGCTCCTGGAATCGAGGTGTCTCCGGACGCCCTGCCTTACCGCCCTCATCGCGGGGTCTTCGTCGTCATGAAACACGTCCACGACACCAGCGGAGCCCAGGCGATGGCCAAATGGCAGGACGAGGTCCATACGCCGGATGTCCTGGAGCTGAAGGGGGTCTCGGGCTGCTACTGGTTCAGCTCCGCCCAGGAGAGCGTTACCGAACCCGCAGAGATAGGGACCGCGGCGACGCGCCACGTCTTCGTGTACTACCTGGAGTCCGAGCCCCTTTCCTTCATGAACGAGCTGAAGGATGCGGCGCCCCGGTGGCAACGCGAAGGACGCCTGATGGACACCTCGGCCACCTCGGAGGTCATCCTGGCGGCTCCCTACGAGGACATCGAGGATCCCGAGAACTACGACTGGACCAAACGGTAATACTCCGGCCGGCCTCAGAAGTACTAGGGGCGCTAACCTGACATCCGTGGGGTGGGCATCGAAGAACGCGGCACCCTGATGAGCGCTAGCATCGCTGCGGCCAGCAACGTCACGGCGCCGGCATACAAGAAGGCGGCTTGGGTCCCGAAGCCCGATACGATCGCCCCAGCGATGATGGGTCCCGGCAGCGAAAGCACCTGTCCCAGCACAGTCGAGACCCCCATCGACGACGCCTGGACATTGGTCGACGCCACGTCCATTACCGTAGCCTGCGTCAACGTGGCCAGGGCGTAGAAGAACAGTCCCAAGGCTCCGATAACCAGGCTGAGCTGGACCCCAGGCTCTGCAACCGCCATCGCAAGATAGAGGAGCCCAAAGACCATCAAGGCCGGCAGCAGAACCGCTTTGCGCCCGAACCTGTCGGATAACGCCCCCATGGCGGGCTGGGACAAGGTACCCATCGCGTGAAGCAAGGCGATATAGACGCCCAAAATGAACGTCGAGTATCCGAGGTCGTCCTGCAGATAGATAGGCAAGAAGGTCAGCACGCTGATCCTGGCCATGCTCGTGGTCGAAGTAACCGCCACCATAGACAGCACGACGCGATTGCGGGCAACGCTCTTCATGTCAGCCCAGTAGCCGCCAAGGGTTGGTCGCGACGTCGGCTCAGCCGAGTAGATGCGGCCAAGGGCTTTCCAGACAATCAGCGCGAGGAGCACCGCGGGGACCATGTGCCACTTGAGGAGGTCCTGCCAAGCCAGGACCAGCAAGAGACCGCCGATCCCTATGGGAGCGATCGTGTCCCCAATACTCGCTCCCACGCCGTGGAGCGCGAGAGCGGAACCACGGCGTTCCGGAAATCGCAGGGATAGAGACCCCATCGCCGCCGGATGCCACAGCGCCGAGCCGACGCCCAGGAGACCAACAGCGGGCAATATCCAGACGTAGGCCGGGGACAGCGCGACCAGGAGATAAGAGATACCCAGGAAAAGGAATGATGCCGCCAAGATGACGGCTGTCCAGCTCCGGAAGAAGTCGGCCAGCATGCCGCCCGGCAGCATCAAGGGGCCGGTCGTGAACTGCCGTACGGAGGCCAGGGCGCCAACCTGGACGTCAGTCAGTCCAAGGCTAGCCTTGACCGATGGGATGATGACGGGGTAGAGCTGCTGGAACCAGTGGATGCTCAGGTGACCGAAACTCAGCGACCCGAGGAGAAAGCCACCCTCGCTTTGGCGGCGCGCAGGGGCGGGTCCGGTCGCCGCCACCCGCTAGCCGGTCAGGACTTGGCCTGGGGAAGCTCCTGAGGGCTCGCCCTGTTGCAGCAAGACCTCCCCGTTGACGATGACCCAATGCATGCCTGCCGCTCTCTTGACATGGCGGGACTCGCCGCCGGGCAGGTCGTGCCAGACTTCGAGAGGAGCCGGGGCCACCGTTTCGGGGTCGAAGATGCACAGATCCGCGGACGCCCCGGGTCGCACGACTCCCCGTCCCTGCAGTCCAGCCAGCCCCGCAGGCACCGAGGTCAACGTCTTGACTGCCTCTTCCAACGAGAAGGCCTGCTTTTGCCGGACCCATCTGCTGAGGAGATAGGTCGGGTAATCAACGCCACAAAGGGTGTGGAGGTGGGCGCCGGCGTCCGAGATACCGGTGATGGTCGCCGGGCTCCTGAGCATCGCCTCCACAGCGCGATCGTCGTCGTTGCTGACGCCCAGCAGCCCGAATTCGGTTTCGAGGCCCTCTTCCAAGGCCAAGTCCACGAAGACCTGGGCCGGGTCGCCGCGCATCTCCTCGGCGATATCGGTCAGCAACCTACCGTTCATCCCTTGGTTCTTCTCCAGCGAGGCGACAGTCACACCTATTCGCTCGGAGCGCAGCCGCCCGTCGTCCGGGGCATCTCTGAGCGCCTGCGCCAAGGCAGCCCTTCGGATACCGTCCCCGAGCCAGGCTAGCTTCTGTTCTGCGGGGAGGCCCATGAAGTCGCGCCAGAGGTCGGATTTGATGAACCGCTGGGAGCCCTGGAGATTGAAATGAAAATCCATCGGCTGCGTCCGCATCACGGCATAGACGCGGGCACCGTTCCGCTGCGCGCCTTCCATGAAATCCAGGAGGGAACGCCACTGCCCAGGGTACTGAGGCCGCTGATTAAACTCGTTCCAGTTCACGACCCGGCCGGTCGACTGCGCGAGGCGGAATAGCTGGTCGCGGTCCTCCTGGACGAAGTCCAGGGCCTTCGTCCGGGGATTGATGCCGATGATCCCCCTGTCCATCTCTCGCAGTACATCTGCAAGCGTGAAAAGCTCGCCTTCGGCGGCCACATATGAGGGAATCGGCTCTCCGAACTCGCCCTTCTGGTGTGCGACGCGAGAGGTCGAGAAGCCGATGGCCCCTGCCTCGAGGCCCTGGCGGACCAGCCTGGTCATCCCTTCGACTTCGTCCGCCGTTGCCTCACGAAGGTGAGCCTCCTCGCCTAGCAGGTAACGGCGGACCGCAGAATGCCCCACCTGAAGCGCGGCGTTGATTCCCAGCCCCCTTCGCCGCAGCCAGCCAATGTACTCCGGAAGCGTCTCCCACTCCCAAGGAAGTCCGCTCACCAACGTGTGCTTGGAGACGCCCTCGACACAGCTGAACGTCCCCATGACGTAGTCGCGGTCGGCGGGCCTAACCGGAGCCATGGCGTACCCGCAGTTGCTCATGACGACCGTCGTTGTCCCGTGGTAGCAGGACGGGGTACACAAGGGGTCCCACGTGATCTGGGCGTCGTAGTGGGTGTGCATATCGATGAAGCCAGGGGCGGCGACCAGCCCCTGCGCATCTATCACCCGTTTGGCGGAGCCAGCCGCCTGGCCGACCGCGGTGATACGGCCGTCTTCGACGCCTATCGATCCATGAATCGACGGCCCGCCGGTCCCATCGACGATTCGCGCATTTTTTATGAGCAGATCGTGTGACATGCCGTCAGGCTAGCGATGTCCCGCTGCCGTGTCAACGCATCGGGAGTCCCTCGCGGACCATGGCCCGCTGACCGCTTCGCCCGCCCCGGCCTCTCGCGGCATCCTCGCGGCGACAGCTCTTTCCTGTGTCGCAATGCTAGAGAACATCAACCAGTGATCGCTGCGTCCGTCTCTGTGCCATGTGCTATATTCGCCAGGCCCGCCGCACGGCCCCAGGGGAAAGTTGCCCATGGACATGTGGGACAAGACCGCCATCGCCGGCATCGGCGCGACTGAATTCTCGACGGACAGCCACCGAAGCGAGCTCAGCCTCGCCGTAGAGGCCTGCAGGGCCGCCATCGAAGACGCCGGGGTCGACCCGAAAGACGTCGATGGGATAACGCGCTTTTCTGGAGACAGCAACTCCGAGTACACCGTCGCACAAACTCTGGGCATCGAGAACCTCCGCTACCAGGCGTCCACGAGCATCGGTGGATCCCTGGGTCCGGGCGGTACCGTCCTCCTCGCCGCCCTCGCGGTGGCGACAGGCGCCTGTGATTACGTGCTTGCCTTCCGGGCGCTGAACGAGCGATCGGGGAGGCGCTTCGGCCAGTCATCTGCCGGCGCCAAGGTGCCCTCCGGAATCGACAACCTGGCCCACGTGGCCCCCTTTGGTCTCGTGTCCCCGGGCCAATGGGCGGCGGTCCGGGCCAGGCGGCACATGCACGATTACGGAACGGAAAGCCGGCACTTCGGCGAGATCGCGGTGGCCTGCCGGAAACATGCCAATCGCAATCCCAAGGCGTTCTTCCACGACCGCCCCATGACGATCGAGGACCATCAGAACTCTCGAATGGTTGCCGATCCCCTCCGCTTGTTCGACTACTGCCTCGAGAGTGACGGAGCCTGTGCGGTGCTGATTACATCCGCCGAGCGGGCGCGAGACCTGAGGCAGCCGCCCGCATACATTCACTCTGGTGCATGGGGCACCGCCCCGGCCATGAGCGGTCTGTTCGGCTACCACAGGTACCCAGCCCACGAAGAGCGCGGTGTCAGGTCTATGGCGGAGGACATGTTCGGCCGCGCCGGCCTCACGCCAAAGGACATTCGCGTGGCGCAAATCTACGACCACTTCACGCCACTGGTCCTGATCTCCCTTGAAGAGCTTGGCTTCTGCGGCCCAGGCGAAGGGGGGCCGTTCGTCGAGAATGGACGCCTTGAATGGCCGGATGGAGACCTCATCATCAACACGGGGGGCGGTCACCTATCGGAGGGTTACATTCACGGTATGAACCATGTCCTCGAGGCGGTCCGGCAAGTCCGGGGGACCTCCACCAGCCAGGTGGAGGGCGTCGACCTCGTGCTGAACCTCGGCGCCCTGCCGCCGAACCACCAGTCGAACGCATCGTTCATCCTGCGAAAATAGGCCTCAGGCGTTGGCTCAACCTGGGGATTGAAGGCCGAAGTCCGCCGGCTTAACCGGGTAGTCCAGGAGTATCCGGGCCCAGCCCCTTTTGGGCCGTGCCGCCCGTCCGGGCACCGGCAGTTACTTGAGGTGCCGCACCATCGCCATTGGCGTGGAGGCCACGAGGCCCGCATCCACCGGGAGGACGACCGCGGTGACCCATCGTGCTTCGTCACTGGCCAGGAACAGAGCGGCCCACGCGATATCCCAAGCGGTCCCTTCCGTCCCCAGCGGGCCGGCCAGTCGCCGTAATGTCCGAGTCTCCGGACTCATGTCACCCGCCACCATCGGGGTGTAGATCATGCCGGGGGCGATAGCATTCACCCGTACCCCTTGCCCTGCATGGTCCAGCGCCATCGTCTGGGTCAGCGTGATAACCCCGCCCTTGGACACTGAGTACGGCACGGCGGCGGCGCCGCTTGAGCGAAGTCCGGCAATCGAAGACAAGTTGACGATCGAGCCCCCTCCAGAAGCTGCCATCCGCGGCACCGCGTATTTGCTCATCAGGACCATGGACTTCAGGTTGACCGACATCGTTCGGTCCCAGACCTCCTCCGTCAGATCGGCCACCGAGCCTGCGCCCAGAATGCCCACGTTGTTAACGAGGATGTCGAGCGGGCCGTAGCGCTCCTCGGCGGCGGCGACGATAGCCGCGCAGTCGGCCGCCTGGGTCACATCTCCCTCGAAGGCCAAGGCATCGCCCGCGTCTTGCCGGATGCCGGCCAGCGTTTCTTCGGCAGCCCCAACGTTCTTGTCGGCCAGGAGGACCTTCGCCCCTTCGCGGGCGAACAGCGTGGAGATGGCCTTACCTGTCCCTATCCCCGGACCGCTGGATCCGGCCCCGGTCACGATCGCCACCTTCCCCGCGAGTCTTGCTGCCATCGCGCCCCTCCAGTCCGGCATCCGGGTTGGAGCCCCGGTATTCGGGTGAAGCTATTGTAGCCGAGCGGGCCGCCATTCTTGTGTTACTTCTGCATCCTCGCTAGGATTCCTTCGGTTGCTCATAGAAGGAGGCGCCGGTATGGATTTCCCAAAAGCCCTGGCGGGCGTGCGCGTTCTCGACTTCACGTGGGTCAGGTCGGGGCCATGGGGGACACGCTGGCTCGGGACCCTGGGAGCCGAAGTGATCAAGGTCGAATGGCCGCCCGCGATCCAGGGCCGCCCTGGCGACTACACAACCCCACAGGGCATCACGATGGACCTGAACCATCGCGGCGGCTTCAACGATACCAACTGCAACAAGCTGGCTACGACGGTTAACGCTCGGTCCGAAAAAGGCCTCGACTTCGTCAAGAGGCTCGTCACCGTTTCGGACATCGTCATAGAAAACTTCAGCTACGGAGTTCTGGAGGCCTGGGGGCTTGGCTATGAGGAGATGCGCAAGCTCCGCCCGGATGTCATCTATGTTTCGCTGCCGGGCTTCGGCCATGAGGGCCGAGACAAGCTCTACAACACCTTCGGGCCGGTCGCCCAGGCCCTGTCAGGACTCACGTACTTGTCCGGCCTCCCCGGCGCGCCGCCGGCCGGTTGGGGTTGGTCGTACCTCGACGATACCGGCGGACTCTACGGCACAATTTGCTCCCTAACGGCGCTCCACCACCGTAATATGACCGGCAAGGGCCAGCATGTCGATGGGTCCCAGATGATCGCTGGGATCCCTATGAATGGGGCCGCTATCCTCGATGTGACGGTCAACGGCCGGAAGTCCCGGCGCCCTGGCTACCCGCCGGGGAACCGCACAACCTGGCCGGGGACTCCCCTCCTTAACAACTATCGAGGACGGACCGCGGTCCCCCACAACGCCTACCGGACCAAGGGTGGCGGCCCGCACGATTGGTGCGCAATCGCCTGCTTCTCCGACGACGAGTGGCGTAGTCTCGTAGATATCATGGGCTCGCCCGAGTGGGCCGGGGGTTCCGACATGGCGACCCTCAGGGGGCGGTTGGAGCGCCAAGACGAGGTCGACGAGGGCATCGAGCGTTGGACGCAGACTGTGGAGCGCTACGACCTCATGGAGCGGTGCCAGGCCGCTGGCATCCGGGCCATGCCGGTCCAGAGCAACGGTGACCGGGTCGACAACGATCCGCAGCTCCAGGCCCGTGGCTGGCTGAACGAGACGAAACACCCCACCCTGGGGAGTACTCGGCTGCAGAATGCGCCTTTCAAAATGTCCGAAAGCCCGGCTTTCAACTGGCGGTATGGACCCCTGGTAGGCGAGGACAACCGGGAAGTCTTCGAAGGACTCCTGGGGTTGGCACATGAGGAGCTGGAGAGGGGCTACGAAGACGGCACCTTCTGGCCTTCCGGTTTCAGCATGGACCCCTACCCCTACACCAAGGAAATCCAGCAGGCCCCTTCGGTCCCGAGAGCGGCCCCTTTGTCCCACCTGCCGGGGGCCCCGGCGGGACCGGCCCCTCGAATGAACGAACCCGAGCCTCTGGGGCCGCTGGCCGGGGTACGGGTCCTCGACCTCGCCGACGAGACGGGCAGGTTCTGCGGTCGGCTGATGGCCGATCTCGGCGCAGATGTTATCAAGATCGAGCCGCCAGGCGGGGATGGGACCCGCACGGTTGGCCCCTTCGTCGGTGACGTGCCTCACCGCGACCGCAGCCTATCGTTTTGGCACCACAACACCTCCAAGCGCAGCGTGACGCTGGAGTTGGAGCAGGAGGAGGGGCGAAGCCTGTTCCGGCGCCTGGCATCCACGGCCGATGTCATTCTCGAGACCCTGAAACCGGGGCACCTTCCATCGCTAGGGCTGGGCTACGAAGACCTCAGCCCCTCGAACCCAGGTCTCATCATGTGCTCGCTGACTCCCTTCGGTCAGACCGGGCCCTGGAAGGACTACCTCGCCTGTGACCTTGTCCAGCTTGCCGCGGGAGGCCAGATGGGTTGCTGCGGGTACGACAAGGAAGATGTCCCAGGCGCTCCCCCCATAGCCGGCGGGGGTGGGCAATCGGGGTTTACGGCATCGCATTACACTTACATCGCCATTCTGGCCGCCCTGTGCTATCGGTCCATGACGGGAAAGGGCCAGTACATCGACGCCTCGGTCCACGAGTCGTGCGCGCTGACCACGGAGAACATGGTCGCGGCCTACCTCTACCGGGGGGAGATCGTGTACCCACAGACGGGACGGCACGCATCCCATGGGGGGTCTTCCCCGATCCAGTTCCAGACCGGCGACGGGAGGTACGTCAATGCCACCAGGGGCAGCGCCGGCATGCGGCCGCAAGCCCTCAAGGCGATGACCGAATGGCTCAGGGGGTTCGGCTTGGCTGACGACCTCGACGATCCCAAATACGGTGACCAGGCCGTCATCAACGAGAACATCGAGCACGTCAATGACGTCGTGGGCCAGGCCATCAACGCCATGAGCGGTGACGATCTCTACCACGGCGCGCAGCAGCTGGGTCTCACCTGGGGTGTTATCAGAACGCCTGACGAGCTGCTCACCGACGGCCACCTGCATGACCGGGGCTTCTTCGCCGAGGTCGAGCATCCTGAGCTGAGGCGCACGGTCACTTATCCCGGGTCTGCGGTGATCTACAACGGCTCCCCGTGGCGTATCTCTCGCCGGCCTCCGCTCGTGGGAGAGCACAACGACGAGGTCCTTTGCGGAGAGTTGGGGCTGGACCGGGCTCAGCTCTCCATGCTGGCCGAGGCTGGGGTAGTCTGACCTCCAGATGGCTGCGGGAGGTGGCGCATCGCTAAGGTCTCGGAGCTCTGGGGACGGACTGGGGGCAGGCCGTTGCTGGCCTGCGACTTCTCCCCGCCCAGGTCGGGGGACCCCACCTTTGCAGACGCCGCGCGGGACCTGAATGCCGACTTCATCTGCGTTGCATACAGCCCCGGGAGGTCGGTACGGATGGACCCGGTTTCGGCTGCCTCCCTGGTGAAGGAATCCGGGAAGGACGTCATCTTCAACGTCTCGCCCCGGGACATGAACCGTTTGGCCATCCAGATGTACCTCCTGGGTGCTCAAGCTCGTGGGCTGCAGAATGTCCTCGTCCTCAAGGGTGACAACTTCACTGGAAAGGAACTCGAGCGTGTAAAGGACGTGAGCGATTTCCGGCCCTCGGAGCTGGTCCAGGCAATCAGGGCAATGAACGAAGGCCTCGACTTCAAGGGCCTCAAGCTGACTGCGCCAACTGATTTCTGCATCGGGGCCACCGCAGACCTCGACAAGGGTATTGAATCGGAGGCGGCGCTGGCGGCGCGCAAGGCGGCTGCCGGGGCACAATTCTTGGTGACCCAATCCGTCTACCGCGCTGAGGACGTACGGGCCTTCAACGAGCGGTTTGCCGACGCCGCGGGTCCACCGGTCCCCGTCTTCTACGGGCTGCAGGTGCTGGTGTCAGGAGGCGTCATTTTCGGCGACGTGCCGGAGCCGTTGCGGGCCGAACTCGAGCGAGGCAGGCCCGGCCGGGATATTGCCCTGGAGTTGGCCGGCGTTTTACGCGAAGCGGGAGTCCGCGCCTTCTACGTCATTCCCCCGATCCTGAAGGGAGGGAGGCGGGACTACCCTGCTGCACAGCAGGTCCTGGACTCGCTCAGGGCATCCTAGCGCCGCAAGAATCAGAGAGATAGCGTTTGTTGCGGCGACGCCCGGCTACTTCCCCTGGCTCAAGAGTTTGCCTGCCGCCCGCTCCACGACCGTTCCCCTGAAGAAATCGGGGTTATTGGCCGCGAAGAAGCGGACCGCGTTCCCGAAGACGAAGTCATGAAAGTCCGCTTCCGTGATCCGCTCGTCCTCCACCATCTCATAGGCCTCGTGGACCGGCTCCCGCATGTCGGGAACGTCCCAATGTCCGATGTCTGAGCCAAACATCGCGTTCAACCGCGCCCCGAAGGGATTGACCTTGCTGTTGAAGGCCCACGCGTTGATGGAATCGTCCGCCTCGCAGCCAAAGTAGAAGCTCGGCACGAACAGGTCTCGGATGTCCTCCTCAGTCTCGATTCCGCATGCCGACCAATCATCCCGAGAGTCTGGGGGTGGAGTCCTCCGCCCGAAGTACTCCGGCAACACTTGGCTGTAGGACAGGATCTTCTCACTGCCGTATTGCCGGGTCAGCTCCATCACGCGGTCCAGGTCCAGCCTGGCGGGGTCCAGGCGGTCGACGACCTTGATGTTGCGTTTCTCCCAGTTGCCGATGATTCCGGAGAACAGGGTACACGCCCATCCGACGCCGCATTCCATGAAACCGAACCTCAGGTCGGGGAAGCGGCGGGTCACGCCGCCAAAAAACAACGACTTGGCCTTGGCATGGGCAGAGGCTGCGAGCTGGCCCAGGTGATTGTGCATGTAATTGGAGGTCGACCGCTGAAGACCGAAGCCATGGGTCGGCGAATGATGCGTCGGCGATACCCCTAGCTCTTGGCACTTGGCCCACACAGGGTCGTAGTCGTATTCGCTGTCGATGCCGAAGAAGTCCAGTCGCTGGCTATAGGGGTCGTTGGCCATCTCCTGGTTCACCCAAGTGACCGGACGATGAGCGTAGCTGGAGAGCACGACGGCCTTCAGTCCAAGCTCCTTCACCGCATATTCCAGCTCCACGAGCGCATCCTGGGGCCTGACCATGGGAATCAGAGCGACCGGGGTCATACGGTCCGAGAACTCCGCGAACATATCCCGCAAATACGTATTCATCGCGCGGCAGAGGACTCCCCGGATCTCATCGTCCTGCTCCGACATGAAACCCATGGTGTTAGACGGGAAGAGCACCGTGTAGTCCATGCCAAGCTCATCCATCCGATCGTGGAGCAGCTTGGGCAGCGAGGCAGTAGCCCGGTCTGTAGCCTCCTGGGTCACGAACCACCAGGCCGGGGCCGATGTCCAGTTGTCGCGGCGCTCCTTGAGCGACATCCGGTACCAATCCCCGGCACGGCTCCTTCGCGAGTTGAGCCTTTGGACGGTGTCCGCTCCCCCGGCCTCCTTGATGTAGTCCTCCAGGATCGGGGTGATCTCGACGTAGTGCCCGTCGGAGTCCACAACGGGATGTTCCAGTTGCGCCCGGACCCTCGCTGACGGCGACGTTTGAACCTGGGCCATTAGCTTTCCTCTCTATCCAAAAACTTGCTACTGCTCGCAGCTACGCGGTCAGAGCGGGGACCAGTCCGAAGAGACGCTGGGCGTTGAGCCCCAAGATGTTATCCCGGTCCGAATCGCTGATATGCGCGCTGCGCACCAACTCCAGAACTCCCGATATTCCCGGTTTGATGGTCTGGCGGTATAACGCTGGCGGGGAATAAAGATTTGTCCCCAGTAGAATCCGCTCCGACCCGGCCTCGTTGATGGCCCGCACAAGGGTGGTGGGGAAACTCAACAGAGCCGTGTCGAAAAGGATGTTGGGAGTCCGCTTCATCATGCTGATAAGGGCATGCCCTTGCTCCACGCCTGAAAAGCCGTCCAGGGCGATGAACGTCACATCAGGGAACTCGGTGGCCAGGTTTTCCAGACGGGACGGCGCTTCGAGGGGATTCTCGGCGTAGATGTGTATGAATGGGACCATCCGGAGCTCTCGCATCCTCGAAAGAATGGGACGCATGATGTCGGCGTCGATAGCCCGCCCCTGAAGGAAATGGTGCCACCCTAGGCCGTTTAGGCCGAGACCGTGGGCCTGCTCGACTTCTTCCAGCGCCCGCATCCCGTGCATTGGCTCTGCGGTACCGATAGCGATAGGGAACCGTCTCGGGTCACGCTCCCTGTAGGCCGCAACGGCCTCGTTGACCCGCATGGTGTCTTTGACTCCCTCGGGTTGATCGTATATCTGGGAGGGTTGGATGACCGCCTCGTCGATCCGGTTGTCTTCCATCACCCGTATCCGGGTCTCGTACTCCCGTTCCCATGCCGCTGGGTCGGCCCTGTCAGCAGTCACAACGTGATGGTGCACGTCAAACACGGTCACGACATCCCCTCCTCGAATGAACCCCCGGCCCTGTGCCGATTCAGAGGCTCCACCAGGCTGCATTATATTCATCCGGGCCAAATCGAGGACGCGACGGTGGGTCCCAACGGCAGCGGCTATGAAGCCGTGGATGGCGGGTCCACAGCGCCAGTAGCTGCCCCGGCGGTTTCGTCGGCTTCCTCCGGAGGACGCACGCCTCGGAACATCACCCACAATGCCAGGTCATAGGCGATTTTCAATACTCCCGAGGTGATGAAGGGGACGCTGGCTGAAGCAGCGGTCCAGAGAGCGGTCGCGATCGGCGGGCTCGCCGCGATGCTGGCACTTCGGCCCAGGGTGGTTGCGCTGGCCATGGCCGTCCTTTCCCGTGGGGACACCACGGCCATGATGTAGGACTGCCGCGTCGGGACGTCCATCATCGTAAAACATGCGCGCACCAGCCAGAAGAGCACCACCATCCATGCGAAGGGGAGGAAGGGAATGGCGATCAGCAGAATGCTAGACGGGATGTGGCTGAAGACGATGGTATTGATCAGGCCGAAACGGGCCGCGAGCCTTGCCGCCACCCATAGCGACACGCCGGACAAGACGTTAGAAGCAAAGAAAATCAGCCCCAGGCTACCGGTCTCGATCCCGAAATGGGTGAAGAACCAGAACGAGACAAGACTCTGCACGATAAACCCGCCGGCAAAGGCGTCGACGCCGAAAAGGCCGGTGATCTTGAGGATCATCCCCCGCGATGGCAGCTTCAGTGGGTTGACCCACCCACGCTCCTCGCCCCGGATTTCCGCTTCGGCGCTGAGGCGGCTATAGAGGAACGCCACAGCAACGTTGATTCCCGCCTGGCCATAGAAGAGCACTCTGAAGGCGCTCGTCGTGTCGAAATCGAAGGCGGACTCCAGCACGGAAGGGAGCCCGGCCGCCAGAGCTCCCAGCGAGGTGCCCGCCATCCCGGCGATGCCGTAGGCGGCGAACACATCTGTCCTGCGCTCCGGTGGGCACGTGCCGGGGAGGATTGCCTGGTCCAGGGTCAGGAGGGGGCCGCTGCCCCCGCCCGACGTACCGAAGGCCCCGACGAACGCCGCCAACGCCAGCAGCGCGAAGACCTCCGTCGAGCCCAGGGCAAGTCCAGACGTGGCCGCCAGTGCTGCGAAGAGCGTGAGCATTCGTCTGCGGCCAACGGTGTCAGCCGCCAGGCCTGCAATCAGGGAAAGGAACGCTCCTCCCGCGAACCCTAACGACAGGAAGAGCCCCGTCTGGGCCAAGCTGAAGCCCGTCTGGTCCAGATGAATGGCCACGAGAACGATGGCCATGCTGCCCGCGAAGCTATGCAGGGCGCGGGTGAGAAGGATGCGCCTTCCGTCTGGGGCGACCCAGCCGACCGGCAGGTGTGGTCGTCGAGTCAAGCGCGCACCCGTCCGTGGTCACGTTATCCTTGCGGTATTCAGGCGAGTAGAGTCTAGGGGATTTGGGGGTCCAGGGTCGGCGGGGATGGCAGGGTCCCTCCCGATGGTAGAATCCGGCGGACGGACTCCAGACCTTCGCCGAGAAGGTCATGCCGCGGCTTCCATAGCGATGACAAATCCATGAGCGCCATCCAACGACGCAGGCTGGGGAGGACCGGCATCGAGGTCGCCGAGCTGGGGCTCGGAGCCATGGACACTCCGACCTCGGATGAAGGGGAAGAGACGCTGAGCCTGGCGCTCGACCTGGGCGTCGATTTCATCGATTCGGCGAGGGAGTACGAAGGAAGCGAGTTCCTTCTGGGCCAGGTGATAAGGGCCCGGGGTGGGAAAGATTTTACCGTAGGGACCAAGACCTTTAGCCGTACGAGGGACGGCGCACAGCGGGACGTGGACAAGAGCCTGAGCATGCTGGGTGTCGACAGGATAGACCTGTACCAACTCCACGATATTTCGACGCCGGTCGCCTGGGACGAGGTAATGGGTGAAGGCGGGGCGCTGGAAGGACTCCAGATAGCAAAATATCGCGGTCTGATCGGCCACGTCGGCGTTTCGTCTCACAGCCTGGAGATGCTGGAGCGGGCAATCAACTGTGACGAGCTCGACGCGGTGATGTTGGAATACTCAGCATTCTTCCCCGAGACCCGAAGGCTGATAGCCCTTGCCAACGAGCGGGACGTGGGGATCATCGTCATGCGTCCGTTGGGTGGCTCCGGGCGGATGAGCAGCGTCAGGGGTGGCGCGGCTTCAGGGTCTGAGGGAGTCCTCACCCCGGCGAAACTTCTTACCTACGTGCTTTCGGACCCAGGAATATCCGTCGCCATCCCGGGGGCCAGATACCCTTCGCGGATCAGGGATAACGTCGCCACCGCGACCAGCTACCAACCGCTCGTCGACGTTGACCAGCGTCGCCTGGAGGCGGAAGCGCGCCGCCTGTACTGACCCCTGAACATCTTTTCGAGGCGGGTGGGTGGTCTTAACGTCCCTTGAAGTCAGGCGCTCTCTTCTCCACGAACGCCCTTGGACCCTCTTTGGAGTCCTCGGTGCTCTGGGCGAGGGTCATCGCCGACTGGGCCGCCAGCAGGGCCTCTGGGAATGACAGTGACAGACCACGGTACACCAGTTGCTTCATGAGCTGAATCGCGATGGGAGGACCGGCGGCTACCTTCTTGGCATATGCCATCGCTTCAGACATGAGGTCGTCGTGAGGCACCACGCTCTTCACATAGCCCAAGTCAAGGGCCGTTTGCGCGTCGAAGATCTCCCCCGACCACAGCAGGTCCAAGGCCTTCTGCACTCCGAGGATGCGCGGCAGTAGCCACGCGCCGCCGTTGCCGGGAATGAGGCCCACGTTGACATAGGTCATCCCGAACCTGGCCTTATCCGAGGCAATCCGGATATCCGCCTGGGAGCACATATCCATTCCGGCCCCGACCGCTGCCCCGTTGACCGCGGCGATGTAAGGCTTGTCCATCCCTTGCAGGGCCCGAGCTACTTGATGGACAGTGTTGCGCAGTCCATTTCGCCGCTCGACGGGCGTCGGGTCTTCGGTGGCGTTCTGTTCCGCCCGGGCCTTCAGGTCGGCCCCCGCGCAAAAGGCCCTGCCCGCCCCGGTGACGATGACCGCGCGCACCTCTTCGTTCTTCGCCGAGGCCTGTATGGCGTCGGCCCACTCGAAGAGGAGCGTGTCGCTGAACGAGTTCATCCGCTCCGGCCGGTTCAGCGTAATGGTGGCAATTCGGTCTGCAACGTCGTAGATGATTTCCTGGTAAGCCATGCCGTACTCCTGGATCCGATGAGCTGTTCTCACCCGAGAGGGTATGCGGCGCGACAAGGCCCGTCAACCGCACTCGGGCCTCCCAGGGGTCCCGGAGCCGTCCTTGTCTCGCCATCCGCTGATCTCCGGGTTGACAGCACCCTAGCGGCCCTCCACGATAGCGTCCACCCCCGATTCAAGGAGGGTACCCCTACGCGGCATGGAATGAAGGTCTATTGCGCGCGTTCAAACCCGGTTCGGAAGAGCAGCCCTGGGGCGGCGGCTCGGACAGCCGGATACGGCACACAGCCCTCCCGGCCCTTCTGGAAGCGGCCGGGCTAGAGCGATTACGGGGAGGCGACCACCATGAAATTCGCAACCGGTCTCTTTGGTACAGACCCTTCGCTGGTCCCCATCATCGCCAGAAAGGCGGAGGAGGTGGGGTTCGATTCCCTGTGGACGCCCGACCACCTCGTCCCACCACTCAACATCCCTTCGACCTATCCGTATTCCGACAGCAACAACCCACCCTTTGCTCCTGAGTCTCCTTGGTTGGACGTCTTTGTGTCCCTGGCGGTCGCGGCGGCCAACACCAAAACCCTGCGCCTCGGGACCAACGTCTATATCCTCCCCATGCGAAACCCGTTCGTCACCGCCAAGTCAGTCGCGAGCCTGGACGTCTATTCGGAAGGACGGGTACTGTTTGGGATTGGGGTCGGCTGGATGAACACGGAGTTCGAGGTCCTCGGCGAAAACTTCGAGAACCGCGGGCCGAGGTCCGACGAGATCATCGACATCATGCGGAGGCTATGGACCGAGGAGACCATCTCCCACCAGGGGAAGTACTACTCGTTCGAGCCGCTGAAGTTCGAGCCAAAACCCGTCCAGAGGCCGCTGCCTGTGCACGTCGGCGGGACCTCGGCCGTTGCCCTGCGCCGGGCCGCCCGGCTGGGAGACGGCTGGGTCGGCGTGCAGTCCTCCCTCGAGGATATTCAGGACCTGTGCGCGAAGCTACACGAGCTGCGCAAGGAGGCCGGAAGGGAGAACGAGCCCTTCGAGATAAGCGTTGCCCCTTCCGGACAGAGGGATCTGGACCTGTACCGTAGATTCGAAGAGGCCGGAGTAACGAGGATCTTCGGCGGCCTGGGAATCCGCCGAGGGGGTCAGGTAACGCCCGAGAGCATCTCGGAGGGTATGGAGCGCTTCGCCGACGAGGTCATCTCGAAGATGTAGCTCGGGCCTGATCGCCGCCTCGAAGCAGCCCTTGGGGTCTTTGGCACAGGCCTTCTCCCGCGCCCGCATCCTGCTCTTCTCCTTCACCTGCCCGAACGTTCGGATGAGCAAGAACGCCCCTCAGGGACCCTCGATGCGGAGCAGGCCGAAGCTATCCTGGCCGGTCCCCGATTGACGTCTCGGGACGTCAATCCCAAAGCGCCTCGAAATATGCCTTGCAGTCGGCCACCAGGGTTTTCTGCCGTTCGGGGCTAAACGAGCCGATAACCTCGATGTCATACCACCGTTCGTACCCCGCTGCGTCCACGGCGCGCAGTATGTCCTTGATCGGGATCATCCCCTCGCCCAGGGGGGCGCGCGGCATGCCCATGGTCAGCACGACAGGCTCTTCTGTCCTCGCGTAGTCGTTGACCTGCACGTTGTAAATGCGGTCGACGCCGCTCCTGATGCCGTTCATGAGGCCGGGGTCCCACCAGACATGCCACAGGTCCAGCAGCACACCCATCCCCTCTACTTGAGAGGCGACCTCCAACGTATCCACGAAGGTGTTGAGGAAAGAGTTCCAGGCCGAGATCGGATGCGACGGCTCGATGGCGAGGTCGACCCGGCGTTCACGGGCGAATGGTGCAACCTGGTGCATGCCCTCGAGGTGCCGGCGCGTCGCTTCCTCCCGGGACAGGCCATTCAGCGGCCCCGTCTTGGCCAGGAGGATGTCGGCTTCGAGCTCTGCGGCTTCCTCTACGCGGCGCTTGTCGTTTTCGACCCGCTCCTTGAAGTCTCCCGGCAGGGTGTACCATCCGACCCCGCCGTGGTACCCAGCGACCTTCAGGCCCGCGTCCCGGATGAGCCGCTTCGCCTTCTGGAGGCCGATCTCCTGGACCTTGCCTCCTGCCAGCGTGATACCTTCGATGCCAAGGCGGGCGGTCGCGTCGACATCATGTTGGAGAGTGGTGTCCCATCCATATGTCAGGGTGCAAACGGATAGCTTTCGCATGGCTCACCTTGGGGCCTCACCGCTACACTCATATCCCCCATCGCGTGGACCCGCCTGGCCAGAAGCGGCCTGTCGTCGGCCCCAGGCTTAGAGCCCGTACAGCCGGGCCGCGTTCCCGCCGATGATCTTTGCTTTCTCGTCCTCAGGGACCCCTTCGAAATGCTCCGCGATGGCCTCCTGGGAATGCGGCCAGGAGCTATCGCTGTGCGGGTAGTCGTTGGACCACATGATGTTGTCCACTCCGATAACGTGGCGCTCGTTAACCCCTACCTCGTCCTCGATGAACGTTCCCGCAACACTCTGGTGGAAATAGACGCTTGGCGGTTCCGGAAGGGTGGAGCCTGAATGGTGCCGATGTCTCCTGTAGACGTTGTCCATCCAGGGGACCAAGAACGCCATCCAGCCGACTCCGGTCTCGACCGACACCATGTTGAGGCCGGGGTGCCGCTGCAGTATCCCGGAGAAGATCAGGCTGACGATGGGCTCCGCCATCGTCATCTTGTTGCAGCATATTCTCATCATGATCTGGCTCTCGAGGCCCTTGGTGAGAGGACTGGCGCCGAGATGCATATTCACCGGCATTTGCAGGTCCTCCAGCTCGGCCCACAGCGGTTCGTAGAACGGGTCGAAATACGGCGGGTCGTCCGAGTCCTGGCTTGGGATCCCAGGAATGATGGCGCCGCGAAGCCCATTCTTCCGGGCCCTGCGGGCCTCAGACACCGCAAGCTCCATATCCCAGTGCGGGACCTCCGCCACGCCGACTAGCTTGTCCGGATACCCCTTGCAGAAATCGGCGAGCCAATCGTTGTAAGCTTGCATGAGAGCGAAGCGCAGGGCCGGGTCGGCGGTCTTGAAACCCATGCCGCCGCCCAGCGCGTTGCCATACAGGACCTCGGCGTCGACACTATCGACCGCCATATCCTCTATGCGGGCGTGGGGGTCAAACCCTCCGTGACGCTGCTCCTCGTGGGACTTGGAGAACGGCCGGTAGTTCTCGTATTTCTCCCCCGCTATTCCGGCCATGAGCCCCATGCGGCTCACCTGCCCTTCAAAGGTAAGGACCTCCCAGCCGTCCTGCTCGCCCCGCTTGGGCGCCTTTTCCTTGAACGCCGAGGGGATATACTCCTCCCAGATGGTGGGCGGTGGGTTGACGTGCGAATCGGCCGAGATGGTCCGGGGTTCCATGTGTCTTCCTTAAGCCTCCTCGTTAGCGCCCGTTGCGGCGCGTGGCGCACCTATTGCGGCCACGGTCGGCGCATTGTAGCACGGTGGTTCGTACGGAACCGGCCGTGAGAACAGGCCGCGGTCCTACGCCCCCTCGGTTTGGGCGCGGTGGCCTATCCGTGGCCGTCTGCTGTCTGGACGGTCACTGGACCCTACTCAGTACCCCTTCCGTTTATCAACGAGGTTCTGCAGGGGTTCGCCGGCTATGAAACGCTTCAGGTTGGCTGCGAAAAAGCGGGCCGAGTCGGTGCCGTAGTTACCTGAGATTGCCGACGCATGGGGGGTGATGATAGTGCGAGGGGCTTCCCACAGTGCACTCTCGGACGAAAGGGGCTCCTGCTCAAAAACATCCAGGGCAGCGCCGCCGATCCAGCCTTCGTACAGGGCCCGAGTTAGGGCCTGTTCGTCGATGACGGTGCCACGGGCGACGTTGATGATGACCCCCGTCGGTTTCATTGCCCGAAGCTCTGCCTCGCCGATGATCTTCGCCGTGTCGGCTACAGCGGGCAGGGCCACCACGACGAAGTCGCTGGCACCCAGGAGATCGTGTAAGCCCTCAGGTCCAAGCATACGGTCCACATACGGAGGAACGTCGTCCGGGGGGTAGCGCCGGTTTGCGATGACGGTCATATCGAAGGCCTTGGATAGCTTGGCTACCTCGGCGCCGATCCGCCCCATACCCACGATTCCCGCCGTCTGCCCGCCGAGAGCCTGTCCCGATTGCCGGGACCATCTCTTTTCAGCCTGGGCCTCGAAAAACTCCCGGGTCCGCTTGACATAGGAAAGCATGTAGCCGATCACGAACTCGGCTATGGCGCGGGAGTTAAACCCGCCCATGTTGGTGATCATGACGTCGTTTTCCCAAACGCCAACGCCCCCCGGCGCCAACAGGTGGTCGATGCCCGCGCCGATGTTCTGGACCCAGCGCAGACGCGGCGCCAGCTTCACGACGTTGGTCGGCAGGTCCAGGCTGAAGGTAACATCCGCTTCACTCAGTCCGGCCAGCAGATCGGGCGAAAGGGGCGCCTGGACATGCTCCGACATCTTGCCCTTGCGTCTCAGGCCGCGCTGCTCCGTTTTCTCGCGGTACGGGACCATCGTGACCTGTACCCGCGGGTCTGCATCCCGCATAACCGCCAGCGCGTCTTCGTCGACCTCATGGGTGACGAGAACCTTAATAGTGTCCATTGGGTTCCTCCTTGGACTCAAAGGCGATGGCTAGCCGCTCGGACGATCGTGCCCCGCCTACGCTTCTATTCCGTAAAGCCTCGCGGGGTTGCTCCACATGATCTTTCGCTTGGTGTCGTCCGAGACGCCGTCGAGGGCAAGCATGTCCTCGATGGCATCCATGTGGTACCTGCCCTCTGGGTGGCCGAAGTCCGTGGCCGGGACCACAGAGTCGTCCCCCATGACCTTCACCATATGCTCCAAGGCGGGATCGTCAGGGTCGGCGCCGACGAAGCATTGGCGCTGAAAGTATTCGACGGGGAGCATGGACAGCTTGGGCAGGGCCTGGGCGCCGAGGCGACGGCCACTGCCCTGGATGCCGGCCTGCATACGGTCCATCCAGTAATGGACCCAACCGACCCCAATCTCGAAGTGCGCCACCTTCAGCCGGGGGAAGCGCTCCAAGACGCCCCCGCCGACCATCTGGATGCTCGCCAGCATGCTACCCATGACGAAGGTCGTCACGCCGCGGCCTCCTGTCCACCCTGTGAGCACCGTATCCCCAGGTTCCGGGAGATAGCTCCCAGCGGTGGGGTGAAAAGCCATGGGGACGTCCAGGTCTTGGAGCTCCGCCCAGAAAGGATCGTAGAACGGGTGGAATAGCGGGTATTCGTTTACCGGCTCGGGCACGGTGAAGACCCCTCGGAATCCATAGTCTCTCACGCAGTGCCGGGCCTCCAGGGCCGCCTCAACCGGGTCGCGCAAATCGATGGTGCCAACTCCGATCATCTGCGGGCCGACCTCGCGGCGGAAATCGTTGAGCCATCGGTTCTCGGCGCGCCGGATCGCAGCTGCTGTCTGAGCGGAAAGGCTGGGCACCCCGATGGTATACAGACCTGTCGTTGGGTACACCGCCATGTAATCAACCCCGGTGCGGCTGAGGAAGTCCTTGTAAGAACCCGGGCCGAACCCGTCGAGGGCGTACCGCCCGTAGATCTCCCCCAGGTCTGGCGTCGGAGCGCATCGGCCAGCTAGGAATTCCGGCATGGCATAGCCGCCGACGTAGATCTCGTCGACGAATGCCAGCGGGTCCTTCTCGTCCCCAGGAACGAACGGAGGCAGCCCGGTGGTCTCCGCCCCCGCGGGCGGGAGCTTCGCATGGTAGTAGCCGCACCGGTGGCGGGGCATCTCATCCCGGAAATCCGGGTCCAGGTACCGCCCCCATAGGCTCTCCGGCTCGAGGACGTGGGCATCCGCGTCCAAATACCTGAAGCCCTTATGCATATCGCCTCCCCCCGGATAGCCCCAAACCACGGTCTGTCTTCTCCGCCAAGAGGGCTTCCATCGTTGGCTCCACGACCGAGTGTTGTAGCGCTACACCTTGAAGACGAACGTGCCCGCCTTTTCGGCGATGAAGCCGCCGGCCGCCACGCTGAAGTGCTGTGGCAGAACTCGTACCGAGGTATCGCAGTAGCGCTCCAGGAACTGTCTTCGAGTGGCCCTGGACTGGGCCTGGTCCAAGCAGACCCGCATGTTCCAATCGGGCCGCGGGACTTGAAGAGAGCTGTGCATCATGTCTCCAATGAAAACGGCCTCTTGACCGTTGGACTTGACGTGCAGGCCCGAATGCCCCGGGGTGTGTCCCGGCAAAGGCTCGACCCATGCCCCCTCCTCGATATCGAGGTGGTGGTCGTCGTCGATGAACACCGCCAGTCCTGCATCGACGACCGGCCGGACGCTATCCTCGATGACGTCCGCGCCCCACTCATCGCCTTTCTTCTGGCCCCAGAAGTCCCATTCCCTCTGGACAAAAAGGTATTTGGCGTTGGGAAACGTCGGCACCCACTTGCCGCTCTCGAGACGCGTGTTCCACCCGACGTGGTCCACGTGCATGTGCGTGCAGAAGACGAAGTCGATGCTGCCGGAGGGCGCGCCGGCGTCCTGCAGGTCCTGCAGATAGTTGGTCCGGAGCATGTGAGCGTTCTGCGACGTGGGGCGGTTCTTGTCGTTACCCCAGCAAGTATCCACCAGGATGTTATGTCGACCGGTCCTTATGAGATAGGAACGGAAAGTCATGATGCTTTTGCCTTCGTCGTCGAACAGCCCATGAGGCAGAAGCGCCCTCACCTCATCGACCTCCTCATGCGTGGCGTCGGGGAAAAGGCTGGTGGGGTCGCCGCGCATATCGTTTTCGACGATCTCAGTCACCGTGAAATTGCCGATCTTGATTGCTTCCACTGGGAGTGCCTCCTCTAACCTTGAACGCTGAAAGCCTACCACAGACCAGCCGTTCGGCCCTCGACGCCCAGGTTGTTCCGGGCGGCAGCCTACTCTGTATAATGATGCCTCCAGACCCTGGCCCTTGACCCTTCAGCCACCCCCGAGAAGGAGGACATCTGCATGCGTGCTGGACTCTCCAAAATAGCAGCCGACCTCAAGGACCAGCTCGATCTCGCCGAAGAGCCGGTGGCGGTTTCGTTCCTCAGGGAGGTCCCGCAGGATGTTCCCAAGTACGCTGATGGTGCCGTGCCGGCCGGCTGTTCGTTCTGGCTCAAGGGGCGGACCTCGACCTTCTACACTGTCGCCGACGACCATCACAACTGCCCTATTGGGACGCTTACCCAGGGTTTCTCGACCCCCAAGGAGCGCTCCGACGAGGCCAACCAGCTCTTCTCATTCCTCGTCGGCTGCGGGTACGTGAAACAAGAAGAGCTCGAGAACGCCCCGAGGGTTACTCCTTCTCCGGCGGCCGTCGCATACGGCCCCCTGTCCCAGGTCTTTTCGACTCCAGACGCAGTGCTGATCACCTGCAACGGCTATCAGTCGATGCTGCTCTCTGAAGCGGTAGCTTCAGCGGGTCCAGGGTTCCCCGCGCTAACTGGAAGGCCGACCTGTGCTGCGATACCGGTGGCCTTGAACAGCGGGACGGCAGCCCTCAGCGTTGGATGCATAGGCAACAGGGTCTACACCGGTCTGGGACCGCAAGACGTCGTGATGTGCATTCCCGGGTCCCAGTTGGCCGCGGTCGCCTCCGCCCTGTCGTCGGTCGTCAAGAACAACGCCGATCTCGAGGCTATCCACAGCGAGAAGAAAGCCCAGACCGCCCCGTAGAGCCCCAGAGACAGAAACACCACCCTTTAGGGCGGTGTTTCTCTATAGACCGGGGGACATCGCTCGGGCCAGCTAGGCGGGCTTGAATTTTACCAGGGTCCACTCTGGAGTGACGTCGTCGAACGTTGCCACCAGGGACATGTCTATCTTCACCTGGTCCAGAGGGCAATCCACCACATTAGAGATCATCTGCGGCCCCTCTTCGAGCTGGACGACGGCGTACACGAATGGCACGTCATTCCGGAAGTTGGGGTTCGCCGGGCTATGGTTGATGTTGAATGTGTAGAGATGGGCCTTTCCGCTGACCTTTTCGTATTCCCAATCGCGGGACAGACATTCAGGGCACTCCTGCCGCGGATAGAAGAAGTAGTGGCCGCAGGTGTGGCACCGGGGCATCACCAGCTCATGGCGCTTCGCGGCCTCCCAGAAGGGCTTTGTCATCTCTGGATGAATGCCCCGGGGTAGGGGCTTTTTGTACTCGCTGGTCATTGGTCTGCACCCTAGGGGTTATCGCCCCAATGCTAAAGAGTGTTCTCGCTGCCAAGCATGAGCGTGCACATCACGCTCGCGGTACCCCCTCAACCATTTACGGCGCCGAGATCGTTGTTCCGCACCTGGCGGTCTCCTCCACGGCCCATAATCTGACGAGTGGCTTCCACCGGGTGACGGAAGCCACCGCCCAGCCCGACAATCTGTCCGGCCGAGAGTTGCCCCCCATCGGTGTTGACCGGGAACGACCCTTTGTAGGTGGTATCGGTGTCGGCGTAGAAGGAGCCGATCTCGCCCTTCTTGCAGAACCCGGCATCTTCGAGGCACACGGCCACGAGAATGGTGTATCAATCATAAAATTCAGCGAATTGCACGTCCTTGGCCCCGTACCCCGCCATCTCGAACGCTTTTCGGGAGGTCACCGCCGTAGGAGTGGTCGTCAGACGAGGGCTCTGCCAGGGAACCTCGTGGTCCGTCGCCGACGCCCCAGCGCCGAGAAGGTATACGGGACGGTGGGGCATGGTCTTGGCCCGGTCCGCCGTGGTCACTACCAGTGCCATTGCCCCGGCGCACCGCATGACGCACTCGAGAAGGTGAAGGGGATCGGCTATCCATCGCGAGTCGAGGATGTCCTTGGTCGTCGCGGGCTCTCCATGGAACACGGCATTCGGATTCGCCTGAGCGCTAAACCGCTCGTCCGCAGCGACCTTGGCAAACTGCTCGTCGGTGCTCCCGAACTCATGCATATGACGCCGTTTCAGGAGAGCGTAGCCGCCGTTGGCCGCCACGACAGGCCCGTAGGGGTTCTCGAACTCAGTGCGCTGTGTTGCCGGGGTTGGCCCGCCATACTCGACGCCGCCGGCCGCCCGGTCGAGACTCCCGCCGAAAACGCAGACGACATAGTTGGCATACCCGGCAGCGATGGCGGCCGCCGCGATGGCTATGGAGTGGGAGCCGCTGGCGCCATGCAACGTGACGCCTTCGCAGAAGGTGGGGCGCAGGCGCATATACTCGGCCAGCTCGATTGGGTTGAACCCCTGCTCCCCGGCACAAACCAGCCCATCGATCTCCGACTTTCGCAGGCCGGCATCTTCGATCGCTAGCTTGGCGGCTTCAGTCAGCAGGGAGAAGGTGGTCCGGCCCGGGTAGGCCTTTTTGGTGGGAAGCTCTCCGATCCCGACGATCGCAGTCTTGCCGCGTATACTCATGGCACCACGTCCTCTTCTGGGTTCGGCGTCAGTCTAGCCCAAGGCCGACTCGTTGTAAATCGAGCCAACATCGTGGACGAGCCGCGGCATATCGGCTTTCACGGCGATCAACCATAGCCCCGATCGCAACGTGCCATGGCGGGTGGCCAGCCAAGCGGTCGGGACAAGCCCAAGCCCCGGGGCGCCTTAGTAAGGCCTCCGGCGCCGAGCCCCTTCACAGGGCTCCTACTACCCCGCTGCTTGAGTCAGGAGATTCCGGACCTTAGGCGCCACTTCTCTGGCGATGTCCCGCGTCTCATCATCCGACCACGCCGCAATGACCGCGTGGGGGTAGTTGACGACTACGTACTCGTAGTCGGGGACCCCGCTCAACCGTTTCATCGAGTCGGCCGAGCCGGTCAGGGCTTCATGGATGACCGCGACACTGGGGACTCCCGCCCACTCCAGCTCGATGGCGTCGCGCATACTGCGCGCACTGCAGGAGCCTCAACCCCCAAAGCCAGTGATGGCGACGGTAGCCTCCGTGGTGAGCAGCTCCCAGTCCTCTTTATCCGGCGGGACGGCGACGCTGCCTTTGAGGACTTTGACAGCACCCGCCACCTCGGACTCCTTATTGACCTCTTCAAGCACCATGTCCAGGAATTTCTGGCTGACACCCAACCCGTTGGCCACCAGGCCAACCACGGTGCCGTCCAGGGTCTTGGGCCGTTGAGGGAACTCCCGCTCGTCCTTGCGGTCCAGGGGCCCGCTAGTGGGGTCCAGAGTGATGACTGCGCCGCTTTCGGCCATGGTCTACCTCCCTCCAGGTTCGATCGGCTTGGTGACTGCCCACGCGAGATGGGGGAACAGGACCCAGCTCTCCGGGACTGCCGGACCTCCTGCCGCGACAAAGAGGACACCCTCCGGGCTCCCCAGTTTGACCGAGCCCTCGCCTTCCTGCCTTGGGGCAACCGCCTTTGGATAGAGATACTCCCGCATGTCCTTTTTCGACCATCCCGCCTCCGCGAAAACACGCATATGCTCGGTGCCCATAACGACCACGACGTTGGCGCTGTTCTCCAGCCACCGGTCCCCGGCGACCCCTTTGGTGCGGAACGCCTTGCATATGGAGTCCAGAACGGCTTCTGGCGATTTTCGCAGCTCCCACACCGATTGCATGGTGAGGCAGGACTGGACCGTAACACTGTCGCTCCCATTCGGAAGGCCCCGTTCGACGTGCAGCGGCAGCCATGGGCTGTCTTCTTCGTTCTCGCCGAAGCAGAATGAGTACCGGGCCGGTGTCGAGAACGCCGCGCGGTCCAGGAACCCCGGGATGGCGCGGCCCACGTTCCGGATCACCAGCCGGAGTGCCCTCCCGATGGTGGCGTTCGCCCGCCAGCCCGGGCCGAAGCATCCCGCCTTGGAGTGGATTCCTATCTCGTTACGGATAGGGCCGTTCACGATGACCGCATGTGAAGCGCCGCCAAGAGTCCCGGTGGTCGAGTGGAAGTTGGCCTTCTCCTCGCACAAAGCAATGACGGAGGCCACGACCACCGGCATGTACTGGGCCTTACACCCGGCCATCACTGCGTTGATGGCGACTTGCTCCGCGGTAACCGTAACCTCTCGGGTTGGCACCGCGCCGAGGATCTCGTCGGGCTTCAGGCCAGCGTAGTCGAGGAAGCCCTGGACGTCCTCTGGGGTGGGTGGGACGATGGGAAGCCCATCGGTCCATCCCCGCTCGAAATAGCTCTCCAGGGCCTCTTTGTAATCGCCAAAGGCGTGACGCTCAGCCTGAAGCATGCTCCCCTCCGCCCGTAACGGGGCGAGTCTACCGAGGAGACGCTCCAGGTGTCAACGCATGGATTCGATGGGCCTGGAGCTAAGATCCTCGACTTACCCAGTGGAGCGAGCTCCCACAGCCCCATGGTTGCTGGGTGTAGGGTAGGCCGCCGGCGAGTTACTCTCTTGGAGCACTTTCCCGTCGGCCCCCCTCCGAACCGGACGTGCGACTTTCGCCGCATCCGGCCCTCCAGTGTCTTTACAAAGCGGTAGTATCTAGGCTGTGTTGACGTTGCTATGCGACGCAAGGGTTCGGCCGGGAATCAGCCGACTTCTGGGTGCGCGCTCCATGAGGCGAAGGGTTGGCTGCCTGCCGGGAGAGTGACCTCCACTACCTGGCCGGGAGCTAGGTCGACCGGAGTCGTTGGGCCTAGCTCGATCCCGTTCGAGAGATGGACTTCGACCCTGACCCTGCTCAGCGTGGTCCCCGTGGTGTTCTCCACCGTGCCCTTGAAGGCGTTGGCGGTCGAGTCGTACGACAGCACCAGCCGTGCCCCGGCTCGGACCTCGTCGAAGGTATCGCCGAGGGCGAACTGGGTACCGGATTCTTCACCGCCCTCGTCGGACTCTGAGCCTCTGCTATGCTCACCGGACTCCGACCCGCCGCCGCCCTCGCCGGACTCTGAGCCTCTGCTGTGCTCGCCGGACTCCGACCCGCTGCCGCCCTCGCCGGACTCTGAGCCTTTGCTATGCTCAGCGGACTCCGACCCGCTGCCGCCCTCGCCGGATTCTGAGCCTCTGCCGCCCTCGCCGAACTCCGAGCCTTTGCTGTGCTCGCCGGATTCTGAGCCTCTGCTGTGCTCGCCGGACTCCGAGCCACCGTTGCAGCCGATGAGGGCGAGTACGAGGACGAGGCCAAGCACCGCAAGGGTCATCGAGGGATAGCGGATTTCCCCCCCCTGCTTTTCCCAGATGGGAATGAATGGAGCGGTATTAGGTTACTACAGGTGGGACACTACCTAATGTTTCGCAGTCTTTGGTACTTACCCGACCCGCACGCTCTGCTTCAGCGGGCGCCCGGCATGGATGTCCGCGTGGCATGACGCACAGCGACGAGGGTCTTGCGACGCCGCGTCGCTATCATCTCCGCCCAAACGGGCCTCTCAGCCCGTCCTTTCTTTTGCAGGTCTTTCATCGCTCGTACGTGATGCACCTGAACCTTGACCGTTGAGCCGCAAAGCTCGGGCGTGTCGGCGAGTAGACGCTGGACGAGTTCCGTTCGACCGTTGAGGCAGGCACGGGCATTAGCGTCCAGTGCCCCTCTCTGGCATCTCGATGGGCTTGGTAATGGCCCAGGACAGGTGAGGGTGAATGATCCAGCTCTCGGGCATACCAGGGCCGCCAGCCGCCACGAACAGCAGCCCTTCGGCCTCTCCGAGGTTCACCCGTGCTTCGCCATTACGCTGCGGCTCCATCAACCTTGGATAGGCGTAGTCCCTCATGTCCTTCTTGGACCACCCCCCGGCGGCCAGCACTCGCATGTGCTCCATGCCGACAACCACGACCACGTTGGTCTTCTGTCCCAGCCAACGGTCGCCGCTCACGCCTCCGCGGCGGATCGAGGTCACGATGGAATCCAGGGTGGCCTCCGGGGTCTTCTTCGCCACTTCCCCTGCACTGGATACATGCTTGCACGAAGCAACCGTTACCGTGCTGGTGTCCGGAGTGAACCCCCGCTCGACCTGCAACGGCACCCAGGGACTGTCCTCTTCGTTTTCGCCGAAGCAGAAGGAATAGCGCGCAGGCGTCGAAAAGGTCGCCCGGTCCAGGAAGCCGGGAATAGACCGGCCCACGTTGCGGACCACCAGCCGCAGGGCCCTCCCGATGGTGGCATTCGCCCGCCAGCCTGGGCCGAAACACCCCGCTTTGCAATTGATATCGATCTCTGTCCTGATTGGGCCGTTGATGATAACGGTCTGGGCAGCCCCGGTAAGGGTCCCCGTGGTCGAGTGGAAGTTGCCCTTCTCTTCCGTCAGGGCCCGCAGGGCGGCCACGATCACAGGGAAGTACTCAGCCTTGCACCCCGCCATGACACCGTTGATGGCGGCCTGCTCGGCCGTCACCGTGACCTCGCGGGTCGGCACCGACCCCAGCACATCGCCTCGACCGAGCCCAGCGTAGTCGAGGAACCGCTCGACTTTCTCCGGAGTCGGCGGCACCACAGGCAGCCCATCGGTCCAGCCCCGCTCGAAATAGGCCTCCTGCGCCACGTCGTAGCTCTCGAATGAGTACTGCTCCGCCTGCCCCATCCCGGCACCCCCGGTCCAGATGTGGCGCGAGTCTATCGGGGGGGTCTGAGGGTGTCAATTGACAGGCCGCAGGACAGGGGTCGATGGGCAGGTCCCTGGGGCTGCCGATGATCCTGAAGGTTCCGGGGCTTCGACCGTAGCGGTCGTCTAGAATACGGAGCGAGGGGCGCCTCTTATCGGAAGACGAGGACATTCTCGGTACATGCCAGTGAACCAGGCTGCAATATCCCTGTGGCGAAAGGCCGTACTGTTCTCAGAGTCCATCCGGATTGAGCAAACGGTCTTCGCTCTCCCGTTCGCCTACCTGACTCTTTTCCTCGCCGAAGGGGGGGTCCCGGGGGCCGCGAGCTTCGTATGGATTACCCTCGCCATGGCCGGGGCGCGCACCTTTGGTATGGCCGCCAATCGGCTGATCGACGCCGAGATCGACGCGCGGAACCCCCGCACCTCGGGCCGGGCGATGCCCCGGGGCCAGCTAACCCAGGTTGAAATGGCCGTTTTCATGGCGGCCTCCTTTGGCGCCTTCCTGGTGGCGGTCTACCAGCTCGAGAGCTGGGTGGGGTACCTGTGGCCGATTGCCATCGCGGTCCTCACGCTGTACCCCTACCTCAAGCGCATTACGTGGCTCTGTCACTTCGGCCTCTCTTTGGTGTACGGCATGGTCCCGGCGGGCGTGTGGCTTGCGGTGACCAACGAGCTCAACTGGGGCCCTGTTCTGCTGGGGACCGGGGCCGGGGCATGGGTCGCCGGCTTTGACGTCATTTACGCCACCCAGGACATCGACCATGACCGCCGCGACGGACTGTTCGCGCTGCCGGCGCGGTTCGGTCTGGCGACGTCCCTGACGGCCGCCAAGGTGTTTCATCTGTGTGCCGTCGCGGCAATCGCCGGGGCCGGGTTGTTCCTGGATGCCGGGGCCCTCTATTTCGCCGGCGTCGCCGCCTTCTTGCTGCTCGTGGTCTACGAGCACCGCCTGGTCTCCCCTCATGACCTTTCCAGAGTCAATGTTGCCTTCTTTAATATGAATGGCATCATTAGCGTCGTCTTCTTCCTGTTCGTCTTGGCGGATATGGCCATTTTGTCATAGGATTCGGCTATGTTGTCATAGGATCAGTATGTCTATGGGCACATATATCGTGGGTGTGACAGGGGCCAGCGGAGCCTCCTACGCGCGGAGCGTCCTGCAGGGCCTGGTAGGGGCGGGCCACCACGTGAAGCTCATCGTCACCCCCGCAGGGGAGCGCGTCGTCGGCATCGAGCTTGGACTCCGGCTGTCCGGTGGGATCAGGGCGCGGCAGGAACAGTGGACAGCCCTCTTAGAGCAGGGGATCGGCAGCATCGAGCTCCTGGCCTACCGGGACTTCGCGGCCTCCGTCGCCAGCGGCTCATATCCCTTCGCCGCGATGGCCGTGGTGCCCTGCTCCATGGGGACCCTTGCTCGGATTGCCTCGGGGGCCTCGTCCAACCTCCTCGAGCGGGCCGCCGACGTGGCCCTCAAAGAAGGGCGGCCTCTGGTCCTGGTGCCCCGCGAGACCCCATTGAACCGCATTCACCTCAAGAACATGCTGGCCGTCTCCGAGGCTGGCGCTCAAGTCGTGCCGGCGATGCCGGCCTTCTATTCCCACCCCAGGAGCATTGAGGACCTGGTCGACGGCATGGCAGGCCGGGTTCTGGACCTCCTTGGTGTCGAAAACAACCTCTACCGGCGGTGGCAGGGGGACCCCCTTTCCAGGCCTGCGGCCCCGAACCGCTGACCGCGACTTGGCGCCCTTTCGCGACCTGCAGGACTTCCTGGCCGCTGTTGAGCGTTCCGGGGACCTGCGCCGGGTGCGCGCTGAAGTCGACCCCGAGCTCGAGATCACCGAGATCGCGACCCGGACCATCCAGGACCAGGGGCCGGCACTGCTATTCGAACGGGTCAAAGGCTCGCCCTACCCGCTGGCCATCAACATCATGGGGAGCTTCCGGCGCATCGAGATGGCAATCGGACGGGAGCCCGCGGCCATCGGGCGAGAGCTCATCGAGCTCGTTGAGCGTATCAACCCTCCCTCTCTCAAGACACTTTGGCGGATGAAGGGCCATGCGTTTCGTCTCTTTCGGGCAACACGGCCGCGCCGGGTGCGCGGTTCGAGGGCCCAGGAGGTGGTTGAGGCCCCGGACCTCGAGACTCTGCCGGCGATCAAGTGCTGGCCTGGAGACGGGGGACGGTTCCTCACCCTCCCGATGGTCCTCACTCGGAGCCCGCTCGACGGGCGGTCCAATCTGGGCATCTACCGCATGCAGCTCTTCGACGAGAGCTCGACGGGAATGCACTGGCAGCTTGGGAAGGGTGGGGGTTTCCACTATTCAGAGGCGGAGAGCCGGGACGAGCCCTTGGAGGTCGCCGCCGTCCTGGGTGGAGACCCTGCCCTCCTCCTGGCTGCCGTTCTCCCCCTCCCGGAAGGTATCGAGGAGCTCCTTTTCAGCGGGATTCTTCGTGGGAGGCCGACTCCCATGGTGAAGGCCAAAACGCTTTCTTTCGAGGTCCCAGCCAACGCGGAGTTTGTGCTGGAGGGCCACGTCCAGCACGGAGAGCGCGCCCTGGAGGGCCCCTTCGGGGACCATTTCGGCCACTACTCCCACGCCGCCGAGTTCCCGGTCTTCCGGATCAGAACGGTAACCCGGCGGCGCGACCCGGTGTACCCCGCCGCGGTCGTAGGGATGCCGCCCCAGGAAGACCGCTACATGGGGGATGCGGTCCAGGAGATCCTGAACCCCCTGGTCAAGCTAGTCCATCCAGAGATCGAGGATATGTGGTCCTACTACGAGGCCGGCTTCGTCAACCTGGTTGTCGCATCCGTCCGGAGCAGGTACAACAAGGAGCCGCTCAAGACCGCCCTGGGCCTCTTTGGCAGCGGTCAGATAGCCCTGACCAAGTGCGTCATCCTGGTGGGCCCCGGCGTTGACGTCAGGGACTTCAACGCGGTCCTCAGGGAAGTCAGGAAGCATTTCAGGGCCGAGGAGGACTTCTTGCTGCTGCCAAGGGTGCCGCTCGACACGCTGGACTTCACGAGCTACACGATGCACACCGGCAGCAAGATGGCCATGGACGCTACGCCGAAGGAAGGCAGGCCTCCCGATACGGCGGCGCAGCTCCGTTTTGACCTTGCCAGATTGGCCCCCGAGGCCCTGGGGTCCCGCCTGATCGAGGACACCCTGCTGGCCGTGCAGGTCCCCGACTCCGCCTCGCGCGTCCATGAGCGGCTCGGCCGCTCCCCGGAGCTTGCGGGGCTCAAGATGATCGCCGCAGTCAGCCCAGACGTGGACCTGAACAACCCCACGAACCTGCTGTGGGGTATCTTCTGCCGGTTCGATCCTGCCAGGGATATCATCTTCCCTGAGATGCATATGACGGGGGCCGCCCCGGTCTACCGGGGGACGATGGCCATCGACGCCACATTCAAGCCCGGCTACCCGGCGCCCCTGTCCATGGACCCGGAGATAGTAACCCGTGTCGACCGCCGTTGGGACGAGTACTGGCACTGAGCCTGGCAGCAAGCCCTGGGGCTGCGGCGGCTCGTCTTCGCAGACCAGGTCCTCTAGCCCTGTGCCCTGCCTGGCAGCACCCCCGAGCCCGGCTGCTCACCCGCGGACACCATTTGCCAGCGGTCGATTATCGGAGCGGCGCCCTCCACGATCGCCCGGACGACCTCCGACGCAGAGCGGACCTGTTTGATCAAGCCCGCGGTCTGGCCCAACGCGGCCTCCCCGTTCTCAATGTCGCCGCGCATCTGCCCTTCGTATTGCACGTCGATGGTGGGCGTGTTGGTCTTTGACCCCTGCTCCATAGCCTGCCCCAGGAAGTCCTTCATCTCGTCGACGGCGGCTTTCTTGTCGAACTCCAAGATCTTCAACGTGAACGGATTTTTCAGGCTTCGGGAGAGCCGCCCAATGGCCCGTTGCGTGATGAGGGTATCCGTCTCTTTGGCAGCAACAATGGCATCCTTGAAGCGGTCATGCACGTGGCACTCGCGGCTGGCCAGGAAGGCACTCCCCATTTGCACGCCTTCCGCTCCAAGCGCCATGGCGGCAACGAACCCCCGCGCGTCCGCGATCCCCCCCGCGGTGACGACCGGGACGTCGACGGCGTCGACTACAGACGGCGTGAGGACCATCGATGTGACCTCGTCCGGACTGTTGACTCCTCCAGCCTCGTAGCCCTCGGCGATGATGATGTCTACCCCGGCGTCCTGCGCCGCCAGCGCCTGCTTCACGGTCCCAACCACATGCATGACGGTGAGTCCGGCGTCCTTGAACTTCCTGGTGTGCAGCTTGGGGTTGCCACCGGACTGCGCGATGATCTTCACGCCCTCCTCGAGGGCCATCTCCAGGTGCTGGTCAGCGTAATCGGAGAGAATGAAGATGGGGAAGTTGATCCCAAAAGGCCTATCGGTAAGAGCTCTGGCACGCCGGACATGTTCGCGGACGTTTTCCGTGCGCTTCTCTATCGGCGCCCACCCCGGGTTCGAGGAGACCATGCCAAGCCCGCCGCCGTTGGACACCGCCGCGGCAAGCTCGCCGTTGCCGGCGATCGCCATGCCCCCTTCCAAGATGGGATATTCGATGCCGAGAATGTCCGTAACTCTTGTCTTCCACATGGCGATCGTTCCATCCTCTATTCTGGTGCAACACTCGAAGCGCGGCGCGCCCTTAGACCCGGCCCCGCGGGCCTGCCCCCAAAGCAAAGGGACCGCCGGTCTCCACAAAAAAACGCCTGGGATTCCTATCGAAGCAGCAAGGCCCCTATAGGGTACGGCCACTCATAGCGATCATCTGGGCTTGGCGGCTCGCGTTAGCAGGCGGCTCCTGGGGCGGCGCGAATGCCGGGCTGGGGCCTCGCTGGGCTATCCCCTCCACCAGGGGAAAGACGTGCTCGACTACCCCCGAGTCCAGCCCTTCATCTTGTCCTGTTGCCTTCGCCAGGTCCCATGTGTGGATAGACAGGTCCATAGTCGCGACGTTCACCATCTGGCTGGCGGGTACCTCTCCCTGCCTACCGGGCACCATTTTCTCCAGCCCGCCGGGAGCCTTCGCTGCGGCGATCATGGCCGATACGGCGGTCTCGTAGGACTCCGTCGGGGTCGCTCCTGGTTCGATCTTATTCCCCGAGACCGTGCCCGCGAGCCCAGATTGGGCGCCAACCAGGTGATTGAGAAGGGCTTCGACGTCCCATTCCGAACATGGCGTCGACTGCTTCATCTGGTCCGGCTTCACGCCAGCGATAACTTTCCTGGCCTGGTCCGTCGCCGTCTGGTAGATCTGGACTGGGTCCGCCTGTTGCTGAGTCATGCGCGGTTCCTCCTGGCGCCATTCTGGGTGAGGTTGCTCCGATGAGCCATCTTTGTTTCCAGAGAGATTGTCACATGCCTGTCCACGCCGCCAGGCCTAGCGTGCGGTCCCCTCACATCCCCTCACATCAGCGCGACACAGCCTCGGTCGTTGCCTTGCTGAACGCCTCGTAACGCTCCGCCGCCCCCCGTATCAACAACTCCAAGTCCTCCGCCAAGAGGTAGCCTTCTTGCACGAGAGACTTCGCCTCCTGCTCCACACGACCGAGGTAGTCCTGCTTGGTCGGATACCGCTCCTCAATCGGGATGCGCGGGTCTCCTGTGGCCTCCCTTTCGGACCTCGTGCGCGGAAAGGGAATCGTCGAGCCTGTCAAGCCCATCACCTGGTCCGCGCCACCCATATCAGGGTGGCGCAAGTTCCACCCCGTGAGCGTCGCCAGCGGCACGCTGACATCCGGGAGACGGATGCCCGCTATCTCGTTACCATCCTGGTCCACCGCGGACACGAAGCTCGAGTATCTTCCCCCGATCAGCGGCGGCAGAATCGTGGCAACGCCCGGCTGAGGACCCTGGCCGAAGTCCAGACGGCTAATGCAGGGCACATGCGCCGGGAAAGCGACGCCTGGTATCGCCCAAAAAGTTGCCGCCGTATCCTCCGGCCGGACCTCCGTCTCATCATCGATCCTGGGGTGCCTGCTCGGCGGAGGCGCCTCGTCGTCCGTCACCCACCGGTCCAGCCTCACAAGCGCGGCCCGCAGCAGGGGCGAGTAGTCAGTGCAGTTGAACTGCTGCTGTCCGCGAGTCCCGTCCAGCACGCTGGTATCGGTCAGCGGGAGCGTCCCAGAGCCGTGCTGCGTGCCGGCGAAGTGATAAATGCGCACTTTGGCAGAGGGCGTAAGGTCCTTCTCGCCCTCGATGTCAGTGTGGATGAGCGACGCGTCCCCCCTCCAGTACTCCGTGGAGGAGTTGGTAAAGAAAACCTTGGGCCGAGTGTCCTCTGGCCCAGCCGCGGAGAAGAGCCCCCCCGTCTTTCCTGTCTCGGGGTCGGTCTGCTCGGCGTCGGAGAACGGGAAAAGGTTGCCCATGCTGTGCTTGGAGAGGCTGGACGGCTGGCCGAACCGTTGATTGAACTCGCCTCGCTTGCCGCCTGCGATATGCGAGATGACTCCATCGAACACCGAACGGCCCGCCTCGTCTTCGTTCAGACCCAAGAAGAGGAACTCCCGGAGGAAGCGGCCGCTTTGCGAGGCGCCAAACCCGAAGGCATATGAGACATCACCGGCGCAGGGGTTACCCTGCTCCGTGGTGCCATGCCTCAAGAAAGAGACTACGTCCCTGGTAGCGAGCAACCCCAGCCCCACGAGGGGGGCTCTCGCGGTGGTATAGACCACCTGGTAGACCTTCCCGGGGACGAAACCCGGCTGCATGTAGACATACGCGGGATCGGGGACCACCCGTCCCGCTTCGACCCTCGCGAATGCCCACCGGTCCCGGGAAACGGTCTCAGGCGGGCCATCCTCGTGGTCGCGAACGACCAGGACGGCGTCTTCCTGGTTGACATCACTGGCGGGGTAACAGCGGTCCATACCATAGGCCTGCATCAGCCGGTCGGCGAGACATTGGACCTGGGTCGGAGCCGTGAGCTGGAACCGCGCAGCTACTGTGCCGGAGACAGGGCCCTCGGGCGTCGCCGCATCGGGAACGTCGATGCTCAAGAGCCCAGGCCGAGATGGAACGTCGTGCTGCCATCCGCACCACGCCAGGGTGTAGCCGTGGCGCATCAGAAACCCGTCCGCCGGGTCCAGCGGGGCATCGGGGTCCACAGAACGCTGGCCCCGATTGAACATGCGCAGGGCCACCCGGTTACCACGGTTGGCGACGTCGTATAGCAACCGCCTGTTGCCCCGATGAGGGTCGACTGGCGTGAGGACCGTGAAGTCTGACGAGAAGGTCACGCGGCCGCTCGCATCGAGGGGGGCCAACCCGAGATCGGTGATGGCCAGGTTGGGACGATCAGATGGGTCCACGGCGAAATGCGCTTTGCCGTCGAGCCGCTCGTAAGCGCCCACGTCGCCAAAGGTCGCGCCGCCGGCGAGAGGAGACCTGCGCGTTATGTCAATCAACGTCACAGCCATCGACCACTCCAGGCCTCAGACCTCGGCCCTGAATATCACACTGTCCTCCTCGAGGGCCCGCACTTCAGCCGGGGTATAGCCCAGGTCCTCCAGGACCTCGTCGGTGTGCTGCCCCTGAAGCGGCGCAGCCCTGGCCACGCGGCCGGGAGTCTCGCTGAGGCTGACGAGGACCCCAGTCTGGACGAGGGTCCCCTTCGTTGGGTGCTCGACTTCGACCAGCATGTCGTTATCCCAGAGCTGCTGATGGCCGGCGAGGGCGCTGACCGTCGGACTGACAGGGCTGCAAGGGATCCCCACGCCGTTCAGGATATCGAGCCATTCGAGGACAGGCTTGGCGATGAAGATCGGCTCAAAGATCGCGGCGAGGTCGTCGTACCGTTTCTCTCGGAGCTCTCGCGATGCGAGCGTTGGGTCGTCCGCGAGCTGTCCCTTGCCAACGAGGTTGGTAAGCAGCGCGAATTGCTTGTTGTTGTAGGCCGACACAAGAATCGGACCGTCGGCGGCCTGGAAGATGCGAGAGGTCGGATCGTTGCCGCCGGCCCTCATGGGCTGGGGGCTCCTCTCTTCCGGGGGGGCGTCCCTGGGAATGCACATTGAGCTACCTTGCATGTGCAAGGCGCCCTGCAGCAGCGAGCTCTCGACCTTCTGTCCTCGTCCCGTGCGGTCTCGCTCGCGCAGGGCCGCCATAATCCCGTAGGTCAAGAGCAGTGGGGCCGCCGGGTCCGCGACGACCCCGCCGAGCACCGGGAGCCCCTCGCCGGGCGGCCTTACGACGTGACCGGTCAGCGCCTCCATCACGATGTCGTAGCCGGGCAGGTCTCGCAGAGGCCCCCGGCTTCCGTAGCCGTTGATCCAGCCATAGACGATGGTCGGATTCACGCTGGAGATGACCTCGTAGCCCACACCCATGCGCTGCTCGCCTCCGGCCGTGAGGTTGTGGACCAGGACGTCGCTGTTTTTCGCCATCCGGCAGACGATCTCGCGACCCTCATCCTTCCGAAGATCGACGCATATGCCCCGCTTGCCCTGGTTGGATGCGACGAAGGTACCACCCTCCCGCCCCATGAAAGGTGACGTGCTGTTGCGGCCGTCATCGCCCCAGGGAGGCTCGATGTGGATAACGTCCGCGCCCATCTGGGCGAGCAGCTTTCCGCAGACTGGCCCGGCAATCACGCTGGTGATGTCAACGACCTTGATGTCTGAAAGAGGGAGCCTGGGCATGGGGCCCTCCGGCCGCGGGATGCAACAGTGTACCGCATCAGCATGGACCACCGACCTGGTAGTGTAGACTTCCTGATAGCCTGCAGGGTTCACAACCCGTTGACGGGTTGGAGAGGTGGGGCCTAGAATCGCCTTGAAACAGGCTTATCCGCACCCTAGGGGGACCGCTCCATGCGGACGTACGTAGCGGATCCGGCCGAGATACCCTGGAAGCCGGGGGAGACGGAGGGGGTCACCTTCCGTTGCCAGGTGATGCTGGACGGCGACGATGGGGGTCCCGAGGCCCTCAGGTTCCAATTCGACGCCCGCCCGTCCGTATACGCCCACATGCATCTCACGGCGCAGTTCCAGCTTCTGATAGGCGGGAGCATGGACTTCCCCCGAAACAACCTCAATCTGCGTCCGCCGGGCGTTCACTACACCGACCACAACACGCCCTACGGCCCCTTCTCCGTAGGCGATGGGCATGACGTCCTGGTCTTGCACCCGAAACAGGGCGGCCTTATGACCATGGGCAACCTGACCGCCCGCAGGGAGATCAACCTGACCGGGAGGGTGCTCACGGGAATGGCCAAGGACCTCCAATGGATGAATGTGCCCGAAAGCGAAGTGCGTTACAAGGCATTGATACCGAGGGCCCACGGACCAGAGGTCACAATACTCGAGTGCCGGCCCCATGCGGCGATCATTTCCCCCCCGGCCCAGTTCGGACGCTATGAGGTCGTTTTCGAGGGGTCTATGATGGTAGAGGGACGGGAGGTCCGCCCCCCAGGGTTTCGATATGTCGAAACTGAGGAGAGGCCGTCGCCGCTCGAGGCGGGGCCCGAGGGCGCAACCATGATCTTCCTGGCGTTCGACGCGAACGCGCTCGAGGGTGGTCTGACCGGAGAGGGAATCGCAGTGACGGCGGCGGAAGCGATGGCGCGAGCGATATAGGGGAGGGAAGGGTACATGGCAACCGAAAACCAGTCCGAGCAGAACGGGACCACTTTTCCGGCGGTGGTATTCGCAGATTTTGTATGCCCCTGGTCTTACATGGTGCAGGACCATATCGACCAGCTCATGGTGGACTACGACCTCCAGCCGATGTGGAAACCCCACTGGCTCCATCCTGAGGTCCCGCCGGAAGGCCAGCCCAGGCCCGAGAGTCCACCTGGGACCGAACGCCGTACGGCCATGCGCGAGTGGATGAAAGAGCTCGCTCCGGAGAAGGCAGCCACCCTTCGTCCGATGGACAAGATGCAGTACAGCTTCCGCGCCTTCGAGGCGTTGACCTATGCGGAGGACCGGGGAAAGGCCCTGCCCTTCAAGACCGCCGTCTTCGACGCCCTTTGGGCGGGAGGCCAGGACATCGGGGAGATCTCCACGCTTCAGCAGGCCGCGGACAAGGTCGGATTGGACGGCGAGGAGCTCGGGCGCGCGCTGCACGAAGGCGAATACGCGGAGCGGACGCTCGAGACAGTCAACGCTGTGCGAAGGGTCGGCATCACCCAGACGCCCACGATCATCCTGGGCAAGACGAAGATCCCCGGGTACCACTACTACGAAGTGCTTCAAACGGTCCTCGAGAAGCAGGGAATCATGCCCAGGGAGAAGGCGGCCAGCGAGAGCTAGGCCCACCAACCGCCAGGAGAACAGGGTGCATGAGGCCCGGCTTCGATAGCCGGGCCTCATGCTGTGGCCGGCCGCGCTGCGCCGGTCCTGCGGCGGGTTGACCCCTCTTATGGCGGTCACTAGCATAGGGCCGTCCTACTTGGAGTGAGCGATGCCCGGTCCCCTGGACGGCGTACGGGTCTTCGACCTGACTTTGTTCATGGTCGGCCCCTGGGCGGGCATGCAGCTAGGCGCCATGGGCGCCGACGTCATTCACGCCGAGGAGCCTGGTTCGGTCCACGGCTCGCGGATCTGGGTCCCACCCTCCATGAAGGGCACCTCGGTCGGCTACATCGTGTGGAACCTGAACAAGCGCGGCATGTTGCTGGACCTGAAGCAAGAACAGGACCGGAACATCGCCTATCGGATCGTCGAGACTTCGGACGTGTTCCTGGAGAACATGCGGCCCGGGGCCGTCGAGCGGCTCGGGATGGGGTACGAAAAACTCGCGGCACTGAATGATCGTCTGGTCTATGTATCTGGGTCGGGCTTTGGACGGAAGGGCCCCATGGCCGGCATGCCCGGCAACGACACCGTAGCCCAATGCGTCGGTGCGTCATGCAGCGTCAACGGGCAGCCTGGAGAGCCGTTCGAGCTATACCGCCACCACACCCAGATGGATGCCACGACCGGGAACTACATGGTCCAGGCAGCGTTGCTCGGTCTCCTGGCTCGGGATACAACCGGACGCGGCCAGCGGATAGATGTCTCGATGCTTGGGGCGTCTACGGCCCTCCAGGCAACCCGCATGGCTGAGTATTTCGCCACGGGCGAGGACCCTCCCCGGCTGGGAAGCGCCTCCGCTACGACGGCGCCGCATCAGGCATTCCGATGCCAGGACGGACAATACGTCGCAGTCGGCGTTATCGAAGAGGCCCAGTGGGGACCCTTCTGCGAGGAGGTCGGCCTCCCGGACTTGGCCGCAGACCCTCGATTCGACTGCAACAGGAGAAGGGTCGAAAGCAGGACTGATCTGGTCGCCCTCCTGGAGCCGGTCTTTCTCACCAAGCCCTGCTACCACTGGGTCACGCGCCTGACCCGTCGTGGAGTGCCGGCGGGACCCTTCCACCACTGGGACGAGCTCCGCCATCACGCCCAAGTCACCGAGAACCAGCAGGTTCTCCAGCTACCGACTCCGTGGGGCGAGGTCTATGCCGGGGGGCCTCCCTGGAAATTCAGCCAGACCCCGACACGCGTATTCTCATCTCCAGAGCCTGGGCAGCACATGGCAGAGGTCTTGGAGGAGATTCACGCGGCCAGGACAGCCCCGGCGGACTAGACGATGGGTGTTCTCGAAGGGCTGCTGGTCATCGAGTCAGCGGGGGGGACCACCGGCCCATATTGCGCCATGGAGCTCGGCGACGCTGGCGCCGACGTGATCAAGGTCGAGCCACCCCGAGGCGACCCTTCCCGGGGCTGGGGTCCTCCCTTCGACCGAGGTGAGTCCGCCGTCTTTCTCGGACTCAACCGGAACAAGCGCGGCATTGTGCTGGACCGTGGCCGCCCCGAAGGCCGGCAGGTCCTCCGGCGCCTGATGGCCAGGGCGGATGTCTTCCTGGAAGACTGGGGAGCGGGTGGTGCGGAGCGGGACGGCTTTGGATTCTACGAGCTCTCGCAGGACAACCCACGGCTTGTCCAATGCTCCATCACACCCTACGGGGACAGGGGTCCCTTCCGGGAGCGAGCGGGCAGCGAGCTTACGGCCCAGGCGATGGGCGAGACCACCTCCTCCTTGGGTCATATCGGCGGCCCGCCCGTCCGCATGGGCACGGACCTGGCAAGCATGACCGCCGGGGTCTTCGCCTTCCAGTCCATTCTGGCAGCCTTGTACAGCCGCGCCCGGACAGGCCGCGGGCAGAAAATCGACACCTCGATGCTCGGCTCGCTCATGTTCATGCGGAGCACCCTCTGGGCCGCGCACTCGGACCCCGACGAGTGGCAGGGCTTCCACCTGGATAGCTACGTCAAGCCGCCTGACCATGCTTACCATGCCAGCGATGGGCAGTTCTACGTCATGTTCCCGAGGGGGCTCACTCACGAGCGGTGGCATGAGTTCCTGGAAGAGACCGGCATGCAGGACTACCGCGATGACCCCCAGTTCGGCTCCTACAGGGAGGCGCTCGGCCTCGGCAGGTACGGCTACCTGGTCCAGAACCTGTGGAACGAGCGGTTCCGGCAGACGCCTTTCGATGAGATACGGGAGCGGATCGAGCGGTTTGGCGGCAACGCGTGGCGCCTGAACAGCTATTCAACCCTGTTCAGCAGTCCCCAGGCGGAAGCCCTTGGCCTTTCGATGGACGTTCCGCACCCGGATGGCGGAAACTTTCAGGCAACCGGCTTCCCCTGGGAGATGCACGACACGCCCGGAGAGGTCAGCCGGCCGCCGCCCTCCCTCGGCCAGCACACCGTGGAGGTCTTGGCAGAATCGGGGTTTTCGAAAGAGGAAATAGGGCGATTGTGCGCATCGAATGTAGTCCGGCAGGCAAACGTAGTCGGGCAGGCGGAGAGCGTCTCGGTGGACAGCGGCGGCAGGAGCACGGGAGGCGGCGAAGATGCCCCTGCATGAGCTGAGGGACCGCGCCTGTATCGTCGGCGTCGGGGACACCCCCCAGGGAAGTCTCCCCGACAAGAGCGGGGACGAGCTGGCGGTCGACGCCTTCAAGGCAGCCCTGGACGACAGCGGGCTGGACAAGAGCGCCATAGACGGCCTGTTCGTTCAGAAGAGCTTCGGAGGGCAGGGAGACTACCTGAAGCTTGGAATGACGCTGGGGCTCAACCCCAAAGTCGGAGGCACCCTCGAGGGCTCGGGGGCAACGGGGGCCCACCTCCTGATGCACGCCGCCCAGCTTCTGGCATCAGGGATGGCCACCCACATCGCCGTGGTCTACGCGACCAACCAGCGTACCAACCGGAACAAGTTTCAGGGAGGCGGCCTCGATGACCTTGCCGTGTACGGGCTGTTCAACCCCTCCGGTATGTTCGCCATGGCTTGGCGGCGCTACATGTACCTCTACGGGGCCACCGAAGAGCACCTGGGGGCCATTCCTGTCCACGAATACAAGTACGCCAACATGAACCCCAAGGCGGTCCAGAAGCGGGAGCTCGGCCTCGAGGACTACCTGGCATCCCGCTACATCGTCTGGCCGCTGCACATGTTCGACTACTGCTACATCACCGATGGAGGCCATTGCTTCATTCTCACAACCCCGGACCGAGCCGCCGGCTCCGCGAAGCCACCGGTGTATATCGCCGGCATGGGGCGTCAGGAGGCCTTCCGGGCCTTCGAGACGCCAGACCTCGTGATGCAGAGCTTCCAGCAGAAGGCGACGGCCAGCATGACGTTCGAAATGGCCGGCATGGGCCCTTCGGATATCGACGCCCTGTATGTCCAGGATGCCTACAGCCCGGCAATCATAGCGGCCCTGGAGAACTACGGCTTTTGTAAGGAAGGGGAGGCGGCGTTCTGGGTCCAGAACGGCCGGATGGATATCGGCGGAGACCTTCCGATCAACGTCAACGGCGGCCAGCTGGCGGAGACCTACATGGTGGGCTGGCAGAATACCTGCGACGCCGTCCGTCAGCTCAGGGGCGAGGCAGGGGCGAGGCAGGTCCCTGGTGTGGAGAGGATCCTCTCCACACACACGGGGGGTCTGCGGGAGCACGCTGCAGCCTTGGTGTACCGGAAATGACCGCGTCCGAGGACCCGAAGCCGCTCCCCAATATCGACCGGTGGAACCAGCCGTTCTGGGACTCCGCCCGGGAGGGCAAGCTTACGGCGCAGCGCTGCCGGGACTGCGGGCACCTGCATTGCTATCCCTCGCCCGCTTACGTCTGCACCGCGTGCCTTTCCAACAGTCAGGACTGGGTCACGCTGAGCGGCAGGGGGTATATCTGGTCCTACGTCGTTTATCACCACCTCTGGCATCCCGGCTTTCGCGACGAGTTGCCATATGCAGTGGCGCTCGTGCAGTTGGACGAAGGGCTGCAGGTACCGGGGAGCATCGTTGGGGCAGATCCGGAAGAGCTGGACGTCGGGCTGCGGGTCGAAGCGGTCTTCGAGGCCGTCACGCCCGAGGTTACCGTCCCGAAGTTCCGACTCGCCGAGCCGGGTGAGTCCGTCCCCCATCCGCTCACGGGCCAGTCCCGCTAGCTCGACCTGGCCCGTCGTGGCTCGTGAGTCGAGGGCCCAACCGGGCAGGCGGGGCACTAACGGCAATAAGGGATCACCCGCTCTCCGAAAAGGCGGATAGCGTCCATGATCTTGGCATGCGGCGGTCCGCCGGAGTGAGCATGCCGCAGGCGAAGCAGAAAGTACTGCGCCCCGGTGACCTCGCTCCAGCGGCGGAACTCGCTGACGCACTCCTCAGGGTCGCCAATGATCAGGCGGTCCTGGGCAACCGCGTCCAGGGTAAGGTCATCCTCGGACCCAAGCCGGCGAAGCTCCGGGACACCATTCCTCCAGTAATACTTGAACGCCGTAACGACCTCAGGCCCATAGACCGTCTCAGCCTCACCCCGAGTCGGAGCGACCCACGCGTCACGAAGCAGGACGAACTCGTGCTTGCGGCCGGCCTCCGCGGCGGCCTCCCCGTAGGACCTGGCCAGCCGCTCCGTCGCGTCGATGCCCGCCATCGAACCGGCAACGAACCCATCGGACATTCGGCCGGCACGACGGGCTCCGGGTAGGGCGCCGGCCCCGATCCAGAGCGGCGGCGGCCTCTGAAACGGAAGGGGCGTGATGCGAATATCGTCGAGCTGGTAGTGCTTGCCGTGGAAAGAAAAGGGCTCACCAGTCCAGCACCGCTGGATGATTTCAACGCTCTCCTCGAATAGCCCTACCCGGTCCCGCATCTGGACTCCGAAAGCGTTGAAGTCGGCAGGCTGATATCCCATACCGACGCCCAGAATGACCCTGCCTTTCGAAACGATGTCCAGCGTCGCGACGTCTTCCGCCACGTGCACCGGGTGGTAGAGGGGTAGCAGGATGACCGAGGTCCCGACCTTTAGCCGTTGAGTGCGGGATGCCACCGCCGTTGCCACGATCAGCGGAGAGGGGAAGAAGCCGTCCTTATCCTGGTGGTGCTCCCCGAAGAAACACGAATCGAAGCCCGCCTCCTCGGCGGCCTGCGCCTCCTCGATGACCTCGTCCATCCTGAGGTCCATCCGCTCGCCCCGTGGGGGGTCTGCCAGGGCGCTGTAGATGCCGAATCTCATGGCGTTCCCTCTCTATCCCGACTCCGGAGCGTCCGCCAGCGCTTCGCGGGCGTCGCTTGCCGACTCAGGCGGCGGCTTCCTGGGCCAGGAGTGTCGCGGCGGCCGACTCCACGGCGGTCCCTTCGAAGAAATCAGGGTTCGAGCCTCCGTAGAGTCGGACGACATTCCCGAACGTGAAATCTTTGAAGTCCTCCTCGGTCATCTGCTCCTTCTCCACAAGCTCGTAGGCTTCAGAGAGGACGACGCTCATATCCGGCACGTCCCAGTGCCCGACGTCAGAGCCGAACATCGCGCGGAGCCTGGCCCCCAGTGGGTTCGCGTCGGTGTTGAAAGCCCAGCAGTTCAATGGGTCATCCCCTTCGCAGCCGAAGTAGAAATGGGGCACGAAAAGGTCGTATACGTCCTGTACGGTCTCGATGCCGCAGGCGTGGAAGTCGTCCAGCTCCTCTGGCCTGGGCAGGTTCCGCGTCTCGAAGTAGTCTCGGACGTCCTCCAACATGGTGCCGACCCGCTGGCTTCCGTATTGCTCGACCATCTGCACCATCTGCCCAGCGTCGGTGTTGATGGGATCAAGGCGGCCTATCGCTTGGGCCCCCCTCTTCTCCCATCGGCCCAACAAATCGGCAAACAGACTGCAGCCCCACCCGACCCCTCCCTCAAGGAACGCAAAACCAAGTGTCGGGAACCTCCTGGTGACTCCCCCGATGAACAGGGCTTTGCAGAGCAGCTCCGAGAACGCGCCAAACTTGCCGACCTGGTTGTACATATAGTTCGAAGGGGACTGCCGGCTTCCCCAACCATGGCCGCTGGCGTGACAGGCTGGAGAAACCCTCAACTCGACAAATTTCTCCCACAACAGGTCATAGTCGTACTCGCTATCCAGCCCGAACATCTCAAGCCGGTAAGCCTCGCGGCCAGCCTCTGGGTACTGGCGGCGGAGCGAGGGGATAGGGCGCTTGATAGGGGAGCCTGTGAAAGCGACCTTGAGCCCCAGCACCTTCACGGCGTAATCGAGCTCTTGTATCGCCTCCTCCGGGCTATACATCGGCAGCACCGCTGCCGGAGTCATAAAGCGGGTGTATTCCCCGAACATCTCGGCCTGGTAGGTGTTGACCGCGCGGCAACAGGCCAGCCGAAGCTCCTCGTCCTGGAAGGACCCTGCTTTGAGGCCGTCGGTGGGATAGAGCACCATGTAGTCGAAACCCAGCTCTTCCATACGCTCGGCCATGAGGCCGGGGAGTGAGGCTGTTGCCCGGTCGCGGGTCTCCGCAGTGGAGCCCCACCACGGACTGGCGACCACGCCGGTCTCACGACGCTCGTCTATGCTTACCTTATACGAGTCCGCTTGGGCGACGATCTTCCGATACCGCGCGACGATATCTTCGCCGGCGACCTCCCTGAACACCTCGAGGAAGTGCGGCTCGATCTCCAGATAGTGACCGTCAGCATCGACGATGGGGAAGGGCAGACGCTTGCGGACCTCAGCCGACTTGGACGTTGCCATGGGTCCGACCTCCAGCGTATGCCACAGAGCGAGTGCCCAGTCCCAGATGGCCCGCAGGGTAGCAGCGCCGCCTGACCGGGTCAAACATTTACCCTCGGCCAGACCCACCACCAAAAGGAACAGAGACACCTCGTTGGAGCCGGCTGAGAAGCTGGCTATCATGGTAAGAGAGCGATCAAAACCATCACCAACGAGGTGTAACCATTATGGCCCAGGGAGCGTTGCCGTCAGTACGCTGAAAAGAACCCTTATCCACTGTCTAAACTAGTAAGAAGACCTTGATGCGCCGGCTGCAAAGCTGGATAGGTCCTCAGCAGTCAAACAAAGCCTTCACCCATCAGACGGCTCCAGCGAACGTTACGTGGTGGATTTGGGCGCTAACTGGGCCGTTGACCTGCCCTTGCGCGTTAGCTTACACTCATCAAGCTGTAATCAGTTTGATGCACGGCATCGGGCCAATGAGAAATTGGGGGGTAAGAAAATGTCCAGCCAGGGAAACATGCAGGTTGCGGTATACCTTGATCTAGAGAACATCCGGTATTCGATGTGGAATCTGCATGAAATGGAACCTGATTTTAGGCAGATGCTCGACAAGATACGCCGCTACGGGAGACCGTCTGTGATGCGTGCATATGCTGACTTTTCCGAACACCCCGAAATCCACCGGCAGCTTCGAATCGCCGGATTCGATCCAATCAATGTTCCGGTAAGAAAGATAAATCCACCTGGTAGAGAAGGAGCTATAGAGCGAATCAAGAATGCGGCTGACATAGAGTTGGCTATCGATGCTATTATCGAGGCTTCGGATGCATATGCGTCTGGTCTCCAGAAGACCTTCTATCTGGTAACCGGGGATTCGGACTACATCAAACTCGTAACGCAGCTACGAAATAAATTTGGTCAGCGAGTAGTGGTATGCGGCGTCCAAGGATCGATGAGCCGCGATTTGCGCTCAGCAGCCAATGAAGAAGACGTGTTCGACATTCCATATGTCTCCCCCGCCCCCAATGAAGACATAAAACAAGCGATTGTCGCGATGGTTGAGCGCGGGCCAGCTCCGTTGCAGTTTTGGAGCATGAGGATATTGAATAGCTGGTGCCAAGACGAAAGGAATGCCGTACCCGGGACCGCGAAACAGCGCCGGGATATGTTGACTCAGTTGGGGGCGGAGGGAGTATTGCTACAAAGAGAGATACAATTCCAGGGGAGTCCCGCAGCCGAAACCTATCTCGATGAGCAGAAAGCTGCTGAGAAGGGCTATATAAGCAGTAACCCCTCCGAAGGGAGGGGTTCGTCCTAGTGAGCCGGGGAAAATGGTAAAGCTATTATGTTAGTGAGTACAAGGTAACATTACGTCCCGATCATGTGTCAACAGCTTTTGGCGCGAGGGGGGGCGAGGGGTAGCACGATTCCGTTTACTCAGGAGAGTACGGGGCAGTCCCTGGAAGGCGTGGGCGGGTTTCCAGCCGTCGGTTGTGCGTCAGGCCCGTCCTAGCGGCCCCAACTCGTCGAGAGTCGCCTTACAGGAAATCCACAGGGGGACTCGGACTCCTCTTCGGTCCACCCGAATCCACCATTTAAACTGGCAAGAAGACCTTGTTGCGCCGGCTGCAAAGCTAGATAGGTCCTCAGCGGTCAAACAAAGCCTTCACCCATCAGACGGCTCCAGCGAACGTTACGTGGTGGATTGGGTAGGGCCAGACCAGGTACATGCCCTCCGGCGGGACCCGATCGGGACGGGCTCCCATTGCTGTAGCTCGCGTGCGCTTGCGACCTCGTGATTGTCCTATCGGCATGGGACCAATCCCACGAACTCTTCCGTCAGATCACCCTGCCGCGTTCTCTCCAACGCCGCCTGCAGGCCGCCCTCCCACTCTCGCCCCTTCGAATGTCGTGAACGAGTACATCGGCTTGACACTACATGGGGGCGTCCCTAGCATGGCCAACGCCAGCGTGGGTTGGCCGGGGTCCCATCGGCCACGCCCGCACCCGGAAGGGGGTTGTGGATGCAGTTCGGGCTCTTTTATCAGCTCCACGTCCCCCGCCCCTGGCATTCCCGTTCCGAGTACGAAGTTTTCCGGCAGGCTATCGACCAGGTGGTGCAGGCCGAGCAAGAGGGCTTCGAATACACCTGGCTGGCCGAGCATCACTTCCTTGAAGAGGTCTCCCACTCTTCGGCGCCCGACCTATTGATGGCGGCCATGGCCGAGCGGACCTCAACGATGAGGCTGGGCCACGGGGTCGTCCTGGTCCCGAGCCCGCTCAACCATCCCCTGCGGGTGGCGGAGAGGGTCGCCACCCTGGACATCCTGAGTGGGGGCCGGGTTGAGTTTGGGACCGGGCGCTCTTCGACCTCCTACCAGCTCACGCCTTTCGGTATAGGCCTCGACGATACCCGCGCTATGTGGGAGGAGGCCATTCGGATCATCCCCAAGATGTGGACACAGGACAGCTTCGAGCATAAGGGTCCCTACTTCGATATCCCACGGCGGAACGTGGTCCCGAAGCCTCTGCAGAAACCTCACCCGCCCATGTGGGCCGCATGTCTGCAGCCCGAGACTGCAAGGCTGGCTGGCGAGCGCGGTCTCGGAGCCCTCTTCATGACTACTTCGGGGCCCGACCGTTTACCGGAGCAAGTCGAGGTCTACCGCAATGCCGCAGAGCGGGCGGAACCGGTCGGGGCCGAGGTGAACAAGCGCGTGGCCTTCGTGGCCTATTCTTTCTGCGCCGAGAACAACGAAGAGGCCCGGGCATTGGGCGGGCCTGAGGCTCTGTGGTACCGGGAAACGATTCAGGGCATCTTCAACAAGGCCTGGGACCAGACCGAGGTAGTCCCCGACTCCTACAAGTACCACGCCCAGCTCAACGAGAGGCGCGTGGCCGCCGGCCGAGCCGACTACAACCAGTACATCGACAACGGGACCTTCTGCATGGGCGATCCTGACGCCTGTATCCGGACCATCGAGCGCTACGCTGCGGCTGAGCCAGACCAAATCAACTTGATCGTGCAGCTAGGAAAGCTCCCCAACGAGAAGATCATGGAATCGATCAAGCTGTTTGGAAAGCACGTCCTGCCGGAGTTCAAGCGCCGCGACAAGATATCTGCCGCCTAGCGGCTACCCTGTCGGCCCGTCACGCAATTCCCCCTAGCTGAGAATCCGAACCCATCGTCCTCAGCCTGAGCGCTCCAAGCCCTTACCGGATGGCTGGGACAACTCGGATAGACGGCGCTAAGGCCGCTCTCCCCAGCTCTGACCAACACCCAGTCCCTCCATGGCAAGCCCATACCCCAGCATGTCCTGGAAGTGACGCTTGATGGGAGCGGTGAGCAGTTCCCTTGTGGCCCGGCGAACAATCTGCGGTTGGAGCATGATCTGTTGGGCCAGCTCCCTGGCCCTGGGGAGGAGCCGGTCCCGCGTCAGGACCTCGTTCACCAGCCCCATCTCCTTGGCCTCTCGGGCGTCGATGGTCTGGCCTGTCAGCAGGAAGTACCTGCCCCGGTTCATGCCCAGCAGCAGGGGATAGATGATGTGCATTCCATCCCCAGGGACGAGGCCATTCCGAAAGTGCCCCGAGTCCTGGAACGCGGTGTCCTGAGTACACAGGACGATGTCGCAGAGGAGGGGAAGCTCGGAATGGCGCCAGGCGGGGCCATTGATGGCGCTGATCATGGGCACGCCGATGTTGAGAAGGTTCGTCTGCAGGAGCTGCCCGTGGTAGAGGGTCTCACGCATCCACGCATTGGGCGCCCATGAGGGCCTCGCACCCGGGGAGGCGACCGGGCCTGAGAAAGTGTCGCCGGTCCCGGTCATGATGACCACCTCATTTTCCGGGTCGTTCCCTATGTCGGCGAAGGCTTCGCCAAACTCCTGATGGGGCAGGCTACCCCACTGCAGCGGCCCACCTTCGGTGTGGAAGCTGATTTCCAGGACCCCAGCCGCTCTCTCCATCTCGATGGTCTGATACTTGCCTGAGTAGTCATCCAGCGTCGTCATCGTTTTTCTCCTAGCTCCTAGCCATCTGCCGAAAGGTGTGTGCGGGGAGGCCAGGCCTGCTGGCCAGCCTCGCCAGGCCATCTGGCAACCACGCCTAATTGCCGGCCGAATCCCTCGGAAGCCGGTGCTATAATCCCGCCACCGAGCGGGTGTTGCTGCAGAGGTTATCACGGGAGGGGACTGTGCCGATTCAGGTAGAAGCACAGAACCGGATGCTGAACCACATCGAGGTGGTGTTCCGTCCGGGCGAGAAAGCGATGGCGATGGAGCTCTTCGACCTTCTTGGATGCCGGGTAAGAGACAAAGGCGGACCCGGATTCATCGCTCACGCCGATGGCGACAAGCCCTCCCGCATCTACAACATTATCTACGTGTCCGAGGTGTCGCCGGAGCAGTGGCGCTTCGAGGAGCAGCTCCAGCGCCAGCTCGGACAGGACGGACCCCTGGCCGACGCCTACGCCGGTTTCGACGCCCTGGTCCGCCGCCTGCCCTACAAGGCTACCCACTTCGGCGTGCGTCTCGATTCCCTCCAGCGCTTCGAAGAAACGGTCGCTCGTCTCCGGATCACCCATAGCTCCGCCCTGGCGGGCCGGATGGAGCTGGCGTCTGTGCTGCGGCCCGGCGATGAGGAGTCGCCGATTGGGTTCATGGCGCAGGCGTTCGTGCGGACGGACGTCGTCGCAGCGGGGCTCCTGTGCTTGGGGCAGCGGATCGAGGTCTGCGCGCCGGTTGAAGGGAGCGGGTAAGGGTAGCTTCTCCGAGGGCTTGCTGGCAGACCCCTGGCACGTGAGCGCCCGCCCCACATGGCGAAGGGGCCGAGACAACGACGGGGCGCAGCGGAGAGCCAGCTAGATCAAGACTAACCGTTCAGCCCGCTGCCTCACGGACTAGGAGCTTCTCCAGGGGAGATGCAGCCCCAATCAGGGAGCTGTCCAGGCTGGCGATACTTGGCCGGCCGCACATTCCCATCGCCATGACGAGCTCGTCGACCAGCGTCCGTATGACCGCCCGGACCCCCTCGGCGCCCGCCAACGCCAGCCCCCAAACGAACGGGCGTCCGATGAAGACGCCGCGGGCCCCCAGCGCCAGGGCTTTTACGATGTCGGTCCCCCTGCGGATCCCGCCGTCGAGATAGACCTCGATAGCGCCGCCCACGGCTTTGGCAACCTCCGGAAGGACCTCGATCGTTGCGAAGGTCCCATCCAGCGACCTCCCGCCGTGGTTGGACACAATAACCCCCAATGCGCCGTACTCGACGCATGATCGGGCATCCTCCGCGGTCATGACGCCTTTCGCGACAACCGGGATCGAGACGGCCGATGCGATGGCGTCCATGTCTTTCCATGTAGCGGCAGGGTCGCCCACTCCCAGCCCTGAGCCGTAATAGTCGTTCCGTATGTTCCGTTCGCGCTTGGCTCCAACCTTGGTATCGAGCACCAAGCAGAGCGCTGCGCAGCCTGCAGCCTCGGCTTCCCTGGCCTTCTCCAGGGTGAAATCCCGGTCTTCAAAGACAGTGATGTGACGCCAGATGGGAGCGGTGGCCGCCGCAGCGAGCTGCTGGAAGGGAGCCGCCGAGTGATATGGAATGACCATCAGCGCACCTTCGGCGCCCGCACCCTTCAGCGACGCAGTTTCGGCCTCAGGGTGGGCCGTGAGCTGCGCCCCGGCAGGAGCCAGCATGATGGGGTGTGGCAGCTTCTGGCCGAGTACGGCCGTTGATATATCGACCGTCGTGACATCCACCAGCATCCGCGGACGAAGCTTGGTGGCATCGAAGGCGGCACGGTTCCTTCCGAGGGTATGCTCGTCCGTAGCCCCGCCCGCAATGAAATCGAAGGCCGGCTTCGGCAGAGTCTCCTTCCCGAGGAGCTCGTAGTCGTAGACATTGATGGGCTGGAAGGGCATCAGGTTCCCATCGGGGCGCCGCCAGGATAACATGGGCCTGCCTTCGGGGACCGCCGCCTCAGAGGATACGGTATCTATAATCACTCGGCCCGCACTCGTGGCGCGAGGTACCCATGAACAAGATCAAAGCAGGCATTTTCGCTTTGGGCAGCGTCGCCCCCGGGGCCCACGCCGCCTATAACGAGTGGCACAGCTTCGACCACATCCCCGAAAACGTGTCCGCCCCAGGCGTACCCTACGGCGCCCGCTACGTTTCCACCCCCGATTTGATGGCCATGGGGACGGTGGGGGACCCGGGCATGTCGGGGGTGCAATACCTCGTGACCTATTACATCGATGGCGAGCCCCCGGAGCGAATCGTCCAGGAACACCACGAGCTCAACCTTCGCCTCGGGAAGCAAGGGCGCGACTTCAAGGGGGACCGGACCATTCATTTCATCTCTCCGTTCTATTACGCCGGCGGCTACGTCAATCCCCGGCTGGAGATCTCGCCTGAAGCGCTGCTATACCGGCCCCACACCGGGGTAAACGTCGTGATGGCCGACATGTCGAGCCCGGACGACTTCAACACGGTCCAGCAGTGGTGTCACGAGGTCCATTTTCCCGACATGTGCAGCCCCAAGGGTTATGCGGGCGTCTGGCGCTTCGTGAGTCGGGGTGGGAGCTACGCAGGTTTCGAGAACCCTCGGGAGCGGTTCCTGCACGTCTACTTTCTTGACGGGGACCCCATCGAGGCCCTCACGGACTCCAGGAGGCTGGGCCCCTCGTTCGTCGAAGCTGGAAGGCACCTTCCCGAGAGGCCGCGAAAAGTAGTCTTCGTGCGGGCCTTCCGCACCATCGACCACCAGGGCTACCGTTGGTTCGACTGACCCGGACGGTTGAACCTGGGATGCGTCGGGAGAGGACATGGAGCGTCGGAAGATATGGGTGAGAACAAGATCGAGATAGGACTCTTCGCCTTCATGACCGTCGGCCCCGGCCATCACGAGGAGTTCAACCGCTGGCACAGCTACGAGCACATGCCGGAGTTCCTCGTGTCTCGCGGGGAACCGGTCGCCATGCGATACGTTGCAACGCCGGACCTCGTTGCCGTCCGGCCGGAGGCCGACCCCGTGTTTGCCCCATCCCAGTACCTCGTGTGCTACTACCTCCAAGGGCCAGCGGAAGAATCGCTAAAGGAGCACGTCGCCCGAAACGACCGGCTGGTCGAGTCAGGTCATGTATTCAAGGGCGTTTCCGATGCCCGCCACATGGGGGCTTACGATTTCGTCAAAGCGTATGTCAACCCCCGGACGCACGTGACTCCCGAGGCCCTGTTGCACCGTCCTCACACGGGGCTTCACATCACTCTGGTGGAGCCCGCAGACCCCGCCCACTCCGCGGAGATCGCGGACTGGTATGACAGGGTTCATTTCAACGACATGCTGACACTGAAGGGGTTTGCAGGGGCCTGGAGGTTCGTGAGCCGGGGGCAGCCCTTCGCAGGGTTCGAGAACCCGCCCGAGCGATGGATGCACCTCTACTTCCTGGACGAGGACCCGGCGGAGTGCCTGGCTGATATGCGAGAGACCCTGCCGGGATGGGTATCCGCAGGGCGAGGTCTGGACGCGCGGCCGCGGAAGGTCGTCTTCGCAGGCGCGTTCAGGACGATCGTCGACGACCGGTACGACGCCTACGAGTAGGCGCCCCCAGCTTCAGCGAACGGTGGAAGGCGGTCCCCCCGCGGGCTGGTTCGACTGGTCAGCCCAGCTTCTCGAGGGTGGCCCTGACCTCGTCGTGAGGGGGCTCGCTGGGAGGCTCTGACACCCAGGCGCGCTGACCGTGCCGTCGCGGCCAAGCACGTATACAGCCCGTTTCGTCGCCATGTACCCCTCGCAACTCCCCAGGCCGGGAGCAGCGCGTCCCGTAGGCATTCACAGCCACCCGGTCGGAGTCGCCCAGCAGCGGGGACTGCACATGTTCTGTTGCGTCCAGGCTTTCTGGGCCCTGTGGCTGTGCCGCCCCGGTCCGGCGTCGTTGTTCGGCCTACCCTGTTCCCCTATAATCCCGGTGGCCCGGGAATCCTGATAGGGTCCCCGGACTGAGGGCCTTGGAGGCGTATATGACGCAGGTAGCCGGACGCACGAGCAACTGGGGGCGGTGGGGACCTAAGGACGAACGCGGGGCGCTGAACTTGCTGACCCCCGAGGTAGTCCTCGAGGCGATGAAGTCCGCCAAGACCGGCAAGGTCTACAGCCTCGGAGTCCCAATGGGGGGCACGAACGTTCCCGTCGTGGGCCAGCGGCAGCCCCCACAACGCTTCACCGTGTTCAACAGCACCGATGCCTCTTATTGGGCGGGCCGGGGACGCGACGACGAGCTATGCATCGGCGAAGACTACCTGGCCCTTTCTTCCCACACGGTCACCCACATGGATGCCCTCGCCCACATATGGCTCGATGGGCAGCTCTACAACGGTTTCTCGGACCAGAGCGTCCAGACATACAAAGGCGCGGTTCGTTGCGGGATCGACAAGACAAAGGTCCTGGCCGGGCGCGCTGTGTTGCTGGACATGGCCCGCCATTTCGGCGTGGACTACATCGAGCCACCGAGGATGATCTCCGCTGGAGACCTGTTGGACTGCGCCGGGCAGCAGGGCGTGGAAATCCGGGCCGGCGACACCCTGCTGTTCAGGACCGGCTGGCTCCGAGTCTTTTATGAAGACAAGGATAGGTGGCTTGCCGGGCAGCCGGGACTAGCCCTTGATGCATGCCGGCTCATCGGTGAGCGGGACATCGTCGCGGTCGGTTCCGACAACGCCACAATCGAAGCGGTGCCGTACGAAAACGATGTTTTCCTCCAAGGACACGTCGAGCTCATCAGGAACCTCGGCGTGCATTTGATGGAGCTAATGGCACTCGATGAAATGGCTGCCGACCAGGCATATGAGGCCTTCCTGGTCGTAGCGCCCCTCGTCATCAAGGGGGCAATGGGTAGTCCCGTGAACCCGATTGCGATCGCCTAGAGGGCGCTCATGACCACCAACCCCATCTTCAAACTCTTCGATCTCAGTGGTAAGACTGCGGTCCTGACCGGAGCAGGCAGCGGGATGGGAAGGTCAACCGCCCAGCTTCTGTCGGCGGCGGGAGCGAAGCTGGTCCTGGGCGATATCAACGAAGAGTCCCTGGATGAGACTGTCCGCATGGTGGAGGACACCGGAGGCACAGCCAGCAGCCTCCGTGTGGACGTCGCCCGAAAGACGGAGGTCGACGCCCTGGCCCAGAAGGCGGTGGACGACTTCGGACGAATCGACATCATGGGGAACATCGCGGGCATCCCGCACCAGAGTATGGTGGTCGACACGACAGAAGAAGACCTGGACAGGGTGCTGGCTGTCAACCTGAAGGGCGTCTTCTTCGGCTGTCAGGCCGCGGCCAGGGTCATGCAAGAGCAGGGCTCCGGCTCCATCGTCAACATCTCATCCTCCATCATCTACACCTCCGCGGGGGATACCTACAGCGCCTACGGGATGGCCAAGGCGGGGGTCGCCATGCTGACCAAGACCCTGGCCAAAGAGATCGGCCCATATGGGGTCCGGGTCAACACCATAGCCCCCGGACAGATCTTGACCAACTTCAGCCGACGGCACTTCTCGGACGCCGAAGGCAACGTCATCGAAGACAGGCTGGAGGCCTTCAAGAGGGACTCAGCCTCCCGGGGCCCGTTGGGACTGCTCGGCAAGCCCGAATACGTGGCCCACACTTTCCTGTACCTGGTCTCCGACGCCGCCGAATTCGTGACCGGGCAGATCATCGGCCCGAACGGCGGCACCTCGATGCCCTGGTAGCCAGAGCGATGATCCAGGCGGCACTGGAAGGCCTGAAGGTCGTCGACCTCACCCACTACATCGCGGGGCCCTACTGCACCAAACTGCTAGCCGACTACGGGGCCGACGTCATCAAGATCGAGCGGCCCGGAAGCGGTGAAGGAGCGCGCCGATTGGGTCCCTTCCCCGGCGACGACCCCGACCCGGACAAGAGCGGCATTTTCCTCCACCTGAACACCAACAAGCGCTCGGCCGCGATCGATATCAAGACGCCCGCCGGCGCGGAGGCTGTCAAGCGGATGGTGGCGACCGCCGATGTGCTGGTAGAAAACTTCTCTCCAAGGGTAATGCCCGCTCTCGGCCTCGGCTATGAAACGCTGAAGACCATCAATCCGGACCTGGTGATGGTCTCTATCTCCAACTTCGGCCAAACGGGCCCCTACCGGGACTACCGCGGATCGGAGATCGTCGACTATGCCCTGGGTGGCCCCATGTATAGCGCGGGGTTACCCGACCGCTATCCGCTGAAGCTCGGCGGGTCGGTGGTTTCGTACCTCGCTGGCGCCCATGGGGCGGCAGCGACAGCGGTTGCGGTAGTTGGCGTCGACCTTCGAGGCCATGGCGACCACGTCGACGTTTCGATCATGCAGACCCAGGCCGGCAGCCCCGATAGGCGCACCCCGATGTTAATCGGCTACCAGTACACCGGGCGGACGAACCACCGGGGTATGCTGGCCCCTCCCTCCGTTCGGCCGTGTAAGGACGGCTATGTGAACATGCAGTTCGGCCTCGTGTGGCTGGACCGGATTGCGGCCATGCTCGGCGCCCCCGAGATGACCAGCGACCCCAGGTTTTGCGATCCAGCCGAGGCGTCGAAACCGGAGAACGCGGACCTGCTGGAGAGCATGTTCATGTCCTGGCTGTCTGAGCGCACCATGCGGGAGGCGTGGGAGGCAGCGCAGCGGGCCCACGTCCTCTCCGGCCCCATCTACAGCTTCGATAACGTGATGGACGACCCGAGCTTTCGGGAACGGGGGTTCTGGGAGGAAATCCGCCATCCAGAGGCGGGGACCTGGACCTATCCCGGCCTCCCCTTCGTGACGTTCGGGACTCCCCGCAGGCCGCGACGGCCAGCCCCACTCCTTGGGGAGCACACGACGGAGGTCCTCGCCGAAGCCGGCTACACGAAGAGCGAAATCCAGGGCCTCAGGCATGCCGGGGTTGCGGCATGACCCGGCTTCCCCTGGAAGGTCTGCGCATCGCGGACTTGAGCGTCGTCTTGGCCGGCCCCCACGTTACCTCACTGCTGGCGGACTGGGGCGCCGAAGTCATCAGGGTTGAGCCCTTGCAGATGTTCCAGACGTCTACTCGAGGGCGCTCCGCTAGGCCGACGCAGGCCGACCTGGACGCCAACCGGAGCTGGCTCTCGGCGTATCCCAACTGGGAGCCGGGAAAACGGCCATGGAACTTGTGGCCCTTCTTCCAGTCTCACGGGCGCAATAAGCTCAGCATGACGGTGGACCTGAAGCAGCCGGAGGGCATCGAGACGCTGCGCCACCTGGTAGCCGTCTCCGACATCGTTGTCGAGAACAACGTCCCTGAAACCGTGGACCGGTTGAGAATTGACTATCCGCAGCTTCGCACAATCAAGCCCGACCTAATCATGCTGAGGATGCCCGCATACGGCTTAGAAGGTCCTTACCAGAACTACCGCTCCTTTGGATCACACCTCGAGGGGGCATCAGGACACACCTACATCCGCGGATACGAGGACACCGACCCGACCATGACCGAAGACGTGTTCTTCGGGGACGCGTGCGCGGCAGCGACCGGCGCTCTTGCCGTTACCATCGCGGTGAGGCAGCTACGGCGGACCGGGAAAGGACAGGTCATCGAGCTGGCCCAAACGGAGAGCCTTCTCCCGTTCTTCGGCGAGTTCCTGATGGACCTGCAGATGAACGGCCGCGTAGCTGGCCCCGTCGGGAACGACCTGTACGACATGGCGCCACACAACACCTACCCCTGCGCGGGCGAGGACAGGTGGATAGCAATCGCAGTCGGCAACGACCGGGAATGGCAGGGGCTCATCCGGGCCATGAACGGCCCCGAATGGGCGGAAGACAGCCGGTTCGCCACCCAGGACGGGCGTTTCGAGCACCGGCGGGAGCTGGACCACCGGGTGGCTGAATGGACCCAACAGCACGAGCCCCGTTGGGTAATGACGGCTCTTCAAGGCGAAGGGGTGCCAGCGGGGGTGCTGAACAACGAGAAAGACGCGTTCGAGGACCCCCAGCTTAACAGCCGGGGCTTTTTCCAGGAGCTTACCCATCCCGACGCTGGGACCCACCGCTACCCTGGGATCATCTGGAGGATGGGGAATACCCCCAACCGTATCCGGACGCCTCCGGTGACCCTGGGGGAGCACAACGGCTTGGTTTACCGGGAGCTCTTGGGGATCTCCGACGACGAGTTTGCAGGCTTGGAACGGGGTGGCCACATCGGCACCGAGTACCCCGCGCATATTCGCTGAGGGCTGTATAGCCGTCGCAGAGGGCGAGACAAAGACGCCCCTTCGGGTCGAGGGGCGTCTTTCCGACTGATGGCTTTGTGCTAGAGGAACTCTCAGCAGACGTTACGGTCGGTACGGGGGTGGCTCTCGGGGGAACTACTGTGTTTGGTGGCACAGGTGGCCGTTGGGCCAGCCCCACCGCAGGCGGCGACAATCAGTCTCCATCACCGTCAGAGCGAGGACCAGGTAACGGGGCGAGACCGTCATGCTTTCGCAACGCGGAGACAGTCGGCCCCCCTAGTGAGATACCACCGTTGTGGACGAAGCCCCCTCCCCGTACACTGTCCGAGACCAATTGTCGTGGGGGTCGAGGGCTTGCGGTTTACTGTCGGCTCAATGAGTGGAGGGGCCCGAACGGGGGTGCTTGATACAGCCCGGGGGCCGGTGCAGACCCCGGCGTTTATGCCGGTGGGGACCCAGGGCAGCGTCAAGGCGCTCACTCCGGGAGACCTCCGGTCCATTGGAGCCGAGATAGTCCTGGGGAATACCTACCATCTGTCGCTCAGGCCCGGGATCGATGTGATCCGCCGGCACGGCGGAGTGCAAGAGTTCATGCGCTGGAGCGGGCCTGTCTTGACCGACAGCGGAGGGTTTCAGGTGTTCAGCCTTGGGCACCTGCGGCGCCTCACCGACGAGGGAGTCACATTCCGGTCCCATATAGACGGGTCGGAGCATTTCCTGTCCCCCGAGCTAGCAGTGGAATACCAGCGGGGCTTGGGTTCCGATATCGCTATGGTGCTCGACCACTGTCCGGCATATGGGGAAAGCGATGAAGAAGTCCGCCAAGCAACTGAGCGCACCTCCCGTTGGGCCAAGCGATGCCTGGATGCATCCACCGGTGATGGCCCAGCCCTCTTCGGCATTGTTCAGGGTGGCTGGTCAGGGCAGCTTCGGCGCTCTTCAGCAGAGCACCTGGCATCGCTCGGCTTTCAAGGTTACGCGGTGGGCGGGGTCTCTGTCGGAGAGCCCAAGGCCCTAGCCTACCAGGCCGTCGAGCAATCGGTACCCTACCTGCCCATGGACAAACCAAGGTACCTGATGGGGGTCGGCTCCCCCGAGGACCTGGTGACTTGTATCGGCATGGGGATCGATCTGTTCGACTGCGCCCTTCCAACCAAGGTCGCCCGGAACGGCGGAATGTTCACCAAGAATGGACGGATCAACATCCGGAACGCCGCTTTCGCGGGACAACTGGACCCGGTCGACCCGGAAGTGGATTGCGACGCGGCCGAGTTCTCGGCCGGCTACCTGCATCACCTCCTCAAGTCCGGGGAGCTACTGTTTTACCGGCTCGCGTCCCTCCATAACCTTCGGTTCGTTCTGCGGCTGATGGAGCAGGCGAGAGACGCCATACGAGGGGGACGTTACGCGGCGTTTGCCGAGAGCTTCCTGTCTGGCTATCGAGTGTCCAACGAAGAGGCGCGCCTGGCGCAAAGGCAAAAAATGGCCCGGGCTCGTGCGGCCCGGGCCTCGAGTGCCTGATCCCCGTCAGGAGACGCTAGCCGCCTGCGACGGCGGGGACGATGCTCACTTCATCCCCCTCCTTAATGACGGTCCGCAGCCCTTCGAGGAAACGGACGTCTTCGCCGTTGATGTAGATATTGACGAACCGATGAAGCTCGCCGGAGCTCACGTCAACAATCCGTTCCTTGACCCCGGGGAACTGGGAATCCAGCTCACCTAGCGATTGCCCGAGGTCCGCCGCATCCACGGATACTGAGTCCTGGCCGTTCGTCACCCGCCGTAACGGCGTCGGTATCCTTATGGTCGCTGTAGCCATTGCCCGTTCCTTCCCCTGGGGTGTCGCAGGTGCAAAGCGCTAGCTTCGATCGATTGTAGTTGAGTCTTTGATCGATTGTAGTTGAGTCTCGGCGCAAAGGCCATTCCGCCCGGCTCGTCCTGAAGAGTCAGCCGGCGACGACATCTCCCCCCACAGGGTCGACTCGCACCCCCCGCTCGCGTACCCAGTCCAGCCCTCGCTCGATGCTCTTTTTGTCCCCTTCGAGCTCCAGAACGACCCAGCCGTGGTGCTCTCCGACATCGGCACGGCGGATATTGGTCACCACATCGAAGTCTCGGCCGAGCAGGTAGATGACCGGTTCGGTCACCTTCTCCTCGGGAAACGTGAACTTGACCCTTTGCTTCATCCGGACCTTTGCCCCCTTTACCGGCCCTGGAGCGACTCCCCGCTTCTCCTACTTCAGATCCCCAACGCCTCCCGAAAAGAGTCCATTGTCGGCTGCACCCTGACCGGCGATACGGACTCCTCCAGGACCTCCTGTGTTTTGAGCCCATTGCCCGTGACGTACACCACGGTCAGGTCCTTGGGTCCTATCACCCCGGACTTTATCAAATGCTTCAGTCCGGAGATAGTCACCCCGCCCGCGGTTTCCGCGAATATGCCCTCGGTAGCGGCCAGAAGTTGAATCCCCTCTATGACCTCCTGGTCCGTAACCGCGGTTGCCGAACCACCCGACTCCTCCAGTGTCTTGAGAGCGTAGAAGCCATCCGCTGGGTTGCCTATGGCCAAAGACTTGGCGATCGTGTCCGGCTTCACCGGCCGGATGTCCATGACACCCTCCGAATGCGCGGTTACGATGGGCGAACACCCCTGGGGCTGGACCAAGTGCATCTTGGTCCGCACGTCGTCGATAAGGCCCAGGTCCTTGAACTCATTGAAGCCTCTCCAGACCTTGGTGAACAAGGACCCGGAGGCCGCGGGTACGATGGCATGGTCCGGGGCGGCCCACCCGAGCTGTTCCGCCACCTCGTATGCCAGGGTCTTGGAGCCCTCGGAATAGTACGGCCTCACGTTGATATTCACGAAGGCCCAATTGTAGGCGTCGGCGATCTCGCTGCACAGCCGATTGACGTCATCGTAGCTGCCGTTGACGGCGACCACCGTCGGCCCGTAGACGGCCGCCCCGATGATCTTGACTCGCTCGAGGTCGGCGGGAATGACGACGTAGGAGCGCATGCCCGCCTTGGCGGCGTGGGCGGCTACCGCTCCGGCCAGGTTCCCGGTCGAGGCGCAGGCGAGCGTATCGAACCCCATCTCTTTCGCGACAGTGGCCGCAACCGAGGTCACACGGTCCTTGAAGGAGTAGGTGGGATTGACACAGTCGTTCTTGACGTAAAGATTCTCCAGGCCGAGGAGCTTGCCCAGGTTGTCGGCCTTGACCAGCGGAGTAAAGCCCGTGTGCAGGTCGACCACGGGGCCATCACCGACGGGGAGGAGGTCGCGGTAGCGCCACATGGTCCGGGGTCCCTGCTCGATCCGTTCCCGTGTCACGACCCCTCGCATCGCATCATAGTCATAGTCGACTTCGAGCGGACTGAAGGTCCACTCGCAGATGTTCATCGCCGTCAGGGGGTACTCCCGGCCGCCTTCCTTCGCCCGGAGCGCTCTTGCATAAGCCATGGTCTGCCCCTCTATCTGGTTGCCCACAAAAAAATGAGGACCTCATAAAGAGGTCCTGTGACACACGGGCCAGCAATGGACCTGCTCGTCAATATGGATTAGGTCGCATCGCCATGACTCGTGGATGCTACCAGAAGTGGGCTTCCGGGGTCAAGGAGAGACGCAGCGGAAGGGAACGGGACACTGACCGCGTCCACTTGAGACTCCCGGAGACCGAACGGACCCAAAGGGCGGACAGGGTCGGGTAGTATCATGCAACCGCGGGCGGTCCAAAGGCCCGCCACCATACTCACCGGCTTGCCGACGCGAAAGGAGAAAATAATGGCGCCAACAGTCCCACCGGAAAGCGAGGTGCTGAAGTATTTCGAGCAGTGCAACAACTGGGGACGCTGGGGCCAGGAAGACCAGGCGGGGACGATGAACTACCTCACCCCTCAGGCACGGCGTGACGCGGCAGCCCTGGTGAAGGAAGGGGTAAGCGTGAGCTGCGCTAGGCCCATCCCGACGCGGGGCCTGGAGCCGGATTTCACCGCCCCGCCTATGCACTACATGGCCGCGACCGGGGAGCGGTGGGTTGGGAAAGAGACTCCGCCGGATACGCTGCAGTCGGCGTCCGACTTCTTTGGCATTGCCTTCCACGGGTTCGCCGTGACCCACGTCGATAGCCTCGCCCACGTGTTCCGGGACGGCAAGATGTACAACGGGCTGTCCGCTGACACGGTGAACAGCGCCGAGGGCGCTACCGCACAGTCCATCGAAGTCGTCCACGAGGGAATGGTAGGCAGGGGTGTCCTCCTGGACATCGCGCGCTTGAGAAACGAGAAGTGGCTGGACCCAGACCAGGGAGTCTTCCCGGAGGACCTGGAGGCAGCGGAACAGGCCTGCGGCGTGCGCGTTCGCAGCGGGGACATCCTGTTGGGCCGGTTCGGCACCGTCCGAAGACGCAGGGAGGAAGGGCCAACCAGCGAGGTATTCAATAAGAGGCCCGGGTTCCACGCGACCTGCGTGCCCTGGTTCCACGAGAGGCAGATATCCGCCATCGGGTCGGACAGCGCGCAGGACCTCTTCCCTAGCGGGTACCCCAGGTTACGGGCCCCGGTCCACCAGGTGGGCATCGTCGCGATGGGCCTATGGCTCGTCGATAACTGCAACCTGGAGGAGTTGGCCGCCGCCTGCGAGCGATACCAGCGGTGGGAGTTCATGCTGTCCATCGGGCCGTTGCGGATCACCAACGGCACGGGGTCGCCAGTGAACCCTATTGCGATCTTTTGACAGTACCCAGAAGACCGGACCGGGATCAAATCGAGCGAGCCGAGAGGACCTGAGGGAGGGTGAAATGAAGATCGGTTTTACGGTTTTTGGGGTGCAAGCGATGAAGTACCCCATCGTCGCGAAAAAGGCGGAAGACGCGGGGTTCGAGTCCTTCTGGATGCCGGAGCACCTGATCATGCCAACGGAGGTGCCGAACCTCTACCCCTACACTCCGGGCATGGTCCCGCCCATCAACGCCAGAACGCAGATGTATGACCCGTGGGTGACCCTGGCCTACGTCGCGGCGGCGACGGAGACGATCAAACTGGGCACAGGGGTGTTCATCTTGCCGCTGCGTCACCCTGTTTACACAGCCCGGCAAGTAGCGACCCTGGACATGATCTCCAGGGGCCGAGTGCTGCTTGGCGTCGGGGCGGGCTGGCAGCCGGAAGAGTTCGATTATGTTGGCCTTGGGTTCAAAGATCGAGGCCCTCGCATGGAGGAGGCAATCGAGGTAATACGGAAGCTTTGGACCGAGGAGGTCATCGAGCATCACGGGAGGTTCTTCGACGTCGGCCCCTGTCGATTCGAGCCGAAGCCGGCGGCTTACCCCTACCCGCCGATCCTTATCGGGGGCAATAGCGAAGTCGCCCTTCGGAGGGCAGGCCAATTCGGCGATGGCTGGTTCGCTCACGCACCCACGTTCGAGCAGAACAAGGAATGGATCGACAAGATCAATGGGCACCGCCGGGAAGCGGGAAGGGACCATCTGCCATTCGAGTTCACCTCCGCCCTCAAGAAGGACTCACCGGGGCCCCCTACACTGGATGAGCTCAAACGCCTGGAGGATATCGGTGTCACCCGGACCCAGGTCACCCCTTGGCTGCCCCCTGAAGGCAAGCTCAAGATCGACCACATGCTGGCCGGCATCGAGAATTACGGCGAGAAGGTGATCGCGAAGCTGAGTTGACGGGAGGGAACCCTCCGGCGGCCCACCGCCGGCTCCGATCCATCCCGAATGATGCCCGAATCCAGACTGCAGGTCAGGGTGCAGCCCGGCGCCTCGAAGACCGAGGTCGTCGGGCTGGAGCACGGCGTGCTGCGTGTCCGGGTGTCGGCGGCCCCGGAGCGGGGCAAGGCGACCGAAGCAGCGATCGCCCTGATCGCCAGGCACCTCGGGGTACCGAGGAGGGACGTCTCCCTGGTTTCGGGAGGCGCTACGCGCCGAAAGCTGCTCAGGATCTCGGGGATGGACGCGCAGGAATCGCTCAGACGGCTCGGTGAAACTGGAGCGTGACCCTCAGTTGATACTGGACAACAACACCCGAGCGATGACCTGTAACACGATGATGGCCACGAGGGGGGAAAGGTCCATCATCCCGAATCTCGGGATGATCCTTCTGAATGGGGCGAGGATCGGTTCGGTTATCTGATTGAGGGCATTCACGAGAGCATTCCCCGAGTGCGCTGGAACGAACCAGCTCAGGATGGCCCTGGCGAAGATGGCAAACACCATGATCTGCAGAATGACCGCTATCAACCTCAAGAGGTCGTTCATGAGTCGATGCCGTCGCCAAGTGCCCTGGCCTTCCGGTAGGCCGCCGTTACCGCCTTCAGCATCGTGGCGCGAAAACCCCCCTCCTCCATCTGCAACAAGGCCTCTGCTGTCGTGCCGCCCGGCGATGTGACCATATCCCGAAGCTGCGCCGGGTGTTGCCCTGTCTCCAACACCATTCTAGCGCTACCCAGTACCGTCTGTGCCGCGAGCCTGGCCGCTAGGTCCCGGGCCATGCCCAGATAGACACCGGCGTCGGTGAGCGCCTCGATGAACAGGAACACGTAGGCCGGCCCGCCGGCGCTCAGCGCGGTCGCCATGTCGATGAGCTTCTCGTCCTGGACCGCGACCTCTTCTCCGAGCGCCTGGAGGATGCCGGCTGCCGCCTGGCGCTGCGTTGCCGTGACGCTGCCGGTGCACGTCCACACCGTAATGCCAGCGCCGACCTGGCCTGGAGTATTGGGCATAGCCCGGATAACCCTATCGTGACCAAGGCCAGCCGAAACGGCCCTGATCGAGGCCCCTGCGACTATCGAGAGGGCAGCCTGTCCCGGCGCCCCCTTCCCAGTAAGCCCGGCCAGAACTTCCCCCAGGTTCTGCGGCTTCACCGCAAGAACGGCGATCTCAGCTTCCTTCAAGGCCTCGACATTGTCTGAGGTCGTCGCCACACCATGAGTTGCTGCGATATAGTCGCGCCGGGCCTCCACAACGTCGCTGGCGACGATGTCACCGGGAGAAGCGGCCCCGGCCTTGATGACGCCGGTGAGGATCGCCTCGGCCATGGTGCCTGCCCCAATGAAGGCCAGCTTCACTGCATTACCATCTTGGCGTCACCATCTTGCCGGCCTATGTCCAAAGATCGCCGTGCCAACCCGGATGACGGTGGCCCCTTCTTCTATTGCGACCTCGAAGTCATTCGTCATGCCCATCGAAAGCCCGCTGAGGCCGAGACGGGTAGCCATCTCTCGGAGCCCGCAGAAGACAGGCCTCGCCGCCCCAGGGTCTGCAACCTCGGGAGCCATGGTCATCAGACCCTTGATGTCCAGGTGAGGGCATTCACGGAGCCTCTCGCATGCATCCGGGACCAACGCGGGCTCGAGGCCCGATTTTGTTTCCTCTCCAGACACGTTGACCTCAAGAAACACCGCCAGCCCCTTCTGGGCCCTCCGGTCGATGGCCTCCCCTAGGTGGACGGAATCGACGCTCTGGATGGCATCAAAAACCTGGACGAAAGTCTTGACTTTGTTGGTCTGAAGATGCCCGACCATATGAAGCCCTAACGACCCTCGAATGTCCCCCAGGGCTGCCATCTTGGTCTGCGCTTCCTGCACGCGGTTTTCACCGAATATACGTAGGCCGGCCTCGAAGCCCTCGCGTACCAAAGCAGCGTCCTGGCCCTTGCTGACGGCGACGAGAGTGACCTCTTCGGGCCGCCGGCCAGACCGGGACGCGGCGGCGGCAATGCGGTCCTGAACGGACTCGATATTCTCGGCAATCGACACGTATCTTCTCCCCTTCGAAGGGTCCGCCATCTCTTATGGCGCATTATAGCGCAGGGGCCCCGTGCTATGATGTCCGCGCTTTTCCTGCGAGACACCTCGGACTGTCTTGTTGCGCTTGCCGCACCTGTTCGACTCATGGCCGGAAGTGAAGGCCAGGCTGCTGGCGGCTCCCGGCGTCCTTCTGGGTCTCGACTTCGATGGAACGCTATCGCCCATCGCCCAACGGCCGGAGTTGGCCGAACTTCCAGAGAGAACCAGGATGGCGCTGGAGCGGGTGGGCACGCTGCGTCATATCGAGACCGCCCTGGTCAGCGGCCGGGGCATCGACGATCTTATCCGCAAGGTGGGGATCGAGGAAGCGACCTACGCGGGCGCCCACGGTTTCGACATCCAACGCCACGGGAGAAGGTGGCGGCATCCTGAAGCCGCGGAAGCCCAGGGCCTGATGTCGGAGATCGCGACGCTGCTTGGCCCCCAAGTCGACCACATTCCAGGATCGGAGATCGAGAACAAAGGGGCCACGCTGAGCATCCATTACCGGCGGGTAGCGGACCCCAGGCAGGCCGACGACCTGCAGGCCATCGCCTTGGACGTGGCTCAACCTTGGCTCACCCGAGACCAGATAAGGGTGACGACGGGGAAGATGGTCATGGAGCTCCGCCCGCCGGTCTCCTGGGGGAAGGGACACGCCCTGGCATTCATGATCGCCGGCGAGGACCCTTCGGCAGAGCATATCGTGATGGACGAGGCCGGGGCATACGTCGGGGGGACCGATGGGCGGCTCCCGGTCTACATCGGCGACGACCAGACGGACGAGGACGGGTTCCGGGCGATTGCGCGAATCGGAATCCCGGTGAAAGTCGGGGACCCCGGGTCGGCAACCGCTGCAGAGTATTACCTGCGATCGACCTATGAGGTTTGCGAATCCCTGGAGCTAGTCGCTTCGGCCTTCGCTTGACCGGGCAAGGCGGGGACTGACCCGAGGCCGAACCCTGTCTGGGGGCTCGGGGGAGGCATTTTGGTGGTGCCTGCTACGTTGGCTTGCCCGGCCCAGAATCAGATGACCTTGGCCTCTCGCAGTCCTGCGGCTTGATCTGAGGAGTAACCAAGGACTTCGGAGAGGACCTCCACGTTGTGGGCTCCAGCAGGGGCGCCGTCTGGACATCGACCGGTGAGTCCGAGAGTTTTATGGGGCAGCCTGGGGCTCGCCCCCGGCGGGCTCGATCGCAAGGGAGATTGGGACGCGGTCCCAAGAGGCCCTAGCCTCGGCCGGGCGACCTTCTCACGCGATCACTGAGCACTGCGGTCCCGCTTCGGGCGGTTTAGTCGCTCCTCGATCCCCGCTTCGAAACCTTCGCTCCCAGGCTCGTAGAAACGGCTTCCGGCGAGGGCATCCGGCAAGTGCTGCTGCTCGACCTGGTGGCCCTTGTAGTCATGAGCGTAGCGGTACCCCTTCCCATAGCCCATTCCGGCCATCAGCCCCGTCACCGCGTTGCGCAGATGCAGCGGTATCGGAAGGTTGCCGCTTTGCTTCACCTCGGCAACAGCCTTGGAGTAGGCCGTCAGCGCCGAGTTACTCTTTGGGGCCGTCGCAAGGTACAGGGTCGCCTCCGCCAGCGGCAGGAAACCCTCGGGCATCCCGATGAAGAGCACCGCTTGCTGAGCGGCTACGGCGACGGCCAGCGCTTGCGGGTCGGCGAGACCGATGTCCTCGGCAGCCAGGATGACGAGGCGCCGGACGACGAACCGAGGCTCTTCGCCAGCCTCAAGCATCCGGGCCAGCCAATAGACGGCGGCATCAGGGTCGGAGCCCCGAACGGACTTGATGAAGGCGGAGATCGTGTCGTAGTGCTCATCCCCTGCCCTGTCATATCGGAGAGAGCGGTGCTGGAGCGTCTCCTCCATGACAGCCACCGTGACAACCCGCCGGCCGTCTTGCCCTGGGATGGTCCCAGTAGCGGCCAACTCCAGGGCGTTGAGCGCCACCCGGGCATCGCCGTTGGCAAGCCCAATGAGGAAGTCCTCGGCCTCGGGAGCCAAATCGAGCTCCATCCCGCCCAGGCCACGGTCTCTGTCCTGTAGGGCCCTGCTGATGAGGTGCCGGATGTGGTCAGGCTCGAGGGGTTCGAGAGCGAAGACGCGCGCCCTGGACAGCAGCGGCGATATCACCTCGAAAGATGGATTCTCGGTCGTGGCGCCGATGAAAGTGACGGCCCCTTCCTCCACGGGGGGCAATATGGCGTCCTGCTGCGCCTTGTTGAAGCGATGGACTTCATCAATGAACAGGAGGGTCCCGCAACCTGTGTCCCGGCGGAGCTCGCGGGCCTCGTTCACGACCCGGCGAATGTCCGCGACCCCGGAGGTTACGGCGCTGAGGTTCACGAAGTGGGCTTGGGTCGCGCTCGCTATCAGCCGGGCGAGGGTGGTCTTGCCTGTCCCCGGCGGGCCCCACAGCACGATGGACGGCAAGCGGTCCGATTCGATTGCATTCCGCAAGACCGTCCCGGTCCCGACTACACCCTCCTGTCCCATGAACTCTTCGAAGGTGCGGGGACGCATTCGCGCCGGAAGCGGGGCTCCGGGGGGCGTCGCGGATGGACCTCCCTGGCCGACCTCCTCGAATAGCCCCAGCGTTGGCCCCGCCGGCCTTGGTCCTCGGGACCGCGGCATCAGGAGTGCCTCACCATGCCCTAGCATCGATTGTCCAGGAGGAACGCCGCCTCACGGGCGGATGGGCTAGCATCAAGGCTTCACCTCCACGAGGGCCTCATAGTCCCCCGGGGACAGCCCCATCGCCGAGGGGGTCCTCAGGAGCCAAGGGTTCGTCTCGAGTCTGGGGCCGCGGCACCGGGGACAGCACTCTTCGACCACCGGTGTGTGGCTGGGAAACGTATGCCCGCAGTCGAGGCAACTGTACTCTTCGACGTTCATATGCGCGTTGCGGTTTGGGCAATCAGTCTCATAGCTCCACGATGGTCACGCCCTCGCCGCCTTCCTCTTTCTCCGCGTCGCGGAACGTGCCCACCAGCGAATGGTCCCCGAGGGCATGATGAATGGCGGTCCTGAGCACCCACCGTCCCTTGCCGTGGATGATCCTGACCTGCGCGTGACCGGCCATGGAAGCCTTCTCGATGTACTCGTCCACGGCGTCGATGGCCTGGCGGGCACGCATGCCGTGGACCCACAGCTCTGGACCCACCTGCGCCCGGGCCGCCGCCCCTTTGGATACCTGGACACGGCGCTCCGGAAGCATCGGGCGCCCATCCTTCCCTTTGATGCGGTCGTGAGGGACCCTGACCCTGACCCTGCCAACCTGGACGTCCACCATCTCCTGGCGGTCCGGGCCGGATACCACCTCCGCGGGGCCGTCGAGCCCTTCGACTCGGACGCGGGCCCCTGGTTCCACGGACTCGTCTTTCGGCCGCGCCCGCTCCTGTGGCCCAAGGCGCCATTCCTGGCCATCCAGCTTCCGGCGTACTGTGGCCATCTCCTGATGCAATGCCGCGAGCTCGTTCTTCCCCTTTTCTCCTACCAGCGCATTGACCCGGCGGGAGACATACCGAAGTCTCGATCTGAGCTCTTCGGCCAGCACCTGGACCTCGGCCCTCCGGAGCAAAGCCGTCTTGCGATGCTCCTCCTCCAGCTTCTCGAGCGTGGCTTTGAGGGAGGCTCGCTCCTCCTCCACCGATGCGCGGATGCGCTCAGCCTCAGCCCGCTCAGTCGCTGCCTTTCTCCGCTGTTCCTGTATCTCTCCCAGCAGAGCGTCAACCTCGGCTTCAGTAGCCCCGACGTCCTGCCGGGCCTCCTCGACGATCTCGTGGGGCAACCCCAAGCGCTCGGCAATGGCCAATGCATTGCTCCGTCCAGGAAGCCCAACAGTCAATTTGTAAGTGGGGGCCAGAGTCACGCCATCGAATTCCATCCTGGCGTTCTCCATACCCTCAGACCCATGCGCGAAAGCTTTCAAGTCGCCATGGTGACTGGTCACTACAGTCGTCACCCCTCTTCGCACCAATGTCGACAGAACTGCACGGGCGATGGCAGACCCCTCTTGGGGATCGGTCCCCGCCCCCAGCTCGTCCAACAGGACGAGGCTGCGGCCGGTGGCGACCTTCAGGACACGAACGATGTTGCCCATGTGAGAGCTAAACGTGGACAGGGACTGCTGGATGCTCTGCTCATCACCGATGTCGGCGTAAACGCCGTCGAAGACAGTGATGGAGCTGGCCGGTCCCGCCGGAATCGCAAGTCCAGCCTGGGCCATAAGGGCAAGCAGCCCTGCGGTCTTCAGCGCCACAGTCTTCCCTCCGGTATTCGGGCCCGAAATGACCAGCGCCTTGAACTCTCCGCCGATCTCGAGGGTTGTGGCGACGACATTTCCCGTCAGGAGGGGATGGCGCGCCCCCTCGAGGCGTAGTCTGGGGGCTCCTCCCCCAGGCTCAGTCAACTGAGGGAGGACCCCGTCCATTGACGCCGCAAGTCTGGCCTTGGCAAGCGATAAGTCAATCTGGGCCAAGGCTTCAAGAGCTCTCAAGATCGCTTCCGCCTCGGCGCCGATGATCCCGCTGAGTTCCCGGAGAATGCGCTCGACTTCCTTCCGTTCAGCCAGTTTCAGCTCGCGCCAGGCATTGCCAAGCTCAACGGTGGAGAGCGGCTCCATGAATACCGTCGCACCGCTGCTGGAAATGTCGTGAATCAAGCCATCGACCTGGCTCCGCATCTCGGTCTTGACCGCGAGCACGTACCTGCCATCACGAGTCGTGATGAAGGGTTCCTGAAGGACCTGTCTTCCTTTTTCGGAGGCCGAGAACTCACGCAGCCGGGCGAGGAGACGTTCTTGGGCTCCCCGTTCCTCGCGGCGGACCCTGGCGAGGAGCTCGCTGGCCCCATCCCCGACTTCCCCGTTGCCGTCGATGGTCCGCCGGACTCGGGCCTCAACGTCGCGGAAGTCTCCAAGCCGGTCAGCCAATAACCCCAGCGCGGTCAGCCCCTCCCGGGACCGAAGTAGAGCGGCCCCGACCGAGTGGACTACGTTAAGCGTCTCCGCAACCGACGTGAGGTCGCCGCCGGACAGGATTCCTCCAAGGGACGCCGATGTAACGGAGCCCCGCACGTCCCTGGCCCCATCGAGGGTCAGCCCCGGCCGCTCTTCCAGCACCCGCATGGCATCCCGAGTGGTCGCCTGAAGGTCCTGGACCCGGTGCCGCTCCCAGGCTGCCGTGAGCGACTCCGCCAGCGACCGGGCGGGCGGAAACGCGGTGAAAGAGGCAAGCATCTCAAGCACGCGGTCGAACTCCAAGGTGCTGAGCGCCTTCTGCCTCTGGGCGTTTCGGGAGCTCCTGTCCGTTTCGTTCGTGACCCCACCTCAGCTTTGGGATTCAACTCTGGGTCGGCGCGGCTGCCTAATGGCCGCCAATGGTGGCGAGGGAACTCACGGCCCCCCCTTCAGGGCGGCCTGTAGGGCTCTTACCAGGTGCCGGTCCTGTTCCGGGAGGACGGTCCGCGGGTCCAAGACAAGTTTGTCCTGCTCGATACGGCCCATCACCGCGGGGGAGCTCTGACGCAACCGGCCCGCCAGGCCTTCGAGGTATTCGCCCGTTCCAGAGATCCTGAGCACTCGCGAAGGCAGCGTCTCGCCGGGTAGGCTCCCACCCCCGACGGCGGCCAGGCCGTCGCCTACGCGGGCCCCCTCACCGGCTGCCCGGGCCCATCGCCGGGCCCTGCGGTCCAACTCCTTGCTGGAGGCTGCAATCATCCGCCAGACCGGCACCTTCTCAATCGCCGCTCCCTTGACGTAGTGCAGCAGCGTCGCGGCCAGCGACGCCATCGTCAGCTTGTCCAAGCGGACCGCCCTGGCGAGGGGGTGCCGCTTCAAGATGTCGATGTGTGATTTCTTGCCGACGACAATGCCGGACTGGGGCCCGCCCAGCAGCTTGTCACCGCTGAAGAACGTCAGGTCCACGCCGGCGTTAACGCTCTCTTGCGGTGTCGGCTCGTGCGCCAGTCCGAACTGGCGGCAGTCAATCAGGCAGCCGCTGCCGATATCGTGCAGGACGGGGATAGTGAGGCGTGCTCCGGCTTCGACCATCTGCTCCAGGGACGGTGTGTGAACGAAGCCGGTTACCCGGAAGTTGCTCGTGTGGACCCGAAGGAAAGCCGCGGTCTGCCCGGTAACCGCTTGCTCGAAGTCGCTGACGTAGGTCCTGTTTGTAGTCCCGACCTCCACCAGCCCAGCCCCGCTCTGCCTGAGAACGTCCGGTATCCTGAACCCTCCTCCGATCTCTACGGCTTCACCGCGTGAAACGATGACATCGCGGCCCTGGGCCAGGGCCATCAGGGCCAACAGCAACGCGGAGGCGTTGTTGTTGACCGCGATCCCGGCCTCGGCCCCGGTCAGCTTGCAGAGCAGTTTCTCAACGTGGACGTGGCGCGACCCGCGCTCGCCGGAGGTGAGGTCCATCTCGAGATTGCTATACCCGGCGGCGGCCTCCACGGCAGCGGCGAGCGCCTCCCCGCTCAACGGCGCCCTGCCAAGGTTGGTGTGAATGATCACGCCGGTGGCGTTGATCACGGGCCGGAGCGTGCGCTCGTACTCAGCTCGAAGAAGGTCCTCGATGGACTCAGCGGGGTCGCCCTGTGCGATAGGGTCCTCCCCCTGTCCTATCCGCTCCCGGGCGCTCGAAAGCCACGAGCGGACTGCATCGCGGACGGTGTCGCGGGAGTACTCGGCGATCAGTTGCGCGAGGCGGGGATCGGAGAGCATCCCGTCCACGCTGGGGAGGCTCCGATAGCCCCGCGGGGGGTTGGCGGCATCCTTCATCCGGGCCTGCTCCCATGTTTCGAAGTAGTTTAGCATAGGTGTTGGCCCCCGGCAGGGCCTTGTCATTATCCCGAACGTGGTCTAAACCACTTCTGAGCAACAAGGGGCGTCGCGATGGACCCGCCGGAAGCCCTGGATCGGGTGCCGGACTCGAGGAATCCCAGGGAATTCCACATGGCCTTGTAGAGGCCACGTAAGGTGATGGAAATGGGGTGGCGTCCCAGGGCAAGGCCGGAGGCGGGTTTGAAACCCGCCTCAACGAAACAATGGTGTGGCGGTGCCCATTTTCATGGCAAGACGGCACCCCTTGGGAGCGGCTCTCGCGATGGCGGCCGGGGCGATGTCGTGTGGGATGCCGAGCCAGTACGTCATCAGCCAGTCCGAAAGCGGCCACGGGCCGGCGATGACAGTGCGCCGGATGTTTCGAAACATGTACCGGGAGGCTCTTGAGCGTACGCTCTCGGGATGGCTGGAAGCGCAGGGGGTGCAGGTGGCCGGGTTATCTCGCGGCGGCCTTCGCTCGTGAGGGTGCGACCCCGCAAATCATGGCCGCCCGCAGGGACCTCCCGATGACGCTCGTGCGCCCGGCCGTGTTCCCCCAATACCGCCGCGGCGTTGCGACGCTTGAACCGCCGCCGCGAAGCCCTGAACCTCCCCACTCGCTCCTTCACTCGAATGACGAAAAGGCCGTAGGCCCCCCAGCGGTAGTGACTCACCCCGACAGTGTCTCAGCCTGGAAAACCGCGCGGGCCGGGTCTATCCTCCCATCGCCGCAATGCGCCGGACCATCCATGTAATATATGCCTTGCGAGTCATACTACGCCGCCGGGCCTCACTATCAATGAACTCCGCGACATCCTCTTCCAGCGTCAAGCCAGCCCGGACACTCTTTCCTGAAGGCCGGATCAGCGTTATGGAGACCAGCAGGTTCCCTTTCGGTGTTTCGACGGACTGGAATGGGCTGGGGAGCGCGAGCTCTTCGCCGTCCTTCTCGGACTCAATTGCATAGTCCCGGAGCGCGTCCTCGGCATTCAGAAGGGCCTCATCCACCGTGTGGCCCATCGCACCAACGCCGGGGATGTCTGGAAAGACTACGCCGTAGGCTCCCTCGGCACCGTCTATCAGCGCTGGATATCGAATCACGGTATCCTCCTATTCCGCCCACCCCGCCTTCTTTATGATAGTGCGGGCCATCCCTGTGGAGAGAACCAGATGGCGCGGCACGGTTATGATGCCCTTGATGCGCGGATGCCTGTAGATGTCATGGCTTGAGCCGTGTCGGTCCAGGTACCAACCTTCCCGCTCTGGTCTCCGCTGCATCCGCCGCCTGTTGGTCTCTAGCACGTGCCCCTGAGTGGTCACGCGTCTTCTGGGCGGCTCTTGTCGATCAGCCCAACCAGCCACTCGAAGCCTCGGCGTAATGGTGCCGAGCCCGCTGCCATCGATTACTTCCTGAGGGGGCTTCGAGCTGGGTCACTACCGCCCCAGCCGATTCCTTGACCATGCCGATTTGCCGTTGCTACAATACGCGCTACGAAAGAAAGACCCCTCCTGAATGCTCGTAATCGGCCTAACCGGGGGCATCGGTACCGGTAAAAGCACCGTCTCTCAGTTCCTCCAAGACTTGGGGGCTGCCCTGGTCGACGCCGATAAAGTGGGGCACGAGAGCTATACCCCCGGGACCCCCACCTACAACGACCTTGTGGCCGAGTTCGGTGACCGCATCGTTGCGGAGGACAGGCAAATCGACCGCAAGGCGCTGGGCGGCATCGTTTTTGGGGACCCCGCCGAGCTATCGAAGCTCAACGCCATCGTGCACCCCCGCATGCGCGGGATGATGGGCGACAAACTCGGCGCCATGAAGAGTAAGGGCACGAAGGTTGTCGTCTTGGAAGCGGCGATTCTGATTGAAGCGAACTGGACCCCTCTGGTCGACGAGGTCTGGGTAACAGACGCACCAGAAGAAGCGGTAATCGAGCGAGTCGAGAAGAGAAGCGGGTTTCCCCGGGAACAGATCATGAGCAGGATCCAGTCCCAGCTCCCCGCTGCCGAGCGGAACACCAAGGCGGATGTGGTGATCGATACCGGTTGCACGTTGGAGGAAGTGAAGCAGAAGGTCCAGGGTCTCTGGGACCAGCGGGTTGCTGGGGTAGCCTGAACATGGCTCGAGGCAAGACGAAAACCCTCTACCGCGAATACATCATCGAGGAATACCTCCTTCAGGACGAGCCCTTCTATCTGGCTGTTTCAGACGAGGAGGATATTTTCAGGGCAGCTTACGAGCAGCGCATCCCAGTGCTGCTGAAGGGCCCAACAGGATGCGGAAAGACCCGGTTCGTCGAGTACATGTCCTACAAGCTTGGCCACCCGGTAGCCAAAGCATCAAAGGCCCAGCAACGAGCTTCCAACGGAAGTCTTCCGCTCGTTACCATCGCTTGCCATGAGGACCTGACCGCCAGCGATCTGGTCGGCCGCTACCTGCTGGAAGGGCAAGAGACCCGCTGGATCGACGGACCGTTGAGCAGGGCGGTCAAGGCGGGGGCGATCTGCTACCTGGATGAGATCGTCGAAGCCAGGAAGGACACAACCGTCCTGATCCATCCCCTCACCGACCATCGCCGCCTACTCCCAGTGGAGAAACGGGGCCAGATATTGGAAGCCCATGAAAGCTTCCTGCTTGTGATCTCTTATAACCCTGGGTACCAGAACGCACTCAAGGACCTGAAACAGAGCACACGTCAGCGCTTCATCTCTCTAGAGTTCGATTACCCTCCCCGCGACATCGAAACGATGGTTATTGCCCATGAAGGCGGGGTATCCCACGACATTGCGGTCGACCTTGCGAAGCTTGGCGAGAAGGTCCGCCACCTGAAGGAACATGGACTCCAAGAGGGGGCCAGCACGCGCCTTCTCATCTATGCCGCCCGCCTCATGGCGGGTGGCATCCCAGCTCGGCGGGCGTGCGAAACGGCAATTGTCTGGTCCTTGACCGACGACGCTGAGGTACAGCGAAGCGTCGAGGAGCTCGTGTCCACGATCTTCCCTTAGCGCGCGGCACACGCGATTAAACAGCGGGACCTCACATCCAGCGGATAGGGTACACACGGGAAAACATCGAGTTCTGTTTGCCTTGAGCACCGGCTAACCCATCGCACGGGCTGGCGACGCAAGGGAGCATCCGCAGAGGAGGTCATCGGGGACTCTGGAGTGCTAGCTCTCAAGCGCACACTACGACCCTGACCCGTCATGGATTCACAACTGATGGCTGCCATGGAGACCGAGCTCCAGCGCTTCCCGGCCTCCGTGCTTACCGAATTCCGGAAGGCGGAGCCCATCGTCCGCCAGCACCTCCATGGAGACAATCTCCAGGCATGGGCGGAGGAAGGCACCGCCATCGCCCGACACTCGTTCCGCTCGTGGGAAGCGGCATGCGAGTACTTTCGGGCGACCCCCGATGTCGTTACCCGTCTTCCGTTCTCGAATCTGCTGACCTGGGCCAAGTGGGGCCGGGCGCTCGCCGCCGATTCTCCTGTGATCTCTTCCGCTTTCTTTCGCTCGAGCGCCGAGGTGTTGGAGAACATCCCCCCGGAGGAAACCGTCCAATGGGCGACTCTAGGCAAAGGCCTCTACAAGGGCACCTGGAAGTCGAGCTCGCTGTGCTCCACCTATTTCGAGGTCACCCCCAGGCTCCTTCACCACCTGGACCTGTTGGAGCTGCAGCACCTGGTCTCGCTCGTCGACACGTTGTCCCAGAAATCCTACGACGTCGCCAACGAATGTCTGCTGGCGTCCGACGCAGTCTTCTCGCGAGTGGACCCAGCGGACCGGGCGAGCTTCCTGTCTCTAGGAGGAACGCTGGCCAAAGGGAACTGGCGGGATATCAAGCCCTACTTCGAGAACGGGGCCCGTATCCTGACCCATCTCGACAGAAGCCAGCGGGGGCGCTTCCTGGCCTTGGGCGAGCGCATCGCTCAAGGGAACAACGTCAACGTCGTGACCTTTCTGATGGACAGCTCGGCCGCACTGGGAGAAATCGCTACCGTCAGCCATTCCCAGATGCTTGGGATGGCCGAACGCCTAGCTTCGTCGTCGCCGGGAGCGGTGGGAGATTTCCTTCGCAGCGCTCCGCAGGTATTGGCCCGAATCAAAGAAGACCAGTTCGACTCGTGGTTCGAAGAGGGGCTCCGCATCCTACATGAGAACGAAGAAGGTGGGTACGCCTTCTTCCGCCTCGAGTCCAGCCGGGGCGAGCGGACGATCGAAGTACTGTCTCGCGGCATCGCTCTGGATAAGGTCAAAGAGATCCTGCAAATGTATTGCCGGGCCTTGGCCGGGGAAGGGGTCGAGCTCCAGGAATCCGAAGAGCTCAAAGAGAAGGGGATTGGCTGGAACTCTTCCGAGCGTCCCGCCACCGAGGGCAATCACATCTATCTGCCGAATTTCGTCGAGCGGTACGGCACTAAAGAAGAGAACTTTGGATGGTTCAAGGTCATCGCCACGCACCAGGCTGCCCACCTGGAGTTCAACAGCTTTGGATTCGAGTTCGACAAGCCCTCGACGTTGTTCGCTGAGCAGGACCAGCGCCAGGTTATTGCCAAGGGCTTACCGGACAGCCCCAGCACCTCGGACCTGCAGCGCCTTTTTGACTTATTCGAAGACCGCAAGCTTGCCTCTGACATATTCACTCTCATAGAGGATGCCCGGCTGGACTACAGGGTAAAGTGGGAATACCGCGGCCTCAAGGACATGTACCAGCGGGTCCAGCAAGAATCTGTTCGCAACAGACCGGACCCCAAGACGCTCCCGCTCCGCGAGGCTTTGATGGAGGTCCTGGTGCGCCTGAGCCTCGAGGCCGCTGGCACGGTCCCGGTCCCCACCGAGTTCGAGCCCCACATCGAGGCGATCGCGGCCATTGTGACGGGAATGCGTAAAGAGACAGCGACCGTAGAGGACTCTGCCGAAGCCACCATCCGAATATACGACACCGTTAGCCAAATCCCCAACGTCGTGGCGCCGCCCGAGGAGTTCGAGGACCAGGACCTCGATCAGATGGGGCAGGAAGGAAGCGGCGCTGAAGACCTCGACAAGATGCTCCAAGACCTCTCAATGGGCGGCGCAGGCGGCAGAGGCGCCCCCGATGGGGACGAGCAGGACTACCAGAGCCCTCAACAAGTGGACTTCCGGGGTGACTTCAAACCGGAACTCGTCCAGGCTCTTCAGGCGCTGCGCGATCAGCCGATGAAGGCGGGCTCAGAGATGCAGCAGTCGGGGCTGTCGAAGGAGGACCTTCAAAGCCTCCTTGACAAGAGCGTTGAGATCGAAGTCACCGAGGCCCAATCAGGGGAGCTCGATCAATCGAGCGGGATGTTCATCGATAACCTCATGGCGGAGGCGGCCAGGCAGCAACAGCAACGTATGCGGCCAAGCGGCGACTTCCCACACATGCCGGAAGATGACCAACCGTTGGAGTCGCAACCACTGACATTCCTCTACGACGAGTGGGACTTCCGGGCCGCCGACTACAAGCCCCGTTGGTGCTGTGTCCGGGAGCGGCGGATGGAGGACGGCACCACGGAGTTCTTTGAGCGCACCCTGAGAAGTAACTCGGTGCTGGTGAGCCAGATCAAGCGGCAGTTCGAGATGCTCTCGCCGCAGATGTTCCACAAGATCAAGCACCTCCCGGACGGTGACGAATACGACTTCGATGCAGTCGTCGAGTCTGTCATAGAGCGGCTTGCCGGGGACACTCCCACGGACAAGGTGTACTGGCGCCGCAACAAGGTGCAAAGGGACGTCGCGGTTGCATTCCTTCTCGACATGAGCGCTTCCACCGCCGAGGCTATCGACGAGGGGCGCCGGCAGTTCGACACGTGGGACTTTCCCGACGACCCCAGGGACTACATGACCTGGCTACGGAACCGCCGGGAGGAGATGAGCCGCCGGACATACAAGCGGATCATCGATATCGAAAAGGAGGGCACGGTCCTCCTGATCAAGGCCCTCGAGGCCATCGGGGACGTCTACGGCATTTACGGCTTCTCCGGATACGGCCGCGAGAATGTCGAGTTCTACGTCATCAAGGATATGGCGGAAGGCTTTGGCGAGCACATCAAGCGCCGAATAGACCGCATCACCCCGATGCATGCGACCCGAATGGGGCCGGCCATCCGCCACGTGACCACCAAGTTGGTTAAGCAGGATGCCCGCACGAAGATCCTGTTCCTCATCAGTGACGGGCGTCCGCAGGACCGGGGGTACAGCCGTGAGGGCGTCGAGAAGGAGTACGCGGTCCACGATACACGCATGGCGCTCAACGAGGCCCGCCGCAAGAGGATCACGCCCTTCTGCCTCACCGTGGACCGGAACGGGCATGACTACCTGAAAACGATGATGTCGGATATGGGCTACGAGGTGCTGGCCGACATACAGGCCCTGCCGAAGCGGTTGCCTGTGCTGTACCGCAGGCTCACGGTCTAAGGGACTGGCCGGCAGCTCGGCGCGTCACCTTTGAGCTCAGCGATCACCACCAGGGTTCGCCTCCTGGCGACAGAGGCCCTTGCGAGCACAACCGCCCACTAGAGCGGTGGCCTAGGTCCCGTTGAGCTCCAGAACCAGCGCCCGAAGCTGAAAGAGCGCCGCCGTGACAGAGCGCAGCTTAACGTCGGCGCGGCCGGTGCGGTGATGGGCCCCGTGCTCTACCCCCTTGCGGTCATGGTCCAGGCCGATAAATACGGTGCCAACAGGCTTGCCGTCCTGCTCATCAGGCCCAGCAACACCTGTGATCCCAATGCCGATATCGGCACCAAGGTTACGTCTCGCCGCAGAAGCCATGGCGCGCGCTACGTCAGCGCTGACGGCGCCATGCTCTTCGATGAGGGCGGGGTCGACCCCGTAAGCGATCTTGGCATCGTTCGTGTACGTGATGAAGCCCCCCTTGAAATAGGCAGAGCTGCCTGGGACGTCGGTGATCGCGCTGCCCAGCAGCCCCCCGGTGCAGGACTCCATGACGGCCAGGGTCATACCCCGCTCCTTGAGGAGGGACCCGACACTTGCGGCCATCGTCTCGTCGTCCACCCCCCAAAGGTGGCTCCCAAAGGCGGTCCGAAGCTGCTGCTCCACCGGATCGATGAGTTTCCAGGCTGCCTGCTCGTCGACCGCCTTGGCCGCCATGCGGACGTGAATCCCATCGGGCCGGGCATACACCCCTATCGTGGGATTGGTCCCGTTGATCAGATCGCCACATAGCTCATCCACGCCACCCTCGGAAATCCCCGTCACCTTGAGTGTCCGGCTGACCAGCAGGTCACCTTTGGCCTTTTCGCGCAGGCGACCGCGCACCTCTGTCTCCCACATATTGGTCAGCTCTCGCGGCGGTCCTGGCATGCAAACGATGGTCTTGCCATCCCTTTCCACCCACCAGCCGGGGGCCGTCCCCCGGGGGTTTGGGATGGCCTTGGCGGACGGGATGAGCATCGCTTGCTTGAGATTGTTCTCAGGCATGGAGAAGCCACGGCTCCCGAAGAAGCTCCGGAGCTCCTTCTCCAGGTCTGGCTGGATGGTCATCTCCTCCTCGAGGAGAGTAGCCACGACCCGCCGCGTCCGGTCGTCTTCCGTTGGACCGAGCCCCCCAGTGCACAGGATAAGGTCTGACCGGTCCCACGCGCGGCCAAACACCTCCAGAAGCCGGTCCAGGTTATCCCCAACCTGGTGCATGTAGTAAACGTCGATGCCCAGGGCAGGGAGCTGGGAGGCAAGATAGGAAGCGTTGGTGTCGACGATCTCGCCCAACAGCAACTCGGTGCCAATCGACATTATTTCAGCTTTCATCTGGCTAACTTGCCCCCAGGGCGCGTACGGCGACCCCGGCGAATCTTAGCACGGGCGACCCGAAAGGGGACAGGCAGGGAAGACAGGGGGAGTCAGCAGCTAGCGGGGACGATCGGCAACAGGCGAACTCGCCCGCCACCGTGGCCCCGGCCTTTGGCTACAATAGGTCATCGAACGCCGACCTTGGGGGACCCGAACTGCCCGAACACACGGTCTACTTGAACGACAAGCTCGTACCTGCGGACGAAGCGAGGCTGTCGGTTTTCGACTACGGCCTACTCTATGGGCTGGCCGTCTTCGAGACCCTCAGGACCTATGACGGCAAGGTGTTCCGTCAGGACGCCCACCTCGACCGATTGTACCGGGGAGCAGAGGCCCTCAAGATCAGTGGCCTGGACCGGTCGCGGGTCGCGGAAGCTGTCGCCCTGACGTTGAAAGCGAGCGGGGTCAGCGAGGGGAGAGTTCGGATCACCTTGACGGCCGGAGAGGGGACGTCGGGCCCTCTGCAAGCCCCGGAGACCCCACCGAACCTTCTTATCACGGTCTCACCGTTCACCCAATCGAGCGACGACGACTTTGAGCACGGCCAAAGCGCCATCATCTCATCGGTGCGCAGAAGCAGCCTTTCTCCCGTTCCCCGCCATAAGACGTCCAACCTCCTGGAGAACCTCCTGGCGGACAGAGAAGCGCGGGAGAAGGGTGCGGACCAGTCGATGATGTTGAACGAGAAACGGTGCTTTTCGGAGTGCGCCTGGGCTAACGTTTTCTTCGTCGCCTACGGCGGCCTACAGACTCCGTCGCTGGATTGCGGAGTACTTCCCGGCATCACCCGCGGGGCGGTCATCGACCTGGCCTTCGACTTGGGAATAGCGATCAGCGAGCGATGGATCAACGCCGAGGAGGTCTGGGACGCCGAGGAGGTCTTCGTCACGAGCTCAGTCATCGGGCTCCTGCCCGTGACGTCGATAAACGGGCGCAAGATCAGGGGCGGCGGCCCCGGTAAGATAACCCGGTCGCTAGCCCTCGCGTATGATGCCCTCGTCAGGCGCGAAATGGGGCTGGACTAGCTCGTATTGGGGCGCATGCTCATGCTACTCGCGCGGTAGGAACCTCGCTGGCAATGGGGCAGCGAACCAGAAACGCATTCCTGGCTGCACACGGTCCGAGGCACATCGCAGGGCTCGACGTGAATCGTCGTCAGGCTGTTGGGTAGCCGCTTCAGAATCTCAGTCTCGAGCAGGTCAGTCAGCTCGTGGGCGGCCCCGACGGTCGCGGTCCGCGGCATGATCAGGGAGAAGTCGATCTCCCTGTTGGTTCCAGACCGTCGGGTCCTGAGTGAATGATAGCCAACGAATTCGCCGGTGCGGCCGGCCAGCACTCTCCGGAGAATAGCCTCCTCCGCTTCTGGGAGGCTCTCGTCCAACAGGTCGCCGAGGGACCGGCCGATGATCCGAAACGCTGTGAACACCAGAAACGCGGCTATGGCCAAAGCCACAACCGGGTCGAGAAAGTCCCAAGGGGTGAGTTGGATGAGCACCAGCCCGATGAGCACACCCAGTGAGGTCAGGATGTCCGAGGCCCGATGCCAGGCGGTCGCTTCCAGCGCGGGTGACCCTGTGCGGCGCGCTACCCGAACGAGGTAGAACGAAACCCCCATGTTGACCGCGACGGACACCGCCATCGCTGCTATGCCGAGCCCGACCGTTTCGAGCTCCGCCCCTTCGCGGAGCCGGTCTGTGGCTACATAGGCAACGTAGAGCGCGGCCAGAAGAACGAAAGCACCCTCCGCCATTGCGCTGACGGATTCGATCTTTCCGTGTCCATAAGGGTGCTGACGGTCGGCAGGCCTCGCCGCCATCCGGATAGCAAAGAACGCCACCATCGCCCCGACCAGGTCCATGCCGCTATCCAGAGCGTCGGACAGAACGGCGATGCTGCCGATAGCGAGGCCCGCGCCGAGCTTGAGCCCCACCAGCGAAGCGTTGGCCACCAGAGATACGGTGGCGGCGCCCTTCGGAGTTCCAAGCACGGCCTACTCCATGTCATGAGAGCAGCGGGTGCCACGGTTACCCGGTGTCAGTGTACCCGAAGGAAACCCAGAGCCACGAAACTTCAAAGGTCCGGTTTGCCTGGGTCACAACGCACACCGGCTAGCCTCGTCAGGCTAGCCGGCTCACATCCGGACCGCCTACCGGACTTCAGCCCTACCCTCCGGTGGGGGCGCGGCGGAACTTCGGAAGCCGTACCCGGGGAATCTCGCCCCGTTCCCACGAGACAAGGATGTTCGGCGCCAAGTAGAGGGAGCTGTAGGTCCCCGCAAGGATCCCGGTCAACAGCACCAACATAAAGTTGAAGACTGTCCCCCCACCAAAGAGAAGAACGGCGAGGATCGCAAAAGTTGTGGTCGCCGTAGTGTTCAAGTTGCGGCTTAACGTTTCATTCATGCTGACGTTGACCGACATCTCGAAGCTCCTGCTGGGGTTCCGGGCCAGGTTTTCCCTTATGCGGTCCAGGACCACGATGGTGTTGTTCACGCTGTAGCCGATGACCGCCAGGACCCCGATGATCATCAACGAGTCGATCTCGACACTCCGGAACTTGGCCATGATTCCGAACGCACCCAACACGATCAAGACATCATGGACGAGGCCGACCAGCGCAGCCACGCCGTAGCGGAAGGGCTTTGGCGCCCGGCGGAAGGCCCACCAGACGTACAACAGTATCCCAACGGAAGCCGCCAGGACCGCCCAGAAGGTGTTGAGAACACTGCGCCGGGCGATCTCGGCATCGACAAAGGAAAATTCGAGTGCGTCCTTTCGCACTTCGCCGAAAGAGGATTCCAGGGCCTCGACAATCTTGTTCTTCTGGTCCGCAGCAGGCCGATCACTTCTCAAGAAATAGGTGTTCCGACCCCGGTCGTCGAGGGACAGGTTCGAATAGCCAAAAGGCTCCAGCGTTGCCGCGATTGCCTGCTCCGACACGCGTTGGGGAAAGGTCAGATTTGCGGCTACGCCTTCAGTGAAGTTGTAAGACTCCTGCCGAAGCGGCCCTAGGCCCGCTTGCAGAGCCGCTAAGATCTGGCCCTGGCGCTCCTCAGGGATGCCCGAGGCCGCAAGGAAGAACCGATTCGGACCGAGCTTGTGGGCAACCAGCAGGTCATTCACGGCCTCCGCTGCCCTGGCTGGATCGGACAACTCAATGGTCTCGGCCATCTGGTCGGGCGAATCGAAGGGGCTTTGGTTGGCCAGGCCAAAAAGCTCTTCGAGTCCGGTGATGAGGTCCGCACGGCGCTCTTGCGAGACATCCCTGGCGCCCACGAAGAACCCCTCCCCCCCTGCGGACTCAACGAAGACATCTCCGAACCCAAGCCCGGCGACCGCCGTTCGGACGCCCTCGAGGTCGATGACAACCCCGAAATCCAGGCTGATGGCCATACCGACCGAGAAATCGAAGGGGCGCTCCTCCAACGCGCCGAATCTGTCCCGAAGCGCAGCAAGAAGCTCGTCCTTCGCCTGCTCGTCGACACCGCTGCCTCCCACGAAAAACGCATCGGAGCCAACAGAGGCCACCACGAGGGATGTCAGCTCCTGCGCCGCCACCTCAGACCTCACTTCGCCGATCGACACGGGGTCGGTGAAAGTCAGGACTAGCGAAAGCTGGTCCTCACCTTCGAACGAGCTCCGCCGGGCGCGCCCGAACTGGTTCTCAATTCTTTCGAGGAGCGCCCGCTGCCGCTCCGGAGACAGGTCAGCCGAGCCCAGGAAGTACGTGGACTCGCTGACAGATTCCACGGCCACGCCATCGGGCTCAACCTCTGAGACTTCGGCCCTCAGGTCGGCTGTGGTGACGGCTTCACCGAAGTCCAGCGTGATAGCCAGGTCTTGCTCCCGGTCGAAGCCTATTACTTCGAACGAGCCCACTTCGTCCTCGATGGCATCGCGAATTCGGCCTTGGGTCTCAAGGGAAAGGGCGGTCCCAACGATGAGGAGATTGTTGATGTCCAACACCCGCACGTTGGCCCTGCCTCCAACAGCGTCGTTGACGGGCACGGCGGCCAGGTTCCCTATGACCAGCTCAAGGCTCACCGGGTCCGTGAACGTCACCTGGGTCGCCACTGCGTTGGCGAAATCGAAGGGGGTCTGCGCTGCGAGACCGAAGCCCTCTTCCAGCGACGAGACAATCTCGTCCCGACGCTCCTTGGCCACCTGTGCCCCGCCAACGAAGAACACGTGCTCGTCCGCGGTGGGCGCCGCGATGACACCCGCCTCTATGCGGCCTGCCTCGCTCCGGAGGCCCTCCAGGTCAACGGTCTCGCCGAAATCGACAAGCTGGGCGAAGCCCGTGTCGAAGCCGAATTCAATTCTATCGAGCTGTCCGAGCTTGTCCCTCAGGGCCGAAACGATAGTGTCCTGGCGCTCCTGATCGATGTTCTCGGCGAGAAGCAGGAAACTGTTTTCCGCCTCCAGCGGTACCACAAAGGCCGTGAAGACCGACATCTCGAAGAGCTCGTTTCGGATGTCCTGGACCTCTCTATCGTCCTCGAAAGTGAGCACGAGGGCCATCGAGCTATCTCCGGTGTACGTCGTCTGCCGGGACCGCCCGAAACGCCCTTCGAGCGATGGCACTACCGCATCGTTGGCCTCTTTGCTAAGCCCAGTACCCACGATGAGATGGATGTTCGCACCCGTGGTGGTGTTTTCGAATGAGCCCGCGCTGATGGCTTCGAGCGCTTCGTCGACATCATTTTCCGCAACTTCCGGCGTTCCGAAATCAAGGAGGACTGCGAAACCTTCGTCGGTATCGAAGCTCGTGGACTCCAGAGGGCCAAACCGGCTCTGGAGACCGTCCGTGACACCTGCGAACTGCGCTTGGGTGACCCCTTGGGCAGAGACGAAAAAGCTGCCGGCACCGGTGGGACTCACAACGGCGTTCTCCCCAAAGGCGTTCTGCAAGTCCTCCAGCGGGACCGGTTCGGTGAACCAGACGATATCCGCGAGATCGCTTGCCCCTTCGAGGCTGTAGGTCTGGACGATGCCGAAACGCTCTTCCAACACTTGGGCGAGGTTGTCCTCGACTCGCGTCGTACGGATAAAGAAGGCGTTTTGACCGCTTTCCTGGACTACGGACTCCGCGAGCCCGATGTCGCTGAGTCTAAGGCGGACGTCCTGGGCTGAGATGTCCGATTCTGCGTTGGTGAACTCCACGGTCAACGCGGAGCCGCTGGAAAATTCAAGACCCCACGGCAGGCGCGGAGGGACGACAAGGGCGAGGCTGGTCACCACAACCACGACCACGGTAATGGCGTAGAACCAATATCGAAGCCGGACCCAATCGATCAAAGCTACTCCCCTATGGGCTCGTGCGACGGGCAGCCGCGGCTCCAGCCCCCGCCGGGAGGACCGGAGCGAACAGGTCGGCCCTCCCCGAAAGGGGAGTCCCGACTATGAGCCGCAACAACGTCCGCGTCACAAAGATTGCGGTAAACATCGAGGTCAACACAGCGATGATCAGGGTTACGGCAAACCCGATCACTCGAGGCTCGCCAAGCTGCTCGCCGAACCACCAGAGGATGAGCATGACGATAAGGGTGGTGACATTGCTGTCCCTGATCGCCGCCCACGCGCGATCGAATCCCGTTTCCACGGCAGCGCCGAGAGTCCGGCCGGAGCGGAGCTCTTCGCGCATTCGCTCGAAGATGATGACGTTGGCATCGACCGCCATGCCCACCGAGACTACGAAGGCGGCCATGCCGGAGAGTGTCAATGTCACCGGGAACAACTTGAATACCGCCAGGACCATCAGCGTGTACATGGCCAGCGACCCGATCGCCACGAAGCCGGCGAGCCGGTAATACAGCACCATGAACAGCATGACGAGGCCCAAACCGATGGCCGCCGCCCCGTAGCTCTTGTTGAGGGAGTCCTTGCCGAGGGTAGCCGAGACGTCTAGCTCCCGGACTACTTCAATAGGTACGGGCAAGGCGCCGGCGTTGAGCTGGATAGAGAGGAGCCGGGCTTCCTGTTGTCCAAGGCCGGTGATGACGCCCTGGTTCTGAATCCTCGCCCGCACCTGGGGGGCCGATATCAGCTGGTTGTCCAGGAAGATGCCCAGAGGCTTCCCGACCAGGCGTTCGGTAATCCGCCCGAACATTCTCCCACCCTCGCCATTGAACTCGAAGGCCACCGTTGGAAGGCCGGTCGTTTGGTCCGGCTGAACGAACGACGTGGGTTGTAGGAACTCGCCCGTCAGGTGCTTTTGGATACCCCCGTTACCCTCAGCGGTGGCCGGCTCCCATTCGGGACATGCGGCCGAGAACGTTGCGGCGGAGTCCGTGCATTGCCTGAAATCGAGCTGGGCAGTCCCGCCGATCAGGCTCTTGGCCTCCTCAATGTCACTGATGCCTGGGAGCTGGATCACGATCTCGTTCTGGCCCTTGAGCTGAACCAGCGGCTCCGAAACACCGAAGGCGTTGACCCGCCGCTCGATCACGCTGGAGACACCTTCCATCTGCGCGGTAGTCACGTGGGGATCAGTCGCCCGATATACGAGATGCGTCCCTCCCTGAAGATCGAGCCCAAGCTTCAGTCCCAGAGGAGTATCCTCCTGCCCCCTCTCCCAATTCCCGATGGCGAAGGTACGCACCGATAGCGCCAGAACGGACAGCACAATCAGTACCGCGATGACGGTCACGTGCACGCGGTACCGTTTTAGCAGACGCACAGTGCTCCACTCCAAGTGCTTTTCATGTTGCCGCTATCCGCCGCGCCAGCAGCCCTGGTCTGCCGGGTGTTCTGGCTCATCCTCCGGGGGCCCTAAGCCGCGGCCCGCTGGTCCAGAATACCGCGGGCAAGTGCTAACGCCTGGCCCCGGTCCCCCACCTCTCCCGCTGCCTGCGCCTCCGTTACAGCCGCCAGCAGATCGCCGATGACCGGACCGGGGCCGAGCCCGAGCTCGCGCATTAGGTCAAGGCCGCTGATGATCCTCGGGGGAAGGACCTCTGCCGTCCTGTCGCGCCGGCGGTCCAGCATCTCCCGGATTTTGCCAGCGTATTCCCGCCAGTCGTCAAGGTCGAGCAGGGGCCCCCGGGCCGCCAGGTAGTCGGCTAACGACAGAAAGAGGACATCGACGCCCACATCCCCGGCGTCCCTGAAAAACCGGTACAGCGCACGTCGCGTTGGCCCTTCCTCGTCTCGGCTAATCAGGCCGGCACGAAGGTGCTCCCTGACCATGATGGAGACCATCTGCGTCTCCCTCCCGCTGAACCGCAAACGCTCCATGATCTGGCGAGACACGTCGGCGCCAACGCCGGGGTGGCCCAGGAAACGTATCCGGCCGCCCGGCTCCACCGTCTTTGTGGAGGGCTTAGCTATGTCATGGAGGAGCGCAGCGACTTTCAGGATGGTGGCGCGGTCTCGGTCCGCGGAAGTCCCCTCGGCGAAATAGGCGGCCAACTCGTCGTCCCACGGGACCTCGCGCAAACAAACGGGGTCTCCGTCCCGTTGTCTGACCACCTCTTCGACCGCACCGGTGGCCTCGATGGAATGCTGCAGAACATCCCAGTAGTGCTCCTTGGGTTGGGCCACGTCCCGGGCCTGCTTCAACTCAGGGATGATCTTCGTCAGGAGCCCCAGGCTGTCCAACACCCTCAGGTTCACCGCGGCTAAAGGCAATCTCAGGACCTTGCAGAATTCGTCCCTGACCCGCTCCGAGGACACCGAGGCTATTCGGTTGGCATCCCGTTTGACCAGGCCCTCGGTGTGCCGTTCTATGCTGAATCCCAGCTCGGCTGCCAAGCGGACGGCCCGCAGCAGCCGAGCCCCATCTGCGAGGAATACGCTATCGGACACGGCCCGGACTTGCCGCCGCTCCAGGTCTTCCAGCCCGCCTGTGACATCGATGACGCCGGCCCGGCCGCCAAATGGGTCGAGACCGGCCAGCGGGACGGCCAGGGCGTTAACGGTAAAGTCTCGCTCCAGAGCATCGCCGGCGATGTCGTCGCGAATGAGAGTCAAATCAATATGGTGGGGGCCACCGCGTTCAACAACCCTGTGGGTCTGGTGAGCGGGGCCGAGGGGGACCAGCGCGCCTCGGAGGAGCAGAGCGACGGCCTGTGCGGCCTCTGCCGCGTTACCCTCAACCGCGAGGTCGATGTCCCCTGTCGGACGCCCCAGCAGGGCGTCGCGTACGGTCCCGCCCACAAGGAAGGCACGACAGCCTCGCGAGATAAGCGCGTCCTGGACTCGGCGAATCAGACCAGCTGCTTCGGGGGTCAGTAACAGAGAGGCTTCGGTCTTGGCCCTGTTGTCGGCGAGTGTGCTTGGGGGGGCCTTGGACATACCTGGACTAAGCGGCCTGGGTCTCCGCTGGTTGGGTGGTGTCGATCTCACTGAGAGTGTCCAGCGTTCCCTGCTCTCTCAGGCGGTCCACATACAGAATCCCGTTCAGGTGGTCGATCTCATGTTCGAAAGCCTGGGCCATCAGACCCTGGGCCATGATCCGGATCTCTTTGCCGTGCCTGTCCAGCCCTTTGACCTTGATTCGCTCTGCCCTGTCCAACTGCCCCCTATAACCGGGGATACTCAGACAGCCCTCCTCGATGCGCCGGATGCCCATCTTCTTGATTATCTCCGGGTTGACGACAGCGATCTCTTCAATGTTTTCGCCTTCTTCGTCCGGGATCCCCATAACCAGGACCCTGAGGGGCACTCCCACCTGGTTCGCCGCTAACCCCACCCCGCGACAGGCATACATTGTCTCAAACATGTCATCGATGAGCTTGATCGTTGACTTTTCGACCTTGGCCACGCGGGTAGCCTTGCGGTGCAAGACCGGGTCTGGAGCGGTGCGTAGATGGAGGATCGCCATGAGAGCTTTCGGGGCCGGACTCCAAGCGGAGTCTTGGGGCATTATAAGCGGTGAAATCCGTGTCTGTAAAGGAGAAGCAGCATGTTGCATGCCTCCTCCAACAGGACTGGAAAACGCTGGAATAGGGAGCCGCAGCCCCTTCCAGACCGCTCGGCCGCCGCGAGGGAACGACACACCGAGGTGCGTCCAGTGGTGATGCGCGGCTCCGCGGGGAGCCATCGTTCAGGCGGGGCCGGAGGTCACATCAGGTTTACTGGGTCGACGTCCACGATCCAACCCTCGGGTATGTTCAACTTGTTGAGGACCAACGATGGCTCTGGGCCGTGGATCATGACATGCCATCGGTAGCGACCGCGCACGCGCTCGATTGGAGCCGGAGCGGGGCCGATGATACGGGTCCCTGGGAAGGCCCATGCTTCGAGCTGTTCCTGGAGCGCTCCGTGCATTCGTTCGGCTTCGCGGCGTGCCGCCGCGAAGTTCGGGTGGTTGAAGACCAGCCTCGTCAGCCGCCCGAAGGGAGGCAGGGCGCGCTCCATGCGAAGGCCTATTTCCTGGTCATAGAAGGCCCGGTAGTCCTGGATTGCCGCCGAAGAGACAGCGTAGTGTTGGGGGGAGTATGTCTGGATGATGACCCTGCCAGCGGCTCCCCCCCTACCGGAGCGGCCAGCCACCTGGCACAGCACGTCAAAGACCCGCTCGGCGGCCCGGAAGTCTGGGGTATGGAGGCCGATGTCGGCGTTCACCACCCCGACCAGCGTGACTCCTGGCAGGTGCAGCCCCTTGGCAATCATCTGAGTGCCGATGAGGATGTCTGCCTTGTGCTCTCTGAACGCGCGAAGGATGTGTTCGTGGGTGTCGGCGGCGCCGGTGACGTCGCTGTCCCACCGCAGTGTCTCGGCCTGTGGAAACGCCTTGACTACTTCAAGCTCCAGCCTCTCGGTTCCGAGACCCATGTAGCGGATGTTTGGGCCCCAGCAATCGGGACATTTCGTTGGAGCCGCCGTCTGGACGCTGCATTGGTGGCAGCGCATCAGCACCCGCTCGGCGTGGTAGGTCATGACCGCGCTGCAACGGGCGCACCGGGCAACGTGGCCACAGTCGCGGCACTGAACGAAGGTCGCGGCTCCTCGGCGGTTCAAGAACAAGATTATCTGCTCGCTCTTCCGTAACGCCGACCGTATCCCCTCACGGAGAGCCCGGGAGAAGACCCCCCTGGTCCCGAGCTTCAGCTCCTCCCGCATGTCCACAAGGTGGACCCGAGGCATGGGTGCGCTGGCGCCATTGGCGGAGACAGGGACCCGGTGGGGCAGCTCCAGAAGCGTGAACTCCCCGGAAACGGCCCTGTGGTAGCTCTCGATCTGGGGGGTGGCGCTGCCAAGAATGACCACGGCCCCGGACAGCTCCGCCCTCTTGAGCGCTACATCGCGGGCATGGTACAGGGGCTGGCTGTCGCTCTGCTTGTAAGTGAACTCCTGCTCCTCGTCCAGCACGATCAGCCCCAGGTCGGGCTGGGGCGCAAAAACCGCCCCCCTAGAGCCGATGACGACGTCAAACTGCCCTTTGCGGACCCGCCACCACTCGTCGAAGTATTGCCCCGGGGACAGCCGGCTGTGCAGGACTGCCACCCTTCCCGGAAAGCGCCCCGCGAACCGCTCGATCGTCTGAGGGGTGAGCGCGATCTCGGGCACCAGGACGAGGCCGCGCTTCCCGTTGGCAACGGCCCTCTCCAGCGCCATCAGATAGAGCTCCGTTTTTCCGCTGCTGGTCACCCCGTGTAACAGAAAAACGTTCTTTGAGGACCCTGGGCCCGAGTTCGCGCTGTCGAGACGGGCGCCAAGGCCCGCCCAGGCCCTCTTCTGATCGCCGGTCAACTCGAGGGGCGGCGCGAAGCTAAAAGTCCTGCCGGCGAGAGGGTCTCGCTCGACTCGCTCACGGCGAGTACTCACCAACCCCTGCTTCTCGAGTGCGTTCAGCGCCGGCCGGGAGGAGGAGCCAAACTCCCGGGCAAGGTCAGCCACCCTCACAGCGGAAGGCGCAGCGCCGGCGATCGCGCCAAGCAGCGCCCCCTGTTTCTTTGCCCTCGATGCAGACAGGCGCTGGGCCTCTTCCCGCGCGGCCTCCGGCCCGATAGCAAGGCAGGCTTGGAGCACGTATTTTGGGCGCACCCGGGGTTCCAACCAATGCCACCGCTTGGATACGAGGCGCTTCCGGACGAGCTGGCCTAGGGCGACTTCTGCAGCGCGCTTCCCAAACCGCTTCTGCACATCCGTCTGGCTGGCCTCTCCATGCCTTTGTACGTAGGCATACAGTTGCCGCTGCCTTTCGTCCATCGACCCAACGCTGGTAGCCGGCGGGGCTTCGGCCAGACGGTAGATGGCGATAATCCTCTGCCGATAGCCCGGCGGAATCATCAGCGAAGCCGCAGCGTATAGCGAAGACTGATACCTCTCGCTGGTCCACCGGGCAATTTCGACCTGGTCGGGGGATAGCCACGGCTCGCTATCGATGACCGCGGAGATGTCCCTCGTTTCGGTGTAGCTAGGGACCTCGGCGACTTCGAACACGAACCCCGGGAGCTGGCGAGGCCCAAAGGGCACCTGGACGGCATGTCCCCGCAGTACGTCGAGACCTTCGGGAACCGAGTAGCTGAACGTCCTGCCAGGAGCGCTGCGGACACCGACCGCGACCTCTGCGTAGACCATCGGCGAGGCCCCCGCTGTATTCAGAGGAACAACGGCCCAAGACCATCCTTACTGGCGGCGACTGCCTCCGGTTGGACGGCCCTTTTCCTTTATTCGGGCCTGCCTGGCCGAACGGCCGCGGAGATAGAAGAGCTTGGCGCGCCGGACTGCTCCCCGGCGCAGCACTTCGACCTTTTCCAGCAGCGGCGAATAGATCAAGAAGCTCCGCTCGACACCGATGCCGGAGGCGACCCTGCGCACCGTGAATGAAGTGCTGGGCCCGGTACCGCCCTTTTTAATGACGACCCCTTGGAACACCTGTGTCCGTACGCGGTCGCCCTCCTTCACTTGGGCGCTAACCTTTACCGTGTCACCCGGGAACATCTCTGCCACATTTGGGTTGGGCTTCAACTCTTGAACAATGCGCCAGTCCATGGGATCGACTCACTTGGAGGGGTGTGAAGCCCCAGAGGCCTCGCCTACCAGCCTACCATAAACGGGAGGGGCTAGGAACAAGCATCCGAAGACGACAGGTCATCAGCATCGCATTGAGGCAGGAGGCGGTGCGGCTGGCTCGACGGGGCCGGACCAATTGGGGCCGCCTCAATTCAGCCGGCGGGCCTGCTCGATCTCCTCGGGCGTGACATCCGTGCCATCCAGCAGGTCAGGCCGGCGGTCCAGGGTGCGCTTGATGGACTGAAGGCGGCGCCAGCGGGCGATTCCCCCATGGTCACCACTTGTCAGGATGTCGGGGACTGCCCATCCATGGAAAGCTCTTGGACGGGTGTATTGCGGGTATTGAAGCAGGCCCGTTGCAAAGGTGTCCGTCTCTCCTGAGTCCGGGGCACCCAAGACTCCGGGCAGCAGCCGAACGGTCGCATCGACGACTGCAACCGCAGCCGGCTCACCTCCCGTGAGAACGAAGTCTCCGAGGCTGATCTCCTGGTCAGCCAGATGGCTGTGGACTCGTTCGTCCACCCCTTCGTAGTGACCGCAAATCAGGATAATCCGATCACGAGCCGCGAGCTCTATGGCGTCGTTCTGGTCAAAAGGCTTGCCTTGAGGGGTCAATAGCACGACATGCCAGGGCCGGTCGGGGGCGTCGCGGCGGACCGCATCCACGGCGTCGAATATCGGGCCAGGTTTCATGACCATTCCCGGGCCGCCGCCGAACGCATAGTCGTCAACGACGCGATGCTTGTCCGCGGCGTAATCACGGATGTCCCGGACCTCTAACCTGACAAGGTCCTTCTCGACCGCCCGTTTCACAATGCTCTCGGCGAAGGGTCCCTCGAACATGCGCGGGAACAGCGTCAGGACCGTTATGACCATCGGCATGGATTACGCCCGCTCACTCAATGGGGGTGCTGATGGTGCCGCCCATGGGACTCCCGATGGGTCCGTGGGTGGCCGTGCGACCCTGCGGGGCTCTCGGGGGGAGCGTGGTCGGCACCCCCCCCTTTGATAAGGTCGATGGCATGGGGCAGCACAGGGAGCACCATGTTGAGCTGTTCCGTAACCCCTCGAGGGCTGCCCGGAAGGTTCAAGATGAGCGTTCTTCCTCGGGTACCGCATACTCCCCTGCTCAAGACCGCATGGATGTTCTGCCGTGCGGACTCCATACGCATGAGCTCGGGGAGACCAGGCGTCGCGCGCTCTATAACGTCCAGTGTAGCCTCCGGCGTCACGTCCCTGGGGCCGAGACCGGTGCCGCCGGTCGTCAGGATTAGATCGATGCTTTTTTCGTCTGCCCACTCCCGAAGCAGGTCTGCGACCTGTTGCCGCTCATCAGGCACCACACCCCGCTTCGCTATCCGGCCGCCAATGCCGCCGACAATCTCTTCAATGGTCTGTCCACTGGTATCCTGCCGGTGCCCAGTGGATACCCCGTCGCTGACGGTCAACACACCAACGGTGATCAAGCAAGCCCCGGCGTCAAATTGGCTCCGAGCGGAGACCGAGCCTACCATCCACACTCTTCGACAGGCGCCCGGCCGGGCTCTTCATCTCGTGGTCAAAGATGATCAACCAGTCCTCCGCGGCCGCCTGGTCCAAGAGGTCCCGCTTCGTGTTCAAGACGTCGATGGGATAGAGGTCATAGCCCTGGGACCAAGGGAGCGGGAGATGGCTGACAGTGGGAACGAGGTCGCCCAGGAAGCACGCTTTCTGGCCCGCCACTTCCAGCATCGCAATCTGGTGCCCCGACGTATGGCCCCCAGTGAGCTTGCACCAGACACCAGGGACGATCTCCGTGTCCCCATCCAATAGCTCGATCTGCTGGGCCTCTTGCAATGGCTCCATATCTTCGTCGTAATACCCGGCCCTGTTCCGTTCGTTGGGGTGCGTCGCCTCTTCCCAGTCGGCCCGCTGTGCCAGGTATTGGGCCCGTGGGAAGGTGGTCTCGAGAGTACCGCTCGGCGCGTAATAGCTCGCGCCGCCCGCATGGTCCCAGTGAAGGTGGGTAAACACCACATAATCGATGTCGGCTGGCTCGAGGCCGCGCTCCCTCAGATCGCCGACAAGCTTCCCGGAGTCGAGGTCGTACATCTCCTGCCGTTTGGACGGATGTTTGGTCCCCAGACCAGTATCGACGATGATGTTCTTGCCAGCGGAGCGAAGCAGCGGGCAGTTCAGGTTCAACGTAACGCGGTTGCGGTGGTCTGGCTGGAGCTGCCGCTCCCAGAGGGCCCTGGGAACGACACCAAAGAAGGCCCCTCCATCGATCTTCATCGTCCCATCCAGGAGCAGGTCGACGCCGATATCCCCAACCTTCATGGGGCTCCTCCGGGGGACGCTCAACAGGAGTGGCTAGGGCACCATCGAAGTATAGCACAGGACTGTTATGCTGAAAGAGGCTGGAGGATGTTCGTTCAGTTTCGACTGAGATTGCTAATCGGCCCTTTTGCGGATAATCTATGTGCCGTACACTGGCGCCAACGCCCCAGGGCCGGAGGAAGGCTGGGGCAGTTTAACCTGCCTGGAGTAAGAGCCTATGCCCCCAGATGACCTCACGGTTATCGATAATCGGACGGGCCGCGAGTATACGATTCCAATTACCGCGGGTGCCGTGCACGCCATGGACCTTCGCCAGATCAAAGTGTCCGAGGATGACTTCGGGCTCTTGAGCTATGACCCCTCCTTCGAGAACACGGCCTCCTGCCGCAGCGCGGTAACGTTCATCGATGGCGACAAGGGGATACTGCGCTATCGTGGCTATCCCATCGAGGAGCTTGCGGAGAAGGCATCCTATCTGGAAGTCGCATACCTTCTGCTCCACGGGGAGCTCCCGGGCCGCAAGGAGCTCGATGGCTGGTCGGCAAGCATCACCCAGCACACGATGGTCCACGAGAACATCAGGAAGCTGATGGACGGTTTCCGCTACGACGCCCACCCGATGGGTGTGCTACTCAGCACGGTCGGGGCACTCTCGACCTTTTACCCTGACTCCAAGGACATCTTCGACCCCGAGTCTTCACTCCGCCAAGCGTACCGGGCCATCGGAAAGATGCCGACTCTGGCCGCCTTCGCATACCGCCACGCGCAAGGGTATCCCTACGTGTACCCGGACGCCGATCTCTCTTACACGGGAAACTTCCTGCGGATGCTTCACAACATGGGGGAAGCCAGATACAAGCCCGACCCAGTGTTGGAGCGGGCCCTGGATGTGCTCTTCATCCTGCACGCGGACCACGAACAGAACTGCTCGAGCAACGCAATGAGGTCGGTTGCCAGCTCCCAGTCCGACCCCTACTCGTCGCTGGCAGGCGCCATCGGTGCGCTCTATGGACCATTACATGGGGGCGCTAACGAGGCGGCCGTCCGGATGCTGGAGCGTATCGGCTCGACGGACCGTGTGTCCGAGTTCGTCGACGGCGTGAAGAGAGGCGAACAGCGCCTCATGGGCTTTGGCCACAGGGTCTACAAGAATTACGACCCTCGAGCAAAGATCATCCGCAAGCTGGCTGATGAGGTCTTCGAGGTTACCGGGCGCAACCGGCTCATTGACATCGCCTCCGAGTTGGAGCGGGTCGCGCTAAACGACGACTACTTCGTCACGAGGCGGCTGTACCCCAACGTCGACTTCTTCTCCGGTGTGATCTATCAGGCCATGGGCTTCGGCTCCGAGATGTTCCCGGTCCTCTTCGCCATCGGCCGGACATCGGGGTGGATGGCACAGTGGACCGAGATGTTGGTGGACAAGGAGCAGCGGATCGCCAGACCGCGGCAGGTCTACGACGGCGCTGACGAGCGGCCCTTCAAGGAGCTAGAGAAGCGCTAACAGGCCTCGAGGCTCCGGAGCCAGCCTCGGAGTGGCCTTCCCGCAGTTGGCCGGAGCCAACTCGGTTCCCGCCCGCGTATTCCACTGGGTCCACGGAGAGTGGTCGTTAGGCCCTCAGGTAGCCGCTCCTGCCGGCACAGGCCCTCTCCTCGCTATTTCTTGGCGCCCTATCTGGTATTCGTTGAGAAGGGCGACCAAGCGGTCCCGCCCCGCATGCACCAATGATGTGGCCCTCTCCAAGGCTTCGTTACCCTCGGGTATTGCCCGCCGCGTCCCGTTCACCTCGAACTCGAGGAAGCGCTCATAGGCTGTGACAAAGCTCTCGTAGGCTTGCATGTACAGCCTCGACACCCCCTCTCCAGCTTCTTCAAGGCTTACCGCCCCGACGCGGTTGAACAGTCCCCGATAACCATCGACCAGCGTCATGAGCAAGGATACCCGCGTCTCAGGAGCGAGCGTGCCCCGGTCCCGAAGGTAGGCAGACCACTGGTCTTGTAACGGCTGCTCATCGTCGGCAACGAGGGACATCGCATGTGCGAACCCAATGATGGAATCGACGGTGCGTTCATCAGGCGTAAGGCGAAGAACGCTCTCCTGGACCTGCCGCTGGAACTCTTCGAAGGACAGTCCAAGGATGCTCCAGGTCGCCGCTTCCGGGTCATCCGGAGTATCGGCAAGAGCCTGAGTGAGGGGGGGGAGGGCCTGCCTTCCGTAGGTGGCAACGACGAACTCGGCTGCCGCAAAGGCTTCAGCATAGAACAGGCTGGCACGCTCGAGGTCAGGCTCGGAGAACCAGACGTCCGGGTGCCCCAAGGACTGGAGATCGACCCACCGTCCTTCGTCGATCGCCCGTCGCGCTGCACTCCGGAAGGTCCGCCTCCAGGCCAGCTCGTTTTCCCCGTTGATTTCGCTGGCTACCATGAACCCGTGATATTCGGCCAGCCCCTCCTCCCACCAGTGGGGCACATTCCGGTTGCCTTCGACCCTCGCCGTTAGCTGGTGCGAAAACTCGTGGCCTGTAGAGTGGGGCATACTCCAGACCGGACCGCTCATGTCCAGATAGATGCCTGAGCGCTCATAGCCGAAGAGGGACATGCCGGCCTCGAGCCCCGCAGTCGCTTCCGCACCTCCTGCTATGACCTCTCTGAAGAGTGACGGGGGGTCAGGGAGCAGGAAGAAGTCCAGCCGGTCTTCAAACTGAAAGTCGAGAGTGGCGGGCATGGTCCGGACCGCTTCGGCAAAGGCGTCGGCGACCCAGACCACCGACCCAGGCGTTACTCCAGCGGTAAAGTGAAAAGCCGCGTCCGGGGTGTGGTAAACCTCGAACTCCGTGTCGCCCATTGTTACCGATGTCGTGGGCAACTCGATCTCTCGCAGGAAGTAGCTGAAGTCGATTTGGGTCCCCAGATGCCCCACAAGCCGGACGGACCAAGGCCCCGCGAGGTCGAAAGAAGAATCCCGCTCCCATTCAACGCGCCCCTCGAAGTCCGCCCTCAGCGACCGCGGCTCAGCGACGCGACCGCCCGGGGCTATCATGAGGACCTCCACCCTCTCCAAGGGCTTCAGGGTGTTGACTTGAAAGGTCAGCGGGAACCCCGCATAGGCGGTCTGGCCCGCTCCAGACGGCCTGAGCACCGGAGTCGGGACAGGGGTGGGCCTCAGACCCGGGAAAACCGTCGGCCGTGGGGTCGGGGTGGAAGGCGAGAGGTCACCGGTCGGAGTACGTGCGACCTGAGTGGAAGACGAGAGCGGGGGGGGAGAGACCTGAGGGTCCGGTTCTGGGCGTGATTGTTCAGACGTGGCAGTAGGTGTCGGGAAATCGGTCTGCGGGCCAGTCCCAGGAGTACTGCACCCCACTAGTGCGAAGAGGAGAACCGCCCCCCCGACGAATGAGGGGTGGACGCGTTGGACGCCCCGGAATCGAAACGGCATTAGTGTCCTGGTCAGAAGCGGGAGGGCCTCAAAAGAAACTACGAGTCAGAGGCCGGACGGGTTTCGGCAACGCCTTGATGCACCCTCGCTTACGCGCGGAGCTCCTTCGGCAGGGCGAAAGTCACGTTCTCGTCCAGGACCGTGACCTCCCGGGCGTCGCCGTGTCCCTGCCGGCGCAGGAACTCCATGACCTCCGAGACCTTCACTTCCGGGGTTGACGCGCCTGAGGTGACGCCAATAGACCGGACGTCCTCCAACCACTCCGCCTGGATTTCTCCGGCATCGGCGATGCGATGGGACCGGACGCCCTGGGCACGAGCTACCTCCATCAGGCGTACCGAGTTCGAGCTATTCGCCGCTCCGACCACCAGGATCAGGTCGACGGACATGGCAATTTCCTTGACCGCCACTTGACGGTTCTGGGTCGCGTAACAGATGTCGTTCCTCACCAGCATTAATGGAAACCGCTCTTTGAGCACGTCGACGACATCCTTTGTGTCGTCGACGCTCAGGGTTGTCTGGGTGAGGCAAACGACCTTTTCTGGGTCTGGGAGCTCAACCTCTCTCGCGTCCCCGACATCTTCGACAAGGACGATAGCGTGAGGCGCTTCCCCCATCGTGCCGACGATCTCGTCGTGCCCAGCGTGGCCTATCAGGGCGATGGAGTACCCTTCCTTGACATACTTCTTGGCCTCCAGATGGACCTTCGTCACCAGGGGACACGTGGCATCGATAGCTGTCAGGTCGCGCGCGGTAGCATTTTGATGGACCTGCGGGGCCACCCCGTGGGCGCTGAAGATCACTACCGAGCCCTCTGGGACCTCTGTCTCCTCCTCCACAAAAATGGCGCCCTTTTGGCGCAGGTCTTCGACGACATGGGCGTTGTGCACGATCTCCTTACGAACATAGACCGGCCTGCCATAGCGCTCCAAAGCGATCTCGACGATCTCGATAGCCCGGTCCACCCCAGCGCAGAAGCCCCGAGGATTCGCGAGCAAGACGGAGCCGTTCCCATTGTGCTGTGCCATACCCTACTCCTGCCGACCTCCCGGACGAGATTCCTCAACGCCGGCGAAACAAGCGAAGGAACCTATCCTGATAACGTTCAAACAGGTCCCACCGGTCAATTTCCAGCTTCAGGGCCGATGGGTCCGCCTGCCCCTTTTCGACTGCCGTGAACATTTCCTCGATGCGATGAACGGCGCCCCGTGGGACGCCGGTTCCGGGATCGGGCTCCAACAGGCCACGCCCAGAAAGCTCCTGAACATTGTCTACCATCGACGAAGCGGTGTACTCATAGATGAATTTCAGAAGGGAGACATCCCACAGGTGGTCGACTCCGATGATGACCGCCGAAAGGTTGGCGCCAGATTTCTCCAAATCGCCGCTGATCCTCTCAGCGACGACCGGAACGGTGTCACTGACGATATTCATCCCAGCAGCTTCGTTCTTGTACGTGTACATCATGCCGGGGCTGTTCGAGCCGAAGCGCCTCCCCAAGAGATCGAGGGACCGCCGGGCCTCGTCGCCGAAGCCTTCAAGGTTGAGCAAGTATGCGGGTGTGACAATAGCAGGCCGCTCAGCCGTAACCGTTCCTTCACGGATCACTGTTTCAGGCTGCGTCGGAGCGACCTCTGCATAAGACGGTTCGGTGAGCACAAGATACTTGAGCTTGGTCACGCCGAACGTAGCAAGCGACTGCCGGGGCTTTCGGTGCACCCGGGTCTGTTCCAGGGCTTCCAGGATCCGGCCGTCTGGATTTTCGATGGGCATCTCCATCTACGCTAGCGCCTTGATCTCCTCGCGGAAGCCTTGCAGGTGCTCCTCGTACTGCTCGTCGAGGCGTATCCTGACCCTCATCCACTCCGATTGGAACTCAGGGGTCGCCTCGATATTTGCGGGAGGTTGACCCGCTACGCCTTGCCGGCGCATCGCGTCCTGGACCCTGGCCGCGAATTGCTGTTTCAGCTGCTCGAAGACCTGTTGGCGCTGCTGCTCGCCATGAGTTGTGTATTGCTCGCAAACGTAGTTGACCCGGCCCGCGAGATCGTCAACCTTCTGCCCTCCGAACACAGCCCGGAGCCCATCCAGAGCCTTGAGCGTGGCTTTCCGGGCAACCTCGTGCTTTGGCAGCTGGATGTTCACGCTGAGGACATCGACGATTCCCCGGAGAACATACGGCTTTACCTCGTCGCCCTCCTTGGCAACCGCCGCCCCGATATCCCCTTCACCCCGGAGGAACTCGGCCGCAAGCCGGTTCCCTTCGGGTACCCCCTTCCACTCCAAGCGTTTTTCGTCGCTAGGGGCCTCGAGGTCCTTCACACGTTCCATCGCCTTTTCGAAAGCGGACTTGATTTCACCGCCATCTTGACTAGCCATCAGCGCCCCCATGAATCACCCATACCCTTGGATTATAGCGAAGTGACCGGGCCAGCCGACGATCCCGCGCGGCGCCGAGCCACAACTCAGCTCGAGTCGTAGCTTCGTGCAGATTCCTACCACATGGGATTCCCGAGGCATATAGCCAGGGACACGTTCCAATCCCAACCGGACAAACAGAGCCCTGAGGTCCGTCATGGTAAACACAACCCTCGGACCTCGACGCCGGTCCCGCGTCGGTCCACGACCCGGTCCAACGCCACTTTCTCCAACAGAATCAGAGACCTGGAAGAGATGGGGCTGAGTTTTGACGCCTCCCCCATCGACGACCCTTCGGCGAAGATGCTCATCGCCCGCGCCATCCATTCCGCGTTCCGGGCATGCGAGGAGACCGGTGTCAGGGCGGAAGCGCGCATGGTCCTTCGCGGCTGCCCGATCGACCGTGGTTAAGCCCTGGCCAGATTGGCTTTCAGTGCCGACCATGTCAAACGAGCCAGGAACGCCCGCCTGGAAACTCCCGGCGTCGATGGGATACAAGCGAGGGCGGCAGAGAGGAGCGCTTCCATGGCGCTTCCGTCGGTCTTGTGAGCGAGGAATAGGGGCTGCCAGACCGGGTTGAATTTTTTCTTGAAGTGGCGCAGGCCTTCATAGTCGTATAGCCGGCGCCCGGGCTTGAAGAGCAGCCTCAACGCCGCCACGCGGCCATCTGTTCTCGGCTCAACCGCAAACGGCGTTCCGGAAAGGCTGGCGTAGGGGACCCTCATGTCCCTGAAGCTGAGCAACGAGCTTGTGACCAAGAAGTCGGACAGGCCGGCCATGCAACCCCGTGTGGCTCTGAGCAGCTCGAGCATCCATCCCCTCTTGCCCGGAACGGGCACCCATGCAACAAGGCCCACGACGTCTCCGTTCGGAGCCTCTGCGACGCCTATCCGGACGACGGGGTCCTGGACCGAGCGCAGGTCTCCCAGCGCGAAGGCCAGCTCAGGCATACGCTTTTGCGAGAGCCAGCGGTCTGAACATGCCATGACAGACTCGATAAACCCTGAGCTCCGTTGCTCAAAGGACACCCAACGGAATCGGAGTCCGAACCGCCGCCCTCGGTTCAGGGCCGCCCTGGCCTCGCGCCATCGTTTGCCTTTCAACGATACGGTCGCTGGGTCCACGACCGCCTCGTCGCCGACCGGCACCGCCCGATACCCAATGCCTCCGACGGCCTCAGCGAAGTCCTTGGGCACCCCGCAAAAGACGGGCCGGAGGCCCCTAGTCCGCAACCGCTCTTCGAAGTCCCTTGCCAGGGACATGGCTGACTCAAGAGGCCCGGCGGGAGGGCCCAGTGCCACGGCGCTCCTGCCCGCCACTGTGTAACCAAGACACGCTCGATGGTCCTCAGAGAGGAGAATCTCGTGGGGTGGCCGCACGGCCATCATTGTCAGGCCGCTGACCGCGAGTCGTGCTGCGATGCCGCGCGCGGTCTTGAGGCACCGGCGACCGCCAAACATCATCGGGGTAGACAGCACAGGGCCCGACCACTCATTCAGCGGAGCCCGTAGGTTACGAGGCTCTGAAACTCTTATGGTGCCCGCTTCTTGCCGAAGACTTCAGCGCCCTTGTGACGGTCCGACGCCTGCCCGCTCAGGAGCTCCAGGGCCGAGGTGTAGTTCAACGTCCCGACCGCTTGCCCCCACGCGGCCTTGTTGAGGAGTTGCTTCGTCCACCGGATCGCGAGCTGCGGACCCGAGGCGAGCCGGCGGGCGAGCCCCATGGCTTCATCCATCAGCCTATCGTGGGGCACAAGGCGCTGGACGATCCCCAGGCGGTACGCCTCCTCACCACTCATCATGCCAGCCGTCATGAGGAGCTCCTTCGCCTTGTTGAGACCGATCAGCTGGGGGAATATGGCTACGCCGCCATCCCCCGCCGCAACGCCCGCCATAACGTGGACATCCCCGATGACTGCGCGGTCCGAAGCGATGACGACGTCGCAGAACAGAGCGATTTGTGACCCCTGTCCCACGGCATGGCCATTGACAGCGGAGATGATCGGCTGGGGCGTCGAAAGGATGGCCCGTGTGACCTGGCCTACGTCCTCGACCAGCATCCCAGGGTTGTTGGGGTCGGGCTTCTGGTCGAACCCGGAGCAAAACCCTCGTCCCGCGCCGGTGACGACGATGGCATTCACATTCGGGTCCTTGCCGAGGTCCTCGAACGCATTCCGAAGCTCAAAGTGCATCTCGTAGTTCACGGCGTTGAGGACCTGGGGGCGATTCAAGGTTAGAGTTGCCACACGGTCATCGACGGATACGAGCAGGTTGTTGAACCGGCCGTAGTCAGGCATGGAACCTTCTTTCGCGAAGAGTCGCCGCGAATGTAGGCCGGACAGGAATGAATGTCAACAAGGGATGGGCCAGCCCGAGGCACCAAAGACACACGCGGCGGGCAGGCCGATAGTTGCGTTGACCCAACCCTTTTAGGCTACCTATAATCTCGACTCGCTGGAGAGGTTAAGGAAGCGAAAGCCGCGAGGGGTGTGAACCGCTAATGGAATACCGCGTGATCTCCACGGATGACCATCTGCAGGAGGCTCCGCACACATGGACGGCCCGCATGTCCAAGGCCAAGTGGGGCGACAAGGTCCCTCACGTCGCCCCTAACGGCGACGGTACGGACAGCTGGTACATCGACGGCCAGCGGCGGATCGGCGCGGTGAGCGTGATCCCGAACGTCGCGGCAGTCCATGGCGTCATGCCGGACAGAACACGGGGCCCGGCGCGCTGGGAAGACGTGCCCGCTAAGGCCTATGTCCCAGCGGAGCGAATCAAGGCCATGGAGCAGGATGGCGTCGACGTCCATACCTTCTTCGGCAACATCGCTGGGGCCGCAGGCCACACCTTCAGCAGTCCATCCTACCCAGACAAGGACTTCTGCCTGGATGCTATCCGCGCGTTTAACGACTACCAGATCGAGGAGTGGGCGGCCGCGTACCCTGGGCGGTTCATTACGCTGGGCGTGGTCCCCATGTGGGACGTGGACCTGGCTGTTGCCGAGTTGAAGCGCACACAGAAGCTTGGCATTCATGGGCTCAGCTTCGCCTTTCCGCAGCAATACGGCTATCCGCACATCTGCGAGCCGTACTGGCATCCGTTGTGGGACACGGCCCAGGAGAGTGGCCTATCGATCAACCTGCATATCGGAGCGGGAGGCACCATGGGCTGGGGCAAGACCACCTATGAAGGACAGCACCCAGAGCTGCAGCTAGCGGAGGCCTCAGCCAATACGACGACATCCAACACTGCGGTCATGAACACCATGCTCTTCTCGGGAATCCTGGACCGGTTTCCCAGGCTCAAGCTCGTATCCTCAGAGTCGGGCCTGGGGTGGGTACCCTATGTGCTAGAGCTCGCCGACCACCAATTCGAGCAACAGCGCCTCTGGGAGCGAGGGTTCACGCTCAAGCCAAGCGAATACTTCCACCGCCAGTGCCACGTAAACTTCTGGTTCGAGATCACTGGCATCGCGCTTCGGCACAAGATCGGCATCGACAACATCATGTGGGAGTCGGACTATCCTCACCCGACGACGACCTGGCCCGATTCGCGGCACTATATCGAACGGGCCCTGAAGGATGTCCCCGAAGATGAGCGCCGGAAGATACTGGTCGAGAACGCGGTCCGGGTTTTCAACCTCACGCCCTGACCCGTCCATACCCTCCGGGACTCCAACAGGGTAGGCAGCCACACTCCGTCTCCGAATCCGCTCTCAGGCGACACGAGACCTGGAGTGGAGTACCCAGACCTCGTACCCGCCGCGGACCCGTCCTCTGCGCCAGTCCGCTGCATGAACGAGCGTGGAAGCCTACCCATGAAACCCTGCGGCGTTAGACCCTTGGTGAGGGCGCGAGCCGTCCCGCGCGACATGCGTACATCCTGATGTAACCTAGATTGGAGGACGGGAACGGCCGAGCTCCGGACTCGGCCTCGCAGGGCGTGACTCTCTCCGAGACACTGGGACCGAGCGCCCCAACAACACACCGGCTCCGGGTGTCACCCCAGGCCAGTCGGGAGGAGAGTCGGCGGGGAGGTCTAGTTTCTGGAGCATGAACACTGGACAGCAGGAGGAGAGACCAGATGATCTATGAGTTGCGGGTCTACGAAACAGTGCCCGGCAGACTGCCCCAGCTTCACCAAAGGTTCGAGAACCACACCCTGGGCCTGCTCGAGAAACATGGGATACAGGTCCTGGGCTTGTGGACCGATGAGGTGGGCATCAGCAATCGCCTCACCTGGATGGTGGCCTACGACGACCTCGCCGACCGGGACAAGAAATGGGGCGCGTTTACGACTGATCCGGTCTGGCTCAAGGCGCGTGCCGAGAGCGAAGCGGACGGGCCGATCGTAGCCCGGTTCACCAACACGATCATGAGGCCGGCGTCCTACTCACCGATGCAGTGAGAATGTCGAGGCATTACCGGCCTCATGGTGAGCAAGCGGGGGAGCCCAGGCGACTCGCCTCCCTGCTCTGAGGTCATGAGTATCTGGCCGCTTGGCGGGGTGCGGCGCCGGTCGCGACCCCCGCTGCCAAGGGCTCAGAGCAAACGACGGCGGAGGTGCTCAGGGAGATGACCACCGCCATGGGCCTCCAGATAACCCGGGATCGAGCCCCACCGGGCGCGGATCCCCTCGAGCACCGCGCTCATGGTCTGTTCCATCTGCTCCGGCGTCTGGGCGTCAGGGGTGTCGGTATGCTGGAGGTAGTCGGCCCAGAATTCATCGGCCTTCGGATCGCGTGAGGCCGCCTTGATCTCGGACGGAACGCGAGCCGTGGCCGCGTAGTCGTCGATCAGGCACTCATCGGGCACGCCCAGAGCCCCCAGCACGAGCATGGCCGTGAGACCGGTCCGGTCCTTGCCTGCGGTGCAGTGGACGATCGCCACCGCCTCGTGGGATAGCGCCTCGACCGCCGCAAGGTAACGCTCGGCAAGCCCCTCGAGCTGCTGCAGGTAGCTCTCGGAGTGTGGCCGCCCCCGGCGCGCCTCGGACACTGCTGGATCGTTCGCGCGGTCGCGGATCGGTAGCTGCAGGTGCTCCACCCCAACCTCGACGAGGCGACCTCGGCCCAGGGCGGCGACCTCGTCGAGTCCCCGCAGGTCGACTGTGCGCGCCACCCGGACCTGCCCGGTCAGCACGGCGAGGTCAGCCTCGGACAACATCCCGAGCTGGTCGGCGCGCATGATGCGTCCGAAGCGGGTGAGGCCATCAGGAGTCTGGAAACCACCGAGGTCGCGCACGTTGGCGGCCCGTTCAAGCCCGAGGCGTCGGGCGACACCGTCGGTATGCACCACTTCGTACCGGAGGTCCATCAAAAGCTCCAACTGGTTTCAGGCTACCATAGAGGCCCCTCGAGGAGCCTAACAAGCCCCGGCGACCCATGGGCAACTCATGGGACTGTAGTCGAGGCAACGGGCCGGTCCTCGCACGGGATGCTCTCTCGAGCGATATGATAGCAGCGCCAGGTCCAACAACACGGAGGGTGGCGGTGGCATACAACTATAGGCGAATCGATGTCGATAGCCATGTCCAGGAGAAGCCGGACACCTGGACCAGCCGAATGTCCGAGGCCAAGTGGGGGGACCGCATCCCACACCTCGAGGAGGTGGACGGCAACGAGCAGTGGGCCATTGACGGCCGGTCCACCCTGTGGCGCAATGGCCCTTCCCTCTGTCCCGCCGTCATGCCCGACAGGTTGGGCTTGCCGAACAGGTGGGAGGAGGTCCCTGAGAGCGTCTACGATGTGTCGGCGCGCCTGAAGGCCATGGACCATGACGGGATCGACGCCCAGGCCTTCTATCCCAACGTTGCGGGCCCCGCCGGCGATACGTTCCAGGGCATGGAGCCCGAGTACGAGGCGGAATGTGTACGGGCGTACAACGACTACGTAGTGGAGGAGTTTTACGACGTCAGCCCCCACCGGTTCATACCCTTGATTGTGCCGCCCTACTCGAGTATTGAGCGGACCGTGGGCGAGGTGGACCGGTGCGTCAAGAAGGGCCACAGGGGCGTTATTTTGCAGGCCACGCCTCACCTGAGAGGGCTGCCGCATCAGAGCGATCCGTACTGGGACCCCCTCTGGGCAATGGCCCAGGACTTGCAGGTCCCTGTCCACTACCATTCTGGGGCTGGGTTTGCTCCCGGGATGCGGATGCCTCCGCTGCCGGGTACGGAGCCGAGGCGCTCCTCCGCCTCCGTACCCAGTAGCACATTCGGGCAGATGGCCCAGAACTTCGCTAACTTCCTCTTCGCTGGCGTGTTGGAGCGCTTCCCTGGGCTAACATTCGTCGGGGCCGAGAGCGGCCTGGGCTGGGTGCCATACGTGCTGGAGGCGTGCGACCATGAGTGGGAGTCCTGCCGCCTCTACGAGCGCGGCCTTTCGAGGAGGCCTAGCGAGGTGTTCCGCCAGCAATGTTACATTGACTTCTGGTACGAGCAGGTCAGCGTGCAGCAATACCGGCACATCATTGGCGTCGATCGGATCATGTGGGAGACGGACTTCCCCCATGCGACCTCTCTTTGGCCCGACACCGAACGATATGTCGCCCTGAGCTTCGAAGGAGTGCCGGAGGAAGAGGGGCATCAGATCCTGGTGGAAAACCCGAAGAAAGTCTACAAGCTCCTGTAGGCCGCCCCTCGGGTCTCGTTCAAGAGAAAGGCCCCGGTAAGCAAAGCACCGAGGCCTTCACTCCTGGTGGGCCTTCTTTGGCCGGATCCCCCCGAGGGGTGATTCTGGATACTTTCCTTCAGCGGTGGCGGGTCCCGATACGATGCAACCGCGCCTTACTCGCGGCTTCTTGGAGTACACCCAGCACCGGGGCTTTCCGGCAGATCCCGCTACGCCCGGACGGCCCAAGGACAAGCCCCATGTGGAACGCGGGATCCGCTACATCCGGGAGCGCCTCTTCAAGGGCGGCAACTTCCACAGCTTGGAGGACCTGGGCTCCCAGGCCCATCAGTGGTGCCGAGAGGTAGCCGGCTGGAGGATTTTGACCGGACCGCTCAGATCACCCTAATCAAGGATTCGACGGCAACGCCAATCACGTCTCACCGCTCGCTAACAGGTCACCGGGCCCTCTCGTGGCCCGGAGACATATGCAGAGGTTTCTTCGCTCGCCACACTATGAGTTGGCGGTTCGCGAACAAGATGTAAAGAGCGGGTGACGAGCCCGCAGCCCGGCCTCGATGGGACATTCGATAGGTGTCAAACCGGTCTAACCCGAATGCCGCGAGCGCTGAGATAGCTCTTAACCTGACTAATCGATAGCTGTCGGTAGTGAAACACGCTTGCTGCGAGCACTGCGTCCGCCTTGCCTATCGTCAAACCATCGGCAAAATGTTGCAGCGTACCGACCCCACCGCTGGCAATCATGGGGACGTTGACCGAAGCACTAATGGCGCGAAACAGATCGAGGTCATAACCAAGTCCTGTTCCATCTGAGTCAATGCTGTTGATAACTAATTCCCCCGAGCCGAGTTGTGTCGCTCTGATGGCCCACTCGATGGCATCGATACCCGTCGCACGCCCCCCATTTGCTCCCGTGTAAGTTCGCAGCTCCCATCTTGGAGGATCGGACTTAGGAACGCGCTCGGCATCGATCGCCACCACGATGCACTGCGAGCCAAACTTATCAGCACCTCGGGATATCAGGGAAGGGTCCAGAACGGCCGCCGTGTTGATAGAGACTTTATCCGCCCCAGCGGCTAGTAAGTCGTTTATGTCGACAATGGATCGAATCCCTCCCCCTACGGTAAACGGAATGAATACCCGTTCCGCAGTTCTGTTGGCGACCTCTATCAGGGTTGCTCGGTCCTCCACCGAAGCCTTGATGTCGTAGAACACCAGCTCGTCTGCTCCATCCTGTTCGTATCGCTCGGCGAGATCTACTGGGTCGCCAACATCGGCATGGTGTCGAAACTTCACTCCTTTGACAACGCGGCCGGCCACAACGTCTAAGCAAGGGATGATCCTCTTTGTCAGCATTGTCACTCCTCTACGAGAGGGGAAGCCCCTTGGACAGGGGGGAGAATCCTAAGCGTAAGAGGTTGTACACCGGCAGAAGAGCGGTTCAGGTAGGTGATCTCGCTCAATATCGCCCCACGGGGCGACTGCGTACTGTCACTCCGTCCAGACCCCCGAACCTCGTTCTGCGCTTCGGCGACCTTAGATTCGTCCAGTCATGGAAGGGTTCCAATGAGAAGTGGCACACCTGAGCGTACTGTACTGCGAACTTTTGAGTGGATGGTGCTGCTGTAACGTGGGTGTGGTCAATAGCGCACCGAACCCGACCGGCATCAGCCCCGACGGCGGGGCGTCGCCGTAACGCAGGTCGAGCGCGCATGCTGCTGGCCCCACGGCCTGTGCTGAATCCGAACTCGGTTGCGCCCTCGGGACGACCCCCCTTCGCGGTGTGCGGTACGCCAACACGCCGCCCTCAGGACTGGCGGCGCCAGGCGACGAGCCCGCCGAGGACCACCACGGCACCGACGGCCCCGGCGATCACCCCTATGGGCAGACCCCCACTCGTACCCTCAGGCTCGTACCCTCAGGCTCGACCCCTCGCTGCTCAGCACCACGTTGGCCAGAGGGAGATCATTCGCCACTGTACAATCCCGTCGTCTATCCCCGCGTGTGCGGGGGAACCACGCCTGGGGATTGGGCCTTCCTCCGAATCGAGGGTCTATCCCCGCGTGTGCGGGGGAACCGAGGCGGTGTTGCATATGCCAAGCTCCCTCCCCGGTCTATCCCCGCGTGTGCGGGGGAACCCGTACTCGATGACGTCGGCGATCTCGATGAACGGGTCTATCCCCGCGTGTGCGGGGGAACCAAGGGGTGTGCCTGTCAAGGGTTTTTGGGCGAATTCAGAGAAACTCGCGCAAACTCGCGAGGTCCCCGCCGTGGGCGCGGAAGGTCCGCAGGACGTCCACAAGGTCGAAGAATCCGTCGTCCGTGTAGATGACCGGGTACTTCCGGGTGAACTCGCGCCAGTGGCCCGACCGGTCCAGGGCCATCATCAGGTCGCGGTTGGGCTGGTCGTGGTCGATGCCGCGCCAGTGGCACTCGGCCTGCAGGCGGGACCGGATGACCTCGTCGGGGATGGCTTCAAGCGTCACGGTACAGCTCCTTGAGCATCCGCATCTTCGCGTCCACGTCGAAGGGAGGGCTGGCGGCCTGTTCCTTCATGAGCGCCAGGACCTTCTCGCGTATCTCGGCCAACGGTCTATCCCCGCGTGTGCGGGGGAACCGGGCCCATCCACCAACCTTGCGACTCCCGCCACGGTCTATCCCCGCGTGTGCGGGGGAACCTTAGCCAGAAGTATCCGGCCGGTCCCGTGCTTCTGCAAGACCCGCCACACCTGAAGCGCCGGAACGTCTCCCAACGCCTTTGCCACCAGCCTGCCCGTCCAGGTCGTGGACCCATCCGGCGGCGGCTGGTCCAACTGCGCCACTATCCGCCGCTCCGTCGTCTCGTCATACACGCGGGGCTTCCCTGTCCGAGGCGCGTCGGCCAATCCCGCCACCCGGTGTTGGGCAAACCGGGTGCGCCACTTGCTCACCGTGGCGGGGCGCACGTGCAACAAGGCGGCGACCTCCTTCGTCGGCTTACCCGCTGCTGCTTCCAGAGCTATGCGGGCTCGTTGCACCAGACGCTGCTCAGCGGTGGCACTGCGCACCAAGGTCGTCAATGTGTCCCGTTCGTCGTCAGTCAAATGGATCGGTGTTGCAACTCCCATGGAGGGAGTCTATCACCTAACGCTGTCTATTGATATTGAGTACTAGCGCCTTTCCAGAAAGCCAGCGCTCGCAAGGAATGACCGGTTCGAGCTAGTCCTGTACCGATGAGACTCTCGATTTGCTGCTCCGACGTGCCGCGCATGACCTCCCCTGTTCGTGCTGCGTCCAGCATAACCACGTGCCCTCCCAAGTGCGTCCTGGCAGGCATACGCCCTCAGGCCGTTTTTCGTCACTCTGCTAGAGGATTAGCCTGAACCTCAACACGAAGATCTCTTGATCGCCCGACGACCTCAAGGCGGCTGGACAGCGTCCGTCGTGTCGACGCTGTCGCCGATGGCATGCTGTCGAAGTTCGTGATCCAGGTGGACGCGCGAGCTGACCTGACATCCGAGTTCGCAACCACGACCGGCGCGGACGGTTGCGCGGGACCACACCCTCGAAGAAGCATCCTGAGCATTCTGCGGTAGGCGAGTCGATCCTTCGCGGCGAGGAAGGCCGGAGTGATGAGGTCGGGTGTCGCCGGTGAGCTGAGCCCTCTCGCCGGGCATGTCCTCGCCTTGAAGGCGGCGTTCCTCCAGCAGCTACGGACCTGGGGGAGGAGCTAGCCAAGCCGGAGCGCAACCTACGGGATGTGCAGATGGAAGAAGACCGCTCAATCAGGTTGTACGTGGCGGGGAAGATCACCGAAGCCCAGCTCGACTATCAACGCCGCTTCATCAGTGAGAGGCTGGAGCACTGCCGAGTAAATCTGGACGACTACCGTGCCCAAGAGGCAATCGAAGCCGAAAAGCAAGTCTCATGGGGAAGGTCGTCGAGTGAGCTGCGAAGGTTGGCCAGAGACTGGATGTGTTGAATCCCGAGGAAACATCGGGAGGTTCTGCTGCTCCTCCTTGACCGTGTGATGATCGACCGGGACGACAGCGTCAGCATCACGTTGTCTCTCCTCACCACGGAGTTGGTTGCGGTTGAGAAACCAGCAACCAGAAGCGTAGTGCCTCGCGCACCAGCTCGCTCATGGTGCACCCCTCCTCCTTCATCACGTCCTGCACCTTATCCGCCATCTCCGGGGCAGTGAGAAGGTGATGGTCCTGGTCGTCCTGCAGGTCGAACAGGTCGTGGTCCGGGGCAGGGGACCTCGGTCAGGGCAACGAAGTCGGTGATTCCAGCATGATGGTGCAGATGGGAGGCGATGGCGCGTAGTGCACTCCCTGAGTAGACAGGGGCTCTGCCGGTGGAATTACGAATCCGGCTCGAATATCAGCTCCGGCACCACCACTTCCCAGGTATCGCAGTGAAGGCGGTCCCAGTACTGTGGCTCAGAACGCTCGCGGTCCCAGGTGGCGATGGCCAAGACCGTGGCAAACGCGCAGCGCATGCTGGCGGGAGCCTCGAAACCACCAGCAAGCTGTCCAACGACCGTCCTGTTGCGATCCAGAACCTCCCAACGATTCGACTCGACCCGCACCTGCAGCAGATCGCCGGGCGAGAGCGCGGCAATGGCGCGATGCACCCGATGGCCAGGGCGCTTGTACCCCGCGAAGCTCAGAAAGACGTCGCGCAGGCTGAGCCGCCGATAGCGGCGTTCGAGTTGCGGCGCTGCCGGAGGGAGTTCGACTGGCGCTCGGGAGTGCAGCACCGAGGGACCGCCCTGCAAGGCATCCTGGAACGGGTGAGGTCCTGGAAAGCGCGCTTGGGCGAGCGTCTGCCGTGCGCGGGTCATGGCCACGTAGTACAGCCGGCGCGGGGCATCCGCATCCTCGCCGCGACCAACGCGGTCCCAGCCTCCGTCCAGCACCACCACGTGGTCGAACTCCAGGCCCTTGGCGCGATGGGCGGTCAGCAGCAGTAGCCCGCGCTGGCGGCGGCGTACTTCCCGTCCCCACTCTGCCAGCCATTCGATGAAGTGATCCACCGATGTTTCCGCGCCGCTCGTCTCAAGCGCGTACTCGGTTATGCCTTCCTGCAGCAGTTCGGTCCAAGGGCCTGATGGTTGCTTGACCATCCAGTCGTTCAGATCGGTACTCTTTACCAAGTGGGAGCCGCGCCCGTGCAGCCAGTTCACGAGGGTCCGGGTTTCCCGCAGATGCCAGACGCCCGAGAAGTCTTCGTTCGCCATCTGCACCGGAATTCCCTCAAGTTCGCAGAGGCTGCGCACCGGATCCAGGTAGCTCCACTCGCGGGCCACCACCGCGCAGGTAGACCAGTTCCAGTTGGGCGTAAGGTCGGCCAACCGCTTTAGCTCTGCGACCACCGCCTGCGCTTGGGAGATAGGAGTGTCGCCAGCCGGCAGTATCTGGACTCGACCGCGGGCGATCGGGTCCCGTTCAGTCCACGCACCGCCGGGCGGTTCCTTCGCTCGCGCCAGATTGATGCCGATTGGATGCCCGGCCTTCATCCGTTGCCGCGAAGGTCCGATCACCGCATTGCCGGCCGCGATGATATGAGCGGTGGAGCGGTAGTTGTCGGTCAGGAAGGCGGGCTTGGCCCCGTAGTCCGCCTCGAAACGGTGGATAAACGCCACCGACGAGCCATTAAAGGCATAGATGTTCTGATCGTCGTCGCCCACTGCGAAGAGGCTGAGCTTGTCGTCCTCGTCGGACAGGGTCCTGCCTGCCAGGGCGGAAATCAGTCCGTACTGTTCTTGGCCAATGTCTTGGTACTCGTCCACCAGTATCCAGCGGAAGCCCGCCAGCAGCCGCGCCCTATCCTCGTTCGCTTCGTCGGGCGGCAATCCTTCCCCGCGCAGCAAGGCCGCCGCCTGCCGGAGTACGTCCTGGAAATCCACGCCGTCCAGACGATTCGCACGTCCCGCGAAACTGGCGCCGACCAGTCGCATGGCAAGCGCGTGGCAGGTGAGCACGGTCACCCCGCGTGCGTCGTCGCCGATGAGCTCTGCAAGGCGGTGGCGGATCTCGACCGCGGCGTGCCGGTTGTAGGCGAGGGCCAGGATGCCGCGAGGGTTCTCGCGCTTCGCCCGTATCAGATAGGCGATACGATGCACCAGCACCCGTGTCTTGCCGGAGCCGGGGCCAGCGAGCACCAGCACGTTCGTCTGCTCCCGGTCGTCTGCCACGATGCGGCGCTGGATGGGATTCTTCAGGCTTTCGACAATGGTTCGCCACGATTCCGGCGTGGTCTGCCGCGAAGTTTCGTCGCCTCGATCCGGCAGCCATCGGCGCAGAAAGTCCTCTTGGCGAAGGCTGAAATAGTCCATGGCCAAGCGCAGGGAGTCCGCCATGGAACCAAGACCCTGCTGCGCGAACTCCGCCATCACGTGGATCTGCAGTACCTGTTCGTCGTAATGGAGCTTGAGGGATGCGTAGTCGGCCTGGGCGAAGCCGCGCCTTTCAGGCTTCAGGTGGATGGTCATGGCTGGGCGAAACACCGCCAGCCCCTTGTTCAGCCGAATGACCTCCTGCTCGTGCAGCCACAGCAGGGCACGGTCCATCAGCTTGGCGGGATCCTTGACTTCGCTCCTTAGGATCAGGTCGGAGTTGATCGCCGTCAGCAGCTTGCCCAGGGTTGTCTCGGCCAGCAGGTCCGTGCCCCGGCTTCCCGGAGGCAGGCAGGCGAGTAGATGGTCCAGCAGCCGCCGGGCTGCTGAGCGGCGCAGTTCGGCAGTCTTCTCCAACGCTTGCCACTCGCGTTGCAAGGTCACTTGCACGGTCTCCGCATCCCGCCGCCGCACCCCGAGGCTTCCCCCGCCACCCTCGCCCCTCCCGTCGTAGGCGATGCTGCGGACGATGCGCCACAAGCGTTCCGGCAGGGCGTAGGTGTGACCATCATCCTTGAGGCGTTGGGTGCCGAGGCGCAGATGCAGCATGGACGTTTCTCCCTCGCCCATGTCCGGAGCCGTCTCGCGCAAAAGGTCGATCAGTGCCTGCTCCAGTGCCGACGCCTCCTCGAACCGCTTCCGTGAGGCGCGCTCCACCCCTGTGTGGACGAAGGCGGTCAACACGGTATCGTTGCTGGCGACGCCCAATCGCTCTAGGTCGTAGAGTGCGCCTCGTACTCCCTCCGAAGTCAGACCCGATGCGGCCATCAACTCGTCGGTGGAGATACCCTCGTCCGGATCAGCCTCGATCAGCGTCTCGGAGATGGTCAGCAGTTGGCGGCGGTAGGCGTCCGCGATGCGGGCCTTTTCGAGCTTGGCGCATGCCTCCTTCACCGAATTCACCCGCAGGGAAGACGGAAACACCTGCACCCGGTTCTCCTCTCGGCTCAGCAGCACTGCCTCCTCCAGCCAGGCCACTGCGGTCCGCACCCGGGTGTCGTCAGTGGCCGAATCCCGCTGGAATGCTTTGTCTTCGTCCTCGCCGAGGACCTCACCGGCGGTGGCCACCACCTCGCCGTTCAGGCGTTCCTTCCGGTCCAGATTTCGCAGTGCCCTGAGAACGCCGTGGATTTCCCGTCGTGTGAGCCGAGAACGGGCCGACATGCCGAACTGGCGCTCCACGTCGTCCGGCGTGTAGAGCAGTACGCAGCGCGCCGCCTGCTGGTCCCGTCCGGCGCGGCCCGCCTCCTGCAGGTAGTTCTCCAGGGAACCCGGGATGTCGGCGTGAATCACCAGACGCACGTCCGGCTTGTCGATGCCCATGCCAAAGGCATTGGTAGCGACGATGGCCCGCAGTTCCCCACGGATGAAGCTCTCCTGGACGTTCTTCTTGGTCTCTGGCGGCAGTCCCGCATGGAAGTGGTCCGCCGCCATTCCCTTTGCCTGCAAGAACTCCGCGACCTCTCCGGTCTGCCTCCGCGTCGCGCAGTAGACGATGGCGCCGCCCGGTTCATCCGCCGGCAGATCGGCCATCAGGACCTGGTGTATATGAGCGAACTTTTCCCTGCTGCTCGTCTGCACCACTACAAATTCCAGGTTGGTGCGTTGGGTGCCTCCGTCGAAGACCTTCAGCTTGATGTCGAGTTCTTTCTGGAAATAGTCCACGATGTCGGCCTTGACATCGGGCTTGGCGGTCGCGGTCAGGCACAACACCGGCGGCACCGGCTCCTTCCCCGCCCTCTCACGGAAGAAGCGCCCCACGTAACGATAGTCAGGCCGGAAGTCGTGCCCCCACTTCGAGAGGCAGTGGGCCTCGTCCAGGACCCAGGCGCCGATCTCACGTTGACCCAGGACACGACGCACGGAGACGCTGCGAAGCTGCTCCGGCGAGATGATGAGGATGCCGGCATCGCCCAGCCGCACCCTGTCCAGAGCATCGGCTCGCTCCGGCATGGACAGAAGCCCGTTGACGGTGACGCAGGAACCGATGCCCTGCGCCTCCAGTCCCGTCACCTGGTCGGCCATGAGGGCGACCAGAGGCGAGATCACCACCGTCAGCGCACCGGTCTTGTCGTAGCGAGACAGGGCCGGGATCTGATAGCAAAGCGACTTGCCGGTGCCGGTGGGCAGGATTGCCAGCACGTGCTCCCCCGCCATCGCCGCCTCGACGACGGACTGCTGCATGGGCCGCCCTGCCTCGTCCGGCGGCTCCGGCCGGAAGCCGTCAAAGCCGAACCAACGGGCAAGCTCCTTGCGGGCGTCGTGCCGTTCCCGGCACCAGCCGCAGGCGGGATCGGCGCAGGCGATGTCGCGTAACCGGCGCACCAACTGTCCCGCCTCGGGAAATTGATGTCGCACCCAGGGAGGCATCACCGAATTGCCCCCCGACACCGACAGCCACGCTAGTGCGTAGGCCAGCGCCCAGCCGTGCCGCACTCCATCCACCATGACCTCGCGGGCGTTCGTCTGGCAGGCGTTGCCAGCTAGACGTGTGTGAATCGCGTCATGCGCCTCGGCGTTGGACGGCCTTCGCGAGTGCCGCAGAGACGCGAATACACTGTCGAATCCTGCGCCATTGTCAGCCGTGGTCAGCCAGTGCCACGCTGTCAACAGGTCGGTCGGTGCGTCGCGTAGGGCCTTTTGTTGGTTGTCGAAGACCTCCATCGTAAGTCTGGCATCCAGCTCTGGGTCGTTGATGCGCCCACGTTTGAGTTGTCCGTCCTGGTAATGCTTGACCAGGTGGTGATAGGGGTTGCGAGGGAAGGCCAGGGGATTGAGTCGGAGTGTATCCACTGCTGGCAGCCGCAATAGCCGCAGACCCGGATTCACGGCTCGCAGTTGGGGCAAATCGAAATGGATCAGATTGTGGCCGAGCAGGAAGTCCGCACCATCGGCGAGGTCGTCCAGCTTAGCGAATGCAGTGGCCAAGCTGTCGTGGGCCGATGGGAAGACTAAGGATCGACCTGTATCCGGACGTACTCCTGCAAAGGCGCGGATGCGACCGTCTCGAATACCAACTTCAAGGTCTAGCGAGAGGCAACGGGACACGAGGCGGCCGCTGTCGTCAAGCACCAGAGTGAACCCTCCGGGCTCGGTTCATGAGCCAGATTTACGGCCGGCCCACGGTTGGCGTGCATGCCTCATCGATTGGGCATTGGAGCCCGACTGCCACGGTGGAACCCGGTCCAATCTGCATCCGGGTCGAGAGGACTCTTGGCCCCGCGTCCCTTGCCCAGAGGCGGGCGTCGCACTTGGGCCTCTACCAGGGTGGCGTCCGTCAGCGTCCCACCCTTCAATACCACTCCCTTCTCCTCCATCTGCCTCTCCAATTCTGCGAATAGCCGGGCGCTCAGCTCCTCTCCCAACGCGGTGCGGAAACGGCTGATGGTGGAGTAGTCTGGCCCGTCCTCCTGGAATCCCAAACCCACAAAGCGACGGAAGGCCATCCGGTCGTTCAAGGCCTCTTCCATCTGAGGGTCGGAGAGGTTGTACCACTGCTCCAGCAGCAACACCTTCACCATCATCAGGGGCGGGTAGCTGGGCCTCCCTTCCTTGGCAGCGTAGACCCCTTCTACCCGCTTGCCCGGGGTGCCCCAGTCCACGGTCCGGTCAATACGCTCGAGCCTCCGGTTCTGTCCCAGCTTCGCCGACACCAAAATCTCGGCCAACGATGGCTGGCTCATCTCCCGATGCATACTCCACCCCCTAATCCGGGAGTTATGCAAAGGTCTCCGTGTGCGGGGGAACCCTCCTCATGGGGACCGATGGGTGATGCCTATTGACAGGCCTATGAAGGAGCACCAAGCATACGGATTGTAATATAAAAGGAAAGGTGACCCCGTGACCACACGCAGACCCCGAGGCGGACGACCGACCGGGAGGATGGGAGAGCCGCTCAATCCCCTCGTCGAGCTGCCGGACGGGACCATGGTCTTCCCGGACAACACGAGGCTGGCCCCAGGGGATACACCCACGCCCAGCCAGCGTAGGCAACTGGAGGTTTCCGAGGCGTGGCGTAAGTTCGGAGCGTCAGGGGACAAGACCGACCTGATCCGCCTAGGCATCTGGAAGGAATGATGACGACGGCGCGCGTATGCCGGTCAGGGGCTCCCCTCCGCGTCTGGAGGCTCCGCCTCCTCATGGACGACCAGAGCACGCTCGTCGCACAGGTCAACCAGGACAACCGCTGGAGCATCTTGCCGCATGGTGTAGACCGAGTAGTTCCGGTATGTAGGCTCAATATTGAGCAGCGCCAGGTTGCAGGCTTGAGGCGTATCGCAGCCGTAACCCGAGGGAATGAGCGGGGCGCCACCCGTCAGGAGATACAGGTCCTCAGGCGAGAGAACGACGAGCTCAAGCAACTGGTTGGCGATCTGTCCCTGGAGGGGTACCGTCTCAAAAAACCGGCCATCTCTCTACCCCACGACGACGCCGGTATCAGAGGATGACGGCCAAAGAGAAGGTGGAGGTACTGGCCAAGGTGGCTTCCTCCGGTCGCCCCAAACGTAAGGTCCTCTGTGAGCTTGGAGTTCCCAAGAGCACCTACTACTGGTGGCTCAGGCGAAGGGACCAACAAGGACTTGAGCACCATGATGGAGGCGGTAAGACCCCATGGAACCGTCTTACTTTCCGGGAAGTGCACCACCTTCTGTCGGCAGCCAGGGAGATGCCGGAGCTGAGTTGCCGTCAACTGGCCGCGTGGACCACCGGCAACCAGGGCTTCGCCGTTTCGGAGTCGACCGTCTACCCAATCCTGCGCAGGGAGGGTCTAGAGGCTTGAGACGCGGCTCGCCACAGGTAAGGAGCTCCACCGCAAGACCACGGGCCCTCACCAGATGTGGGCCACCGATGCCTTCTACTTCAGAGTCGTAGGGTGGAGCTACTACTACTTGGTCGCCGTGTTCCCTTTTATCCAACAGACACCAAAAGCTCCGGTATTGGTGGGCGGTGGGCCTATAGGCAGATGGCATGAGCGAGACTACTTACGACGCGAAGACGCAGGTCACACGTGAGGATCATATACAAGTGCAGGAGCGCAAGCACAGGCGGGTAGGAATCCCACTGATCCATGCATATCTATAGAAGTCTATAGGTGAATCTGGTCGTGCTGCTGGGGTTTGGAGTTCCTACCTCAACTAATATCACGCTGGCCTCGCGCGCCAATTTGCTTTTGCGATCCATAAGCGCATTACAGACCGAAGGGTAGCGATTGGACCATCCGATTCGCTTGTGGACCTCTCCAGACACGACGTCGACTTCTTTCTCACCCCGATTCCGGGCAGGAGTGAACCAATGGTCGATCACCTCGTTCCAAACGACTTCCGGTGAACTGCCTCTCTCGCTATTCCCAGAATCGCGCCGGTAGCTATCAGGCACTGAGCCATAGTTCATCCCCACCTCTTCTCGTCACCTTCCTGAGGGAGCGCTTGCACCTCCCTGGCTACGTCTACAGATGTGGCTGGAAGGGGCCAGAGTCGCCTGGCTGACAGGTTGTCTTCGTTGAGCTCGAAGACTTCCAAGTTATCCAGGAAAAGGTGCCCGTACATCCTCACGTATCGTTCCGCTAGTGTTTCTGGATTACGTTTGCCTATTCTATGAGTTTCCGACATGAACAGCATGTTTTGGTATGATTCAGGCGCAGCCAGGAAGTAGAGCACAGCTTCGTTAGCCGTCGAAAGCTTGGCGCTGGGGGTGCCTTTCTTGGTCCAAGTGTATCTCTTGCACTCAACTAGCAGGCGCTGATTTCCCCAGTCAAACTCGTGACTTCTCTTGCGCCGGCCGTGAATTCCGATCTCAATCTTGTACCCACGCTTGACTTCAATACCATTGCTCCTGAGGTAATCACCAACCCGCCTTTCGAACACCTCGCCTTTTGCCTTGTTGCTGATCATGCAATCCCTTCCTTGGCATTACAGATAGAGCCTTCACTCCGCGAGTCATCTCCTCAAACGGAACTGTATCCGTATTCCATCATAGGAAACTCAGTGTGAAGGTTCAAGGGGACCTCGATTACCCATCCATCCCTCGGGCGAGACTTATCCGATCTTCTTTTCGAACTCCAAGACCTCGAAGCGTGCCTTCCTGCCCCTGCCGACCTCACTGTACCCACTTCGCGTGTACAGCTGGATCGCTGGCGCCTGCTGAACGGTCGTCTCCAAAGTCAACGTCCGGAAACCCAACTCGGCTGCGCGCTGTTCCAACGCCGACAGCATTTGTCTACCCAGACCCCTCCGTTGGACATCCGGGTGTACTCGCATACGTCGTAATTCGGCCCGGTCATCTGATAGTCTCAGAAGCGCAACCATAGCGACGATACGAACGTCGGCTGCCCCGACGTAGAACTCACCTCCCGTGACGGTGTATTCGGCCTCAACGCGGTGCAGATCCTCGTCCCGAGGGCCGTTTCCTGCATGGGCGTTAACTTGGGACAACGCATCGTTATGGAGTTCCCAAACGGCGTCGTGGTCCGTGGAGAGATATCGACGAATCTTCATCATTCACGAGCGAGCCGAGCAGACTAGCCTTCAAATGAGAGAATAGGGTTGTAAAGCAGGAGCGCAAGTGAGTCACGCTCGGTTGACCGGTACACTCGATAACTCTACCACGTCCAATAGCTGTGAGAAGGCGCTTCCGCCGGCCGCTGGAAGGATGCTGCGGCCGACTCCGGGGCATCCCAAAGAACCTTCCGAGGATAGAGTGACCAGGGTGGACTTGCCCGAGTGTGCAACTAGCCCATCGGCAGGCCTGCGGCTTCGACTACGCGGTAAGCACCCGGAACGACTAAAGCCGGAGAGTCCTCGAGATGGCAATGCCGGTTGGCCCGGTGGGCTGCGATGAGTGCATGGAGAGGGAGACAAGCAATTGCCACACTGCCATCAGACCAGTTCCTCGAACCACGATCCTGCGAACGCGGTTATCTCAGAGCTTGAGCATAAGACCGATCACCATGTCGCCCGAATGCAGACCCACGACGTGTTTCTGCATGGCGACGATGTGACACCGCGACCCATGACTGTCTGGCATGATGGGTCACCAACCCAAGACGGTCGCGCGTTTGACCTGCCCCGATCTCTGTACCACTGTTATGTTAGTCCGACAGTCATAGGGAGGGCATCGGCAGGCAGGAGGGCTCATCCCGGCGAAGTAGTGATCCGATTGAGTCCCGTTCTCATGACGAAGGGACAAGGCCAAGCAGAGCCACCGAGATGAAAAAAGCTCTCCGGCCAGGGCCCGCCAACTCCCGCTCCTTCTCGAAGCTGGGTGCCCAGTTGAAGAGAGACGCGGTTCATGGTTCCGGCATCCGGTTGTGGGCCTTCGGCTCGCCAGCTCTCTCGGCCATGAACTCCGCCCAGGAGAACAGCGACTGCTGCAGGCAAAGAGTCATGTAGGCCGGAAATGGTGGGCCTAACAGTCATCCTGCGCTCTGGCGCGGACCATCAGGGTGCGAAGCGGTAGACAACGGGTAGCTGAGCAACGTCGGTGACACTGGAATCCGCTGCACCGGGCCAGCGGCCGGGGTCTTATTCCAGGTTGAACACACCCTGCACTGCGATGGTCACGCTGAGCTCGCCACCGCTGATGGGGTATCAACCGCGGTGCTCTGGACTGCTTTCAAAGTTGCGTACTCCAAGACGTCGTCCACTCTGGGCGAGAGGCCCGGTACGTATAGACATAAGTTAGCCCTGCAGTGGCAAGGGGGAGCAGGGCTACGGCGATCGCGAAGGGTACGAGCTGCTGGAATGAGTGACCTTCGATCAGACGGTCGATGACGGCTCTCAATACGAGGGGCTGGACCAGCGGCAGAATCGTGGCACCGGTGATCGATAAGCCAAGCAAAAAGATGCCCCACCGGTACGGTCGGATCGTCGAGCCAATGGCCCTTCGGAGGGGTGCGTCGCGGAGAAGGTTGCCGGGCTCCTTGGATGCTCGTTCGGTTGCTATTAGGCTCATGACACCCTCAACGAGTCGTCTACTCGAACCGGTCGCCGCCAAAGCTTGGATGTCATCCCGAACAGAGCTGCTTAGTCCACACTCCGCTACGAGTATCCCGATTGAGGGTGGCTACTCGCCACCAAAGACGTCCTCCCGCCCGCTGCCGGGCGGCGACGCCGCCCATGACGGAATGGATAAGCCTCCAACCTTGGCGGGGCCGGAGGCTCATGGGGGCTTACCTTCTCCCGGCGATGCCACTCCAGGATGTTGGCCAAGATCCAGCGGGCCCGGTCCTCACGGTTCTCTTCCGGCGGTGCGATGGCGAGGTCACCCGCGAGGCGCTGCGCCAGCCCCTAGATCATGGTCTGCCAGTCGGTCAGGTCATCCGATGCCATCGCTTGCCCGGGCTGCGGGCGTTCGATACTGTCTCCTCCGTCGATGAAACCCTGGCGAACCTCCTCAAGCCATGCGCGCAGATGGTAGGTGGAGAGGCAGTCGTCGCGGTTGTAGCGTTCAACGGCCTGCTTGCTGTCCGGGCCGGATGGCCTCGGGGTCGCCCAATTCCAGAGGCGCTGAGACGGCGTAGAGGGCGGTGTTCACTTCGCTCAAGGGCACTTCTCTGGTATACCCAAAGAGCTGCTCAAGCCCCTTGATCGAATAGCTCTCGATGCCAGCCCGCAGCCCACTCCGCACGACGCGGTGGAGGTCGACGAACAGGCTGGCACGGAGCATCCGGTCCACCTCGTCTTCGCAGGTGGCGTGGCGGCCCATCAATCGCTTCATAGCGCTGGGCTCGTAGGGAGCAAAGTAGTAGATGCGCATGTCCGGGTGCGTTGCCCAGTGTTCCATCACCTGGTCAACAAAGCACTCGAAGTTGCGCTTCTCCTCCTCGTGGGAGAGGCCCCAGAGCGCGGTGTAGTCCTGCACCCGTGTCGTCCGCAGTGAGATAGCCGAACAGATACTCAAGCCCGCCTGGTCCCACAAAGGGGTCTCCTTCGAAATCGAAGAAGATGTCGCCGGGCGACGGTCGGGCAACAGCGCAGGGCCAACGCTAGGCTCGGGTGATGGGTCTCGTACACGGGTGCATCGGTCTCACGGCCCTCCACCCTGCACGCGGGCCTGCTCGCGGACCCGCTCATAGCTGCTGACCGCGCCGCGATCTGGCTTCCACGTCAGGGGCAAGGGGACGGCGGCGAGGCCGGCAGCCGTGTCGACGGACCGGCGCCGCAACTCTTCATCCGGCAGACACAATAGCAACGGAAAACTCAGGTACTCGTGGGCAGTCGAACTGGGCCCAATCAAACTAGGCCGCATTGCTACAGGCTAGCTTACCCTTAAACAGCCTGCCGGAGATGGTGGGGCCACCGGGAACGGGGGTGGCGCTCGACCGAGAGAGCACATGGAGGCCGGCTAGGCTTTACGGAGCTCAAACTAGTAACCGGGATGGACGGCTCGGCTCCCCCTGACTGGTTAGATCCCTGTCAACTGGGCCGACGTGGATGGTAGGCGGAAGGGTCTTAGAGATGTGGCTGAGCAGCCCGTGAAACTACCGAGTCCATCGGCTTCCAATGGCCGCCAGTCAGGCTCTGCCCGTTCCCGACCTTCGTATCATTCCAACTTTTCCCGCTCTCGGGGTTCGATGTCAGCACGGATTCCCTCACTGATGCGGTCCGTCTCAGCCTGGAGGTCCTCAATACCCAGAAGCGCGTCCGCCTTCGGCAACTCCAGCACCCCCTCCAGCCGCTCACAGAGCGTGTCAAACCGCTGCCACTCCGCCTCCTCGAAGCCCTCCGGAGCAAGCTCCCCGCGCGACATGACCCACGAGCACATGCCGAAGACGCCTCTTTCCGTATCAAGCGCCTCTTCGCAGTTGTCTTCGTCGACGCACTCCTTCAGGTCGCCCAGCCGCGCATCGAAGCGCCGTGCGAGCTTCTCCGAGTCGGCAATCCAGTCCTCGACGTCGGGAAACAGACGCTCGCACCCGGTCAGGACCAGCGCGGCGAGAGCCACGACCGCAATGAGCAGGATGGTCAGAATCAACGCATCACCCCCTGGATCGTCTCGCCGGTCTGGCCCATCATCACGATTGCGTTCGTGTCATAGTCATCGTCGTCCAGGCCGCGCTGGAGGATGATGCCGACCGTGATCAGGACCATGTCCGTGGCGCTTGAGAGGAGCAGCCAGCGCCATGAAACCGACCTGTTCGTCAGGAGCCGGTAGTGGACCGGGCCATTGAGCGCCGGCCACGGCACAAGCAGGAAGATGTATTCGGGGTGCCCCTCGTGATACCAGAAGCCCGGCCTGTAGACGAACTGGACCACTGTGACAAGCCAGATGAACCAGCGACCCCAGACCGAGACTCCCGCGGCGTACCGAACCACGTCCGGGTCGAGGCGGATGAGCGTCGAGCCGCTCATGCCAAAGACCCTGGCGGCTGCCCTGATTGGACGAAGGCCCCGGCTTCGGCAATGTGCCTGAGACATCTCCTCTCCGGTATGCGCGTGAGAACGTGGAGTGTGACGGCGGTGTGGTTATGACTACTAATCTAAGCCACTTTCGTTTATGCCAGCAAGAGCGAAAAGTTGCAGAAACACTCTCTCTTAGAGCTAACACATTTGCCGTCCTGAGAGTGTGATTAGGCACTTACCAAACCGATGGAGAGGCTCTAGTGTTTTCCTGGGTATATGCGTAAGAAGAACCACAGGATAAGCGGAATCACAGGCTGCAACTCCACCTGCGGACAGCGGAAGAGGTTGTAGGCCCGCTATTCCCGGCCGTGCGAGGGTGGTATTCATATGACGTTCGACAGACCGGTCCGTGCAGCCGCGACGACGGCACGAGCCGTCGCTGCGCCGGGGGCCGCCCTGTGCCAAGGGCGAGTCGCGATCACCTCCCGGGCGTTCTACGCCGCTCCCGCGGTACTACAGCATCGGTGGAGGGTCATTTGAACTCGCGCTGGGCCAGCCTACTACTAGGGCTCCTGCTTCTTGTCTCTCTGACCGGCTGCAGTGACAGCCAGGAAACTGTGCCCCGCAACGAAGACGGAGCGTGGGACGACTACGTATCGTGGTGTTCCCAGGCGTCCCTAGAAGAACCTCCGGGCGACGAAGATCAAACCTATGGGGAAGTATCGACGTTCTATGCTGGAGTGGCCGAGAGGATGAGATCGACCACCCCTCCGGTTGAAGTCGCCGACTGGCACAACAAGTACCTGGATGCAATTGAAGCCATGAAGGCGCTGATCGATGCCGAACCCCAGGACGAAATCTTCAACCCTATTGATATCTTCTTCGACAGCGAGGTTGTGTCCTTATTCGAGGAAGTTGGGGAGGCATTGAATGACATGCCTGAAGACGCCCGCGAGCGGCTAACTGCGGCCGGCTGCCTAGGCGACGATGCTTCCGAGGCGACCGGCGAAGGATTGTCCGCCGCGCCTCAGCCCGATTCTACCGCGACAGCCGATTCCGGCCGGACTTCGACGGGGCCGGCATCCATGCCCAAGTGCGAACCACGAAGCAGCTATGTGCCGGCGCTGGTCGCGTTATACAACGCCACTGACGGCCCGAACTGGAAGGACAATACGAACTGGCTGACCGACGCTCCCCTCGGCGATTGGGCCGGTGTCAGCGCAAATAGGATTACTGGAAACGGGCGCGTAGTCGGCGAGTGCGTTACTCAGTTGTGGCTCAATAGTAACCGCTTGAAGGGTGAGCTACCGGCTGACCTGGGCAGTCTTCACAGCCTGGCAGAATTGTACCTCTCCAATAACCAGCTGAGCGGGGAGATACCGGCTGAACTGGGCAGTCTTCTCAACCTGCAGCGGCTGGACCTCTCTGATAACCAGCTGAGCGGGGCGATACCGGCTGAACTGGGCGGTCTTCTCAACCTGCAACGGCTGGACCTCGCCAATAACCAGTTGAGCGGGGCGATACCGGCTGAACTGGGCGGTCTTCTCAACCTGCAGCGATTGTACCTCGGCAGGAACCAGTTGAGCGGGGAGATACCGGCTGCAATAGGCAATCTACCCAACATGATTTGGTTGTCCCTCCCTGATAACCAGCTGAGCGGGGAGATACCGGCTGAACTGGGCAATATACCCACCCTCGTCCTTGATGGTAACCGGCTAACCGGGAGGGTACTTCGGCCAGGCGGGGCAAATCCGCAGTATGCCTGGGAGGGTCCGACTATACGCGTCAGTTGGGAAGCGGTGGATGGGGCGGACTATTACAAGGTCTACTACGACGCTGATTTCGACTCTTCCTGTGATTTGGATAGTGACGGACGCCTGAGCTTCTGCGAAGAGTTGGCTACGGACGTCACCGGGACGACATACGTGCACACCAACCCGAGCCTATCCGAAAACTATTACTGGGTAGTTGACTGCAACAATGATGGATGCTCTCACATCGACAAAGAGTACCCGGCTCAGCTAATCGGTCCGACTCCCTCGGGTGCCGAGCCAAGTACTCAGCCGGGGGCTGTCTACTCTACGCCAACGCCAAGGGCCACCCGTGCGCCGACTCAGACTCCGGTGCCATCTGACACGCCTACTCCGGTACCTACGCCCACTCAGGCACGGCCGCCTTCGGGCACGCCCACACCGGCACCCACACCGACTCATACGCCAACACCAGTCCCGACGACAACGCCCGCGGCCCAGGACACCATTCCGTCCACCCCTGTCAACGTGCGCTTTGCCCATGAGGACTCAACGATACACATCACCTGGGACCCGGTGGATGGAGCGGACTACTACATCGTCTACCACGACGACTCCTTCGACTCCAGGTGCAGGTTGAACAGGGACGGCAGCGCCGGCTTCTGCGAGGAGCTGGCCAGGAACGTGGTTGGGACTACCTACGTCCACACGGCCCCGGACAGCCGCGACAACTACTACTGGGTTGTGGCCTGCAACAGCGGGGGATGCTCGGAAATAGACTCGAAGAACCCGGCAGGGCCCGCTGAGGCCATCCCCACCGCACCGGCAAACGCGCGGTATGCCGTGGAAGGTTCAACGATACGCGTAAGTTGGGACCCTGTGGTCGGCGCTGACCACTACAACATATACCACGACGACTTCTTCGACTCCAGGTGCAGGTTGAACAGGGACGGCAGCGCCGGCTTCTGCGAGGAGTTGGCAAAGAACGTAGTGGGAACTTCTTTTGTCCATACTGCCCCGGACAGCGGCGACAACTACTACTGGGTTGTGGCCTGCAACAGGGGAGGGTGCTCAGAAATAGACGCTGGGAACCCGGTCAAGGCGCCGGGAACCAGCTCGACAGAAGCGACGAGTATGCCGACGACCAGCCAGGAGCTGGAATTCACGGAAGGTGAGTCAGCTACTCGTTCGATCCCCGAAAACACACCGGCAGGGATCAATGTTGGCGCTCCCGTTTCGGCGGAGGGCGACGGCACACTCACCTACACCTTGAGCGGGCCGGATGCCGCAAGCTTCACCATCGTACCCACAACCGGACAGGTTCGCACCAGGGACGGGGTCGTCTACGACTATGAAACCAAAAACCGCTACACAGCGACCGTCGGCGCAGACGATGAGAGCGGCGAAAGTGACACGATTGACGTAACAATTCACATTGAGGACCTGGTTGCCGCCTGCCAGCCAGTGCGAAATCTTCGCACCAATCATGGTGACGAATATGTGACCGCCAAATGGACTCCGGCCGTGCAGCGGGAGGGCAAGGCCTCAGTACTCGGCTACCAGGTGGAGATGCGACGCGGCGACGATGGGCCATGGACTGGCCGGCGCACACTACTCGGCCGAGGCATAGGTGCAACAACATATGGAGGTCTCCAGAACCTTCAGAAGTATTTGTTCCGAATACGCCCGGTCAACTCAGAGAGTGATTGCGGGTGGTCGCCTCCTTTCCTGGGAATCCCAACCACCTATCCGGGGCCCATTTATCCCATCGACCGGTTCGGCACTGAGCCCGTGGGCGCTCCTGACCGCCACTGGAGATTCGTAACTCAAGAACGTTGCCGATACAGCGCTGACGGAATAACCCTGGACGCTAACTGCACCTATACATACACCGGTCCGGACACCAGCAGGATTGTTCTGGTGTTCGACGATCCGTCGCGTGGCTCCTGTGATATTGCCCTGGCCTTCTCGTCCCTGACCGCGGGATCATTCGTCGACGACTGCTTCGACGCCGGGGTCAACACGGAGACGCCCTTCGATACGAGCTTCAAAATGCCCCGCTCGGGGCAACAAACCGAAAGTGATGTCGACGTTCCGCGAGCCCCGAGAAGCCAAGAAGAGTTCGACGTTTTGGCATGGGGCCGGGATGACTTCATCCCCGGTCTAGACTTTGGGTGCCTGCGGGCCGAATTGGACTGCGGGTTGAATTTCAAGCCGGGTAGCGCATGGCGCGTCACACGTGATTCGAGTACAGGTCTCCCTCTCTATACTGATGGCGACTATACATACGAGAATACGGGACCTTCCCAGGGTAGGCTCATCTTCCGGATAGGGGAGGGGAACAGCTACGTATTCACACTCGACTTCGAGCCGTCAGGCAACATGCGCGTGACGGTCGCAGACGAAGAGGGTGAGCCGGCTACCTGGCCTGGCATTTTTCACTCGGACCCGGCGCTTGATCTACGGCTACCTATACCGCCGTCATGGTGGGAAGAAATCGCCAAGAAATCTGACTTTGCACCTGAAGATTGGAATAGTTTGGAAGGCCGTATTCCCACACCCAGAAATCCGGCTCATCCGGAATCTCCTCGCAACAATTTGCTAGAACGTACGCTACTTGGACGAATTGCAGAAACAGCGTTCGGTGAACGGCAACTTAGTTACGGCTTTGGCTACGAAAAAGTTGGGCGTAATCGTGCGGTGGTGACAATAGACTTTCGGTCCTGGTGTGAACAACATCCCGAGTTGTGTGAAGACCTCAAGGGAGCCCAGGAGGATCTGGCCACTTCCACGTGGTCGTTTGATCTCACCTTCACCTCTGACGGAACTGCCCAGTACACCCTTACCGTAACAAGAGACGGCCATCTGCCGGAGGTCAAACAGGGGTTCGTCGACTTCAACGGCAATAGCATCAATCTCAACGAGTTCCCCGAGGAGATACACCTTCCCCTGGCTCCTCCACAGGCAACCGGGCAGGACCGGTCTGGTGTCGAAGTCGCTGCGGCGATCTCGGCTCCCGAAATCGGCGGCAACGACCTTCAGATTTTCTTGATCAGTGACGAGGGCGAGCAACCCGCCTCCTATCAGCCCGGGGACTGGCTGGAGCCGAAGGACGGAAGCAATCAGAGGATGCTGATTGTGGGAGTGAGTCAAGGTACGTCAGCTGCCCCTACTGCTTCTCGGCAACCGGTGCAGGCTATGACATTGCGTTACGATCCCGCTTTCCCGTCACTGGAAGTTGCCGAGCCGGCAGTCTTTCATGGTATGCCAACATTCCATCTGGTCCGTTTCGCTCCGTTGACTACAAGCGTGTTCTACAGCCGACTCGTGGTTTCGGCAAGTTATGCCCTGGCTTCTGAACCCACAATCACACAGCTTCAGGTTGTATGTATGCAGCAGGATTCGGAGACCTACAGGATACCGACAAGGGGCGATAGGTACTTCTCCCAGCCCAAGCCGGCTGAAGGTGCGGTGCAACTGTGCCAGCGCGATTGCGCCTTGAATGAGACGACCAACGTACAACAATGCGTGTGGGATTGCGAGGAGAGCTGAATACTGCCGGCGATTGCAACTTCAGAACTAGGGGGATTGATTATGAACAAGGTCGGAATACACAGTCTCTTAACCCTGGGGGCGCTATCGGTCATCCTGTTGACCTTTGCCGCCTGTGGGGATAGCTCGACGCCCTCGGAGGTTGGGACGACCGAGGATACGTCCCCAGAGAGTACCCCAACGTCGACTCCGGCTGACCGGGTGCCAGACACTTCCCCAACGTCTCTCGACGACTACCTAGCGACCTGTACTGGAGCTACGTCCGGGCCAACCGAAGACGACTTCACCCTGGAGAAGTTCTCGGCAGCTCTGGAAGAGTTCACGGAGCAACTGGACGCAGTGAATCCGCCGGAAGAGGTCGCCGACTGGCACGCCGCTGCGCTGGTTTACCAGAGAGCCGTCAAGGAGGCGTTGGACGATGCTCCTGCACCCGGAGAGGGCGTGTCTCAGGATGAGTACATCATCAGCGTAGTATTTCCTGTAGCTCTTCAGCACCAGCCGGGTATCGCCGAAGCCATCAAAGGCATGGACCCGGACCTTATCGCTCGTATGCTCGAGGCCGGCTGCATCGATGAGGATACGCTCAGTTTGAACTTGACGCCAGAGGAAATGAAGGCGCTGGGGGTGTCACCCAGTGGCACGGCCGGGGGAAAGGTGATAACAGAATTCGCGTCCATCAGCGCAGGGGATGATCACACCTGCGGTGTGGGGACCGACGGCGCCGTCGGCTGCTGGGGTAATAACTTCTTCGACAAGGCCACGCCGCCTGACGGCGTGTTCGTCTCCGTCGACACCGGACGGCTACATACCTGCGGAGTGGGCACAGATGGCGCCGTCGTGTGTTGGGGAGGCGGTGATGATGACCCGGAGCCCCCCGATGGCGAGTTCACCTCCGTCAGCGCTGGGCATGGTCACACTTGCGCTGTGAGGGTCGACAGCACGGTCGCCTGCTGGGGCGATGACGACGATGGACAATCCACGCCGCCCGACGGGGAGTTCGTTTCCGTTAGCGCGGGGACAAGACATACCTGCGGCGTGACAACCGGTGGGACCGTGGCCTGCTGGGGAAGCGCCGCTTTCGGCGAACTGCCCACACCCCCCGAGGGCCCATTCACCTCCGTTAGCGTATGGAGGGGGCTCAGCTGCGGAGTGAGGACCGACGGAACCGTCGCCTGTTGGGGAGGCACCATAAGTGAATCGGAGCCCCCTGATGGTGAGTTCACCTACGTCAGCGTTGGTGGAGGCCACACATGCGGTGTGAAGGTTGACAGTTCGGTCGCATGCTGGGGCAGCGATCACTTGGGACAATCGACGCCGCCCGACGACAAATTCGTCGCCGTTAGCGCTGGGCAGTACCACACCTGCGGAGTGAGGACCGATGGCTCCGCCGTTTGCTGGGGATCTGACTTAAAGGGCCAAGCCTCGCCGCCCGGCGCACCGTGACCTCAGCGGAGACGGTGTAACGGCCGAGAAGTGGCAGTGGGCTTCACTTCCCGGAAAGGGACGAGATCACGCTGACAGTGAAGAGAAACCTGGAGGCCAACACGCTTAGACTCAAACTGGAAAGGCGGAAGCGCCAAGGGGCGCAATGGGTCTGATGGGCCCATGGGCAATCACCAAGTCCATGATGAAGCTACGCTTGCACAGTCCGTTTGGAGCCCGTCTGGCACACTTACTCGCGAGTTCGCCTCTTGGAGGGGTGAAGCGGCCAGGTTCCCTCAGTGTCCTCGCGGGGGCACTGCTCGTTGCCGTCGTTGCCATGACCTCTTGCACCGACAGTACGGTGCGCACAGGGGAGGATTCGCCCGGGCAAACTCCGGGACCCGACGCCACACTAACGGACACGCCTGTCCTCCACGTCCCCTGGACCAGATCGGATTTAACGGTTGAGACCGGCGGTTACCACCGAATAGACATCAGCATGGACAAGGAAGAGACCCTTGAGTATCAATTCGAGGTCACCAATTCCGGTTTTGAGAATCCTCTAAACTCTTCGACTACTCTGGACATCGGTTTTCTTGTCACCGATCCGTCGGGGGATGTGGTGAAGTCAATTAGGGCGCACTCATCCGGTGACTCGATCACAGCCGGAGCTTCCGGCAATTACGCCCTGGTATTCGATAATACCTACGCTCAATACTTCCACAAGTCCATTTACTTTGACTATAGGGTACTCCCCAAGGGAATAAAGTCTGCTACCCCGCATACACCGCCACCATCTGTACTGCCTCTATCTCCTGACGGCGTCGAGTCCCACCGCGACGGGACCGGCATAGTCGTCAGTTGGAACGCGGCGCCCGGCGCGGACTATTACCGCATCTACTACAGTAATTACCGTAGTCCCTCATGCGAGTTGCATGTCAGCAGAGTGTTTGACTGCGAAAGGCTGGCCAGCAAAGTTCTAGAGACTACTTACACCCACACTGGCCCTGATGAGTACGACAACAACTATTGGGTCTTGGCCTGCAGCAGAATCGGGTGCTCGGACATTGACAGCAAAAACCCCGTCGCGCCTGCCTACGCCGGGCCCTCAGCATTGCCCGACAATGTCGAGTACCGCCGCGACGGGTCCGCCATAGTCGTCAGTTGGAACGCAGTACCGGACGCGGACTACTATAAGGTCTACCACGATGATCGCTCTTCATGCGGTCTCCCCTCGAGCACCGTGGACGCCTTGGGCAACTTCAGCGACTTCAGCGCCATGAGCGTCTTGAGCAACCGCCCTTCCTGCGAGGAGCTAGCCACCGACCTCATAGAGACTACCTACACCCACGCCAGTCCTGATGACTATGACAACACCTACTGGGTCGAAGCCTGTAACAGTGGCGGATGCACGAACATAGACAGCGACAACCCTGCCACATTTGTCGACACCAGGCCGTCAGCCCCGCCGGGCAATGTCGAGTACCGCCGCGACGGGACCGCCGTAGTAGTCAGTTGGGACGCTACGCCCGGCGCGGACTACTACAACATCTTTTACCATGATACCTTTCGCTCCTCATGCGGACTCCACCGCGGCATAGCGATTGGCTGTGATGAGCTCGCCACGAACGTTGTAGACACTACCTACACCCACACCAGCCCTGTTGATGGCGACAACTACTACTGGGTCGCAGCCTGCAACAGTAACGGATGCACGGACACTGAAGGTGAAGACCTCGCCACGTTTGTCGACACCAGCCCGTCAGCGCCGCCCGCCAATGTCAAGTACCGCCGCGACGGGACAGCCATAGTCGTCAGTTGGAGCGGGGCGCCCGATGCTGATTACTACAAGATCTACTACACCAAATTCATTGGCCCCATTTGCAAGTCCATTAGAGGCAACCTGTTTGGCTGTGAGGAGCTAGCCACCGACGTCGTAGGGACCACCTACACCCACACTAGCCCTAACGATTACTACAACCACTACTGGGTCGTAGCCTGCAACAGAAACGGATGCACGGACATTGACAGCGAGAATCCTGCCACGTTTGTAGACACTAGGCCGTCAGCGACAATTGAACGCTAGAGGGGGTAGAAAAACCTGAGAGATGCTCAAACACGCCGTAGCCGGTTCCGCCTCCGGCAAGGCCAACACGAAAGAGGGGTAAACAACCGAAATGAGCGGATACGAAGATAGGATACGCTGGCTCGCAGTCCTGACAGTTCTGACCGTCTTGGTCGTCCTGAGCGCCTGCAGCGACAGTCCCGCTCCCACGCCGGAACTACCGGTTACTCTGGCTGCCACTCAAACGCCGGGGCCCACGCCCGTGCCGACGCCAGAACCAACGCTGACGCCCACTGCTACGGCGACTGCCACTCCAACGCCCGTGCCCACGGCTACGCCCACGCCCGTTCCGAGGCCTGAACCGACGCTGACGCCCACTGCTACGGCGACCGCCACTCCCACGCCGACTGCCACGGCGACACCGGAGCCAACTCCCGCGCCCGTCTCTGACTTTACGAAGCCACAGATATACAACGATAACGTGTTTGTCCTACCCGTTGCAGAAAACCTCGCTAATGCTTGGTTTAATGCGCCGTTGACAGAATACACAGCACGCTTCTATGAATACTTCAACGATGAGTTCGATTTCCTAGTATTTGTGGCCAACTTAACCTATGACGGGCTTGAGCAGGGTACTCCTCACGGCGCCTACTACGCTGGGGTAAAGAATGATGTAAAGGGAGTTGGGCAGCCGATTTCCACCGACGGCCAGAGTTGGGGGTCAGCGGAACAGCTTCAGGGCGTGATTTACATTAATACTTACGACTACAGCTGGGGGGGAGACATTGTTAATGGTACGCTTCTCCACGAGTTGATGCATCGGTGGGCGAACTTTATCGTGCCACCTTATTCACATTGGGGATTCATCAGCGAAGACTGTATTCTGGACGGGTATGACATTTCCGCGATGATAGATCTCGGTGACGGGAGGTATTCACACGAATTCAGCACAAGTTTCGTGTACTGCCCCATAGAGTTGTACCTGGCGGGCCTCATACCTCCAGAGGACGTCCCGGATTTCCGGATTGCGGTGGACGGCGAGTGGCTGCGGGACGAGGAAGGCAATATCATTATTGAGGATGACAATGGGTATCGTGTGTTCACCGCGAGTGGGTTCGAGACGTATACGGTTGATGACATCATCGCTGAGCATGGACCACGAGTTCCCGACACTTCCAAGGCTCAGAAGGACTTTCGCGCTGCAGTAGTTTTGTTGGTCGGTACGGACTATCCGGCGACCCCCGCGATACTGGATCGCTTGAGCTACGACGTATCCTGGCTAAGCCAGCCAGGTGATCGTGACCACATGTTGCCCCAGAGAGCCGGCAATTTCTATCATGCAACTGGGGGCCGGGCCAGGATCACTATGGACGGCCTCTCAGACTTCCTGAAGGATAGGAAATAGCGGATAGCTCTCAAGACATTGCGCACCGGGGCATGCCAACGGTCTGTCGTAGAGTAGGGTTTCTCAGGTCACCGCAGTGGACTGGATGGGCATTCAGTGTGACGAGAGGTTCAGCGGGAAGGACTACTCGCAGATCCAGATGCACACATGCATTTGGGTTTGTGTGCTCTGTCCAGTTTGGTGGACCGCTTGCCGAGACATCTTAGCAAAGTAGGTCCGGTCGGGCCTAAAGCCCGGACCCGCAGTTGACGCTATCCTCTTGGGCTGACTTCTTTCCCGATGAGCCGGTCGGGTTAGTACACTAGATCGCAGTGGTGGGCCTTGCGTAGCCGGAGGCATGGATCAGTATGTGACAGCTTCAGTTCGACTGCAAGGTCTTGGCGCTAGCGAAATAGACTGGCCAAGACTTCCGCCAAGCACCTGTCCTTCATGCTGCTCAAGTCCACCAGATTTGATGAAATCAAGAACCTTTGACTTGAAGCTCAGGCACTCGGTGTAGAAGTAAGTGAGGACTGCCTCACAAGACGTCACCTGTGCTAGCCGAGGTAGAGAGAACCTCTAGGGTGGGCTGGTGGGGGCCACAGTGATGATAAAGAGCTCTTTCTGGGCTACGCTAACAGGCTTATTCACCGCCATAGTCATGGTCCTGGCGGCATGCAGTGGTGAACCGCCTACGCTGATTGGGTCCGGATCCCCAGTGCCGACGGCGATCCAAACGGCAACCCCCACTCCCACTATGACACCCACTCAGACTCCAGTGCCCACCGCCACGCCCTCAACTGTTCCTACAGCGACACCCACTCAGACACCGACGCCTATCGCCACGCCGACGCCTACGCCGACCCAAACGGCAACCCCCACGCCCTCACCCGTTCCTTCAGCGACACCCACTCAGACTGCTACGCCTACCGCCACGCCGACGCCTACGCCGACCCAAACGGCAACCCCCACGCCCTCACCCGTTCCTTCAGCGACACCCACACCCGTCACGGACTTTACGAAGCCACAAATTTACAACGATAACGTGTACGTCATGCCGGTTACGGAGAATCTCGCAGGCGGCGTGCCACCGCTAGAGGACTATGCGGTGCACTTCTACGAGCGCTTTGACGATGAGTTCGACTTCCTTATGTTCGTTTCGAATGTGGGCCCGGACCAGCATGAACCCGGCGCTTACGTGGGAGCGTTCCACGTCGGTGTGCAGAACGATGTGAGAGGCATAGGCATGGAGACTTTTGCCAACAACGAAGACTGGGGATCGGCAGGCAGACTCCAGGGAGCAATTTTCTTTGGGAGCTATTCGATCTATCACGACCACGATCTGAGCATCTTTGCCGAAGGGCCGACCTTACACGAGCTTATGCATCAATGGGCAAACTTTGTCGTTCCGTCAGCCTGGGGTAGCCATTGGGGCTTCAGTAGCGCCGACGGCAACCTAGGAGGGTTTGACATTGCCGACCTCGTGAACCATGGTGGCGGCCGGTACTCCGCTGGGGGGTTCACGGTGGCAGGCGCAGCTGACAACATCGTTCCCTACAGTCCTATCGAGCTTTACTTGGCGGGTTTCGTACCTCCGGACCAAGTACCCGACCTTTGGGTTGCCGAAGATGGAGAGTGGCTGCTCGATGAGGAAGGCGAGCACGTCAGCGCCCCTGATGGGTCTTGGGTGTTCACCGCAAGTCAAATCAGAACCTACACCATCGAGGAGATCATCGCCGAGCATGGAGCGCGCGTTCCCGACGTTTCGCAATCACAGAAGGAGTTTCGTGGGGCCGTCGTACTCTTGGTTGATGAGAACCACCCTGCGACCCAAGAGGCCCTACAAACGCTGAGTGAAGACGTTTCTTGGTTCAGCCACCCCGGTGACGACGAAACCTATCGATTCAACTTCTACGAAGCAACCAGTGGCCGGGGTACGATCATCATGGACAGCCTGTCGGAGTTCCTGAAAGATAGTGAATAGCAGGTGCAGTAGGCCGTGAGGTCGTATTGATCGACACCCGCTAGCGGGTACGCTCGCTATGTGCCCAGGGGTGACGAATCGCGAACTGGTTGTCGTGGAGCCACAGCAACGTCAGATTGGAAAGGTGGCCCCGCTCCGGCGGTATCTCCCCGCTCAACTCGTTGGCGCTGAGGAGCAGCCATTTAAGGTTGGAGAGGCTGCCCAGCTCTGGCGGAATCTCGCCCGTTAACTGTTTGGAGACGAGATCCAGACGAATAACTCAGCCGTTGCTATCCGTGGTGACGCCGTGCCACTCGCCAATGGGCCTGTCGCTCAGCCAGTCCGCCCGGTCAATCATCCAGTAGCCCGTTCTGCGCAGCCCACACCGCAACTTCCTGCTTCGAGGAAACGTCCAGCTTCACCTGGATGGTGTAGATGGCGTTTCGGACGGTGACCACCTTTACTCCCCTTGCCGCCGCAATCGCAACGTATGACATGCCCCGGCAGAACGACACGAGTATCTCCTTCTCCCTCTGCGTCAGGTCGATCTGCTGCTTCGACTTCGCCTCGCTCCGCATCCTGTGGAAGACCCGCCTCACCACCTCGGTCGGCAGACGCCCCTCGCCCGCTGCCGCGCTCTTCATCATGCCCAGGACCTGGTCCATCCCGGCCACCTTCTGAAGATAGCCGGCCGCGCCGGCGGCCACCGCCTCTATCACGGCGTTCGCCTCCGTCGAGGCGGTCAGCATGAGTACACGTGTCTCGGGCAGAGACTCCATGATCTCCCGGCACGCCTCCACGCCGTCCTTCTTGGGCATCATGACATCCATGACGATCAGGTCGGGCGACAGCTCGGAGGCCGCCTTCACCGCCTCCACTCCATCCCTGGCCTGGCCCACCACCTCGAACTCCTCAGACCGATCCAGAATCGACTGAAGACCTTCCCGCGTGACCGCATGGTCGTCGGCGAGCAGCACCCTTATGCGACGAGACTCCGTTGACAACCTATCCCTCCTTTCCGCCACGAGACAACGGCATCACGCAGGTCACGCTGGCGCCCCCGACCGATCCCCTGGGCTCGACGATGAGGCGTCCACCCAGACGCCCGGCGTACGCCCGCATGTTTGCGAAGCCGTGGCCCCGCTCCTCGTAGTCGTCGGGAAGGCCCACCCCGTCGTCCGACACCGACAGCCTGAACTCATCCCGTCCGAAGTCGAGCTCTACCAGCGCCCGGCTCGCCCCGGCATGGCGAAGGGCGTTGGCGAGGGCGTTGTGGGCTATGGAGAACAGGAGACTCCTCACCTCTACTGAGAGTGGCGGCTCCACCCCGTTCTGCGTCAGCTCCGCCGACACCGACGTTATGGTCCTGAACGTCGCAACGTGCGAGTCCAGGGTCCAGCCCAACTCACTGCCTTCGAATATGCGGCCCATGTCTATCGGGTGTCTCAGCTGCCAGACGGCGGTCTTGGAAAGCCGTGAGGTCGCTTCGAGCCTGGCGGTGAGCTCCTCGTTGGCGTCTCCGGCAACCTGTTTGGCCGCGTCTATCCCCAAGCCGATCATGAAGGCGGTCTGGGCGGCCGTATCGTGAATGGTCTGGGAGAGCTCGATCCGTTCCCGTTGCAGCTCCCCTTCCCTCTCCATCGCCGCTATGGCCCTGCGCCGTTGAAACCGGGTGATGAAGTTGACAACCAGGACAACCCCGAACATCGCGAGCACCCTGGAGAACAGCATCTTCTCGTTGATCCCATCGAAGGCCATGCCCGAGCCGACGGTCAGGCTCACGCCGACATATAAGGAGGCGGTGAACGTGGTCCAGGCGAGATTCAGCAGAGCCGAGGTGAAGACGGCGGCGAAAGCGGCAAGGGCGGGATAGTAGGGAATGTACAGGAAGTTGTCGAAACCCCCATCGACGACGACGCTGGCCGTGATCAGGGCTATGTCCATGGCGCTGAGGACAAGCAGGTGACGCCACGTCACCCTGCGCCGGGAGAGCAGACGGTAGTGCACATAGCCGTTGAGCGCGACCAGCGGCACGTGCATGAGCATGAACGGAATGTACTTGGCCTGCGTGAACGCCGGTCGATAGGCGAGTTCGATCACGGCGCCGACCCAGAAGAGCCAGCGCAGCCACACCGTGATGTTGGCGGCGTACGATGCCTCGTCCGGGTCGAGCCAGAGCATCTGGAGGAGCCGCGTCTGTATTGCGCCCATCGATGCCTTCATAAAGTACAGGCCCCTATTCCAACACCCAACCTAACCCTGGTGTGAGGCGACGCCGGAGCCCCAATAGATGAGAACTGTCCGCCGGCGGACCTGTCGCAACAACCTCGCGCCGGCCTACCCGCGGCCTTTGCACCAGGAATAGCAGCGCATACACGGCGTAGCCCTCCGGCCAACCCGCAGGCCGGTACGCCAGCTTCGCAAGACTGAAGGTCCGGCTTCGGCAATGTGCCTGAGACATCTCCTCTTCGGTATGCGCGTGCGAACATCGAGTGTGACGGCGGTGTGGTTATGACTACTAATCTAAGCCACTTTCGTCTATGCCAGCAAGAGCGCAAAGTCGCAGAAACACTCTCTCAAAAAGCTAACAAAGTGCCGTCCAAATTACCTCATCAAGAAGTGTGATTAGGCACTTACCAAATCGATGCAGAGTCTCTAGTGTTTTCATGGGGAAATGCGTAAGAAGAATCACAACATAAGCGGAATCATAGGCTGCAAATCTACCTGCGGACTGCGGAGAAACTCGCAGGTCTCTCGCAGGTCTGCTGATCCCGCCTGCGCGAGGGGAGAAAGGAATTCATACGGCGCTTGACAGACCGGTCCATGCACCTGAGACGGCGGACGGAACGACGACTCCAGCCGACGCTGCGCCGGGGGCCGTGCGTCCGGGTGGGAGCCTGCCGCATGGACAAGTCGTGCCGGCAGCCAGGCCGAGTAGGCGGGTGCATCGGTTGAAGATTTGGAACCCCGTGAAGCTAATGGACCTGCGCAGAGCGAGAGCAGCCCTGCCGTGGATGCCGCGGGCGCTCCAGCCCCACGCCGGGCCGCGGGCCGTTCCCCCAGCGCGTCCCGCTCCATATCGTACGCGCCGTCAGCTTTACCCTGCTGGCGCTGGTGCTGGGTGTGGCGCTCCTCTTGTCATCGACGGTTCAGGCCCAGACGCCGCCGAACAACTCAGCCACTGGCACGCCGACGATCACCGGCACGCCGCGCGTTGGCGAGGAGCTGACCGCCGACACGTCGGCCATCATGGATGACGACGGCCTCACCTCACCTGGCTACACCTACCAGTGGATCGCGGGAGGGTCGGACATCGGCGGGGCCACCGGCTCCAGCTTCACGCTGACGGCCAGCGAGCAGGGACAGACCATCCAAGTCCGGGTGACCTTCACCGACGACGCCGATAACGAGGAGACCCTGACCAGCGCTGCGACCGTGGCCGTTGCGGCGGCGCCGCCGGTTCCCCTCACCGTCAGCGTGACGGTCTCTGCGCCGGCTTCCCACGACGGCTCGTCCGAGTTCACCTTCGAGATCGAGTTCAGCGAGGAGTTCGGAATCAGCTACCGGACCCTGCGGGACCACGCCTTCAATGTAACGGGCGGGTCCGTGGAGACAGCGCAAAGAACGGACAAGCCCAGCAACATTCCCTGGCTCATCACGGTAAAGCCGCAAGGCAACGGGGACGTGACCATCACGTTGCCTGAAACCACCAACTGCAACGCCGACGGGGCTATCTGCACCGGGGACGGCAGGAAGCTGTCCAACAGACTGGAGTTTACTGTTTCCGGGCCGGTTAGGGGTGAGTCGTGAACACCGACCGGCGTCTTACGGCGCTCCCACTGCTGCTCATCGGACTGGCGGTCCTTGCCGCCCTGGCGCTCATCCCCTGGATTGTCCACGCCCAGAGCCGGGACGTCGGTAGCGATTTCACGCTGGCCGCCGCCAACGGCTATCCGACCGGAATCTGGTCGGACGGGACCACCATGTGGGTCGCGGACTTCGAGGACGCCAAGCTGTACGCCTACCGGATGTCGGACCGGAGCCGGGACTCGGGCAAGGATTTCACGCTGGACGCCGGCAACGGCTCTCCGGTGGGCATCTGGTCGGACGGGGCCACCATGTGGGCGTCGGACTTCACCGACGCCAAACTGTACGCCTACCGGATGTCGGACCGGAGCCGGGACTCGGGCAAGGACTTCAACACGTTGTTCGCCGCCGGCAATAGATTTCCCGAGGGCATCTGGTCGGACGGGACCACCATGTGGGTGGCGGACACTGGCAACGACACGGTGTTCGCCTACGACCTGTCGACCAGGGCCTGGGACTTCGAGAAGGACATCACGCTGGCCCCCGGCCACGGCTCTCCGATGGGCGTCTGGTCGAACGGATCCACGATGTGGGTTTCGGACTGGCGGGACACCAAGCTGTATGCCTACCGGATGTCGGACCAGACGTGGGACTCCGGCAAGGACTTCGCGTTGGACGCCGACGATGAATCTTACGAGGGCATCTGGTCGGCCGGGTCCAGGATGTGGGTGGCGTCCCGCGACGACGCTATGCTCTACGCATACGACTGGAACAATCCTGCGACGGGAGCGCCGACGATAACCGGCGCGGTCCGGGTGGCCGAGACGCTGGCGGCGGGCACCCACTCCATCGCCGACGCGGACGGGCTGGACGCCGCCATCTTCGAATATCAATGGGTTTCGAACGACGGGAACGCCGACACGGACATCGCGGACGCGACCGATTCGACCTACACCATCGTCCCCGGCGACCGGGACAGGACCGTCAAGGTCAGAGTGTCCTTCACCGACGGCGCCGGCAACAGAGAGTCGCTGACCAGCAAGCCGACGGGCCGGGTCGGGGCCTCCGGCATCTGCGACCGGACGCCTTCGGTGATGGCGGCCATCGTCGCCGGGATGACCGGCGTCGGCGACTGCTCGGAGGTGTCCGAGACGAGGCTCAGGACTTGGACCGGCTCCCAGCACTTCGGCCCCGGCGTCACGCCCGGGCTGTACCTTCAGGGGAGAGGACTGTCGGCCCTGCAGGCCGGGGATTTCCGGGACCTGCACGCGCTGCGCGCCCTGGACCTGAACAGAAACTTCCTCAAGGCGGTTCCGGAAGGACTCTTCGAAGACCTCCGCGCGGTGGAGGAGCTCTATCTGTCGGGAAATCTCTTGACTGAGCTGCCGGACGGGGTGTTCGACCGCAATCTTGAGCTGCGCGGCCTGGACCTGTCGATCAACGAGGTCTCCGATCTGCCGGAAGGGGTCTTCGGCGGTCTCGGCGACCTGCAGAGTCTCTCCCTCGCGGGGAACGACCTGAAGAGCCTGCCGGAGGACGTGTTCGCCGACCTCGGGAGTCTCGCTGAGCTGGACCTTTCGGGAAACAAGCTCGAGGACCTGCCTGTCGGCCTCTTCGAAGGTCTGTCGGGGCTGACCGACCTCGACGCGGGCGACAATCCGGGCGCGCCTTTCATGTTCACCACAGAGCTGGAGCGTCGGGGAGACGACACGGTCATGGTCCGATTAGCCCAAGGCGCGACGCCGTTCGATCTGAAGGTCGAACTGTCGGCCCGGAACGGAGATCTGTCCGCCGAGACCGTCACCATCGCATCGGGCAGTTCGTATTCGGACGTTATCGATGTTCGTCCGCACGGGCATCATCCCGTCACGATAGAGATCGACGCCGCTGCTTTTCTGTTGCCTTCCGGGGGTTCAGCGTCGGGCATCCGCGCCGGCCGCGGCAGCGCCATGCTTATGTGGATCGGCAGACCGCTGGTCCAAAGGGAATGGATCCAGGATGGACACTTTGCGCTGCATCCCGACAACTCGGACCCGAAGAGCATCTGGTCCGACGGCGAAACGCTGTGGGTCGGCGACAGCAGCGCCGGGAAGGTCTTCGCCTACAAGCTGTGGGACGACCCCGGCACCGCGGTCAGCGAGTACGGGACCCGGGACCCCGGCTGGGACGTTCCGAGCCTCGGCCAGGAGGACCATTACGTCACCGGTCACGGACCCCGCCTGTACGTGGCCGAAGAGTCCCTTGACGGCGCCAGCCGGGACGTCTTCGGCTACGACCTGACGAGTTTCACGCGCGCGGTAGATCGGGACTTCGTCTACGGGGGCTTGAACGTCGCCGGGGGAGTGTTCATCGTGCGCGGCACGGCGACGGACGGCCGTCACCTGTGGATCACCAACACCACGTCGCACGCGCACGCCTTCCGTCTGTTCGACGACCCGGAGACGCCGGAGGACGAATACGGGAAGCCGGACGCCTCCCGGAAACTGACGATGCCCGGCAGGGGCCAGCTGAGGGGCCTCTTCACCGACGGGCGGACGATGTGGGGCGTCAGGTTCGCCTCGAACGACGCCTCGGCGCGGAGCGTGAAACTGTCCGACGGAACCGATGCGGGGTACGACTTTCCGCTCCACGAGGACAACGACCACGCCTCCGGCATCTGGTCGAACGGGGAGACCTTCTACGTCGTCGACGCAGACGACGACATGATCTACACCTATCCTGGCGTCGCCGGCGTCGTTCCGCCGGTCGTCGAAGACGCGGAGACCGCCGCCGCGCTGGTCGGCAACACGGGGCAGTCCGTCGACGCCGGCCACGACCTGGTCTCGGCCGGCGCCAAGAGGGCCCAGACGTTCACCACCGGGACCAGCAGAGCCGGATACGCGCTGGCGTCCGTCGGGATCGGGTTCGGCGAAGTTTCAGACACGTCGTCCGCGCCGTCCGACCTCGAGGTGACGCTCAACGCGGACGGCGGCGTCCCGGGCGACGCGCTCTGCACGCTGATCGCCCCGGCGAGCCTGTCGGAGCGGAGCGGGAACACCTTCGCCGCTCCGGCCTCGGGGACGACCTGCCCGGTTCTCGAGAAAGAGACGACCTACTTCGTGGTCATCGAAAGGGTCCGCGTCACCGGTTCCGGCGCCATCGCCGTCAGTGGAACGGCGAGCGGCTCCGAAGACACGGGAGCCGCGGAGGGGTGGTCCATCGCGGACGGAAGCGCGACATATTCTCCGCAGGCCGCCGCTCAGGGATGGGCATCCGACGCATTTTCCTACAAGATCGAGGTGAGAGGCTCCTTCATCAACAACCCGGCTGCCGGCGAGGCGACGGCCACGGGCACGCCGCAGGTAGACGAGACGCTGACGGCGGACACCTCCAGCATATCGGATGACGACGGGCTGTCCAACGTTTCTTACAGCTACCAGTGGATTGCCGGAGGGTTGGACATCGCCGGAGCCACCGGCTCCAGCTACACGCTCACGTCCAACGAGCAGGGCAAGCGGATCAAGGTGCGGGTGGCGTTCGTCGACGACCGTGGCAATCATGAAACGCTGACCAGCGAGGCCACGCCGCCGGTCAAGGCGGCGGATCGGCCCGGAACCGTTTCACTCTTTCCGGCGCGGCCGAGGGTCGGGACGGTGGTCAGCGCCGCGCTGAGCGATCCCGACGGCCTCGAAGGCGGCGGCCCGGGTCCCGCGGCGTCCCTGGGCGCGGTTTCGTGGAGCTGGGCCAGGTCTTCAGACGGAACCGCCTGGACCGGCGTCGAGGCCTACGGCGAAGGAGACAGCTACGTTCCAACCGAACAAGACGAAGGGATGCTGCTCAAGGCCGAGGCGTCGTACACCGACGGGCACGGCTCAGGCAAGTCCGCTCAGGCTGCTTCGTCCGCCGGGGTAGGCGCCCGCGAATCGGGTCCGGAGTTGACGGTGACCGCAATCGTCACGGGCCTGTCCCACCCCTGGGGCATCGACTTCACCCCAGACGGGACGATGCTGTTCACCCAGCGCGCCGGCGTGCTGAACGCGAGGCTGACCGACGGAACCGTCAAGCGGGTCGACGCCGACCTAAGCGATCTGTTCGTCGACGGGTTCGCCGGTCTACAGGCGCTGGCCGTGGACCCGGACTTTTCGACCAACCGGCGGTTCTACACGCTCCAGGGGCACACCGGACGCGAAATGCAGGTGATCGCCTGGACGATCGACGCGGACTACGACGAAGCCATACGCGTCGTCGATCCCCTGGTGGAGGGCATACCGGTCGGTCCGGGCCCTTGGCACTCGGGAGGCCGGCTGCTCTTCGGCCCGCAGGGCTATCTCTGGATCGCGGCCGGCGACGGGCGGTCGGCGACGGCCGCTCAGGACCTGACGTCCCTGGGCGGCAAGGTCCTGCGCATAGACCCGCGGACGGGCGACGGGGCGCCCGGCAATCCGTTCGGCGCCTCCTCGCCGGTGTATTCCTACGGCTTCCGCAACCCCCAGGGCCTGGCGCTGCGCCCGGGCACGGACCAGATATGGCTGGTGGAGCACGGCCCGAAACACGACGACGAGATCAATCTGCTCGCACCGGGGGGCAACTACGGCTGGGACCCGATCCCGGACGACGACACGTTGGTCTTCTACGACTATTCCGACGAGGCCGGCGTCCCCATGACGGACCTGGCCAAGTTCCCGTCTGCCCGTCAGGCCAGATGGTCCTCGGGATTCCCCACTCTGGCAACCAGCGGGGCCGTTTTCCTGGATGGCTCCCAATGGGGGGAGTGGGAAGGGCGACTCGCGGTGGCCACGCTCAAGACGAAGTCGCTTCGTGTCTTCGAGTTCACCGAACAGGGCGATTTCGTGAGTCAGATCGTCGTTCCGGAGCTCGACGGCAGCCACGGCCAGTTGCGGACCCCGGTGCTCGGCCCCGACGGGGCTCTGTACATCGCCACCTCCAACGCACCCGGCGGCGACAGGATTCTCAGGGTGGCCGCCAACCGTGCCGCGACCGGCGCGCCCGTCATCAACGGCGCCGTCCAAGTCGGAGAGACCCTGACGGCGGACGTGTCCGGGATCGCCGACCCCGACGGGCTCGACGATGACGCGTTCAGTTTCCAGTGGGTCCGCAGCCACCACGGGAGCAGTTTTTTCGACATCGAAGGAGCGACGGCTTCGACCTACACCCTGGTTATGGCTGACCTTGGCAAGACCATTAGCATGCGGGTGTCGTTCTATGACGACTGGGGCACCCAGGAGACGCTGGCCAGTCAGAGGACGGTCAAGGTATCAGTCGTGGCATGTACGGTCGGCGAGCATGCCCCGGCGGCAACGGCGGTAGAGGTACAAGCCGTTCCCGCCATCGTCGATTCCACCACCGAGGAATACTTCGTGCTCTACGTGCGGCCCGCCCTGGATTCCGAACGAGAGTTCCCGGTCTCAGTGACCCTGGGCGAAGACGGCACTACAACGCTGACCGAGCAGCTGTCCCCGCTCCCCAAAGAGCATTACCGGGTGGAAAAGTTCCTCATCGCCGACCCGGCCGACATCGATAACGACTGCATCGACGACATCACCGAACTGGGGGACCCGGTGGGAATGAACCCGCTGAACCCCGCGCGCGCGGTCCCCTTTCATGATGGCGCGGTGGCCATTCCCGACCGTGAGACATTCGAGGCCCTTTCCTACAAGGGCAGAGATGTTCCCTATCACCGCCATCTCCAGGACCTGGAGTTTGTCAAGTTCTACATTATCGGCCTGTCTAGCGACAACATGGGTGTCTATTTCATGAACACCGAGACCCACCGAGTACATCCCGATTTCGGGGATGCAATCGGTCTCTGGGAGGACCCTCTCTGGGGACAGGGGTACATGGGCGGCGAGATCATATACCACCCCAATGTGGTTGCTCCCGATGGTTCCCTGGGCGTCTACCGCTACCAGTTCCAGCCCATGGATGTATACACCTTCGGCTATGTGTCCCGTTCGTATGAGGTTTTGGCGGCCAGCATGCCGCTGCTTGATGACAACCTTGCCTATTACCCGATGCCGAGGAGAGCCCTGCCGCTCTATCACAGAGAACAGGCCCTCTATGCTGATTCCCGGATCAATGTGGTGTTGAGAGAGGACATCCAGCCAGATGTTCCGTTCATCCCCCTCAACGTTGGGGAGGGGTACGGTTTCCTCAGGCTCATGTCGCTGGAGGAACGCCCCGACCCGCGCGACGTGGTGATCTACGAGACTCTGCCCAACGAGCTTTCCCGGGTCGCCGGCATCATCACCACCGTGCCCCAGACACCGCTTTCCCACGTCAGCCTGCGGGCCGTCCAGGACGGTGTCCCCAACGCCTTCATTCGCGACGCCCTCGACGACGGCGACATCGATGATCTCATCGGCAGATACGTCCACTACAGCGTCACGGCGGACGGCTACTCCATCCGCGCCGCCACTCCCGCCGAAGTCGAGGCCTACTTCGCCGCTTCGCGCCCTCCCGGAACCCAGACGCCGGAACGGGACCTCACAGTCACCCAGATCACCGACCTGGACGACATCGGCTTCGACGACTGGAATGCGTTCGGCGTCAAGGCGGCCAACGTGGCCGTGCTGCGGACCCTGGGTTTTCCCGACGGAACCGTCCCCGACGGGTTCGCGGTGCCCTTCTACTTCTACGACGAGTTCATGAAGCATAACGGGTTCTATGACGATATCGAAGAGATGCTGGAAGACCCGGATTTCCAGTCGGACTATGACACCCAGGAGAAAGAACTCAAGAAACTCCGCAAGAAGATCAAGAAGGGGGAGACGCCCGACTGGATCATCGACGCGCTGGAAGAGATGCACGCCACCTACCCTGAAGGACAATCGCTGCGCTACCGGTCCAGCACCAACAACGAGGATCTGCCCGGCTTCAGCGGCGCTGGGCTGTACGACTCCAAGACCCAGGACCCGGAGGAGACGGAGGAGGACGGCATCGACAAGTCCATCAAAGGGGTGTGGGCCAGCCTGTGGAACTTCCGGGCATTCACTGAACGCGAGTCCCACCGCATCGACCACATGGCGACTGCCATGGGGGTGCTGGTGCATCCCAACTACTCGGACGAGCTGGCCAACGGAGTGGCCGTCAGCTTCGACCCAATCTACGGAACGGAGGGGAGCTACTACGTCAACACGCAACTCGGCGAGGACCTGGTCACCAATCCCGATGCACACTCGGTGCCCGAGGAAATCCTGTTGGACCTGTCCGGTTCATACACCACCCTGGTGACCTCCAACCAGGTGCCAGGAGGACAACTCCTCATGAACGATACTCAAATTCGCCAGTTGCGCCGGCATCTCCAGGACATCCATGACCATTTCGAGGGTCTGTACAACCCCGGACCCGGCGAACCCTTCGCAATGGAGATCGAGTTCAAGATCACCAGCGACGACGTCCTGTCCATCAAACAGGCCCGCCCCTGGGTATTCGGCGTTCCCAACGCTCCGGGCCATGGCGGTGAAACACCGGAGGGTGAAGCAATATGGTCGGCGACCTTGACGATAGGGATCGGAGAGAATTTTGCCGGCTATACGACATTCCTGTCTTCGCCGGAAACCAACACCCTGGGCGCACTCTCGTCCGACACCATCACGTTGGACGACTCCAGCTACACCGTCAGGGCCCTGGGGGTTCTGCACGGTAAGCTGATTCTCTCAGTGATGCCAAAACTGACTGCCGACTTTGTCCTGGTGGTGGGGACGGACGAATTCGCCTCTACCGACGCATCGACCCTGGAGGGGGACTCCAGCTCCATCATCCAGTTCCAGTGGAACGACCGGGGACTGGGCATGCTGGAGGGGGAAGAGGTCGCCGTCAGACTGACCGCGCCAGACGATGGCACTCCAGCGACAGGTGTGCCCACCATCAGTGGGACGGTCCAGGTGGGAGAGACGCTGACGGCGGACGTTTCCGGCATTAACGACGCCGACGGGCTGGACAACGTGTCCTACGGCTACCAGTGGATTTCCGGCGGTACGGACATCGACGGAGCCACCGGACCCAGCTACCTGCTCACCTCCAGCGAGCAGGGGCAGACCATCAAGGTCAGGGTGTCCTTCATCGACGACCGGAACAACGCAGAGGCCCGGACCAGCGATGCGACGGGCGCGGTGATTGCGGCGCCCAACCGCCAGGCCACCGGCAAGCCCACCATCGACGGTACGGCCCGCGTGGGCCGGACGCTGACGGCGGACACCTCGAACATCTCCGACCTCGACGGGATAACGAACGCCACCTTCTTCTACCAGTGGAGGGCCGGGGGCCTGACCATAATCGGGGCCAACCGCTCCACCTACACCCTCACCGCCAGCGAGCAGGGCAAGACCGTCACGGTAAGGGTGAGATTCGTCGACGACCGGAACAACATCGAATCGCGGGCCAGCGATGCGACCGAGGAGGTAGCGGCGGCACCCAACCGTGATACCACGGGAGCTCCCACCATCACCGGGATGCCGCAGGTGGGACAGACCCTGACAGCGTCAACGTCGGGCATCGCCGACCAGGACGGGCTGACCAACGCAACCTTCGAATACCAGTGGATCGCGGGAGGATCGGACATCGGCGGGGCCACCGGCTCCACCTACACCCTGACTGCCAGCGAGCAGGGACAGACCATCCAGGTGCGGGTGACCTTCACCGACGACCGCGACAATGAGGAAACTCTGACCAGTGCGGCCACTGTGGCCGTTACTGCAGCTGCCAACCGCGAGGCCACGGGCCAGCCCACCATCAGCGGTACGCCCCAGGTGGGAGAGACGCTGACGGCGGATACGGCAAACATCGTCGACCAAGACGGGCTAACCGGCGTCTCCTACACCTACCAGTGGATCGCCGGAGGTACGGACATCGACGGGGCCACCGGCTCCAGCTACGAGCTCACGTCCAGCGAGCAAGGGCAGACCATCCAGGTGCGGGTGACCTTCACCGACGACGCCGATAACGAGGAGACCCTGACCAGCGAGGCGACTGTGGCCGTTGCTGCAGCTGCCAACCGCGAGGCCACGGGCCAGCCCACCATCAGCGGTACGCCCCAGGTGGGAGAGACGCTGACGGCGGATACGGCAAACATCGTCGACCAAGACGGGCTAACCGGCGTCTCCTACACCTACCAGTGGATCGCCGAAGGGTCGGGCATCGACGGGGCCAACGCCTCCAACTACACCCTGACTGCCAGCGAGCAGGGGCAGACCATCAGGGTGAAGGTGTCCTTCACCGACGACGCAGACCACGAGGAGACCCTGACCAGCGCGGCGACGGCGGCGGTTGCAGCCAAGCCCAACTCTCCGGCCACGGGAACGCCCACCATTGATGGAACGGCCCAGGTGGGAGAGACGCTGACGGCGGATACGGCAAACATCGTCGACCAAGACGGCCTGACCAACGTTTCCTACAGCTACCAGTGGATGGCCGGAGGTACGGACATCGACGGGGCCACCGGCTCCACCTACACCCTGACCTCCCGCGAGCAGGGCCAGACTATACAGGTGCGGGTGACCTTCACCGACGATGCGGGCAACGCCGAGACCCTGACCAGCGTGGCTACCGGCGCCGTAGCAGCAGCCGCTGCCCAAGCCAACACCCCAGCCACCGGACTGCCCGGCATCAGCGGGACCCCCCAGGTGGGTGAGACGCTGACGGCCTCCACATCGGGCATCGCCGACGCGGACGGGCTTACCAACGCGTCCTACCGCTACCAGTGGATCGCCGGTGGTATGGACATCGGCGGGGCCACCGGCTCCAGCCACACCCTGACTGTCAGTGAGCAGGGGCAGACCATACAAGTCCGGGTGACCTTCACCGACGACGCAGGCAACGCGGAATCGCTGACCAGCGCTGCGACCGCCCAGGTGGAAGCCAGGCCCAACACCCCAGCCACCGGCCAGCCCACCATCAGCGGTACGCCCCAGGTGGGCCAGACGCTGACGGCGGATACGGCAAACATCGTCGACCAAGACGGGCTGACCAACGTGTCCTACCGCTACCAGTGGATCGCGGGAGGGTCGGACATCGGCGGGGCCACCGGCTCCAGCTTCACGCTGACGGCCAGCGAGCAGGGACAGACCATCCAGGTGCGGGTGACCTTCACCGACGACGCCGATAACGAGGAGACCCTGACCAGCGCTGCGACCGTGGCCGTTGCGGCGGCGCCGGTTCCCCTCACCGTCAGCGTGACGGTCTCTGCGCCGGCTTCCCACGACGGCTCGTCCGAGTTCACCTTCGAGATCGAGTTCAGCGAGGAGTTCGGCATCAGCTACCGGACCCTGCGGGACCACGCCTTCAATGTAACGGGCGGGACCGTGGAGAGGGCGCAGAGAACGGACAAGCCCAGCAACATTCCCTGGCTCATCACGATAAAGCCGCAAGGCAACGGGGACGTGACCATCGAACTCCCGGCAACCACGGACTGCAACGCCGACGGCGCCATCTGCACCGGGGACGGCAGGAAGCTGTCCAACTCGCTGAGCTTCACCGTATCAGGGCCGGGGGGTTAGGAGCGGTAGGCTGCGGACAGCATTACAGGCCGCATACATGGATGTTCGGGCGGGGCGGTGAGCCGCCCGGACGGGCGCTCTCCTTACACGGGAGCGGCTGAGGCGGCGGCATCTCGCGCCTCCCGCCGTCGTGCTGCGCCCACCGCCGCATGTACCGGACGCTCCCGTAGGTGAGGGTCTGAGAGTCTTGCGGAAGGACCGGCTCGCCATGCTGAGACCGCACACATACTACAGCCCAAGGACCCACGTCTTCCCCGACGACTTCCCACAGCGTCTGGAGCGATTCAAAGTGGAGTCCAGCCTGTCGTGGGCGGAGATCGCCCGCCGTCTCAGAACCTACCCTCTCACCATACAGACGTTGGAGGTTCAACGGGGTACGACCCAACCTGGCTCATCAGGTCGCGCTCCTTGAACTGGCCGACTCCCTGGGCCTGGACCATATCTTCACCGACCGGAGTGTCCAACAGGTATAGCCAGCACGATATGCCCAGCTCTGCTGGGAACGCCCGTAGAGCTAAGAGAGTGCTCAGGCCGAGTGCGTCGACTCGGTGCAAGGTCCCCGGGATGAGTCAGGCACGGTCGATGATGCGGCGATTGCCCCGGGGCGAAACTCGAACCCCGAAACGCCTGACGGCACGGCCGGCCTATTGACTAGCTCAAGGAGCGCACCACGTCAGCTGGTCAGGCCAGTACACAGGCTAGACCTCCTGAAACGCAAAAAGGGCCTCGTGTGAGCCTGTCTCAAAAGCGATGTTGCGACCAGACTAGATCAAACGGGGATCGCTGAACGACCCAGCCTGTAGGGCAAGAGCAGGTGACGGGGCTTGCGACCAGTGGGCGCCCGCTGTTATCGCGACGGTCTAGGAAGCGAAGTGAGGCTTCGGGCCGCGAAGTAGGTCGGCAAAGACGCCGAGGCGCCACACCCGCCAGAGAGTGCGCAGGTTGAAGGCTGTGGCCAGCATGGTCCACTCGGCCGCCACGTTAACGAGGCCGCGCAGCAGGAACCTCCGAGCCGCCAGTTGCTCTTTGATGATTCCGAAGACCGGCTCGACCAACGGCTTCCTCCGCTTGTACGCATCCTTTGCTTCGTCGGTAGACATCCAGACACGATGACGGCGCAACGCGGTGTCGTGAGGCCCTATCGCCACACTACGTCCGAACCTTTGGGACCTCGTACAGACTCCGAAGGCTGGGCACGCCTGACAGACGCCTTCGGAGGCCCGGTACAGACGCCACGGGACTCCATTCAAGCGTTGGATACGAAGAAACTGAAGCTCCTGCCCCTGCGGACACCTGAAGCTGTCGCTGTGCCTGTCATAGGTGAATCGGTCTTTGTGATATGGGTCCTCAAGGAGCTGTTGTCGCGTCTCCGGCATCGCAACCGACTGGCCTCTACGAGCGCATTCTTCCAAACCCTTCCCAGAGTGGTAGGCGGCATCGGCCAACGTCATCTGTGTCGTTCTGCCGGGGCATGTCATACGTTGCGATTGCGGAGGCAAGGGAAGTCAAGGTGGTCACCATCCGAAACGCCATCTACACCATCCAGGTGAAGCTGGGCGTCGGCTCGAAGCAGGAGGTCGTGGTGTGGGCTGCGCAGAACGGGCTGCTGGATGATTGAGGGGGTGGGCGGCTTGGCAAGGATAGAACCGATCCTTCGGGCCTACTTAGGGTCTCAAGCCACATCTGGAAGACTTCCTCACCTACCATCCGTGTCGGTCTACTACCCGGTCACGACGCATCAGTGTCCCTGCGTCCCGACGCGTCACACTACAGATGACGTGTCGTTACTGATTGGCTCATTCATATTCTACTCCTGCCTTGGTTGCATACTAGCTATATGAGGACCGTTGAAACTCGATTTAGTCCTTTGTTGCAGAGAAGACAAACCAAGCTCTTCAGCATTTATAGCGAAGACTGGCAAGAACAACTATAGTGCTTTCGAGCTCCATGCCTAGGACTGGCTCCTACTCAGTGTACAGGGGAACCTGTCTACGGGACCGCCGTATTTCACAACCTTGAGAGCCCGCACGCTTACTTGGGGCGGATTGCATCAACGGCCACCTGGTAGAGGGTTAGTAGGTGCTTGCCTGTTCGCCGACAATTCCTCGACTGCATCTTTCACGGTCTGTCGCTCCGTCGACTCTCGCAGCCATTTCCGAATCTTCCTCCGGACGATCGGGACGGTCGCCCCTGCCGCCACTCTGCCAGCCTCGGATACTTTGCGGCGTTGTTAGTGTCGGTGATACAATTCTGACATTCAAGGGAGTTGTGCCGATGCCGCGTTCTCCGGAGCAGATCATGACCTACGCCGCTGCCCTGCCCGAAGGCGCGCTGCTGCACCCGAAAGTGCTGCTGCACCTGGGAACCAGGGCAGCAATCGACCAGGCGTTGTCCCGTCTCGCCAAGAAAGGAAGGTTGATGCGAGTCTGCCACGGTATCTACGTATGCCCTGTGGAGACCCGATTCGGTCCTCGCCCGCCTGCCGCCGAGAAGGTGATCGCGTCGCTTTCGGCGTTGTGGGGTGAGACGATAGTCCCTTGCGGCGGCACTGCGGCGAACGCCTTGGGACTCACCACCCAGATGCCAGTGAAGTCCGTGTACCTGACCTCCGGACCCAATCGCAAGCTGACGCTCGGCGAGCTGACCGTGGACCTGCGCCATGCTCCCCGTTGGCAACTGGCGGCGCCACACCGGCCCGCAGGCGAGGCGGTTCGCGCGCTGTCCTGGCTGGGGCCTGACGAGGTGGAGGCGAGCTTGGACCTGATTGGCCGCAAGCTCTCCGCCGAAGACCTCGAGGAGTTGGCAGCGTTGCGGGCGATCATGCCGACGTGGATCGCCGAACCCGCGAGCGCATTGGTTGCCCATGGTTGACGCGTATTCTCGATGAATCAGAGAGGGAGGACATAGCGATTGACTATCGACACCGCAATCCGTGAAGGGCAGGTGCTCACCGGGCCGATGTTCAACGAGCCCATGCGTGTGGAGACCGTGCGTCCAAACGGCCCTGATTCCGTGGAGGCGGGACTGGTCGGGCAGAAGACTGAGCAGTTTCGGCGGGTTACGTTGACTTCGGTAGACATTGCGGACTTGACCATCGCCGATGCCACCTGGCCCTACGACGGCGATGGACCCCTGTTGAAGCTCGGCCTCCAAGCCTATTCCCTCGGCATCGCCCACGAGTTCGACCCCTACTTCGGCCTATCCATATCCCGGGTGGACCCGCTGCCCCACCAGCTTGAAGCAGTCTACGAATACTTCATGAAGCTCCCCAGCGTGCGGTTCCTGCTGGCCGACGACGCCGGGGCCGGTAAGACCATCATGGCCGGCCTGCTCATCCGAGAGCTCAAGCTCCGGGGCCTCGCCGAGCGGATACTCGTCGTGTGCCCGGCGAACCTGACCTTCCAGTGGCAGCGGGAGCTGAAGGAGAAGTTCGATCAACAGTTCCTGGTCCTGAAGGGCGGCGACATCCGCGACCAGTTCGGCGTCAACCAGTGGCTGAGCCAGAAGGAGGTCATCACGTCCCTCGACCTCGCAAAGCGCGAGGATATCCTGCCGGGGTTGAGGCAGGTGCGTTGGGACCTCGTGATCGTCGACGAGGCGCACCGCATGTCGGCCAGTGACGAGACGCACAAGAGCCAGCGCTACAGGCTTGGTGAGCTCCTGCGGGACAGCGCCGACAACGTGCTGCTGCTGACCGCCACGCCGCACAAGGGCGACCCGCACAACTTCACCCTCTTCCTGCAGCTCCTCGACCGGGACGCCTACGCCGACGTGAAGTCCATCCGCGAGGCGATGGAACGGCGGCGGGCGCCCTTCTATCTACGGAGGACCAAAGAGGCGATGGTCTACTTCCCGGAGCGGCAGCCCGACGGGGACTGGGCGGCGCAACCGGTGTTCACCAAGCGGATCACCCGCACCGCCGACTTCTCCATCGACGGAGAGGAGTACGACTTGTACCGAGCGGTCACGAGCTTTGTCAAGTCGCAAAGCAGGCGCGCGGCGGACCAGGGCGACGACCGGCGCGCCCGCGCAGTCGGGTTCCTCATGTCGCTGTACCAACGGCGGCTCGCTTCCAGCGCCTACGCCATGCGCCGGTCGCTGGAGAACCGGGCAAGGCGGCTGGACGAGGGCCTGAAGCAGGCCCAGGACCTGGCGCGGTCGGCGCCGCCCGACCTCCCTGATTTGGAGGAGTTGGAGGAGCTGGAGGACGCCGAGCGCGAGCGTCTTGAGCGGATGCTGGAGGCGGTCACGCTGGCTGGCAATGCCGAGGAGGTCCGTAGGGAGATCGCAGAGCTGCGCGGCCTCGCCGAACGTGCCATGTCCGTCGTGGGATCGGAGGCCGAAGCGAAGCTGACCAAGCTCAGGGAGATACTGCAAGAGCAGGGGTTCTTCGACGACGCGGACCAGCAGCTATTGATTTTCACCGAGTTCAAGGACACCCTCGACTACCTTATGGAACGCCTGAAGACCTGGGGATTTCGCGTGGGGAGCATCCACGGCGGCATGAGGTCGGGGTCCCGCGACGAGCCGGGTTCCCGGCTCTACGCCGAGCAGCAGTTCCGCGACGGCGGCATCCAGGTCTTGGTGGCGACCGAGGCGGCCGGGGAGGGCATCAACCTCCAGTGCTGCCACGTTCTCTTCAACTATGACATCCCCTGGAACCCGAACCGGCTGGAACAGCGCATGGGCCGCATCCACCGCTACGGGCAGCGTTTCGACTGCCTCATCTTCAATTTCGTCGCCGCCAACACCATCGAGGGACGAGTGCTCCAGCGGCTCCTGTCCAAGCTCCAGGAGATCCGGGACGCTCTGGACGACGACGCCGTGTTCAACGTGGTCGGCGAGGTCCTGCCCGCCGCCCATGTCGAACGCGTCCTGCGGGACTACTATTCGGGCCGTCTAGGCGACGCGGACCTGGAAGACCGGCTCCTGCGGGACGTGGACGAGGGACGGTTCCGGGAAATCTGCCAGACCGCGTTGGAGGGATTGGCGTCCAAGGGCCTCAACCTGGCCATGCTGGTGGAGCGCCGCGCCCGCGCCCAGGAGCGCCGCGTGGTGCCCGAGACCATTGCCCGCTTCATCTCCGAGAGTGCGGGGACCGCGTCCCTCGCGATCAGCCCGGCGCGCGGCCTACCGCACACGTTTGATCCGGGACGCACCCCGCCTGCCCTGAAGAGATACGAGAGCGAGCCCGATTGGCGTCTTTCTGAGCTGGCATCCCGCTACCCACGCCTCTCGACGGACCGGACCACCGCGGAGGAGCGCAACCTCGAATGGGTCACGCCGGGACACCCACTGTTCGAGGCCCTGCGGCGACACAGCTTCGACGCGGGACAGCAAGCCTTCGCCAAGGGCGCCTGCTTTCACTCCCTGGACCACGAGACCCCGGCGCGCATTGATTTCTATAGGGCGCGGGTCGTCGATGGCCTCGGCCACGTCATCCACGAGCGGCTTTTCACCGTGGAGCTGTCGGAGGGCGGCGCGCCCCGCCTGAGAGAGCCGGACATCCTCGGCAATCTCAGCCCTGCGGCCACACCGAGCAGTCTTCCTCCCGCCGTCTCCCTCCCGGAGGCCGCTGCCTGGCTGCACGAGCACGCTTTCACGCCGTTCATCGACGAGGTGCGCGCCGAGCGTCTTCCCGAGGTCGAACGGATCGCCGATCACGTCGAACTGTCCCTCACCGAGGTACTGCTGCGGACCGACCAGGAGATCGGCCGCGCCACTGAGGATGTGGCTAATCAAGTCGCCGGGGCGGAGGGCCGCTCGGCCCAGGCCGAGGCCCGTCACGACGAGGCGATGGCGCGCCGGGAACGGCGGCGGCGCGAGCTCACCCAACAGCGGGCCCTCACGCTTCAGGGCGTCGAGCGGCTGACCAGCGTCCTGGTCCTGCCGCACCCGGAAAGCGAGGCCGAGGATGTTCGCCGCCTGCGCCCCAACGCCGAAACCGAGATGACCGCCATGCGGGTCGTCATGGAGCATGAGACGGCCGAAGGGCGGCGGGTCACCGACGTCCACGAGAAGAACCTGGGCTACGACGTGACCAGCCTCGACATCAAGACCGGGCAGCTGCGCCTAATAGAGGTGAAGGGGCTGGCGGCCGAGACCGGGACCATCCTGCTGACGCCGAACGAACGCCGGGTGGCCGAAGACCGCAGCGACTGCTACTGGCTCTACGTGGTCACCAACTGCGCCGACAAGGCGCAGTTGCAGGAACCGATAAAGGACCCGGCCCGGTTCCCCTGGCACGAGGTCAGCAAGGTGCAGCACTACTGGCTGGAAGTAGACGCCATGACCCGGCCAATGCAGGTCAGGGAAGAGAGGGCGGAGTATCGCAGCAAGCAATGACCATACTACGCGTTGACCTTATAGGTTCAGAATATGCCAGAGTTATCTGAAACACTACCCCCTAGGCTAGATGTATTGCGTCCATTCGTTGAAAGAACGGCTGTCGGGGACTTCTCGCGCAGTCGCCTGTTTTCCTCCTGTCTGAAATCCTCATTTGTCAGAACGTTCGAATATGTAGACTCAGTCTCGAAAGAGAGTCCCGACCAAGCCTTTTTCTTGATCCCAGCTTTACGGGGCATAACAGAAGACATCATTTATTTTGTGTTCTTGAGTGATTTCGCCCCCGAAACCCGTGAACGGGTTATCGAAAACATGATGCATCTAGAGGTCCACCGAAGCATCACTGACCAGTATCAGTTCTTTCGAACCTTCCGGCCATTTCAGCCAGTTCTCTCGGCGACTGTGCCCAACATAGAAGCAGTCAAAGAGGAGTTGCGCACCTTCTGGCGAGGTAATGGTTGGCCTAACTTGAGACAAGAGAGTCCGCCAACTAGAGAAATAGCTGAGAAAACCATTCCTGGGATATTGGAACAGGTATACGATTTTGTTTACCGATTAACATCCGGTGCCGTTCATTTCAATCCCAAATTGCTGTTGAAACTAGGTTGGGGGGTAATGGGAGCTGACGAGGGAGTGGTTGAAAACAGCAAATTCAGTTCAAAGCATATGGGTGCTTATCATCTCGCAGTGTGTCAGATATTCGGCTGCTACCTTCTATGCTTGTATTTCGAGCTATTCGAGGAGTTACTCCAACCGAAGCAAGAAGAGATGACAGCTGTAACCGAGCTGAGAGACCACATCTGGCGAGGTTACCGCTGGCCGGAGATGATTACATTCGACGAGATGAACATGGCTGCGCCTGAGCCAGAGGCCGGGAAGTGGCACATCCTCGTGTGTGCGCTGTACTCAACAGTGATGAAAGAAGGTTTTGTGTCAGGAGCCAAACATATACTGGGCGATCGAGATTCTCAAAGACCAAAGTCAGTTGGAGAGGCGTCCTAAGCATGATCCCCGCGTCCTGCAAGCGGCTGGCCGAGGTGGACTTCCCCATCGCGGAGGTGTCCCGGCACGCGGCGCGGGAGAAGTCGATACGGCACGGCCACCCCTCCACGCTGCACCTGTGGTGGGCGCGCCGGCCGCTGGCGTCGTCGCGGGCGGTACTTATGGCGCTGCTGCTGCCCGACCCCTGTGACTCGCACTGCCCGGAGTCCTTCAGGGGACGGGCCAGGAAAGCACTCCTGGCGATGAAGGCGAGGCCGTCCGGGTGGGACCGGCAGGTCAAGGACGACGAGGGGCTGCGGCGTGTGCTGCTCAAGTTCATCGCCGACTTCGCGAACTGGGACAACGCGGCGGATCAGGACTACCTGGAGGCGGGCCGGGCGCTGGTGAGCGCCGCCCACCCGGAGGAGACGCCCCTAGTGGTGGACCCCTTCGCGGGCGGCGGCTCCATCCCGCTGGAGGCCCTACGGCTGGGTTGCGAGGCCTTCGCAAGCGACCTCAACCCCGTCGCCTGCCTGATCCTCAAGGTGATGCTGGAGGACATTCCCCGGTATGGGCCGGGCCTTGCCGACGAGCTGCGGAAAGCCGGCGCGGAGATCAAGGCCAAGGCTGAGGAGGAGCTGGCCGACCTGTACCCCAAGGACCCGGACGGTGCCACGCCCATTGCCTATCTGTGGGCGCGAACGGTGCGCTGCGAGGCCCCCAAATGCGGCGCGGAGATTCCCCTGATGCGCTCGCTGTGGTTGTGCAGGAAGCCCAATCGCAAGTGGGCGCTGCGCCCCAACGTGCTGCGGGATGATGGAGTTCCGCCTCGGGTTGAGTTTGAGATTTTCGAACCGGAGTCCGATAGAGAAGGGGCTACGGGGACGGTCGCACGCGCCAGGGCAACCTGCGTCTGTTGCCGCGCGGTGCTGCAACCCGAGCGCGTGAGAGCCCAGCTTGCCGCCCAAAAGGGCGGTGGGGACGCGGTGTTCGACGACGATGGCAACCGCGTCGGCGGCGCTCGTCTGACGGCGGTAGTAACGCTCAGGCCCGGAGAGCAGGGCCGTCACTATCGCCTGCCCAACGACGCCGACTACGCGGCGGTGCGTCTGGCCCAAGAGCGAATTGCGAGCATTCTGGAGGAGTGGGAGATCGGCGGAAAGCAGGGCCTCTGCCCCGTGCCGGACGAACCAACGCCTGCCGGCGGAGGCTCAGGGGCAGGCCGGGCGTTCAGTGTGCAGCGTTACGGAATGCTCCAGTGGGGCGACCTGTTTACAGCCCGGCAGAAGGCGGCGTTGGTGGAGTTGGGAAGGGCTGTACACGACTCAGACAAAGCGAACTTGTATGCCCTATTGGCATGTGCATTTAACCGGGTATCAATGAGTAACATGTCCTGTACCCGATGGAACGCTGTAGCAGAGAAGATGCAGCATACGTTCGGACGCCAAGCGCTTCCCATGGTTTGGGATTTCGCGGAGGTCGTCATCACTGTCGAGGCCCCTGGAAATTGGAAGAGTGGCTTTGTGCTGATCGCAGATGTAATAGATGCTTTGGTCAGCAGCGAAATTTCCGATGTCCAAGTAGCTGATTCAACCAATCATCCGCTTCCTAATGAGTCGTCGCATGTCTGGTTCACGGATCCGCCCTACTATGATGCCGTCCCATACGCAGAACTCTCGGACTTCTTCCTGACATGGCTCAAACGAACGCTACCAGGATACTCGCTGCTATCTGACCCATTTGACCTGGACAACCCGCTTTCACCCAAAACACGCGAGATAGTCCAGGACGAGACCAAGCTCTGCGCCGGCAGGCCGAAAGACCGGGCTTGGTTCGAGGAGACAATGGCGCGGGCCTTCACCGAAGGCCGCCGCGTGCTGAGTGAAGACGGCATCGGCTCGGTGGTCTTCGCCCACAAGACCACCGAGGGATGGGAGGCGTTGCTTTCGGGCATGATTCGAGGTGGTTGGACCATCACCGGCTCTTGGCCCATCACTACGGAGATGGCTTCACGTCTCCGGGCCAGGGACTCGGCGGCTCTCGCCACCAGTGTTCACCTCATCTGCCGCCCACGACCCGAGGACGCGCCGGTGGGCGATTGGGCCAACGTGTTGCAGGAACTCCCCAACCGAGTCGCCAACTGGATGCAGCGGCTACAACGGGAAGGCGTTCGTGGGGCCGATCTGGTCTTCGCCTGCGTCGGCCCCGCGCTGGAGATATACAGCCGTTATTCTAGTGTGGAGACGGCGGAGGGCCGGGAAGTCACCCTGCCGGAGTACCTGGAGAAGGTGTGGGAGGTGGTGGGACGAGAGGCCCTCGAGCAGGTGCTGGGCACGGCGGAGGCGCAGGCCCGCAACGGCGCGGCTGGCGCGCTGGAGGAGGACTCCCGGCTCACCGCCCTCTTCCTCTGGACGATGCAGAGCACAGCGGCGGACTCATCCTCGGGCAACGGTATGGAGCCTGAGGATGATGATGAAGGGGACGAAGCGCCCCGCCGGAAGGCCGCCGGTTACAGCCTACCCTTCGACGTGGCCCGCCGCTTCGCCCAGCCCCTGGGCATCCACCTCGATGACTGGGAGTCGCGCATCATCAAGACGGAAAAGGGCGTAGTCCGGCTGCTCCCCGTCGCGGAGCGCGGGAAGCAGCTCTTTGGGGAGTCCGGCGTTGCCGCCGCAGCCGATGAGATGGACGCCGCATCGAACACTTCTCCCCAGCTGAGCCTGTTCCCGGAAGATCCGCCGCCGGTACGGGGCCGTGCGCGGCGGCGGGGGAGGTCCATATCGCTGACCACCGGCGACATGGAACCTACACTGTCGGCGACCACGCTGGACCGGGTCCATGCCGCGATGCTGCTACAGGCTTCGGGCCGTAGCCAAGCGCTGCGAAACCTGCTACGGGCCGAGCAGGAGCGTAGCCCCGATTTCCTGCGTCTCGCAAATGCTCTCACCGCCCTTTACCCGTCAGGGAGCGAGGAGAAGCGTCTGCTGGACGCCATGCTGCTGGCCGCGCCGCGGTGACAATGAACCGGCAAATCTCCAAAAGCAAGAAATGAAGGCGAGTTTATAGAGGTCAGCCATATGTCTGATAACGATTCAGGACAACCTTCTCGGCAGAAGAGTCCTGCAACGAGCGATTCGATTGCGATTGACTGGCTTCATTCCAAGCTCGCTGAAATCGAGACCAGCTCCGATATGGACGCATTGACAATTTATGGACCGATAATGCCTCCCATCGACCTCCGCGTCAGATTGGCAATCGAGAGCTTGCCTGAATTGCGTAAGGGTTTACTTGTGATCATTGATACCCCAGGCGGAATTGTAGAAGTTGCTGAACGCATCGTTAGTACAATGCGCCATTACTATCAAGAGGTGAAGTTCTTGGTTCCCGACCGTGCGATGTCGGCGGGGACTGTGCTAGTCATGTCCGGGGATGCGATTCTCATGGACCATTTCTCTCGTTTAGGACCAATAGACCCCCAGCTGTATATTGAAGGCAAGCCGATACCGACGTCAGTCCTGTCCTATCTTGAGCAGTTCGAACGTCTCGTAAAGAAATCCGAGGAAGGCACACTAACGAGTGCGGAGCTAGTGCTTCTTCAGAAACTGGACCTTGCTGATCTGCGGCAGTACGAGTTGGCCGCCGAACTATCGGTTAAACTCATCAGGGATTGGCTTGTGCAGTACAAATTCAAGGATTGGTTATTCCACATGTCAACAGAACACAGTGTTACCCAGCAGGAAAAGATGGATCGCGCGGAAGAAATCGCTCGGGCGTTGAACGACCAAGAAAGATGGGGTACCCATAATCGGGGAATCGACCGGGATGTTCTCGCTGGTCTGAATCTCAAGATTGATGATTTAGAAGCTCGACCGGTGTTGAGTGGATTGGTTAAGGAATATTTTTGGTTCTTCCAAGACTTCGCATTCAAGATACAGCAACCTAACTTGGTTCACAGTCGTTGTTGCTTCTGAGGAGGCACATCATGGTAAAGAGTAACCAATCCCCGTTTACCGAAGATCAGCTTGCGAAGAATCCATCAGTTGATCCCAAGGTAGTGAATGAGGCCTACCGTATACGTAAGGAACTTGAAGATTTGGGGGTGTGGGAGGAGAGTGGGATCCGAGTGAGAAATCCCTTTGAAATAAAACCTGACCCGATACCTCACGGTCAGAAAATGGAACAGATCATCTCCCAGAACCGGTAGGTTAGGTGCAACCCGCCATGGAACGAGGGAAAGCGGCTGCTGGACGCCCTGCTGCTGGCCGCGCCGCGGTAGTCAGAAGCCCCGAAATACGGAAGAAGAGACATGACGACTAACCATGAACCCCTTAGCCGCATCACCGCGCGCCCAGACGTCTTTGGCGGGAAACCGATTATCCGCGATATGCGGATATCGGTGGAGCTAATCCTGAGCCTGTTGAGCCAGGGAGCCGCCCAAGAAGAACTCCTGGACGACTACCCCGGACTGGAGCCGGAAGACATCCGCGCCTGCATCGCCTATGCTCACACAGTCATAGCAGGGGACACGCTGGCTCCGGTTTCGGTTGCTAAGTCATGAGGTTTCTCGTAGGTCGGTGCAGTCGAAAAGCCATCAATCTGGAAGGAGAGACACATGACCGCTAATCCTGAGCTGCTAGACCGCATCACCGCGCGAGCGGACGTCTTCCACGGCAAGCCAATCATTCGAGACATGCGCATCGCGGTGGAACACGTCCTGGGAATGCTTGCCTCCGGCGACACTGCCGAAACGATTCTCCAGGAATATCCGGTCCTGGAGGCTGAGGACATCCAGGCGTGTCTGCTCTTCGCCCACCGTTCGATGGCCGGTGAGCAGGTGCACGAGCGCATGGCCGTCCAGTAGGCGAGATGAAGTTCCTGCTCGACGTATGCGCGTCGTCCCGCAGCATGCACTCCATGCTGACGGAGGGAGGGCACGATGTCCTGTCGGCTTTGGAGGGTAACCCGAGGGCCACGGACGAAGAGCTGCTTGCCCTGGCAACTGAGGAGCAGCGGATAATCATCACCGAAGATAAGGGCTTCGGCGAGTTGGTGTTTGTGCGCAGGTTGCCCCACCCGTGCATCGTTCGCCTCGTCGAGATGCCTGTGGCGGAGAAAGTGGCGGCCATGCGGGAGTTGATAGAGAGCCATCCGGATGACATGCATGAGGGAGCTCTTATCGTGGTGACGCGAAATCGCATTCGTATGCGTCTACGGGAGAGCTCAGAACGAGGTGATGTCTAAATGGACCCTTGGTATAAAGTCGTAACGCCCCGTAGGGAGGTCCGGGAGGGCCGGTCCTTCAGCCCGGATGAGTTCGCCATCGCCCTGGAGCAGGTGGTAGCAGGGACCGCGCCGCCGGACTACAGCGATCCGGCACAGTTCTTCTCTCGCACCTGCTTCACCCGCGCGCTGACCGAGCACTCCGGCATGGTCCTGCGGCGCCTCTCCGGCAGGACGGAGAACACCGCTCCCGTTCTGACGCTGATAACGCAGTTCGGAGGCGGGAAGACCCACACGCTTGCGTCCCTGTACCACCTCGCCAACGCGGGCCGAGAGGCTCGAAGCCTGCCCGGCGTCTCTGAGCTTCTGCGCGACGCCGGTATTGCCGATGCCCCTGCCGCCCGAGTCGGCGTATTCGTCGGCAACGCGTGGGACCCCTCAGAGGGCCGGGAGACGCCCTGGATCGATCTGGCTCGACAGTTGGCGGGCGAAGGAGGCGTCGCCGCACTCGGCAGCGCCGCCCAAACGACACCCCCCGGGACCGAGGCCTTGGCGAGGGTGTTTGCCGCGGCGAACGGGCCGGTGTTGCTTCTGTTCGACGAGGTGCTCAACTTCGTCAACCGACACCGCGGCATGGCCGAATCCTTCCACGCATTCCTCCAGAACCTGACCGTCGCCGTCACCGGCGCGACTCATGCTGCGGCGGTGATCAGCCTGCCCCGCAGCCAGGTCGAGATGACCGAGTGGGACCAGCAATGGCAGGAACGCATCACCAAGGTCGTCCGCCGCGTGGCTCGCGACCTCATCGCGAACGACGAGTCAGAGATCAGCGAGGTCGTGCGCAGGCGGCTGTTCGAGGACATCGGCGGCGAGCGCGTGCGCCAACGGGTTGCCAAAGCCTACGCTGACTGGTGCTTCGAGCGAAGCGCGCGTCTTCCCTCCGAGTGGACGGCCGTGGACACTGCGACTACCGGCTCGAAAGCAAGAGACTTCCTCAGGAACCGGTTCGAGGCGTGCTATCCGTTTCATCCGGCGACCCTCTCCGTTTTTCAGCGGAAGTGGCGGGCCCTGCCCCAGTTCCAGCAGACTCGCGGCGCGCTGGCGATGCTGGCGCAATGGATTTCGTGGGCCTCGCGAGAGCAGTTCCGGAAGGCGCGGAACGAGCCGCTGATCACCCTTGGCTCCGCCCCGCTGCATGTGCCAGAGTTCCGCGCCGCGGTCCTAGGCCAGTTGGGTCAACAGCGACTTGACGCCGCCATCGATGCAGATCTCGCTGGGGAGGCGGCCCACGCCGAGGCCCTTGATGTAGACGCCGAGGGCGCTCTTAAGGACATACATCGTAGAGTGGGCACGGCGATCCTGTTCGAGTCCTCCGGCGGGCAGGTGGACAAGGTCGCGCACTTGCCGGAGCTGCGCTTCGCCCTCGGCGAGCCAGAAGTGGAGACGACCACAATAGACAACGCTGCGACTGCCCTGGAGAAGTCCGGCTTCTTCATGCGCAAAGTCGGTGCGGACGGCTACCGCATCCACCATCAGGCGACCCTGCGGAAGGTCGTCAGCGACCGGCGCGCCTCCCTTGACGAGGAGACAGAGATCAAGCCTGCGGTCCGCAAGGTCGTGCAGGAAGAATTCGCCCGCGGCGCGCCAGTTCCTGTCGTCTGCTTCCCGGAGGACGGCGACGCAGTGCAGGACTCGCCTCGCCTGACGCTGATCGTCCTGGACCCCGGAGAAGAGTGGCGGGGAGGCGACCAGCTTGCGGAACGCATTGGCCGGTGGACCAGGGAACGGGGGAAATCCCCTCGACTCTACCCTGGCGCATTGGTCTGGTGCGCCAGGAAGCCGGGGCGTGAGCTGCGCGAGAGCGTCGAGCTGTGTCTCGCTTGGCGGCGAGTGGCCCAAGAGGTTTCGCAGGGCGTCCTCGGCGCTGAGTTCGACCAGGCGAACCGGGCCGAGGCACAGGCCAGGGTCAGGGATGCGGAGGAGGCGGCCAAGGACGATGTGTGGGCCGGGTACCGCTTCGTGGCGCTGGGGGATGCGCAAGCGGCGAACGGGCTGAAGGTCATCGACCTCGGCGCGGGGCATTCCAGCGGAAGCGAGACGCTCTGCGGGCGCGTTATTGCCGCGTTGAAATCGGGGGCCTTGCTCAACGAGTCCGTAGGTGCAGGGTACATCGACCGGCATTGGCCGCCCGCGTTCAAGGACGCGGGAGCCTGGCCGCTCACCAGTCTACGCCAGAGCTTCCTGAATGGAGCGTTGACTCGGCTTATGGACCCGGACGCGGTGCTTCGACGGCGGATTGTCGAGTTCGTGGCCAGCGGCGACTTCGGGTTGGCCTCCGGAGACAAGGGCGACGGCCGATATGAACGGTTGTGGTGTGGGGAGCCGGTGGAGGCGGATGAGGTGACCTTCGAGGCCGGAGTCTTCCTGCTGACCAAGGCCAAAGCTGAGCAGCTACGCACGACAGCCGATGAGACGAAGCCTGTGCAGCCGGGACTCCACCCAAGCCCAGACACTGCAACTAAGCCGGACACTACGTCGGGTTCTGAGCAAACCCAGGTTGGGCTTCCCATAGAGACGGGTCGGAAAGCAACGCTGCGGCTCAAGGGAACTGTCCCTCCGGAAGTGTGGAATCGACTCGGCACGAGAATCCTGCCGAAGCTGCGTTCTGGGGATGACCTGAGCGTGGGCGTCGAGTTTTCGTTGAGCGTCGATGCGGGTCTGGTCCAAGGCTTCCAGTTGGAGTTGCGGCAAGCGCTCGCCGATCTCGGGCTACAAGAACAGGTGTCGGTGGAGGCGTCCTAGGGTCAGCAGTGGTTCGCTGTCCTAGCTAGCCACCGGTGTTCACCTTTGCCTTTGTAGGACGCAAGTCCCCGCTCTTCAGATTCTGACTTAGGCCCCACGCCTGCCTAGTCGGCAGACAGGCCGACCAACTCCGTCTCCCACTCCTGGTCAAGGCTCAGCGCCAACCCGAACAGCGACGCAGCTGCGTGCTGGGGCTTCCAGCTGCGGCCCTTCGACTTGATCGGTTCCTCAGCCATGAACTCCGCCCAGGAGAACAGCGACCGCTGCGGCTCCGGGGCCTCGTCGTGGTGACCGTTGCCGCTTGCGTGGCGGCCGTTGCCCACGACCAACTCGACCGTCGGCCCAATGGCCTCGTGGTGGCCGTGGCCGTTGACCGCGATGGCCTCCGGCTGGATCTCGACGGCCTTCCAGCCGTCGTCCACCAGGTACTCCTCGGCGCTGGCCTCGGCGTCCCTGGCCTGGGCGAAGACCTCCTCCACCGTCTTGGCGTCGTCTTCCTTCTCCCCACTGACGATCTTGCGGGCTAGGGCCATCATCAGGTCGTCACCGTCGAAGCCGCAGGCGGCAAGCCCGTCCTCTCGCCCTCGACAGCTAAATGTCCCTAAAATCGTTTTCCCAGACGAATAGGGATTCTTGAAGTAGCTCGATGTAGCGCTCGGAGAAGTCTGCTTTTCGTAGTTCATCTACGAATCTGTCATAGTTCCAAAAATCTGTGTCAGCCTGCTTGTCACTATCGGGCAATTCGACGCCCTTCGCCATCGCAATGAATAGGCCGGACACCCTCTGGATCGATTCTGAGCAACCAACCGCCTTCTCAATGACTGATCGGTGAGTGTCCACGAGTCGCACCGTCTCGTTGAATCTATGGATGTACCGCTCGAGAGCGTGCTGAGAATCGGATTGTCCCTTCACCTCGATGATCTTGCAGTCCCCGCCGGCGGTCGTCAACCGGATTCCAACCGCATCCATCTCCCTCTTTACACCATTGGGGAACGTGACCTTGAGCGAGGTCCTGACAGGATGATACCCAGCCTGGGAGAGTAACTGAGCAGATAGCAACTCAGGAATCACTCCTCTTATGGTCTTAGCGACCCTCTCCAGTTCCCCGATTTTGCTGCGAAGGTGCTGGAATGAACGATAGTCGCAGAGGGACAACAGTCTATCCACGGGTACATCGGTCAGGTCGATCCAGTTGATGTGCTTCCCTATTCTCTCCGCGATGCCGTTGATTCGGCTAACCCCCTGGCAGTCGCTCGCATCAAGTCCCACAGCTCTGTATGCTCGGTCGAATACCCACCATTCCGAACTGTCACCCACCGATGTGAGCGCTGGCATCCGCACTGCCAGTGACATCGGGTTAACCTCACTTGGCTCCGATCCATGAACAATGCGCAAAATGTCAATCGGTTCGTCATTTGAAAGAGTACAGGCCAGCCCGGATACGATGGTTTCGATATGCAGCGCACTCCGAGTGTCACGCGGATCAACGAGTAACGGCCGTCTGCCCAACAGGGCCGCCAGCCTGTCGACGGGATCAGCGAGGGACACTGGGACCGACAGGGAAGGCAGTATCTTGGCTGGGAGTCTCAGTGGCCGTTTCAGGCCGAACTCGAATCCTGTACGGTCGCTTCCTGAAGTCGCCCGAAAGATACGAGCGCCCGCTTCCCAGGACCGATCCGGGTCTGAGTTCTGTCGAAGTAGCTCGTGGGGGTCTCCCAGGCCCTCACTCCACTGGTTGGTTTCTTGCAGCGATACGGTGACGGCGGCAAGCTTTCCGACCATCCAGTTGGGTTCAAACTCGCCGGGATTGTATTCGGGCATCATCCGCATATGATCGCGATGGGTCTGTATGTCGAACATCGATTCCCCTGGAAGTTCCATGTGTTTCCATTCAGTAGGCTTACGCAGGCAGTATCGGAATGCCGACGAATCAACGCCTTTGACCCAGGAGTCGTGAAGCAGATTGACTGTGTTCATCTGAAGAATCCGGTCGGAGCCTTGAGTTGGCTGGCCGTCGGTGAGAAACGAAACAGGACAGTCGCGCGCGATTTCGAGCAGTTCGTCCGAGAGCGGGTCCGCCCTCCCTTTTGCTTCTTCGGCAATCCCATCCCATGAGACGCCTGCGCGACGAAACGAAGTCACGAGGTCGTCGATACCACTTGCTACTCGAGCCAGGTCGGTTCCTGGATCGCAGATGGCGGCCTTGAGCGTCGTTCCGTCTTCTCCCTGAATCATCCTCCACCACCTGAGTAGATGGGGTTCCCCTTCCAGTTCCAGGAGTGCGGGAACTCTGATGAGATGGTCGAGCAGGCCCCATAGCCCAAACTGGACCACGAGCTTATACCCAAAGGCCAAGTGGTCCATCCTCACGTCGGTGTCCGATAGAACATAGTCACGTATCTCCAGCATTCGTTCGAGGGCCCTTGCACTGCACAGGGACTTGATGAGCATCGCATTCGAGAAGAACTTGAGGCGTTCGACTTGCACTACCTGGTCTTCCATCATTCGGGCTCTCCACAGTTGATGATCCGCTCCCGATCTTTGTACCACTTGCAATGTTACTCCAGTTGGAGTGTGAGCCCTCCGGGATAAGTGGCCGGGGGGAGTAGGAGCTGGTGCCCTGCGCCAATTCCCCTTTGCTGAGCTAATGTGCTTGGCGTGACCTCACCCATGACGAGTGCCGCACGCGAACACACGTTGAACGTCGCCTTGGGCGAGGTGCTGGGCCCCTTGCGCCGCAGTTGGAAGGCCGCTTGTCCTCGCGCTCGTCCAGCGCCAGCCACGTCGGCGTGGAATGGCGGCATTCTGCGACCTTTGCCGAATCTGAGGCTGCGGAAGGTCATGGCACTCGGGACATCGGCGGGACAGCAGCGACCGTCCGGGTGTCTCACAACGCAAGAATGACCTGGTGGAAGGATTCACGAAGCTTTATCGTGTGCATGGGCTCGTTCAGCATACGGTCCACGAAGGGGCGTGGGAGAAGCCTGTATCACATCGCAATGCATAAGCTGCCGCGAGGAAAACTTCCACAGACGTTAGATCGTGAGGAAGAGGCATATAGACTTATCGAACTCGAGTGGTATGCTGAATCGTTCAGAGGACGGTGTGCCCGATGCGGCCGCTCGGACCAGGAGGTGGACAGGATGCCTACATTTAGGATTCTTTCGATAAGCGAAGCACGCGCGAACAGTGCAACGGGCAAGCGTGCGGCGCTGCTGCAGGAATACGTCGGGTACATCGAGCGCGTAGCTTCGGGCGAAGCGGGAATGCTGGAGGCCGGAGAGGGGGAGACGACGCAGGGGATCCGGCGCAGGCTCACCGCGGCGGCGGAAGCGCTAGGCAAGAACCTGGAGGTTCGCCGTTCCGCCAGCGCCGTCTACTTCTGGACGTCGGCCTCTCGACGCCGCGGCAGGCCCCGCAAGGACCCGGTCGAGTAATCCCCGCTTCTCTGAGACCCAAGCACGTCGCCCCACAGCTACTCACTGTCAGAAGTCAGGGCAACAAAAAAGCCCGCATTCATGCTGGTTGGGCAGTAGAGACGAAACGTTGCGGTACTCGTGGGTGGTGGATATGGGTTCCGCAGTAGGCAACGGCGCCCGGCAGCCCTCTCATGTGGTTCGAGTCTCTGTGAGTGGGACAGGCACAACTCAGAGTTCGCCTTCTCGATCAGGCACGAGGAGGTGTCGGGGAGGATCGAGAGGGCCGAGCACCCGTTCAACGTAGGCGCACCACGTTACCGGTAATGAGGCGCGCATGATCCGAAGCCAAGTAGGCGATGACGTGGGCGACCTCTTCCGGCTCAACGATGTTGATCAGGTCCGCGCTATCTTGCACGCCGCGTTTTACTTCCTCGGTCACCCAACCTGTGTCTGTAACCGGCGGGCACATTACGTTAGCTGTGGTTCCCAGGTGAGCCAGCTCGAATGCCGCTGACATGGTGTAGTTTTCGAGGGCGGCCTTGGCTGCCCCATAGGAGACCTCTCCGGGGAATCCACTGGGACCACCTGACTCCAGGCTGATGATCCGGCCCCAAGTGGCGCCCCTCTCTGCGTGGCGCCTCGCGAACTCGGCGATCATAGAGGCTGCGCCACGGGCATCCACGGAAAATTGCCGCTCGAAAGTCTCGGCGGAGACTTGCCGAAGAAGCCGACCATACCTGTCTCGGGTCTCGGCCGTAAAGGTGTCAGCCAACCATCCGGAAGCGTTGTTGATAAGAATGTCCACTGGCCCCAGCTCGGCCTCCGCAATGTCGAACAGGAGTCGTGGGGTGTTGGGATCAACTAGGTCAGCCTCTACTGCCGTTGCTAGCCCACTCTTCGCCCGGATATGGGCAATGACATGTTCAGCATTGGAGGCGCGACTCTGGCGGTATGCCTCAGGCATGTCAGGATCGCCCGTATCACCGAGTCGAAGATACGTCACAAGGACACGGGCACCACACTCCGACAGGATACGCGCGGTCGCAGCGCCGATGCCGTGGTTGGCACCGGTGACAATGGCGACGTGGTTGGTCAAATCGAAGGATGACATGGGCTATGCCTGACAGCTTCGTCCCGGAATGTTTTCTCCCGAGTAGTGATACCTGTTCCTCAGTTCAAGTAATGTCCCGTTCTGCCGCCAACACCGATAGGCTACTGAACCTAGTCACGTCGGTCAAACTATCGGCCCATGGGTGTGTGGGGAGTAGTAGGCACTTCTGAGTTGAACCTCCAAAATGCCTAGTCCTAGCTGATGGCGAGTACCGCCGAACGGGCAAAGCCTTGAGATCATGGCCTTCTTCGTTGCTCCTGTCTGGCTTGCCCCTTACAGGATTGGACTCAGAGCCTGTTCACAGATACAGAAAGAACCGCAAAGTGAAGGTTCTGATTCCTACTGGACTAGGCAATGCGAGTCGGCGATAGACCAGCCTGAAGAACCCGGCTATGATGTCACTACGGCTCTGGGATGTCCCCGATCCTCAAGACTCCAGACACGGAACTCTAGCTAAGGGCTGAGGTTGATTGTGATTCCCAAGGTGTTTATTGATGGTCGGACTGGCACCACGGGACTACGTGTCCACGAGTGGATGGCTGGGCGGGAGGACGTGGAGATCTTGGCTCTCCCCCTGGAACTGCGACGTAGCCCGGAGGACAGGCATCGCCGAATACTGGAGTCCGACGTGACGATTCTGTGTCTCCCTGATGAGGCGTCTCAAGAGGTGGCAGAGTGGGTCCGAGAATCGAATACTCGCTTGATTGACACTAGCACAGCCCACCGGGTAGCCGAGGGCTGGGTCTATGGGTTGCCGGAGATGGTGCCGGGCCAGCGGCAGGCCATACGCCAAGCCAAGAATGTGTCTAACCCCGGGTGCTACCCCACAGGGTTTATCCTGCTGGTACGGCCCTTGGTTGACGCCGGGTTGCTGGTCAGGGACGCACCAATCTCCATTAATGGCCTCTCCGGCTACTCAGGTGGCGGCAACTCGATGATTGCGAAATGGGAAAACCCGGAAACCGGGCTGAGTCGTTTGCCCTATGAGGCTCCGTATGCCTTGGGTCGAAGACACAAACACATACCGGAAATGCGTAAGTTCTCTGGCATCAACGTAGAACCCCAATTCGTGCCATCTGTCGGGTCGTTCCGTTGCGGTATGCGCGTGCAGGTGCCTCTCCATGCTTCGATGTTGACGCCGGGAACCACAGGGGAAGCTGTATGGGAAGTCCTGAAGGACCGGTACAAAGGTGAAGAATACGTTGAGGTGGTCTACTTGTCTGGATCCGAGACGTTGGATGAGCGCAGCTTCGACCCTCAAATCTTCAACGGCAGCAATCGGGTTCAACTTCATGTGGTTTCCCATTCCTCTGGCCATGTTTTGCTCATTGCACTGCTGGACAACTTGGGCAAGGGAGCAAGTGGCTCCTCGATTCAAAACCTGAACTTGATGCTGGGCTTCGCAGAAGGTGCGGGATTGCCTTCTGAACCATGAATAGCTCTACGTCTGCACTGGCCAAGATCAAGGTGATCTCATTCGATAGCGACGGGACCCTGTGGGACTTCCAGTCGGCGATGAGGCTCGCTTTAGAGTTGACGCTACAGCAACTTCGCCAGATCGTGCGGAACTGTATACGGCGGTCGAAACGGAGCTTGCCGCGAGGGGTCGGTGCTGTCACCCATTGGGTGCCTCCGAGGACAGTACCCTATCAAGAACTAGAGTAGTCGCCCACGACCAGTCTAGCACTCATGGATAGTAAGAGGAGCCTCCCACAATCAGGGTCAGGGAGTCCCCTCGTACTCCACCTCCGCAATTTTGCGTTCACCCGCGTACACGTACACAACATGGTGTCCGGACTGATACTCGTGTCAGTACGCCGTGAGTTGCTCGGGTTCCAATCCCAGTTCAGCGGCCTTGCGCCGGGAACTGCTAAAGGCCGCATGCCGACCTGAACGCCGAACGACGCCAGTAGATTCAGGAGAGGATCAAGTTGGCGCGTGGCCCTTGGCCAAATCTTGGGACATCAGCAATGCAAACATCGAAAAGATGAAGGGAATTGAGTTGGCCGAGGAACTCCTTGCAGCTGCCCAAAACGGTCCTGACCGTAAATTCCAGAATGGGCTCATGCTCCCTATCTGACGAGTCCTTGGCCAGTGAAATATACACTCATTCGGCTACTTGGGTGGAGCCTCGCAAAGTACGGGCCGTCAGGATTGGGGGCTTGTCCATCCGGTGGCATTGGGCTTGTAGAGGTGGTCCGCCCCTGAAACGCAAAAAAGGCCGCATATATATGCGGGAGTAAGGGGAGGCCGCCGCACTCGCAGCGGCGGCCTCCCCTTTTCTGAGCGGCCTAACGGCCTGCGCCTCCCTAGTCGGCAGACAGGCCGACCGGCTCTTCCTCCCGCTCCTGTTCCACCGCCCACTCGAACAGGGACAGTGACGGGGCCTGGGTCTTGCCGCCCCGGCCCTTCGGCTTGACCGGCTCCTCGGCCATGAACTCAGCCCAGGAGAACAGCGACTGCTGCGGCTCGTCGGCCTCGTCGTCGAGGCGTCCGTTGCCGTTCCCGTTGCCGTTGGCGGCGTGGCCGTTGCCCAGGACCAGCTCGACCGTCGGCCCGATGCCGTCGTCGTGGTGGCCGTTGCCGTTCACCTGGACTACCTCCGGCTCGATCTCCACCGCCTTCCAGTCGTCGTCCACCAGGTACTCCTCGGCGGTGGCCTCGGCGTCCCGCGCCTGCGCGAAGACCGCTTCCACCGTCTCCGCCTCGTCCTCCTCGTCGCCGCTGACGATCTTCCGGGCCAAGGCCATCATCAGGTCGTCGCCGTCGTCCCCGTAGGCGGCCAGCCCGTCCTCCGGCAGCTCCCCTTCGACGGCGAGGGAGCTCTGCAGCTTCTTCGCCACCAGCTTCAGCGCGTCGGCCTGGAGCGTGTTCCGGTAGGCCATGAACACCACCTTCACCGGCCTGGTCTGCCCGATGCGCCACGACCGCCGTGACGCCTGCCGCATCACGTAGACCGAGTAATCGGTCTCCGCCCAACAGATGGTCGGGAAGTCGATCAGGTCGAGGCCGGTCTGCACCAGCCTGGGGTGGCAGATCATCACGTCGATGCCCTGCTTCACCTTATCCGCCACCCACGACTCCCGCCGTTCAGGGGCCACCGCTTCAGCCTTCATCACCGCCACCCGGAACCCGTGCCGGGTCAGGATGTCGTCCATCCGCTCCGTGACGTCCCTGGTGCCTGTGTGGGTGGCGTAGACCAGCACTCTGCGGCCCTCCATCCGCTCCGCCGCCACCAGGTCCAGGAGGGCCTGCTCCTTGGGGTAGAGCCTCTCCTCCGACAGCGGCGGCACCTGCACCAGGATGTCCCCCTTGGCGGGGTCGAAGACCGTCTCGCCCCTGGTGCAACCGTCGGGGTAGGCCAGGAGGGTCTGGAGGTAGGTGGCCAGCAGCCTCTTGGAGCCCTTCTTGAGGGCTTCCGCCAGGGCCTTGCGCAGCTCGTCGAACACGGTGTCGTAGGCCTTGCGCTGGGAGTACCCCGTCGCGTCCGCCTCGCCGTCCATCGACGACAGGAGCACCTGCTCCTCGTAGGGGGGCAGGCCGGAGGCCACGTCCGAGAGTCTCAGGAACACGCTGTTGCCGATGAGGTGGAACAAGGCTCCGGGAGCGAGCCCCGGCCGCTCCCGCACCACCTTGCGGTACTTGCGGCGCCGGCTGTACCTGCCGTCCTCCACGGCGCCGTCGTCAGGCCTGCCGATGCTGTGCTCCTCGAAGCCGTAGCGCTGTATCCAGCGGTGCTCCTCGGAGCGCCCGAACTCCGTTCTGATCGCAGGACTGAACCGGTAGAGCAGGTGGAACAGCGTGCTCGAATACCCTCCCGTCAAGGTGCCCGTCAGCGTGAGGGACTTGCCGCAGGCGTCGGCGAGCACCCCGGCGGCGATCCCCTGGGCCGACCCCCTTCCCTTGTACTCGTGCACCTCGTCTCCTATGAGCAGGTCGAAGAAGCCCTTCATGCGGTGCTTCACGTAGTCGCTGAGGGGGTATCTCTTGGGCCCGGAGCTGTCAGCCTGCCACAGGGCAGAGCCGCAGTGGGCGCAGCTGCGCTTCCTGCAGGACAGCTCTCCGTCCGTCAGGGGAACGCCGTCCCGGTCCACGATCTGGCTATTGCAGACGGGGCAGCAGGGGACCCGGAAGGGCTCCCCCGTCTCCTTGTCCCGCATCAGCCTGCCGCCGGATGCGGCCCACCGCCGGGCGACGGCGGACTGCCAGCGGTAGGACAGCTTGGCCCGCTCGCGGGACATGACGGCGAAGAGGGGGCCTGGGCCCATGGACATCCGCAGCCGCTCCAGGTCGGTGATGGAGGCGACGATGACGGCGCGGGCGCCGGGGACCGTCTCCTCCACCTCACGCTTCCACTTGCGGGTCAGGTGCGGCGGGCAGATGACCAGGACCCTTCGGAAGCCCGCCATGTGCGCCGCGCTTGCGGCGATGAAGGTCTTGCCCGTGCCCATCTCCCCGACGATGGTGGTGCCCCGGTGGGCCTCGAGGGAGAGGGCCGCGCCCCGGATGGCGTCCTCCTGCGCCCCCAGGGGGGAGCGGAGCAGCGGCGGGAGCTTGCGGCCGTTCTCCGAGGGCCGGTAGAGGGGCGGATAGGACTCCACCACCCGCCGGGCGATGGCATCCTTGTAGGTGTCGATGAACGCTCCGAGGTTCATGTCTTTCTCCTTCCTGTATGAGCGTGCTTGGGGTTGGGCGATAGGCGAGGCCCAGCCGTTCCCAGGAGGGAACATGCAGGGACTCGTGATGGCGGCTCGCGGGATGAACCGTCTATGCGGCGTTCGGGAGGGGCGCCCGCCGCCTCGCGTCGTCGTAGCACCTGCCCCGCAGGTGGTAGGACTTCACCGGGGAGGAGACCGCCCGTCCGCCGATGATGTCCACCGAGGCGGTCTGCATGGCGGGTTCGCCGGGGGCGATGGGCTGCCCGCACCGGGCGCAGGCTTCGAGGATCATGGTCGTCTGCATCGTTCTTCCTCTCTTTCCACTTATAGGGGTGTTGCGTTCCGTCCAGACGAAGCGAAGCCCCGCCATCCCTCTACCGGGAACCGGCGGGGCCTCGCTTCGCGGCTGCGGGTGAGCCGCCTAAGCGGCGATGTCGACGATCTCGCCGTCGTCCAGGCCCAGGGCGACCACGGTGGTCTTCAGCCGCTCCCGGTAGGTCTCCTTGTCCGGGGTGGACTCCACCAGCACCATCTCCTTGCTGGTCCGCCCCTTGACCAGGATGCGCCGCCCGTCGGCTTCGAGCTGGAGGTTGTCCAGGAAGCCCGCCGCCACCAGCATCGCCATGTGCCCCCTTCGCAGGGGCATCAGCGGCCGGGTCCGGTTGTCCTTAGCGGGCCAGAGGGTGTCGGTGACCTCCGCGCTGGTCCACAGCCCCGAGCGCCGCGCCTCGGCCGCAGCCGCCAGGGGATTGACGGTGCGGGTGGTGAAGAGGATGTCCCCGGTTGGCGCGGCGGGGGCGCTGAAGACCGGGTAGCGGCACGGCTCCATCCGCTCCGGCTCTCCCTCGGCCCACTCCCGCACCTCCTCCTCGGCGTAGGCGTCGTGGCTCGGGTCCGTCTTCCGATAGCCCATGAGCACGACCTGGTCGAACACCTCCCGCTCCGGGTCCGGGAAGGCCCAGCACCGCATCCTCCCGTAGTGGGTCGCCAGGTACCGGGCCGAGACCGCGAGCCTGTGCCGCGGCACGATGAAGACCAGCAGCCCGCCCTCCACGAGGTAGCGGGTGCAGTGGGTAAGGAAAGCGTGCTCGACCCGCTTGTCCTCCCGGTCCCAATCGTAGGGGGGATTGACCAGCGCGAGGCCGAAGGCCCCGTTGGCGATGGAGGTCTGGAACAGGTCCGCCGCCAGGGCGCGGTCGAGCCGCCGCTCCGCCTCCTCCGCTCTGTCCCGGTGCAGCTCGACGCCGTAGGTCTCGATGGGCAGGCGGCTCGGCCCTCCCAGTCGCTCCGCCAGCTGCGCCGCGGCCTCCCCGGCCCCGCAGCAGGGGTCGAGGATCCGCAGCGTCTCCCGGTTCCGGTGGTGGTAGCCGCCCGGGGTGTCGATCAGCCCCGCGATCAGGTCGACCACACGGGGCGGGGTGGGGTAAAACCCCCCTTTTGCCTGGGCTGCGAGTCTCATGTCGGCGCTCCTTTCTCCTGGTTGTCCGTGGATGGCCCGAACCGGCAGGGTCCGGGCTTGCAGAAGTAGCAGTCCATCCTCAAGCTGCCGGGGTCGGCGTACTCCTCGACGGTCAGGGCCAGGAACACCACCGCCCCGCCGCAGGAGGCGCAGCGGTAGGTCGTCCCCGCATGGATGTCTATCGCCGTCTCCTTCGTCTGGGCGAGCTCCTCGTGACAGGTGGGGCAGTCGAAGAGCAGCGTCCGGTCCGTCGTCATAGTCCGTCTCCCTTCGTGCTGTTGGTCTTGACGCCGACCACCTCTCCGGTGGCGAGGGTGCGCTGGTAGCACAGGACCTGTCCCGTCTTCATGCTCTCGGCGCAGGCCGCGCAGAAGGCGGTGACGATCTCGGCGTGATTGGCGACGATGACCCGCCGCACCAGCACGGAGCCGCCTGCCTTGCCAGCAGGCAGGCCCTGGGGGAGGTGGTGGCGGTAGAGCATCACCGTGGGGTCCTTCGCCTCCGCTTCCGTCGCCTTCCGGTAGAAATGCGGCTGACCGGAGGTACAGAGGTGCTTCGAGCCGTCGTGGGAGCAGTAGCGGCAGGTGGCCCCGTCGCGCGAGAACCTCTGCCAGGCCCCGCGGGTGCGGTTGCTGCGCCGCTTGTTCCTGCGCCTGGCCGTCTTCAGGGTCCTATCCATTGGCGGCCTCCTCCCCGGGCAGGGTCAGCCTGCCTTCGGCCACCGCCTCGGAGAGGTCCTCCCTGAGCCGCTCCGCGTTGGGGGAGCACCGGTAGGCGACGACGCCGGAGGACTGCAGCGGGACGATGGCGCCGCTCCGGAGCCCCTTGCGCCAGAGCCAGTCGGCCCAGGAGCGGTGCAGGGGCAGGGGGCTCCTCCTGTCGAGGAAGTGGTGGTGCAGGTTGGGCGCCTCGTCCTCGCTCCGGGCCAGCAGGAGGAAGTCGTCCCGCTCGAAGCTGAACTCGGCCTGTTTCGTATACACGAGGGCGTGCCACCCCCCGGAGACCGGCAGGCGGGCGATCTTCGTCGTCCAGGTGCCGACGGTGTCGTGGGGGACGACGCAGCGCTGGTAGTTGCCGGAGGGCGCCGTGCCGTCCACGCCCCGGATGATGTGGGCGGCGTCGGGGGGCTGCTTGAGCAGTGAGGCCCAGATGGCCTTGAGCGCCGTCTGGGAGCCCACCATCGAGAGGAACCAGAGCCCCTGGGTGTCCTCGTCTCTGGCGAAGGCGTCGGCGGTGGCCGAGAAGCCGCCCGCGCTGATGGTGTGCAGGTCCTGGGGGTCGAGTGCGTCCCCGTATCCGGTACGGGGAAGGCCGTTCGTCGCAGGCATGGTCTGTCTCCTTCGTGTGTGTGTTCAGGTGATGCGCGGGGGAGCAAGTCCTCCGCGTGGGGCCCCGGCAGGGGTCGATGCGGTCCACCTGGGCTAGAGCGCGCCCTCTCCAGGACGGTCATCCAGGAGTTCACAGTCGTTCACGTGGTAGGCAACCCCGCGAAAGCGGGACTCCGCCAACGCCTGCCTTGCCTCCTCGAGCGTGTCGCCCTCCAGTGCCCATACGGTGGCCCAGGTCTCTCGACACGTCCTCAGATGGGCCTCCATGCCCTCCGCCGGGCCGTTGTAACCGGTGCAGGCAAACGGGTCCGGGTCCCTGTCCACCAGGGCTACGAACCCGTCCTCCATCACCATCCCGGACCCCTGAACCTTCCACTTGATGGGTGCGTCCTGAATGTCTCTGTCTGTCATGGCTTCCTCTCTCATCTACCAGCCTCCGTGCGTCGTGATGCGGCATGACCGTCAATCAGGTGTGCATCAGCCCCTGTTCCTTGAGGCTGGCGAACCGCTCCCCGCCGATGACCACGTGGTCGAGGAGGTCGATGCCCAGCAGCTTTGCCGCCTGGAAGAGCTTCCCGGTGATGGCGGCGTCCTCAGGGCTGGGAGTGGGGTCTCCCGACGGGTGGTTGTGGCTGACGATGACGGCGGGGACGGCCTCGATCACGGCGGGGCGCAGCACCTCGGCGGGCCGGACGATGGCCGCCGATACGTTGCCCTGGTAGATGACCCGCTGGCCCACGACGTGGTTCTTGGTATCCAGGAGCAGCACCCGAAGCTGCTCCTGGGCCAGCGCGGACATCTCCGGGGCGAGCAGCCGACGCACGTCTTCGGGGCAGGAGATGGCGGGAAGCTCTCCCCCGGGGCGCTCCGTCCGGGTCTCGACCTCGTAGCGCATGGCGATCTCGCCCAGGAGGTGCAGGTTGCTGCGCAGGGCGTCCAGCAGAGCCTGCCCTGAGCTTGCCGTAGGGTCCTTGGTGGTGTTCTTCTTCCGAGTCATGCCGGCCTCCTTCTCTATCGGTTGGAACAGGAGCGGGGCCGCTCCCCGTAGCGGAGAGGCGGCCCCGTGGTGCGCCTTTGGTAAGGCGTCGCTGTGCGGTTGTGGGTTGACCGGCTAGAAGGGCGAGCCCTCCTCCGCGGCCTGCTCCGGCTGCCCGCCGTTCCCGGAGTCCAGGAAGACGACCTCGGAGGCGTGGATCTCGGTGCGCTGGCGCCGCTGGCCGTCCTGGGTCTCGTAGCTGTTCTGGGCCAGGCGGCCCGCGACGTAGAGCCGGTCCCCCTTGCCCACGTACTGGTTCACCGCCTCCGCCGTCTTGCCCCAGCAGACGACGCTGTGCCAGTCGGCCTCGACCTGCCCGTCCCGGCGGCGGCGGTCGGTGGCCAGCCGCAGCTGGGTGACGACGGTGCCGCCGCTCGTGCGCTTCATCTCCGGCTCCGTTCCGACCCTGCCCAAGAGCTCGACTTTGTTGATGGTCCTCGCCATTTCGGTTCTCCTTCGTAAGTGGTGTGGCGCGGCCTTGCCGCGCCCGGTTGAAACGAAAGCGGGGCCGATCCCTGTAGCGGGGAAGCGGCCCCGTGATGCGCTCCCATGGGGGAGCGTCTAGCTGACCCGCAGGTGCTCGGAGACCTGCTCCGTGACGATCTCCGCCCTGGTCTCCGGATCGAGCAGGGCGTTGAGCTTGCGGTAGTCCACGGAGTAACGCCTGGTGCGGACCATGCCCACGGAGCGGGTCTTCTCCCGCCCTTCGAGCTTCGCCTTGTCCACCCCCTTCCGGCCCAGCCAGGCCCGGAGCTGCTCCACCACCCAACGCTTCTCGTCCTCGAACTCCCGGATGGTGTCCTGGAGCTCCTCGTACTCGTGGAGCGCCGCCCGCGCCTCCTCGTCGGTCACCGGCTCCTCCGGCTCGGCGCCTTCGGCGGGTTCCTCCTGTCCCTCGGCCTCCGCCGCCGCACCCGGCAGGCAGGCGCTCAGGAAGGGGCAGCACCGGCACTGCCAGTCGCCGGCGGAGAAGTCCCGCTCCGGCAGGGCGTCGGGGTCCGGCCCGTGCAGGGCGTGGTGCTCGGCCAGCTCGCCGAGCCGCTCGCGGGCCCGCTCCAGGGCTTTCTCCACCCGCTGCGCCGGGATCACCTCGTAGTCCCACTGCCGGCTGCCGGTGTCCATCGCGGCGATCACCGCGTCGCGCGGCTCCCCGAAGGTCCCGTAGGTGTAGAGGGCGGCCTGGGCCACCGACGCCGGGTGGCTGCGCTCCGCCCCCAACGTCCGCCACCGCTTGAACGCCTCCGGCCCCCTGCTCTTCACCTCGATGACCGTCTCCCCGCCGAAGAGCGGCGTCACCCCCGTGGCGTCGGGGTGTCCCGTCACCAGCATGTTCGGGCCGACGCGCACCGACACCGGCTTCGGGTCCCGGGGGTCGGCGGGAGTCACCTCCCAACCGGCCCGCTGCATCGCCCCCAGCACCACCGGCTCCAGGGCGCTGCCCGCCTCCAGCACCGTCAGGGACTCGGCGGTGGTCGGGTTGGTGATCTCGTGGCCGGTGGCGGCGTACCAGAGGGCGCGGCGGCAGTTCCCCGCCGCCGAGGCCCGGATCTCCAGATTCCCGTCGGCGTCGAAGCGGGCGTTGGGTCGTGAGTAGACCTCCGCCTTGCTCTCCATCGTCTTCGTTGTCATGTCCTTTCCTCCTTGCTCTGTGTCCTGTAAACGGAGAGCGGGGCCGCCCCCGTGGAGACAGCCCCGCTCTGGTTCCCGGTCCGTTGTCCTAGCCGCTTCAGGCGGCCTTCCGTGCCGCGGCTTCCTTCACCTCCTCTTGCCTGGCCTTCAGGTGCCCCTTCAACACGTGGGCGATGCCGTCGCCCAGGCCCAGCACCCATACCGGCGTGCCGTCGTCGAGCCGGTTGGCGAAGGGCTGCATCTCCTGTATGTCCCGGCACTGGTCGATGATCTCGACCAGGGGCGTGCCCCGCCGCAGATGCAGCGAGATGAGACGGCAGGCCAGCTCGGTCACCCCGTGCTGCAGGCTGCCCCCCTTCCCGAGCCGGCCGAAGACCTCGAAGGGCTCGCCGTCCTCGTCCGTCGACACGGTGATGAATAGGCTGCCGTACTCGGTGCTCAGCCTGGTCGTGGTGCTCGGCAGGCTGCGGGGTCTAGGCCGCGTGGTCGTGGCCATGGCCTTCCCCCCTTCCCCGGAGATGGGGCAGCGCGGGAGCGTACCGTTCGAAGCGGTCCGCCACCCTGACCGCCATCTCCCGGTCCCCGTCGTCGCCCAGGCCCAGCAGCGTCCTGACGATGGGCTCCTCACAGTCCTCTTCCGCAAACGTCGGGGTCAGCATCGTCCGCCGCACGGCGGCGGGGATGGCGTCCCACCGCTCCCGGCTCAGATGCAGCCCGCCGTGGCCGGCCGTCGAGACTCTCAAGACGCCCTCGGCCAGCTCCTCGATGTCCTGGGGAGGCCCCCAGGGTGTGTGCATCGTCGTCATCGGTCTTCTCCTCCTTGTCCTATAGATGAGAAGCGGGGCCGCCCCCGGAGAGACGGCCCCGCATCGGTTGCCGGGCTCCGTTTGGCCGGCCACTCACGCCGCCCGCGCCTCCCGCACCTTGTGGGCCGCCCGTTCCACCAGGGGCGCGAGCTCCGGGGCGGGCAGATCGTCCAGGTCCCGGCCCGTCTGCCGCTTCACGGCGGCCCGCACCTGCTCCTCGTCGAACCCCTGCTCGACGCCCAGCTCGATGAGCCGCTTGCGCAGGGAGCGCACGCGGGTCTCGTCGCCCCGGTTGGACGCGCCGCCTCCGGACCTCCCCCTGGCCGAAGCGGTCCTCCGTTGCGGCTTGGGCGGGACATTCGCCGTCGGCCGGTCCCCGTAGAGGCCGTTGCCGAAGCGGTCGCCAAAGCTCCTGAGCGCCCGCTTGAGGCCGTCCGTCACCGCCCCCTTGCAGGCGGTCTCGTGGTCATCCGGGGTCTCCTCCGCAACCCACTGGAAGCCCACGTCGGTGCGGGGCGGCGCGCCGGGGACGGTGACCCGCACCGGGGCGCTGTAGGCGTGGGTGTCCTTCACCTCGCCGCTCTCGGCGTCCACGGTCTCGAACCGCCGCAGGGTCACGTCCCCCGCCAGCTCGTATCCCCACCCCCCGTAGCCGAATATCCGGTTGGCCTGGTCGATGACCGTGTGCCCCTCCAGGTAGTCGTAGATGCGCCCGGTGCGCCCCTCGCGCCGGGAGACCAGCGCGTGGTCGAGGGGCTGCCCCAGGGCGCCCGTGACGGCGGGCGGCAGCCCGTCCCAGAGCAGCTCGTGCCCGGCGCTCGACACGGGCTCGTGGCCGTTGAGCGGGGCGATCTCCTTGTGGGCGCCGTTGCCGCTGCCGTTTCCGTTCTTGTGCGTTCCGTTCTGCATGTCGTGTCTCCTTCTCTGATGTGTTCCTGTAGCGAATGGCCGGTGCGGACTCCTCTATGGGAAGCCGTGCGCGGGCAAGGCCCGTCGTGCATTGGGCATGGGTCCTCCACCGATCGGAGTCGGGGGCAGGCTCAGGGCGGTGAGCGTGGGGATGGGTGAGGCGGGAGCAAACAAGTCCCGCAAGGGAGAGGCGGAGCGGGTCAAGCTCCGGTAGAGGGGAGGTGGTGCGGGGAGTGGGAAGCTGGGGAGGAGCCGCTACCGGGCGGAGCGGGCTGCCTGCCTCGCCGTCAGGCAGGCCCGTGCAAGCAAGCGGAGGAAGAGGGCGCGTCCGTGGGGCAGGGCCGCAAGCTCGCCCACGTCGCCGACGCCCTGGGGAAGGGTGACGGAGGCTGCCCGGCGTCCAAGCAAGGCCGCAAGCCGCTCCGTCGCCTCACGGCCCGGATCGTCCTGGTCGAAGGCGAGGAAGACTCTGGGGCAGCCCCGCAGGGAGGCGGCGACCCGCTCAAGGCCCTGGGTGCCCAGGGCGGCGCAGGCGGGGAGGCCCCACCCGGCAAGGGCAAGCCAGTCGAAGAGGCCCTCGGCAAGCACCGCCCAGGGCGGCGCGGGGCCGAGACGCCCAAGCCCAAGCACGGGCTTGGGGCCGGGAAGGGCCTGGAACCGGGGCGTGACGTTGGGGTCGACGGCCCGCCCCGCAAGCCACCGGACAAGCCCGCCGGCGACGTCGGGGACGACCACCATCCCGGCGAACCGCTCCGTGCCCCGCTCCATGAACAGCCCGCAGTCCCCGAGCCGGTCGACGGTGAAGCCGGCCGACTGGAGGGCCTCCCGCAGCCCGCTCCCCGGGGCATAGCCGAGGCCCAGGCGCAGGGCGGCGTCGGGGCCGACGCCCCGCGAGGCCGGGTACTCCTTTGCAACGGGACTTCGCCGCAGCCGCCCGGCGTAGAACCGCGCCGCCGCCGTCAGCAAGGCCGGGTCCCGCGGTGGGACCGCGGCGGACTTGGGACGACGCGTCAGGGCTGGACGAGTGGCGGCCCTGAGAGCCAGCCCGGGGCTGCCGTCCAGCCGCGTGATGGCCTCTGGCAGGCTCAGGCCCTCGGCGCGCTGCACGAAGTCCAGCACGTCCCCGCCCAGACCGCACCCGAAGCAGTACCAGCGCTCCGTGTCGGCGTACACCGTGAAGCTGCCCTCGGACTCGTCGTGGAAGGGGCAGACGCCCTGGCGGACCCTGCCCCTTCCCCTCAGCCGCACGCCCGACGCCTCCACTGCGTCTCCCAGGGGGTGACGGGCCTTCAGCGCCGGGATGTCTACCGTCGCATTGGCTACGACCATGACGCGCCTCCCTTCAGCGGCCGGAGCCCCCGCAGGCTGCGCCGCGAGACCGCCTTGCCCGGCTCCCAGCGCAGCCCCAGCACCGCGACCACCTCCAGCGCACCGTCAGCCCTGGGAGCGAGGGCGGCGGCCCTGCCCGGGCCCTGGGTGTAGAGCAGGACGCTCCGGTCGCCAAACCGCCGCCGCACCAGGTCCACCCACTCGGCGCGGGCCCAGCGCGCCTCCCGTGTCGTCGCCGTCGCCGTGTCCACCCCGGCGAGGACCGCCAACGCCCCCTCGAGATCTCCCGCCTGTCTGAGCCGCCGCGCCTCGTGGACGCTCCGGGCCAGGCCCTGCGTTGGCGTTGTCGCGGGGGCCGCCGTCTCCGGCTCATCCCCGAACAGCGCCGCCATCAGCCGGTCCACCAGCGCTTCCAGGCCGGCCCGTGGCCTTGTCCCAGTCCCACCAATCGTCGCCGCTTGCGTCGTCATCGTGTCCTCCTTCGTGTTGTGTTGCTTTTGCCGTCTGTTGCGCCCTCGTTGCCTGTTGCGCCCGTCCCGTCCGCTGCCTGGCCCCGGGCCTGGCGAACCGCCTGAGCAGCAGCGCTCCGATGCCGAGGCCGACCGCGTTCAGGAAGACCAGCTCGCCGTCGACCGTTACCAGCGGCCCGAACAGCAGCGCCGCAACCACGACCACAACCGTCAGCCGCTTGCGCCGCCGGATGAGTCCGCCCGCCCTGACCGCGACCCCCGCGACCCTTGGAACCGTTGCCTGGATGTCCTCGACGCGCATTGACGTCTCCTTTCCGTTGCTGACCCGCGCCGGCATCCGTGGCGCGGGTCATGGGTGATGGGGTTGACGCTGGACCTGTCTGCGTGCTCGCACAGGCAGGCGCACTCCGCCCACGGCCTGCCCGTTGCCTGCCTGGTGGCAGACAGGCGGACAGGTCGGATGCCGGACGCGGGAGACGGAGCGGGATTAAAGAAGACGCAGCTCGGCCAGGGTCTATTCGTGGTGAATCGACGCCAGGGAACTGCTACTGAGGGGAGCGTCCGGCCTGAGAACTGGTCACAGGACGGCGCATGGGGAGAAAGATGCAGCTCGGCCCTGGGTCACATCGCAGGGAATGGACTTAGGGAGAACTGCTGGGAATGGAAGCGGCCAGCCTGCGAAGACCTCATCGCAGACCGGCGCGTGGTGAAGCTGCGACCCAACCGCGTGACGGTTGCGCCGCAGCCATGAGGGACCGGTCGGGGCGCAGGGTGCACCTCCGACCAGAGCCTGCCCCGTACTCGATACGGGGGTGTCCGAGGGCCGAAGCGCAGAGACGCATCGCCCAGGATGTCCCATCTTCCGAGACGGCTTCGGAGGAGCAGTGCTCGACCCCTCGACCGACTCACGCAGCGGGAAGGCGCTTATCCCTCATGGACCGCCATCGGGAGAGCAGGGCTCGATCCGTCGGGACGCTCCGGGCCAGGGATGGACCCTCCAGGTTTCTCGGCACGAAACGCTGGAAAAAGCCAGAAACTGCGTCAATTATCACCCGAACATCCGAGCGAATGGAAGGCTTCCGAGGGGGTCTTGGGCCAGCTTGACCCAAATCACTTGCCACGTAGCCATATCGCAGCGACGCCCTACTGCCACCAGAGTCCGAGGGTGCAGACCCGCCGCACCCAGCGCAGCAGCTCCCGCTTCCTCAACGCCACCCGCGTGTCGTAGAGCGCCTTCCTGCGCCAGCTGGTCTGTCCCTTGCGCCCGAAGCCCCGCAGGGGCTGCTTCTCCGGGGGCAGCGTCAGCCCGTGCTCCTCCAGCATCGCCAGCTCCAGCACGAGCAGCCGCTCCTCCGTCACCAGCCACGACAGGCTCCTCCCCTGATGGGGATGCCCGGCCCGAAGCCGTCGCCACTCCTCGACCAGGGGCCACGCCGCTCCGTAGACCTCGGCATCGTCGCCGGCAGGCGCCTCGGTGACGATCTCCGGGTCCAGTCGCCTCTGGGTGAAGGGATTCTTCGGGCGCAACCCCGCCACCGGAGGAGCGGTCCTGGTCTCCGACCGGCCCGCCCCCTCGTCCTCGACCCCGGCCTGCGTCTGCGTCTGGCCATCCTCGTTGTCTCCGGCCTTGACGCCCGCGACGGCAGCCCGAATCCCAGCGAGGCCGTCCCGCAGCTCCTGCGCCAGCGCTTCCATGCCCTCCTCCAGCACACCGACGCGCTCCCGCAGCCTTGCCGCTTCGGGGTCATCGCCCGTCCTCAGCAGCCGCTCCAGCGCATCGCCCATGCGGCCCGTGATCTCGCCCGACTCCTCGGCCTTGACCAGCGTGCGGTAGGCGACTCCCAGCAGCTCCGCCGCCTCCATCCGGCCCTCAGCCCGCACCAGCTCCCGCAGGAACCCGCTCAGCCTGAGCCGCCGCAGCTTCTCCACGTCGAGGCCATCGTCCCCACCGCCCGTCGGCGTGTCGCCGTCCAGCGTCCCGTCAGCCTCGGCCTCATCCCACTGCGCCTCAGCCCCTTGAGCCTCGTCAGCCCGTGTGCCGTTCACCCGCGTCTCGTTCATGCGTCATACCTCCTCGCTCTCCATGTCCTGTAGGGGGCATCCTGTAGGGGGTTCGCTCCCCCGATCCCTGCCCTCCACCGAATTGCTTGCTCCGACGTGGCTGTCCTGCCGACTTGCCTTTCTCCAACTCGCCCACATTCCGTGGAACCAGCCCCGACCAGACATTGCTTGCTACCTTGCCCCGACTCGCCTCTCTCCCCCCTGTTCCACGTTGGAATCCGACCGGACTTGCCTTTCTGCAACTGACGCAAATCCCTGTACACCCCCATGACATCACAACGGGTCTCCCATAGGCAGGCCCCGTGAGGGGGACCCCCGCGCGTGTCCCCCTCACGCACCATTCCTAAGCGGATTCCGTCTCCCCAGACTCGATGGCAGGCAAGACGACCCCACCTGCAACAAGGAGGCGAAGACGTGGGAGCGCAATCGATCATCCGACGGTCCTTTGGCAGAGCCGGGCGGCTGATGCCCCTGGCCGCCGCTCTGCTGCTGGCGGCGCTGGCCATCCCCGTAAGCAACATCGCCCTCGCCCAGTCCCCGCCCGCAGGCGAGATCGTCCTCGTCAACGCCGACCGCGAGCTCGTGGAGCGCAAGAAGGGCGGCGAGTTCGTCGCCCGCCCCGTCTTCGACCGGAAGATCGTGGAGCTCTACTACGCCGTGCGCGACGCCGACACCGGCGACTGGATCACCGCCATCTACCGGGTCAGGGGCGGCGAGAAGGAGCGCAGCGACGGCTGGGAGTACTCGTGGGAGTACCCCCACGCGGTCGACCACCCCGACCTCGACCCGGACCGGGCCTACCTGCTGGTCATGCTGGCCCTCGCCGAGGACGGCAGCAGGGGCGACTTCTACGCCGTCGTCCCCATCCACCAGCCCGGTCGCATCTGGGACAAGATCCTGTCGGCCCTCAGCCCCGCGCGCTGGGCGAGAGCCTTCGCCGGGTGGGTCATCGAGGGCACCCACGGCACCCTCTGCGGCGTGGTCGAGCGGGCGTCCGGCGAGGACGCCGCCAACTGCCGGGGAGGGTAGCTCATGAGCGACATCCTCACCGGCACCCCTCCCGACCTCACCTACGCCAACGACCTGGTGCGCCAGGCGTGGATGGTCGTCTGGGCCATCACCTCCGCCGCCCTGGTGGTCATCCTCGGCTGGATGGGCCTGAGCTTCATCATCTCCGAGCACCTGGGCCGCGCCCAGGCGGGGTGGCGCGAGATGGTCCCCCGCCTCCTGCTGGGGCTGGTGGCCGCCGCCTCGTCGCTGTGGTGGTGCGCCCTGGTCCTCGACGTGGCCGACGCCGTGTCCGGCTTCATCGCCTACTCCCTGAACGTCACCCCCGGAGACATGCTGCGCTCGACCCTGAGCACGCTGATGACGGCGGTGCGGGCCGGGAGCGTGGGCATGGCGCTGCTGCTGGCGGCGCTCTACCTCGTCTACGGCTTCTTCGTGCTCTACGTCCTGGTGCAGATGGTGCTGCGCCTGGCCCTCATCGACATCCTGCTGGCCCTGGCCCCCATCGCCCTGGGGCTGTGGATATTGCCCCACACGTCGGGCTGGGGCCGCCACTGGCTGCGCCTCTTCATGACGACGGTGTTCCAGCAGGCCATCCAGCTCATCGCCCTGGCGTTGGGCTTCGGCTTCCTCAAGGAGTTCGCGGCTATCGCCCCCTTCGAGCCGGTGCAGGACCTGATCTGGAAGCTGCTCATGTCGCTGGGCTTCATCTACATGGCGACCCGGGTGCCGTCGATGCTCGGCAACGCGGGGACCTTCGACGCCTGGCTCTCCACCCTCTACTTCGGCATGAACCTGCCCGGAGCGATGGTGCGCTCCGCCCGCTCCATCGGGCTGATCGCGGGGGGAGCCGCAGGAGGGCCGGGGGGCATGGCCGTTGGAGCGATGGCGGCCGGCGCGGGCCTCTCGGCTACGGCGTCCGGCCTCAGCTCGGCGGCTTCGATGGCCACCCCATCGGCTGGCGGGGGAGACGGCGGCGAAGCCCCCCGGAGCAGCGGCGAGTAGCCCCAACCAACGACGACCCAACGGGCGCGGACGCCGTTCGCGCCCATCGAGAACGCAAAGGAGGTGGGAGCGATGTGCAGGTAGGCGCCGAGACGGCGGAACCGATAGAGACGGACGAACGGACGAAGACCGGGCGAGGAAACGCCCGGAAGCGAAGACAGAGAGGAGAAAACGAATGGATGACCTGACTCAGACCATATCGAACCTGGTGGGAATCCTGCTGGGCGTCGTGGGAGCGATCGGCGTGGGCTTCTTCATCTACGGGGCCTACCTGTACCTGACGGCCAGCGGCGCGCCCCATCAGATGGAGCGCGGCAAGAGCGCCATGATGACCGCCCTGGCGGGCATCGTCCTGGCTCTGGTCGCCTACGGCGTCGTCGAGCTGGTGATGAACGCTGTCGTGGGTTCCCCGGTTGACCCGACCGTTCCCGACCCGGCCACGCCCACGCCTACGCCGGATGGCGGCTAGACGGACGGTGAAGGGAGGAGAAAAACCATGAGAGAGCACGAGGTGCCGACCCACGTGCAGGCCGAGGACCGGGTGCTGCTGTGGTTCACCTTCCCGCAGGTCGTGGCGATGACGGCGGTGTGCGCCCTGTCCTACGGCGCATACCGCTACGCCCCCGTCGGGCCGTCGGAGGTGCGGATGGCCCTGGCCGTCCTCCTGGGCTTGGCGGGGCTGGTCGCCGTCGTCGGGAAGATCGGCGGTCGGCGGCTGCCCCTGGTGGCCGCCGACCTGCTGAGGTACCGGCTTGGGGCGAGGCTCTACGCGGGGCCGCCGTCCGAGCTGGTGCGGAGCGAGCCGCCCGCGCCGGCGCAGCCGGTGAAGAGCGGCCCCGGCCCCCTGCGGCTGATGGCGAGGCGCGCGGGTAAGACCCTGCGCAGCCTTCGCCGGAGGCGCAAGGGCCGGGAGCGGACCGGAGGGAGGATGCCCTTCCGCCCCCACCGCTGGCTCGGCAAGCGCAGCCGCGGGGACGCGGAGAAGGACAACATCAACGGGAACGGCAACGGGGCCGGGAGACGCAAGGACCGTCGCCGGAACGTTCCGAAGACCCCGGATCAAGTCCGGGGCAGGCTCTGGCAGGCGGTCGTGGCCGTCGTCGCTCTCGCGGCGGCGGTAGCGACCGTCCCCCAGACGGCCCTTGCCGACGACCACTGGCGAGACGAGATCGACTTCGAGATCGAGGAGCCAGTCGAAGGGCGTCGGCTCTTCGTGGAGGGGCTCACCGTCTCCGGCGACCGGGCCGCCGTCATCCTTCGGGCCGCCACTCCCCTGGACATCCGGGTGCGGGCCTTCGGCGGGCCGGAGGGCGACTGGCTGCGCTTCTGGGGATCGGCCTCCCTGGACGAGGGGGAGCGCATCGACTACTCCCTCCCCCTGCACGGACCCGCTCCGTCCTTCACCTTCTCGTGGGAGGACACGCTGGGGCAGGCCGGGGCCGTCACCGTCGAAAGCGAGCAGATCCCGTACCCCCTTCCGGCCACCGACGGGGAGCTCTGCGACCTGCGGGTCGTCTCCCTGGGCTGGAGTCCGGGGGCCGTCGAGGGAGCCGTCGCCTCCGAGTGCGTCTCCCGCACCCCGGAGCCGGTCGAGCTTCAGACGGTGGCCGGACACGCGAGCGTCACCGAGACGGCGCTCATGGACGCCGAGGTGACGGGAATCACGGGGACCGTCAGCGTCACGGTCGGCGGTTCCGAGACCGGCGCGTCCTTCGTCCCGGGCGGCGAGACCCGATTCACCATCCCCGTCGCAACCGGCGAGGCGGTGCATGGCGTGGCAATCGACGTTGACCTGGAGGCCTCGCTCCTCATCGCCCTGCCGCCCCTGGTGCAGCTCACCCACCACCCGAAGCGGACGGAATACCGCACCGAGACGGTGAGCCTGCTGTGTCCCGGGACCAGCGAGACCGTCAGCGAGACGGTCACGGTGACCCATGAAGGCGGCACGACGACGCAGCACACCATCTCGGCCACCCTCTCCATCCCCAGCGAGGCGGTCTACGAGCAGGTCACCCTCGCCACCGTCCACCCGGAGCACGTGAAGGCCGAGGTGGTGGAGCGGTCGCCCATCAGCCGGAGCCGTGACGAGGCCCTGGCCCTGGCGTCCAGCGTCGGGGCCGACGACCCCTTCGAGGCGCTGGTCCTGCCGGAGCCTGAGCCCGCCCCGCCGTCCGCCGAGCAGACGCCCGCAGACGACCTGAGCGACTGGGTCCCCATCCTGGGATGGGAGTGGCCGTGGTGAGGCGGGCATGGACGGCGACGCTTCTGGCCGGGGCTGCGCCGGCGACCACCGGCGCGGCCCCGGCCGAGGAGCAGGCCATGCTGGACGCCTTCGACCGGGTGCTCACCGCCATGGCCTACGCCGCCGCCGGGCTCTGCCTCTTCGCCATCGTCTGGGCGGGCTTCGTCCTGATGGCCGAGGGAGCCGACGACCGGGGCGGCGGCAGGGCCAGGAGCGCCGTCGCGATGGCCGTCGTCGGCCTGGTCCTGGTGCTGTCGGCCAAGGGCGTGGCCTTTGCGCTGCGCAGCGGCATCGTCCCGTTTCCCACCCCCTAGCGCAGAGGAGAAGACCGAGTTGAAGAAGCCGACGGAACGAATCAAGACACCGAGAGCGGAGGGGCCGCCGGATGGCGCAGCCGCTCCGCAGACTCAGGAACCCGCAGAGCCGCAGGCGCCGGCCCCCAAGCCGCCATTGCCCCTGCCCCCGTTCTTCATGCTCTCCCACCTGGAGGAGGACGGACCCGTGCGCCTGGACGGGGTGAAGCTCGGCGTGTGCGAGGTGATGGGCCTCGAGATAGACGAGCCGAAGCTGGGGGCCTTCGCCGGGGCGCTCAACGCCTGCGACTTCCCCGTGCAGCTGCTCATCAGGCAGCACCCACCTCGCCTGGGCCGCCTCCGGGAGAGCCTGCAACAGGCCGAGCCGGAGAGCCTGCCCCCGCAGACGCGGGCGGCGGCCGAGTCGCTGGGCAGGCTGCTCACCGACCTTGAGGCCCGCGACGGCATCCTCGACCGGCGCTTCTACGCCGTGTGCGAGTTCGGGCGGTTCGACGAGCTGCGCGGCCTGCTGGCGCGGGCCGGGCTGTCCGTCCATCCCTTCAGCGGCAGGCGTCTAAGGATGTTGATGCTGGCCTCGGCCCTGGGCGGCACGCCCGCCGAGATGGACCTGTCTGCCGGACAGGCAGGCGAGGAGACGCCGGTGGAGGTGGAGATGCGCCGCCGCGAGGTGCGCGTCGGCGGGCATCTGACCCGCTCCCTCCACCTGGGCAAGTGGCCCCGCTCCCTGGCCCTCGGCTTCCTCCAGAGCCTCATGGCCGCAGGCGCGCCGATGGACCTCTCCATCCACCTGGGCCCGATTCCCGCCGAGCAGGCGGCCAGGACGCTGGAGTGGCAGAAGGTGCGCTTCGAGTCGGCGCAGTCGCTGTCCTTCAAGCGGGGGCGCACCATGTCGCCCGAGGCGGAGATCGCCCTGGAGGACGTGACCCGCCTGCGCGACGAGGTGCAGCGCGGCCGCGAGCGGCTCTTCCACTCGTCGCTCTCCATCACCCTGTACGCGAAGGACGGGGCGGCCCTCAAGGAGATGACCCAGCGGGCCAGGGCCCACTTCGCCGCCACGTTGGGCAAGCTGGACGACCTGGCCTTCCGCCAGCGCGAGGGCATCCTGTCCACGCTGCCCCTGGCCCTCAACGCCGTGGCCGTGTGGCGGACGCTGGACACGTCATCTTTGGCGAGATTGTTCCCCTTCTCGCCGCCCGATCTGGACACCCGCAGGGGGACGCTCTACGGCATCGACATGCGGGCCTGCTCCCCGGTGGTCTACGACCCCTGGGACGGCACCCACCTCAACGCGAACACGGCGGTGTTGGCGAGGTCTGGAAGCGGCAAGAGTTTCGCAACGAAGCTCGGCATGCTGAGGGGTTTGACCAGGGGCGTCACCGCCTACGTCATCGACCCCGAAGGCGAGTACGCGGACATGGCCCGCGCTGCGGGCGGCAGGGTGCTGTCCCCCGGCGTGCCGGGGCAGGGCATGAACCCCTTCGTCATCGAGCGGGGGGACTCCGAGGAGCTGCTCCAGCGCATCGGCAGCCTGAGACGGCTCATCGAGGTGATGGTCGGCGAGCGGCTGAGCGCCGACCGTCGGGCCTCCCTGGACCACGCCCTGGCGGGCTACTACGCCCAGCCCAGGGAGCGCACCGGCTTCCGCGATTTCTACCAATATTTGCAAGAGAGCGAGGCGGGCGACCCCGACCTGGCCCGCCTGCTCCGGCCCTTCGCCACCGGCAGCCTCCGCCACCTGCTCTCCGACGAGGGCGACGACCTGCTGTCCAACGAGGCCCTGGTCACCGTCTTCGACCTGCGCCTCCTCGAACCCGAGCTGCGCCCCGCCGCCGCGATGGTCTGCACCGAGACGGTGTGGGCGGCGGCGGCCCAGGACCCCAAGCCCCGCCTGCTGGTGGTGGACGAGGTGTGGAGCATCATGCAGCACCCGGAGGGCGCGGCCTTCATGGTGTCGATGGCGAAGCGGGCCAGGAAGCACCGCCTGGGACTCCAGTTCATCACCCAGGACGTCCAGGACCTCCTCTCCGAGGACTCGTCCCGCACCATCACCGGCCACTCAGGGCGGGCCCTGCTTCAGAACGCCGCCTTCAAGCTGCTCCTGCAGCAGGACGCGGCGGCCATCAGCACCGTGGGCGACGCCTTCGACCTGCCCGAAGAGCTCCAACGCTGGCTGCTGTCCTGTCCCAGGGGGGACGGGCTGCTCCTGGCGAAGGGACACCGCTTCCCCGTCCGCATCGAGGCCACGCCGGAGGAGACGGCAGTCATCGAGTGGAGACCGGGCAGGCACTAGACAGAGCGACGGAACGAAGGAACCACTAGAGAAAGGAGCGACCCCATGAAGCTGAACCCGATCAAGTGGCTGATGAACGACGAGGGCAAAAAACCCCCGGTGCTGCTGGCGGTGACGCCGCCCAGGACCGGGGAGAGAACGCTCCTGGGAGTCGAGAACATGCTCGGCTCCATCGCCGTCCCCGAGCCCTTCTCCTTGGAGCTGGCCGGGGACATGGACGGCGTGACCCTGCTGGCCCGCTGCCGCGACGACCAGGTGGTGCGCGGCCAGATCGCCGCCCGCTACCCCCAGGCCCGGATACAGGAGATCCCGGCCGAGGACGACCCCCTGCGCCTGGCCGAGGACGAGCAGGCGTGGAGCATGACGCTCAGGGCCGACGGCCCCGAGTACGTGCCCCTGCGCACCTTCCGGGACGACGACCTCCTCGACCCCGGCTCCGACCCCCTCATCGCCCTCATGGGCGCGCTCTCCAACCTGGGCGAGGGGGAGCGCATCGTGGCACGGCTGATGCTGCGCTCCATGGGACCCGACTGGTCGGAGTCCCACCTGGAGAAGGCCCACAAGCGGCCCGTCGAGGAGCGGCGAGACCCCTCCTATACCTACCAGACCAGGCCCCTTCAGATGGACGGCGTGACGATGGCCGTCCTGGGCGTGGCGGCCCTGGCCGCCCTCCGGGGCTACCTGTGGGTGCAGGCCGGGGAGACCTGGAAGGCCGTGCTCATGGGAGCGGGCGTCGCCTTCGCCCTGGCCGTGGGCGGCTGGGCCTGGCACCGCTTCAAGAGGGCCAAGAAGCGGGTGTACGACCCCCTGCTCATCAAGGAGAAGGTCTCCCGCATCGCCTTCGACGCCGAGATTCAGGTGATCGCCATCGTGCCCCGGAGCACCCGCCCCCAGCGGGCCGGGGAGCTGCTCGAGCCGGTGGCGGCGGCCTACCACGACTACGACAACCCCGCGGGGGCGCGCCTCAAGGCGAGCAGCGTCCGGCCCGCCGTCCCCAACCCGGCCGTCATGGAGCCGTCAGGCCCCGGCCTGTTCGGCAAGCGCAGCGTCATGGGGGTGCGCGAGGCGGCCTGTCTCTGGCACCCGCCCGGGGCCAGGGACGAGACGCCCCTGGTGGCCCGCGCCGGGGCCAAGGTGCTGCTGCCCACCGCCCGCAGCGTCAGGGGCGGCGCCCACGTCGGCGACACCGTGACCGGGACCCCGAGGAAGATCCACTTCCCCGGCGACCTGCTGCGCCGGCACCACCTCTATGTGGCCCGCACCCGCATGGGCAAGTCCACCCTGATGCACCACATCGTCTCTCACAAGATGCGGGAGAAGGCCGAGGGCAGGGACGGAGACGCCATCATCGTCGTGGACCCCCACGCCGACCTGGTGGGCGGGCTGCTGGAGCACGTCCCCGAGAGCCTGGCGGACAGCGTCCGGCTCATCGACCTAGCCCACGAGGGGGGAGCGCCCGGCGTCAACCTGCTGGACGCCCGCATCTTCGCCGACCGCGACCGCACCGCCGATTCCGTCGTGCGCGTGTGCAAGGGCCTCTGGGACCAGTGGGGGCCGAGGATGCAGTCCATCCTCGAGCAGACGGTCAAGAGCCTTCACGAAGCCAATGAGAGCAGGGAGGCCGGGGAGCAATACACCATCCTGGACGGGCTGCGCATCCTCGCCGACGACGACTTCCGCGCCGAGGTGCTGGCCAAGGTCTCCGACCCCTTCCTGCTCCAGTGGTGGGCCAGGGACTTCGGGAAGTGGCGGCGCGAGACCCGCGCCGACGCCCTGGCCCCGGTCCAGACCCGCCTCTCCTACTACGCCTCCTCCAAGCGGGCACGGGCCATCCTGGGCCAGCCCCGCTCCACCATCGACATGCGGAGGGTCATCCGCGACGGCGGCATCCTGCTGGTCTCCACCGCCCAGGGCACGGCGGGAAGGGACGTGGCCGCCCTCGTGGGCGCGTCCCTCCTCAACCTCGTGGACGCCGTGATCCGGGAGCAGGGAAGCCTGCCCTTCGACCAGAGGCGGGGCGCGCTGGTGGTCGTGGACGAGATGCAGTCCATGCCCGGGGTGGACTACGAGAGCATGCTGTCGGAGCTGGGCAAGTTCGGCGCCTCCTTCATCCTCGCCACCCAGAGCCTCGCCAAGCTGGACGACCTCTCCCGCACCATGCGCGACACCCTGCTGGCCAACGTGGGCTGCCTCGCCGTCTTCCAGGTGGCGGGGAACGACGCCCGCCAGCTCGTCTGGGAGCTGGGCAAGGAGCGGGTGACCGAGGACGACATCACCTCCCTGCCAGTGCACCAGTGCTACGTCCGCGCCACCGTGGGGACGGAGCGGATGGACGCCTTCTCCATGAGGGTCGCAAAGCCGGAGCGGGGAGACCCGGAGCGGGCCGACCGCATCCGCGCCGAGGCCGAGAGCTACCTCACGACGGCGTGGGACATCGACGAGAGCGACGCCGACCAGCGCGACCTGGTGGACAGGTACCGCAGGGAACTGGACAAGCTCAGGAACGGCCAGGACCCCCAGGCTTCGGAGGACAGCGAACAGTCCCGGGAGCCGGCGCGGCGCAAGCAGCGCACCAGGCGCGACCGGAACGCCGGAGACCCCTCTCCTGAGCCGGCGGACGAGGAGCGCGGCGAATGAGGCCCGTAGACGCTGAGCTGCTGCGGCTCCTGGCCGACATGCCCTTCCTCGACCGGCTGGAGGCGTTCGCCGTCTCCCGCCGGTCGACGGGCGGGGTCTACAAGGCCGTCCGCAGGCTGGAGGACGCGGGGCTGGCCGCCCCCGTCCCCCACGCCACCGACCTCACGGCGCCCACCCGCAGGTTCCACCTCACCGCCGCCGGCCTGCGCCGCCTGGCGCGGGAGGAGGGCGTCCCCGTGGACGGCCTCCTCCGGTCCCGCCCCGTCTCGACGCAGTGGCGTCGCCTCCTCCTGGAGCGCCTGGACGCCGTGGCCGTCGTCTACCGGATCGCCTCCGCCGTCGCCAACGTCCACCACCCCATACGCTTCCGCTGGTACCGCGCCATGCCGATGGACGCGGCCATCGCCCTTCCCGGCGGGCGCACCGTCGCCGTCGTCCGGCAGGGGCACGCCACCGACCGGACGGGCTTCGCCAAGCGGCTCTGGCGCCTCGGGGAGGGGCCGCGCTTTGGCGGCGTCCTCCTGGTCGTCCCCGACGAGACCCGTCTGCGCTACGCCCGCAGGCTGCTGACCGGGGCCTACGCCGCCACCGCAGTCCTCGCCGTCGAGCGGGACGCGGCCGCGGGAGCCGCCGGCGGCCGGGTGTGGCGGCTGCCCTCGGTCAACGCCGCCGTCGACCTGCGCGCCGCCATCGACCGGATGGACCCCGGGGGCGCGTTTCCCAACGAGCGGCCCCTGGCGCGGGCCTCCCTTCCCGAAGACCTGCCCCCGGACGCACCGGACCGCCCCGTCCCCGACTCCATGCTGCCAGCCCTGCTGAAGCCCGCCGAGAAGCGCGTCCTCGACCTGCTCTCCGACTGGCCCTGGATCGCCCAGGGCGACCTGGCCGGGCTGCTGGGCCTCGTCCGCAATCGGACGTATGAGATCGCCGCCGACCTGCAGGGGTTCGGCCTCGTCACCCGCGTCCCCGCCGGAGGACGCCGACTCACCCTCACCGACCGGGGGCTGGCGGTGCTGGCCCGCAGGGACCGCGCCGCCGTGGGCGGGGCCAGGAAGCGGTGGAGCGCCGCCCCCAGGGACGCCGGCGACTGGCGCAGCGTCTCCGGCAGGCGCAGCCGCCAGCTCCTGCGCAACATGGAGCACACCGCAGCCGTCCACGGCTTCATGGCGGCCCTGGCGACGCAGGCCCGCGGCCTGGGCTGGGAGACCGCACAGCTCGACCCGCCGCGCCGCGCCTCCCGCCACTTCCGCCACTTCGGCGGGATGCGCTCCGTCCACCCCGACGCCTTCGGCATCCTGCGACGGGAGGGCGTCGTCCGGCCCTTCTTCGTGGAGTGGGAGCGCCGGGCCGTGCGCCCGGCGACGATGGCGCACCGGCTGGCCCCCTACCTGCGCTACTACTCGTCGCACCGCCCCATCGACGACCACGGCGCGCCGCCCGCCGTCCTGGTCGTCCTCGACGACGACATCGCCCAGACCCACTTCCTGCGCGTGGCGCGGGAGGAGATGGACCGGGTCAGGGTGGCCGTCCCCCTGCTGGTCTCCCATAGGGGCCTCTTGGAGCGGCAGGGGCCGCTGGGACGGGCCTGGCTCGCCCCGGGCGGCTTCGAGCCGGTCGACCCGCTTCCGGCGGCATGAAGCATCGAAACCAACACGGGAGAACCGGAGCCATGAGGCTGTACTACATCGACGAGTCCGAGGGTCCCCGCTACTATGTCCGCTCCGCCCTGGGCGTGGACGCCGAGCGGTGGAACGACCTGTTCAGCCGCGTCCGCGACTGGCGGCGGGAGCTGCAAGACTGCTACGGCATACCCACCGACCGGGAGCTGCACGCCTGCGACCTGCTGGCCGGACGGGGCAAGCCGGCCCGCAGCGGCGGCGCCGAACGCAGGCTCTCTCCGAAGCACGGGGCCGAGGTCTTCCTGAGCGGGCTGCGCGTCGTCGAGGACGCCGCAGGGAGCACAGGCGGCGTGGAGGTCGTCAACGTCTGTCTCCACAAGCCCGACGTGAAGGGCTACGAGCGCCTCAGCCTCGACCGGCTGCTCAACCGCATCAACTCCTCCGTCGCGGCGGCGGGACGCCACGCCTTCCTCATCTTCGACGAGGGCCGGGAGGAGATGGTCGCACGCCTCTACCGCAGGCTCAGGAGCCGCAACCCCGTGCCCAGCAGGTACGAGGAGTGGGAGGACGGCGGGCGGACGAAGGACATCCCCATAGAGCGGGTCATCGGCGGCCCGTCGTTTAGAAGCTCCCACTCCGACTGCCTGCTCCAGATGGCCGACCTCATCGCCCACGCCCTCCTCAAGCAGGAGGAGGAGCCGTCCCTCGGGGTGGAGAGGCTGGGAATCGACGAGGCTTTCGGGATCCTCGATCGCGCCCTCAACCGGCGGGCGTCGCGCCGAGACCCCCAGGGTGTGGTCAGACGGTGAGCAGAGACGGGGTGCTTCGAGTTGGCGCATAATGGGGAGGTCGACAATCCCCGGGCGAGTACCTGCCGATACGGGATAGAGGAGATTGTCATGCCGACCGCCCGCAGACCCCTGGATGTCGACACCGAGGCGGAGCCACCGTTCCTGGAGCAGGACGGGCTGAAGCTGAACCGCAGCGTCGTGCGCAAGGAGTTCTCCGGTGACATGGTCGGCACCTCGGAGGCGCAGATGATCGCAGCCTTCACCGGTACTCCCGGTTCGGCGGGCTACGTGGCCATTGAGCACTTCACGGGCTCGGTGGGCGAGAAGTCGGGCTCGTTCGTGCTCCAGCACAGCGGGGTGATGAACAAGGGCGACGCCCGGCTTGCGGTCACGATCGTGCCCGACTCGGGCACGGGTGAGATGGCCGGCATCTCGGGAACGTTGGAAATCGACAACGACGAGGGTCGGCACTCCTACGCACTCGACTACCGGCTCGCATGAGCGCGCGCTACCTGGTGATGCCCCGTGGCATCAACGTCGGGACTGGCTAGCGGACTCCTGCCAAGACTCCGGCTGGGCAGCTCAGTCAGCCCAGATTGTAATCCGAGGCTTAAGACTACATGCGAGCAGCAGCTCGAAGCCGCCGGGAACGCCGCTCGCCAGCTCAAGGATGGCACAGAGATAGGCCCCCGAGGGCGGCCCTCCCCTGCGCCACTTCAAGAGGCCGCGCTGCGTGACGCTGAGAAGCTCGGCAAACTCCCGCCACGACAGACCGGTCATCTCCTTCAGCCGCCTCCAACCGCTCCCCGAAGTCCTCCGGGAAGGGCGGCGGGCTGTAGTCCAGGGTCCGATTCCGTTCCTCGATCACCGTAGTCCTTGCCTCCTCGCTTTGAAGATCACGACTACGTTCGCTGCGCCCCCGAACCTCCCGTCTCAGAGGTCAGCCCCGCCCGTCAGACGCCGCAGCGCCCCTCGCACTCGTTGCCGGACCCGTCGGACAGCTCGCCTTCGCCGGGTTCCGCCTCGTCGAGAGCGACCGCCTGGGCCAGGGGCCTCCGAGTAGGATGCAGGTACGGCTCCTTGGCGAAGGCCAGTCCGCTCCGCAGGTTGGTGTCGATCTCCACGGCCTCGGCGAACAGCTCCGGCCACCGGCGCTTGGTCTCGACCCACCTTGCGCGGGACTGGAAGGGACAGGCGACGCAGGCCGAGCGTTCGAGGGGCCTGTCGTAGCGGGCCGTCCACCAGTCCATGCAGTCCCACCATTCTTGATGGTACCCAGAATCGAGCCGTTCAACGCCATGCCCTCATCGTTCTTGCCCGGTAGGCGTCTATCTTCAGGCATGGGTACGGTGTAGCGCATCAAGGCGTTGTCTGGCATCACGACAATCTCCTTGACGAAGGTCTCGATAAAAGCCCTGCGCTCGGTCAGTTCGCTCTCCTTCAGAAACTCTCTCATGTCCTGAACGTATGCAGCGATGGTCTCCACGTCGTCCAGGACCGCCGTGCGCTGTGTGAGCGTAGCCCTAGCATCGGCCGCCGCGTTTTCGACGCGCTCATGCCGGTCCCGGATCTCCCTCATGCGATCCGAGGCGTAGTCAGTGTCGACCTTGTCGGCCGTTTCGATGTAGTACCAGACGCTGCACAACTGCCGCTTCAAGCCTGCAGGTTCCTTTTGGATGGTATCAAGTCTCTTGCGGTGCTCCCGTGCCACCACGTCGATTTGCTCCTCCACGACCCTCACCAGGGTGGTGGGGATGTTGCCCGGGGTGAGGATGTTGGAGCCAATCCTGTCGACGACAATCTCCTCGAAGCGGCGGGCATTGAGCCTGGGTGAATTGCAGGCATCCTTTCCGCGCTTCATGATCGACTGGCAGACGTAGTATGCATACCTGCCGCTCTGGGCTTCCTGTCCGCTGAACGCTCTCCTGCAGGTCTTGCACTTGACCAGTCCACTTAGAAGGTAGGAGATTCCCACCCTTCGGGGGTGTGTAATCTTCGGGGCACGGGATCGCATGAGGGCGTTGACCCGGTGGAACTTGGACTTGGAGATGATGGCGGGAAAAGCATCTTCGATGCGCACCGGCTCGACGCCGTCCCTGGCGTTGGCGCCCCAGACCAGATTCTCGCTGTAGAACTCGTCCACGCTCTCGATGATGGCCTCCAGGAGCTTGCCTGTTGGGGTGTCGTCGGCCTGCTCGGTAGTGGAAACCACCCTGACGCCTCGCCTGCGGAGCATGGACTTGAAGGCAACAGGGCGCGCGCGGAAATGCACCACCTGCGGCTCATGGCAGCAGTCATCGCTCTCGTAGGCTGAGTTCGTGGCCGAGAAGCAGGTGAAGCCCAGGGCCCGCAAGCACCAGCCGCAGCCCGCGACCACCTCGATGTTCGAGTGGGCGATGACGCTGGAACAGCAGCGCGAGAAAGAGCCGGTCGGCGCGGGACACTGACCGCAGCAACGGGGGGAGGTCGACGCAACGGCGACGGCTTCCCCCTGCCCAGCCATGTATGAGCCTGTCTCAAAAGCGATGTTGCGACCAGATCTAGATCAAACGGGGATCGCTGAACGACCTAGCCTGTAGGGCAAGAGCAGGTGACGGGGCTTGCGACCAGTGGGCGCCCGCTGTTATCGCGACGGTCTAGGAAGCGAAGTGAGGCTTCGGGCCGCGAAGTAGGTCGCCGAAGACGCCGAGGCGCCACACCCGCCAGAGGGTGCGCAGGTTGAAGGCGGTGCCCAACAGAGTCCACTCGGCTGACACGTTGACCATGCCGCGCAGCAGGAACCTCCGAGCCGCCAGTTGCTCTTTGATGATTCCGAAGACCGGCTCGACCAACGGCTTTCTCCGCTTGTACGCATCCTTTGCTTCGTCGGTAGACATCCAGACACGATGACGGCGCAACGCGGTGTCGTACGGCCCTATCGCCACACTACGTCCGAACCTTTGGGACCTCGTACAGACTCCGAAGGCTGGGCACGCCTGACAGACGCCTTCAGAGGCTCGGTACAGACGCCACGGGACTCTATTCAAGCGTTGGATACGAAGAAACTGAAGCTCCTGCCCCTGCGGACACCTGAAGCTGTCGCTGTGCCTGTCATAGGTAAATCGGTCTTTGTGATATGGGTCCCCAAGCAGTTGTTGTCGCGTCTCCGGCATCGCAACTGACTGGCCTCTACGAGCGCATTCTTCCAAACCCTTCCCAGAGTGGTAGGCGGCATCGGCCAACGTCATCTCTGATTTCGTTCCCGTCGTCTCCTCAGCCTGCTCAATCATGGGAACCAACTGTGGGTCGTCACGACCATCGTCTGCCATGTCAACCGCCGTGATAAACATGCCGGTCGCTCCCCCTTCAGGTTCCAAGGGCGAGACCATAGCCTGGGCGTTGTAGCCGAGCAAAACGCTGCCACGCGTCTTCATCAGCCGGGCGTCTCCGTCAGTGAGGTTGATGCGCTTCTGGCGTTCCTTACTCTACAAGGTCGGCCATCGCCTGCCTCACCTGCTCCCTCAGCATCTCCTTGTTGGCCAGTTCCACGGGCAGATGGACGGCGGCCGTATCTTCTCCTGCTTCGTTCTGGGCTTCAAGGTCACGTATCGCCGCCTCTACCCGGTTCAATAACTTGCGCAGTTCCTCGGCATTGTGGGTCCTGTACACCGATGCATTGGCGCTTATCTTTGTACCATCCACCGCCTGCACCGCCAGGTCCACCAGTTTCATCGTCACCGCCGAGCGAACCGTTCTCTCAAACAGCTTCCTCATGGCCTGCCTATGTTCTTTGTAGAATCGCCACAGGGTGTTGTGGTCTGGCTGTTGCCACCCGGTCAGCCACAAATACGGTATCTGGTCCCGGCAGGCCGTCTCCAGCTTCCGGCAGGAGCGCACCCCGGTCATGAAGCCGTACAGCCACACGCTCAACAACGCACGAGGATGGTAAGCCGGCGCTCCCATCGGGTCTCCTTCTATCTCCACGCCAAGCTCCGCCCAGTCGTCCCTATCCAACGCGTCCACGAACTCAGCCACGAATCGCGCCGGGTGATCCAATGGCAAGAGCTCGTCAAGAGACGGTGGCAACAGCCACATCTGCTCTCGGTCCATGTCTCGAAGCGGCATATCAGCATCTCCTCAACTGACGTCGCTTTAAACGTACACCCGATGGAATATCCAGCGCCACCTCAGACTTCTGAGACAGGCTCGTACGCGGCCTTTTTTGCATTTCAGCCGCTGTGGTCGCGGGCCGCTTCCCCTGCAAGCCGCCTCGGCCGGTGAACAGGTGACCGAGACCCAGGTCGTCTGCCAGGTCCTGAATCACCTTCAAATGCCGATAGTTGGGCCGCACTCCTCGCTGCCACCAACGCCTTACAGTGACGGATCGACGCCGAGATGACGGGCGATCTCCACCCATGACAGGCCGGACGCGTGCTGGAACCACACCAGCCTGATTGTTCCCCTACCGCGGACTGCGGTCTACCTCCGTCGTCTACGGACATACGCCACGCTGCCGCCAATCACCACAACTGCCACGGCGACCACCACGAGGACGATCAACACAACTGGCGCTCCTCCATTGCCACTCGGCTCCTCAGTCGAAGGCGACGGCGCTGTGGGGGTGGGGGCGGCAGTCGGTTCGGGCGTCGAGGTGGCGGTTGGCGTCGGCGCGAGTGTGGGAGTGGGCGCCGGCGTCGGCGCGATGGTTGGCGCCGGCGTTGCCGTGGCAGTCGGTTGCGGCGTTGGCGTCGATGTCGGAGCGGGTGTCAGCGTGGGTGTGGGTTCTGGCGTGGCCGTTGGCTCAGGAGTTGGTGTGGCTGTGGGTTCCGGCGTGGCCGTTGGCTCAGGAGTTGGTGTGGCTGTGGGTTCCGGCGTGGCCGTTGGCTCAGGAGTTGGTGTGGCTGTGGGTTCCGGCGTGGCCGTTGGCTCAGGAGTTGGTGTGGCCGTGGGTTCCGGCGTGGCCGTTGGCTCAGGAGTTGGTGTGGCCGTGGGTTCCGGCGTGGCCGTTGCCGTGGGCACCGGTGTAGGCGTCGACGTGGGCGTCGGGGTCGGCACCGGACCGACGCGGACCTGCGAGTCTCCGGTCACGCTGCTTTCCTGCAGGTCGATGTTTCTGATTTTGCCTGTGAAGGTATACTGCGCTTCCACGGCAGGGACGGTCACGTTGTAGGTGAAGCTGGTTTCCCCCAAGAGGTTGAAGCGGATGGTCTGCCCCTCTACCTCGACATGGGCATCTTCAAGGCTGGCGCTGACGAAGGTGAACCCCTCCGGCAGCTCTTCGACCACCTGGCCAATGGGGCCGTAATTGCTGGCGGTGATTGTGACCCGGAATTCGCTGCCGGGCGCCGCCCAGTCCTGCTGAAAGGTCCTGGTGGCGCTGTGCGATTGCGCGTCTATGCCGTCGGACTGTGCCAACAGCGCAACGGCGACAACTGCCAGCGCAGCCATTGTTCCCAGGAAAATCCGGTTCAATGCGTTCTCCTATTAGTTGGCATCAAGCATCTGCCTGCATTACTGCGCAAAGTAGAGGGATATAACCGCCAGCACCTTTTCCTTCTCGATGAGGCCTGCAAAGTAGTTGGAGACCGCCTTCAGCGCCTCATCCTTCTCAATACTGCCGTTGCGGTTCAGGTCATAGTGGCTGGCCTCTAGCGCAACCACCTGGATGTTCACGACGATGGTTTTGCTCGCGACCGTGCTGACCGCGCCCCGCACGTTGACCGTGTACGTCTGACCCAGCTCCAGCGAAGCGCCTTGACCAAGCCGAATCTGACCTGTCTCCTGGTCGATGGCGAACAGGGTGGAGTCATCGCCACTCAGCGAATAGGTGATGCTGAGGTGGTCAGGGTGAGTCGCGGTGACGGCGCTTCCGACAGCATCACCTGGCCGCGCGTTGAGCGCCAGTGGGCGCGACGTCTGGGCGCCGTCGGCAAATCTGGGCTCGGCGAGCACGGTTACGCCGCCGCCACCACCACCGCCACCTCCACCGCCACCACCACCGCCACCTCCACCGGTCGTCGGAGGCCTTACCGGCCTGGTAGGAGCGGCGGTCACCGTTATCGTCACGGCGATGGTGTCGTCCGAGACGGTGGACGGGCTGTAAGCGCCGTCGAAGCCGTCGTGGACGGACACCGTCACTTCGTAGGTGTTGTCACCGTCTGGGTCGTGCTCGAGGACATCTTTCGTGCGGATCTGGCCCGTGGCCGGGTCGATGTCGAAGGAAGCGGCGTCCGTCCCGCTCAGCGAATAGGTCAGGACATCGCCCTGGTCGGCATCGGTGGCTCTGACACGCGAGCCGACGTTCCGGCCTGACGCCGTGCCCGCAGAAACTTTGCGAGTTACCGGCGCCGTCTCTGTGAACTCGGGCGCCGTGTTCGCTGCGGGCCGTGTATCGCCGACCGGCGACGTCAGCGCGACAGAAGCCGTCTTGTTGCTGCCCCGGCGGTCCTCGTAAGAGGCGCTTGCACGCAGGTACTGGTTTGCGTCGTCTGCACCCGCTGTATAGCTGCTCGACGTTGCGCCGATGTCTGTCCAACGGCTCCTGCCGTTGGACGACCGCGCCCACTGCCAGGTCGTGCCGATGACGCCGCCGTCGTCGTCGGTCAGGCTGGCGCTGAACTGCGTTTGTGAGTCCACCCAACCCCGCGTCGGGGTGATGACTACCGCTCCCTCCTCCTCTGCATCCGTCACGGTCACGGTCACGTCCAGCGTGCCTGACAGGGCGTTGTCTGCGTCGTCGTCGGTGGCGGTGACGGTAATTGTGTAATTCGTCTCAGTCTCGAAGCTCGGTGGCGAGCGGAAGTGGAGCTGGCCCCGCTGGGATATCCAGAAGTTGGTGGTGTCGCTGACCGTCCATGTGAACTTGTCGCGCTCCGGGTCGGCGGCCGTGTACGTCGCGATAGCCCGGTTGGCGTCCTCCTGGTACGACACCGTCGCGTCGCCGGTGACCACAGGCGCCTCGTTGACGTTCGTCACGGTGATGGTAACGTTCTGCCGGTCGTCGATCGCGTCCATGTCGTCGTCGCCGTTCTGGTCCCTGCCGTCGGTGACTTCCACGGTGACGCGGTACGACCGCTTGCCCTCGTAGTCCAGGGTAACGCCCTGCGCCAGGCTGATCTGCCCCGTGCCCGCATCGATCGTGAACGAGGCTGCGTCCGTCCCGGTCAGCGAGTAGGCAAGCGGGTCATTGACACTCGAGTCCCCGGCGTTCAGGTCGGTGGCGGCGACGCGGTCGCCGATGGGGGAACCGGCGGCGGTGTTCTCCGCCACCTCGCGCTGCCCGTTCTCCGTGGACGGGAAGACGGGCTCCGAGTTCACCGGCGGCGGGTCGCCGACGCGCGCCGATACCTGCGCGGCCGACTTGTTCGGGCCGTGGCCATCGGTGTAGGAGGCCGTGGCGCGGATGTAGTTGCCCGCGTCCTCCTCCAGCGTTGGCGTGTACGCGGCGGCAGTGGCGCCCTGGATGTTGACCCAGTCCGTCCTGCCGTTGGGCGAGCGCGCCCACTGCCAGGTGACGCCAGTGGGTATGTCGTCGTCCTCGAGCGCCGCCGTCACTTCGACGCGGGCCTGGATCGACTGGGTGTCGGTGGTGAGTGTTATCGTCCCCTGCTCTTCCACGTTCTCCACCGTGATCGTGACGGCCTGGGTGTCGTCGATAGTGGTGGACGGGCTGCCCATGCCGTCCCGCCCGTCGTGCACCTCGACGGTGATGCTGTAGCTGGGCTTCGTCTCGAAGTCCAGGTCGTCCTTCACCCGGATCTGGCCGGTGCTCGTGACGATGGTGAACGCGGCCGCGTCCGGGCCGGTCAGCGTGTAGGTCAGCCCATCATTCTCCGGGTCATCAGCGGCCGCGGGAGCGCCGACGTTGACGCCCGCCCTGCTGTTCTCGGGCACGGTGCGCTCGCCGGTCTCGGTGGACGGGAAACGAGGGCGCCGGTTCGCGCTCGGAACGGGGTCGTCCGTGACCGCCTCCGCGCTCTTGCCGGCGCCGCGCCGGTCCGTGTAGGTGACCGTCGCCCGCAGGAAAAAGTCCTCATCGGCCACGGTTGGCGTGTAGCTGCTTGACGTGGCCCCCGAGATGTTGGTCCAGCCGGTGCGCCCGTTCTCGGACCTCGCCCACTGCCATATCTCACCGGTGACGCCGCCGTCGCCGTCCTCGAGGGTTGCGGTCAACTGCGTCTCCGTCTCCGGCTCATCGGTCGAGAGGGTGACGACCCCGTCCTCCTCCACGTCCACGACAGAGATGGTCGCCGACCTGGTGGTGTCGATCGAGGAGTCGGCGATCTCGACGTTGTTTGCGTCAACGCCCTTGCCGTCGTGCAGCGTCAGGTAAAAGAACAGGGGTCCCGGCGTCGTTTCGAAGTCCAACGCCTGGGCGAGGCGGACCTGCCCGGTGGACGGGTCGATCTCGAAGTATGCGGAGTCTCCGCCCGACTGGATGCCGTAGGTAAGGGTGTCGTTGTCGCGGTCAGTCGCGAAGGTGGGGGTACCGACGTCCCCGCCTGCGGGGCCCTCCTCGACAGACCATGAGCTGTCCCCCCGGAACCTTGGCGGCGCGTTGGCGATGGGATCAGCCGTTACCTCCGCGGTCTCTTGGCTCAGGGCCGTCTTCCCCGACCCTCTCCGGTCGGTGTAGGTGACCATGGCGCGGATCGCCTTCCCTGTCACGTCCTCATCAACGGTCCAGGGGAAGGTCGTCGAGGCGGGAGTGAGTACGCCGGAGACCCTCGCCCATGATCCCCCGGTCGCCAGTGATTGGATAACCCAGGTCATGCTGGTGGTGTCGATGCTGCCGTCCGGGTCTGTCAGCGTGAAGGTCACGGTCTCTCCCGCCGCCGGACTCAGGTTGTCCGCCGTGAGGGTGCCGGCCTCCTCCACGTCCCCGACAGTCACCGTGACGGCAACACTGACGTTGCGGCGGCTGGAGCCGCTCAGGACGTCGGTCGCGACCACATTGAACTCGTAGACGTTGTTGCCGCCGGAGTCCTCCGGCGCCTCGTAGTTGGGCGTCTTGGCGAAGGTGACGACGCCGTCGGCGCTGATGGCAAAATCGCGCCTGTCCGTGCCCGTGAGCGACCAGGTCACGTCGCCCTCCTCGTCGCGGGCGTCGTAGTCCGCCAGGTCCATCACCACGTAGTTGTCGTTCGCATCATGCTCATCGAGGGTTATCGCCGTATCGGGAGTCCCGGTAAACTCCGGCGCCTCGTTCACGTCCGTCACCGTGACGACGACGGCGTAGTCCGTGGTCTTCTTGTCGGTGGCGTCATCGTCAAAAGCCCGCACGGTGATGGAGTAGGTGTTGCTGCTGCCGTCACCTGCGTCGTCGTCGCGAGGATGCTCGAAGTTGGGCAGCGGGCCCTGGCCGAAGCTGTCGTCCTGCCTGAAGGTCAGGACGCCGGTCGTGGCGTCGATTTCCAGGTAGGCCGCGTCCGTGCCGACAAGCGCCCACCCGATGGTGTCTCCAGCGTCATAGTCGGTGGCGGTAAAGGTGTGGACGTCGGGCCGCGTCCCCGTGAAATCGTACTCGATCTCCATGTAGGTCTGCGGCGCGTTGAAATTCTCGTCGATGTCCGGCCGCTCGTTCACGTCGGTGACGGTGACGACAACCTCGAGCTCCCTGGTGTTCGAGGCGGTGTCTCTGGCCCTCACGGTGACGTTGTACACGTTGTCGCCGCCATTGTCCGCCGGCATCTCGAAGTTGGGCCGCTGGGCAAACGACAGGACTCCGGTACTGCTGTCGATGGTGAAGTCGCCGGCGTCCGTGCCTGTCCTTGACCATGAAATGGTCTGCCCCTCCTCGTCGCGCCCGTCGTAGTCTGCAACCGTGAGGACCGCGGTCGCGGCGTCGTACTCGATCTCCACGAACGAAGGAGCGGTGTGGGTTGTCCCGTCGGTCGTGATCTCCGGCGTCTCGTCGACGTTGGTGACGGTCACGGTGACGGGGAAGGTCCCGACACCGCCCTGGCCGTCATCCGCCTGCACTTCGACCAGATACTGGTTGTCGGCGCCGAAGGGGTTCTCGAAGTCGGGCCGCATGTTGAAGCTCAGGACGCCGGTCGAGCTGCCGATATTGAAGTGCGCCGCGTCTGCGAAGGAGCTTCTGATGCCCCAGGTGATGGTGTCGGCTGGATTTGTGTCCTCGTCCGTATACGTGTAGGTCCCGATGGTGAGGTCCGGGGAGGTGGCGTCGTACTCGATCTCCGCGAAATCCGGTTGCGTGGCCCCGTTGATCACCGGCGCCTCGTTCACGTCCTGGACGTTGACGACGACGCTCACCGTGTCGTCCAGCTGATTGCTTGAGCCGCGGTTGCCGGGAATGCCGTTGTCCTTGACCTTCACCCGGATGTCGTAGTCATTCATGGTGTCGGCGTCGACGGGAATCTCGAAGTTGGGCGCGTTCCTGAACTTGAGCTCGCCGTCCCCGTCGGCGTTCTTGGTGATGGTGAAGTCGCCCGCGTCGTTGCCTTCCAGCGACCACGTCAGCGTCGTCGTCGCGTCCACGTCGGTCGCTACGTAGGTCTTGATGACTGCCGTGGATGCGGTGTTCTCGTCAACGTCGAAGGCTGTGTAGGTCGTCGCGGTGGTGGTGATCTCCGGCGCCTCATTGACGTTGGTCACCGTGACCGTGACCGTGTGCGTGTCGCTCAGACTGCCGGCGTCTGTGACCTTCACCGTCACGACGTAGGTGTTGTTCATGGCAGTGCTGCCGACGTCGGTCGGCGTCTCGAAGTCCGGGGCGTTCTTGAAGGAGAGCGCGCCGGTCGTGGAGTTGATCTCGAACTTGCCCCCGTCATCGGCGGTCTCCACGGACCACATGAGCGTGGTCGACGCGTCCACGTCCGTCGCCGCAAACGTATGGACGGCGGTCGAGTTCTCGGCCACGGACCTTGTGGCCGGGGGAGACGTGATCACCGGCGCCTCGTTGACGTCGGTCACGTGGAGGTTGACCCCAATGGTGTCTTCCTTTCTTGGAGAACCGTTGTCCCTGACCCTCACCGTGAAGATGTATACGTTGCGGTCTGTCCCGAGCGAGCCTTTCGGGTCTTCGAAGTCAGGCACGTTCCTGAACTTGAGCTCCCCTTGCCCTTGGGCGTTCGTCGTGATTCTGAAGTCGCCCGCGTCAGCGCCTTGCAGGTCCCATGTCAACGTGGTGCTCGCGTCTACGTCGGTCGCTTCGAATGTCTCGATGACCACCGAGGTTGCCGTGTTCTCAGCTTCTTCAAAGATGTAGGCTGCCCCAGAATTGGTCGTGATCTCCGGCGCCTCATTGACGTCGGTCACCGTGACCGTGAACGTGAGCGTGTCACTCAGGCCGCCGCTGTCGGTGAGCTTCACCGTCACGACGTAGGTGTTGTTCATGGCAGTGTCGCCAACGTCGGTCGGCGTCTCGAAGTCCGGCTGGTCCTTGAAGGAGAGGGTCGGGAGAAAGCCGCTCGCGACCTGAAACTTGCTCCCGTCATCGGTGGACTCCACGGACCAAGTCTGCGTATCCGGCACGTCGACGTCCGACGCCATAAGGAGGATAGTTCCGCTGGAGTTCTCGGGCACGTTGGGTGTATCCAAAAGGTTCGTGATCTCCGGCGCCTCGTTGACGTTTGTCAGGTTGATGGTCACCGCGATGGTGTCGTCGGTGGCGGTGTCGGCGTTGCCGGCCGCGTCCTTGCTGTCGCGCACGTTCACGGTCACGCTGTAGCTGTTCTTCGTGGCCTCGAAGTCAAAACTGTGCGTGACCCCGGTCTTGGTCGATATCTGACCGCTCGACGAGTCGATCTCGAAGCGAGCCGCGTCCGTTCCGCTCAGCGAGTAGGTCAGCGTGTCGCCGCTGTCGCTGTCCGTGGCGGCAACCACGCCTCCGACGACGTCCACCCCGGCGCCGCTGTTCTCCGGCAGGGTGCGGGTAGTCGTCGTGCCATCGTCGAACGCCGGATCTGCGTTGCTGGCCCCAACCGCGCTGCTCGACACGGCGCTGGCAGTCTTGCCCGAACCTTCGGGGTCTGTGTAGGTCACCGTGGCCCGCAGGTACTTGAGCACGTCTGCGGCCACCGGCGTGTAGCCGGCGGAGGTGGCCCCGCTGATGTTGTTGAACGACCCGGTGGCCGTGTTCCCCCTCGCCCACCGCCACGAAGCGCCGGAGACGGTCCCGTCAGGGTCGCTCACCGATGCGGTAGCCTCCACACCCCCGCTGAACGTGACCGGCAGCGTCACCGTCCCGGCCTCGTCCACGTTCGTCAGGTTGATGGTCACCGCGATGGTGTCGTCGATGACGGTGTCGGCGTCGCCGGCGGCGTCCTTGCTGTCGCTCACGTTCACGGTCACGCTGTAGCTTTTCGTCGCCGACTCGAAGTCAAAGCTGTGCGTGACCCCGGTCTTGGTCGATATCTGACCGGTCGACGAGTCGATCTCGAAGGACCCCGCGTCCGTGCCGGTGAGCGAGTAGGTCAGGGTGTCGCCGCTGTCGCTGTCCGTGGCGGTGATCACACCCCCGACGACGTCCACCCCGGCGGCGCTGTTCTCCGGCAGGGTGCGGGTGGCCGTTTCTGCGCTGAACTCCGGCACGGCGTTGGTGAATGGCACGACGAAGACGCCGGAGAGGGCGTAGTAGGGCAGATCTGCACAGCAGGTCGTGTATCCTGTGGTTGAGCCTAGAGGGTTATCGTTGCTGGTGCTGTCGTTGAGTTTTCCGACAGATGCGTGGCTGCCGCCGAGGGGTTGCGGTGATTTTCGTCCGTTGTCGGAGGTGCCGGTGTAAATTTCCCCGTGACTAGATGCTGAGCCAGTGCGGGTTGTCGGGTTGGTTTCGTTGTCCCAGGTACCGTCGTAGAGGTCTCCGTAGCTGTCGGCCACCTTGGCGCCGTCCAACCAGTATATGGCCGCGTTGGTGTACATGGATCTGGTGCGGGTGTTGTCGCGAGCGTCAACGGAGGAGGTGCTGGCGAGGGCGCGGAACCACGTGTTGTAGGGCTTGATGGCTGAATGGGCGTTGGGGGCGTTGGCCTGGCCCTGGACGTAGGTGTTGTAGTCGTCGATATCGGACGAATTTGGTCTGCGGGTACCTGTGCCGGTTATAAACATCAGCCTGAACGTGTCGCCGGTGGTGAGGCCGGAGGGGGTGAGGGCCCACTCTACCGGGACGGTGATGTGGTCGATCTCCTCGCCCTTGACCTCGATGAGGTGGGCCTCTGACTGGACGGTAGTCCAGGCAGAACTAGTGGAACTGAAGTAATGTCTGTCGTCTCCGATGGACCAGTCCGGAACGCTGCCGGCGTGCTCGGCGGAACTTTCGGTTTTCAACAACGCTATTTCGTCCGCGGTGAAGGTTACGCGCTCGACCACGGCGAAGTACGTGGCGCCTGGTGTAAGCGTGGGGCACAGGTCGGATGCACTCGTGGGGGCCTTGAACGTGTGCAGGCCGGATGACGAGAACGTTGCGGGGTCCGTCAGCGTGCACAGCGCATCACCGGGAGAGCCGCTGTCCTCGGAGTTGAGCGTGACCACAAGTTGGCTGGCTGCTGTTGCGGTGTTGGCGATGTTCTCGAACAGGAAGCCGACTGAGTCCAGCTGGTAGCCGGCAATGTACGAGTCGGTCGTGAATGCCTGCGCACGCTTGGGCTCGTTGCTGATGAGAGCATGCTTGACCACGGCATGCTCTGTGGTATTCCGGACCAGCAGGTCTGTAGGCGCGATGGTTTCGGTGAGTTCGCTGGAGAGCGGACCCTCGGAGTTGCTGCGGTCGTCGGTGAAGGTCACGTCCACCCTGACCCGCTTGTCCGCGTCGCTGTCCTTGAGGGTGTAGGTGGAGGAGTCCGAGCCGATGTTGGCCTCGGTCATACCGTCGACGCTGACCCACTGGTAGTGGTAGTCAGGCGAGTCGGGGCCGTCGTCGTCGGATATGCCCGAGATGTCCGCGGTCAGCTCCTCGCCCACGCGCGGTGTACCGCTGATGGACGGCGCGCCGGTGGCCGGGTAGTTGAACACCTCCAGCAGGTGGACGACGGTGTCCTCGCCGATGGTCCACTCGACGTCCCCGGCGACGGCCGGCCAGAGCAAGAACATTTGGCCCCCAACCTTGGTTATCGCCGTCAAGTCCGACACACGCCAATCGCGGCCCGTGTCGATGATCCAATACTCCTCTTCGTTAGAGCCCGGGACCGGGCTCATGATGACAGAGAGGCCGCTGCTCGGGACAGGGCCGAAATCGATTTGGTCGAACATGTAGGTGTCCGAGCCGTAGGTGAACGATGAGGGGCTGAGGGAACCGTCGTTGTTGGAGGTGTTTACGCCGATCGCGCCGAAGCCGCGGTCCCCGGGCGTGAGCGTTCCCAGCCAGAGCAGCTTGCGCGTTGCGCCGGAGGCGACGACGGCGTGGGTCTCAGCGCTGGTCAGCGACTCCGAGTAGCCCTCGTCGTCGGTGAACGTCACCGTGAGGCTGATGGCCTTGCCGACCTCGGCTGCCTTGAGCGTGTAGGTCGATGAGGTCGCGCCCGAGATGGCCGTGCCGCCGGCAAACCACTTGTAGGAGAGCGTGCCCACGCCGTCGGCGTCGGCGACGCCCGCGGTGTCCGCCGTCAGCTCCTCGTCCTCCTGAAGCACACCGCTGATGGACGGCGCGCCGGTGGCCCGGTTGTTGAGGTCCTCCAGCAGGTAGACGACGGCCTCCGTGCCGATGCTCCAGCCGGGGTTCCCTGCGGCGGGTAGCCATTCACTTCGTGCGTTCGCATCGCCAACGGTATGACTCGCGTCGAACAGTGCAAACTCGCCGCCCGCGTCGAAGATCCACTTCACCCGTTCGACGGCCCCCGGAGCCGGCTTGACTACGATAGCGAGGCCAAAGCCAGTGTTGAATTCGATCACTTCGAACGCGTAGGTGGTCGAACCGTCGATGAATGAGGAGGGGCTGAGAGAACCATAGGATGTTTCGTCAAAGCCGATGTAGCTATTGCCAGCGTCCGCGGGCGTGAGCGTTCCCGCCCAGAGCAGCTTGCGGGTGGCGCCGGAGGCGACGACGTTGGGGGTCGCGGCGCTGGTCAGCGACTCCGCGTTGCCCGCGCCGTCGGTGAACGTCACCGTGAGGCTGATGGCGTCTCCCACCTCGGATGCCGTGAGCGTGTAGGTGGAGGAGGTCGCGCCCGATATGGCCGTGCCGTCGGCGAGCCACTGGTAGGCGAACGTGCCCGGGACGTCGACGTCGGCGATGCCCGCGGTGTCCGCCGTCAGGACCTCGTCCTCCTCCAGCACGCCGCTGATGGAGGGCGCGCCGGTGGCGGGGTTGTTGTTTGCGTAGCCCTTAACCTCCACACGGTGGGACCGGGAGTCGGTTCGGCCCCAACTGCCCGAAGAAAGGGTATGTAAGGCATTCTCGATCGACCAGCCCGTCGCGCCGCCGCTGTCCTCGGCGGCGGCGACAGTTCTGGACAAAGAGATAGAAGCCATTGCGTTGGACGCCACCCGCTCGATCACGGCGAAGTAGATCGTGTTCGCGGTAAGCGTTGGGCAGGGGTTCGTTGTCGGCGCACCGAAGGTTTGCACGCCCGAGCCCGAGAAGCTCGCCGGGTCGGTCAGCGTGCAGAGCGCAGTGGCCGCCGGGTTGCCGCTGCTGACCTCGTGCAGCGTCATTTTCAGGTGGGCCCCGGCTGTCGAGGTCTGGGTGATGCTGGCGAAATCGTAGCCGATGGAGCTCAGCGTATAGCCGGCGGGGTTGGCGCCGGTGGTGAACGCCTGGGCATTCGCGGTGTTGCCTGAGGAGTCTATAGTGTGTGAGCCGCCGCTGGCCTGCCCCGTGTTCTTGATCAGGACGATCGCCGTCTGCGCCTGGACCGTCGATGACCAGAGGAGCGCCCCTCCCAAGGCTAGGGCCAGCGCCAGCGCCACAAGGGCCGCCTTCGCACTGCGGAGGTCCACTCGCTTCACCAGGTCAGACAGGTTCAACTGTTCTCTCCGATTACTCGTTCAGGTTGCTGGCACGACCGGTCCCACACGACGGGATCCCCGCACGCATGGCCATGAACGGACTACCGACAGGTGGATTGGCCTTGGGCATAGCTGGCCTCCGGTGGGGCTCGGAGCCTTCCAGCGGCATTGCCGTCACCGACAAGGCGTCGTTTCCGTGTTCGTTCGGCATCTTTCGTCGTCAGGTGAAACCTTCGGCTAACAACTCTCGCCAGCTTGAGACCCCCGTATACAATCACTGCCCTCTCGTAAGAGTTGCAGCCTGTGATTCTGCCTGTATTGTCATTCTTCTTACGCATTTCCCCATGAAAACACTAGAGACTCTGCATCGATTTGGTAAGTGCCTAATCACACTTCTTGATGAGGTAATTTGGACGGCACTTTGTTAGCTTTTTGAGAGAGTGTTTCTGCGACTTTGCGCTCTTGCTGGCATAGACGAAAGTGGCTTAGATTAGTAGTCATAACCACACCGCCGTCACACTCGATGTTCGCACGCGCATACCGAAGAGGAGATGTCTCAGGCACATTGCCGAAGCCGGACCTTCAGTCTTGCGAAGCTGGCGTACCGGCCTGCGGGTTGGCCGGAGGGCTACGCCGTGTATGCGCTGCTATTCCTGGTGCAAAGGCCGCGGGTAGGCCGGCGCGAGGTTGTTGCGACAGGTCCGCCGGCGGACAGTTCTCATCTATTGGGGCTCCGGCGTCGCCTCACACCAGGGTTAGGTTGGGTGTTGGAATAGGGGCCTGTACTTTATGAAGGCATCGATGGGCGCAATACAGACGCGGCTCCTCCAGATGCTCTGGCTCGACCCGGACGAGGCATCGTACGCCGCCAACATCACGGTGTGGCTGCGCTGGCTCTTCTGGGTCGGCGCCGTGATCGAACTCGCCTATCGACCGGCGTTCACGCAGGCCAAGTACATTCCGTTCATGCTCATGCACGTGCCGCTGGTCGCGCTCAACGGCTATGTGCACTACCGTCTGCTCTCCCGGCGCAGGGTGACGTGGCGTCACCTGCTTGTCCTCAGCGCCATGGACATAGCCCTGATCACGGCCAGCGTCGTCGTCGATGGGGGTTTCGACAACTTCCTGTACATTCCCTACTATCCCGCCCTTGCCGCTTTCGCCGCCGTCTTCACCTCGGCTCTGCTGAATCTCGCCTGGACCACGTTCACCGCCTCCTTATATGTCGGCGTGAGCCTGACCGTCGGCTCGGGCATGGCCTTCGATGGGATCAACGAGAAGATGCTGTTCTCCAGGGTGCTCGCGATGTTCGGGGTTGTCCTGGTTGTCAACTTCATCACCCGGTTTCAACGGCGCAGGGCCATAGCGGCGATGGAGAGGGAAGGGGAGCTGCAACGGGAACGGATCGAGCTCTCCCAGACCATTCACGATACGGCCGCCCAGACCGCCTTCATGATCGGCTTGGGGATAGACGCGGCCAAACAGGTTGCCGGAGACGCCAACGAGGAGCTCACCGCCAGGCTCGAAGCGACCTCACGGCTTTCCAAGACCGCCGTCTGGCAGCTGAGACACCCGATAGACATGGGCCGCATATTCGAAGGCAGTGAGTTGGGCTGGACCCTGGACTCGCACGTTGCGACGTTCAGGACCATAACGTCGGTGTCGGCGGAGCTGACGCAGAACGGGGTGGAGCCGCCACTCTCAGTAGAGGTGAGGAGTCTCCTGTTCTCCATAGCCCACAACGCCCTCGCCAACGCCCTTCGCCATGCCGGGGCGAGCCGGGCGCTGGTAGAGCTCGACTTCGGACGGGATGAGCTCAGGCTGTCGGTGTCGGACGACGGGGTGGGCCTTCCCGACGACTACGAGGAGCGGGGCCACGGCTTCGCAAACATGCGGGCGTACGCCGGGCGTCTGGGCGGACGCCTTATCGTCGAGCCCAGCGGTCCGGCCGGGGGCGCCAGCGTGACCTGCGTGATGCCGTTGGGCCGCAGAGGACAGGAGGGATAAATTGTCAACGGAGTCTCGTCGCATAAGGGTGCTGCTCGCAGACGACCATGCGGTCACGCGGGAAGGTCTTCAGGTGATTCTGGAGCGGTCCGAGGAGTTCGAGGTGGTGGGGCAGGCCAGGGACGGAGTGGAGGCGGTGAAGGCGGCCTCCGAGCTGTCGCCCGACCTGATCGTCATGGACGTCATGATGCCCAAGATGGACGGCGTGGAGGCGTGCCGGGAGATCATGGAGTCTCTGCCCGAGACACGGGTGCTCATGCTGACCGCCTCGACGGAGGCGAACGCCGTGATAGAGGCGGTGGCCGCCGGTGCAGCCGGCTATCTTCAGAAGGTGGCCGGGATGGACCAGGTCCTGGGCATGATGAAGAGCGCGGCTGCGGGCGAGGGGCGTCTGCCGACCGAGGTGGTGAGGCGGGTCTTCGACAGGATGCGGAGCGGGGCGAGATCGAAGGAGGTCAACCTGACCCAGAGGGAGAAGGAGATACTCGTGTCCTTCTGCCGGGGCATGTCCTACGTTGCGATTGCGGCGGCAAGGGGAGTAAAGGTGGTCACCGTCCGAAACGCCATCTACACCATCCAGGTGAAGCTGGACGTTTCCTCGAAGCAGGAGATCGTGGTGTGGGCTGCACAGAACGGGCTGCTGGATGATTGACCACGCGGGCCGCTTTGGAGGGAATCTCGCGGGGCCGCTGCTCGCATCACGCATAGTCCCAGCGGCCCCATCCTCTCCGGCAGGCTGTTGTGTGGCACACTACTGTCTAACAATCCGACCTGGCTTGAACGGACCCAAACCGACCGCCCACGAGTACCTGAGTTTTCCGTTGCTATTGATGAGGATTTCCCTGAATGCAGCGTCGGACTTGGTGGCCTCGTCGATCATCTTGCGGAACTCCGGGGCGGTCTGCGATGCGGCCGCTCTCGGCCTCGTCCACGTACTCGCGGGCGACGACGTAGCCGTTCTTGCGGGCGTAGTCCCTCAGCGCCCTCATCTGCGCGGCCACTGACAGGTCCACGTCCTGCCTTTAGCTGGATACGCGGGCGTAGAGAGCCGCAGGCGTGGGTTCGTGTCGCTCACTCATTCTTCGTCCTCCTTAAGAGCCGTGCCGTGCTCACGGTCCCGGCGTCTCTCTTATCCCGCAGGGCGTCTCACACTCCGCAGTGCCCCTCGCACTCGTTCCCGAACCCGTCTCGTTGGCCGTCCGCGCCCAGGGCCGCGTCGTCGAGGGCGACCGCCTGGGCCAGGGGCCTCCGTCTGGGATGCAGGTACGGCTCCTTGGCGAAGGCCAGTCCCGCTCCGCAGGTTGGTGTCGATCTCCACGGCCTCGGCGAACAGCTCCGGCCACCGGCGTTTGGTCTCGACCCACCTTGCGCGGGACTGGAAGGGACAGGCGACGCAGGCCGAGCGTTCCAGGGGCCTGTCGTAGCGGGCCGTCCACCACTCCATGCAGTCCCGCCTGGACATGCCCGCCTCGATGAGCGGGTAGCGGTTCGTAACCCACCTGTCGCGGGAGGTCTTCATGCGGATGGCCTCGTCGGTGGAGATGCCCAGCCATAGCTCGACACCGACGCCGGACGGGACCCGCTGGCCCCGCCTCAGCCCCAGCAGCTCGCGCACCTTGCGGCGCACCGGCCTGATCTTGTAGTTGTCGGTGCACTGCCGCCGTCCGATGCCGTTGCCCTCTCCGTCGCGTCCCTTCAGATAGACGGGGATGTCCACATAGCGGCGGGAGCCTGAGTGATTGGTGAGAGCCTTCACGTCCTCGCGGAGGCTGCGCCCGTTGTCCACGACGTGCAGGGGGAACCGGAGTTGCCCGGCGAGCCATTCCAGGTGCGTGTAAAGGCTGGGAGGCTCCCAGTGGGTGTCGGCGAAGACGGCGCAGTCGGGAACGGAGTCGAAGGCCCCCGCGCTCGCCATGAGCGCCATCACCGAGGACTGGACGCCCCCGCCGAGGCTGATGACCGTCAGGCGCTTCATTGCCGAAGGCTCTCCAGGTCCGCGGCTACGGGCATGTCCCGGTCGGGGCACATCAGAATCCCGTCCCGCAGTCCCATGCCCTCGGCGATGGTCAGCAGCAGGAAGAGATGGGCTGGGCTGGGGGCCACGCCCCGTTCCCGCCACTGCCAGAGCCGGTAGGGCCTGACGCCCAGGAGACGGGCCAGCGCCTTCCAGCTCAGCCCGCTCGCCTCCTTGAACCGCTTCAGCCGCTCGGGGAAGTCCCTGGGGAACTCGAAATCGACGGGCCGATAGACCCGCTGCTGCACTCCCACGTCCCTACTCCTCTCCGCCTTCTCCGGGCCGGGCCGCCGCATCGGGCAGGAACGCCTCCCTGAAGCCTGCGCCCTCGGTCAGGGCCTCCAGCACCTCCGGCTCCGGCAGCAGGACGTTCACCCCCAGCAGCATGTGGACGCCGCCGGGGTAACGGGCCGCCAGCGTGAGCAGGGCGAACAGCCCGTCCCCGCTGGGCCTCGTGCCGTGCCGCCAGCGTCGGAGCTGGCGCGGATCCACGCCCATGCACGCGGCCATCGCGTCCCAGGGGAGGCCGGTGGCCTCCTTGAAACGCTCCAGGCGTTCGGGGAAGTCCTCCGGCAGGAAGGTCGCGCCGAGGAGGACATCGGGCGGCGGAAGGGTGACAGGCCTCACCCCACGACCTCCAGGAAGAACAGGTCGTCGAAGCGGGGGACCTCCAGGACCTCCTGAAGGCGCTTCCGCACCTCGGCGGAGGGGGAGCGGGTCCCGGTCATGAGCTGGGAGAGGTAGCCGGACGTGATGCCGACCATCGCCGCCAGCCGGTTCTGCGTCAGGTTGAGCCGGTTGAGCCGCTCCCACACCACGTGGGGGTTGAGCTTCACCCTGCAAGCCGGTTGCCTGCGCTTCACGCCGCGCCCCCCTTCGAGGCCGCTTCGCCGTCGGCGGTCGGCTGACCGTCGGCCGGGGCGGAGCCGTTGCGGTACAGGTGGGGGTTGTCCAGGTGGTGGCGGGCGATGATGCGGGCCAGCATCCGCAGGCCCTCGATGCGCCGCCGCTCCTGCGCTGGGGTGAGCTGTCGCTTCCTACTCACGATGCGTCTCTCGAAACCCTCTCTCGTGGGAACCCGGCGCGCCGCACGGGGGTGTCCATCAGGGGCGCCGGCGTTGTATCCTCAGACACGATTCAGAATAGATGTGCTGTCGGCTATTAGTGTATTAATACGGTGTACACACCGGCAAGAGAGGAATGACTGTTTGACCCTGCATCTTGACGAATCACTTGCTCTGATATAACAATATAGCCGTATCGCTATCTGGTCTCATCAAGTGATACATAGCGACAGCACAGGGGGAAAGCCACATGGCCGAGCTTGACGACAACCAGGACCTGGGCGACCGCCGGGAGATCGAGGGCGACGAGGAGATCGGGCCGCTCCTCAAGCGGCTGCGGGGAGAGCACAGCCTGCGGGACGTGCAGCGGCTCACCGGCGTCTCCGGCTCCTACCTCTCCCTGATCGAGCGGGGCGACCGCAAACCCGGCGTCAACCTCCTCAACAAGCTGGCCATCCTCTACGGGGTGGACCCCAACGAGCTGCTCCACCGGGCCAACCGTCTGGGCAGCGGCGACCCCAGGGACGACGAGCCGCTGGAGGTGGAGCGGGCCTACCGGTACGTCATGGCCGACCCCGCATTCCGCGTGGGCACCAGGCCCGACGGCCCGATGTCCCTGAAGACCAAGCGGTTCATCGTCGAGATGTACGAACGCTACACCGGCAAGAGGCTGTTGGAGTGAACGGGACGCGGGAGGACTTCTGCCGCGGGGTGCTGGACGATTCCCCTCGCGAGGCCCTGGACCCGGAGCGCTTGGCCGCCCGTTTCGTGCGCTTCTTCGACGTGCCGGCCCGACCAACGATGGACGAGCTGCGCTCCATGCTGAGACGGGCCGGGTTCGGAGAGGTGACGGGCAGGCACCTGGACGTGAAGGGCATCCACTACAGCGCGCCGGGGGGCGGCTACGACATCCACTACCGGGACGACCTGTGGCACGGGACGCAGGACTACTCGGTGCTCCACGAGACCTACGAGATCATCCACGAGACCCTCTGGGACATGAACTCCGGCGACGCGCCGGACCGCACGGTGTGCCGGGAGGCCGAGCGCTTCGCGGCGGCGGTCCTGATGCAGCCCAGGGCCTTCGAGCCGCTGGCCCTGGAGTGGGGGCTGGACGTGCCGGCCCTACAGCGGGCGTTCCGCTGCTCCTACGCCTCGGTGACCATCCGGCTGGCCGAGGTGCTGCGGCACCCGCCCCTCATGGCGATCCTGTACGAGAGGGAGGACGACGGCGACCCCGCAGGCTGGGCCGAGCCGCCCGACTTTCGAGCGACGGTGGTGCGGCGGACGCGGGGCTTCGGGACGTCCGTCCCCTTCCCCATCTCCGGCTCCAGGGGCGGCGTCCCTCGCAGGGGCAGGCCCCTCCCGGACGGCTCCCTGGCGGAGCAGGCCGTCCGCTACGGCACGACGCGGTACGCCCACGACGGCGGCCACGCCGTCATAGCCCGGCCCGTCGTCTGGAAGGGGAAGCTGGCAAAGGTGGTCGTCATCGCCGTGCCCGACCCCGACGGAGCCGTCCTCAACCCCCAGGTGATCGCCTCGGACGTGCCGGGGCGCAGGCGTCGACCTGTGCCAACAGTGGCTGCGGTTGGCCCCTGGCAGCGGTCGAAGGCTGGTAGTCCGGCTATTGGAGCCGATGTGAGGACTGCATAGGAGTGCGTGGAGGTGCGAAGACGCGATTCAAGAACCGGCTTTGAGCGCTCCGCCCAGCGGCGCCAGCAACAGTTTCGGGATACGTCGCCAACCGTCAGCGACCAAGGACGGTCACCCACGGACGACAAGGCTTTGCGCAACCATCACCTCCTGGCCCTCGGCTGCGAAGTTGAGAACCTCTTCCCCGGTATCCGGGGCGCCGGCGGAGCCATCGACTTCTTCAGCCAGCGCGACATCAAGTGGTGGAAGAGCTCCAGGAGCGGCGATGACGGCAAGTCGGACGGCCCGACCCGCAACATGGCCAGCTCCCAGGTGGCCTGCGTGAACTTCCTGTTGCCACTGGCCGGTATACCCGGAGCCTTGCTGTCGGTACTACGCGCCCTCGACGATGACGTTTGCGACGTCGTGAACATCATCCACGAGGGACAACCATCTTCCGTGGAGTTCGAGTGGATCGGTTTGGGTCATTCCCTGGAAGGAGGCAGGACCAGGGGGTCCCAGAACACCAGCATCGACGCCTTCCTGGTCGCCGAAACGAGGGTGGGAAGAAGGCGGGCCTACCTGCTGGAGTGGAAGTACGTCGAGCGGTACCTGAGCGCCAAACCAGGGTTCAAGGGCGAGGGAACCGAAGGAGACACGCGCCGGCTGCGATATGCCGAGCGTTACCGCGCTTCATTCTCCTCGTTCAATCCGGCCGCCGCCCCGAACCTCGACGACTTCCTGTATGAACCCTTCTACCAGATCATGCGCCAGAGGCTCCTGGCAGACCGCATGGTCCAGGAGCGCGAGTTGGGGATCGACGAGGCCAAGGTCGTGGTCGTCGTCCCGGAGCAGAACTGGGCCTATCGGGCCGTGTCAGACAGCAGGAGGACCACTTCGCCGCCATTGGCTCAACGGTTTCCGCGACTGGAGACGGTGGAGGCGGTGATGCGAGCCTCCCTCAAGGAACCGGACGCCCAGTTCGACATGGTGGCTCCACGCTCATTGCTGGACGCCGTGTCCCAACATCTCCCGAGTGAAACGGAGGAATGGGCCAGCTACTGGCGGGACCGATACGGGGTGTGATAGCGCTCCCTTGACGCCGGGGGCCGTCGATGGCCCATGATAAGAGTAAGACAACGTGCTACAACCGGAGGCAAGAAGAGAGACCGTGCCGACCAAGCCCAGGACAACCAGGACCATCACCTTCTCCCTGCCGCCGGAGATGGCCGAGCAGGTGCGGCGGGCGGCGAAGGAGGAGGACCGCACCGTGAGCGAGTTGCTGCGCGAGGCCATCCGCCTCTACATGGAGGAGCGGGAGTGGCGCAGGCGGGAGCGGATGGAAAGGCGGCGCTCCCGCCAAGTTGAGCAGGAAGAGACAAGGAGGAGCCAACCATGAACGACAAGACCGGCTACATGCCCGTGGCCCTCTACGCCAGGGTCTCCAGCGAACGCCAGGACGTCGACCTGTCCGTGGCCGCCCAGCTTCGGGCCCTGCGGGACTACGCCGAGAAGAACGGCTACCTGGTCGCCCGCGAGTACGTGGACGAGGCCGAGAGCGGGCGCATCGCCGACCGGCCCCAGTTCCAAAGGATGCTGAACGAGGCCAGCAAGCCCGAGGCCCCCTTCCGGGAAATCCTCGTCTGGAAGTTCTCCCGCTTCACCCGCAAGCGGGAGCACGCCGTCGCCTTCAAGTCCATGCTCCGCAGGCGAGGCGTCAGGGTCGTCTCCATTACCGAGCAGGCCGACGACACCCCCACCGGCAAGCTCCTCGAGGCCATCATCGAGAGCGTGGACGAGTTCTACAGCGAGAATCTTGCCCAGGAGGTCATGCGGGGGATGCGGGAGGCCGCCATGCGGGGCTTCTGGGTGGGCAGCTCCGTCCCATACGGCTACGTGAGAGTCCTCGTGCAGGACGGCGGCAAGAAGCGCCCCAAGCTGGAGCTCGATCCCGCAAGGTCCTTGGTCGTGCGGCGCATCTTCGACATGGTGCTCCAGGGCAGGAGCATCCTCGAGGTCACCAAGACCCTCAACGCCGAGGGCATCCCCACCACCAACGGCAAGAAATGGATCAAGACCACCATCCACACCATGCTCGCCAACGAAGCCTATACCGGCGCCCTGGTCTGGGGAACCAACGCCAAGGACGGCGCGCCGCCGGTGCGCGTCGAGGACGCCTTCCCCGCCATCGTCACCAAGCAGGAGTTTCGGAGGGCCAAGAAGCTGCTGGGATCCCGCGCTCCGAAGAGCGTCCACCCCAGGCGGGCCGCCAGCCCCTACCTGCTCAGCGGTCTGCTCAGGTGCGAGACCTGCGGCAACGCGCTCACCGCCGCCGAAGCCAAGAGCGGCAAGTACACCTACTACGTCTGCCACTCCCTGCTCAAGCGGGGCAGCGGCACCTGCAAGACCCCCAGGCTCAACGCCAAGAGCTTCGAGAAGCTCATCGTCGATGAGATTCGTGCCAACGTCCTCACCGAGAGCAACATCAGAGACCTGGTGAAGCTGCTGGACGAGGAGATGGACGGGGTGGCCGCCGGGCAGCGGCAGCGGCTGGAGACCGTCGAGGAGGAGCTTGCGGAGGTGAAGCGGCGGCTGGGCCGCATCTGGCAGGTCATCGAGACCACCGACATCGAGATGGCAGACGCCTCCGAGCGCATCAGGGAGCACCGGGAGCGCAAGGAGCGGCTGGAGATCGCCGCAGAGGAGGCGCGGGCGGTGCTGACGGAGCGACGGTCAGTGCTGGACAGCGCCGACACCATCGCCGCCTTCGCAGCGGAGATGAGCGAGTTCCTCAAGACCAGCGAGCTCACCGAGACCAAGGCGTTCGTCGGGTCCTTCGTCAAGGAAATCGTGGTCAAGCCCGGCAAGGCCGCCATCGTCTACTCGCTGCCCACGCCGGATGACTCTCCCGTAGGGGGAGCGGACGCCGCGGAGGTCGCCCTCAACGGGCGAGTTCGCAGTACAGTACGTCATGGTACGCCCGAAGGGACTCGAACCCCCAACCCTCAGATCCGAAGTCTGATGCTCTATCCAATTGAGCTACGGGCGCATGGGGTGGGCGAAGGGACTCGAACCCTCGATCTCCAGGGCCACAACCTGGCGCCTTAACCTCTTGGCCACGCCCACCATCACCGTGACCAATTCTAAAGGCCCCCGAAAAAGGGGTCAAACAGGTTCCAGGCGTGATGGAGGCCTCGCCGCCCGACATGAACAGCGCGTCCTCATAGTCCCTCTACGACTCAACGGGTACAATGGGCCGCACCCTGGCCGCCTCAACGGACCGCTCGGCCGCAGCTCTGCCGCGGCGCCCAGGACCAAGGTGGGAGACTGAACGGCCAAGACGTCGAGGTGTCATGGCCAAGGCCCACCACAAGGAAACCCAATGTACCGAGAAGTCCCTGGGGCCCTCCAGTTCGCCATCACTGTCTCGTGCCCGGTCCGCCGCGCCCGGGATTTGCTCACGACGGCCGAAGGACTGCTCTCCTGGTTCGCGGTGAAGGCCGAGTTCGTGTCGGAGATGGGGGCGGAGCTGCAGCTCGACATCGGGGACCGGTACGGAGGCGTCGTCGAAGGGCGCATCAAAGGCTACGACCAGGGGTCAGGCATCGCTTACACGTACACCGACTACGCCGTGAAGCGGGCCTATGGAGTCACGATAGCCAGATGGGCGTGGGAGCCGCTGAGCCCCGACTACACCCTTCTCACGCTAACCCACACAGGGCACTCCCAAGGGGACGCCTGGCAGAAGGCGTTCGAGCTCCACCTACGCTCGTGGAGCTTTTACCTGCGAAACCTGGTCTCCGTGGTGAACGAGGGCAAGGACCAGCGGGAGCCACCGGCTACCTGAACCCTGCGCCACCGGCCCTACGAGAGTTTTTCCCGTAAGAAAGAGACGACCTCTTGTTCGTAAGCCGCCGGGTCCATATTCCACGCTCGGCCATGGGTTGTATTCGGCACTCGAACGTACGTTACGAGGTCCGGGCGCGCCGACGCCAGAGCATCGCTTGTCTCGATAGGCACCCGGTCGTCGTCCTCCCCGTGGAACAGTAGGACCGGGGTTGTCAGCTCATCGACCCGGACGAGATAGTCCGTGCCTCCCCAGTCGATGTCGAACCGCAGGCGGGCGGTCAGCTTGCCGATGGCGGTGAGGGGACCTGGAATGCCACGCTGCTCCGCGCCCAGGTCAATGACCTTCTGGAAATCCAGGAGCGGCGAATCAAGGACGGCGGCCCGAACGCGGCTGGCAAGGTCTGATTCGTAAAGGAAGCTGACGACGATCGCGCCGCCCATGCTGTAGCCGACCAGCACCACGTCCCTGGCCCCCCAGTCGACGGCATAGGCGACCGCCGCATGGAGGTCCTCCCATTCGGTCGTGCCGAACCCATAGTAGCCGTTGGTTGAGGGGGGTGCCCCCTCGTCGTTGCGGTAGGTGACGACCAGCGACGGATAGCCCGCCTCCACGACCGACGGAAGCAGCCGCAACGCCTCCGCGCGGTCACCCCTCCAGCCGTGGACGAAAATGGCCCAGGTGTCCCGGGAGCCGCCGATGAGCCACGCCGGAAGCTTCCCCAAGGGGCCGGGGATGGCCACTTCTTCGAAGGACAGGCCCCGCGCGGTTGCCGGGTCACCCGAGAAGGAGTAACTGTCGAGACGGACCTTTTGGCCGACCGGCGACGCTCCCTGGACCTCCGTGAAACGACGCACCACTCTTTCGTCATCCTTCTGGACGATCTCACCCGCCTGGCCATATCCCGACGCCCATTCCAGCCCCCATATGCCGGGCTTGGTCCAGGCGCCGTCTTCATCGGCGTCTGCGGTGCGGCGCAAGGTAACCGTTCCCCGGCCCAGGGAGGCAACCTCCATGTTGGGGGCCTCCGGGTCGTGTTTCACGGTCAGCGCGCCACTTTCGATCAGGCCGGACAAGTACCATCCGGTCCCCGCAAGCGCGACCGCGACAACGACGATGAGGGCTGCGCCCGTCACGATGACTTTCCGCCTGCTGATGCGCATCAGATACCTCTGCGGGAACTCGTTTGACCCATCCGCGAGACGTCTCAGGCCGCACTGCCCCCTTGCACCATTTTGGCCTCAGCAACACGGAATGCAGCGGTGCAGATGGACCACTTGGGGATCGTAATGAGAAGTATCGCGATGGGTCCAACGTGGTGTGGAAAGACTCAACGGGGAAGACGCGCCTTGATTTTACTTGCTCTTCCCCTGCTCATCCGTGCCTACGCCAGGAGCCTGCCCGGAGCATACAGGGAAACCTCACCCCCCGTCCCCTCTTCGCACGCGAGGGGGGAGTAGGCCCCCTCCTTGTCCGAAAAGGCCCTCTCCGTTCACGGAGAGGGTTAGGTGAGGTCCCCAGCTCTCCAGTGCTACACTGGGCGTATGCGGCTCCAGTACGCCGTCGTCTGCCACGAGTTCCAGGACGGGCAATGGGAGGGCGTTACCAACCTATACGGGGTTCGGCATAAGCTGTTTGCCAGCTATAACCCCGAGGTTGTTTCCCGCGCGGAGGCCCTGAGCGACTCGCCGAAGCCCCCGCTGGCGCTCAAGCTCGTCATCAGCCTGATCGACGGCCCGCCGGGCGCACACCGGGTCTGGGCTAGCGTCCGGAGGCCGAGTGGCGGGGTGTCGTCTCCGGCACCACCGATCGAGATCGACTGGGATCAGGAATCGCCGACCTTCTTCGTCATCGTCGACGTTGGCCTCGAGGTCCACGAAAACGGGACCTACGAGTTCAACATCCTCGTCGATGGCACACCGGTTGGGACGGTCCCCTTGCCGGTCGAGGTGATCCCCGCGCCGGTCTGAGTGAGGTTACCCCTCTCGCCATCCCTGGACCACTCGGACGCCGTGGCGCTAGGGGAAACCTCACCCCCGTCCCCGCTCCGCATTCGGAGCGGGCAGTTCCGAGCCTTCTCCGTCGGTCCGAAGCCCTCCCGTTCGCTGAGAGGGTTGGCTCTGAGGTCCCCCCGCCCCATCGGCCCCTCAAGAGGGCTTGTCCGCGGTTATACACTGTCTGTACTCGGTCGAGGGGGTGACCGTCGCGACAGAGCCTGGTTTGGAGCGGGGCTGGAGGAAGAGACGGTTAAGGCTAACGGGCAGCAACGGCACCACGCTAAGGGGACACCCCATGCCGGCCAGCAGGGTGGTGGTGGTGGTGATGGTCCGGGCGGCCCCTAGACCCTAACGTATCTAACGCGTACAACAGGGGGCCGGGTCATCGTGACCCAGCCCCCTTCGCTTTCAGCAGGAGCACATGGCATGAATGAGCGCGACATCGGGGTCTCCGTCGGGGACCAAGCGTCGCTGACGATGCAAGTCACGCAGCAGCACATCGACGACTTCGCGGGACTCTGCGGCGACTGGCACCCGATGCATCGGGACCCGGACTACGCCGCGAAGACACGCTTTGGAAAAACCGTCGCGCACGGGGTTACGCCGCTCGCGCTGGTCTCAGCGGTGCTGGGCACGCAGGTCGGGGGGCCGGACGTCACGGTTGTGCAGCTAGGACAGACGGCCCGATTCCTGCAACCGGTCTACCCCGGGGACACCATCACGGCGCGTTGCGAAGTGACGAGTCTCAACGAAGAGCGGCGGATCGCCATCCTGGACTGCTCATGCATCAACCAAGACGGCGACCAGGTGATGACCGGAGAGACGACGGTGATGCTGGACCCGATGCCTTTCGAGAAGGGCAGGCCATCCTGAGCGTCCTCCCCCCTAAAGGGGAATGGCTTCAGCGCTCCGCTGAAGATGCCCGGTGGTATATGGGGGCGGCGACGCGCGGTCCTACGCTCTCGGCCGCTCCCGTCAGTCCCGAGGCAGCCCTAGGCCGCGGGCGGCGATGACGTTGCGCTGGATCTCGCTGGTGCCCCCAATGAGAGTGAAGCGGGGTTGCTCGCGCACCGACTGCTCGGCGCGTCCACCGATTTTCCCGTACTTGGCATCCTTGCGGTTGAACTGTGAGTACTGGCCCCAAAGTGACGAACCCATGTGTGCGTTACGCTGGGTCATCTCGCTTCCGAAGACCTTCATCTGGGACGCCTCATAGGAAGGGTTCGCCCCGATACTCTGGAGATAGCCGACCCGGTACTGGAGCAGGTGGCACACCTCGATCTCGATCGCAAACTGGGCCAGCTTCCGCCGCATGACGCCGTTCTCGCCCCTTGAGTAGGCGTTCCGCCCGCCACCCTTCCAGAAGTCAACCATCTCCTCCAGGTAACGTTGGCCGGACGCCGCGTACTCAACCACCACCCGCTCGTGGTTCAACACCGTCTGGCCGATGTACCAGCCCCGGTTCTCCTCGCCGATGAGGCACTCGTTGACCGGCACACGGCAATTGTCGTAGTAGGCGACGTTCTGGATGCCGCCGGCCAGGTTCCCGAACTCCTCGTACCGGAGGCCGGGGGTGTCGGCGGGGATGATCAAAAGACTGATACCCCTATGCTTGGGAACGTCCTGCTCGGTCCGGGCCAGGAGGAAGCTGTACTCCGCGCTGCGCAGATGGCCTCCCCAGATCTTCTGACCGTTGATGACGTAGAAGTCGCCGTCGCGGTCGGCGCGCGTCCTGAGGCCGGCCAGGTCGGAGCCGTTGTCGGGCTCGGAGAAGCCCTGGTGGAACTCGATGTCGGCATTGGCGATGCGGGGCAGGAAGCGCTGTTTCTGCTCCTCTGTCCCGTGATAGATGATAGCCGGGCCCAAGTAGCCCACTCCGGTGTCGCGGGCATTGAACCGGTAGTAGGCGCTTTCCTCCGCGAAGATGAGCTGGCGGCTAATGGGCGCGTCAAGGCCGCCATACTCCCTGGGCCAGGACATGGTGAGCCATTGTTTTTCAGCGAGCCTCTTCCTGATCCCCTGGATGAAGGTGTTCTCGTCTTCCCGCGAGTCGTAGGCGCCGAACCAGTCCGGAGGCAGCACCTCCTCGTAGAAGGCCCTTACTTCCTGACGGAATGCTTCATCCTCGTCCGAGAATCCCAGGTTCATATGCTTCCTCCTAAGACGCCTGCCTGGCCTTGGCTTCGAGCTTGTCCAGGCGGTCCATCAGAGTCTTGTTTTGCTCCTGCAGCTTGTCGATCTCATCCTGGAGCTTCTTGACCTCGCCCTTTCCCTTGGACCCGGTCCGCAGGCTGTCGATCACCTCTTTGGCGCGGCGCCTGACCCGGCCGTCCAGCTCGCGGTCGATCATGGCCGACACCCGGGCGATGGCCTTCGCATCCCCCAGGGACTCCAGAGCGTCGAGGGTCCGAAGGCGGACCCGGAGCCATGGGTCATACAAGAAGTCCGAAAGATATTCAACGGTGTCCTTGCGCTCCTCGCCGAGCTTGGCGGCCGCCCCAACTGCAGAGGAGCGGACGGGCTGCGGCTTCCCGTAGGCAGCCCATTCCTTGGCGACCTCCAGGCCCCGCTCGTCCCGAAGCTCCGCCAGCCCATCCATGGCCGCGGCACGGATGACGTCTTGGTGGGAGTCCCTGCCCAGGGCGTCGATTAGGGCGTCGTATGCGCTTGGGGACCTGGTCTTGCCGATCGCCCTGGCAGCTTCGGCCTCGACAAAGTAGCTTTCGTCCCCCTTCTGCAACAGCGCCGCTAGCGCCTCAGCGGCTGCCTCGTCCTTGAAGCTCCCCAGGGCGGCCACGACAGCCCTCCTGGCTTTGGGGTGGGCGACCCCGATGCAGGCGAGCAGGGCATCCCTGGCGGTATTGGACTTTATAGTACCGAGCGCCGCGGCAGCCTCGGCCTGGACCCCCCAGAAGGGATCGCCGAGCACCGACTGTTTCAGTGCTTCGACGCAGTCGGCCGCCCCGAGCTTGGCCAGAGCATGGGCCGCCCTGATACGCCCCACGACATCGTTGTCTTTCCGGAGACGCTCCATATGGAGGTCCTTAGACAGGTCCTCCTCAAGGGACTTCAGGACGTTGTTCCCCGGATCGAAGCAGACCATCGACGGCTTGAAGTCCAGCGGCACGTGGAAGCGGTGCTCCTTTTCAGCCATACGGAGCTTGACGCTTTTCGAGGTGCCATTGGCATGGAAGTCGATGGTCACCGGCATGTCGAAGAGGGGGTGCTCGCCCTCGTCCTGCCGTTGGGTCACCAGCACCGTGGCCATCTTCCCCTCATCGTCCCAGGAGTAGGCGAGCTTGATGTCGGGATGGCCTGATCGGTAGACCCACTGCTCGAAGAAGGCCTCCATGGTCTGGCCGCTGACATCCTCGATGGCCTGGCGCAGGTCCTCCGTATCCACGACCCCATCCCTGTGCTGCATGACGTAGCGCTGGACGGCCTCGACGAAGAGGTCATGGCCCAAGACGTAGCGGAGCATGTGGAGGACCAGGGACGCCTTCTCGTACAGGTGGCGGTCGAAGAGGTCGATGGGCTCGGAATAGACGCGGGTTACCAGGGGACGGGCGTAGTGCCCCGACGCCTCGCCGAGATAGGCGGCCATGTTCCGGTAGACCTCGTACCGGAACTCGTCCTCACCCAGATCGTGCTCGGTGAACATCGCCTCAAAATAGGTGGCGAACCCTTCGTTGAGCCATGCATGCGACCAGTCTTTGCAGGTCAGCAGGTCTCCGAACCACTGATGTGCGAGCTCGTGAGAGACAAGGAAGTCACTGGAGAAGTCGAGGTGGGCCCGCTGGTCGTGGAGGGTGCTGTCGGTCAGGGTGGTGGCGGTGGTGTTCTCCATGCCGCCGAAGATGAAATCGGCGACGGTGATCTGGGCGTACTTGGCCCATGGATAGGGAAGGCCGGCCAGCCGGTTGAAGAGCCGGAGCATCTCGGGTGTCTTCCCAAAGGCCCGCCTGGCATCTTCCTCCCGGCCCGGGGGCACGTAGTATTCCAGCGGGACCCCATCGCAGTCCTCTTCGATCTTGACGTACTCTCCGACGGCCAGAGTGATGAGGTAGGTAACGTGGGGCTGCTCCTGGACCCAGTGATATGTTCGCGTTCCCGCTGCGGCGTCATGGGTGCTGCCCACTAGGCGGCCGTTGGAGAGGGCGAACATGCCTTCGGGGACCGTGGCGACGACCTCGCTGGTGGCGCGCTGATTAGGGAAGTCGTAACAAGGGACCCAGTAGCGGGAGTCCTGGTCCTCGCCCTGGGTCCAGACATGCACAGGCTTCTCGGGATAACCCTCGTCCGGGCCGACAAAGTAGAGCCCCTTCCGCGGGGTGGCCTCATAGCCGATGACCACCGTAGCCCGCTCCCCAAGCCCGAGGGGCGACGGCAGAAGCACCGTGACCGACTCATCACCCCTCTCGAAGGCGAGGACCTGGCCGCCCTCGAGCCGGGCCGCGTTGATCTGTAGCTCCACGGCGTCGAGCTCGACCTCGGTCATGCCGGCGGTTACGGGGGATACGGTGACCGCGCTTGTACCCGACACGCGCTTATTGGGGATGTCGAGGGAGACCTCGATCCTGATGTGGTGGAGAATGAAACGTTTGTCCCTGGAATAGTGCGGCTTGTCGGTCGCCATGGCGAAGGGCCTGCGGTCGGCCCGGTGGGTACTGAGAAGGTGGCGGCCGTCGTGACCGCTCCAGTTCAAGAGGCGATGGCCCATGGGACCTCCGGAAGCGACAAGTGGCGGGGGGATTGTAGCAAAGGAGGCGGGAGGGGGACAGGGAGGAAGGGTCCAGCGTAGTCGGTTAGGGAAGACCGGACTTGGCCGGGGGACGACGACGGAACGTCAGGACCATGGGTGGGCCCCGGGAGCGCTATTGGGTCCGAAGGGCTCTGTGGCGGCCCCCGATTCGCCGAAGTCCAGCCGGTCCTGGAGCCGTGGAGGGGCGCAGAGGACTGCCTGCACCGATGGCTGGTCGCCGGCCAGCAGGTACCAGCTCCGGCCCAGGTTGTCGCTGGCCAGCAGCTCACCGGAGGCCACGCCGGCATAGACCCTGCCCGGGGTAGCGTGGGAGGAGGCGAAGGCGACCGGCACGCCATCGAGGGTTTGCGGAAGGCCGCCCATCCCCGGCTCCCAGCCTCCACCCGAGGAGGTGCTGCGGAAGATGACTGCATTGGCCCCATAGGCCCCGTTCCAGGGCGGCGCGGCGGCCGCGGAGGCAATGACGGTCTCGGTGCCCCGTCCAGTGACCACGCCAATGGCGGCGGCATACCTCCGGGCCATTCCCCTGCTAGCTTCAGTCCAGCTCTCGGCCCCGTCGTCGCTGCGATAGACCCCGTTGCCGGTCGCGGCCCAGAGCTGGGCTGGCCTGCCAGGATGGCCGGCCAGCTTGTGGATGTCTTCGTAGAGCCCCTGGCTCGACGCCTTGAAGGTCTCGCCCCCATCGGTGCTCTTGTAAACACCGCCGACCTCGATGCCCGCGTAGAGAGTGTCGGGGTCCCCTGGGTCGATCGCCAAGCCCAGGACATGAGGTGAGGAGGCTGGCGAGGGATGATACCAGCGTCCAGCGTCCGGACCACAGCGAAGGGCTCGCAGCTCCCGCCACGTCCTCCCGCCGTCGTCGCTCCGGTACAGCGCCGCTGGCTCGGCCCCGGCGAGGCAGACGTGCGGGGCACTCTGGCTGGAGGCCAGCGAGAGGACATGGGCATCCAGAGTCCACTCGGCGTCTCGCTCCCCCGCGGATATGCGGCAGACGCCGTAGCGCATCATGGCGGCGAGGACCGAGTCCGAGGCGGCGGCTAGCGCCGTGATGTGCCGGCCCATGAATGCGTGGGTGACCGCCTGAGCCCGTCGTCCATCGACATCCAGGACCAGAAGCCCATCGTCGGTTCCCACGAGGACCATCTCGCCCAAGTGGCACCTCCGTCGATGGCCAGTGTAGCACCTGGAGCCCGGGGGGGCCTTAGCGATTACCCCGAAGGTACCGTGTCCTTCACGATGCCCACCACGTGCCCTTCGGGATCGGCGAGGAGAGCGAAGCTCACCTCGCCGGGAATGTCCATAGGGGGCGCGATGGTCTTGCCGCCCATGCTCTCTGCCTTCTTCAGATAGACGTCCAAGTCCTCAACCTCGACATAGAAGGTGAGCCGGCTTGAGCCGTCGGGTGAGGATGCGATGCCGCCCGCGATGCCCCGGTCGTTCGCCTCGGTGTCCACGACCCCGTAGCCCATGTGATTGTCGGCGTCGATCTTCCAATCGAAGAGGCCGGCATAGAAGTCCTGCAGTTTCCTGGCGTCCTTGCCGGTGACCTCGAAGTGGACTACGGGCTTACCCATTGGGATGCTCCTTTCCTCTTACCTTATTCCGATGTCTGATGACTGCTGCGCTCGAATGGATTCACCGCCGACAGCGTAGCCAACGTGTTCCCTCGCCGCTAGGGGCGAGTGTCATGGTGCTAGAATGCCGCCGGACTATTCCTAGAAGGGAGCCCCGAATGAAAGTTGTGAGCATGTACACCGGTGATGACCAAAAGACCCACTTTCGGGACATTGAGCTTACCTGGAAGCCGACGCGAGAACAGGCCGGGACGGCTGAGATGGAGGCGGTTACGGACACGTCGTGGGTGCGCACCGCGGAGGCGACCATGCCTGAGTTCCATCCCGCGCCACGTCGTCAATACCTCGTGTTGCTGGAGGGCAGCGTCGATTTGATCTCCACCACGGGGGAGCGGCGCAATCTCGAGACCGGGGACATTGCGGTGGCCGAGGACACCAGCGGTGAGGGGCACATCGTCCGTATGCACGGCTGCACACGCTACACGGCGTTCTTCGCGCCCATCCAGGGGTAACAAGCAGCTGCGTTTACCTGCCTACCTCACCACGCCTTCAGCCCGGAGAGCGGCGACTTCGTTCTCATCGTAGCCGAGCTCCCGCAGTATTTCGCCGGTGTGCTGCCCCAGCGTGGGTCCGGGGGTCCGCACCGATCCGCGCCCCTCGGAAAGGTTCACCGGCGGAGCAAACATCCGTAGCCTCCCGGCTTTGGGGTGGTTGACGTCGGCGAACATCCCGTTCTCCAGCATCTGCGGGTGCTCCAGGGCTTCTTCCGGAGCCAGCACGGGGGCAACGGGCAAGTCCCTTTCGAGGAGTTGCGCCAGCCACTTGTCACGCTCCCTGGTCTCGAAGACGGCCTGGAGCACCTGGGCGACGTCCTGCTGGAAGTCCAGGTCGTCCCGGGTACGGGCGAAGGACTCTTCGCCGCCGAGGTGCTCTACTCCGAGCACCTCGCAAAGGTCCTTCCAGTGGGACGGCCGAGTGAGAATCATGATGAGCCAGTCCCCGCCGGCGCATCGGTACATGGTGTGCGTCATGGGGCTAACGGGGCGCCTGACCCCGGGGTCGTCGAAGGCTTTGACCAGGCCGACGGACTGCAGGGCCAGCGACATTCCCAGCATGGACCCATCAACACGTTGGCCCTCCCCGGTCTGCTCACGGCGGTAGAGGGCAAGGGCTATCCCATAGGCCAGGGCCATCGCCCCTGCTGTATCGACGGTCCAACGGCCTCCAGGCACGGGCCGGCCGTCAGGGGCCGTCGTGCGGCCAAGCTGGCCTGACAACCCCTGGAAGGTGAGGTCGTAGCCGCGGCGGCTTGCCCACTCGCCCTTGTCGCCCCAGGGCGTGGCCGCCACGTAGATGAGCCGAGGGTCACGCTCTCTGAGCTGCTCGTAGCCGTACCCCAACCGTTCGGCGACACCGGGCCTGAAGTTGAGGAGCACAACGTCGCGGCCTCGCAGCATGCGGTACACGACCTCGCGCCCTGGCGGGGAAGCGATGTCCAGGGCGATGCCCCGCTTGTTGCGGTTGACCACCATGAATCCCGGGGCGTCGTCCCCGAGGTAGGGAGTCGTCATCAGACGACGAGCTTCGTCCCCCCACAGGGGCTCGACCTTGATGACGTCCGCCCCCTGGTCGGCCAAGTACATAGCGGCGCCGGGGACCGCCCACACCTGGGAGAGATCGAGCACCTTGATGCCCTGCAGAGGCGGACCCATTCAGCCGGACCTGTGCATGCTCAATTGCGCCGAAGGAACATCTGGAATTCCATCTCGCTCACCTGACGGCGCTCTCTGATCGACAGGATGGCGTATTGGCTGAACATGCGGGCGAGGCCCGGGTATTCGATGACGTCGGCGCCGAACACGACCTGCGGGGTGCCACCCGTGAAATCGACCACGAGCTTGCGCTTATCCTCCTGGTCGATCTGCAAGTCGATGGCGGACCCGGCGCTGGCCTCGACCTTTTGCTTTAGCTGTGCGAGGAATTCTTCGTCTTCCATGGCGTTGGTGGGGCAGCCCGACGGACCGCGAAGGCACAACTGGTCAGGTGCGCACCTTCGTATTGTACCCGTGCAAGAGACCCGGAAGCGGCGTCTACCCGGAGCGCAGGTCCTCCACTAGGGAAGCGCGGACGGCATCAGCCAGTGGGGTCTCGTGACGGTAATCGAGATGTTCGACGACCAGGGGCAGCGGTCTGCCTTCATCGGCAAGCTCTTCGACCGCTTCAGGCGAGAGCCTGAACTTCACGTAGTGAACCGCGCTGATCTTGACCTCGCTGCTGCGTCCTGGCTCGTACTCGTCTTCAATCTCGTACTCGCCTTCATTGCGGTGGCCATTCAAGAGAAGATAGGTCGCGCCACAGGCCAGTCTGCTTCGGGATGAGGTGCTGGGCGAACGAGAGCCTCTAGCACTCCTCGAGGAGGGTGCCCTGCACCCACTTCACGCAGCCGTTGGTCGGCGGCCTCCCGGCATGGATGAAGCGCAACTGCGCACTCAGAGCGACGACCGCTTGTCCGAACTCGCGGGAGCGGAACTCCGATCCCTTATCCGACATCACCCTGCAGTGCCTCCGACCGCGTTCCAGAGCGGTATCTGTGAACGATGCCTTACAGTCTGCTGCTACACCTTGACTTCTCGGATGCACGGGAAACGCCCGCTACGAGCACCCCGCTGAGATCACGCAACGTCGAAGCGATCAAGATTCATCACCTTGTCCCACGCGGCCACGAAGTCGCGCACGAACTCCTGCTGTGCGCCGTCACATCCGTAGACCTCCGCGATGGCTCGGAGCTCGGAGTTCGAGCCGAAGACGAGGTCTACCCTGGTGCCGGTCCACTTGAGGTCACCGGTTCGGCGATCGCGTCCCTCGAACACGTCCTGAGATGTGGAGGACCCCTGCCACTCGGTGTTCATGTCGAGCAGATTCACAAAGAAGTCATTGGTCAACGTCCCTGGCCGATTGGTGAAGACGCCGTGTTCAGAGTTCGCATTCAAGACGCGCATGCCGCCAACGAGCGCCGTCATCTCGGGAGCAGTCAGCGTTAGCATGCATGCCCGCTCCACCAGCAGTTCCTCCGCCGATCCTTGCTGTCCGGCCTGGATGTAGTTGCGGAACCCGTCTGCGGTTGGCTCGAGCACGGCAAACGACTCCACGTCGGTCCACTCCTGCGACGCGTCCGTGCGCCCCGGAGTGAAGGGGACCTGCACGTCCTGCCCGGCGTTCTTTGCAGCCTGCTCGACGCCTGCGCACCCGGCCAAGACGATCAGGTCAGCGCAGGAGACCCTCTTCCCGCCGGTCCGCGAGCTGTTGAACTCCGTCTGGACCTGCTCCAGCGTCTGCAGCGCCTTCTCCAGCTCGGCCGGGTTGTTCACTTCCCAGTCTTTCTGCGGCGCGAGGCGGATGCGTGCCCCGTTCGCTCCACCGCGTTTGTCGGTGCCGCGGAACGTTGCCGCCGACGCCCAGGCGGTCGAGACCAGTTGGGAGACGGACAATCCCGAGGCGAGGACCTTAGCCTTGAGGTCCGCGATATCCTGCTCCCCGATCAACTCGTGGTCGACGTCGGGGACAGGGTCTTGCCACAACAGCGGCTCTGTAGGAACCAGCGACCCGAGATACCGACTGCGGGGCCCCATGTCGCGGTGGATCAGCTTGAACCACGCCCTGGCGAAGGCGTCTTCGAATTCATCGAGGTTCTCGAGGAAGCGCTTCGCGATCGCCGCGTAAGCCGGTTCCATCCTCAGTGAGAGGTCCGTCGTGAGCATCATGGGGGGGTGCTTCTTGGAGGGATCGTGCGCGTCCGGCACGGTGGCCACTGCGGACGCATTCTTGGGAGTGTACTGCGACTTACCGGCTGGGCTCTTCGTCAGCTCCCACTCGTGGTTGTGCAGGTTCTCGAAGAAGTTGTTGTCCCACTTCACTGGGTTGTTGGTCCAGGCGCCGTCCAGGCCGCTCGTGATCGTATCGCCGGCCTTGCCGCTGCCGTAGCTGTTCCTCCAGCCGAAGCCTTGCTCTTCTATGCTGGCTCCCTCCGGTTCGGCACCGACAGTGCTGTCAGGGGCGGCGCCATGCGCCTTTCCGAACGTGTGTCCGCCGGCGATGAGCGCAACCGTCTCCTCGTCGTTCATCGCCATGCGTTTGAACGTCTGGCGGATGTACTGTGCTGCGGCCATTGGGTCCGGGTTGCCGTTCGGCCCCTCCGGGTTTACGTAGATCAGCCCCATGTGGTCGGCGCCAAGGGCCCCCTGGAGTTCTCCGTCCCCGCTGTGGCGCTCGTCTGCAAGCCAAGTGGCCTCAGACCCCCAGTCAGTCTCGTCAGCCTCCCAGACGTCCGGGCGCCCGAAGGCGAAACCAAAGGTCTTGAACCCCATCGACTCCAAGGCGTGGTTGCCGGCGAAGATGATTAGGTCGGCCCACGAGATGTTCCGGCCGTACTTCTGCTTGACTGGCCAGAGCAAGCGGCGCGCCTTGTCCAGGTTCCCGTTGTCGGGCCAGCTGTTGAGGGGCGCAAACCGTTGGTAGCCGGAGCCTCCACCGCCGCGGCCGTCGCTGATGCGGTACGTGCCTGCGGCGTGCCACGTCATCCGGATGAAGAGCGGCCCGTAGTGGCCGTAGTCGGCCGGCCACCAGTCTTGCGACGTCGTCATCACCTGCTCGACGTCCTTCTTCAGCGCATCGACGTCAAGGGTCTTGACCGCCTCAGCGTAGCTGAAATCCTTGCCCATCGGATCTGACGGGGGAGCGTTCTGGCGGAGAGCCTTCAGGTTCAGCTGATCCGGCCACCAGTATTGGTTCGAAGTCATTTCGTCTCTCCATTCGGCAATCTGCTGAGTATCGCGCAGCCTTCTGGGACCGTGGCACGCTTGCCACATGGTAGCCTCAATGGTCGCCTTTTGGAAGCCTTCCGGGACCACGGCAGCCCCCGCAGCCGCTTGCGCAGGGCGCACTACTCCACGGGATCCCCCACCCAATCGACCGTGGGGCTGGGTCTGCGCAGCGTCCTCACCGAAGTTCGAGAGCAGGCGGAAGCCGCCAGGAAGACCACATCGCTGCCTTGCCGATCAGGCTCTCCGGGTCCCAACCCGACGGGACCGCGGAAATGAGCCGATTGTCAGTGGCGCTGCCGGGTCTCTGCACGCCCGGCTTGGACGGCACGGCTCCAGGTGGTCAGGACACTATTGCCGCGATCCTGACCGCCAACAGCAATACGCCGAGGAGCAGGATCCCGGAGATAATCGTCCCTTTAGGGGTGTCGAGGGGATTCTTCATAACTGGGGCCTCCTGAGGCCGGTGCCCTATGCCCAGAGCTGCTGAAGGTGCCGCGCCGCCACCATGAAGAACAGCATCGGGATGGAGAGCATCGTATTGGTACGGGAGGCCAGCAACGCCGTCCTCGCCCATTTCGCCTGTTCAGGGGGGGCCGGCGTTCCCTCCTCCAGTGTTGCCTTCGTTGCCGCGATGATCTTTTTCTGATTCGGCCAGATGATGAACCAGACGTTGTAGGCCATGATGATGCCCAACGTCCCGCCTATCAGGATGTTATAGAACTGCGGAGTGTCCCAATAGCGGACTACGCCGACCCCGCTGCCCGCCGAGATAACGTAAACGACTCCAAAAAGCACGGTAAAGAATGCAGCCCACCGGAACAGGAACAGGGCCCGCGGTACGAGGTGAACCGTCGCCTCCTGCCGGGCCTTCACGTCCATGACGGCGAACGCCTGCCCCTGAATCAGGTTGAAATAGTAAAGAATGCCGATCCACGTGATACCGACCAGAATATGGAGGACTCGTAGCACATCGAGATAGATAGCCTCACCCAGGTGCATGCTTCCCCCCTCCTGTCTTCGATTATCGCAAGTATGGGTAGCGGGATGCTCAGGTGGTCGAAACTATCTCACCGCGTTCTTGAATCTGTCAAGACGCCAGCACTCTTATGCGGCCGACCATGCCGGCTTCCTCGTGGCCCGCGATGATGCAAAGAAGGGGGAACTCTCCTGCGGTGGTGAAGGTGAATATCTCGGTCGCCTCCCCACCCGTTCGGGTGAACCAGTTGATTCCCAGGTCCTGGACCGTGAAGGTGTGATCGATGTCCTTCGACCGAAGCTCGAACTGCACGGTCTCGCCCACCCGGAATGTCAGCTCGCTCGGCCGGAACTCGAAGTTCAGCAGCTCGACGTCCACAACTCTGGCACCGGCTGGAGGCGTCGCGGGAGGTCCGGCGTTACTGCCGCTGCATGCGGAGACCGCCATGACCACTGCTAGAGAAGCAACGAGGACGACTGCGGTCGTCTTTTTGGGTATCACCGGTACTTTCGCTCCTTCGAGGGTAGGGGGTAAGTCAACGGGTCAGTATACCGGCGGCCGCCTGCGACACAAGGCACGCTCCTATGGGCCGGGAGCGGAGACCGGCTCAAACGCCGGAATGACTTCATCGCGGACCAGGGTCCCAATCGCTTCGTCCGAATACCCCAGTTCCTTCAGGACCTCGACCGTGTGCTCACCTTGAAGGGGGGAGCGGTGCCGGACAGAGGTCTGGTTCTTCGACAGCCTAATCGGGACGCCCATCATCTTCGTGCTGCCCGCTGTGGGGTGGTCGACTTCGGTCATCATCTCGTTCTCGACGACCTGGGGATGCGAGAACACCTCGCTCCGCTGGAGGACCGGCGCGCAGGGCACATCCCGTTCCTCCAAGATGCGCAGCCAGTCGTCCAGAGGTTTGGTCGCATAGACGGCTTCGAGGACCTGAAAAAGCTGTTCGGCGTTTTCCGCGCGGTCCTGCTGCTTCTTGAACGCCGGGTCATCGGCCAGATGGGGAAGACCGATCGCGTTGCTCAGCTTCTCCCATTCCCGGTCGCTGACGGCAACTGGGAGAAACCACCTGTCGTCCTGGGCCCGGTAGGGAGCAAACGTGGCCTGGTTCGCCGAGGCCCTCCCCGTCGGGGGCTCCGCCTCCGGCCTGACCAGGTCCACATCTTGCATGGCGATAGCCATTTGCAGCAGGGAGGTCTCGACCACCTGCCCGCGCCCGGTTTTTTCACGTTGCAGTAGGGCTAGGGCCACGCCGTAGGCCAGTCCCATTGGCGTCGAGCAGTCGGCCGCCCAGATGCCGGCCCCGATGGGCGTTCCGTCCGGCGCCGAGCGGTGCATCATGCCCGAGAGGGCCTGGAACAGGAGGTCATAGCCAGGCCGCTCGGAGAAGGGGCCCTTCTGGCCATAGGCGGATAGCTGCACATAGATAAGACCGGGATTGAGCTGCTCGAGCTCTTCATAGCTCAGCCCGTGACGTTTCGCGACCTGAGGCCGAAAGTTGTGGATGAGCACGCTCGACTGGAGGGCCAGTTTCCGAATGATCTCACGGCCAGCGGGTTTACGGATGTCGACCACGATCCCGCGTTTGTTGCGGTTAATGACCAAGAAGGAGGGGCTTTCGTTGCCCAAGGCCCGGTGGGTAAGCAGCCGCCGCGAGTCGTCGCCGGCAGGCGACTCGACTTTGATAACGTCGGCCCCCTGGTCCGCCAGATACATGGCGCAGCCTGGCGCAGCCCAAACGGTGGCCAGGTCCAGCACCTTCACTCCTTCCAGGGCCATCGCCATGGAGCACCTCCCGCCGGATATCCGGGCCATTCTATCCCCGGCGCGGCTGTCCGCCAACGGGGAGCCGAGCCGGGTCACCCCGAGCCCCGCACCGCCTATAATGCAACGGCTCGGCGCGGAGACGGACCAGCGTGCAGTACGGCCTGCGGCTCAAGGGCGAGACTCTAGAACAGCTCACGGACTGGGCCAGGAAGGCCGAGGCGGCCCGCTTCGACATGCTGTGGGCCCAAGAGCTGTACACCACTCCATTCGTTTACCCCGCCGCCGTGGCAGGCTCCACCAACTCGATCGGCCTGGGATCGTGCATCGCCCTGGCATTCGTTCGCAGTCCCCTGGTCACGGCCCTAACCGCTCTAGACCTGGACCGGCTGACCAGCGGCCGCTACGTCCTTGGCCTCGGGACGGGGGTCCAGAGGCTGAACGCTCGCTGGCATGGTGTCCAGGACTACGGCCGGCCGGCGCCCCATCTGAAGGAATGCATCCGGGCAGTCCGGTACATCATGGAGGCGGTCCACACCGGGGCGCCTATCGCCTTCAAAGGTGAGTACTACGACATCGCGATACAGGGTTTCCAGCTCCCTAACCGTCCGTTCCGCGAGCGTATCCCCATCTTCGCCGCCGCCATGGGCCCTGGGATGGTGCGCGCCATGTCGGAGGTTGCGGACGGTCTGCTCGGCCAAACGATGCCTTCACTGCGATGGGTGAATGACGTGATTCTTCCCAACATGGAGATCGGTCTGAAGCGGGCCGGAAGGGAGCGGGGGGATATCCATCTCTCGCCTGCGGTAACCCTGGGAATAACCCGTGACGTCAAGAAGGCCAAGCGGGACCTCTCGAAGACGGTCTCGTTTTACTGCACCGTGGGGACCTATACGCCGTTGTTCCGGCACTATGGTTTCTCGGACGTGCAGCAAGCCATCAGGGAGCAGTTCCAGAAACATGGCACCCACGGCGAGCATTGCTTCGAGCTGGTCCCCGAGGAAATGGTCGACGCATTCTTTGTCGCGGGGACTCCGGACGAGGCCCGAAGGCTCCTGGCCCAATACGAGGGAACGGCCGACTCCGTGATCCTCTCGCCCCCGTCCTACTTCTTGAGTCACGAGGAAGTCGAGGACTACCAGGACGCCATCCTGGAGACATTCGCCCGGTAGGACTCTTCCGGACCTAGATGACGCCCTCGGCCTTCAATGCCTCGATCTCATCGAAGCTCATCCCCAGTCTCACTCGGTAGATTTCGTCGTTGTGCTCCCCGACCTGGGGAGCGGAATGCCGCACCTCTCCAGGGGTCTCAGAGAGCCTTGGTACGGCGTTGACCATCTTGAGTGTCCCAAAGTCCGGGTCGGGGACCTCGATGATGGCACGCCGCGCCTCAAGCTGGGGGTCCCGCAGAATGTCAGCCATGCTGTTGACCGGACCCACCGGGACCTCGTATTGCTCCATCAGGCGGACGACTTCATCACGAGTGCGGCTGGCAAACCACTCCCGGACAAAGGAATGCACCTCTTCCGCCCGCTCCTCGCGCTCTTTCGAGCCTCGGGGGTAGCTGGCCTCGTCCAGGAAGTCCTCTCTGCCAAGGGCCTTCATGAAGCGGTCCCATATCTGACGGGTGCTGGGTGTGAACGCTACCCATTTCCCATCGCTGTTGGGAAAAACGCCAATGCACCGAAACTCACCGAACTGGCCGCCCCTCGATGGCATGTCCACGGAGGACTTCTCCCTCTCCGGCAAGCCGAGGCCGGCATAGGGGATGGCGTTATCTCCCACCAGCCGGAGGATAGCTTCGGCAGCCGAATTGTCGACGTATTGCCCGGGGCCGTCATGGGCATCCCGATGATAGAGGGCAAACATGAGCCCGTACGCCATCATCAGGCCGGCGATGGGGTCGCCCAGACCCGTGTACGCGGGGGGTGTTCCCGCATATCCCAGCGCATTGGGGATGCCGCCGAACGCTTCGACATTCAGGCCGAAGGCTGGACGGGCCGCGTAGGGACCGGTCTGCCCGAACCCAGAACCCCGCACCATGATGAGTTTTGGGTTCACCGTTCGGAGGTCTTCCCAGCCCAAGCCCCATTTCTCCATCACCCCCGGACGGAAGTTCTCGATGACAACGTCCGCCCCTTCCACCAGCCTCTTGAAGATGTCCCTCCCCCTCGGCCCCCGAAGGTCGCAGGTGATCGATTTCTTGTTCCGGCCGACGACCTTCCACCAGAGCGATACGCCATCGTGAACAGGAGGGACTTTGCGCATGGGGTCCCCCGAGCCTGGCATCTCGAGCTTAATGACCTCGGCGCCGAATTCGGCGAGGAGTGTCGCCGCCCAGGGAGCCGCGATCATATGGGCCGGCTCGAGGACTACCACCCCTTCCATTGGATATCGAGCGTCCGGGTTGGGTTGCTGTGGGTATGGCATGCAAGGCCTCCGAGGCTATGGGTCCCGTCCGTGCTGACCATCAAGGGCGGCGGGAAGCGCGAGAACGTCGCCTCAGCCGAGCACCACTGGGGCAAGTTGGCTCACGATATCTGCTCCCCGCACGAAGTAATAACGTAGCGTAGATCACGGCGCGGAGCTCAAGTTGCCGCTGTTTGTTTCTCCAGGTCCGCGATGTCCGCTGGCGAAAGGTTGAAATACTTGGCGTCCGCGTGGTGGAACACAAGGGCGCTGACCGAGCTTTCGGGGTCCATCATGTAGCCCTCAGTGAGGGCAACGCCCAGGTGCTTTTCGACTTCCAGAAGCCGAAAGAGCTGCTCCTGGTCCTCCAACCTCGGACAAGCAGGGTAGCCGAAGGAATACCGGCGGCCTTGGTAGTGGGCCTTGAAGAGCTCCTCTTTGGTGAGACCCGGCGCATCGCCGAACCCCCAAGCCGACCGCAGCCGCTGATGCAGGATCTCCGCAAAGGCCTCAGCGCCCTCCAGCGCCAGCGCCTGCAACGTGTGGCTGGCGAAGTAGTCGCCCCGGTCCTTGAGCTCGTCAGCAAGCGAGCGCACGCCCGGCCCAATGGTCGTCACGAACATCGCAACGTAGTCCAGGCGACCGGATCCCCCTTCCTGGACGTAGTCCACCAGGCTCATGCCGTCACCCTCTCGTTGACGGCCGAAGCGGAAGCGCTCGACCACGGTCTCGCCATCAGGGCCGTAAATCAGCATCTCTTGCCCATCGGACTGGGCCGGGAAGAACTTGAAGACCGCGCCGGCGTGGAGATCGGGGCTCGCGGACATCACGTCCTCGACATTCCTCACGCTATCGCGGAGTTCCATGGCCTTCGGGTCGCCAGCGGCAACGGCATCCTCGAAGCGGCCTCGATACCCAAGGTGCCGGACATAGAGCATCTGGGGGTTGATGTAGCGAAAGATCTCGTCGAGGTCATAGTCCATCAGGACATGCACCTTGAGGTCAGGCGGGACCGGGATGGGCACGTTCTGACGAACCGAGGGAGCCCTTCTTGTGGGTACCACCGTGGGCGCCTGCCCCGCGGCCGCGGGTTCTCGCTGGGCCATCTGCTCAGTCACCACTCGAAGCTCGGCAGCCAGCGCCTCCCGCTCGGTCTCACCCTGCAAACGATTGGCCAGGGCAAGGCCAGCCATGGCGTCTTGGGCATAGGCCACTATGCCCTGATAGCCCGGGGAAATCCGGAGCCTGGTGAACCTGTTGGACAGGGCCGCACCCCCCACGAGGACGGGGCAGGAGATGCCTGCCGCAGTGAGGTCCTGCGCCGTCTCCACCATCATCTGAGCCGATTTGACCAAGAGCCCTGAGAGCCCGATAACGTCCGGCTGGTGCTCTTGATAAGCGTCTATGAGCTCTTGCGGCGGCACCTTTATGCCCAGATTGATCACTTTGAAGCCGTTGTTGCTCAGGATGATGTCGACGAGGTTCTTGCCGATATCGTGGACGTCGCCCTTGACGGTCGCCAGGAGCACCTTGCCCTTTTGGGAGGACTCAAGCCGGTCCATGTGAGGTTCCAGGTGGTTGACCGCCGTCTTCATGGCTTCGGCGGACTGCAGGACCTCCGCCACGATTAGCGTGTTGTCATTGAAGAGTCGGCCGACCTCGTCCATGCCTGCCATGAGCGGGCCGTTGATGATCTCGAGAGGCCTTCGGTCCTGCAGGGCCACATCGAGGTCCTCGGTGAGACCCTCCTTGCTTCCGTCGATAATATTCCGGGACAAGCGCTCGTCCAGGGGGAGATCGGCCCGGTTATCGACCCTGTCCGTGGTCTTGCGCTCACGGAAATGGGCGGCGAAGGCCCCAACCGGATCGTCGCCGCGCCACCACATCAGGTTTTCGCACACGCTGCGGTCTTCCTCCGGGAGGGAAGCGTAGCGCTCCAGCCTCTCCGAATTAACGATGGCCATGTCCAGGCCGGCTTGCACGCAGTGGTAGAGCATGACCGAGTTCAGGACCTCCCGGCCGGCGGCCGGCAGGCCGAAGGAGACGTTGGAGACTCCTAGCACCGTCTTGCACTGAGGCAGCGCCTGCTTCACCATGCGGAGTCCCTCGATGGTCTCCACCGCAGAGCCGATGTAGTTCCGGTCGCCCGTGCCAACAGGAAAGACCAGGAGGTCGAATATGATGTCCTCCGGTGGGACTCCATACTTCCCGGTGAGCAGATCGAAGGAACGCTGGGAGATCTGGAGCTTCCGCTGACGGGTGGTAGCCTGGGCCTGCTCCCGGTCCTCGTCGATGCAGCCCACGATCAGGGCCGCGCCATAACGCCGGGCCAACGGCACGACGGACTGGAAACGCTCCTCCCCGTCCTCCAGGTTGATCGAGTTGATGATGGACTTGCCAGGCGTCCGCTTGAGCCCCTCCTCGATAACGCCGGGGTCAGTGGAGTCCAGGACGATTGGCACCTTGACCTTCCTTGTCACGTTGTCGAGGAAGGCGGTGAGGTCTGCCCTCTCATCGCGGTCCGGATCTTGCAGGCAGACATCGATACAGTGGGCACCGTTGCGCACCTGGCGGCGGCCGATCTCGGCGGCCTCTTCCCACTTTCCTTCGGCTATCATGCGCTTGAAAAGCCGGCTTCCGAGGACGTTGGTGCGCTCACCGACGATCACTGGGCGGGTGTTTTCGTCGACCAGCAAGGTCTCGAGGCCGGATACCCTTGCAGCCGGCAGTCCGGACCACTGGTAGGGAGACGCAGCCGCCGCAACCCTCGCGATGCGCTCGATATGTTCTGGTCCAGTGCCGCAACAGCCGCCCAACAGGTTAACCCAGCGGTTTTCGGCGAAACGGCGGAGTACCTCCTCCATCATCTGTGGGGTCTCGTTATACCTTCCGTCCTCATCGGGGAGTCCGGCGTTGGGAATGCATGCGATGGGAAAGCGCGAGATTCCGGCAAGGGTGCGAATGTGGTCCGTCATGAATTGCGGACCGGTGGCGCAGTTCAGGCCCACCCAGAGCAAGTCGCGGTGAGCGACAGAGGTGTAGAAGGCCTCAATATCCTGGCCTCCCAACAGGGTGCCCATCGCCTCGACGGTCCCCTGCACGGCGACGGGGACCTCTTCGCCCAGCTCTCGATTGGCCCGGTCGATCCCATCCAACGCCGCTTTGACGTTCAGGGTATCCTGCGAGGTCTCGACCAGGAGGACGTCCACGCCCCCCTCGATGAGACCCAAAGCTTGGACCAGGTAGCTCTCTGCCAGATCGTCCCAGGTGACGCCGCCGGTTACGAAGATGCTCTTGGTAGTCGGGCCCATTGACCCAGCGACGAAACGGGGCCTGTCGCCGGTCCACAGTGAGTCCGCGGCCTCTCTGGCCACCTCAGCCCCAGCTCGGCTGATCTCCCTTGCGCGGTCGGCAAGTCCATACTCCCCGAGCACAAGGGGCGTGGACCCAAAGGAGTCCGTCTCGATGATGTCGGCCCCAGCTTCCAGGTAGCCGCGGTGTATGTCACGGATGACGCCGGGCCGAGTGATAACCAGGTACTCGTTGCAGCCCTCGTATTCGGGGCCGCCAAAGTCCTCAGCCGTAAGACCAAGGCCCTGGATCAAGGTCCCCATGGCTCCATCGACGACGAGGGTGCGCTCCTGCAGCAGGCGCTTCAGAGTCTGAATACGTTGTGGACGGGGAGGCACCATGACGAAATCATTCTAGCAAAGGCCCCTGACGCCTCATGGACGGCGACCCTGGATCCGACGGGCTGGAAGTCCGTCCAGTAGAATTGACTCTAGGACAGTCCATCAACCCTGATCGAGTTCTGGAGGCGGGCTTGAGACGACCTGACGTCCTGGTCATAGGAGCTGGGGTTATCGGGGTCTCCTGCGCCTATTTTCTCGCCGAGCGGGGAGCCCGTGTGACCCTCGTGGACCAGGGGGAAGTATGCGCAGGGTGTTCCTACGGGAATGCGGGCACTATCGCCCCGAGTCACAGCGTGCCGCTCGCAGCCCCCGGGGTCATCGGCCAAGGCCTTCGTTGGCTGCTCGACCCTGAAAGCCCCTTCTATATCAAGCCACGCCTGAGCCTTGAGCTTGCCAGATGGCTCTGGCGCTTCCGCGCGGCGGCGAACAGGGAGCAGGCCCGTAGGGCGGTGCCTATCATCCGCGAATTGAGCCTGAAGAGCATCGAGCTCTACGAACGTTTCCACCGTGAGGGCGATTGGGATTTCTCCTACGAAGAGCGAGGGCTCCTGGCCCTCTTCCTGACCGAAGCGGCCTTCGGCAGGGCCGTCGAGCAGTCGGAAATGCTGGCGGGCTTCGGACTGGAGTCCAGAGTCATCGATCGGACTGCCCTCGGAGACCACCTCAACGGAATGGAGACTCCGGCACTAGGCGGTATCCACCATTCCACCGATGCCCACCTGGTCCCTTCGGACTTCGTGCACGGCCTAGCACACCGGGCCCAAGCCCTTGGCGCCGAGGTCCTGACCTCGACCCGCGTGCGCGGGTTCGATATCGGGGATGGCAGGGTGAGAGGAGTGGAAACCGACAACGGGGCGATTCGGGCCGATGAGGTAGTGCTGGCCGCCGGCTCCTGGAGCCCCTCGCTGATCAAGGGACTGAATGTCCGGCTGCCTATTCAGCCGGCCAAGGGGTACAGTGTGACCTACACCGAGGCAACTAGGCAGCCGCCGACGCCTACGCTACTCGCCGAATCAAGAGTGTTCCTGACGCCCATGCGCGGGGCGTTGCGGCTGGCTGGGACCCTCGAGTTGGCCGGCATGGACCTCTCGGTTAACCCGCGGCGAGTCGGGGCCATCATTCGCGCCGCGGACCGGTACCTGCCTGAGCTGGCGATTGCCAACGCCCCCCATGGCGAGGTGTGGAGCGGCCTGCGCCCCGCTACCCCAGATGGCCTGCCCGTGATCGGCCGCCCCCCCCGCTACAGCAATCTCACCATCGCCTCAGGCCATTCAATGATTGGCTTTACGACAGGGCCCGCCAGCGGGCTTCTGACGGCACAGATGGTCATTGGAGAAGACCCATTCATGGACCACAGCCCCCTGGCTCCCTCGCGCTTCTCTTGACCAGGTCACCGGAGCTGTGTCAAGCCATCAGGCGTCTGCCGTGAAAAAGGTACTGTTGGGCATATCCCGCGTCGTCCCCGAAACGTTCCGCGGCCCATGCCCGCAAAGCGCGGTCGGTCATCTTCTGGCCGGCGAGATACCAGTCGAGCAGAGCTCTACGCACCCAGATGTCGATCGGAAACGCGCGGTCCTGGTCCAGCGAGAACACTAACGCGCAGTCGGCCACCTTTTCGCCCACCCCATATATGCCGAGCAGCGTCTCCCTGGCTTCCTGATACGAACGCCGGCGCTGGCCGACGAGGTCGATTCGCCCATCGACCATGTCTCTGCAAAGCCGGGCCAGGAACCTGGACCGGTACCCGAGACCAAGCCTCCTGAAATCCTGCTCTCCGAGCTCGGCCATCCGCGCGGGCGTAGGGAATGTGTAGCGGTCGTGTCCGTCCAATGAGACAGGGTCTCCACAGATCTGAGCTAGCTGCTCCACATGATGGGTGATGCGTTTGATATTGGAGTAGGCAGAGATGATGAAGGACACAAGGCACTCCCAGGGGTCCTGGCGCAGGAGCCTCAACCCCCTATAGTTCTTGATCGCCTGAGCGATCCGCGGATCGCCGCCGAGCCTCCTGTAGAGGCCCGTCAAGTCATCTGCTAGCCGGAAGTAGGCCGCGATGGAGTCCACCAGGGCGGCGGCCGGAGTTGGGCCGGACTCGACTTCGATCCGCTGCCCATCCTGGCGGACCTTCCAGACGTCCGCCGCAACGACCCCGTAGTACCATCCGTCGAGAAGCCGCCAGCGAAAGGCCTGACCTGATTCGAGAGTGTGACGTAGATCGAACGGCCCCCTTGCCCTGAGCGCAATCCGAGAGGGCCCCCCGGTCTCGACCTTTGTAGCAGAGAGACCTGGGCGTTGGCTCATCCGGATCTGACGGCCGGTGCGAACGACTCTCGGAACTCGTCGGGAGAGATGCCGACGGTACTGGCCAGCACCTCGAGCTTCTCCCTATCCTCGAGGTCCTCCGGCTGCAGGCGGATCATATAGCCCCAGGATACCTTGAAATGCTCGGAGGTGGTGTCCACGAGCCGAGGGGCCATTCGGCCCGTCGAGGGGTCCACGACCTCAGAGAATGGAATCACCCGGCTATGCCCTTCCACAGAGCACACCATGCCGCCTGTGCGAAGCTCAGGGTCAGAGGGCTCGGAGAGAAGAAACCTGACCGCGCCGTAGCCGAGGGTCCGGGTGTAGTCGACGTCGAAGGGGATTGGGGGAGCGCACCGCAGGGTGTACCCCAGGGTAACATCGGTGATGTGGCAGCGTCGGTCTCGGGCGGCGAAACGGCCACTGACCTCCCTCCGCAGCATCGCCCCTATGGGGATCTCCCCGAGCCGGAGGTGGCCGTGGGCGTCGTATGCGACATCAGCCCCGGGGATTGCCTCGATATCTTCGGGACGCATCCGTCCCACGATCCCTTCCGAGATCACCGCGACTCCATAGCTCTGCCCGCCTGCCAGCCGTTTCCACATAGCTCCTTCCAGCACCGTCACCACGTCGTCGAGGGTGATGTGGTCCGCCTGGAACTCCTCCGGAATAATCGTCAACGTCGCCCCGGCGGCCTTGCCTATTCCCAGGGCCAAGTGCCCCGCATTCCGCCCCATGACGACGACGAAGACCCACCGGTTGCTGGTCCGCGCCTCCTCCATTAGGTTGAGCACCTGCTCGGTGCCTACGTGCCTTGCGGTCTGGAACCCAAAGGTGGAAAGGCCGCTGGGGAGGGGGAGGTCGTTGTCGATAGTCTTCGGGACGTGCGCTACCCGGACCCCGCCCCCGGCTTCTACTCCAACCCTCGCGGCCGAGGAAGCCGTATCCTCGCCTCCTATCGTCACAAGATAAGTCACCCCAAGCCGCCGCAAAGAGTCGATCGTCCGGGCTAACCCGTCCTTGCTGGAGGTAGGGTTGGCGCGCGAAGTGCGCAGAATCGAGCCGCCCTGGCTGTGAACCCTGGAAACGTCCTGAATCGTCAAAGGACGTACCATATCCAGGGCGCCATCCATGAGGTTCTGGAATCCGTCGTAGATGCCAGTAACCTGGAGCCCCGAATTGACCGCCTCGATGGTGGCGGAGCTTATGGCACTGTTGATACCCGGCGCCGGCCCACCGCCGACCAGGATTCCCAAGCGTCCCGACGAGGTCATCCTAGCACCTCCCCATATGCGTTACCCGAGAATCGTACACCACCAGAGGGCTTCTCGAGGTTGGCGACGAGAGTCGAGGCGACGATTGCCTCCGGCCCTCGAGGCCTCGGGAAAGGCCCCTACGGCCGGGCACCAACAGCCGGGGTCCATCCCCACTCTGCGAAGGGCCTCATGATTGGCGCGTTTATACCGGTAGCCGTCATCGGCCTCATCCATGGCCTCGAGCCGGGCCATGGATGGCCGATGGCGGTGGTCCTGGCACACCGGCGGAGCCGGCCGCGCGCCTATGCGCTCTGGGCGGCCCTCGTTCTCGGGCTGGGACATCTTTTCTCATCCTTCGTCGTGGTTGGAATATTCATCGCATTCGACGCGGTATTCGATCTGTCGTCGGCCGTATTCCGCTATGCCGGCGGGGGCCTGCTGCTCATCGTCGCCCTGCGGTTTTGGGCCGAGAAACCGGAAGCGGATGGAGGCGGGTCGGAGCGTCCACCCATAAGCCTTGCTGCCCTGGCCGGCAGCGCCCTGGTGTTGGGTTTCGCCCACGAAGAGGAATTCGCGCTCCTGGGTCTTGCGATAGGAGGCATCAACCCGTTTGGACTGATGGCCGTTTACTCCGTAAGCGTCGTGATTGCGATGGCTGCCGTAACGCATCTCGCGATGGCAGCCGCCCAACGGCTGGATCTCATGTCGCCGAGACTGCTCCCCTATCTGACCAAGGTGTCGGCCATCGTGCTGGCCGTGTCCGCCGTAGCGCTGATCGCGGACCTGTACTGAGCTCGGACTTGGGGCTGGCAGACAGCCTGTTATGCTTGCCCCGATGCAAGCATGCAGGAGGACTATGTCATGGCCAAGCAGGGGTTCAAGGTCATGGACAGCGACATCCACGTCAGAGAGCCTGCGGACCTGTGGGACCGGTACATCGAGTCCGCCTACCGCGACCGCGCACCCCGTGTTGCTGTCGCCGAGAGCCCGTACGACACGGGCCGTTGGCAGGCGGAAGAAAGGCCATTCCCGGCCTTCGCCGACACACCCGACCGGATGCGGAACGCGAAGATCAGACGTGACAAGGCCGAGGCGCGCCACCGCAGGCTAGGCCGCACCCCGCAACCCGGAGAGGGGACGACGCCGGCCAGCATGCTCGAGGCGATGGAAGTGGAAGGGATCGACACGTCCATCGCTTTTCGGACTATCGCGGCCCATGTCATCGCCATCGACGGCATGGAGCCTGGCCTGTCGGCGGCGATCTGCAGGGCCTACAACAACTGGCTGCGAGAGTTCTGTGACGCCGACCCAGCGCGGCTCAAACTGGCCGCACTCATGCCCATGCACGACATCGACCTGGCCATCGGTGAGGCCCGCCGCGCCGCCGCCGAGCTTGGAGCGGTGTGTCTCGTGCTGCCAAACAACCCTGTGAACGGCCGGCAATGGTATGACCCGTGCTACGGGCCATTCTGGGAAGAGGCGGAAAGGCAGGGCGTGCCCGTGGCCTTCCACGGGATACAGATGGCCTATCAGGACCACATCGGCCGGAGGTTCATGGACAACTTCGCGCTGGCGCACGCGGCCGCCCACCCCATGGAGATGCAGCTTGCGATGGGCTCCATGCTCGTCGGGGGTGTGCTGGCGCGGCACGAGGGACTGAAGGCGGCCTTTCTCGAAGGCCACTGCAGCTGGCTGCCCTCTCTGCTCTATTTCCTAGAGGAGCGGCAGAAGAAATTCGGCGATGAGGAGCGGTATGGGACCACGCTAACGCCGGCAGAGTACTTCCTCAGACAGTGCTACGTCTCGGTGGACGTAGACGAGGAGCCGGTGAAATACGTCATCGACGCCTATGGGGACGGGAACCTCGTCATTTCAACAGACTGGCCCCATGACGACTCGTCATACCCCCAAGCGATCAATACGTTCCTCTCTCTGCCGGACGTGTCGGATGAGAGCAAGCGGAAGATACTCTGGGACAACTGCGCCCGCCTCTATCGCCTTGAGTGAGACCCAAGGTTGCTCAGCGTTTCGACGGGTGGAGCAGCGGCGGACCGGCCAGCTAGAAGTGACGCTGACTGAGCCATTGGACCGCGGCCGCTGGGAGCTCTGCCGCTGGACCTGATTTGCGGGTGCAGGGAGGTATGGAGTCCAGGAACGCGCGGCCGTAGGACTTCGAGAAGACGCGACGGTCGAGGACAACGAAGACGCCTCGGTCCGTCTTACGCCGGATGAGCCTGCCGAACCCTTGTTTGAACCGTAGGACGGCCTGGGGGATGGCGTAGTGCGCGAAGGGGTCGTCGATCTGCTGACAACGGGCGGCAAAGACAGGCTCCGAGGGCACCCCGAAAGGCAGGCGGGCGATCATCAGTACGCTCAGGGCCTCCCCGGCGATGTCGACCCCCTCCCAAAAGCTCCCAGTCCCCAACAAGACGACCTTGTCGCTGCTCCGGAAGGTATCGACGAGCTGCCTGGGCGTACCGTCGATGTCCTGTCCCAGGACGGTGATTCCATCTTTACCGACCAGGTCTCGTACTCCGCCGCGGGTCGTACGCAGGCCAGCCCTGGAGGTGAAGAGGACCAGGGTGCGCCCTCCGGCGGCCCTGGCGGTGTCTGCGATGGTCCTCTCGAGGGCGGCCTGGTAGCCCGGCGCACTGGGCTCGGGTATATCCGTTGGCACGTAGAGCATGGCCAGCTTCCCGAAGTCGAACGGCGACCCCAGCAGCACTTCCAGCGATGGCTCGAACTGCAACCGCTCCTTGACGTATTCAAAGTTGCCCTCTGTGCTCAGCGTGGCTCCGGTGATGATCGACGTCTCCTTCTGCGAGAAGAGCTGCTCATTGAGGGCCGGCCCCACGTGAAGTGGGGCCCCGTGAAGCCGCACTGTGCCATCCTGGTTACCCACTGTCATCCAATAGAGGTTGGTTTCGTCAGGGTTCGCGACGGCGGCTGCCAGGACCCCGCCGAATTCCTGGACCATATCCAGCGCGGTTGACGCCTCGGCCTGATTGTCCTCGGCCTTCCCACCGAGCTGCCTATCCAGCTCGCCCGCCGTGCGGTGGAGGCGTTGGAGCCCATCAGCGACCCGTTTCAGGGCCACGTCTGTCTCTTCCCACGATATCTCCACTTGCAGCCATGCCGGCTGGGCTCGGACGCCTCTGCTCAGCAAGAGGCGGACCTCGTAATCGTCATTCCGAGCGTGCTTGACCGCAAAATCGCTCAGCTGCTTGAACATTTCAGCAAGCCGCTGGCGGGAGGTCTGAATATCTGCCTCGAGCCCGTCCAACAGGCCAATGAGGTCATGGCGCCGGCCCTCGCTCAGCTCGATGGAGCGGGTCACTGCCCGGAAAGGGCCGAGCAAGCCCGGTCCCGACCCCGCCGCGCCCCCCAACAGCCTGGCCAGGAACTCGTCCATCGTCCCATCGTCGACCGAGAAGCCGAACTGGTTCGTCGCCACGTCCTCGAGGTGGTGGGCCTCATCGATGATCAGGTGGCTGTACTCGGGCAAGAAGGACCCGTGCTTGGCGTTCAGCGCCAGAAGCGCGTGGTTGATCACGAGCACGTGGGCGGCCTCGGCCCTTTCTCTAGCGGCCTTGTAGAAGCAAAGCCCGCGCCTTACGAAGGGGCAGGGCCCCTTCTGGTCATCGAATCCCTGGGCCGAGAGCCGTCTCCAGACCCCGGCCTCCTGGCGAGTCAGGTTGATCTCGCCGCGGTCCCCGGTCGAGGTGGCCGACATCCATAGCAAGACCTTGATGAGAGTCTTGGCCTCAGCGACAGACAGGCTCTCGTTCCTTTTGAGTACCGCCCACCGCCTCAGGCACAAATAGTTCGCACGCCCTTTCAGCAGGGCGAACCGGAGCTCGTCCCCGGGAGGGCCGGCGCCCGGAGAACTTTCTTCGGCGGCCAACTCTGTGGGTTGTCTATCGGCGGCCTGGTCCACGACAGTCTGAATCGAAGCCAACGCGGCAGGGATATCTTTGCCGATGAGCTGCTCTTGGAGGTTGATCGTGTTGGTTGAGACAACTACCCGCCTTCCGTTGTCCCGGGCAAACATCGCGGCGGGCAGGAGGTAGGCCAGCGATTTTCCGGTGCCCGTTCCGGCTTCGACGATAAGGCGCTGGCCCTCGTTGAGAGCGCCGGCGACAGCCCGCGCCATCGAGACTTGTTCCTCGCGATGCTCGAACACCCCGAGGGCGTCGGCCAGAGGGCCTTCCTCTTCAAGGATCCGTCTCAGCATTTCGCCGTCGACCTCTTTCGACTCGGACGCCGGCGTTAGCCCCCGTTTAGCTTTGAGCCGTTCCATCAGGGCATCGAGGTCCACCCCCTCGAGCCCAATCTCTCCCTGCTGCACGAGGGAAACGGGGAACGCCGACGAGGCCTCCCTGAAGAGGCGCTTCAATGGCCAATCGGCCCTGTCAGCAATCCTGGCCATTTCGTCGATCAGGGCTGGATCGAGGGCCTCCAGCAGACGATGGAGCTTGACAAAGACGTTCATTGCCATGGTCGCGTCGTTGACCGCGCGGTGGGCCTTGGCGTGGGCGATGTCCAGGGCATCGGCCACCGCCGACAGAGAGTAGCTTGGGATATCAGGCAACAGGATCGAAGCCAGGTCGAGGGTGTCGTACTGTGGCCCTGGAACATGGAGCCGCTTCTTGTTCAGGAAGGTGATGTCGAACCCGATGTTGTGGCCGACGACCGGATGGGGGCCGATGAATTCACCGAGGTCCCCCGCAATCGAGGCGAAGGGGGGGGCCCTTCCAACATCAGCGTCGGTAATCCCGGTCAGACCTTGAACGAAAGGCGGGATGGGCCGGTGGGGATTGACGTACGTCGAGAAAGTACCGAGAACCTCCGGGCCGCGGAACTTGACTGCCCCTACCTCAATGACGTCGTCAGAGTCCGGCTCGAGGCCTGTCGTCTCCAAGTCCAGGGACACGAGGGCCTCGGCGGTACCGGCGTTGGAGCGGGTCCCCGAAAGACTCACGCGCTCGCCTGCGGCTCCTTCGCTTCTTCAAGAAGACGGAACGGTTCTCTATGGCCTTGAAGTAGCCCGTCGGTTGCGTGATACCGGCCTGACCGCAACTCCTCGATCAGGTCCTGGACCGTCCGAATGTCAGCGTTGAACACGGTAGCGCCGCATCCCATACCGTGGGTGGAGTGGGCGTCGCTGCCCCCGGTATGGGTCATGTCCAGGATGCGCGCCGTCCTGAGCGCGTGCTCGTTCTCTTTCTGGGTGCAGGCGCCGTTTACAACCTCGACCGCGTCCGTCAGCTCAAAAATCCTGTGCGTGACCGCTTCGTCCAGCGGCACGGGCTGCTTGAAGAGAAGAGACTTGAATAGCGGGGGCTTGTCGAAGAACCGCCTGAATGGGTGAACGGCGATCATGAACCCGTTGACGTCGTCGATGGCCTTCCGAAGATTGTCGATCCGGTGAATGCCGCTAATGTAGCCCGGAAGGCCAAAGGTCACGATGTGGCCCAGCTCGGTGTCGACCTCCAACCCCCGCAAGAGGGTAACGTCCGGGTGCTTCTCGGCGAAGCGGTCAAATTCGGACCTGTCCCAGCCCCCGCCGTGCTCCGAAAGGCAGACGCCGTCGAGGCCAACACGACGGGCCTCTGCGACGAGTTGTTCGGGACTGAGGTTACTGTCCGGACCGCCCTTTACCGTATGAACATGGAGGTCGATAATCAATGTCGTCTGAGGCCCGCCGGACAGGGAAGAGTATGACGCATTGTATCGGCGCTCCTGAAAGAGCGTCAACAGCGTGTCAGGGCCCCCACTCCAAGCCGGCGACGAGAGACCGCGATGCCGACCAGGTTTGAAGAGCTGGTGCAATCATGCATCACCGAGGCGGAAAGGCTCGACGTCTTCGTCGATCGCCTCTCCGACGACGACCTGGAGACACCCAGCGCCTGCACCGACTGGGCCGTGGGGGACGTCCTCGCGCACCTGACCGCCAGCGCCGGCATGTTTGCCCGTATCCTGCGCCAAATGGCCGCTGAGGACCAGACGGCCGAGATGGAGTGGCGCATACCGAATCCCGACCGCCAGGCCGAGGTGGCCGAGGAGGCCAGGGCCTTCCGCCGGGAGCGCGGAAATGCGAAGCTCCGGGCGGAGTTCAGGGAGAACAACGCCACGTTCATCGAGACGCTGAACACCTTGAGGCCTGAGGATGCCGATAAGACCTCAACCGCAGCCATGGGCGGCAGGCGCACGGTCTACCAGGTCCTGGGCGTCAGGATTGGGGAGATCGCCCTGCACGGCTGGGACATGCAATCCAAACTCACCCCGGACTTCCACCTGTCGCCGGTCGTCTTGCCGACGCTGATGGGCTACCTGGCGGGATGGCGCATGTTCAGCTTCCAGAAGCGCGAGCCTCAGCCTCCAGTGCGGTACCGCTGGGTGATCAGCGGTGACGTGTCCGCCGTATGGGACCTGGAGATCGACGGTGAATCGTTCAGGCACATCCGGGACGCGTCGGACGAGCCCGACGTCATCTTCAGGACCGACGGCGAGGCCTACGTGCTGACTGGGGTGGGACGGATGGACCTGTTTGAGGCCCTGGCATCGGGCCGGATCAAGGCCGAGGGACCCGCGAAGGACATCGAGGCCTATGCCTCGCATTTCCCTCCGTTATAGCTGCTGACCATCCCTGTTGTAGCCGCTGACCATCCCTGTTATAGCTGCTGACCATCCCCTGCGCAGACTCGGCGCGGCGCGCGTGTCTTGCGCCCTCGGGCCCGCTCCGCTATGCGCGAGGGAGGCCCAGCCCCATGGTGGCGATGACGTTGCGCTGTATCTCCGAGGTGCCGGCCCCGACTGTGCCCCCGAGCTGCTGAACGTGCCAATAGCCAAACTTCCCATTGACCGGGGCTCGCCGAGAGCCTTCCAGCAACTGTGAGCCGACACCGATGATCCGGGTCCCCACCAAGGCAACGCGCTGCAACATCTCCGACCCGAAGACCTTGACCTCCGAGGCTTCGCGGTTCGGCACCTTCCCCTGACCCTGCATCCAGCTCACGTTGTACGCCAGCATCCGCGAGACCCGGCAGTCGATGAGGCACTGGGCCAGCAGGTTCCGCGGTATGGGTCCATCAATGAGCCTCCCATCCCCGGTCGATTCTTCCGCCATATAGCTTGTGAGGCGGCGAAGCATGCGGTCTCCCCTGGCGGCATACTCCACCCCCGACCGCTCAAAGTTCATGACGGTGGTCCCCACATACCAGCCCAGATCTTGCTCCCCCACGAGGTTCCTCTTGGGCACACGCATGTTGTCGAAAAACAGCTGGTTGAAGGACCAGTTCCCTGCGGCGTCATAGATCGGCCGGATAGTGAGCCCCGGTGCGTCCATTTCGCTGAGCAAGAAGGAAATGCCCTTGTGCTTCGGGGCGTCTGGGTTCGTGCGGACCAGCATGAAGATGTGGTCGGCCCGGTGCCCGCCGGAGGTCCAGATCTTCGAGCCGTTGACGACGAAGTCGTCACCGTCCTCGACGGCCCTCGTCTCCAGAGAGGCCAGGTCGGAACCTGCCCCCGGCTCCGAGTAGCCCTGGCACCACCAGGCCTGGGCGTTGGCGATCTTGGGGAGATATTCGCGTTTCTGCTCCTCTGATCCATGGACCATGAGCGCGGGCCCCAGCATCTTGACGCCGTGTACGTTGTGGCCTGGCGCTCCGGAGCTGATCCATTCATCCTGGAATATGGTCTGTTCGATGGTCGGCTTGCCCAAGCCGCCGTATTCCACAGGCCAGCCGAGAGCGATCCAATTCCGTTCCGCCGCCTTCGCCCTCAGGGCCTGAGCAAGAGCCCAAGACTCATCATCCTTGTAGCCCGTCTCCACCTCGGGGTACTGGTCCCAGTCCGCCGGTAGGTTCTCACTGAGGAACTCGCTGACCTCCCTGCGGAATGCCTCCTGCTCTGGGGTAAATCGAAAGTCCACTAGCCTCCTCCTCTCGCTTGCCCTCTACACGCCGTGGGTGGACACGATCTCTTCATCGGTAGTCACCAAGCCGCTGACGCCGGAGGCGTCCTGTGACGCAAGGAACAAGACCGCCTTCACCATCGTCTCCGGGCCGACCCAGCCCGAAAGGTCCGCGGCGCCGCGCTGCATGCGGAGACCTTCCGTCAGCACCGGCCGATGGGGCTTGACGCAGTTCACGGCGATGTTGCTCTTGCCGAGCTCGGCGGCGAGCCCCCGGGAAAGCCGCTCCAGACCCGCCTTCGCGGCCCCATAGGCCTGCCCCGCCATAGTAAGACCCCCATCCAGGTCCACGGTAGAAGAAAACAGCTGGTCCGCGAGATGCGACGAGAGGTTCACGATGCTGCCCCGCCCCTGGCGCTGCATGATGGGCAGCACGGCCTTACAGGCCAGGAAAGGCCCGCGCAGGCACACCGCCATCACGACGTCCCACTCCTTCGCCGATAGGACGGGAAAGGGTGTGTAGCTGCCGGCTGCGGCGTTGTTCACCAGGATGTCGACCGTCCCGAAACGGTCGGAGGCAGCCTCGACCATTGCCTGGACATCGTCTTCCGAACGCAGGTCGCAGCGCACCGCCAGTACAGAGGCCCCCAGATGCCGGACCTCCTCGGCGGTGGCGTGGATTGTCCCCGGGAGCTTTCCCCCCTCCCTCTCGGTTCGCGCCGCTACGACGACCTTGGCCCCGGCACCGGCGAGTCCCAGCGAGATGGCCTTGCCGATCCCCCGGCTCGCTCCCGTGACGATAGCTACCTTGTCAGTCAGGCTCAACGGACTCCTTTCGCCGGCCTACCATGCATTGCTGTTCCTTTTCGTTGCTCCCACCCTGATAACGCCGGACCAACCGGAGCGGTCTTGTATAATACCGGCGGCTGGGTCCGGCCGCCATCCTGCTCAGCGGCCCCGATTTCTCAATCCAGTCGAGCAGAAATTTCGTATACCCAACCGTGGTGGGACCGGCATGGCCGAAGACAGTCCGGCCCGCGGGCAGGATAGGCAGTCCGAAGACGCCGAGCTCATCACTCGCATTCTCGGACATGACAAAGACGCTCTCTCGGTGATCTATGACCGGTACAGCCGTCTGGTGTACTCGCTCGCGGTTCGGATGGTGGAGAAGCCAGAGCTCGCGGAAGAAGTGACCCAAGATGTCTTCATGACGCTGTGGAGGAGGGGCTCGAGCTACAAGAGCGAGCGCGGCCCTTTCACCGCATGGCTGCTGAGCATCACTCACAACCGCTGCATCGACGAGTTGCGGCGCCTCAAGCGGCACTCCCGCTACCCTACGGTCGAGCTTGACGAAGTGGCCAACCTCCTCGCGACCCACAGCGACGAAGTCCCCGGCGCGGTGATGACGCAGCTTGACCGGGAAGCGATTCTCGCGGCGATGGAGCAGCTCCCCGTGTCCCAAAGGGAAGTGATCACAATGGCCTATTTCCAGGGGTTCACCCAGTCAGAGATATCGGAAGCGATGGGGGCGCCTCTTGGGACAGTGAAGACACGGATGAGGCTTGGTCTGCACAAGCTCCGAGACATACTGGTGAGGTAGCCGGTTCCAGCATGGACCGCGACGAAGCACAACCACAGTTGGCCGCATACGCCCTGGGCGCCCTTGAAGGCCAAGAGCGCGAAGACCTGGAGCGAGCGCTCCGGGCGGACCCGGCCCTGCGCGAAGACCTGAGGGGCTATCAGCGAACGGTGGCCAACCTGCCCCTTGGTGTGGAGATGGTCGACCCCCCTGCATCGCTGAAGACCCGGTTGCTTCGGCGCATTGAACTGTACGAGGCCGAGCGCAACGCCGAATCGCAAGCTGCTGCTGGTAGCGAGAGCCGATCAAGGTGGCGGTCAGCCATGGGAGGCCCCCTTCGGTCCATGGCCTACTCCGTAGCCGCTGTCGCGCTCCTGCTCGTGGGCTGGAGCGTTTACCAGACCGTCCGGGTCAACGACCTTCAGGCCCAGAATGACGACCTGGCCACCGACGTGAGAACTCTCGGCGTCCAGAATCACGAGCTCGTGACCGGCGTGAAGAGCCTGGAAGACGAGAACGGTCTCCTGTCCCATACCGTGAAGCTCCAGTGGAGCGCGTTGACCATGGCCGTGGACCCGCGAGTCGAGTCTGTCCCATTCGAGGGTTCTGAGGCCTCCCCGCAGACACGCGGGAACCTGCTGGTCCATGCGGAGTACAACCGGGCCTTGCTGCTGGTCGTCGACCTGAGACCCCCTGGGAGGGGTGAGGTGTACCAGGTGTGGATGTGGAAGCAGGGCAGCGGACGGTTCCTGAACGCAGGCGTCTTCAGTACGTGGGCTGAAGGTTACGGGATGTGGACGTTCCATCCCCCCATGGGCTCCGCGACCAGCGCCCGATTCGGTGTCACGCGTGAGCCGTCCGGCGGCAGCCCTGCCCCCACCGGCACCATGCTTTTCACCGGCGACCTACCGGCCGTCACCCGCTAGCCGCCAGGTCCTCCTCACCCCTATGCCCCCGCCTTTTCTTGCTTTCCAACGGAAACGGCGTTTGCTATACTCCGCGCGGCCTGCTCCAGATACGGGTTTTGGAAGGAGTCCATGCCCGCCGTCGTAATCATCGGGGCCCATTGGGGCGATGAAGGGAAGGGAAAGATAGTCGACATGTTGGCCCAAGAGGCCGACATGGTAGTGCGCTTCGCGGGGGGGGATAACGCCGGCCACACGGTTATTAACTCGCAGGGCAAGTTCGGCCTCCACCTCGTCCCATCCGGCATTTTCAGCCCCCGTGCCACATGTGTCATCGGCAACGGGGTCGCGGTCAACCCGGACAGCCTGCTGACGGAGATGGACAGCTTGACGGCGCAGGGTGTGGATACGAGCCGCATCTCGATAAGCGATAAGGCCCATCTGGTACTCCCCTACCACATCCTGCTGGACGGGATGGAGGAAAGCGCCCGCGGGGATGTCGCCATCGGAACGACGAAACGAGGGATCGGCCCGGCATACTCCGACAAGGCGGCGAGGAGCGGCCTGCGCGTCGGTGACCTCTTGGACGGCGAGACGCTTTCAGCGAGACTGGGAGTGGTCCTGGAGGCCAAGGCTTCGCTGCTGGGGGCCCGCCGCGGCGAGATGCAATCCTTCGACGACCTCTTCCAACAATGCCTGGACTACGGCCGTCGGCTGTCGCCTCACGTGACCCGGACGGAGGCGCTGGTAAATACGGCCCTGGACGAGGGCAAGACCGTCATCTTCGAGGGGGCGCAGGGCACCCTGCTGGATGTCCAGTTCGGCACCTACCCCTTCGTGACATCATCTGACACGACAGCCGCGGGTGTGTACACGGGGGCCGGGCTTCGCCCGAGGCCCCTGGACGCCGTACTCGCCGTGTTCAAGGCATATACCACCAGGGTCGGGACCGGCGCCATGCCCACCGAGCTGCTGGACGACACCGGGGAGCTGATCAGGGAGCGCGCCCACGAGTTCGGTACCACCACCGGCCGCCCCCGCCGATGCGGCTGGTTCGATGCCGTGGCCGGCCGGTACTGCGTCGAGCTGAATGGGGTGACGTCCGGCGCCTTGACGAGGCTTGACGTCCTCGACGATTTTGAAGCTATCAAGGTATGCACGTCGTACAAGTGTGACGGCGCGGTCCTGGAGTCGTTTCCCAGTTCCGATGCTGTGCTCGGGCGCTGTGAGCCGGTATACGAGGAGCTTCCCGGCTGGCGGGAGCCCACCTCTCATCTTCGGGATTTTGACGCGCTCCCAAAGGCGGCGCAGCGCTACGTCCGAAGCCTGGGAGAGCTGATGGGGTGCCCGATGAGCCTGATATCGGTAGGACCCCGGCGTGAAGAGACCATATGCGTCAGTCCGATCGTCTAGCCAGTGCCCGCGACAGGCCGGCCGATGACCTCGCGAACGGATCCAAGATCACCATTCCCATTTCTCAATCGACACGAAAAGCTCCGGTACTCGTGGGCGGTGGACCTGAAGAAGGACAAGTAGCCACAGGAAGGTTTTTTTCAACTTCCTCGAGGCGCATACGGGGTGAGGCTCTCCCACGCTGGCAGCTCTTCCCGGAGTGGGTCGTCTGCGTCGCCTGACCAACGAGAAGAGGCCAAACATCCCACCCGAATTCCGACACGGCGGCAGGGCTCGCCTCCAACAGGTCTGCCAACTGCCCTACTGATCGGTTCGAGCCTTCTCAGGTGGGCTCGAAGGGGCGCACACACATGAGCGCCCCCGTAGGGCAGAAACCGGGTTGCCTGTGGTGCCTAAACGTATTGAATGCGCGATTTTGGGGTTCCCTGTAAGGGAACGCATTTCAATTCCCTTATGACGACTAAGGAATTGCTCTTGTGCCTGCAATGGGGCATAGTCATGGATAAGCACATAATCCTTCGTGAGCAAATGGGATAGCTGACGGCTCCACGGATTGAAAAGTTCGAGAGGAGAAAAATGCCAACGCCCCCGGACGAAAGACATTCAGACGAAGGACTAGAGCCTACCGACAAAGGCCCTGCACCTATAGAGGACGACGGGATCGGAACAACGGACCGATTAAGAAGGACAACTACGAGGAGGATAGTCAATCCCCGCTTAGAGATAGGGAGCGAGTCCTTCGTAGGGAAGCAGATTGGATCCGCCCAAATCCACATACATGATGATGGGCATTCAGAGTTCAGGTCCGCGTCTATAACCTTAAACCCTCCGTTTGAAGGCCGTTGGGACTATAACGCCAGCGTGCGAGTCTATGAAGACGACTACCGGATTCTTACGGGGATATGCTCTGAAGCCAAACCAGGAGAGGATGGGAGGTTAAATCTCAGACTGTGGGGTCCTAGTTGGCACCTCGGGAGGACTGCCCTGCGAAGCCTTGGAACCTTCGGGATGTCCAACAAGGAGAATTTCTATTGGATCGCAAAGTTGCCAAACCCGGTCATGGACCCCGTTGTGGAAGGTCTGAAGCTTGACGACACACTCAGACCGTTCATGTTCGCCGTTCCACTCAGGAACCTAAAGTCATCAGGCAAGGGTCTTCTACTCACAACTGATACTGGCATAGCCTCGCACGGATACGACAACATATTCCAGCCAATACTGGCGCAGTTCGAGGAGATGGAAGAGGAACCCGCCTGGAGTGACGAGAATCCGAAACTTTTCGGAGTTGTGTTCGCCGAGAACCTTCTTCAAGCAGACTACGCTGCGAGGGACAGAGCGGAATTGATGGTTGGCATTATGAACCTCGCTCTCAGAACAGGGATGAGCCACTACGAAACGCGGTACGGCGGTGACCCCATTACCTTTGACGCGGCAACGAGCCTGACGCCAGTTTCTTTGCACGATTGGATAATCATACGAGAAACATCACAGCTGAAGGGATGGATCAGAAGAATACCCACTGCCAAGCTGGAATCCGAGACCAGTCTCGATGATGCGCTAGACCGCATCACATTCTTCCTCTCAGAGTTCAATAGGGCGAGTGAGTCAGGCGATGTACATGATCAACTAGGCAGGAGACAACTGTCCGCCAGAGAACGGAGATTGTTACTAGGAACGAAGCGGGCCCTGCGATGGTTGAACATCGCGTCAAGCGAAGAGGACGTTCGGGACAGGTTTACAGCAACATGGATAGGACTGGAAGCGATCCTAAATGCCATCGCTTACCCGGGAGTGTTTGACGGGAAACGAGCAACACTCAGAGATGAGATTAGGAGTCAAGTCAGCAAGGTAGACCTTCCGGGCACCACTCGTGAATCACTCGCTATCACGACCAACATGCTGGAAAACAGAATCCTGCAAAACAACTGGTCGCTTACAAGAAAGCTTTCAATTTTTGCGGAGTCTTTGGGGATACAGCTTAAGGCAGATGACAAGAGGCTAGTAGGCAAGCTAAGTGCAGCGAGGAATACCATTTTCCACGAAGGGGACAACAGCCCTAACCTGTTTCGAGAACAAGTTGACCAACTGCAGTACTTGGTAGAGCGACTAGTCGTCGCAGTTTCCATCGGAGGATACGAAGACTTAGAAGATGGAACCCACAAACTCCATATCGGAGAGATCGGCCCCAAAGGAGGGGGAGCACCCATTTCCATAGATGGTAAGGCGGACGTCCCCTATGAGTTCCGCGCGACCAGAGACAATCAGGGCCACTTCGTAGGTGAATGGATCGCAGAGGGCAAAATCTATTCGGACAAGAATATAGAGTTCGTGTAGTCACTCCACAATCGGCACTTATCAGTACTGCAAGTGGAAAGGTTCGGTTCCTTGTCCGGGATGGTCGGTCGCCCCTGCGGCATGGGCGGCAATGATGCCGCCCATGCCGCACTCGGTATCATTTCGCAGTTACCGACTTTGGAAAACCTTCTAGGCCGAGCCACATCTCAAAGACGGGTTCTGTCTATCGTCAAGTTTGGCGGGGCTCATAGGGGCGCTCATGTGTGAGCGCCCCTATAGGGTCAAACCTGGTCGCCGGGGCCCAATCCACTGTAGAGTTGCCATTCCCAAGGGGGAAGTGGAACCGACATCGTGTCCCAAGGGCCGAATGCTACGGCCTCCCCCTGCCAGTTCCCTGTATGCGAACCTCATGCCCTTAGCGGTGTATTGATTATCTTTCCGTGTTTGTCATATTCTTACTTTACAGTATCAACCCAGCGAGGGGCAGGCTATGGAAGCCAAGAAGAAGAGATTAACCCTGGACCTGGACCCCACCTTTCAGAGGCGGCTCAAAGCCATTGCCGCACTCAAAGGCGTCAGCATGCGTGGGTACTGCCAAGCTGCCATTGATCGGGAGCTGACAAGAGACGAGGCCAATGGCATGGCCGGACTGTTGTCCGAGAAGCCGGACCACGATCTCTTTGCACAGCTCCGGCAGGAGACATTCGGGGGCAAGCCTCTCCCTGGGAGTTCCGCCGACTTGATCCGGGAGGCCCGTGAGATCAGGGATGCCGAAACCGAGGGTTGGGCGTGAGCGGGTCCGTCGTAGTCGATGCAAGCCTGGCAGTCAAGTGGCTCGTTGAAGAGGATGACTCTGACAAAGCCCACGCCGCCCTCCAATCCTGGGTTGCCCAGGACATAACCCGCATCGCCCCGCACCTCATGCCCTTCGAGGTCGCCAACGCTCTCCACCGGCGCGTATTGCGCGGAGAGCTGAACGTCGGTGACAGCACCCGCATGATCGCACGGCTGCTTGAGTCGCGGCTCGAACTCCACCAGCCTCCGGGGCTCCACGTGAGAGCGCTGCAACTTGCAAGCCAGCTCAAGCAGAACGCGGCGTACGACGCCCACTACCTGGCGCTGGCGGAGAGTTTCGGCTGCGAGCTGTGGACCGCCGACGAGAGACTTTACCGGGTGGCAAGCCCCAACGTTGACAACGTGCGCTGGATAGGAGATTTCGTTGCGCCGGAATAGTGTGTCGGGGTGTGTGTGAAGCGCCGTACGGGGAAAACGGACAAGACTTGCTGGATTGCGGAAGTAAAGCGCGAGCTGGGGCTAACGTATCGCGCAGCGTGGAACCGTGGCCAAGGGGCGGGCGCTTCCCCGTGTCCACCTCATTTCAAAGAAGCAATCTGGCATTGTATGAGAGTAACGTAGTGGGAGAAGCCCTATCGGAACGGCATTGGACTGAACGACCCTCCAACCTCTGCCGGATCGGAGGCCCAGGGTGCCCGTAACCACTCAGATATTCCGTGCCTCCAGACCACGCTCAGGGAGAGCGACCATCCGCCCCGCGTCCAGGCGACTCATCTGCCCGACAGGCAGGCCCGTCGTGTCCCGCATTTTGATTATGGCCAGATGACGGGGCGGAGGTCATTAACGTCAATGAAGACGTCTGCGACGTTATCGCGTATCCACGCGGAGTCGGCGCGTACGCCAAGATGATGGGTCGCGAGACCTATCGCGGTCTGCCAGCCTTCGCGCGAGACCGGGTCCCTGCCTGGGACTGTGGTGTCGCCTACAAAGTACGCGAACACCAGGGCGGCATCGATCTTGTTCAGCTCTTTCAGGAAGTAAAGATGTGCCAGCCTGTTGGCGTACTGGTAGAAGCACTTCGACCAGTCCGCCTCCGAGCTGATTCCCAGGAACGTTCTCGTTTCCTCCAGCGCCCTCTTGATCTTGTGGAGGGACTTTTGCGACGCACGGGTAGAGCTGCTGTCGAACTCCGGAAGGTTTGCCTTCGCCTCAATGAGGAGGCAGCGCCCACCGCTCGTCCGAGCCAGACCGTCCCATACGGGTCCCCCTGGGGGCCAGAAGTCCCCTACTAGGTGCCGGTGTTGAGGCCTTATGCCGAGGCGCTCCAGGAATCCCTGGTCCCTGTATTCGGTGAAGGCGTCCGATTCCAGGGGCGAAAGCCACTGGATCGTTTCATCCTGGTCGAGATTGATTGCCTTAGCGACGGCCTCGTCTATGACGTTGGGGCAGCGGTTCACTGCTAACTGAAGCCAGCGTTGGCTGCCCCTGAGTGCCGGACCTTCATTCAAGGATGCGCCTCCTTACCCATCCGCTGTTCGGTTGTGACGCTTGCGTCGTGATGGTCGTCGTCGGTGCGACCTCTGCGACGCCGGCACCATCTATTCGCCCGCGATTTCGATCAGCAGGCGGCAGTGGTCGCTTGCGCCCCACTCTTCGACGGAATTCATGGCCCGCACCGTGATGTCCTCGTGAAAGCCGCGCGAGGCGAAGGCGTAGTCGAGCTGATTATTGCTTGCCGTCTCTGGGTTCTTACCGGGGAGGTAGTACGTCACGATATTGCGGGAGTCCTCGGGTTCACCCGTCGCCGGCGTCTCCGCTTGCCGGCCATTCGGCGCCTGCGGCCCCATGAACTCCAGCCCAATGGCCGCCATCCTCTCGAAAACGGACCGGTATCGTGCCTCCCAGTAAGGGTCGCCGCCATCACCATAGCCGTGCGCGATATTGAGGTCACCGGCGGCCAGGATGCGATGCGTTTGCGGATTCTCGTGGCCGATGAAGGCCGACAGGTCCGAGATTATGCGGTGGACGGAGGAGTCCGCGTAGCCAAAGCTCCACGCCGTCTTGACGCTTGGATGCGTCCCGATCCACCGGGCGTACATGGAGACGGCGATGAACGGCTCGGTCGAGCCGTCGCGCGGCGTGACCCGGGCGGCGGCAATGGTGCCGATGCCGCTCACGGCGACCTCGTCCTGCTCTGTCCAACCTATCGGACTGACCTGCTTGAACCACTCGACCTCGACCCGGTCCGACAGCTTCACCACCATCGGCCATCGGTCGAACAACTTCTTGAACCGACCTTCGTACCAATGCGAATTCCATACGTGCGAGTCCCAATGCTCCACGGGGCCTGTGTCGACCTTATCAGCCACGTCGGACGGCACTTGCCCCGCTTCTTGCAGCAGAGCGACGTCGGCGTTCATACGGAGCAACTGACGCCAAGGCTCGTGCTTCTTGCCGACGTTCCAGCTCACTACTGTTGCGGCCAAGTCGTCCTCCGTGCAGGTTCCGTTAGAATCCTGTCAGGTCTCTCGGCCGGTCCACTGCCCGCAAGAACAGCTTGCAGGGACAGCCACGACGCTACCGGATTTCCTAGGCAGACACGTCGGCAACGACTCCGAAATGGTCCGCGGACCGCCGGGGCGGGGCGTGATCTCCAGAGAGTCCAGATCGCAGGGGAAAGGGCCATCAGGCTGTGTGTGTCGGGTAAGATTACCGAGGACCAACTCGACGGTCAACGCAGGTTCATCCTCGAACGGCTGGAGACCGCCCGGGCAAGGCTGGACGATTTCCGTGCCCGGGAGTCGATGGCATCTGAGAAGCGGGTCCTGATGGAGAACCGTGTCGATTGGGCTGGCAAGCCCGGTATCCCAACTGAAGATTTCGTGTCTATACAGGAAGAGGAATCACGCAGCCAACACCCGAGACGGCCAACGAGGAGGACCACAATGGCGGCTATCCGAGGCGCTGAGATCCTAACGAAGCAGCTCAAGACGGAGGGGGTCGAAGTCGTCTTCAACCTGCCCGGCGATCCGATGGGCGAGATCAACAAGAGCCTGCGCGAGCAGGGGGTCCGGTTGGTCAACTTCCGGCACGAACAGGCGACTGCACTGGCAGCCCAGGCCTACGGCTACGTGACCAAACGCCCCGGTATCGCTATGGTCCCCTCCGGACCTGCAATGACCAACGCCATCACGGGCCTGGAGACGGCCCGCTCGAACTGCTGGCCCCTCTTGCTCATCGGGGGGAACGCCGAGCTTGGGCGCCGTCACCGCGGCGACTTTCAGGAGGCCCCTCAGGTCGAGGCCGCCGCGCCATTCTGCAAATGGTCCGTCGGGATCGAAGACCCGCGACAGATCCCCTACTACGTCCACACCGCCATCCACAAGATGATGAGCGGCCGGCCTCAACCTGTGTACCTCGACATGCCGTCGAACATCATCGCCACGCGGGTCGAAGAAGAGGAGGTCACCTACTTCCCGCCAGCCCCTGCGATCGCGCGGCCCATGGCGGACGCCGACTTGGTCAAAGATGCGGTCAAACTCATCATGGAAGCCGAGCGGCCTCTCCTCCTGGTCGGGAAGGGGATGGCCTGGTCCGACAGCGCCGAAGAGGCCCGCGAGCTGGTCGACCGCCTACAGGTCCCGTTCGTGCCCTCGCCAATGGGGAAGGGACTCATCCCGGACGATCATCCTCTCAACGCCCAAGGGGCGCGCAGCTACGCCCTCCAGAACGCGGACCTCGTGGTCCTGGCCGGGGCCAGGTTCAACTGGATCTTTCACTTCGGCGAGCCGCCGCGCTTCGCCCCGAACGTCAAGGTGGTCCAGATCGACGTCGACCCTTCGGAGATCGGGAACAACGTGCCGGCATCCGTGGGGCTCGTTGGGGACGCCAAGGCCGTGTTCAGGCAGCTCGGGCAGGAGGTTGGCGGGGTCCAGCGGCCCATCGAGACCCCATGGCTGCAGGCGCTGGAGACTGAAAAGCAGCGGAACGCCGAGGCCGTAGCCGGATTCGCAGAGTCCGGCCAGGCCCCCATGAATATGTACCAAATGTACCGGGAAATAGCGCGGATGATGGACCGTGACGCGACGGTCACCGCCGATGGCGAGAACGCCATGGCTATCTCGCGAGTTATGGTGCCCAACTACTTGCCCCGGCACCGGCTGGACGCCGGGCCCAGTGGGTGCATGGGAGTGTCCGTCCCCTATGGAGTGGGGGCCCAAGTCGCCACTCCGGGCAAGCAAGTCTTCTCCTTCAACGGCGACTACGCCTTCGGCTGGAACGGCTTCGAGGCGGAGACCGCAGTCCGGAACGGCCTCCCTGTGGTATTTGTCGTGGCCAACAACGTCTCGGTGGGCGGGCCCCAGAGGATGGAGCTGGGAACGGGATACCCGGACCAGCCGGAGGGAATCCATTACGACAAGGTCATGGAGGCATTCGGCGGCCACGGCGAGCACGTCGACCGGCCGGAGCAGATACGCCCCGCTCTGGAGCGGGCCATGGTATCGGGATCAGCTTCGCTCATCAACGTGGTCATCGATAAGAAGCCTGCCCGGAAGAAACAGGCCCACGATTGGATGACGGGCCGCGCCACCCGGATGCAGTACTAGGGGCGCTCGCGACGGGGGTCCAGGTCAGACCGGCGCGCGATACGCCGGCCCATGGCCCGCCGCGTCATGGTCGACCGACGCGCGGGACGCGTCTCTGGGTGAAGAACCCACTCGCCTCGCCAGTCTGAAGCCATGAATCCGGGGCATCCGAGCGGCCCGGAATTTCGCGCTTGACAACGGGTTGGCTGGGAGTAGCATGCCTCCAAGGCATCGGTCGAAACGGGCGATAGGGGCCGCGCACGGGATGGGAGGGGAAACATGGGCGATCTGTTGATCAAGGGCGGGACGGTTATCGACGGCACGGGTGGTCCGCGCTTCGAGGCCGACGTGTTGCTGGCGAACGGCAAGGTCCGGGCGATTGGAACGGGCCTGGGGCCCGCCGACAAGACCATCGACGCCGCGGGCCTCGTCGTCGCTCCGGGCATCGTCGACCCCCATACTCACCTCGACGCCCAGCTCCTGTGGGAGCCAAGGGGCACCTCCTCCTCCTGGCATGGGGTGACGACGGTGGTCACTGGGATGTGCGGCTACAGCCTCGCTCCCTGCCGCCCTGAGCACAGGGACTACATCACCCGGATGTTCTGCCGCGTGGAGGAGATGCCCCTGGACATGCTCCGGGCCCAGGTCCCCTGGACATGGGAGACCGTACCCGAGTACATCGACGCCTTCGATACCGGCCTGGGTCTCAACGTCGCGCCCATGGTGGGGCACTCTTCACTGCGTTACTACGTGATGGGGCCCGAGGCGGGGCAGCGCGAAGCAGCGGCCGATGAGCTCCGGTCCATGTGCGCCATCCTGCGCGAGAGCATCGAGGCGGGCGCCTTTGGGCTGACGACCTCGCGGTCGGCTGGCCACCGGGACTGGGAATGGAACCCGGTGCCCAGCCGCCAGGCGGCGCCTGAAGAGCTCATCGCCCTGGCTGGAGAGTTACGATATGCACCATCGACCGGCCTGGCGCTCATCTCGGCAGGGACACTGGGCGGCCTGACCGCGGAGGACAAGGAGCTGGTGCTGGGGCTGGCTGAAGCCAGCCAAAAACCGGTGCAGCTCAACGCCATCGGGCCCAGTGACTGGGAGTTCATGGAAGCCAGCGCCCCACAGGGCGCGAAGCTCTGGGCGGTTACCAACTCGCAGTCCCGCTACCGCATCTGGACTCTCCGGGAAGGCACCGTGAGTCTGCATTCGATGCCCACCTGGCGGGACATCATGGAAAAGCCCGTGGACGAGAGACTCCGGCTGCTGGCCGCGCCGGAGATGCGGCAGACCCTGCGCAGCGAGGTCGACGGCGTTGCCCCCAGGATGTCCCGGAACGGGCAGCCGTTCCGCACACCCTGGGACGCCATGTGGGTCGGCCACGCCCATAAGGAGGAGAACCGCTCCCTCGAGGGGGTGAGCGTCCAGGAGCTTGCAGCCCGGCAGGGGAAGCACGTGGCGGACGCGGTCCTCGACCTGGCGGCCTCCGAGGACTTTCACACCGAGTTCCGTAACCAGTTCGAGCCCGGCGACGAGATCATCGACGAGGCCAAGGCTGCCCGCGTCCGCGGCCCCCATGCGGTCCCCATGAATACGGATGCCGGCGCCCATCTCGGCAATGAGTGCAGGACGGGTGAGCCGACTTACTTCCTGCGGCACTGGGTGATCGACAAGCCCTTCATCACCCTGGAAGAGGGCGTCCGCAAGCTGACCGGTCTCCCGGCGGAGTACGTAGGGCTGTCAGACCGAGGGGTCGTCCAGGAGGGCAAGGCCGCCGATATCATGGTCTTCGACCCGCTGGAGATCGACTCCAGGCTGAAAGAGCGCGCTTGGGACATGCCCGGTGGAGCCAAGCGGTGGGTGCAGAAGGCTGCCGGGGTCAAGTACGTGACCGTGAACGGACGGCCGACCATCTGGGACGGCGAAGAGGTGGGCGATCTCCCCGGCAGGGTGCTGAGAAGCACCACGTACCGCTAGGGGCGCGAGCGACTTGACGGCACCCTCACCGCCGATCAGCCCTCCCTGGTCTCAGGGGCGGCTCTCCGCGGACCTTCAGTGAGGGCTGCGCTGCCTCCAACTGCTACGCTGCGTCCAGGTGATAGTAGTCGGCAACATTCTTCCACAAGATCAAGTCAGCCTCATCCTGCGGGATGTTCTTGAACTGCTCGTTCACGATCCGTTGAGAGTTCGGCCAGTCGCTGACCGCATGAGGAAAGTCGTTGCCCCAGGCAATGTTCTTCAGGCCGATGACGTGTCTGGCATCCAGCCCGTGATAGTCGACCTGGAAGCCCAGCAGAATGTGCCGATGGAAATACTCGCTGGGCAGCAGCTTGGGTTCGACGAAGTCAGGGTCTATCTGCTTTTCCGCATACTTGTGGCGCATGAACCGGTCGTCGGCCTGTTCCAGGAAATAGGGGACCCAGCCCATCCCAGTTTCAGCGAAGTGCAGTTTGAGCTCCGGGAACCGGTCGAAGACCCCCTTGCAGATGAGCTGGCACACGGTATACGCGGGCGCCTTGCTTCCGGCGGAGATCAGGTACTGGAGCGGCGCCGCATTCCCGTTGAACTTCCGCTCCATGTCGGGATCGGTGACCATACCGCCGCCGAAGTTCCCATGGGCGGTTATTGGCGCATTGAGCTTGATGGCCTCGGCCCAGAATAGATCGTCCTCGGGAGTCGCATAGTCCTTACCCGCCGGGAACTTATGGAGGGCCCAGCCCTTCAGCCCCGGGTGCTTCCTCGTCCGCTTTAACTCCGCCACAGCGTCCTCGATGCCGGTCACCGGCACCATCCCCATTCCGAGGAGCTGATTGGGGGCGTACATGCAGAAATCGGAAAGGAAGTCGTTGTACGTCTCCACGGTAGCGAGATACAGGTCCGGATCGACCTCCGCAGCCTGGGCGTAAAAGCCCGGCCCACCGACAGCGGGGTACTCGATTTCAGCGATGACCCCATCGGTCTCCATCTCGCGGACCCTCTGGGCCGCGTCGCCGGCGCCGGCGTGGTTGTCCCGATAGTGGAACCCCGCATCTTGCCACTGAGTCGGGTCCTTACCGGAGCAGAGATTCATCCCAATCGGCAAGGGTTGCTTGGCTCCCTTGATGACCCAGCCTTGGCCACCGCCTTCCAGGTCCACCACCCGGGGGCCCTCATCCTGGTACTTGGCCGGAATGCGGTGTCGCCACTGCTCGACGGACACCTCCAGATGAGTATCGTTGGTGATGAGTTTGTATTTCATCGCACCCTCCGTTGCGGTGGATTGTCTCGCACCCTCAGCTAGATCTCTACGTGGTAAAAATCGGCGGTGTTCTTCCAAAGAATCAGGTCTTGCTCTTCTTTCGGGATGTCCTTGACCTGCTCGTGGGCGACCCTTTGGGAATAGGGCCAATCGCTGACCGCGTGGGGAAAGTCGTTGCCCCACGCCATATTCCTCACACCGATCTCATGGCGGTGGGCGATTCCGTGATGGTCAACCTGGAAGCCCATGAGGATGTGCTTCCTGAAGTAGTCACTGGGCTGCATCGAAGGCTCGACGAAGCCGGGATTCGTTTTTGCGGACGCGAAGCGATGGCGGAGGAACCGGTCGTCCGCTTGCTCCAGGGTGTACGGGAGCCATCCGACGCCGGTCTCCCCGAAGTGAAGCCTGAGGTCGGGGAACCGGTCGAAGACGCCTTTCATGGCGAGCTGGATGATCGTGTAGAACGGCTGCTGAGCACCGCCGGTGATGAGCACCGGCAAGATAGCGGAGTTACCCTTGATCATCTTCATATCGGGGTCGGCGGCCGCGCCGCCGCCGAAGCTGATATGGGCCGTGAGTGGGGCGTTGAGCTTGATCGCTTCGGCCCAGAAAAGGTCGTCATCCGGGTCCGAGTATGGATTACCCGCCGGGAACTGACTCAGCGCCCAACCTTTGATACCGGGCTTGCTACGCGTCCTCCTGAGCTCCGCCAGGGCATCCGCGATGCCCGTGGTGGGCACCATTGCCAACCCCCAAAGCCTGTCGGGGGCGTACATGCAGAAATCCGATAGGAAATCGTTGTAGGCCTCGATAACGGCGAGGTAGAGGTCTTTGTCCGTCTCAACCGCCTGGGAGTAAAAACCCGGGCCGGCCACGGACGGGTACTCCACCTCCGCAAGGACACCGTCCTCATCCATTTCCGTGACACGCTGCGCGGCGTCGCCAGTCCCAGGGTGCCCCTCGTTGTAGTACCAGCCGTGGAACTTCCACTGAGTCGGCGACTTTCCTGCCGAGAGGTTCAGCGAGAGGGGAATAACCTGCTTAACCCCGTCCATGGCCCAAGCCTCGCCACCCTCGGGCCACGGCACGATCTTGGGTCCGCGGTCCCGGTACTTGGGCGCGATGTAGTCCCTCCAGCGGTCAGGGGAGACTTCCAGATGCGTGTCCTGGGTAATCAGCTTGTACTGCATCTACTCACTTTTCCTGCGTTACAACTCTTGTTGTAGCTCTTGAAGGAGTGTACTCCAACCTCGGCGCTCAGGGGAATCCAGGGAGTGCCATCCGGCCAGGGGGTGGCATCCAGTATGGTAGGCCGCTATACGCAAAGCGCCCTGCTCGCTCCCACCTCTCGACAGCAGGCTTCAGGGCGCTGCCTCGGCTGGCCGGTTGGTTGGCGGGCAGGGCCGATCGCGCTCCCTGTGTCTGAGCGTGGGGGAAAAAGTTGGACAGCTTCGCGGTCCAAGGGGATTGCTCCCGAGCAGCGAGGGCATCAGAGGTGAGGGTTTACGACGAACCCAACGGCCGATGGCGGGCGGGGCTATCCCGAACAATCCGACGTACCTTTCGCACATGGCTTCAGCCACAGCCCTGCGATCGATTTCAGGCTTTGCTTCTATTAGAGAGGCTACTCCTGAGCCGGCTTGCATGAGTTGGTAGCGGGGGTTGGACTCGAACCAACGACCTTCGGGTTATGAGCCCGACGAGCTGCCACTGCTCCACCCCGCGTCCTGATCAAAGTGAAGAGCGAATGCTGCGGCTACAACTTCTCGGTGCACCTTAACGTAGGTCAAGCCCTCGACCGATTAGTACGGCTTAGCTGAGGACGTCGCCGCCCTTGCACCTGCCGCCTATCAACCAGGTAGTCTTCCTGGGGTCTTACTCCTTCCGAAGAAGGATGGGAAGTCTCATCTTGGGGTGGGCTTCGTGCTTAGATGCTTTCAGCGCTTATCCGCTCCCAACAATAGCTACCCAGCGGTGCCCCTGGCGGGACAGCTGGCACACCAGCGGTTGGTCCCTCCCGGTCCTCTCGTACTAGGGAGAGCTCCCCTCAAACTTCCTGCGCCCACAGCGGATAGAGACCGAACTGTCTCACGACGTTCTGAACCCAGCTCGCGTACCGCTTTAACCGGCGAACAGCCGGACCCTTGGGACCGCCTGCAGCCCCAGGATGCGACGAGCCGACATCGAGGTGCCAAACCGTGCCGTCGATATGAACTCTTGGGCACGATCAGCCTGTTATCCCCGGAGTAGCTTTTATCCGATAAGCCACGGCCCTTCCACTCGGAACCGTAGGATCACTTTGCCCTGGTTTCCCACCTGCTCGACTTGTAGGTCTCGCAGTCAAGCTCCCTTATGCCAATGCGCTCCACGGGCGATTTCCATCCGCCCTGAGGGAACCTTTGGGCGCCTCCGTTACATTTTAGGAGGCGACCGCCCCAGTCAAACTGCCCACCAGGCACGGTCCTACATCCGGATTCACGGATGTAGTTAGAGCCAAAACCAAGAAAGGGTGGTATTTCACCATTGGCTCCACGCCGCCCACGAGCGACGCTTCAAAGCCTCCCACCTATCCTACGCATCCTTGGCCTCGAATCAATGCCAAGCTGCAGTAAAGCTTCACGGGGTCTTTTTGTCCTGCTGCGGGTAGGCCGAATCTTCACGGCCACTTCAATTTCGCCGAGTCCCTCGTTGAGACAGCGCCCAAGTCGTTACGCGTTTCATGCGGGTCGGAACTTACCCGACAAGGGGTTTCGCTACCTTAGGACCGTTATAGTTACGGCCGCCGTTCATCGGGGCTTCGGTTCAAAGCTTGCACCTCTCCCCTTAACCTTCCGACACTGGGCACGCGTCAGCCCCTATACCTCAGCTTTCGCTTTGGCAGAGACCTGTGTTTTTGGTAAACAGTCGCCCGGGCCAATTACCTGCGGCTCCACGGCGCTCCAGAGGCGAACTCTTTCACGCGACGGAGCCCCCCTTCTCCCTAAGTTACGGGGTCATTTTGCCGAGTTCCTTAACGAGGGTTCTCTCGATCACCTTGTCCGATTTGCGGACAGCCTACCAGTGTCGGTTTGCGGTACGGGCGCCAACCGCCCTAGCTCCGAGGCTTTTCTTGACAGTGTGGGCTCAACGTAATTGCCCCTGGCGAACCAGAAGCTTACCCCGCGCCTCAGCTCAAACGGCCGCCGTGGATTTGCCTGCGGCGACCTCGCCTACGCTTGGGGACGCGCCATGTCCAATAGACGCGCTCCGCCTACCCTCCTGTGTCCCCCCTGAGCCTTAAAACGGACGATCGGCGGGGCAGGAATGTTGACCTGCTGTCCATCGACTACGCCTTTCGGCCTCGCCTTAGGCCCGCCTAACCCTACGCCGATTGACGTTGCGTAGGAAACCTTAGGCTTTCGGTGTCCCGGGTTTTCACCGGAATTGCGCTACTCATGCCAGCATTCGCACTTCCCAACGCTCCACCGTCCCTCACGAGCCGGCTTCAACGCGATGGGAACGCTCCCCTACCGATCCCTCCCGTAGGAGAGATCCCATAGCTTCGGCGGAAGGCTTGAGCCCCGATGAATTGTCGGCGCTGGACCCCTCGACCAGTGAGCTATTACGCACTCTTTAAAGGATGGCTGCTTCTAAGCCAACCTCCTGGCTGTTTCTGCGGTCCAACTTCCTTTAACACTGAGCCTCCACTTAGGGGCCTTAGCTGATGGTCTGGGCTGTTACCCTTACGACAATGGAGCTTATCCCCCACTGTCTCACTGCCAGGCTACCCCCACAGGCATTCGCGGTTTGGTTGAGTTTGGTAAGCTCACGCCCCCTAGCCCATCCAGAGCCCTACCTCCTGCGGTTTGCACCTGACGCTGCACCTCAATGCATTTCGGGGAGAACCAGCTATTTCCGAGTTCGATTAGCATTTCACCCCTATCCACAGCTCATCCCCGCCTTTTGCACGAGGCTGGGGTTCGGGCCTCCATGAGCTTTTACACACACTTCACCCTGGCCATGGATAGCTCACCCGGTTTCGGGTCTGCTCTAGGCGACTTGACGCCCTATTCGGACTCGCTTTCGCTTCGGCTCCGGGACTCCAGTCCCTTAACCTTGCCACCCCGAGCAACTCGCTGGCTCATTCTTCAATAGGCACGCCATCATCCTTCCAGAGGAAGGACTCTGACCGCTTGTAGGCCACACGGTTTCAGGTCTATTTCACTCCCCTCCCGGGGTACTTTTCACCTTTCCCTCACGGTACTGGTTCACTATCGGTCGCCAAGAGTATTTAGCCTTGGAGCGTGGTCACCCCAGCTTCCCACAGGGTTCCTCGGTTTCCCAGTGGTACTCAAGAGCGTGGCGGGAGTCCTCACGCTTTCGCCTACGGGACTATCACCCTCTTCGGTAGCCCTTTCCAGGGTCCTTTGGCTAGCGTTCGGATTTCTTACTCCCCGGAGGCCCTGGAGAACCTCCAGCCACGTCTTACAACCCCTCAGGGACATAGGGCTCCAGCCCGTTAGGCCCCCCAGGTTTGGGCTCCTCCCCTTTCGTTCGCCACTACTCAGGGAATAATCTCTTTTCCTCGGGGTACTTAGATGTTTCAGTTCCCCCGCTTACCCCTCACTGGCCTATATATTCAGCCAGGAGTCTCCCGCTTTCTGCGGGAGGGGTTTCCCCATTCGGGAACCCTCGGCTTAGCCTGTTAGACGGCTTACCGAGGCTTATCGCAGCCTTACCGCGCCCTTCATCGGCTCTTGGCGCCTAGGCATCCTCCGTGGGCCCTTAGTAGCTTGACCTACGTTAAGGTTCAACGAGAAGTTAACTAGGCTTTTGCAGCATTCGCTCTTCACTTTTTAACGTGCGTGTCCACCGGCAACGCCGGCGGGCGTCTACGCCCCTGGGAGCTACTTCACCCCGGGCCGGGCACAAGAAAGCGGCTCGGCCATCGACCGAGCCGCTTTGGCACGCTCAGTCACGCCGATCTCTGCTCTCAGTGCCTCTTCGCCAAGGCTCAGTCTCACTCCTCAGAGTCCAGGCGCCCCTGGACGGCAAATCAGCGGTAGTATAGGATTCGGGCAACGGCCTTGTCAAGCAGTCGGCGCCCCTTCCCAGCGCCTTTTCATCATCCCGAACGTGGTCTAAACCACTCCCGAGCAACAAGGGGGCGCCGCGATGGACCTGCCGGAAGCCCTGGATCGGGTGCCGGACCCGAGGAAGCGCCAGGAAAGCTGTTCCGAAATGCACTGCCGATGAAACGAGCTACGGTCCAGACCGTCCTTGGTGAGCTCCCCGCGGAGCAGCTGGGAGTGACGCTGAGCCACGAACATGTCCTGGCCGCTCCCCCCGGGTTCGAGAGTGACTCCACACTGGAGCTCGACCGAGAGGCCTCCCTGCTCCATGTCACCGGGGAGCTGCGCAAGCTCAAGGAGCACGGCGTTTCGAGCATCATCGATCCAATCCCGATGGACCTCGGCAGAGACGTGAGCTTTCTCGCGGATGCTTCGCGCCAATCCGGCGTCAATATCGTCTGCGCCACCGGGCTGTACTTGGAAACCGGCCGCATGGGGGGACTCCTTTCCCACTACATGGGACTGAAGGCGGATATCCTCGCCGGGGTCTTCCTGGAAGAGATCAATGGCGGGATCGGTCCTGAGAAAATAAAGCCAGGGGTAATCAAGTGCGCCACGTCGGCCCACGAGATTACCCGAGGCGAGCGCAAGGCCCTCACGGCAGCCGCGTGGGCCGCCAAGGACTCCGGCATCCCCATCACGACCCACACGCAAGACGCGTCCATGGGTCCCGAGCAGCTCGACATCTTCGAGGAGAACGGCGTGGACCCCCGCCGCGTCACGGTCGGACATTGCAGCGACAGCTCCGACCTAGCCTACCTAGTGAAGATCCTCAAGCGGGGCGCCTACGTCGGGTTCGACCGGGTGGGAATCGAACGTATGACTGAAGACGAGGTCAAGGTCGGTGCAATTGCGGCACTCGTTGCGATGGGGTTTGAAAAACAGATCGTACTCTCTCATGACAACGTGGAGTGCGCGCACGGGTTCGAGCCGACAGGTGGCAACCCAAAGCGCCGGTACACTTTCATACCCGAAGAGTTCATCCCGGCGCTCAAGGCGGCGGGTCTAAGTGAGGATGCCATCCACACGATCCTGGTGGACAACCCCAGGCGGTACTTCGAAGGCCCAGATTGACAGTCTCTCGGGCTGAATAAGCTCTGATGGCAGGCTGGAGCAGCACACCAAGGCATCGCTTTGTCAGACCACGTGAATGACCTGGAGACAGAGGCTTTCGAAGCGTTGAGTGGGGTGCGCAGCACCCCGGAGCTGGAGGAGTGGCGCGTACGATTCCTGGGGCGCAAGGGCACGCTGGCGCAGGTGTTGCGCGGGCTAGGCGGGCTTTCACCCGATGAGCGTCGAGAGGCCGGGGCCCGGGCCAACCGGCTCAAGGCCTCCATGGAGGCCGCTCTCGAGAAGAAGGAAGCCTCGCTGCGGGAACAGGCCTCCTCGGCTGTCGCCGACCGCGACCGCATCGACGTAACGCTACCGGGGAGGGCGGTACAGCTCGGCAGGCTCCACCCGATTACCCAGACCATTCGTGAGATCACCAGGGCTTTTTCGGCCATGGGCTTCCAGGTGGTTGAAGGGCCGGAGGTGGAGCTGGACTACTACAACTTTGAGGCCCTCAATATCCCCCATGACCATCCAGCCAGGGACCTGTTTGACACCATGTGGATCGACCGGGTGGACGAGCGCGGTCAGAGGCCGATGCTACTCAGGACGCACACATCGCCGATGCAGATCAGGTACATGGAGACCCACAGGCCGCCTATTCGGGTCGTAGTGCCGGGCCGGGTCTTCCGCCACGAGGCGACTGACGCCACGCACGAGTGGCATTTTCATCAGGTTGAGGGGTTGGCCGTTGGACGAGGCGTGACATTCGCGGACCTAAAGGGAACGCTCCACCAGTTCGCGAGGCGAATCTTCGGGGTCGACAGGAAGGTTCGCTTTCGCTGCGACTACTTCCCCTTCGTCGAACCGGGGGCGGAGATGGCGGTTAGCAGCGACAACGGATGGCTGGAGATCATGGGAGCCGGGATGGTCCACCCGAAGGTGCTGGAGCGGGTTGGCTATGACCCGGAGGAATACACGGGCTACGCCTTTGGCATGGGAGTGGACCGCATCGCCATGTTGAAGTACGGCATCGACGACGTGCGCCTGTTTTACGCCAACGACCTGCGGTTCTTGAGACAATTCTAGAGTGGTCAATAACCGGCCAACGGGCGACCCCGCAGGCAGCGCACTGCACCGCTCGTCGATGTTGTCCAGCATCTAACGGGCCCACGATTTGCGGCGGCGGTGAGCTCCGAGGCCTGGCTTCGGAGGCCCTCTTGAAGCTCGTCCAGCTCCTTCTTGGCAGCGTCTCTCTCGTTCGCATCTCTCGTTCGAATCCGTTGAGGCGGCACTTTCGAGTCGCTGAATGCCCTCCTCTCGCTTTGCGAGTCAGCGTTCAGTGCCTCGACCTGCGACCGGCCCGGTCGACCTCGGAGGTCCTGGCTTCCAGGGCCTGTTCTCTGCCGATCGCCTAGACCACTCGTCGTCATGCCCCCGCAATCGTCAGGGGATGCTGCAGGACCCCCTGCTCACTAGGGATGTCCTCTGCCCCTCCTCGCTGACGCACCCTTCGAAGAGTTGCGCAAGAATCGGAGTGATGGATAATGCATAAGGGGGAGCTACTCTGGGCGGAGAGCCGGACCATTCCCACGAGCGTAATCCTCCATAGTAGCCTCCCGGAAGGACAATGCCCACAGTCATTCGAGCTATATGGCGCGTTCTCAACTGGTTGAATAACAGCGCGCCCCTCGGCCGGCTCCCGTCTTCGATGGAGTACAGCGACTTCCTTCAGGCGCAACGGGTGATGGCAAAATGAGACGATGAGATGATCGCCGTGTGCGGTATCTACGAAACAGCGGGGAGGCGACCGGAGGCAAGGTTTTGATGGCTGACCAGCAGTCCCCTACCAATAGAGCGAGCTCCGCCCGCATCGCCGTTCGGCGGGTCTTGACCTGGGGAGCGAGGCTCATCGGCGGGCTTGCCGGCCTTGTCCTAGCTCGGAGCTTTTCTCCAACGTCGGTTGTCTGAAACTACGTGCCGTTCGAAACGGCAGGTCCCGTGTGGGCCTCCGAAATGACCGCCGATCTCGAAAGGTCCCGCAGGGGCTAGGCCTCTCTCAGACATCGGTCAAGAGCCGATGGTCCTGTTCCCAGACCCAGCTCAGGCGGAGTCACGGCGTTCGCTGCTCTAAGACCGGTGATCGCCACGTCTTGCGCAGCCAGGGCTCCCTTCCGGGGTATTGCCCGCTCTCTTCGAAGGCCCGATTCCCGCCCGATTCGATGAAGACTCCGCTACCGGCGTTCGCGAGTCGGCGCGAGGGCTGGGACTCTGGGGCAACACGGTACGGAAGTAGTGCTGGGAGCCGAGAGCCATGGCCTGAGTCAAGGACGGACCAGAGCCTAGCAGGGCCTTTCGATTATTTAAAAGAAGTATTAGACTTCGTGCATGATTGCGAAAGGATTGGGAAAGAGCCTGCTCAAAGCGTTGGGAAAGGTGCCTGATCCCCGGTCTGGTCATGGTCGTCGTCACCCGCTGAGCGCAATCTTGGCGCTATCGGTGTGCGCGATGACCAGCGGCGCCCGTAGTCTCTATGCCATCGCCCAATGGGGAAGGATGCAGGACCCGGATACGCTCAAGGCATTGGGGTTCAGTAGGGACAGGACCCCTGCCGTGTCCACGTTGCACAAGGTGTTTCGCAGTATGGACGTGGATGCCTTCGAGGTGGTGTTGGGTGCATGGGTCGAATCGCAGTTGGGCACAGGGGAGGAGGCCCTAGCGATAGATGGCAAGGCGCTGAGAGGGATCCACGGGGACGACGAGGTGCCTGGAGTCCGCCTGGTGGCTGCCTACACCCATCGCCAGGGTCTGGTGGTGGGCCAAAAAGGGGGGTGCGGGCTGAGCGGCATGAGTCCGAGTTGAGCATTGCGGGTGCGCTGTTGGGGACGGTCCCGCTGACGAACAGGGTGGTCACCGCAGACGCCCTGTACTGCCAGAAGCGGTGGTGCGAGCAGGTGGTTTCTGAAGGTGGAGACTACCTGCTGATCGTCAAGGGCAACCAGAAGGGCCTCTACGAGGATATCGAGCTGTGTTTCGAGGAGCCGGTGGCGGGGGAGACCTACGCCTATGCCGAGACGGAGGACCGGCATGGAGACCGAAAGGACCGTCGCAGGCTGTGGTCGACCGACACGCTGAGGACCTATCTGGACTGGCCCGGACACCAGCAGGTGATGAAGGTAGAGCGTCGGTGCCGGGTGAACGGCAAGACCACTCGGCAGGTCCGATACGCGATCACCAGCCTGGGGGATCGGACCCCTGATAGCCTGCTCCAACTGATTCGAGGCCATTGGGGAATCGAAAACGGTCTCCACTATGTGCGGGACGTCACGCTGGGAGAAGATGGCTCCCAGATACGGACCGGCTCAGCGCCACAGGTGATGGCCGCTGTGAGAAACCTGGTGCTCACGATCCTCAGATTGTCCGGTGCGGTCAACATCGCAGCAGCGATCAGGAACATCGGATGGCAGCCTAATGGCCCCCTCAGACTGCTCGGACTGCTCACATGAGGATAATCGAAAGGCCCTGCAGAGCCTAGCGCTACTGTTGGGACCCCATCTCGAAACGGGCTCATCATTCGGGTACATTGTCGAGTCCGTCAGAGTGACATCAGCGGTTTTCGCCCGTGGCCTCGCCTGCGCTAGAATCGGGCGGGGAGGTCTATCGTGATGGCCAAACGTGCTTCCCGGCGGGCCCAGAGCAGCGTTTCGTCCCTATTTCACCCGGCTGTTTCCCGGTGGTTCAAGCAGACTTTCGCTGGTCCCACTCGCCCCCAAGAGCTGGGATGGCCCGCCATACAGTCCGGCCGGGATACGCTCATCGCGGCCCCCACGGGATCCGGCAAGACCCTGGCGGCCTTCCTTTCGTGCATCGACGACCTCGTGCGGCGCGCCGACGACGGGACGCTCGCGGACGTGACCTACGTCGTTTACGTGTCCCCTCTGAAGGCGTTGAGCAACGACATTCAGAAAAACCTTTCGGAGCCCCTGGCCGGGATCCGGGACTACCTGGAGGCCACGGGAACGGTTGCGCCCGACATTCGCGTCCTGGTCCGTACAGGTGATACAGGGGCGGCCCAGCGGCAGGCAATGGTCAAGAAGCCCCCGCACATCCTGGTTACGACCCCGGAGTCCCTGTACATCCTCCTTACCTCCCAGGGCGGGCGGGGCATGCTGAACGCGGTCCGAACGGTAATCGTCGACGAGATCCATGCCATCGCCCGGGACAAGCGGGGCTCCCACCTGGCTCTGAGCCTCGAGCGGCTCGAAGCGCTCACCGGCCACAGGCCGGTACGTATCGGTTTGTCAGCGACCCAGAGCCCCATCGAGCAGATGGGCCGGTTCCTGGTGGGTACGTCCAACATAGCACCCGACGGGCATCCTGACTGCGCCATCATCGATGAGGGTCACGTCCGGCGGCTGGACTTGGCACTCGAGCTTCCGGGCGCCCCTATGGAAGCGGTCATGTCTAACGAGACCTGGGAGGAGATTTACGACCGCCTTGCCTCCTTGATCGGCGAACAACGGACAACGCTGGTGTTCGTGAATACCCGTCGGCTGGCCGAGCGCCTGACTCTCCACTTGAGCAAGCGCTTGGGGGAAGGCGTAGTTACGTCTCACCACGGCAGCCTTTCAAAGGAGCAGCGGCTCCAGTCCGAACACCAGCTAAAGGCTGGGGCGCTGAAAGCTCTTGTAGCAACCGCGTCGCTGGAGCTGGGAATTGACATAGGGACGGTGGACCTGGTCTGCCAGATCGCCTCGACTCGTGCCCTGGCGACGTTTCTTCAACGAGTCGGCAGATCCGGCCACACCCTGGGCGCCATCCCCCGGGGCCGCCTGTTTCCAATTACGCGAGACGACCTAGTGGAATGCGTCGCGCTGGTCCGGGCGGTGCGGGAGGGCCAGCTCGATCGCCTGGAAATCCCGGAAAAGTCCCTGGACATCCTCGCTCAACAGATCGTGGCGGCGGCGGCTTGCGAAGAATGGGTGGAGGACGACCTTTTTGAGCGATGCCGCTCGGCATACCCCTATAGAGACCTGACGAGGGAGGACTTCGACAAGGTGGTCCGCATGCTCTCGGAGGGATTCTCATCCCGGAGGGGGCGGAGCGGCGCCTATCTGCACCACGACGCCATCGGAAAGCGTCTTCGCGGCCGCCGGGGGGCCCGCATGGCCGCCATAACGTCTGGGGGAGCTATCCCTGAGACTGCGGACTACCAGGTGGTGTTGGAGCCTCAGGGGAGCGTGGTGGGCACCCTCAACGAGGACTTCGCTATCGAAAGCATGCCGGGCGATATCTTCCAGCTCGGTATCTCCTCGTGGCGAATCCTGCGGGTCGAGCCCGGCAGAGTACGCGTTGAGGACGCGCACGGACTACCGCCGACGATCCCATTCTGGCTGGGCGAGGCGCCTGCCAGGACGCGAGAGCTCTCCGCCGAGGTATCACGGCTCAGGGCCGATGTCGAAGAGAGACTCGATGACCCCGAGGCCGCCGCGCGTTGGCTCGACGGCGAGGTGCAGGCCGGCCGCTCCGCGGCCGAGCAGGTTGTGGAGTACCTGCTGACCACCAAGCGATCCCTGGGCGTCGTCCCCACCCAAAACACCCTGGTACTCGAGCGGTTCTTCGACGAAAGTGGGGGGATGCAGCTCGTCTTGCACGCGCCGTTCGGCGGGCGGATCAATCGCGCATGGGGGCTGGCCCTCCGCAAGCGCTTCTGCCGTTCATTCAATTTCGAGCTGCAGGCCGCCGCTAACGAAGATGCCATCGTGTTGTCGCTGGGACCCCAAACCAGCTTTCCCCTGGACGAAGTCTTCTCCTTCCTGCACTCCCGCTCGGTCGAAGAGGTCCTGGTACAGGCTCTGCTCGCTGCCCCGATGTTCCAGACCCGCTGGAGATGGAACCTGACGAGGTCACTGGCCATCTTGCGCCAGGAAGGGGGGAAGAAGGTCCCCGCCCCGCTGCAGCGCATGCGGTCCGACGACCTCCTGGCCGCCGCATTCCCGGCCCAAGCAGCCTGTGCCGAGAATGCGCCATTCGAGATCGAAATCCCGGACCACCCCATCGTGCGTCAGACCGTCGACGACTGCCTCCACGAGGCCATGGACATCGTGGGGCTGAAGGGAGTCCTTGCCTCCATCGAGCAGGGGCATGTGCGCCTCGTAGCGCGAGATACCACCGAACCCTCGCCCCTGGCCCATGAGATCCTCAACGCCAAGCCGTATGCGTTCCTCGACGATGCTCCTCTAGAGGAGCGAAGGACCCAGGCAGTCATCACTCGCCGAAGCCTTGACGCCAACTCGGCAAGCGACCTTGGGGCGCTCGACCCCGACGCCATAGAGAGGGTCCGGGAACAAGCGTGGCCCGAAGTCGCGGACCCGGATGAGCTGCACGATGCCCTTGTTCTTCTGGGATTGTTGACCGAGGAGGAGGTCCGCCCTTGGCTCACCCACATGGAGGCGCTCACGTCGGCAAGGCGGGCGGCCCTCCTGGAGGGGCCGGGCGGAGCGCGCATCTGGATCGCCGCTGAACGGTTGCCTCAGATCCAAGCGGCCCTCGACACGGTCCGTCTCGAGCCTGCGGTCGAGCCGCCCGCGCGGGACCGCGAGAGATCATGGGAGCCGGAAGAGGCAGTTACCGAGCTGGTGCGTAGCCGCCTCGAAGGGTTGGGCCCAGTGACGGTGCGGTCACTCGCAGCGCCGCTCGGCATCCCTCACGAGCGAGTCGATGCAGCCCTGCACCGGTTGGAGGGCGAAGGCTTTGCGATGCGAGGCCGCTTCACCCCCAATGGGGAAGACTTGGAATGGTGCGACCGCCGCCTGCTGGCGCGTATTCACCGATACACGCTCGACCGGCTTCGAAAGGAGATCGAGCCCGTTACCGCCGCCGATTTCATGAGGTTCTTGTTTATCTGGCAGCGGGCAGACCCCGAGCACCGGGTGCGTGGGGTGGCAGGCTTGGCCGAGGTCCTCGGAAAACTGCAAGGATTCGAGATACCGGCCGGGGCATGGGAACGCCAGGTGTTGCCGGCCCGTGTCGAGGGGTATAGCCCCACCCTGCTCGACCAGCTATGCCTTTCCGGCGATGTTGTCTGGGGCAGGCTCTACCCCCCGGTCAACGGTGCCGGTCGGAGGGCGGGGCCCACAAGCTCATCGCCGGTCGCGATGCTCCTCCGCGAGGAGGCGCCTGAGTGGATGTCGATCGCAAGCGAAGCGGCGCCTGGGCCAAGACTAACCGGGCTTGCGCGGGAAGTCCTATCCCATCTCGAGCGCCACGGCGCGAGCTTCGTCCAGGAACTAATGCAGGGCACCCGCCGCCTTCCATCGGAAATCAATGGGGCCCTGGGGCAGCTTGTCGCAGCCGGGCTCATCACGGGGGACAGCTTCGGGAATCTGAGAGCGCTCATCGCTCCGCAGCGACGGCGGGAGCGACCGCGGCCAAGGACAACCTGGGTGACTCCTGTTCAGGCCCTCTCGCCTCGGGGAACGGCCGGCCGGTGGTCGCTGTTGCGCCGGAATGGCGGAGGGGCGATGGACTCCGGAGCGACAGCCGAGATGATCGCCCGGCAACTCCTCCGACGATATGGAGTCGTCTTCTCGAAAGCCCTCCTTAGGGAGGCAGGACTGCCCCCCTGGCGGGACCTGCTTCGCGTCTACCGCCGGCTAGAGGCCCGCGGGGAAATTCGAGGTGGCCGCTTCGTCGCCGGCTTCTCAGGCGAGCAATACGCTCTGCCGGAGGCGGTCGAGGGGCTGCGCGCGACCCGACGCAAGGAGCCGGCCGGCCTTGTCCTATCGGTCGGCGGCGCCGACCCCCTGAACCTGGCGGGCATCACCGCGCCGGGCGAGCGAGTGCCTGCCGTCCCCACCAACAGAATCGCCTACCAGGACGGCGTCCCGATTGCCGCCAAAGTGGCAGGCGCGGTCCGCTACATCCAGCAAGTGCCCGATGAGAGGCGGCCAGAGGTCATCTCGGCGCTGCGGGGTTGACCTCTGGCACCGAGAACGAATGACGCGGCAGCCGTCGCGGCGTGTTCGTTCCTGCCGCTGATAGCCATGACTCCCTTTGGCCGGGCACGGTGTTGGGCCCGTCTCCCCGAATCAGACCTGCCGCAACCTGGGGTCCAACTTATCGCGAAGCCAGTCGCCGAACAGGTTGCCGGAGAGGACGACGGCTCCGATCGCGGCACCGGCGAACACCGATACCCACCATGCGATGCTCAGCACGGATCTGCCGTCCGCCACCATCCCTCCCCAGGTCGGATTTGGCGGTGGAATGCCGATCCCCAGAAAGCTAAAGCCCGACTCCAGGAGAATGATGCCACCTAGCTGAAGGGTTGCCAGCACGACGATGCTGTGCACCAGCTCCGGAAAGATGTGGCGCGCCATGATTCGCTGAGGCGAGCACCCACTGATTTTCGCCAAAGCGACGAAGTCTCTCTCCTTAATGGACAGTGTTTGTCCCCGGACCAGCCGGGCATAGAACGCCCACAGGGTGAGACTGACGACAAACACCAGGTTCCAAAGGCTGGCGCCCAGGGCGACTGCAAGGGCTATGGCGATGAGGACCACCGGCAGCGCCATGGCGATGTCCACAATCCTCATGAGAATAATGTCGATCCACGAGCCGAAGTAGCCTGAGATCAGACCCAGAAGGACCCCGATGCCACCCCCCACAGCGGTTGCCAGGAGGGCAAAGATCAGCGACACCCTGGCGCCCATGATCAGCCTGCTCAGGATATCCCTCCCCAGCTTGTCTGTCCCAAGGGGATACTCCCAGCTCCCTCCGGGATGCCAAAACGGGCCCTGATACCTGATGCTCAAGTTCTGCTCTGTGGGGGAATGAGGCGCGAGCAATGGGCCAAACGCTCCCACCACCAAAAAGAGGACCAGAATCATCATTGGGATGAGCATATAGCTGGGTCTGCTCTTTTTCGCCATCAGGAGCTGCCGGAGTTTGCCCCGGCCATACGCAGCTACACCGGTCGCCATGTTGCCCTTCCCTACGCGGTGTACAGATGACAGGCCACCTGGTGACCACTGCTGACTTCTCTCGGCAGGGGCTCGGTTTCAGAGCAGACCTCCATCGCAAAGGGGCACCGCGTATGGAAGCGACAGCCCGATGGAGGGTTCAGGGGACTGGGCACCTCGCCCTGAAGTGTATACGCGGTGGAGCTGCTGCTGGAGGCCGCGGAAAGCAGCGCCTTGCTGTAGGGGTGCTGAGGATCGGAGAAGAACTCCTCGTTCGGGGCCGTCTCTACCAGCCTCCCCAGGTACATCACCCCTATCTGATGGCTCATGTGCCGTACTGTGGCGAGGTTATGGGCGATCAGCAGATAGGCCAGTCCCAGCTCTTGCTGGATGTCTTTGAGCAGGTTCATCACATCGGCTGCCACGGATACATCCAGGGCTGATACCGGCTCATCCAGGATCAGCAAGCTGGGGCTGATGCTCAGGGCTCTGGCCAGGGCTATCCTCTGCCGCTGTCCTCCGCTGAGCTCGTGAGGAAAGTATCTGGCAACCCCAGGGTCCAATTTCACCTGTCGCAAGACGGTCTCGACTCTCTCTCTACGCTCCTGCCCAGAAGACGGGCCGCCAACCTCTAGGGGCTCGGATATGATCGAGCCGGCCCTCATCCTGGGACTCAGGGAGGTGTAGGGGTCTTGAAAAACGGCTTGTACCGATGCTCGGTACTCCCGGAGTTCCCCGTGGTTCATCTCGTTGATATCACGCCCCCGGAATAGCAGTGACCCGCTAGTGGGCTTCTCCAAAAGGAGTATGAGTTTCGCCATGGTCGTCTTGCCACAGCCCGACTCGCCGACCAAGCTCAAGGTCTGCCCTTCATCGAGAGCGAGGTCTACGCCGTCCACCGCCTGTATCCAGCCGGTCCTCTGGGCAATGAGGAACCCCTTTGTAACGGGGAAATGTTTCTTCACCCCCTGGGCCTGGAGCAGCGGGCTCATCTCGCCGTCTCGCTCTTGTGGTGCCAACAGCTCGCCCACTGCCCATCGTCCACCATGAACAAGGGAGGGGTGACGCGGCACTGCTCCATACGAACAGGGCAACGGGGATAGAAGCTACAACCGGGGGGCAGATCGTATAGGGAGGGGGGCTGCCCCTCGATGCCCGCCAGCCTGTCCACTTTCTCCTCCACCCTGGGCACAGACTTCATGAGGGCGACGGTGTAGGGATGGCGGGGGGCATCGAAGATCTGCCTCATCATCCCCTCCTCCACAATCTTCCCGGCGTACATCACCGCCACCCTGTCACACATGCGCTCCACGATCCCGAAGTCGTGGGTTACGACGATGAGACCGGCGTCGAGACTCTCGCGCATTTCCTTCAGCAGAGAAAGGTATTGCGCCTGGATTGTAACGTCCAGGTTGGTCGTAGCCTCATCGGCGATAAGCACCCTGGGCTGACATGCGAGCGCAATGGCCCCGACCACGCGTTGCCTCATGCCACCGCTGAACTGATGCGGGAAATTGCGCAGCCGCTCCCCAGGACTGGGGATGCCGACGAGCTCCAGCATCTCTCTGGCCTTGCCCACGAGCCCCGTCCCGGTCAACTTCTGATGACTGTGCAATGTCTCTGATAACTGGTCCCCTACCGAGAAAACGGGGTTGAGGGAGCTCATCGGATCCTGGGGGATCATGGCGATCTTCCCGCCGCGAATCTTCCTCATCTCCCGCTCGCTCTTCTGGAGGATGTCTTCTCCTTCTAGAAAGACCCTTCCTCCCGCGATCTTTCCCGCTGGCTGAGGCACAAGCCTCAACAGCGAGTGACAAACAGTGCTCTTGCCGCAGCCCGACTCTCCTACGAGACCCAGGGTCTCGCCTCTGTCGAGGGAGAAGGTGACCCCGTCCACGGCCTTGGCCACGCCCCTCCTGGTGAGAAAATGGGTTTGCAGGTCCTCAACGACGAGGAGCTTTTCCACTCAAGTGTTCCTTATGCGTACCTGATGCGCGGGTCAAGCCAGACATACAAGATGTCCGACAGCAGGTTGGCACCGACGAACATGGCGCCATAGAACAGGACTATCGCCTGGATCACGGGGAAATCAAGGGCCACGATGGAGTCGTATGCAAGGCGACCCAAACCCGGCCAGGCAAAGACGGTTTCGACAACGACCGAGCCGGTCACCATTGTGGCCATCAAGATCGCGACGAGGGTCAATATCGGAATAGCGGCGTTTTTCAGGGCGTGCTTGAAAATGACCGTGTGCTCGGCGGTGCCCCTGGCCCGGGCAAAGGTCACGAAGTCGCTCCCCAAGACCTCCAGCATCGAGGATCGTGTGAGCCGCGTCAGGGCGGCTAAGAGGTACATGCCCAGCGTTATGACCGGCAAAACGTAGTGCTTCGGGCTTTCCAGTCCCGCCGCCGGAAAGAACCTCCACTCCACGGAGAAAAATAGGATTAGCATGATGCCGACCCAGAAACTGGGCAGGGACTGGCCGAGCACCGCTATGATCCGCGCTATGACATCGAGGGGCCTATCCCTCTTGATGGCGGCCATCACCCCCAGCAGAAGTCCTAGCGGGATGGCGATAACAGCCGTAACCCCCGCCAGTTTAAGAGTGGCGGGGAAGCGGTCTCCCATCATTTCCAGCACCGGACGGTCGGTCCTCAGCGAGTCTCCTAAATCTCCCCTGACCACGTCCTTGGCGAAAATCCAATACTGGTTCACCATCGGTTCGTCCAGGCCCAGGCTCCTTCTGAGGCGATCGATGTCGTCCTGGGTCTGACCCGGTTCCACCCCCATGAAGAGGACAACGGGATCACCCGCCACCCTGGACACAACAAAGATGATGACGCTCAGCGCTACGAGCGTCAGTATACTCAGGAGCACCCGCCCCATGATGAACCGCTGCATGGAAGCCTAAGACCCTTACACCAAGGGAATGTGCTCCCTTTCGGGAAGCCCATTCCCTCGAAGACCAGCGAGGCACCACCCATCCCCAGGAGCCTCCTGGGGATGCGACAGATCCGTCTAGGTTTATGCGCCGGGGCTTATAGGATTCCCGGCATCCGGAAGGTACCTAGAGGAGGGTTGTGGGTGATGTACTCATAGTTCGCCCACTTATTCGCGTAGAACCTGATGGTCGGCCACTCCCCTATCCTGTCGCTAATCATCAGCCGCTCATCCGCAGTCACGACCGGCACAACGTTGTAGTTATCGTAGACGTGCTTCGTGATGTCTTCCATGAGCTTGTTCCGGAGCTCTTCTGTGCCCGCGCCTCGGAGCTCCTCCAGAATGACCTCGACGTCCGGGTGCTCGTAGAAGGGACCGGTGAACCCCATACGGTCGTAGTAGATGAACGCGTTCCGGAACCAGGGAACGATGATGGTCGTGGGCTGCGGCCAAGTCGCGCCCTTAACCTTGCGCTGGACGATGTTCCCAAAGACCTCGCGAATGCTGAAGGTCGATATCGGGACTTCAAGCCCTATTGCCTCCCAGTAGCCGGCCACAGCCTCCGCCACTTCTGGCTGCTCCGTTGGGCCCTGGGCCCACTGTAGGATCCAAAGGTCCACCTTGAAGCCGTTGGGATATCCGGCCTCTTTCAGCAGCTGCTTGGCGCGCTCGGGATCGTAGGGCCGCGGCTCGTACTTGTGGCTCCATGGGTACCAGGTCAGGGTCCCAGTCGGCTGGGCATAGCCAAAGTAGATGGCCTTGGCTATCTCCTCCCGGTTTATCGCCAGATTCATGGCCTCTCGGACCTTAATGTTGAGAAATGGCTCGTAAGTCTCGTGGGGCGGCATCCACTGTCCGTACATCGGGAAGGCCATGTTGTGAGACGAGCGGAACAGCACGTGACGGAATCCGTCTTTCTCCAAGGCATTGGCGATGGTGTGGGTGCTTTCGATGATATCCGCCTCACCTCTGGTCAACAGGGCCACGCGGGTTGCCTCTTCAGGCACCTCTCTCACATCCAGGACCTTCCACTCCGGAACTACACGCCAGTGCTTGTCGAGGGCTTCTAGCCTGATGAACTCTCCGTCCTTCTCGTCAACGACCCTGAAGGGACCGGTAAAGCTCTCCTTTTGGTTGGCCTCTTCTTCTCCCACTCCCTCGACGTACTTCTTGGAGACGATGGCGTTAAGGGTCATCAGGGCTGGGATGTCCGCGCCGAAGGGAGATTTGAGAAACATGGTGAGCTCATAGGTGCCAGCCACCTCTATCCGGTCCATGGTCGTCTTGAGCAGGCCCCCAGACGCTCTCGAGTCGGGCCCCAGTACATTGTCGATCGTGTACTTCACATCTTCTGCGGTGAACTCACCCCAGCCGTTGTGAAACTCCACACCTTTCCTGACGAAGAAAGAGATGGAGAGGCCATCCGACGGGAATTCCCACCGCTCGATCAGGCCGGGGACGACCGTGACCCCATCTTGCTGCATATTGAAGAGACGGTCGAAGTACGGAAGGTAATTCTTCGCAGTGCCCCTTGTTAGCCAGGGCACATAGCCCCCCGTGCCGATCCTGGCACGCGCTATGTTGAGGGTTCCCATGGGTGTCACAGGCTTTGGGGGCGCCGTTGGCGCCGCAGTTGGCGCAGGCACGGGCGTCGCGGTTGGAGCCGCCGTGGTCGCCGTAGCCGTGGGGGGTGCCACGACTGAAGTGGCGGTTGGTGCCACGACTGAAGTGGCGGTTGGCACCACGACTGGAGTGGCGGTTGGAGCCGGGGTAGCGGTCGGGTCCGCGCCACCGCACGCTGCGACCACCAGCGCAAGAGCGATAGGAGCGATAAGCCATTTCTTCATCCTGTCCTCCTTTGACTCTCTCCTAGTAACTGCCGGCTCCGCCTGAACGGGCCGGACGGCGCTCCGGCAATCGGCCGGCGGATTCCCGTCTTCGCCAGCAGCCGCTACCCGCCCGTCTCCTCCGGGGTAAGCAGGAGCCTCACCTCTAGCTCGCTGATACGCCAGCGGTCCGAGTTCCGGACCAGACTAAAGTTGTACCGCCCTCCGCTGCCGACATGGAGCTTCCCATCCACGACCCCGAACCAGATGTAGTCGGCGTGGGCCTTGGCACTGTCGCCATCGATTTCGATCACCGGGTTGAAGCTTCCGTGGACACCCCTCTGGTTCGAGGAGTAGGAGAGTCCCTCTATGAACTTCCTCACGTCGTCCCGCCCACGGTGGATGATGTCGCGGACGCGAAAGACGGCGTCTTCTACCCAGATCTCACGGAACTCGTCAAAACGCCGGTCATCGTAAAGCTGGCAGTACTCGCCGATGGTCTTCGTGATGGCCTCTGCGTCGGTCATCCTTCGTTACCCTTCCATCCCTCGGCGCCGTCACGCCCGCCTAGGCCCGTCCTGGCGAAACCCAGAGCCGCGGTAATCATTCAAGACAACCGAACGCCCGAAGCCACCGCGCATAGTGCAGCTACCGGAATCCCAGGGAGCCAACATGTACATAGGAAGGCCTCTCTGTCAGGGGCCCGTCAATATCCTCCGCGCTCGGCCCTATCCGGCCGGCGACCGGCATCAGCTTCTCCGGGTCGAAGTTGTACACCCGGACGGCGTTCTCGCCGATCATCAGCTTGATCTCGTCCCGCGGCAGCCCTGCGTAGCTCTTGCGCAAGCTCTCCCGGGAATACGGGAACGTGGTCTCCATGTGCGGGTAGTCCCCACCCCACATCAGGTTCCTCACGCCGATCTCGTGGCGCATCTCACATTCGCCTCGTGACATGAAGGTGGCGCCTACATAGCACTGGCGGGCCCAGTACTCACGAGGCCGGAGGGACAGGGTCGCCTGTAACCCGGGGCCGGCGAAGGGCGTATCGTACATATCTTCCAGCTCGCGCAAGGTGTAGGGGACCCAGTCGGCGTCCTGCTCCGTGAAGCACAGCTTCAGATCGGGGTGACGCTCGAACACTCCGCCCCACATCAAGAACCACAGCGACCGGCGGGAGAACCAATTCGCCTCGGTGCGCTGGAGGGCGAAGGCCTCGGGGCGCGTACCGTAGTCGGGCATCCAGCCGCCTACGTGCTGATTGAGTGGCATTTGCAGGTCTTCGCAGGCGGCCCAGACCGGTTGGTAGCACGGGTCGTTGAAGGCGGGCAGCTCAGGGATCATGGGCGGCAATAGCATTCCACCTCGCAGCCCCGCGCCGGCCGCCCACCGCAACTCCTCGACAGCCCGTCCGACGTCCCCCAACGGAACCACCGCAATGCCTGCCCAACGCTCAGGGCTCGGTGCGCAGAAGCCGGCCAGCCACCGGTTGTAAGCCCGCGCCCCCACGTATTGGAGGTCCAGGTCGTAAAACTCATTGCTTTTGACGCCGAGCCCCGCGGCCTTTCTGCCGCCACCCAGCGCGCCGAATGGCGGATGGGTCTCCAGGGAAAAATCGGGGAACAACACCTCACCCGCGATTCCATCGCTGTCCATGTCCCTCAACCGGTGATGTGGGTCGCGCAGCCCCGGGTGACCCCCGGGTTGAAGCGTAGGGCTGGACTCGAATGCCTTGATCGTCTCCTCGGGCCAGTTCAGCCTCTTGCCGACCTCTGTCGAGGCTCCCGCCCTCCAGGCCTCGCGCATGGCCTCGCCGGCCTCAACCTCCTGGTCAAACTCGGCGTGATACTTCGTTTCGAGGTGCTCTCGGTACTCGTTCACTCGCGCGGAGGCATGACCGTCGGACGAGATCACCACGTAGCGAGCGGGGTCCTGCCGTTGGCCGGTCACGTCATTCTCCCCTTCGAGCATGATGCGAAAATGTATTCTTCCCTTGCTGCGATGTCAAGATAAGTAACGGATCTCAAGCAGCGCGACGAAAGCAGAACTTCTACGCCCGCCTCCCATACGCTGCCCCGGCGCCTTGCCGCTGCCGGTTAGCGTCGTACTCTTCGGGAGCAAGCAGAAGCCTGAACTCCATATCGGCGATACGCCAGCGGTCAGGCTCCTTGACGAGGCGCAGGAGGACGCGCCCGCCGCTGCCCAGCCCAATCTGCCCGCCACGGACGCCTGCCGCCAGATAATCGGCCTGCGCCCCGGCGGTGTAGCCAGTGACCTCGATGATGAAGTTGAAGAAGCAGTGCATACCCCCGGGATGGCTCCGAATAGCCTGCGCACCGGCCTCGGGGGGCGCTGGTGCGCCGTTGCGAGGCGTCACAAGCCCCTCGATAAATGCCCGAATATTGCGGCGCCCTTTCCGGACGATATCGCGGACATGAAACACCGCATCTTCAGTCCAGATGTCCTCGAAATCGTCGAAGCGCCGGTCGTCGTAGAACTGGCAGTACTCCGCTGCGGTCCTTCGAATCGCCTCCTCGTCGGTCACCTTTCGTTTCACCATTGGCCCTCTCCCCTAAGCAGTCCTGGTCCGACGCTCGACGGCCTATTCGAGTCCTCGATGGCCGACCTGCGGGGAGCTGTCCCGTCAGGCCGCCAGGAAGCTCCTGCCGACCCTACCGGAAGGCCTGACCGATGTAGTCCTTCGGGACTTCCCGCAAAGGCTCGGCGACTTCCTCCGCCGCCGGGCCAATCCGCTCTACGATAGGAGCGAGCTTCCCAACGTCGAAGTGATAAGCGCGGACGGCGTTCTCTCCGAGCATAGGCCGGACCTCGCCAACGGGAATGTCAGCAAAGGTATTCCGCAGACTCTCTCGAGTGTAGGGCCAGGTCCCTTCCGGGTGGGGATAGTCGGAGCCCCACATGATGGTATTGAGGCCAATATCGTGCCGCATGCGGGCCTCATCCACTCGCATAGAGGTGGCGCCTATGAAACATTGCCGGTCCCAGTAGCCCCTTGGGGTCAGGGAATACCCCAGCTCGGCAGGCCCACGTCCCGGCCTCCTGGCGAACGTCTGGTCCAGTTGGCTGAGAGTAGAGGGCACCCAATCGGCGCTTTGCTCGGCAAAGACGAGATGCAAACGCGGATGGCGCTCCAGCATCCCGCCACCTATGAACCACCAGAGCGGGCGATGGGAGAAGAAAAGCAACTCAACGCCGGCGATGAGTAGCCCATCTGGTCCAGGGCCGTAGTCTTGGAACTCATGGCCCCCGTGGCAATTGATAGGCATCTCGAGGTCTTCACAGGTCGACCAGATGGGCTCGTATATGGAATCGTTATACCCGGGCAACATCGGGTCCATGCCGGGGAGTAGGATGCCGCCCCGCAGCCCAGCTTTTCTCGCCCAATGGATTTCTTGAACGGCAGCCTCGACGTGGTGAAAGGGGGTCAGGGCAATGCCGGCATGGCGCTCCGGCTCGACGGAACAGAAATCGGCAAGCCAGCGGTTATAGGCCCGGGCCCCGGCCATCTGGAGCTCGGGGTCGTAGAACTCCCTGGTACGCTGATTGAATCCCCCCGCGACCCGGCGCCCGTTGGTCACGCCGCCGAACGGCGGCTCGTGGCTGACGACATGAGGAAAATCCGGGAATATCACTTCCCCAACGATGCCGTCGGCGTCCATGTCGCGCAAACGTCGCGCCGGGTCGCTGAGGCCCGGATGACCTCCGGGTTGAAGGGACTCCCGGGGGTCCCCGCTCTCCGGACGGCCCTCAGAGGCTGACCCCTCGCTCTCGTACGACCGTCCCAGCGCCGCCCGGGATTCAGCCTTCTGTCGGGCCCTGTCTTTCACGTAGTCATCGAAGGCGGCCCAGTGCTTCTTGTCAAAGTAGTCCTTCAGGTCCTCCACGGGAGGCCCCGCATGGGCGTCGGCGGTGATGATCATGTACTGCCCCTGGTCGCCGTCCGCCCCGCCTCGTTGCGTCTCTTGGGTACCCACGTCTACCTCCATGTTCCCCGGCCCGTCTCCGCGCCGGGCTGCCTCGAGCTTATCGGAAGCCTAGAGTGCCAACGCTGGCGTCAGGGGGACGCCCATTCAGCGGCTGGTCGATCTCGGCGGCACCGGGACCGATCCGGGAGGCGACCTGGGCCAGCATGGCCCGGTCGAATCCGTACAGGTCCGCGGCATTCTCGCCGACTATCAGCCTCACCTCGTCCTCAGGCAGCCCTACATAGCTTGCGCGCAGCGCCTCTTTGGACCGAGGAAAGGTCGACTCGGGGTGCGGATAGTCCGACCCCCACATCAGGTTCTTGACACCGATCTCATACCGCGCCTCGGCCTCTGGGCGGCTCATGAAGGTCGCTCCGACGAGGCAGTGCCGGGCCCAGTACTCTCTCGGCCGAAGTGGCAGGGTCTCTCGAAGCAGCGGGCCCACGAAGGGCGTGTCGTAGACATACTCCAGCTTTTCTAAGGTATAGGGGACCCAGTCGGCCTCCTGCTCGGTGAAGACCAGCTTTAGCTTCGGATGACGCTGGAAGACACCCCCCCACATCAAAATGAACAGCGGCCGCCGGGCTTGGAGGTAGATCTCCGTCCTCCTGATGGCGAAGGCCTCGGGACGATTGCCGGCGTCTCGGGGAGGGTCAGTTCCGTGCCAGTTGAGCGGCATTCCCAGGTCCTCGCAAGCTGCCCAAAGAGGCTCGTAGTAGGGGGCGTTCAGGAGCGGCAGCTCAGGCGTCTCCTGGGGCACGAGGACACCTCCTCGAAGCCCTGCGTTGGCCGCCCACTCGATCTCCTGGACGGCCCTGCCCATGTCCCAAAAGGGGACCGCCGCGATGCCCGCCCAACGCCCGGCCCCCGCCTCACAGAAATCGGCAAGCCAGCGGTTGTAGGCGCGGGCGCCGGCGTACTGGAGCTCTATTTCCTTAGGCTCGGGGGGCCCTCCGCTGCTACCCGCTCTCCGAAGGCCACCCCCTGGGAAGAAGACCGGATGGGTTTCCATGTAGCCGTCGGAAAAGAGCACCTCCCCCGCGATGCCGTCCCGGTCCATGTCCCGGAGCCTCTCCTGGGGATCCCGTGCCCCCGGGGCGCCTCCAGGCTGCAAGGCCGGACACGCGGCGAAGTCCTTGACCATCTGTTCCGGCACAAAGCCGAAGTTCTTACAGAAGGCCCCCGCCGGGTCCTCCCTCCAGGCGACTCGCATGGGCTCGGTGGCCTCAACCTCGGCGTCGAAGTCCGCCCGGTACTTGGGCTCGAAGTACTCTCTATAGTCCTTCACGAGGGCCGAGGCATGGCCGTCCGCCGAGATCACAGTGTACCGGTCGCCGCCACCATATTGATTTCTCGTCATCTGAGAGCTCCATTACGTCTTGATTTCGACACCGTTGTCCTTCCCCTGCCCTCTTATTGTGGGCGCGCGCGTCAAGCGTAAGCCCTGTAGGTCGAATGCAAGCGGATCTGATGGCATTTTATGGGGGAGGTCCGACCTGCCCGGCGGGGTGGACGGGGCGGTGTCTCGCTTTCCCTCGGCGGCCTTACGTGACCAATAAGGGAGAGGAGACCCAAGCCAGCCGACCAAGATCAACCAACTAATCGGCACGCACACACGTTCCGGCGTCGGAGGACTTGCCGTGGTGCCTGGGCTACCGTTGCCGCTGCCCCAAGAGGTCCGCAGGAGTCGCGTGGCTAGCGGTGCCTTGGCGCGGAATGGAGGCCACACATGCGGGGGCGAACTCGCCGGACTGCTGCGGGCCGCGGCCTGCCCGCGACGTGGGTGGCTTAGCTCAGAACGGGTATGGCCTGAATCCGGCGGACCCCACGACCATGGCGTTTATCGTCTGTTCCGAGCGCCCCTTCGGAGCGATTAGCCCTTGAGGGTTTGAGCGGCGCCAGTCAGCAAAAGAGTGGGGACCATCGGCTTTGCTGCGTCGCCTTATGGTTGTCCCTGATTCGGGCATAGGGTGTGCCGCAGCGCGCCTCACCCCTCTAGCAGGGGAACATCGTAACCAACCCGCAGGACAGGGTCAGAGCGGGTTCTTGCGAGGGCGTCCTCGCCGCATGGTCTCTGACCCGCGGATCCAGAAGTAGATCTCGTCGCCGCCCCGCTTGACCACGAGGTCCTTTTTCGCCAGCTTGGCCGCCACACCTAGCCGGCGCCGGATGGCGGCTATGTTTTCTCCGAATTCCGCCTTTAAATGCCCCGCTTTACCACGCCCTAATTCGCCAAGGTATTCGAGATACTCCCTTGTGATCTGGGCGCGCTTACCCGTTGCCGTTTTCATCATCGCTTCGTCGACGGACAGCACATCGAATCTAGGCATCGCTTACTCCGCTCTGAATTGTGAGTATCAGAGCTATCGTACACGAAAAATCCCATGTGTGCACCCCACGCCGGATGAAATCGAGTGGTGGAGACCGCAGCGCATCCATCGTAGGGAGGAGAGCGGATTGTACGCCTCGAAACAGGGCCCAATCGGTAGAGAAGCCTGGGCCGGCGCTCAGCTGCAAAAGGAATGGACAACGGTCCGGGGCCCGAAGAAACTTCTTGACTGGCCCGGAGGGCCCTCCTAGAATTGGTTGACCTTCCCAATGCCGTGGCCCCCAACATGAGAATAGAAGAGCACTTTTCGGCAGGCGGAGTCGTCTACAGGAAAGACGAGGACAGAATAGACTTAATCCTCTGCGGGCGTGATCGCCCTCCGCTCTGGGGACTTCCCAAGGGCACTCCCGATGCTGGGGAGACCGCCGAGCAGACTGCTGAGCGTGAAGTGCGCGAGGAGACAGGGCTCGAGGTCGACATTGAGACCGATCTCGGTGAGATTGAGTACTGGTTCTACAAGCCAGGCGCCCGCGTACACAAGCGAGTCAAGTTCTATTTGATGTCTTTCAAGGGCGGCAACACCGATGACCACGACCCTGAGTTCGACCACGTCGCCTGGTTCCCCAGCGACGTGGCCCTAGAGCGGGCCACCCACGCGACTGAAGCCGGGATGCTGAGAGAAGCAATCCGGCAAGTAAGGGGACAATGAGGGCCTCACGGGTCACTCCCATGAGACTCGTTGGAAAGAGGGTCGTCCTCCGGCAAAAGCAAGTGTCAGACGCCCGGAACGACTATTCCTGGAGTATCGACGAGGAGCTCTCCCGATTGGATGCAGCGAGCCCTATGCGCTTGACGTTCCAGCAGGCGGTGATGCTCTACGAAGAGGAGCTGGCCTACCCCGCATCTCGCCGCCAACGGTTCGCCATCGAGACCTTGGAAGGGCTGCACATCGGCAACTGCATGTACTACGACATCAATCACATGCGCGGCGAGACCGAGCTCGGAATCATGATCGGTGACAGGAGGTACTGGGGAAAGTCCTACGGTACCGACGCCGTGAACACCCTCATCCGCTACATCTTCAGTGAGACGCAGTTACGCCGTGTGTACTTGCACACACTGGACTGGAACGCTCGCGCGCACAAGGCCTTCCAGAAGTCGGGGTTTGTCGACATAGGAAGGGTCAAGCGCAGCGGAAAGAACTTCTTTGCCATGGAAATCCTGAAAGAGCAATGGGAGCAAGAAAGCCCTCCAACCGGAGAGAAAGCCCCTGACGAGACAGAGGGATCTTAGCGGCGCGGCTGCATCCTTGCCTGAGGTGCTTATCCCCGCGTCTGGAAGGGGGCGTTCGCTTGCAGCCGTACCACAAAGAGCTTGGGCCGCCTGACTCCCGCCTCACCGCCCGGCACGCAAGGGAAGGGGAACCGGCCCCCGCTGACACGAGGTTGTTCATGCTCGACGGCGGCATCTTCGCCACCGGGGTGGGTGCGGAGCACCACGGCAGGGAGTCAGCTCAGGCTCATCAACCTTTGGCCTGTACCTGGGGCGCCGGATTGATCAGGTCTCGCCCGATTGTCTGGGGAAGGAGCTGCGCGATCTCCTCCAGGGTCCAACGGCCAAGCTTCCTGATAGTCCTCGCGGCGTAGGGGTTGTTCATCAACCCAACGGTCCCACCAGCGACGAATATCATTTGACCGTTGATGTCGTGCGCCTCCTCGGTGCACAAGAAGGCCACAACAGGAGCGACGTCATGGGGGTCCTGCCTGGTATCGAGAGCCTCGAGGCCGCCGGAGCTCCTGGCGCGAAGCTCTCGGGTCTGGTCTGTGATGGTCTGGGTCATCCTGGTATCTGCCAGGGGAACGATCGCGTTGACAGTAACGCCGTACCGGCCCATATCCCGGGCCACGGTCTTCACGAATCCCGCAACCCCTTCCTTGGCCGCGCCATAGTTTACCTGACCCGGGTTACCGTAGAGGCCGGCGGTGGAGCTGACGCCAATGATGCGGCCGCTGCGCTGCTGACGCATGATGATGGAAGATGGCTTCATGACGGCGAAGAGCCCCTTGAGGTGGACCGAAATGACCGCGTCCCACTCCTCCTCGGTCATGTTAAACACCATGCGGTCCCGCAATATGCCGGCCAGATGGATGGAGATATCTAGCCGGCCGAAGGTGTCGACCGCAGACCGGACTATCTTTTCGCCCCCGTCCATGGTGATGACAGAGTCGTAGTTTGCCGCCGCCTCGCCTCCGGCGGAGCGGATCTCGTCAACAGTTTGGTCGGCGGGACCCTTCGATGAGCCCGTACCATCCAAAGCCCCTCCGAGATCGTTGACAAGGACCTTCGCTCCCTGGGCAGCAAGCTCCTTCGCCACGCCACGGCCGATACCGCCACCTCCGCCGGTGACTACGGCGACCTGTCCGTTCAAGTGTTGGGCCATCGATAGCTCCTGCTTGGTCCCTGGGGAATGCCGGGGTAGCCTAGGCCTTGGGCGTCTGCGCTGGGGCGGGGTTCTTCATCGCTGGAGACAAGTCCTCCGGGACCTGTTGTATCAACTCATCGACCGTCCATCGGCCCGTCTTGTGCATGGCGCGGATGACTCTGGGGGGCGCCACCCACGAGATGACTCCTCCGCCAATGAAGATCGCCTGCCCGTTGATATTCGACGATAGGTCGCTAGCCAGGTACGAGACCAGAGGGGCGACATCGTTTGGGTCCAAGTCCTGCAAGTCCTGCTCGTAGCCACCGAACTCATCTCGCTTGATACCCCTCGAGCCGCGAAGCTCGCGGGCGCTCCGGTACTCCTCGGTCAGGGTAAGCCGTGTGCCGGCCATCGGAGCGACGGTGTTGACGGTAACTCCATAGCGGCCCATGTCCTGGGCGGCTACCTTTGTGAAGCCCGTGATGGCCGACTTCGCCGCACTGTAATTAGCCTGGCCGCCGTTGCCATATAGGCCGGAAGTGGAGGTAAAGGTAATGATCCGTCCGCTTCTCTGCTGACGCATGATCGCTGCCGCGGGCTTGGCACACGAGAAGGTCCCCTTGAGGTGAGTGGCCAGGACCCCATCCCACTCAGCCTCCGTCATGTTGAACACCATGCGATCTCGCAGGATTCCAGCGCAGGTTACCATGATGTCGAGGCGCCCGAACGAGTCGAGGGCGGTCTTGACGATGCTTTCGCCCCCCGCCATGGTCGCGACGCTGTCGTAGTTGGAAGCGGCTTCGCCGCCCGCCTCCTTGATCTCACCCACCACCTTGTCGGCAGCCTGGACTGAAGCACCGGTCCCGTCCGAGGCGCCCCCAAGGTCGTTCACGACAACCTTGGCCCCCTGGGCGGCCAACTCGAGGGCGACGCCGCGGCCGATGCCACCGCCAGCGCCAGTAACCGCCGCGACCTTGTCTTTGAGCCATTCCCCCATGGGGACCTCCTGAGCGGCGGGCGGCGCCGCTATCCCGGAGCCCGAACGGGCAGAGCAGCCGTCGCGTGCCCCGGCGTCGTACGCTCCCCCTTGCTGTTCTCGACCCAGAGTTCGCAGTCGACAAGATGGTCGCCGCCCGCAACGTACTTCCGGGTCACGAGCCCCTTGCAGACGACGTCGTCGTATGGGACATCCATGCCGCGGTACTGGACGCCCAGTTTTCGCAGCATCCCTTCAGCGCCGATCCAGTCCGTCATGAGCTGGCCAAGCCAGGCGTTCTTAAGAGCTCCGTGAATAATCAATCCCGGTAGATTGTTCCGGAGGGCGAAGTCTTTGTCGTAATGGACCTCGTAGAAGTCAAGGGAGGCGCCCGCGTATTGGACGAGCTGGCGGGTAGTGGCGTTCTTCGGGAGCTGGGCGATCTCCTCCCCTTCGGCTACATCATCCCAATAGAGCTGTTGTCCCATATGGTGCCGTGCTCGCCCTGGCTAGTACATGATCCTGGTGCCGGTCTGGGTCGCCACGACCTGGCCTAACTGGTTTCGATACGTGAGCTGTGTCGTGGTGATGAGCATCTTTCCCATCCGACCTTCACGCTCTCTAAAGTCGGTGATCTTCGATCTGACGGATATCCTGTCGGCGGGGCGGACGCGGTGGAAATATTCCCAATCACTGCCACCGTCAAGAATCCTCGAGAGCCCCGTCTCCTGCTGGGGATCGATTGGCGGCGGCGGGGCAACGCAGGAACGTAGGAATGTCGGCGGAGCGACGATGCCGCCCACCGGAGTCTCTCGCGCCCTCGCCTCATCGGTGAAAAGGGCGTTTGCATCGCCGATGGCCTCCGCGAACCTGCGAATATGCCCCTTTTCGATGTCATAGGTCTCGGCGGCAGACTCGACGCCAATGGCCTTTTGCATGGCGGCGTTGATCAGCGAGGCCTCGGCCATCAAAGGCACCTCTAACAGGTTAGAACGGGGGCGAAAAGCCAGCGGGCAGTGTACTTCAGGGGTCGGGGCCTGTCAACAATTCTGGGCCTGCGAGCGCCTGCGAGCACGGCCTTCTCATTCTTGAGTGGAAGAGCGAGTGAGGAGGTTGAGGGCTTCGCTGCGCCATCGATCTGGACTGCGCCTCCAAAGGTGGTCCTATTCGGCGGGTCCAGCGACTCGCCCTCGTTTGGAGTACACGCGAACAAAACCCGTGCCGTCGACCCACGACATGCGACATCCGGTCATTGCGTATGGGCAATACCCCTCCGTACGCTCTTTGCGTGCTAGGAAAGACTCGGACCTGCGCCATAGCCGGACTCAATGGATCGATCGTCGAGGTCGAGGCCTATGTATCCAGCGGCCTCCCTAGCTTCTCTATCGTTGGCCTGCCTGACGCGGCTGTGCAGGAGTCCCGGGAGCGGGTGAGGGGAGCGATCCGGAATTCCGGCTACGAGTTCCCCATGACCCGCATTGCCGTGAACCTGGCGCCCGCAGACCTTCGCAAGGAAGGCCCCGCCTACGACCTTCCGATGGCCGTAGCGGTGCTGATGTCCTCCGGCCAGGTTCTGGCCGACCTCTCCGAGACGCTCGTCCTGGGAGAGCTTTCGCTGGATGGCGGCCTTCGGCATACGCAGGGTATCCTCCCGATGGTGGCTCTAGGCGTGGAGCAAGGTCTGCGCACGGTGATCGTCCCATCGGCGGACGCCCCCGAGGCCGCCCTGGTAGAAGGAGCCACCGTCTATGGCGCACAGGGCTTGGGGCAGGTCGTAGCCCATCTCCGGGGAGACGAAGTGCTCCCTTCTGCGACCCCAGAGCAACCCCAAGACAAGGGCTGCTCTACCCGTGGCATAAGCGATTTCTCCCACATAAAGGGGCAGGAGCACGCGAAGCGCGCTCTGGAGGTCGCGGCGGCTGGCGGGCACAATCTGTTGATGTCGGGGCCGCCTGGAAGCGGCAAGACCCTCATGGCGCGAGCCCTCCCGGGCATCCTTCCATCCCTCTCCCCTAGAGAGGCGATCGACGTGACCAAGGTGTATAGCGTCAGCGGGTTGCTGCCGGGGGACACGCCGCTCATCACGCAACGCCCATTCCGGTCACCGCATTACACGATCTCAAGCGCTGGCCTTGTCGGAGGAGGGCGGGTGCCCAGGCCAGGCGAGATCAGCTTGAGTCACCGGGGCGTGCTCTTCCTGGATGAGCTGCCGGAATTCGGCCACGCGACGCTCGAGGTTCTCCGGCAGCCTTTGGAAGACAAGATGGTGACAATCAGCAGGTCCCAGGGGACGGTGAGCTTTCCGGCCAACTTCATGCTCGTAGGCGCGATGAACCCGTGTCCCTGCGGTTTCTACGGGGACCCTTTCAAAGAATGTTCGTGTTCAGTGGCCTCGGTCGAAAAGTACCAGAAGCGGGTCAGCGGTCCGATGCTGGACCGGATCGACCTCTTCGTACAGGTGCCGCGAGTCGAGTACGACAAGCTCATGTCAACTGACCCTGCCGAGCCTACAGCCCGCATCAGAGAACGGGTTGACTCAGCCCGCGAGAGACAGCAGCAGCGCTTGTCCGAAAGCACGCTGGCAAGCAACGCGGACATGACCCCCGTGGAGGCCCGTCAATTCTGCCGGACCGACGATGGGGCCCAGGGCCTCCTCCACATGGCGATGAAGCAGCTTCAGCTATCGGCACGTGCGTTCCACCGGATTCTGAAGGTCAGCCGCACGATCGCGGACCTTGCCGGAGATGAAATCATCGGCTCGGCGCACATGGCCGAGGCGCTTCAATACCGCGCCAGAGGGCTGGGATAGGGGGCGTCGGTCTCAGAAGGCATACGGGCCGCGTTGGAACAGGACGGTTCGCATCTGCCCAGGACGAGAGGAGGCCATCTGCTACCCGGTCTGCGCTCCCGCCTGGGACGCAGCTTCTTGCTCTCGGGCCGTCCTGTCTCCTCGTAAGAGGGGAAGGATAATTGCCACCGCCAAGATAACCCCCAAGGCGACAAAAGCTCGATGCATGCCCTCTACAAACGCCGCCGCCACCTCACCTCCTCCTTCGGGAGTCACTGCATCAAGGCTGGGCTCGAACCCCCGTGAGCTCATGGTCGCGACGACGATAGCTGTCGACAGCGCGATGCTTGTCACATTCCCGGAGTTACGCACCATCTGGGTGAGAGCCGATATCACTCCGTAGCGTGAGCGCTCCACGCCACTGAGAATGGCGTTGTTGTTGGGTGAATTGAAGAGCCCCATCCCCGTGCTGCTAAGCACCAGGCTAGGAAGTATTAGCGTAAGGGGGCTGTCGAGGTCGAGCTTCGAAGAGAGGATCAGCAGAGCGCTGGAGGAGCAAGCGAGGCCTGCCATACAGAGGTTGCGCCATCCGAACCGGTCTGAGAGCCGTCCAGCAATGGGACCGCTGACCGTCAGGGCGGCAGCGCCTGGGATCATGACGAGGCCCGCCTCCCGAGGGGAGAAGTCCTGGACCTTCTGCAAATAAAAGGGCATGAGGAAGACGACGGAGGAGCTTCCCAGAAACGAGATGAAGCTGGCGCTCACTCCCAGTCCGATGCGTTTCCTGAGGAGAAGCCGGACATCCAACATTGGGGCCGGACTGCGTAGCTCCCAGAAGACGAAGAGCGCGACCAGCAGCACCGCCGCGGCCCCGCCGACGGTGACCATAGGTGAAGTCCAACCGGCTCGGTGTCCGTTGGTCATAACCATCAAGAAAAGAAGCAGGGCTCCCGCCGATAGCGCCGCCCCGGCGAAGTCAAACCGGCGGCCCCCGGCAACTGCGCTGGAGCCTTCGCCCAACCGGGCCCGGTCCAGAATCAACGCGGGAGCGATGAACGCGAGGACTCCCGCGGGGACGTTTATGTAAAAGACCCATCGCCACCCTAGCTCGTTGACGAGGAAGCCACCCAAAGCCGGCCCAGCGATGATGCCGGCGCCGACGACGCTCAGGTGCATTCCCAGGGCCTTTCCACGCTCCGAACCCGGGAAGATCGAGAGGATCCCCGCCATCGCGTTGCCCTGGAGCATCGCGGACCCAACACCCTGGACAACCTTCAACCCGATCAGCATTTGGATATTGACGGCCGCGCCTGCTATGCCGGCGCCCAGGATGTACAGGACCATCCCGAACAGGTACACCTTCTTGCGGTCCCACATGTCCCCCCATCGCCCCATGGGCATGAGGAACACGCTGATGGCCAACGCGTAGCCGACAACGACCCATTGGACTGTCGGGAGGTCAGTCTGGAAGTGGGTCTCGATTCGTGGCAGCGCGATGTTGACGCTGCCGTGATCGAGAGCGGAGAAGAACGTGCCCAGCGCGATGCTGCCAAAAGCCCACCACTTATAGGCCCCGCCCTCTAACAAGCCGCGCCGCACCGGGTGTTACCCTCCGGGGGTCCGGGCACTGCGGTGCGCCGGTGCCGGGGCCCCGGGGGCTGCTTCGTTCACCCGTTCCCCCTTGAGATAAGACAAGACCATCGCGAGGAGAAGGAGCGAGCCGAAAGCGAGGAAGACCCGGTGCATCCCCGCGATGAAAGCGTCGGCGACCTGCCGCCCGCTGTCGGCAGCCACGACGCTGAGGCTGGGCTCCACCCCATAGCCCGCCATGGTCGTCGCCACTATCGTGGTCGCCAGGGCAATGCTCGTCACATTGGCTGAGTTGCGCATGAGCTGCGTCATGGCGGAGACAACCCCATATCTGGACCGTTCGACCGCGCTCAGGATCGAGCTATTGTTGGGTGCGTTGAACAGTCCCGTGCCGGATGTGTTCAGGACCAACAGCGGGATGATCAGGGTGAGCGGCGTTCGATCCGAAAGTTGCGCCGCCATGGTAAAAAGCGCGGACGATGAAAGGGCGAGCCCCAGGAGGTTGAGCTTCCTCCACCCGAACCGGTCGGACAGCCGCCCGCTAATGGGCCCCAGGACTGCCAGTGCGGCAGCCCCTGGAATCAAGATGAGTCCAGCCGTCCGGGGCTCGAAGCCCTTGACGTTCTGAAGGTAGAAGGACATCAGGAAAATCACCGACGCCCCCGCGAGGAAGTTCAACCATCCTGCGGAGACGCCCAGGGCTACCAGCCGTCGTTTGAAGAGCCGGATGTCCAGCATCGGCGACGGGTGCCGTAGCTCCCACCAGACGAAGGCCGCCAGGAATGCCACGACTCCGACGAAGCCGGCCACGATGGTCCCGGAGGCCCACCCGGCGCGATAACCATTCGTCACGACCAGAAGGAAGACCAGAAGCGCCCCTGCCGAGAGGACCGCACCCAGCCAATCGAACCGTTGACGGGGCCCATCTATGTCTTGATTGGCCAATCGCGCTGGGTTGAGGATGACTGCCGCCGCGGCGATACCGATGAGACTCACGGGACCGTTGACGAAGAACACGGACCGCCAGCCAAATTCGCCTACCAGCGCTCCACCCAGGGCCGGGCCCACTATGACCCCGAGTCCAACGACGGTCATATGGAGCCCGAGCGCCTTTCCCCTTTCCGTCCCGGGGAAGATGGAGAGCACCGTCGCCACGCCGTTGCCCTGAATCATCGCTGCCCCGAACCCCTGAAAGACCTTGGCGCCGATGAGCATGCCAATGCTCTGGGACAGCCCGGCCGCCGTCGCCCCCAGGGCGAAGACAGCGAAGCCGGCGATATAGACGCGCTTTCGATTGAAGAGGTCCCCTAGACGGCCAACGGGCATCAGCATGACGCTGATCGCCAGCGCATAGCCGACCGGGACCCACTGTACCGTCGGGAGGTCGGTCTCGAAGTACCGTTCGATACGGGGAAGGGCGACGTTGACACTGCTGAGGTCTATCGCGGACATGAATGTCCCGATAGCAACACTGCCGAACACCCACCACTTGTAGGATGGGCTGTGGACGATGGCCTGTCTCAAGGGCCGCCTGTGAGACCAGCGGCCCAGGGTTGGGGAAGCAGCCGCTCACGCGGTCAGACCGGGCACAGGTCAAAGAGGGAATGCGCTGATTCTAGGACAGGGTCATTTTGGCCGTCAAACCAGGTGGCTAACGGCCGGCGTAGACGTCCGTATCTTGATGGAATTGATACCAGCCGAACCAGTAGGCGAAGTCCGCTGGGATGCGGGCGAGCCTCTCTTGGGGGCCGCTCACAGGGGTCAATGCATCGGTCCCGGCCACCCAGGTGTTCCCAGAATTGTCCACCAGTACCGCCCTCTCAGACATGAGCGCCTCGGGACCAGCGATGGAGAACTCGTGCATCCCCCTCCGGTACACCCGGGCAGACCCTGTGCCTTGGTCAGGCAGCAGCACGATACCCTCTCCACCCAGCGTGTCGTTGATGACCCGTTCGCCCAGTATTTCATTCTGGGGATAGGCCCTCGACGCGGCGTTGAACGAGACGCCCACCACCCGTGACTTCGGCGGCAAGACCCCGCTCCGGACCCAGACAGGGAAGATAGCATCCGGCTCCGCCCTGTAATCCGCGTAGATGGAACCTGGGTGCTCCTCGGGGAAGTAGCTCTCGGGGCTGTAGATGCCGGTGTAAATGTTGAGCACGGTCGTGTCCGGGTGCTTGCTTCGCCATTCCGCCCAGGTCGTAACGGTAACGGGGAGCACCTCGAGCTTGATCCCGCTGCCAACCAGAGGACCAACGACCGGCTTGCCGGTGAAATGGGTCCACAGGGTCTCCGTGGAGCGGTCGTACATCAGTTTATTACTTCGGTAAAGGAGTCCGGAGGTGCCAAACTCGGTCACCTCGCCCATCAGCGTACGGGAATACACGATTCCCGTGCCGCAGAGGGTTCAGTAGGCAAGGGCGAAAGGGACCCCTCCAAGGGTATCGTTGGCCATCTCGTGGGCGTTCATGATGCGGAACGGATAGGCCCTGCTCTCACCATTAATCGAGACCCCGAAGACTCTCTCTCCGCCGTCCAGGTACTTGGCGTCACGGGCGGGAATCGCTGGCGGCTGCCTCAAGTCCGGGATGCCGTCTCGCTCAACACCGCCCCATACGATCTCCTCAAGCCGAATCGCGGCAGGGACACCCTCGTAGAAGAAATCGCCGATCGCGGGATCGACCTGCCGCCGGAAAATGCTAGCCCGAAAATCGGCGTAGCCGGCTGGGGCGTTGGCGCCTTTGTTCCGGCCAATCCATTCGACCCACCATCCCCATGAGAATTGCTCATCCGAATACGTCCCGGCAGTGCTCCCCGAAAGGTGTGCCATCGCCGTGACAATAGCTTCGGTCATCCCCTCGTCGAGAAGCCAGGGGAACCGCAAGAACTCGGTCAGCACCGGAATGTAGGACCTGTCCCCAGTCTCAGCGATGGCATCAATTGCCAATTGGCTGCCTGCGAGGGTCTCGCTCAGCAGGCGGTCCATCAAACCGGAGGGGCTCGGTGCTGTAGCCGAGGACGGCTCTTGGGGAGAGGTCGGAGTTGGCGTAGCGGTCGCCGTCGGGGCCACGCTGGGACCAACCTCTGGAGGCCTTGTAGGAATGACGGGAACGGTGGGCGTCGCGACGGCCGCGGGAACCATGGGCGTTGAGACAGGACTGGGTATATCCGTAGAGGGGCTGCACGACACGGCCAGGGCGGCCGCTCCACAGACCGCCAACGCAAGCCTTCTCAGTGTGCCAACCCGGACATGCCCCATCGCGCGACGTGTCGCCGCTGAGGTTTTCCTAAGCGGGGATGAGCTTACTCCGTGGCCGAACATGACCTCTCCAGAGGGAATACGAAAGAAAGCCTTTCGCCGGCTGTAGGACAGGTGCGGACCACGACCTGGACTTCGAGCACCATCAAGGCCTAAAGCCGAGTGATGCCAAGCCCCGCAGGGAACTATAATCGGTAGGTTGCACCGAAACCATGCCTCTCGAGCCAACGTACCTCTTGACATCCCACCGCCTCGCCCGCCTGGCATCGCCCAGAGGATGAGCCCTTGACTGACTCGTTAAGCCGCGCCACATTGGGGATCACCGAGGACAGCCTTCGGTGGATGGTCCTGGACAAGAACGCCCTTCCAGGAGAGGGATTCGCCGGGTTCGATGTGTTCCGCGAGGGCCCGCTCGACAACGACGCCATGGCCGAGCAAGGCTTCGCGGGGAATACAGCCGAGACCCTGCGTGAGCGAGGGCGCCTAACAGGCTACATGAAAGAGCTTGTTTCCCAGGCAGCGGCGGGCTCCGCGGAGCCGGGCGCCAACATCGCGGTGGCTACGATCGCCCACCTGTTCGACACCCGGGACAGTGTGCTGGGTTGGATGCACGATGTCTTCATCAAGCAGTTTCATGACAACGTCGGCAAGACCCTCACGGAGGGACAGAAACTCCTGGCGGTAGAGGAGCTTGAGGTCGGCGGGTTCCATGACGAAGCGGTGGCGCTAAAGGCACTCCAGGAAGGCCCCAACGGGCAATTCGCCTCGACGGTCATCGATTTCCGCCTGGGGAGGGTCCTGGGCGTAGCATTCGTCGTAACATTCCAGGACTTCGAGCGCCTGGAGTTGGCCGCGCTTGTAGCGAGGGAGTTCGAGCGCCGGATCGTTCGAGTGGTCCTGGGAGACGGCTAGGCTCGCAGGCCGGCCTACTGCTCCTGGAACCAATCGATAGTCCCCCGGAGCCCGCGCTCTTTCATGATCCCGCGAAGGTCCTGCACACCGTCGGTAAAGTGGGCGATGGCGTCCCACTCCGCACCGAACATCGTAGCGGCCCGGAAGCCCTGAAGGTCCAACGTCCGGTTGATCGACAGCTTCTTGATCTGGAGAAGGTCTCCTGGCACCTTCGCGACGCGGCGGGCATATGAATAAGTCTCGCCCTCCAACTCCGCCGGCGCAAACGAGCGGGTCGCCCAGCCGAACGCCTCCGCCTCCTTGCCCGAAATCTGACTCCCAGGAAGAAATGACATGTATTTTGCCCGGGATGGCCCCACAAGCCAGGACCACATCTGGCCGATGAGGCCAGCGCCCGCCGGGATGCTCGGGAACCCGATGCGGGCATCGTCCGCCACGAATATCAGGTCGCAGCAGATGGCGAGCTGCGTCGCTCCGGCAAGGCAGTAACCGTGGACCATAGCGATCACCGGCTTTGGAAAATCGCGGATCTTGTGCCAGCGCTCCAGGTTCTTCTGTAGACGGCCTCTGTCCACACCGATGCTTTCGCCTTCGGTATCGCGAGTAAGGTCGTATCCAGCGGAGAATGAGCGGCCGGCCCCGCGGACGATGAGCACCTTGATCTCAGGGTCATCTGCCGCATCGTCAAGCGCCGATTCGAACTCCCGCAGGATGACGGGCCCGAGGGCGTTGAGTTTTTCGGGCCGGTTGAGGGTCATGGTGCCGATGCGGTCTTCCTTCTCGACGGTCAGCATCTCGTATGCCATGGAGCTACTCCTCGAGTCACACAGCTGGGCCCAACTCCTTCAGTCCGGGCCAGATTATATACCGGGGCGGCGTGCCATAGATGCCTCGTCCGAAGACCGGGAACCAACCGGCCGATCGGCCAACTCGGAGGGATTAGCTATAATGAACGAAGGGGACACCCGCCCCTTTCCACCTGCCGCAACCCGATTCCGCACCCCTCTCAGAAGGGGCGTGGGGCCCTCCCAAGAGGACGCACAACAGGTCGCCGAGATATCCGAGGGTATGCCGGAGCCTCGAGAGCATCTCCACCAGGCTTTTCCGCCCGTGGAGAAGGGCTCGATGACGTCCGGACCCTGGTAATGGACCGAGGAGCTTCCGTGGGCCTGTTCGGGGAGATGCAAGCGCGGGGCCATGAAGAGGTCGTGCTCTTTAGCCGTCCCGAACATGGTCTCCGGTGCATCGTCGCTATCCACGATACGACCCTTGGCCCCGCCTTGGGGGGCACTCGGATGTGGCCCTACGCGTCCGAGGAGGCTGCGATGACAGACGCCCTTCTGCTTTCGAGGGCCATGACCTACAAGGCATCGCTGGCAGGGCTCGACTTGGGGGGCGGAAAGGCAGTGATCATCGGCGACCCCCGCACGGACAAGACCGAGAGCCTGCTCAGGGCCTATGGCAAGGCTGTGGAATCTCTGGCGGGCCGGTATATCACCGCCGAGGATGTCGGCACCACGCCGGACGACCTGGCCGTCCTGATGCAGGAGACGAAGTGGATGACCGGCCGGCCCATCGAGTTGGGAGGCAGCGGCGACTCGGCGCCTGCCACGGGTTTCGGAATATATCAAGCCATGAAGGCCTGCGCCGCCGAGGTTTTTGGGGACCCTTCTCTCACAGGGCGGCATGTGGCAATTCAAGGTTTCGGGAAGGTGGCTTCCAATCTTGCCAAGGTCCTGGCCATGGAGGGAGCCCGCCTCACCGTGGCGGAGATCGATCCCAAAGCGGCGGCTCGCGCTGAGGAAGAGGTGGGGGCATCAGTGGTCGCGCCGGACAAGATCATCTCGACCGAATGCGATGTCTTTGCGCCGTGCGCACTGGGTGGCGTACTGAATGCGGCCACCATCCCGCAGCTGAAATGTCCCATCGTGGCAGGCGGCGCCAACAACCAGCTACAACACCCTTCGGACGGGGACCGGCTTCGGGAGCGCGGCATCCTCTACGCCCCGGATTATGCGATCAACGCTGGGGGCCTCATTAACCTGTCCTTCGAGCTGGTCCAATACGACGAAGGGCAGGCGATGGCGAAAGTCAGCGCGATATACCAAACGATGGAACGCATCGTCGCAATGGCAAAAAGGGAGGGAATCTCTACGGCGCGGGCCGCGGACATGCTGGCGGAAAAGCGGCTGACTCAGGCCGGGAAAGTGATCGAGACCTCCAACGCGGCCACCACCTCGATCTAAGCAAACACGCTGGTTGCCCGCAGCCGCTCCTGCCCCTCATTCTGTTAGGCCTCGCCGCTATGCCGGTCCCATAATGGCCCTGTCGGCTACCGCGAGACCCGCGTAGAAGGTCCCGACCCCCACGAGCATGATCAGTCCCCTCCTCTCTCGTCTGCCCCCGGCCAACCGCTCGATCAGCTCCAAGATCAGAGAGCGAAGGCTATGATCGCGCGACGCATCATCGCCGTCTTCCTGGGGGTGGCGGCGTTCTGCGCCATCATCGTTGCCGCTATCTTCATGCGGGTCAACGAGACGGTCTTCAGCCCCGAGTTCTACGACAAGCAGGTCCGCGATTCGAATCTCTTCGATTTCCTCTATGACGAAGCCTTGCCCTTGGCGTTGGACGACTACAGCGAGGACGGATCACTCAGCTTCGGTGATACGATGAGCGCGGATATCCAGCTGGACCTTCGCCCCATCAAGCCGCAGCTAATCTCCACCCTCAAAGAGATGGTCCCGCCGGAATACCTTCAAGAGAATGCGCGAGTCCTCATAGACGCCCTCGTCCCGTATCTGGCCAAGGACACCGATTCGTTCGTGGTAGAGGTCCCAATTTCCGACCGGATTACCGCCGCTGGGGCCGCCCTCAAGACTCTCATTGCCGACGACGAGGTGATCGAGTTCCTTTACGACGAGCTCAGCCTGGAGATTGCGATGGAGGTCATCAAGGACGGTATCACCTTCGACCTAGACGTGACTGCGCAAGATCTCGTGGACGCCGTAAGGGGCACCGCTCCAGACGACTGGCTTCAGCGGCAGCTCACCCTCGCGGTCGACTCGATAACACCCTATCTTGCCGGGGAGTCTGAGACCTTCTCGCTATTGGTGCCGGTGAACGAGCGCATCGACGACGCCAGAGCGGAGCTGAAAGCCCTCCTGTCGAATTGGGATGCGCGCGAGTACATCTTTGCCGAGATCGTCGACCCCGGTGTGAACACCAGCATTGGGGTGGGAATCTCGGTACCGTTCCAACTCACCGTCACGCCGCAAGACGTAAAGTCGGCACTCCGGGAGGTCCTGAGCCGAGACTGGGCGGACCGGCGTATCGCCGAGCTTGTTGACACCACCGTGGACTACGCGTCGGGCCGGCAGGAAACGTTCAGGTTCGAGGTCCCGCTGCAGGACCGCAAAGCCGTGGCAATGACAAGAGTTGGGCGCCTCATGGAGAGCAGGCTGGAGGCGCTCTTCCCTACCATCCCTGTTTGTACGCGGCAGCAGCTCGCTTCGATAAACGTGCAGGACTTTCCTCGGACCGGCATCGTCTGCCGGCCTCCTCCCTTGGGCCTCTCCGACATCAAGGCGACTACGGGCCTCGCGGACTATGACGGGCACGTAGCAGCCCTGGTGAACGACGCGCTGCCAGACACCTTCTTGCTCAACGAAGCAGGCCTGCGCTCCACACTCCCGCAACACCAGTGGGACCTGTTGCAGGACGTTCGCGGGTGGCTCCGGGACGGCTATTCCTTCACCCAGAACGACCTCGAGGAAGCCCTCGCGAAGGCAGACTACCCCAAGGGAGCCCTCGCCTTCGATAACCTGGACGAAGGGGGTAAGCGCCGGGCCCGCGAAAGCAGTGGTTACGTCCAATCATTACGGGATGCCCGGGACTCCATCAAGAAGGGGGGACGCTTCACAAACCAGGACCTCGAGGAGCGTCTCGAAAGAGAGGACCCACAGCTATACCAGGACCTGCAGTCGTTCCGCGATAACGTCAGCCGCGCCAGGGGGCTCTCATTCCTGGCCTGGATCATCCCCGCGGTCTTCCTCGTTATAGTCGGGAGTTTGGGTGGGAGGCGGATTCCTGCCAAGGTGATCTGGGGAGTGGCCCCGCTTCTTATTGCATCGCTCTGCCTCATCCTCACGTCGGTCGCGTTTGGCGAGCCAAAGGCCCGGATGGTGGACAGGCTCGAGAGCGAGGTAGCCGAACAGTTTACGGACCACTCCCCACTGGAGACCGCGATGGTCGGCAAGGCACTGGAGATCGGCGTGAATGTCGTTGACGAATTCCGGGCTGGAATTGTGCGGCGAGCCCTGATCTTGCTGGTCGTTTCCGGCGTCGTTACGGCCACCTCGGTCGGCTTCCTCGTGTTCACGACGAGACGTCAGTCGTCCTCCCACGACCCATGGCCCTGACGAGCGCCCCCGGGGGCGCCTCGCGGGCCTGCACCCCACTCCATGAGTTGAACGGCGTTCCTCCGCTGCACATCGTTGCGTCAGCCCTCTCTAACCACCCATACCCTTTCTTCCTCGACAGCGCATTGGAGATGCCGGGCCTCGGCCGCTTCTCGTTCGCCGGCTGTGACCCCTTCCTCGTCCTGCGCTGCCGTGGGCGTGTCGCCGAAACGTATCAGGCCGGGACGGTCAAACGTACCGATGCCGATCCGCTGGACTTGCTGCAGGAGACGCTGGCCTCATTCCCGGTCCCGCGGGACAGTCTCCCGATACCCTTTGTGGGTGGAGCCGTAGGGTTCATTGGGTATGACGTGGGACGCCTTATCGAACGTCTCCCCGAAGGACCCGTCGACGACACCGGCCTGCCCGATATGTGCATGGCGTTTTACGACGCCATGCTGGCGTTCGACCACGATCAAGAGCGGACCTTCGCCGTCTCGACGGGGCATCCGGAACCCGGGGGCCGAAGACAGGCAGAGCGAGCCGCGCGTCGCTTGGGGTGGGTATCCAGTCTCGCCGCGCAGGCAGACGGGGCGGAAACCCCCACGCCAAGCTATTCAGGTCATCGCGGGCTCCGCAGCAACATGACCCGCCGTGATTACTTCGACGCGGTCCGCCGCGCGCGGGAGTATATCGTTGCCGGCGATATCTACCAGGTGAACCTATCCCAGCGCTTCCAGGCACCCTGGCCCTTTGGTCCCTGGAGCCTTTATACCCGGCTCCGGGCCGCGAACCGCGCACCTTTCGGCGCATTCATGGACTTCGGGGATTTTGCCTTGCTGAGCGCCTCTCCCGAGCGGTTCCTCCGCCGGAAGGGAGACATCGTCGAGACCCGCCCCATAAAGGGGACGCGGCCGCGTGGTAGCACCGACAGCGAGGACCGGCGCTTGAGCGAGGAGCTATTGGCCAGCCCCAAAGACCGCGCCGAGCACATCATGATCGTCGACCTCGAGCGCAGTGATCTTGGAAGGGTATGCAAGATAGGGACAGTCTCGGTAGACGATCTAGCGGCGCTGGAAAGTTTCTCCACGGTCCACCATCTGACGTCGACGGTGAGGGGCCGGCTCCGCCCCGACAAGGGTCTGGCCGACCTCGTCCGTGCGACCTTCCCCGGGGGCTCCATCACCGGGGCTCCAAAGATACGCTCCATGGAGATCATCGACGAGTTGGAGCCAACCCGTCGGGGCCTTTACACGGGGGCCATCGGGTATTTCAGCTCTACTGGGGACCTCGACCTGAATATCGCCATCCGGACGATCGTGCTCAAGGATGGCGTCGCGTCGTTCCATGTGGGAGGGGGCATCGTCTACGACTCCGAACCCGAAGCCGAGTACCGAGAAACCCTGGACAAGGGCAAAGGTTTGGCCCAGGCGCTGTCAGCCTGGTGGGGACCGGCAGTGGAAGGCGCCGGCACTCCGTCTGATACAATGCCATCGCCATTCCTGAAGGGGCCCAGGCCGTGGTCTTGAGCGACCGTACCATCAAGGAGCTGCTCGACGAGGGCCGGATCATCATCGACCCCCTTGACCTCCGCGACGTTCAGCCCGCCAGCGTCGACGTCCACCTCGACCGGAAGTTCTTGGTCTTCCGCAATTCGCGCCGTCCCTTTATCGATGTGCGGGAGAACACGGACGATCTGACGGAAATGGCCGAGATCGAGGACGACAGGCCCTTCATCTTGCACCCGGGCGAATTTGTCCTGGGGAGTACCCTGGAGATGATCGGCCTTCCTGACGATCTCGTCGCTCGCCTGGAAGGGAAGAGCTCTCTCGGTCGCATAGGCCTCCTGATCCACTCGACCGCCGGATACGTCGATCCCGGGTGGCGGGGCCACCTGACCCTGGAGCTCAGCAACGTCGCAAACCTGCCTATCACCCTGTACTATGGCATGCGGATCGGGCAAGTCTCGTTCTTACGACTGAGCACCCCCGCCGAGAACCTTTACGGCTCCCCGGCCCTCAGAAGCAAGTACCAGGGCCAGGTTGAGCCCACCGCCAGCAAGGTCCATCGGGACTTCCGAGGCTGACAGACATTCCATGAGCGGCAGCGGCCTATCCTTCATGGACCGGGCCCTCGAGTTGGCCCGTGCCGTGCTCGGCTCCACTTCCCCGAACCCCGCGGTTGGGTGTGTCATCGTAAAGGATGGCGTCGTGGTCGGCGAAGGCGCCACACATCCTCCTGGGGGTCCACATGCTGAGAAGGCCGCCCTCACGCAGGCCGGTCCTCTTGCTCAGGGCGCCACCATGTACGTTAGCCTCGAACCGTGCAGGCATTTCGGGCGCACGCCTCCTTGCACTACTGCGATCATCGAAGCAGGCATCGAATCGGTCCACATCGCGACTCTCGACCCCAACCCCGTGGTCCGGGGACTGGGAAGGGGTGACCTCGAGGCGGGCGGCCTGAGGACGTTCCTCGGCGAAGAGCAGCATCAGGCCCTCGAGCTGAACGAGGCCTTCTTCAAATGGGTGGTCCACGGGACTCCTTTTGTCTATGTCAAATTCGCGGCCAGCCTGGACGGGAAAATCGCCGCCGTTTCGGGAGACTCCAGGTGGATCAGCGGCGAGCAGGCCCGTGCTCAGGTGCACCGCCTGCGGTCGCAGGTGGACGCCATCATGGTGGGGGTCAATACCGTTCTAGCTGATGATCCGCGGCTGACGGCGCGGCCGGACGGTGGCGCCGAGGACAGGCAGCCGTTGCGCATCGTTGTGGACAGCAAGGGCCGGACCCCTCCCAGCTCCCAGTTACTGAAGGAAGCAGGCAAGACCCTGATCGCGGTTACGGAGGCCGCACCTTCGGACGGCCGGCAGGCCCTTACCAGAGCAGGGGCTGAGGTCGTCTGCCTCCCGGCTTCCACGAGCAGGGTCGACCTCGGCGCATTGCTGAGTCTGCTCGGCACCAGGGACATCACCAGCGTGTTGGTTGAAGGCGGTGGCGTATTACTCGGTTCGATGCTCGCCGGCGGCATTGTGGACAAGGTTATGGCGTTCATCGCCCCTGTTATCATTGGGGGCAGAGCGCCCACACCCGTTGCGGGGCCGGGGGTCGTCCGGATGGCCGAGGCGCTCCGACTGCGGCGCGTAACGACTGAACGGTTCGGGGACGACATCCTCATCTCGGGTTATACAGGCGGGTGAGTGTTCACAGGGATCGTGGAGGAAGTTGGCACGGTGAGGGAGGTCAAGTCTTCGGGCCTCCGGATTAACGCCCCCATGGTCTCAAAAGACTCCTCGCTTGGAGAGAGTATCGCTGTCAACGGTACGTGCCTAACGGTGACCTCTATTCAAGGAAACGATTTTACGGTAGACGTGGTCCCCGAGACACGACGGCGCACCAATCTAGGATTGCTAAGGGCTGGAGACCCGGTGAACCTGGAGCGGTCCCTGACTCCCAGCAGCCGCATGGGGGGACACTTTGTCCAGGGCCATGTGGATGGGACTGGTCAAATCACGGCCATCGAAGCAGACGGGGACGCGGTGATGGTCAGGTTCACTGCTCCCCGTGAAGTCCTCAGATACGTGGTGGAAAAAGGCTTTATAACCATTGATGGCATCAGTCTCACTGTTGTCAGTTGCGACAGCGACACCTTTTCCACTACGCTCATTCCCTTCACTCGAGCCAACACGAGTTTCAAGACAAGAAAGCCGGGGGACGCCGTCAACCTCGAAGTCGATATCCTCGCCAAGTATGCGGAGCGGTTCCTGGAGCCGCATAGGCTAAGCCAGCCGGGGCAAGCTAGGAGCGACTAGTGCCTCTCGCCACCATCGATCAAGCGACCGAGGACCTGCGACAGGGCAAGTTCGTGGTGCTGGTCGACGACGAGGACCGCGAGAACGAGGGCGATCTAACGATTGCCGCCGAGAAGGTCACCCCCGAGGCCGTCAATTTCATGGCGAAGTACGGGCGCGGCCTGATTTGCATCGCCATGACGGGTGAGCGGTTAGACCAACTCAAGGTCCCTATGATGGTCCAGGACCTGGATAACACGTCTCAGTATGGGACGGCCTTCACCGTGTCCGTCGAGGCCAGGGAGGGGACCACCACCGGGATTTCCGCCCATGACCGGGCGGCGACCATCAAGGCGCTGATCCACAGCGACACCAGGCCCGAGGACCTCGTGCGTCCGGGCCATATGTTCCCCCTCCGGGCCCGCGACGGCGGGGTCCTCGTCCGGGCTGGGCAGACGGAGGCCAGCGTTGACCTCGCCACGCTCGCCGGGATGTACCCTTCCGGCGTGATATGCGAGATCATGAGCGAAGATGGCACCATGTCTCGGATGCCCCAACTCGAGGCGTTTTCCCAAGAGCACGGGATCAGCATCGTAAGCGTTGCCCAGGTCATCCAATACCGCCGCCTTCACGAGAAATTAGTAGAGCGGGTTGCGGATACCAGGCTCCCCACGATCTACGGACCCTTCCGCTGCTACGGATATCGAAGCGCTGTGGATGCCGACCAACACATCGCCTTGGTGTTAGGGGATGTCGACAGGGGAAACCCTGTCCTGGTCCGAGTGCACAGCGAATGCCTTACTGGCGACGTGTTTGGAAGCTTCAGGTGTGACTGCGGTGACCAGCTCCAGATGGCCATGCGCCAGATCCAGCAGGCCGGGACCGGGGTGTTAGTCTACATCCGGCAGGAGGGCCGTGGGATGGGGCTCCACAACAAGCTCAGGGCCTACGCCCTGCAGGACAGTGGCATGGACACGGTCGAAGCCAACCTGGCCCTTGGGTTCGAGGCCGACCTCCGCGATTACGGAATCGGCGCCCAGATTCTGGTTGACCTCGGCATCAAGAATATGCGTCTGATGACGAACAATCCGAGGAAGATTGTCGGCTTGGAGGGCTATGGCCTCCGGGTGGTCGACCGGGTCTCTATCGTCCCTCCTCCAAATCCCGACAACATCCGTTACTTGGAGACCAAACGGGATAAGCTGGGACATATCATGCCAGGGGTTTCTCCCCTCGCCGAATGGAATGTCGAATAGTCCTCGAGCTTCTAAGGACAAACGGGGGTTTATGGCACCGGAATTTGCGGGATCGTTTTCAGGTGACGGCCTTACCTTCGCCATTGTGGTGTCACGCTTCAATCAGCTCGTGACCTCCAGGCTGCTGGAGGGGGCAAATGACGCCCTGGCCCGGCACGGCGTCGGTGGGGACAATATCGATGTCGTCTGGACGCCGGGGGCCTTCGAAATCCCGTTGGCGGCCAAGCGGGTCGCCGAGACGGGACGGTACGCCGGCGTCATCTGCCTTGGGGCCGTTATCCGCGGGGCAACCGCACACTTCGATTACGTGGCCGGCAACGCCGCCAGCGGTATCATGAACGTCCAACTAGAGACAGACGTGCCCCTGGCGTTCGGCATTCTGACTACCGATACCATCGAGCAAGCGCTTGAACGGGCGGGTTCCAAGGCCGGCAACAAGGGGTTCGACGCCGCCATGACCGCGTTGGAGATGGCTAACCTTCTGCGGACCATCGGCGGCAGGTAGAGGCGCGTTACCGCTCTGGGCGGCCCGGCATTCTCCCGCCCTCAAACGTGGGGCCCGCGAGCCATAGCGCTGGGAACACCAGCAGCAACGCCGGCGGGAGGATCACGGGCCCGAGGGTCGTGGCGCTGAACACACTCAGGACGAGTAGGGCCGCCGCCGCCAGCCCCATCAGCCATCGTCCCGGGTAGAACCAGGCAACGCCAGCGCCGGTTAACAATAGCCGCGTACCGACCAGGCCGCCGATGCCCGCAGCCGCCGAAGGCCCGAGCAAGGACATCGCCTGTCCAACCTGACCGGTATCGAACGCGTTCCCTTCTCGGACGCTCCCGTTGGAGACAGTCTCGTAGACCGGAAGGAAGAGGAATAGAGGCGACAGCATTGTCCACACCCCAGCCAGGATGGCCATTGCAGCGAGGGTATTCCGGAGCCCCAAGTCCCGAGCCTGCTACCCTCTGGAGGGCATTGCTTTCGAGGCCTTTGCCAAGGCGCTGCAGCCTCTCCGGCCCCTGATCTTAGGCGATCGCTCAACCTCAAGATCGGGCTGTCCGCCCATTACTGTTACTTGGTCCGGAGGATCAGTCGAGATCGTCGTCATCCTCCTCGGCAGCAGGCGCGCCGGAAGGGATCCCCAGTGGAAGCGTGGCGGGTCCACGACCTGACCTCTTTTTCTTGGCGGGAAGCGAGTCCAGCGCTTTCCTGAGGCTAGCCAGGCTCTTGGCCTGCGACGCGTTGCCGACGTCGACCATAACGCCTGACACGCCGCCGTCTCTGAGAGCCCTCAGGACAGACGCGTCGACGTCGGTTTCAACCCTGACCAAGACCGGCTTCGTGGTCGCCCTGGTAACCCGGTAAAGACCCACCATAGATTCGTAAGTCGCTGGGGCCGCTAGCCCAGACACGATATAGCCGTCGACCGGCAACGCTTCCAGGGTCCGGAAGACCTCGTCCGGGAGATGCTGGTCCAGGAGCAACAGCGTATCGCCATCGGCACCTTCGTGGCGCGTGGTCAACGGATCGCTCATCTCGACGACATCGAAGTCAGCCTCAGCAGAAGGTCTTTCGACGCCTAAGGGGATTCCCTCGGGGATATTCGGGGCCGTTTTCTTCCCGCCGGACCGAACGAGCAGGGCGTCCGCGCCGTTTTCGACCGCGGTGACAGCCAGCTTTGCGTCTGTGGACGCGAGGACTCCAACGATGGCAAGTGAGCGCGAAGTCATCGCCGGAGCGGGGCCAAAGCCCAGCCTCGTCCCGGTCGACCGCTGCATTTTCTCAAGTTTTTCGATCAGCCTACCCAAACACTGCCTCCATTGTGGGCCCTGACAGGTTCATGATGCGGTGGACGTTCGAGCGGTGTCAAGAATCGAAAAGCGAGTCCGCATTCGGGGAACCTCAACCCGCGGGCACCAGGCGCAACAGTGCCCTTGCCGGGTTTGACAACCCGAAAGGCTGAGCGCAGAATGCCCGCGGCCTGAGACAAGAGTTGCGAGCGTCGAGTCGATACAGACCAGCGCCTACAGCTTTTCACCATGCGGCAGCGGGCGTCGCCACGAGTCTCCCTCACCTCATGAATACACCGCGACCCACGCCCCCTCTATAGGACTCGGCGTTTGCAGGACCCCTCCCAGCGCCGGCCGGGGGACCGAATCATTCGGCGTCCCCGGGTCAGACCGGTCCAGATCGACGTCTCACTCAAGAGACCCCCCCGGCAGCGGCCTCTCTCTCCCCTCGTGCTGGCCTATGGGTTCGCCGTTCTGATAGGGCTGGGAACTCTGCTGCTTTCCCTGCCAGCCGCCAACAACCATGGTGGTTTCACCCCGGCGATGACCGCGTTCTTCACCGCAACTTCCGCGGCAACGGTCAATGGCCTGACGGTTGCCGACTCGGCGACGCATTGGAGCCCTTTCGGGAAGGCGGTGATTATCGTATTGCTTCAGGTCGGAGGCCTGGGATTCATGATGGCCTCGGCCCTGCTGTTCATCATTCTTGGCAGACGGATCAGTCTCCGCGGGAGGTTGGCGATCCGCGAAGCGGCAGGCGCGACATCGGTGGGGGGAGTGGTGCAGCTAGCCAAGAGAGTCGGCTTGCTCGTCCTGGTAGTCGAAGGGCTCGGCTTCGTCGCCTTTGCTATACGTTTCTCCTTTGACTTCCCGATGCCTCTGGCCCTCTGGCACAGTTTGTTTCACAGTATCTCAGCCTTCAACAACGCCGGTTTTGTCGTGCTGCCTGGGGAGGGGCTGGGAGCCTACCGAAGCGACGCGTCGGTCATGGTCATCACTGCGTCCATGTTCATCGTCGGAGGGTTGAACATCGCGATAATTTCGGACATCGCGGCGAGACGCACCTTCAACAGGTTCACGCTGGACACGAAGTTGGTGCTATCGGCGACCGCTTTCTTGACCGTCGTGGGTCTCGTCATCGTGCTGCTTACGGAATACTCGAACCCCGACACTCTTGGGGGGATGGGCATTCCGGGTAAACTGCTCAGCTCCTTCTTCGAGTCTGCCAGCGCCAGGACTGCGGGCTTCAGCGGCCTCTCTCCGGGTGCGTTCACGCAGAGCGCCCTGTTCTTCGTCATGGGACTCATGTTCATCGGTGGGGCGGCGGGGTCGACCGCCGGGGGGATTAAGGTCAACACTTTCGCCGTTATTGTGACCTCCGCCATAGCCACCATTCGAGGGCGGCCTCGCGTGGAGGCGTTCAAGCGCGAGATACCTGACTACCAGGTGTCAAGAGCAGTCACCCTGGGGGTAGCCAGCGTCGCCTATACATTGACAACATTACTCGTACTCACCAAGTTAGAAGACGCGCGCTTCATCGAGCTGCTGCTTGAAACCATCTCCGCTTGGGGCGCGGGGTATTCGACGGGACTGCCAGCCGAGCTGACAAAGCCCGGCCAGTTTCTGCTGGCGATTACAATGTTCGTTGGAAGGATAGGGCCATTGACGCTGATCCTGGCCCTGTCGCGCGCACCCGAAGCGGGCAGGTACCGGTTCGCGAAGGAGCGGATCAACATCGGATAGGGGGCTGGGGGATGAAGCCACAGGTCTTCGTTGGGGGACTGGGGCGATTTGGCACGGCGGTGGCGACAGAGCTCTCCGAGCAGGGTCACGACGTGCTCGCCGTCGACAAGGATGAGAGCAAGGTCCAGGAGGTCTCCGGGCAGGTGACCCACGCTGCTCAGGCCGACATAACCAACGAGGCCGTGCTTCGGGAGCTTGGTGTCCCGAACTTCGATATTGCCGTCGTTGGGGTAGGCTCCGACCTTCAAGTCAGCCTGCTCTCGACAGTCCTCCTCCAGCGCATGGGTGTGCCCTACGTGACCGCCGTCGCGGTCAACGAGCTTCACGGCCTTACGCTCGAAAGGCTCGGGGCCAAGCTTGTTGTGTACCCAAGCCGGGAGGCAGGTGAGCGCTTGGCCCACCGGCTAGGGTACCCGGACGTGGTCGACTATCTGGAGGTCACCCCTGACTTCGGCGTGAGCAAGATCACGCCGCCTCCCATGTCGGTCGGCAAGACGCTGGAGGAGGCGGCCCTCGCAGGGCGGGGCGGCTCAGGGATGGCCGTGCTCCTCATTCTGAGAGGAAGCAATGTGATTCTGACACCCGACAGGTTCGAAAGGGTCGCCTCTGGGGATGTGCTGATCGTGGCTGGGAAGGACCAGCAGCTCGAACGGCTGGAGGTGGCCGTCAAAGAAGAGGCGAAACTCATTGCGAGCCCATAGCCGCTTCAGTATAATTGCGCCCGTTCTTCAGCCAAGACGATGCCGGACACTACACAGAAGGCTCAATCACTCATGGAGCCGCGGCGAATCCTCGTCCCGGTAAAAGGCGACGAGGCCGACGAGCAGGTGGTAAAGCTGGCCTGCCGCCTCGCCAAGCAATCAAAGGGCAAGGTCTTTGTGCTGCACGTGGTCGAGGTCGAACGGTCATTGCCCCTGGAGGCGCCGACGGTGACAGGCGTGGAGCGGGGCGATGCCGTGCTCGACCGTATGGAGGACATCGCCAAGAAGGAGAAATGCCCGGTCGAGGCCGAGCTCCTCCAGGCCCGGGAAGCGGGTCCGGCTGTGGTGGAAGAAGCACTGCAGCGTAACGCCGACCTGATCCTGATGGGCCTCGAGTTCAAGAAACACCAGGGCCAGTTCAATCTCGGCACCTGCGTCCCCTACGTCATGATGCGCGCTCCATGCCGCGTGTGGGTATCGAGAGAGCCGCTCGAAAACGGCAGTGCCCCCTAACCTTCCCACGCGTCTCGTCCTCGCGGGCCCAGAAAGCCCAGAAACCGGCCGTTGCCAGGTAGGGCGCCTTCACCTCAGTGACACAAGCTTCATCATCCGAGATGGCCCGCCGGAGCGGGGCTACCTGTGGTGCCCGGCGACCGGTGAATGCTAGCCCAGGAGGCCGTTAGCCCATGCGCATCATGATCATGGGCTGCGGCCGGGTCGGGTCCAGACTGGCCACGATCCTGGACGCGGAGGGACATTCGGTCACGATCCTTGACACCAACCCCCAGGCGTTCTCCAGGCTGCCTCATGATTTCCATGGGGACCCGGTGACCGGCGACGCGACCAACTTCGACGTGCTCACGCAAAACGGAGTGGAGCGAGCGGACGTATTCGTCGCCGTGACACAGGGAGACAACCGCAACATCATGGCATCGCAGATAGCCAAGGTGATGTTCAAGGTACCCAAGGTCGTGACCCGCATTTACGACCCGATACGCCAGGAGATCTTCACGGACCTAGGCCTGGAGACCTACAGCCCTACCACCGTGGTAACCCGAATGATCCGCGAGTCCATCGAGGAATAGGGCAGGCCCCGCTATGTACGTCATCATCGTTGGAGGCGGGAGAGTGGGAGCCACTCTTTCCAGGGAGTTGCTTCGGGAAGGGCACGAGGTGCTGGTTATTGAAAGGCAGCAGGCGCGCAGCGGTCTCCTCAAGGAAGCGCTTGGGAGCATTGTGGTGCACGGTGATGGTTGCGAGGTGGCCACCCTGGCCCAAGCCGGCGCCGAGCGAGCCGACCTGTTTATCGCGGTTACCGATGGGGACGAAGACAACCTGGTCTCATGCCAGGTCGCGGTCCACCGGTTCCATGTGTCGCATGTGATTGCCAGGGTCAATGACCCGCGGTACGAGCCCCTCTTCCGCGCGCTCGGCATCAACATCACAGTCAATGCGGTCGATTCCCTGACGAGCCGCGTGTTGCAGGCGGTGCCGGGACGTCGGCTCACCCGGCTGGTCCCGCTGGCCCAGGGGGGCCTCTCCCTGGTGGGTGTGCGCGTCCCCTTCTGGGCGAGCGCGGTCGGGAAAAAAGTCTCCGAGATCGAGTTGCCCGCGGGGGCGGCCGTCTCTGCGGTCGTACACCCGGACTCATCGGCGTCTACCGGGACCGCTGAAATCCCTCTTCAGGCGGAGGACGAGGTGCTAGTCATCGCTAGAGCGGACGACGAGTCCGCGCTGGTCGCCGCGTTGACGAGTTGACGATGGCCAAGAAGCTCGCCCACCTCGGTCCGCGTGGCACCTTCAGCGAAGAGGCCGCCATCCTCTACGACGGGAGCGCCAGCCTGGTACCGTGCCCAACCGTGGCGGCTGTCGCCTCAGCCGTCGAGACCGGCCTGGCCGATGAGGGCATCGTCGCCATCGAAAACAGCATCGAGGGCTCGGTCACGGACACCCTGGACCTGCTGATCCACGATTCTCACCTTGCAATCAATCACGAGGTCGTGCTGCCCATCACCCAGTGCCTGATGGCAAAGATCGGGACCGTCCCGAAGCAGATTCGCACGGTCTATTCCCATCCTCAGGCGCTGGGCCAGTGCCGGAAGTTCATCGAGGAACATTACAGCGGAGCGGCTGTCGTAGCCGCTATGAGCACGGTGGCCGCTGTTGAGGAGATGAAAAGCGCCGGGGCGGAAGCGGCCGCCATAGCGCCCAGGCGGGCCGCAGAACTGTTGGGCGTCACTGTGCTGGCTCACGGAATCCAGGACCACTCCGGCAACGCCACCAGGTTTGTCGTGCTCGGGCCCGAAGACCATCCACCCACCGGCGACGACAAGACATCCATCGCCTTCTCCTTCGCCGAGGACAAGCCAGGCCAGCTCTACAGAGTGCTGGGAGACTTCGCCGCGCTCGGCATCAACCTGGCCAAGATCGAATCGCGGCCGTCCAAAGAGAGCCTGGGCCGCTACTTCTTCCTCATCGACGCCAGCGGACACCGCCTTGACGAAGGTCTTGCCGGAGTCCTCGAGAAGGTAAGCGCCAGGACCGTCACGCTGAAGGTCTTCGGTTCGTACCCGCGGTATCAGTCCCCAGGTCCCTGACCCCCGTACGGATCAGACCCGGGGAACCCCTGGGCCTTGAGGGCAATGACCCGAGCCAGGTCTCGAGCGTCCTCCACGAGCTCGGCCAAACGATCGCTGAATTCTCCACTGCGGTCGAGGAGAAACGAAAGGGTCTGGTTTCCTGGCCTGGGAGCCAGGAGGAGCCCGACCGCCGCGCCCAAAGCAACCCCCGCGAAGACCCCCGGCCAGAAGCCCGGGGGGCCGCCTTCAGGGGCGGTCTTGTGGTTGCTCTGCTCGCTCATTGCGCGTCAGCCACGAGACAATCTTCCAGGCCGCCGACAGCACGCTCTTGGACTCTCCCACCGGCTGAAGGATGGTGCGGCTGAACGTCTCCACCCCGTTGACCGTCGACCTGATGGAGTCCAGCAAGGAGGAGACCTTGCGGTAGACCGCCAGGGTCATGAAGAGCAGAAGCAAGGTGGCAACAGCCACGATGCCCCCGGCTATGACTATTACGAAGTCTCTAGCGTCTTCCAAGAAGTGCGTTCCTATCAGCGCGGCCATGATAGCATGGGGCACATCAACGGGGAATACGAGGCCAAGGAACCCCTGCACCAAGCCGCCTATCGGGAGTGGGTTTCACGCCGGCGCGAGCCTTGGAATGAACCGGCGAGCGAATAGCCGGCGGCCGGCAGCGCATCCGTGAGGCTCGTCCGGTCGCCGGCTCAAGCGCCGAGTGGGCCAGGGGTGGCCGGCGGCAAATCCGGACCCGGATTGGCCCAAGACCCTGGAGTACGCCCCGAGTCAGACCCCGGCCGTTACGCGATAGATGCGCACCTGCTCGTTCTCGTAGGCGAGGTCGAGACCCTGCCCCAGCATCGTGTCGAACTTCGCGAGGCCGGGGGGACTGTAATAGGCCTTTTCGAGCTGGCCGACGTAGATATAGCGGACGTCGTACCGGTCGATGACACCCCGGGCAAAGTCGATGCTTGCCGAGTCGAAGAAGCTGTCCACCTCCGCCCGCCGTTGATCAACACCGCTGGGTCTGCCCACATAGTCCCCCCGCTGTTGGCGTTGATGGTGGTCCCAGCCGATGACGGCAGGAAGGCCGGTGTATATCGACACACGGTTCCCCCACCGGTAGAGGGGTGTCAGGCCTTCGATGATAACAGGGGACCCTTCGACGTTGTCCTGGAGCCATTCGATCCCCCGCCGGTCCCACTTCAGCTCGAGCCACTGGTCTTTGTCTTGGTAGGAGGTCTGTTCCATGAAGGTCATCCCGTCCCTGGACGGAGGCAGCGCGACGAACCGGTCGCGCGCCCGAACGGGGGTCGCCATCACCGGATAGATTAGCGCCGCTCCGATAAGCAAGACCATGAAGGTCTGCCACCCAATGCGGAACCACTTCGGGCGAAACACCATGCCGAACCGAAGGCGCCAAAGGGCAAAGGCCGAGACCAGAGCGAAGAGCACCCACGCCTGCAGGTAGAACTTGAACACGGTGTTGAGCCTGGAGATGTCGTTCTCGAACGTGAACAAGTCCACCAGGACTCCAAGGAGCAGCGCTACAGCGCTCATCACATAGACCAATAGCGTGAGAGGGGAGCGCCGGTTTTTCGCCTGGACTTCTCTCAGCGCCAAGGGGGCCGTCAGCAGGACGAAGGCCGTGAGGAATCCGATGGTTGCGTAGCCGGTCGCGGCCAAGACAGCGAGGGCGATGACGCCGGCAGCCGCGTAGCCTATCCATCCCCACGCGATGGCGCTCCCTCCTTGAATCGCGACGCCTTCGCCGGTCGCTGCGAGGAACGGAACGTGCCCTGGTCGGTCCCCGGCGCGCCTCCGGCTCCGTAACCGCGGGGCCCATTGCCGCCAGGCCTGGAATGCCGTGTAGGAGAACAGGGTCACGATGAAGACGCCATGGATGCCCATGTACTGATACAGCACCGTCAGCGTCTCACTCCGCTTAAAGGTGTTATCGAAGGTATCGGCCACAGTACCCAGGAGCGGCACTCGAGAGAGCACGCCCGAGGAGACCCCTTCCCGGATTGGGACTTCGTACTCGAGCATGTAGGGCGCAAAGAACAACACGCTCAGGAGGCCCAGCGCCGCCACCTTGACGACGCTCCATTTAAGGAAGACCAGATCGAGGCGGCGCCGGGCAGCGTACTCAGCGATTACCACGGCCGCCGCCGCAACTACCGCATAGGTCAACACGTCCCAGCTATTGGTGACGAGGATCGCTCCGAGAGTCAGTCCAAGGAATGCCAGGGGAAGTACGGCGGTCCGGCCCAGAAAGGGGAAAGGCCGTCCTCCCCCGACGATGACCGCAAGGGCCAGCCCCAGAGACAGCAGGGTCAGGGGAATGACAAAGAGATGAGCGTGAGGATCGGCGAACAAGAACGTGAAGAAGGGGAACTCCGTGATCTCGAACCCTGGTGGGTCCGGCGGCATCAGGCGGCTGCTCCGCCAGAAGTCGAAAGCCCCGAGTTCCCCGCCAGAGACCACACGCCCCACTCCCTGAGAAAGCTGAACGATGCCGTCCAGGTTTCCCAATAACGCGACGAAGGCCGCCCCGATCAGTCCAGCCAGGACCGGCGAGGGCATCAGCCTCCTCACGCGGGATATGCCGTCCCTGGTCCGCCGCTGGGCCAGAGCCGCAAGGTTGTAGGCCACAGAGAACGACGCCGCCGCGGTCAAAGCGAAGAACAGGGGAACCGCCAAGTTGATCGCTTTGGAGGGAACGATGCCGAGAAACTTGGTCGGGACGGCATTCATGAAGTGGCCGAAGTAGTAGTAGTTCAGATAGCCACCGGAGAACCAGGGATCGTACGGCGGCATGTAGGTGGAGCGCACTACCGCGTTGAAGTAGGCGAAATCCATGGGCTTTTCCCCGCCCCGGAAAGGGTGCCACAGGTCGGGGTTCCACAACCTGATGGCGTACAGCCCCAAGAACGACAGGAGAAACAGCGCTTCCCCAGTCAGCACCATCCGTCGGTTTTCCTTGATGAATGCGACCATCTGCTTCCGATGAAGCCAGAAAAGGGCAGCCGAAATAACTCCGAGAATGACCAGGCCGGCTCCGATGGAGGCCCGTGAGAAGGAAGCCCACTCCAGGCTCGCAAGGAGCCAGGGGATATAGGCAATCAGCAGCACAGCCAGCATCTTGCCCAACAGGTACCCGCGATCCGGCAGACGTTTGAACACGGTCAAGGTGATCGGAAGCGTCAACACGAAGGCGACCTGGACCATGAGGATCCAGAAGAAGGCTGGCGCGGTGTTCATCAAGCTGTCGCGGTCGAAGATGTTGGACCAGGTGCCGCCGGCCCGCTGGGCCCTGAGCTTTTCCGGTGACAACAACAGCCTGCCGCTGACCGCGGAGACCTGCCGCGGAGGTGGAAGCTGGCGGTCGAAGAATTGTTGCTGTTGCGGCTCCGACAGATTCAGGGTGTTGCGAAAAACCAGGATGAGGGGGTGATCGTAGACCGTGAAACTCTCGTCGGCATAGCCGAGATTGACCGACAGCCCGGTCTGGGTGTAGCCCCGCAATGGCTCAGGCACGGGGAGGTCCGGGCGACCGAAGGTGTCGTCGGCGAAGGAAACGCCGTACAGACTGGGGTATGAGCTTTCCCAGTGCGCCAACTCGTAGCCAAGCTCTCCTCCGAAAAGCTTCTCGTAGAACCCCCTGGTCATGGGGTACCGCTCCGGGAGCCTTGCCACGGTGCCGTACTGGCGGTTGCTGTAGTAGAGCAGGTAGTCAGCCTTCGCCAGGCTCTCGATCATCCTCGAACGCTTTTGTGGCGTGTCCTCGTCATAGACCTCCATACGGAACTGGTTGTACCGCCCGAGGCCCTTGAACCCCTCCTCCCAGCCACTATCCTGGAGCAGCGTCGACCCAGGAGGCACATTCGCGTTTATCCAGCGGGCCGCGGACTCCGCTGGGTGCGGCTTTGAGTAGATGTTGGCGTAGGACAGGGCATAAAACACGGTAAAGACGAGGACCAACGCGAGTCCCGCATAGGCAATCCCTGGCGGCGCGAGCCGCCACCGCCGTTCCCGAAGGTGTCCGACACCCCAGCTCACCATGCCCCCTGCCATAAGGGCCATGAAGGGCGTAATCGGCAGCATGTACCGCATGAACTTGACGTCGAAGTAACCGGTGATGGCCAGGTAGGGGAGGACCCATGAGCAGAGCAGGATATATTTGCGGTCCCGCCGGACCAGGGCCATTGCCGCGCCAAAGACGACACCGGCCCAGAGCAGGATCCCGGCGGGAAGCCCCATACCCCATACGGCGATCTGTTTGACGTGGTACAGGTATGGGGTCGTGTCGATGTACTGCCGAGTGAAGGGAAAGTCGCGGATGCGGCGGACCATCTCGCTTTGCTCTCCGACATCCACCCAATAGGTCCTGGCATCGATGAGCCCATACGGCTGGGCGATGGCGTAAGTGACTACGGTGACCCCGGCCGCCAAGACCAGTGACACAACGGTTTGCCGGACCCTCTCCCTCCTGCCAAGGCCGTCCGAATCATCCTCCGCCGCGGGCCGGAAGACATACAAGGCGGCGGCCGCGACGAAGACGAGGGCAAAAGGAGCCGAGCTAAATTTGGTGGCGAGTCCAAGACCAAAGAGCAGCCCCGCCCAGAGAAAAGCACGGCGCGACCCGTCCTCCGCCGCCCTGGCCAAGAAGTAGAAGCTGGCCATGAGGAGAGAGGCCAGCATGATGTCCGTTATGAAGAAGTGGCTCTGCTGAATGTGGAGTGCGGAGAGGGCGACGAGTGAGGCGCCGAGGAGCCCCGCCCATCTCCCGAACAGGCGACGACCGACGATGTAGACCAAAAGCACTGTGGCAACATCGAAGAGCGCCGATATTGCGCGCCCCATGACGGCTAGTTGGTGGAGTCCCGGGTTTTCAAGCCACGGCGGGGCGAGATAGCCGGTGAGCTTCAACAGGTAGAGCGGGAGAGACCCGTATGGGAACCAGCCCGGGTTGAGGACGCTATCCGCGGTGAAAAGCGAGCCGAGGTCGTGGATGGGGAAGGCGATCTCGGTAACGCGGAAGAGGATGGCGCGCTCGTCCGGGTGATAGAGGCCGCCCTGGTCCCAGTTGATGCCGTAGAGACGAAGAAACAGCGACAGGCTCAACAGGACAGCCAGGATGAGGAGGTGTCCCCGGGCGAGGAGCCAGTCCCTTGTAGGCGCCCGAGGGCCGCGGGGGGCGGATGTCATGGCGGGCATATTTTATATCAGGGGGGCGGCCCAGCAGCTTGGGACAGGGGCCTGCCTCCGGTTTGCCGCGCCCCAACGTCCCATCTATACTCCATCAACAGAGGCCGGGGCCCGCTGCCGAGACGCGGCCGGAAACGGCCCCCCAGCAAGAGCCGCTGTCAGGAGGTACGTGGTGTCAAGTCCGGTCAGTTTGGTCTTCCTGCCGCCGGGGGGCGGCGACACGGCGGGGTGGGGCTCGCACATCGGAGATTTCTCAGCCAGGTACCCAGTCACCGCCATCGATATGCCGGGCGCTGGAACGAGGGCCTCAGAGAAACCCCTCTCCAGCATCCCGGAATGCGCTGCCTACGCGGAGGGCCACATAAGCGCCCTAGGCCTGAAAGACGTCGTGCTCATGGGCTATTCCATGGGAGGGCTCATCGGCCAGGCGCTGGCGATCAGGAACCCGAACGTCTACCGGGGACTAGTGCTGGTAGCGACCGCTTCCCGGATCAAGATCCTTCAGGAGGTCCTCGACGCTCTTCAGAACGACCCGGTGGAGGCCCGGAAACTGATCGATAAGTTCGCCCGAAAGCCGGGGGCCGAATCCAAACGGGAAAACGCAAGCTCCCCGGAGACGATGCACGCCTACCTGAAAGCGACCAACGATTACGACGCGCGGGAGCAGGCGCCTTCGATTACGACACCTACGCTCGTCCTCCACGGCGACGAGGACCTTACCTGCCCGCTCAAGTTCGGGGAGTGGCTCCACGAGAACATCGCGGGCTCCCAGTTCCGGGTGTTCAACGGCGCTAGTCACATGTTGCCGGAGGAATTTGCCGGGGACATGCAGGAGTCCGTCTTCGGCTTTATCGACGGCCTGACCTGACAAGTTATCGGGGCCCCCTCCGCTCATGCCGAGGCACCGAATCAGCGCCAGAATCGACCCCGGGGTAACGGCCACGGTCGATGCCCTATGGCTGAGAAACGTAGCGCTGTCAGCCCTCGAGAGGCAAGACCTGCCCCGTTCGGCGGAGCTCAGTCTACTCCTCACGACCGACGAGGAGGTCCGCCGCTTGAACCGAGAACATAGGGGTATCGACCGCCCAACCGACGTGCTTTCTTTTTCCCTGGTGGAGGGTGAACCGGTCCCCCAAGCACCTGCCGCCGGAAGCATGCTGCTCGGGGACGTGGTGGTATCATATCCGCAGGCGGTCCGGCAGGCGGGGGAGTACGGTCATTCGATAGAGCGAGAGGTTGCCTTTCTCTCCGTTCACGGTGTCCTGCATCTCTTGGGCTACGACCACCAGGACCCGGAGGAAGAGGCCAAAATGGTCGCCCGTCAGAACGAGACCCTCGAGTCTCTTGGGCATACCAGGGGCTGATCCTCGCCGGACGTGCGCCGTTGTAGGACCGCGCTGACCGAGGGAGGGACGGGCTAGAGGTCCATGGCCGATCAGGTCTATTACCGCAAGTGGCGGCCGCAGCGCTTCGCGGATGTCGTCGGCCAAGCCCATATCAGTACGACACTGCTCAACGCCCTTAGCACCGGCAGGACAGCCCATGCCTACCTGTTCTGCGGCCCCCGCGGGACCGGGAAGACAAGCACCGGCCGCATTCTGGCCAAAGCCCTGAATTGCGCGCGGAATGGGAAGGGCGAGCCCTGTAACGAGTGCCCCAATTGCATCACGGCTACCGAAGGCCGAGCCCTGGACCTCATCGAGATCGACGCCGCAAGCAACGGCGGGGTCGACGATATCAGGAAGCTTCGGGAAAAGGTGAACTTCGCACCCAACGAGGCGCCTTTCAAGGTCTACATCATCGACGAAGTCCATATGTTGAGCACGGAGGCGTTCAACGCTCTCTTGAAAACCCTGGAGGAGCCGCCGCCGCGCACAGTGTTCGTGCTTGCGACCACAGAGGCCCATAAGGTCCCCGGCACCGTGATATCCAGGTGCCAACGGTTCGATTTCCGGCGCATCTCCCTCTTGGACGTTGCAGAGCGGCTCAGCAAGCTTTGTGACGACGAAGGAATATCTGCCGAGCGGGAGGTCCTCAGGGCGGTGGCCAGAACGGCCGGGGGGAGCCTCCGCGACGCCCAGAACATCATGGAGCAGCTGGCAGTGGGCTATGGCCAGGAGCTGCGCATCGACGACCTTCGAGATTTTCTGGGAATGGGTGGTGAGCAGCACGCCAGCGCCCTGGCCGCCGCGGCGCTCGAGCGGCGGACCTCGGAAGGACTCGCTATCATCAGCGCGGTGGCCGACGAGGGCATCGACCTTCGGCAGTTTCATCGGCAGCTCATGGACTACCTGCGAGCCCTGCTACTGGAGAAGTCCGGGGCGGGGGCGGTTATCGAGCTCTCCGAGGGCCAGCGCGCTGAGGTCCAAGAGCTTGCGTCGTCCGCGTCCTATCAGCAGGTACTGAGAGCAGTCAAGCTCTTTGAAGAGGTCGATCTACGAGGGAACACCTACTCCACGCTGCCCCTCGAGCTGGCTCTGGTCGAGGCCGCGTCGGAGCCGAACGTGTCCGCAGGGGCTCCCGAGACCGCGCAGCGGCCCCAGCGGAGCGATAGGCCGGAGACCGCCGCGCGACCGGCCTCCCCTCGGCAAGCTGCAGGTCCCGGATCCGTCGGGCAGCCTGTCGCTCCAACTAAGCCGCCAGAGCAGCCCCGACGCATCCCTGGGGCGATGGACCAACCAGCCGCCAGACAGGAGCCGGCGGCGGAGCGGTCGGTTGATGGCAGACCGCAGCCCGTTCCTTCCGTCTCTCCCCAGGGCGGCTCACACTCCGCTGAAATAGGCGCGAAGGTTGCTGATGGGACGGCCGCGAAGCCCGAGCCCCTCACCTCCCCGGAGCGTACACCGGCAGCAGCGCAGTCACCCGTGGCGGAGGGGATCGACCCCGAGCTAGTCAGTATCCTCAAGGCCAATTGGAAGGGAGTCATCGAGGCTTCGCGCGGTAAGGGGCAGAAATTCAAGATCGACGCCCTCCTCCGCAGCGGGCAGCCAGTCTCCGTCGGTCCCGAAGACGTGGTGTTGGGCTTTCACTTCCAATTCTTCGTCGATAAAATGGGAGAAGAGATGGAGCATCCCGGCACACGCCGGGATGTCGAAGAGGCGTTCGGGGAGGTGTTGGGGGGGAGGCGCCAGGTCCGTTGTGTTCTACGGGCCAAAGAGAAAGATGGCGGCCACCTAGTGCGAGCAGCGATGCAAATGGGCGCCAAGCCGGTCGCCGAGGAGGGTAGTCCTTGAACAAGAACCTGCTCAAGCAGGCGCAGCAATTGCAGGCCAAGCTCACCAAAGCCCAGGAGGAGCTTGTCGACATGACGGTGGAGGGCTCCTCCGGCGGAGGCGCGGTGAAAGCAACCGTAACCGGCGACCAGAGGGTCCTGGGGATCAAGATCGACCCGGAGGTCGTGAGCCCTGACGATGTCGAGCTGTTGGAAGACCTGGTGCTCGCCGCTGTCAATGAAGGGATGGACAAGTCCCGCGAGCTGGCCTCGGGGCACCTTGGCAAGCTGACCGGGGGCCTCGGGGTCCCGGGCTTCTAGCAACCATCCGCCGTGGACATCTCTCCCGCGGCCCCGCCAATCATTCGCCTCATCGAAGAGCTGCATAAGCTCCCGGGAATCGGCCCGCGTTCGGCCCAGCGGCTTGCATACCACCTCATGCGCACTCCTAGAGAGGAGGCCGACGCCCTGGCAAGCGCGATCGTCGCCGTGAAAGATCGGGTCGTGCTTTGTGCCGTCTGCCACACACTGACAGACATGGACCCCTGCTCAATCTGTGCCGATGAGCGGCGCGACCATTCAAGGGTGTGCGTCGTCGAACAGCCGCTGGATATCGTCGCTCTCGAAAAAACGCGGAAATACACCGGCCTGTACCACGTCCTGCATGGAGCGCTCTCTCCCATCAACGGTGTCGGACCGGGGGACCTTCGTATCAAGGAGCTTACTGAAAGGACCAGCAGGGGGTCTATCGCAGAGCTGGTCCTGGCCACCAACCCAACCCTGGAAGGCGAGGCCACCGCGATGTACATTCACCGACAGTTGAACGGCTTCCAGGGCCGGATAACAAGGTTGGCCCGAGGGCTGCCGGCGGGCGGAGACGTGGAGTACGCCGACGAGGTCACACTCGCCCGCGCCCTGGAAGGGCGCCAAGAGATGTCCTGATCAAGCTGCCCTTCTGGGTGTCCGGGCCATCTGACAGGTCTCTGATGCAGGAATAAGGACCGCCTTCGCATGGACCGGCCCAGATTTCAGCGCACCGAAGCGATCGTCCTCAAGCACACGAACATCGGCGAGGCTGACCGCATCCTGACGATGTACACCCCTCATAGCGGCAAGATGAGGGCCGTCGCGCGCGGAGTCCGGAAGGCAAAAAGCCGTCTTGCTGGCCATGTCGAGCTCCTGACCAGGACCCAGGTGCTGGTCCATCGGGGCAAGACCCTGGATGTCATCTCCCAGGCCGCCACCATTGCGAGCAACGAGGCGCTTTCGCGCGACCTGTGGCGTATGGCCTGCGGCCTATATATGTCTGAGCTGGTGGAGGGTTTCACCGAGGAGCAACTCCAAAACCCCGGCGTGTACAGGCTGCTGCGGGACTGCCTTTGGACCCTGGAGGCCGAGCCTGCCGTCGACGCGCTGGTCCGTTGGTTCGAGCTACGTCTCGTGGACCTGGTGGGTTTCCGCCCGGAGCTGGAACACTGCGTCGAATGCACCAACCCACTTGAGCCTGTGACCAACTACTTCAGCCCAAAGGTCGGCGGTGTGTTGTGCCCCACCCATCGGGACATGCACACCCCCGCCCGGCCGATAGCGGTCAACGTCCTCAAAGTCATGCGCCTCATGTTAAACGGGACCTTCGACTCCGCCTCTCGCGTGCGGCTTGCGAGGGATCTGGCCGGTGAACTGGAAGCCCTCATGCGGCAATATATTCGCTACCTTCTCGGCAGAGACGTCAAGTCCGCAGAGTTCCTGGACCTGATCAGAAGAGAGCGGTCCGCCACAGCTTGAACCCGCGGTCCGAATGCCCCGAGGCGTCCCATCGCTAACCGGGGGGAGTCGCCCTCCGGATCATGCAGGGCTGCAGGGCATGCGGCTGCTAACAGTCGGCGTCTTCTGCTGCGCCGTCCACCTGGCGCCATACGCCAGTATGCCGACCGGGCTTACCTCGCTTGTTACAATAGGCGGGCCTCAGCGACCTTGCCCCATGACCACCTCGAGGATGAGGGCCCGAAGCGTCCTCTCCCCTAGCTTGCGATCTGCTCGGGATACTTGGTTGGTCTTAGGGCAATCGCATACTAAGTGTTGAGCACGGTGAGGAGGTAGTCCTCATCCCATCCGGCTCTCTTGCGTTTGGCGGCGATGCCCCCTTTCGACATGGACTCGCGCTTGAGCATATTGAGGGCCATGCGACGCAGGGTGGAGAAGTTCTCGGCGGCGTTGCCAGTCCTGACTCGGCAATCGTCCTCGCGGAAGGCGATATCAAGCACCCAGTGGACCGAATTCTCAATCCCCCAGTGTCCTCTCACCGCTGAGAGGATTCGGTCGGCCTGGTTCGGCAGGTTCGATAGATAGTAGCGGACTTCCGTGGACGTTCTGCCGTCTCCGTCACAGCGTTCTGACTCGACCATCGCCACACTGGTGAGTGCCGTCCACTCCTGACGGTCGTTGAGGTAGTCGATGTGGTCGGGGTCTGAGACAGACCAGCATCGCCGCATCTCGATTCGACCATGCCCTTTGTTGACCGTCTCGCAGAAGTCGTGATCAAGATCGGCAAAGCCGGTCCGTAGGGCATCGGCAAACGCCTCCTTGACGTCCCTGTGGAGTTGGGGCTGATTCTCCTTGAGGGCCAGGACGTAGTCGGCACCTTGGTCGATGATCGTTGCCGCAATCTCCTTCTGGCACCCCATGGCGTCAATGGTGACGATGCATCCGGACACATCCAGCACGCTCAACAGTTGAGGTATGGCCGTGATCTCATTGGAACGTTCATCGACCTTGGTCTGTCCGAGCACCAGATGGTTGGATGATGCCCACGCGCTCACCATGTGGATTGCTGACTTCCCTATGAATCTGTTATGCGAACGACGGAGCGTCTTGCCATCGATCGCCACCACCTGCCCTCTGGTCACCTCGCTGACCGCGCTCACCCAGTCCATGAAACATTCCTGGAACTGCGTCGCGTCCAGTCTCGCGAAGACTCTGCCGAAGGTGTCATGCGATGGGATGCCGTTGGGCAGCTCGAGGAACCGACGGAGCCAGTCCTTCTTCGACTTGCCAAACAACTCCACGTCCACCCACGAGTCCGCACCACAGAGGACCGCGCAGATAGCGATGACCACGACATCCATCAGGTTGTGGCGCTTGGCGCGATCGTCTCGTGGGTCGTTGAGCTTTGCGAACCGATCGATCAGGTTGGCTGCAGGCGTAGCGTCCATGTGGTCCCTCCTTACCCTGGATTGACCACAATTCTATATCTTGTCTTAGAATCAATTTAATATGCGATTGCCCTGTGGTTGGTCTCCTCACCACTTGTTTTCCGGAGCGTCAGGCGGTATTATTCCCCCGGTTATCGGATATCCCCTCCGCCCCGTTTGCCCCGCTGACTTGTACTTCCCTATGTGTGCTTGAGCCCAAATGGGAAACAATGACACGCAACAACCCTATTCCATTCATGGGGTTGCCGGGCCTTAAGGGCTTCCATTGTATTAGGTAAGTAGCCAATGACAGAGATTGGGGAAGCATTAAGAATCGGCGGCATTGGGATGGGACTGGTGTTTGGCGCTCTAGTCCTTTTCACATTTATTGTTGTAATCATAACGAGGTTGTTCCCGTCAGATGATGCTGAAGCTTTACAGACAACCCCGCCTCAATTCGAGCCATCTGGGGACGACCCAAACGATCGGCAGCGCGCCGCGGCCATCGGAGTTGCGGTAACCCTCGCCATGCAGTCCAAGCCGCGATCAGGGGCCTCTTCCGGCCCCCAGGTCACTCGAGACGATTGGAAGCTGCAGGGCAGGGTGGACCTCATGCGGTCGAGAGAGCTAGAAAGGTAGATCATGGGGACCGTTGTAAGTGTGAGAATTCGCGGGAACAGCTACTCTGTTGATGTTGGTGACATCTCAAAGTCGCCCGTCGTCGTCGTCGTCGATGGAGAGAAGTTCGAGGTTGAATTCGACGCGCAGCCAGAGAAGACCATTCAGGCTGTCACCAAGATCCAACCACGTCCAACCCCTGCCCAGAATGCCGAAGCTCCGGGACGCACTGCCCCCAGCAGCAGCCCCGTCGCGGCTCCGGCACCGGTAGCCACCAAGCCTGACGGAAACACCGTCGTGGCCCCGATGCCGGGCAAGATCTTGAGCCTCAATGTCAAGTCTGGCGATTCAGTTTCCAGCTCAGATGTCGTGTGTGTGCTTGAGGCCATGAAGATGGAGCAGTTCGTCAAGGCGGGCCGGGATGGAATCGTGGACGCGGTTATGGTGGGGCCAGGACAAATGGTGAGCCCCGGAGCTGCCTTGCTCACGTTCAAGGGCTAAACCTGGGGAGGGAAATATCTTATTAGAAGACCTCTCTAGCGCCTTTACCGCGTTGACATGGGGCAACGTGGTGATGATGGCCGTCGCTGGCCTCCTCTACTATTTGGCTATATCCCGTCGATACGAACCCCTCCTTCTCTTGCCGATAGGCACCGGGATATTACTGGCAAATTTGCCCCTTTCAGGCCTCCTGGACCACGATGGCCTTCTTGGCATTCTCAAGCGGGGGGGGCTCGATAACGAGCTCTTTCCGCTGCTCATGTTCCTTGGGCTTGGCGCCTTGACGGACTTCACCCCACTATTGCAAAGGCCGAGGACCATGCTCCTGGGGGCTGCAGCCCAGTTCGGCATCTTTGGCGCGTTTCTGTTAGCCATCGTTTTTGGCTTCGACCTAAAGGAGGCTGGCGCAATAGGGATCATAGGGTCTGCGGACGGGCCGACCACCATATTCGTCGCTACCCAACTGGCTGGGGACGAACTCTTGGGACCGATAGCGGTCGCCGCCTTCTCCTACATGGCTCTCGTGCCAATCATCCAGCCCCCCATTATGCGCCTTCTCACCACAAAGGAAGAGCGCGCTGTCGAGATGCCATATTCAGATAAACCAGTTTCCAAGAAGGTAAAGATCCTCTTCCCCATAGTGGTCGTAATCCTTGCAAGCCTCATCTCCCCAAAATCCGCGCCGCTCATCGGCATGCTCATGTTTGGCAACCTATTGAGGGAAAGCGGCGTCGTTGATCGACTTGCTCACGCAGCCCAGAATGAGCTCATTAACGTGGTCACTATCTTCTTGGGAATTACTGTCGGATCGACCATGACCGCGGAGCGGTTCCTCAACCTTGAGACGATCGGGATCTTTGTGCTGGGACTAGCTGCGTTCGCAATAGCCACCGCAACCGGTGTCCTGTTCGGCAAGTTAATGTATTACCTCTCCGGCAGAACGATTAATCCACTCATAGGAGCGGCGGGTGTATCTGCTGTTCCTATGGCGGCCCGGGTAGTGCATCGAGTGGGACAGGAAGAGAACCCTAACAACTTCCTGCTCATGCATGCCATGGCCCCTAACGTAGCGGGAGTGATCGGCTCCGCCATTGCCGCAGGCGTTCTCTTGGGTCTACTGACTTAGCTTCATCCCGGCGCAGACTCGGACTGGCCCGGATACCAACCCGGCCCCGCTTTCTATCCCCGTTGTTGGGGGACCATCTTGTGGTTTATGCTCCTGTACGTGAAGGGTATGGTGTCGCCGAGGGAATCGAGGAGGCGGCATGGTTGTGGGAAAGATGTCCAGATCGAGTGATATCCGAAAGAGCCTTGGCCACCCGGTAATCGACGCGGACGGCCACGTGCAAGAGATTCTTCCGCTGCTGGTGGACTACGTCGGGCAGGTCGGAGGTACCGACATGGCCCGGGCCTTCGAGGATGCTCACTTCGGCTCCGGCTCCGTGGGGGCACGGGCCGCCTGGTACTCCATGACGCCTGAGGAGCGCATGGACAGCCGGACGTTGGCCCCAACCTGGTGGGTGACTCCCTCGCGGAATACGCTGGACCGAGCGGCGGCCCACATTCCGGGGCTTCTCTACAACCGGCTGGATGAAATGGGCCTGGATTTCGCCATCATGTACCCGACCGTCGGCTTGAGTGTGGCCTCCAGCCCCGTCCCCGAGAAGCGGCGCGTGGTCAGCCGGGCATTCAATATCTACCAGGCGGACATGTTCCGAGAATACTCCAGCCGCATCACGCCCGCAGCCGCTATCCCAATGCACACCCCGGATGAAGCCATAGACGCCCTCGATCACGCCGTAAAGGTACTGGGGCTCAAAGTGATCATGCTCCCCGGATATGTCGCCAGGCCGATTGCCGGGGTGCACCGCAAGCATCCGGGCCTCGGCCCCGGAATTGCCGAATGGATCGACACCTTCGCCATCGACAGCATCTATGACTACGACCCCGTCTGGGCCAAGTGCGAGGAGCTCGGGGTGGCCCCAGCCCAGCATTCGGGGGCCTATGGCTGGGGCGCCCGGGGATCGGTCAACAACTTCCAATACAACGGCACTGGACATTTCGGAGTGACGGGCGAGGCGATGTGTAAGGCCCTGTTCATGGGAGGAGTGACCCGGAGATTCCCCAAGATCAACTTTGCTTTCCTCGAGGGAGGCGTTGCATGGGCCTGTGACCTTTACTCGCAGATGGTCAGCCGGTGGACCAAGCGGAACCCGCGGGCCCTGATGGAGAACCTGAACCCATACGACACCGACATCGACAGCATCGCCCGGATCATGGATGAGTACGGGAGTCCCAAGGTACGAGAAAAACGGGAGCAGATGCGGGAATACCTGGGCGTCCTAGCTCCTATCCGAGAGCCGCTGGACGACTGGGCGGGAGCGAAGATCCAGCGGGCAGAAGATATCCGCGACCTCTTCGAGCCCAGGTTCTACTTCGGTTGCGAGGGGGACGACACCCTGGTCCGGTGGGCGTTCAGCTCCGGGACCAACAAGTTTGGGGCCCGTCTGCGCGCCGTGTACGGGTCGGACATCGGACACTGGGACGTCCCGGATATGTCAGCGGTCCTAGAAGAGGCTCACGAGCCCGTTGAGAAGGGGCTGCTGGGCGAGGAGGACTTCCGGGACTTCGTGTTCGGCAACTCGGTCCGCCTCTACGGGAAGGCGAACCCCGAGTTCTTCAAAGGGACCGCGATCGAAGCGGAGGCTGCCAGGCTGCTCAGCGAGGAAGGCTAGCGAGGGGCCGTCTCGACGCGGCGGTTCCGTGGCGCTCAGGGAGCGTCCACTCCCGCCCACTCAGTGGGAAGAGCCGACTTTCCAGCGCCACGGGGTGCCGAGGCCGGGACGCAGCTCGGCGATGACGGGCCTCAGCGGTTCGAACGCAACCTCTTTTGGTGAGGCCGGCAGCATACCCGGCATACGGTAGCGCACTCGGCATAGAAGAGCTCCGGGACGTGACCCTCCGCCGACACGCCTCCCTCCTCCACGTGGCGCGCTATAGCCGGCCGGTTGGCGTATGCTCTGCATGCATCTGGGATTCGCGCGCCGAAGAGAGGAGTCTACCCACCATGCCGAGGACCGGTATCGTCCTCTACCACGGCATCGATTCCGGCGAGCAGGTGCGGGACTTCGGGAGAGCGGCGGAGGAAGCAGGACTGGACTCTCTGTGGGTGACCGAGAGGTATTTCCACGAAGAGACCTTTTCCCTCCTGGGCTACCTTGGCGCCGTTACAAGCCGGCTCAAGCTCGGCGTTGGTGTGGTGAACCCCTTCACGCGTAACCCGGCGCTCCTTGCCATGGGCGCCGCCACTATCGACAGGATCACCGGTGGACGGTTCCTGCTGGGCCTGGGCCGGAGCGATAGCTGGGTCATCAGCGAGAAGATGGGAATGCCGTATGAAAAGCCACTGGAAACGCTGGCGCAGACGGTCGCGGTGCTCCGGGAACTCCTTTCGGGGCAGCGGGTGAGCCAGCGAGGCAACACCTTTCACCTGTCCGACGTCCGGGCGGGCATCCTTCCCGCCCAGGACCGGGTCCCCGTCTACCTGGCGGCCATCGGCCCGCGAGCGCTCCGCCTTGCGGGGACCGTAGCCGATGGAGTACTTCTGAACGCTTACGTACCTCCCGCCTACGTCCGCTACGCGGTGGGAGAGATCGAACGGGCGGCGAAAGCTGCGGGACGAAGCGCTGGAGCCATCGACATCGCGTGCATGATGCCTGTCCGGCTCACCGACGACCCGGGCCCGATACTGCCAGACCTGAAAAAGCGCATCGTCCGGCTCCTGGCGGAGCCCCGCATCGGCGAGGTGCTCCTGGATAAGGGAGGGTTCGATTCGGCCATCCTCGGCCCCCTCCGGGAGGCTGCCGAAAGAGGGAGCCCAGCCGCGACCTCTCTGATTAGCGACGAAATGGTGCATGCCTTCTACCTCGTGGGTGGTGAACAGCGTTGCCGGGAACAGATCGCGGCCTATCGCGAAGCCGGGGTCGACCTGCCCTTGCTGCTGCCTCTCCTGGAGGACTACTACCGCGTGGCCGAACGCCTGAGTGCGTGACGACATGCCGTACGCCGACATCAACGGGATAAAGCTGTACTGGGAGATGCATGGCGAATCAGGAGATGCGCTGGTGTTGGCGCACGGCTACACCGGCGATGTGACCGACTGGCATCACCAGATCGCGGCGTTTTCCCCGACGTACAGGGTCCTGGTCGTGGAGCACCGGGGGCACGGGAGGTCGGAGGCTCCCACCGACCGGTCGCTTTACCGGATCCCGCTCATGGCGGAAGACCTCCTGGCCCTGGCCGACGCGGCAGGCCTGGGCCGCTTCCACCTCGCCGGCCATTCCATGGGCGGAGGGATCGTGCAGGAGGCCGCCTTGACCGCTCAAGAGCGGCTGCTGTCGCTGACGTTGGAGGGCACATCCTGCAAGTTCAACCTGAACGCGGACCCGCAGATGGCGGCCTGGCGTGATCGTAGGCTGCATCTTGCGCGGACGGAGGGGATGGCGGCCGTGGCACGCGAGCCACTCATCGCGCCGCTTCCTCCCCATATGCCTCCGGAACGCGCTCGCGAGGAAGCCGACCGGTTGGGCCGGATGTCCCCAGACGCGTTCGTCGGCGCGGCGGAAGGTCTCTTGGGCTGGGAGGGGACCGAAGAGCGGGCCGCTCGAATCACGGTCCCGACTCTGATCGTCTTCGGCGATCTGGACTCAGAGATGATCATCAGCGGATCGCTCAGGCTCGAGAAGCTGCTCCCCAACGTCACCGTCGAGGTGGTCCCGGAGGCGGGGCATTCCCCGCAGTGGGAGCGGCCGGAGATCTTTAACCGCGTGCTGGCGCAGTTTCTGGCCTCGGCGGCCTGAAGATTCCCGCCGCTTTTCTAGAGGACTATCCTGGCCGCCCACGAGGACACGCGGCTCCCATGGCGGGTTACGCTCGCCCCAGCCGGGGTACCTATGCATGATTTATGCCGGTTGTGTCCTCCGAGAAGCTCAGCTCAGGGGTTGCTCTGCCGGAGCTCTTCGGTTGTTTCTGACTGTTCGTATCTTCCATAGTGGTCTTCCAGTGGTCCCGGCGCGGACAACCCGGGCCGGATGCTCCGAGCCCCGCTAAGGCTGTTGGCGTCTCCGGGAGCCAACTCCCGGATAGCTTCCCAACCGTATCCTCCACAGCCTGGCCCTCAGCAGATGTCCGCAGCCATTTGCGAAGCTCCCGCCATCCAACAAACGACGGTCTGCCGTTTTGCATTCCCTAGGGATCATTGGTCCTCCCTATGGGAACGGGGCGGAGCGATGACTTCACAAACCGGGCCGCTGGCGCGGCTGAGCTTACGGTCAAGCGTCACTAGCGGGCAATCCAGCGCCTCCGCCAGCGCCACGTACCATGCGTCGTAGCTGGTCAGGTTGCCCCGCAACGCCCACACCCGCCCGGCGAAAGGGGCGAAGGGAAACAGCTCCATGTCGAGCCGCAGCAGGTCAACATGGGCGCTGGTGGCCTCAATACGCGATATCTGCTCGGCCCGTTCCAACCGGCGCAGGATGTTGCTGACCTCGGCTAGAGCAAACTCTGGACCAGCCAAGTGGCCTTCGGCAAGTGTCGATTCCGCCCAGTTGCCCTCGTGTCCGGAGTCGACCAAGGCTGCGACCAGCACGGATGCGTCGACGACTGTAGTCACGTTCGATCCGCGTCACGGGCGCGCAGGATACGGGACGGCTGTACCCGTGTTTCCGACACTGCCTTGCGGTCGCGAACTCCTTGCAGCCACGTGCCGACTGAGGGCCGCGACGCGATGCGCTCTAGCTCGCAGCGCAGATATTCCTGCATGGACTGGCGTTGGAGCGCTGCGCGCACGGCGATCTCGTCGCGAACTTCCTCGGGGACACCCCTTATGGTGATCTGTACAGGCATGAACGCATTATGACATCAATGAAAGCACTTTGCAACAACTATCACTCTTGGGGAATCGTCCTTCCGATATGCCACCAAGCGCTTCGCTCTTCCCGAATCTTCAGGGGTTCGGTCACCGCGTCCATCGTGCGAGACGACGTTGGGGCGATGCTGGGGGTAGACCTATGGGTGGCGGAGAGAAGATGCCTTACTATCAGGATTGCAGCCCTCGATGGGCTGCTGCGCGAGGGTCGCGGATAGGACGAGGGTTTGCTCCGCGGCCCAACTCGTTTCTACGTCACAGTTCCATAGAGCCTCTCCGGGACCACGACAATGGCCGAGCGTCGTTGGTCGATCATGGCCCGATCGTATTCTTCCCAGTCCGGGTGCTCCTTCGCGGCCGCCGCCCGAAATACCTCCCGCAGCGCCTGTCGTAGGTCGTCCGAGCGGTCTTTGTCCGGCGAGATGAGCCTGGCAGCGCCCTCGATGCCTACGTACCGGGACCAGTCCGGCGTCGACACCAGAATCGCGCAACGCGGATCGCGCTGAAGGTTCTTGAGTTTCGCGCGGCTGCCTTCTACGGTAAAGGCAGGTCCCTCCTGGTACAGACCGCACGTCACGATGCTCATCTGTAACCCGCCGTCCTTCCTGAACGTTGTCAGGACCGCCCGATGGTTCTCGGCCAAGAACCCCCGCACCCTTTCCGATATCGCCATGTATGCCTCCTTGAACGAGCGTGGACTAGGTCAAACCCAGGGCTGAAAAGCTTAACCCCGAGGCCGCTTGTCCCTGATAATCCCTGCGTTCATCCAGCTTAGGGAGGGGGGCATGGGGTATTACGTCTACGAGAATTGGACTACCAAGCAAGCAAGAGTCCACACAGGCTCATGTTCGTATTGTAATCGCGGGCAAGGAACTCGGCGGCAGGATAGCGGCCGCAATGGCCGATGGTTGCCAAGCCCAGGTATACCGTTCACGATGAGAGAGGAACCCTTTCAACGTGCCAAAGCCACAGGTTGGGAAAACGTCAAAGGTTGTGAGAAGTGCGAGCCATGAACCAACTTTATTTCGCGGCCGGCGCCGACGGCTATCCCGCCAAGCCTTTCCCAGCCCGCCGACGCTGATCGGCACGGTCGAAGAGGTCATCGGTTTCCGCTGGCTTTACGTCCCAGTCCCCAGCCGCGCCGCGATCAGCTCCCGAGGGCTCGATCCGCAATTGGCGGGTCAGCCTACATCGAACTCGTACTTGGTGGGCACGATGGAGCGGTAGGTACTGAGGAACAGGGTCTGGGCTGCGTTCCCTGGGGGCGGGTACCGGCCCTGGGTTGTCCAAACGTCCCTGGCCCTATTGATTCTCTCGGCAATGTCCGGCGGCTCCCCATCTAGCAAGTAGACGTTCATGAACCGCCCTTCCGTAGGAGGGGTGACCCGCGTGAACCGCATCGCCGCCGCAATTCCGGGCAGGGCCACCAGGTCATGGGCATGGACGTCCTGGTACCACTGGTGCACTTCGGCTCGCCGGGCTGCGTCGGCCACTTCCGTCTGGACCACCATAATCCCCGTGTGCCCGAGATAGGGGACGGCTTCAGCGGCCACCGGGATGCCGTTCCGGGCGAGGGCAAACTCCAGCCGCCAGAACACCATTTCAACGACGTTGCCGTGGCGGAACAGACGGTGCTCTTGCCGGATGTGCTGGGCGTGGGCTTCCCAATCCCGTTTAAGTTTTCCGAAGCCCCGTGCGCCTATGAGGTAGGTCGTGCAGTAGGTGCCCTTGCCATCCGCCAGCGCCTCAGACGCCGCGGGCGGGCGCACGGCCTTGCAATCGGGGGTCGCCACATACCGGCGCCCAGCGATTATCCCCGGAACGCTCACGAATTCCGGTAGGTGATCAAAGTCGTACCAGGTGTTGAAGTCTTTCGTGTGCTCACCGGGCACGTCGATCAGTCCCATGACCATCCCAGTTGTCTTCACTGATCAGCCCTCCTTACACCCTCCGTGACCTGACGCCGTGTATAGGTCTCCCTGGCACGCTCCCACATGCGGCAGAAAGCGCACACCTCGGCCGTCGTCGGCTCTCCACACCGGCTGCACTCGCCCACCGTTGCCCCAGCCGCGGACTCAAACACCGGCCGAACGTTATCGAGGAATCCCTTGAGGAAGCCAGCCTTCGTGCCCGGAGACCGGTGCTCGAGGGTGTTCAGGACCTCCTTGTACAGGATCGAGTTGGCCCCGTGGGCATTGGGACACTCCTCCTCGATGTAATCAATTCCACGGATGAGAGTGTAGCTCAGCGTTTCCCGCTCGCTGAACGTATACAGCGGCTTGACCTTCCGCGCGAGACCCGGATGGGTGCTTTCCATCACGGGCGACTGCCGGGCGACATATTCGGTCTTCCAGTGGAGCACGTTGCCAAGGAGGGTCGCGGCCTCGTCATCGAGGTTGTGCCCGGTAGCAAGGACGTCGAACCCCATCTTTCGAGCGGTGTGGTTGCTCAGGTAACGCTTCGTCAGCCCGCAACCCGAACACGGGACCCGTTTCAGGGTCTTGGAAAGCTCCGTAATTCCTATCTGGCCGTTTCCGTACGCCTCACGAACGTCCTCGACAATGAGCTCGCCGCCGAAATCCCTGGCGAAGGCTTCGGCTTTCTCCCGGGAACGGGCCGAATACTCACCGATCCCGAGTTCGATGTACAGGCCCGCTGTCTGATACCCGGTCCGCTGAAGGATGTCCCACAGGGCAAGGCTGTCCTTTCCCCCGGAGACCGCGACCAGGACCTTGTCGTCACGAGAGAACATCCGCTTGGAACGGATGTTGCGTTCTACATGGGTCTCGAAGTACTGGAGGTAATGGCCGGCACAATAGGCGGAGTTGTGGCGGCGGAGGTCCACCCACGCCGTCTCGCCACACTTGAGGCAACGCATGGTCAGCACCCGCCCGATATCGCCGAAACAACCTCGATGGTCTCGTCCTCGGCCACCAGGGCATCCCTGGTCAAGAGCTGTTTCCCCTTGACGACGATGACGCTTTCCGGGTTCACGTCGAGCTCCTTCAGGACGTCATTGACCTTTCTGCGCCCACGGAGCTCCACCTCTCGCCTCTTGGGCTGCCGAATGATCACCTTCAAGGGACCCCTCCAAGGGATTACAAGAAGCGACCGGCCCCCAGTCAGTCGCGACACGCCTGAGCGGCGGGTACATCCTTCGCCCCCACTGTAGCACCTATAGAATACCCTGAGCGGCGGTACAAGCTCCCTAAGGCCCCTGGTAACAGATCGCCGGGGGTCTTTTCTTTCTCTCTGGCCGGAGGCATCTGATGGCAGCATCACTCACAACAAGCTTGGGTTAAAGACTAATCCGTACAGGCGATGGCCTGAAGTCGCCTATGCGCGGGAGTCGCAGAAGAGGCCGACCGATGAGAGTCCATGTATCCTTGCCAAGTGCGCGGCATCGAAGCATTCACACGCCAACCGTCGATTGACCTACACGCCGCGCAGGCCTAGCATACCGGCGAGCAGGGCAGGAGGACATCCTAGTGCTCAGGTTCGGGAACCCGTTCAGCAAGCGGAAACAAGAGCTGGACTGCCCCGGTGTCCGAGACGCCGCCTCCGACTATCTCGAAGAAGACCTCGATCCCGCTATAGTTGCCCGATTGCAGCGGCACCTGGAGGCGTGTGGGCCGTGCCAGAGGTTTATCGACACGCTCTCGAGGACAGTGAAGCTGCTACGCGGTGTGCCAAAAGACAAGGCCCCATCAGAGCCCAAGGCGAGAATCATTGCTTCGACACGGGACCAGCGACCTTGACGTTAAGGCCCTGTGTCCAAGCCTGAATCAAGCCCGGTCCGGCCTAGCCGGTCACCGCCCCTTCCGACGCAGACGAGACCAACCGCGCGTATTTCGCCATCACCCCCGACGGGTACCGTGGGGCTGGTGCTGCCCATTCTCTGAGGCGCGCCTGCAGTTGATCGTCTGAGAGCTCCACATCAAGCCTCCTCCGATCGACATCGAAGACGATGGTGTCACCGTCCCGCAACGCCGCGATCGGGCCCCCGACAAAGGCCTCCGGCGACACATGGCCTGCCATGAGGCCATGTGTCGCACCCGAGAAGCGGCCATCGGTCAGCAGGCTGACCGTTTCGCCCAGCCCCTCTCCGACGATAGCGGCGGTGACACCCAGCATCTCGCGCATCCCGGGGCCGCCTTTGGGGCCCTCGTATCGGATGACGACGACATCTCCCGAAGATATCTGCCGGCCCCTGACAGCAGCAAAGGCGTCCTCCTCCCGGTCGAAAACGCGCGCCGGCCCGCGATGGGTCATACGCTCGTGGCCGGCGACCTTCACCACGCAGCCCTCCGGAGCGAGGTTGCCCCGGAGGATCACCAGGCCTCCCGTGGACTTGAGTGGGCGGTCCACCGGGGTGACCACGACCTGCCCCGGGGTTTCGCGGGCCTCAGCGGCCTCTTCACCGATGGTCCTCCCCGTAACGGTCATCTCGCCGACGCTCAGTAACCCCGCATCGGCCAGCCTTTGGGCAACGAGCTGAATGCCGCCCGCCTGGTAAAGATCGCTGGCCATATACCGGCCGCCGGGCTTCATATCGGCGATGATCGGGGTGCGGGCGCTAATCTGGTCGAAGTCGTCGATCTCCAAGGAGATGCCGGCCTCCCTGGCGATCGCCAGCAGATGCAGGACTCCGTTGGTCGACCCGCCCGAGGCGGCAACCATTCGGATCGCGTTCTCCAGCGACCCCTGCGTGATGATCCGACTCGGTCGAATATCCCTCTCAAGCAGGTCGACCAACTGGCGGCCCGTTTCAAACGCGACTTCGTCCTTCTTGGGGTCCATCGCGGGGACGCTGCCACTTCCCATGGGGGCCATGCCAAGGACCTCGATGGCCATCGCCATGGTGTTGGCCGTGAACTGGCCTCCGCAGGCCCCGGAGCCTGGGCAAGCGGCTCTCTCGAGCCTATCGAGGTCCTCAGCGGTCATTGTTCCGGCGGCGTGGGCCCCCACAGCCTCGTACACATCCTGGATGGTGACGTCCTTGCCGTTAAACCGCCCGGGCATGATCGAGCCGCCGTAGAGCATGAGCGACGGGATATCGAGCCGCGCGAGGGCCATTATGGTCCCTGGGATGGTCTTGTCGCATCCCGACAGCGCAACAAGTCCGTCGAAGAGATGGCCTCGGGCGACCAGCTCGATGGAATCGGCCACTACCTCCCTGCTGATCAGGGATGCTTTCATTCCTTCGGTGCCCATGGCCACACCGTCGGACACCGAGATCGTATTGAACTCGATGGGGGTGCCCCCGGCTGCCCGGATGCCCTCCTTGACCTTCGCGGCAAGGCGGCGCAGGTGGAAGTTGCAGGGCATGACCTCGATCCAGGTGTTCGCGACCCCAATCAACGGACGGTTGAAGTCGTCATCGTCGAGGCCCGTGGCGCGGAGCATCGCCCGGGCCCCCGCGCGGTCGGGGCCGTCGATCAGGACACGGCTCCTGGTCCTGAGGCCGGCGGCGGATGAGGCGGTGGTCATGGGGCACTCCCTTCCGGAAAAGCTGGGGCGCGGGGATACGCCGCGCTCCAGTGTACCGCCGGCCCTGAGAGCGTCAAGGCGATAGGCGCCTGTCTTTCTCGGCGCAGGGCTGGCAGACGGGGCGCAAGTCCCCCCATCTGCTGGTTTGACGCTCTCTTTCAGCCCGTGCTATCATCGGCCTGGCTGGGATACCGAACTCGTCACTGGAGTTATGCACCATGATTGAAGTCAGCGATATGGCGGCGGAGAAGATCCAGGGAATCATGGACGAGCAGGGAGAGCAGGAGTCGTCCCTTAGGATCATCGTCACTGGCATGAGTTGCTCTGGACCCCAGTACATGATGACCCTGGACAAGGACCGGCAGGAGGACGACCATCTGTTCGAGTCCGCCGGCCTGAAGATCCTTCTCGACGAGGATTCTGCCTCAGTGCTCGATGGGTCACAGATCGATTATCTGGAAGGTCTGGACCGGTCCGGCTTCACGATCATCAACCCCAACGCCGGGGGCGGAGGAGGCTGCGGGAACTGCAACTGCGGCAAGTAACTACGGCGTTCAAGTACGAAGGACCGGAGGGGGCTCTAGAGCCCCCTCTTTCTTTGCCCTGTGCTTGCCCTCGGCGGAGATTCCAGAGATAATCCGCCCACCAAGACGCCGGCCGGGGACGGATAAGGAGGGGCTATGGGCGAGATCAGTGGTAGCCAGCTAGTAGCGAGGGCGCTTCATAACGAGGGGGTGGAGGACCTGTTCTTCCTGATGGGTGGGCCAATTTCCCCGCTCGTGGGAGAGTCAGAGAAGCTGGGGATCCGTACGTTCTACGTTCGCCACGAGCAAGCCGCCGCCATGGCCGCCCACTCCTACGCCCGAACGACCGGAAAGACCGGTGTCTGTGCGACAACCGCTGGGCCCGGGACCATGAACGCAGTCACGGGGCTCTCCAATGCGAACTCCGACGCTTGCCCGGTCGTCTGCCTGGGCGGGTCGACGGCCATAAACCTGACGACGAATGGGGGCTTTCAGGAGCTGGACCAGACTCCGGTGATGAAGTCCATCACCAAGCTGGCGCTCCAGGTAAATATGACGAGCAGGGTGCCAGAGTACCTCAGCGTCGCGTTCCGGACTGCGCAGGACGGATGCAAGGGGGCCGTTTACCTGGACCTCCCAGGCGACATCCTCAGCGGCACCGTGGACGAAGACAGCGTCATAAGCCCCTCAAACTACCGTGTCGAGTCACGCCCCATGGGCGATCCCGCGCAGGTCCGCCGTGCCATCGAGGTGCTGGAGAAGGCCCAGCGGCCCGTGGTGGTAACCGGCAGCGGCATACTGTGGTCCCAGGCGTGGGATGAGCTGAAGGCTTTCGTGGAGAAAACGGGCATACCGTTCTACACGACGCCGCAAGGCCGGGGAGTGGTGCCGGAGGACCATGACCTCTTCTTCGGCGGTGCCCGGAGCATGGCCTTCCGGGAAGCGGACGCCGTGCTGGCCATTGGGGCCCGGGCCAATTCCATGCTTTTCAATTTCCAGCCGCCGAACTTCAGCGCCGATGCCAAGTTCATCGAGGTCAATATTGACGGCTCGGAACTGGGGCACAACAGGCCCGTCGAGGTGGGCATCATGGGGGACGCCAAGATGGTGCTCCAGCAGCTCACCGAGGAGGCGTCGGGGCGCGTCAACCTGAAGAAGGACAGCGAGTGGATTCAGGCGCTGGCCGCCAGAGATGCCGCGACCCATGAGCGCTCCGAGGAGCAGCTCAACTCCAATGAGAACCCCATCCACCCCGCACGGCTGTGCAAAGAGCTCCGGGAGGTCATGGACAAGGACGCGATCCTGGTCGTCGACGGGCACGAGATCATGGGCTTCGCCCGTCATACGATCCCGGTCTTCTTCCCGAGGCACCGCGTGAATGCCGGGCCGCAAGGCTGCATGGGCGTCGGAGTCCCCTTCGGCATTGGCGCTCAGGTAGGCAATCCAGAAAAGCAGGTCGTGGTCCTGTCCGGCGATGGCGCCTTCGGTTGGAACGGGATGGAGATGGACACTGCGGCGCGACACAAGCTGCCCATCAAGGTGGTGATCGGCAACAACGCGGGCTTCACCAGCCGCAGCACCTATGGCAGCGTTGGCCGCGAGCTCGGCTGGCAGCGTTACGACAAGATGATGGAAGCCATCGGCTGTCACGGAGAGTATGTCGAAGAGGCAGGCGACATCAGGGCCGCCCTTCAGAGAGCGTTTGCGACGGACGGCCCAGCCGTCGTCAACGTGAGGACGCAGCCTGAAGCCCGAGCCGTGTCAAGGGTTGGTTTCTAGCCCCGCCGGCTAGCGTCTTCCGGAGGCGCTCGATGCAACGAGAGGCCCTATCGTCCCCACAGCATACGGTGGCCGACCCCTACGAGGCCATCGAGCTTTACTACGAGAAGGGGTGGACCGATGGCCTGCCGGTAGTGCCCCCGACCCAAGAGCGGGTCCAGCAATTCCTGGACGCCTGCGACAAGAATCCAAGCGACGTGCTCGGGGTCGTCCCAACCAGGGGTCGCGCGATCACCGCGGAGAAGGTTGCCATCAACGCCGTGATGGCGGGATGCCGGCCTGAGTACATGCCCATCGTCGTGGCCGTCATCGAGGCGATGACCGACCCGGAGTTCAACTATCACGGGTCCCTGGCGAGCACGGGCGGGTCGGCACAGCTCATCCTGGTCAACGGACCAATTGCGAAGCACCTAGACATCAATAGCGGAGTCAACGCATTCTCACCAGGGTGGCGGGCGAATGCAACGATAGGGAGAGCGATTCGCCTCATTATCATTAACGTCACCGACGGGATGCCAGGGGTGTTGGACAAAGGGACCCTGGGCCATGGTGGGAAGTACAGCTGGTGTTTCGCCGAGAACGAAGATGCCAGCCCCTGGGAGCCGTTGCACGTACAGCGGGGCTTCTCGCCGACCGATAACACAATCACGGTGTTTGCCGCATTGGCGCCGCTACAGGTTTCCGACGGGACGAGCAACCGTCCCGAGAGCTACCTGAACTACCTCGCTGAGAGCCTCAAGGTGTTCTCCACGCACCTCGGCCACTTCATCATCGTGTTGCCTCCTGAGCATGCTCGGATCTTCAGGAACGCCGGATGGACCAAGGCACAAGCCAGGGAATACCTTCATGCGAAGGCGCGCATATCCTCGGCAGCGCTTCGCAAGCGGCCGGGCCAGGGCGTGATCGCCGAGATAGCGGGCCCAGACGACGAGCTCCACCCAGTTGTCGACGAACCGGAAGGATTCGTTTTCATCGTGGCCGGTGGAGATGCCGGAGGCTTCACGGCGCTCATTCAGCCGTGGGGCGGCGGCAGGAGCAGCAAAGGGATCACGAGGCTGATCAGGGCGTAGATGCGGTCCGTCTCATATACACCGGTCAGCAAAGGGGCCTCCCTCGGGAGGCCCCTTCAGTTTCGTTCTTAACCCAGAGCGCTCCCGGGCCAGTGGAAACAAACGGGCTAAAACTGTCTCTCCTCGGTTGAACCAGCCAGCGCACCTGTGGCGGCCTTGCCTTCGCTGACGGTCTCCAGCACCTTGTCGAAATAGCCGGCCCCAACCTCTTGCTGGTGCCGGGTGGCGGTGTAGCCGTCCTCCTCCAGCGCAAACTCGCGCTCCTGAAGGTCGACGTAGGCGGTCATGCCCCGCTCGGCGTAAGCCTTGCCGAGCTCGAAGGCGCTCATGTTGACCATGTGCCAGCCCGCCAGCGTGATGAACTGGAACTTGTACCCCATGGAGGCGAGGTCTGTCTGGAAGCGGGCAATGGCCCTGTCGTCCAAATTGGCCTTCCAGTTGAACGAGGGGGAACAGTTGTACGCGAGGAACTTCCCGGGATACTCGCTGTGAATCGCTTCCGCGAATGTCCGAGCTTCGTCGAGGTCCGGTTCCGAGGTCTCGCACCATAGGAGGTCGGCATACGGGGCAAACGCTTTCCCCCTGGTGATGGCGGACTCGATGCCGCCGCGGACCCCGAAGTACCCCTCCTCAGTCCGCTCTCCGGTCAGGAATCGGTGGTCGCGCTCGTCGATGTCGTTGGTGAGCAACGTCGCATGCAAGGAGTCGGTACGGGCCATAAGGACGCTTGGGACGCCGAGAACGTCGGCGGCAAGCCGGGCGGCGTTCAGGGTCTTAACGAACTGGGAGACCGGGACCAGAACCTTGCCGCCCATGTGTCCGCATTTCTTCTCCGCAGCGAGCTGGTCCTCGAAGTGGACGCCGGACGCCCCGGCTTCGATCATGTTTTTCATCAGCTCGAAGGCATGAATCGCCGCGCCAAACCCGGCCTCCCCGTCGGCAACGATGGGCGCGTACCAGTGGATACCATGATTGCCGTCGAGGGTGCTGACTTGGTCTGCTCTCATGAGCGCGTTATTGATGCGCCTCACGAGGGTGGGGGCGCTGTTGCTGGGATAGAGACTCTGATCGGGGTAAGTCTGCTGGGCCTGGTTGGCGTCCCCTGCGACCTGCCAGCCGCTGAGGTAAATGGCCTTCAGGCCCGCCCGGACCATCTGAACGGCCTGGTTGCCGGTCATGGCCCCAAACGTGGGAACATAGTCCTCGGTGTTCAAGAGCTCCCAGAGTCGCTCAGCCCCTGCCCGTGCGAGGGTGTGCTCGATCTGGATCGACCCGCGGAGACTTACGACATCCTCAGCGGAGTAGTCCCGCTTGACGCCGCGAAACCGCGGGCTCTCCCACTCCCTCTCCAGGTCTCTCACTTGGCTGTAGAACTCTGGCCGGTGTGAATTCATCCGTTACCTCATTACCCAGTGTTTGCTTCTGAAGCCCAACCCCGACGAGGCCCACCTAGACGGGGTTGAACTGGCGGCTCGTGATCATCGCCTCACTCTGCTCCCGTGCCTTCTGATATTTGCCGCGCGTCGTCTCATCCGCGTTTGGCGGCAGCTCACTCAGGATCCGTCCCAGCTCCTCGTCGAATAGCTGGGTGACAAGCTCAGGCGTATGACTGACAGGGGCCCCTCTGTCATCAACAATGGGGGTCTCTGCCGAGTGCTTCACCCGTTGAGCAATCATCAAACGATAGATGCGGTCGGTCGCCAAGTCTTCCATGTACCCATCGAGGAGGCTGGCCCCTTTGCCGCTGAGGACGCCATGCCTGTAGCGGATGACGGTCCTCACCGCGGCCCTCGTCCCAGTCACGGTCCTCTTCCCGACGCCTTCGGGGACCGGGCGCAAGTCCGGGTAGCGCTCGGCGGCGGGCTGGCGCCGGCCGACCTGGTTGGGCGATGGAAACTGGTCGACGGCGATCTGGTTTTGATCGGGATGCCCCGTCCAGGCGCCATCCATTAGGGAGCTGGCCTCGTTTTTCTTGTCTTCAGCCAGAGCTTTCAAGGCCCGCTCGTTGAGCTCGGGGTTGCCCCGGTCGGGGAAAAGGGCGGTCATGCCACCGATGGCGAAGATCCCTCTTTTGTGACAGATCTCAGGGATAAGCTCTCGCAGGTGCTGGAAGAACCGGACATCATGCGGAATGGTGTTCCTGTCAGGCAGCACCCAACGGGGGTCTTCGAGATTGAAATGGATCAGGCTGGCCATGTAGTCCCAGCGGCCCAGGTTGAGCCCCAGCAGGTGGTCCCGAAGGTTGTAGATGAACTCCTCCATCTGGTAGACCATCGGGTGCGCCTCGACCAATGCCATGCACTTGATATAGTCCTTGGGCCAGCCCCTAGCCCCGGCGATGGCCTGGAAAACGTCGCGCCACCAAAGAGCTTCGTCCGCACTCTCGGTCTTGGGGATATAGAAGCTCAGGGGGTGCTTGATTTCGTCTGGTTCCGCCCGAAACGCGATGAGCGCCAAGTCGAAAAGCGAAGCCGACGTCAGCTCCCCTCGGATAACGCCACCCTGGTTGAGGTGAAGGCCCCGCGCCCGGTTCCAGATGACCGTGCCGCTTTCCTGGATCGCGACGGTCCTCTCGCGCTTTCGGTCGTAATAGGTCAGCGAGCCCCGCATGGCCTCGACGATGTTCTGGACGCCCTGCACAAGGTTCGGCCACGCGTTGACCATGGAATCTTCGACGTCCAGCATGACTCCAGGCGCACCTGAGTTCAGCATCTTAACGACCAGCTCGCCGTCGTCAGCGGGGCCGGTCATCTGGTTTCTCTGGTCCTGGCACCAGGCAGGCAGCTCGATGCGCCATTCGCCCATCGTCGCTTCTGAGGCTGGAAGGTGGTCTGGCAGGACGCCGGCATGAGATTGTGCCAGCGTGACTTCGCGCCGCGCCGCCAGGTCCTGCTGCCTCGACGTGAACTGCCGGTGTAACGGCAGGTAGAACTCCATAAAGCCCGCCGGAAGGTCACGGGCTGCATCGAAGCTCTCAGGCGTAGTGTTTATCCGCGGATCATGGCGGGCAACCCCCTGGGGGCTTACGGGTTGTTTCTCAGATTGTCCGGAAGCTTGTGTCATGCGTGAAGGCCGCCTCTTCCGTTCGGCATCGTGGTGAACAGCGCGATACGTCTTGCCAAGGAGAGGGTGATATCGAGGCCTGTTTCTGGTTGCTCTTGGTTCTGGCTTGTTCCGCCTTCGTAAAGCTCGGCGCTATTTGGACAAGGGTGCAGCGTGATAGCGCGACGCATTCCGGTAGGGTGGCCTGCGGGGTCTTTTGCGGGGGCGCTTCTGGCGCAGGGCTGGCGGACCGGTCCTATGTAACCTCAGTTACATAGACGTACAGGGGGCCCACGGAAGGGTAGCTCACCAAGGAAAAACTCACATCCACCACAGAAGGCGCCCCCGAGCGTCCACACTTGTGGCCCATCATACGGTCGCTTGACGCCTATGTCAAACCCAAGGCCGGTGCAGTACCGGAAGAGCCCGTCGGGGCGCCACGCGGACCACAGCGCCGCTTCTAATCAGGAGACGTTTGGGATAACGTACTTGCCGAAGAGCCTTATCGACTCCATGGTCTTCTCGTGCGGCAGGTGCCCCGCCTGCATGATGCAAAGGACCCTTTCGATCCCGGCATCCCGGTAGCGCAGCAGCTTCCGGGTGCACGTGTCCGGGTCGCCGACAATGATCATGTCCTCCCGGGAGAACTCCTTGAGCCCCACTGTGCGGTCCAGCACGCGCTCGAGTAGGCGCTCGCGCCGTTCCGCCCTGAAGGTCTCATAAGCCGCATCGTTGTCCCGCCTCTTGGGAGGGGGAAGGCCGTTGCCCGATGGCTGGTCGGGTCTTGGGGGCGCCGCGAACTGGGATAGGGCCCGGTTGATGTACCAGGCGGCAGCCTCCGAGCCGGCATCCCGGGCCTCTTCATCGCTCTCGCCGCAATGGACGATGGTAAAAGCGCCGACCTGGTCATTCGTCTCCCCGCCAACGGGGCGGGCGTGCTCCAACGCCTCTCCGTATGAGGCGATGTATTCTTTGACCTCGTCGACCTCGACGAGCAGGGTCAGGCCAAGGGCCCCGACGCCGTTACGCCCGGCGATCTGCCAGCTGGCCGGGCTGCTGCAGGCCATCCAAATAGGGGGATGGGGCTTCTGGATGGGCTTGGGGATGACGTGGCGCTCGGGGATGCTGAAATAACGGCCCTCGTAGGAAAAGGTGGGGTTCATCCACATCCGCGGAATGATCTCCAGGGCCTCCTGAAACATGTCCCGGCTTTCGGCTGGATCGATCCCGAAGGGCTCCTGCTCGTAAGGCGCCGAGCGGCCCGTCCCGAATTCCACCCTGCCGTTGCTCAGGATGTCCAGTGCCCCAATGCGCTCCGCGACCCGTATCGGGTGGTTGAACTTATGCGGGAGCAGCACGACCCCGTGGCCGAGGCGGATGTTCTTGGTCCTCTGCGCCGCGGAGGAGAGGAACACTTCGGGCGCCGACGAATGGGCGAAGCCGCGCAGGAAATGGTGCTCGACGGTCCACACGGTGCTGAAGCCGGCTTCGTCGGCCAGCTCGATCTCGGCCATGGTGTCCCAGTAGAGCTCGTACTCGGTGCGCTCGTCATGGCGTCCCGGTCTTTGCATCTCGTAGAGAAGGTCGACCTTCAAGTGCGCCTCGTATGCTCAGGGAGAACTCGACGGCCAGCATACAACTCGCCAGCGGCGTGACGCCAGAAGGGCACCGGATGATGCCGGACTATGCGCCGGATGGATAGCACTTTAGCTCCGCGCCCCACTGCCGTTGAAGGTGGCGGCCCTGGCCAATGAACTAGGCGGCCCTGCAGGGCAATCGCATATTAAATTGATTCTAAGACAAGATATAGAATTGTGGTCAATCCAGGGTAAGGAGGGACCACATGGACGCTACGCCTGCAGCCAACCTGATCGATCGGTTCGCAAAGCTCAACGACCCACGAGACGATCGCGCCAAGCGCCACAACCTGATGGATGTCGTGGTCATCGCTATCTGCGCGGTCCTCTGTGGTGCGGACTCGTGGGTGGACGTGGAGTTGTTTGGCAAGTCGAAGAAGGACTGGCTCCGTCGGTTCCTCGAGCTGCCCAACGGCATCCCATCGCATGACACCTTCGGCAGAGTCTTCGCGAGACTGGACGCGACGCAGTTCCAGGAATGTTTCATGGACTGGGTGAGCGCGGTCAGCGAGGTGACCAGAGGGCAGGTGGTGGCGATCGATGGCAAGACGCTCCGTCGTTCGCATAACAGATTCATAGGGAAGTCAGCAATCCACATGGTGAGCGCGTGGGCATCATCCAACCATCTGGTGCTCGGACAGACCAAGGTCGATGAACGTTCCAATGAGATCACGGCCATACCTCAACTGTTGAGCGTGCTGGATGTGTCCGGATGCATCGTCACCATTGACGCCATGGGGTGCCAGAAGGAGATTGCGGCAACGATCATCGACCAAGGTGCCGACTACGTCCTGGCCCTCAAGGAGAATCAGCCCCAACTCCACAGGGACGTCAAGGAGGCGTTTGCCGATGCCCTACGGACCGGCTTTGCCGATCTTGATCACGACTTCTGCGAGACGGTCAACAAAGGGCATGGTCGAATCGAGATGCGGCGATGCTGGTCTGTCTCAGACCCCGACCACATCGACTACCTCAACGACCGTCAGGAGTGGACGGCACTCACCAGTGTGGCGATGGTCGAGTCAGAACGCTGTGACGGAGACGGCAGAACGTCCACGGAAGTCCGCTACTATCTATCGAACCTGCCGAACCAGGCCGACCGAATCCTCTCAGCGGTGAGAGGACACTGGGGGATTGAGAATTCGGTCCACTGGGTGCTTGATATCGCCTTCCGCGAGGACGATTGCCGAGTCAGGACTGGCAACGCCGCCGAGAACTTCTCCACCCTGCGTCGCATGGCCCTCAATATGCTCAAGCGCGAGTCCATGTCGAAAGGGGGCATCGCCGCCAAACGCAAGAGAGCCGGATGGGATGAGGACTACCTCCTCACCGTGCTCAACACTTAGTATGCGATTGCCCTAGGCGGCCCTGGGGTTGACCTTTACACTCCCAGAACATAGGACTATAGTGTGGAACAGAATACAAACAGCGCGGGAGCTTGGGATACCAGGCTGAGAGGGTGAGGCGCCTCACCGACCGCTCGAACCTGATCTGGGTAATGCCAGCGCAGGGACAGGACACCGGTTTTGAGGACGCCTCACAGGCGTCCCTTTTTTGTATGGAGGTGGGGCTTGGACAGTCAGCTCGAAATCGCCGGGAAGACGTTCAGCTCCAGACTAATCGTCGGTACAGGGAAGTACCGGACACCGGGAGAGATGGTGGAAGCCCTCCAGCGGTCCGGCGCCGAGATGGTCACCGTGGCCCTCAAACGGATCGATTTCGAAGGCGGCGAGAAGACCATCCTGGACCACATCGACTGGAACAAGTACGCCATCCTGCCCAATACGGCGGGGTGCAGAACGGTGGAGGAGGCGCTTTATACAGCCCGCCTTGCCCGAAGCATGGGGCTTTCCGACTGGCTCAAGCTGGAGGTCATTCCCGACCCCAAGTACCTCCTGCCCGACCCCGTCGGCACGCTCGAAGCAGCTAGGACCCTGGTCGACGAGGGATTCATCGTACTTCCGTACATCAACGCGGACCCCGTCCTGGCCCGGCAGCTTCAAGAGGCGGGGACGGCGACGGTGATGCCCTTGGCATCCCCAATTGGTTCCGGTCAGGGGATCGTGAACTTCGAGCAGCTGAAGATTATCGTCGAGCAGGCGAGCGTGCCGGTGGTGGTCGACGCTGGCATAGGAGCGCCATCCGATGCGGCGCTGGCGATGGAGATCGGGGCAGACGCCGTGCTGGTGAACTCGGCCATCGCCCTCGCCGAGGATGCCCCCGCCATGGGGGAGGCAATGCGTCTGGGCGTCGAGGCTGGACGAAGAGCGTATGTCGCCGGCCGGATGCCCAAGAAAACCTACGCCTCCGCCTCGAGCCCCCAAGAGCAGGTGCCTGCGTGGTCACTCAGGTGCTAGTGCTTCCCGAGCCCGTCCTCTGCCTGGTAACCGATCGGAGGCGGGCTGGGGGACAGCTGGCCTGGAAGGTCAGGGAGGCAGTCGAGGGCGGCGTGAACGTCGTTCAAGTGCGCGAGAAGGACCTTTCTACGGCCGACCGCCTGACCCTTGTTCGGCAAATACAAGAGGCTATCGAGGGGAAGGCCCTGGTTATTGTCAACGGCGACATCAACGCAGCCAAGCTGTCCGGCGCGGAGGGCCTGCATCTTCCCGAGGTGGGCCCGGCGACCGATACGGCCCGCCGAGCCCTCGGACCCGAAGTGCTCATCGGGAAGTCGGTCCACAGCGTCGAAGCCGCGGTGCGTGCGGAGGACGAAGGGGCCGATTACCTGATCGCCGGGACGGTATTCGAGACGGAGTCCAAGCCCGGCAAGATTCCGGAAGGAGTGTGCTTGCTCGAGGGGGTCTCGAGGGCGGTGGGGCTCCCGTTCCTGGGGATCGGGGGCATCACCTCAGGCAACGCCCCGGAAGTACTCCGGAGCGGGGCGAGGGGAGTAGCCGTTATCTCCACGTTGCTTGGGTCCTCAAACCCGAAGGCCGCCGCGCAGGCCCTGAGCCATGCGCTCCACGAGTCACGTGCGGACCAGTTGAGGTCCCTGCATTGATCGCGCTGACCATCAACGGAAAGTCGGAAACCCTGGCGGAGCCAATGCCCCTGCTAGAGCTCTTGGACTCCCGAGACGCCAACCGCAAAGGGATCGCCATCGGCCACAACGGTGACGTCGTCCACCGGGACCATTGGCATCAGATCGTCCTGCAAGAAGGGGACGTGCTCGATATCGTCCACATGGTGGGCGGTGGATAGGCATCACCCATGACCCACGAGCCGGAACAGTCCGTTGGCTGCTAACGCAGACGTCATCATCGTCGGGGGCGGCGTCATTGGATGTGCTATCGCCTTCGAGCTATCGCGGCGAAAGGTGCCGACCCTTGTCCTGGAAAGGGACCAGGTCGGCTACGGCGCCTCCCACGCTTCGGCGGGGATGGTCGCGCCGCTGTCCGACAACCTCGGGGAGGGGCCGCTGATAGATCTCGGCATCAAGAGCTTCCGGATGTACCAGGGATTCCTGGACGAGGTCCAAGAGGCAGCCGGGATGAGCGTCGAGTGCATGCACTCTGGGATTATTCGTACCGCTACCGATGACCATGAGGTCCGAGAGCTCCAGCCGGCCCTGGGGATCGCCAAGTGCCTTGGGCTCGAGCTGGAGTTGCTGGACGGCGATGCCGCCAGGGAGCTGGAGCCGCTGGTCGGGCCAAAGGTCATCGGGGCCACCTACTCCCCAACCGAGCCACACGTCAACCCTTCCAGGTTGGTGGAGGCCCTTCGACGCGGCGCGGTGGCCAATGGGGCTTCTTTCCGAGAGCAGGTGCCGGCAACAGGACTGGTCACAAGCGGCTCCCGAGTCGCCGGCGTCCGCTCCGCGAACGAAGCCTTCATGGGAGACCTAACTGTCCTTGCCACGGGCTCCTGGGCATGCCAGGCCGGAGACTGGCTCGGTCTCGACGTCCCAATCCAGCCGGTGAGGGGTCAGGTTATTTATGTCAACAAACTAGAGAGGCCCCTGCGCCATTCCGTCATGCACGGCATGACCTACGCCACCCCAAAGGGGGACGGGACGACCCTGGTGGGCTCAACCCTCGAGCATGCCGGCTTCGACCCCAGGGTGACCGTCAGCGGCGTGGCCTCGATCCTTTCGGGGGTCCAAGAGCTGGTGCCATCCATTGGGGCGACGACGATCAACCACGCGAGAGCGGGACTCCGGCCATGGTCCCGGGACCATCTGCCGGTGCTCGGGCACGCGCCTGGTAACGAGAACGTGATCATCGCCTCCGGGCACTATCGGAGCGGGATCCTGCTGGCGCCCGTCACGGCGGGCATGATCGCCGACCTCGTGATGAACGGCCCGTCTTCCGTAGAGCTCGGCCCGTACAACGCAAGCAGGCTTTCGGGGCAGGCTGCATGAGACCGAGCGCCGGCCTCGACCTCGGCCTATATGTGGTAACCGACCTCGGCCTCTCCAGAGGACGCAGCCACGAAGAGGTCGCCCGCCTGGCGGTGGAGGGGGGCGCCAACGTGGTCCAGCTGCGTGACAAGGGCGCAACCACACGGGAGCTTTATCAGACAGGCCTTCGGATCAGGGACATCTTGGCGGGCACGGGAGCGACCTTCATCGTCAACGACCGCGTCGACGTAGCGTTAGCGGTCGATGCCGACGGCGTTCATCTCGGTCAGGACGACATGCCGACGGCGGAGGCGCGGCGACTCATGGGTCCCGAGAAGATCGTCGGCGTATCGCTGGACCATCCAGGGCAGGCGGCGCAGGCAGTCCTGGACGGGGCAACCTATGTTGCGATAGGGCCCGTCTATGAGGCGCGAGGGACGAAGCCCGATGCGGGCTCGCCGGTCGGGCCCGGCGCCGTGCGTGACCTCCGCTCCCAAACGGACGCCCCTATCGTAGCCATCGGCGGTATCAAGGCCGATCACATCGGCGAGCTGACAGAAGCTGGCGCCGACGGGATGGCGGTAGTCTCAGCGGTCGTCAGCGCCGATGACATCGTGGCCGCGGCCAGAGAGATCCGGCGCCTGATCGCCGAGGCGAGGGTGTAGACCGTGGCTCCCGGTATTGCAACGGGGCAGACCCTGGCCGATGTCGGAGAGTTTGGGCTCATCGACGCGATTCGCAGGACCGTCCCGGAAGGCGTTCCGGGGGTCGTCACGGGGATCGGCGACGATACAGCCGCGCTCCGGCCTACCCCCGGCCTGCTGACTCTCGTGACGTGCGACATTCAGGTGGAAGGCAGGCATTTCATCAAGGAGCGGACATCCGCGCGACAGCTCGGCCGACGCTGCGCAGCGATAAACCTCAGTGACATCGCAGCGATGGGCGGCCGCCCCACCCATGCCCTGGTCTCGCTTGTTCTCCCCCCAGGCACAAGAGTGGATTGGGTCCAGGAGCTTTACCAGGGAATGAACGACGAGATGTCGCCGTGGGAAGCTGGCCTGATCGGCGGCAATGTCTCCTCGGGCGAGGGCATCGCTATCGACGTGACGCTCCTGGGGGAGGTGGCCGAAGAGATGATGCTGCGGCGGGGCGGGGCAATGCAGAGCGACCGTGTGCTCGTCACGGGTGCCCTGGGCGCGTCTGCAGCGGGGCGATTAGCCCTCGACCGAGGGCTGGATGCGGCCCGTTCGGAGGTAGCTGAGGCCATCAACGCCCACCTGGCCCCGAAGGCGAGGGTCGCGGAGGGGGCCGCCATCGCCGCCCTCGTGAAAGCCACGGCGATGATCGACATCAGCGATGGCATCGCTGGGGACCTGGGCCACATCTGCGGGGCCAGTGGGGCCGCCGCGCGGCTTGTCGCGGAACGTATGCCTATCGCACCGTCCGCAAGGGCGCTGGCGCCCGATCTCGGCATGAGCGCTCTGGACCTGGCCCTGCAGGGTGGGGAGGACTACGAGCTGGCATTTACGTGCCCCGCCGAGGATGCCGCCACAGTGGCCGCGGCTGTCATGAGGGAAACCGGGACAGCGGTCACGGAGATCGGAACCATCACCCCCGGGAGAGGGCTGACCCTGGTACTCGGAGACGGCAGCGAGACCCAGGTACCGGGGGGCGGATGGGACCATTTTCTTGAGACGCCGAAGGGCTGACAGTCACAGATGAGCAACCAGATACCAAGAGCTCTCACGATAGCGGGGTCGGACAGCGGAGGCGGGGCCGGCATTCAGGCGGACTTGAACACCTTCTCGGCCTTTGGCGTCCACGGCATGACCGTGATCACCGCGGTCACGGCCCAGAACACGTTGGGCGTCCAAGCGGCGACGGAGCTGTCGTTGGAGTTGATCGAAGCCCAGCTCGGGAGCGTCGTGTCCGACATCGGTGTGGACGCGCTGAAGACGGGAATGCTCTCCAGCGAAGCCGTGGTCGAGCGGGTCTGCAGCTTGATTGGGGAGTTGGGCCTATCGAACCTAGTGGTGGACCCGGTGATGATCGCCAAGGGCGGGCACCCGCTGCTGGCGGAAGGCGCCCGAAGCGCCGTACGGCGGCGCCTCCTTCCCCTGGCCACCGTGGCGACTCCGAACTTGCATGAGGCTTCGGTGTTGGTCGGGCGGCCCCTGCAGACCCTTGAGGACATGCGAGAGGGCGCCCGAGAACTGGGGGCTATGGGACCCAAATGGGTGATGGTCAAGGGCGGCCACCTCGCTGGGGTCAAGGACGCGGTGGACGTCGTCTTCGATGGCTCTTCCTTGGAGGAGCTTCGAGCCCCCCGGCACGACACCAACAATACGCACGGCACAGGGTGCACGCTGTCTGCGGCCATCACCGCCGGCCTGGCCCGGGGTGTCGCCCCGGTCCAGGCGATCCAAAGGGCGAAGCGCTATGTGAACGAGGCGGTCCAACACGCTCTCGAGATCGGCAGGGGGAACGGGCCTACCAACCACCGGGTGGGGGTAACCAGCAAATGGTAGCCGCGCACAGCGCGACGGCCCCGACCGATTCGGCAAGACCGGTCAACCGGGTACTCGTCCAGGGGCTGACGAGGCGCTATGAGGAGCGGCGGCAGACCGTCACGGCCCTCGAAAACGTGGGCCTCCACGCCAGGGACGGCGAGCTGGTCACGCTGATCGGGCCCAGCGGCTGCGGCAAGAGCACCCTGTTCAACATCATCTGCGGCGTGGACCATCCCGACGAAGGGCGCGTCTACATCGACGGGGAGGAGGCCAACAATCGGGTGGGCCTCGTAGGGTACATGCCGCAAAAGGACTTGCTCCTGCCCTGGCGGACCGTCCTGGACAACGCCATCCTCGGGATGGAGCTGGCGGGGGCGGACCGCGCGGAGGCCCGAAGGGAGGCCTCGGCCCTGCTTCAGGAATTCGGACTTGGGGGCTTCGAGCACTCCTATCCCCATGCTCTGTCCGGGGGCATGCGCCAAAGGGCGGCCTTCCTCAGGACCGTGCTGTACCACAAGGACATTCTGTTGCTGGACGAGCCCTTCGGCGCCCTGGACGCCCTGACACGGGGAACGATGCAGGAGTGGCTGCTGGACGCTTGGCAGAAGCTCGGGAAGACCATCCTTTTCGTGACCCACGACGTCGAGGAGGCGATTCTCCTGGCTGATCGTGTCTACGTCATGACCGCGCGGCCCGGGACCATACGCGCCGAGCTGACCATCGCTCTCCCCAGACCCCGGCGGTACGACGACGTGACCAGTCCCGCCTTCCTGGAGCACAAGCGGACGCTGCTGGAAGCCCTTCGTCAGGAGAGCTCCAGGGCGGTCTTGCAGAATGCCTAGCCAATGCTGAAGAAATCGTACGCCTCCGTCCGCCCAATCGAGGAGTCTACCGAGGACCGATGGTGGCCCGGCCCTCTGTCCGCGGCCAACAGGTACGCCTGGTCCGCCGGCTTGGCCCTGGTAGTCCTCGTCATCTGGCAGGCCGTCACTTACTTTTTTTCGATCCAGAGTTGGCTGCTGCCGTCGCCGGTGGAGGTCGTTCAGGCGTTGGGCGACACTCCCAGGCTGATCTTCAGACATGCGGCCGTGACGGCCCAGGAGGCCATTATCGGGTTCGCCGTCGCCATCGTCGTAGGGGTCACCCTCGCGGCTGCCGTAACAAGCTCCCGCGCGATCGAGCGCGCCGTCTACCCCTACGTGATCGCTTCGCAGGCCATCCCGGTCATAGCCATAGCACCAGTCCTCGTCGTGTGGTTCGGGTTTGGCCTGCTGCCCAAGGCCGTGGTCATCGTTCTGATCACTTTCTTTCCAATCGCTATCAACACGGTGGACGGCCTCCGCAACGTCGATCCGGAGATGACGACGCTGATGAGAAGCCTCGGAGCGACACGGTGGCAGGTCTTCAGGATGGTGCAGGTACCCTCAGCGCTTCCCCTTTTCTTCTCAGGGGCGAAGATCGCGGCGGCGGTGAGCGTCATTGGGGCCGTACTTGGCGAATGGGTCGGTGCCAGCGAGGGGCTGGGCTACCTGATCACCCGCTCATCGGCCCAGTTCCTGACCGCCCGTGTGTTCGCGTCGATTGTCGTCCTGTCGTTCATGGGCATTGCCCTGTTCTATTCCGTGTCATACCTGGAGAGGATAGCGACCCCCTGGGCGCGAAGAGATACCGCATCAGCCCCTGCTCATAGAAAGAGGTGACCCCGTGCTGAGACTTGCTGGAACCCTCAGGACCTTTACTGCTTTGGCCGCGGTCATCGCGACTGCGCTCGTCCTTGCCGCCTGTGGGGGCGACGGCGAGCGGGATAAGGTCGTCGTCGCCCTCGACTGGTTCCCCAATGCCGACCACGCCGGCCTGTATACGGCACAAGCCAAGGGCTTCTTCGAGGACGAGGGTCTCGATGTCGAGCTTCAGGTCCCAGCGAACCCCGAGGACCCTCCCAAATTCGTCGCCACCGGCCGGGTTGACATCGCGGTGAGCTACCAGCCGGACGTGATCCAAGCAAAAGCCCAGGGGCTGCCCATCACCGCCGTCGGGGCCATCGTGAACGTCCCCCTGAATTCCATCCAGGTGCTAAAGGACTCCGGCATCGCCAGCCCGGCCGACCTCGCCGGAAAGAAGATCGCCTACCCTGGCATCCCCAGTAACGAGGCCTACCTGGACACCGTTCTCAGGAAGGCCGGAGTCGACCCCGCTTCCATCGAGCTGGTCAACGTTGGCTTCGATCTTGGCCCCGCGCTGCGCGGAAAACGGGTCGACGCCACTATCGGGAGCTACTGGAACGTCGAAGCGGTCGAGGCGGAGCTCAAGGGTTTCCCTGTCAACGTCTTTCACCTTACCGATTGGGGAGTCCCGCGCTACGACGAGCTGGTGTTCATCGTGGGCGAAAGCGCCATACAGGAGAAACGAGACCTAATCCGCAGGTTCCTCAAGGCCTCCGCCCGCGGGCACCAATATGCCGTTGATAACCCCGACGAGGCCATCGCGGCAGTCGCCGAAGCCAACCCCGAGATGGAGCGCGAGCTCATCGACAAGGGGGTCCGGTTGCTGGCCCCAATCTGGGCGGAGATGAAACCCTTCGGGCGCATGGATCCGGCGGGATGGCAAACCTTCGTGGACTTCCTGCACGAGCGGCAGCTTATCGAACAGCGTCCGGCCATGGACAAGCTCCTGACCAACGATCTGTTGCAGGAGTAGATGAGCGGGAGTGCCCCTCACCCGGACCACAAATTGATACCAACCGCTCGCGAGCGGACCCTTGGCGGGGGCCCGCGGGTCCCGCCATTCCTGGCGGCGCTGCTCTTGCTCGTGGCCGCTTGTACCCAAACACCAGCGCCTACAACCGCGCTCCCGGCCTCAGCTCACACGCCGGTGCAGCCAACACCGGCGCCAACCGCATCTGCGCCCTCGCCAGCGCCGACCAAGGACCCTTCGACGACCCCGAGACACCGGCCCTCTCCCCCGCCTATTCCGGACTCCCCGCTAACAGCGACACCGCTACTGACGCCCACCACCGTGCCAACGCCTGCCCCAACTCTGAGTCCCCGGCCATCCCCAACACCGGTGCCGACCGCCTCGCCCGCTCCCAGTCCAACGCCATTCCCTACGGTCCCGCCTGCATCAACGGCGACCTCGGCCCCATCGCCTACTTCGACACACACACCCGGCCCAGGACCTGAGAGGATCGTGATAGGAAGGGTCACTTTCACCGTGGAGCTGGCCATATCGATCGAGGAGAAGATACAAGGCCTTTCTGGCCGGGACAGCCTGGCTGAAGGCACGGGAATGGCCTTCTTGTACGAGCGGGACGGACTGCTGAGCTTCTGGATGCGAGGGATGAAGATCCCGCTGGACTTCATCTGGATCGGGGGGGACTGCACCGTCGCTGAAATCTTGAGGGATGTGCCTCCCCCCGAACCCGGCACTCCGGAAAACCAGCTTCCTCTGTACATCCCCTCGAGGCCCGTCCGGCACGTCCTGGAGATCAATGGCGGGGCGGCGCAACGCCTGGGGATCGTCACCGGTGACAAGGTTGCGTTCTCCGGCGAGCGCCTGGCCTCCTGGGGTTGCCCGCCGACACGCGAGTCCTAGCCGGACAGGCTAAGGACTGCCTTTCCCGTCCCCATGCTATACTCCGTCGGACTTCACTCCTGTCGATACCAAGAGCGGAAGGGGGGCCATCAGATGTGGCTGCGAGTCGAGCCTAAAGACTTCGCGATGGTGTCCGTCTACCTGCTCTTCAACAAGGAGCACCCTGACCCCGAGGACGACAAGGTCAAGACCTACCTCCAAGAACACCACTTGGAGCCAAAGCGCCAGGGGGACACCGAGGTCGAAGGGGTCGATTGCCACATGATGTATTTCGGTGGTTGCTACATCCGCAACCACATGCCGAATCTCAAGGCCCTGAACCAGCAGGGGGCTGAGGAGACCGTTCTGACTCGCGAGATCGAGCGCGTGGTCAGCGAAGAGCCCAGCAAAGCTGTCGGGGAAGCGACATCCGCCGTTTCAGGCGAGCGGGTCGCCGAGGTGAAGAGTGCCCTGCTCGAGCGGTTCCACACCGAGTCCTCGTTCGGACCCGACGATAAGGGCTACGCCGAGCTGAAGGTCAGCGACGAAGAGCTCCAGGAGGCTTTCCTGGAGCTGGCGCGGCCCTAACCCCTCGGCCCGTTTCCCTTGGGGCCGTCCGGCACCCGCTCCGCCTCGCCGCCCACGATCTGCGCAATCTCGAGGACCTTGAGCATGCCGGCGCGGGTCGCCAGCCCCACCACCTCGTCGTTCTCCACGACTACGAGCTGATGGACCCTGGCCTGGGCCATCTTCCGGAGAGCCTCCTCGAGGGAGTCGCCCGACTCGACGGTGATGACGCTGTCGCGCCGGGTCATCACCATAGTCACCGGCGTCCGGGCCCGCCGGCCGGCAGGCACCTTGCCTACGTCGGACACCGTCACGAGGCCGTAGAACGTGTCGCCGAGCTTGACGACAAAGGCCCTCTCGAAACGCTTGCCGATATGGTCTTCGATCAGCTCCTGTACCGATGTCCCCGGCACGATCTCCGTGTATTCGGTGGTCATGGCATCCCGGACCGAGCGGCCGCTGAGCGATGCTTGAACGGTATGCCGCTGCCGTGCGGCCCCAGCGGCGGACTGGATGAACCACCCGATGAATCCGAGCCATAGCCCACCAACGAAGTCGGAGCTGAAAGCAACGAAGACGCCGACGCCGATGAAAGCCCATCCGACCAAAATGCCGACGTTGGAGGCCACCCGAGTCGCCCGCCACAGGCTGCCTGTCGCGTTCCAGACCGCCGCCCGCAGGACTCGGCCACCATCCATGGGGAAGCCCGGGATCAAGTTGAAGACGCCCAGGACCAGGTTGATGGTCCCAAGATAGAGGGTCAGGGCCCTCGCCTGCTCGTTGCCATCCGGGCCCAGGGCGATAAATGCGGCCCAGAAAATACCCGAGAGAAGCAGGCTGCTCACCGGTCCAACGACGGCGATCCAGAACTCCTCGGCCGGCTTCGCCGCCTCCTCCTCGATCTCCGAGACCCCCCCTAGGAGGAACAGGGTGATGGCCCTCACCTTCCTGCCCCGATGCTTGGCAACGAGGGAATGGCTCAGCTCGTGGACCAAGACCGATACAAACAACAAAGCGCTTCCCAGCAGGCCGATTCCCCAATACGCCTGAAGCGACCAGCCCGGGAACGCGTCGGGGAGGAACGACCTGGCCAGCGACCAGGTTACAAGCCCAAAGATGAAAACCCACGAAAAGTGGAGGCGAATGCTGATGCCGAACAGCCGGCCTATTTGGAAGGCGCCGCCCATGGGCCAATCATACTCCCAAGACCCGGCCCATCGTAGGGTCACAGACCCGTCACGGCGCGCCGCATCAAGAAGTCCATGAGCCGGTCCGGAAAGATGCGGGACACAAGCGCTCCCGCCCGGGCGTCGACCCCTACCACGTACCTGGGGCTAGGCCACCGCGACTCGATGACCTGGGTGATCCTCCGAGCACAATTCTCGGGCCCCTGCGCCACCAACTCGCGCCCCTTGGACCGGACCGCAGTCTGCCGCGCCATGGCGCTGTACGGGGATCCTTCTCTGAAACAGTCCTCGCCCCAGACCTTGTTCGCGCCGAAGTCCGTCTGGATGACCCCAGGCTCAATGAGCACGACCCGCACTCCATGCTGAGCCGTCTCCATACGCATCGCCCGGGTCATGCTGTGGAGCGCGAACTTCGAAGCGGAGTAGGCGCCTTCGCCAGGGACCGCGATCTGCCCCGCGACGGACCCCACGTTCACGATGGTCCCGCTCCGTTGCTGCCGCATGTGGGGCAGCACGAGCTGAGACAGGCGCAGCACGGCGAACAGGTTTGTTTCGAAAACCTGGCGGACCTCTTCGAGGGTAAGCTCCTCCATGACGCCAGACAGGCCGTACCCCGCGTTGTTTACGAGAGCGTCCAGACGCCCGAAGTCATCGACGGCGTTCCGCACAACCGCCTCCGCTCGGGAGGCATCCGTGACGTCCAGCTCAGATACGTGAAGTGGGAGTCCCTCCCTCGCGACAAGCGACTCCAGAGACGATAGGAGGGCCCGGTCGCGCCCCGTCGCCAGGACACGATGCCCGCGGCGGGCCAAGCGCAGCGCCGCAGCTTTGCCAATACCCCTGGTGGCCCCGGTGATGAGGACAGTCTGTTTCCTTGACAACCCCTATCCCCTCCTACATCGCTGGTCTCGCGATTCCAAGCCTCAGTTTAAGCGATGGGCAGGCCCACAGGTGAGGCGTGGGACGACCAGCGCCGCCGTTGATGAAACAGAGACAGGACCGGCGGCGGCGCAAACAGCGTTTGTGCGGCAACAGGTGTCCCATTAGCATTGTGTACGGACACGCCGGTCCAATGTTTCCAAAAGCGAGGCCTGGTGGAGCTCGAGGGCGGACTTTTCCTGGACATCGTGATCATCATGGTCGCGGCCTTCGTGGGCGGCGTGGGGGCGCGCTGGCTCCGCATGCCCATTTTGTTCGGCTATCTGGCCGTCGGCATGGTGATCGGGCCCAACGTCCTCGGATTCGTCGACGAGATCGACGACGTAGCAACCCTCGCCGAGTTTGGGGTCGTCCTGCTGTTGTTCGCGGTTGGTGTCGAGATATCCTTCAGGGACCTCCGCAAGCTCCGGAACGTCGCCGTCGGCGGCGGCCTCGTGCAGATAACGGCGACGATCGGGCTCGGCTACCTCATCGGCTTCGGCTTCGGCTGGGTGCCCGTCCAATCGGCCGTATTCGGACTCATCATTTCCCTCAGCAGCACCATGGTGGTGCTCAAGATCCTGACGGACCGGGGCGAGCTGATGAGCCTCCACGGGAGGATTCTCACCGGGGTGCTGCTCGTCCAAGACCTGGCTTTCATCCCAATGATCGCCATTCTTCCCGCCCTGCAGGGGGACGGAGGCTCCGTGGCTGCTGACCTGGGGCTCGGTATTCTGAAGGCCGCCCTGGTCCTCGGGGCCATGGCCCTGCTGGGGACGAGGGCGATCCCGTGGATGATGCAACGAGTAGCCAGGTTCGGCTCCCGGGAGGTATTCCTGATCACACTGGTCGCGCTCACGTTCGGGGCCGCGGCCGTTACCCAGTCCTTCGGGCTGTCGGCGGCCCTGGGAGCCTTCCTCGCGGGTCTTATGCTGAGCGAGTCGGACTTCGGCCACAGGGCCCTGTCCGAGATCCTGCCCCTCAGGGACACGTTCTCAGCCCTTTTCTTCGTCTCTTTAGGGATGCTGACGGACCCGATTTTCCTGGCGGAGCATCCCGGACTGGTGGTGGCCGTCGTCGGCTCTGTGATCGTCATCAAGTTCCTCTTGACCGCCGGGATTGTCCGCTCCTTCAAGTATCTGCCCCACACGGCTGTTTTCGCTGGCCTGGGAATGGTGCAGATCGGGGAGTTCAGCTTTATCCTGGCGGCCGCGGCCGCGGAAGGCGGTGTCGTGGACGACGATTTTCTCCCGCTGATCGTGATGTCGGCGGTCCTGAGCATGGCGCTGACCCCCGGCATCATGGCGCTGGGAGGCCTGGCACTGCGACGACTGGAGTCACGCGCCGCGGCCCTCATCGCCAGGGAGACTACCGAAGACTCGGGGGGCACCTCGAGGTTCCGAAATCACATAGTCATCATCGGAATGGGCCGCGTTGGGTCATTGGTGGCAGAAGTCCTCGGTGACCTTGGGATGCCGTTTATCGGCGTGGACATGGACCCCTATATTGTCGCCCGCTGCAGGGAGCGAGGATGGACCGGGCTTCACGGCTCTGGCAGCAGCGCGGTGGTCCTCCGCGCGGCCCGGGTCCGGCAAGCAAAGGTCCTGGTCATCGTGACTGCCGACCCCTTCGCCGCCTACCTCACCGCGGAGACGGCGCTGAGAATCAACCCCGGCCTCGATGTGGTGGCCCGGGTCCATTGGCGTGAGGAAGGAGAGCGGCTCAAGACCCTGGGCGTCTCAGAAGTCGTTTGGCCTGAGATGGAGGCCGCCCTGGAGTCCCTGCGGCATAGCCTCGCCGCATGCGACGTAGAGCCGAACGAGGTCGCCCATCTGATCGGCCAGCTCCGGGACCATCTGTCCTTTGAGACACCCGGCTCGGAGGGGGAGCTCCCCCCCGAAGGACTGGGCCGCGACCCCTCGGCCACCACTAAGCGGAGGACCGAGACGGTGCCCTCGGGGATTGACGAGCCGAAAGAAGCAGCCCAAGAATAGGCCCGGCGCACTTACAGGAGGACCGCCTCATGTTGGCCTTGGACAATATCCGCGTGCTCGACTTGAGCACCCGCGCCCCCGGCCCCTTCTGCACGATGACTCTCTCCGACCTTGGCGCCGATGTCCTGCTGGTCGAGGCGCCAGCCGAGGCGGATACGGGGCCACGGCCACAGGGTGATGCCGCGCGTGAGGCTGCGTTCTCGCCCCTCAGGCGGAACAAGCGCAGCATCGTCCTCGACCTGAAGCAGGAAGAGGCCCAACAGATATTCTTCCAGCTAGCGAAGGATGCCGACGTCGTCGTCGAGGGGTTTCGGCCCGGGGTGGTGAACCGCCTAGGGATCGACTACGAGGTCCTGAAGCCCTCTAACCCTCGCCTTGTCTACTGCTCCATCTCGGGATACGGTCAGGATGGGCCGTACCGGCTCCTGCCGGGCCACGACGTGAACTACATCGGCTTCGCAGGAGTCCTAGGCCTGATGGGGACGAGGCACGGTGTCCCATCCATTCCATACAACCTGCTGGGAGACTATGCCGCTGGGGGCCTGCTTTCAGCCGTAGCGATCCTGAGCGCTCTATGGGCCCGTCAGCGGACGGGCGAGGGGCAATACATCGATATGTCGATGACCGACGGCAGCCTGTACCTTATCGCGCCGGTGATGGGGGCCTATTTCTCGGACGGGCACGTGCCCGGTCCGTCCAAGATGCGGCTCAACGGCGGGGCCCCCGACTACCAGGCGTACCGGTGCGCCGATGGAAAATACCTGTCGGTCGGATGCCTTGAAGGCAAGTTCTGGACCAACCTCTGTGACGCTCTGGACCGTAACGACCTCCTGGACACCCAACATGACCCTGCAACCCATGACGCGGCCATCGAGCAGCTCTCGTCGGTATTTGCGTCGCGCCCTCGCGACGAATGGTTCCGGCTGCTTCAGCACCGAGAGGTGGCAGTGGGCAAGGTCTACTCCGCCGATGAGATCGCCCACGACCCGCAGGTCGAGGCGCGGGGCATGCTGACCGGGATCGATGGACCGGACGGCAGTTCGGTGCCCCAGGTGGGTGTGGCCCCCAGGCTCACGGGGACTCCCGGGCGGATCCGCTCGGCGGGGCTCCCAGCCGGCGCATCGACGGACGAGGTGCTCGGGGCCATTGGTTATGACAAGGTAACGATCGGCCGGCTCCGCAGCTTAGGGGCCATAGCATAGCCCGTCCCGGGCGCGGGGAGGCTGAAGGGAGCACACGAATGCCCACAATCGACGCGGATACATCGGTGGTCCTGATCATGGACTACCAGAACGATATCGTGAAGAACTATTCCAGCGACCCCGGCCTGGTTGACCGGGCCGCCTCGGTGCTGGACGCCGCCCGAGGCGCCGGGATTCCCGTGGTCTACATCCAGATCACGTTCCGGCCGGGCCACATTGAGATTGGCCCGAAATCCAGCTTCGCCCGCATGAGAAGCTCAGGGGCCTTCTCCGATGACTCGGACGGGGCGGCGATACATCCGGGGGTAGCCCCCAAAGAAGGCGAAACGGTTATCACTAAGAAGCGAGTCAGCGCCTTCGCGGGATCGGACCTGGACCTCTGGCTAAGGAGTCACGGTAAGGAGCACCTGGTCCTGTTGGGGGTCGCCACCAGCGGGGTCGTCCTGAGTACCGCCCGCCTGGCCACGGACATGGACTATGCATTTACCGTGATCACCGACTGCTGCTCGGACCAGGATGAAGAGGTGCATCGGGTGCTCACGGAGAAGATCTTCGCCAGGCAGGGAGCGGTGCTATCGGCGGCCAAGTTCATCGAGTCGGTCGAAAAATAGGGCACCCCAAGAGGCGCCACAGGAGGATTCATGGCCAAGACCGGGTTCGCGGTCGCATTTCCCTTAGCTATCGACGAAATGGTGGACGTGGCGAAGGCCGCGGAGGCCCGGGGCTATGACAGCTTCTGGCTCACTGAAGCCAGCGGCGGTAGGGACGCCACTGTGCAGCTTGCGCACATTGGGGCGCAGACGACGAGCATCAAGCTTGGAACGGGCATCCTGACGCTGTACTGCAGGACCGCCACGGCGACAGCCCAGGCCTCGGCCTCCGTCGCCGAGATTTCCGGCGGACGTTTCATCCTGGGCCTCGGCACCGGCCACAAAGCCGGCGTGGAGCAGACCCAGGGCACCCCTTTCTCCAAGCCCGTGACCCGAATGCGCGACTACATCCAGATCATCCGGACTGCGTGGGACGAGGGGAACGTGAGCTACGAGGGAGGTGCCGTGTCGATCCCCGGCATGCGAATGAGCACCCCGGCCCCGGGGAGACTACCCATATATGTGGCCTGTCTCGGGGGCCCGCTGGCTGAGCTCGCGGGAGAGATTGCGGATGGCGTGCTGCCCCTGATGGCGAGCCCCGAGGGGATCGGGGAGCTTCGGCAGCACATCGAGGCAGGAGCGAAGAAGGCGGGCCGGGACCCCTCTGCGATCGATGTCGCCTGCTTCATAATCGCGGCGGCCGGGGGTGACGGGGCAGCCGTCGAGCGGACCGCCAGGGCCAACGTATCGATGTACGCGGGGGCTCCCTTCTATCAAAAGATGCTGCGGCTCAGCGGGTTCGAGAAGGAAGTCGAGACCTTCGTGGAGGCGCAAGAGGCTGGAGACGCCCGGAAAATCCGGGACCTCGTCTCCGACCGGATGCTTGAAGCCCTTACGCTCACCGGTGAGCCGTCCCGCTGGAAGGCGACCCTGGACCGCTTTCGGGCGGCCGGGGTCACGAACCCCATCGTTTACGCCGCGCCCGTCGGGGACGACCGCAAGGGCTCACTGGTCGAAGCGGTGAACGCACTGACCGCCGCCGACCTGGGATAGCGCCTGACGGCTATCCTGGGCCGCGGCGGCGGCGCCGCGGCCCACATGCGTTTGCCGCTGTCGCATGGCTCGCGCTAGGATTGAAGGTCATGAGCATCATCGAAGCCCGCGACCTGGTCAAGCGTTACGGCAGTTTCACCGCGGTGGACGGCATTGGTTTCTCCGTGGACAGCCGTGAATGCTTCGGCTTTCTCGGGGCCAATGGCGCGGGCAAGTCCAGCACCATGAGGATGATCGCTTGCGTCTCCCCGGTGACCGACGGAGAGCTCTCCGTCAACGGAAAGGACGTGAAGCGGGAAGGCCGTACGATCCGGGGTGTGCTCGGCGTCGTCCCGCAGGACGACAACCTGGACCACGACCTGAGCGTCCAGCAGAACCTGCTGGTCTATGGACGCTATTTTGACCTCCCGGCGCGGGAGCGGTGGACCCGCGCTCAGGAGGCCCTGGAGTTCATGGAGCTGGCAGACCGGGCGAGCGCCCCTATCGACACGCTCTCGGGTGGGATGAAGCGGCGCCTGCTGATAGCGAGGGCACTGATGAACCGGCCCGAGGTGCTCATCCTGGACGAGCCGACAACCGGGCTGGACCCGCACGCCCGGCACCTGGTCTGGCAGCGGCTCCGGCTCCTGAAGACGCAGGGGACGACCATGGTCCTCTCCACTCACTACATGGACGAGGCGGCGCACCTCTGTGACCGGCTGGTCATCATGGACGATGGGCACATCTTGGCGACTGGGGCCCCGAGGGACCTCATCGCGGAGCACGCCAGCGCCGAGGTAGTCGAGCTGCGCGTTGCTCCCTGGGACAAGGAACAGGCGGCGGCGGCCGCTCGCAGGACGGCCGGGGTGGTATCCGACACCGGCGATTCCCTTCTGCTGTTCGACCTCAACGGCCATTCCCTGGACCTCGACCTGGACCCGGACCATACAACCGTCATCCGGCGTCGGGCCAATCTCGAGGATGTTTTCCTCCGTCTCACCGGCAGGGGCTTGAGCGGCGAATGACCGCCCTCGCTGAGGTCTCCCCCAGCAGCCTCCGGGTATGGCAGCGGAACCGGGACGTGTTCTTCAGCCTGTGGAAGACCGATGCCATCCCCGTTCTCCTGGAGCCCCTGGTTATCCTCGCGGTCATGGGCGTGGGCATCGGCAAGGTGGTCGACAACGTTCAGGGACAGACATACCTGGAATACATCGGGCCGGGAATACTGGCTGCCTACGTCATGTTCGCCCCGGCCTTCGAGAATAGCTGGAGCGCCTACGTGCGGATGGCTGTGAGGAAAACCTACGACGCCATCATCGCGACGCCGCTGAGCATCGAGGACGTCATTACGGGGGAGATACTCTGGGGGACGACGCGGGCGGTCATCGTCGGGTCGATTATCCTGGTCATCCTGGCGGGGCTTGGCGTGGTCAACTCTCCCCTGGCCCTGCTGGTCCTGCCGATGGCGGTCCTGCAAGGCTTCCTGTTCGGCTCACTATCGATGGCGTACACCGCGAAGGCGCCTTCGGTCAACGCGTTCAACTTCTTCTATTCGCTTTTCGTTTACCCAATGTTCTTCTTCAGCGGTGTGTTTTTCCCGTTGGAGGAGCTCCCGACCGCCCTGCAGCGCTTCGCATGGTTCTTGCCCCTGACCCCAGGGGTGCACGTGACGCGGCACCTGTTCCAGGGGGAGCTGGTCTTGAGCATGCTCTGGTCGGTGCTGGGCATGGCGGGCGCCGCGGGGGGGTTCTACTATCTGTCTCTGGTGCTGATGCGCCGGAGGCTGGTGCGATAGCCGGCGTACACCGGCGAGCCATCGCGAACGAGTACAGCCGTTTGCCCGCTATCTGTTGGACTGCTATCATCGGGTTGAGAGCCTAATGGCGCCACCCCTCCCCGATATCCGCACGCTTCCCGATCTCCTTCAACGGACTCGCTCAGATACGACTGCTGTCGTGGTGCCGGGCAGGGCCAGTGTGACCTACGGCGGCCTTCAGGAACAGGTCGAGGAGCTGGCCCGGCGCCTGCGAGGAGCGGGAGTGGAGCCCGGGGACTCAGTATCCATAGTGTTGGGAAACGACCTCCCTTTCCTGGTTGTCTTCCTCGCGGTTACAAGGGCAGGGGCCATGGCAGCCCCGCTGAACCCGGCCTACACCTCCGAAGAGCTCCAGTTCTACATGGGGGACGCGGGCGCCAAGACGGCCGTGCTTGCGCTTGGCGACGGCCAAGCTCGCGAGGCGGCGGAGGCGCTGGGTATCCCGGCTTTGGAGGCCGTCATGGAGGAACAGGGCACGGTCTCTCTTCGGCGGGAGGGGGTAGCCGTTCAAGCAGCGGCTTCCCCAGGCCTCCCCGAGGCCGGCTTGGCCGCTCTGTTCCTGCATACCAGCGGTACTACCAGCCGGCCCAAGGGGGTCCCGCTATCCCATGGCAACCTGGCGGCGTCCATACAGAACATCGCGGACACATACCAGCTCACCTCCGACGATTCAGCGTTGGCTGTGATGCCCTTGTTCCATGTTCACGGGCTGATCGGGGTAGTCCTCTCGACGCTTGCCACCGGAGGAACCGTAATCGCGCCTCCTCGGTTCAGCGCCGGGGCCTTTTGGGGGGATGCGGCCGCTCATGGCGCAACCTGGTACTCGGCCGTTCCAACGATTCACCAGATCCTGCTAAGCCGCGCTGGCGAGGACGAAGCGCCGGAGGGCCAGTTTAGGTTCATCCGGTCCTGCAGCGCCGCTCTTTCGCCCGCGTTGCTGGAAGGCCTCGAGTCCCGTTTCGGGGCGCCGGTGCTGGAGGCATACGGAATGACAGAGGCCTCCCACCAGATGGCATCCAACCCACTGCCTCCGGGGGACCGGAAGCCGGGCTCCGTCGGCCCTGGGACCGGTACGACACAGGTCGCCGTCATGGACGACGCAGGCCGGCTTCTTGAGACGACGGAAACGGGCGAAGTCGTGGTCCAGGGCCCCAACGTCATGGCGGGGTACAAGGACAATCCCGAGGCCAACGCCGTATCGTTTACCAACGGCTGGTTCAGGACCGGGGACCAGGGGGTCATCGATCGAGGGGGTTACCTGCAGCTGACGGGTCGCCTCAAGGAAATGATCAACCGCGGCGGGGAGAAGATCTCCCCGGCGGAGATCGACGAGGTCTTATCGAGACACCCCTCCATTGCCGACGCGATCACCTTCGGCATGCCGGACGCCAAGTACGGCGAGGAGGTCCACGCCGCGGTGGTGCTCCGCGGCGATGCCACCGAACGCGAGGTCCAGGACTTCTGCCATGAACACCTGGTGAATTTCAAGGTCCCCAAGACCGTCCATTTCTTGGACCAGCTTCCCAGGACCGCCACCGGGAAGATCCAGCGCAGGCGGGTGGCCGCGCTGTTCGAGCAAGAGCCCGGCTAGCCCCCGGGCCTCCCAGGCGTCGGGACATCGTGATGAGGATAGCGCGAGCCAGGCGCCTACGTTTCGCAGGTGTTCCGAAGCCGGTAAACGCATGACTCCCAGGTGCCGACGAAATCGGGAAGTCCCGCGCGGGCGGGAGCGTCCTCACGAGGACCGCTCGATGACCCTTTTGGAGAAAGTCTCCAGGTCTCTTTCGTCAGCGTTCCCCGGCCCCAGGGATGCCAGCGAGAGATTCATCTGGGTAACCCCAATGTCCCGACAATAGGAGACGAACTCAAGGGCCTTGCCGTAGTCGCCATCCAGCGAGTCGAGGTACTTGGTACCGGCGGCCCGGACATGCTCCTCCGTTTCCGCGCTCATCCCGTACAGAGGGAGACCTTTCGAGACGATGAACCCATCTGAGGAGCGGCCCCGCTCCTCAAGTCCCTGTTTGAGCCGTGAAAGCCCCTCCTCAAACTCCTCGATGGAGGCGCCCATTGGAATCCAGCCGTCGCCCAGCTCGGCCGCACGCCGGACGGAAGTCCTCACGCTTCCCCCTACGACGATCGGGGGGTGTGGCTTCTGGACTGGCTTGGGGGTTGAGACCATGTCGGTGAAGGAAATGTGGTCTCCCTCGAACGAGCACGGATCGGCGCCCCACAAGGCCTTCAGAGCCCTGATGTAGTCATCGGTCATCGCGCCTCTCGCCCGGAAGTCCTTCCTGTGGGGCGTGAACTCTCCTTCTAGCCACCCGACGCCAACGCCGATGACCATTCGGCCTTCGGAGGCCTCATCCAGCGTCGCCAGCTGTTTGGCCAGATAGAGCGGGTTGTGCTGGGGGAGGATCAGGACCCCGAAGCCGATGCGAATAGTCCTTGTCTTCGCAGCCAGGAGCCCGGCCATGACGATGGCGTCCCACCAAGGCTGGCCCATGCTCGGCTCGAAGGCTCGCGGGAACGCGGCATGGTCGGGCAGGTAGACAGTGCCGAACCCCAGGGCCTCCGCGCGCTGGACGAACGCGATCGTCGATGGAATATCCTTAAGCCGATGGTATGGGTAAAGGTTGACGGTGAACTCCACGGATGCACCTCCCACGCGGGACTAGACGGCGGCGTGAGCATTCTACACCTGGGCAGGGGGGCGAGGCGGCCCCGGCGCCGGGAGAGAGGCCGGGATGCGCGCGATCAGGGCAACTTTTAAGGGCCGCGTACAGGGTGTCAACTTCCGGGACTTCGCACGGCGCAGAGCCCTAGCACTCGGCGTGAGCGGGTCTGTGAGGAACCTGCCGAATGGATCGAGTGTTGAGGTCTACGGCCATGGGACAGAAGAAGCACTTCTGCGGTTGATCGAAGCCCTGAGGGATGGTCCAGGACTGAGCCGGGTCGATGATGTTCAGGTGGAGTGGGTGGAGGCGCGAGAAGAGGTCAGTGGCTTCGAGGTTATCTGGTGACCCTGCGGCCCCATGAATCCTCGACTGAGGCACGCCCCATCTTGGTCGGAGAAAGGACCTCAGTCTCCCGACGCCCGAGTGAACCCGTAGTAGCTGTCTCGGTCCAGCATGCGAACGAGGACATCAGGGTTGATTATCCTCGAGTCCCTTACTCCGATGCCGCGCTCGGCTAGCTCTTGGCCGATCTGGTCGACGTCCATCGGCTTGTTCTGATGGACCAAAAGTAGCCTGAAAACGGCCTCGAGCACTGTCAGGCCGGGGCTGACGAACCCTTCGATCTTGGCCAGGTCCTCGAAGGTCGAGGTCTTCTGAGCAGCTTTGCCTCGCCGCTTCGGCTTGGCCTGCGGCATCTCGATGCTGGCAATCCTGCTCTCGATCGCATGCGCCAGGGACCGGCCTTCCCGCTCGTACCAGCCCTCGTCAACCATATACCTGGGGAGCGGCCCCTCGGAGGCCCCATCCACATTCTTGGCTCGATTGCGCTGAGTCATGGGTAGCTGTCTCTCCAGTGAAGTAATCCGCCTAAACGGTACCCGCTTCGAACTGGTCCTCGGTCCAGTCCAGCATCTGAACCTGGACCACTTCTCCTGCATTCTTCATGGGTACTTCTTCCGGGCAGATGGCAAGGCCGTTGGCCTTTGCCATGGAGCTCAGCACGCCTGACCCCTGGTTCCCGGTTAGCCGCGCGTAGTAGGCCCCGCCCTTGAGCGTCACCCAGACGCGCGCATACACCCGGCGGCCATCGGTGTTTTCGATCGGCTCCTCGAGGACAGCCTCGATAGTAGGCTTCCGGAGCTCTTTTCTCCCGAGCATCTTGAGCATGGCGGCCCTGCCGAATTGCTCGAACGCAACCATGGCGCTTACGGGGTTCCCAGGAAGTCCCAGGTGGGGCACGCTCGTGTTGGTCCCATCCGAATTTCTCCGGGTCAACGCGCCGAAAGCCAGGGGCTTGGCCGGCTTCATGCGAACCGTCCAGAAGGCGATCTCCCCCTGATTCATCAGCACGTCCTTGACGATATCGTAATCGCCCCGCGACACCCCGGCCGATGTAATGATGAGATCGGAGTCCAACCCCTCTGCGACTTTGGCCTCCAGCGAGCCGAGGTTGTCCCGTGCGATTCCGAGGACCTTCGGAGTGCCGCCGTATTTCAAGACCGAAGCGGCGACGCTGTAGCTGTTGCTGTTGTAGATTTGACCCGGGCCAGCGGCCAAGGGCGGCTCCACGAGCTCGTCGCCAGTCGCCAGGACCGCGACAACAGGCCGCCGCACCACTCTTACGGAGCCAAATCCCAGAGATGCCAGCACTCCGATCTCCGCGGGACGGAGAACGGTCCCTGCCTTGAGCACCAGGTGGCCTTTCTGGATGTCTTCGCCAGCGTCGCGGACGTTAGCCCCACGGGGGAGCTCTTGGAGGACGGCGATCTCCCCGCCGAGCTGTTCCCCACGGCGACGCCGTTCGAGCTCGTCGGTCTCCTCGAACGGAACGATAGTATCGGCCCCCGCAGGTACCGGCGCGCCCGTCATGATGCGCAAGGCGGTGCCGGGCCCCACGTTGGCGTCGGAAACGCTACCGGCGGCCAGGTGGCCGATCACGTCGAGCGTTATGGGCCGACCTGGGGCGGCGCCCCGAATACTTTCGTGCCGCACCGCGTAGCCATCCATCGAGGTGTTGGGGAGGGAAGGCACGTCCATGGCTGAATGGACATCGTCGACCAGGACTTGGCCGAGAGCGCCGAGCAAGGGCCGCTCTTCGGGTTCGAGGACGTGGAAGAAACCCAAGATTCTGTCCAACGCCTCTTCGACCGTCAGCCATGAGGGCATCTTTGGCATGCCCACATGGGCGTGCGGGTCATGGGAATGGACGTGCGTGATAGCCATGTTGTGCCAGGAAGAACGTTGCAAGACCAGATCGGGGGGGCCAGTAGATATTAGCCGCCGTCGCGGGCGCGGGCAATTGGATGTACTCGTTCACTACATGTGAGACAGGGTGGAGCGTGCCGTGCCGCCGGGTCGGTCACCGGCACCCTATCCCTTTCGCCACCGTTCCGCCAGCCGCGCCATCGCGCTTCTGCGTTCATCGTCGGAGACCCCCGATCCAGGCATCGGTTCCGTCAGGCGGTCCATCTCACGGGCCTCTCGTTCCCGCTCAATCAATGCCCTCACCGCAGGATGCTGAAGAGCTACCCCTTCGCTCCGGACCCGTGCTCCCAGAGCACCCGCAACCATCCTGTCCAACGCCTTGGTGAAGCTCTTCATCACAGCGCGCTCAGGTAAGTATCTACTCGGCCCAACCGGGATGGCGTCCGCCGGTCAGGCATTCACATCGATGACAGTGCGGCCTCGCACCTTTCCCTGCAGGATATCTTCTGTAACCTGCTTCACGTCCGATAGGGGGCGGACAGTCGTCATCGCATCGAGCTTATCCATTGGAAGCGTCGATGCCAAGCGCTCCCACGCCCGCTGCCTCAGCTCCAGGGGGCAGTTCACGGACTCGATTCCCCGAAGGCTGATCCCTCGTAGGATGAACGGGAGCACGGTGGTGCCAACTTCCACGCCCCCCGCATTGCCACATACGGCGATGCTGCCACCGTACTTCGTCGCGGCGATTACGGAAGGGAGCACGCGGCCCCCGACTGTATCGACCGCGCCCGCCCATCGCTCCGGAGCCATAGGTCGGGGGGGCTGATCGAGCTCCTCCCGGGGAAGGATGGCGCCCGCCCCCAACCCACTCAGATAGTCGTGGGTCTCGACTCTGCCGGTTGAGGCGATGACGTTGTAGCCGAGCTGGGACAGGAGTGCTACGGAAACGCTGCCCACTCCCCCGGCGGCGCCGGTCACGATGACGTCTCCACGGTCCGGTGTGAGCCCGTCCTCTTCCAAAGTCATCGCCGATAGCATCGCGGTCAATCCCGCGGTACCCAGGGCCATGGAACGTTGAAGCGACAGCTGCTGGGGCCGCTTCACCAGCCATTCACCCTTGACCCTGGCCCGCTGCGAGAAGCCGCCCGAATGGGTCTCGCCAACTCCCCAACCTGTCAGGATGACTTCGTCGCCCTCAGCGAAGCTGGAGGATTCAGAGCGCGCTACAACTCCCGAGAAGTCGATGCCCGGGACCATGGGGAGCCTTCGCATGACCCTCCCCCTGTTCCCCTGAACCGCAAGGCCGTCCTTATAGTTCACCGTGGAATACAGGACGTCGACGGTAACGTCCCCTTCCGACAGATCCGTATCCGACAGCTCCGCTATGGCAACCTTGACGCCCCCCTCCTCCTCGGAAGCCGAGAGGGCCTTGAACGTACTCACCAACGATATCTCCTAGTCGTTCCCGGGACCGCTCCAAACCTGATCGAGAGCATTGGCCGTCGCCACGGATACCGGCCTACGTGTGAATGGGCGATGATCAATCTGGTGCATTGTCGCAGCTTCCGGCCTCGCGGTTAGGGGCTTGCCGCCACGGCACCCGCCGCCTCCGCGACGGGTGCTTCGCTGATAAGCTCCCGGTCCGTACGGGAAGCGACGCGCCAGAACTTCGGCAAGTAGTGGTCCCACCCTTCCAGGACCTCGCGGGCCTTCGGGCTGAATGTTTTTTCCAGGTGCTGCTCGATCAGGCTGCGGAGTACCTGCTCGTCCTGCGCAGAGGTAACCCTGTCCAAGTAGATCATTTCCGGATTGTAACGGTCGGGCAGGTGATCGCCTTCATCCAGCACGTAAGCCCTTCCGTTGGTCATGCCCGCGCCGAAGTTGCGGCCGGTGTCTCCAAGGACGACCACCAGCCCTGCCGTCATGTACTCGCAGCAATGGTCCCCCACCCCTTCGACGACGGCCGTGGCACCGCTGTTTCTCACGGCGAAACGCTCTCCAGCCCTCCCGGAGGCGAAGAGGTAGCCGGCAGTCGCGCCATAGAGCACCGTGTTACCAATAATAATGTTGTCGTGAGGCGGAAACGTCGCCGCAGCCGGGGGCCGGACGATGATCTCACCCCCAGCCAGGCCCTTCCCGACATAGTCGTTGGCTTCGCCTTCCAAGACCAGCCGGATGCCGGTGCACGAGAACGCGCCGAAGCTCTGTCCAGCGCTCCCGGTGAACTTGATCTTCGCCCTCAGATCCGTGGGGAGGTCCGTGTGGTACCGATGCGCCATCTCACCGGCGAATTTCGTCCCCACGGTGCGATTGACGTTCTTGACCTGGTATTCGAGCTGTACCGGGTTGGCCCCGGCCAAGGCGTCCGCGCCATCGGCCAGGAGCTGGTCGTCGAGGGGGACGTCCCCCGGGCGGTCGTTGCGGGGCGTGACACACTTTCGCGGCTTTGTCCCCGAAGGGTCCGGGTTGGCCAGGACCCTGCTGAGATCCAGGAGCCTGGCCCGAGGGTCGGCGGTCTCCGCTTGCTGCAAAAGATCGGCCCTGCCGATGATCTCGTCCAGGCTGCGGAACCCAAGGCTGGCGAGAATTTCCCTGATCTCTTGCGCGACGTGGGTGAAATAGTGGATGGCCATGTCCGGCGTTCCGAAGAACTTCTTCCGCAACTCTTCTTTCTGGGTAGCGACCCCAACGGGACAGGTGTTCAGATGACATTGGCGCGCCATCTTGCAGCCTATCGCGATCAGGGCAGCCGTTCCAAAGGCGTACCCATCCGCTCCCAGCATGGCGGCGACGACGACATCGCGCCCTGTCTTCATCCCGCCGTCAGTCCGCAAGATCACGCGGCCCCGGAGATCGTTCAAGACCAGCACCTGGTGCGTCTCGGAGAGGCCCAACTCCCACGGGCTGCCCGCATTCTTGATCGAGCTTAACGGAGATGCCCCGGTGCCCCCCGAGTCTCCGCTGACCATGATGATGTCGGCATAGCCCTTGGCGACCCCGGCGGCGATGGTGCCGACTCCAGCTTCGGACACCAGCTTGACGACGACTTTGCACCGAGGGTTTACCTGTTTCAGGTCATAAATGAGCTGAGCGAGGTCCTCAATGCTGTAGATGTCGTGGTGGGGCGGGGGCGATATCAGCTGAATCCCCGGGACCGTATGCCTTAGCTTCGCGATATGCTCGACCACCTTGTGCCCGGGGAGCTGACCCCCTTCTCCTGGCTTCGACCCCTGCGCCATCTTGATCTCGAGCTCATCGGCCGAGGCGAGATAGGGGGTGGTAACGCCGAACCGCCCCGATGCGACCTGCTTGATGCGACTGTGCGGCGAGTCCCCATTTTTGGATGGCCAGTACCGCACCGGATCGTCACCGCCTTCGCCCGTGTTGCTCCGGGCGCCCAACCGGTTCATCGCCTTGGCGAGGGTGACGTGCGCTTCCGGGCTCAACGCGCCAAGCGACATGCTGGCTGTGCTGAACCTGACCAGGATCTCTTCGATCGGCTGGACCTCCTCCAAAGGCACAGGAGTCCCGCCCCTGAATTCCAATAGGTCCCTGATCGCCATGGGCTCCCGCGAGGTGATCATATCGGAGAAGACCTTGTAATCGTCGTAGGACCCTGATTCGACGGCGGCGTGTAATGCCCTAACCATCTGCGGATTGTTCCCGTGGTACTCTCCGTCCCGCCGAAAACGATAGTAGCCGTGGTCCTCCAGCTTCCTCGAATCGCTCGGCTCGAAGGCATGCCTGTGCTTCGCGATAACGTCTTCGCCAAGCTCTCGCATCCCGATGCCAGCCACCCAAGATGTGGTGCCCGTGAAGCAAGACTCGATCAGGTCCTGCCGAAGGCCGATGGCCTCGAAGACCTGCCCTCCGTGATAGCTGGTCACCGTTGAGATGCCCATCTTGGACATAATCTTGAGGATGCCGTTATCGATAGCCTTGCGGAAGGACTTCTCGGCCTCTTTCAACTCCATGTCCTGGATTTCGCCGCTGTCAACGAGATGCCGGACCGACGCATACTGCAGGTACGGATTTACAGCGCTCGCGCCGTAACCGATGAGGCAGGCGAAGTGGTGGACCTCCCTGGGCTCCCCAGTCTCGACGACGATGCTGGCCCGCATGCGCCGGCCTTCCCTGATCAGGTGGTGGTGCACCGCTCCCACCGCGAGCAGCATAGGGACCGGGGCGCGGTCCGGCTCAACCCCGCGGTCGCTCAGGATAAGGATGGCCGACCCGGCGTCAACCGCGTCCAACGCCTGTTGGCAAAGCCGTTCAACCGCACGGCCCAGCGCCTCGGGCCCTGCTCCTGGATCGAACAAGGCCTCGAGCGTTGTGGCCTTGAAGGCCTCTTTACGCAGATGGCGGATGGCGTGGAGCTGCTCGTTATCCAGGACCGGGCTTTCGAAATGGACCAGGTTGGCATGCTGAGCGCTCTCCTCGAGGAGGCTGCCCCTGGCTCCCAGGTAAGTATTCAGTGACATCACCAGCTCCTCGCGGAGCGGGTCGATGGGAGGATTCGTCACCTGTGCGAACCGCTGCTTGAAATAGCTGTAGAGCAGACGGGGTTTCTTGGCCAACGCCGATATGGGCGTGTCATCGCCCATGGAGAAGATCGGCTCCTTGCCTTCAAGGATCATAGCCCGAAGGACAAATACGATGTCTTCCAGAGTGAAACCAAACGCCCGTTGCGCCTGGACGATTTCCATCTCGTGGTGGTAGCCGTCGGCGCCGTTTGGGCTGGGTACTGGACCCAGCCGATAACGCTGGCGCTCGACCCACTTTCCATAGGGTTTACGGCCAGCCACTTCGTTCTTGATCTGGTCATTGAGCAAGAACTCTCGGCGCTTGGTATCAACCGCGATCATCTCGCCAGGCCCCAGCCGACCCTTGCTCACGATGCGGGCGTCATCCATCTCGACGATCCCGACCTCTGAACCCATGACGACGATGCCGTCGTCAGTATGTTTGTATCGGGCAGGCCTCAATCCGTTGCGGTCGAGGCATGCCGCGACGACGTCACCGTCGGTAAAAGTGAGGGCCGCTGGGCCGTCCCAGGGCTCCGTGAGGCAGGCGTGGTACTCATAGAACTGCTTCCAGAGGGGAGTCATGTGGGGCATGCTCTCCCAGGCCTCCGGGACGAGCATCATCATCGTGTGCAAGAGCCCTCTGCCCGACATCGTCAGCGCTTCGGCGGCGTTATCGAGCTTCGCGGAGTCGCTTCCCGCTTCCTGGATGATAGGAAGGAGCTTGCTTATCTCCTGCCCCCACACCTTGCTCCGCAACTCCGGTTCTCGGGCACGGAGCCAGTTGACGTTGCCCTGGAGGGTGTTGATCTCGCCATTGTGAGCCAGGAAGCGAAATGGCTGAGCCAAGAACCAGCTGGGGAACGTGTTAGTGCTGTACCGCTGGTGAAAAAGCGCCAGGGCAGTCTCAAAGTCCGGGTCCTGGAGGTCCTTGTAGAAGACGGGGAGCTGGGGGGCAACGAAAAGGCCTTTGTAGGCGACGGTCTTGTGGGAAAAGGACGGGATGTAGAAATCGCCCACTTCGGCCGACGCCGCCTCTCGCTCGATTTCCCTGCGAGCGAGATAAAGCCGCCTCCCGAAATCGATATCGGAGCCCTCGCCTCGGCCAATCAGGACCTGCTCGATGGCGGGTGCGGAAGCGGCGGCCATCTCCCCCAGAGCAGACTCGTCCACAGGGACCCGGCGCCAGCCGAAGAGGTGGAGACCATGACGGCCGAGGCCATCCTCGATCGTCCTCCGAAGCTTCTCCTTAACAGGGGCGTTCGCCCCAGGGAAGAAGATCATTCCAACCGCCAAGTCTTCATCCCTGGGTAGCCGTTGATCCGTGGCCTCGATGTGCCGCCGGAGCAGCCGATATGGGACCTGGGTAAGGATTCCAGCACCGTCGCCGGTCTTTGCGTCCGCGCTAACGGCTCCACGATGTGTCACGTTGCGCACGCACGCGAGGGCCTTCTCCAGAATTGCCCCACTGCGGTGGCCGCCAATGTCGGCCACGAAGCCGACACCGCATGCGTCGTGCTCAAACTTTGGATCGTAGAGAAGGTTCCCCGTGTCCAGGGCGGCTACTCCCATTCAGTTCTCCAACCCCAATCTGTCGGCCCCAGAGCCGGCTATAGCACGGAAAGGTACCGGTCGATCTCGTATTGGTGGATCTGGCCCCGGTAGTCCTCCCATTCGTGCCTCTTGTTTCTCAGGAACGCCTCGAAGACGTGATCGCCAAGGGCCTTTCGCAGGATGTGACCGGACTCCGCGGCACTGATGGCATCATTCAAGCTGCTCGGCAGAGTGGCGGCGGCCCCGTTCGTGTCAAGCTCTACCGTCTCGTCGCTGTCGGCCCGGGGTGGCGGGCTCATACCCTCTTCAATCCCCTGAAGGCCGGCAGCCAACATAACACTGAAGGCCAGGTACGGGTTGCAGGCCGCATCCGGCGCCCGGTATTCGATACGAGTACTGTCCTCACGGCCGGGCTTGAAATCAGGGATACGCACGAGGTCGGACCGGTTCCGGCGGGCCCAAGAACACATGACTGGGGCCTCGTAGCCGGGGACCAGGCGTTTGTAGGAGTTTACATATTGATTGGTGACAAGCGTAATCTCCGGAGAGTAGCGGAGCAGCCCAGCCAGGAACTGCTTGCCCACGTGGGATAGATGATCGGGGTCTTCGTAATCGTAGAAAGCATTGCGCTCGCCCATAAAGATGGACATGTTGGTGTGCATCGCGCTGCCATTCAGCCCGTAAACGGGTTTGGGCATAAAGGTGGCATAAACGTCGTGCTTCATAGCGATCTGCTTGACCACCGTCCGGTAGGTCATCACGTTGTCAGCCATCGTGAGGGCATCCGCATAACGGAGGTCGATCTCATGCTGGCTGGGGGCTACTTCGTGATGACTGTACTCCACCGGGATCCCCATCTGTTCCAGGGTGAGAACCGTCTCGCGGCGCATGTCCGAACCCACGTCCAGAGAAGTCTGATCGAAATACCCCCCCTGATCGAGCACTTCCGTCGAGGAGTTGGACTTGAAATAGAAGAACTCGAGCTCCGGCCCAACGTAGTAGGTATAACCCAGGTCGGCTGCGCGTTTGAGGTTCCGCCGCAAGACCTGCCTCGGGTCGCCTTCGAAGGGTTCGCCGTGAGGGGTCACGATATCGCAGAACATCTTTGCGACAGCGTCCTTCTTGGGGCGCCACGGCAACAGCGTGAAGGTCGCCGGGTCCGGCTTAGCTATCATATCGCTTTCGTCGGTCCGGTCGAAGCCCCGAATGGAGGAGCCGTCGAAGCCCTTGCCAAACTCCAGCGCTGATCTCAACTCCTCGACGGTAATTGCGAAGCCCTTTAGATGGCCAAGGATATCGGTAAACCAAAGGCGAATAAATTTGACATCGTTGTCCCTCACCATGTGAAGGACGAATTCCCGGGCCTCGGTGTTGTCCGGTGTCATTTCCCTATCCGCTGCGTACGGGGCAACCACGCCACCGGCTGAGCCAGCCCCGAGCACTATGGCTGCCAGTAACCCAACGGGAGTCCCAGCTGTGAGTGGCCACATGCTCATACGGGAGCACCTGTGCCACCGCTGCGGCCCCCCGGCTGAACACTGGAGAGTAGCTTATTGTGCCAGGTATGACACAGAAGTGGAAGGGGTCGGGCCAATATCCGCAGGGCAATCGCATACTAAGTGTTGAGCACGGTGAGGAGGTAGTCCTCATCCCATCCGGCTCTCTTGCGTTTGGCGGCGATGCCCCCTTTCGACATGGACTCGCGCTTGAGCATATTGAGGGCCATGCGACGCAGGGTGGAGAAGTTCTCGGCGGCGTTGCCAGTCCTGACTCGGCAATCGTCCTCGCGGAAGGCGATATCAAGCACCCAGTGGACCGAATTCTCAATGCCCCAGTGTCCTCTCACCGCTGAGAGGATTCGGTCGGCCCGGTTCGGCAGGTTCGATAGATAGTAGCGGACTTCCGTGGACGTTCTGCCGTCTCCGCCACAGCGTTCCGACTCGACCATCGCCACACTGGTGAGTTCCGTCCACTCCTGACGGTCGTTGAGGTAGTCGATGTGGTCGGGGTCTGAGACAGACCAGCATCGCCGCATCTCGATTCGACCATGCCCTTTGTTGACCGTCTCGCAGAAGTCGTGATCAAGATCGGCAAAGCCGGTCCGTAGGGCATCGGCAAACGCCTCCTTGACGTCCCGGTGGAGTTGGGGCTGATTCTCCTTGAGGGCCAGGACGTAGTCAGCACCTTGGTCGATGATCGTTGCCGCAATCTCCTTCTGGCACCCCATGGCGTCAATGGTGACGATGCATCCGGACACATCCAGCACGCTCAACAGTTGAGGTATGGCCGTGATCTCATTGGAACGTTCATCGACCTTGGTCTGTCCGAGCACCAGATGGTTGGATGATGCCCACGCGCTCACCATGTGGATTGCTGACTTCCCTATGAATCTGTTATGCGAACGACGGAGCGTCTTGCCATCGATCGCCACCACCTGCCCTCTGGTCACCTCGCTGACCGCGCTCACCCAGTCCATGAAACATTCCTGGAACTGCGTCGCGTCCAGTCTCGCGAAGACTCTGCCGAAGGTGTCATGCGATGGGATGCCGTTGGGCAGCTCGAGGAACCGACGGAGCCAGTCCTTCTTCGACTTGCCAAACAACTCCACGTCCACCCACGAGTCCGCACCACAGAGGACCGCGCAGATAGCGATGACCACGACATCCATCAGGTTGTGGCGCTTGGCGCGATCGTCTCGTGGGTCGTTGAGCTTTGCGAACCGATCGATCAGGTTGGCTGCAGGCGTAGCGTCCATGTGGTCCCTCCTTACCCTGGATTGACCACAATCCTATATCTTGTCTTAGAATCAATTTAATATGCGATTGCCCTGCCAATATCCGCCTTACGGACCGCGGCCTTTGGCCGCCAGAGACTTCCCGAAGCCTTGAAAAAGGCTAGGTAAGCAACGCGGTCGAGGCCCTCTTTGGCCGTTTGACCGGCCCCAGGGCGGCGGTTAGAATGTGGCCCGTTCCTGGCCCGCGGGAGGTACCCACGGATGGACTCAAGCCTCATCGGCAAGGTGGAGAAGGCCAAGCGCTACGCCCAGGAGCCAGAGCGCATCCAGTTCAAGGCCTTCGTCCTCAGGTTCCAGGGCGACCACCGCGCCCATGAGCTCACATACCGTGAGGGCGTCTGGCACTGCACCTGCGCCTATTTCGTCAAGCGCGAGACCTGTAGCCATTCGATGGCGATGGAACGGCTGCTGAGCGAGATGCTCCCCGCCAGGCCAGCTTCGCTCGGGACCCAAGGCTAGACGCGAGTTCGAGGGCCCAGCAGCGCCCGCTCCTATTCCTCGAAACGCCCGAACGCTAAGCAAGCATTCTGGCCGCCGAACCCGAAGCTGTTGGAGAGGACCGCCCGCACGTCAGCCTTCCTGGCGACGTTGGGCACATAGTCCAGGTCACAATGAGGGTCGGGAGTGTCGTAATTGACCGTGGGGTGGATGACACCATCGAGGAGCGTCTTGATCGCGGCGATCGCCTCCATCCCCCCCGCTCCTCCGAGGGCATGCCCGATCATGGACTTCGTCGAGCTCACCGGGACCGTATAGGCCGCCTCGCCCAAGACCAGCTTGATAGCCATCGTTTCGACCGTGTCGTTGAGAGGGGTGGAGGTGCCGTGGGCGTTGATGTATCCAACCTCTCCAGGGCTCAGGCCGGCGTCGTCGAGCGCGCGGTTCATGGCCCTGGCCGCCCCAGCGCCATCTTCGTCAGGAGCGACGACATGGTAGGCGTCGGAAGCGACGCCGTAGCCAAGGACTTCGACAAGAATCGGCGCGCCGCGGTCCAGCGCGTGGTCGAGCCGCTCGAGCACCATGAGCCCGGTCCCTTCGGCGGGGACGAACCCATCGCGGTCAGCGTCAAATGGCCGACTTGCCAGGGTGGGCTCACTGTCGTGGGAGGTGCTCAACGCCTTCATGACACTGAACCCCGCGAGGCCGAGCTGGCTGATCCCAGCCTCGACGCCCCCCGCTACCATAGCGTCGGCAGCGCCTCGGCGTACAACCTCTGCAGCCTCCCCAATTGCCTGGGTCCCCGCGGCACAGGCCGTAACAACTGTTGAATTGTAGCCTTTCAGGCCGTAAGTCATGCTGACCTGGGACGCCGCGATGTTAGGAAGAGTCATCGGAAAGTGGAAGGGGCTCATCCGCATCCCGCCTTTGGAGGCCAGGACGCGGGAGTTTTGCTCAAGCTCGGGATACCCTCCATTCCCGTTCCCCAACATCACGCCAACGTTCGACGGGTCCTCCCTGCCGATATCGAGCCCTGCATGCTCGATGGCCTGCCCAGCGGCAGCCACCGCAAGCTGTGCGAACCGGGCCATTCGCCGCGCTGCTTTGGGTTCGAGGTAGTCTTCCGGAGTGAAGCCCTTGACCTCCCCGGCGATGGTGCACGGGTACCCAGTGGTGTCACATAAGGTGATGCGGTCGATTCCCGAACGCCCCTCGACAAGCCCCTTCCACGATTCTTCGACGGTAAGTCCCAGGGGCGTAAGGGCGCCCAGTCCTGTCACCACCACTCGGCTGGCAGTATCCCGCTTTCGCACATCGCCTCCTTCACCAACCACCAGGATTCAGACCCCAGCGGGGACAACCCACCGGTGAGTCTCTGGTGTGATGCCGAGGATGATCTCTCGGGCCTCGGCGGCAACAAATAGTGACCCGGTGACCAGCACCAGGTCGCGCTCCCCGGCTTTCTCCAGGGCAGCATCTAGAGCAGACTTGACGTCGGGCGCCGTCTCGGCCACTAAACCCCACTTGGCGAACCCCTGGAGGACTTGGCCGGGAGCCATAGCCCTGGGGTGAGCTGAAGCCGTAGCGACGACCGCGGCCGCCCGGGGCGCGACGGCATCGACCATCGCCGAGAGGTCTTTCGTCCTCGTCGTACCGAACACAACGATCAGCCGGTCGAACTCAAAGCAATCTTCGAGGGACTCCATCACACGGGTCATGGAATGCCCGTTGTGAGCTCCATCAGCAACGATGAGAGGCCGGCTGCTCATGACTTCAAGCCTTGCGGGCCAGCGAACGGATGCGAGTCCCCTCTGAATAGCCTCATCGGGGACGGCGATACCGTTGCCCCTCAAGACCTCGCATATCGCCACGGCGGTGGCGGCGTTTTCCAACTGGTGCTCCCCCAGGAGCGGCGTTCGCAAGTCATAGCTGCCGTCGCGGGTTGCGACGCGAAACGTCTGCCCTTCGAGACCAGATGTCCCTTTGACCCAGGTCACGTCTCGCCCAACCCGCGTGATGGGTGATCCGCAGGCATCGGCGGCCCGGAGGATGACTTCCATCGCCTCGTCTCGCTGGGGCGAAGAAACGACCGGGACGCCCGGCTTAATAATGGCAGCCTTCTCGCCGGCGATCGCCTGGAGCGTGTCACCGAGCAGGTCCACGTGGTCCCTGCTGATGTTCGTAATGCCGCAAACCGTGGGCGCGAGGACGTTGGTGGCGTCCAACCGGCCTCCCAGGCCTACTTCCACCACCGCAAGCCCAGTCCCGGCAGTCCTGAAATGGCAAAAAGCCGCCGCGGTGAGGAGCTCGAACCAGGTCAGAAGGAGGAACTCGGTCGTACGGTGAACCTCTTCTACAGCCGGCGCCATCGCTTCGACAACGCGCGCGAACTCCTCCTCCGAAATAGGAGCTTCCCCAACGACGATACGCTCCCGCACGTGGTGCAAATGCGGCGACGTGAAGACGCCAGGACGCAGGCCCGCCGCGGACAGGACCGAGGCCACCATGGCCACCGTGCTCCCCTTGCCCTTCGTTCCGGCGACGTGAACGGCCGGTATCCCGAGGTGAGGGTTGCCCAATAGAGCCAGCAGCGCGCTTACCCGCTGGAGATTGAAGTCACGGTACCGAACGCGGCTGGTGGAAGCACGTTCGAAATCCGTGAAGCGGGAAAGGAAGTCGAGCGCTTGCGGGTAGTCCCACGGCAAAAGAACTCTCCCTCCTTCCCGGATATTATACCAGCGGCGGATGCTTGGTTCTCGCCTGTGCCGGCGCCGGCACCAGCCCGGCGGTCTGCTCTGTCCTGCTGCTCCTTGTTCACCGCATCCCCGCTCGCTATCCTGATACGTGGAAGAGGAGCTACCCTTGTACAAGGCACCCCGAGGCACGACCGATATCCTTCCGGATGATCAGCCCTATTGGCGCTTCATCGAAGAGACGGCCGCGAGGCTGTGCGAGGGTTACGGGTACCGAAGGATCGACACCCCCCTGTTCGAGACCTCAGGCCTGTTCCAGCGGTCCGTCGGCGAGACCTCGGACATCGTGGAGAAAGAGACCTATACCTTCGACGACCGCAGCGGAGAGTCGATGACGCTCAGGCCCGAAGGAACGGCCTCAATATGCAGGGCCTACCTTGAGCATGGGATGCACGTCCTTCCCCAGCCCCTCCGGCTCTACACTGTCCGAGCCCCGATGTTCCGGTACGACCGTCCCCAGGCGGGGCGCTACCGGCAGTTCCACCAGATCGACGTCGAAGCTATTGGCGACCCCGACGCAGCGGTGGACGCCGAGATCATCGAGCTAGCTTTGCGCTTTTTCCAAGGTCTTGGGCTGACCGGCACGAAGCTCGTCCTCAACAGTATCGGGGATAGGGATACGCGACCGGCCTACCTGAAAGCGCTGCGCGATTACTACAAGCCCCTGATCCACAAGATGGGGGCGGACTGCGTGCGCCGCTACGACACGAACGTTCTACGCTTGCTCGACTGTAAAACAGAAATCTGCCAGGAGTACGCCGTCGACGCCCCTCGCAGCATCGATCACCTGGGCGGGGATGGGCTCGCACATTGGGAGAGCCTATTGGGCCACCTTGCAAGGCTGGGTATCGAGTATGAAGTCGACCACCGGCTTGTGCGAGGGTTGGACTACTACACGAGGACAGTCTTTGAAGTGCAGCCTCCGGTGGAAGGGGCGCAGTCCTCGATGGGCGGCGGCGGACGGTATGACGGCCTTATGGAGGAGCTCGGCGGCCGGGCGACCCCTGCCGTGGGGCTCGCTTGCGGCATCGAGCGCATCATCCTGAACCTGAAACGCCAGGAGATCGCGCCAGGGCCGCTATCCCGCGACCCGGTAATCATGGTCGCCTTCGTGGGCCGGGAAGCCCATGGGGCCGCCGTTAAGCTCACTTCAGAGCTCAGGCAAGTCGGGCTGCAAGCGTTGCCTGCGCCAGCGGGGAAAAGCCTGAAGGCGCAGATGCGGCACGCCGGCTCCGTGGGCGCTACCCACACCCTGATCCTTGGTGAGGACGAGATCAGACAGGGCACCGTGACAATCAAAGACCTGGCAACCGGGGACCAGCGCGCCGTTGCGGCCCATGAGGCCGCCTCCATGTTCCGAGGGGCGTAAGAGTCCCGCGGTAATATAGAGAGGGCCGCGGGCGGCATGCGGCCTGAATACCCACCGGACTCCATCACTGACGCCATGATCGAGAGACTGCTCCCAAGGCTCGAAGAGGTCGAGCGCCGCTACGAAGAGCTGGCCTCCTTGCTGGAACAGCCGGATGTCTCGACGGACTACGAGCGGGTCCAGACGCTTGCGAAGGAACGGGCGACGCTCGACCGAATCGTCAGCCTGTACCGGGAATACAAGAAGACCGGCCGTGAGCTTCTGGAGGTCTCCCAGCTACTCGAGAACGAGCCCGATGAAGAGTTGGCAGACCTGGCGAGGCAAGAGCAGCAGGAGCTCGCCAGCCGCCGGGACGCGCTGGAAAGCGACCTTCAGACGGGGCTGCTTCCCGCCGATCCCAACGACAAGAAGTCCGTGATCGTCGAAGTACGCGCGGGCGCCGGGGGCGACGAGGCGGGCCTATTCGCCGCCGATCTATACCGGATGTACTCGCGGTACGGCATGCTGAAAAACTGGCAGACCGACGTAATGGACTCCAACGAAAGCGGTATCGGGGGATTCAAGGAGATCGTGTTTGAGGTCCGCGGGAAGGGCGCATACAGCCGCCTCAAGCATGAGTCCGGCGTGCACCGGGTCCAGCGCGTCCCGGCGACGGAGACTAGCGGTCGCATCCATACGTCAACGGCAACAGTCGCTGTCCTCCCAGAGGCCGACGAGGTGGACATCGACATCAAACAGGCGGACCTCCGCATCGACATCTTCCACTCGAGTGGACACGGCGGCCAAAACGTCCAGAAGGTGGCAACAGCCGTCCGCATCGTCCACACTCCCACCGGCACGACGGCCGTATGCCAGGACGAGCGTTCCCAGCTCAAGAACAAGACCAAAGCGATGAAGGTCCTGCGGGCACGGCTCCTCGACGCGGAGCAGCGCAAGCAGCAAGAGCAGATCATCGAGAACCGAAGGTCCCAAGTCGGGTCGGGCGACCGCTCAGAGAAGATCAGGACGTACAACTATCCTCAGAACCGGGTCACCGATCACCGCGCCGAGATCACCATGCACAACCTCCCTACCCTGCTGGAAGGTGAGCTTGACCCTCTGTTGGAAGCCCTGATAGCGCGAGAGCAGTCCGACCGTCTCGCCGAAGCTGCCGCGTGACCGTTCAGGAGGCCCTGGCTTCCACCCAGCGGCGACTCGAAGGGGCGGGCCTGCCGGAAGCATCCCTGGATGCTACAGTGCTGCTGATGCACGTCCTCAACGTCAGCCGAGCAGGCCTGTACTCGGGGCTGCAGGACTCGATATCTGAGGAGACCCTGGCGGCGCTTAGCCTCTTCGCCGACCGGCGCGTCAAGAGAGAACCCCTCGCCTATGTCACCGGCCACCGGGAGTTTTTCGGCTTGCGCTTCCTTACGGACGCGCGAGCATTGGTGCCCCGGCAGGAGACGGAGACATTGGTGGAGGAAGTCCTGCAAATCGTCCGGCGGGACTACGAGGGGCGCTCGCCCCGGATCGCCGACGTGGGGACGGGCTCCGGCGTCATAGCGGTGAGCCTCACAGCCAACCGGGGGACCATACATGTGTACGCCACCGACTCTTGCGAGGAAGCAATGGCCCTCGCCGCGGCCAACGTCAGCCGTCACGGCTTGGAGGACCAAGTAACGCTGTTACGGGGGGACCTCCTCGAGCCCGTCGGCGGCCCAGTGGACATCGTGGTGGCGAACCTCCCCTATATCCCCGCGTGCCGTTGGGACTCGCTCCAGCCCGAGGTCCGCTCATTCGAACCCATGACTGCCCTGGTCTCGGGGCGAGACGGGCTGGACCACTTGCGACGGCTGCTGGACCAGGTCCATGCGGTGGAGCGGCGCCCGCGTTGGCTGGCCCTCGAGATGGACCCCGATCAAACGGCCCCTATCATGGAAACGATCGAACGGCGATTTCCCTCATCGACGGCAAGGACCTACAGGGACCTGATGGGGCAAGAGCGAGGGATAATCGCCAGACTCGGTGGATAAGGCCATGGGACGGCCGGCTCGAGGACCAATCGGGGGGAGGGACCGCGGCTCAGTCGTCCAGGAAACAGCCGCCACGCCGCAGCTTGCAAGGGTCGGGCAACGTGAAGGAAGGCTTCGGCGAGGCCTCGAGTCCCGATCCGGCGACGAGCTTGGCGACGAGGCACGATGGAAGGCCGATAACGTTGTGAAGGCAACCCGTAACCTCTGCGGCGGGACTCAGCGCCTCGTCTTGCACCCCATATGCCCCCGCTTTGTCCATGGGAGCGCCCGAGGCGATATACGCCTCGATCTCCGCGTCGGTGTAGTCCCTGAAGCGGACCGTCGTCTCGGAGGTCAAGGTCGCCGGCCGCTTCGAGCGACCATGGATGTATGCAACGGCCGTGATAACCCGGTGGGTCCGTCCCCGGAGGAGCCTGAGCATCCAGTGGGCTTCGCTCGCGTCTCTAGGCTTGCCCAGGGGCCTGCCGTCCAATACAACGACGGTGTCCGCGGCCAGGATTGACGGTCCCTCGGTCCGTTTTGCCACCGCCCTGGCTTTGGACAAAGCTTGCCGAAGGGCGTACTCCCCCGGCCGCTCCCCGGGCTTCGGCCCTTCGTCTTCGGCATCCGGAGCCGCGATGACCTCGAAAGGGATGCCGATCTGGTCGAGCAGCTCCCGGCGCCGAGGGGATGACGAGGCGAGAACGATCGCAGTTCTGGATTCCTCGGCCATCCAGAGTCCTTGTCCTTCCTGATGCGCCATTCCTCGGCGAGGTCGGCGCCTCCGCAACTCACCTTAGAAGACACCGCATAGCCGCCATGAGAGCGCGGCTGCGGACAGAAATCTCCACGCCGCGAGGCCTATGCCAACACCTCTCCATAGCATACGCCGCCCCCGTCGGTTCGAGGTCCCGTTTACACCCCAAATCGGTTCAAGGACAATAGGCCGGGGGGTACACCCTTGGCAGTCCAGGTCGGCGCGCTGCAGGCGCGCGCCGCCATTCCAAACGCTCTACAGGCCGTATGGGGCTTTGCCCGGGCCCACACGCTGCTGACCCTGCTCGTGCTCAATCTGGCGGCGACCGTCATGGTGTACGTCCCGCTCTACGAGTATCAGCCGGAGAGCAATCGTATCCTTCTGACGTTCAACGGGCTTTCCCTCGACAACATTTACCGGTATTTCGATGGACCTCTCTACCTGATCATCGCCAAGACCTTCTACGTCGCCGGGAGCCCGGAACTCCTGACCTATGGGCACCTGACTCCGGAATATTACGCGGCGGATTTCCCGGGCTATCCCCTGACCATCCGGGCATTTTCGTATGTCTTTGGCTACCCGATCGGAATGCTGGCTGCCACCTTCGCGGCCACGAGCCTCGCTATCTGGGTCTTCCACCTTCTGTTGAAGGACCTCGGCCTGGGGCAGAAGGCGCTGTGGCTTGGGGCCGTGTTCTTGGTCCTGCCGCCCCGATGGCTCATCTACCACAGCGTCGGGGCGTCAGAGCCCCTGTTCATCCTGGCGTTCCTAGCCTTCATCCTGTTCTTCAGGCGCGAGCAATACTGGCTTGCCGGCCTCGCCGGAGGGGCGGCGGTGCTGACCCGGAGCCCAGGTATCCTCCTCCTGTTGGCTGCCCTTCTGATCATGGGCTGGCAGTACTACAGGGCCACCCCGCGTCGGCCGGTGTTGGATGTCGTCCGGAGGCAGCTCCTCCCAATGTGGCCGTTCGCCGCCGTGCCCCTGGGGATCTTCCTGTTCTACGCGCAACCGGGGCAGTACGGCGACTTCATGGCCTATTTCCACTCCCCCGGCGACAACATTCACCTCACGGGAGCCCCGTTTGCCTCTCTTTGGCCTTCAATCCTCGGCACCAACTGGTCGGAGGCGACGCTCTGGATCTATCTGTTGAACGCCGTCGGCATCATCTTCCTGTGGAATTCCGGCAAGCGGGACCTGGCCGTTTTCGCCGGGGTGCTATACCTCCCTCTGATATTCGTCGGGCACCATGACCTCGTCCGGTACATGATGCCGATCTTTCCCTTGGGGCTGATTATTGCGTTCGAACGGTTGATCAGCGCCAAGGAGTTCAAGCTGGCCATGCTGGTCATGGTGCCTGCGATCTACATCTACACGTGGAGCGGCGTGCAGACCAACCTGGCCCCGGAAGAGCCAACTCGCCAACTCCTGGACTCGCTGAAGTAGCGCCGGCATGCCCATCCTTTACCTCGTGGGGACTCCCATCGGCAACCTGGAGGACGTCACTCTCCGCGCCCTTCGCGTGCTGCGAGAGGCAGGCCTTATCGCCGCCGAGGACACGCGGAAGTCGAAGGTCCTGCTGGACCGGTACCAGATAAGGACGCCCGTGGTCAGCTATCACGAGCAGGGACAGCGCTCCAGGGCGGATGCCCTGGCAGCCAGGCTGGCGGACCATGACATCGCGCTCATCACTGAAGCGGGGATGCCATCGATCAGCGATCCGGGATTCTCCCTGGTCCGGGCAGCGCTTGAAAGGGGATACCGAGTGGAGGCAATACCGGGGCCGTCGGCGCCGGTGACAGCCGCCGCGGTCTCGGGACTCCCGGCGGACCAGTTTCTCTTCGCCGGCTTCCTCCCCAGGACCCGGAGGCAACGGAAGCGCTTTCTGGGTTCCCTCAAAGACCAGCCCAGGACCCTGATAGTCCTCGAGGCCCCCCATCGGCTTACGGCTTCCTTGCAGGACGTTGTGGCCGAGCTGGGGGACCGTCGGATCGCGGTGTGCCGGGAGCTGACCAAACGCTTCGAAGAGGTTTTTCGGGGAACGGCCAGCGAGGCTGCCGCGCATTTCGAACGTCCTCGCGGCGAGTTCACCCTGGTCATCGAGGGTCTTCGTGAGGGCCGGGATGACCAGCCAGCGGGCGCTGACCATATGGCGCTGCTGGAGATACTCTTCGATGCGGGCGCCACGGGCAAGGAGGCGGTCGCGCGGGTCGTCCAGGAAACGGGCCGGCCGCGACGCGAAGTCTACAAAGCGTGGCTGGCGCTGAAGAGCGCGAGAGCTGCCGGCTGCTCAGGTACCGTTCGCCGCCCCTGAAGGGCGCGGCCGGCGGAAGCGGCGCCGCTGGGGCCTCTTCGACCCGACCCACAGCTCGCTGAAATAATCGGCATCGAGGAGCAGGCGGTCGTCCCCCACCTGCGCGAGGTCGTACGCCAGGTTGGCCGGAAAAGCGGCGATCTCGACATGCTTGCCCGAGTTCTTCGCGACCTGAACGGCGTAGGTGAAGTCGGCGTCCCCGCTCACCAGTATCGCAACATCGTAGAAGTCCCGCCACGCGAACTGGAGCAGGTCCGTCGCGAGCATGATGTCGACGCCCTTCTCGACGAGTTGGTCACCCCTGTACTTGGCGGTTCCTAACTTCACCTCGAAATTGGGGATGTTGTACAGGCTCGTGAGAAACTTTTGCTGTTCTTGATGTCCCTGGGCCTTCTTCTCAGGGTCTTGGAGAACGTTGTAATAATAGACGCGGTACAGCTTCTTGCCCCGGAGCAGCTTGTTGGTGAAGCTCTGGAAGTCCAGGTCCGCCCGGCCGCAGTTCTCCTCGAGGCTATGGTAGAGGTTGCTGCCGTCAATGAAGACGGCGGCGCGCTCTGTATCCTGGCTTGTCATGGCGCGGCTGATGATAGTAACTGCATATGGATATCATAGCATCGGCGCCATTGGGCGGCGTTCCCCAGGTTCGTTGACGGTGTTCTTCAGGATTACGTATGATGAGAGAGAGGGGCGGCCGGCGAGGCTGGGAGGTGCAGAGTGTTTCGGAGTTTCGGCCCATGGGAGATCCTACTGATCCTGGGCGTCGTTCTGCTGCTCTTCGGGGCCGCCAGGCTGCCCAAGATGGGCCATTCTCTGGGGCGTGGCCTGCGGGAATTCAAGAACGGCATTACCGGTCTGGGTTCGATGGACGAAGGAGAGAAGCCCCGCCGGAGGAAAGGAAAGCAAACCGAGGAAGAATCACAGGGGATGCCGCAGCACTAAGAGAGCGGCATCCTCCCCTTGCAAAGGCTGTGGCCCAATTGGCCCAGCCTTTTTGTTTGCCCGTTTTTCTCTCTGTCCGATTGCAGGCGGGACCGGGTCTGTCTTCCTGAGGTTCCACGTGCTCAGCAAGGACGGACGCTCCCTGTTGCAGGCGCCGAGGACCTCTAGGTTTCCGGAGCAGGCTGCGCCCTCCGGCGCGTTCTCCGGGCGGCAAGCCTCGACAGCAATATCCCAATCTCATAGAGCACGATGAACGGTCCCGCGACCATCGACTGATTGATGGGGTCGAAGGTCGGCGTGATGACCGCCGCCAGGACGAAGGACACCACCACCCAAGAGCGCCGGTGCCGTGCGAAGAACGACGGTGTCGCGATTCCTAGCGACGACAAGAAGAACATCAGGAACGGCGTCTCAAAGCCGACCCCCATCCAGAACATGAGCGCCACCACGGTGTTCACATAGCTCCCCAGGCCAACGATGGGCTCTGCGATGCCGCTGCCGAACTCCAAGAGGAACTCCACGATGGGCGGGACCAGGATGAAGTAGGCGAACGCCACACCGCCGGCGAAAGCCGCCGCCACACCGGGCAGCATCAGATAGAGATAGCGCCTCTCGGACGAAGTGAGGCCGGGAGCCAAGAACATCACACCCTGATAGACCAGCACCGGCAGCGCCAGCACGACGCCACCCAGCATGGCAACCTTCATCGTCGGCCCGATGACCCCGGTGATCTGGTGAAAGTAGAGGTCAGGGTCACCACCGGGGCGCTTCAGCAGATCGAACAGAGTTTCCCGGAAGATGAACGAGACCGCGATGCCCGCGACGAGGGCAACCACCGAGATAAGGAGCCGGCGCCTTAGCTCGCCCAGGTGCGAAGCGAGGGACATGGATGGGCCGGCCACCGCCCTCGCTACTCCCAGCCCCGGTTACGAAGGCAGGCTTGGCGTCCGGTGCTCGTGCGCGGCATCGCCGTCCCCGGTATCCCGCTCAGGAGCCGTGACCTTTTCGAGGTCCATGTCAACGACAACGGTATCCCGGGCCTCGGCGATGGACTGGCGGGCTTGCTGAAGGATCGCCCCGAGCTTGTAAGCCAAGCGGGGAAGCTGCTCCGGCCCAAGCACGAGCAGCGCCACCACCAGAATGACCAGGGCCTCCAGGACCCCGACGCCGAAGAAGTCCATATCCTGTTCGGCTCAGGATAGCATAGCGATTCGAGCAGTCACAACCCGAAACGCTTGAAGAAACCCTTCCTCTGTTTCCCTCGCTCAGGACGGCCATCCCGGACGAATAAGGCGGGAGCCAACGGCGGTTTGTCCACGGAAGGCATGATGGGCGCGGCTTGCCCCAGCGAAGGAGTGTCGGGGCGAGCGGGGGCCGGCGAAACCTTCGGCCGAGCCATGGCAGTGGGCGGAAAGGCCGTGGGCCGCGATGGAGCGGCTTCAGGCTTTGGCAACCCCTCCGCCGTGGAGATGGCTGACTGAATAACATCAAGGACCGATGGCTGGTCGACTTCGCTGGGAGCCCCCGCTTTCGCCACCGGCTGCGGCAGCCCCACCGATGGGGGAGCTATCTTGGGTTGTTGGACCGGGGCCGATGCAGCCGGCGCGAGGGAGCCATTCGACTGCTCACTCGACTGCCCCTTAACCTGGCCGTTCGTCTGACCGCTAACGCGGACCCGCGTTCGCCCATCGGCCCAGTGGGAGTCCCAGTTCTCCATCTCCTTGATGACGGAGGTGAGGCCCTTGCCCTTGTCACTGAGCGAGTACTCGACCCTGATTGGGACCTCCGGGAAGACCTTCCGGTTGATGATCTTGGCCTCCACGAGCTCCCTGAGCCGCTGGGAAAGCACCTTGTCATTGATCCTTCCCAGATGATTGAGGATCTCCCTGAAACGCTGCGGCCGCTCCACCAAGTCCTGCACAATCATGGCTGACCACCGTTTCCCCAACAGCTCGAACGATGAGGCTGTCTTGACATTGGCTTGCATCATCCCCCCTTTGGCTCGCTGGGCGTGCATTCTGCAGACTCCGAAAAGGAAGCAGGGTCATGGTACACCTTCTACGAACATAAAGCAAGGGCTACCCCCAGCATATAGGAGCGAAAGGCTACACTAGCGCTATATCTTGTGCTCAAGATCGTTCGCGACGTCTGCCGGAGCGACATATTCCCAGTTGGGAAGGACTCGCAAGAGCCATCTGGGCGCCCACCAATTCCACTTCCCCAAAATGCGCATGAGCGATGGGGCCATGAGCGCACGAACGACCGTGGCATCGATGAACACCGCCAGCGCCAGTCCTATACCAAGAGCCTTCACGATCATGACCTCGCCGAAGGAGAAAGCGACTCCTATCAGCACCACCACCATGGCGGCGCTCGTAATAATGTTGCCGCTGCGCTGCATGCCCCAGGCGATGCTTCGCTCGTTGTCTCCCGTGCGGTCATGCTCCTCCTTGATCCGGCTCAGCAGAAACAGCTCGTAGTCCATGCTCAGGCCAAAGAGGATGCAGAAGAGCAGGATGGGTACTGATGCTTCCACAGACCCATCGGCCCGGAAGTTCAGCAAGCCCTCCAGGTGGCCCTGCTGGAAGATGAAAACGAGGGCGCCGAAACTGGCAAAAATACTGATGCCGTTGAGGAGAACGGCTTTCAACGGCAAGACCACGGACCGAAACACGAGCATCAGGGCCACGTAGATGCTCACCACGACGATTGCTATGGCTTTGGGGAAGTCTCGATACAGGGCATCAATGGAGTCCCGCAGACTGGCTGTCGCACCGGTGACATAGCGCCGGAACTCCGGGCCTGGGTCGACCGCACGGACGTGTCCCACCAACGCTTTCCCCTCGCCCGATGCCACGGGAAAGTCCCCGAAGACCCGCACGACGGTCGTATCATCGCGGACCTGGTCTGCAAGCCGGTCGGTCAGTGGCTCCAGCACCCCGGGGGTCCCATAAGCGCGCTGGTACTGCTCCTTGGAGATCCCTTGGCCTATGTTGACGATGCTACCAACCCTGGTTACCCCTGGGACCTCTTCCAGGCGTCTCGTATAGTCGTACAAAGCGCCAACGTTGCCCCTGGCCAACATGTCCCCCTGCGCCTGCACCATCACGACGACGGGGGAAATCTCTGCCTCTCCAAACCGCTCGGCCATGAGCTCCCAGCCGACCCGCGCAGGCGCCTCTTCGGGCAAGGACCCAGCCCAGACCGGTCCAAGGTTCACTCCGAGGAAGGGGACCCCAAGGGAAAGCAAGGCGGCGCCAGCGGGGATGAGAAACAGGAGAGGACGCCGCATCACGGTGTGAGACGTCCAGGCCCAAAAGCCACTCCGCCCGGCCCTGCGCGGAAACACCGGCAGGGCATTGATACGTTCTCCCAGCACGCCGAGGAGCGCCGGGACCAGGGTCAACGCCACTAGCAACGAGAGAGCCACGACCGCCACCCCTCCGATCCCCAGGGACCTGAGGAAGGCGAACTCGAAGACCATGAGGCCGGATAGGCCGATGATGGTCGTCAGTCCTGAGAAGATGACCGCCCGCCCGGCGGTCGCCACCGTGATGGCGACACTCTCCTCGGGCCCACGGTGGTAGATCTCCTCGCGGAACCGGCTCACCATGAACAGCGAGTAGTCAACCGCCACTCCCAGACCGATGAGGGAAGCAATGTTCAGGGCAAATATGGACATATCGACGGCCTGCGCAAGGAAAAAAAGCACTGCTAGGGTTAGGACCAGGCTGACCCCTCCCATGATCACCGGGAGCCCAGCCGCGACCAGGCCGCCGAAGATGATGACCAGCGCAATCAACACGAGTGGCAGGGTGATGATTTCGGCACGTACGAGATCCTGCTCGCTGGCTTCCTCTAGCTCCCTGAAAATCGCCGGAGCCCCCGTGATATCGAGCCTGAGATTTGGGGGATTCGCGAGATTGGCGCGGACCGCATCCATGTGCTCCACCGCGTCGTTCAGCGAGAGATCGAACCAGGCCACCACGTAAGTCGCATGGCGGTCGGCTGACACCATTTCGGACCGGCCGCTACTGTATGTGGAATCGATGCGCGCCAGCTCGTCCATGGAGCGAAGATCCTCGATCGACCGCTGGACCTCCGCCCGGAACCGGGGGTCGTCAGCGGTCCACACGTCCGAGGAGTAGAGCAGTACGACGCCGGACGAGGGAAACCCCAGCTTGGCTTCGAGAAGTTCGAGGCCGGCTTTCGCCTCCGTGTCGGCGCTCTCGATTGCCGACGTGAGCTGGGACGAAACGCGCGGGGCGAATAGTGCCCCCACCAGAACGAGGACAGCCCATCCAACGATGATGCGCCGCCGGTACCGGTAGGTAAATCGGCCGAGGCCAGTCAGCATCTAGCCGTCAGGACCGGAGGGCGCCAGGCTGGCATCCGCGAAGCGCGGCAGGCTCCTACTGCGGCGTCCGGCGCGCTGCCGGATTCCCATGGGAAGCCACCCCCAAAAGACCTCGAGTAATCCCGAAGTCCAGGTGAGACCACGGCAGCTCCGCGTCACGAGTCCACTGCCTACAGGCGTGAGCAGCGGGATCTAGCGCCAGACTGCCGAAAGCCGATGTCCACCTCGCGGTCCCAAGGTCTCCGGAATCCAGCCCCTGGAGCCGGGCAAGGCGCACCACCGGCGCCAGGCTTGCATCACCGCGGGCAAGGGCCCCTTCAACCACAGCGGATTGGACGTCCGGGAGACTCGCGTGGGCCCCGGCCCTCTTGAAGCCCTTCCGCAGCAACTGAACTTTCTCGCCGAGGGCTTCGGGCGAGTCCATCGCTTCCCGCTCCCACGACGTATGGGGACGCGGAATGAAGACCGAGACGAGGGCCCGGACCCTGGTCCGGCGTCCCGACGAGCGGAAGCCGATCCGCTGTGTCTCGCCAACGATGTGCAAGAGCGCCTCTACGTCTTCCATGGTCTCCCCCGGCAGCCCTACGGCGAGGCGGTACCGCACCCCGTCCCAGCCCCGACGGATGGCCTCCTCCAGGACGGCGAACAGGCCCTCATTGGACACTGGTCGCCCGAACAGCATACGCAGACGCTCGACACCCGATTGGAGCTCCACCGGGTAACCCAACCTCTTCCGGCTTCCGATCAGGGCGTCGAGCACCGGGACCGCGGCGGGCTCGATTGGCAACGGAGGCGGGTGGACCATGAGGTCCTCGGGAGAATACCTAGCCCTGAGACCCTGGACAACCTCAGCCAGCCAGTCGAGGCCGACAGGGACATGAGATGTCAACGCCACTTCGGAATAGCCGGCGTTCTGCACGAGGCCCACGACTGCCTCGATCGTATCGCTGGCAGACCTCACCCTTGGCGGCCCTCCCTCTCGGCCCACCTCCACCACCCCATAGTCCGGGATGGCTTCCAAACTGGGCACCACGGGTCTCGCCGGCGATTGCGGGACACTCGGTGAAAACCGGGCCCGCACAGTCGAATGGGCCGCGTCTTCGCCGCGAGAAGTCATCCCATCCTCCCGGCCACTCGAGCCTGTGAGCGGAGCCGCCGGGACGTAGACCCCCTCCCTCAAAATATCGAAACGGCGCCCGCTCTTACCGCGGCCCTCGCTGGCAAGCCCCTCCAAGAGGGAGGTTATCCCCTCTTCAGGATCGCCGAGCGTGAAACAGTCGAAAAAGGTCTCGATGGGCCTCGGATTGCCCGCCGCAGGCCCGCATCCGATGACGACGGGGTAGGGCGCACCTCTGCCCTCATGCTCGAGGGGCACCGACGACAGATCCAGCATTTCCAACACGTTTGGGTACCGAAGTCCGCTGTCAAGGTAAAAGCAGGCGGCTTGGAATTCAGTAACGGGGCGATGGGATTCCAGGGAGAAGAGACTGATACGCCTATCCCGCAATTGCCGCGCCATATCCGGCCAGGGCAGGAAAACGCGCTCGCACACGAAACGGGAGTCCCGGTTGATGGCATTGTAGAGGGACTGATAGCCGTAGTTGCCCGCACCGGCCTCGTAGAAGTCCGGGTAGCAGAGGGCGACGGTCACCTCGGCGGCGCCCCATTCCTTCGCGGCCGCGTTCCACTCGCCGCCGGCGTACCGGCCCGGTCTCAGAACCCCCCGGATTATGTCTTCCAGCTCCTGGTCCAGCATTCGCCTCCCATCCTCGCTTCCGTAACCGATTATAGCCGTCGCTTGCCGCGCACCGCCGGTGAGGATTCTGGCCAGCCGATGGCGGAACCCGCTGTATACTTGCGGCGTACTCTCCCACGATGCTGTTCCCGCTACGGGCAATCCTTCCCAAGGTATCGTTGCTGGTCGCCTGCGCAGGGGCCTCCCTGGCACTGGCTGCTTGCGGCGGCTCGAGCGATGCCCCCAGTACTTCGGCGCCCACGACAGAGGGGCCGGAAGCAGGGCCCGTCCCGCCGGACGTCCGGGTCGTAGTGGCGTCCACCGAGATCGTCGTAGGGGAGAACCGGCTCTTCGTGTCAGTCCACGACAGCCAGCGGCGGCCGGTGCCGAACGCCGAGGTCCGCCTCCGCTTCTTTCTGTTGGACAACGAAGGCAACGCTCAGTTCAGAAGTGAGACGGAAGCCGTGTTCCTGGGCCGGGGCATCCCCGCCGCCCAAAACGCCTACTCGACTCGCGCCAGCTTCACGGAGTATGGGAAATGGGGTATCGAGGCGGAGGTGAGCCGGGGTGGATCGGCGCCCGTGACCGCACGGTCACAGTTCAACGTCAGGGCCAAAGGCACATCACCGCAGATCGGCGAGGCCCCGCCGGCGAGCCGGAACCCGACGCTCGACGACGCGCCCATCGAACAGCTCACCTCGGAGCGGCCCACGGGGGACCCGGACCTCTACCGGCTCACGATTGAGGAGGCCCTTCAGCGTCCCCGGCCCCTCATGATCGTTTTCTCAACTCCCGCCTTTTGCCAGACCAGGACCTGCGGACCGCAGCTGGACGCCGCCCGGGCGTTGAAGGACCGGTACGGGGCACGAATGGACTTCATCCACGTCGAGGTGTTCGAGCGGCCGGACCTCCTGCTGCAGGGCATCGGCCAGCCAACCCCAAGCCCCGTTGCCCTGGAATGGAAGCTGCTGACGGAACCGTGGGTCTACGTCATAGGGGCGAACGGGTTGGTCATCGACCGGTTCGAGGGGCTCGCGCCGGAGTCCGAGCTGGAGCGGACCGTCCTGAGGGCGTTGGCGTGAGAGGCCCATCCGGTGGGCGCGGCCAAACTCGCGGTCAGTCCCGCAGCGGTCAGTCCCTCAAACGTACGGCGACTCGCCCCCGCGGAGAGTCCTCGTAAGTCACCGTCACCGTCTGGCCAAGTAGCATGTGCTGCCGCAGATGAGAGACCCTCCACCGCCGGAGGTCGATCTCGTCGCCCCGGAGAAACGTCAGCTCACGGCCATCCACCGTCAGGAGGGTCAAAGACTGCCACTCAACAAGCCCTTCCGCCTCCACCGCGGTGATGACCCCTGTCTCTCCAGGTAGGGCACTACCCGAGCAGGAAGCAAGGCCCAGGACGAGGGCGGCTACCGAGATGAGCGTCGGCAGTGTGAGCGTCGGTAGTGACTGAAGGCGGAACAAGTGCGGCCCCGAGGGCTACTCCAGAGCGCCTCCTTCGGGCTGAGAGCTCCCTTCAGCCTTGCCACTCCCCACTTGCACCATCGCGGGGCGGATCACTCGGTCCCTGAACCGGTAGCCCTTCTGCAGCTCCCCTACGACCTTTCCCTGTTCCCCATCCGCTTCCATGACGGCTTCGTGAACATTGGGATCGAAGGTCTCCCCGACGGTCGAGATCATCGCCAAGCCCTGACTTTCCAGCGTCGATTGCAGCTTACGATAGATGAGCTTGATGCCGTCGACCCAGGTGAGCCCCGCGAGCTTCGCATCAACATTGTCCAGGGCTCGCTCGAGGTCGTCCATCACCGGCAGAAGGCTCCCCATAACCATCGCGTTGGCGAATGTGATGGTCTCTTGTTTTTCCTGGTCGGCTCTCTTCTTGTAGTTCGAAAGGTCCGCCTGGGCCCGCTGCCAGTTGGCCAGGTATCCCTCGGCCTTTTGCGTCTGCTCTGCCAACGCCTGCTGCAGCGCCTCCGGGTCGGACCCGACTTCAGGCAATGGGCCGGCCTCAGCGCCTTCGAGCATCTCTTCGCGTGCTTCTTCTGCCATGGCGGGTGTGAGCCCCTCGCGTCGAAATACGTCTTCGTCAATTATACAAACCGAAACGGCGCAGGGGCTGTACACGAGCCGTATTCCGCGCCGAGCCGGGCTGGTCAGCTCAGCTCGGCGACCAACTCATTCATCAGAGAGGTGACCAGCCGAACAGAGGCGATCGATCGCCGGTATTCCATGCGGGTCGGGCCGATGACGCCGATGAGTCCGCCGATGCCATCCTGGGGGCCGTAACGGGCCACGACGACGCTGCACTCTTGCATCTCTCCGGCCTCGTTTTCCTCCCCGATGACAGTCCGGAACTGCTCTCCGGCAAGCACTCGAGGCAACTCCTCTCGCAGGTACGCCCGGCCCTCGAAAAGCTCGACCAGGTCCCGAAGCTTCCCACTGCTCTCGAACTCGGGCTGGTGAAGCAGGTGTCTGAGCCCGCTCACCTGGGGATCTTCGTGGTGGCGGGACTCCTCGTCCGTCAGAATATCGTTGGCCGCCGCCAAGACCTGCCGCTCCACCGGGGTTAGGGGCACCGTGGTAGCCATCAGCGCGCTCCGGGAGGAGCCCCCGACGATGGCACTGAGCTTGTTGGATAGGGTCGTCAGCTCGTCCTGTGACATGGCCTCTGCGAGATGGACGAGCCGCTGCCTTGTGCGGGCCTCCTGGAGGACGACCACCAGTAGGGCGATCGCTTCCTGGAGCCCCACCAGCTCCAGGCGCCTGACTCGGGACCGGTCCGCTTTGGGGTAGGTAGCTACTCCAACGTTCTGCACCAGGCTCGACAGCAGCTCGGAGAGAAACCGTGTCCCCGCCTCCAGGTCTCGCCTGACTTCATCGAACCGCTGGCGAAGCTGTCGGTCCTCGTCGTCGGAGAGACCCGGGCCAGGAGACATGGTCTCCACGTGCAGACGGTACCCCTTGTCGGAGGGAATGCCGCCAGCCGAGATGTGACGCCGGACAATGTAACCTTCCGTTTCGAGCTCCGCCATCTCGTTCCGGACGGTCGCGGCGCTGGCCTTGAGGAAGCGCTGGCGGGCAACGCTCTGCGACGGGACGGGGGTCGCGCTACTCACGTACTCCCCGACTATGAAATCGAGGATGTTTGCCTGTCGTTCGGTCAACAAGGTGACAGCCTGCCGCAGTTGCGCCGGGTGGCAGCTCCGGGTCTCAACGCCTGGTAGCGAGACTCTAGCACCGGATTTTTGGACGTGTCAACGCAAACAATCCCGCGCCCTTGGATAGGGCCGGAATCCGTCCGAGCGGCTGAACCGGGCATCGGGCTGTGAGACGCGATGATGATCCCCGCCACAGCCTGAACGCTGATCTGCAATATCGTGACACCCAATACCCTCAGATCCCGTCCTCGCTGGGCTGCCTTATACTGACGACGACCGCCGACGGACAGAGAAGGAGGCCACGGTGACGATCAGCCGAGGGGTGCGTATCGAGCGGGACTCAATGGGCCAGATGGAGGTCCCAGAGGATGCCTACTACGGCGCTTCGACACAACGGGCGGTCCTAAACTTCCCGATCAGCGAGCTGCGCTTCTCTCGGACCTTCATCCGGGCCCTTGGGCTCATCAAGATGGCGGCTGCCCAGGCCAACGCTGAGCTTGGATTGCTCGACGGGAAGATCGCCGATGCGGTGGCCAGGGCCGGCCGGGAGGTCGCCGACGGCGCCTTCGACGAGCACTTCGTGGTCGACATCTTTCAGACCGGCTCCGGGACCTCAACGAACACGAACGCCAACGAGGTGATCGCCAACCGCGCAGCGGAGCACCTCGGGGAGAGCCGGGGGTCCAGGGCTGTCCACCCCAACGACCACGTCAACATGGGACAGTCATCCAACGACGTGATCCCGACGGCGATCCACCTGGCGGCCCTGATCGACGTACAGGAGCGCCTGGCGCCGGCGCTCCAGAAGCTGCACAGGGCCCTCCTGGAGAAGAGCCGGGAGTTCTCGAACGTAGTGAAGACGGGCCGGACGCATTTGCAAGACGCCACCCCGGTCACCATGGGCCAGGTGTTTGGCGGCTATGCCGGACAGGTCGAGCGGGCCCTCCGCAGGGTCCAAGCCGCGCAGGCTGAGCTCGCCGAGGTAGCGCTTGGCGGAACTGCCGTCGGCAGCGGCGTCAACACCCACCCGGAGCTTGCCGGCCGGACCTGCGAGAAGGTCTCAGCCCTCGCCGGCGTAGAGATCAGAGAGACCGACTGTCATTTCCAGGCCCAGAGCGCCCTGGATGGCGCGGTGCAGGCCAGCGGGTGCCTCAGGACCGTCTCGGTCAGCTTGTTGAAGATCGCCAATGACCTGCGGTTGCTGGGCTCGGGCCCCAGGGCCGGTATCGGAGAGCTGGCGCTGCCTGAGGTCCAGCCGGGCAGCTCGATCATGCCGGGCAAGGTGAACCCGGTGATCGCAGAGGCCCTTATCCAGGTGTGCGCCCAGGTCGTTGGGAACGACACGGCTGTGGTGATGGGGGGTCAGCTCGGCTATTTCGAGCTCAACACCATGATGCCGGTGGTCGCGCACAACCTGCTGGAATCGGTGTGCCTGCTCTCGAGCGCCGCGGCCAATTTCGCGGACCAGTGCGTCGCGGGGCTCGCGGCCACCGACACCGGACCGCAAAAGGTCGAGGCGGGGTTGATGCTGACGACAGCCCTGGCCCCGGTTGTCGGCTATGACCAAGCCGCGGAGATCGCCAAGGAGGCCGCCAAGAGCGGCCGGACCATCGCCGAAGTGGCCCGGGAGCGCACCAGCCTCTCGGACGAGAAGCTCAGAGAGATCCTCGACCCCATGGCAATGACTCGACCGGGCGCCTCCGTCGGCGGCGGGGGAGGATGAGATTACGGCCCCTGGGTCTGGAGGCGCGTCCTCCGTTGACATTGATGGCCCGGCGGTGGGCAACGAATTGGAGGTTGAAATGCCTGAGATCGACCTGGGGCTGAAGGGCAAAGTCGCGCTGGTGACCGGAGGTGGAGGCGACCTGGGCGGGACCTGCTGCGCGACTTTCGCGAGGGCCGGCTGCAAGATAGTGGTGGCCGACCTCGACCCCCAGCGGGCCGGCAGGACCGTCGAGCGAGTGTCGGAGACCGGCGGCGAAGCGGTGGCGGCCATCGCCGACCTGACGGAAGCGACGGATGTCGAGCGGGCCATCGCGACGGCGCTGGAGAGGTTTGGAAGGCTGGACGTCTGCGTCAACAACCTGGGGGGCAGCGAAGGGGCGCACGGCGGCCGCGCGGCCTTCGTCGATTCGGACCCGCAATGGTGGCAAGAGGTGTGGGAGCGCAACCTGTTGAGCACCTTTCTGTGCTCCAGGGCTGCAGCCAGGGCGATGATCGAGCTCGGGAGCCCCGGGGCCATCGTGAACGTCACCTCGATGAGCGCCCTCCGATCGTCGGAGGGGAACAGCCCCTATGGGGCAGCGAAGGCCGGCATCGGAGCGCTGGCGATTACCCTGGCAACCGAGCTGGCCCAGCACCGCATCCGGGTCAATTGCGTCGCGCCGACGGCGATCAACACCGAGAAACTCAGAACGATGCCCCCTGAGTGGCTGAAGCGCACCGCCGATGGGATCCCCCTGGGCCGCGTTGCGGAGCCGGAGGACGTGGCGAACGTCGCGCTGTTCCTGGCATCGGACCTCGCGGCCTTCGTGACCGGCCACACCGTCATGTGCGACGGTGGCGTCTCGTGCACGACTATGAGGCCTGGCTTGCTGTAGCTGGAATCGGGCCTATGCGGGCATGCGGTGCAGGAGCTCCTTTGCTCCCTCGCCCTGTATCGCGCGGCGGATCCGCTCCTGAATGTGCCAGCGTCCGTCTACCTTCTTGAGAAGCCATTCGTTATACCCGGCGCTTCTGAGGACGAGGCCTTCCGAATCAGGGGTCACTTTCAGCAGCACGATCGAATAGCTGTAGGCGCGGGCGGCGTCGCCATCGATGACGGTAGCAAGGTTGTTGCCCTGGACATGCATGCAGCGGCCTTCGATGGCCTTGTGAGCGTTGCCGTCGGTGATGAACCGCATGATTTCCTTCTTGCCGTCGAAGCGCACGATGCCGTCGTACCCCGCCCCATAGGCAACGGTCGTCCCGATGTTCACTACCCCATCGTCGGTGTAAAGATCGACGTAAGATTGGTCGCGGCCACCGTCGGCGTTGAACCCATAACGAGCAAGCAACTCCCTGATCTCCCGGTCGTCCTCCAGCTCCGTAATACGGTCTTCGAGCTTCTTGATCCGCTCTGCGTAATCGACCACAGGGCCCTCCTCAGTCTCGGCGGCCTGTTCCGCGTTCTGGCTGCGCATGGCCGGCCCTCCCTTCGAGAGCCGGCGCAATCCTACCCTTTTGCCCCCACGTTGAAAAGGTCTACAATATCGCCGCCAAAACCGGTTCCGGAGGCGACCGATGGACTTCACTTGGACCAAGGATGAACAGTCCTTTCGGCGGGAAGTAAAGGAATTCATCCAGAGCAACCTCCCTCCGGACTGGAAGGAAAGGGCCAGCGACGTCGAGGGGGAGGACGACAGGGAGAGCTTCGAGCGTGAGTTCGCCGGGAAGATGGGCGAGCGGGGCTACTTCGCCATCTCCTGGCCCAAGGAGTACGGCGGCCTGGGGTGGACGCCCATGCAGCAGATCATCTTCAACGAGGAGATGGCGCTGGCAAAGGCGCCCCGGAGCTTCATGGGAGCGGGGGTGTACCAGGTTTCCGGCATGATGGCCCACCACGGGACGGACGAGCAGAAGAAGCAGTTCATGCCCCCGATCGCGCGGGGCGAGGTCCGGTGGTGCACCCTGTTCTCTGAGCCAAACGCCGGGTCGGACCTGGCTTCCGTTCAGACCACCGCCATCGAGGACGGCGACTTCTTCGTAGTCAACGGCGAGAAGGTCTGGACGACCAATGGCCACAAGGCACAGCACGGCCTGCTGCTGGCGCGCACCAATCCCGACGCCCCGAAACACAAGGGCCTGAGCTACTTGCTGGTGGATATGAGCTGGCCCGGAGTCACCATAACGCCGATCATCAACATGGCCGACGTCCACCATTTCAATAGCGTCCACCTGGACAACGTCAGGGTCCCAAAGGACCGGCTCGTAGGCGAGAAGGACCAGGGCTGGTACGTCACCATGACCCATCTATCGGCAGAGCGGTCTGGCATCCGGAGCCATGTGCCAGCTCAGCAGCTGTACGAAGAGCTCGTCGGCTTTGTCCACGAGCTGTCAGAGGCGGACGGGTACAATCCCCTGGCCGTCAATCCCCGGATCCGTCACAAGCTCGCGCAGATCGCTGTCGAGCTGGAGGTCTCGCGAACCCTGGCCTACCGTGTGGGGTGGATGCAGAGCCAGGGCCAGGTGGTAGGGTACCCGTCCCCGCTTTCGAAGCTGTTCTCGACGGAGCTCACGCAGCGCCTGGTTGGGCTGGCGATGGAGGTGCTGGGCCTCTACAGCCAGGTGGCCGAGGGGCCGGCCGCGCTCCTCAGCGGAAAAATCCAGAAGCTCTACCGGGGGCAACGGGCGATTACCCTGGGCGCCGGGACATCGGAGATCCAGCGCAATATCATCGCCCGAAGAGGCCTGGGGCTCGGGAGAGGGAGTTAGGTCCACCATGCCAGAAAAGCCCATCGGCGTCGTCGTGAGGGCCCGGGAAGCCCCCGCTCTCCTGGACACCATTCAAGAGGCCGAACAGTTGGGGATTCCGGCTGTTTGGATGACCAGTGGGGGTGGAGTCGACTGCATCCCGGCATTCGCGGCCGCGGCGCTCAAGACTCAGACGGTGAAGTTCGGCACGGCGGTGGTGCAGACCTATCCCCGCCATCCGATGGTCCTAGCGCACGAGTGCCGGGTCATCGCCCAGCTCGCCCCAGGAAGGTTCCGCCTCGGTGTTGGTCCGAGCCACCGGCCGATGATGGAGTCGATGGGTATTCCATTCCGGTCCCCCATGGGCAACCTGCGGGAATACGTCACTATCCTGAAGGGGCTGCTGAAAGAGGGAGAGGTCGCCTTCGACGGCGAGCACTACCGCACCCATCTTCGGGACACCGACCCGGTCGACGTGCCGGTCATGGTCTCGGCCCTTCAGCGAGGCTCATTCGAGATGGCTGGAGAGATGGCCGATGGAGCCATTAGCTGGGTCTGCCCCGCGTCCTACCTGAAGGACGTGGCCCTCCCGGCCATGCGCGAGACGGCGCAGAAGGCGGAACGCCCGCCGCCGCCGCTCATCACCCACGCCCCGGTCTGCGTCCATGACGACCCCGGAGAGATGCGGGAGGCCGTTCGAGAGCAGATCATGAACCCGAGGCTGCCCTTCTACCAGCGCATGTTTCGGGACGCCGGCTTCCCGGAGGCGTTCGAAGGGAAGTGGAGCGACGGGATGATCGACGCGGTCGTCGTCTCAGGGAACGAAGCCGACGTGGCCGCGAGGCTCGAAGGGCTCCTGGCTATAGGCTCGGCCGAGCTGCTCGTCTCTATCGTCCCGGCCGGCAAGGACCAGGACGCCTCGTATGCGCGCACCCTGCGCCTTCTGGGAGCGGCTGCCTCAGGCCAGCAGTAAGCGTCAGGCCAACGGTAGGAACGAGGGCAGCCCGTCCGGGGGGGGGCTGACAGGGCCGGCGATTCCACCGCTCGGGCTCAGGCTTCTCCCTTGAGGTGCTTGACGGTCTCCGGGCTTACATGCCGCGACAGATCGCCGATCAGGTCGGCGTACTCTCTCCGGACCTTCATGCGCCAGAGGCCGTTCTCGAGCGCGAAGGTATCTTCATAGCGCCCCGCGATGATGATCTGCAGCGGGAAATCCGGGAGGGCCTGCAGCACCGTGTAGAAGGCCTTGCTGTTGGCGGCCTTCTTATCTTCCGAGAACGAGATGTCGATGTTCGTGATGACATGTTTCGTGTGGGGCAGGCCGTCGTCGTAGATGATGACCGTTTGGCGGTACATCGCCTCGGCTTCGGCCGCCGTCCGCGACTCCATGGTACTCTCGTCCGGCTCAGGAGCGTCCTGCCCCAGCGAGTTGCCCATCTTGACGCCGTCGTAGATCTGGGCGACGGCGGCCAGGTCGCCCCGGTCGACCGCCTGCGGGTAAGCCAAGATCACCCGCTTGACCTCCTCAGTTGCCAAGGCTCGGTCAAACGTATCCGCCATAGTTCTGCCTCCTGCTGATTCGTGTGCGGCCCAAGGCCGGGTGATCATACGGTTCCCCGGCCCGCCGTATTAGAGTCTGGGCTCCTTGACATGTCAAGGAAGGAAAGACACCCAAATCCACCACTCCATTTCCGGTCATTCCCCAGGTCCCGGCGCCCTTGGGTCCCTTGTAGTTGAGCCGTAGTTGAACCCCTCGCCACTCCATTTCTATACTGGGGCGAACCCCCGCCACCGGAGAGGTCTTGCTCCTTGGCGACCGACTCCCCGATTGCCCCCGAATCTCTTCTCGGCGATTGCCGCGTCCTGGACTTGGCCGGCGAGCCGGCAATGATCACTGGGCGGGTGTTGGCCGACATGGGGGCCGACGTGATCAAGGTCGAACCACCCGGAGGGGCCCCGGAGCGGCGCATCGGCCCCTTCTGGAAGGACCGCCCGGACGCCGACAAGAGTCTCTATTGGTTCTCCTATAACGCTGGCAAGCGGGGCATCACGCTGAACATTGAATCTGAGGACGGCCGCGGTCTCCTGCGCCATCTCCTCGCTGAGGCTGACATCCTGATCGAGAGCTTCGCTCCGGGCTACCTTGGGGACCTCGGCCTGGACACCGCCAGCCTCCGCAAGATGTGCCCAGGGCTCGTCCATGTTTCGGTAACGCCCTTCGGGCAGGACGGCCCGTATGCCGGCTATGCGGGATCGGACCTGGTCGGCATGGCCATGGGTGGGTTCATGCACACCCACGGGGATGAGGACCGACCTCCTGTCTCCTTCTCCGTGCCCCAGGTCTTCCTCCACGCCGGGGCCGAAGGGGCTGCCGCGGTGGTCATCGCCTGGTCGTTCCGGCAGAGGACCGGCAGAGGACAGCATGTCGACGTCTCAGCCCAAGAGGCGGCCCAGTGGACCCTTCAAAATGCCGCCTGGTTCTGGGACCTCCTCAAGGTCAACGTCGGGCGTGCTGGAGCTGTGCGGCGCCGGCCGGGTGGAGGTGAAGTCCGGTCGGTGTGGCCCGCCAAAAGCGGCTACATCATGTTTCCTGGCGGCCGTATGTACGACCGGATTGCCCGCTGGATGGAAGATGAGGGCCTCCTGGACGAAGACATGCGCGGCGTCGATTTCACTCAGCTCGATGGGCAGCATTCTCCCCAGGAGCAGATCGATCTCCTGACCCCGTCAATCGGCCGCTTCTTCCAGTCCATGACGGCTTGGGCGGGCTATGAAGGCGCGGTCGATCGGCGGATCATGATGATGCCCGTGAGCGATATCCGAGAGGTGGTCGAGTATCAGCAGCTGGAGGAACGAGAGTTCTTCATCGACGTGGAGCACGACCACCTGGGGGAGACCATCCGGTACCCGGGCTCTTTCATCCGAAGTACCGCGGCTGGTCCGTTCGTCCGAGGCCGCGCTCCGCTCATCGGCGAACACAACCAGGCGGTCTACCAAGGGGAGTTGGGGCTCTCGCGCCGGGAGCTTCAGGCCCTGGCTATCAGCGGCGCTATCTGATCCCCATGAGCTTCTTCCGTAACATCAACGTCGCGGACTTCGCCTGGGTGGGGGTCGCGCCGATCACGTCCCGGTATTTCGCCGACTACGGAGCGACCACGGTCCGGGTCGAGAGCAACCTTCGGCCCGAGACGCTGCGGTTCGGGGCCCCGTTCCGGGATGGCAAGCCCACCGTCGACGGCAGCCCCTTCTTCGCCAACTTCAACGCCGGAAAGTACGGGATGAGCCTGAACCTCAAGCATCCCCGGGCGAAGGAGGTCGCGGCGCGCCTGCTCCGGTGGGCGGATATCATGACCGAAAGCTTCACGGCTGGCAGTATGAAGCGCCTCGGGCTGGACTACGAATGGGCCAGGTCCGTGAACCCAAGCATCATCTACATCAGCTCGACCAATCAGGGCCAGACGGGTACCTACAGGTCCCACCCGGGCTTCGGGACACAGTTGGCGTCCTTGTCGGGGTTTATCAGCCTTTCGGGATGGCCGGACCGCACGCCCGCCGCGACCTGGGGGGCCTACACCGATTGGATCAACCCCAAGTACGGAGTTGCGTTCCTCACAGCCGCCCTGGAACGGCGGCGTCTAACGGGCCAGGGGATGTACATCGACCAGTCCCAGATGGAGGGCGCGCTGCAATTTCTGGCGCCCTGGCTCCTCGACTACACCGTCAACGGCAGGGTAGCCAACCGGCAGGGGAACCGTACCAGCAGAGGGGCGCCTCACAATGCCTATCCATGCGCGGGCGAGGACCGCTGGTGCGTCATCACCGTGTTCAACGACGCCCACTGGACGGCCCTGAAGAAAGCGATGGGAGACCCCGCCTGGGCCTCCGAACCGAGGTTTGGCACGGTCCTGGGCAGGAAGCGAAATGAAGAAGAGCTGGATGTTCTCATCGGGGGCTGGACCCAGGCGCTCGACGCCCACGAGGTCATGCGAGCGCTGCAAGCCGAAGGGGTGCCGGCCGGGGTGGTCCAGAGCGGCAAAGACCTGTTCGAGGACCCGCAGCTCAAGCACCGAGGCCACTACGTGGAGCACGACCACTGCGCAATAGGCCGGCACCACTACGACAGCTTTGCCTTCCGGCTATCGGAGTTGGATGGGGGCCCCCAGGGACCAGGCCCCTGCCTCGGGGAGCACAACGAGATCTTGTACCGCGACATCCTTGGCTACTCCGAGGAGGAGTTAGCTGAGCTGATCATCGATGGGGTGTTGGACTAGCCCCCAGCGCACTGTGAAAACGGAGGTGGAAGCATGACCATGGCGCTGGAAGGCATCCGAGTGATAGACCTGTCCCGGTACGCGCCGGGTTTCTTCGTCTCGATGTACCTCGGGGACATGGGCGCCGATGTCATCAAAGTCGAGGAGCCCGCGGTCACCGGCCGCCGGGCCGCCTTTACCGAGACGCCGTTGGAGTACAAGCGGATGGAGGACATCCGCGGGGCGGCCTTCAATTCCCTGGAGCGCAACAAGCGGAGAATCGCCCTGGACCTGAAGGACGATGAAGCACGACAGGTCTTTCATAAGCTCGTCGAGGGAGCCGACGTCGTGCTGGAGGGGTCCAGGCCGGGGGTGGCCCAGCGGTTAGGTGTTGACTACGACACCTGCGCCGGCATCAACCCGCGGCTGGTCTACTGCTCGCTGACAGGCTACGGGCAGGATGGACCGTACCGTCTCATGGCGGGCCACGACATCAACTACATCTCCGTGGCTGGAGCATTGGGGATGATCGGCACCCGGGATGGTACCCCGGCAATCCCCGGGAACATGCTGGCCGACTACGCGGGCGGCGGACAGAACGCCATCATCGGCGTCTTGACGGCATTGATGGCCCGCGATCGGACGGGAAAGGGGCAATTTGTCGACATCGCCATGACAGACGGCGTCATCGGGCTCAACACCCAGTCGGTACAGAGCTATTTCTCTTCAGGCGAGGTGCCGGCGCCGGGGGTGACACGTCTCAACGGCGGCGAGAACCATTACGGCGTCTACCAGGCCAAAGATGGACGCTGGATAGGGATCGGCGCCAATGAGCCCTGGTTCTTCGACAATGTCTGCAAGATCCTGGGCCGGCCTGACCTGTCGGAACACCAGCACGACCCCGACAGCCGAGTGGAGATCCAGGAGTTCCTGAGATCAGCCTTCAGGACGAAGACAGCCGATGAATGGCACGATCTGATGGCGGACAAGGACACGTGCGTGACCAAGGTCTATACCTTCGACGAGGTGTTCTCCGACCCCCAAGTGAAGCATCGGGAGATGGTGCTGGAGCTCGACCATCCCGAGGCTGGGAAGATCCGGCAGGTCGGGATACCGGTGAAGCTGTCGGACACTCCGGGCGCAGTGAGGCGCTTCGCGGGGGTGAAAGGCGAGCACACGGATGAGGTCCTTGGCGAGCTCGGGTACCAGAAGGGGGAGATCAAGCGGATGCGGCAAAAAGGAGCGGTGCTGTAGGTTCCAGGCAGGCTACGAGGATGGTGAGGAAGGTCGTGCGACGGCGCAACCCCCCGCCAGGCAGGTTAGACCAGCGCCTTTCCCGTAGCGCCGCCCAGGAAGTCCAGCAGGATGTCGTTGAAGGCCTCGGGCTGCTCCAGCGGGGCCAGATGGCCGGCCTCCGGCACCACGGACTTTCGTACCACGAGGATTCCCCTGGTCAGCGCCTCGGCGGCATCGTGGAAGCCGGGCATGTCCCGTTCCCCGACCGCTGCCAACACAGGAACGCGCAGCTCGCCGAGCCGCTCGATGTGCCGGAGGCCCGGCTGGGGGTACTCCGTATCGTCGAGCCAGCTCGCCCCGGACCACTCTGAAAGCATCTGCCGCGCCAGTCCCAGTTTCTCCGGGCTTTGACGCACGCCGTCGAAGAGCTGGCTGATCAGGGCGACCCGAAGGAACTTCTCGCTCACCCCTTCCTTCCGCAGAAGCTCGCGTTGCTTTGCCACGCTTCCTGACAAGTGACCAGAAGAGCCGAGCCCTTCAAGGCCACTTGCCAACAGGGTCAACGTGCACACCCGATCAGGGTGGCGCAGGGCGTACTCGAGCGCGATGCCCCCTCCGAAGGAGTGGCCGACCAGGGAAGGCTTCGTCAGCCCCAGGTGATCGATGAGCCCGAGGACCTCCTCCGTCAGATGGGCGCGAGAATAACCAGCGCGGGGCGCCGCGGAGCGGCCATGCCCACGGATGTCATACCGGACGACCGTATAGAGGCGCGCGAGGGGAGCCACCTGCTTCTGCCACATCCGGCTATCCAACGCATGCCCATGGACGAACACCACGGGATGGCCGGCTCCTGCGACTTCGTGGTGGATATCGACGCCATTGATGCTGGCCAGCGGCATGGTCCCTTTCATGACCAGGGGTCACAGTATTGTAGGCCCTCGAGGGAGAGCACCCGAGCATCCCGCCCCCAACCCCGAGAGCTCGGCGGTCATGGGATAGTTGCCTCTTCTCCTTTACACTGCCGGCGGCCCTTTGCTATTCTGCAGCACACTTCACAGGGGACCCCGAACCATGGCCGTTATCCACCTAGGCGGTATCGAAATCCGCAAAGTCGTCACCGGACCCTACAGCAACAATTGCTACGTCGTCGTCTCACCCTCGACCCGCGAGAGCGTGATCATCGACACGCCGGCGGAGCCGGACAAGGTGCTGGCCGAGGCGGAGGGGACCGAAGTCAAGGGGATCCTGATCACCCACTGTCACATGGACCACATCCTGGGACACCAGGAGGTCAAGGCGGCCACAAAGGCCCCCGTCTGGGTCCACGAGACAGAGGCCGGCCAGCTCCCGCTGTCCCCCGAGCATCACTTCCGCCACGGCGGCGAGGTAACCTTCGGCTCCGTGAGCCTGAAAACCCTTCACGTCCCCGGCCATACGACCGGCGGCACCTCCTTGCTCTGGGGTGACCAGCTGTTCTCGGGAGACACCCTGTTCCCGAACGGGCCGGGCAAGACGATGTCGCCGGATGCTTTCAAGCAGCTCGTCACAGGCCTGGAGGAGCGAATCTTCGTGCTCCCCGACGGTGTCGCCGTCCACCCCGGCCACGGGGACGGCACGTCCATGGGCCGCGAAAAGCGACAGTATGAGACGTTCAAATCGAAGCCTCACAAGGAGGGGCTCCACGGGGATGTCACCTGGCTCGAAGCCTGACTTCCCCGCCGGCGGCCCGCAGCGTGCGCTGAACTAGGAGACCGATGTTCGAAAAGACCGTGCTGCCGAACGGACTCTCGGTCCTGACAGTCCAGATGCCCCACGTTCAGTCCGTGGCAGTCTCCTTCTTTCTGGGGGCGGGGTCCCGCTACGAGCCCGATGAGGAAGGCGGCGTATCTCACTTCCTCGAGCATCTGAGCTTCAAGGGCACCCCTAGCAGGCCCGGGCCACAGCAGATCGCAGAGGCTATCGAGCGCGTAGGCGGCTATATGAACGCCGCCACGGACCGCGAGATGACCGTCTACTGGGCCAAGGTGGCCCGCCCTTACTTCGACACCGCTGTCGACGTCCTCTCGGACATGGTCGTCAACTCTCTGTACAAGGCAGACGAGATGGAGCGGGAGCGGCAGGTGATCCTGGAGGAGCTCGCCGCGGTCAACGACTCGCCAGCGCAGAAGGTGGACGCCCTGATCGACGAGACCATTTGGCCGGGGCAGCCGTTGGGCAGGGACGTGGCCGGCACCAAGAGCTCGGTGGGCGGCATCAACCGCGACATGGTTGTGGCCTACTCCGGAGACCAATACGGACCCAACAATACCGTTCTCGGGGTTGCTGGAGCCCTGACGCACGAAGAGGTCGTTGAGGCGGTACAAAAGGCAACGCACGATTGGGAAGCAAGACCTCCGCGTACCTGGATACCCTCGGCCAACGGGCAATCCGCACCCGTGGCCGGCGTGGAGTACCGCAAGACGGAACAGGCCCACTTCTGCCTGGGGCTCAGGGGAGTATCGAGCCACCATCCCGACCGATACGCGCTCGCCCTGATGAACGTGGTGCTTGGCGAGGGGATGAGCAGCCGCCTCTTCATGGAGCTCCGGGAGAGGCGCGGGCTCGCCTACGACGTCCACAGCTCCATTAGCCACCTCCGGGACGATGGCTCGGTCGTCGTCTACGCCGGGGTCGAGCCTTCATCCATCAACGACGCCGTGAAGCGGACAATGACCGAGCTGGATGGCATCAAGCAGGCCATACCCGAAGACGAGCTTGACAAGGCCAAGGCGATGACTAAGGGCAGGCTCCTTCTGCGCACCGAGGACACCCGCAGCATGGCTGGGTGGGTGGGGGCCCAGGAACTGCTCTTGGGCGAGGTCCGAAAGATCGACGACGTCATTGAAGAGATCGACACCCTGACCGCCGCAGACGTCCAGCGGGTGGCGGAGGAAGTCATCCAGATGGACCGGCTGCACCTAGCCGTCGTTGGACCGTTTCGCAGTGAGTCCCGCTTCGAGAAGCTGCTTGCCGGATGACGTGAACCCCCCAGTCTCGGGTGAGAGTCTCCCCCAAGAAAGAGTGCCGGGGATCGACGTGCCGCACGGGGAGAGACCAGGAGTTCCCGCGGACTGGCCTCGCGTAGTACGTGCCATATGGACGGCCCCCGAACTGGACAAAATCAAGAACCTTCATTCGACGGACTCAATAGACACGGAAGACTCAGGTACTCGTGGGCGGTCGATTTGGGTCCATTCAAGCTAGGATGGATTGCTAGACAGTAGCGTGCCCCGCAACAGCCTGCTGGAGAGGATGGGGCCGTTGGGAACGGGCGTGGCACGCGAACCCTGCTACCCCGTCCGGATTTAAGCTGGCCCAGCCCGGATGGACAAGTGGGCCATTGGCGACTGTAGATAGAACTTTTCAGTACGTCGTATCACTTTAGTCCATAGTACCCATGGACAGGGTGGCGAACTGCTGGAGGGTAGTAGAGAAGAGCTTCAGTGAGGCCGAACTAGACTCTTCTGGCCCGTTCTGGACAATTCTGATGCGGCGGGCTGTAACTCCTGTGGCAATAGCATAGCCGCTGGTACAAAGGGTTGGGGGGCAGGTCACTGCTGCCCGGACGTGTACTTTAATGGTAAGACATCCAGCATCCGATTCGAGGTGTCCGGTGGTACGGGCGGCGACCGAAGACTTATGAGGGTGGCGAGGTATTGACATGGGCTGCCATATCCCTGCTCTGACGCGAGGTCTTTTCCCTGCCGGTGGCCTTGTCAGTGGTGGTGGCCGCGTGCTCGCCGGCTACCGCGCCTGAAGGAAGCGCGCAACCGATCCGCAAAGCTGCACGGCTGATCGGGCGCGGTGACTGATGAAGGAGGCGCGGACCGGTTCGAGCGCGGCGCTCCACCGCCCAGCACGGTGATTCCGTGACTCGGGTCAATCCGTTGGCGCGTCCCTGTCGATCCTGAGGCGCGAGTAGGTCGCCCTGATCAACTCCTCAAGCGCGACGCTGCCCTCGGGGTTGAGGTGGGGATCCCGGTGAATGATGGACGAGATCTGGGCGAGGGGGCTCGCACCGCCGAACTGCTCGACGCGCTCTCCGCGCATGAAGTGGTCTGCTGACATGCCGAGCCAGCTCGTGAGCGCCGCTAGACTGTTGACGTCAGGCCGACGGCCTTGGGACAGGCGGGTGAGCGTGGAGGCGCTGACACCCGACTCCGCCGCCACGTCCTTCCAGTTGAGGCGCCGGAAACGCCGCTCGGAGTCCATTGCGGCATACAACGTGGCGACGTCGAAACGGTTCGTGCGGACATCCATTGATTTCACTCTTGCAATTCGCGGGCACAGGCCATATATTGCATGATAGCAATCCAACGCCAACTTTGAAAGAGATATTGGCGAGCGAACAAGAGGTGAAGAAGATGGGCGACGACGGAAAGGTTGACGCCACGGTGAATGACAAGCCGGTGGTGCTGGAAGGCACGAAGCAGACGGGTGCGAGCGTCAAGAAGGCGGCCATCGAGCAGGACGTGAACATCAAGGAGGACTTCGTGCTGAGCATCGAGCTCGGTGGCGGAAAGACGAAGCTGGTCGGGGACGACGAGGAGATTGAGGTGCATGACGGCGAGCGCTTCCTGGCGATCGAGAACGACGACAACTCATGAGCACGATCACCCCGGCGGTGGCGAAGGCCATAGAGGAGATTCGCCGCACGTTCGAGGGGTGCGACGTGGAGGTGGAAGCGGACGGGTCCGGTGGGACGGTTGTGGTGGTTAGGGGTGTCCAGATGGGATGCCCCTATGTGCAGACCGAAGTCTGGTTCGGCTTTCACATCACGTTCCAGTACCCGTACGCTGACGTATACCCGCATTTTACGAATGCCGACTTGGCGCGATCGGACGGGGGCGGCTTGGGCAGCGGTTTCGGGACGGCATCGTTCCGAGGTCAGCCGGCGATCCAGATCTCGCGCCGGTCGAACAGGCTGAACTCCGAGACGGACACGGCGGCGCTGAAGCTGTTGAAGGTAGTCACGTGGATGAAGAGCCAGACATGAGACCTTGGCGGCTGACGATTCCTGCAGGACTGTACGCGGAACTGCAGCGGCACCTGTTCCCTGGAGACGGGGACGAACACGGCGCGGTGATCCTGGCGGGAACCTGCGAGTCCGACCGCGGCCTGAGGCTGGTCGCGCGAGAGCTCCACTTGGCCAAGGACGGCGTGGACTACGTGCCAGGGAAGCGGGGCTACCGCATGCTGAAGGCGGAGTTCATCCAGAGCAAGATTCTGCGTGCGAGAGACCGTAGACTGGCGTATCTAGCCATTCACAACCACGGCGGGATCGACTCGGTCGGGTTCTCCGGGCCTGATATGGCGTCCCACGACCGAGGGTACCCAGCGCTCCTCGACATCGCGCGGGGCATGCCGGTCGGCGCGCTGGTGCTCGCGCGGTCCTCGGTGGCCGGGGACCTGTGGTTTCCGGGTTGCGACCGCGCGCCGCTGAGCCACGCGGCGATCATCGGGCACCGACGACAACTACTGTTCCCGATGCCGGAGACGAGGGCTGTCGCGGTCGGAATGTACGACCGGCAGAGCCGACTGTTCGGCGACGCCGGTCAGGAACTGCTGCGGCGGATCCGCGTAGGAATCGTGGGGTTGGGGGGCGCGGGCTCGGTGTTGGCGGAACTTCTGGGGCGGCTGGGGGTTGGAGAGTTCGTGCTCGCAGACCCGGAAAGAGCTGAGTACACGAACCTGCCGCGCCTCATCGCAGCACGGCGCCGTGACGCGGTCTTGCCGACATGGTTGCCGCGGGTGGTCGCGTACCGATTGCGGAGTCACAAAGTGCGGATGGCGGCCCGCAACATTCGTCGTGCGAACCGCGACGCGCGCATTGAGGCGTTGGCGAGGGACTTTCTAGACGCCGACGTCGCGGCGCGTTTCACGGACTGTGACTTCCTGTTTCTGGCGGCGGACACGATGGGGGCGCGGCTGCTGTTCAACGCCGTCGTGCACCAGTACGGGATACCCGGCATCCAGGTGGGGGCCAAGATCCCGGTTGCGGAGGATGGGACGGTCGGAAATGTGTTTTGCGTCAGCCGCATGGCCACGCCCGAACAGGGGTGCCTCTGGTGCAACGGACTCATCAACCCTGCGAGGTTGCAGGACGAGGCGGTGCCGGAGGCGGCCAGGCGGGGATACGCATACGTGGACGACCCCGACGTGGCGGCGCCAAGCGTGGTGACGATGAACGCGATAGCTTGCGCGCACGCCGCGGACGAATTCCTGTTCCACTTGACGGGCCTGAAGCACGACGATGCTGAGACTGGGTGGTTCCGCTGGAACTCACGTCGCGCGTTGGCGGGTTACGACATGCCGAGACGGGGCGAGGACTGCGCCGAGTGTTCGGGGAAAGAACACAGCCGGTTGGGAATGGGCGATAACGGGACTTTGCCGACGAGGCCGGCCCGGGGCTAGAGGCGCTTCTCGCGGCACTCGTACAGTTTGTCGTCTTTGATGGCGGTGATCTCCTGTGGACGTAGCCCGTTGGGGTCGCTGGTGAGGAGGAGGCCGGGAAGGTGGAGAACGAGTAGGCCGTCTCCGCGTTCGGCGGTCGAGGTGGCGTCCAGAACCGTGTGGCCGTAGATGCGACGCAGCCCAGGAGAGGGCTGATTGTAGGAATCAATCGTGGAGATCTCGGTGATCCATGTGAAATGCGGCAGGTGGAGGTCGAGGAGCGCGTCTTTCAGGTCGTCGCTCGCGGAGCCTTGGGCGAGGTGGCGCCGGTAGCCGGCGGCGGATGTCAAGTATGTCCGTAGGACGATGTCGTCGGCGCTGTGGGCCGCCTGCAACTCGTCCATCAGCATCTCGTTTACGGGCATGTTGAGTTTGGCGAGGGCTCGACGGGCATCGGGCAGAGCCTTCAGATTCTCGTTGATTTGGCTCCAGGCGTTGTGTTCGGCGCGAGCTGCCGTAGAGAAGACTCTGGTGGACATGAGGGCTATGGCTAAGACGGCGTGGGACCGCACATTCAACTCAATGGGGCCACTGGGCGAGTGACGTTTGATGGTGTCGTCGCCGAAGGAGAACGTCGTGCTGCCATGCTTGTCCGTGGGGAGCCACATATAGGGGCCGGTTTGGTCGTCGTGGACAATATAGGCGGGGACGTAGTCGATCGCGCGGTTGGTTGGGCTCTCCTGCTTGGCGAACACGCGGCCGATGACGGTGACGGCGTGGCCGACCGAGCCGCCGATGTCGAGGCCGAGAATGACAGGAATACCGGACTCGACGTACGGGAGGATGGCGCGGCCGATGTCTGGACGGGGGAGACAAAGAGGTTGATAACCAGCCCCGGCTATCGCCCGTACCATTGCGTCCGACGATAGGCGGTCCGACGCGTTGGGTAGCGAGACGGCCTCTGTTACGGAGGGGGGTCTGGCAAATCTCGTAATGTCGGCGACGGATACCCAGTTGTAGTTATGTCGTGCGTGCATGTGGCGCATGCCTGCCCAGATGGCGACCTGGGCGCAGGCACCGACGCGGGTGTCCTGCTGAAGGAAGGAAGTACCGGTGACCTGCAGCCGGGCGCCGAGAAGGTGAGCGTCGAAGTCGGCGCGACACGTTACGGTGGCCTCGATGTTGAAGCCGTTGGCTACACGGGCCTGGAGAACCGTTCTGCCGATCGGGGCGGTTGAGAAGGGACGGATGACGCAGAAGCCGCAATAGGCTTGCTCCGCAAAGTCGCCTAGGCGCCTCAGTTGAGTTGTCGATAAGGGCCGTTGGAGCAGCGGCGAGATGTCGCGCGAAAAAAAGTGGACGCGCTGGCAGTGCCGCTCGTGGGTGCGGAACGTGCGGGCGTAGAACTGGGAGTAGTCCGCGGAGTAGTCTTGGTCGATGTAGGGGTCTTCGAGAACGTAGGATTTAGCGTTGAGTACGCGAAGATGCCGGATCGTGTTGCGTACTACGTCAAGGGCCTCGCCACCGAGTAGGAGTGCTAGACGCGACCAAGTATCTGGACTGTCGAGTGGCTCGACGGTATGGGATATTTTCATTGTTGGGCCGAAAGATGGCGGTGGGGCTTGGGGAGAGGTAGGTGGGCGAGAGGCTCATCGCCATGAGAACTTCTGGTCCTCCTCAGCGGCCCTGATGGTCTCCTCTTGAATACGATCAAACTCCTTCAGTGCCTTGTCGCTGAGTGTGAGCGACAGCCCCACTTCGCTGGCGACGATGGTCTTTCGCTCAGGGGCATGGCCGGTGTCGGGCGTAAGGTCCGTGCTGTGATCCGTTAGTTTGGTTGCCATGGTTGTCCTCTGCGTTTGCCTCTGCGGGGCAGGAGTAGCGACGGCATAGTGTTTCCGTGTCGGGCGGCTGTGTCAAGGGCGGAGGTATTGTGTGCCAGTGGGGCGGCGGAACAGTGTACCACCTGGAGTCATTGGCCGGCGTAAATGTCCGAGGCAGTTGTTGAGTGGGCATGTCACCCGGACAGATGGGACAGCGGACGGCATAGAACGTGCAGCCCAGTTGGCATTCGCCGTCGGAACAGCGAACACGTATCCTCTAGGAGCCAGCCCGATGTCCATCCTGAATGAGTTCGGCCAACCCCTCGGGCCTGCGGTCCCTGCTTGGACCCCGCCCGCTCTTCCCAGCCGTCGGAGGATGCAAGGCTCCTACTGCACGATCGAGCCGTTCGACATAGGCCTGCACCCGTCGGATTTGTTCGAGGCCTTGTCAGGAAACGACTCCGACTGGACTTACCTACATCATGGCCCGTTCAATGACCTTGCTTCATTCCAAGAGTGGGCGCAGGCGACATGCCTCAGCGACGACCCCTTGTTCTATACCTTGCGGGACAACGAAACGGGGAAGCCGGGTGGCATGGCCAGCTACCTTCGGATTACACCCGGTTCCGGCACGATCGAGGTGGGCAACATCCATCTCGGCTCAGCGCTGAAGCGAAGCCGAACAGCAACTGAGGCTATGTTCCTCATGATGGAGCACGCCTTCTCGTTGGGGTACCGCCGATACGAATGGAAGTGCGACGCGTTGAATGAACCCTCACGGACAGCAGCGCTCCGACTGGGGTTCACTTTCGAAGGCACGTGGCGACAGGCGACCATCTACAAGGAACGCAACCGAGATACCAGTTGGTTCTCCATCACCGATCCCGACTGGCCCCGACTGCGGGAGGGGTTCAGGCGCTGGCTTGACCCCGGCAACTTTGACAGCAGTGGCCGCCAGCGACGCCGATTACAGGACTGCACACTGGACCCAGCGTAGCCAACTAGGCGAAGCTGCAAGGAGTAAGCATGGAAGTCGCGGATTGTGCGCGGTATGAGGTAGGATGAGGTGCCCTCCACGCGAAGAGATCCACGGCAGAGCGACCAGCGCAGAGCGACCAGCCGGTTTCCATAACGACTGCTCCTATGCAACCCGACCTCCGGCTGTTCGTCGAAGCCGAAACTTCCAGCCAGTTGGTTTGGGATGTGGAGGGGAGACTGCATGGCGAAGAAGCAATCGCAACGAAAAGCTGCGGTACTCGGGGCGGTGGGCCTACAGGCAAATGATAGGAGACTCGATGGGGAGTATAGCTCCGACAGATGGGTGTGCCACCCCAGCGCTCGTAGTCGGTTCGAACCTTCGCGTGGGTAGTACCGCTATAGGCCAGCCTCCGTGAGCCTCGATAGGATGGAGCTCAGCAACGCCGCCAGCCATGCCGTCCGTCCATCAGAGCACGCTCCACCATGGCGCCGCGAGCACGTCCGGCACGAGCCATTCGAGCGTGGCGCCCGCGTGCCAGGCAGGTCGCGTTCCAGATAGGTGCGCACGTAGCCATCAAGGGAAGGGGAAAGCCGCCGCGGCGCGCCAGCGCCAGCCAGTCCGCCGGTTCGCCTGGTTGGACCGCCACCAAGTCGAGCCACTCCTCGTCCCGGGCGCCAAGAAACTCCTCTCAGATACCTCCGCGCCCAAGACTCTGCTGCTCGCGCCGAGTCATTGGCCAGAGGGTCAGGGAGATCGCCCGGCCCGCGAGGGACTCGGAGATATGGCGCATTAGCAGCAGGCTGGCCGAAACCGGTGATGAGAAACTGCCCCGGCTGGCGCTGCCGGTCTATGGCGCGCTTCACCGCATGAAAGAGGTCCGGCTCGCGCTGCACCTCGTCGAGAGTTCACCGGTCGGGGAATGACCGATCCGCAACGACCGGCGCGACGCTTGCCGCATGGTGTAGACCGAATAGTCCATGGTTGCGAGGCAATTGCAACGGAAAGTTGCGATACTGTTGGTTCGGAGGCAACTAAGAAGGGTTATGGCCGTGGCTCGCCATCCCCAGGCACTCTGCCCGCAGCCGCTCCAGTTCCTCCAGCGGTGTCATGTCCTGTACGGTCACGACGACCGAGGCGACTTCACCGTCCTCCGAGCGGATGGAAGTGGCGTTGACCAGGGGTGGTCACACTCCGTCCTTTGTGGGCCTGTATCACAATCTGCTCAGCCAGGGTAGTCTCGCCGGCGCTCGGCGCCTAGGCCAGGGGAACTCGTCCAGGGACATCTCCCGCCCGTCGGCCCGCCGGAAGGTCACCACCTCCAGCAGCCACGATGGGGCGATCTCAAAGGCGCGTCCGAGAGCCGGAGGAGGACGAGGTTGTCAACGAAGGTGTTATAGTTCCCGCCGACGGAGCAGTTGCCCGATGCGGCCGCCCGTATAAGGAGGTAGGCGGAATGCACGCGTTCAGCGTTCTTTCGGTAGCGAAGCACGCACAAGAAGCGCAACGGGCAAGCGCACGGCGTTGCGCATTGCCTTGGGATATGATGTCATCTAGCTGCTCTCGTCCAATTGCATCGACTTTATGGGCTTGTTCCTGAGTGTGGTCACTGTCAGACCTACACCGTTACCTCACAATGGTAGTGTCACCAGAATTGATCTCTCCCGTTCCCTGAATCGCACAGGCATGCATGACTAACGACACCCCAAAAATCTATGCAGATGATTTCTTCCGGTGGTTTGCCAACTGGCTGAAGGACAAGGGGCTTCAGTTCTCCAAATGTGGATTCAAGACGGGCAAAGGACTCGGGGCGCGGCACGATATCGATCTGACCACGGGCTTCTGGAGAGAGCCTACCTATTCAGGCAACAAGCCGCCGCGATGGCTTTATCAAATTGAAACAATGTCGGGCGGGATGCGCGCGGTCACTCCCAGGACGGGCGCGTCGAACCTCGGCGCAATCAATACAGGACAGGAGGACAAGGCGGGGGTAGTATTCCGCTTGATGCCTCTCATCCAGCAAGAAGTGAACAACTTCCTAAGTGAGGACGGCTTCGAGGTGTATGCGCTCTTTGTCTTCCATGGAGCAACGCCGCAAGGTTCGTCGTCTGAGCCTTTCAGCTTTGATACCGCTAGCGGGGAATTACGGATGAAGGGCAAGGCACTACCCTATATTGCGGCGGGATTGCTAGGCATCCGCCCGCGTGGCACAGAGCTTCAGATTACCTCTGGTGGGCAGCCCCGCATTATCACCTATGGTGAGGTTATCGAGGCCCTGGCAGCCGATATCAAATCTGCCCCAGAAGGCGTGGTAACGGTGTCGATGCCAATCTTCGACCTGAGCCGGAGGGACGAGTTCGACCGGCTGAAGAAGACAGTCGTTGATGCCTGGGCGGCGTCGGGACCGGTCAAGCCTTCGGTGGTCACTACCGTGGCTGCTGAGGCTGATTCGAATGATGAGGACGGGGTCGTTGCGCCAGAGTCGCTTGCGATACCGGAGAACACCGACCTACATGGCGTCGATCCGGCGGTATATCGGCAGATCAACGCGGCGCTGAAGTCCGGCAAGCAGCATATCATGCTCTACGGCCCCCCAGGCACAGGCAAGACAACGCTCGCACGGTGGATCGCTACGACCCTGACTGGTGGGAAGTGGACGCTGATCACAGGCTCTTCGGATTGGAGTTCGCAGGACATAATCGGCGGCTACCAACCCGTGGGCGGCGGATCGGTCGCATTTATTCCGGGCGTCCTACTGCGCAACTTTGACCGGCCGCTCATTATCGACGAGCTCAACCGTTGTGATATCGACAAAGTGATTGGTCCGCTTTTCACTGTTCTGAGCGGTCAACAAACCACTCTTCCTTACCGCTTGAACATCGAAGAAGCGGACAGCCTGCAATACGTGATCCTGCCAGAGAGCAAGCCCTCGGCGGAAGAATACGAATTCGCGCCGGGCCCTGCTTGGCGGCTTCTCGCGACAATCAACTCAATCGACAAGGCCTCTCTCTATCAGATGTCCTACGCGCTGAGCCGCCGCTTCTGCTGGGTCTATGTGGATGTGCCTCGCGACACGGCAGCCTTTATTGCTGCCTACCTCCGCAAGGAAGACCCGGCCTGGGTCGTGCCGGAGGATGCTCCCTGCCCTCTGGCGGCGTTCTGGAGCAAGATAAACACTGTACGGACGCTCGGTCCCGCCCCGATCATTGACACGATTAAGGCAGTGTACGCAATGGAAGATGGGGCAGAGTTCTTCGCCGTGCCCTCCGCGGGCATGCGAGAAGCGCTGCTCGATGCAATCGATATGGTGCTTCTGCCCATGCTCGACGGGATCGTTCTCCAGGATGCGCAGCTTCTAGCGGACGCAGCAATCGATGCCTTCGGGCTCGACGCATCTCAGCAGGAGCGGATTATTGCGCGCATGACCTCAATGGCGGTGTAACGACGACCCTCGATCAAGACATCACCGACTACGCGGCGGCGGTGTTTTTGCGGTATTTCCGTAGTGGCGTACTTGCAGGCGTTGAGAGACCGCATCTCGATCGCGCGCGCGATATTGATCTCCTACGTGCCCATTGGGCGATATCTAGTCCAGTGCAGGACTTCCTGTCCTATGTACTGTCGCACCGCCACGAAGCACAAAGCCTGCTGCAAATCGACCGGCGGACGGATGATGCCGTAGCGCGCGGGCGTATCGATGCGCGAAACACGGTTCTTGCGCGGCGTGTGTCCGGTCATCCGTCTCTGATTGTCTCGGAAGAGCCTGTGCGCTCCTTCAATACCGGGCCTAATCAGGTGGTGGCCTGGGTCGTGCATATGGCGGCAAGCTATGTGGCGCGGCTGTTCGCGCTTCAGCCGCCGGGGTCCGCCTATGCTGAGTTGATCGAGGCAGCCATGAGCGAGATTGCAGCAGTGAAACGGTTAGACGTGCTGCGCGAACCTGTGAAGCATGTGGCGGCAAACCGGCGGCCGGGACCGGGTGCGCTTAGGGACGCCGCGCGCTCGCGGCGGATGATCTATCGTCATGCGATTGCCGCCTACAACACTCTGACGGGGGTCGAGGCCGGTGAGGAGGAAGCACTGCTGCGCGTGCTGTGCAGTACGCTCATAGCGCCGCTTGAACAGTGGCGGCGGTTCGAGCTAGCGGTCGCGGTGGGGATTGGAGAAGCAATTGCCGAAGAGACCGACGAGGCGATGCGGCTCTCTGTACTCGGCATTCTGCCGGGACAGCCCATCATTCGATGCGGGCGCTTCGCGCTCTACTGGCAATCGGGTACGACCCTCTTCTCCCTTCCGCCGTTAGAGCCATCTGAAATCCGTCTGGAAGCCATGCTAGCAGCCTACGGCATGGGCCTCGCGGCAGACCGGCCCGATCTGGTGATTGTCGACCAGGAAGCACAGGCGGTCGCGGCGATAGTCGAAGTGAAGTATCTGGCAGGCGATACGGCGACAGCGCGGTTCCGGGAGGCAGCTGCCCAAGTGGTCCGCTATGTGCGGGGCTACAGCAATTCGGCCTCGATTGATAGCTTGATCCGCCGGTCACTGATAGCGATCAGTATGGATGCCCCTGAGATTCTTGATGACGCCGCGCCGACAGTAGGGGCAGTCGATTTTTCTGCGATGCGGAACGGTGCGCTGCGGGGATGGGTGAGAGACAGGCTGCTCAGCCCGTTCCATTGAAGCTCGGCTTCAAGGCTTTCTCGGCGTGTTCTCGACTTGATTCGCACCGGTGTTGTAGTAAAGCGCCACAAGCCGAGCAGCGCAGTAAGGGTAAGTTCGGGCGCAAATCACCAGCTATTCTATGGAGTAGTGGGTAGGCTAGGAATCGCGCCTGCAAGCCGCTTCGCCCGATCGGGCATGGACGCAGCCCTGTGGGAAAGGGCTGCGGGGCGCTGTGCGCCGCCGTTCTCTAAGAGCGGCAGGTCCTCTTCGTTGGCGGGAAAGGTGCAAGGCGAGGCAATCTCGTAGGGCGCTTCCCGTTGCCGCGGCAGGGGCTGCACGGTCGGCACGAAACGCGCGCGACCGCCCAGCAAGTATTCCTCGGAGAGTTCGCAGCATACCCATTGGCGTGCCAGGTTCTCGGCAACGACGCCGGTCACACAGGAGCCGGCGAAGGGATCGGCGACCAGTTCACCGGGATCGGTAAGGAAGCGGATGAAGTATTCTGGGAGATGCGCGGGGAAGCGTGCCGGGTGGATGGCGATGTTCTCTGCACGGCAATAATTCTGATAGCGCCCGTTTGATTCGGTGTTTGCGATAGCTAGGAGGTTCGGCGGGACAGAGCCGCCATTGTCTTTCTCAAACTTCTCGGAGATGTCGTGCCCGGATGGCCGGAGCTTCGCCTTGTAGCCGTTCTTCAGCAAGTGCCGCATGGACTTGCTGTAGGGCTGAAGAATGCGCTTGTTGTTGGCCTTCGGGTAAGGGGTCTTGGAAAGCCACCAGATGGTGTTCACCGCGTCCTTGACGCGGACGCGGCGGACATTCACCCATTCGGCAGGGGTGGGGAGTTTCGCGGGGTTCCACCAATAGTGCTCCTGGCAAAGGTAGAAGCCGTATTCCTCAACGAGCATGACGAGGAGCTTGAAGTGGTAGAGGCTGCGGGTTGGCTGCCCCGGCACCCATGCGCCTCCGATGTCGATGACCAGGCTGCCGGTATCCTTCAGCACGCGGCGGAAACCTTCGGCAAAGGGGCGAAACCAGTCGCAATATCGGTCGGCATCTTCATTGCCGTAGATCTTCTTACGCACCAAGCCGAAGGGCGGGCTGGTCATGATTAGATCGACGCTTTCGGGCGCGGCCCTATTGAATAAGTAGCTGCGGGAGTCACCCCAGAGGATTTCGCCCATATCAGTCTTGTGAAAGAGGCGCAGGAGCTTCGCCGGGTAGTCGCGCGGGTTTACCCACTGCCCATCCGCCCTGCCCTCGGCGGCTTCGCTAGAGGCAGCATGAAGAAAGCGGATATATTCGCTTATGTTCTTGTATCCCTGCGCGGCGGCAGCGTCCTCGAACTCCGCTCGCTCCTCTTCAGTCAGCCGGATGTTCGTGATTTTTGTCCTAGGGTTCTCTGCTCTTGGTCGTGCCATGGTCTCTCCTCGATGGCTTTGCGGGAAGATGCTAGATCAAGGTTTGCCGTAACACAATAACCAGATTCGTATACGTAACACAACAACCTCCTGACGAAGTAATCACCCCAGGCCACCCCGACAACGTGGATTTGGGCTCTTTGGTTGCCAGTGAAGCCTCCACCTGACCTTGTGGACGATGTCGCCAGCTCGGACCGGCGGATCTGGGGCTGCCCGATGCGACAGGGTTAGCTACCCTCAGTAGTTGAGGTACATGTCGAGATTGTAGGCCAGGCGGCCGAACTCCAATGCCCCGCACAGGTCAGCGTCGATGAGGGCCACGGCCGGGTGGCCATGCTCCTTCGTATGGGCTGCAACAATGAGGGTCGGTTGCCGAGCGCGATTACAAATTCGGCTCGAACACCAATTCAGGCACCACAACCTGCCTGGGGATGTCCACGTTCGGCACTGTTCCGATAGGCGAAGGGCGCGGCGCTGCTTCAGGAGTACGTCGGGTACATCCAGGGCGTGCCCTCGGGACAAGCAGGGAAGCTGGGGCCCGGTGGAGTAAGTCCTCTTCCCAGAGGCCCAAACCTCGCTACCCTTTCGGACGTTGGCAGTAGCGAAAAAGCGTTGCCGCACTCGTGGGCATAAGCTACGCGACAGGCAACAGTGCCTCAGGCCTCTAGGTGGTTCGAGTCCTGGTTAGTGGGCCGGAGCGTACCGAACTGCGAACTTTTCGCTGGGAGGTCCTTGTATAAGGAGTTGGTCAGGCAAGCCTGAATAGGCCCCAGGAGCTTCTGACCTGCCAGGGTCGGAGGCTCCTTCGATCATGTTGAGGGCGGCCATGCCGCCCTCAACATGATCGAAGGGAATCTCATTATCCCCGCTGCGCCTCTGCCAAGACAAGGCCGGTGACGACGGCTCCTCCTGTTTCTGTTCCTCGCCCTTTGGCATCCTGTAGCCGACGCGGGGTTCGTTGAGGATGTAGGTGGGGAACCTGGACGATACAACGATTGTCATAATCCCTAAAAGGTCTATCCCCGCGGGTGCGGGGGAACCTGATGCCGATGAACTCGGGCGCGACCTGGTAGGGGTCTATCCCCGCGGGTGCGGGGGAACCGCAAGCGAAACTCTAGCTTCCACCGCTCTAAACGGTCTATCCCCGCGGGTGCGGGGGAACCGGGATACTCTACTAGTACAGCGGGGCCTATAGCGGTCTATCCCCGCGGGTGCGGGGGAACCTACATCTTCCCAGCCGAGTCCCGTTGAGTGCGGGGTCTATCCCCGCGGGTGCGGGGGAACCGGCCTCCGCGTCGGCGAGGCTCGCCTGCTCGAGGGTCTATCCCCGCGGGTGCGGGGGAACCCGGTACCGCCATTTGCCGAAACACCCGTGAAGGGGTCTATCCCCGCGGGTGCGGGGGAACCCCCATCATCGCCGTAAGGTCTACCTGTCCCAACGGTCTATCCCCGCGGGTGCGGGGGAACCGATGCCAACGCTTCCGCCAAGGGTTCCTGATCGGGTCTATCCCCGCGGGTGCGGGGGAACCTACAGCACAGCTTTGCGCACATCAAGTGCATCGGGTCTATCCCCGCGGGTGCGGGGGAACCCCAATACCTCTAGCGTCTGTTCGGCCATGAACCGGTCTATCCCCGCGGGTGCGGGGGAACCGATTCCGCACGGCCCAAGCCCTGTTCTGGTAGCGGTCTATCCCCGCGGGTGCGGGGGAACCGGCGCACTGACTGAGACCGTCACCGTCCATGAGGGTCTATCCCCGCGGGTGCGGGGGAACCATCCGGTTCTTACCGATGGTTTGCAGCATCACGGGTCTATCCCCGCGGGTGCGGGGGAACCCACTTTCGCATTCGCATTCGTCATACCAACTCCGGTCTATCCCCGCGGGTGCGGGGGAACCAGGTCCTTGAGCAGCGCGTCGCCGTGGGCCTTGGGTCTATCCCCGCGGGTGCGGGGGAACCCCGTTTATCTCCTGATAGGACTCCCACGATTCGGGTCTATCCCCGCGGGTGCGGGGGAACCTGCTTGACAGTCCAGCACATCCTCAAGGCTATGGGTCTATCCCCGCGGGTGCGGGGGAACCGCCTGCATGTCGATTGTGAGGGACTGGAGCACGGGTCTATCCCCGCGGGTGCGGGGGAACCGCGACGCTGACCACGGGGCAGAACATCGCAAGCGGTCTATCCCCGCGGGTGCGGGGGAACCGGGCGCTCCGAGCTGTTGGCACCACCGCGACCGGGTCTATCCCCGCGGGTGCGGGGGAACCCGAACGTATGCTCGCAAATCCTCACGCCGAACCGGTCTATCCCCGCGGGTGCGGGGGAACCCTCTCCTCTGGTACTAACGCTGTACTAACAGCGGGTCTATCCCCGCGGGTGCGGGGGAACCTGGACCCTGGTGGTGATCTCGGCCTCGACTGGCGGTCTATCCCCGCGGGTGCGGGGGAACCAGTGTTGGAAGTCTCGCCGCAGGATGGTATCGGGGTCTATCCCCGCGGGTGCGGGGGAACCTGCTCGTGGGTCGTGTCCGCGTGGATCGCGTAGGGTCTATCCCCGCGGGTGCGGGGGAACCCCGCCAAGAGCGGGTCTCGTACCTCTTGCGCCCGGTCTATCCCCGCGGGTGCGGGGGAACCCGCACGACATCGACGTGGCGGCAGGCAGAACGAGGTCTATCCCCGCGGGTGCGGGGGAACCAACTTGGCTGACGTCAGGGGTGCCCGTGCCTACGGTCTATCCCCGCGGGTGCGGGGGAACCTAGTAGATGCTGTGCCATTACGCACCACCACCCGGTCTATCCCCGCGGGTGCGGGGGAACCTGCTTGGGCCAGCGGATGCTTCGACGTTGCTAAGGTCTATCCCCGCGGGTGCGGGGGAACCGTTCTGTCTGGCTATCAGGGGGTTTTGTGATGGGGTCTATCCCCGCGGGTGCGGGGGAACCAGTGAATCGTGACTAGAGCTTGCGGGCCTTGGGGGTCTATCCCCGCGGGTGCGGGGGAACCTGAGCAGGTACAGCATGAGGTACCCAACCCAAGGGTCTATCCCCGCGGGTGCGGGGGAACCCCGCCGAGGTCACGCGCCACGGGCAGGACCACCGGTCTATCCCCGCGGGTGCGGGGGAACCCAGACCCTTCTGGAGTTGCCCGCCGGAGGCGAAGGTCTATCCCCGCGGGTGCGGGGGAACCCCATGCGCCATCGGCCAGTAAGTCCTTGTACGGGGTCTATCCCCGCGGGTGCGGGGGAACCGCATTGTGGGCCATGTTCCGAACACCCTTGAGGGGTCTATCCCCGCGGGTGCGGGGGAACCGGTTGATGGGCTGATATGACGGCAACAACGAACGGTCTATCCCCGCGGATGCGGGGGAACCACACCCAGGAAGACACGGTGGCCTTGCCGGGCGGGTCTATCCCCGCGGGTGCGGGGGAACCGCACCACGGAGGTTGAGGGCGGGTACGGCGGCGGGTCTATCCCCGCGGGTGCGGGGGAACCACCTATCCCCGCAGGGCCTGTGCTCGTTCTAAGGGTCTATCCCCGCGGGTGCGGGGGAACCTCTATGATCTCCGCAGCCGTCGCAGCGGGTGTGGGTCTATCCCCGCGGGTGCGGGGGAACCCGCAACATCGGCGACCGTGAGCACGAGATTCCGGGTCTATCCCCGCGGGTGCGGGGGAACCTTTCATGTGGGCCGATCCGGGAAATGCATCGCGGGTCTATCCCCGCGGGTGCGGGGGAACCACCGTGAGAACCCATATGATGTACCCCGGAGAGGGTCTATCCCCGCGGGTGCGGGGGAACCTAGCCGCCCACCAGACGGGACTGCCCGCCCACGGGTCTATCCCCGCGGGTGCGGGGGAACCGCACATTGGCGACACAGAGATGTGTGAAGGAAGGGTCTATCCCCGCGGGTGCGGGGGAACCGACTGGCTGCTCAATGGCGACCTCGGCCAGATCGGTCTATCCCCGCGGGTGCGGGGGAACCGGGGATCAAGCGGGCGAGGTAGACTTCACGTGGGGTCTATCCCCGCGGGTGCGGGGGAACCGTTGGCCACGATAGGCGTATCTTTAGCGCCTCGGGTCTATCCCCGCGGGTGCGGGGGAACCGCAAGCGCAGCATTCCTCGCCGTCCCACCAGCAGGTCTATCCCCGCGGGTGCGGGGGAACCGTGTCAAACATATGGATGTCGGGTAGTGCGTACGGTCTATCCCCGCGGGTGCGGGGGAACCAAATCATCGATGATGCCACGTCGAAAAGCATCGGGTCTATCCCCGCGGGTGCGGGGGAACCGGCTTGTCGGTGTGCGGTCGGCCAATGAATTGGGGTCTATCCCCGCGGGTGCGGGGGAACCACGGTGAAACCCCACTTGCCAGCGGTGCCCTGGGGTCTATCCCCGCGGGTGCGGGGGAACCCCAGCCACTCTTCCCAGAAACCCTTTGGGCAAGGGTCTATCCCCGCGGGTGCGGGGGAACCTCGTGCTTAGAGCCGCAAACGTACCGTGTCCGCGGTCTATCCCCGCGGGTGCGGGGGAACCCCCACCCTTGCCAATGCGAACGGGCGCCCATACGGGTCTATCCCCGCGGGTGCGGGGGAACCGGCGGGGCGGATGGCCGCTGGCGACATGATAAGGGTCTATCCCCGCGGGTGCGGGGGAACCGTGTCCGTTGCCGTCGCCCCGTGCGCGTCGGAGGGTCTATCCCCGCGGGTGCGGGGGAACCGCACCGACTTTGGCCGCGGCCTACTGGTCACCAGGTCTATCCCCGCGGGTGCGGGGGAACCGTTCGGCTGTGGCGTTGGCGTAGGGCATCAGCGGGTCTATCCCCGCGGGTGCGGGGGAACCCCGCCAAGATAGACTTCAGGAAAGGATGAAATAGGTCTATCCCCGCGGGTGCGGGGGAACCCCCTACCCAGACCATCCATTTTCTTCTTGATGGGTCTATCCCCGCGGGTGCGGGGGAACCGGAGCGGTCTACGGCAGCGACGCCCAGGTGTACGGTCTATCCCCGCGGGTGCGGGGGAACCACCGCAGCGATGGCCGTGATATCCGGGAACACGGGTCTATCCCCGCGGGTGCGGGGGAACCTCCATGGCCTGTTGATGGTCAACCTCTTCGAGCGGTCTATCCCCGCGGGTGCGGGGGAACCCCGTTCAGGATGCCATTACCGCTCCACTGCGGAGGTCTATCCCCGCGGGTGCGGGGGAACCATGAAGCGGGCTCTGCGAGCGTTCGGCCCGCAGGGTCTATCCCCGCGGGTGCGGGGGAACCTTGATCGACGAGGTCGGATGGACCCAGGGCGCAGGTCTATCCCCGCGGGTGCGGGGGAACCGGGGCCATCATAGCCTCTGCGTTCCTTGTGGGCGGTCTATCCCCGCGGGTGCGGGGGAACCCGCAATTGACATATCAATCTCTACCGGTAATAGGGTCTATCCCCGCGGGTGCGGGGGAACCGACAGGACATTCGCCCATAAGGTGGCCAGTGAGGGTCTATCCCCGCGGGTGCGGGGGAACCGAACGCCATCACCATGAGTGGCGAACCGTCCCGGGTCTATCCCCGCGGGTGCGGGGGAACCCGCCCGCCGTCGTCTGCCGGCTTCTTCATCTCCGGTCTATCCCCGCGGGTGCGGGGGAACCTCCGGTAGGCGATTGCCGGGCTAGCGTTTGCCGGGTCTATCCCCGCGGGTGCGGGGGAACCGACGTGGCGACCCTGCCCTGGGGAACGGAGGAGGGTCTATCCCCGCGGGTGCGGGGGAACCATGACCAGGTCCCGGATGCGCCGGTCGATCGAGGGTCTATCCCCGCGGGTGCGGGGGAACCCCATGAGACCATGCGCGAGCAGGTCCCCCTCGGGGTCTATCCCCGCGGGTGCGGGGGAACCCATCCCGCCCGAATCTCGTCCATGCTCGCCTGCGGTCTATCCCCGCGGGTGCGGGGGAACCTGACGACGGTTGCGCCACCTGCGGCTGAGGTAGGGTCTATCCCCGCGGGTGCGGGGGAACCGGCATCCCACCTGACCTCAATGAGCGTGCGGGAGGTCTATCCCCGCGGGTGCGGGGGAACCCGATGCTCAGAGTCGCCGCATGCGTGTAAGCAGGGTCTATCCCCGCGGGTGCGGGGGAACCACGAGCAACTGCCCCCTCGTCTCCTGGGGCTGGGGTCTATCCCCGCGGGTGCGGGGGAACCGGATTGCCTTTGACCCGGACGGTTCCAACCAAAGGTCTATCCCCGCGGGTGCGGGGGAACCACTGACGTGATGCCCACGAACTCGGGGGCCAGGGGTCTATCCCCGCGGGTGCGGGGGAACCCCGTTCAAGAGGCAGGGCTCGCTGATCTCGAACGGTCTATCCCCGCGGGTGCGGGGGAACCCGTGCCGTGCTAGGCCAGCCGCGCTTCTTCGCAGGTCTATCCCCGCGGGTGCGGGGGAACCCTACCGGACGCTACCGCTAGTAACCCGCTGCACGGTCTATCCCCGCGGGTGCGGGGGAACCACCGACGGCACCGATGACAGGGATATATCCACGGGTCTATCCCCGCGGGTGCGGGGGAACCGCCTGCCAATGCGGTCGGGTCATTCGTCGGTACGGTCTATCCCCGCGGGTGCGGGGGAACCTGGCCGTGGGTGATTACCTCGTGAGCCACATACGGTCTATCCCCGCGGGTGCGGGGGAACCTCCCCGGCCAAGCCAAGCAACCGGTAGTGCTGGGGTCTATCCCCGCGGGTGCGGGGGAACCGTCGGCGTGACGCTGCCCGACTGGACAGCCGGGGGTCTATCCCCGCGGGTGCGGGGGAACCGCCGATGCGGTCCGCTATCGCATCATTCGCCAGGGTCTATCCCCGCGGGTGCGGGGGAACCCTCTGCCCGTCAATGGTGACCCGGTAAAGCATGGGTCTATCCCCGCGGGTGCGGGGGAACCAAGAGGAGGCTGCTGTCATGAAGGTCGGAAAGCGGTCTATCCCCGCGGGTGCGGGGGAACCGAGGCCGCCGAGACCATCCTAAGCCGCATCCAGGGTCTATCCCCGCGGGTGCGGGGGAACCTGAAGCTGCGCCTCCGTGCGGCGCACGGACTGCGGTCTATCCCCGCGGGTGCGGGGGAACCCCAGTCCTACATCAACGAGCTTGGGCAGATATGGGTCTATCCCCGCGGGTGCGGGGGAACCGATAGTCGGGGTCGGCCGGTAAATCGACGCCACGGTCTATCCCCGCGGGTGCGGGGGAACCGGCTACCCGGAGCTGGTCGCATGGCGCCAGGGCGGTCTATCCCCGCGGGTGCGGGGGAACCACGTGCTGCCGCACCAGTTTGGCGTCGAGGAAGGGTCTATCCCCGCGGGTGCGGGGGAACCTCGCCCATCACCATCACGGCGAAGCGGTCCGGCGGTCTATCCCCGCGGGTGCGGGGGAACCAGCCACTCCCACTGCTCCGGGGTGGGCTCGCGCGGTCTATCCCCGCGGGTGCGGGGGAACCAGACCGCGTGATACTGTCAATGACCTTCGAGGGGGTCTATCCCCGCGGGTGCGGGGGAACCTCATCCTCGTCATCGTCGCCGCGGTAGAGATCGGGTCTATCCCCGCGGGTGCGGGGGAACCTGCCCGTCCTCGGTGATGCCCCAGATCTGATCGGGTCTATCCCCGCGGGTGCGGGGGAACCACTTCTGCTCTCTGTTTGCGTATTCAGCCATAGGGTCTATCCCCGCGGGTGCGGGGGAACCCGCCGCCGATCGATCTGTACAGATACTAACACCGGTCTATCCCCGCGGGTGCGGGGGAACCCTTATATGCCTAGGTTGTATGGGGTGGTGATTGGGTCTATCCCCGCGGGTGCGGGGGAACCAGCTCGGGGCAGATGGCGGAATACCAGCTGCACGGTCTATCCCCGCGGGTGCGGGGGAACCTTTTGCCACCGGACTTCGAGCTGTAATGCAACCGGTCTATCCCCGCGGGTGCGGGGGAACCGATGCGCTCAATACGGATGGTAACTGCGCCGCCGGTCTATCCCCGCGGGTGCGGGGGAACCAACCTCTCGGTGTGATCGCGACCCACAGAAGAGGGTCTATCCCCGCGGGTGCGGGGGAACCGATATGCTCTCCAGCTTGACATCGGCTACGACGGGTCTATCCCCGCGGGTGCGGGGGAACCATGTCTCGGCTGCGGCGACTACTACTACTGAGGGGTCTATCCCCGCGGGTGCGGGGGAACCTACAGGGCCAGGTAGCCGTGGTCACTGAGCAGCGGTCTATCCCCGCGGGTGCGGGGGAACCCACATCGTATCTACTCCCCTGTTCCTGAGCCGGGGTCTATCCCCGCGGGTGCGGGGGAACCGAGGGCGCGGAGGGCATAACCGGTCTAGTCGCCGGTCTATCCCCGCGGGTGCGGGGGAACCCCCTCGGTCGCCTACGCGCTGTCCAAGCTGAACGGTCTATCCCCGCGGGTGCGGGGGAACCGCGTACTCCATCCCTGAGCGGTCCGCCAACTTGGGTCTATCCCCGCGGGTGCGGGGGAACCGTGCCGCCGTTGCGGAGGAGTGCCGCCGTCCAGGGTCTATCCCCGCGGGTGCGGGGGAACCGTGTCGGTATCGACCCGAACGGCGACGCCATCGGGTCTATCCCCGCGGGTGCGGGGGAACCGTGTTCCTTCACTAGCGTTCCCTCCGCTCGAACGGTCTATCCCCGCGGGTGCGGGGGAACCTCGATCTTCTGCTCCAGTTCCACATTCGGCATCGGTCTATCCCCGCGGGTGCGGGGGAACCCGAGTTCGGTACCCTCACCAAGGCATCGACCCGGGTCTATCCCCGCGGGTGCGGGGGAACCGACCCGCCGCCATGGGAGGCTGTGCTGGGAGAGGGTCTATCCCCGCGGGTGCGGGGGAACCACGGGAACCTAGGGGCTATGCCAGCCGGGGTAGGGTCTATCCCCGCGGGTGCGGGGGAACCATACGATGTGGCTGAAAGACCTCGCTGAAATGCGGTCTATCCCCGCGGGTGCGGGGGAACCCGGGGCATTAGCCGCCCGACAGGCCAAGAAATCGGTCTATCCCCGCGGGTGCGGGGGAACCTGCCATGCCAGCCGCGCCCGGTTGACCGCGTCGGGTCTATCCCCGCGGGTGCGGGGGAACCCCTTGGGGTCTAATACTGGGTTTTGGCTTCTGTCGTGTCTTCTGAGGGCTAGTGGTGCTTCACCAGGTACACTCCGTCGGCGTCCACGATGTCCTTGGGCGCTTCTCCCAGCGTCCGTATCCGTTGCTCGCCCACCGCGGCGGGGTCCCGCCACGTCATCACTATCGCGCCTTGCCTCAGCTCGTAATGCCACCGCGTCAGCACGTCCCAGATTCTTTCCCTTATTCCGACGTTCATTTGTGGGGAGGTATACACCCCCGGAGCTATCTCGAGCATTACCGACGCGAGGAACCCCCGATAGCGCGCCTCTACGTTGACTGTAACAACCACGGTCATTGGCTGCTTCTCACTCCTTTTCTCCTTCGTCCCGCGGTAATGCCGGGGTCTCTTCGGGAACGACAACGTCGTCGAAGAGCGTTTTTATGCGGTCGATCATCTTCGGAATCACGCGCTCGGAGCGGAGCATCTCTCCTGTGGTCCGCCGGGTGTGCCTCTCAATGTTCAGCGTCGGGTCTTCCATCACGGCCTTGGCCGACTTCAGCGCGGCAGGCAGCAGGATCGTGTCGCGGAACAGGTCCGCGATGTCCAGCGCAAAGGCGTCGCCGCTGTGCTCGTGGATGAACCCCAGCTGGGGGATCGCCCCCATCGCGGTTACGGCAATGACCGCCGCGGAGGTCACGGCCACCGATGCGTGATTGATGGCTTGATTCGGCACGTCCGCCCCCAGAGGGTTGGTCCGGTCATAAAAGCGCCTCCGCCACGGGACGCCGTAGCGCTGGGCGAGGGTCTGGTACGTTCGCTTCATCCGCGCGCCTTCGATCCCTCGAAGAGCGTCGAGGCTCTGGTGCGGCAGCACCTCGCCCATGCGCAGGGCGTACATCTTGCGGGCGATGGTGATTCGGCTTCCCTGGGGATCGCCCCAGGCGCGCATCTGCCGGCGGGCGATGTCCGACGTGTCGGGCATCAGGGGCGGCGCCGTATAGCAGCGGACGCCGTCCTGGCCGACCGCGACGAGGGCCGTGCCGTGGCGCGCCATCAGGCGCAGCGCGTCGTGGCTGACCGTCGACCCGGGACCGAGCAGGATCATCGACAGGGATTGGAAGGGGATGCCGTACTCGCCGCTTTCCAGGGAGCTGTCGCTGTCCGGTCCGCCTTGGCGCTCGAAACGCAGCGTACCGTCCTGAACCGTAAGCGCCCCACGGCTCAGCCACAGCAGGCCATGACGGTCCGCGTGGGGTATCCTGGCGGTTTCCAGTCCCAATCTGCCCCTGAGCATGGCGCTTCCTCTCCGATGACGCCCCTGCGGGCGCTCCTTACGGCCCGCAGGGGCCTTTGTCCTAGTCTACCCCCACGTGTGCGGGGGAGTCGGCGACAAAAGCTTTTCGATTGTTAAGGTACGGGCGAGGCCATGCCTCTCTTGCGCGGGGAGAGCGGCGCTCACGCGCCGGCCGGACGGAGGAGCAGCATTCCGTAGCCGTACGCGCGATGCCGCCCGACGCCGCGGGCCAACAGGTCGGCGAATGCGCCGGCGTCGGTGATGGTGAGGACACCCCGCATCACGGCGTCCGGCCCCTCGCTGTGGCGGCCATGCAGCTTGCGCATGGCGCGGGTGCGCTGGAACGACACGAGCTTGGTATGCTCCATGTCCAGGGCCGCCCCGCCTCTTCGCTGGAGCTGGTCCGACAGCCATTCGGCGTACACCGCTTCCCGGCTGCGCTTCATGCCGCCCTTGGGGTAACTGAGCCCTTCCCATAGGAAAACGTCGCACTCCTTGCCTGGACGTGGCAGAGCTTTCGGTTCGCCCTCTCTCGGGCGGTCCACTTTGAAGAGGCGCACGGTAGGGGGGTTCGCGGTGCGAACGGATGGGTCCTTGAGGAGGCGGACGATGGGGCGGATGCGCACCTCGAAGCCCAGGCGCTTGCCCGCCCGCCACTCCATGGGCATGGGTTTGTTGTCGAGGGTGTCCACGCGCAGGATGCGGCTTTGGAGCGGGTCGGCATAGATGGCGGACTCTCTGCGCAGGTCGTCGGCCCCGGCCCGTCCGTAGCCGTAGAGGACGCCTGCGGCTGCGCCGCCGCGCGAGAGCACCAGGCGGAAGGGCTTGGGGGCAAGCTCCCCGAAGCACTCCTTCAGCAGGCAGTGCATGGCGTGGTCCGGATCCTGGAGGCGCCTCGTCCCCATCCAGCGCTGGAGCTCGCGCGCGTCGATCTCGGCGCGGACCATCTGCAGGACGGCCGTTTCTGCCGGAGCGGTGGTTGTCGTGGTCATGTCTGGCCATCCTTTTCGGATTGCGGCGGCGTGGTCTCTCCGTGGGATTCGAACTCCTCCCGGGGTATCGATCCCTCGCAGACCGCCCGCCCGCCGCCGTGCAGGCCGGAAACCCAGTTGCGCTGATCGGTGAGCATGCGCCGCTGGTCGATTCGCACCCTTGTCGTGTCCGCCTCGCCATCGCTTTCGACCCACAGCAGCCTGATGGGCTCCGGCTCCGGCGCTTCGTCCGGCTTGGCCAACGGCGTTTCCAGCAACGCGTCCAGGGCGGTGCCGCCGTCGGCGAACCCGCCGAACAACCGCGCCGACGGAAGGCACGGCTTGCGTCCGATGAAGAGGGGGCGCTTTGGCTCCTGCAACGCCTCCGCCAGCTCGTCCAGGGTCGGCTCATCGGCGTCGGGGTCCAGCCGCAGGGCGACGGTCACGCGCATGTCGGCGAAGTAGTCGCGGTAGCGCAGGTGCGGAGCACTATAGGTGTTGGGGCCGCCACCCACTCCTTCGGGCGTCCCCCGGGTGGTCCAGCCCTTGTCGTTGGCGGCCAGCCGCGCGGTCTGAAAGTCGGTCAGGCGCACCCGGGGGCGGGGCTCGCGGTCGATCCTGGCGGCGAACACCAGCCGATCCTGCAAGCGTTGGTGCCGCTCCCTCTCGACGCGGCGCCAGCCCAGCGCGTTGGCCAGCAGGCCGGTCAGCATGGACGCGGACGGGAACCAGCGGATGACGCCGTAGTTGTCGATGGTCTCGCCGCCGAAGGCCATCAAAGGGGCTTCCAGATTGAGGACCAGGTGCCGCATGACCTACGCGGCCTCGCCGCCGCGGACCGCATCCGCGGCCCACGACGCCAGGTCGTCGAGGCAGAGCCGCTCCGCTCCTGGAATGGCGCAGTCCTCGACCGCCGCCACCCGCCGCGTCTCCTTGGCGCCGTAGCACTCGTCCAGCTTGCCCAAGTAGCCGGAGAGCCGCTCCGTGGCGTTCTCGACCTCCGCTTTGGCCGGATTACGAAAAGCGTTGGCCAGGCTGCGCGGCTGGCGGCTCCCGGCCTCGATGAGCACCAGGTCGGCGCAGGCGTAGGGCGCGGTGGAGCCGAGCTTGGCCCCGGGCGACACCGTGGCGATGAGATGCGCCAGGTGTTCGACCACCTTGGCGGCCAGGGTCCTGTCGGCGCCGGCCCACTCGTCGGCGTCACAGCCCTCCAGGTTGGAGACCAGCCCCGGCAGGTCCACGACGACGTAGCCGTAGAACAGCCCGGCGGTCAGCTCCATGTCGCCGATGTAGGCGGCCCCGGGGTCTTCGTCCTCGCGCTGCAGATCGTCCACCACGGAGAAGTAATCGCTCTCGCTCTCCTCCGGGTGGACGGTAAAGGCGTGGGCGACGTGGACGGCGGCGTCGATGTTGGCGCCGGGGTCGGAGGTCACCATGCGGCCGAACAGCGCGCCGATGAGTCCGCCCGGCAACGTTGCGCTCTCCCTGAACGCCCTGAAGTTCTCGCGTTGTTCGTTGGCGCGCTGTGTGCTGAACAGCAGGTTGGCGGCCTCGATTGCTGCTGCGGCGTTGTCCGGGTGGGCCTCACAGATGATTCTGGCCTGCTTCTGGAGATACTCGATCTCAGGGACTCCAAGCAAGAGAGGCTGCCTGCTGCTCCTGCTGGCGCCGCTCTCTCCGTAGACGCCCTTCTGGAATGCCTCTTCGACGCCTCTGAGGAGCTCGTCGGAGTACTCGCCCGATTCTTGGAGCGGCTGCATGACGCGGCGAGTCACGATCTCCCGCGAACGGACGGCGTGAAGGGCGGCATCGATGTTGCGGACCGAAAACTCGTCGTCCGCCATACGCCAGTGCCGTTTGAGGCACTGCGACGATATGCGGGTGCGGACGGCGCCGCCGAAGGGCATGCGCTTGGCCAGCCCGCTGTCGTCGCGGTTCAGCAGCGCCGCCGGATAGGAGTGCAGGGTATGAATCTGCAGGAATCTTGGGGTTGTCATCGTCAAACTCCTTATGCCTGAGCTAATCGCTGTGGGTGGCCGATTGGGTGGAGCGTCGCTCCGCCCGGTAATAGTCGCGGGCGATACGGCGGCGGCCATCCTCGGCGGCCTCCGCGTCATAGCCGTCGTTGAGGATGAACTGCGCCATCTCGCGCCAGTTGAAGGACACGTTGGCGGCGGCGAGCATCCGAAACATGCGGGCCAGCAGGGTCCGCAGCATGGGCCCCCGCGCCGTCAGCAGCCGGTTGAGCCGCGTTTCGCTGTAGAAGCCTTGCGCTCGCTGGGATTCGCCGCCGAGGAACAGCGCCCGTCCTACGGGCGTATGGCCATCGTGCGCAGTGCCGGCATTGCCGCCCCCGGCGTTGGTCGGCGTCATGAGCGCGACGCCGTGGAGAATGAGCGCCCATTTCGCTTCGACGGCAGGGGCGCCCAGCAAGCCTTCTCGGGCCATCAGCCGCCAGAAAGCCGCTGCGTCGGGAGCGTCCGGGTCCATCCGCCGCAGCCCGGCGAGGTCACCCCGGCGATGTTCGGCAAGTTGAGCTACCTGTCCGGCAAAGGAAACGGCGATGTCCCCCCAAGACCGGGGTTGGCCTTGCTGCTCCTGAGCTTCGGGCGCGTCGACATTTTGCGCGGTGGTCACTCTTCCACCTCCCTACTCTCTTGATCGAACAGGAACGGCAGCCCACTGTTCCCGCGGATCCGCCCCTCGAAAAGCCCCTCGGCGTTCACTCTGGCCTTGTAGCGGTGGATGGCGGGGCACGGCAGGGAGTCCGCGGCGTCGTGGAGCAGGGCGCGGGCGTGGTTGATCACGCCGTCCCTTCCGTTTATCAGCCACTGGTTCCCTACTTCTTGGCGTTGGCTCTCCTCGGCCTCGAACTCGTCCTGCAGGGACTCGAAGAAGCGGGCGTCGACGATCTCGTCCAGCCGGTTCAACCAGGGCCGGGCCAGAGCGCGACCCTCCGGGCTGACCTTGTCGCTGTCCCCCCTGGCCGCGAACACCTGGATGGCATGGCTGAGGATGCGCTGGACTTTGCCTATCTCTTCAATGCGCTTCTTGGCGATCTCTCCCAGCCCCTCGACACCTTGAGTCCTCCCGAACCCTTGTATCGTCTTTTCTCGTAATGGGATCATTCGCTCGTGGTAGCCTTCGGTCTTGCCCTGACCCCGCACCATGGCGCGGGCTACCAGTTGCATCGTCTCTGGGGAACGTCGCTCGGATTGTGTAGGGCGCAGCAGGGCCGGGTGCCTCCATTCGAGCAGGTAGTCGGTAGTCCGCTTATAGGTGAACCCGCCGCGGCCCAGGGTAAGCGGCAACCCGCCTTTCGCATCGTTGACGGGGGTCCAGGGGTCCCCAGTCCTGCCCTTGAGCTCCTTTCCCTCGATGCGGGTCGCCTTGGAGCTTGTGCGGATTGCGTGCAGCTGGTCGTCCGCGCTGGAGCGCAGCCGAACGCGCCGGCAAATCTCTATGTAGAGCATGTCCAAGCGCCTGAGCGGGAGCACCTCTGACGGCGTCCCGTCCCACGGTATGGTCCACAGCAAGGCTGCGCCGCCGTGAGCCGGGTAGAAGGCGTAGTCGTCCAGGAGCTCCGGACGGTATCCCACCAGGGCGATGATGTCGCGCCGGACGTGGGCACCAAGGCCTCCCTGCGGCGCCAGCGCAAAGGCGGGCCGACTGGCAAAGCCCCCGTTCATCCGGGAGATGCCGTGGTTGCCAGCCCCGCTATACCCCTCCATCGTTTGCAACGTAATCAGGGCGAAGACCCAGTCGTCGACGTCGGCCTGAACCGCTACGGCCGATTTCAGGTCGTGGTTCTTGGCGGTGACCAGCACGTCGAGCTGGTCGGGGGTTGCGACCGCGCTCTTGTAGTCCGTCTCCCGATCCTTGGATGAGGCGGGCGGCTGCATGAAGGCGGGCTTGGTGATGTCGTCCACCACGAGCTGCCACGGCTCGTCGTCGGGGTGGTCTGATTCGGTCAGGCCACGAATGATACGGAGCCACTCGTCGGGGTCATCCGGCGGCTCGCTGCGGCCGGCGCGATGCATCGCCATGGCGCCGAGCTGGACGAGGAAGGCGTGCCAGGAATGGCGCTGGTGGGGGCGCAGCGCCGGAAAGGCGTCCACCTGGTCGGCCATCAGCGCGGCGTAGACCTCTGGCAGGGACGCCTCAACCCGAGATGCGTCAGATTTGTCCATCCGCACTATAGGCTCTGCTAGAATGCTATGCACAGCTACCCCTTCGGACGCTGGTCGAGGATGTTGATTGTGTCCCTGATGGCGTTGCATTCATGCCTCAGCACAGAGCAAGCCTCATCAGCCTTGGTCAGTTCGGCCTCCTTTTTGCGTAGGGTGTACTGGAGATCGGATGAATCAAGGGGTTGTCGTTCCATTTTGCGCCTCTCGATAAAATTTCCTTAGAAGAGTTCTGGATTGAGTAAGCCGAGCAATTAGGAGTGTACTACAAAAACTAGCGTTGTCAAATTGGGTTTCCTGCAGTGGTGGGAATAGACCCTGCTCCGCTAACTCAATGCGCCTTCCCCGCACACGCGGGGTCTATGGTCGGCTGGGACTGCGCTGCGTCTGACCGAGCAGCTCACGCCTGACCTCATCCCAGTCCAGAACAGGGTCGGAGGGGTCCCGCAGCCGGTCCAGCGCCACGGAGAGGTCGTCGAAGTCCTCCAGGTTACCTCTCCAGGGCCTGGCGGATCACCTCGGCCCGGCTGCGCTTGAGCTGCGCGGCTGCCGCGTCCAGGGATTCCACCAGCTCATCCGGCACGCGCACGGTGATTTGCGTCATCGGAACGCTCTCCTGATGGCATCGGGAGTCAATCGATGTCATGGACATCTGTCGGGATTACCGTAATCCCGGCAGCATCGCCTGTCAACGGGAGGGAGCGCCTCTTCACGGCTCCCTCCGAGGGGCTGACGGCCTCGCTCGGCTCGCCGCTTGGAAAGAGAGTCAGACGCGGCGGAGCCCCAGCCGGTCGTAGCGGAACGCGCGGTCGCCGACCCGGAAGGTGAAGCCGGCGTCAACCGGCTCGGGCGCAGCGGGCCCGTCAACCGTCGATCCTCTCAACCAACGGGCCGGGACGGCAATGCGGTCGATGGCTCGGCCAGGCTCGAAGGGACTCTTAGGCGCTGGGGCGAGCTCAACGTCGATCCCCTCGTCGCCCAGCCGGGTGCGGATTTTCTCCTCGTCGGAGCGGAAAAGCAGGTCGTGGTTGTCGGTGAGGAAGGACTTGGTTCGCCGGATGACGGCGCTGGCGGCGGTCAGGCCATCGGCCAGCTCGCCTCCCTCGATGCGGTTGGCGTGGACGCGCCAGTCGTCGTCCGTCTTTTCGAGCTCCTCAACGATGGCCTCCAGAGCATCGGGGTGGGTGGCCCGCTCCACCAGCTCGCGGTTCATTTGGGGGATATGCCATTCGGGGTGCTGGCCGATCAGCCGCCGGGTGGCTTCGAGGACGCGGAGGTCCTCGTACACGAAGCCGTGGGGGCCGAGTCCGTTGGCGTCTTGCCTGTACTTCAGCAGCGGCGAGAGGTCGTCGACGGCCGGGGTCAGCACGTCGCAGCGGGGCGTGTAGTAGCCCGCGCGCCGGTCGTGCCGACGGTGGCGGTGCAGGCGGCCGATGCGTTGCAGGAGCACGTCCATCGGGCAAAGGTCGGTCATCAGCAGGTCGGCGTCGATGTCCAGGGACTGCTCCAGCGTCTGCGTGCCGACGACGATGAGGCCGCCGGAGGCACGGTCCTTCCCCAGCCGCTCCTCCACCAAGCGGTCCAGCCGGCGGCGGTCATCGGCGGCGAACCGGCCGTGGTGAAGAGTCCGGAGGTCCTGGCAAGCAAACAGCAAGTCGAGGTCGCTGCCGTTGGCGGCCAGCTTCTCCATCGCCTGCTGGGTGGCGACGGCGTGATTGACGGTGTTGCGGACCACCAGGACCTTGGCGCCGGCGCGGGCCGCCCGCAGGGCCCGCTCCGCCGCCGCGTCGAGGTCGTGCATCAGCGGCTCGGCGACGATCGCGACGGTCTTCTCCTGGTTGTTCTCACCGGCGTAGGCAACCCTCTCGCCGCCTGTGACCCTCGTGCTGACCGAGGGGTAGGGCGTCCTGACGGCATCGTCCAGCGGCGGTGTATCTCCGGCGCCCCGGCCGGCAGCGGACAGCCACTGCCGCCGCGCGACGGAGCCCAGGGTGGCCGACATCAGCAGCGCGTAGCCCCCGGCGCCCAGGTGCGCGTCGAGCAGCGCCTGCAGGACGCGGCGCATGTACGGGTCCGAGGCGTGGACCTCGTCCACCACCAGCAGGTTGCGGGCCAGGCACGCCGCCCGCATGTGGGCGTGCCTGACCTTCAGCGCCCCCATCATCGCCTGGTCCACGGTGCCAACGGCGATCTGGGCCGCCAGGTAACGCTTGGAATTTCCCGAGGACCAGGGACGGTCGTTGTCGTACTGTCTGTCCCACCAGACCCTGTAATCTGGCAGCCTCACCGCTTCGGCGTCCGCGTCCGGGTCGTAGCCGGGGACGGCCAGAACTACAGGCGGGCGGGTCTGTTCCGGAAACAGTTGGGCGACGAATCCCCGTACTCGTCCATGTATCTGGACAGCGGCGGCGCGGGTGGGGAGCGCGATGTAGAGGCCGTCCACCCGTCCTGCTTCATACATGCGGGCGAAGCGCCACAGCGCTGCCTCCGTCTTGCCGGAGCCGGTCTCGGACTCGATGATGACGAGGCGCTCTTCCAGGGAGACATCCTGAGCGGCGGTGCTCTGGATGGCCTTGGGCGGTTGGCTGATGTGTGGAAACAATTCGCCAAAGCCAGGCCTCCCGACGAACCGACGGCGCTGCTCGCAGAGGTCTAGGCCAATCGAGCTCATGGCGTCTCGGGCCTTCCCCCTCGCCTCGTCCATGTAGTCGTCCTGCGGCTTGTCGCAGAACTGGAACCAGGTCTCATTGGAGCCGATCCAGTCGGCGAGGGTGCACAGGCCAAGGAACATGTGCTGGAAGGCGGGAGGGGATGGGATCGGAGTCGCGTCGGGTCCCAACGCCGTGGGGAACCACGCGCGGGCCAGCTCGCCGACGCGCTCGACGTACTCACGAGGTTCCAGGCCGCCGTAGTCGCGCCAAATCGCCGGGTTCCGGGACCGCGCTCCCCTCAACTGCAAGGGTAGTCCGTGATGGGACAGGGCGGCGATGAACAGACCGCAGACGGTCTTGCCGTCATCGTCGTCCCACTTGTTGGCGTCGTCCCACCAGCCGAGGGCGTCGAAGAACCAGTCCGCAGTCTCCTTGTCATCGTAGTTGAGCACCGGGGTCAGGTCGAGGGTGTGGCCTGCATGGCCCGGCCTGTGCCGGCCGGCGGGGAGGTCGGCGTCCCGCCAGATCTGGGTCTGGAAGCCGACGTTGACCTTGCCGATGTCGTGCAGGGCGGCGAAAAGGGCAAGCCGCGCCGCCGTCGCGTCGTCGATGGCGTCTCGCCCGGCGGTCCGGGCCAGCCGCTGCCGGATGGTGGGCTGGGCCAGCAGCGCCTCGAAGCACGCGCCGACGTCGGCCATGTGGTGCTCCAGGAGGTGGATGCGCTCCGGGCCCTGCTGCCGGTAAGGGTACGCTTTGGCCCAGAACCGCCGGGTATAGACCGGCGCGCCCTCGTTGTCCCGCGTCTCCGAGCCGTCCATAGACTCTCCCCTCACTGCCCGTTTGGCGACGCGCCATCCTTGCGCCTACCTACAACTGGATCTGTGTATTATAGGAAAGCGCTTGGGCGGCGTGCATTCCTCCCTTGTCACCGTCCGGAGCAGCGGAGAACCATGGCGAACCTTACGTTCAATGCCATCGACATCGAAACGGCAAACGCGGACCCTTCGAGCATCTGTCAGATAGGCATTGTTCATGTCTGCGCCGGCGAAGCGACAGAACAGCGGTCAATCTTGGTCAACCCTGAGCAGCGGTTCAACCCCTCCAACGTCAGGCTTCACGGGATTAGCGAAGACACGGTCAGGGATAAGAAAACCCTGCCTCAGGTCTATGGTGAACTCCGCCGTCTCTTGCATCGGACGATTCTCGTAAGTCATACGGCTTTTGATCGCGTCGCCCTCGACGGCGCAATGGAAAAGTATGGGCTCGAGCCTATTCAGGTCACTTGGCTCGACAGCGCCATGATTTCCCGTTTCGCCTGGCCGGAAAGAAGTCGATTTGGGGGGTACGGGCTGGCGAGCATCTGCGGCGACCTGGGAATTGCCTTTCGGCACCACGACGCGGTGGAGGACGCCAGGGCGGCGGGGGAGATCGTGTTGCGCGCTTGTAAGCATATCGGGCTGGACATAGACGGGTGGGTTGAGCGATGAGATTCGGTGCTACAGACTTGCGCCGAGTCTGTAGCATCGGGCCTGACCACCCCCGGGAGCCCCCGGCTTAGCCCACGAGCCTCCGGCCCGCCAGGGTTGGAGGCTCAACCATTCCATCGGGGGCGGCCACGCCACACTCCACCAGCTTGAGGGCGTCCGCCTGGAGCGTGTTCCGGTAGGCCATGAACACGACCTTCACCGGGCGGGCCTGGCCGATGCGCCACGACCGCCGCGACGCCTGCCGCATGGTGTAGACCGAGTAGTCCACTCTTTAGACTCAATAGCAGCGGATACGTACGGTACGCATGGGCGGTTGACCCATAGAGGAGACTGACAGTGGACAACACTTGAGGGCCCACTCAGACCGCCTGCGTTCCATTCGAGCCAACCGCTCAACCTGGTGGTACTGGTCGCTGGCCCGTGCACGGCCTTTGTTCGATCCGCCAATTTACCGACTAGACGATCCGCTCAAAGGTAACAGCACGGCCATTCCGATGATCTCGAGAGAGGATCGAATCCCGCTTTTGCGTTCAATCTCAGCCAGCTTGGACTCGGTCTCACCGTCGATTCTACGGCTCCAGCCGAGGTACATGTTCCTAAGATTGACATTCAGGTCGTCCTTCGCGAGCTGACGCTCGTTCCTGTTGAGTTGGCGCTTGGCGTGGGACCGGACTGCGCTCTGCGCTTTCTCAGTCAGCAGCCTGTCGCGCTCACCAAATACAGTGGCGATACCATTGAACTCTGACAGCAGAAACTGTTCCGCCATTGTCTTGAGAGCCTCCACATCGAAGCTGTCGGATGAGAGCCCATCGTCGGCCGGTGACATGGTCAGGAGCAGCTTCTGCGCACGATCAACTGTTATCGGACTAATCTCACCCGTAGCGCTGTCTATAGCGGCGCACAGCAACTCTGCTCTGGTTGCATACCCATCCAGCGAGCCGATCGCCCAGACTAGCGTCGTGGGCCTTTCCAGCATGTCTGGTGGAACTATGCCCAGACACCAAGGAGTGTCGGACGGCTGCCTCCTTTCAAGATGTCTTGCCAGCAGCATCAGCGGGTGCCTTGTATGGACGAAGTCGACCCCTTCGCTCTCTGCATCAAATGATACTCTCACCCTCCGTTGCTCATCCATTCGATTGCGGAACCGGACTATCTCAATTCTCGCGTGATGCGTCGCTGGGTACGACGTTATCAGTTCCTGAAGGACGTCCCGAAGCCCCTGACTATTAATCACATCGAACTGACCGCCAACTGTCGTCGAAACTATGCTGTTCGGCAGGTGACGCGCGAGAATGGACAGTATGAATTCGGCGAGTTCCGCTGTCGACAGGAATCTGGACTCGGCTTCCCTAATTTCCTGCTGATCGGACTCGATCAGATGGCGACCCTGCTCGGAGATGACGCCCGCCCTGCTTATCAGTTCTCGGTGTTGTTCATGGTTTTCTATCGCCTGCGCAGCCCGCTCAAGTCGCTCCTCTTGCTGCCGGGGTGTCAGACCTCGCCTGAACAGATCCCGCTCGAAGGAGGCGATGGTTTCGCCAAGCACTACCTCTAATTCACCCAAGGCGCGTTCGAATATTCCAAGCCTCTCGTAGAGCCTAGACAGGATCCTCGACTCGATCGTGCCTTCGCTGGCCAGACTGCGAACGTAGACCTTGTCAGAAGTCTGCCCGATCCGGTCACATCGCCCGATCCGCTGCTCGACACGCATCGGGTTCCATGGGAGGTCGTAGTTTATGAGGACGTGGCAGTGCTCGAAATCTAGTCCTTCTCCAGCGACTTCGCTGGCGAGTAGAATCTGGAATTCGCCCCGCCTGAACTCTGCTGCGACCCGCTCCCTGCTCTTTTCTCCCCGCCGGCAATCCTCGTCCCTTGCGGGAGTAGGTCCGTACATCAACTCCAGCGAGTAGCCCCTCTCCCCGAGCTTCTCGGCAAGGTATCTGAGGGTGCCCCTGAACGTGGAGAAAATCATGGCCCGGTCGGCCTTGAGCTCTCTGAAGGCCTGTTCGAGCATGTCTAAGAGAGCTTCGATTTTCCTGTCGCGGGACCGAAGAGTCGCCCGAGCGAGCGGCTCCAATGCGCTGATCTCGGCGGCGGTGAAGCGGGCCTCATGCTCGTCGTCCTCATCCTCGGTCGCGCGCCTTAGTATCTCCGACGCCACCGCCGGGACGCAGCTGGCAGTCCTTCGCTCCGGCATCTGAGTGACGAATCCGGGTGGCACCCCCTGAGCAAGCGCACGCTCCAAACATATCCGATACATCTCGTTGTAGAATGCTTCCTCCTCAGTACTGAAAGCTACTATCCTGGTCGCCGCTTCCCTTGTGGGCCGATGCTCATCGACCTCTGATCGAAGCGTCCGCGTCATGTATGGGCTCAGCGCCTGAAGGTTTCGGGCGGAGTCGACGACGACCGTTCGTTGCCTGATGTCCTCCATGTCCGATCCGGCCACAAGCTGACGGAACCGACCCCAGCCCGGACGGGAATGACCTCCAGACGATTCCAGTCTAAGGAGTGCACGATCGGCCTCTTGCCACCATCCCGGTGGTCTTCGCCTCACTAGGCCGATCCAGTCATTCAATTGCATGTCCCAGTGAAGTTGCTCCTCCAGAAGCGCCGGGTCCTCGGCGACGTCCACACCCAAGACCTCCATCAGGTGAACGATATCCCGGAGATGCGTCTGGAGCGGTGTGGCGGTCAGGAACACCGCCGCCCTCGACCGCTCACAGATGAACTGCGCTACCAAGTGCGACAGAGTGTCGGCGTTGCGCAGGTGATGGGCCTCATCGAAGATGGCCAAGTCCCACGCTATCGGTGACTGCGCCAGACGGAGCGCGTGGTCCTCCATACGGATCAGCTCCAAGTTAACCACCGACCTCGCAAACCTGGGAGGCAGTACCCCGTCTCGGTCCAAGGACACGAGCGCCTGTCGGATGTTCTCGGTCGACAGCACCTCGAGGCGCAGGTCGAACCGCTGGAGCATCTCTTCCCGCCACTTCCCAACGAGGGACTTCGGACAGACAATCCATACGTTTTCAAGTCCACGCGCTGACCTAGACTCCAACTCAGACCAGATCAGACCAGCTTCGATGGTCTTGCCTGTGCCGACCTCGTCAGCGATGAGGAGGCGCTGATCAGGCGATTCCAGCATCTTCTTCACCGGCAGGAACTGGTGATACAGAAGTCTGGTCCTCGATGCCTTGTACGACAGGAACTGGTCTGTAGCCGGATGCTCCAGCCTGCGCTGTGTCAACACCACCCTGAGACTCTCCGGACTCAGTTCGGTGATCCCCGGGACGGGTTCGAGCTCTTCTATAGGCACAAGTTTCGCGGTCCCATCTATAAACACTCTGGCTGTCTCGCCGGAGACGGCTATCACCCAGCCGGCAGTGTCCGGATCGGACCGGTATCTCACCTTCATGTCTGGTTGGACAGTGCTCATGACACTTCATCTACACGCTGAGGAGCCTGCACAGAAATTCCCAGTGCGGGATGCTGTACCGCATCTCCTCTGTGATTACGACCGGCTCGGATTGCCACTCCTGGTAGACATTTGAGAACCGGACAGGTAATCCGACAAATCGATTGCCCGAGTCGTCCGTTTCGGGGGCGCGATTCAAGATGAAGGTCCGCATGCGTTCCCAGCCGCGTGTCCCGTCCATGTCCTCGAAGGGTCGGTCGGTGTTGGGGTCCAGCAGGGCCCACTCACCGTATCGCAACAGGTTGAAGTGCCAGCCGCACAGTCCAAGCAGGTCGCCAAAGTGGTTCGTCCGATAGTCCCTCCTCGGAGGTACAACGTGGACCACATTCACCTGCCATCCGCCTCCAGTTTTGGCGAAAGTCCTAGTGCAGATTTGGCAGCGCTTCCCGTAATCCCCTGCCACCATGCTCCTGAACTCATCTTCGAGCGCCCGTCCCTCTGGTCCAAGTTCAGACCTTGTTACCAATCTCAACTCGTGGGGTTCATTCATCCCCACTCTGCTTGATCTGACCGTATAATCCCTAGCCGATCGGGATGTATTGGGGCCGCCTGGGGGAAGCATGACCGGGTTGTCCGGGGCGGATGATGGCGTAGTGGTCTGTACGCCATGGAAGTGCTGGGCGAACCAGTCTTCAGAATCACCAGACCCACCAGGCATATGACTGCCTCTAGGGATGCTCGGAATGCTGTTCCCTATCTGACCATCACCATTCATCCCGGACGCACCATCGCCCAGCGAATCCGCGACCGCCCCTTCGCCCGGACCTCCATCAAATGTATGCATCGACGCGATTCCCAACTCACTCAACTGTGAACCAGCATCACTGGCCGAACTTGCCTCCAGTACGCTCTTGAGTCCGGGCGAGATAGAGACGGGGTTCTCGCTGGGGGCCAACGCGAGGGTCAACTCCCGAGCGATGGCGGACCATGGTGTCGTACCATCCTGGCGGTTGGCGAAGAAGACAATCTGTTCTTCACTGTCCCAGTGGGCAGATGCCGGTTCTGGCGGTGAGTCTGGCCATTCTCGATTGAATGCCCGGAGTCTCCACCGCACGGTCAGCTCGTCTACCTGGACAAAGCGCATGCTGTCCAGCATAGAAGTACGGTCTTCCTCCTGTGCCGTGTCGGCAGTGCCCTCCAGTATTGTCCTTATCAGGCCGGCACGGCCTGAGACTCGCTCCGTAATACCGTGCTCTTCTCGAGGATCGATGTACTCCGCAACATAGCCCCGGACTACCTCGGAGACGGGCCTGACTCCGGCAGCTTCCATCGCCACCCAGGCTCGCTCAGTGCGAGGGATGCAGTTTTGGTAGAGTTGGTCTGGGAACTTGTCCGCGAGCCCCGACCGGTCCTCGAAGAACATCCATGATGGAGGGTGTAGACGGCCCTGCTTTGTTGGTACACACCGAACATCCCGCAATCTAATGTTCAGTAATCCCGCGTCCAATTCTTCCCTCTCCAATGCGTCAGACAGCATGAACCAGCATCGAATGACGGCATTCTTATCCTCGGTTTCCAGCGCACCGCTTCCCGCCTCTTCTGAGATGTCTTTCAACACTTCGATCATATCGTTGAAGTCGGGCTTCTCTCGGACACCAAGTTGTTCCAGCAGATTCTGGTATGACCGGAGTCCACTACCGAGTTGCACTCGGTATCTTCCAAATGGATGGCTGCCCCAGAAGGCTTGGTCGGCCCGAAGGTATCTGTCCTGAACCCTGAGACACGCCTTGCCTTTCATCTCCCGCAACTCGCCCGGGTTCGCGTTATCGTTTAGCCAACGGTATATGCCTCCCGGTGGTTCCGCATCCAGTTCCGAACATCTGAGTAAGTGCCTGACTACCTGGAACGGTCGAGGACTGAGGTTCACTCCCAGCCATTCTAGGAACACACCGATGTTCTGCTGGGTCCGGACGGGAACATCCAGGAACCTACCCTGGGAGACGAAAAGGCTCCTGTTGTACGCGGCGAACAGTTCATCCGGTCTGTACCACACACTTGAATCTGTCTCTGCTGGCAGCCAAGCTTTGGTCTTGAGTGGCAGACAGCTCGATTCATCCGAGGCACCCAGCTCCCCCCAGCGAAGCCCGAGGGCTTCTAGCATCTTTACCACGGTGGACCTCGCCTCACGGGTTGGCTTGGTAGCTGCCGCTTGGTCGACAATCCGCAGCATGTCCGTGATGCGAGGTCGGGACTGGACTCCCAGCCAGTGATACAGGTCCCGCCTGAGTTCTGATTCATCAGGAACGAGCGCGTAGCCCGCCTGAACTCCGAGGACCCCGTAGACCTCTTCGTTACGGAAGTACGTTGTACCTGGCTGCCTGAACACACCGTCCTCACATTCCACGATCCACGCCAGGGACAGCGTGTTCCTCACCTCATCGTTGTCTCTGATCTCTCCAATGTGCCTTTCCAGGGTGGATAGGAGCTTCCGTCTGGCGCCCGAATCAAGTGTGCTGCCTCTTGCGAACGCCCTTGGAACGTAACGTCTGGCATAGTCTTCGAACGTAAGCTGTCTGACCCCGAGATCCCGGAGGAAGCTGGAGAGACTGTCCGGTATCTCGGAGTCCAGTATGCCAGCCTCACCCATCGAGTCCTCGAAACCGCCGGGGAGCCACAATTCCTGCAAAGGACGAAGACTCTCTGCGGAGGGGAAGATGGGGAGGTCGGCAAGTTGCGCACGCAGGTCTGCGGTCAGTTCGGACCTGTGTTCCTCGAACCACTGGACCACAGCCACCGGGTTGTAGTCTCCCTCCCTTCGTCTATCGTCCAACTGTCCCGTATCCAATGACGCCAGTATCGCGATTGCATCTCCAGTGGCGAACTTGGGGCAGAGATGTTCCAACGGCGGGGTACCCTCACTAGCAAGGAAAGTGACATCGTCCGGCATCAGGGGCGCGAATATTTCGCGGGTGCGTTCGTCGGATCGAAAGACAGAGCGGCATGGCCAGAGGCGGCCATCAAGTCCCGGGACCAGCGAGCAAGCTCCCAGCAGGCATTCGGCGGTCTCCCTTGAGCTCCCTTGTTCGTTCGCCAGTACACCATCTATCCCCCGCCACATCACTTCTAGCGGAACAGATTTCACAGGATGGGAAGACATCGGTCTATCTACATAGCCACCTACTTCAAGGCAGTGATGTACATCAGAGGCGCTCACGCGGCGAACACCGACATCCCGACGCATGAGCAAATTGCGGCTGGTCCTCCATAGATCGCGATGGACTATCTCGATTCCGATGTCTTGGAACGCGGGAACTGCATCCTCCTCCTGTTGACCGGTGGGAATTCGGGTGAGCCTCGGCACGAGCCACTTGCCGGACTCTGTGTACACGATCGGAGCATCTCTTAGCGACGGCAGAAGAGTTTCCCAAAACTCGCCGAGCGGGAGGCGCACGTCGCCTTCAAATCCTTGGTGTACTCTTTGAATACAGGAGAGGAAGCCCCATAGGTTGGAGGCATCGTCGCTGTACATGTCCCGCAAGGGAATGAGGTTTGATTGCACCGCCGATGCGGCGGCCCGAATCGCCGCTCGGTTCCACTCGGATCTCGGATCGTGTGTATCTCCGAACTCGATGGACTTTCTGTCCGACGCGGGGTAGAAGTCGGCGTCTATGTGGAACGGCAGCCCGGTCGACTGCTCCGTCGGTAGAGTCGCGAACAGCAGTCCATCGTCGATGAGGGAGTCCGGGACCGCCACCCGCACGCGGCCGGAACGCCCCAGGTCGATGCTTCCCCTGTGACTGGCTTTCAGCATCATGGCCTCGTCAGAGAAGTTCGCCTCGAGGACACGCCAGCACCGGACTTCGCCATCCTGGTCGACCTCGATTGTGTTGTTGCTAGTTCTCCTTGTCACGACGCCAACTGGCTCGCCATTGCGAAGTAGCTCGATTCTCTCAAGCGTCTTTAGGAACAGGATAGCTATGGGCAGGGATTCCTTGAGTTCATGGACAAATGACTCTATGTACTCCGTACCGACAGTCGGCACCTTTAGAGACTTTCGCACGCTGGATTGCTCAAAGGCCCACGGCAGCCTGAAGACAGTACCTCTGTCCTTTGTAATTGCGGGATCTTCCCGCTGCTCAATCCTTTTGTCTTCTGGATTGTCTGGTCTCAGAATCCAGGTTCGCCCGGCAGAATGGATCTCCGGCCGGTCCGTGATCTGGTAAACCGAGATGAATCCTACGCCGAACGCGCCAGTGGTACGATCCCCGAACTCGCCACGCTTCGAGCCACTGGCGACATCCCTCATCCGATCGAAGTCGATCTCGCTGAAGACTGCGTCATTGCTAACGATCAGGGCCGTGTCAGTAACATCGAAGGTGATTCGTGTGGCGCTGAGCCTCCCCTCATCGTCCTTCGCATCATCAGCATTCTGGATCATTTCGTGGGCCAGCGTCGTCTTCCCGGCTAGGTCTCCCAGCTGCTGTGAGAGAAAGCCGAGATAGTTCACGCCCTGCGGCAGGTATGTAGCCTCTTGACTGGTCACTGCGAAACTCCTGATTGGAAGTCGTCCATCTTCAGATTTGGCGTCCGATATCGCTTACGTTCAAATGTGAGAGGCCCCACCCAAATCCTGTACTGCGATTCGATATAGCTCGCAATGGACTCCTTGAGATGCGAAGCAGCCTGGCTTGGCGTGAATTGCATCAACGGCCACCTGACGGAGGGTTAGTGGGTACTTGCCCTGTTCCCAACAGTTTCTCGACTGCCACCTCCACGGCCTTGCCCTCCGTCGACTCGCGCAGCCATTTGCGAATCTCCCGACGGGCGATGGTAACAGTCACGTCAATCCGGTCCCTACGCAGCTGGGCTAGCTGTCTGGCCACACCCTGAGCCGCCGCATCCCCGGCTTCGGATACTTCGATGTGGAGCGGTTTGCCCGCGTCAAACTCAGGGATGGAGAGCCTCCACAAGTGCTTCTGCAAGTGACGCGCTCCAAATTGACCCTTGGCCATCATTGGAGCTACTGCCTCATATAGTGCTTGGCTATTGATAATGGCGAGGAGGTAGTTGGCCTCTTGGCTATCTCTACAGGTAATCCAGAATAACGTGTAGTCAACAAGCGTACTATCGTCCTCAAGCAAGGCGGCCGTCGGTGCGCCCGATCCGCTGTACACTACCCGTACTTGTCTATTACCGGGCTCACGCCTCCAATCCAACTGTGACGAGAGCTTGCCGTAGTAGTCCAACTGCTCCAACAGGTCCAACTTGTTAGCCATCGCCTTGTTCGCTTCCCACATGCTAGTGACGGTCCGCCAACGGTCGCGCATCCTCTGGCTCAATCCTCCCAATCGAATGCCGCCCACTCCGCTCTTGCTGGTCGGCACTTCGTATTCGCCGCGCCTCAAAGGCAAGACTGTCCTCAAGGGTTCGAGCGTCGCGTAAGGGACGACCGTCTCCCCTAAGTGGATGTCGAACACGTGGGAAGCTTCGACCGTCTGCTCAGATAAAGTCGCCAAGTCGAGACTCTTCCACGGCTCCTTGTCTTGGGAACCTCGGCGCGGGTTTACGGTGACGGTTTGACCAGCCTGAACGATTGACGGATTCGTGGTCTCCTCCACAAAGAACAGGCACCTCGGTACCATGACCGCGCCTTGCCGAGAAAAGCCAGCATAGATGGAATCGCCCTGGACCGAGGTGTCCGTGATTAACGCGCGCGAGCGAAGAACCCCGGTCCTCCCAGTCTTGCCTAACCACCGCTCCACTTCGCCAGCCAGAGGCGTCGCCTTCCCTTCCTCACTCATGCGTCTTGCAAAGACCGTCGACGCCGCTACTGGGAAGAATGTGTTGGGTTCCAATCCCTCAAGGTCCCAAGCCATCTTGTGGTCAAAGTCAACCGATAGCACACGACCCGGAGTGCGGTTCCTTCCTCTGCCGACCTGCTTCGTCTGCCACGCACCCGTGCGCCACTTGGAGTGTTGGCCCGTCTGGAGGGCGCTGTGAGGCATCACCATGCCAATCACACCACCGTCTCTCAGGTATAGGTCGACGCACCGGGCAAAGAACAGACTGGATATGTCTTGGTGGTTGGCGTGTCTGCCACCGACCCAGATGCCGTACAAATCCTTGCTTTGCCGTTCCAACTCAGTCCGCAGGGTACTGGCGGCGTTCCGGTAGATCAGCCACGGCGGATTGCCAACGATCACGTCCACCTTGCTGTGGGACAGGGCCACCGGCCGCACCAGATTGCGGGTGTAGTAGGCCCAGATGTGGTTGCGGCCCTCGGCGTGCAGCCTTTGCATGGCGGCTATGGTCTCCCTCAGTGTCTGCCGCTCTCCTGAGTCTGTTATCAGGTTGTCGTCGAGGGCCAAGGTGGGGTCGTCGCCCTTTTCAATGGCCTCTGCTAGGTCACCCATCAGGGCGTCGAAGGTCTCAGCCTGTTCCACAAGGCTCACGGGAAAGACCAACTCCGTGTTTTCCTCATCCTCCACCTGGACGGTTACGTTGTGCTGGGCAAACATATCGCCGGCGCGGAACCGAAGCTGTAGGGCGTCTCCCAGGTAGATAGGAACGGTGACGTTGGCTGCAAAGCCAGCTTCAACGGCGGCCTGGATTGCTGGTTGGGCGGCCAGTACCCATGCGGCCCGAGCCAGATGCACCGCCACCGGGTGAACGTCGATGCCGGCGACGGAAAAGCGCAGCCACTCCAACACTTCTTTAGGGTCAAGGGAGGTCTTGTTGGCGGCTTCGATGAAGTGGTTGACCGCCTCGGCGACGAAGGTTCCAGAGCCGCAGGCCGGGTCGAGGACGTACTGCTCCAGGGGGTCGGTCACCACCTCCCGCACGATGGCGCGCGCCAGCCAGTCCGGGGTGTAGTACTCCCCCAGCTGACGGCGCTCGTCGGGCGGTATGACGGTCTCGTAGAGTATGGACGCTACATCGTTGGGAGCCTCCTGCCACTTGAACCTGGCTATACGACGGGCAAGGGTCCTGAGCAGCGGCAGCCCGCCCACCTCGGTGGGCCACGCGAAGAAGTCCGACTCCACGACCCCTTGAAGACCGGTCTTGCTTCGGAAGTCGCGGCCAAGGAGCAGGTCCACCGGATCGTTCTCCGCCAAGCGCTTGATGTCGCCGCCGAAGGAGGCTTGGACCACCATACCGATGACGGCGCTCAGGTAGGTGTGTCGGACGAACAGGTCGTCCAGTTCAGCGGTTGACCTGGCAATCTCACCGAGGGCAGCCGTGAGCAGGTTCTCCCAAAGCTGTCTCTTGACTCGGATGGTGCTGGAGTCCGCGTGTTGGTCGTAGAGGAACTTGAGGGCTGCAATGTCCCGCTCGTATGTCGGGGCCGTTGGGCCGAAGTGTTGTGCGATGGCGGAGCGGGACGGCTGCTTGTCTCCCTCTGCTGAGAGAGCATGGTCGCGGAGCCACTCAAAGAGGGTGATCCAGCGGTCTGCGTCCTCCAGAGCAAAGGCATAGGGCATGGCCGTCCTGACCGGACCGGCGTTGGGCCAACGCAGCAGCCATCGCTTGCCGTCCGTGAGGATGCCCATGCGCATCCGGCCCTGCTCCCCTGACTGCCCCAGGTAGTCGTCGAGTTGCTGGACGTACTCGGGATTGGGGTTGAAGCCTCCCGTGGTCCCGATCCTGCGCTTGAACTCTATGAAGGTGTCGAGAGCAGCGAGGTCCACGGCGCGGCGCGAGCCCTGTGCAGGTGGGTCCTCCTCAACGATCTCATCGGCCCTCACGAGCCCCGTCACGATGAGGAAATCACGCACAGCGCTGGTGATGTTCGCCTCAGGCTCGCCACTGTCGTGCCGCCGCAGAATCTCGGCGGCAGCCTGAGCGTACCGGGGGTCGTTGTAGTCTATCTGAATGGACACTTAGGCCCTCAGAGTTTTCAGATCTCCAATAGGGCAAGCCGGAGGACGAGACCGCACTCCGAGGCATTACCCATTCGAATCAGCCCTACCCGCTACTTCGGCGCAACGAACTCCCCTAACCAACGTACGTTGTCAACACTTGGGCTTGCCGCCCGGTAAAACCTCTCGTCTGCGGTCCACAGCTCACAGCCGAAACTCTCCGCCAGCGCCAGGTAGTGGGCGTCGTGGGCGGGACCGATTCGTCCGAGCGGGGGGTAGACCCTGGTAATTCAAAATGTGCACCGTCCGTGGCGAGCGTTGGAGTCTACTGGGGCGTCCCATCCTCAGGAAGATTGAGAAAGTCGCGTAACTCATTCGAGAGATTCTCCCACAGCGCTGCCCAGGTTTCATCCGACTCCATTTGAGCCCTTATCGCTTCGAGATCAACTGCCCAGACTCCAATTCTGTGCAGAAAGTCGGCCAGGTCCAAGGTGTGGTGCCGTACGCGGCCATTGCCTCCGTTCCATCCGACCAGCCGTATCTCTCGCCGATCCCGATTGAACGACACTATGGTTCCCGAGTGCTCGTCGCCAATGTGAACAGGAGCCAGCCAGTGATCCATCTCGAAGAGCGGCTTCGCGCTGACCTCTCTCATAATGCTGTCGGGAGGAACATCGTAACGGCGACCGCATGAAACGACGTTGCATAGGTATTCGGTGCCCTCTCGCTCCAATTCTTGACCACACTCGAAACAGTAGGCTTTACCAAAGATGAACTTGGGCATGTCCTGATGGGCAGCGTCCCCTAGCGCCATACAGTACACCTCCTTGATGCCCCCTCGAGACCAGTTGAGCACGTTCCCTTGTGCCGATAGGTCAGCATACTCAGCGGACAAGGATATCGGTTATCCAATAACGACAATAATCAGGTACACATGGGCGGTCGATTTGGATTCAACTGTGGGTTGCAATCTTGGCCACCATTACATCATGACCCTCAATGGTAGCGGGGCCTGCCGGAGTTTCCCCAGGACGTTGCCGTGGCAATCACTTATCCCCTCTGCCCGCTAGGTCGAAACAGCTCTCTGAGGATCGCCCGGGTCGCCAGCAGGGCCTGCCCAGCGTCGTCTCTGATCACCTCGTCAAGGGGATCGGCCTGTGGATGGGCCGCCTTGCCGCCCATGAACACGGCGGCCATGCAGTTGCGGTAGGCCATCTCAGATAGGAGGCCCTGACTGCGCGCCCGCTCGACCATCCCGGTCGGCGGCCCGTCTTCTAGGCCCACGGCGAGCAGCGCGTGCTGGACCACGCGGCGACACAGAACCGCGGCCGCAAGGGGCTCGTTGAACGCCAAGCACCTCGCTGCCGAGACAAGGGTCGCCCAAATCTTGCCGGGGACGCGGGGGATCTCCTCCAGCAGCTCGGCCGGGACCACGGATCTAGGAGGCGACGTCAACCTGGCGGGCTGGGGGAAGCCCATGACCGGGTGCGCGGTGGAAATGGTGACCTCATACGGAAACTTGCACGCTCCGCACGTGACGGGACCCTCGTATCCGTCGTAGGTGTCCTTATCGAGATGTTGCTCCGATCCGCAGGTGGGACAGTATGGAATGGGCATGATCGGCTGGCACCTCTCGTTTGGTTGTGTCTACCCTTTCTACTATGCCCGTTGGCCCTCTTCGCCCCGGACCGATGCGGCCGCCAGCTGGATCAGCTCACTGTCTGACTCCTCCTGTGCAATCGCCTCGTCGTACAAGTCTGGGTCAACTCGCCTCTCGATGGCGTCGCTGACCAACTCGTCCAATACCCGTGGCTCCACCGCTTCCAGCCCCCACGACTCGTGGCCGTAGCGGGCTATGTAACCTGTGTCGGGGAGTCGGTGAGCTTGGTCGGGTTGGGCGGCGGTCTGTATCGCTGGACCTGCGGGCAATTGAGGGCGAACCGGTCATCTACTCTCCCCGCTAGGGTGGCCGGTGAATCGTACGGGCCGTGAGTCTTATGGTATTGGCCCTCCTTTGATAAAGCTGCGGGACATATTTGGGTACCATAATTGCGCCCAGCGCAGATTTGGGGGGCAGCCCAAATGGTCTTGCGAAGCCCGGCGATGGCGCAGAAGAAGTGCCGAGCCACGCGGATCCGTCCCCCCGCCAGGCTTGGGTGAGCGAGGTCTTCACGCGGCAAGGCGCTCCTGCATGGCGCTACGAAAACTCAATCTCGAGGCGGCAGTGGTCGCTGGGCCCCCAATGTTCAGGATCGTTCAGAGCACGCACATGCACGGAACTGACCATTCCCCTGGAAGTGAAGACGAAGTCCAGCTGACGGGTGGCAGTGGCTGGGGTCTGTCCGCCGTGGTGGTACGTGGGGACGTTCTTGCTCCTACGGGGCAGCTCATCCGGCCATGGATCTGCCTGCCGCCCATTGGGGAACTGTGGGCCTACGAAAGCCAGTCCCAGCGCCTCCATTCTGTCGAACACCGTGTCGTAGCGTCCGGCCCAGTATTCGCTACCTCCCTCTCCGTGTCCCCGCAGGATGTTGAGATCGCCGGCAGCCAGGATGCGGTGACCTTCCTGCTTCCCGATGAACGCGGAGAGATCGGAGACAACGCGGTGGGCCGAAGCGTCCGAGACAATCCAACTGCTATTGGTGGAGGAGTGGGGCCTCTCCCATAGAGCGTACATGGAGACGGCCATGAATGGCTCGACGCCTGGGGCCGACACCCTCGCGGCGGTGACTGTCCCCGGACGGCTGACAGCGAACTCCCCTGGAAACGATTTCTCAATGGACTCCGGCGTGATCCACTCCACCTTGACGCGATCAGAGAGCTTGGCGACGGCTGTCCTGCGCATCCGTGCGGTCCATCCAGCGGTTCTCCAAGGTGCGGGATCGACGTCAATGGGCGTCTCCAGGTCCTCTGGCGGCTGGCCAGCCTCCTGCAGAAGGGCGACATCCGCATCCATCGCGACCAGGAAATGCCAGGGAGCTATCCTGCCGTCAATGTTCCAGGAGACGACTCTCACTGCCAACGAACTGACCTCCTTGCCCCGGTTTTCAAGGGTTACTGTTTAGGGCCTAGGAGCGCCTCGGCGCCCCGATGGACCGCCCGTCCCCTCGTTGCAGAATTCCACTGATGGCCTCGAGGAAGGTCGCGGAGCCAGCGTTCTATAGGCTCTCCGCCGATCTCCCTGGGAACCGAGCGCTCAAAACTGCGCATCGGCTCCAGACAATCCACTCTATAGACGTTCCCGGGTCGAGACAGGTCTCGACGGGGGGCACCGCGGAGTATCGCCCAGCCGACATACGCCATGCGGCCGATCGGCGGATTACCTCTCGGTTCGTATATGACGGCCAACATGTCCGCTCCCTCCGACAGCGGGCTGAAATGCCGCAAGTAACGAGCTGGGAACTGGTAGCCGGTCAGGCTATCGTCGAACCTTGACTGCAACGCAGGCCCCAAGACATCCGTTTCGAGCACTACGGCATCCATCCATTCACTCCAGACGCGCACCCGGCTGCGCGGCGATTCGGCGCCCAAGCATTGCACTGAGCTCCGCGTAGTGCTCCCGCTGAGACTCTGACACGAATGGGGCAAGAAGGCCTTTCGCCCTGGATAGGCCGACGTACAAAGCGACCCGCGCATCGTTCCCTTGTAAATCATCTATGCCAATTACTATTACCACATCCCGCTCTAAACCCTTGAAAGACGCTATCGTCGAGAACTCGACGTGCCGCCGGTTGGGCCGCGGCCGGACCGCCTCCCACAAGACCGTCCCGCTCGGCAGGGTACGGGGAATGCCAGCGTTTTCAAGCCGTCTCCAGGAAAGAACGACAACTTGGTCAAGGCTGACATTGCCCTCGACCAGCTTATCGAGTACTACGTCCACCATTTGAGCCTGCTTCGCTGCGTCTTTGAACCAGCGCACCCCGACCTCGGGACCTTCGACATCGGAAATCTCGTCGAGCGGAGTATCGGCGAACAATGAGGTCGCCATCGCGATGGGTGCGGTGTTGCGGCAATTGACGGTCAGCTCGAACTGCGCCGGCCCATATCCGCGGAATCTTACCAGCGCTGTCGGCTCATTCGCACCGTAGAGGTTCTGTTTGTGGTCCAAGAAGACCCGCCACCTTCCGCCGGACAGACCGCCAGTGAGCAAGTTATCAAAGAGGTCAAGGTACGGATGCAGCAGAAGGTCCTGCCCTTCATCGACGATCAGCGCATCAAAGTTTCCCAGCGCGCCAAGGTCGGCGAGAGCCTCTGCTGCAAGGACAGGGTAGTGCACATCGAACAAGCTGGATTCGTCCGCGTCCGGGAGCTTTGACTCCAAGTCCGCCCTGCGGACCAGATCCGCCATCAGGCCGTGTAGATGACGCACCGTGACGCTGTCCACTCCTCCAAGGGCTTCCGCCATGAGGTCGGCCAGCCGCCTGTTGAAGCAAGTCAGCAAGACACGTTTACCTTTGCTTGCCTCCCGTCTAGCCTCGTTGACGGCCAACAGGGTCTTCCCAGTTCCTGCACCGCCCCTGACGATCGATCTGTCGTTCAGACTGAGCCCCTCCACGGTTTGGTATTGTTGCTCAGTCAGAGAGCGCACAGGGGAGGACGCCGAATCAATGGATCGGTGTCCTCCCCTGCTCTCTCTCTAGCGCTCCGCGCTGCCCGGCTCGGCCTCCCGCTGCTTCTCAAGGCTATGCGCCCACTCGAAGAGGATTATGCGGCCGCCGCCTCAGGTTGCGTCAACATGGCGGAGTAGCCCCTCTCGACCACGTGCGTCACCGACACCCGGCCCCTGCCGTCGTACCCGGCGCGGTAGGCGAATTCGGCTTTCGCGCCCCAGGGCACACGGCCGCCAACCCGAATCGCGCCGCCCCCAGCCCTACCGCCACGCCCGGGCCCGCCGGCGCCGCGCACCACCATCCCGCTCCGCTCGCCCTTACGCCAGCCCAACACCTTCACCTCAGCGGGCATGACCCGCTCCTCCGCCTTCGTCCGCTGGAACAGGACCCCGTGCAGCTGCTTCAGAACGCCCGGCGACGGGTTGTTCCTGCCGTTCATGATCTGCGAGAGATGGGCGGAGCTGATTCCGGCCCGACGGGCAACCTCGTTCTGGCTGAACCCGTGAGCGTCCATCCGGTCCCACACGGCTTCTCGGTCGACGAAGGCGCACTTGGCAGGCGCGACCTTCGCCGGAGCCTCCAACGCCGACTGGACCCGCGCCTGCACCTTCACGCCCATGTTCCTGCGCCCACGAGACACCTCCGTCATGTAGCCGTAAGACACCCCCACGCGCTCGGCCAGGTCCTGCATGCTCATGCCCAGCGCACGAGCGCGCTCCCGAATGTAGCTGCTCTCCCCGGCTACCACGCCTCCCCGGCGGTAGACGACCCCCTGCCCGGGGACCGCTCCCAGCACCGCCGCAGCCTTTTCCCGTGTCCTGGGAGTCCACGGGTTGCGCCCCGAGGCAATCCCGGACAGATAACCCACAGAGATACCCATCTTGGCCGCAAGCTCCTGCATCGTGAGCCCGCGCCGCCTCGCCGCAGCCCTGAGCTCACTCTCAGCCGCCACCGTCTCCGTCGTCCTAGTTCCAGTTGCAAGTGTTGCCGTCGTCATCACGACCTCCTTGTGCGTTGTGTTGCCTTTGACCTGCGCCCTTGCGGGCAAAGAAGAAGGGCCGACTCTGAAGAGACGGCCCTTGGGTTGGGGATATGTTGTGAAGAGCTCGGAGGCCCCGCCGTCAGCAGCGATGGAGCCTCCGGGCCGTGCGGCGCACGAGGAGCCGCCTAGGCGGCAGCGTGACCGCTACCTCAATCGAGGCCAGCCCGTGCCGCCGGATGAACCCGTCCAGGCCCACCCCGACGCTCCTGAGCTGTGCAAGCCGTTCCATGACGTGCATTGACGTCTCCCTTCCGTTATTGACCCGCGCCGGCATCCGTGGCGCGGGTCGTTCGTGATGGGCCGGTTGACGCTGGACGCACTTCGCCCACGGTCGGATGCCGGACGGGGGGACGGAGTGGGGATGAAAGAAGACGCAGCTCGGCCCAGGGTCATTCGTTGAGGAATCGACGCCGGGGAGCTGCTACCGAGGGGAGCGTCCGGCCTGGGAGTTGGTCACAGGACGGCGCGGGTGAAGAAAGACGCAGCTCGGCCCAGGGTCACATCACAGGGAATGGACTTAGGGGAAGCTGCTGCGAAGGGAGCGGCCAGCCTGCGAAGACCTCATCGCAGACCAGCGCGTGGTGAAGCTGCGGCCAGTTCCACAGGAACCATGCCGCAGACGTCCAGAACCGGCCGGGGCGTAGGGCGCACCTCCGACCAGAGCCTGCCCCGTACTCGATACGGGGGTGTCCGAGGGCCGAAGCGCAGAGGCATCGCCCAGGATGTCCCATCTTCCGAGACGGCTTCGGAGGAGCAGTGCTCGACCCCTCGACCGACTCACGCAGCGGGAAAGCGCTTATCCCTCATGGACCGCCATCGGGAGAGCAGGGCTCGATCCGTCGGGACGCTCCGGGTCAGGGATGGACCCTCCAGGTTTCTGGGGCGGGAAGCGCTGGAAAAAGCCTGAAACTGACTCGATTATCACCCGAACATCCGAGCGAATGGAAGGCTTCCGAGGGGGTTTGGGGCCAGCTCGATCCAAATCACTGGCTGCGATGTGGCAACGCAGCCAGCATCGCAGCCGCGCCCTACTTCCACCAGAGTCCGAGGGTGCAGACCCGCCTGGCCCACCGCAGCAGCTTCCGCTTCCTCAACGCCACCCGCGTGTCGTAGAGCGCCTTCCAACGCCAGCTGGTCTGCCCCTTGCGCCCGAAGCCCCGCAGCGGCTGTTTCTCCGGGGGCAGCGTCAGCCCGTGCTCCTCCAGCATCGCCAGCTCCAGTGTCAGCAGCCGCTCCTCCGTCACCAGCCACGACAGGCTCCTTCCCCGGTGGGGATGCCCGGCCCGGAGCCGCCGCCACTCCTCGACCAGCGGCCACGCCGCGCCGTAGACCTCGGCATCGTCGTCGGCAGGCCCCTCCGTCACGATCTCCGGGTCCAGTCGCCTCTGGGTGAAAGGATTCCTCGGGCGCAACCCCGCCACCGGAGGGGCGGCCCCGGTCTCGGACCTGCCCGGCCCCTCGCCATGCTCCCCGTCCTGCGTCCGGGCCCGAGCCTCCTCTGTGTCCTGGACCGCTCGGCCGGACACCGCAGCCCGAATCTCAGCGAGGCCGTCCCGCAGCTCCCTGCGCAGCGCCTTCATGCCGTCCTCCATATCCTCCATGCGCTTGCGCAGGCGTGCCACTTCGGGGTCGTCCGCCGTCCCCAGAAGCCGCTCCAGCGCATCGCTCATGCGGCCCGTGATCCGGCCCGACTCCTCGGCTTTCACCAGGGTGCGGTAGGCGACTCCCAGCAGCTCCGCCGCCTCCATCCGGCCCTCAGCCCGCACCAGCTCCCGCAGGAACCCGCTCAGCCTGAGCCGCCGCAGCTTCTCCACGTCGAGGCCATCGTCCCCGCCCGCCAGCGTGTCGCCGTCCAGCGTCCCGTCAGCCTCGGCCTCGTCCCACTGCGCCTCAGCCCCTTGAGCCTCGTCAGCCCGTGTGCCGTTCACCCGCGTCTCGTTCATGCGTCAAACCTCCTCGCTCTCCATGTCCTGTAGGGGGCATCCTGTAGGGGGTTCGCTCCCCCGATCCCTGCCCTCCACCGAATTGCTTGCTCCGACGTGGCTGTCCTGCCGACTTGCATTTCTCCAACTCGCCCACATTCCGTGGAACCAGCCCCGACCAGACATTGCTTGCTACCTTGCCCCGACTCGCCTCTCTCCCCCCTGTTCCACGTTGGAATCCGACCGGACTTGCCTTTCTGCAACTGACGCAAATCCCTGTACACCCCCATGACATCACAACGGGTCTCCCATAGGCAGGCCCCGTGAGGGGGACACGCGCGGGGGTCCCCCTCACGCACCATTCCTAAGCGGATTCCGTCTCCCCAGACTCGATGGCAGGCAAGACGACCCCACCTGCAACAAGGAGGCGAAGACGTGGGAGCGCAATCGATCATCCGACGGTCCTTTGGCAGAGCCGGGCGGCTGATGCCCCTGGCCGCCGCGCTGCTCCTGGCGATCCCCGCAAGCAACATCGCCCTGGCCCAGGCCCCGCCCGCAGGCGAGATCGTCCTCGTCAACGCAGACCGCGAGCTCGTGGAGCGCAAGAAGGGCGGCGAGTTCGTCGCCCGTCCCGTCTTCGACCGGGAGATCGCGAACCTCTACTACGCCGTGCGCGATGCCGACACCGGCGACTGGATAAGCGCCGTGTACCTGGTCAGGGGCGGCGAGAAGGAGCGCAGCGACGGCTGGGAGTACTCGTGGGAGTACCCCCACGCGGTCGACCACCCCGACCTCGACCTCGACCGCGCCTACCTGCTGGTGATGCTGGCCGCCGCCGAGGACGGCAGCAGGGGCGACTTCTACGTCGTCGTCCCCATCCACCAGCCGGGGCGCATCTGGGACAAGATTCTGTCCGCCCTCAGCCCCGCGCGCTGGGCGAGAGCCCTCGCCGGGTGGGTCATCGAGGGCACCCACGGAACCCTCTGCGGAGTGGTTGAGCGGGCGTCCGGGGAGGACGTCGACAACTGCCGGGGAGGGTAGGCGTGGCCGACATCATCACCGGCACCCCTCCCGACCTCACCTACGCCAACGACCTGGTGCGCCAGGCGTGGATGGTCGTCTGGGCCATCACCTCCGCCGCCCTGGTGGTCATCCTGGGCTGGATGGGGCTGAGCCTCATCATCTCCGAGCACCTGGGCCGCGCCCAAGCGGGGTGGCGCGAGATGGTCCCCCGCCTCCTGCTGGGGCTGGTGGCCGCCGCGTCGTCGCTGTGGTGGTGCGCCCTGGTCCTGGACGTGGCAGACGCCGTGTCCGGCTTCATCGCCTACTCCCTGAACGTCACCCCCGGAGGCGCCGCAAAAGGATAAGGCTGAGTTGCCTCCAGACCTCATACATTGGGTGCTTCTGGGACGCTTCGTATACGAGCACCTATTTCCTGTGCCACCATGGGTCAACCGTGGCCCTGTCTTCATTGGTGGGCTGGGAACGTAACGGAGCGTGACGACGTTGCCTTGACGTTGAGGTGCGGATGCCCCATGTTAAGAGTAAGACAACGTCTTATTCCAGCAGGCAAAGAGCGACCATGCCCACCAAGCTCAGGAAGACCGAAACCATCACCTTCTCCCTCTCACCGGAGTTCGCCCAACAGCTGCGGCAGGTGGTGAAGGAGGAGAACCGCACTGTCAGTGAGCTTCTGCGCGAGGCCATCCGCCTCTACATGGAGGAGCGGGAGTGGCGCAGACGGGAGCGGCTGGAACGGCTGCGCTCCCGTCGGACAGGACAGAAGTGAAACGCAGGGAGGACAGACCGATGAAAGAGCGATTTGATCTGACGCCAGTGGCCCTCTACGCCAGGGTCTCCAGCGACCGCCAGGACGTGGACCTGTCCGTGGCCGCCCAGCTACGGGCGCTCAGGGACTACGCCCAGAAGAACGGCTACCTGGTAACCCGCGAGTACGTGGACGAGGCCGAGAGCGGAAGAATCGCCGACCGGCCCCAGTTCCAAAGGATGCTGGACGAGGCCAGCAAGCCCGAGGCCCCCTTCCAGGAAATCCTCGTCTGGAAGTTCTCCCGCTTCACCAGAAAGCGGGAACACGCCGTCGCCTTCAAGTCCATGCTTAGGCGCAGGGGCGTCCGGGTGGTGTCCATCACCGAGCAGGCCGACGACACCCCCACCGGCAAGCTCCTTGAGGCCATCATCGAGAGCGTGGACGAGTTTTACAGCGAGAATCTCGCCCAGGAGGTTACGCGGGGGATGCGCGAGGCCGCGTCTCGTGGCTTCTGGGTCACCAGCTACGCCCCCTACGGCTACAAGAGGGTCTACGTCCAGGACGGGGCCAAGAAGCGGCCCACGCTGGACCTGAACCCGCCCGCCGACGCCGTGGTCCGCCGCATCTTCGACATGGTGCTCCAAGGCAGGAGCATCCTCGACGTCGTCAAGACCCTCAACGCCGAGGGCATCCCCACCACCAACGGCAAGAAATGGCTGAAGACCACCATCCACACCATGCTCGCCAACGAGGCGTATACGGGAGCCGTGGTCTGGGGAATCAAGGCCAAGGACAAGGCCGAGCCGGTGCGGGTGGAGGACGCCTTTCCCGCCATCGTCAGCAAGCGGGAGTTCCAAGGGGCCAAGAAGCTGCTCGGGTCCCGCGCCCCCAAGAAGGTGAACCCCCGCCGAGCTTCGAGTCCCTACCTGCTTAGCGGCCTGCTCAAGTGCGAGACCTGCGGCAAGGCACTCACCGCTGCCGAGGCCAAGAGCGGCAAGTACACCTACTACGTCTGCCACTCCCTCCTCAAGCGGGGCAGCGGCACCTGCAAGACCCCCAGGCTCAACGCCAAGACCTTCGAGAAGCTCATCGTCGATGAGATTCGGGCCAACATCCTCACCGAGTCCAACATCCGCGACCTGGTGAAGCTGCTGGACGAGGAGATGGACGGGGTGGCCAGCGAGCAGCGGGAGCGGCTGGAGAGCATCGAGGAGGAGCTTGAGGAGGTCAAGCGGCGGCTGGGCCGCATCTGGCAGGTCATCGAGACCACCGACATCGAGATGGCCGACGCCTCCGAGCGCATCAAGGAGCACCGGGATCGCAAGGAGAAGCTGGAGATCGCCGCAGAGGAGGCGAGAACGCTGCTCTCGGACCGGCGGCAGTTCCTGGACAGCGCCGACACCATCGCCACCTTCGCCGAGGACATGAGCGAGTTCCTCAAGACCAGCGATCTGACTCAGACCAGGGCGTTCGTCCACTCCTTGGTCAAGGAGATCGAGGTCAAGCCCGGCAAGGCCGCCATCGTCTACTCCATACCCACGCCGGAGGACTCTCCCATAGGTGGAGCGGACGCCGCAGAGGTCGCCCTAAACGGGCGAGTTCGCAGTACGGTACGTCATGGTGGGCTTACAAGGGCGCTCACGCATGAGCGCCCTTGCAGGTCCCTACCACACGCGTCGGATGGCTGTCGTGGGGCCTAGCGCTTACCTGGGAAAAGGTTTGGCGGGCTGATGGCCGAGCCGTTGACGACCGACGTCGTTCCCACCAGTACGATAGAAGGGTATCGTATGACTGAGCCGTTGACGGCGTTTAGCTAATAAGCTAAACTCCCGACCAAGTCCGGTAAGCCAGAGAGGAGGGACAAGTCATGCCAGAGCGATTCGGAGATACCCTCAGAAGGACCCGGCAAAATGCCGAGAGGACCCTGGGGGATGTCGCGAGGCTGTTGGACGTCTCTGTGGTCTACGTATCAGACGTGGAGCGCGGCAATCGCAGGCCGTTCAGCAACGAGCGTATCCTCAAAGTCGCGAGGTTGCTAGAGGCAGATCCAGCACCGCTGATTGCCGCGGCGGATGTCGAGAAGGGTGTCATCGAGTACGACATCTCCAAGGCCAAGCCGCTGGAGGCCAGAGTTGTTGGAGACCTTGTCAGCGGACTGGCCCGTGGCGGCGTCACGGAGGACCAGCTGGAGAGGATCAGAACGATCCTGAAGGATTCCGAGTAGGTAGATGACGATGTGGCAGGGACTAGTGGGAGTGCGTGCAGACCGCGGCTACAGCTACCGGAAGCTGGAGAAGGTTGCCGCCTACGTTCGGGACCGGCTCGACTACTCTCCGACTGAGGCGATCAATACTCTGCTGCTGTTTGACGGCCTCAACATCAAGGTGCAGGACGGGACCGGCCGGGGCATCCCGATAAACGGCAGCGTGATCGAGCTCAACGATTCTGAAGGGTTTGCGAAGTATGATGGAGACCGCCGCGTCATTGAGATTCTGGCGTCGCCCGAGACCTACGACTGGTTAGAGAAGGGTCACCCTCGCGGCGGCTTCTTCGTTGCCCACGAGCTGGGTCACTGCCTGCTGCATACTAACCAGCTTGTGCGCCTGGCCCAGATGCCCAAGTCGCAACAGGCCGCGCTCCATCGGGGTGGGCAGGAGGTCGCGCACGAAGCCTACCGGGACACCGAGTGGCAGGCCAACGCATTCGCCGGCGCCCTGCTGATGCCCGCCCGTGGACTCGAGATCCTTGAGCAGGAGCACGGTGAGCTCTCACCGGCCATTATCGTCGAGCACTTTCACGTCTCTGACGAAGCTGCGGGCTACCGGCTCGAACTGTACAACTACAGGAAGAAGGAGTTACTCTAGCCGCATCCTCCAGGGCGGCCATGAGACCTGCTTCCAGCCTCCGCCAGCCTGGCGGTCTGCGGCCGACTCTGTGGGGTGACGCTGCGGTTGCAACGCAGACTCCGGGTAGTTCCACCTGCCGGGGCCGGCTTTTCGCCCTCGCAGGACTGGGACGCAGTAACACGCCCTGACAGGTTGACTGCTGTCCCTCCCGTCAACACCCCTCTTCCGTGGAAGCTGAGGTCGGCCGGGGACACTCGGAAGGGTGGGAAGTCAACCGCCGTACCTTGCCGGAGGAATCGGTTGACCGGTCTCTCCGCACAGGTGGTTGACAAGGATTTAGCTCATTAGCTAAACTGCTAATTACGGTCTCCAACCGGGAGGCCGCAGGTCCCCAAACTAAAGCTCGACTTCAGCGAAGGAGGCTGACTCATGGTAGCAGAAGATAACAAGCCCGACCCTATTGATGTGGAGGACCACAAGACGGTCACGATCGTCGTGGAGGGCACCCCCCACGAGTGGCCCGAGGAGTACATCACCTATGAGCAGGTGGTCACCCTCGAAGTGCCCGACTACTCCCAGAACCCGCAGATCACCTACACGGTGATATACAAGAGAGGCCCCCGCAACAAGCCCGAAGGCACCCTCTCCAAGGGCGGAACCGTCAAGGTCGTAGAAGGAATGGTCTTCAATGTTTCACCAACTGGCCAGTCATAACGACGACCTCCGGCGTCTGCTCGAAAAGGGCTACGCGGTTGCCTTCGACAGCAATCACCTCGTTGTCCGCGATATTCCGTACCTGGACGGCGAGGGCGGGCTGCAGACGGGCGCAATCGTCGCGAAGCTGGAGTTCATAGACCAGCAGCGCGTCACCCAGACGAACCACCAGGTGTTCTTCGCCGGGTCGGTGCCCCACGGGTTGGACGGTAACCCGATCCCGAATCTGAATGTGAGGTCGGCAAGTCTCACCCTGAGCGAGGCATCTGGTGACGTGGTTGTCCAGTGGGCACTCTCCAACAAGCCCAAGGACACGGGGAGGTTCGCGGACTTCTTCGACAAGGTCGAGAGCTACGTCGCAATCATCTCGGGGCCGGCAATGGAGGCTCACCGCGCCACCCCCTACACGTTCCGCGTCGTGGAGGATGTCCCGACCGATTCGGTGTTCAAGTTCCACGACACACTGACGAGCCGGGCGGAGATCACGGACCTTGCCGTGAAGTTCAAGGATGACGTGATCGCCATCATCGGCCTGGGCGGCACCGGCGCATACGTCCTGGACTTCATCGCAAAGACGCCCGTCCGGGAGATTCGGGCATTCGACCTGGACCCCTTCCACGTACACAACGCCTTTCGGTCCCCTGGCCGGCTGGAGCCCGGTGAACTGGGTAAGTCAAAGGCGGAAGTCTACGGTGGCCGCTACGACAACTTCCGCAGGGGCCTGACCGTGACGCCCGCGTTCATCGATGCGTCCTGCCATGACGAGTTGGACGGGGTCACCTTCGCATTCGTCTGCGTCGACAAGGGTTCGTCGAGGGCGGGCATCTTCGACCTGCTCATCTCGAAGGGCATTCCCTTCATCGACGTGGGGATGGGGCTGAACCGCAAGAGGGGCCCCATCAGCGGCCTGCTGCGCACCACCTACTATTCAGCAGAGCACGGGCAAGAGGTCAGGGAGAAAGACCTGGCCCCGCTATCGGATGACCCGGATGACATCTACCGGACAAACATCCAGATCAGCGAACTGAACGCTCTCAACGCATGCCTGGCGGTCGTCAGGTTCAAGCAGCTCCGGGGCTTCTACTTCGAGGACGCTCCCTACCACCAATTGGTCATGGGAGTGGGCGACCTCAAGACGGCGGGCGAGTGTGAGCTTGGCGAAGATTAGGCTGGAACGGGTCCACTACATGCCGCAGGACCTGAGTCCCGGGGTGCTCTACGTCTCGGAGGAGTTCGGCGCCGCAGCGCACCTGTGCGCTTGCGGATGCGGTGCAAAGGTAAGGACGCCCCTCGGTCCCACCGAATGGTCCCTGGAGGGAACCGATGACGGACCGACACTTCGTCCGTCGGTCGGCAGCTGGCAGCTAGCCTGCCAATCGCACTACCTGATCACAGGCGGTGAAGTGGTCTGGGCGGAGCGGTGGACCGCTGAAGAAATCGCCGACGGGCGCCGCCTTGAGGAGGAGCGCCGGCGTGACTACTATGACGCCCTCGACCGCAAGCGCCGAAGCGTCGTACATAGGCTGTGGCGGTGGATCAGCGGCCTGTTCAAACGCTAGGGCCCAGTAACCGGTTCGGAACGGACGAAGTCGAAGGGACACGGAACCTGACAGATGAGCTACCGGATATGGGAAATACAGTACGCCGGCTCGCCCAAGGTCCTGTGGAGCGGGGTCAAGCCCAGGCCAGAACAACTGGCGACCGCCGACCAGCTGGGGATTCAGGTGTCGCCTGACGACACGTTCGCCGCGGTCGCATCCGCCATCCTGGAAAGGGTCGCCGATGCGATTGGTTGCCCTCCCCGTGTCGTGTCGGACCGCCAACGAGAGCTGGCGGATGAGCTGGAGATCGACTTGACGGACTGTTCCTCCTCTTGGACCGCGTTTGTGAGAATCCAGGAGGCGATTCAGATCGCGAACTTGGACGCAGTGAGGCGGATGGGGCTGAAGCCTGGCGAAATAGTCTGCATGCCAGACGACCCCATGGAACAGCGCCTGAAGGAAGCGCCGGGTGAGAGATGGGAGTCCGTCGCCGGACAATTCCCCAGGGAATACGAGGTGTCCAGCATTCGGGAGGACGGCCAGGTCTACTTCAAAGGGGGTAGTGGGCAAGCGCCCGCCCGCTATCTTGAGAAGCGGACCACTCTCGAAGGGGCCGAGCATCCGACGTACGGAAAGGTCAGCCGTAAATGAGGTAAAGGCAGATGCCATCGCAACAGCACGAACAGTGGAAGCAAGACCTCTTCGACCATCTGGACCGCAAGTTGAGCGGGTGTATCTCGTGCGAGTTCGGAGAGAGCAGGGACAGTCACGCCCCCACGCATCGCGGGAGGCACCGGGAGCCTTCCCAGCAGGTCCTGTGGACGTGCGAGCGAATGCACGCTCACAGCCACGACCTGCTGCGGGGCGCCGGGTTCGTGGTGATGGAGCAGCAACAGTCCGCCCCAATCGGCGGCCGATGCCGCCCGGACCTCACCATCCTGGACACCCATCGCGACCCCTTAGCCTTCATAGAGGTTGTACGCTCCAACCGCCCCAGCAACTCTCTTCGAGTGGCGGAGGAACTTGGCATTCCGCTCTTCACGATTCTCGCTCCTCACAGGCGGTCCCTAGTTCCCGGGCTCAGGCCGTCCCGCCCCTGGTGGGACTTCGACCCCAGCCTGCCGGAGGACGCCAAGCACCAGATGTACTTCATGGAGCAGGTGGCAGACGAGTTGATGCGCCGTAATGGCGATGGCGACTCAACGTGGGCCAACCTGGACATGATGCTGGATGACGACGGGAAGCTGGTTTTCGCCAGCTTCCGCGGCTCTCCACCCGACTTGGCAGGACCCACGTTTCCGAGGACGGGCGATCTGATTGTCGCGGAGCTGTGCTCATGGGGCTGCGATAAGGCAATGGAGGTGCTTGAGCGCGAGCAGGTCATGGACCAACAGAACGCCATTCTCTCCATGCGCGAGACTCTGGAGCAGGACCTGGGGAGGATCCTGCTGGGAGCCATTCGAGGTGCGAAGGATGAGACGAGCCGGTTCGTGGTGCCGGTCGGGTCAGAGGAGGTCCACGTTGAGATGAGCCTGAAGCCGCTCAACCCGCATGTCGGGCCCGACGATGCCATTGCCCTGAACTTGATGAGCCAAGTGGCAAGCGCAGTCGAGAAAGTTAGGAACGGCCGAAGGCTCGAACCCTCGTCTGCTGTTCCCACTAGGAAGGTTCAGGACGAAAGGTCAATTCACGATGCGTGACGTAGCTGCAAACGTGGGACATAGGGGCTTGGACGTCCTGTCCAAGCTGGTGGCCGTCCGATGGAGGAAATCCCGGGCAGCGTGGATGTCCGCGTGGCATGAACCGGCACTCGGCCTGAGACTCCTCTATCTGGTTGTCGGACTGTTCGTTGCTTACCTCTTGGTCCCATACTCGTTTCGAGAATTGGGCGTGATGGGCGGGATCTCGTACCTCATCGCCGTATTCGGTGCGGTCTCAAATGCAATGTTCTTTAGGATCGTGAGAGTCGCACGGGCCGATTACATTCCTCTTGGGTTAGTGGCTCCAATCGCCATCTTCGTGGGCCTGGCAGGATCCAAAGCAATCCGGCCTCTGCTCGGAGAGGCGAAGAACGCTGCATTGGCTGAGGACTTCGTTGGGGCAGTGGTAATCCTGGCTATCTTCGGGTTCTTCGCCCTCTGGTTCAGACGATGGCAAAGCGGGAATCCCTATGGGTGAGACCGTAGAGACGGCCTGGGTGATACAGGCTCATTCTTGACGGAGGAGTGTTGCAGGACATATACTGTTTCACATGATGCGGAACAGGTACATATCAGAAACAAAGCTCATCGACACGGCCGTCAGGGAGATAGGCTCGCGCCTGCCGCCGCGATGGCTCCTACTCGACCGGGCGAGAGACGCAGCCGTGCCGTCCCCACAGGAATCCACTCGCATTATCGACGCCATATGGGAACTCCGCGACCCTGACGGACTCTCGTCCGACATTATAGTGGAGGTCAAGGCGAACCCTGTGGAGCCCAGGCTGGTCGACAGTGCAGCGTCCCAGCTGAAGGCGCTGTCATACTCGATGTACGAGCAGGACGGCGCAACCGCCTCCAACATACTGGTCTCCACCTACCTGAGCCCACTGACAAGGGAGCGGCTGGCGGAGGCCGGGATTAGCTATGCCGACTCAACCGGAAACATCAGATTCACCGTTGACCGTCCCGCGGTGTACATCGAGACCCAGGGGGCAGACAAGAACCCCTTCAGAGAGGAACGTCCGCTCCAGTCGCTCAAGGGTGGCCGCACCGCCCGCGTGGTCAGGGGTCTAATGGACTACCGGACTCCCTTCGGGACCCGGGAGTTGGCCGGCGAGACCGCAAGCTCTGCGGCAATGATTTCGAGGGTCTCCAGCCTGCTGGAACCGGACGAGATAGTCACCAAGGAGAGCCCGAGAGGGCGCTTCATCTCGGTGGATTGGGAGGCGCTGGCTCGTCGGTGGGCCACAGACTACGAATTCGCCTCTTCCAACACCCTGACGACCTGGCTCGAGCCGAGGGGAACAGGGGCGCTGTTCTCCCGGCTTCGCGACGCGAGAATCCGGTACGCCGTCACCGGCTCGTTCGCCGCATATCGCCTGGCGCCCATCGCCGCGCCGCGGCTGGCATCTCTCTACGTCGACGACCCTGAGACCGCCGCCCAGTCGCTGGGACTGCGTCCGGCGGACACCGGGGGCAATGTTCTCCTCGTGCGTCCATTCGACCCCGTGGCATTCGAGCGCGCCGAATACGACGACGGCATAGCCTACGCCCGCGTTACCCAGGTACTGCTGGACCTCATGAAGGGGCCGGGACGAGGACCGGCGGAGGCGGAGGCCCTCCTGGAGTGGATGCAGGACAACGAGGACACATGGAAACTATCGATGACCGAAACTACCTAGACGCCCGGGAGACGCTTCTGGACGCCGTCGAGGCGCTAGGACCGCACGGCGATGCCGTCATCCTGGTGGGCGCGCAGGCGGTATATGTGCATACAGAGGCTGAGGATGCCAGCTTCGCCATCTCCCCATTCACCTATGACGCGGATCTCGCGCTCGATCCCGAGCTGCTGGGCGGCAGCCCCGCAATAGTCGAGGCGATGAGCCGTGCTGGCTTCCAGCTGGGCGACCAACCGGGACTCTACAGCAGGGAGGGCCTGTCACAGGTTGATCTGCTGGTGCCGGAGGCGGTGGGCGGGCCCGGCCGCAGGGCGGCCCGGCTTGGCGCCCACGGAAACAGGGCGGCCATGAAGGTCCGGGGACTGGAGGGCGCCCTCGTCAGCCACAAGGTCAGGAAGATAACCTCTCTGTTCCCGGGCTCAGACCGCTCGTGTTTCCTAAAGGTTGCCGGTCCGGCGGCCTTGCTGGTGTCGAAGGTCCACAAGATAGGGGAACGCCTCGAGGATTCGGATGTACGCCGGCAAGAACAGCTCCCCAAGGACGCCTTCGACATCTACCGGCTCCTGCGTGCTGTCGACACGGCCGAGCTGGCCTCGGAGTTCGGACTCCTGCAGTCCCACGAGATTTCGAGCAGTGTGACCTCCGGGGCCCTGTCGACGTTTGAGAGCCTGTTCGGCTCCCGGTCCGACATGGGCACGAGCCTCCTGGTCAGGTCCGTCGGGGCTCTTGAGGACCCCGCCTTCATCATCGAGTCGAGTGTCGCTCTCAGCCGGGACCTGTTGGAGGCGACGTCACATGACGTCACATTAGGAGGAGACCTTCAGGCCTGAGAACGACACGAGGAGAGCACAAATGCCCATCACATACGGAAAGAATCTGACCAAATCACTGGGTGCCCAGCGCTGGAGCGGCACCGTCTTGATGAAGGCATACACAACCCACACGGAGGTATCGGAGGTGTTCCTGTCGTACCGGCACTCCGACAAAGCCACCGCGTGGGAATTGGCTCACTACCTGGACCAACGAGGCAGGCGTGTCTTCATAGATGTCCACGACCACACGCTCGCGCCGGGTCAAGGGGACCTGGACGACGCGCTGATGACCGCCATCGACAACTCAAACACGATGATAATCGTTGTCTCGGATGAAACCCAAGGTTCATGGTGGGTGCCGTGGGAGGTTGGTGTCTCGACACCCTCCGGCAAACCGAAAGCCCTGTACAAGCCGCGGGCCTACCGTACATTGCCGGATTACCTTGCGAAGCTAAAGAGGTTGTGGAATTCGGCAGAGGCCGATTCGTGGGTGACTGCCTTTCCCGGTGTCCGCTATCGCGGCTAGAGGCCAGTCGATGACCGGTTACGAGGAAGGGACCGGATTGCCAGACCTCAGACAACAAACTCCCCTGAGAGGCGCATGACATGCCAAAGCTGGTCAACGTGAAGCTCGATCTGAAAGTGCCGGGCATTGCAGGTATCTCCGGAACGTGGGAACCGGACGAGTCGGAGGTGAGAGCGGCCTGGGAGCTGTACGTGGAGATGGTGACCCGAACTCCACTCGGGGGCTTCTCATCCCAGGAGGGGTCCCTGCGAGAAGCTCTGGACTCCATCTACTCGCTGTTCGACACCACGAGGGGCATCTTGAGAAGGTATGGACCTGGCGTGGCTAGGCCAAAGAGTGGGCACGAGCTGTCGTTTGGGTACTTCGCCGTGTCGATGCTCAATCTGGTCCTCCGTCCGCTTCTCACCGAATGGCATCCGAAGCTACGCAGCTGGGAACGCGACTATCCACACCGGGACGAAAGTGAATGGGAGGAACGCAGCGATTTCCTGAATGCGCTCGATGAGGTCAGAGCGCAGCTTCAGCAGTATGCGGGTCTGTTCGCCGAAGTCGCTGAGGTGCCCGAACTGATGGAGGGTGGAGATGCCACGACAACCACGGCATAAGGTGTTCGTCAGCTACCATCACGAGAACGATCAGCGGTACAAAGACCGGCTGGTCGAGGAAATGGCGGAGGACATCGTCGACCGTTCGGTCGAAGATGGAGACATCGACGAGCGCCTCGGAACGGAGGCGATATGGGAGGAAATCCGGGACGAGCACATGGCCGACGCCACCGTTCTGCTCGTGCTCATCGGCCGCGACACCTGGAGCAGAAGGTTCGTGGACTGGGAAATCGGCTCCGCCCTGAACAGGAGCAGGAACAACTCGAGGTGCGGAGTGCTGGGCATAGTGTTGCCCGATCACCCCGACTACGGCGCGGGACACCGGGAGATATGTCCCGTTCTGCGTTTCAGCAGTTCTAGCCCGTGTCCAGGCTGTGCATAGTCAGCAGACCGTCTGCGCCCCAATATGTGAGTCCTTTCTGCGTTTCAGGGCCTGCGGTCGCGGGCCGCTTCCCCGGCGCGCCGCCTCAGTCGGTGAACAGGTGGCCGAGCCCCATGCTGCCGGCCAGCTCCATGAGCGCCTTCCGGTGCTGATAGTTGGGCCGGGCCCTTCCTTCAGCCCAGCGCCATACGGTGTGGCGATAGGTGCCCAGGCGGCGGGCGATCTCCGACCGCGACAGGCCGGACTCCTCCTGGAACCGCTTCAGCCGCTGCGGGAAGTCCTCGGGGAGGGCGTAGGTTACGCTGCTGTAGCGATTGCGCTGCCGCGGCATCGCGCAAGCCCTTCCAGAGCACAGCCGACGACTCTCGCCAATGCGAGCGCAAGCGTCCCCGTGCCGTGGGGGTCAACCGCGGGCGATCCGGTTCCCGGTCGGTGCGCCTGTCTCACTCGTTCATCCATGTATGCTTGCTCGTTTCTCTTCCTCTATCCGCCGGGACCGCTGACGGTCAGTTCCACCCGTTCGGACAGCATCCTGCCGTCCCCCGTGCAGATGGCGCCGTCGGCGGCGCAGTCCTCGGTGGCGGGGAGCACGATGGTTACCGCGCCGTTGGAGTCCGGTCTGACGGTGATCTCCCACCTGACGTTCTTGCCCCTCTCAAGCCGCTTTACCCTGACCACATCGCCCCCGGTCACCGTGAAGGCGTGGTCCCGAAGAGTCTCGTACCTGAAGCCTCGTCTGGGCGTCTCGCTGAAGCGCAGCTCGAAGGTGAATGCGTCCGTGCCGTTGTGAGACTCCGGCGCGTCGTGGACGCTGGCGGTCAGCGGCGCCGCAGGCCCGGTGTCGTTCGTCACACTCCGGCCGGTGAAGGACGCCGCCGCGTTGCCCACCGCGTCCCGAAGGCGCTCCGCCGATGCACTTGCGGGAACCGTGTAGCTCACCGTCACCGTGTCCTGCGACGTCACCGCCGAGGCCAGGGTCAGAGTGACTGCGCCGCCGGTCACATCCACGTAGTCGACCGCGCGTACATTGCCGCCCACCGTCACCGTGAAGGCCGTGGTTGCCGGCTCCGAGTCCTCGTCGAGGGCCTCGTTGAAGGTGAGGGTCAACGTAGCCCCGTCCACCGACGCCCCGGACAGCTCCGGCGGCACGGTCTCACGGGGCGTTCCACTGCCGTCATCAGACGGAAGACCCTCGCCGATATCGTTGATGGCCAGGACCCTCACCGAGTATGCCGTGCCGCCGGTCAGCCCGGTGATCGTGTGGCTGGTCCCGGTCGCCGCCTCCTCCGACACGTCCGCGGGCGTGTCCCAGCTGTCCGTCGCTTCCTTCCACTGCACCTTGTACCCGGTGATGGTAGAGCCGCCGTCGGACGCAGGCGCGGTCCAGGACACGGCCAGGGACGTCCTGTCGTGGGCCGACACATCCGGTGCGCGGGTTTGCGGCAGCGCCGCGGCCGCCACCACGGCATAGCTGATCACCGACTCCTCGTTGCCGGCGTCGTCGGTGAAGGTGACGCGCACCGTGATGGCCCTGCCCTCATCCTCTGCCGTCACCCCGTAGCTCGAGCCGGTGGCGCCCGCGATGGCCGTCCCGGATTCGGCGCCCAGCTCCGAGCGGACCCACTGGTAGGCGAAGACCGCGTTGTCCAGGCCGTCGTCGTCCCGGATACCGGACGTGGTGGCGGTGAGCGTCTCGCCGGCTCGTGCGACGCCCTGGATGCCGGGACCGCCCGTCGCCGGGCTGTTCTGCTTCTGGGCTTCTGCAACCTGGTCGGTCAGGGCCGGTTCCGGGTCATAAGTTAAACGCAGCGTCATCCACTGGGGAACCCGGTCGTACACTTCAAGGAACTCGAACGCCTTGTGGTAACCACCGCCCTTACCCCAATAATGTATGGCGAAACCGTCATCCAAGGGGGGCGCGTAGTCCGATTTGCGCCGGACGGTTACCACTTGTGGAATGTCCCAGTTATCCACGGTGAAGCTGTGCATCAGAGGTTCCACGACGTACTGCGAGTCGCTTGCAGGTTCGAGCTTCGTCATGAAGACCTCGACGGGTCCGGTGGGACGGGATCCCAAGTTGATTCTGAACTGTGCCGGCTCACCATCGGACACGTCTACGTGAGCCGCGCTGACTACAATCCTCCGTTCAGGCTGGTCAACCGCCGAAATGCTGCCTGGCCCCTCTATACAGAGAGTGTAGCTACCCAGACCATTGGCTCCATCTCCGAACGGGTTCGCGCCAACAAGCGCCGTATAGTAGCCCGTATCCAACTCTGGCTCCTTACCTGGGAAATAGGAATAAGAACCTGTTCTATTGCGAAACCTGAGCCGGCTGGAGCTGTCCCACCCGACACCACCGTCGTTACTCGCGTAAGATGGGAAACCCCCATAGGCAAACCCCGCCGGAGGGTAGAACCCATCGTGCGTGTATATTTTGGTGATATAGACAATATGTGGGTCACGCAAAGTGCCCTTGTTCGAATGCAATCCCATTAGATCTATTGTGTACTCGTCCCAATAGTCGGAGTCGGTAATCCTCCATATCCACCGGTCCGTTTGTCCCCCGACCGTGATTTCTCCATTGGTGCAGACCCGATTCTGGCCCGGCGTTTCGCGCACTCCCACACCGTCGTTGTCGGTGATGGACACCGTCGTCTCGTCGGGGCTGCCCTCGGTCACCTTCGCGGGCAGCGTGCCGAAGCCCAGCTTGACCGACTCGCCGCCGTCGACGGCGCTGTCGTCGGTGGCGATGATCTCGAACGTCTTGGAGGTCTCCCCGCTGTTGAATGTGACGTCGGCGGGGACGCCCATGTAGTCGCCGCCGGTAGCACCGCCCTGGTTGGCGGTGGTGATCGGGATCACCACCGTGCGCTCGGGGTCGACGTCCAGCGCCACCGTGACCGTGACCGTGGCGCCCTCCGCCACGGTGTACGCCGCGAGGCCGAAGCTCAGCTCCACCGCGGGCTCGTTGTCCGTGACCGTCACGGTCACGGAGTCTGCCGTCGTCACCGTGCCGTACCCGCTCACGGTGTGGGTCACCGTGGCGGTGTCGTCCTCGGCGTCGCCGTCCTCGGCGGCACGCACCGTCACGTCCTGGAACGTGTCCCAGTTCGTGCTGTCGAAGCTCAGGCTCGGGGTGTCCGCGGTGACGTCGGTGTTGTCCGCGGGATCGTTGATCGTGACGGTGACCGCGCCCGGCGGGAGCGTGTTCAGCTTCACCCGGTAGGTCGCCGTCCCGCCCTCCGCCACCGTCACCGTCGTCGGGCTCACCGTCACCCCGGCCACGTCGTTGTCGGTGATGCTCACCGTCGTCTCGACGGGGCTGGCCGCGCTCACCTTCGCAGGCAGCGTGCCGAAGCCCAGCTTGACCGACTCGCCGCCGTCGACGGCGCTGTCGTCGGTGGCGATGATCTCGAACGTCTTGGAGGTCTCCCCGCTGTTGAATGTGACGTCGGCGGGGACGCCCATGTAGTCGCCGCCGGTAGCACCGCCCTGGTTGGCGGTGGTGATCGGGATCACCACCGTGCGCTCGGGGTCGACGTCCAGCGCCACCGTGACCGTGACCGTGGCGCCCTCCGCCACGGTGTACGCCGCGAGGCCGAAGCTCAGCTCCACCGCGGGCTCGTTGTCCGTGACCGTCACGGTCACGGAGTCTGCCGTCGTCACCGTGCCGTACCCGCTCACGGTGTGGGTCACCGTGGCGGTGTCGTCCTCGGCGTCGCCGTCCTCGGCGGCACGCACCGTCACGTCCTGGAACGTGTCCCAGTTCGTGCTGTCGAAGCTCAGGCTCGGGGTGTCCGCGGTGACGTCGGTGTTGTCCGCGGGATCGTTGATCGTGACGGTGACCGCGCCCGACGGGAGCGTGTTCAGCTTCACCCGGTAGGTCGCCGTCCCGCCCTCCGCCACCGTCACCGTCGTCGGGCTCACCGTCACCCCGGCCACGTCGTTGTCGGTGATGCTCACCGTCGTCTCGACGGGGCTGGCCGCGCTCACCTTCGCAGGCAGCGTGCCGAAGCCCAGCTTGACCGACTCGCCGCCGTCGACGGCGCTGTCGTCGGTGGCGGTGATCTCGAACGTCTTGGAGGTCTCCCCGCTGTTGAATGTGACGTCGGCGGGGACGCCCATGTAGTCGCCGCCGGTAGCACCGCCCTGGTTGGCGGTGGTGATCGGGATCACCACCGTGCGCTCGGGGTCGACGTCCAGCGCCACCGTGACCGTGACCGTGGCGCCCTCCGCCACGGTGTACGCCGCGAGGCCGAAGCTCAGCTCCACCGCGGGCTCGTTGTCCGTGACCGTCACGGTCACGGAGTCTGCCGTCGTCACCGTGCCGTACCCGCTCACGGTGTGGGTCACCGTGGCGGTGTCGTCCTCGGCGTCGCCGTCCTCGGCGGCACGCACCGTCACGTCCTGGAACGTGTCCCAGTTCGTGCTGTCGAAGCTCAGGCTCGGGGTGTCCGCGGTGACGTCGGTGTTGTCCGCGGGATCGTTGATCGTGACGGTGACCGCGCCCGACGGGAGCGTGTTCAGCTTCACCCGGTAGGTCGCCGTCCCGCCCTCCGCCACCGTCACCGTCGTCGGGCTCACCGTCACCCCGGCCACGTCGTTGTCGGTGATGCTCACCGTCGTCTCGACGGGGCTGGCCGCGCTCACCTTCGCAGGCAGCGTGCCGAAGCCCAGCTTGACCGACTCGCCGCCGTCGACGGCGCTGTCGTCGGTGGCGATGATCTCGAACGTCTTGGAGGTCTCCCCGCTGTTGAATGTGACGTCGGCGGGGACGCCCATGTAGTCGCCGCCGGTAGCACCGCCCTGGTTGGCGGTGGTGATCGGGATCACCACCGTGCGCTCGGGGTCGACGTCCAGCGCCACCGTGACCGTGACCGTGGCGCCCTCCGCCACGGTGTACGCCGCGAGGCCGAAGCTCAGCTCCACCGCGGGCTCGTTGTCCGTGACCGTCACGGTCACGGAGTCTGCCGTCGTCACCGTGCCGTACCCGCTCACGGTGTGGGTCACCGTGGCGGTGTCGTCCTCGGCGTCGCCGTCCTCGGCGGCACGCACCGTCACGTCCTGGAACGTGTCCCAGTTCGTGCTGTCGAAGCTCAGGCTCGGGGTGTCCGCGGTGACGTCGGTGTTGTCCGCGGGATCGTTGATCGTGACGGTGACCGCGCCCGACGGGAGCGTGTTCAGCTTCACCCGGTAGGTCGCCGTCCCGCCCTCCGCCACCGTCACCGTCGTCGGGCTCACCGTCACCCCGGCCACGTCGTTGTCGGTGATGCTCACCGTCGTCTCGACGGGGCTGGCCGCGCTCACCTTCGCAGGCAGCGTGCCGAAGCCCAGCTTGACCGACTCGCCGCCGTCGACGGCGCTGTCGTCGGTGGCGGTGATCTCGAACGTCTTGGAGGTCTCCCCGCTGTTGAATGTGACGTCGGCGGGGACGCCCATGTAGTCGCCGCCGGTAGCACCGCCCTGGTTGGCGGTGGTGATCGGGATCACCACCGTGCGCTCGGGGTCGACGTCCAGCGCCACCGTGACCGTGACCGTGGCGCCCTCCGCCACGGTGTACGCCGCGAGGCCGAAGCTCAGCTCCACCGCGGGCTCGTTGTCCGTGACCGTCACGGTCACGGAGTCTGCCGTCGTCACCGTGCCGTACCCGCTCACGGTGTGGGTCACCGTGGCGGTGTCGTCCTCGGCGTCGCCGTCCTCGGCGGCACGCACCGTCACGTCCTGGAACGTGTCCCAGTTCGTGCTGTCGAAGCTCAGGCTCGGGGTGTCCGCGGTGACGTCGGTGTTGTCCGCGGGATCGTTGATCGTGACGGTGACCGCGCCCGACGGGAGCGTGTTCAGCTTCACCCGGTAGGTCGCCGTCCCGCCCTCCGCCACCGTCACCGTCGTCGGGCTCACCGTCACCCCGGCCACGTCGTTGTCGGTGATGCTCACCGTCGTCTCGACGGGGCTGGCCGCGCTCACCTTCGCAGGCAGCGTGCCGAAGCCCAGCTTGACCGACTCGCCGCCGTCGACGGCGCTGTCGTCGGTGGCGGTGATCTCGAACGTCTTGGAGGTCTCCCCGCTGTTGAATGTGACGTCGGCGGGGACGCCCATGTAGTCGCCGCCGGTAGCACCGCCCTGGTTGGCGGTGGTGATCGGGATCACCACCGTGCGCTCGGGGTCGACGTCCAGCGCCACCGTGACCGTGACCGTGGCGCCCTCCGCCACGGTGTACGCCGCGAGGCCGAAGCTCAGCTCCACCGCGGGCTCGTTGTCCGTGACCGTCACGGTCACGGAGTCTGCCGTCGTCACCGTGCCGTACCCGCTCACGGTGTGGGTCACCGTGGCGGTGTCGTCCTCGGCGTCGCCGTCCTCGGCGGCACGCACCGTCACGTCCTGGAACGTGTCCCAGTTCGTGCTGTCGAAGCTCAGGCTCGGGGTGTCCGCGGTGACGTCGGTGTTGTCCGCGGGATCGTTGATCGTGACGGTGACCGCGCCCGACGGGAGCGTGTTCAGCTTCACCCGGTAGGTCGCCGTCCCGCCCTCCGCCACCGTCACCGTCGTCGGGCTCACCGTCACCCCGGCCACGTCGTTGTCGGTGATGCTCACCGTCGTCTCGACGGGGCTGGCCGCGCTCACCTTCGCAGGCAGCGTGCCGAAGCCCAGCTTGACCGACTCGCCGCCGTCGACGGCGCTGTCGTCGGTGGCGATGATCTCGAACGTCTTGGAGGTCTCCCCGCTGTTGAATGTGACGTCGGCGGGGACGCCCATGTAGTCGCCGCCGGTAGCACCGCCCTGGTTGGCGGTGGTGATCGGGATCACCACCGTGCGCTCGGGGTCGACGTCCAGCGCCACCGTGACCGTGACCGTGGCGCCCTCCGCCACGGTGTACGCCGCGAGGCCGAAGCTCAGCTCCACCGCGGGCTCGTTGTCCGTGACCGTCACGGTCACGGAGTCTGCCGTCGTCACCGTGCCGTACCCGCTCACGGTGTGGGTCACCGTGGCGGTGTCGTCCTCGGCGTCGCCGTCCTCGGCGGCACGCACCGTCACGTCCTGGAACGTGTCCCAGTTCGTGCTGTCGAAGCTCAGGCTCGGGGTGTCCGCGGTGACGTCGGTGTTGTCCGCGGGATCGTTGATCGTGACGGTGACCGCGCCCGACGGGAGCGTGTTCAGCTTCACCCGGTAGGTCGCCGTCCCGCCCTCCGCCACCGTCACCGTCGTCGGGTTCACCGTCACTCCGGGCACCGTTACGATGCCGGTCTCCTCACTCTCCAGCTGGTGCGGGTTGGTCGCGTCATCACGGAAGGCGACGCGCACCTTGATGGTGCTGCCGACGTCTTCGTTGGTCAGCAGATACGTGGACTGGTCCGCTCCCCCGATCACGGTCTCATTCTTCTCAGCGTCAACGCGGATCCACTCGTAGGCGTACGTCACCATGGTGAGGCCGTCCGCGTCCTTGATTGCGGACGTGTCGGCGGTGAGCGTCTCGCCTACCACCAGGGTGCCGCTGATGGTCGGTGCTCCCTCAGGGGCGCGGAGGTCGATCTTCCGCCCCTGGACGGCGAAGCGCAGGGTCTGCGTGTTGATTTGAACGTTCCCCAGGTCGTTCAGGTCGGTGTCGGAGCGATTGTTGCCAATCGCCCAGTTCGTGTCACCCGGCTGGGTGTCCTCCGCGTTGCTACTGGTCGCCGACAGCTGGCCCAGCGCACTCCCGGTGAGCGCACCGCTGTAGCTGCTCTCTATGACCACAATGTACCACTGGTTGCGACTGAGGACGGCGGGCGACGCCGGCGTGATGCTCACCTCTCCGGTTGCGGTGAACTCGCCGGTCAGGGTCATGCGGTTGGACTGGGCGCTCGTACCCCGGTCGTACTCCGCCAGGACCACGCTGACCGTCATCCCGGCCGGGGTCGCCGTCTGCACGTCGAAGACGAGCCCGGTAAAGACGTAGCCCGGGGCGTGCGACCCTGTGCGGAAGGTCACCAGTGCCCGGTGATTGACGCCGAAGATGTAGCTTCCGTCCAGGCTCTCTTCGAGGTTGGTCACGAGCGCCACCGCGGACTCGTCGTCGTTGACCGTGACGGTCACGCTTGAGGCAGTGACGACGGAGCCGTAGCCCGAGACCGTGTGGGTCACCGTGGCCGTATCGTCGATGAAGTCGTCGTCCTCGATGGCGGAGACCGTGACGTACTGCGGCGACTCCCAGTCAGCGGGGGTGAAGGTCAGGTCCGCCGGTTCGGCAGTGACGTCGGTGTTGTCCGTGGGGTCGGTGACGGTGACCGTGACGGTCCCCGCAGGCACGGTGCTGAGCACCACCGAGTACCTGCCGGACCCCCCTTCAGGGACGGGAACCGTGTCCGGGCTCACAATCACCTCGGCGACGTCGTCGTCGGTGATCGAGACGACGGTCTCGCTGGTGGTCCCGGCCGTGATCCCGTTCGGGCAGCGTCCCGAAGGTGAGCTTGACCTGCTCCCCGTCGTCGTCCGCCGCGTCCTGCGTCGCCGTGAAGGTGAACGTCTTCGAGGTCTCACCGCTCTCGAAGACGACCGAGTCGGGCACGCTGGAGTAGTCGGCGTCGCGTGCGCGCTGTTCTCGTTGGTGGCCGTGAGCGGGATGGTGACCTGGCGCTCCGGCTCCACATCCAGCGTGACGGTGACCTCCACCGTGCCGCCCTCGGCGGCGGTGTAGGTCGCGGACCCGAAGCTGACCTTGACGTCGTCGGGGGCGTCGTCGTCGGTGATCGAGACGACGGTCTCGCTGGTGGTCCCGGCCGTGATCCCGTCGGGAAGCGTCCCGAAGGCGAGCCTGACCCGCTCCCCGTCGTCGTCCACCGCGTCCTGCGTCGCCGTGAAGGTGAACGTCTTCGAGGTATCCCCGCTCTCGAACGTGACCGAGCTGGGCACGCTGGAGTAGTCGGCGGACGTGGCGCTGTTCTCGTTGGTGGCCGTGAGCGGGATGGTGACCTGGCGCTCCGGCTCCACATCCAGCGTGACGGTGACCTCCACCGTGCCGCCCTCGGCGGCGGTGTAGGTCGCGGACCCGAAGCTGACCTTGACGTCGTCGGGGGCGTCGTCGTCGGTGATCGAGACGACGGTCTCGCTGGTGGTCCCGGCCGTGATCCCGTTCGGCAGCGTCCCGAAGGTGAGCTTGACCTGCTCGTCGTCGTCGTCGTCGCTGTCGTCGGTGGCGGTGAAGGTGAAGGCCTGCGAGGTATCCCCGCTGTCGAACGTGACCGAGTCGGGCACGCCGCGGTAGTCGGCGTTGCTGGCGCCGTCCTCGTTGGTGGCCGTGATCGGGATGGTGACCTGGCGCTCCGGCTCCACGTCCATCTCGACGGTGACGGTGACGCTGGCCCCCTCCGCCACCGTGTAGGTCGACGCCGCGAAGCTGACCTTCACGTCGTCGGGGGCGTCGTCGTCGGTGATCGAGACCACCGTCTCGCTGGTGGTCCCGGCCGTGACCCCGCTGGGGAGCGTCCCGAAGGTGAGCTTGACCTGCTCGTCGTCATCGTCCACCGCGTCCTGCGTCGCCGTGAAGGCGAACGTCTGCGAGGTATCCCCGCTCTCGAACGTGACCGAGCTGGGCACGTTGCTGTAGTCGGCGTTGCTGGCGCCGTCCTCGTTGGTGACCGTGATCGGGATCGTGACGGTCCGCTTCGGGTCCACATCCAGCTCGACCGTGACCGTGACGCTGGCCCCCTCCGCCACCGTGTAGGCCGACGCCGCGAAGCTGACCACCACCGCCGGCTCCGTCACTACGCCGGTCTCCACGCTCTCCAGCTGGTGCGGGTTGGTCGCGTCATCACGGAAGGTAACGCGCACCTTGATGGTGCTGCCGACGTCTTCGTTGGTCAGCAGATACGTGGACTGGTCCGCTCCCCCGATCACGGTCTCATTCTTCGCAGCGTCAACGCGGATCCACTCGTAGGCGTACGTCACCGCGGTGAGGCCGTCCCCATCCTTGATTGCGGAGGTGTCGGCGGTGAGCGTCTCGCCTACCACCGGGGTGCCGCTGATGGTCGGTGCTCCCTCAGGGGCGCGGAGGTCGATCTTCCGCCCCTGGACGGCGAAGCGCAGGGTCTGCGTGTTGATCTGAACGTTCCCCAGGTTGTCCAGGTCGGTGTCGGAGCGATTGTCGCCAATCACCCAGTTCGTGTCGCCTGGCTGGGTGTCCTCCGCGTTGCTACTGGTCGCCGACAGCTGGCCCAGCGCACTCCCGGTGAGCGCACCGCTGTAGCTGCTCTCTATGACCACGGTGTACTCCTGGTTGGCACTGAGGACGACGGGCGACGCCGGCGTGATGCTCACCTCTCCGGTTGCGGTGAACTCGCCGGTGAGGGTCATGGGGTTGGACTGGGCGCTCGTACCCCGGTCGTACTCCGCCAGGACCACGCTGACCGTCATCCCGGCCGGGGCCGCCGTCTGCACGTCGAAGACGAGTCCGGTAAAGATGTAGCCCGGGGCGTGCGACCCCGTGCGGAAGGTCACCAGGACCCGGTGATTGACGCCGAAGGTGTAAGTGCCGTCCAGGCTCTCTTCGAGGTTGGTCACCAGCGCCACCGCGGACTCGTCGTCGTTGACCGCGACGGTCACGCTTGAGGCAGTGACGACGGAGCCGTAGCCCGAGACCGTGTGGGTCACCGTGGCCGTATCGTCGATGAAGTCGTCGTCCTCGATGGCGGAGACCGTGACGTACTGCGGCGACTCCCAGTCAGCGGGGGTGAAGGTCAGGTCCGCCGGTTCGGCAGTGACGTCGGTGTTGTCCGTGGGGTCGGTGACGGTGACCGTGACGGTCCCCGCAGGCACGGTGCTGAGCACCACCGAGTACCTGCCCGACCCCCCTTCAGGGACGGGAACCGTGTCCGGGCTCACTATCACCTCGGCGACGTCGTCATCGGTGATGCTGACCACGGTCTCGCTGTCGGCGCCGGCGCTCACGCCCGCGGGCAGCGTCCCGAATGTGAGTCTCACCTGCTCACCGTCGTCGTCCGCCGCGTCCTGCGTTGCCGCGAAGATGAACGTCTGCGACGTCTCACCGCTCTCGAAGACGACCGAGTCGGGCACGCTGGAGTAGTCGCCGTCGCTTGCGCCGTTCTCGTTGGTGGCAGTGAGCGGGATGGTGACCTGGCGCTCCGGCTCCACATCCAGATCGACCGTCACCGTCACGCTGGCGCCCTCCGCCACCGTGTACGTCGACGACGCGAAGCTCACAGCCACCGGAATGTCGTCATCCGTGATGGTCACCAGAACGTTATCCGCACGAACGCGGTCGTATTCACCGCCCCGGACGCTGTGTCTGATACTCTCCTCATGGTTCTTCGAGTCTTCGTCGCTCCTGGCTTCTACGGGTACCGCTTGGTCCACATTCCAGGTTTCTTTCGTGAATGTCAGACTCCGCTTGCGCAGCAATACCTGACTTCCGGCCTCCCGAGTCACACGTATTGTGACGTCACTAGTTGGCGCGCTTCTCAATTTCACACTATATTCGTCTTCTTCACCCTCGGTTATATCCATGGTGGTATCGGAGACGATAACGCCAACAGTATCAGTGTCTTCGACCGTAACCGTTACATCGTCGGTGACCAGGCCGGCATAGTCCGCGCCGCTGACCGTGTGGGCCAGGCTGACCGTGTCGTTCACAGCGTCATCGTCGGCTCCTGCCGTGAAGGTCACCGTCTGCGGAATGTCCCACGTGTCACGATCGAACATGAAGGTAGTGGTGCCCAGCATCAGGTCGGTCTCGCCATGTCCCGTGACCTCGACTGTGACGGCGCCTGTCGGGCGGGTGGCCAGGTTCAGGGTATAGCTGCCGGCCTCGCCCTCTTGTACGGAGAGGCTGGTGGGGCTCACCACCAGCTCTGGTTCGTCGTTGTCCGTGATGGCCACGGAAATGATGAAGCCGGCGCCTTCGGTCGCGGTGAAGGTGAAGTTCTTTGACGTCTCCCCGCTCTCGAAGGTGACGTTTGCGGGGATTCCGCTGTAGTCGGCTGCCGTCGCGCCGTTCAGCCCTGTCGCCGTCAACGGGACCACCACCTGGCGCTCCGGATCCTTGTCCAACGTCACCGTGACAGTGACCGTGGCCCCTTCCGTGACACCAAACATCGCCGCACTGAAGCTCACCGTCACTTCGGGATCGTCGTCGTCGGTGATGGTGAACGTCGTTGTGGAAACGCTGCCCGTACTCACCCCCGCTGGCAGTCTCCCGAACCCGATGCCCACGCTCTCTCCGTCGTCGTCGGCAGTGTCGTCCGTCGCGCTAAAGGTGAAGGTCTTTGATGTCTCGCCGCTCAGGAACGTCACTGAAGATGGCACACCGCTGTAGTCGGACGCAGTCGCGCCGCCCTGTCCTGTTGCCGTCAACGGGACTACCACCTGACGTTCCGGATCCTTGTTCAGGGTTACCGTGAAGGTGACCATGTTTCCCTCCGGCACCGTGAATGTCCCGGTTCCGAAGCTTACCTGTACTGGCACGACGTCCCTGATCGTCACCGTCGTACTCGAAGGGCTGGCCTGGCTCACGCCCTCTGGCAGGTTTCTGAACCCGATCTCCAGGCTCTCGCCGTCGTCATCGATAGCATCGGACGCCACCACGAACGTGAAGGTCTTGGAGGTCTCCCCGCTTTCGAAGGTGATCATGGGGGGAGGCGCATTGCTGAAATCGGCCTCCGATATCCCGTTCTGCTGTGTCGCCGTGAGGTGGATGAGTAGCTGGCGCTCCGGGTCCACATCGAGCGCTACGGTCACCGTGACACTGCTCCCCTCGTCCACGCTGTGGGCCTGAGCCGTGAACTGCACCTGCACCGCCGGTACGGGCCCGATCGTTACCGTGGCGGTGGGATGCGTCCCCGCGGCCACGCTCACAGGCAGCGTCCCGAACCTGATAACCACGCCCTCCCCGTCGTCCGCAGTCGCTGCAGCGACAAAGGAGAAGGACTTGGATGTCTCCCCGCTGTTGAACGTCACTGTCCTCGGCACGCCGCTCCAGTCGGCAAATGAGGTCCCACCCAGGTGCGTCGTCCTGATTGGGATGGCCACAGTCCGCTCGGGGTCCACGTCCAGCTCTACCTTGAACGTGATAGTCCCGTTTTGGGACACGCTGTACCTGCCAGCCCCGAAGCTCACCGCGACGCTATCGGGCACGTCGGTGTCGCTGATCGTCACGATCGTTGTGGATTGGCTGCCCGCACGTACCCCGGTAGGCAGCGCCCCAAACCCGATGTCCACGCCCTCCCCGTCGTCGTTGGCAGTGTCGTCCGTCGCGCTGAAGGTGAAGGTCTTGGATGTCTCCCCGCTGTTGAACGTCAGGCTTTCCGGTACCCCGCTGAAGTCGGACGAAGACGCCCCGCCCGTCAGGGCTTGCAACAGGGGGACGACGACCTGACGCTCAGGGTCGCCGTTCAGCGTCACCGTGACGGTGACCGTGCCCCCCTCCGACGCCGTGTAGGTCCCCGCTCCGAAGCTCACTTCCACGGGCACAACGTCGGTGATGGAGACCGTGGTGGTGCTCGTCGCGCCCAGGGTGACATCGACCGGCAGGGTCCCGAACCCTATCTGCACGCTCTCCCCGCCGTCGCTGGTCGTATCCTCCGCGGCGCTGAACGTGAAGGACTTTGAGGTCTCGCCGCTCTCGAACGTGACGCTGGCCGGGAGGCCGCTATAGTCGGATCCCGCTATGCCGCTCTGCTCCGTCCTGGTCAAGGGGACCATCACCTGGCGCTGCGGGTCCATGTCGAGCGATACCGTCACCGCGACCATCTCGCCTTCCGCTACGGTGTACGTTCCTGCGTCGAAACTCACCACGACCTCTGGGACGCTGGCGTAGATCCCGACGTTGGTGACCGGCGGCGTCCCGGCGATGACTCCTGCAGGCAGCTCGCCGAACGCGATTGCCACGACCTCTTCGTCCTCGTCGCCGTGCTCCTCGTCGCCGAGCCGCAGCCGGTAGGCGCTCTCCAGAAGCAGAGCAAAATACTCAGTCTCTTCGCTTTCCTGATCGTCGACGATTGGAATGATGATGGTCGCAGTGTTTGCGCCCAGGGCGAACGTCGCCGTTCCGGTTACATACGCGTAGTCGTCAAATCGAGTCGCTTCCGGAAAGGCCTCCGCGTTTTCGGCGCCCGCCTGGGTCAATGTCACGGTTTCATAGTCCACAGTCGGCTTCCTGCTGCTGGCCACGTCGAGGTTCAGCGTTACGACGACCGCTCCTGCTGATTCGCTGACAAATATCAAGTTCTCAGCTGTCGCCCCGGGAGTCCCAGCAAGCTGCGGCGTCGGGTCGTCGTCTCCGACGATGGCCTGCGGAGTCAGCGTGGTGGCGCCGTGCGCCAGGCCGACCAGCGTGGATGACTCCGTCACAGCCAGGGAGAACGTCTCGTTGGACTCATCAACATTGTCGTCCACCAGCGTGATGGTGATGACTTTCTCCGTCTCCCCTGGCAGGAACGTCAGGGTTGCGTCTGTCTCAGGCGCATAGTCCTCATTGGCAATGGCCGAACCATCTACCGTGCTATAGGTGATGGAGACCGACTCGGTTGCGAAGGATGCCGTCATTGATGCGGTGAACTCGATGGAGCCGGCCTTCTCGTTCGCCCGCGCGTTGCTCACATCCACTACCGGAGTGGCCTCCGCGATAGTCACCGCCACATTGCTGATCGTCACGTCGCCATAGCGCCCACCGGACGCGGTATGGGAGATCGTGGCTGTGGCATTCGTAGTGGGATCGGTGTCCCCGTCCTCATTGGCGGAAACACGAACGCGTTGCTCCGTATCCCAATTCTCCTGGGTAAACGTCAGTTGTGACGGTACGATCACCAGGTGATCGTTATCCTCAACATCGGAGTCGATGGTCACGTCTCCAAAGGGCTCCGAATCAAGTACGACCCTGTAGGACATCGCGCTGCCTGCCTCTACCAGGGCGAGGGTCAGCGGCGTGAGCGTGACGCCTTTGGTGTCATCGTCCGTGATGGTCACCGAGGTACGACTCACGGTGACTGGGGACTCACCGCCGTCAACGTCTGTGAATTCGCCCACGAGGTACAGGGTCTCCGGGTTCTCGTCCAAATCGTCGTCGATCGGTGTGAATGTTCTGTCCACGGTGTGACTCGTTGACCCCGCCGGAATGACGAAGTCAAACGGCTCCAACCCCGTAAAGTCCGAATCTTCCGTCTCAGAGTCGTCGCCGAATTCAATCAGGACGGTTGTGTCGGTGTTGAACGAATGCTCATCCAGCGTGGCTGTCAGCGACACGGTTGTTTCGCCGGCGCTTTCATTCACCCTCTGCGGCGCCGCTCCCAGTGTGATAGTGGTGGACGGGGTGTGGTTGACAAGCGTTATCGTGTGTTGGGTTGGAGTTCCGAGCGTCGCCCTGCCTACGCTTGATCCCGCCAGGGCGATGCCGACCGTGAACGTCTCGTCGCCTTCCTCGGCGTCGTCTTCGTACACCTGCACATCGAAGGTTGCGGACAACTCGCCGGGTTCGATGACCAGCATTTGCCCATCGAACTCCGAATAGTCCTCGCCAACGGTTGCAGTTCCAGTACCCGGATCCGAGGCCAGCGCCAGCACCCGCTTCCCGGACGCACGGTCCAGCCTGGCGGTGAACTTGATGCTACCGTCGCGCTCGTCGACGTTGCCCCGGCCCCGGCGCGCCAGGGTAAGCGCCGGAACGACCGTGCCGGATTCGTCCAGGATCGCGACGGTGACGCTTGACTTATCGGGGTCTATCATGGCGCTTTCCGGGCTGGACAATTGCACGGAGAACTCTTCGCGGAACTCGTCCAGTTCATCTTGCTTGATCGTAATCTCGATCGTTTCCTGGGTGCTGTCCGAGAATATGAGCGTGCCGGATGTGTCCACGTAGTCTTCGCCGGCCACGGCCGGGTCGGTGCCCTGGGGGCTGATGCCTAGGGGAACGATGTCGTAGGCCACTCGTACGTTTCCCATCAGGGCCGGCGTAAGCGTCGCGGAGAATTCGACCGTCAGTTCCGCTTTCGCGTTCGGACCCTCCCGCACCTCAACTGTGCTCTCCGTGAAACTGAGAATCGGCTCGCCCCCAACCGGAATCGTGAGTCCCACCATGTTCGAAGTGAGGGTCGCGGTCATAGCCGTCACCGTGAACGAGATACTGCCCGTGGTCTCGAGCGCGGCGTACTGTGAGTCAGTCAAGGTGATCGGAGTTGCCGAGCACGTAAAATGCGCCCCCGTGCCGAGGTCACGGGCGTGCGTACAGGCAGTCACAGGCGAATCGTAACTGACAAGGACGTTGATTGGCCCCTGGACTGGGACTGTCCCCAAGTTGGTCACCGTGAACTCCAGGTCCAACGTGGTTCCGGGGAGGAAACGCGACGGCCCCGATACATCCAGATGAATGCCCTCGCGCAGATCGTTGTCGTTGACCGTCACCGTGGCAGACGAGGGAGTCCCCGCCCGCCACACCCTGTCTATGTTGGTCCCGCCTACGTGCAGGTCACCATGCAGGGACACCGTGTGGGTTCGCGACGCACTATTGATATCCGCGTCATCGGTCGTTGCGTACGAAACCTCCACGGTCGTACCATTTGCCGGGAACTCAGCGTCATCAAACACCGTCGTTCCGTCCGGGTCCGTGTACCGGTAATTGAGTCTGAGGCCTCTTCTTAAGTCGCCACGGGAGCGCGAGAACTCGAATACGGCCGGGCTCCCCTCGACGACCTCGTCGTTCTTGGCCCGGACCTGAACCACGGGCGTGCTGTCGTCGTCGACCACATCAACGACCGCAAAGGAGTTCGCCCCTCGCCGCCAAACCTGGGAACCGGTCGGGGCCAGGCGGACTACGTGCCTCCGCAACCGGTTCTCAATGTCGTCGTCAACTGTCGCGATTGATATCTCCGCGGTGTTCGCGCCGGCCGCCAGAGACGCCACTTGTACCGGCGGCAGACCCGTCGTCACTATGCTGGACGAAGTATGCCTATAACGTATTTCAACCGGGATTTCCAGGTAGCCCGTTCGGGTGAATTCAATGACAACCGGATCCCCTTCGAGGACCCTGGGAGCCTTGGCCGATACATCGATTCTCGGCCTGTCCGCAATCGTGCCGACCCCTGTCACCCTATCGGTGCCGGCCAGCGTAATACCAACCGCCGATGAGATGGTCAGGTTGAGCGTTTCAGTGGCCCCTTCGTTTTCGCCGTCGCTCGTGATGTCGACCGCAACGGTCTTTGAGGTCTCCCCCGCCAGAAACTCGATGGTGCCAGTCCGGGCTACGTAGTCGGTTCCGGCGGTTGCCGTGACGTCGGACGTCGCGAACTGGAGCTCGATAGTTGACGTGGGCACCTCACTCAGCCGCACCTCGAATTCAATCTGGCCGTCACCTTCATAGGCGAAGGCATTGCTTACACTTAGCTGTGTCTCCGCATCATCGTTCTCCACTGTGACCGTGGCTCGATCGGAGCGCTTCCCTTCCGTGGTATGCCCGTCCCAATATCTCCAGGTCGAGTATCTCCCGGCCAGGTTCTCGTCGTCGCCGGTTGTGTCGGGAAGGAGTTCGACGGTCACGGAGCCAGATGCACCGTAGCGCTGGTCGTCCGTAGTTGGAAAGCTCAACGTCTTGCTGGTTTCGTTCCTGCCAAAGGATACCTGGGTCGGGAAGGTGCCCGACACGTAGCCGCCCACACTGGTCACCCGCACGGCCACCTTGGTAGTGGCGTAGCCGGGTGCAATACTGTTGAGCAAGTCCTCGGCCCATTTGCGCTCTATGGTGAAAGTCGCGGCTCCGCCCTCAGTCACTGTGTCCGCATTTGCTTTAATCAGGATGACCGGATCCCGGTTCAGAACCTCGATCTTGATGGCGTTGGGCGCGCCGATGCGGTACTGGGGACAATACTGAAGGTCGTCGGAGCACCGGACGTTGAAACCATCCGGTGCAAAAGGAAAGACCCCTCGCTGCGTCAGGAGCGACCGATCGCCCCCTGCTGCTGCAAGCGCCTGCGCGTACTGCTGCTGCATAGCCGCAAATATTGGCGGGGAAAGGTTGTCACTGGGAGACAGGAATATTCGTACTTCGCCCCCGTCCGGACCGGTATATCTGCGGCTCCGGCCTAACCCTCTTGACGTCTCGTCCCCGGTGCAGTTGCTGAGAGGCGCATAGGTAAACACCTGGTTATAGCCGTGCGCGCTGATCGCGCTGAGATGGGGGCCGTAGAACCCCGGGTGGTTCATCTCCTGTAGCCAGAGAATGTAATGGATCAGGCGCGTCAGGTCGGCCCCATAGGTGTAGTCTCCGATGCAGTCGATCCCGAACGTGATTGGATCTCCCTCGGAGATTGTTCCTTCCCAGGTGTCGCCCGAATCGGAGAGGGTCAGGCCGGTGGGTGCAGAGGGCCTGCGGATCGATATCGTGGGGATGTCGTCGTCCTTGACCAGGACATGCGCGGATGCAGTGTCCGACAGAGAGTAGGCGCCTGTGGGGGAACTGCCGATCTCCAGCCCGATCAGGCCATCACCTTCGTTGCGGTTGTCCGATTGCGTCGTCAGGACCACCGTGGCTTCGGTGATTCCGGGCTGGAGGGTGACTGTGGTGTCAAACGTCTGACCCGCTGCCTCGGAGTTGCTGGCCTTGGTCTTCGTCTCTGGTGACATCATCTTTCTGTGGCCGCTGACGTAGAGCCCGACTTCGAGAGCTGCGGCAGAGCCCGCGCGTGTCAGTCTGAATCGGGCATCCGTCCCCTCCGTCACCTCATCCTCGACCGCAGATATCGACACCTGAGGTGGCTCGTTGTCTTGGATGGTTACAGTGGCTATGGCGGGCGAGCCAACTTCGTAGGAGTCGTCCGTGGACGGGTCGAGCTGTGCCGTAACGTAGCCGGGGTTCTCGGCGCTATCGTCGTCTTCGGTGGCCAGTGAGAAGGACACAGAAGGTTCGCCCTCCCCCAGGGTTACCTGGTGCGTCACGGGACCGGGGCTATTTCCTGCGAGAACGGCAGAGTCGTCCAGGTAGCTGCCAACTTGCCGCAGTCGGACGTCGACCGACACCTCACCCGTGTCGATCAGTGCCGATCTTCCAGTCCGGTTGACGACGAACTGGGCAGCTTCCCCTTCGGTGATGGTGCCCTGCGAGGGCGTTATCGCCAGCGACGGCGGAGCGTCGTCGTCCGCAATAACTGCCGTCGCCGTGGCCTGGTTCGCATCCAGGACGTAGCCGGCGTCCGACTCCAATATCTGGATTGTGATGGAGCCGTCGTCCTCCTCGATATCGTCCTCGAGTGTCGATACCCGAATCAAATGGAACCTGACCCCCTCGGGAATCCGTACGAGAATGCGCCCGTCAGTCCCATCGCTCTCCAGCGCATAGTTCGCCTCGACGGTCGAGCCCCCGCTGATGTCAAGGTATCCGCCAACGCTCGTCAGTTGAGCCTTGACCGCAAGTGCGCCCCTGCTGTCGCTTCGGGAGATCGAGAAAACAGCAGCTTCCCCTTCCGCAACACTGGGTGCATTCCACCCGGTGTACCACTGGACGGAGACTTCGTCCGGGTCGTCGTTGTCATGTACCACTGCGGTGGCCTTCGGTAACCGGCCGGCAACGAACCCGTAGCTTCCCGGGATCTCGTCCACCTCCACGCTGATTGAGCCATCCAGCTCATCCACGATATTGTCCGTGGTCGGAATCGAGAGCGTCTTGCTGTTCTCGTCTGCCTCGAAGCTGAGCGTCCATTGGAACGGCGTGCTGGTAATCTCCGAAGTGAGCGGGTTGCTGGTGTCGGAAGCGCGGGAAAGCGAGGCGGTGGCGCCCGAAGCGAGATAGGAGCCGGACTGTGTAATCCTGATTCGGACGTTCAGCGCCCCCGCCGCGCCGCCAGTTCGCGTCAGAGTGAAATTCGCGGACCCTCCTTCGATGACACTGGACGTGGTTGTGCTGATATTCACTCTGGCAGGGTTCGCGACGATGACGGTCAAGGCGGAGTCGGCCCGGAGGTTGCCGTTGCCATAGGCATCTATCACAGCGTCGGCAGACAAGTCCACGGTAATGGGCCCTCCCGCCACCGGAACCACGATGACGTCCCAGCGCGTGGATTCGGCGTACTGGGCGGTCGCCGGGAGAACCTGTGGGTCGAGAGCTGTGCCGTTGGTAACCGTTAAGTCTGCGGCCGTGAGGCCGTAGACTGGTTCGCTGAAGATAAGCAGCACCAGGAAAAAGTTCTCGAGTTGCACAAACTCCTGATGGGACGAGATCTTCACGGTTGGCGCGATACCGTCCACCAGGGGATGAACGGGAGATCTGAGTGCTGTGTGCCCGAGCGCAGCGGGATCCGAGCCCACGGCAGCAAGAATAGAGCCGCCGTTCAGTGCCAGGCTATTGGCAACCAGCTCGATTCCATCATCGTCCACATCGCCGGACACCACGGTATAGCCGAATAGGAGCTGCCGTCCGCGAGTGCCGGAATAGGGGGCTGTCCGCCGGCTGGCGCCAATGTCCAAAGAAACCTCAGGGCTTCCGGTAACGACAACCTCGACGTCGAAGGTGATGGCAACCTCGATCCTGTTACCAATGCCATACCCCCCATCCGGCCCAGGATCCGACGTGAGAGCAACCGACTCGACCCGGGGAGCAGAATTCTGTGCCAACGACGGACCGGTCAACAGAGTCAGCGTGAGAACGCACACAGCGACCACTGCCAGGGAAAGCCTCAGGCACCGGTTCCTCAGGAGATGATGGACGGGCCGCAGCTGTGCATCCACGAAGATGCAGTGCGGGGCAAGCGGAAGCAAACCAACGACAAGGACAATCATCGCAGACAGAGACTTCATTTGACGGTCACCTCCAGCCTGGCTAGACGTTGCTCCCTTCCCCGTAGGTGGTGCTCACCCCCTAGTTGGATTGTGCGAAGGAGACCTCCACCCGGACGGTGAACCTGGAGGCAGCCGGACTAGAGCTGGTGTCCAGCGAATTGTCGTATTCCAGGATCAATTCGGCGCCGTCGACTTCGGCGGATACCAGGCTGGGGCCGGTAAAGTCGTCATCCGTGATACCGGAGCGTCGCTGTCGCAGACTGGAACGTTGGGTCGTCCTCCAGTCCCACTTCGAAGGTGACCCGTTCGGTGTTCTCCGCGTTGGTGTCGTCCACGATGGTGATCGTGGCGACCCCGTCCAAGGCGATCTCCTCGACGTCTATGTTCCAGTCGGCGGTCTTGGTCGCGCTGCCCGGCTGCGGCGTGATCTTGAGCTTCACGTCGTCCGGCAGGGTGACCGGCAGGCCGTTGGACGCGATGTCGGTGGAGCTCACCTGCAGGGTCACGGCATTCCCGGCATCTTCGGCGATGGCCAGGTTGGAGCTCGTCGTCAGTCCCGGACTGGACAGCGTCGCGACGATGCTCAGCGTCTCGTCGTCTATGATGGTTACCGGGTAGGCGACCGTGCGTGGGTCCTCGCCTGGGAACGAGTCTTTCATCACAACCCATTTGGGTGCTCCAAGGGAGCTTCTGAGCAATAAATCCAAGCCCTCGTGGACACCCATGGGCCGCTCGTAGAGCGCGTCATCCAAGGTCACAAGCGTCACCGGCGCCCTCGCAACGTAGCGATCCCCAACGAGGGGCCAGAAATCCACAGGTATGTCTTCGCGGGATAGCGGGGCACCCGCCCCGGTGGGCGTCGCCAGGTACCCCTCGCACTGACGCCTACCCAGCCTCTCAGCATTGCCGCAAGAGGCGGGCCCAGTTACTGCGGGACGTTTAGGCGTCTGTTGCTTGCTAACCAAACAACGCCTCCCCTACTGGCCAGGCTGCTAAAGAGTGTTGCATTTGCCTATGGAGTTGCGAAAGGTGAACATGGTAAAAATGACCTTTGTCTTTTACCCATTTTGATAGAGCACTTTGCCTAGTCATATTGGTACAAAGTGCTCTACTAGCAATTGAGCAATTGACGTATATTGTCACTAGTAAATGCCGGAACACCGCGCGGCTATAGGCAGATGTATTCAATGCGAGATGGTGAAAGCGAATCCAAGCCTGTCACTGCGGACTGGGAGCCTCGACTTGCCCAAGGCTGACCTAGGAGCCATAGCGAAGCAGTTTTCGCCGGCGATATGGGCCGATCCCGATGTCGTGCCGTATGCGGCAAGGGTTTCGGTCTGGGGTCGCTGGTTCATCGCATTGGTCTCGGCCTTCGAGATAGCCTACCGGCCGGGCTTCTGGTACCCCGACGGCTGGGGGTACGTGCTCCTGCTGGCGCCGCTGGCGACCTTCAATGGCCTGGTCCACTTCCGGCTCCTGACGAGCAGGCCGGTCACGTGGCGCTGGATGCTGCTCCTCAGCGCCATGGACATCGCCCTGGCCACGTCCAGCATCTCCGTCGGGCCCGGGTTCGACAGCTACGTCTTCGTGGCCTACTATCCGGCCCTCGCGCTGTTTGCCGTGGTCTTCACGTCCCTCTGGCTCAGCCTGGCCTGGACGACGTTGACCGCCGTCGCCTATACCTTCGTATCCCTGACGGTGGGCGCCGGTCTCGACGTCGATGCGGGCGACGAGAAGGTGCTGCTGGGCAGGTTGGCGGCGATGTACGCCCTGGTGCTGTGCGTCAGTCTCATCACCCGGTTCGAACGCATGAGAAGACAGACCGCGGTGGACAGGGAGCGGAGGGTGCAACAGGAGCGCATCGAGTTCTCCCAGGCGGTTCACGACACGACCGCGCAGACCGCCTACCTGATCTCCCTGGGGATTCACCGGGCCAGGGAGCTGGTTGGCAAGTCAGACGAGGAACTGGTGGCCGCTCTGGACGCGGCCGCGGCGCTGTCACGGTCGGCCATGTGGGAGCTGAGACGCCCCATCGACGCGGGCCACATCTTCGAGGGCAGGGAGCTGGGGCGGGTGTTGTGGTCGCACTGCGCGACATTTGAGAAGATCACCGCCGTCTCTGCCAAGATGTCGCAGTCGGGGACCGAGCCCCCGCTCGCCACGGAGGTCCGGGCCCGTCTCTTCTCCATAGCGCACAACGCGCTGACCAACGCCTTCCTGCACGCCCGGCCCGGCAGGGTCGAGGCCAGGCTCGACTTCGAGGCCGACCACATCCGGCTGTCCGTGTCGGACGACGGCGTGGGCCTCCCCGACGACTACGCCGAGCGCGGTCGCGGCTTCGACGGCATGCGGGCGGACGCCGAGCAGCTGGGGGGAGTGCTCATCGTGGAGAGCGGCGAGGGGGGAAGCGGAACGACCATTGCTTGCGTGGTCCCCTATGAGGCGGACCAGGGAGGAGGCTGAGATGTCAACGGAAGGTCGGATACGGGTGATGGTGGTGGACGATCATCCGATTATGCGGAGCGGCTTGCGGGATACGCTGGAAGCGTCGGGCCGCTTCGAGGTGGTGGGGCAGGCCGAGGACGGAGAGGAGGCGGTGAGGACCGTTGAGGAGGTCGACCCGCAGGTCATCGTCATGGATGTGATCATGCCGAACAAGGACGGCATCGATGCCTGCCGGGACATCAAGGAGCTTCTGCCCGAGACACGGGTGCTGATGCTGACGGCCTCGACCGAGGAGGATGCGGTGATAGAGGCGGTCGCCGCCGGCGCGACGGGCTACCTTCAGAAGTACTCACGGCCGGAGGAACTGGTGGAGGCCGTTCTGGATGTGGCAAGAGGTCGGCTCCGAATACCCGGCAAGGTGGTTCGAGAGGTCTTCGCCATAGTCCGCGGCGACCGTGAGCTCGCCGCCCGCCAGGCCTCGGCCAGGCTGACGGCGCTGGAGCGGGAGACCCTGACGCTGTTCGCCAGCGGCAGGTCGTACACCGAGATCGCCGAGGCGAGGGGCAACAGCACCGTGACCATCCGCAATACCCTCTACCGCATACAGGAGAAGCTGGGCATCGGGAGGAAACAGGAGCTCGTGATCTGGGCCGTGCGGAACGGCCTCGTGGACGACGTGGTGGTGGGCAATGACCCCCAGCCGGAATCGGAGGGGCAAAGACCCGCGAGCGGCTGATTCGAGGGGCTTGGGACGCCAAGATGGATCGGGTGGGTCGGGCCCCGTGCGAGCCATGGTGAGGAGGCTGCGCCGGAGGCTTGGCGACAACGGGAGCATCCCAAGGCACTTCTTTACGGAGCCCCCCGCGACGGCCACCGGACGGAGAAGCGCGAGACGCGGGAGCAGGGGGAGCCGTAGTGACTAACACAGTCTTCTTCTCATGGCAGTCCGACCTCGGAGAGACGAGAGGCGTAGTCCAGGCGGCGCTGGATAAGGCGGTCAGAAACCTGAATCGAGACCTTGCCCTTGAGGAAGCCTTGCGACTGGATGAGGATACTGCTGGAGTAGCCGGGTGGCCGGAGATCACCTCGACCATCCTGGACAAGATCGAGCGATGCGAGGTGTTTGTTGCGGATATCACTCCCATAAACGGCCCGCAGTCAGACTCCAGGCTTGCGCCAAACCCGAACGTCCTCTTCGAGCTGGGCTACGCCCTCGCTACTGGATTGGGCAGGACGCGCATCATATGCGTCGTCAACGCAGCGTATCTTCCGGATCGAGACCTGAAGGAGCTGCCTTTCGATGTGCGTGGCAGCCGCCCGCTTCAGTTCTTCCTCGAAGACCCGGCGATTCGGGGTGCGACCAAAGGACGGGAACACCCGGTGCGAACCAGCGTCAGAGAGGACTTGGCAGGCGGGCTTCAACGTGCCCTGGGCCAGACGCTCAACGCCATCTCCGCGGAGCGGGCGAACCAGATACTAGACGTGACTCCGCACCTTGCGACGGACAAGCTGGAGGAGTTTCAAGTGGTCCTGGATGTGAAGACACATGTACCGTTTCAGGTGTATTATCTGGTAAAGGAACCCTCAGGGACTGTCCTGTCTGATCTTATGATGGGGCCTGCCAGCGTTGATCCCAAAGGCGAAACTAGGGTCAGATTCGGAGCGACCGCTCTGAAACCCTTGAAGCCAGCCAACGATGTCTACGTTCTTTCCGGCAGGGTGGCGCATGTCCCATCAGACAAAAGGCCAGTTCCTCAATTCTATCCATTCGAGGTCCGCTACCGAACCCTTGGGAAGACGCTGGTGGAGATTTCCCGGAAGCAGCCACCTCCGCACTGACATCGTGGCGCACGGGCAGACTCGCTCCGATGCGGTTTCCTACCCCGTATCTGACCACAATGTTGTAGCCGGGGGTCTTCTGTAGGCTCACAGGCTACCAAGCCACATCTCGAAGATAGTTCTGTCTATCGTCAAAATAGGCCCGAACCAAGGGACTCGAACTCTCTGTGAGGCTTACGGTGCTAGGAGATCAGAGGCCTCCTAGCCAGAGTTCGAAGACGGTTCTGTCTACCGTACACGTTGGTGGAGTTGGCGGTACTGTAATGCGTGTGGTAAGTCCATAGTAGTTCCCCCGTTTCGGCATCAGCGGCAATCACGCAATTTGCTCTCGCAATATACATCACCGCCCCAGCAGGTCACCGAGCCGTCGATCCTCGCCCCGCACGTGTGGGTTTCACCGGCGCTGACGCGAACTCACCCGACCGTCGGCGTGGACTGGCCATATGCGTCATTGCCCCAGCATTCGACCGAGCCGTCGGTCCTCACCCCGCATGTGTGGCGGACCCCGGCGCTGACGGAGGCGAACTCCCCGCCCGGCGGAGTGGACTGACCGTATTCGTCATTGCCCCAACAGGCCACCGTTCCGTCGGTCCTCACCCCGCAGCTGTGGAAGAAACCGGCGCTGACGGAGGCGAACTCCCCGCCCGGCGGAGTGGACTGACCGTACTCGTCATTGCCCCAACAGGCCGCCGTTCCGTCGGTCCTCACCCCGCACGTGTGCCTCCATCCAGCGCTGACGGAGGCGAACTCGCCGTCCGGCGGAGTGACCTGGCCGACTACATTCCCTTCCCCATCATCGTTGGAACCCCAGCAGGCGACGGTGCCGCCACGTCTCACGCCGCAGGTGTGGAGTCCTCCGGCGCTGACGGAGGCGAACTCGCCGTCCGGCGGAGTGGCCTGGCTGACTACATTCCCTTCCCCATCATTGTTGGAACCCCAGCAGGCGACGGTGCCGTCCCGTCTCACACCGCAGGTGTGGGCGAGACCGGCGCTGACGGAGGAGAACTCCCCGCCCGGCGGCGTGGACTGGCCGTTTACATTTCCATCAGGATCCTCGTTGGAACCCCAGCAGGCGATGGTGCCGTCCGCCTTCACTCCGCAGCTGTGGAAGAAACCGGCGCTGACGGAGGTGAACTCGCCGGACGGCGGCGTGGACTGGCCATATTCGTCATTGCCCCAACAGGCCACCGTTCCGTCGGGCCTCACCCCGCACGTGTGCCTCCATCCAGCGCTGACGGAGGCGAACTCCCCGACGGGCTTTGTCTCAGGCGTGGTCGTTGTCGGCGGCGACACCTGGGCATCATCGCCATGTCCCCAACAGGCGACGGCGCCGTCCCGTCTCACCCCGCACGTGTGGGCTCCCCCGGCGCTGACGGAGGCGAACTCGCCGGACGGCGGCGTGGACTCGCCATATCCGTCAAAGCCCCAGCATTCGACCGAGCCGTCGGTCCTCACCCCGCACGTGTGGCTGCGCCCGGCGCTGACGGAGGCGAACTCGCCGGATGGCGGCGTGGACTGGCCATTTCTGTCAAAGCCCCAGCATTCGACCGAGCCGTCGGCCCTCACCCCGCACGTGTGACCTCTGTTGACGGACCCTCCGGCGCTGACGGAGGCGAACTCCCCGGACGGCGGCGTGGACTGACCAAATCTGTCATAGCCCCAGCATTCAACCGAGCCGTCGGTCCTCACCCCGCACGTGTGCTCGGCCCCGGCGCTGACGGAGGCGAACTCCCCGGACGGCGGCGTGGACTGACCAAATCTGTCATAGCCCCAGCATTCAACCGAGCCGTCGGTCCTCACCCCGCACGTGTGCTCGGCCCCGGCGCTGACGGAGGCGAACTCCCCGGACGGCGGCGTGGACTCGCCATATCCGTCATTGCCCCAGCATTCGACCGAGCCGTCGGTCCTCACCCCGCAGGTGTGGTAGTGCCCGGCGCTGACGGAGGCGAACCCCCCGGACGGCGGCGTGGACTGCCCCAATCCGTCATCGCCCCAGCATTCGGCCGAGCCGTCGGCCCTCACCCCGCACGTGTGGGCGATCCCGGTGCTGACGGAGGCGAACCCCCCGGGCGGCGGCGTGGACTGGCCAGATCCGTCCCTGCCCCGGCATTCGACCGAGCCGCCGGTCCTCACCCCGCACGTGTGGTAGTACCCGGCGCTGACGGAGGCGAACTCGCCGGACGGCGGCGTGGACCGGCCGAGCGTCGGTGTGGGGCCGGGCGTCGGCGTGGGGCCGGGCGTCGGCGTGGGGCCGAGCGTCGGCGTGGGGCCGGGCGTCGGCGTGGGGCCGACCGTCGGCGTGGACTGACGGTACTCGTCATAGCCCCAGCATTTGACCGAGCCATCGGTCCTCACCCCGCACGTGTGGGACAACCCGGCGCTGACGGAGGCGAACTCGCCGGGCGGCGGCGTGGACTGGCCAGATCCGTCAAAGCCCCAGCATTCGACCGAGCCGTCGGTCCTCACCCCGCACGTGTGTAGATACCCGGCGCTGACGGAGGCGAACCCCCCGGGCGGCGTGGACTGGCTCAAGGCGGCATTACCCCAGCATTCGACCGAACCGTCGGTCCTCACCCCGCACGTGTGGGTTCCCCCGGCGCTGACGGAGGCGAACTCGCCGGACGGCGGCGTGGCCTTGCCATATTCGTCATTGCCCCAGCATTTGACCGAGCCGTCGGTCCTCATCCCGCACATGTGGTCGAACCCGGCGCTGACGGAGGCGAACTCGCCGGGCGGCGGCGTGGACTGACCGTACTCGTCATTGCCCCAGCATTCGACCGAGCCGTCGGTCCTCACCCCGCAGGTGTGGAGTGCCCCGGCGCTGACGGAGGCGAACTCCCCTGTCGGCGGCGTGGACTGGCCCTCTTCGTCATCGCCCCAGCATTCGACCGAGCCGTCGGTCCTCATCCCGCACATGTGGTCGAACCCGGCGCTGACGGAGGCGAACTCCCCAGACGGCGGCGTGGACTGGCCCTCTTCGTCATCGCCCCAGCATTCGACCGAGCCGTCGGTCCTCACCCCGCAGGTGTGGAGTGCCCCGGCGCTGACGGAGGCGAACTCCCCAGACGGCGGCGTGGACTGGCCCTCTTCGTCATCGCCCCAGCATTCGACCGAGCCGTCGGTCCTCACCCCGCAGGTGTGGAGTGCCCCGGCGCTGACGGAGGCGAACTCCCCTGTCGGCGGCGTGGACTGACCCCAGTAGTCATTGCCCCAGCAGGCCACCGAGCCGTCAGTCGTCACCCCGCACGTGTGCAACCACCCGGCGCTGACGGAGGCGAACTCGCCGGGCGGCGGCGTGGACTGGCCATATCCGTCATTGCCCCAGCATTCGACCGAGCCGTCGGTCCTCACCCCGCACGTGTGGCTGCGCCCGGCGCTGACGGAGGCGAACCCCCCGGACGGCGGCGTGGACTGGCCACTTCCGTCATCGCCCCAGCATTCGACCGAGCCGTCGGTCCTCACCCCGCACGTGTGGGCCAACCCGGCGCTGACGGAGGTGAACTCGCCGGGCGGCGGCGTGGACTGGCCAGCTTCGTCATTGCCCCAGCATTCGACCGAGCCGTCGGTCCTCACCCCGCACGTGTGGGCCAACCCGGCGCTGACGGAGGCGAACCCCCCGGTCGGCGGCGTGGGCCGGCCACTTCCGTCATCGCCCCAGCATTCTACCGAGCCGTCGGTCCTCACCCCGCACGTGTGGGATCCCCCGGCGCTGACAGAGGCGAACCCCCCGGTCGGCGGCGTGGACTCGCCATACCCGTCATTGCCCCAGCATTCTACCGAGCCGTCGGTCCTCACCCCGCACGTGTGGGATCCCCCGGCGCTGACGGAGGCGAACTCCCCGGGCGGCGGCGTGGACTGGCCCCATTCGTCATTGCCCCAGCATTCGACCGAGCCGTCGGTCGTCACCCCGCAGGTGTGGTGTCCCCATCCCCCGGCACTGACGGAGATGAACTCATCTTGCGTGGGGACAGGCGCGGGCTTGGGCGTGACCTCCAGCAGCGAGGCCACGTCACCTGAGCATCCCCGCACCCTGTCAAAGAACTCGTCGGCGAGCGTCGTGCTTGCCGGGCTGGCATCAGGCGCGATCTGCGCAATGAGACTTGCCGCCAGTGGGGCCAAATCGGCGCCGGACAGTGACTGCCAGATGCAGGCTTCCCACACATCAGCCAATTCCGGAACACTCGCTTCCGTGCCTGCTATGTTGACTGAGATGATGAGGGACACGGCGGTTTCCGGGTCCAGACACTCGCCCACCAGTACCCCCCACTGCTCCGCCGCCGCCGTACCTCCGGTCCAGATGGGCCGGTCCAGCACGGATGCCAGCAACTCCTCGCCCAGCTCGTCGCGGATGCACGTCTGCTCGGAAGCGTTGAAAGCGTCGAATGCTTCCCGCCAGGGGGAGTTGATGTCCAAGGGAATCCTGAAGAAGCCAGGTGGGGGAGTCGCGGCAGGAGTACCCGCTGGTTCCGGCGTGGGAGTGGCTGCCGGTACGGGCGTATACGTGGGGGCTGCAGTTGGAGTAGTCGTTGGTTCCGGCGTGGGAGTGGCTGCCGGTACGGGCGTATACGTGGGAGCTGCGGTTGGAGTAGCCGTTGGTTCCGGCGTGGGAGTAGTCGCCGGTTCCGGCGCTGGCATGTTGGTTGGCGGGGCAGTGGGAGTGTTTGTCGGCGCGGGGCTTGGTTCATCCGGAGACTGGAAGAGAGAGCATCCGGCCAGGAGTAGGGCGAAAAGTATTGCGCCGGAGGCCAGCCATCTCATGGCGAACTTCGTCATTTCCACTCCCTCCACGCGAGAATTAGATCAGCACGGCGGCGTGCGCCGGCGGCGTGCACGCTTTCTTCAGTCCAGGTAGTCGCCTGTCGAACGCCAAGTGAATATCTCCCGTCAATGGGCAAATCCGGTCCCAATTATACAATTCGCGTGTAATATAGCCGTGACATTGTGGCTATTTTTCTATGATTTCTTATAACCTTTTGAGGAGAAATGGCATAATTGCCCCGGCTGGCCCGAATCCCGCCGCTCAGTGGGGGCGGGAGTAGCGGCCTCCGCACCCAATCGAGGTGACGGGATGAAGCGAACAGACGACCCGATGCGGGAGATAGCGGCGCTCAGGGAGCGGCTCTCCAGGCTGAGCGAGGCCAGCCTGCACATCACCGAAGACCTCGACCTCGATGCCGTGTTGCAAGGGGTCCTGGACGGGGCGCGCTCCCTGACCGGCGCAAGGATGGGCGGCGTCACCATCCTCGACGACGCAGGACAGCTCCAGGACTTCATCACCTCCGGCCTGACGGACGAAGAGCACCAGCGATTCGTCAACCTGCCGGGGGGACCGGAGTTCTTCGCCTACCTGAGCAAGATTCCCGAACCGCTGCGGCTCGCCGACTTTTCCGCCCATACAACGGCGTTGGGCCTGCCCGAGATCGGCCCGCCCCTGGGGCCGGTGGGCAGCTTCCTGGGCGCGCCCATCCGTCTCCGGGGCGTACGCGCCGGCAACCTCTATCTATCGGACAAGGAGGGCGGAGGGGAGTTCACCCAGGATGACGAGGAGACCCTGGCGATGTTCGCGTCTCATGCGGCAATGGCCATCGCCAATGCGCGGCGGCACCGGGAGGAGCAGCGGGCCAGGGCCTACCTTGAGACGCTGATCGACACCTCGCCGGTGGGCGTCGTGGTGTTCAACGCCGGGACCGGCGTCCCGGTGTCCCTCAACAGGGAGGGGAGAAGGCTTGTCGACGGCCTCACAAACCCCGGCCAGACGGCGGAGCAGCTCCTCGACGTGCTGACCTTCCGGCGCGCTGACGGACGGGAGATCTCGCTGCGGGAGTTCCCCCTGGCGGAGGCGCTCAGCGCGGGCGAGACGGTGCGGGCCGAGGAGATCGTCATCAGCGTCCCCGACGGCCGGAGCGTCTCCGTGCTGCTCAACGCCACCGCCATCCGCTCGGAGGAGGGACAGGTGGAGTCGGTGGTCGTCACCCTCCAGGACATGACGGCGCTGGAGGAGCTGGACCGGCTGCGGGCCGAGTTCCTGGGCATGGTGAGCCACGAGTTGCGGGCGCCCCTGACCTCCATCAAGGGCTCCGCCGCCACCGTGCTTGGTTCAACCGCCGACCTGGACCCGGCCGTGGTCCGCCAGTTCTTCCGGATCATCGAGGACCAGGCCGACCACATGCACGACCTGGTTGCCGACCTGCTGGACGTGGCGCGCATCGAGACGGGCACGCTGCCGGTCACTCCCGAACCTGCGGAGGTGGCGGTGCTGGTGGACCGGGCGAGGAGCGCCTTCATCAGCGCGGGGGGCAGGAACAACCTCGCCATCGACATTTCCCCCGACCTGCCCCTGGTGATGGCGGACAGGCGGCGCGTCGTCCAGGTCGTCGGCAACCTGCTGTCCAACGCGGCCAAACACTCCTCGGAGTCCTCCGTCATCCGCATAAGCGCCGTGCGGGAGGCCGTTCACGTTGCGGTCTCGGTGGCCGACGAGGGGAGGGGCATACCTTCCGAGCGACTGCCGTACCTGTTCAGGAAGTTCACCCGGACCGACGGCGACGACCTGGGGAGCGGCGTCGCCGGGTCGGGCCTGGGCCTCGCCATCTGCAAGGGGATCGTGGAGGCCCACGGGGGCCGGATTTGGGCCGAGAGCGAAGGGCCGGGCATGGGAGCGCGGTTCACCTTCACGATACCGACGGTCGAGGAGACCGGGAGCGGCACGGCCATCGGCCTTCCGCCTCTCTCCACTCCCGCCGGGCGGGGAGCGGTAGCGGGAGCGGGAGAAGGGGCGCGCGTCCTTGCGGTGGACGACGACCCCCAGGCGCTCAGGTACGTCCGCGACGCCCTCTTGAAGTCGGGCTACACGCCGGTTGTGACCGGGGACCCGGAGGAGGCCCTCCGGCTCGTGGGGGAGGAGAAGCCCGATCTGGTCCTGCTCGACCTCATGCTGCCGGGGACCGACGGGATCGAGCTGATGAAGGACATCCTGGGAGCCGGCGACGTGCCGGTCATCTTCGTGTCGGCCTACGGCCGGGACGAGCTCATCGCCAGGGCCTTCGACATGGGGGCCGTCGATTACGTCGTCAAGCCCTTCTCGCCCACGGAGTTGGCGGCGAGGATCAGGGCGGCCCTGCGCAGGCGGGCGGCGTCAGAGCCGTCAGAGCCCTACGTGCTGGGCGACCTGACAATCGACTATGCCGAACGCCGGGTGACCCTTGCCGGTCGTCCGCTCCCGCTGATAGCGATGGAGTACCGGCTGCTCGCCGAGCTTTCGGCCAACGCCGGGCGGCTGTTGACCTACGAGCATCTGCTGGAACGGGTCTGGGGCGAGAAGAGCAGCGGCGACGTGCGGCCCATGCGCACCATCGTAAGCAAGCTCCGCCGCAAGCTGGGCGACGACGCGGACAATCCCATCTACATCTTCACCGAGCCTCGCGTCGGCTACAGGATACCGAAGGGGGAGACGAAGGGAACGGACGCATCGTGAGCGCCGAGCCTATCCTCTCCGTTCGTGGCAAGCCCTCGCCCGACGGGTCGGGGGTGAGGCCCCTAACTACACCGCCAGCTTGAACCTCAATACGATAGTTCTTGATTTCGTCAAGTCTGGTGGGCGCTAGTGGACTCGGACCATTGACCTCTTCCTTGTAAGGGAAGCGCTCTAACCGGCTGAGCTTAAGCCTGCCTCAGCCGCCTGCCGCGAGGTCCACAGGTTTGCCATGCGGCGTGTTCAGATAGGCCCTGCGCCAGGCCTCCTTGCGCTCCGATCCCTCCGCCTCCGATACGAGCCCCCGCTCCCGGCATAGCCGCTCCAGCGCGCGCAGCCAGTGCCGGTAGTACGTATCGCCCCTGTCCGGGTCGCCTTCTTGCTGCGCCGCGCGTATCTCCTCGCTCAGCGTCGCGGCCCACTCGTCCCACGTGAAGTGGCCTGCGCCGGAGAGGTGCACCGCGAGCGCGAACGCCGACGCCTCCCACGGCTCCGCAAAAGCCAGCCTGCCGTCGTTGTCCGAGGGGATGCCGCTTAGTCCGCCGATGCCTCCGGGAGGTTGTGCGTCCGTCATGGCGCAGCCTCCAGGTATTCCTCCCAGAGGTCGACGTACACGGCACTGCTGACGTCCGCCGACTCGCCCCACAGCTCGCGCGCATCGAAGCGCACATTGTAGAGATGGCGCCCCTCGACCACGCCCTCCGCGCTGAGGTCCGGAAACACCTGGGACCCATAGTGCTCGTCCACCGTCCCGACGTGGCCCCGAACGTAGCGCGGCTCGCGGGTGTGTCCGCGGGCGTGACGGTTACGGGCCCGCACGCGGTCGCCCGGCACGAACCGGGCCGGCGCCGGCGCGGGACAGCGATAGCTCGTGGTCCGGTCCGGCATGGCTCGCACCCGCTCGGCGCGCATCACCCGCTCCAGGATGGGCCCGGAGGCGGCCGATGACGCCCTGCCCGTCCGCAACTCCTCCTCCGAAAGCAGACCGGATTCAACCAGTTGCTTCTGCAAGGCTGCGAACCAGATCTCGTAATAGGAATAGGCGAGGTAGTCCGCGGGGGGCAGATTCTCCCGGGTGTGGCGCACCATGTCCAGGTTCCACAGCCCGAGGCTCCCGATGAGCCGGACCATGGCGTACACCCGGCCCTCCCACTCCTCGTGGAAGACCGGCTCTTCCGACTCCGGCTCGGGCCGCACCGGCCCGAATCCCTGCATCCCACCGAGGTCGTGGACTCCGTTCATGGCGTTCCCGTCGTTGCCGGCCGCTGCGCCTCCTCCACGCCAATCATGGAGTTGCGGGTCACGAGGTCCCGGAGTTCCTCCTCGCTCCAGCCCTCCGTGCCTGGAGGACGCTGGGGGAGGACGACATAGCGCATCTCGGAGGTGGAGTCCCACACGCGCACCTCCTTCTCGTCCCCTGTCTTCGAACCGAACTGCCGCATCACGCCGCGCGGGTCGGCGACCGCCTGCGCTCGGTACGGCGCGGACTTGTACCACACCGGCGGCAGACCCAAGAGCGGCCAAGGATAACAGGAGCACAGCGTGCACACCACGAGGTTGTGGACGTCATCCGTGTTCTCGACCACCCGCACCTGTTCGCCCTGTGAGCCCACGTAGCCCATCGAGGCGATCGCGGCGTTGGGGTCATCCAGAAGCCAGCGCTTGAACTTCTCGTCCGCCCATGCCCTCGCCACCACCCGCTTGCCGTTCGACGGGCCGATCTTGTCCTCGTACATCTCAATGAGCGCGTCAACCGCCTCCGGGTCGACCAGCCCCTTCTCGATCAGGAGCGACTCGAGCGCTTTCACGCTCAGCTCGATGTCGGAGGGCGGCTCGGTGTGGTCGTGGTGGTGGTCCTTCGTCATAACGTCGCTCGCGTACTCCGTGCTTCCCGCCAGAGTGTGCCCTTCACCGCCCCGCCGGTCAACGGCGCGGAAGAAACCTGCGGCGTGGAGGTTCAGTTTAGTCCGGGGTCGCCGACGCCAGGAGCGAGATGCCGCCGGACGATAGCCTCAGGAGTCCGCCTTCAGCAGCGCGGGAAGGATTCTGGCAGGTCGCTTTCCTATAGCAATGCCACAACTCTGGCGTCAGGATGCATGCTAGGAGGGATTGAACCCAATGGATCCTTCTCATGACATCACATAAAGGAGGTTCAAACATGGGCACAATATCCGTGAATCGGCTAGCGGGTCTGTCCCTCATATTCGGCCCGATAATCGCCTTCGTCTTCTTTCTCATAGAGCCGGGTGGGCTACTAATTGACAGCGCCGACGTGTCAGACGCTGTTGGCTCCATAACGGCCAAGGGTGCCAATGCCGCGCTGACCAATGTAACCAACATCGCGATAATCCTTGGCCTGGCCCTAATCCTCTCGGGCCTCTATGCGCTAATGCGGAACGTAACCTTGCAGGGCAACGGCAAGGCGTTTGTTCAAATGGGCTTCTTCATGATCTTCGTCGGACTGACCGGTTGGATTCTAGCCGGCGGCATGGACTTCATTCTGGCCGATGCCCAAACCAGTGACCAGATCAGGGGAAGCGTTCCCATCTACTACGCCGGCTCCGCTCTCGTCTACGCTGGTGGAATTGCGCTTGGGTTTGGCGGCTTCATTTTCGCGTTGGGCCTCTCCACGAGAGACGACTTCAACCGGACAATCTCCCTGTTGGCTGCCCTTATCAGCCTGGCCGTAATGGTCTTTTTCATGATAGCCATACTCAACAACGACGGCCGCGACACCTTTATCACCCTGGCCCGGGGCTTCTACGTGCTACTGGTTATCTGGTATGGATATCTGGGCTTCGGACTGATGAACCGACCCGATCCCGACCTGTGGCGATAGACAGAGTCTAGGACTTGCCGGCAGCCGTCCTGAGGTCAAGGGACGGCGGCTGCACACGAGCAGCTGCTACAGCGAGTCTGGGGCCAGGACAACTCCGGCGGCTCGAGTCCGGTGCGCACCTATGTGAAGCGGCTGCGCCGCAAGCTGGGCGACGATGCGAGCAACCCCAGCTACATCTTCGCTGAGCCCCGGATCGGCTACCGGATGGCGAAGGGTGAGGAAAGAGAGACATCGGTCGCTGACTTGGGCAGTGAGCCAATGGCATCGGAGGGCTAAATGGAGAACAGCCATCCGCAGAACCGGAGTCAGTTCCATGCGCTACAGTTCTGTTGGGTGGGTGCGTAGCTTGCCGAGTCCCGTCCTAAAGAAGGGATTGCTTACCATTTTGAACGAATTCACAGTCCGCCGAGCCAGATATAGAAGACGGTTCTGTTTACCGTACCCGTTGGTGAACCGGGATGTCCCGATGGAACAGGTCGGACATCGAGGGTCTATCCCCGCGTGTGCGGGGGAACCGTGACAACAACCCGCACGGATTGTGACAGTACGGTGGCGGTGGCTCAGGCACTATACGCTCATTCGCGTATAGAAATGCCTTTTTCCCTGTGTCTGATTGGCTACTGATAAAGGCCCGCGCCGAAGCAACGACGGGAGAGGGCCAGGGTTAGTCGGGGTAGTGACGCTGTCCCGAGTAGGCGTCGGCCTGGTTCCATTTTTATGTCTTCGGGTTATCCAATTGTCGTTGCTCACGGAACAGGAGCTGATTGGCATAACCAGCATACTCCCCAAAAGTAGTCCTTGTGCCCGACCAACTTTTGCATGATGACAAGATATCGCAGTTTCCAGAGCCGGTAATGATAGCCGTGGCCGAGCAGATAAATCGCATTGTCCTCGGTTTCCGGCCTTATCTCCATCTCCCGCAAGATGTACTCGGAGCACTGGCAGCACCCGCCAGGAGTACATCGAAGCGGGCAAGCGCCTCACGCTGTTGGACAAGGCAGCGCAATCCCACCTAGTTCAGCAAGAGAACCGCTCGCCTTGATAACAGTCTGTATGGAGAAAGGTCGCTACCAGAGCCTGCGCCTGAAAGCCTCAGAGATATAGCGCGTGTAGTATGAATAGTCGAAGAGGGACTCCAGTTCAGAAGGCGGAAGGTGGGAAGCCACGGCGGGATCAGCCCGCAACAGGTCTCGGAAATCCTCTTCGCGGTCCCAGGCGCGCATTGCGTTGGATTGAACCAAATTGTAGGCCTGCTCCCGACTGAGGCCCTTCTCCACCAAGGCCAGCAGTACTCGCTGAGAAAAGATCAGGCCACGGGTTAATTCTACATTCTGGCGCATCCGTTCTGGGTATAGCCGCAGGCCGCGCATGACCTCGGTGAAGAGAGCCAACATGTAGTCTAGAGCGTAGCAGGAGTCCGGGAGAATAAGGCGCTCTGCCGCGGAGTGACTGATGTCCCGCTCGTTCCAGAGAGCGACGTTCTCCAGGGCGGTGACGGCGTGGCCCCGGATGAGTCGGGCGAGGCCGCAGATGCGCTCGGTGAGATCGGGGTTGCGCTTGTGGGGCATGGCCGAGGACCGGGTCTGGCCCTGCACGAAAGGCTCCTCCACCTCACGGACCTCGGTGCGCTGAAGGTTTCGGATCTCTGTAGCGAACTTCTCTAGGGAGGCGGCCACGACGGCCAGTGTGGTGACTAGATGGGCGTGGCGGTCCCGCTGAATGATTTGGCTAGAGAAGCGATCCACGTCCAAGCCCAGGCGGGCGCAGACCTTCTCCTCGATGGAGGGTGGGACACTTGCGTGCGTACCCACGGCGCCGGAGACCTTCCCCACAGCAATGTCTCTGAGGACATCCTCCAGCCGGTGGCGGTTGCGCTGCATCTCCTCCCACCAGACGGCCAGCTTAAGCCCGAAGGTGATCGGCTCCGCGTGGACGCCGTGGGTGCGACCCATCATCAACGTATCCTTATGTTCCTGGGCTTTGGTCTCAAGGACCTCCAGTAGTTCGGCTACATCTGTTAGGAGTATGCCTCCCGCCTGGACGAGCTGCATGGCCAGAGCAGTATCAATGACGTCGCTGGAGGTGAGGCCAAAGTGGAGCCACCGGGCCTGGGGACCTACAATCTCGGCGACGGAGCGATCAAAGGCGGTCATGTCGTGGCGTGTAATTTGGAAAAAGTGATCGACGCGGGCTAGGTCGTACCGAGCGTTGCGCAGCGCATTCATGTCATCCGAAGGGATGGTCCCTTCCTCGGCCCACGCCTCACATACGGCCAACTTGACATGGAGCCAAGCGTCGTATTTGTTCTGATCCGACCAAACCTGCTTCATGGCGGACCGTGTATAGCGCTCAATCACGTGCCACCCTAGATAGGATATCGTTGAATATCCAACAGCCCATCCCAATTGGTTTGAACCCTGGAAGCAATTTCAGCAAATTGACCTACTTGCTTGGTCTGTGGTACGAGGAGGAAAGCCACTCGTTGGGTACGATACACATACACCAACTCAGAACCAGTCTCACGCATCAAGCCACCTACGAGGCCTGAAATCAGTGGGTCTCGTGGCTTGGGAGGCATGTGCTGATAGACAAGCAGAGAGCGGCCTGCTGAGAATGTCTGGGCGACCTCACGTAGGAAAAGATACTTGGAGGAACCTTTCCCGCCATACTTGACCGACTTGACTTCAAGTCCATTGTCGGGATCAAAGAAGACCAATTCGCTCCCGCGTGAGACCCTAAGGAACCCATCGAAGTACCGGCGGCGTTCACCGGAACCGTCAGTCAACAAATGAGAATAGAAACTTGTATTGGGCAGAAGGCCGCTTTTCTCTACGACTTTGATGTTACGCATCTGTCGATCTAAAACTGCCGTGTGAAGACAATCAAATACGGGGGGATCAAAAGCCCGCCACCCTCCAGGTTCTCGTAGGTAGTTTACGCGTTGCCCGTCCCTCCTTTGGTCGTCTTGCGTCAGCATCCAACAGACAACCGTACTGATCTTTCCGTAGCAGCTTAACTGGCGAAGCAGACCATACTTGATGTAGTCGTATATGTCTCCGAAGTATTGGTTCTTCATATGGGCCCAACCTATTTCTGGAACACTTGGGTATCTGCCTTCTGAGTCTTCGTTCGATCCCAAACCACCCTGAGCCTCGAGGCCCCTCGCCAATCTTCTACGCGAACCACCAGATCCGCGACATCTGGAACACTATATTCCACGGCTAGTTCCCACACTCGGATTCCACTTGGATAGTTCGCAATCGGCTTGAATGTCTCTCTTCCCCTTCTTCCTCCATGATAGACAAACCCTGAGTTAATAGGGCAAAGGCTTGTTCGATTCCCATGTCGAGTGAGCAAAGCTTCAGTATCTACTGTAAGTACGCTATGAGCCCTGTCGCGGTATGCGTATGCATTCAACAAGTTTGTGAGCCGGTTCCAATCTGCCCAAAAGAATGTCTTTCGGTTCAGAAACTCATACCATTCCTCTGGAGTCATGTTGACAAGATTATTCGCTAACTTCGAGGGAGGCATTGGTTTCTGATCGCGAATAACGGCAGTTCCGTGAACAGGGTGTGCGATCGATATACTGTTCTGACGCCACTCAGACTCCATCCTCCGGCGGTCGGTGACACCGACTTCGAATAGATCCAGTAGTGCAGTCGTGCTGAAAAGCCCATACTCTTGGATACTAGGCCAGCTACCTGCCTCAGCCATGTGGTACAGACGAGGATATCGGCGTACCAGTTCTTCCAGTGTCACAACAATCACCACCCTCTCCGGTCTATGATGCTTCGTGGGTTAAATCCCGTTGCGATTAATGAGACGCGAGCGCTCGCCACACGTTCGACCTCATGGATGAAGGATATGGTTTCTGGTTGAAGTTGTTCGAATCTCATCGCTTCTCCGTTGGCAGAAGACATATAGTCCGTAAAGGTCAATGCGATGTCAGTGGGCCCGTTAAGGAGGGCGGCTCCGCGCAATAGCACCCAGTCAAATTCGCCGACCCGACGCAGCCGGTCGGTCGTAGACGTCCGCTCAGCCTGCCTCAACCTTCGAGCATCTTTGCCAGAACGCCTAGCTATCTCTTCCCAAGTTAACTCCTGCGCCATCGGTCCGGACGTCCCCCCTGGGGGATCCTCCACCCTGATTGGATAAGAACGGCAGACCATGAGAACTTTCCTGACCTGGTTCGGAGGAATCCCGGCCTCCGCTAGACAACCTGATACAGTCGTGTCCCGAGAGGTCACGTAGGGGTAACTACCGTGATACAAGCTAAGCCCCGTGCCTTGGGTCCCTTCTAGAAGGATTCGACCATTCCGAGAAAGCGTCGTGTCTAGGACCTCGACAGCGTTGCACAAATAAGGCTTGAGGTCTGATACACCGTGGGCTAACAACGGCTCCTTGCTACGCTGCATGATGCGACGGGCCGTGGCAGCTCCGACCCCCTGCCCGGTTGAACCAATTCGTTCCACGAGAGTTTCTTCATTTGGCTTGTCTTCCTCAGTAATGATCATGGCCTGCCGGTCAATTCGCAGACGTTCGACGTCTACACGACACTCGGCGATCTCATCAAGGAGGACGGGTAGATCTAGGACAGCTCCAGGGCCGATCAACAGTTTGGCGTTACTCTTCCTGGTGCCAGAGGGGAGTAGATGGTGAGTAAAGGGCTTAGGGTGCTCATACACCTTATGTCCGGCGTTCGGACCTCCTACTCGAACTAAGAGGTCGTACTCCTTTGAGATATAACCTGCGATCTGTCCCTTACCTTCGCTCCCATATTGTCCTCCTACCAGGACGTCAACGTAACCGGCTGAGTTGTTGCCATATAGCCGGAGGTGGCTCGCTGCCCTTATTAGCACGTCTTCGTTGGTGCAGCGGTTGGTATCTATGACTATGTCGGCCACATCGCGCAAAGCATCCACGTCCCGTTCGGTTCGATTCTGACGCACTTGCTGGTAATCTGCTAAGTCCCTCCGTTCGCTCCTTCGGCGCTCGTCATACCTTCTCCGTAGCACCTCTAGCGGTGCTGTTACATGTATGTGTGTCACAATTGGCCCGAAGGCTCCGCGAAGCGCTTCTATCTGGTCCCTTGTTCTGACAGAATCTAGAATGACTACCTCATCAGCTTGGGGCAATTCCTTAGTCAACTCCTCAAGGACCCAGCGCCCCCGGGTCTGCACGTCCAGCCGGTCACCTTCTTGTTGCAGGTTCGCTCTGTCCCGAGACTCTTCTTGCAAGCGCCGGGCTAGCCACTTGCGTGTTCGATAGATAGTAAACCCGAACCGGTCTGCTAGGTCCTGTGAGAGGGTTGACTTGCCCGATGACACAGGACCGGATATCAGGATCAGTCTTTGTATCATGCCAATTACCTACCGATGGGCTGCTCCAAGGCTCAGCATGCCTTGGACATCCTTAGGAGGCTCCGCCCCGGGAAGATCGTAGATTGTTACATCAACACCTTTCCAGACGAGGGAATCGTCGAGTAGCTCCTGGATGATTCCCCAGTGTCCACGCGCTTGGCCTGAGCCGATTCGGGGGATATGCACAGTTGCATTTCGTTTAGTGGCTATCCCAGCGAGATGCTCCAAGCACTCCCGAAGGGCAGCATAGCGAATACGAGGCTTCATCGAGGGGCCGTAGCCGCGTTGCGCCACCATATGAACAACGCTTAGATCATTTGAAATATCTGTAATGTGCGTATTCCCAAGACGGAGGTTGCGATTACTCTCAGCAGCCCATCGCTTGAAATCCTGTTGCACGAAGTTCCACTTGGTCCTTACCTGCTTTGCGAACCCCGCTCCCCAGTTTGGTGTCTTGTCGTTGACAATGTGGGCAATGACTCGATGTCCCGACCTTCTAGGCTCAGTCGCATCCCCGTGAACGAAGGTCAACCTCGGCTTGCCAGGTGCGGCCGGGCGTCTCCTCTGCAAAACTCCAAGCACACGAGGATATCGGTCACCAGAATACGGTGGGATTCCCACGCATTGAACTCCTAACTCGGGTAGGTGACGTGCCCATCTCTCAAATCTCTTGGTGGTATAACCGACCGCAGTACATTCGGACAGTGCTAGCGATTCTCCTACTTGTAGGCTCCGCGGTATGTTTACATTCCATGAACGAGAAGGGGCTGTATAGTCAATCCTGAAGTTTGCCCCCTCTTCTTCTGTGGCTATCCTGGCGGCAGCGAACATGGCACATGGCTCCGTCGTTCTTCTAGCCATCCGGAGGAACAATGCTTCTGCAGAAACGTCAAACTCCTTCCTAAGTTTCATCAGATTCTCAATGTCCACAGATTCATTTTCCAATTCGATCGCCGTCCCGATTGGCATAAGAATCTCCGCCGCAGCGACATTACAGAGGAGTTCGGCTTGCCATGCATCCCCCCGGGATCGCCCCCTTTGGCGTATCTCAGAGCGATAATCAGGAAACAGCGTGTGAGCAATCTCATGCGCCAGGGAAAAGCGGATTCGGCCAGACGGTCGATTGGGGTTGAATTCGATTCGGCTACCGGCTCCGGAAGGAACCAGCCTAGCATCAAGCACGTCGTCTCGCGGTACTACTGGGATTCTCAATCCCTCTGCTAGGACAAATGGATCAAAGGGTGGGCCTGCCCACCCCTTCTCGACAGCATCCAGGATGATGGCTCTCGCCTTCTCAATGATGACTGTAACTGGGTCATCTTGCCCTTGAGTCAAAGCAAGAACCGATGGATTTGTCCAACTATGCGTGCCTAAAACCACCGCTGGTCCTCCTTTGGCCTCGTAGAGTGCGCTTCTTACCACCGTCGTTGGGCAGCGAGTCATCATGATCCCCACTCCACAGGATGCCAGGTCGGGGCACGCGGTAGTAGTTTGAGGGGTCCTTGGGATTGGGAACAGGCTTGGCGACTTCCTCCACGTCGAGAATGAAGCGGCCGAGGGCGGCTTCACAGTATTCGTGAAGTAGCTCTATGCATGTCCAGCGGCGATTTGTGCGCTCGCAAACCTCACCCGTGACGCAACTGCCACCAAAGGGATCAACCACATAGTCCCCCGGCTCTGTCAGCATGCGGATGAAATACTCTGGAAGCTCCGCCGGGAATCGGGCAGGATGCGGCCTAAGCCCATGTTCCTCGCAGTATCGGAGATAGAAGCTATTGCTCTCGGTGTTGGGAATCGCGACGAGGTTCGGCGGGATTGCCGCACCGTTGGTGTTGCTGAACTTCTTAACTGATGTCATGCCTGAGGGGCGTTTCTTGGCTTTGTATCCCCTTTCGGCCTACACATGAATCGGGCGCGCCTCAGGTTGAGACACGGAGCTGACAGTGGCTACACGCTCGGCCGATTGGAACGGGCTGACCCACCTTCTCGCAATGGCTACACCCAAACTTACCGAATAACCAGAGAGCTGGGTCAAGCGCCGCACAGGTGCCGGTAATTCCGAGTGGTCCTCCTATCCTCGTTCTGGCTACGGCTGCGCGCCAGGTGCCCTGAATCACTTGTCTAGCTTCTCCTTCTGACATATCCAGAGTATCCACGACCCCAAGGTTTCCAGTAACACGGCGAACATGCACATCTACCGCGACAGGGATGCTGTCTATGTCGTCAATCGTGGCCCCGCCCGGAGCGACAAGCATACGCACCCACATTGGCCCAATCTTCGGCCCCCTGAGCAGAGGGAACCGGTATTGCCCCATGCAACTGGTACGCAGGTAGCTGAGCAATTCTCCAGCGTTCCCAACACCGGAATCCACTACCCGGCTTACAGGGTTTCCTCCTGCCGCAAGGCTGTTGGCAATGATGTGCCAGGCGGAGGAGTCGGGGCCATGACGTTGGCTCACCTCATATTGGGACAGCTTTGCGCGGAGCGTGGAGATAGGGATCGCTGATGCCTCAGCGGGTTCAAAGAGCTTCGGATAAGATTGAATCAGCTCGAGCCCGTTGTTCCAAAGACGCGTGGCGTCACGGGCGCGGTCCATGGCTGCAATGAATGTCAGGAACAGGCGTACGATACGGTGCGAGGCGCCTGAATTGCGCAGGCGCATTACACATTCGACCTCCGGCATTCGCGACCATGTGCTACCCGGCGCCACATCCCTAGCGGACAGGTCTAACCGGTCATTGTAGAAGTCGCTGGCGATTGCCTCGGCCACGACGGCCGCGTGGCGAATGTCTGGTACGCGCATCTTGTATGTCCTCAACTTCCACGAGGACACGAAACAATATGTTCTCGATACCAGGCACCTTGAGGGCCTAGTCCCACCACATGTGCCAGTGGGCGGCGTACGATCACACCGGCGTCGCGAAGACCTTTCTCCAAGCCAAATTCCACGTAAGGTTTGCCCGCGTGGACCTCAATAGTCTTTCCATCCAGCACTGGAACCTCTGCCGCAAGGTCACCCAAGACACCCTGCGACCAGTCACGACGCTCAGCGGCAGAGAGATCGGCCAACGACAGATCATATGGATCAATCCAAGCGCCAGGAGCTAGGAGCCCGTGCATGGCGCTGAGAATGTACCAAGGACAGCCATGAAGCTCTGCATATGCCCGCCGATGCTGCCAGAGGGTTGACGTGTAGATGTCTCGGGCGAGGCTAGCACGATGTCGTTTCCTCTTGACGCAGCCGACGAGGACAAGGTCAACCAGTTCACAGCTATCGTTGGCCATAGAGCGTTCATTCGCCCGATTCTGGGTTGCTACCAGTCTATCACCAAGTAGGGCGGCCTTCTTATGTTGGGACACAACTGGGACCGACTACAGGTCCAACATGAGTGTCAGGGCGAAGGTTCTTGATTTTATCAAGTCTGGTGGGCCTGACCTGCCCCCCGAAAACTGGTCCATGGATACTTGGAATCCTCCGGAGCACGTCAGGAGGAGAAGATGCGAGGCAGCAGGTTCACGGAGGCGCAGATCATCGGGATCTTGCAGGAGGCGGACGGGGGGTCGCCGACGTCTGAGGTGTGCCGCAGGCACGGAAGCTGAAACGCAAAAAGGGCCGCATACATGGACAGTCGGGGGAGGACGCCGAATGGCGGCGTCCTCCCCCTTTTGCGTGTCGGCCTAGCGTCCCACGCTGATCGGCTCGCCCTCGCGCTCCTGCTCCACCGCCCACTCGAACAGGGACGCCGTAGCGGGCTGAGGCCTGCGGACCCGGCCCTTGGGCTTGATCGGCTCCTCCGCCATGAACTCCGCCCAGGAGAACAGCGTCTGCTGCGGCTCCGGGGCCTCGTCTCGGTCGACGGCGACCTCGATGGCTGCGTGTCCATTGCCGTTGGCGGCCACGTGACCGTTGCCCATGACCAGCTCGACCGTCGGCCCGGTGCCGGCTGCGTCGCGGTGGCCGTTTCCGTTGACTCCTACGGCCTCCCTGCCTGAAGGCAAGGCAGGCGGATCGACCTCGTATCCAGTACGGGGCAGGCTCTCGACCGCCTTCCACCCGTCGTCCACCAGGTACTCCTCGGCGGTGGCCTCGGCGTCCCTGGCCTGGGCGAAGACATCCTCCACCGTCTCGGCGTCCTCCTCCTCGTTGCCGCTGACGATCTTGCGGGCCAGCGCCAGCATCAGGTCGTCCCCGTCGTCGCCGTAGGCCGCCAGACCGTCCTCCGGCAGTTCCCCCTCCACGGCGAGGGAGCTCTGCAGCTTCTTCGCCACCAGCTTCAGCGCGTCGGCCTGCAGCGTGTTCCGGTAGGACATGAACACCACCTTCACCGGTCTGGTCTGCCCGATGCGCCACGACCGCCGCGACGCCTGCCGCATCACGTACACGCTGTAATCGGTCTCCGCCCAGCAGATGGTCGGGAAGTCGATCAGGTCGAGGCCCGTCTGCACCAGCCTGGGGTGGCAGATGAGGACGTCCACCCCCTGCTTGACCCTATCCGCCACCCACGCCTCCCGGCGCTCAGGGGCCACGGCGTCGGCCTTCATCACCGCCACCCTGAACCCGTGCCGGGTCAGGATGTCCTCCATCCTCTCCGTGACATCCCGCGTGCCGGTGTGGGTGGCGTAGACCAGCACTCTGCGGCCCGCCATCCTCTCCGCAGCCACCAGGTCCAGGAGGGCCTGCTCCTTGGGGTAGAGCCTCTCCTCCGACAGCGGAGGCACCTGCACCAGGATGTCCCCCTTGGCAGGGTCGAAGACCGTCTCGCCGCGAGTGCAACCGTCGGGATAGGCCAGCAGGGTCTGGAGGTAGGTGGCCAGCAGCCTTTTGGAACCCTTCTTGAGGGCCTCCGCCAGGGCCTTGCGCAGCTCGTCGAAGACGGTGTCGTAGGCCTTGCGCTGGGAGTAGCCCGTCGCGTCCGCCTCGCCGTCCATCGACGACAGGAGCACCTGCTCCTCGTAGGGGGGCAGACCGGAGGCTACGTCCGAGAGCCGCAGGAACACCGAGTTGCCGATGAGGTGGAACAATGCTCCCGGAGCGAGCCCCGGCCGCTCCCGCACCACCTTGCGGTACTTGCGGCGCCGGCTGTAGCGCCCGTCCTCCACCGCGCCGTCGTCGGGCCTGCCGATGGTGTGCTCCTCGAACCCGTAGCGCTGTATCCAGCGGTGCTCCTCGGAGCGCCCGAACTCGGTTCTGATCGCAGGGCTGAACCGGTAGAGCAGGTGGAAGAGCGTGCTCGAATACCCTCCCGTCAAGGTGCCCGTCAGCGTGAGGGACTTGCCGCAGGCGTCGGCGAGCACCCCCGCGGCGATCCCCTGGGCCGAGCCACGGCCCTTGTACTCGTGCACCTCGTCGCCGATCAGCAGGTCGAAGAAGCGCTTCATGCGGTGCTTCACGTAGTCGCTGAGGGGGTATCTCCGGGGCCCGGAGGGGTCGGCCTGCCAGAGGGCCGAGCCGCAGTGGGCGCAGCCGCGCTTCCTGCAGGACAGCTCCTCGTCCGTCAGGGGCACGCCGTCCCTGTCCACGATCTGGCTATTGCAGACGGGACAGCAGGGGACCCGGAAGGGCTCCCCCGTCTCCTTGTCCCGCATCAGCCTGCCGCCGGATGCGGCCCACCGCCGGGCGACGGCGGACTGCCAGCGGTAGGACAGCTTGGCCCGCTCCCTGGACATGACGGCGAAGAGGGGGCCTGAGCCGATGGAGAGGCGCAGCCGCTCCAGGTCGGTGATGGAGGCGACGATGACGGCGCGGGCGCCGGGGACCGTCTCCTCCACCTCCCGCTTCCACTTGCGGGTCAGGTGCGGCGGGCAGATGACCAGGACCCTCCGGAGGCCCGCCATGTGCGCCGCGCTTGCGGCGATGAAGGTCTTGCCCGTGCCCATCTCCCCGACGATGGTCGTGCCCCGGTGGGCCTCGAGGGAGAGGGCCGCGCCCCGGATGGCGTCCTCCTGCGCCCCCAGAGGGGAGCGGAGCAGCAGCGGGAGCTTGCGGCCGTTACCCGATCCGGGTCGGGCACAGGCCTCCGAGGGCCGGTAGAGGGGCGGGTAGGACTCCACCACCCGCCGGGCGATGGCGTCCTTGTACGTGTCGATGAATCCTCCGAGGTTCATTTCTTGTCTCCTTCCATGTATGGGGATGTTGCGCCGGTCGCTTCCCGGTGATCGCAAAGGGCGAGGCCCCGTTGGTTAATGGAACCAGCGGGGCCTCGCGGGGCGGCTCCGGGTGAGCCGTCCCGTCTGCGTGTCCGCACAGGCAGGCTATGCGGCGATGTCGGTGATCTCGCCGTCGTCCAGGCCCAGGGCGACCACGGTGGTCTTCAGCCGCTCCCGGTAGATCTCCTTGTCCGGGGTGGACTCCACCATCACCATCTCCTTGCTGGTCCTGCCCTTGACCAGGATGCGCCGCCCGTCCGCCTCCAGGCAGAGGTTATCCAGGAAGCCCGCCGCCACCAGCATCGCCATGTGGCCCCTTCGCAGGGGCATCAGCGGACGGGTCCGGGCGTCTCCGGCGGGCCAGAGGGTGTCGGTGACCTCAGGGCTGGTCCACAGCCCCGACCGCCGCGCCTCGGCCGCAGCCGCCAGGGGGTCGACGGTTCGAGTGGTGAAGAGGATGTCCCCGGTGGGCGTGGCGGGGGCGCTGAAGACGGCGTAGCGGGAGGACTCCATCCGCTCCGGCTCTCCCTCGGCCCACTCCCGCACCTCCTCCTCGGCATAGGCGTCGTAGCTCGGGTCCGCCTTCCGGTAGCCCATGAGCACGACCTGGTCGAACACCTCCCTCTCCGGCTGGGGGAAGGTCCAGCACCGCATCCTCCCGTAGTGGGTCGCGAGGTACCGGGCCGACACCGCGAGCCTGTGCCGCGGCACGATGAAGACCAGCAGCCCGCCCTCCGCGAGGTAGCGGGTGCAGTGGGTGAGGAAGGCGTGCTCCACCCGCTTGTCCTCCTGGTCCCAATCGTAGGGGGGATTGACGAAGGCGAGGCCGAAGGCCCCGTTGGCGATGGAGGTCTGGAACAGGTCCGCCGCCAGGGCGCGGTCGAGCCGCCGCTCCGCCTCCTCCGCCCGGTCCCGGTGCAGCTCGACGCCGTAGGTCTCGATGGGCAGGCGGCCCGGCCCGCCCAGGTGCTCCGCCAGCTGCGCCGCGGCCTCCCCGGCCCCGCAGCAGGGGTCGAGGATGCGCAGCGTCTCCCGGTTCCGGTGGTGGTAGCCGCCCGGGGTGTCGATCAGCCCCGCGATCAGGTCGACCACGCGGGGCGGGGTCGGGTAAAACCCCCCTTTGGCCTGGGCTGCCAGTCTCATGTCGTCTCTCCTTTCTCCCGGTTGTCCGTGTCCGTGGATGGCCCGAGCCGGCAGGGCCCGGGCCTGCAGAAGTAGCAGTCCATCCTCAACCTCGCGGGGTCGGCGTACTCCTCGACGGTCAGGGCCAGGAACACCACCGCCCCGCCGCAGGAGGCGCAGCGGTAGGTCTCTCCCGTGTGCAGGTCCCTGTCGGGCTCCTCCACCTGGGCGAGCTCCTCGTGACAGGCGGGGCAGTCGAAGAGCAGCGTCCGGCTCGTCGTCATGGTCCATCTCCCTTCGTGCTGTTGGTCTTGACGCCGACCACCTCTCCGGTGGCGAGGGTGCGCTGGTAGCACAGGACCTGTCCGGTCTTCATGCTCTCGGCGCAGGCGGTGCAGAAGGCGGTGACGATCTCGGCGTGGCTGGCGACGATGACCCGCCGCACCAGCACGGAGCCGCCCTGGGGGAGGTTGTGGCGGTAGAGCATCACCGTGGGGTCCTTCGCCTCCGCTTCCGTGGCCTTCCGGTAGAAATGCGGTTGTCCGGAGGTACAGAGGTGCTTCGAGCCGTCGTGGGAGCAGTAGCGGCAGGTGGTCCCGTCGGGGGAGAAGCGCCGCCAGGCCCCGTGGGTGCGCTCCCTGCGCCGCTTGTTCCTGCGCCTGGCCGTCTTCAGGGTCCTATCCATCGGCGGTCTCCTCCCCGGGCAGGGTCAGCCTGCCTTCGGCCACCGCCTCGGAGAGGTCCTCCCTGAGCCGCTCCGCGTTGGGGGAGCACCGGTAGGCGACGACGCCGGAGGAGTGGAGCGGGACGATGGCGCCGTTCCGGAGCCCCTTGCGCCAGAGCCAGTCCGCCCAGGAGCGGTGCAGGGGCAGCGGGCTCCTCCTGTCGAGGAAGCGGTGGTGCAGGTTGGGCGCCTCGTCCTCGCTCCGGGCCAGCAGAAGGAAGTCGTCCCGCTCGAAGCTGAACTCGGCCAGCCTCGTGTAAACCAAGGCGTGCCACCCCCCGGAGACCGGCAGGCGGGCGATCTTCGTCGTCCAGGTGCCGACGGTGTCGTGGGGGACGACACACCGCTGGTAGTTGCCGGAGGGCGCCATGCCGTCCACGCCCCGGATGATGTGGGCGGCGTCGGGGGGCTGCTTGAGCAGGGAGGCCCAGATGGCCTTGAGCGCGGTCTGGGAGCCCACCATCGAGAGGAACCAGAGCCCCTGGGTGTCCTCGTCTCGGGCGAAGGCGTCGGCGGTGGCCGAGAAGCCTCCCGCGCTGATGGTGTGCAGGTCCTGGGGGTCGAGTGCGTCCCCGTATCCGGTACGGGGAAGGCCGTTCGTCGCAGGCATGGTCTGTCTCCTTGGTGTGCGTGTTCGGGGTGATGCGCGGGGGACTTGCTCCCCCGCGTGGGGGCCGGACTGCCCGGGCCCGCTTGCGGTAGGCAGGCCGCCGGTTGCGGAGCGTCAGGGCATGAGGCCCCGGTCCTTGAGGCTGACCGCCCGGTCTCCGCCGATGACCACGTGGTCGAGCAGGTCGATGCCCAGCAGCTTTGCCGCCTGGAAGAGCTTCCCGGTGATGGCGGCGTCCTCCGGGCTGGGCGTGGGGTCTCCCGAGGGGTGGTTGTGGCTGACGATGACGGCGGGGACGGCCTCGATCACGGCGGGGCGCAGCACCTCGGCGGGCCGGACGATGGCCGCCGATACGTTGCCCTGGTAGATGACCCTTTGCCCGACCACGTTGTTTTTGGTGTTCAGCAGGAGCACCCGCAACTGCTCCTGGGCCAGCGCGGACATCTCCGGGGCGAGCAGCCGACGCACGTCTTCGGGGCAGGAGATGGCGGGAAGCTCTCCCCTGGGGCGCTCCGGCCGGGTCTCGACCTCGTAGCGCATGGCGATCTCGCCCAGGAGGTGCAGGTTGCTCCGCAGGGCGTCCAGCAGCAGCGCCTGCCCTGAGCTTGCCGTAGGGTCCTTGGTGGTGTTCTTCTTCCTGGTCATGTCGGTCTCCTTCTCAATCGGTTGGAACGAGAGCGAGGCCGCCCCCTGTGGAGGAGAGGCGGCCCCGTGGTGCGCCTTTGGTAAGGCGTCGCTCTGTCAGTGGCGGACTAGAAGGGCGAGCCCTCCTCCGAGGCCTGCTCCGGCTGCCCGCCGTTCCCGGAGTCCAGGAAGACGACCTCCGAGGCGTGAATCTCGGTGCGGTGGCGCCGCTGGCCGTCCTGGGTCTCGTAGCTGTTCTGGGCCAGGCGGCCCGCGACGTAGAGCCGGTCCCCCTTGCCCACGTACTGGTTCACCGCCTCCGCCGTCTTGCCCCAGCAGACGACGGAGTGCCAGTCGGCCTCGACCTGCCCGTCCCGGCGGCGGCGGTCGGTGGCCAGCCGCAGCTGGGTGACGGCGGTGCCGCCCTGGGTGCGCTTCATCTCCGGCTCCGTTCCGACCCTGCCCAAGAGCTCGACTTTGTTGATGGTCCTCGCCATTTCGGTTCTCCTTCGTGCGTGGTGTGGCGCGGCCCTGCCGCGCCCGGTTGAATGAGATCGGCCCCGTGATGCGCTCCCGTGGGGAAGCGTCTAGCTGACCCGCAGGTGCTCGGATTCCTGCTCCGTGACGATCTCCGCCCTGCTCTCCGGGTCCAGCAGGTTGTTCAGCCGCCTGTAGTCCACCGAGTAGCGTTTGGTGCGGACCATGCCCACGGAGCGGGTCTTCTCCCGCCCCTCGAGCCTCGCCCTGTCCACTCCCTTTTGGCCCAGCCAGGCCCGGAGCTGCTCCACCACCCACCGCTTCTCGTCCTCGAACTCCCGGATGGTGTCCTGGAGCGCCTCGTACTCGCGCAAGGCCGCCCGCGCCTCCTCGTCGGTCACCGGCTCCTCCGGCTCGGCGTCCTGGGTGGGTTCCGGTTCCCCTTCGGCCTCCGCCGCATCGCCCGGCAGGCAGGCGTTCAGGAAGGGACAGGACTTGCACTGCCAGTCCTTGGCGGAGAAGTCCCGGTCGGGCAGCGCGTCGGGGTCCGGCCCGTGGAGGACGAGGTGAGCGCCCAGCTGTCCGAGCCACTCGGAGGCCCGTTCCAGGGCCTTCCCCACTCGCTCCGCGGGTATCACCTCGTAGTCCCACTGGCGGCTGCCGGTGTCCATCGCGGCGATCACCGCATCGCGAAGCTCCCCGAAGGTCCCCCGGGTGTAGAAGCCTGCCTGGGCGACCGACGCCGGGTGGCTGCGCTCCGCGCCCAGGGTGCGCCAGCGTTTGAACGCCTCCGGCCCTCTGGTCTTGACCTCGATGACCGCCTCGCCGCCGAACAGGGGCAGCACCCCCGTGGCGTCGGGGTGGCCGGTGACCACCATGTTGGGGCCGACCCGCACCGACACCTGCGTCGGGTCCTGGGGGTCGGCGGGAGTCACCTCCCAACCGGCCCGCTCCATCGCCCGCAGCACCACCGGCTCCAGGGCGTTGCCCGCCTCCAGCACCGTCAGGGACTCCTCGGTCTTGGGGTTGGTGACCTCGTAGCCCGTCGCCTCGTACCAGAGGGCGCGGCGGCAGTTCCCCGCCGCCGAGGCCCGGACCTCCAGGTTCCTGTCGGCGTCGAAGCGGGCGTTGGGTCGTGAGTAGACGTCCGCCTTGCCGTCCATCGTCTTCGTGGCCATGTCCTTTCCTCCTTGCTCTCTGACCTGTAAATGGAGAGCGGGGCCGCCCCCGTGGAGACAGCCCCGCATTGGTTCCCGGACTGTTTGCTGTCCGCGCCTGCCCGTGCAGGCGGGCCGCTTCAGGCGGCCTTCTGTGCTGCGGCTTCCTTCACCTCCTCTTGCCTGGCCTTCAGGTGCCCCTTCAGCACGTGGGCGATGCCGTCGCCAAGCCCCAGCACCCATACCGGCGTGCCGTCGAGCTGGTTGGCGAAGGGCTGCATCTCCTGGATGCCCCGGCACTGGTCGATGATCTCGGCCAGGGGCGTGCCCCGACGCAGGTGCAGCGAGATGAGGCGGCAGGCCAGCTCGGTCACCCCGTGCTGCAAGCTGCCGCCCTTCCCCAGCCGGCCGAAGACCTCGAAGGGCTCGCCGTCCTCGTCCGTCGACACGGTGATGAATAGGCTGCCGTACTCGGTGTTCAGCTTGGTGGTGCTGCTCGGAAGGCTGCGGGGTCTAGGCCGCGTGGTCGTGGCCATCGCGCTCCCCCCTTCCCCAGAGATGGGGCAGCGCGGGAGCGTACCGCTCGAAGCGGGCCGCGACCCTCAGCGCCATCTCCCTCTCCCGGTGGTCGCCCAGGCCCAGCAGCGTTCTGACGATGGGCTCCTCGCAGTCCTCTTCGGCGAAGGCCGGGGTCAGCAGCGTCTGCCGCACGGCGGCGGGGATGGCGTCCCACCGCTCCCGGCTCAGCTGCAGCCCGCCGTGGCCGGCCGTCGAGACCCTCAAGACGCCCTCGGCCAGCTCCTCGATGTCCTGGGGAGGCCCCCAGGGTGTGTGCATCGTCATCCCTGTCATTTCGTCCCTCTTTTCCTGTAGATGGAGAGCGGAGCCGCCCCCGAAGAGACAGCCTCGCTCGATTCCGCCCTCATTTGGCTGGCCGCTCACGCCGCCCGCGCCTCCTGCATCTGGTGGAGCTTCTGGGTCGCGCTCTCGACGAGCGGCATCAGCTCCGGGGCGGGCAGCTCGTCCAGGTCCCGGCCCGTCTGCCGCTTCACGGCGGTCCGCACCCGCTCCTCGTCGAACCCCTGCTCGACGCCCAGCTCCACCAGCCGCTTGCGCAGGGAGCGCCCGCGGGTCTCGTCGTCGCGGTTGCCCGCGCCGCCTCCGGACCTCCCCTTGGCCTGGGCGCGTCCGCGCTGCGGCTTGGGCGGGACATTCGCCGTCGGCCGGTCCCCGTAGAGGCCGTTGCCGAAGCGGTCGCCAAAGCTCCTGAGCGCCCGCTTGAGGCCGTCCGTCACCGCCCCCTTGCAGGCGGTCTCGTGGTCATCCGGGGTCTCCTCCGCGACCCACTGGAAGCCCACGTCGGTGCGGGGCGGCGCGCCGGGGACGGTGACCCGCACCGGGGCGCTGTAGGCATGGGTGTCCTTCACCTCGCCGGTCTCGGCGTCCACGGTCTCGAACCGCCGCAGGGTCACGTCCCCCGCCAGCTCGTATCCCCACCCCCCGTAGCCGAATATCCGGTTGGCCTGGTCGATGACCGTATGCCCCTCCAGGTAGTCGTAGATGCGCCCGGTGCGGCCCTCGCGCCGGGAGACCAGCGCGGGGTCGAGGGGCTGCCCCAGGGCGCCGGTGACGGCGGGCGGCAGCCCGTCCCAGAGCAGCTCGTGCCCGGCGCTCGACACGGGGTCGTGGCCGTTGAGCGTGGCGATGTCCTTGTGGACGCCGTTGCCGCCGCCGTTTCCGTTCTTGTGCGTTCCGTTCTGCATGTCGTGTCTCCTTTGTGTGATGTGTTCCTGTAGCGAATGGCCGGTGCGGACTCCCCCCGTATCGAGTACGGGGCCGTGGGCGGGCAAAAGCCCGTCGTGCATTGGGCATGGGTCCTCCCCCGATCGGAGTCGGGGGCAGGCTCCGGGCGGTGAGCGTGGGGATGGGTCAGGCGGGAGCAAGCAAGTCCCGCAAGGGAGAGGCGGAGCGGGTCAGGCTCCGGTAGAGGGGAAGTGGTGCGGGGAGTGGGAAGCTGGGAAGGAGCCGCTACCGGGCGGAGCGCGCCGCCTGCCTCGCCGTCAGGCAGGCCCGTGCCAGCAGGCGGAGGAAGAGGGCACGGCCGTGGGGCAGGGCCGCAAGCTCGGCCACGTCGCCGACGCCTTGGGGAAGGGTGACGGCGGCGGCCCGGCGTCCAAGCAAGGCCGCAAGCCGCTCCGTGGCCTCAAGGCCCGCGTCGTCCTGGTCGAAGGCGAGGAAGACGCGGGGGCAGCCCCGCAGGGAGGCGGCGACCTTCTCCACGCCCTGGGTGCCCAGGGCGGCGCAGGCGGGGATTCCCCATCCCGCAAGGGCAAGCCAGTCGAAGAGCCCCTCGGCGAGCACCGCCCAGGGCGGCGCGGGGCCGAGCCGCCCAAGCCCAAGCACCGGCTTGGGGCCGGGCAAGGCCTGGAACCGGGGCGTGACGTTGGGATCGACGGCCCGCCCCGCAAGCCACCGGACAAGCCCGCCGGCGACGTCGGGGACGACCACCGTCCCGGCGAACCGCTCCGTTCCCCGCTCCATGAACAGGCCGCAGTCCCCGAGCCGGTCGGCGGTGAAGCCGTCCGACTCGAGGGCCTCCCGCAGGCCGCTCCCCGGGGCGTAGCCCAGGCCCAGGCGCAGGGCTGCGTCGGGGCCGATGCCCCGCGAGGCCAGGTACGCCCTGGCAACGGGGCTGCGTCGAAGCCGCCCGGCGTAGAACCGCGCCGCCGCCGTCAGCAGGGCCGGGTCCCGCGGCGGGACCGCTGCGGGCTTGGGACGACGCGTCAGGGCTGGACGAGTGGCGGCCCTGAGAGCCGGCCCGTGGCTGCCTGCCTCGCCGTCAGGCAGGCCGCCCAGACGCCGGACCGCCTCGGGCAGGCTCAGGTTCTCGGCCCGCTGCACGAAGTCCAGCACGTCCCCGCCCAGACCGCACCCGAAGCAGTACCAGCGCTCCGTGTCGGCGTACACCGTGAAGCTGCCCTCGGACTCGTCGTGGAAGGGGCAGACGCCCTGGCGGACCCTGCCCCTTCCCCTGAGCCGCACTCCCGACGCCTCCACCGCGTCGCCCAGGGGGTGACGGGCCTTCAGCGCCGGGATGTCTACCGTCACGTTGGCTACGACCATGACGCGCCTTCCTTCAGCGGCCGGAGCCCCCGCAGGCTGCGGCGCGAAACCGCCTTGCCGGGCTCCCAGCGCAGCCCCAGCACCGCGACCGCCTCCAGCGCGCCGTCAGCCCTGGGAGCGAGGGCGGCGGCCCGTCCCGCGCCCCGGCCGTAGAGCAGGACGCCCCGGTCGCCGAACCGCCGCCGCGCCAGGTCCGTCCACTCGGCGTGGGCCCAGCGCGCCTCCCGTGTCGTCGCCGTCGCCGCATCCACCCCGGCGAGGACCGCCAGCGCCCCGTCGAGATCTCCCGCCTGCCTGAGCCGCCGGGCCTCGTGGACGCTCCGGGCCATGCTCTGCGAGGGCGTTGTTGTCCCGGTCGTCGCCGTCTCCGGCTCATTCCCGAACAGCGCCGCCATCAGCCGGTCCACCAGCGCTTCCAGGCCGGCCCGTGGCCTTGTCCCGGTCCCACCAATCGTCGCCGCTTGCGTCGTCATCGTCTCCTCCTCTGTGTTGCTGTGCTTCTGCCGTCTGTTGCCGTTGTGCCTGTTGCCTCCGTCCCGTCCACTGCCTGGCCCCGAGCCTGGCGAACCGCCGGAGCAGCAGCGCTCCGATGCCGAGGCCGACCGCGTTCAGGACGAAGAGCTCGCCGTCGGTCGTCACCAGCGGCCCGAACAGCAGCGCCGCAACCACGACCGCCACCGCCAGCCGCTTGCGCCGCCGGATGAACCCGCCCGCCCTGACCGCGACTCCCGCGACCCTTGGAACCGTTGCCCGGATGTCCTCGATGCGCATTGACGTCTCCTTTCCGTTGCTGACCCGCGCCGGCATCCGTGGCGCGGGTCATGGGCGATGGGGTTGACGCTGGACCTGTCTGCGTGCTCGCACAGGCAGGCGCACTCCGCCCACGGCCTGCCTGTTGCCTGCCTGGTGGCAGACAGGCGGACAGGTCGGATGCCGGACGCGGGACACGGAGTGGGATTGAAGAAGACGCAGCTCGGCCCGGGGTGATTCGCGGGGAATCGACGCCGGGGAGCTGCTACCGAGGGGCGCGTCCGGCCCGAGAGTTGGTCACAGGACGGCGCATGGGGAGAAAGACGCAACTCGGCCCTGGGTCACATCTCGGGGAATGGACTTAGGGGGAACTGCGGGGAATGGAAGCGGCCAGCCTGGAAGACCTCATCGCAGACCGGTGCGTGGTGAAACTGCGGCCCGCCTGTGCGTCAGCCATTGCCGCAGCCATGTGGAGCCGGCCCGGGCGCGGGGCGCACTCCGACCAGGGTGTCCCATCTTCCGAGACGGCTTCGGAGGAGCAGTGCTCGACCCCTCGACCGACTCACGCAGCGGGAAGGCGCTTATCCCTCATGGACCGCCATCGGGAGAGCAGGGCTCGATCCGTCGGGACGCTCCGGGTCAGGGATGGACCCTCCAGGTTTCTCGGCACGAAACGCTGGAAAAAGCCAGAAACTGCGTCAATTATCACCCGAACATCCGAGCGAATGGAAGGCTTCCGAGGGGGTCTTGGGCCAGCTCAACCGAAATCACTTGCTACGTAGCCATATCGCAGCCACGCCCTACTTCCACCAGAGGCCGAGGGTGCAGACCCGCCGCACCCAGCGCAGCAGCTTCCGCTTCCTCAACGCCACCCGCGTGTCGTGGAGCGCCTTCCAGCGCCAGCTGGTCTGTCCCTTGCGCCCGAAGCCCCGCAGGGGCTGCTTCTCCGGGGGCAGCGTCAGCCCGTGCTCCTCCAGCATCGCCAGCTCCAGCACGAGCAGCCGCTCCTCCGTCACCAACCACGACAGGCTCCTTCCCTGATGGGGATGCCCGGCCCGAAGCCCACGCCACTCCTCGACCAGGGGCCACGCCGCGCCGTAGACCTCGGCATCGTCGTCGGCAGGCACCTCGGTGACGATCTCCGGGTCCAGTCGCCTCTGGGTGAAGGGATTCTTCGGACGCAACCCCGCCACCGGAGGAGCGGGCCGGTCCGAGACCGGGGGCGCCTCTCCCTCGTCCTCGTCCTCGGCCTGCGTCTGTTCGTCAGCCCGACCGTTCTCCCCATCCTGCGTCTGCGTCTGGCCGTCCGCGTTGTCTCCGGCCTTGACGCCCGCGACGGCAGCCCGAATCCCATCGAGGCCGTCCCGCATCTCCTGCGCCAGCGCTTCCATGCCCTCCTCCAGCACACCGACGCGCTCCTGCAGCCTTGCCGCTTCGGGGTCGTCCCCCGTGCCCAGCAGCCGCTCCAGCGCATCGCCCATGCGTCCCGTGATCTCGCCCGACTCCTCGGCCTTGACCAGGGTGCGGTAGGCGACTCCCAGCAGCTCCGCCGCCTCCATCCGGCCCTCAGCCCGCACCAGCTCCCGCAGGAACCCGCTCAGCCTGAGCCGCCGCAGCTTCTCCACGTCGAGGCCATCGCCGCCGCCCGCCAGCGTGTCGCCGTCCAGCGTCCCGTCAGCCTCAGCCCCCTGCGCCTCGTCAGCCTGTGTGCCGTTCACCCGCGTCTCGGTCATACGTCAAACCTCCTCGCTCTCACGTCCTGTAGGGCCATCCTGTAGGGGGTTCTCTCTCCCCAATATCGGCCCCTCCACCCCATTGCTTGCTCCGACGTGGCTGTCCTGCCGACTTGCCTTTCTGCAACCCGTCCCACATTCCGTGGAACCAGCCCCGACCAAACATCGCTTGCTACCTTGCTCCCACTCGCCTCTCTCCCCCCTGTTGCACGTTGCAATCTGCCCGGACTTGCCTTTCTGCAACCGACGCAAATCCCTGTACACCCCAATGACATCACAACGGGTCTCCCATAGGCAGGCCCCGTGAGGGAGACCCCCGCGCGTGTCCCCCTCACGCACCATTCCCAAGCGGATTCCGTCTCTCCAGACTCGATGGGAGAACGGACGGCCTATCGGCGAGGGGGCGAAGACGTGCGAGTCCCATCGACACCTTCTCCTGGCCCTCCAGGGCCTACCCGGCGGCATGGCCTCGGTCCCATGCCGCCGACGGTGACAGTCCGGCGCAGACTCACGTGCGACCGGAACGACGAGACAGAGAGATATGAAGGGTAAAGACACACGGAGCAGGAGGGGGAGACCCGAAGGGGACGCCTCCGAGCTCGGGGTCGTCAGGGTCTTCTCCAAGCCCGCTCCCGACGCTGAGGACCGGCTTCGCCGCCTCTTTACCCTGCTGCTCAAACACGCAGCCAGGGAGAGGCAAGCCGCGCCCAAGAAGGATTCTCTTCCAGAGGCGGAGCTCGATGGCGACCATATCGAGGCGGAAGCCTGATGCAGCCGGAACCGTTGCCCATCGACGTCACCCTGAGCCGGGGCGTCCAACCCGCATCTGCGCCGCTTCCGGCGCGCGAAGGCGCATTCGGCGAGCACAACGCCCCCTACCAGGCCGTCTTTGGAGACGTGTCGAAGATCATCGACGCGGCCAGGGAGTCGGCCGCCCGCTCGGTGAACGCCGCCATGACCGCCGCTTACTGGCTGATCGGGCGGCGCATCGTCGAGTTCGAGCAGTCTGGAGAAGACAGGGCCGAGTATGGAGCGGCGCTGATCGAGAGGCTGGCGGAGGACTTGACCGGACGGCTCGGACGCGGCTTCTCCAGTCAGAACATCTACAACATGCGCCTGTTCTACCTCTCCTACCCGCCCGACCAGATTCTCCAGACACTGTCTGGCAAATTGGCTCCACCCCCTCGACGGCCAATCTTCCAGACGCCGTCTGGAGAATTCGACAGCCCCTCCGTCGAGGTGGGCTTCGACGACCTTCTGACGGCCTTTCGGCTCCCCTGGTCCGCCTACGTGCGGCTGCTGTCGGTCGGGAACGAGAGCGCCCGTGAGTTCTACGAGACCGAGGCGCTGCGAGGGGGATGGTCGGTCCGCCAACTCGACCGGCAGATCGGCTCCCGGTTCTACGAGCGTACGGCTCTTTCTAAGAGCAGGGCCGCCATGCTGGCAGACGGACAGAGGGAGTGTCCCGAAGACATCGTCCTCCCCGGCGAGCAGATCAAAGATCCCTTCGTCCTCGAATTCCTCGACCTCAAGGACGAGTACTCCGAGAGCGACCTAGAGGAGGCGCTCATCCGTCACCTGGAGACCTTCCTGCTGGAACTCGGAGACGACTTCTGCTTCCTGGGCAGGCAGAGGCGGCTCCGCGTCGGCAGCCAGTGGTACCGGGTGGACCTGCTGTTCTTTCACCGAAGCCTGAGATGTCTCGTGGTCATCGACCTGAAGATCGGCAGCTTCACCCACGCCGACGCCGGGCAGATGCACTTCTACCTGAACTACGCGCGGCAGCACTGGGTGCGAGAGGGTGAGAACCCGCCCGTCGGACTGATTCTCTGCTCGGAGAAGGACGAGGCGCTCGCCCAGTACGCCCTTGAGGGGCTGTCAAACAAGGTGATGGCTGCGGAGTACCGGGTCTCCCTGCCCGACGAGACGGTTCTTGCGGCGGAGCTTGACCGGACGAGGCAGGCGATGGCGCTGCGCGCAGAAGCGCTTTGACGCCCCCCAGTCCAACGGGGTAAAATGGCGGGTAGAAGTTGACCCGGCGATGCTGTGAACATCCCGGGCCGTGGCGCCACCTTTAGGCCAGGTGATGCGATTAGGATTGTACTGCTCGCAGACCCGCTCCCGACAGGAGGCGGGTCTTTTTGATTTCAGAGAGGTATGAGCAAAGGAGGCAATCATGGCGAGAACCACCGATAGGAAGACGGAATCGAAACGGGCAGCCATCTACGCCCGCGTCTCGGACAAGAGCCAGGACACGGAGGACAAGACCTCCATCTCCGAGCAGATAGGCGAGATGGAAGCCTACTGCGAGAGCAAGGGGCTGAACATCACTGCCCGCTACCAGGAGGTGGGCCGGGGTTGGACGAAGAAGCGCCCTGAGTTTCAGAGGATGCTGGCCGACGCCAAGCGCGGACGCTTCGACACCATCGTGTGCTGGAAGTCCGACCGCCTGAGCAGGGGGATGTATCCGGCCGCCGCCCTCATGGAGGTCGTCGAGGCCCACCAGATTCGGCTGGAAGCCGTCATGGACGCCATCGACATGAAGACCTTCGGGCTCATGGCGGCCATCGGCAAGATAGAGTTGGACAACTTCCGGGAACGGTCCACTCTGGGAAAGCGGGGGACCGCCAAGCAGGGGCGGGTGCCCACCGGCGGCCTCCCCTACGGATACCGCATCGGGGACGACGGCAGGCCCGAGGTCGTGGAGGAGCAGGCCGAAGTAGTGCGCCGCATCTTCCACATGTACGTCCATGAGGGGATGGGGTCCCCGTCGATTGCCGTGCGGCTGACCGAGGAGGGAATCCCCACCCAGACCGGCAAGCTGCTGTGGCTTCAGTCCCGCGTGCACCACATCCTGGGTAATGCCACTTACGCGGGTACCTGGGTCTACGGCAAGTACCGCCACATCTCCACCGAAGACGGGATGAAGGTCTACGACCAGCCAAGAGACAGCTGGATTGAGATCCCGATGCCGCAAATCATCGACGACGAGACCTGGGAGCGGGCGCAGGCGCTGAAGAAGCAGCGGAGCAGGAGGGCCAAGAGGAACACGAATGTGCTCTACCTGTTGCAGCACCTTCTGAAATGCGGCGAGTGCGGCCACAATTTCCATGCAAGATGCACCCGGAGCACCACCAATGTTCGCAACGGCAAGCAGTACCGCTACGACCTTCCCACTCCCAACCGATACTACATGTGCAACGGAATGCAGAGCATGCGCCTGCGCTGCCGGGAGCGTCCTTACATCCGGGCCGAGCGGTTGGAGGAACCGATATGGCGCGAGGTGAAGCGGGTGATCCAGAACCCCGACCTGATCGTCGCCGGTATCGACACCCTCGATACTCAGGGGAGCAGCAGTATGGAGGAGGAGATCGCCCAGGTCGAGCGAGACCTGCGGAGCATCCAGATGGAAGAGGACCGCGCCATCAGGCTGTTCGTGTCGGGAAAGATCACCGAAGCCCAGCTCGACATTCAGCGCAAGTTCATCACCGAGAGACTTGAGAGCGCCAGGGCGAAGCTGGACGATTACCGGGTTCGGGAGGCGAGCGGGGCTGAGAAGCGACGGCTGATGGAGACGTTCCTCGCCCAGGCGAGGAACGTCGGCCAGGGCATTGACGAGCTGACCGATGAGCAGCGCAAGGAGACTCTCCGGATGGTCCTGGAGCAGGTCGTCATCGACAAGCACAACAACGTGGACATCACGCTGGCTATACCCATCGACGATGACTCCTCAGACCCCGACTCTCCTGACCCTGAGTCCCCTCAACCTAAGTCCGTCGCAGTTGGGTCTAAAGACCCTTCACGCTGAGGTTCCGGTTAATCCTCTAGCACCTCAAGGGGTCATTCCGAGGAAGGTGGGAGTGTCTGGATGTCAACTCCCGCCTGTCTCCTGATAGGCTGCTGCCAACACTTCGAGAACTTGAGGCGTGATGTTCCGAATGGTGTTTCCCTGCCCGATCTTGATCGGCGCAATCACGTGCTCAACGGGTTCAATCGAGTTCGGGGCGAGCCGCTCGAACACCGACTGCCAGACCGAGATGTATGGTTGCTGATTGTCATTCCAGATGGTCGCCAGGCCAACGTTGTCCGGCATAATTCGAGGCAAGAGGGTGCAAAGTTTAGTGCCGGAGTAGGTGAAGAGGCGCACATTCAGCAGCAGGGCCAACCGCTCCGCCCATGCGATCAGCTCGTTGAACATCGTACGGGTCTCGCCGGTGGTGCCTTCTATCGAAGCTCGAAACGCGTCGGGGCCATCTGATAGGATTCCGCCGGAGCCCGCGGGTTTCGCCCTGCCAGGCCTCGCGAGAGGCATCGTCGCGCCGATATCAGGTGAGACGCGTTGGGGTAAGGCGACCTGCGCCCCGTTCACCTCATAGACCTTGAGCGTCATCAGGTCAATCGTGAGCGCCTGAACGGTTATGGCGTCCAGGTAAGCAATAACCCTAGCCAATTCGGCCGAAACTTCGTCCAACACGAGGACCAGTCTGAAATTGCCTTGGTCCAGGAACTCTTGCATCGAGGCGGCGAATGAAGCAGCATCCACCGCCCCTTCCTGGTCCTGAGCCTGTACCGCATCGAGGATGGACCCGCAGCCTGCATCCGCAAGAGACCTGCGAAGAGGTCCCCGCTCAAGGCTCTCGACGTCGAATCCATGGAGGAACGCCGCGTACGCGATTACCTGCGACACAATGGCTCTACGCGCCTCCGGGTTGCTGGCGAGCTTCACTTCGATGATGGCGGGGCGGCCGGACGACTCGACCGCCAAAATGTCCGCGTAGCCAGTCCCCAGTTGTATTTCAGAGCCCAAGACAGTGAGGCGAGGGGAGCCAGCTAGCGGCAGAAGCTGAGGGTTCTTTTCTATGAGGCTGTGCAGGGTGGCTTCGTCTTGGAATGCCTGGGGCGAACCCAACTCCCACCCTTCCCCCGTGTTCGTCCAGATGCCGGTCATACACCCACCCCGTGCGTCGGAATACTCTCATCCAAGAGTCTTATACTTGCCCTAGTCCAGAGAGGCCTGCTTTCGCAGACAGCCGTTCGACCTCCGAAGGAAACGGATCACCTCTATCGCGATGAGACTGTGTGCAGGCCAGGCGCATGCGGGCCAAGGCAACAGACCCTGGCCGAGATCACGGGCATGGTCGTCGCGATGCCACCGGGGTCGCGGCGCTAGCTGCCAGCAGGGAGCCCCAGCCCACGGGTGGCGATGATGTTCTGCTGGATTTCGTGCGTACCGGCGTTGAACGTCCGCGAAACGGCCCTCAGGTAGAAGTTCATCAGCCGACCGGCGAAGGGCGCGCGCGGCGCCTCCTCTCCATAAGCCCCGAGCTGGCCGTGAAGCCCCAGGACGCGGATCGCCGTCGCGGCCATACGCTGAGTAAGAGGGCCCACGACCGCCTTGCAGACCGAGGCCGCTGTGCTCGTGTCCTCACCAGCCATCTGAAGCGATACGACCCGGTAGTTCAGGAGCTTCGCCAACTGCCATTCAAGGTGCATCTCAGCCAGGCGGTCGCGGGTCACCGGGTCGTCGCGGAGGGCCGATCCGTCGCGCCGGGTCTCGCCCACATACTGGGTTATGTCGTCGAGGCGGCGCTTCAGGAACGAAACAAAGTCGATCTGAGAGCGCTCCCCGCTCAGCTGGCCCATCGCCACGTACCAGCCCCTGTGGAGGTCCCCGATCAGGTTCTCCTTGGGGACCATTACGTTGTCGAAGAATACTTCGGTGAAATCGTCGCTGCTCCCCGTCATCTGGGTGATGGGGCGGACGGTTATGCCGGGACTCTGCAGGTCGGCCACGAGCATGCTGATTCCGCGGTGCTTAGGAGCGTCCGGGTCGGACCTGGCGAGGAAGAAGATCCGGTCGCAGAAGGTGGCGTTGCTGGTCCAGACCTTCTGTCCGTTGACGCGGAAGAAATCGCCCTCCAGGATCGCCGTGGTCTTGATGCCGGCTAGATCGGAGCCGGCCTCGGGCTCGCTGTAGCCCTGGCACCAGAACTGCTCGCCACGGGCTATCGGCGGCACCAAGCGCTGCTTTTGCTCATCGTCGCCGTTGAGGAGGATCGTGGGGCCGGCCATGTTCACGGCCTGCCGGGGAATGCCCCAGTTGTCGTAGTAACCGAACTCCTCCTTGAAGATGACCTGGTCCATCAAGGTCCCCGGCGAGCCCCCGTATTCCTGAGGCCACCCCATGCTGAACCAGCCCTTGGCGCCAATCTTTTTCGAGAGGCCCTTGATCAGATTGATGTACCAGTCTTCGTACTCATGAGCGCCGGGCAGCGGCGGGTTGTCGTAGTGAGGCTTGACCTCCTGCGTCAGGAAGCTGCGGACCTCTTTACGGAACTGCTCCTGCTCGGCAGTCAACGTAAAATCCATCGCACGTCCTCCCACCTGGACCGGGGCGCTCCCGGGGTATCGCCGGTGTGTGACTTGCCGGACGGTCCCAATGATACCCCAGCGGGGGCCTGCGCTTTCCCCTCCGGGAAGGGGCCTTCATGCGGAGCCCACGGATGGAGTATGCTGTGCCCTACAATAGGGCGGCAGGCCCGATTGGCTATTCGTCGATGCGTCCGGGAGGCTGGAATGGACTTTGACTATCACTACTCCGAGGAGCAAAAGGCATTCCGGAGGGAGGTGGAGGCTTGGCTGGACGAAGTCGTACCGGAGGGCTTCGTCGCGGCGGTCGATCCCGAGGAGACCACCGACGAGATCTATGCCTTCGGGAAAGAGATGCGTGAGAAGCTCGGCCAGAAGGGGTGGCTGAACCCCACGTACCCGAAGGAGTACGGAGGAGGCGGGCTCCCGCCCGAGTACGAGGTCATCATCAGTGAAGAGATCCTGCGTCGGAAGGTCCCCCTGCTGACCAGCAACCCCTGGATTACGTCAACCCTTCTCGTTTGGGGGACCGAAGAGCAGCGCCAGAAGTTCCTAGTCCCTCTCCTGCGAGGAGACCTCATCGCATTCCAGGCGTTCACCGAGCCCCAGAGCGGGTCGGACCTGGCCAACATCAAGAGCATTGCAGTGAGGGATGGCGACGACTGGATCATCAACGGGCAGAAGATCTTCGTTTCCGGCCCAGGCCCCGACCGGTGCGATATCCTCTACGGTCCAATCATGACCGACCCCGACTCCCCCAGGCACCGGAACCTAGGCTACTTCATCATCCCGGCCAGGGTGCCTGGCGTAAAGATCGTCCCGATGCGGCTGCTGAATGGCAGCAATCAGCACGTGGTCTATTTCGACAACGTCCGGGTGACCGGGGAGCACTTGGTTGGCGGCGACCATCAGGGCTGGCAGGTGACCCAGACCAGCCTGGAGGAGGAGCACGGCGGCCGCGGCCGGCCGATGCCGGTAGACGAGGCGCTCGAAGACGTCATGACCTTCGCTCGGAGCACCAAACGCAACGGGGGAACGCTCGGACAGGACCCCTTCATCCAGCAGAGCGTGGTCGACAGCTACATCGATTCCCACATCAACAACCTCATGGTCGTCCGCAATTACTCGATGTTCGCCAAGCGGCACGAGATGTCCTACCACGGCTCCCAGTCAGCCATCGTGACCCGCGAGGTGGCGACCCGAAACATGACCCGGGGCAGAGACGTATTCGGTCCCTATGCTCACCTGGGAACGAAGGAGCCCGAAGCCCCGTTCGGAGGCGCCCCCGAAGTCAGATTCGGCAGGCGGCTTCCGCCCCACGCCGGTGGCAGCCTGGAGATCCAGAAGGCCATCGTCGCCAGAAGGATAGGCGTCAGCCGGACAAACGAGCGAGCCGCTCCGACCCCCTCGACCGCGACCAAGTTCACCGCCTAGGCCTGCCTCGCGCTTGAGGCTGACGGCCGCAGGGACGGCACCCGGCGACCGGCCATCATGGTTCGTCGCGGTCTGGGGCCGCGTTCTCGGCCGCCATGGAGGTGGCGTTGACGCCCCTCTGGGCCCGTTGCTAGACTCCCGCCAGTCTTCAGGGAGGCGCTAGCAACAATGTCCCCAGGCACCAGTGAAGGAAACGGCTACCTGCACGGCGTCCGCGTCGTCGAACTGGCCGACGAACAGGGTGAGTACGCGGGCAAGGTGCTGGCGGGCCTCGGCGCCGACGTCGTCAAGGTGGAGCCGCCAGGTGGGAATAGTACCCGCTCGATCGGTCCCTTCCTCGACAACGAGCCGCACCCGGACCGCAGCCTCCATTTCTGGCACTACAACTTCGGGAAGCGGGGCCTGACAGCCGACCTCTCCGAAGGACCTGGCCGGGAGAAGCTGGCGGGCCTGTTGAGCACGGCCGATGTCTTCCTCGAGACCACCGCGGCGGGCGATCTCGGCAGCGCAGGAATCGACCGGGACGCCGTCATGGCCTCCAATCCGGGACTCGTCTGGGTAAGCATCAGCGCCTTCGGGGACGATGGGCCATGGGCCGGCTATAAGGGTTCCGACCTCGTCCACCTCGCCCTGGGCGGGGTAATGTCGTGCACGGGCTACGACCGTGACCCCATGACCGGCGAGTATGACCTCCCGCCCATCGCCCCCCAGCTGTTCCAGGCCTACCACGTGGCGGGCCAGCACGCGGCCATCGCCACCATGGGAGCCCTTCTCTACCGGCACGTCAGCGGCAGGGGGCAATATCTCTCCGTTGCCGTCCACGAGTGCGTGAGCAAGAACACGGAGTTGGATGTCCCTCATTGGGTCTACCAGCGCACCCCGGTCTTCCGCCAGACGGCCCGGCATGCCAGCCCCGCCCGGACCGGCCGCAGCCTGGCCCTCATGAAGGACGGACGTTACCTGATGGCGATGTCAGCGGCGATGGGGAATAGAAACCCTTCGCTCATCGCGCTGCTGGACAAGTACGGACGGGCAGAAGACCTGACTCAACCCGAGTACAGCGACCCGGCCCATCTCGCCAAGCCCGAGGTGGCCCAGCACGTGACCGATGTAATGCACCGGTTCCTGGTGCAGTGCCACTCGGAGGGTCCCTGGCACGAGGCGCAGCAGGCAGGCCAGGTGTGGACCCCCGTGCGTAAGCCGGAAGAGAACCTTGCAGACCCCCATTGGCGGGCCCGTGACACCTTTTTCGACGTCGAGCACCCCGAGGTCGAGCGGAGCTTCACCTATATCGGCGCCCCCTGGGTCGACGCGAACGTCCCCTGGAGGCGCGGCCCACGCGCCCCGTTAGCTGGAGAGGACAACGCCAGCGATAATGGCGCAGCCCCAGCCCGGAAGAGGACGGCAGCCAGCGCATCGGTCCACACCAGCCCCCGAGGCAAGCCGTTCGCCCTGAACAACGTCCGGATCGTCGATTTCACCTGGTGGCTGGCCAGCGGTGGCGGTCCTCGCTTCCTCGGCTCGCTGGGAGCGGAGATCATCAAGGTCGAGTGGAGGGACCGCTGGGACCTCCGGTTCAACATGGCGGCCATGGCCCCGGGAGGCCGAGAGGAGCGCGACAGGGCTGCGGCCCCCTGCCCGCCGCCTCCCGTCCCGCAGTCTCCCGAGCATGCCAATCGAGGCGGCTTTTTCAACGACATCAACCCGGGCAAGCGCGGCATCAGCCTGAACATGAACCATCCCAAGGGGAAGGAGCTCATGCGGCGGCTTATCGAGGTGGCGGATGTGGTCGTAGAAGGCTTCAGCCCCGAGGTGATGCGGCGCTGGGGCTTCGGCTACGAGCAGCTGAAGGAGATCAACCCGACGATCATCTACGTCCAGCAGTCCGGGATGGGGCAGCAGGGCACGTATGGGAAGTACAGGGCCGTCGGGCCCATAGCAGCGGCCCTGGCCGGAATCCATGAGATGTCGGGCCTTCCGGACCCCTATCCCCCGGTCGGCATCGGCTATTCATACCTGGACTGGTTTGGGGCGTACAACATCGCCACTGCCATGATGGCGGCCCTCTACCGTCGGGAGACGACCGGCCGGGGGACCTACATCGACGCGTCCCAGGTGGAGATCGGGATTTACCTCAACGGCAGCACCATCCTCAACTACACCGCCAATGGGACTCCGTGGCGGCGTTATGGGAACCGGTCGCCGTGGAAGCCGGCCGCGCCGGCCGGCGCATATCGCTGCGCGGGCGACGATCGCTGGATCGCCATCACCTGCCATACGGAGGCGGAGTGGGACGGGTTCTGCAGCGCCGTGGGAAACCCCGCCTGGACACGAGACGCCAGGTTCGAGACCCTCGAAAGCAGGCTCGCCAACCAGGACGATCTGGACCGGTGCGTGAACGAGGCGGTCTCCTCCAGAGAGGACTATCCGTTGATGGAGACCCTGCAGAAGGCCGGCGTACCCGCGGGGGTCTGCCAGGTCGCGGAGGACCGGTGCGACCGGGACCCTCAGCTGAAGCACCTGGGATGGCTTACGGAGCTGAACCATTCGGAGATGGGGCGCTGGCCTGTGAAGGAGTTTCCCGTCAAGTTCAGCGAGACCCCGCCATACATGGGCGGCCCGATCGACCGGGCATCGCCCTGCTACGGAGAGGACAGCGATGAGGTCTTCGAGACTCTTCTCGGACTGTCTGCCGAGGAAGTCTCCGCACTCCGACAAGAAGGGGTTGTCTAGGGCCTGTTCACAGGAAAGCTTGGCGCCGAAAACTCCGGACCTGTCATTGCTATGAAAATGGGCACCGCCGCACCGTTGTTTCGTAGAGGCGGGTTTGAAACCCGCCTCCGGCCCTGTCCTGGGACGCCGCCCTGTTTTCATCCCCTTACGTGGCCTTCACAAGGCCATAGTGATCCCGAACGCAGTGAGGAATCTAAGGGCCTTGTTTGGAATCATGACGCAACTCGACTGACGGGTCCTTCCCTTGGGGCGTTGCGTTCTCGTGGTCCGAGTTTGAGTGCAAGGATTTTAGATTTCTCACTACGCTGCCCTAACGTTCGAAATGACATTTTCGGGGGTTGGCATAACCGTAGTGAGGCGAGATGATGTGCATCCTAGTACTCACTATCAATAGACAGCGTTAGGTGATAGACTCCCTCCATGGGAGTTGCAACACCTATCGATTTGACTGACGACGAACGGGACACCTTGACGACCTTGGTGCGCAGTGCCACCGCTGAGCAGCGTCTGGTGCAACGAGCCCGCATAGCGCTGGAAGCAGCAGCGGGTAAGCCGACGAAGGAGGTCGCCGCCTTGTTGCACGTGCGCCCCGCCACGGTGAGCAAGTGGCGCACCCGGTTTGCCCAACACCGTGTGGCGGGATTGGCCGACGCGCCTCGGACAGGGAAGCCCCGCGTGTATGACGAGACGACGGAGCGGCGGATAGTGGCGCAGTTGGACCAGCCGCCGCCGGATGGGTACACGACCTGGACGGGCGGGCTGGTGGCAAAGGCGTTGGGAGACGTTCCGGCGCTTCAAGTGTGGCGGGTCTTGCAGAAGCACGGGATTCCCTTGCAGCGACGGCGCAGCTGGTGCGTGAGCACCGACCCCCAGTTCGAGCAGAAGGCTGCTGACATCGTGGGGTTGTACCTGGACCCGCCGGAGAATGCCGTGGTGGTCAGCGTGGACGAGAAGCCCGCCATCCAGGCTCTGGAGCGCGCCCAGGGGTGGCTGCGGCTCCCCAACGGCAAGGCGGTTCGCGGGCATACCCATGAGTACAAGCGCCACGGGACCACGACCCTCTTTGCTGCCTTGGAAGTGCATACCGGGACCGTCGCCGTGGGCCACTACCGCCGTCGCCGCCGTCGGGAGTTCCTGGACTTCATGAACCGGGTGATCGCCCAACATCCCGAAACGGAGCTGCATGTGATCCTCGACAACCTGAACACGCATAAGCCCAAGCATGACCGGTGGCTTGCCCGCCACCCGTCGGTCTCTTTCCATTACACACCGACCCATGCTTCCTGGCTGAACCAAGTGGAGGTGTGGTTCAGCATCCTGACCCGAGCCGTGCTCCGGGGCCTGAGCGCCACGTCTCCCCACCAGGTACGCCAAGCCATTGACCGCTTTACTGATTCGCGTAATGAACACCCCGTGCCCTTTGAGTGGACGAAGAGTGTGGCGCACCCCGGTGGGCTCAAACAACGTTACGCTGATTTAGGATACTATGTACTAGTGTGAATACGCCCTAATCCGATCGCGACGATGGCATTCAGGGAGGGCACGGTATTCTCCTCAGCATTCAGATCAATCGTTGGACGGCCTTCCGATCTCTCACTGCCAGAGGTTCGTCATGCCCATCGTGGGCAAGAAGGACGCAACAGCGTCCTAGATAGCCCCAGCGCGCCTCAGGCCTTCGATGTCCTCGTCTCTATACCCGGCCTGCCGCAGCACTTCATCCGTGTGCTGGCCGAGATCGGGCGCCGGGTCAAAGCGGGAGTAGTCCACTCCGGAAAGGCGCATGGGAAGCCCGACCATCGAGACCCGACCGAACCGGGGATGCTCGGGGGCGACCACGAAACGGTTCTCCAGGAGCTGCTGCTCGCTGTGGACCTCGTCCACCGAGAGCACCGGCGCCGCGGGAACATCGTGGGCATGAAGATTGTTCAGCCATTCGCTCCTCGGCCGAGTCCCGAAGACCTCGCGCAAGGCGTCGAAGAGGAGCCCTCGATTGGTATATCGGCGTGCCGGGGTGTTAAATTCCGGCGCCTCAATCATGGCCTCGATTTCCAGCGCCTCGCATGCGGCCTTCCAGACCTCGTCCCGTCCGATCAGTACCGCGAGGTCGAGACCGTCCTCACAAGGAAGCGCAGCCAGTATGGACCTGGGGATGTCCTGGAAGGGGACCTCGAACCGCTCGGCTTTGGCGATCTGGCCAGCCTGGACCGCTATGCCCGCGCCAAGAAGGGAGACGTTTACTTCCCGTCCACGGCCCGTGGAAGCCCGGTCGTAGAGGGCTAGGGTGATGCCGAAGGCGCAGAGCATGGCCGCCGAGAGGTCGCAGACATTGACCGATGAGACATGCGGCGACCCATCGGGCAACCTGTTGTTGCCAAGTATCCCCGTTATCGCCCGAGCGAGCAGGTCGAACCCTCGCCGCTCCGCGTACGGCCCCTTGTCCCCGAACCCGCGAACATTGCAGTACACGAGCCTGGGGTGCTCCTCGTTGAGCTGATCATAGGTAAGGCCGAGCTTGGAGGCTGCCCTCGAGCGCATGTTCAGGACCAGCACGTCCGCGGTCCCGATGAGCTTCATCAGGACTTCCAGCCCCGCTGGCGTCTTGGCGTCCAAGCGGACCCCGCGTTTGTTCCGATTCAGCGCCAGGTAGGAGAGACCCGTGTCCATGCCCGGGACCTGATAGAGGGCCCGTGTGTGGTCACCGCCGGGCGGCTCCACCTTGATCACGTCGGCACCCTGGTCGGCCAGATACATCCCGGTGGCTGGCCCAGCCCAAACGTCGGACATATCGATGACGCGGATGCCGCGCAGGGGCAGCTCGCTGGAGTCCTCACGGGTCATCGCAGACCTCCAGGAAAGAGCGTGCTGTCCCGAGCAAACGCGGGCTTCCAGCGTTTATACAGCGGGCCCCTTGTCGAGGCCGTCGTAGTACTCGTACCTCGCGGCCCGGAGCCCGACGGGTTGCAGGTTACTTCCCACGGTGTCCTTGAAGGACTTGCTGATCTCCTCTACCGTCCAGCCGGTCGCATGGACGGCGGGATGGACGATTCGAGGGTGGGACAGGAGGCTCAGGACCGTCCCTTCCAAACGTACGACCTGCCCGGTAACGTACCAGGCGTCTTCACTGGCAAGAAAGACCGCCAGGGGGGCGACGTTGTCCGGGCTCCACGGGGCCCGGTTTTCTCCCGCTCGGTTCGCCCCCATCCGGGTGCGGGCCATCGGGGAGAGAGCGTTTACCCGTATGTTGTATTTCGCGACCTCCATGGCCAGGGCATAGGTGAACCCGGCAACACCCGCCTTGCTGGCGGCATACACCGACGTGCCGATCCCGGTGCCCGACTGGGAGCCGGAGCTGACGTTGATGATGCAGCCTTGCCTCTGGGGGACCATGCGCTCGAGGGCATGCCGGTTGGCATTCATGGTCCCCTTGAGGTTCACTCCCAGAAGGAAATCGATCTCCCTCTCAGTCTCGTCCTTGAACTCGGTCTCGTGGTGCACTCCGGCGTTGCTGACGAGAACATCAATCCGGCCAAACTCGCCGACGCAGTGGTCTATGAGACGTCGCGCCCCATCCCAGTCAGCCACACTCTCTCCATCGACGACGGCCTCACCGCCTTCAGCCTTGATGTCGGCAACGGTCGTTTCGGCCTCTTCGGCGTCGACGTCGTTGACGATGATCCGCGCCCCCTCACGGGCCATGTGCATGGCGTACGCTCGGCCCAGCCCCCGGCCCGAGCCCGTAACGATAGTAGCCTTCCCATCGAGCCGTCCCATAGGTCCCCTCCCTTGCGCGGAGTATAGCAAACGGGCCGCCGGGCCATACCGACAGCCAGCGTCCTCTTGCGCTCCGTACCCGTCAATTCGGTCATGCCATCGAGACCCGCCGGAAGCAGATCTGGTCGACGATGACCCATTGGGGTCGAGGGGGGCCTTGAGCGTCAGCGGGAGGCGGATGTCTCAAGGGAAGGACGGAGGCGTGATAAGCTTCGTCCAGCCCAACAATTGGGCGCAGCGATGCCGGGAGGAAACTGGACTTCATGGAACAGACCGCGCCCTTCGTCTATCGGCTGCATATCAAGGACACCCATGCCTTCCACCCCGGGGGCACGAACATCTACTTCGTCGGTGACCCGGGGGAGGAGATGGTCCTGATCGACACCGGCGAGCACGACCGGGAATGGACCCGCGAGATACTGGACGCCTACAGCGAGCTTGGCCGGCCTTCGATGGCGGCGATCGTGATCTCCCATGGCCACCCCGACCATATAGGAGGGCTCGACCGCATCCACGACGTCATCCAGGTACCAGTGCGCTGCCATCCGAAACTGGCCAAGCGGCTGGTCCCATTTCTCGGCAAGGAGTCAGTGCGGCCGCTCAAGTCCCGGGAGCGCGTCGCGGCGGGGACCAGGGCCGTGCTGGAAGCTCAATACACCCCGGGACATGCGGAGGAGCACGTCTGCTTTTTCCTCCGGTCCCAGAAGATCGCGTTCACCGGCGACACCGTCCTGGGGTCGAGCACGAGCACCGTCCAGGACCTGTATAGCTACATGCGGTCGCTGGCGCTGATACAGCGCTTCAAGCCGTCGATCATTTGCCCCGCTCACGGGAAGATCGTGTCCGATGCGAGACCCTGGGTGGACGAGTATGTGAACCATCGCAACATGCGGGAGCGCCAGGTGATGGAGGCCCTGCGGCAGGGTATCACCGACGTTGATGCGATCGTGAAGGCTATCTACCCGAAGAACCTGAAGAAGGCCCTCCGAGGGGCCGCCGCCGGCAATGTCCGCCAACACCTCTCGAAGCTCCAGAAGGAAGGGCTCGTTAAGGAGCAGCCGACTCATTACGCGCCGAGCGCGTAGAGTTGGACCGGGAATCCACAAGAAGGTCTACGTGACGGGATCTGACGTCCGAGGAGAGGGGACGCCGGAGAGTACCCGGCTTCTGTGCACGCCGAGCGGTCAGTCGGGTACACCAGCGCACTGGGAGTCAAGCAGGACCCCTACACAGTCCGAGCTCTTCCTTACGCCGACTACGTCTCCGCGCAGCGACTGCCGGATAAGCTGCCCGACGGCTACCGGGAGCTTGCACCTGACTTGGCGTTAGCCCCGAGCGGCCCGCAAAGGTGGACTCAGGCTGCTAGCACTTCGCGTGGTGACAGCTCCGATCCGAGGCATCGAGGACTGACCGATGAGTCATCATCCGGGTGCTGTGGAACAGTCTGGGGCCTCTTGTCAGACTCGACCGGGAACCAAAGTGTGCAGATGCGGCAGCGCACTCTAAACTTCTTCGAAGGTCGCCCGCTCTGGTCCTTCATAACGCCACCAATGTGGAAGCCGGGTGGGTAACCTGGCTTAGCCTCCACGTATGCGATTTCAACTCCCTTGGGGGCCCATGACATTCTAGTATTGACCGGGTGCTCGCGTCTACCTCAGGACCCTCCCAAGAGATGCATGAGCGACATCGCCACACCTCATCCATTCGGGCCGCGTGTAATCTGCTAGCTTCGGAACGGCCGCTCTCCCAGTAGCCATGCTCGGGTCAAGGCGAACCGGCCATACCCTGGGCGAAGTCTAACAGCCGAATCCCTTCCAACACTTGCGCCGTCGTGGGCCTCCCGATGAGCGGACGTATCGGAGAGGGGAAGCGAGACCCCCTAATCGAGGGAGACCAGAATGGAAGTGACATCGTCGTGGGCCAGGGCCAGAAGCGCCCGCCGGACCATATACGTATAGTGTTCAACCTCGTCTGGGCGGAGACCCGCCTCATTCACGGAGGCCAGAAGAGGGTTGACGAGCTTTCCCGCTACCTTGGGACTCTCCAACAGGAGCGAGGCTTTCGAGGCCTCTTCTTTTCCAGTCACCGCGTCCCTCATCGCGTCGACGTCCAGGAGCACACTTCGCAGCCGCTCAAGGGTCTCCTTGTTGGAGCTGAGGATGTAGACCTCGGGGGCCTTCCCCTTGGACACCGTATTCTGGACCGCCTTGTCCGATTCGGCTGCTCCCGGGGGAGGGACCTTCACGGCTACGTGGAACCCGATCTTGAGCCAGGAGTGCCAGACATCGGAGCGGCCTTTGTAGGAAGGGCTGCCAGAGAAGAGCATGGCGTAATACATCTGCTCCAGTCCCCTGCTGAGACGCAGCTGCTGCGTGCCTATCGGCGCTCGCTTGTGGCTCACGATGACTTTCAACGTCGCCATGGTTGCCCCTTGATGGTGGATTGCCCTCGAGGGCCAGGAAAGGACGGCTGTCCATCGCCGCCCTTGAATTCCCCTTGGGCTAGGGTGTGGGGGTCAGGGGCTTCTCCGGGTCCAGACCGAAGAAGTCCGTTGCGTTGGTCACCAGGACCTTCCGCTTCTCGTCCTCCGGCACGCCTTCGAAGAGGTCCGGTAGTATCTCCCGGCTATCCGGGAACGTGCCCACGCTGTGGGGAAAGTCCGATCCCCACATCAACATGTCCACGCCGATATACTCCCGGAGGCGCATGGCCATGCGGTCATAGACGAAGCTGAACTTCAGGTGGTCCCGGTAGTACTGGCTGGGTTGCTTCTTGAGCTCGACGCCGTGGTAGGTGTACCAGCGCTGGTAGAACTCATCCATCAAGTCCAGGTGTGCGGCCAACCAGCCAGCCTGGGTCTCCGCCAGGTACATCTTGAGGTTGGGGAAGCGGTCGAAGACACCCTGGGCGATCAGCCGAGCGATGGTGACGCCGCAACGGCCCTGGCCGACGCCACGCTGGCCTCCCACGGCCTGCTCGGGCCCAACCGCCTGGTCCACAGGCCATTCCCAGCTACCGAAGGTGAAATGGGGAGAGATCTTCATGTCCATGTCCAGGGCGGCGGCCCAGAAACGATCGTCCTCGGGCGCGGGGTCCGGGCTGCCGTTGGGCCACATGCTGGGACACACGGTGATAAGGCCGATCTTCTTGGAACGCTCCATTTCGGCGATGGCAGCATCGACGCCGCTGGTGGGGAGAACGGACGCGCCGATGAGCCGGTCGGGGGCTACGGAGCAGTAGTCGGCCAGGTGGTCATTGTACGCCTGCACCAGAGCAAGGTTGGCATCGGCGTCTTCGAATCTATTCGCCCCAGCGCCCAGACCGCCGCCAAAAAAGAGGACCTCGGCGTCGATCCCATCGATATCCTGCTCGCGGAGCCGCTGGACCGCGTCGCCACACCCCGGTCGCACTGAGCCATCCGGATTGAAATAGGTGCGGGCCGTCTTGGGCGTGTACTCATCGTAGCGTAAGCCGCAGTAGAGGTTGGCGCCAAGAACGTTCTCGGTCTGGACGCCCGCATAATCCGTTCGCCAGGCCTGAGAGCCATCTTCCCTGGTCACCAGCTTGGGGACTGCATCCTTGTACTTGGCCGCCACCCACCTTGTCCAATCAACCGGACCCTCGAGATGACCGTCCCCCGAAATAACCTGGTAGGTCTTCATCACTCCTCCCCTTTCGTTTCTGCCTTACGAGCAGCGGCCCTCTTACCGCCCAAGAGACCCCGGGTAAGACACATGATCAGCGGCGTCATGTGTTGACACCGAGGTAGGCTCCCCTCCGGCCTCACCCTTGACCAGGGCTCGGGCCAGAGGGTCGACCGCATGGCGAACGGGACAGGGCCCGGAAGGCCTTTAAGAGCGCCAATCGGTCCCCCTCTTGCGTCGCTCACCGGATAAGAGAAAGCATCCCAACCCTAGACAGCATACCCGCGGACTGTCAACCGTCCTGCTGTCTCGCCGCCGGCTCTTCTGCTGGATTCGACGCGGCATTCTCCGAAAGAGCAGGTGAGAAGGGGACAGGCTCTTCGTCGATAGGGTTATGTCCCAGTTCACAACAGGCCGTTGATCGCGCCGTGGGGCGGCCTATAATGCCATTGGACCGCGCCCTGCTCGAAGAACCGAGCAGCCGGCCATCGGAGGGAGGGTGCGTGCAGTACAACGTCATCTCAACCGATGATCACTTGCAGGAAGCGCCGGATACCTATGTGCGGCGGATGTCCAAAAAGTGGGCTGAGTACGCCCCCCAGGTGCGCCAAAACCCGGACGGGACCGACAGCTGGTCCGTCTACGGCCAGAGTCGTGAGACTACTGCGACCTACGGAGTCGCCGTGGTCCATGGCGTGATGCCCGATCGGACGAAGCCACCCATGCGCTGGGAGGATGTCCCGCTGGAGGCCTACGTGCCCGCCGAGCGGGTCAAGGCCATGGACCGGGACGGCGTGGACGTGCACACCTTCTTCGCCAACGTAGCTGGAGTGGGCGGGAATACGTTCGCCAATCCCCAGTGGGAAGAGGAGTTCCGGCTGGAGGGCATCCGCGCCTACAACGACCACCAGATCGAGGACTATGCGACGCCCTTCCCCGGCCGGTTCATTACTCTGGCAATCGTCCCACTTTGGCATGCCGACGCAGCGACCGCCGAGCTGCGCCGCATGCGCCAGCGGGGGGTGCGGGGGATTAGCTTCGCCTTGCCGCAGCAGTTCGGCTACCCCCACATCGTGGATAGGCACTGGGACCCGTTCTGGGCGGCGGCCCAGGAGGCCGACCTCTCCATCAACCTGCACATCGGCTCCGGCGGCAGCCAGGGCTTTGGCAGCGTGGACTGGACGTCCCCCGGCCAGAGCCCCATGTTCAACCTGGCCGAGCACTCTACAAAGGGAGTCTGCGCTAACAGTCTCATCATGACCACCTTGCTCTTCTCCGGCATCTTGGAGCGCTTCCCGAGGCTCAAGATAGTCTCGTCCGAGAGCGGCCTGGGGTGGGTCCCTTACGTCCTGGAGGTCGCCGACCATCAGTGGGAGCGGCAGAAGCTCTGGACCGACTGGATGAAGATCAAGCCCAGCGAGTACTTTCACCGCCAGTGTTACGTCAACTTCTGGTTTGAAGAGGTCGGCGTCGTCATGCGGAGCTACATCGGTATCGATAACATCATGTGGGAGTCCGACTACCCGCATCCGACCTGCACCTACCCGACCTCCCAGGACTACATCGCGCGGGTGACCAAGGATATGACGGAGGAGGAAAAGCGCAAAATCCTCGTGGATAACGCCGCCAAGCTCTTTCACCTGGACGGGGGTTAAGGCCGATTTCAGGTTAAGGCCGGTTTCAGAAGGAAAGGAGCTGTGCTCCACCCCCAGAATGATGGGAATAGAAGGACATCGACCCAGTGGCGATCTGGGAGCCCGCCGTAGCGGACCCCCGCCAGCAACCAAAGGAGAACATTCATGGAGATGAAGGGTCTCATCGCCGCTTTCATCGATGTGCCGCAAGAGCACACCGGGCCATACAACACCTGGTATGACTTCGATCACCTCCCGGAGTACGTTGGCCTACCGGGATACCTCAGCGCCAGGCGGTACGTAGCCACACCTGACTGTAAGGCGGCCCGTCCCCCGACCAGCCTAGGAGACTTGGACAACGGGCAGGGCTCCTATTTCACCACCTACTTGCTTGGGACTGACGACATCGCAGAGGTCATAGGCCACTTCCAGGAGATGGGCGCCTATCTCCGAAGAGAGAAGCGCATCTTCCGGCATGGGCGCGTGATCGAGGTCGGGTTCTACAAGACCGAGTACGTTATAGCCCGAGACGACATCCCCGTGCTTACCGCGGCGGTGCCTTTTCTGGGTCACCGCGGCGTGATGGCGGTACTTACCACGGTGCCCGATCCCTCGAAGAGGGAAGTGGTGAACGAATGGTTCCGAGAGGTGCATGCTCCCGACGTCATGGCAATCCCGGGAGTAGTCAACGCCATGCGGTTCTCCCGCTTTGACAAGCCTGAGCTGGGAAGGTACCTGAACCTGTACATGCTCGATGGGGACCCAGCCCAGGTTGTCGAGGGAGTGAAAGCGGCGAGAGAGACATGGATAGCGAAGGGAACGAGCCCGTCACCCGGTGGCGCTTCGGTGCCGCTGTTCAACAGCCCTTACCAGCTGATTCATCCAACTGAGTACAGTTTCAAGATCGAATAGCCAGGCGCCGGCTTCATCGCGGCGGCTCTCAGCCGCAGACCGGGCGTCAAAGTCCACCCATCCCCTTTTGAATCAGATAGCCCCGACCTCTTCGAAGTGAGCTACCTCGTCCCAGGAGTAGCCATGCTCGAGCAGGACTTCGGCGGTATGCTGGCCAAACTCCGGGGCGGCCGCCGTAACGCGCCCCGGAGTCGCGCTGAGCCGGGCCGGAATCCCCACCTGCCGCAGGTCCCCATGCGTGGCGTGAGGCACATCCACCAGGTATCCATTTGCCACGACCTGAGGATCGCGCTCCAGGTCGTCATACTGCAGGACGGCAGTGCAAATCGCCCCAGCCTGTTTCAGGCCCGAGACCCATTCGGCGCACGGCTTGTCGGCAAACCGGCGGTCGAGGAGCTGGATGAGGGCGCCGCTGTTGACCGTGCCCGCCTCACGGGTAGCAAATCGAGGATCATCCTTCACATCCCCAAGGCCGAGGACTGAGCAGACAATCGGCCAGTAACGGTCGTATTGGACGCAGGACAGGGCCAGCCACTTGCCGTCCGAGCCCATGTAGACGTTGACCAGTGGATTTCCAACCTTTGTCCGATCGGCGGGCGGCTTCATCTCTTGATGATGAAGGTAGGTGTTGATACCCATAGCCTGGAGCACCATCAGGGCGCCTAGCTGGGACACTTCTACGTGCTGGCCGACTCCGTACCGCTCCCGGGCAATGACCGCCCAGAGAATCGCCTGGGACGCGTAGGTAGCTCCCATCTGGTCCCCGATCCCGCCCTCGACCTGATAGCGCACGTCGCCGTTTGGGAGCGCCAACATCCTCAGGAAGCCACTCCTTGCCTGCCCCAGCAGGTCGTAGACGCCATCCCGTGCATCGGGCCCCTCACTGCCGAATCCGGTGATGGAACAGTAGATGATCTTTGGGTTGAAACGGGCTACGGTGTCATAATCGACTTTCATCTTTTGGACGACTCCGTGCCGGTAATTCTGAACAACGATATCGGATTTGCCGGCCATTCGATAAAAGATGTCCTGGCCCTCTTCAGACTGGAGATTGAGGGTCATCGATCGCTTGCCCCGGTTCATCGTTTCGAAGTATGGGTTGACGGTCGGGACCTCGGAATGCATGGACGTTCCACGTCCCGGGTCTCCCAGCTCCGGGTGCTCGATATGGATGACATCGGCCCCCATATCGGCGAGCATGCAGGTGGCCCAGGGGCCGTTTTGAAAGATGGTGACGTCTAAGACCCGGTAACCCGCAAGAGGCGGCTGCACGGCGACATCCTCCTATTCACGTTCGGGTGGCGGAAGCTGCTTCAGCCGCTTCCCCCAGTGCTGCGAGGAACTCCCTCGCTGTCATGACCTCACTGACCTGGGGAAGGACCTTCTCCATCAGGACCCGGTGGACCCACGGCTGATCGACGTTGGAATCCGGCAGACAGTCCTTGAGTACCACCACCTCGTAGCCGCGGTTGGTCGCATCGGTCACGATGTTTTTCCCTGCCGCGCCGTTGGCGGTCAATCCCATACAGACCAGGGTGCGGATATCCCGGCTGCGCAACGCGGCGTCCAGCCACGTTCCCACAAAGGGCCCCGAATGGTACGCCGGCATGACGATCTCCCCGGCCTGAGGCGCCAGCTTTGGAGTGGTCTCCCAGCCCTGAATGCCCTCCGGCATGGCGCCAAACCTGAAGCCAAACCTCTTGACACTGTGCTCGTGAGGATTGGCCAGGGGTCCGACAGCCGGGAACCCCTCGTCATGGGAAGGTCCCCGGGGATGGACAAGAAGCATCCCAGCCTGACGTGCGGCGTCCTGGACCTCCGCCATTCTTTCCACCATGCCCCCGGTCGCGAACATCTGCATAAAGTGCTCCTGCACATAGATGGTGAGGAGCGCGGTCCGCTGTAGATTGATCTCCATGACGTCCCTCCTGGTCAGATCTACGCCTACGGTCTCGGTCTGCCACCACTTCGGCCGGTTTAGCTGGACTTGCCGGCCTCCGGGGGCGGGGCCAGTGCGGTGAGCAATTCGTCGGATGGGACGATCAGATTCTGGTGCCTGAGGGCGATCATCAGCGCCTCGTGGACCTCGGGGTCCGGGTCCGCGCAACAATCGGAAAGAAGGGCTACGAGGAAATGCTTGTTGCAGGCATCGTCGCCGATGTTGCGAACGGCGCGTCCGGTCGGTGTGCCCGCTACGACGAGATAGTAGCGGTCCAGGTCACGGAGGATGCGTTCGAGCTCGGTGCCGACGAAGGGCCCCTCATGCCGCTTGGTGATGACGATTTCACCGCTCTGGGGCGCCACTTTGGGGTGAATCTCCGCACCTGTGCTTCCCTCTTTCCCCCAACCCTTGGCCCTGAGCTGCCTCTGATACAGGTCGTCCGCAACTCCTGCGGGGGATTCCCCCAATGCCGTCCTGATGTGGATCACGGGGACGCCTGCCGCCCGCGCGGCATCCTGCACCCTGGCAACCCGGTCCAGCAGGCCCTTTTCATTCTGCACGAGGTCCACCCACTCGCGTTGATAGTCGATGGTCAGGACCGCCGTCCGTTCGGCTTCGATCTCCATAGCTCCCCTTTCCCTGAGAGTTTCCGCCACTGGGGAAACAGGGGCATCGGGCCTCTCAGCGGCCTCGCGAGCGGCTCCTGGCCGCCGGCGGCTGGGACTCCGACCCTCTTCTCTCCAAGTCCAACCGGATCACCGCCTCATGACCCTTGATGCCGGCTGTGCGAAGGCCGGAGACGGAGAAGCTCCCGCCCGAGGACCTGGCACTGCCCATGAAGCCTCGCAGGGTGCGGCGCTAGCATATAGTACGTGCGAAGTCCGTCTTGGGGAATCCCGCGCTCGTTGCTTGCCATACCGCTGAATGTGGATGCCCCTATAGCGGAGTTACAAAAGCTCGGTACTACCATAGGGTACGGACATTTCCGGATCGCCGAGGAGGCTGCCGTCGAGGTTAGCTCGACATCTCGGCGAGCCTGCGGTGGAGGTATCGGCGCTCGGACTCTTCGAAGACCTTCTACGACACCCTGGGGACCAACGACAGCGCAGTGAGACTCCAGGAGGGACGAAACCTCACTCCCCATCGCCCATGAGCTGAAGGTGCTGTAGGAAGGCTGGGCTGCCGACTGAAGCGATTGGGTCAGAGCCTCGTTCCCTACAGCACCACTCACCATATCTCTTAACAGCATCCCAAGATAAGACACTCTGGAAGACTGCGTTGATGCGTAACCGAAGCTGCTTTACGGGTTCAGTTCTTGGGTGAGGGCTCTTTGGATGCCTTGCTTAATCTGATCGATATCTAGCGCCGGTTTGCCGTTGTCGACAGCTGTTCTAACTTCTTTGCTACCGGCTGGATTCTAGACCAGTCTCCTCCCAAGGCATTGACCATTCGTTGTAGTCCACCTTCATTCTTGAGTACATCGATGTCGGCGATGACGTCGACCGCGACATCCAAGGCTCTCAAGGTCTCCGCTAGAGACGCCATTCGGTCCTTGCCGCTAGCGTGAACAAAGAGAGCGTCGGGAGGGCCCTCGACGTGGACTTCATCGAGGTCAAGAATGGATCTATAAAACACACAGTCGCCGTCTGCCTCACAGATAATCACCCCCTCGTGAAAAACCCTCGACATCACTGACGAATAATTCATTCGAAACAACATTGACCGGACCCTGAAGTACGTCAGGATTGTGGGTGGCCACGAATAGTTGAGCACCAGAGGACTACTCAATAGCAATGATCTCTCCGAGAAACCGGGCTTGAGGTGGATGAAGAAAAGCCTCTGGCAGAGCATTGTTGACCGGCGGACTTTCGCGGTAACATTATTCTACCTACTGGTCGCCAATGGCAGTCAAATGACCCCTGCGAGAACTAGCTTGTAGACCGTGACGACTTAAGTTCAGATGAGTATTGAGCAGGACCCAACCACACATGTAGTGCATAGCTTGATCACGGAGAGGCTTCACTCCGATGATTGACGACACCGGCCACCTCCTACTCCGGTGCCTCTCGCTGGATCTTGAAGTCAGTGTCCGTAACCGCCGCATCCGCGCTTTCGCCGGAGTGCGCCCCGACACCGGCCAATCCCTGGTCTTCCCAGCGGCCCGCGATGGCTTGGCCGCAGCACTGGCTAGACTGGACGACCTTTCCGAAGGCGCGGACTTCCTGCTAGGCCACAATCTGATCGCGTTCGATTTGCCCCATCTGCAAGCCGCGAATCCCAGGTTGCGATTGTTGCGGCTGCCGGCGGTGGATACGCTCAGACTCAATCCCATGGCCTTCCCTCGCAACCCCTACCACCACCTAGTCAAGCACTACCAGGACGGACAGATCAAACGCGGGCGCATCAATAACCCGGAACTGGACGCCAGACTTACCTTGGAGGTCTTCGGCAACCAGCAGAAGGCCCTGCGGGATGCGCCGCCAGACCTGCTGACAGCGTGGCACTGGCTGACTACTGCAGAAGATGGCGGGGGTTTCGACAGGGTTTTCACGTCACTGCGGCACTCACGAAGGCCGTCCGACGCCGAGGCACACGACGCGATTCGCGCACGACTGGCTGGCAACGCCTGTCAAACGCACGCCCGGGAAGTCATGGAGGATGCGTTTCGCCACGGCTGGGCGCTGGCCTATGCGCTGGCGTGGCTGTCGGTGTCCGGGGGCAACTCGGTGATACCTCCCTGGATACGACATCAATTTCCCGGGGCGGGACAACTGGTGCGCAAGTTGCGCGACACCGCCTGCACATATTCTGCCTGTAAATGGTGCAGGGAGCGGCACAACGCCCGCGAGGAACTTGCCCGATGGTTCGGCTTTGGCAGCTTCAGGCCGGAACCGAAGGACGAGAACGGCCGCCCCATGCAACAGTCCATCGTCGAGGCAGCGATGGCGGGGGGGCATGTACTGGGGATCCTGCCAACGGGCACCGGCAAATCGGTCTGCTATCAGATTCCGGCCCTGTCCCGTTACGACAAGACCGGCGCACTGACGGTGGTGATCTCGCCACTGGTCGCCCTCATGGCCGACCAGGTCAAAGGGCTGGAGGCGCGGGGCATCGGTTCATGTGTGACCATCAACGGGCTTCTGTCCATGCCGGAGCGAGCCGATGCTCTGGACAGGGTGCGGCTGGGCGATGCCGGCATCCTCATCATCTCGCCGGAGCAGCTTCGCAGCGTCTCCGTGCGTCGTGTCCTGGGACAGCGTGAGATAGGAGCCTGGATTCTGGACGAGGCCCACTGCCTTTCGAAGTGGGGGCACGACTTCCGGCCCGACTACCGTTACGTCGGGCGCTTCATCCGTGAGAGGGCGGGAGAGGACCCGGTGCCGCCCGCGTTGTGTCTGACGGCGACCGCCAAGCCCGATGTGATGGCCGAAATCGTGGACTACTTTCAGGAGGAGCTTGATATCAGCCTTAAGGTCTTTGACGGCGGGTCTCGACGTACCAACCTGGAATTTGTGGTGGTGCAGACGAGCAGCGGAGAGAAGTTCGCTCATATCCACCAGATTCTGACGGCCGATCTCCCGGAAGACGAGCCGGGCGGCGCAATCGTCTACTGCGCGACACGGCGACAGTCTGAGGAGGTCGCGGAGTTCCTGCAGGCAAAGGGAGTCGAGGCGGGCTGCTTCCATGCAGGTCTGCCGCCGGAGACTAAAAAGAACGTCCAGGAGAGCTTCATACGTGGGGAACTGCGGGCCATCGTCGCTACCAATGCCTTTGGCATGGGCATCGACAAGCCGGACGTGCGTCTGGTGATTCACGCCGACATCCCGGGTTCCCTGGAGAACTACCTGCAGGAGGCAGGCCGAGCCGGACGAGATCAGCAGACGGCCCGATGCGTACTGCTCTACGCACTGGATGATATGGAGCTGCAGTTCGGCATGTCGGCCCGTTCGCGGCTCTCACGCCGGGAGATCCACGGCGTTCTCAGGGCACTGCGAAACCTGGACAGGAAGAGACGGTTGGATGGCGAGGTGCTGGCCACCCCAGGCGAGATCCTCGGTGAGGATGAAGAAAGGGCTTTCGAGCGAGACTCCGCCACTGACGACACTCGGGTGCGGACCGCAGTGGCTTGGCTGGAGGAGGCCGTGCTGCTTACCAGAGAGGAGAACCGGGTGCAAGTGTTCCCGTCCTCCCTACGAGTGAGCTCGATTAGAGAAGCAAGCGTCAAGATCCAGAGGGCCCATATCGCGGATGCCTACCGTCGCCAGTTGCTGACCGTCTGCGAGGCTCTGATAGAGGCGGACGCGGACGAAGGCATATCCACCGACGAGCTGATGGCCGCTTCAGGTCTGACATCGGAAGGAGTGCGAGCCGCACTTTATGACTTGGAGCGTTTTGGTGTCGCCAGCAACGACACAGTGTTGACTGCCTTCGTACACACAGGAGTGAAGCGTGCTTCCCGGCAACGCTTCAAGGAAGTGACAGAGCTGGAGCAGGCCTTGATCGACCTCTTGCGCGAGATGGATCCAGATATGGAAAAGGGTGATACCTCCATGCTGCATCTCCGCCGCGCCACCCAACGGCTCAAGGACGACGGTCACCAATACGCTCTGCCGGAATTTTTGCGGCGGATCGTCCGCAGCATCGCCGCCGACGGGAGGGGCGAGGGTGGCGGTGGCGGAAGCCTGGGGATACGGGGGCGCGACGGGGAGACCATACAGGTGACGTTGCAGCGTGACTGGAAAGCGTTGGAGAGGACTGCCGAGCTCCGCCGCGCAGCCGCCGGCCGCCTACTGGATCTTCTGCTTGCCAGCCTCCCGTCCGGAAGCCGCGGGACGGACCTGCTGGCCGAGACGACGCTGAGTAAGCTGCTGACGGCGATAAGGTCCGACATGACCCTGGCGAGCGAAGTCAGGGATCCCGCGAGACTGATGGATCGCGCTCTGCTGTGGCTGCACGAGCAGGAGGTCATTCGGCTGAACAGGGGACTGACGGTGTTTCGCCCGGCCATGACCATCCGGCTGAAGCCGGAACGACGCGGCTTCGTCCAGGCCGACTTTGCATCCCTCAAGCTCCACTACGACGAACAGATACTGCAGATTCACGTGATGGCGGAATACGTACAACAGGGGTTGGGAGCGATGGCCGATGCCCTGCGCCTGGCGATGGACTACTTCAACCTTCGCCGAGAGGACTTTCTGCGCCGCTGGCTGCCGAACCGAGACAGAGAGATTTCACGGCAGACCACGCCGGAATCTTGGCAGACCATCGTAGAGAGCCTGAGGAATCCCATCCAGCGCCGCATCGTCGCAGACGACCGGGAGCAGACAAATGTCCTGGTGCTGGCAGGACCCGGCTCGGGCAAGACACGGGTGCTGGTGCATCGTATCGCCTACCTGATTCGAGCGAGGCGCGAGAACCCTCGCGGCATCCTGGCTCTCGCCTACAACCGTCACGCTGCTGTAGAGATCCGCCGCCGCCTGGCAGAGTTGATCGGCACAGACGCCCGCGGGGTCATCGTGCTCACCTGCCACGCGCTCGCCATGCGACTGGTCGGCGCGAGTTTCACGGGACGTGCGAATCATCTGGACGACAGTGACTTCAAAGTAATTCTCCGGCAGGCGGTGGCCCTGCTCCGCGGGGAAGGATTGCGGCCCGACGAAGCGGACGAGTACCGGACACGATTGCTCGCGGGTTTCCGCTGGATACTGGTCGACGAGTACCAGGATATTGGCCGCGACGAGTACGCTCTGATTTCCGCTCTGGCAGGAAGAACCCTTTCCGATGATGACGACAAGCTCAGCCTCTTCGCAGTGGGCGATGACGATCAAAACATCTACGCATTCAATGGCTCTTCGGTGGCGTTTATCCGGCGCTTCGAAGCGGACTACGGGGCCAGGCCCGCCTTCCTCACCGACAATTACCGCTCCACCGACGACATCATCGCGGCAGCCAATGCGGTGATTGAACCGGCCCGGCAGCGGATGAAGACAGGGCATCCGATCCATGTTGATAGGTCGCGCGAAAAGGAACCGCCTGGAGGTGCGTGGGCCGAGATTGATCCGGTAGCCCGAGGCAGAGTTCAGATACTGTCGGCTGGGGACACCCCTATCACTCAGGCCCAAACGGTCGTCGCCGAACTGAAGCGGTTGTCTGGCCTTACCCCCAACTGGAACTGGTCCTCTTGCGCGGTGGTGGCGCGCGATTGGAGACACCTGGACCCGGTGCGCAGCCTGTGCGAGCTTGAGGGTATACCGGTGCAGATGGCGAATGAGGAGTTCACGGGCGTCTGGCATCTGCGCGAGACCAGGGCACTTGTGAACTGGCTGCGTAATAGAGACTTCCCCCTGGTGACGAGCGCAGACTTGGACGACTGGCTTGTTGGGCAGCCCTCCGGCCCTTGGGTCGATTTGCTGTTGGAGGCCATAGCCGAATACGAGTTGGAGACCAGCGGCGCGGAAACGTCGGTGGATCACTTCATCGAATGGCTGGCGGAGTGGGGACGGGAAGCACGTCGCCGCCAGCGCAGGCTGCTGCTGCTGACTGCCCATCGTGCCAAGGGCTTGGAGTTCGACCATGTGGTTGTGCTGGACGGAGGCTGGGACCGTGTTGGCCACGGCGAGGATTCGGATGACCCGCGCCGGTTGTACTACGTGGCCATGACCCGCGCTCGACAGACCCTGACCCTTATGCGCTTTCCAGGCCCGCACCGACTCCAGGGTGCCTTGATGGACACTTCCTCAGTGTTGCACCGGCAGGCATCCGACAAACTCCCTCCGCCGGCGCCAGAGCTCGCCCGCCGCTACCAACGGCTCAGCCTGCGAGATGCCTTTCTGAGCTTCGCGGGATATAGGCACACCGGCCATCCTGTGCATCGCGCCATTGCCGCGCTATCGCCCGGCGACCGGCTGGACGTACGGGTCCGGTCTGGTCGTTGGGAGCTCCTGGATCAAAGTGGAACGGTCGTGGGACAGCTTGCTAGTAGTTTCGAGACCCCAGACGGCATGCGTTGCACGTTTGCTACGGTCTTGGCGATCGTCACATGGGACAGAGCGCGATCGGAGACGCAGTACCAGGACGGCCTTCGCTGCGATGACTGGGAAGTCGTGGTGCCTGAGCTGGTGTTCGAGCCCTCATCGTAGCCCCATCGGCTTGATGGCCTTCGTGACATAGCTTCGTGAAGACTGTTCGGCCCTACCGTGGATCTGGAAATCGGCAGACCTGCGTCGGCTCCCTTAGGCGAGCGGCTGAACACTATCAAGGGAGTACCCATCAAGGGTGCCTTGCGGTAGGATGATGGTGTCGTGAGCCACTGACGCTCCCAGCGGAGAACGGTCACCTCAGAAATATGTGTTGGCTTCAGGTCCACCGCCCCCGAGTACCTGAGTATTTCGTGTCTATTGTGTACTGCGAATGTTCCGGTGGGTGGTGTCACTGTAACCAGTAGGTCGAGGGTGCAGCCGGCCCTTAGGTCCCGCTAGAAACCGGTCTTTCCCCACCCAGGGTGGGGAACATGGGTTGTATCGCGTCTAGGTGTGCGCGCCTCAACGGGTGAGGGCAATCTCTAAGAGAGCAGCTAAGGGCAGCCCTCGCGACGCGCCTCGCCTACCAGGCGCGCTAGCTCTGCTCTTTGGGATCCGTTCATCCGTGAGTTCGACAAGAAAGCGCTCCAGCCGATGAATCGCTTGCCCAGCAACTCCCCACAGTAGATGTGAGCGCCGAGATCATCGGCCTTCCACTTGTCGAATCGCACCTTGAACGTACGCTCGAACTGCTCTACGACGGTCTTGCCGTTGCCAAGCAGCAATTCGATATTCTCGTTTTCTTGCAGAATTCTCCCAAAGAACGCCGCGCCGTCACTGAGCAGTTTGCTTTGAGCATCGGCTGAGCATTCCCTTGGCAGCTTGCTCCACAGAGGATCCGTGGGCCACTGGACCAGATCGAGAGAACAGGCCAAGTCAGGTCGATCAGCGCCATAGTTGCCGCCGTAGGTGACTCCGCAGGCGTTGAGGACCGGCTTCAACATGGTGAAGTACCGATAAGTATTACGCTCGAAGTATCGCGTTTTCTCCTGCCACACCCGGTTGAGGAATTGTTCGTCTAAGTCGTCTCTGTCCAGGGTCAAGTATTCTTTGGGCAAGTAGTCTTTACGGTTCCACGATCCGTGCGGATTGATGCCGACGGTGGCGGCGCGAGCGACGGTGAAGTGGCCTTCCGCTACGGCGGGAACCGAACCCTCAGGGACACAGCAGCCATCGGGCGGCTTTGCGTTCAGCACTTGTTCTCGTATGTAGTCAGGGATCATCTCTCACCCTCTTCTCGCATCTCAGGGCGGCCCCGGTGTTGTCTTCAGTCAGGGTGGTGGGCCTGAGCGTGCCGTACCGCGAGCTCGTACCAAGGGTCGCAACGGGCTTTGCCAGAAACGTTGCGCGGCGTTCCTTGGTCAGCTGCTGCTGTGTCTGCACATGCGGCAGCCCGTCACCCCCATCACGATGGGCATGAGGGTGTCGATGACGACCCAATATTGACCGTCCGCCTCGTTGTTGGGAGATAGAGAGCTAAACCAGTTCCAGAAGAACAGGATGAACACAGCAACTACCCCGTAGAAAACCGTGTTCGCTCCCAGGTAGCGCTTCAGGTCCGCCGAACCATCGCCATCGACACGGCGCTTTTCCACGTAGCTGGCGGCCAAGGCAATCACCATACCCACCGCCATGAACCAGTTGAGTATCTCCCACACCGTGAATGGCTCGTCTCCGCCCGGGTGGTACAGGGGAGTAACGATAAAGTTTATGGCAACCACAGCCGCAAGCAACACGAGATAAGCCGCTGCCGCACGAATCAGGATGGACATGCTTTCCTCCTCGACTCAAACTGAGGCTCTTCTCATTACGATCAGAAGGGCCCCGGTCAGGTTCCCTACATAGACGAGCGCCGGGTTACGGCCCAGCTCACGGAGACCGATGCGCCGGCAGGGTAAGCCTCAGCGCCGCCATTCGGCGATATTCCACATCTCGCTGTCCCAGCCGTTGATCCGAACGCCCTTCAGGGTGTTCAGGTGTGCGGAAACGAAGCCCCGGCTCACCAATGGAATCCCGTAATAGCCCTGCACCTCCATGTCGTGCAGCTGCTTTACCAGCGCCTCCCGCTCCGGGCCGATTTGGGTTTGCTCCAGCTGGGCGTAGAGTCTGTCGTACTCCGGATTGCACGAGCGGGCAATGTTCCCCAAGGCCCAGTTATTGCCCTTGGTCGGGATATGTTTGCAGAGGGGGCCGGATAGGGACTGCTGCGGGTCTATGCCGGAACCGGAAGCGTACATCTGCACGTCGGCGAAGAACCTGCGATACGACGCTGCCACTGGGTCGCTGCCGAAAAAGACGCTGGCATCGTGCTGTACCAGCTCCGTCTCGATGCCTATCTCACTCCACCAACCCTGAATGAGGGCCTGGGTATCCTGACGGATAGCATTGACCGAGGTCTGGTAAGTGATCCGCAGGGGCACTCCGTTGTATTCACGGACGCCGTCGCCGTCGGTGTCGAGGACACCGTTATCGTCCAGCAGCCTGTTGGCGCCCTCGATGTCCTGGGTCAGGCACCCATCGTTGGCGGTCGAAACATAGCTCGAGGGGCCAGTCAACAGATTGCAGGTGGGCTCCGCGGCGAAGCCGTAGAGGTCCTCCGCTATGCGGCCCCGGTCTATGGCCAGCGACATGGCCTGGCGAATGGGCGTGAAGGCCAGGAACGGGTGGGGGTTTTGCCCATCCAGATACTCGGAGCGATTGCCGCCCAAAGCCGGGTCGGGATTCGTCTGGTTGACGACGATACGCTCCACCAGGCTGGTGAAGGCGACGACCACTTTGCCCAGTCCGGCCGCTTCCATCCGAGTAAGAATCTCCGGCTCCACTTGTGTGTTCCAGGCGTAGTCGGCTTCGCCCCTTTCCATCACGGCGCGGGCCGCCGAAATCGCATCGCCGCCGCCCTTGAGGACTACCCTGTCGAAATAGGGCGCCGGGCCTCGGTAGAAGGGGTTGCGCTCGTAGACGGCCTCTTCGTTGGTCCTGAAACCGATGATGCGATAGGGGCCGGTGCCCAGCGGGGCGGTGTTCTGCGCCTCGCAGGTCGTGGCGGCCGCGCCGATGCAGTCGGCAAACTGCGCGCGGCTGATGATGGGCGTTCCGGCGCCAACGAAGGCCCGGTACGGGTAGGGTGTGGGCGCGTCGAAGGCGATTTGGACGGTGAGATTGTCGAGGGCCAGCACGGAGGCGATGCCGTCAAACGAGCTCTCGGCCGTGCAGCCCGTATCTTCATCCACGCAGTAGCGCCAGGTAAAGGCAACGTCCTGGGCCGTCATGTCGCTGCCATCCGACCACTTCAGGCCCTCCTTCAGCTTCCAGGTAATCGACATCAGGTCCTGGGAAAAGCCTCCGTTCTCGATTGTCGGGATTTGGGCGGCCAGGGCCGGCACGAGGTTGCCGTCCGGGTCGTATTTAGCCAGGGGTTCCAACGTGATTGCTCCGGCATCCGCATCTTTAGTGCCACCCGACAGGTAGGGTCCAGGCAGAGTTGGAGCCTGCCAATAGAGGATTGTCAGAACTTTCCCCTCTGTTGTGGTTCCTAATGGAGCGACGAAGGCGTAGACGCCGCCGTCCAGGGAGCCCACGTACAAAACGCCGTCGGTGACGGTGTAGGACGGGACACCGTCGAAATAGCCCTTCTGAAACCTCCAGAGCTCTTCCCCGGTTGCCGCATCCAGCGCCCTCAGGTGTCCATCGCTGGACTCTGCATACAGAACGCCGTCGGCCACCGTGGGTGACTGCAAGGCCCAGGCCAGCGACTCCTGGCTCCAGACGAGCCCGCCGGTGGCGGCGTCAAGGGCGTAGAACCGGCCGGATTCGGAGCCTACGTACACCATGCCCCCGGCGGTCACGGGCGCGGTGTTGATCATCATGCCCGCTTCGTATGACCAGAGGACCTCTCCCGTCGCTGTGTCCAGGGCGTAGATGTGTTCGTCCGGCGAGAAGTAGTAGACGTTGTCTGCGACTACGGCCGGGAAGTCCCTCGCGGGGAACCTCTCCGTTCCGTAGCTCCAGATGAGCGCCCCGGTCGCCTCGTCCAGGGCGTGGGCGGTGTTGACGGCCGTCAGGTATACGATTCCTCCGATGACTGTGGGCGGGGATTCCACGGGGATCCCGGTATCGAAGCTCCAGACCACCTTTCCGGTTGATGCGTCCAGGGCATGGAACTCGCCGAATCCGCCCGGCACGTAGACCTTGTCGCCCGCAACCGCAGGAGTGAACTCAGGGGTGAACGGATACGGCCTTTCGGCAAACCACAGGACTTCTCCGGTCATGGCGTCGAGAGCGTGGACCCTGTGGTCCCCCTCCGCCAGTGCGCCGAGGTAGACCATCCCGCCACTTACGGTAGGGGAGTACTGCACCCAGTCGCCGGTGTCGTAACTCCACAGCAACCCCCCGGTCTCGGCATCCAGGGCGTACACGTGATTGTCGTTGGACCCTACGTACACCGCCCCGCCGGCCACGGTTGGGGATGACCTTATGACGTCACCCGTCTCGAAGCGCCACCGCAACTCTCCGCTATCCGCGTCCAGGGCATACACGTGGTTGTCGTCGGACCCTGCGTATACCGCGCCGTCGGTCACGGTCGGCGCATTGACAACCCAGCCTCCGGTGGGATTGCGCCAGAGCAGGGATACATCCGCCTGCGGTGGGTCGGGGGGACCGGGATCGCCAGGCAATATCTGTTCGGGAACACAGCTCAGGAGGCCGACCGTAAACGTCAAGGCCGCGGTGGCGGCGGCAGGGCTGGCGTCCGGCAGGGTACCGGCAACGATATCAGCCACATCGGCGTCCGCCAGCAACTCTCTCAGGCACCCTTCAGCCTCCTCGGTCAGCCCCTCCATCTGCGCAACAAGGGCGGAGAGGAATAATCCGGAGGCCGTTTCCGGAGCGAGGCAGCCGAATATAGACGCCTCCCACTGCTGCGTGTCGCCCTCGGACAAAGCACGCCGTTCCAGCACGGACTCCAGCAGCTCATCACCCAATTCGGTGCGGATGCAGGATTGCTCGGAGGTGGTGAACCTTTCGAACAGCTGCCCCCAGAGGGTGTCAGCGTCGATGTCGAAATCACGTATCGCGGGATCTCCAACCCGCTCCGGCGTCGGCGTTGGGGTCGGAGGTGGCGTCGGCGCTGGGGTCGGCGTTGGCGCTGGGGTCGGGGTCGGTGTCAGCGCTGGGGTCGGCGTTGGCGTCGGGATCGGCGTCGGCGCTGGGGTCGGCGTTGGCGGGACCGATGTCGGCGTAGGGGTACTGGTGGCCGGCGTAGGCTCGGGCGTTGGCGTCTCTGTCGGCTCGTCGTCACATGCCGACAGCAACGCGACGGCCAGCAAACTCAGCAGCCCAACCCATACTATCCGGCATGAGGACCTTCCCAACACACTCCTTATGCGCAACGTGAACGCCAACTGCTTGCCTCCTTCTTAGGTAGGTCCGCTGTCTCCGAGCTCGTCATATGCCACGCGGGGACGGTAGGGCACGCCCCCGCGGAGTAATCCTGCCACGACGCAGGTTGGCAAATCAGGGCGCGTAGCTGTAGACAACGGGTAGCCCCGCAATGTCGGTGACGCTGGAATCGGTGTGGTGCGTTATTTGTACGCGGCCGGTACCGCAGTCGCCGAACTCGTCGCAGGAGATGACCCCGATGATACCCCTGAAGCCGGCAACTCCGGTCAGCGCCTCCCGGAGCTTGGCCCGGTCGATGTACAGCGCTTCTCCCTTGACAACAGCGACCTCGTCGATCGCGCGGAGGAGCATCGTGGCCGCGTCGTAGGCGTGGGCCAAATAGGCGGATGTGGGTGCCTCGCCGTACCGCTCTCGATAGTCGGCGATGAGCGCCTCACCGCCCTTGCCGGTTGCCTCGTTGGTGTTGCCGCCGAAGCCCAACTCCGGACCCGGGAAGTAGACGCCCTCCGACTCGGGGATGGCCAGAAACTCGGAGACCAGCAGGGCCGCGCCGCCAATCAGCGTGACGTCCTCAAGCCCAGCGATCTGGCCGACCTGCCGGACGATGTGGGCGCCCTCTTCCTGGAAGAGGGGAAAGAAGAGGCCATCCGGACTGCCCGCCGCAATCCGGGTGAGGACGGGGGCCATGTCCGTATCGCCCCTGCTGACGGAGGCGACGGCGACCGAGCCGCCCAGCTCCTCGAATGCGGTTGTGAAGGCGCCGGTGAGGCCGGTGGTGTAGGGGTCGCCGTCGTGGATGGCCGCCATCCTGCGCAGGCCGAGATCGTTGTAGGCGAACTGCGCCACCGCGCCCGCCTCGTGCAGATCGTTGCTGGAGGTCCGGTAGTAGCCGGGATGATGGTTGGAATCGGCGTTGCCGCGAAGATCGGAGGTCAGCGAAGGGGCCGTGTTGGAGGAAGAGATCATCACCAGGCCGGCCTCGCTGAGGATTGGCGAAGCGGCGGTGGCGGCGACGGAGCAGGACGTGCCGATGACGCCGACGACCCGGGGGTCGCCGATCACCGTATTCGCGGCGGCGCGGCCGCCTTCCTCGGTGCAGAGCGAGTCGAGGCCGGCGCCCATCTCGACATCGTGCCCTTTGATGGGGCCATAGTCAGCCAAGGCCAGCGCCACGCCGCGTTGGCTCGGGGCGCCCAGGTCACCAAGGCCTGTAAGGACGTGCATCGAACGTACCTGGATGGCCTCTCCGGGCGCCAACTGCACGGCTCCGAGGGGACCGGCTTCAAAGCCCTGTCCTCCGCATGAGACGGCGCCCGCCCACAGCAAAGCGACGGCCAGCAAACATAATCGCGCAACCCATACTCTCCGTCGAGTGGACTCACCCAAAATACACCCCCCTACACACGACGAAAAGGCTGACTGCTTACTCATTGGCTTCGACGCAAGGCCCGTCAATCACTCTTAGCCATTATGCGCTCAAAGAGCCTGCTGGAACAAGCCAAACCTCAGCGGAAAAGTTCTTGTTTTTGTCCAGTTTTTGGTAGGCTTAACCTTACTGAATACAAGTTACTTCTTTTAATCTAGTGGTGAAGTTGTGAGCTCAATAGGCCTGTCCCTCAGGGAAGAGTTGGGGGGCCCATATCCCGCTGGAGAACGACAATCGGACCCTACGCCTCTGAGTCGCCACCGTCTTTCCAGAGATGGCGGCCGGTGGCGAGGGCGACGACTACGAAGAGTGCGTCCACGATCGGGAAGTAGACCACGTGCGAGGTTATGGCATCCCCGGTCTCGCTGTCGGGATTCAACGTCCAGAACCATCCCCAGAAGAACAGCATGGTCAGGACGATGGCCCCGTAGTAGATCATGCTGGCCCGTACGTACTGGAGGGTACTGGCTTCGCCGTTTCCCAGAGTGCGTCTTCGCAGGTAGCTCACGACCAACGCCACAAGCACCGCGGCCGCCATGAACCAATTCAGGATGCGCCACACCGGGTATTCCGGTGACCCGTCGTGGTACACCGGCGTGAGTATGAGGTTGAGCGCTACGGCGACCGCCGTCAGCACGAGAAAGATCGCGAGAATCCGCCTTAATACAATCCATCATCGCAGGATACGTCCTTGGATCTGATCCATAAGGGTTAGCCCATGTCCCGGCCTTCCCTCATCGGGGATGACCAGTATGTTTAAGGGCTCCGATGAGCAGTCACGTTCGGAGTGAATAGACGCCGCTGTCTCCAAGGAGTGTTTGGGAACAGTCAAGACTGTCGTAGGGACAGACAAAAAGAAAGCGGCGTTTGGCTCGCACCACTGCGGTAATGCTGGGGTTGCTAAGAGACGTGGAGGGAAATACACTAGGGACTATGACATCTTATACCATATCCCATCCAATACGGGAATGAAAGAGAGGCTGAGAGGACAGACTCGGACGTATTACCCAATGTCTAGCGCTACCGATGCGTGTTGGGGGCAAAACCAGATCATTTCAAGTCGATGCCACTGTCAGAGTGGTCCTGAGGCACGCATTGTTGATGTCGATTCGCCTCTTCGTATAGTGAAGCCAGGCTAAGCCACATTCCCACGATGGTTCAGCTCCCTCCAAGGACCAGCGTGGTGGAGGCAGTTTGGTGGTGGAAGCAGTTTGATGGAAACGGCGCCGATCCTGGAGATCCGTGACGTTGTGAAGGACTTTGGCGGGGTCCGAGCTGTGGACCACTGCTCCTTCCGGGTTATGCCAGGCTCCATCACTGGACTCATTGGTCCCAACGGAGCAGGTAAGACGACCCTGTTCAACTTGGTGTCAGGTGCAATGTCTCCGACCAGCGGCCAGATCATCTTCGGAGGCCGGCGTATCGAGAGGTTGAATATGCACCAGACCTTCGGGTTGGGCCTCATGCGTACCTTTCAGATTCCCAGAGAGATGAAGCGCATGACGGTGCTGGAGAACCTGATGCTTGTCCCTGCGCCACAGCTCGGCGAGCGGGTCTGGGCGTCGTGGATGATGCCCTGGCGAGTCGCCCGCGAGGAGCGCCGCATCGAGGCCCAGGCGATGAAGGTGCTGGAGCTGGTCACTCTTTCCCACCTGGCCAACGAGTACGCCGGCAACCTGTCCGGAGGGCAAAAGAAACTGCTGGAGCTGGCCCGGACCCTGATGGCCGAGCCAAAGATGGTGCTGCTGGACGAACCAGGCGCCGGGGTCAACCGGACGCTGCTCCGGGAGATTTCCTCCAACATCCTCCTGGCCAGCGTCGAGCGCGACATCACCTTTGTCATCATCGAGCACGACATGAAGTTCATCATGACGATGTGCGACCCCATCATCGTCATGGCCAACGGGGCCGTGATAGCCCAGGGGACCCCGACACAGGTGCAGGAAGATTCGGGGGTGCTGGAAGCTTACTTGGGAGGTCCCGCCGGTGGGATTGCTTGAGGCGTCCGACGTGGTGGCAGGGTACGGGCAGACGGAGATACTGCATAGCGTGTCCATCAGGGTGGAGCCGGGGGAGATGGTTACCATCATCGGGCCAAACGGCTGCGGCAAGTCCACGCTGATGAAGGCCATAGTGGGCCTGGTGCGGGTCCGGTCGGGGAGCGTCAAGTTCCAAGGCGCGGACATATCCGCCTACCCTCCGGAGCGGATTGTTCGGACCCGCCTATGCTACGTCCCCCAGTCCAATAACGTGTTCCCCTCCCTGAGCATCCGGGAGAACCTGGAGATGGGCGCCTTTATCCGTGGAGACGACTACCAGGGTCGAATCGAGGAGATGTTCGAGCTGTTCCCGGACCTGGCGCGGCAGCCGGGTCGGAACGCCGGGACCCTGTCCGGGGGGCAGCGCCAGATGTTGGCCATCGCCCGCGCCATGATGCTGGACCCCGTGCTGCTGCTTCTTGACGAGCCCTCGGCTGGGCTGTCCCCGGCCATGATGGGCACGGTGTTCGACCGAATTCGCGAGGTCAACCAGGCCGGGGTTGCGCTGCTCCTGGTGGAGCAGAACGCTCGAGACGCGCTGCGAATGTCGGACAGGGGCTACATCCTGGTCGCAGGGGAGAACCGCCTGGAGGACACCGGCAAGGACCTGCTGAGCAACCCGGAGGTGGCCAGCCTCTACCTGGGGGGAGGAGCGGGCCGTGCCTCGGCAAGCTGAAGAATGACCGCCCGACAGGGCACCGCAAGACGAATCAACCTGTCGTGGACGCCGGCCCACACCACCGTCGCCATCGTGGTGGTGGCGCTGGCATTCGGGTTCCTGCCATTCGTGAAGATGGGGCTGGTGGTCAACGGCGTCTTCCTGGGGGCCATCATTGCGCTGGGGGCCATCGGCCTGACCCTGGTCTTCGGCATCCTGAATTTCGCGAACATCGCCCACGGCGATTACATGACCATGGGCGCCTATGTTGGATTGTTCATCGTAGGCAGCCTGCTGCCGCGAGTGGGGATTGAGGGCGGCGGCCTGGGGCCATTCACCTTTGGGTACTCCGTGCTTATTGCGCTGCCGGTGGCGGTAGCTGTCGTAGCCGCCGGGGCCATCGTCCTAGACGTGGCCATATACCGTCGGCTTAGGGAGCGGGGAGTCAACGCCGTGGTGCTGGCGACGGCGTCCCTGGGCATAGCCATCGCGCTGCGGGGGCTGGTCCAAATCATCTGGAGCGGTGACACGCAGCACTACCCCCGGGAGTCCCGGCAGGTCTATCACCTGCCCATGGACGTGCGGATACCCCCGGATGCCATCTTCATCGCCATCGTAACGATCATCCTCATAGTGGGTGTCTACCTGGTGCTGACTCGCACAAGGATGGGAAAGGCCATGCGGGCCACGGCGGACAACTCGGACCTGGCCCTGGTCAGTGGCATAGACACCCAGCGCGTCACCTGGTGGACCTGGGCCATAGGCGCGGTGCTGGCGGCGACGGCCGGGATACTTCTGGCGGTGTTCCAGGCACAGATACTGCCCATCATGGGGTGGAAGTTCCTGATTCCGTTGTTCGCCGCGGTCATCCTTGGGGGCATAGGCAACCCCTACGGCGCGCTGGTGGGGGCCTTCGTCATTGGTGTGACCTCGGAGGTCTCGACCCAGTGGATTAACCCCAGCTACAAGCCGGCGGTGGCCTTCGCGATCATGATAGGAGTGCTGCTGGTGAGGCCGCGAGGGATATTTGGGGGAGGCAGGAGTTGAGCATCGAGGGCGGCGGGAGAAACCCTGTCTCCTGATCGGAAGGACGAGCGGCGTGGACATAGTCGGTGTAGCCAACTATTTTATCGGCTTTGTCATAATGGCCGGTATCTACTCGGTATTTTCCCTGGGACTGAACGTCCACTGGGGGTCCACCGGGCTGTTCAACATCGGCATCGCGGGGTTCTTCGCGCTGGGCGCGTATACGGCGGCTCTAATGACGACCCAGCCCCCGGATCCGGCCCTGTTCGAAGATTTCAAGTTCGGCGGCAATTGGTCGAATTCGGCGTTCTTGGACCTGGGATTCGACCTATGGTTCTTCCTGGGCCTCGGGGCCGCAGCCGCGGCGTGTGGGATTATCGCCCTTGCGATAGGCTACGTGACGCTACGGCTGCGGGATGACTACCTTGCCATCGCGACTCTGGGGATTGCGGAGACGGTCCGTCTCTTCTTCCTGAATGAGAAGTGGGTGGCCAACGGGTCCAAGGGGCTGTACAGAATTCCCGAGTTTCTGGGTGAATGGGTGTCGCCGAAATACTACGACTACCTGTACGTGGTCGTGGTCCTCGTCGTCCTGGCTGTGCTGTTCCTATTGGTGGAACGGTCGGTGAAGTCTCCCTGGGGACGAGTGCTGCGTGCAGTACGAGAGGATGAAGTAGCAGCCGAGGCCAGCGGCAAGAATGTGTTCAGGTTCAAGCTCCAAGCGTTCATCCTGGGAGCGGTAATCATGGGAATTGGAGGGGCGTTGTTCGCCCACTACGTACGGTTTCTCTCGCCCCTCACCTTTGATCCGCTGCTGGCGACCTTTGTCATATGGGCCATGCTGATGGTGGGAGGCGCGGGCAATAACCGCGGCGCCGTCCTGGGGGCCTTCGTGGTCTGGGGAATCTGGACTGGGACGCAGTTCCTGCCCGGGGTCTTTTCCGACCCCAACCTGCGGTTCTTCATGATAGGCGTGCTGATAGTCGCCGTGATCCTCGTCCGCCCGGGCGGCATATTGGGCGAGGAACGCCGGGTGGTCACGCCACCCGGCGCTTAGGGACCCGCCTGCTCACTCCAGTCCAAGTCAGGCTGCGTCAGGGAAGCTCGAACCTGCCGGTGGACTTGATCTCGCCGCCCTCAACCTTCCAGATCTCAATGTGGCCGGTCACGTCGCCGTTTCCGTCAAAGTCCACGGCCCCGGCGGCGCCCTCGTAGTTGATGTCCTTGCCTTCGTCTATAAGCATCAGGGCCTTCTTGATCCCCTCGACTCCGGGGCCGACCGCCTCGCCGGGAGGGTTGGCTATGGAGCGCAGCGCGTCGCGGATAGCCGCCGAGTCGGTGGTCGTGCCCGCCTTGGCTGCCGCCAGGGCTATCAGCACGGCAGCATCGTAGTTCTCAGCTATGAAGGGGTGCTCGGGAGGGGCCCCGTGAACGGCGGCGTAGGAGCGCTGGAACGCCTGGAGCGAGGGGCTGTCCGGAGACCCCTGGGCTGTCCCCAACGTACCCTCCAGAGCGTCCCAGCCGACTACTTCCATCATATCGGGGGACTTGGTCGCGTCCACGAACAGGAAGCTGTCGGAGTATCCGCCTTCCAGAGACTCGCGGAGATAAACTTCGGCTTGGCCCGGGTAGCTGATGGCTAGGAGCACGTCCGGGTCTCCCTCGGTGGCCTTCTCCAGCTCGGAGGTGTAGGTTGGCTGGCTGTCCTCGTGGGGCGCCTTCCCGGTGACCCTCCCTCCCAGGGAGGCGAAGGTTTCCTCGAATTGATCGGCCAGGCCCTCCCCGTAGGCGTTGTTGATGAACATGATGCCGGCGGTCTCATAGCCAAGCTCCCGGGCGAGGCGCGCCAGCACGACGCCCTGGGCGGCGTCGGATACCGTAGTGCGGAAGAGGAAATCGTCATCCTCCAAGACTGTGATGGCGGGAGAGGTGGAGGCAGGGCTTATCTGCAAGCGCTGCTTGGGGATGGTGACCGACTGGGCCACGGGCAGAGTCACGCCACTGGCCAGGGCGCCGACGATGGCGACGGCGTTGTCCACGTCCACCAGGGCCCGGGCGGCGTCTACGCCCTGTACCGGGTTGGTGGCTGTGTCACGGATCACGATGATCATTTCCGCTCCGAGTATGCCGCCGGCTTGGTTGACGTGGTCGGCGGCCAACTCGACGCTGTTGCCCTGCTCGGGACCGAAGTAGGACAGTGAGCCTGTGACAGTGTTGAGATGCCCAACAATCAGCGGGTCCTGCGCCTCCTCTTGACAGGAGACAGTCACAACCATGGCCAGCGCCACAAGCACGACCAGCACCTTGGCCGCAAGACTGGATTTTATGCCGTTCAACATATCTGCCCCTTATGGCGTAGCTGCATTACTCTGCGTTGATTTCGCTGGGAGCTCGACACATTTTGGAGTATAACACCAGCAACCACGCATTGTTGTTCCACGAATATGTCAGCAGTAAACAGGTCTTGGGCAATGCTCTCAGGGGGCAGGGAGGTCTTGGACGACGTAGAAACCATCACCGCATATGCAGAGGACATGAGCGAGTTCCTGAAGACGAGCGAGCTCACCGAATCGCGGGCCTTCATCGAGTCGTTCGTCAAGGAGACCGTCGTGATGCCCAGCGGCGCCCTGCTGCGCTGCACCATCCCCATGCCCGACGACAGCCGCATACCCCGCAGGAACGCGGAGGAGATGGCGCTGAACGGCTCGGTTCTGTCTACCGTCCAGTCTGGTGGTCTATGTACGAGGCTGCCAGTTTAGAGCCTTCTCCAGGTTGGAGAGATACTCTGCGAATGCGCGGCGCCCCGCCGGCGTCGCCCGTACCCATGTCCGAGGCTTGGAATTCAGGAACTCTTTGGTGATGACCAGGTAATCGGCGTCTTCGAGCTTGCGTAGATGAGTGGTTAGGTTTCCGACGGTTAGGTCGAGCGTCTTCTGGATGAAGCCGTAGGCGATCCGGTCCACATCGCGCTGGGAAACCAGCATTGTCATTATTCGCAGCCGGGTGGACTGGTGGATGGTCTCGTTGAGAACAATGGCCTCGTCGGTCAAAGGACGCCACTCTTGCGTATCCACCACGCACCCAGGACCACCACCGCCACCATCGATGCCGCCGATACCAACATAACCTCGTCGCCGTCCACGAGGTAGTTGGGAATGTAGAACGCTGCCGCGAACCCCACGCCCACCGCCGCCAACACCGGGCGGTGCATGATGCCGAACAGGATGTATGCCAAGGACAATATGCCAATGGCGACGCGCGGTATGTTGTCCCCGTCTTCCGCGTTCCACATTCCCGCTGCTGCCGGGATGAGAAACATCGCTACAACCACCGCGAGCCAGTAGAGGAACACTCGGATGCCAGCGCTACGAGCAGCGTCGCCGGGTGCGATCTTCCTACCGGCGCGGCGTCCGATGAACCCGCTTCCCACCATCCCCGGCACCATCAGGATGCCCCACAGCACCCCAAAAATCCACGGGCTGCGCTCCGCGAATTCAGATGCCAGCGTCAGGATGGCGTACTGCGAGCCGACTCCCAGCAAGGCTATCGCGGCCCAAAGGAGCGTTATCGTCGCCGTTCCGGCGAGGTACATGGAGCTCCGCGCCCTGTCCATCGTCTCGTGGATGTCGCGCCAGCTCTCTTCGGGTGTGCCCGCCCCCGTCTCACCGTCCGATATGTCCATCGCGCACCTCCTCGACGTCATGTGAGTCGCGGCGTGAGCCTAGGCATGGAAACCAAGCGCTTGACTCTGCCCACGTTCATAGTAGACTGTACTGCAAAGTAGTTTGTATAGCAAATATAAGAGGCAAACGAGCATGGAACCTTCGGATGACCTCGCGGTCCAGGTGGCGTCACTGCGAAAGGCGTATGGCGACGTCGTGGCGGTGGGGGACGTGAGTTTCGAGGTCGAGCGCGGAAGTGTGTTCTGCATGATCGGTCCCAATGGCGCAGGCAAGACTACCGCTATCGAGTGCCTCGAAGGGCTGCGCCGGCCAGATGACGGCTCGGTTCTCGTCTGCGGCCTGGATCCCATAGCTGACCGCCCCAAGTTCGTCCACAGGATTGGAGCGCAGCTACAGGATATAGGAATCCCCCCGCGTATGAAGGTGCGGGAGGCGCTAAGCCTGTTCGCCGCACTCTACCGAACATCCATACCCCTGTCGGAGCTCAGCAACGAGCTGGGGCTCGATGACAGTGTCTCCAAATCCTACGGCTCCCTTTCGGGAGGCCAGAAGCGGCGCGTCAACATCGCTCTCGCTCTTGTGGGAGACCCCGAGATCGTTTTCCTGGACGAACCGACCACCGGCCTCGACCCCGAGTACCGCTTCCGGTTCTGGGAGTACCTCAGGCGGCAGAACTCCCGCGGCATGACGGTTGTGGCGACCACGCACTACATGGAGGAGGCACGTGAATACTGCGACGAGGTGCTGCTGATGAACGAGGGCAGGGTCTCGGCTTCGGGACCTCCGGAGCGCCTCATCACCGAGTCGGGTCTGGCGGCAAGGGTCGTCCTGCCGAGGGCAGCCCTCGGGACCGTGGGAACGGACGAGCTTACGAGTTTGACGGGTGTCGCCCATGTCCGCACAGCGGAGACGAGGTTCTACGTGTATGGAGATGGCAACCTTGTGGATAACGTTGCGGACTTTCTGAGCAAGATCGGTGTTTCGCCTGGAGTAATCGAGATGCGGCCCGCGAATCTGGACGACGTCTACTTCCTCTCCGTTGGAAACGAAGGCCCGCGAGGAGGACGGGAATGAACTCTACTGCCATGCGCAGGCTGATCTACACAGAGCTGCTCCTGGCGGTGCGCGAGCCTGCGGCCATGTTCATGTCGCTGATACTGCCGTTGGCAATCTTCCTAGCCTTGGGATTCTCGATCGGCGGCATGGAGATCGAGGTGGACAGGAACATTGGCGTCGTTGAGGTTTTCCATGTGCGGGACGTTCTGCTCGCGGGCAACATAGCTTGGGTTACGGCGATCTTCGGCATCGTCGCCCTGCCGCAGACGCTGGTGGAGTTCCGCCAACACGGGGTGTTTCGACGCTACAGGGTTACGCCCATGCCGTCCTACATGCTCATAGCTGCGCCACTGGCAGTGGGCGCGGCGGTGATAGCGGCGTCGTTGGCTCTCATGCTCGTCGTAGGATGGCAGGTGTTCGAGATACGCTTCGCCGGCAACGCGGCGATGGTGGCGCTGGCGATAGCGGTCTCGTACACGGCGTTTGCCGCCCTGGGTACGGCTATTACAGCCCGCATCCGCAACATTCGGACGGCCTTGGGACTTGGGTTTGCGCTGTTCGCCCCCATGTACGTGCTGAGCGGGGCGTTCGGTCCCAGGGAGACATTCCCCGCCGCGCTCCGCGTCGTGGGCGACTGGCTGCCGCTGACGCACGCTTACGACCTGCTCACGTTCCTCTGGCTGGGCGCCACATGGGGAGTGGAGACGACTATCGGCACGCCCATCTGGGTCTCCTTCACCTACCTCGGAGCGATAGCGGCGGTCTGTGTCGCTGCCAGCGTGCGACTGTTCCGGTGGGACTGAGTTGAGGCAGAGCGGTCATCGCTCAGTGTCACGGTCCATGGATCACAGCGCCAAGCGGGACCTCAATACGAAAGTTCTTGATCTTGTCCGGGGTGGTGGACCTGAGTGGACGGTAGATGGCACTATCTTCGAGATGTGGCTCGGCCCGCCCATGAAGCGACCGACCCCCTTAGCAAGCAGCATGGAGCGATAGGGCGGCAGGATGCGAGGAGTGTCCCAACTCAATCCTCGGCGCTGTACAGGCTCCGATTGACGTGTCCTCGGGCCTGCAACTCAGTCATCAACTGCTCCTGCGCGCCGTTCCCCTTCAACTGGTTGCAGGCATGACAGAGCAGTTGGAGATTGGAAATGTCGTCGCTTCCGCCCTTCGAGCTTGGGACGACATGGTCAATGGTTAGATTTCTCGACTGGAGGAGATGATCGCATCCGGCGCAGTACCCGCCTTGCCTTCGATACAGGATCGCGTGGTTCACCCGTTTCCGCGTGCTCTTGTTCTGCCCTCTTGTTGCTTCGTCCGCCGCGTAATCTGCAATGAGTCTAAGTCCTGGGGGCGCTGCATGGGGAGCCAGTACCATCTTTACGTTGATTAGACCTGGGAACCTACGGGACTGGTTGAGCTCAAGACGACCAGAATAGTCCATGTCGAAGTTGGCCCTGACCTCGATTCGTTCCGGCAGACGCCCTCTCTTATCGGCCAATCCGTACGCCTCCGCCGTGATTGTACGTACCAGTGAATTCAGGTCGTTCACTTCCTCCAACTCTTAAGCGCCGTATTGCCTAACGGAATCGTGTTCCGTCTCCAATAAGGCTATGCCCTGGCCTGAATGACGACGCGCCCGCCGTTCACGACTTCGACGTTCAGGTCGTGGCGGTCCAGTATCGCCATGCCTACAAGCGGAGTACTGCCCGTAGCGTCAGCTTTGATTCGTCTCGGTTGGCCGTCCCATAGAAGCGTGACGTCGTGAACGTCGAAATCCACCACAGCGTCATTGGCCAGAAACGCCTGGCCCATGTAGGCGAAGGGTAGTCCTAGCTCATCGACCAATCCAGGCGGCAATGTCAGGAATCCGCTGTATCCAGTGTCTATGATGGCCTCGATATCCCGCGTCCGCCCTTCCGGGTCCTGGAGGGGCAGGGTCACGACGGCTTCGTAGGCGGCGTTAACCACACCTTGGATCACCCTGTCCTCCGCAGAGGCCCGGCTCCAAAGCTGCGCAGCGCCCGATACCCGACTCGCTCCATCAAGACATTGATAGCGTCGGGGCACAGCCCTCGCAGGCGCTCCAGTGCGCCATTCTCGTTGTCGGCAACTGCCCAATTCCCATTGTCCACGTCGATGGCGACGTACTCGCCGAAGTGGTCGGCTTGAACCTGGGGCAGGATGTCCCGCTGGTATATCTCCTTGCCCAGGCGAACCGCCTCCTCGCGGGGCCTGCGCTGGCGGGATGGCGTCCCTGTTTCTTTCATTCTCTCTCCCGTTTCCAAGCATACTTCTACAAGTGATATTTTACTGCTTGGCGGCGGTCACCGGCGATCAAACAACCCCGCACACATCGGACGGGCGCAGGGCGCGGAACGAAGAAAGGCGGGAGGCAAGAGGCCGCCCTGGCAGCGTGGTTCGCAGTCAATTGCGTAGTGGTGGACCTGGCGGGAGTCGAACCCGCGACCTCCTCAATGCCATTGAGGCGCGCTCCCAACTGCGCCACAGGCCCGCTGGAACAGAAGAAAGTCTAGCAGGGCTCGTGAGCAAACGCTAGAAAGCCACGGTCGAGGTCGCGCGCCGCTGGAGATGCCGCTGCGTCTGGCATACGGTCAGAAGGAATGCTCTGCAAGAGATCTCTACCGGGATTCCGGATTAGGGAGGCGCGGCCAGGCCCGGCTAGCCGAGGGCCGGTAAGACCTCACGCGCAAACGTGTCGAGCTGGCCCTGGGGGTCCGGAGACGCGAAGCGGACAATAACCTCCTCGGCCCCCGCGCCGGCATACTCCCGAATTCGCACGGCCACGGCGTCAGGCGACCCGAAGGGACCCCAGCTCTGGGCCCAAAAGTTCAGGCCGTAGTAGCTCTTGATGAATGCATCCGCCTCCTCGAAGGCCGTCTCCCGGTCGGGGTTCATGTTGACCGTCATGTAGAACGTGCCCCGCAGCGAGCTGGCGTCTCGCCCGGCGTCCCGGGCATGCCCGCGGACCCGGTCCAGCACCCCCGCGAAACCCTCGGGGCTGTCAGTGATCCCCATGACTCCATCGGCATGGCGCCCCGCCCTTCGGTCCTGCGCCTCAGAACCCGTGCGGTCGTGAGTCGCCAAGAGGATGGGCACACCATTGGGCTGTACGGGCCTCGGTTCGAGCGCCAGCTCTCGGACCTGAAAATGGTCCCCGCTAAAGGTAACGTCGCGTTCCGTCCAGAGCCTGCGGCAGAGCTGGACGAGCTCGGTCATCCGGGCCCCCCGGCGGCCCGGATCGACGCCTGCCGCGTCCCATTCGGCGCGCTGGGCTTCGGTAAAAACACCGCCTACGCCCATGCCCAGCACGAGTCTCCCGCCCGACAGGATGTCGACGGTGGCAGCCATCTGGGCTAGCTGCACCGGGTTGCGGAGCGGGGCCAGCAAGACGGCGGTCCCAAGCCTCGCGGTGCTGGTCCGCATCGCAACCGCGGCAAGGGTCGCCAGCGGCTCCAGGCGCGGTTTCGCCGTGAGGCTGTCTCCGACCCAGAGAGAGTCCAGGCCTGCGGCCTCAGCCTGCTCCGCCAGGTGGAGCACCGGCGACGGGTCGCGCGCTCCATGGGCCGTCAGAAGGAATCCGCGCGTGGGAAGGAGAACGCCGAGCCGAGGACGTCCCATTGAACCCCCCTAACGCTCGGCGTCCGGGGTAACCCGCGCCTCGGCGGCCAGACGGGCCCTCCAGCCTTCGAGGGCCCGAGGGGTGTCCGGGCGCTCGGCGAAATATCGATGGACGTCCACCTCTGTGTCCACGTCGAAGGCAAGGCCAGGCGTGTCGACCACCTCGACGGGAAGGCCAGCCCGTCTCAAGTCCCCCATGTGCCGGTCAAAGCTTCCGGGCCCGAATGATGGACCCAAGAGCATTCCCCTGGGCGCAAGAATGGCATTGGTCCCCGAATCTCTCGACGCCCTGGCAAGGACGACAGAGGATAGGCCCCGGGAGGATTCGACCAGCAGGTCGAGGTCCTCTTTCGCCAGGAGGGCGAGATCGCTGGGGAGCACCAGCACAGCGGGGGCGCCGGCGCGAAACGCTTCGTCGCCCGCAGCCCGTAGCGCCCCGTTGAGACCACCGCCGGGATCGGGCGCCCACAATGCGCCTCTTTCCTCGGCGACCGCCCGGACAACAGCGTCGCCACCGATTACCGTGGTCTCCGCGGCGTGCCCAGAGTCGCCGACGGCGCTCAGGACATGAGCCAGCATCAGGAGGGACAGGGCCTCACGGGAATCATCATCCAGGAACTTGCGAAGCCGGGACTTAGCCCCGGTCAGTGGCTTCATGGGCACGATGCAGGTTGGCGACCTCATTTGAGCCGTTCTCCCACGAGGTCGCATATCTCCCCGGCGAGCCGCTCCTTGTCCTCAATGGTTTCCATGACCGTGCTGGTCACCAGGGGCTCGAGCCCCTCAGCTTCGACATCCTCGGCGAGACGCCGGTCCACCGTGTCTATCACGAGGACGTCGCATAGGCCCTCCATGCGTCTCGCCACCCCCACCACGCTCACTTCCTCACCAAGCTCCTTCATGAGCTTGGCCGCAGGCCCCCGCAGGGCTTCCGCCCCGACGATGGGGCTGACGGCCACTCGGGGTCCCGGAAAAAACCGGAGGGCCTCCCTGGCGCCGCCTACGGCAAGAATAGGGCCAAGGCTCAAGACCGGGTTGGAAGGGCAGTACACCAGCGCATCGGCGCCGGCGACCGCCTGCGAGAACCCGGGCGACATGCGGGCATCGCCGGCGCCGGCATACTCGACGTTGAGAGCCCGGGGCTCGCAGCGCTTCTTCACGAAATAGTCCTGGAACGCCAGGCGCCCTTCCACGGTGTCGACCTCGGTCCGAACGGCCTCGTCGGACATGGGGAAGAGGCCACATGGGACACCAAGCTTGCCAGCAAGAAAACCGGTTGTTTCGGAGAGTGTAGAGCCGCTCTGCAGCTCCCGGGTACGGAGAATGTGCGTTGCCATATCCCGGTCGCCGAGGTTGAACCAGCGCTCTTCGTCATAGCGGCCTAACATCTCGAGGCATGCGAAGCTCTCGTCCTCCAGACCCCAGCCCCGCTGCGGGTCGGCGACCCCGGCAAGGGTATACATCAGCGTGTCGAGGTCAGGGGAGACATGGAGTCCGTAGAAGGTCTCATCATCCCCGGTGTTGCCGACGACGGTAAGCCGGGCTCCGAGCACTCGGCTGAGTCCCAGTGCCAGCTTGGCGCCACCGACACCCCCCGCGAGGGCTAGGACCTTTGGCGCGCCAGCGCTCATGGGCTTCCGGCTCATGGGCTCCCGGACTTAAATCTCGTCTCGGACCAAGTCACGGCGCCAATTCTAGCATGGGCATGGGTCGGCGGAGGCCGCTCCCCACCTCGCCATAACTTCCACTTATCTCCCCCCAACAGAGGGGGGCTAGAAGCCGTAGGCCCTCCACGAGTTCTCGCATGACACGCGGATGGGACATCGCCTGGACATACGCATGGCGGGCGGGGTGGGGGCAAGGTCGTCAATCGGGTACCGGACCACCGAGGCTGGGGATCTAGAGCTCGTCGTCCGCCGGGCGGTGGCCGTTGGACCGCGCGCAGGCATGCCCCTCAGGATCCATGGGCTGCTTGCACAAGAAACAGATCGGACGCCCCGCCGCCACCACTTCGAGAGCCTCATCCGCCAGGGTGTCCGCCCTGGCGCGGGTGGTCCAGAACGCGACTGTTGCCCGCTTGCTCTCGAAGTCTTCCGTGTCGTACGCCAGCACCGCGAAGAGCTCCCGTCCTTCATCGTAGGCGAGGCCAAGGCTTGCCACCTTGAAATCAACGGAAGGTTCGCGTGGAGCCTCCACAGAAGCTGGGTCCGGCGAGCCCCTTATGGCCCCTCCTAATTCCTCGCCGAAGCGCTTGATGGCGAGGCCCAAGGCTGAGAGCTGCTCCTTCTCGACCCATATGAAGGCCGAGCCATTCTCTGCCTCCACCACGAGGCGGAAGGTCCGTTGCCCGGGCTCGCCTATAGCTTCGGCCTTGAGATAGCTGGCGATGCCGAGATCACGCCGGGCGTTGTTCATGGTGATTGGGGCATCTCGCCCTGGGGTAAGCGGGCGAGCGCTGGGTCGAGCTCTGGAGAGGGACGCACCTTGAGGACCAGTAGAGTGGCGACGACGAACAGAATACCACACGCGATCAGGAGCACCGAGTAGCCCAGTGTTCCTTCATCGGTGTTCAGCCAGTCGACCCAGATCCCATTCAGCTTGGCAACCCCCGCTCCTCCCGCGGTGGCGAGATTCAGAAGCCCAAGCTGCTGCGCCGCCCGCCTAACCGATACCAGGTCGGTAGCCATGGCCCACTGGGCACCCAAAAAGGCCCCCAGCATCGCACCAGCAAGCACAGCGACCACGATGACTGCTGCCAAGCCCTGGGCAGCAGTCAGAACGATCGCCACGGGTCCGGCCATGGCCATCGCGGCGACCATCACCGACTTCCGGCCAAACCGATCCGTGAGGAGGCCTGCAGGGTACGCGGTTAACAGGACGGTCACCCCCACCACAAGGATGAGGAGGCCCAGGACGGCCGCCGGGTTCTTCAGGCCAACGTAGTCCTTGAGAAAGAACAGGGCAAATGTCTGGAGCGAGCCCGCCGCGATTGCGACGCAAAATCGGGAGAGGAGGAACCATGGGTAGTCCCGGTGGACCTTCTCTGAGCCGGGCTCCTCCTGTTGGAGCTCTGCCCCGGCGGGCGAAGGCTGAGCAATGGAGCGGGTCGTGACGGCCGCGCCGATTGCCATCGCCGCCCCCAACAACAGGACCGAAGCGAGGACCCATAGAACATTGCCGCCGTCCGAGTAGCGGCCCACCAGCAACGCAACCAAGCCCGTGAGCGTCATGGCGCCCACCACCTCGACCAGCATCTTCATCCCCGATGCGGCGCCCCTCCGGCGCCCGGGGACAAGGTCTCGGACCAGCGCCTGATAGGGACCCATGGCGACATTCGAAGCTAGCTGGAGGAGGCAGATGAAGAGAAACAGCAGTACATAGGTCGGAGCAACTCCCGCGGCTACGAGGAGCGGGAGGCTTGCCACCGTTCCCCCGACGATGAACGGCCGCCTGCGTCCCCACCTGGACCGGAGACGGTCGCTGAAGCCGCCCGCGATGGGCTGAACGGCAACCGCGATCAGGAGCCCAACGAAGGACAAGATACCGAGGTAGGTGTTCTTGGACTCTTCAGGGGCGAAGTCAAGGACCCTGGTCGGCAGGATGACGATGGTAAAGCTGGCTGCCAGGGCTGTGAAGCCGAACCCCAGGACGCTGATCCGCGCGAAGTAGTTGGGGGTGAGGCCGTCCCCGGTCCACTGCCCCAAGCGCGGCGCGATCTGTGGCAGGCGTCTCATGCACCCCGTTGCCGGGTCTGGTTATCCGAGTCTCAGGTGTGGCCAGAACTCCCTCAGGCGACAGCGCCCCCGAGAAAGCAACGAATCGGCACCATCGCCCGTATGCACATCATAGCCGGTCGGATGACGGACCGGACGGGGCTCCCGCGGCCCAGGGAGGTGTCCGCGGCCCTGCGGCGCGTGGCCGTTTCATAGACGGTCTTCGACGAAATCGTTACAATTCCCCCGGTCTCTACAGAAGGGAACATCCCAGGTGGCTTCGAATCGAAGGGCGAGAAGAGCGCAGGAAAGGAGGGGCCGCGCCGCGCGTCTCCGGGCCAAGGCTTCGACGACGCCGGGCAGGCTGTGGGCCCGCCTGTCGACGGACTGGATTGCTGGGGGAATCATCGGCGGGGTCATCCTTATCGCGGTCCTTATCTTCCTCTTCGCCCAAGTCTTCCGAGCCGGTGGAGGCGACACCAGTGAGATCACTCAGGTCTTCTCTCTGGCAGTGAGCCCCACCGATCCAGACACCATTTTTCTCGGGGATGTCACGGGCCTCTTTCGCTCGGCCGACGGGGGGCAGCAGTGGGACCGGTTCGGCATCTCGGAACCCGTCAGGTCCGTTTATAGCGATCCAAACGACCCCAACTCCTTTTTCGCCGCCGGCGGCAACACTATCTGGAAGAGTATCGACGGCGGGCTGACCTGGCCTGCGATCCAGACCGACCTTCCAACCGGTAGTATCTCCGCATTGGCCTCAGACCCGCTGGACTCCTCGAAGATATACGCTTTCGTCAGCGCCTCTGGGCTATTGAAGAGTGAAGACGGTGGCGCCAGCTGGACCGTGCAAGACGAAATAACCGGCGCCGGTGTCACCTCGCTGGCTGTCAAGCCTGGCTCTCCTGATGTGGTATATGGCTTCCACACCGTCGATGGCTTCTTTGTTGGGACGGATAACGGCAAGCGGATCCGGCCCATTGGCGAGCCCGAGGAGACCGGCCTTCCGACCCGAGGGGTCTCCGACATCCTGACCATAGCGGGAGAGCCCAACACGGTCTTCGCGGTCGCTGGCCGATCTGTGTACAAGAGCGTGGACAGCGGCCGGAACTGGCAGCCGTCTGCCGGAGGCTTGGAGGGCACCCAGGCGCTGGCATTGGCGCGGCACCCTGCGACCGGGGACTTCTATCTCGTGGACTTCATAGGCGGGATCAGGGTAAGCCACGACGATGGGGCTAGCTGGGTCCTGCCGGTGATAGGCTAGCCTTGAACTCTCCGGGTCTCTTCTCGGGCCGGGCCGGGCCTCGGCGCCCCGGTGAAGGTCCTGAGTCCCACCCGGCAAGCCGCGCTGCCTGGATGGCTGCCGCCGGCGCGCTGGGCCTGATGGCGGCAATCTTCCTTTTCGGGGTGTGGAGCAACACCGGCCGAATCGCCGGCTCTGAGTACTACGCCGACCGTTTCGCGGGCATTCTCCCGTTTGGGTACGCGTTTGCCGCGGGACTGGTCGCCAGCGTGAATCCGTGTGGCTTCCTGATGCTCCCGGCATTCGTGAGCTATCAGCTGGGCGCCGATGATCTCATCGAGCATAAAGTAGGCCCAAGGCACGTAGCCCGAGGGCTGGCGATCGGCGTCGCCGTGACCCTGGGATTCCTGGCCCTTTTCTCTGCCATCGGCGCCGTCATCGCCGGAGGGGGCGAGGTGCTGATCGACACCTTCCCCTGGGCTGGCTTCGCCGTCGGTATCCTTCTCGTAGGGCTGTCTGTATGGCTGGTGCTAACCGGGCGTTCGTTCGGCTTGGCCTGGGCCGGACGGGTGGGTGCGCCCCCGGGGACCGGGATGGGCCACATGTTTCTCTATGGCATAGCCTACGGGGCCGTATCTCTCTCCTGCACGCTGCCGATCTTCCTTGTGGTTGTCGGGACCTCACTGGCGACGGATGGCATCCTACCCTCACTGGGCCAATTCATCAGTTACAGCCTTGGAATGGGAGTGGTCATCACGGCCGTGAGTCTAGGAGCCGCGTCGGTGAAAGGCGCCGTCGCATCGGGCCTCCGGACTGTGGTCCCCCACTTCCACCGGCTGAGCGCCATATTCCTCGCAGGGGCGGGCGCCTACCTTATCGTGTATTGGGTGTGGCTGGGCGACCTCTTTGGATAATCGAGAGAACTAATGCGTGTCCCGAGAGGACTCATCGTCGCCGCGGGGTTGACCCCTATCGTCGCTCTCTTCGCTCTTCTCATATTCGCATTGACAAGGCCCGAGCAGAACCCGGGAAGCCTCGCGGTATTCGATTCGACCGGAGAGGTCCGGATCAGGGAGCGGCCCGCGGCCGACTTCACGCTGGAGCTCTTTGACGGGTCCGAGTTCGACTCGAAGAGTCTGCGAGGCGAATGGGTGATGGTCGACTTCTGGGCGTCCTGGTGCCCTCCGTGTAGGGCAGAGGCGGGAGCCCTGGAGAACGTCTGGCAGCAATACCGGACGCGAGGCTTCGCCTTCGTCGGTATAGACATCTGGGACCGCGACGAGGAGAGAGTTGCCGAATTCCTTCGGAAGACCGGAGTATCGTACATCATCGGGGTCGACCCCAGAGGCGAGCTGGCTGTCGAGTTCGGCGTGACGGGCATCCCGGAAAAATACTTCATCGACCCCAGCGGCGTTATCGTCCGTAAATTCGTCGGGCCGATGAACGAAGCCCGCCTAAGCGCCATTCTGGACGAATTGCTAGCCCGCCAGACTTCACTGGGGTAGCGTGCGTTCCGCATGATGGCGGAACAGTATGACGTGCGCCAGCCGGGCCGTTACGCGTACTCGCGTCCCAACTTGGCACACGGGTTGCGACGACTGGACTGATCGGACGATCCGTCCTGAAGGCAGCCGGACGGTGTAGAGGTTGTCTGCGCCCTTGAACTCCCGCTCCACGATGGTCCCCGTGCCCGCGCCGTCGGGTTCGACGGAGATATCATCAGGCCGGACCATGAGGTCAACCTCCGGCCCCGGCGCCTCTCCTTGAAGGGGAAACCGCCCCACCTCAGTGACGACGTGGCGGCCCTCTATCGCAGCTGGCACAAAATCAGCGAGCCCGACCAGTCGCGCCACCAGGCGATTGATGGGACGATGGTAGATATTGTCAGGGGTGTTGAGCTGCTGCAGTCTCCCTTCATGCAGCACCATCACCCGGTCACCCATCAAAAAGGCCTCCTCCTGGTCGTGCGTCACTAGGACCGCCGTCGTTCCAAGACGGCTCAGCAGCTCCCTGACTTCCCTGCGGAGCTGTGACCTTAGCGTGGCGTCCAGACTGGCAAAGGGCTCGTCCATCAGGAGAACCACCGGGCTCGGGGCCAGAGCTCTTGCCAGGGCAACCCGTTGCTGCTGCCCCCCGGAAAGCTGATGGGCATAACGCTTGCCGAAGCCACCCATTCCTAGCATATCGAGCATGGCCTGGGCCTTTTCGCGCTTTTCGACGGGAGGCGCTTGACCGAGCCCATACATGACGTTCTCCAGGGCCGTCATATGGGGAAACAGGGCGAATTGTTGGAACGCCATGCCCAGCCCCCGTTTTTCGGGAGGGACCCACTCTGACCCAGAGGCAACGACTCGATCGTGAACCAGGATCTCGCCGCTGTCCGGGACCTCGAAGCCGGCAAGAAGGCGAAGTGTAGTCGTTTTCCCGCAGCCGCTGGGACCGACGATCGCCAGGGTTTCCCCTCGGTTGACCGCGAAGGAAAGGTCGGTGACCGCAGGGTCGTGACCGCCGTCATAGGACTTGGTCAGTCCTGCCGCGGCGATAACGGGCGTGCCGAGGGCGGACGCTTCGGAGACCATTTCCGATCCATCCGTGGAGGTCGCGGCTGGAGGGCCCGCGCCGTTGGAGACCGGGGGACCGCGTCGCCGCAGAATACCAGAGGCGGGTGCCAGCGGCAAATCCTCGGCCTGGCCGGCGAAAGGCCACCGGGCCATAGCCTTGCCCTCCTGGCGCAGCAGCAAGGCGACCGGAACCGCCGCGACTGCTATGAGCACGATCCCTGGAAGGGCAGCCCTGGCGAAGAACGCTTCGTCCGCCGCCGACCACATGACGGTCGCCAGCGTCTCGAATCCGGTTGGGCCGAGGATCAGGGTCGCCGGCAGTTCCTTCATCGTCGTCAGGAACACCAGGGCGGCCCCGACCAGCACCCCTGGCCAGATCAGCGGCAATGTTACGGTCCTCAAGACGGCGAGCCATGAGCGGCCCAGGACACGCCCCGCCTCTTCCATGGCCGGGCTCACTTGAAGCAGCGACGACCGGATGGCACCCAAGGCCAGGGGCAGGAAAAGCACGACGTACGCCGCGATCAGAAGCGTGAGCGTCTGGTAGACGAGGGGCAAAAAATTGGCGCCAAAAAAGACCAGGGCCAGCGCCACCACAACCCCGGGCATGGCGAAACCCATGTACGATGCGCCTTCCACAACCCTGGCTAAACGGCTGGCGAACCGCACCCCGATGACGGCGACGGGTAGCGCGGCGGCCACCGATACCACCGCCGCCAGGGCAGAAGCGTAGAGGGCGTTCCAGATAGGTTTGCCGATGAAGGCGAAGGACTGGCCTCCGGCGACGCCCTGGGCCAGCCAGTACAGCAGCGCCGACAGGGTCATGCCCAGGCCGGCCAGCACAACGGCAGCCGCGATTGCCACGGCGGGCCAGCGCCACCGATGCAGCCGCACAACTGGCTGCGGACCTCTCTGGCCTGAGGCCGAATACAAGCGTCCGCGGCTCCGCAGGCGGCCTTCGCCCACTACGAGCACGAGCGCCAACACTACGAGCACCAGTGAAAGTACGGAGGCCAAAGTCCTGTCGAAGGAGGCCTGGTAGTGGACGAATATGACACGGGTAAATGAGTCAAACTGCAGCAGCGAGACCGCTCCGAAATCGCTCAGTGTGTACAACGCTACAAGGAGGCCTCCGGCCCCGATTGCCGGCCTCAGGTGCGGCAGAGTGACCCGAAAAAAGGTGCTCCAAGGGCCCCTTCCTAGACTGCGCGAGGCCTCTTCCAGCGCGGGGTCCATGCCCGACAGGGCCGCACGCACAGGGAGGAGAACATATGGGTAAACGACCAGCGTCAGAGCCAACCAGGCGCCGGTGAACCCATATATCTCGGGCAGACGCTGGACGCCGAATGGCCCCTCCATGAGCTGCTGGACCAGCCCCCGTGGACCGAGGACGGTCACCATGGCAAAGCCCGCTATGTAACTCGGGACGATGAGGGGCAGCACCGTGATGACGGCCCACAACCGTCTAAGGGGTAGGTCCGCCCTGGCAGTCAGCCAGGCCAAAGGGATCCCCAGGGCGACCGAGCCTGCGGTGACCGCTAGGGCCAGAAGAATGCTGCGCGAGAGCACCTCGAAGGTGTCGCGCCGGACGAGAAGCTCGGTCGCTTGAGACCCGGCGCCGACCGTACGGATGACAAGGTAGATGACGGGAAGCACGGCGGCCACGCCGACGGCCGCAGCCAACAGGTAAAATGCCCGAGGGCCCGCGGGGCCCCTCCCCCAACGGGGGGACAGGCCAAGCCGGCGGGCCAGAAAACCACTCCCCATTGCGCAGACATCGTAGCGCACATCGTCTACCCATAGTTCGAGGTGTAGCTCGTTGATACCTGATAGCGGCGGGCTTCCTTGGGTGCGACCTTGTCTCCACCACCTCATCCGGTGGGTGCGCATCGGGCGGAGAGCCGTATTGACAGACCACTAGCGCGATGCCTATATTGCGGACGGTGGATAGGCGCCTATCTGTCCCAGAGGCAGTCGAGGGACTGGCGGAGCGTAATGTCAGCACTGGTCACCCGGATAGGGCAGGCACTGGACGAATACCTAGAGCGCTGGCTCCGGATTCAAGAGGTGCAGCGCCAGAAGGGGGGTCTTACGAGGCCCCCGGTACCCGGCTCCCGCAAGCCAGCTCCCGATGGGACCGGAACTGCGCGGGGCAGGCGTGAGCCAGGCTAGCCTGTTTGGCGCTCCTGCGGCCGCTCCCCAAGGGGACCGTTCCCCAACGGGATCCAGGCCCTTCCCCTGCGGCCGCAACGCAAGGTCGATGACGAAGGTCCTGCGTCTGTTGGCATCGAAGACGTAGAGCTTCCCCTGCTGGTCCGCTACCACGTCGGCGGGAGCCTCGAAGTTACCCTGGATCCCTTCTGCCGCCGTCCACTCCGGAAGGAATAGCTCGGGCTATCCGACTCTTGGATCCTTGAGTTCAAGAGGTCGGCGACGTACACATTGCCTGACTATCTATGGCGATCCCTCTTGGGATGTTGAACTGGGCCTGGGCGCAGCCCTCGGACCCCCACCTCACCAGGAAGGCCCCCTCAGCGGAGAATACCTGGACCCGGTCGTTGCTGGAGTCGGCCACGTACGGACCCATCAGGTCCGGCGGCGGTCCCCCGGAGAAAGGCCAGTACCACCGAGATAGACCAGACGACACAAAGCCCCGCACTCTGCCCGCACCGGTAACGCATGGGTCGGCAACCTGTTGACCCCTATGCTAGAATGCCGGAGGCCGCGCCAAACGGCCCTGAAAGGACGGACCCGCTTCCTGCCGACGGGTGAGTAGTCTGCGGGACGCGAGCCCGTCTCATGCTATCCGGAGGCGATACGAGTGCGCGGGTATATCGTCCGGAGACTGCTCGCCTCCCTCGTCGCCATCTTCATCGTTTCGGTGGCAATCGCGGGGCTCGTTCGCCTGACGCCCGGGGACGCGGTCATCGCGGGGATTGCCGCGGCGGGTGATGTGGAACCCGACCCGGAAGCGATCGAAGAGATCCGTAAAGAGCTGGGGCTCGACAAGCATTTTATCGCCCAGTACTGGGACTGGATCAGCGGCGTCTTCGTCGGCGACTTCGGGAACGCCTATTCGCTGGGGAACGAGCCGGTCAGCAAGCTGATCAAGAACGCCTGGCCAGTGAGTATCCAGCTTGCGATCATGGCTGTTCTAGTAGCGCTGGCCTTTGCCATCCCGGTTGGGACGTTGTCCGCGATCCGGCAGGACGGGGCGCCGGATTACATCGGACGGCTCTTCGCCATCATCGGGCTCTCCGTGCCCGAGTTCGTCTGGGCGACGCTGCTTATCATTTACCTCGCCATATGGTTCAACTACACGCCTCCTTTCCTTTACCACCAGTTCGTCGACAACCCGGGGGCCAACCTGAAGATGCTGATCATTCCGGCGGTCACCATGGGCCTCCGGTTCTCCTCCTCAGCGATGCGCATGGTCCGCTCTTCCACGCTCGAGGTGCTCAGGGAGGACTATGTGAGGACGGCCTGGGCCAAGGGGCTCAGAGAGCGAGTGGTCATCATTCGGCACGTCTTGAAGAACGCCTTTATCCCCGTGGTCACAACCGTGGGAACCCTGTTTGGGTTCCTGTTGGGCGGATCGGTGATCGTGGAAACGATCTTCAACCTTCCGGGCATGGGCAAGCTCGTCGTCGGGGGGATGGTGGACCGGGACTATCCCATTGTGCAGACAATTGTCTTCTTCGCTGCCACGGTGCTCGTAGTGATCAACCTCCTGGTCGACCTCTCCTACGGGTGGCTGGACCCCAGGATTCACTATGCTTGAGGGCCCAGGCGGCTCGTAATGGCTATGCGGGGAGAAACCCTAGGAGCTGGCGGCCTCACGGCACTGCGCCGGTCGACGCCCATCCTCCAAGGGTTGTGGGTGCAGTGGTGGCGGTTTTTACGGCGGAAGCCGCTCGGTGGAATGTCCGCCATCATCATCCTGGTCCTCCTCGTCATGGCGGTGTTCGCCGGCTTCATCGATAGGTACGACCCCTTCGATCAGCAGCTGCCCCAGCGGCTCCTTCCGCCGTCCGGAGCGCACTGGTTCGGTACCGACTACTTGGGCCGCGACATCTATTCACGTATCGTCCACGGCAGCCGTAGCACGGTCTATGTCGGGTTCCTCTCGATCCTCCTGGGGGTCAGCACCGGGTCGGTGCTTGGGCTCATGAGTGGCTACTTCGGGGGAAAGACCGATCTCATAGTCCAGCGTTTCGTCGATTCGGTCATGGCCTTCCCGCCGCTGCTCTTGGGCCTCGCCATCGGAGCCGTCCTGTCGCCGAGCAACAACAACACCCTCTTCATCATCGCCCTCATAATCACTCCAGGGTCGACCCGGCTTGTCCGTGGGACGACACTGTCGCTAAAAAACAATGTCTATGTCGAAGCGGCAAGGGCCATCGGGGCAAGTACCCCCCGGATTCTCTTCAGGCACATCCTACCCAACACCTTTGCCGTCATCATTATCCTTATCTCGGTTGGTCTGGGTGGCGCAATTCTGGTGGATGCCTCTCTCCGGTTCCTGGGCGTCGGAAAGCCCGACCCGGACCCTGCCTGGGGCCTGATGCTGGCCGGGAAGGGCAGGCAATACCTGGAGACGTCGCCATGGCTGGCCGTTGCCCCCGCCATTGCTATCAGCATGGGTGTGCTGGCCTTCAACCTCCTGGGCGACGCTATCAGGGACGTGCTGGACCCCCGTCTCCGAGGCCGCTAGAAGCCGCGTCGGCGCCCGCAGCAGTTCCGCAACACGGCCAACCCCGACCTAATAGCGGCCGCGGATGCGAACGCGGCCCCTCCCACAGCGTCACCATGTCTGAGGACTATCCGATATGGAACGACCCCTGTGGCCAGGGCAATTGTTCATCGGGGCATTCGGCTGCGCGACCGATGAATCGCCGCCTGTGTTGCCGAACGTCCAGTCCACTGCAACAGCTGGTCCGGTCCCAGCGCCGTCCTTAGCGGAGGGCGACGCGGCCTCGCGGCACTCTGAGCAGACTGGGTCAGACTTGACTTACCCGGGCAGCAACTCCGCGTCGCCTGCGGTGGAGGAGACTCGTGACGTCCTTCTCACCCACCGAAGGCTGGGGCTCCGACTGGGGGCCGGCGCTTGTCCAACGAAGCCCCTCAGCCCTATGGCCCTGCTCGACACGGTGAGCAAGTTCCCTGGGGAGAATTGACCCTGGCCCCGCGTCCGGTGCAGGTCATCGGACGCCGACGCTGGACCCCCGCAGCTTGGCCTCTCCCCATCCCTGGCATGTGCGGCAGTAGCTCGTAATTCGCTGATTCGGGGCTACCTCGGCTATCGTCGAGCCACACTGGGGGCACGGCTGCCCGCCCTTCTTGTGCACCCTCAAGTGGTCCCGTACCTTCACCTCGATGCGCTCCCCCATATGCTCGGCGACCAGCGGTACCGCCCAGCCATACACCTTCGGGATTGCCTCGAATATAGCCAGGAGCTTCTCATCGGGCAGCTTCCTGGTGGCCTCGAAGGGATACACTCCAGCCTCAAACAGGATCTCGTCGGAGTAGGCATTGCCAATACCCGCGACGAAGGCGGCGTTGGTCAAGGTGCGCTTGATCTGCCCAGGGAACCGCCTTGCGCGCTGCCGGAACTCGTCGAAGGTCAGAGCCGGGTCCATCGCATCTGGGCCCATCTCGTCGAAACGGGGTACAAGCGACAGAGCACCGACGGGCACAAGGTAGACCCGGCCGTCGAGCCGGAGGCCGGAAAATCGCAGCTCCTGGCCATCCTCAAACCGGGCCGTCCAGCTCGTCCGCTTTGGGAGCCTCGTCTCCGCCGGCACATGATGGAGCCTGCTGGTCAACATCAGGTTCATCGCCAGCACATGGCCGGAATCCAGGGCGCTGAGCAAGTATTTGCCGTGCCGCCGAGTCTCGAGGAAACGCCCGTTCGTGAGAATCTCCACGAACTCTTGCTCCGAAGGCCTCCGGATGACGACGGGGATTCGGACGGCGACTGCCGCGATCCGGAGCCCCTTGGCTCTGGCGTTCAGCACACCGGCGATCGCCTCGAGCTCCGGTATTTCGGGCATCCGCATCCTCCCCTGCTCCTACACTACGGACCACGGCGACAATACATCGCCTGTCGCCCCCGGTCCGCCTCCCAAGCCCCAATGATATACTCACGCGGCTCCGCAAGGGCCGCCCTGAAGGTGGGTTATCTGCGGCGACCCGATGACTGCATCGAGACTATCAAGGAAACGGAAATCACGGCATCAATGTCCTGTTGGGGCAATTCCGGGTTGGGCGCATGCCTCCCCAGATGGTGATGGACTCGATAGACGGAGGCCCTGGTGAACCTGGCGTATTTCCGCAGCTTCCTGGCTGTCGTGAAGCACGGTGGGTTCTCTGAAGCCGCCAAGACGCTCGGACTGAGCCAGCCTACGGTCTCCTTCCAGGTCCAGCGCTTGGAGCAGGAAGTGGCGGCGAAGCTGTTGGAGCGGCAAAGCGGCCGCGTGGCCGTAACAGCCGCGGGGCAGGAGTTCCGGTCCTTTGCTGAAAAGGTCCTTCACGAGCGAGCATACCTAGACGAGAAACTAGCGGCGCTTCAAGACGAGGTCGCCGGCACCTTGGCCCTCGGCGCCAGCACTCATCCAGGTGAGTACATCCTCCCCCGCGTCGTGGGGGATTTCCGAAAGCTATTCCCCAACGTGGATGCGACGATCATGATCGGCGACACCGCCGAAATCGTCGAAAGGGTGCTGGACCGGCAATGCGACGCGGGCCTCGTGGGAGCGTATGTGAAACGACGGGGGCTCGAGGTCACGAAGATCGCGGAAGACGCCCTGCTCCTCATCGCCCCCCCGGACCACCCTTTTGCGAAGCGGGAGCGCGTATCACTCCAGGACCTCGCTGCCGAATCTTTCGTGGTGCGGGAAGAGGGCTCCGGCACTCAGAAGACCGTCGAAGAGCTGTTGCAAGCGAGCGGTGTCCAGCCCAGCCGGCTCCCCAAGGCTCTGGTGGCGGGCAGCAATCAAGCTGCAGTCACTGCCGTGGAGGCTGGAGTTGGGCTAGCCTTCGCGTCCCGAATGGCCGCGGCCCGCAGCCTGGAGCTGGGGCGAATCACCGCGGTCACGATAGACGGTGTCAACTGGACCCGAGGAATCTATTACGTATACCCGAGCCGTCCAGTGCAGACGAGGTTGTTCGCCGAGTTCAGTGCATTTGTGAGGGCGTGGGGGTGGGTGCCGACCACCTAAAGGCGTTCAGGATCGTCTTTCGCATGCCCTCATTTACGAGGTCGGGCCGCCAGCCTCCTCAGCGGCCAAAAGCGGGCATGACCTCCTCGGAGAACCACTCCAATTGCTCGACATATTCATCGACCGAGCCGGGCAACCTGAGAAAGGATGCCGTGCTCATAGTGGCGCCCATCTCCTTGGCCGTGCCGATGGTGTCTATCATCTGCTCTTTGCTGGTAGGCCGCCCCGAGTCCTCCCGCTGGCGGTAGCCGGTCTCTTTCAGGCGGTAAGGGGTCACCGGCAGGCTGATGTCGAAGGGCCTCCCGCGGCTCTGGAAAGCCGGCTGCTCCCGCAGGTAGGCCATTGAGTCCCGTATCTCCTCCATGGTCAGCTTGAAGGGTACCCAGCCATCGCCCATCTGGACCGCCCTGCGAATCGCCCGCTTCGAGTTGCCTCCGATCCAGATGGGAGGATGGGGCTTTTGCACGGGCTTCGGCTCGAACGCGATATCTTCGAACTGCACGAAACGGCCCTTGAAGGTTGGAGTGTCGCTGGTCCAGAGCTCCTTGATGACCCGCAGGTACTCGTCGGTCATCGGGCCCCGGGGCTCATAAGGCACATTCAGGATCCTGGATTCCCGCTCGACGTGCCCCACTCCGACGCTGAGCGTCACCCTTCCGCCAGACAGGAAGTCCATCGTGGCGAAGGCCTTGGCGACGATCACCGGGTTGTAATAGGGGAGAACGAGCACACTGTTCTGCACCCTGATCCGTTTGGTTGCACCGGCCAGGAAGCCGACCGTCGAGACAGCATCAGGCCATCTCGGGCCCAGGTAGCCCATCTCCTCTTTGACCATGATGACGTGGTCCGGCACCGAAAGCGAATCGTAGCCCAGCTCATCGGCTTTCTGGGCTATCCGGACGATGTCGTCGTGGGTGATCGTGTCGTGCCAGGGCTCCGCCGTCGCAGGCATCCTGGTCAGGCCCGGGACCGTGGTGCCGAACTTCATGGCTCTACCTCCGTTTCTGATCGGGGGGATGCTGCGCTCATCAACCCGCGGGCAATCATACTCACAAAGAGCGCAGGTTTGGCCGCGTGGCCCAGGCGGGGATCAAAGGGGCAAGGCAGCGGTCGCTTTCTCTATGAGATGCACGAGGGGGCCCGGATAGACTCCGAAGAACACGACTGCCACCAACAGCGACGCCAGCACTGCCGTCATTGGCGCATCGATTGCCAGCCTCCCGCCCTCTGACTCCTCCAAGTACATCTGTTTCACGACCATGAGGTAGTAGTACAGCGATATCAAGCTCCCCGCCACCGCAATGATCACCAGCCACAACATGCCCTCAGTGGCGGCGGCCGTGAACAGATAGAACTTGGTCGCGAACCCGGAGAAGATGGGCAGGCCCGCGAGGGAGAACAGCGAAACGCTCATCGCCAGAGCCATGAATGGGTGCCGCCGGGCAAGGCCCGCGAACCCTGATATCTCGGCCGTGTTCTCACGTGTTTCAAAGGCGATGACGACGCTAAAGGCAAGAAAGTTTGTCGCCGAGTAGCCGACCAGGTGGAACAGGAGGCCGTTTGAGGCCATCGGAGAGAGCGCCGCAATACCCAGCAGCAGGTAACCCGCCTGCCCGATGCTGGAGTAGGCCAGCATGCGCTTGATGTTGCGCTGCACGATCGCCACCAGGTTGCCGAGGAGGATACTCATCACGGCCAGTCCGGCGATAATGCCTCGCCACTCGGCGAGGGCGGGCCCAAACCCCATGGAGAACAGACGCAGTAAAAGTCCGAAGCTGACCGCCTTGGAAGCCACCGCCAGGTAGCCGGTCACCGGGGTTGGGGCGCCCTCGTAAACGTCGGGGGCCCACATGTGGAAGGGCACGGCGGTGACCTTGAAGCCGAACCCGACGATCACGAGGACAAGGCCCGCCAGGAACGCGGCCTGCAGCTCGGGCGCACCTTGCAACGCCTGGGACATCCCCGCAAACGTTGTCGTCCCCAGGGCGCCGTAGATGAGGCTGATGCCGTAGAGCAGAAGGGCCGAGGAAAAGGCCCCGATCAGGATGTACTTGATGCCAGCCTCGATGGACCTGGGGCGGGTGATGTTGTACCCAGCCAAGATGTACATGCAAAAGCTAAAGAGCTCCAGAGATATGTAGGCCGTGAGCAGCTCTCCCGACGCCGTCATGGTCATCATCGCGAGGACCGAAAGCAGAACGATCCCGTAGTACTCGCCGGCGCTCGTCAGCGTCTTCCGGACGTAATCAACCGAGGCCAACAGCATGAACGCGGCAACGGCTAGCAGGAATACCTTGAAGAACAGGGCATAGCTGTCGACCAGGAACAGGCCGCCATAGAGCTCTTCGGTCTTCCCGGCCAGATAGAAAGAGGCGCCCATCGTCGCAAGGACCCCGGCGGTTGAGACATAGGCGAGCCAGTGCTTCCGGTCCGGAGGCATGAAAAGGTCCAGGACGAATACGCCCAGAGCGAGTCCCGCCATGATGAACTCGGGCAGAAAGAGAGAGAAGTTGACGCTCATAGCCCGCCGGTTATCCTGTCGATGATGGGCGCCACGCCGGCGTTGATGACGTTCATGAACGGAGCAGGGTAAACGCCGACCAGCACAAGGACTATCGCCAGCGACCCCATTGAGAGAGTCTCGAGCCGGGAAGCATCGGTAAGGCTTTTCCAGCGGTCCTCAAGCGGCCCGAAGAAGACCTGGCCCAATAGCCTCAGTATGTATACGGCGGTCAGCGCCGCCGCAAAAATGCCGAGCACACCCACAACCGGGTACGTTCTGAACGTGCCCACGAAAACCAGGAACTCGGCCACGAACCCGCTGAGTCCCGGCAGCCCCAAAGATGTCAGGCCGGCGACGACAAAGAAGGTCGCGGTAATCCCCATCCGCTTCGACAGCCCCTGGAACACACTGATGTCACGGGTGTGGGCTCGGTCGTAGATGACCCCAACGACCGCGAAGAATAGGGCCGTCATGATGCCGTGCGAGAACATCTGCAACACGGCCCCGCTCATACCCACGCTTTCCAGGGTCGCCAGGCCGATGAGTACATAGCCCATATGGCTGACGCTGGAGTAGCCAATGACGAACTTCAGGTCCCTCTGGGCCATCGCGGCCATAGCCCCATACACAACGTTGATGGTCGCGAGCACGAGGAATGGCACCTGCCAGTCCTGCGCCCCCTCGGGGAACAGCGTCATGCCGACCCGGATGATCCCGTATGCCCCCAGTTTCATGAGCACGCCGGCATGCAGCATGCTCACCGACGTCGGGGCGGCGACGTGTCCATCGGGCGACCAGGTGTGGAAGGGCCACAGACCGGCAAGCACTCCAAACCCGATTAGGAACAACGGGAAGAAGATGGTCTGGAAGTCGCGGGCGAACTCAACCTCCTGAAGCACCAGAAGGTCGAAGCTCCCGGTGTTGGCCTTCACGTAGGTGGCGATGAGCGCCACCCAAACGAGCACGCTCCCCGCGACCAGATACATAACCAGCTTGAGCGCCCCGTACTCCTTCCGCGTGCTGCCCCAGACCGCGATCAGAAGGTACATTGGTAGGACTGCCAACTCGTAGAAGAAGAAGAGGAAGAACAGGTCTAGCGACACGAAGGTGCCGTAGACCCCGACGACGAGGAGCATGAAAAGGACAAAGAATTCTTTCAGCCGCTCTTTGATACTCCAGGAGATGAACACGCCGGTCACCATGACGATCCCAGTGAGGAGCACCATGGGGACTGATATCCCATCCACCCCAAAGTGGACCGACACGCCCAGGCTCTTCAGCCACTCCCACTGGCGCTCGAGCTGATAGCCCGACGAGACATGGTCGTATGCCGCGAAGGTGTACACCGAGAGGGCCAGCGCAGCCGCGCCGGCGGCCGCGGCGGTCCACCTGATGAGATCAGGCCTGGCGCTCGGGATAAGGATGATCACCCCCGCAGCGAAGGCGGGGACCACCATCAGGAGAGTGAGCACCAAGTTGTCCAGCACTGCCCCCGGGGTTCAGCCTGCTATGACGATGAGGACGATGATGACAGCGCTCAGGGTGATCGCCAAGACGTAGCTGGAGACAATCCCCGTCTCGTGATACCGGAGAAGTCTGCCGCTCATGACAGTGACCCACCCCGTGCCGTCGACGCCCGTGTTGTTCACTACGTATCTATCGAACCACCCCGCCGCCCGCGCCACGCTCAGGACCACCCTATCGACGAACCACTGGTAGAGGCGGTCCATGTAGAGCTTGTTCTCCACGAAGGAATAGAGACGCGGCAGCCGGGCCCGGACCCTCGCCACGGAGAACCCTCCATTCCCATATAGTCGCCAAGCCCAGACGGTAGCCCCTGCGGCCACGGCCAACGACGCGCCGAAGACAATCCCATTCAGCTCATAGCCATGGGCCTTCAGGGGAGGAAAGACCAAGAAACTTCCGAACCCTCTAAATTCTGAGGTCCATGGTAGGGCCAGGAGCCCCAGGCCCGCGGCGGGGACCGCCAAGGCGACGAGCGGCACGCCCATCACCAATGGAGACTCCCTTGCGTGCTGGGCCGCATCGCTTCGGGGAGTGCCCAGGAACGCCATGACCATCAGGCGTGTCACATAAAGGGCTGTCATCCCCGCAGCAATCAGGGCAGCAATGAACCAGACCGTGCCGCGGCCGTCCAGGACGGCGAGCAGCGCTTCGTCCTTGCTAAAGAACCCGCTTAAGGGGAATAGCCCAATGAGGGCCGTACCGGCGATGAGGAACGTAGCGAAGGTAATCGGCATCCGGAGGCGAAGCCCGCCCATCCGCCGCAGGTCCTGCTCCTCGTGAAGGCTGTGAATGATGCTCCCGGCGCCAAGGAACAGGATAGCTTTGAAGAAGCCATGGGTAACCAGGTGAAAGATCCCGGCCGTGAACCCAAACGAGCCGAGGGCCAGCATCATGAAGCCCAGCTGGCTCACCGTGGAATAGGCCAGCACCTTCTTGATGTCGTTCTGGGCCATGGCCAGTGTGGCGCCGACGAAGGCCGTCGTCAAACCGATGTACGACACCAGCAGCATGGCGCCCGGGGCCGCCACAAACAGCGGCGCCATCCTGGCCACGAGATAGACGCCCGCGGCCACCATCGTCGCGGCGTGGATCAGGGCGCTGACAGGGGTTGGACCCTCCATGGCGTCGGGGAGCCAGACGTGAAACGGAAATTGGGCTGATTTACCCGCTGCGCCGATGAAGATCAGGACTGCGGACAGGTTGAGCGTCGTCGCACTCAGCTCCCCGGCGGTAGCGAGGGCAAAGATCTGGCCCATCTCGAAGGTCCCTGCCGCCTTGAACAGGACGAGAATGCCGACCAGCAAAGCGACATCGCCGAACCTCGTGGTGATGAACGCTTTCTTGGCGGCCTCCGCGGCTGAGCGGCGCTCGTACCAGAAACCGATCAGCAGGTAGGAGCAAAGCCCGACGACCTCCCAGGTGACATAAAACACCAGCAGATTGTTGGCAAGGACAAGCCCGATCATGGAGGCGGCAAACAGCGATTGGACGGCGAAGTACCATCCAAAGCGCGGGTCCGCCCTCATGTAGCCCAAGGAGAATACCTGGACCGCCAGGGCGACTGCCGTGACGAGGCCCAGCATGACGATGGCGAGCTGGTCAACGGTCATGCCGAGCTTGAGAGTAATGTCCCCGGCTTCGAACCAGACGCGGGCGAAGGAGCCGGGGCCATCTTGGACGACGCTCACCATGATGGGCCAGAACATCCCGAAGCAGGCAGCAATCGCGAGGACTGCGATGAAGGCCCCTTGGCCCGGGAGGCCACGTCCCAGGAGGACCACGGCCACGAACCCGCCTGCGCAGAGGGCCGGCAGCAGCCAGGCCCATTCGATCCCCATGCGCCTCCCGACGCCACTCAGACGTAGCCCCATACCGCTAGCGGTATGGGGCCGGACCCAACAGATTATACGGTTGGGGGCAAGGCCGGGCTTACCACCTCATCAGATTGACCTCGTCGACATTGACGGAGGCGCGGCTGCGGTAAAGCCGCAGGATGATCGCGAGCGCGAGGCCGACTTCACCGGCGGCAACTGTAATGATAAAGATGGCAAAAACCAGCCCCACCATCGGCCCCGGCGCAAGGTATACCGCAAAGGCGATGAAGTTGATGTTCACGGCGTTGAGCATGAGCTCGATCGCCAGGAGGATCATTACCGCGTTCCGGCGGGCGAGCACGCCATAGATCCCCAATGAAAAGAGGATGGCGCTGACGATCAGCACCCATTCGAGCTGGATCACTCGCGGTCTCCCGGCCTCGAGATCACGATGGCCCCGATCAGCGCGACCAGCAGGAGGAGCGAGGCGATCTCAAAGGGCACCGCCCACGTCGTGAAGAGGGTCACTCCCAGCTCGCGAAACCCTGTCGGCTCGGGGTCGAGCGATGCTGGCCAGCGATTGACGACGACAGTCGCGATCAGGACCCCCATGGCTGCGAAGCCGCCCACCAGGGCCAGGGGCCATTGGTTATGGTTCAAGCTCTCGGGCCGCTCCCGCTGCTGAGTCAACATCAAGGCGAAGAGCACCACGACTGTGATGGCTCCCCCATAGATCAGGACCTGGACTAGGGCCAGGAAGGGCGAGAAGAGAAGCACGTACAAGCCGGCTACGGCCAGTAGGGTCAGGAGGAGGAACAGGGAGGCGTATACAACGTTCCTCGAGAAGACAACGCCCATTCCTCCGGCCACCGCGACGGCTGAAACGACCCCGAACATGACCTGCAACGCCGTCATGCGGTTTCGTCCCCGTCATCATCGTGCTTGGAGTCTCCTCCCTCAGACCCGGCTTCGTCCTTTGTCGGGGTGGACAGGCGGTTCACGATGCCAGTTCGCCTCTGATAGTCCCGGCCCATGCGGAACAGGTCATCCTTGGTGGCGATCAGCCCTCCCCGGCTGATATCAGCCTCCTCGTGGTAGTCCGTCATGACGATGGCGTCGAACGAAGTACAGACTTCGACGCAGATCCCGCAGAGGATGCAGCGCTCCATGCGGATCTGGAAGTCATCCACGATCTTGCGGTGCTTGCTTTCGCCTGCGGCAAACTTGGGATTGTCCTTCATGCCGACGTCGATGCAATCCGTGGGGCAGTAGCGCATACAGACCTGGCATCCCGTGCAGGCGGGCTCGTCGACCTCATCATTCCAGATCAGGGCCGGGAAGCCCAGGTACCTGGCAGAAAGGGGCAGGTGTTCTTTGGGGTATTGGACAGTCACCGGGCGTCTGAACGCAGTTCTCATCGTGACCGCAAGCCCCTTCAGGAATCCAATCATCCCGTAGCCCTCCTGCTCCGGACATGGACGGTGACCGTCTCGGGCTTGGGGAATTGACTCCTGCGGCGCCGACTGACAAGTTGCCAGGTGGCCGCGAGCACTCCCAGGGACATCACCGATATAGTCCAGTCCGGCCAGCCATAGAAGAGGTAGAACGCGGTAAGCACAAGGTTCAAGAACGAGACGGGTATGAGGACCTTCCAGGCCAGCGCCATGAGCTGGTCGATGCGGAGACGCGGAATCGCGGTCCTGACCCAGAAGATCACCAGGATGACTAGGGAGGTCTTGAACAGGAACCAGAAGGCCATCATGACGTCCTCACCCCACCCGGCGGCCGGGGCGGGGCCGCGCCACCCGCCGAGGAAGAGGAGTGTAGTCAGCACTGCCACCAAGAAAGTATTGGCATACTCGGCCAAGAAGAACATAGCCCAGTGGATACCGCTGTACTCAATGAACGGACCTCCCATGACCTCGGACTCGGCGTAGGGAATGTCGAAGGGGGCGCGCCCCACCTCAGCAAGTCCTGCCGTGAGAAAGACCACGAAGGCGAGCGGCTGAAGAAGGATGTACCAGACATCCTGGTCCTCGACGATGGTCCGAAGGTTCAGCGACTGGGAGATCATTGCGACTCCCAACACGATCACGATAAGGGGCAGCTCGTAGCTGATGAGCTGAGCCGCGGCCCGCGCCGCGCCGAGCATGGCGTATTTGTTGAATGAACCCCAGCCAGCCATGATGATGCCCACGATGGAGACCGTCGAGACCGCGAGGATGAAGAAGAGCCCCATCTCCAGGTTCCGGATCGCCAGGTCACGGGTGAAGGGCACTGATACCCAGATCGCGAAGGCAGGCACAAAGACAACTAGGGGAGCGGCCCAAAAATTTAACCTGTCGGAGCTGCCGGGAAGCAGGTCTTCCTTCACCATGAGCTTCATGGCGTCGGCAATAGGCTGCAGTAGGCCGAAGGGCCCGGTCCGGGTTGGCCCGAGGCGGGATTGAAGCCGGCCTATGAATTTCCTCTCGAGCCACGTCAGGCCAAGGACGGTAAAGCTGATAAACAGAGCGAAGAGCGCGACGCTCAGCACCAGCCAACCGGCATCGGCCCAGGTCAACGGTCGACCTCGCCCAACACGATGTCGATGGAGCCGAGGATAACGACGGCGTCGGCGATGTACTCTCCCTCGACCATTCGCTTGAGCGCCATCAGATTCGAGAACGAGGGGGCTCGCACCTTGACGCGGTACGGGGTCTCCCTGCCTTCGCTCACCAGGTAGACGCCGAAATCGCCCCGGGGGTTCTCCGCACGCACGTAGACCTCGCCGACAGGGGGCTTGACGAAGCCGAACTTGTGCACCCGGTTGAGGATCGCGCCGGGCTCCATCATTCCAAGGGCCTGCTCGATGATCCGGACCGATTGGCGCATCTCTTCGATCCGGACCCAATACCGGTCCCAACAGTCACCGTTGTTGCCGATGGGGATCTCAAAGCCGAAGCGGTCGTACACGAGGTACGGATCGTCTACCCGAACGTCATGGGGCACGCCGGAGGCCCTCAGTGTCGGCCCGCTGACTCCGAACCCTACGGCTTCATCGGCGGGCAGCTTGCCGATCCCAATGGTGCGCTCCAAGAATACCTCGTTATAGGTGAGCAGCTTGTCACACCGGTCGATCCCTTGTTTCAGAGCGTCCAGGAGAGCCCGGACGCGGGGAATGAAGTCCTCGGGGACATCCTGGGCCACACCGCCAATCCGGAAGTAGCTGTGCATCATCCGCGCGCCGCTAACCGACTCGAAGACCTGCTGGATCTGCTCCCTTTCGATGAATCCGTACATGAAGGCGGTCCCGAATATCCCCACGTCGGTCCCATAGGCCCCATAGAACACCATATGAGAGGAGATCCGGTTGAGCTCACAGAGAATAACCCGGATAAGCAGCGCACGCTCCGGCACATCCAGGTCCATGAGCTTCTCCGCCGCCATGACGAAGACCAGCTCGCTGTTGAAGTTGGATATGTAGTCCAAGCGATCGAATAGCGTGACTATCTGCCGGTAGTTCTCCCGCTCACAGAGCTTCTCAGACCCACGGTGGAGATAGCCGATTACCGGCTCGACGTCGTAGATCAGCTCGCCGTCGACCTTTAGGATCATGCGGAAAACCCCATGGGTGCTGGGGTGCTGTGGCCCCATGTTCAGGAGCATGTCGACGGTCTCGAGGTCCTGCCCCGGCTCCACCGCCATGTCTATTCGGGCTCCTGCCAGCGGTCCTCCAACTCGGGCGTCCACTCCTCCACCTCTTCGAAGGGGTAGTCCTTTCTCAGGGGGTACTTCCCGTCGAATTCCTCGAACAAGATCAGGTGGCGGGGGTCGGGGTGGCCCTGGAAGCTGACGCCGAACAGCTCGGCGCCTTCGCGTTCGTGCCAGTCTGCACCCGTCCAGACTCCGGTGACCGTCGGAATCCACGGGTCATCTTTGGGGGCGTTCGCCTTGAGGGTCGCCTTGTGCCGCTTCTCAATCGAGTAGAGCATGTACGATGCCTGAAAGTACTCGGGGTACTCCGCGACGGCTAGGCAGCGCAGATAGTCGCACTGGAGCCGCGGATCGTTCTTCGCCAGCTCGCAAGCTTCGGCGATTCTTTCCCTCGGGACCGTGATGGTTACTTCGTCGATGGCATAGCCGAATTCGGCGCCGAAGGAGCCGAAGATCTCTCGTAATAGCGGCTCCATTACCGGGTCGGGCCGGGCCTTCGCGGTCGGGGGGGCCGGGCCGCGACGGGGCTGGGTCACTGCTTCCGGCCCTCCACCATGATCTTGTCCTGGAGCTTGATGATGGCATCCATCAGCGCTTCCGGACGCGGCGGACAGCCAGGCACGTAGATGTCCACCGGGATCAGCTTGTCGACGCCCATGACCACCGAGTAGGACCGTGTGTATGGCCCACCGCAAGTGGCGCAGCTCCCCATCGCGATGACCCACTTGGGGGATGGCATCTGCTCATAAAGCAGCTTGATCGGCTCGGCCATCTTCTTCACGACCGTCCCCGCGACGATCATCACGTCCGATTGCCGGGGCGATGGCCATGTCACCACGCCGAAACGGTCCAGGTCGTGATGGGACATGTAGGTGCTGATCATCTCGATGGCGCAGCAGGCGAGGCCGAACTGGAGGGGCCACAAGGAAGACTTGCGGGCCATGTCGAACAACTGGTCCGTTTTGGCCGTGATGGCACCGGGAGCGCCGCTCTTCTGAAAGAGGCTCTTCCCCGCCCAAAGCTTCTTGGGGTTGACGTTTACCTCCACTGGAGGACACCTTTCTTCCATCCGTAGAGCAGCCCAAAGAACAGGATGCCGATGAAGACCACCATCTCATAGAAGACCCACGGCGCGATGTCCGGACCCAGGAATATGACGGCCCAGGGGAACAAGAATACGGCCTCGACGTCAAAGATCAGGAACAGAATCGCAAACACGTAATAGCGGAAGTGCATCTGGGTCCAGTGCTGGCCGACCGGCTCCACCCCGCACTCATAGGGTATGTCTTTCAGGGCGGAGCGCGCCTTTGGCGAAAAGATCAGAGAGCCGACGAATGCGGTGGACACGAGTGCCACGCCAACGACAATCGCGATGAGGACGGCTGAATAGTCCGTGAAGTACTCGCCAGACACTCAGGCCTCCACTCTCGCCTCTCGGCTCACCGCCTGGAAGGACGCTCTCCCAGCATAGACGCTTTCAGACCGGGCGGCCAGTTTGCGCTCGTTCGGATACATGCGAGACAGGCGGGAGCGCGAACCGCCGCCATGTCAGGAGTGGGCCCTCTACCGACCGTTGGCTGAATCCAGAACGAACTGGACCAGCGTCCGGACCGGGGCCCCGCTGGCCCCCTTCACCATGTAGCCCTTGGTCGAGTCCTTCCGGGCCGTGCCCGCGATGTCCAGATGGACCCAGGGCGTGGTCTCAGCGAACTCCGCAAGGAAAAACGCGGCGGTGGTCGCGCCGGCAAGCCGGCCCCCAGTGTTCTTCACATCCGCCACATCACTCTTGTTCATGTCTTTGTACTCCTCGAACATCGGGAGCTCCCAGATCTTCTCACCGGTTGCCGCCGAGGCTTTGAGCAGGCGGCGGAGCGTTGGGCGGCTGTTCGTAAAGGCCCCGGTGCAGACGTCCGCCAGGGCCATCTTCACGGCCCCCGTAAGCGTAGCGATGTCGATCATCGGGGAGAGGCCGATCTTCCTCCCGTAGCTGAGGGCGTCCGCCAGGATCAGTCTGCCTTCGGCGTCCGTATTATCGACCTCGATGGTCTTGCCGTTGAGCGCGGTTACGATGTCCCCGGGCTTTTGGGCCGTGCCGGACGGCATATTCTCCGCGGTCGGGACGAGGCCGGTGACATTGACCCGGGGCTTGAGCAGAGCGATGGCCCGCATGGCGCCGATAACGCTGGCGCCGCCCGACATGTCGGTCTTCATCTCCCCCATGCCCCCGGCGGGCTTCAATGAGATCCCGCCGGTGTCGAACGTGATTCCCTTGCCGACGAGCCCGAGGACCCTGGACGGCCGTTCGGGGTCACCGCGGTATTTCATGATGATGAACTTGGGAGGCTGCGCGCTTCCCCGGGCGACCCCGAGGATAGCGCCCATCGCAAGCCTCTCCATATCCTCTTGCTCGAGGACTTCGACGTCGATGTTCTCGCACTCCCGGCCGACCCGCTCGGCAGTCGTCGCCATGTCCACTGGTTTCATACAGTTGGCCGGCTCATTGATCATGTCACGGGAGAGACAGACACTTGTCGCCAAGACTCTGCCGATATCGACGCCCTGCTGGATGGCCGGCAGCTTAGAGCGGTCCCGCTCCATGATCGTGAGCTCGCGGACTTCCTTGCCCCCGTCCCCGTTGCGCTTGTACTTGTCGAAGGTGTAGGAACCGAGGAGCGCGCCCTCGACGGCGGCCTGGGCCGCCGCCGCGGGGTCGAGGCCTCCAGCCCCCGCCCCATGGAGCACCGTGGCAGCCCTCTTCGCGCCGGTCCGCTTGAGGGCCCGCGCCGCGTTGCCCATTTCCGTGCGAACAACCTCGGCGTTCAGGTCCTGGGATCTGCCGAGTCCCAGCACTCCGACCCTGGTTGGCGCGATTTTTCCCAAAGTGTGGATCACGGTCCACTCACCCCGGCGGCCCTTGATCTCTCCATCGGCGATGAGCCTGGAGATGGCCCCATCCAGCGCGGCGTCGACGGCCCCCGTTGCGCCACCGGGTTTCTTGACCCCGCTGAACAAGTTGACGATCAAGATATCGACCCGCGCCTTCGCTAGATCCTTCGCGGCTACTTTGATCTCCACAGGAGTCTCCTATCTTTCCAGGGATGCCTCGATCTCCCGGACTACCCTTCCCACGGCCCCCTGGACCCCGCGGGTTGTGTTCACTCGAAGATGAGCCCTCCGGATCGGCTGGCGCGAATACCACATACGCTTGTAAACATCCCAGCCCGCCAAATGTGAGCCCTCCCGCGCGGCGGCGAGACGGTCTTCCAACCGCCGTCGTATGATCTCGGTCCCGGCGTACACCTGCACGATGACCAGCGGGACGCCCGCCCGCTCGCTGAGCGCGTACACAGGCTCGCGATGTCGTTCCCGGAGGTTGGTGGCATCCATGATGACCGGGATGCCCCTGTGAAGCAGGCGCTCCATCGCCCGTTCGCAGAGATCAAACACTCGGGCGCTCTCGTCGGCCGAGAAAGCCGGCCGCGGGGAAAGGACGGATCGAACGGCGTCAGACTCGATTATGGCTGCAGGAATCTGCAATCGGATAGCCCTGGCCAACGATGTCTTACCAGAGCCGGGGAGCCCGCTGAGCATGACCACGAACGGTCGCCCGGTCCTGGGGACTCCGGCGGAGGCAGCGTTTTCCACACCTTCGAGATCTGCCCCGACAACACTTGCGACCATGCCGACCGGATTATACCTTGCCGCATGAGATTCTGTGCCTTCCGCTGGCTGGAACGCGAGCGGCGTCGGCGCCAAGCCAGGACGGATTGACCGGCCGGGGGCCGGTTCCTATACTCCCGATGCCTCGGGGCGCGACCCGGTGACGGGCTCACAGAAATCCCAGACAGGAGACGAAGCCGTGCGAGTATTCTGGCGCGAAAGCAAACCTGGAAGGCACCTTATGCTCGAGGACGATACTGGGCAGCTCACCAGGGTCGGGTTCATCTTGAGGACGCCCCGAGGGTTCGACGCCGTCGCGCAGACTACGAGGTACGCTCCAGAGCGGACCCAGAACGACTTCTCGACCATGGACGAGGCCCAAGCCTTCGTGGAGTCATTCAACCCATGGGAGGAGTTTGGCGGCGCGCCGGACTTGACCGTTGAGCCGGGTGTGCAGCCGAGGCCGGCATAGCTGCAGGGCTTCTTCGTCACCCGCACTATCGGACGACCACGCCCTCCTGGCCGACTCTGGGCTAACCGGATGGCATGTAGTCGCCGCCGTTCACGTTGATGATGGCGCCGCTGATGCCCCGAGCAGCGTCGGAGCACAAGAAAACGATGGCGTCACCGACCTCGGCGGGGTCCATCATGCGGCCCGGGACCATGCTTGCCGCATAGGCATCCATCCATTCCCTGGACTGAGTCGCCAGCATCGTCTCGCTGGCTGTGGGCCCCGGCGCAACAACGTTGACGCGGACCCCCTTCCGGGCCCCCTCCAGGGCGAATACGCGGTTCATCGCCACGATGCCGCCCTTGGCGGCGGAGTACACGACCTGTCCCCGGATCGGCTTGAACGCCGCACCAGATGCGACATTGACGATGGACCCGCCTCCTTGCTCGATCATGACGCTCATCACAGCCTGGGTTGTGAAGAAGACGCCGCGCAGGTCCATGGCCATCATCATGTCCCAGTATTCCTCGCTGACGTCGGCGATTTCCGACCCGGGATAGATAGCCGCCACGTTCGCTTGGGCGTCAATGCGCCCGAGGCCACTCACCACCTTGTCGACCATCTCCTTGATTTCGGACGGCTTCGAGAGGTCGGTGGTGAGGACCATGGTGTTGCCGCCAGCCTCCCCGATCTCACCGGCGACCTTCCGTGCACCCTCCTCGTTGATGTCGACGATGGCGACATCGGCCCCGCGAAGGCCCATGCCCAAGGCCGCTCTCTTCCCGATACCGCTGGCGGCACCAGTGACGACGACCTTCTTCCCTTTAAAGTCCATAATCGCCTCCTACAGATCCGAGGCCGGTGGCTAATCGAAGCATCGGCGACCTCGCCATGAGCTCGATGCGGCACGGCTTTAGCCCGAGGGCATGTAGTCGCCGCCGTTCACGTTGATGATGGCGCCGCTGATGCCCCGAGCGGCGTCGGAGCATAGGAAAACGATGGCGTCACCGACCTCGCCAGGCTCCCGGCGCCGGCCGGGGACCATCTTGGCCTCCGCCGCCGCGATTGCCTCTTGGGACCTTTGGGCGAGGATCGTCTCGCTGGCGGTTGGGCCTGGCGCCACGATATTGACGCGGACTCCCTTTCGCGCCCCCTCGAGGGCAAACACGCGGTTCATGGCCACGATGCCGCCCTTTGCGGCGGAGTACACCGCTTGGTTCTCGATTGGTTTGAACGCCGCGCCTGAAGCGACGTTCACGATCGACCCGCCTCCCTGCTCGATCATCACCTTCATCACGGTCTGGGTCGTGAAGAACACCCCTCTGAGGTCCATGGCCATGATCATGTCCCAGTATTCCTCAGTCACGTCAAACAACGCCGAAGGGGGATAAATGGCCGCCACGTTGGCCTGAGCGTCAATGCGCCCAAAGGCGCTTACGACTCGTTCAGTCATCTCTGTGATTTCGGACGGCTTGGAGAGGTCCGTTGTCAACACCATCGTCTTACCGCCAGCCTCGCCGATCTCCGCGGCCACTTTGCGGGAACCTTCTTCGTTGATGTCGACCAACGCCACCGTGGCCCCCCGGCGCCCCATGCCCAGCGCCGCCTGCTTCCCGATGCCGCTGGCTGCCCCAGTCACCACCACGGTCTTACCGTTGAAGTCCACGCGCCCCCCTTTTCTCCTGAAAGAGTGGGGCCATTACAGCACCCGCGGCCCGCGTGGTCAATCGAGCCAGACCGCCATCGACACCCCTTAGCCGGTAGTATGATTGGGTACGCCGCCCAGCCAGAACTCCCGGAGGAGAGCATGCGGATCGTGGTCATTGGCCAAGCGCCGTTCGGGGAAGCCGTGTTCAGGCGGCTGATCGAAAAGGGCGAGGATGTCGTCGGTGTCTCAGCCCCGGCCACCCCCTCCGGCGGCCGCCCCGACCCGCTGCGGGCCGCCGCCGAGGAGATGGGCCTTCCAGTCCTCGGCACTCGTGACCTCAAGAATCCCGAAATCTTCGAGCAGTTCAACGCGCTGGGGCCTGACCTCAACGTTATGGCCTTCGTGACCGATATCTTGAAGGATGCGGTGCTCACTGCTCCCAAGCTCGGCACCATCCAGTACCATCCCTCCATCCTCCCCAAACACCGCGGTGCAAGCGCGATGAACTGGGCCATCATGCAGGGTGACACTGAGACTGGATTGACCGTTTTCTGGCCGGACAAGGGGATCGACACCGGCCCAATCCTTCTGCAGAAGACCGTCGAGATAACCCCCGATGACACCCTCGGGTCGCTGTATTTCGGCAAGCTTTTCCCCATGGGCGTGGACGCGATGGCGGAGGCCGTCGAGATGGTTCGCCAGGGTACCGCGCCTCGGGTTGCGCAGGACGAGTCCCAGGCCACTTACGAAGGCATTTGCAAGGACGAGGACGCCGCGATCGATTGGTCGAGACCTGCGGGGGCCGTGTACAACATGGTCCGAGGATGTAATCCTTCTCCGGGGGCCCAGACCATATTTCGGAACAAGGCGCTCCGTGTCTTCGACTCGAAGCTCACGGAACGGGAAGTCAAGAACGCCCCAGGACAGGTCGTAAGAGTCGATAATGATTCGTTTGTGATCGCGCTGCGGGGAGGAACCCTGGAGGTCTCCCGGGTCCAGCCCGTGGGCGAAGGCAAGCTGAAGGCAGCCGATTTTATCACCGCCGGACGGATCAACGCCGGCGACATGATGGGCCGCTAGCGCTCCGCCCGGAGCGTCACCGGAGAGGTGTTGGGGACCAGCCGAAAACGCGCCCTGGAGCGAGGCCAGCAAGCGATCGAACGGCCTAAAGGGGCGATGCAGGTCACTCTCCGCCATGGCAGCACCGGGCTGACTCTCAAATATGGCGGAAAGGTCATCGCGAGGACCTACCCGTCGGGTCCTGGGAGACGTATAGCTCCCTTCATCGCACAGGCGCTCGGCGTCGAGTTGCCCCCAGTGGGCGAGTCCCTCGAGGCTGTGGTCAGCTCCGGGGTGATGTACCGGGTGCTTTCGATTTCGACCCTGGACCCAGGCACGGAAGAAGGCCTGCTGTTGCTTGAATACTTGCTGAACGAAGCCCGAGAGATGCGGGGCTTCCGCAGCACCGCTATCGAGTAGCTTCGACCCGCTGCGCGACCTCCTCGGCAAAGGCCATGGTGCTTGCAGCCCCGCCCAGGTCTGGGGTCCTGACCTCGGTTGCAGCGTAAACTTCGGCGACGGCTCCCCGGATGCGGCCCGCTGCGCTCTCTTCGCCGATAAAGTGAAGCATCATCGCGGCGGTGAGAATCATCGCGGTGGGATTCGCGATGCCCTCACCGGCCGCCTCCGGCCAGCTGCCATGGACCGCCTCGAACACCGCGCCATCCATCCCGAAGTTGGCGCCCGGGACGAGTCCGAGGCCGCCAACGAGCCCCGCCCCCAGGTCCGAGATGATGTCCCCGTACAGGTTCGGTGTAAGCAGGAGGTCGAATTGATGAGGGTTGTAGACCATCTGCATACAGGTGTTGTCCACGATCATCTCGGTGTACTCGACGTCGGGATAGCCCTTCGAAGCGCGCCGGGAACACTCGAGGAAGAGTCCATCCGACAGCTTCATAATGTTGGCCTTGTGGACCGCGGTAACCTTCCGGCGGTGATTCGCCTTGGCATAGCGGAAGGCGAACTGGGCGATTCTCGCCGAGGCGACCTCGGTGATGATCTTCAGGCTCTCGATGACGCCCGGCACCACCTCGTGCTCCTTGCCTGCGTACAGATCCTCCGTGTTCTCCCGGATGACGACCATATCGATATCGTCGAAGGGCGCCGGGACACCGGGAATCGACTTGATTGGGCGGACACTGGCGTAGAGGGCAAGTTTCTGCCGCAACGCCACGTTGATGCTGGGGAAGCCCTCCCCGACGGGGGTCGTAATCGGGCCCTTGAAAGCGACTCCGTTACGGCGGATGCTATCGAGGGTCTCGTCGGGCAGCAGGGCCGCCATCTCGTCACGGGCGGCCTCACCAAGCAGGGCACGCTCCCATTGGACGGCGACTCCGGCAGCTTCGATGACTCGAAGCGCGGCCTCGGCACACTCGGGACCGATGCCGTCCCCTTCCATCAGGGTAATGGTCCGGGGGGTGGTCATCGAGAGAGGGGCGCCGGCGCGGAGGGCATCGCCTACCATTATACGAGGGAAGCCGCCGTCCATAGGGCTCAGGGAGGATGCCATTACGAAAGGGATCGTCGTTCACGGCGGGGCTGGCTCCCCGCCCGAGCTCTCCGATGGCTGCTCCTTCGCTGGGCGCCAGGGACTGGACCGCCTTCGAGGAGGAGCGGGGGCCCTGGAAGCCGCCATCTCCGCGGTGGCGGCCCTGGAGGACGACGAGCGCTTCAACGCCGGTACCGGCTCCGTCCTGCGGCTGGACGGCCGGAGCGTCGAGATGGACGCCTCAGTGATGGACTCGAAAGGGACACTTGGGTCCGTCGCCTGCATCCCGGCGGTCCGGAATCCGGTCCTGGTGGCGCGTAAGGTTGCTCAGACGCCCCATATCATGCTATCCGGGGAGGGGGCCCGGCGTTTCGCCAAGAGGTGCGGGCTGGCCGGGCCGTACCACGTTACCGAGAAGGCCAGGGACCGGCACCGGGCCACCATCGACCTGCTGCGCCACAGAGACATCCGCAGCTTCCCGGAAGCTTGGGGCGGTTTCGACCTGGAACAGCACTGGAACTTTGGCGTTCCCTACAACGACGCTATTGCTGCCGGTGATACGGTCGGCGCGGTAGCAGTCGATGACGAGGGGGTGTTCGCCGTGGCCGGCTCCACTGGCGGCAGCAGCCCGATGCTGAAGGGGCGCATCGGGGATACCCCAATCCTTGGCAGCGGCTTCTACGCCGGAGAGGCGGGGGCAGTCGCCGCCACGGGATATGGAGAAGAAATCATGCGCCGCCTGCTGTGCCGAGAGGTCTACCAGGCCATGGCGGACGGGCAGGAGCCGCAGCGGGCGTGCGAGGCCGCGGTCAACGCGTTCCCGGAGGGACTCAACATCGGGCTGATCGCGATCGGGACTTCGGGCTATGGCATCGCATCCAACATCCCGATGGCATGCTGGGCGCTGATGGAGTAGGACAAACGAGTCATTCTCGGCGCCAACAAGGTGGGGGCGGGCCGTTACCGTCTTCCACCCAGCGCCTCCACCCAGTCACTCTTCGTAAAGAGCCCGCCGCTCCCCCCAGCACCCAAGTCGACGACTGTCGTCGGCGCGAAATAGGGGAATGCGAAGGTCACTGAGTCGCCGGCCTTCTTGCCGGCCAACGGCATCAGTCGAACGGTGAGGGGCTTGTCGAGCACTATCGACAGAGTGCAGAGGTCCAGATATACCGATGCGATCTGGTCCGGCGTCGAATCGCCCGGGACAGGTATGGTGTCCAGACCCGCCCCGCACACAGCGGAATAGAGCAGCAGGCTATCCAGGGAGTAGGCGCCCTCGGCGTGGCGTGAGGCCATGACCGAGTCCTCAAGCAGCGGGATCATGAGCCCCGAAAACCCGCACTTGGGCAACGGGGCCTCCGACAGAATCCGAGTGATGAATGCCGAGGCAAAGAGTGTCCCTGACGCGCCGAACCTGGAGACGCCCAGACGTTCGAGCGCTGTCCCGATGCTCCGGGAGGCTTCGGGGAAAGGCGCCAGGGAGATGTCCATTCCGTGGAAGGTCAGGCCGGCCTCCGCAGCCAGCGAGTCCGCAGCCCTCGCGATCGCGCTGCCGTGAAAGACGAGCCGGTCCATCAGCCCAGTCCGAGCCGCTTCGAAAGTAGCCGCGCGCTCAAAAGCCTCCACGGCCAGGTCGGAGGCCTCGAGCGCTACCGAGAAGCCATCACCGTCTCCAAGGTGATAGGCCGACGGGAAAAAGGGGCCCTCCGGCGGCACGTTGGCTGACAGGGTGAGCCGCCTGGGGCGGGTGCCCTCCGCGTCCCCGGCGGAGGACGCGGCCAACGCCCGGGCGGTCTCATGGACCGCGCGGAGATTGAGGCCCTCGCGGGTCGTTGCCGGCATGACCGAAACGAAGACCCGTTCAGTAGCCGATAGCAGGTCCGGAATCTGGCCTATCAGCGGGCTGGGGGCTGCCGGGCCGGCCGCCAAGATCGGCCCGACCGAGCAGTAGTCGATCTGAGCCTCGGCGCAAGCGGTTTCGAGCGTGGAGGCTACGCCGGAAAGCTGGGGCTCCGACCGTCCCTCGAGCAAGCTGCTTACGGGCTGGGTCGCCAGACGGACCGTCTGGACTTCGTAACCGGCATCCTGGAGCCGGCCCTTCGCCCCACGGAGGAACCGCCCGGCTTTACTGACCCGCCCCCCTTCGATCGGGAGGGCCTGGGCCTGCCCGTAGGTTATGGAGCGGATTTCCATCGTGGCCTGCGACAGGCGGGCAGGGGGGCCGCCGCGGCTCCTTGGCAAGAAAATTCGTGGGATTATAGCATGTGGTCTTAAAATGGCCTGCCGGAAAACTGAGATGTCCATCACGGAAGCGCAGCAACGAATCGTCGCATCCCATCGCGTGGCCCGCCTGGCGACGGCCGGGGAAGACGGGGTGCCCCATGTCATCCCGATCTGCTACGCCTTCGACGGAGCGGACTTTTTTTCGCCCATCGACGAGAAACCGAAGCGCGTCGGGCCCTCAGGCCTCAAGCGGGTGCGGAACCTCCGGGAAAATCCCCGCGCGGCGCTGGTCATCGATAGGTATTCCGACGATTGGGGGCAGCTCGGCTACCTGCTCTTCCGGGGAACCGTCGAGATCATTACAGGTGGCCCGGTCCATCTCGAGGCCGTCCGCCTTCTGCGGGAGCGGTACAACCAGTACCAGGCCATGGCTCTCGAGAGCGCTTTGCTGCTCAAGCTGAGGCCGGACAGCGTCGTACAGTGGGGGAACCTGGATTGAGTTAGAGTACGACGCCATCAGGCGTCGTAAAGGGGGGAACCTGGATTGAGTCAGACCCGCCCATAGGCGGGAGTACGCCGCCATCGGCGTCGTAAAGGGGGGAACCTGGATTCAGTTAGACTAAGCCCCCGCCCCAGAAGCGCGCCCAGGAGGGGACCATGAGCAAACTGCCGTTAGAGGGGACTCGCGTCATCGACGCCGGCAACATGCTGGCAGGGCCCTTCGCGGGCAAACTTCTGGGCCAGATGGGGGCCGACGTAATCCACGTCGAGCCGCCCTGGGGTGACGACGCCCGCAACACAACCACCGAATACCTGGGTAAGGAAGGTAGCTTCTATCTGACAGCCAACCAGGGTAAGCGGGGCATTGTCATCGACCTGAAAAGTGACGAAGGGCGCCAGGTCATCCACCGCCTTGTCGAGACGGCCGATGTCTTCATGCACAATTCCACGGGAGACGGGGCCGCCCGGCTCGGCATCGACTACGAGACCCTTTCCGCAAAGAACCCCCGGCTGATCTATGGCTGGATCAACGGCTTCGGCGCGGAGGGCGCCATGAGCAAACTGCCGGGATATGACGTTGTGATGCAGGCCTTCGTCGGCCAGGTAGCCATCCACCCCGATAACGGCGTGCCCATGCCCGGAGGGATCGTCGCCGACCCATCGGCCCCGCTGCTGCTGGCCTTCGGCATCGTCACCGCTCTGCGCGAACGGGACATCACAGGACGCGGCCAGAAGGTGGAGACCTCATTACTTCAAGGCGCCGTCCATATGCGCGGCGCGGCCATCGTCCGCGCCAAGAACGATCCCGCCCATGCCGAGGGAGTGGTCGCGAAGAGGCCCAAAGGGATAGCCGACCCCACGACCCGCATCATGGCGACGTCGGACGGTTACCTCCTGGTCTCAGCGTGGTCCGACCGGCAGTTCTCGGCTCTGTGCGGGCTCCTGGACCTGGGGCATCTCGCCGACGACCCCCGGTTCCAGAGCCGCCTGGGGCGAGGCCGGTACTACGACGAGCTTGCCCCAATCTTCGATGGGATCTTCCAGACAAGGCCTGCTGACGAGTGGATGGACCGGCTCACCTCCGCGGGGGTGCCGTGCAGCCCCGTGCACGACGCCAACGGTCTCGTCGCACACCGGCAGCTCTGGGACAACGCTATGCTGGTGGAGACCGAGCACCCCACCAAGGGACCAGTTATCGACACCGGGGTGCTCATCAAGCTGAGTGAGACGCCGGGCGAGGTCCGGGGGCCGGCTCCCCTGTTCGGCCAGCACACGGACGAGGTGCTCCGCGAGGCCGGCTACACAGAGGACCAGATCACCGGACTACGAGCAACAGGCGTCGTCGCCTGACGCCAGACCCAGAGGCTACTCCTCGTTAAGCGGGATCCCACCCTCCGGCGAGGGGAACGTCGTGTCGCCGGCGAAAGCCCACAAGTAGGCCTTGCTCAGAATTCGGCCATTAGTGTCACCGCGAAAGCCGTGGTCGCAGTCCGGGATACCCCGGACGTGCAGGCCGTTGAGCAGGGGCGCCGAGAAGCGCAGGAAATAGGCCATGAAGCCCGCCAGAGGGTCCTGGATACCGTAGGTCAGGTAGACCTCCCCCGTAAACTGCCTGATCCCCTCGTAGAAATACTCGGCGACGCTGTCGTAGGCCGACATAAAGAGGAGGCTCTTCACCGAGGGGTAGCGGTAAGCCACGGCCCCGCAGACGGAGCCGCCGGCCGAAAACCCAGACAGGTGCACCACCGGGTCCGACGACCCGCAGAGCTCGACGGCATTCTCCAGGGCGTAGTCGATGGCATGGCAGATGCTCTCGACCGATATCAGATTCCAGCTAGCGTCTCGGTAGGAGTACGGCTCGCTTTCGAACTTACCCTGGGCATCCGGAAGGGGCGGGCCATAGGTGACCATCGCCCCCACCCCGCGCTCTTGAAGGTGACACGCCACCTTCACGTACCGGCCTCGGCCCCCGTCCTTGGCCTCGCCCGCGCCGGGCGAGTTCACGATGATCACCCCCGACTCGCAAGGGTATGCCGTTATCGGGACCTCATAGTCCACCCGCTGGCCGAAGAAGCCGGTGGTCTGACGCCCTAGTACCTGGTCGATCTTGTCCATGTGAGTCTAGTGGGCAGGCTGGGGGGTGCCCCCGCCTTGGGCATAGATCAAGCAGTCACCCCCAGCTCCTTTTCGATCTCACCAAGCGCCTCGCCGGTGACCTCGACGAGCCGGTCGCACTCATCGCGAGTGACGCACAGGGGGGGCATCAGCTGGACCGAGTCTCCTCCACCCGCGAGGACTCCTCGCGCTCTGAACTTCTCCGAGAGCCGCTTGGCAAGCTGGGCCTCCGGTGGGAAGCGCTCCTTTGTACCGCGGTCCTTCACCAGGATGGCGCTGGTCATGAGCCCTAGCCCCCGGACCATCCCGATGCTTGGATGCCGCTCCGCCAGCTCTCGAAGCCCACCGATGAGGTGGTCGCCCATCTCGCGGGCGTTGTCCACGAGCCCTTCGCCCTCCATGATGTCCAAGTTCGCCAGGGCAGCAGCCGAGCAGACGGGGTGGCCTCCCCACGTCACGATGTGTCGGAACGTGCTGTCCTCGCCCCCGAGAAAAGCGTCGCCAATGTGCTTGCGCGCCACGACGGCAGCCATGGGCAGATAGCCGCTGGTCAGCCCCTTCGCCATGGTCATGATGTCGGGGACGACATCCCAGTGTTCCATCCCGAACATCCTGCCGGTCCGGCCGAAGCCGGTAATGACCTCATCGGCGATAAGCAAGACGTCGTGGCGGCCGCATATGTCGCGAAGCATGGGCCAATACTCGGGGCCGGGGACTGCGGCCCCAGGCGGACTCGAGACGGGCTCGGCGACCACTCCTGCGACGGTCTCAGCGCCATTGAACTTGATGATGTCTTCGATCGCTTGAGCGCACCGGGCTGCGCACTCCGAGGGCGTCGTCCCCCCCAGCTCACACCGGTAGGGGTCCGGCTGGGGAGCGTAGAGGAAGCCGGCAGGAAGCGGCTCGTAGTCGGCCCGGCCGAAACGGCCCGTGCCCCCACCTAGACTCAGGGCACCGAGTGTGCCGCCGTGGAATGACCCCTTGCGGCTGATGAACTTATACTTGCCGGCGTTGCCCCGGCGTCGGTGATAGGCCTTCGCCAGCTTCATTGCGGTCTCGTTGGCCTCGGAGCCGCTGTTGACGAAGAAGCAACGGGACAGGTCGCCCGGCGTCAGCCCGGCGACCCTTTGTGCCAGCCGGATCGTGGGCTCGGTGGTGGTGCCCGAGGGGTGATAGGTAAGGGCCAGCATCTGCTTGTAGGCCGCCTCGGCGACCTCCCGCCTGCCATAACCGATGTTCTTCAGCCAGAGGCCGGACATCGCGTCGAGGTAGCGGTTGCCCTCGCTGTCCCAGACCGTGCAGCCCTCCCCGCCCGCCATGATGACGGGGCCGCCCTCCTCGGCCATCTCGACGGGCTGCCGCCCGTAGAGCCACAGGTGCTCGAGGGCCGCCTGGCGGAGCATCTGGGCTCCCGCGGGGTCTATATGACCTGGAGTTGGGTCGGGCATTGGACTGCTTTCTTGCTCTTCGCGGCGCAGGTCCTCGGGCGATGCCGGCTACTTGCCATGCTTCTCCAGGGCCTCCCGGACCGCTCCCGGGGACATGGGGAGCTGCGTCATGCGAGCCCCAGTTGCCCGCGAGACGGCATTGGCTATGGCGGCCAGCGGGGGGACGATGGACACCTCGCCAACGCCCCTCAGCCCGAATGGATGTCCGGGGTTGGGGACCTCCACCAGTACAGTGTCGATCATTGGCAGATCGAGGCTGGTGGGCATCCGGTAGTCCAGAAAGCTCGAGTTGAGCACTGTGCCGTCGTCGGAATAGAAGTACTCCTCGTTCAGGGCCCAGCCGATACCCTGGACCGTCCCGCCCTGCATCTGGCCTTCGACATAGCTCGGGTGGGCGGGCTGACCAACGTCTTCGACGACCGTATAGCGAAGGATGTCGACCTTCCCGGTCTCCGAGTCGACCTCCACGTCGACTATGTTGCCGCAGTATGCCGGCCCGGCGCTCGTTGGACTGCTGCTAAACGACGTGCTTAGAGGGCCCCCAGTCGCCAGCAACCGGGCCGCGACCTGCTTGAAGGTCAGGCGCTCTTCGGGCCTTTTGTTGTTGATGAAGGTCCCTTTATCGAACTCCACGTCTTCCGGCTTGACCTCCCAGATCAAGGCCGCCCGCGCGATCATTTCGTCTCGCACCTTCTCCGCGGCGCCTATGGCGGCAATTCCCGTCGCGAAAGCAGTCCGGCTGGCGCCTGTCCCGGCCGTGTACCCGATTGAGTCCGTGTCGCCGACACTGGGCACCACATCCTCCGCCGAGATGCCCAGGACCTCGGCGGCCTGCATGGCGATCGCCGGACGTGATCCGCCGATGTCGACGGACCCCGTGATGCTGCCAACGGTCCCATCGGAGTTGACGGTCAGGGTGGCGGAGGAAGCCATCCCTCCGTTGCCCCAGAAGCCCATGGCTACGCCGCGGCCCCGGTTCGGTCCTTCAAGGGGTGCGGTGTAGTGCGGGTGGGCTTTCATCGCCTCTTCGACCTGGATGCATCCAACGGCCTTCAGGGGCATGCCTGGGGGCAGCCGGTCACCCTCCTTGACCGCGTTCTTCAGTCGGAGCTCCAAGGGGTCCATCCCGAGCTTGCAGGCCAGTTCGTCCACAACGGACTCGACGGCCATCGCGCCCATGGGCGAGCCCGGGGCCCGATACGCCTGGACCCGCGGCTTATTGACGGTCACGTCGAACCCGTCCAGGACCGAGTTCTCTATGGAATAGGGGGCCAGTGCGGTCATTGCGCCGATCCCAACCGCGGACCCGGGAAAGGCTCCGGCCTCGAAGGCCATGTAGACCTCAGCGGCCGTAATCTCTCCCTTCTGGGTTGCACCGATCCTGGCGCGCATGTAGCTGCCCGAGGTAGGCCCGCTGGCTTCGAAGACCTCTTTGCGGGTCATCGCCGCCTTGACTGGATGCCCGGTCTTGCGGGAGAGCAGGGCGCATGCGATATCCAGATAGCTGGGAATCTTGCCGCCGAAGCCTCCCCCGATCTCCATCGGAATCACCCTGACCGTATGCTCAGGCACACCAAGGACGGCGGAGACCACGGACCGCACGGGGAAATGGCCCTGGGTGCTGGTCCATATGGTGATGCGGCCGTCCGGAGCCCACAGGGCGGTGGACACGTGGGGCTCGATGTAGCCCTGGTGCACTCCCCTTGTCGTGAACTCCTTCTCGACAACGACCTCCGCATCCCTGAACCCCTGGTCGATGTCGCCCTGCTTGAACTGGACGTGGCCCGCGACGTTGCTCGGGACACCAGTGTCATCGCCTCTGCCGTACACGGCAGAGCGGTTGTGCGTCGTCATTTTCTCGTGAAGCAGGGGCGCGCCTGCTTTCATCGCGTCGCGGACATCCAGGACCGGCTCCAAGACCTCGTAATCGACGTTGATACGTTTCAGGGCCTCTTCGGCGACGTGGGGACTCGTGGCAGCCACGGCCGCCACGGAATGACCTTTGTACAGGGCCTTATCCCCAGCGAACGAGTTCTCGGCAGTGATCCGTGGGTCCCCTGGGCTCTCCCACATGCGGTCGATAAGCCGGGTCGTCTTGACGATGGCCATGTCCGCAGCCGTCGCAACGGCCTTGACCCCCGGCATCTTCAGTGCCTCGCTGGCGTCGATGTTCAATATCCGAGCGTGAGCGTGCGGGCTGCGCAACACCTTTGCGTGGAGAAGACCCGGGAGGTTAATGTCGGCGCCATACCGCGCCCGTCCGGTGACCTTCTCAAGACCGTCGTGCCGGATGGGCCTCGTGCCGATGACGCTGTACCCAGACTCATAGTTCTGGGAACTGGACGGGGCGACCTTTTGGCTCGGCCTGACGGCGTTCGTCCTCATAGAGCCTCCGGGGTGCGTTTCTTGGCTGGGTACGCCGTTTATTGGCTGGGTACGCATTGTATATCACAGGAGTGGGCGCCTCGGGTCCATAAGAAAGCGCCCCGGGCATCTGCCCCGGGGCGCTTCGCTTCGCACCAGCCGGTCTATATTTTGTAGAAGTCCTTCGCGTTCTGGGCGCGGATCTGCTCCTGCTCCCTGTCGGACAGCTCACCGATGTTGTCGTTGAGCATCGTCACGAAGCCCGGGTAAAAGGCGTCCGGGTGGGGGAAGTCCGATCCCCAGATGATGCGGTCGGCCCCCAGCCATTCAACGGTGGGTTTCAGAATGGCCTCCTCGGGGTCGAAGGATATCCACCAGTTCCGGCGGAAGTAATCGCTCGGCTTGAGCTTGAGATGTGGGACTTCGGCGTGAAGGTACTCGAACCGGCTGTCAAGCCGCTCCAGGAAGGTCGGCAGCCACCCGCCGCTGCTCTCCAGGATGCCCATCCGCAGCCCGGGGAAGCGCTCGCAGACCCCACCCGCGATCAGGCCCATCATCGTTTCCATTGAGTCCACGACGTGGTTGAAGGGGACCCGCATGAGATGATGCACCGAGGTGGGGCCGATGATGTCGAAGTACCTCGCCGAGCCGTACATCGTGTCTCCGGCGAAGGGATGGAACCCGACGGCGACGTCGAGCTCCTGGCAGGCCGCCCAGAATGGATCGTAACTCTGGTCCCACCAGCGGACCTCCGCGTTCGGCAACGCGCTGCGCAAGAAGGCGGCCCTGTATCCATGCTCTTCGACGCACCGGCGCAACTCACCGACCGCCCACTCCACGTCGTGAATAGCCACGATGTTGGCGACACCCATGAGCCGCTGGCGGTCGACGGAAATCCAATCGGCCAGCCAGTCGTTGAGGGCTTCGTTCAGCGCCTGGTGGAACGGGCCTTCGGGGATCCATGCCAGGGCCTTGGTCGGATAGAGGAACGCGGCGTCAATGCCCTCCTTGTCCATGACCTTCAGCCGGCCCGGAGAGTCCAGCACCCCAGGCGGCCTCTGGTTGTACGCCGCCCCGGTGGTCCGGTCCTTCGCCGAAAGGGACGGCTGTGTGTTCCGGGAGGTCGTCGGACTCAGCGTCTGCTGCTGCTCTTCAGTGGCCCGCTGGAAGCCTGGCGGGGGTCCGAACTGCGGCGCGGCCTCGGCGAACCATTGCCTGCCCTCCTCCCGACGGGACCCATCGGGCAGGGTCACGGTCCGGGGCGCAACATCCTTCCACTTGGGATCGATGTAGTCCGACAGGTCTTCCGGCTCCAGATAGTGCCCGTCCGCGTCCACGACCTTCAGCTCCACTCTGCTTTCCACGACCATTCTGACTCCTTCCTGATCTCATGCTCTTCCATCCAGCGCCCCGCGGGAGCGAAGTCGGCCCGGGGCCGCCGGAGGCTCCTCGCGAGGCAACACCGCCTGGGGGCTAGTCCACCGTAGCGGTAAACTTGGTACCCATCTTGCTGACCTTTTCTTCGCCGTGCCGGCCGACCAGGTACTCCCGTACCGCGGGCGACAATGAGATGTCGTCGGTGATCTTGCCCTCCCCATAGACGATCACCTGCATGTAGCTGCGGGTGTCGCTGATGTTCTCGAAACGGCGTTGGACCCCCGGGGGGAACGAGACCGTATCCCATTTCTTCAGGATGACCGAGCGCTCGCCGTCGTCGTTCCAGTTGAAGCGCCACTCGCCTTCTAAGACGGTGAAGGTCTCATACGTGAAATGGTGCACGTGGAGGCACGGGCCCTGATTCGGCGGACAGGAGAGCAGGCTCATCGCGAAGTTCTGGACGCCCGACTGGATTGGGGCGGTGTCGAAGAGATTGCTCTCTTCCTCTCTTCTATCCGGGTCGGTCGAGGTGATGACCCCGTGAATATTCTCGGCCACGACATCCATCTTCAGCTCGCGGGGGAAGTCATCGTGCCGGGTGATGGGCTCGCTGCCCTCCCATCTGAAGACGCGCTTCTTCATCTCGTCGGGTGTTACCTGGACCGTCCTCATATCATTCCTCCTACGACCAAGCGCCGAAACGCATACCGCCGAAACGCCGCTTTCCCCTATGCGCCGCCCTGTGCCGCTTTCGGCGGCGTCCCAGCTTCCGTCATCTGCTGATGCCGCACCTGCTCGACTGCCTGCCGGGCAGCCGATCCGACCTCGACGAGCCCGGCCCGGACCTCGTCGAGGCGCCGCTCGACCTGGACCTGCCAGATGCTCGGCCCCGGCTGTCGCCAACATGGGCGCCATCCGCTCTGCCAGCCTCCCCAACGCCCACTCCAACGGATCGCCATCGGCCGCGGGGTCCATCGGGTAGACCATCTGCCGGCGTTCGCCCTCGGTCATGTAGTGGTAGTGGGGCTCTTCTTCGAAGCAATCAAACCGCAGGAGCTCCACCCTCCCTTCGGGCCCCTCGCCGCAGACGTGCAGCGACACACCCTCTTCGGGATCGGCGGTCTTGAGGTAGCGGTACTCGACCCCGATGGTCAAGGGCCCAGCCGTGATGTATTCGGTAGCCTCCTCGACCGGAGGCTGTGGCCAGATGTCAGTCAGATGCGCCGGACCGGTAATGGTCTTTTGATTGAGTGGGAGCTCTTTTCCCATCGCCCCTCCGCACGACCGGAATCTTTGGGAACTGTATGGGGGGATATTGGGGCTGTCAATCGGAAGGAGCCTTGATTAAAATGTCGCATCCCGGTCCCCCTCCATTCATGGAGCCCGGGACCAGCCAGGTGAGCACGGACAGGAGGCGAGCATGCCACGGGTCCCCACCGACGAAGAAGTCATGCGGTACATGAAGCAGCTCAACAACTGGGGCCGCTGGGGCCCGGATGACCAAAAGGGGACGGTGAATTACATCACCGCGGAAAAGCGGAAGCAGGCGGCCTCGTTGGTCAGGGAAGGGATCAGCGTGACCTGCTCGAGGATCATCACGCAGGACGCCTCACCCGACGCGGTATTCGGGCAGCCGATCCGTTTGATGTCGGGCACCGGCGAGGCATGGGTTGGAAAAAAGAGCGGGCCCTCGACCCAGGGCTCATCGGACTTCTTCGGCCTGTTCTATCACGGCTATACCGTCACCCACCTCGACAGCCTCGCCCATATGTTCTGGGACGGCAAGATGTACAACGGTTACCCGTCCGACGAGGTGACCGGCCGTGACGGCGCAAAGAAGGAAGACATCGAGGTCCTCAGGGACGGGATCGTGACGAAAGGGGTCCTCCTCGACGTGGCCCGCGCCAAGGGCAAGAAGTGGATGGAGAACGGAGAAGGCGCTTTCCCCGAAGACCTGGAGGAGGCCGAGCGGGCGCAAAACGTCCGGGTGGAATCCGGAGACGTGGTCTTCCTGCGGACTGGGGCCCTGAGACGCCGGAACGAGGAAGGCGCCTGGGACACGGCTAAACTGGGCTACCCCGGTTTCCACGTGGCGAGCCTGCCCTGGCTGCACGAAAGGCAAGCGGCTATCATCGGCGCCGACATGGCTACGGAAGTCCAGCGTAGCGGGTACGCGTCGCTCAACTCCCCGATTCATCAGATCGCGATCCCCACGATGGGACTCTGGCTGCTGGACAACGCCAACCTGGAAGATCTGGCCGCGGTGTGCGAGCGTCTCGGCCGGTGGGAGTTCATGCTGGTCCTGGCGCCGATTAGGGTGGCGGGTGGGACGGGCTGCGCCATCAACCCGATCGCAACGTTCTGACCCGCCGCACGAGTCCCAAAGCCCGAGAGGTCCTCAGAGAGCTGGGGCCAAGCGAGTGCCCAGGAGCCCACAGGGGCGGGGAGGGGACGATGCAAACAGCGGAGCAGCGGGCGCGAATAGCGCGAGACGAGCTGGGACGCCTCGAGGAGTACTTGGGTGGTCTATCGCCCGGCGGATGGGAGCAGCCCTCGGCGTGCGCGGGCTGGAACGTTGCCGACGTTGCCGCCCACCTGGCATGGAACGCCAGAATCTACATCGACCGCACCTCGGCCGCGCTCAAAGGCGAGCCCCCGCCGATGCCGCCGCCGAGGCCGTCCTCCCGTCCCCAGAAGCCCCTGAACGAGTTCGTCGCCGAACGGGCGGTGACCATGCGTCGAGAGCTTGGCGACAAGCTCCTGGAGACGTTCAGCGGGAACAATCGGGGTTTCCTCGACCAGCTCCAGGGCCTCGAAGGGGACCAGTGGGAAACACCTGTCGTTCTCGTCCCGCCGAACGCCATGCCGCTGCGACAGCTTCTCGACCTGCGTATCACTGAGCTGGCCATCCACGCCTGGGACGTCCGTGCCCCGTCAGACCCAACCTACAGCTTCGACGACGATGTCCTGCCGGTGCTCTTCCAGGCCGGGCGTCGGGCAGTGGACCGCTCAGTCAAGCCTGGGCCGCAGGACGGCGCGATGGCGGTGCGCTTGGAAGTGACCGGCCCCGGGGCGGGGACCGTCGATTTGGTGGCCGCCCAAGGCGCCGCTGAGGTGCGTGAAGGCGGCGGCTTCGACCCCGACGTGACATTGATGTGCGGCGCCACGACTTTCCCGCTGCTCATGTACGGCAGGGTGACCCTCGACGAGGCGCTACATAGAGGACACCTGACCCTGAAGGGGAACACCGCGCTCGCGGCACGTTTCGGCGGCTGGCTGACCGGCATCTGAGCCATCCGGTTATTGGCCCGCGGGGCGGCGCAGCTCCCTGGCCCGGACCGCGCCGACCAAGAGAGGCGCCGCCGAGGCCGCCGACAGCCTGCCCGTCAGTGGCCGCACCACCAAGGCCGCCGCGTTGGTCATGCTGGCGACCAACCCGACCTCATAAGCCTTCCCGCCCAGCGCGACCACGTAGAGTGGGAGCGATGGGAACGTCATTAACGAGGCGGTGAGCGGCACGAAGGTGGCGGCGGGATACCGCCTTGAAGTTGGCGGTCCAGGACCGGTCCGGATTGCCTCTCCGCATAGGGGCTCGAGGCCTTCTACGCCGCCTGGTCCTGAAGCGCGCGGGCCCCGCCAGCGCGGACGGCGGCAACAACGAAGACAAGCAGCGAGAGCGCTGTCATCAGCGCCCCCGCGAAGAAGAAGGTCCTGAAGTCCGTCGCCTGGAGGACCACCCCCATGACAAAGCCGCCGCCCCCCAGGCCGATATCGGTCCCCAGGCTATATGTGGCCGTCGCGATGCCGATCCGTTGCCTCGAAACCCGGTCGACGGTCAGCGCCTGGAGCGACGGCTGGACGAACCCGTGCCCGATCCCGATGACACCGCCGGCTGCGAGGATCATCCAGCCCTCCTGAACCAGGCCCAGCATCACGCTCCCGGCGATCAGTACCCCCATGCTGGGAATGATCGTGTGCGCCCTCGGCAAGACATCAAGCGCTCTGCCGGCGAAGATGCGTACGCCGACGACCGAGGCAGCGTAGCACGTGTAATAGAGTCCGACGTTGGCGACTCCGAGCTCTCTTCCGTAGAGGGGCATGAAAATGTTCAAGGATACGAAGCTCGTCGTCATCAGCATCTGGACCGTCGCCGGCATAAACGCCCTACCCTCGAACAGACCTCCCACGGTGTCTCGAAAGCTCTGCTTGGCGTGTCTAATCGGGACGTGGACTTCCCTGACTAACCGAGCTGTCGCCAGCGCGAAAAGAGGGATGAGGAACGCGATGGCAAACACCGCCGCGAAGTTGTACTCACCGCCGGCGTCGCTGCCGCTGCCGGGTAGCCATGTCCTGAGGTCTGCTTCCAATCCGGAGAGACTCCCGCTGGTGATGACCCACGCTCCGAGCGCCGGGCCCATGGCGATGCCGATCACGTTGAAGGTGCTGAGATATCCCATGGCCCGGCCCCGCTCGCTGGCCGGTGCAATATCGGCGACATATGCCATGGAGCCGGTGATATAGATCGTCACCGCGGCACCGGCCATGATGCGCATGATCCAGAAGAGCCAGATGCCGACTACGAAGTCATAGCCGATCATGCTGACGGCGAGCAGGGCCATGCCCAGAGTCAGGAACGGCTTCCTTCCAAACCGGTCGACGAGCCGGCCCGAAAAGGGGCGTATGGCGATTGCCGTCAGGCTTGCGCCTCCGACCATCGCCCCTATCAGCGATTCGTTGCCGCCGTGGGCCTCGATGTACAGGGGCAGGGGCGGGAACAGCATGAAGAACGTGACGAAAAAGGCGAACATGCCGAGGCATGTATAGAGGAAGTCCCTGGTGAAAACCCGGGTGGGCTCTGAAGAGATCGGCGCGCGAGACACCCTAGAACACGATGCGGATCATCGGTCCCGGCTGAGAAGCGCGGCCATCAGGGAGCATCGCCGTGTGGTCTGCATGAACGGGAGTGCTCACCGTCAGAGGGCCTAGGAGGCGACGCGCTCCTTGGTCCGCCAGTAGTCACGTTGGACCGCCAGCGCCCTGATAGCCTCTTCAATCGTGCGGAATATCGGGAACCCTGCGGCCTTCATCATTCCCGGGAGCTGGTCTTCCCCGGCAAAGACTGCGGCGGCAACGGGCTTTCCAACCTCAAAAGACGTATCCCGGATATCCCGCAGGAGCTTCTCCGCGTCAAACCCCGTGAACCCCATTCCTCCCGCTCCACCGCCGGTCGGCACGGTCACAGCCATCGCAGACACGTCGGGGAGCTTGATGAGCTCCCGCACCACATCGAGGGTCACTGAGCGGTCGTAGATATCCCCGAAGTCGACCGGGTTCGTAAAGGATATGACCCCGGCGCGGCTGCGCTCCTCCAGCACCGCGACCACGTCCTCAGGCAGGGTGGGCATCTTGAACCCCAGCCCGGACGCGATGTCCGCTGCCAACACGGCGAAGCCGCCGGAAGGAGAGATGACCACGATGCTGTCGCCCTGCATCCTCGGCAGGGCGAAGGCCTTGGCGCACATCACGAAGTCCTCGACATTCCGAACGCGGACCGCCCCGACCTGTCGGAGGGCCCCATCGAGCACGCGGTCGTCTCCCGACGCCAGGGCCGCCGTATGAGAACGAGCGATGTGGGCCGCTTCGGCCGAGGTGTTGGACTTGAGGATGACGACGGGCTTGGGGCACGCCCGGATAACGTCAAGCAGCTTACCCCCCCGGCGGATGTCCTCGAGATACATGAAGACCGCTTCGGTGGGGCCGTCCTGCGCCAGGAACTCCAGAAGGTCCGCCTCGTCGACATTCAGCTTGTTACCGATGCTGATGACCTTGTTGTACCCAAGGCCGCTCTCGGAGAACAGCGACCCGGCACGCATGGCTACGCCGCCACTCTGAGCGATCACGCTGTACGGCCCCACCCGATTTCTTTCGGGCTCCATTGGCGAGAAGGGGACGCACAGACCGTTATCGAGATTGGAAATGCCGATGCAGTTGGGCCCGAGGAAGCGGATGCCGTAGCGCGCCGCGATTCCTGTGAGCTCCTTCTCCATCTCGCGGCCGCCGCCGCTGTACTCGGCGAACCCCCCTGTCGAGATAACGGCCCTGCGGACACCCTTGCGGCCGCATTCATCCAGCACCCGGGGCACGAACCGCGCCGGGATGAGGATCGAGGCCATATCAACGTCCTCTGGGAGGTCGAGGACCGATTTGTAGATAGGTAGCCCGCGGACCTCGCCCCCATTCGCCCCAACGGCGTAGACCTTGCCGCCGAAGTTGAACTTGATCAGGTTCCGGACGATGTTTTTCGCGAGGTTGTCCTTCGACTCGGACACACCGACGACGACGACCTTCTTCGGATAGAACAGGTCTCGCAAGCAGCCGTCCTCCTGGGCACAACGAGTTTTAGGGCAGGGATGGGGGGGCGCAGTCTCGAGGGTACCGGAAACGTCTGCGGCATTGCAACCGGAGGAACTGGGCGGTAGTGGCGCAGTTTGAATTGCGGGGATTGCTAAGAACCGGGTGGACGCATGTATGGAGGGCCGTTGCCGAGCAGGGGAGTGGCACAGGCGCACCTTCCAAAGCCGGTCTACGCCAAGGGTTTGATGGCAACGTAGAGGCTGCGCCCTCGTAGGCCCACGGGATCGTGTTCGACATCAAGACCGGCAGCCTGGAAGGAGTCGATGTACTGCTGAACGGTGAACATGCTGACCCGTAGGGCTTCAACGAAGTGTTCCACGCCCTCGGGCGCCCCAACGAGGTGATGCAAATCGAGGATGCAGATGTGGCCTTCTGATCGGCTGAGACCTATTCGCGCGATCTTGAGGCTGGGCAGGTCCACTTGATCAAGACTAAGATACCCCTCATTCCATACATCCGGCGTCAGCCAACTCTCAACGACCAGCACTCCACCGGGCTCAAGATGGCCCGCCATTGTTGCGATAGCCTGCCTCAGCAGATCTTCGCTCAACATGTGGCCAATGGAACTGAATAGACATGTAATGGCGTCGAAGCGCGTGCCGAGACTAAAGTCAGCCATATCGGCGGCGTGCAGAGGCACGTTCGGCAAGCGGTCACGCGCCACTGTTAGCATTTCTTCGCTGATATCAAGCCCCGCGACTTCATAGTCTTCTCGCCAGTGCTTGAGGTGCAATCCAGTACCGCAGGCAACGTCAAGCAGACGGTTGCCCGGGCTGCGTTTATTGGCCTGAATGAGCTGGTGCACCCTGTGGGCCTGGCCGGCATAGTCCAGATTCGAGTAGATGGCGTCGTAGAAGTACGCCTGCCTGCTATACATCTCTCCTCCATGGTTGATGTAGCGTTCCATTTCAAACTGAGACACTACCAACTGGGCACCCCGCCGGTCACGAGGGAAGAAACGTGTGAAATCACTGGAGACGGCAAGCGGGTCGTTCTCAGGGCGCCGGCGCAGTGTAGAACCACTATCGTTTCTCGTAGAGCCACTACCGGTCCTCTCGGTCCCGTCATGTCTGTGAGGGCCGGCGGTCAGGCGGTCGGAGACCCTGCTATCGACGTCGCGGGGCCCGTCCGAGCTTGTCGAGGTAGTACAATGACCACCACGAAACCCTTGGAGTTTCCTCCCCGATGCCGCTCGACGAAATCTTCGTCAAGGGAGCCCGAGAACACAACCTCAAGAACATCGATGTCTCTATTCCCAGGGACAAGCTGACGGTTATCACCGGCCTGTCCGGGTCGGGCAAGAGCTCCCTCGCCTTCGATACCGTGTACGCCGAGGGGCAGCGGCGTTACGTTGAGTCGCTGTCCGCTTACGCGCGGCAGTTCCTCGGGCGCATGGACAAGCCCGACGTGGACCACATCGATGGCCTGAGCCCCGCCATCTCCATCGACCAAAAGGGCGTCAGCAACAACCCTCGCTCCATCGTCGCCACGGTCACCGAGGTCTACGACTACCTGCGCCTGCTCTTCGCGAGGGCGGGCCGCCCTCATTGCCCCGGCTGCGGCAAGCCGATTGCCCGCCAGACGGTGCAGCAGATCGTCGATGCCGTCCTTGGCCTGCCTGAGGGCACCCGGTTCATGGTCCTGGCACCCCTGGTCCGCCACAAGAAAGGCGAGCACCTGGGTATCCTTGACGACCTACGCAAGGGCGGCTACGTCAGAGCGAGGGTCAATAGGCAGGTCCGAGAGCTCACCGAGCAGATCGCCCTGGACAAGCAGAAGTGGCACGACATCGAGGCCGTAATCGACCGGCTATCGATCTCGGACGACCATGACCAGCACACACGGATCGCGGACTCCGTCGAGACTGCGCTGAAGCTCGGCGACGGGGTCGTGCTGATATCCGTCGTCGATGGCGACGAGCTAGTCTTTTCGGAGCACTTCGCCTGCGCCGAATGCGGCGTCAGCCTCCCCGAGATCGAGCCCCGGACGTTCAGCTTCAATAGCCCCCATGGCGCCTGTTCTGAGTGCACCGGCTTGGGAGCGCGGCTGGAGGTCGACCCGGAGCTGCTCATTCCGAACACGAGTCTCAGCATCTCGGAAGGGGCGATCCAGCCCTGGGCCAGGGCTGGATCCATGAGCCCGTGGTATGCCAGCATCCAGGAGTCGGTCGCCCGCAAGTACGGCTTCTCGGCGAAAGTGCCTGTCAAGGACCTGAAGCCGGAGCACCTTCAGGTGATGCTGCACGGCACCAACGGGGAGACCGTGATGGTCCGGCACACGGCGAAGAACGGCAAGGTGTGGGAGTTCCCCGAGAACTACGAGGGGGTCATCTCCAGCCTCGAGCGCCGGTACCGCCAGACCGAGTCCGACTACGTCCGCTCTGGCATCGAGCAGTACATGAGCTCGCGGCCCTGCCCGAAGTGCCATGGACAGCGCCTAAGGCCCGAAGCCCTGGGCGTCCGCGTTGGGGGCCTGAATATCATGCAGGTCACCGCCATGTCTATCGTGCAGGCAACCCAATGGACGGACGCGCTCATGGGCCGCAACGGGACAGCGCCGGTGCTCAACCATCGTGAGCAGACCATCGGAAGCCAGGTGGTCAAGGAGATCCAGGGCCGCCTGCACTTCCTCCTGGACATCGGCCTCGACTATCTGACCCTGGACCGGAGCGCGGGGACTCTTAGCGGCGGAGAGGCGCAACGCATCCGCCTCGCGACCCAGATCGGCAGCGGCCTGATGGGCGTCCTTTACGTCTGCGACGAGCCATCGGTGGGGCTGCACCCCGCCGATGGCTCCCGGCTCATCCAAACGCTGGAGCGGCTCCGGGATATCGGCAACACCATCATCGTCGTGGAGCACGACGAGGCAGTGATGCGGGCTGCCGACTGGGTCATCGACCTGGGTCCCGGAGCCGGCGAGCACGGGGGGCACCTGGTCGCCGCAGGGACAGTGCAAGAGGTTGAGGAAACACCCGGTTCCATCACCGGGGACTACCTGAGCGGGCGCAAAAGCATCCCCATGCCCGACAGGCGGCGGAAGGGAAATGGGAAGGCCATCCGGATCCGCGGGGCATCCGAGAACAACCTGAAGGAATTGGACGTCAAGGTTCCCTTGGGGATGCTCGTCTGCATCACCGGCGTCTCGGGGAGCGGCAAGAGCACGCTTATCAACGAAGTGCTGTACAAGCGGCTGGCGCAGGAGCTCTACCGGGCCCGCGACCGGGCGGGGCAGGTGCAAGAAATCCGTGGGACCGAGCACGTCGATAAGGTCGTCAACATCGACCAGTCCCCCATCGGCCGGACGCCCCGTAGCAATCCTGCGACCTATACGGGAGCCTTCACCCCTATCCGGGAGTTGTTCTCGAGCGTTCCCGAAGCCCGTGCCCGCGGCTACCGGCCGGGCCGCTTCTCGTTCAACGTCAAGGGCGGCCGCTGCGAGGCCTGTTCGGGGGAAGGCTACGTCAAAATCGAGATGCAGTTCCTCCCGGACGTGACCGTCCCCTGCGAGGTCTGCGAGGGCGCCAGGTACGGCCGAGAGGCGTTGGAGATCACGTTCAAGGGCAGGAGCATCGCCGAAGTGCTGAACATGACCGTCGCCGAGGCGCAGGAGCTCTTTGCCAACATCCCGAAGGTGAACAACAAGCTGGTCACCATGCGGGACGTTGGGCTCGGCTATATCCGGCTCGGACAACCGGCAACCACCCTGTCCGGGGGTGAAGCGCAACGGGTCAAGCTCAGCACCGAGCTCTCCCGGCGGTCCACGGGGCGAACTCTCTACATCCTGGACGAGCCAACCACCGGCCTTTCGTTCCAGGACGCGGCGGCACTGTTGGAGGTGTTGCAACGGCTTGTGGACGGGGGCAACACCGTGGTCCTTATTGAGCACCACATGGACCTTATCAAGAGCGCCGACTGGATCATCGACCTTGGGCCCGGCGCCGGGGATAAGGGCGGCGAATTGGTCGGTACCGGCACCCCCGAGGACCTGTTGAGCAACCCCAAGTCGGTGACCGCTCAGTACCTGGCGCCGCTGCTGGGGCGGGCCTTGGTTGGGGTGGGGGCGTAACACCCTCGTTCGGCAAAAGATAGAGGCGGCGTGTTGCTGAGCGCGCGAGGACCGGGCAGATGTTCTCAGTCCTGTCCCTCGCCCGCGGCGTCCAACTCCACGAGCCGCTGTCCAGCGATGACCTGGTCGCCCGCGCCGACGAGAACCCTCTTCACCCTGCCAGAGCGAGGCGCCTGGACGGCGAACTCCATCTTCATGGACTCAATGACGGCCAGCCTCTGCCCCGCTTCGACGAAGTCCCCCTCCCGGACGAGGACGTTCAGGACCTTACCCGGCACCGTAGCGGTGGGGTCACCCGCGGCGGCTGTGCCCGCCGCCCCGCGGGACGGCGGGCCGCCGGACAGCTCGAAAACATACGCCTCACCGTCGAGCCACAGATGGACCCGGCTTCCCGACACCGCCACAGAGAACTGGTATGACGTGCCTCCGAAGCGGCACCACCCGGTACCTTCGGGGCCCATATGAGGCTCCAGCCTTAGGACCGCTTCCCCGATACGGACGGCGATCTGCCCGCCGTCATCAGCAAGGCTGAAGGGTTGTGCTTCACCAACGGCTGGCGCCAGTCGGCTGATCCATCCATCCGTCATCCCAGCCTCCAAGGGCCTCCGCGCTCCCAGGGCCCCGCGGCAAGCCCTCCGTGACCCGACTGCGGATATCCGTCCGGGCGCCCCTTCGAGGCGGCCCATGCGCCCAGGGCTGCCGCGAGAGAGGTGAGCTTCTCGGGAGCGCCCGGTTGATGCAGCTCCGGATGCTGGCCAAGCGTTCCCGTGTGGTGGGACCCATCAGCGAAATCGGGATGGGCGATCACCCCGGCCAGGAAACCGGCTGTGGTCGGGACCCCAAGGGCGACGAGATGGCGCAGGGCCCACCCCATGCGGGCTAACGCCGCGGAGCGGCCGCTGCCCCAGGTGATGACCTTTGCCAGGAGACCGTCGTAGTGGACGGGCACCTCCTGCCCGGAGACCGCCCCGGAATCGACACGGATGCCCGGACCCGAAGGCGGCGACCACCGGAGCAGGCGGCCCGACGCCGGCGCGAAGTGCCGATAGGGATCTTCGGCGTAAATGCGGCACTCAACGGCATGGCCTTGGGTACCGGCGCTCTTTACTTCCGCCGACAGCGGCTGTCCGGCGGCGATCCGGACCTGCTCGCGGACCAGGTCGAGCCCCGTTATAGCCTCTGTCACGGGGTGCTCTACCTGGAGACGCGCGTTCACCTCCAGGAAATAGGCCCGTCCGTCGGAACCGGCGAGGAACTCGACGGTGCCGGCGTTGCGGTAGCCGGCCTCCCGCGCAATCTCGATGGCCCATCCGAACAGCCGCTGCCTGAGGGCGTCGTCCAGGCAGGGGGCAGGGGTCTCTTCGACCAGCTTCTGATGCCTGCGTTGGATACTGCAGTCACGCTCGAAGAGATGAGCAACCTCGCCCTGGGCATCAGCCAGGACCTGGACCTCGATGTGGCGGGCCCGTGGCAACCAGCGCTCCAGGAAAAGGCGTCCGTCGCCGAACGCGGCAGCAGCCTCACGGGCAGCGCTCTCGACCTCGGCGGCCAACCCCGGACGGTCCTCGATTCTTCGCAGGCCCCTGCCCCCTCCGCCGGCCACCGCCTTGATGATGAGAGGCAGGCCCACCTCGCTCGCCGCGGCTTCGATCGTGGCGCCGTCCACTCGCTCGAGGAGCAGGCCGGGGAGCACAGGCGCCCCGGCGGAAACGGCCACGGCCTTCGCCCGGACCTTATCCCCCATCAGCTCCAGGACGCCGGAAGGCGGTCCGATGAAGACCAGGCCGGCTTCTTCGCAAGCCCTCGCGAACGTCGGGCTCTCAGAGAGGAAGCCATAGCCGGGGTGGACCGCCTGGGCGCCCGACTGGCGGGCAGCGTCGATGAGCTTGCCGATATTCAGGTATGTGTCCCCGGGAGTGTCTCCCACTAGTGGGAATGCCTCGTTCGCCATGGCAACGTGCGGAGCGGTGCCGTCGCTATCGGAGTACACGGCCACGGTTCGAGTCCCCATGGCCTGAAGCGTCTGCTGCACCCGGACGGCGATCTCCCCGCGGTTGGCGACCAGTGCCTTCTCGAACACGGGGACAGCCCTACATTCGAAAAACGCCCGCCTTCCGCTCGGGGAAGGGGGCGTTCAACGAGGCCTGGATGCCGAGCCCAAGCACCATTCGGGTGTCCGCCGGGTCGATGACCCCGTCGTCCCATAGTCGGGCGGTGCTGTAGTAAGGGCTGCCTTCGACCTCGTATTGGCCGATCACTGGGCCGGAAATCTCGTGCTCTTCGGCCTCATCCAGCGTTCGCCCCTCCCTCGCGGCCTGGTCGCGCTTGACGGTGAGCAGGACCCCGGCCGCCTGGACGCCACCCATCACGGAGATCCGGGCGTTGGGCCACATCCAGAGCTGCCTGGGGCCGTAGGCCCTCCCGCACATCGCATAGTTCCCCGCGCCGAACGAGCCGCCGATGATCACCGTGAACTTCGGCACGGCGGCGTTCGCCACTGCCTGGACCATCTTGGCGCCGTCCTTGGCGATCCCGCGCGCTTCATATTCGCGCCCGACGATGAAGCCGGTGATGTTCTGCAGGAAGACCAGCGGCACACCTCGATGGCTGCACAACTCGACAAAATGGGTGGCCTTGAGGGCGCTCTCCGAGAACAGCACCCCATTGTTGGAGACGATCCCCACAGGGTAGCCCCAGATGCTGCAGAACCCGCAGACAAGGGTGGTCCCATAGAGGGCCTTGAATTCCTGGAACCTGCTGCCATCGGCAATGCGGGCGATGACCTCGCGGACATCGTAGCCCTGGCGGTAGTCCTCTGGGACGATGCCGTGGAGCTCGGCGGGGGCATAGGCCGGCTGTTCTGACGGGCGGGTCTCCAGCGCCACTGGCTGAGGCCTGGGGGTTACCTCGATGATGTTCCGAGCGATGGCCAGCGCGTCCCGGTCGTCAGCTGCGGAGTGGTCGGCCACTCCTGACAACCGGGAATGGACGTCGGCGCCACCCAGGGTCTCGGGGTCCACGTCCTCGCCGGTGGCGGCCTTCACGAGAGGCGGCCCACCCAGAAAGATCGTCCCCTGGTCCTTGACGATGACGACTTCGTCGCTCATCGCCGGGACGTAGGCGCCCCCAGCGGTGCAGGAACCCATGACCACCGCGACCTGGGGGATGCTTTCCGCCGACATCCGGGCCTGATTATGGAAAATCCGCCCGAAGTGCTGTTGATCGGGGAAGACCTCCGCTTGCATCGGCAGGAAGGCGCCGCCGGAATCAACCAGGTATACGCAGGGCAACCGGTTTTCCATTGCAACCTGCTGTGCCCGCAGGTGCTTCTTGACGGTCATCGGGTAGTAGCTACCGCCCTTCACGGTAGCGTCGTTGGCGATAACCACTACCTGCCTCCCGTGGACGGCCCCTATGCCCGTGACCATGCCGGCGCCCGGTGCCTCGTCACCGTACATGCCCCATGCCGCCAGGGCATTGAGCTCGAGGAAGGGGGTGCCGGGGTCCAGGAGCTGCGCGATGCGGTCGCGGGCCAGGAGTTTACCCCGGCTGGTGTGCCGCTCGACGGCCCGAGATCCGCCCGCCTGCCGCAATAGGGACAGGCGTCCCTTCAGCTCATCTACGAGGGCGCCCATCCGTGCCCGGTTGTGCTGGAACTCGCCGTCGCCGGTCTGAACCGAGGACCGAATGACATCCATGAAGCCTCTCCATCGGCTGAACACTATGGCGGGGCGGCCGGAACGTCAACTACGAGCCAAGACCGACATCCCCGACACATGACAGAGACCATGCATCCTCTGCGAGCGGCGTGCGATTCCTCGGAGACGCGTGTGCGACGCATGTCGTCATAGGGGGGCGAAGGATACTTGTGACGAATTCGCTATATTTTTTGCAACCTGGCACACGATGGCGCCGCTGGCGTTGAGCGAGGCGGGGTCGACGACGCAATCGCGATCGTCGAACGGGCTCAAAAGTTGGCCGCGGATTGCCTCGGAGACCTCAGCCGTGTTCCTGGATTGTGCCCATGCTGCTCTTAAGCTGAACCCGACAGCGTTATGCCTCGTGGGACAAACAGCTAACCGCTCGTTGAGCTGCGTATCTCCTTCACAACGCGCCCATCTTCCAACGGGAACGGGCGGTAGAGCGCCGCGAAAACGCCGGCATCCCCTCCCGCGTTGGCGATCAGGAAGTCGGCCTGCGGCCCAGTTCCGGGCTCCCAGTTTGGCGGATCGAAGCGCTCGTCGGAGGCCAGGACGACCATGCGCTCTTCATCCCCTTCTTCGATGGGAAGAAGGCCCCGCATGTAGGGCAGGTCCGGACGAGGGTATCGCCCCCTGCGCTTGAGCTGAGCGACGGATGCCCTGGTGTTCTGCAGCAAGTACTGCCGCAGGTCCTCTTTCGACCAGCCTTCGTGCAGGAACGGTCTCTGGAAGGTCGGCGACAGCAGGACGACGTGCGTTCCCCGCTGAAATGACCCCTCGGCCAGGTGAGCGGCCAGCACGGCCGCAAAAGCCTCGGCCCCACCGGCCAGCGGCCTAAAGATCTGCTGGGGGAAGCCCATTGTGCCGACGGCCGTCACTGTATTGGTACCCCGCTCGGCCCCCAACAGGGTGCTGAGCGGCTCCCACCCTGTTTCCTCGTCCTCTGCGATGAGCTGCCCTCCCATCCGCGACGGGTTGCCCAGGTTTCCCTGCTGAACGCCCCCGACACGCGCATCCATGCAATTGGCCAGAGTCAGGCTGATGGCCCGCCCTATAGTGGCGTTGGCCCGGCAGCCCGGCCCCAGAACGTACATCCGGTGGTTGATGCCGAGCTCCTCGGCGATGGGCCCGTTGACGATAAAGAGCGGCCATGGACTGGAGGTGCTGGCGATGTGATTGAGGTGGAAGGCGGGGTCAGTCACGGCCTCGATGGCGGCCCGCACGACTGGCAGGTACGCCGGCTTGCACCCGGCCATCACGGCATTCATGGCCAGCTTGTCGGCGGTGACAACCCGGTTCCGGACCTCGTAGGTCCCGATAACCTCATCGGGCTCTAGACCCGCATGGTCTAGGAAGCGGGAAACCAGCTCGGGAAAGGGCGGAACGACCGGGAGACCGTCTGTCCATCCCTGGTCCCAGGCGTACTCCATCGCCTCGAGGAAATCGCCGGCTTCCGCGGTCCGCGATGTAGACTGGCTCATAGAACCCTCCGAGACCCTGGCAGCCGGGTTTGCGGCATTGTACACCTGGCTCCAGCACCCCCTGCTCTGGGGCCAAGCTGGTCTACTTGTGGACCTAGGCAGCCCATGACACCTCAGGAGAACGGGGCGCGGCTATAATGTCGCGTTGGACCTCAAGCCGGAGGGCAAGGGCCATGAAAAAGGGCATCGTATGAGTGGCTCGATGACGGTGGGCGTGATGCCCGTACAGGAGAAACACCGGTTTGACAATGGGGCCCTGAACCGGTACATGCAGCGTCACGTCGAGGGGTTTGGGGGAGCGTTGGAGGTCGAGCAATTCCGCACCGGCCAGTCCAACCCCACCTACCGGCTGACTGCGGGGAGCCGGCGGTACGTCCTGCGACGGAAGCCGCCGGGAGAGCTACTCCCGTCGGCCCATGCGGTCGACCGCGAGTATCGGGTAATTACGGCCCTACAAGACACGGCGGTGCCGGTCCCGCGGACGTTCGCTATGTGCGAGGACCCGCAGGTCATCGGCACCGCTTTCTACATCATGGACTACGTCGAGGGAAGGATCATCTGGGACCAATGGCTGCCCGAAATCCCGGCCGAAGAGCGCCCTGCGTACTTCGACGAGCTCAACCGAGTGATGGCGGCCCTGCACCAGGTCGACTACCAGGCCGTGGGCCTTGAAGGGTATGGGAGGCCTGGGAACTACGTCGAGAGACAGCTATCCAGGTGGACCAGGCAGTACCGGGCCTCAGAGACCGAGCCGATCGAAGCGATGAACCGGCTGATCGAATGGCTACCGGCCCACATCCCGCCCGGCGATGAGAGCAGCGTCGTCCATGGGGACTACCGGGCCGCCAACGCGATCTTCCATCCCACCGAGCCCAGACTCCTGGCGGTGTTGGACTGGGAGCTCTCAACCATCGGCCACCCCTTGGTGGACTTCGCCTACCACGTCATGAGGTGGCGGCTGACGGAAGAGCTGACGGGGATGAGGGACATGGACCTCGAGGCGATGCGGATCCCTAGCGAGGCCGATTACGTCGCCTCGTATTGCCGCCGGACCGGTCGGAACAGTATCGCAAACTGGGACTATTACGTGGTGTTCAACTTCTTCCGATTGGCGGCCATCGACCAGGGAATCGTGGCCAGGGCCTTGGCCGGGACTGCCTCCAGCACAGAAGCGATGGAGACCGGCATGAAGGGCAGGGCCATCGCGCAGACGGGCTGGAGAGAGGCACAGGAGAGAATGGGAGCCTAGCGTTCTCCCGAGGAGTGGCATGGAATTCGCAGTCTCAGACAAGGTGAAGGAGCTTCAGGAACGTCTCACGGCTTTCATGGATGACCACATCTATCCGGCCGAAGAGGTCTACCATGAGCAACTCTCTGAGGGTGACCGCTGGCAGCCGCCCCCCGTTATGGACGAGCTCAAGGCGAATGCGAAGGAAGCAGGGCTGTGGAACATGTTCCTCCCCCGGTCCGACTTGGGGGCAGGCCTTTCCAACCTGGAATACGCCCCGTTATGCGAGATCATGGGCAGGTCCCACATCGGTCCCGAGGCCTTCAACTGCTCTGCTCCCGACACGGGAAACATGGAGACCTTCGAGCGCTACGCCACAGAGGAGCAGAAGGAGCAGTGGCTCAAGCCCCTGCTGGACGGTGAGATACGCTCATGTTTCTCGATGACGGAGCCGGCCGTAGCGTCGTCCGACGCCACCAACATCAGCAGCACCATCGTCCGGGACGGAGACGACTACCTCATCAACGGCCGCAAGTGGTGGTCCTCCGGGGCAATGGACCCGCGCTGCAAGATCATTATCTTCATGGGCAAGGTGGACCCTCCGCCCAGCGATGACCGGTACGGCCAGCACTCGATGATCCTCATCCCGAAGGACACGCCGGGCGTAAACATTCTGAGGCCGCTCACGGTCTTCGGTTACGACGATGCCCCCCACGGGCACGCGGAGATCCTGTATGACAACGTCCGGGTCCCCGTCACCAACATGCTGCTCGGAGAGGGCCGGGGGTTCGAAATCGCCCAGGGACGGCTCGGCCCCGGACGAATTCATCACTGCATGCGGCTGGCCGGCCTCGCCGAGCGTGCGCTGGAGAGCATGTGCAGACGGGCCAAGGCCCGGTCGCCGTTCGGGAGGCCCCTCTCGGAGCAGACGGTGACCCTGGAACGCATCGCCGAGAGCCGTATTCTCATCGATCAGGCCCGCCTGCTGACGCTTCGGGCTGCCTACATGATGGACACCGTCGGCAACAAGCAAGCCCGCTCCGAGATCGCGATGATCAAGGTCGCGGCGCCCAACATGGCCTGCCAGGTGCTGGACTGGGCCATGCAGGTCCACGGGGGTGGAGGGGTCTCGGAGGACTTCGGGCTGGCCTATGCCTACGCCCGCGCCAGGGCCCTGCGCTTTGCCGACGGTCCCGACGAAGTCCACCGTAACCAGATCGGCAGACTCGAACTCCGCAAGTACAACTGATCGCGCACCGGCGCCTCGGGGCAACCGCCGGTGCGATCGAGGTCAGTCGTGGCCGGGGCCTTCCAATCCAGGCGGCGGGGTTACTGATAAACCGATGATGATGGCACCGAGGACGCCCCCTACGATCCCGCCGACGACGGCGACCTTCGCGATGTTCCCCCGCTCGAGAGAGAGGAGAGCCGAGCCCAACGCCGAGAGCATGAACCCCGGCATGAACCCGAGAATGAAGCTGAAGAAGATCCAGATCGCCATGTGGCCTCCTGGCCTGTGAGCACCGCTTATGGTACAGCAGCCTCCCCGTCCGGCGCCAACCACCGCGGGTAAGGTAACCCACTGTCCGGACCCCTTCCATCGGTCCATCCCGTCTTCCGCATCCCCTTCGAGGCGCTCGAAGGGCCCCCTTGGCCTCGCGATGCAACCCGCGAAAGCCACCGTTCTGGAGGATTAATAGATTATGTTTGGAGTCGTTGGGTCGGGAGCGAAGTCGATCATTGCGACCGCGAAGCGGTCAGCACGGCGTATTCTGAGCTCCAGGTTGACCGTCGTCGACAGCATGATGGAGGAGCGCAACCTGGACCGGCAGGACCGCCGCACTGCGGCGCAGACCGGCTCCACCCTACCCCCTGAGGACCGTCGAGACGCTGCGGAGAAACTGGCGCGGCGCTGGCGCCGGTCGCGGCGCCAGTAGCGTCGTCACACCAGTGCCGCCAGTGTGGTAGAGTCCACTCCAAATGGACCCCCTCAGCCGAGATCAGGGTCCTCTTCCGCTCCCTCACCTGGGGGCTCGCGCGGTCAGGGACCCTCGGTCCCTAAGCTGAAAACGTAGGAGCGCACCATGGAGATTCCGCGGATCATGAAGGAAGGCGCCCTGGCCGGTATCAGGGTCGTGGACTTTACATGGGAACGGTCCGGCCCCCAGACAACCCGCATCCTGGCCATGTTTGGCGCCGAGGTTATTCGAGTGGAGTGGCCAGGTGCCCCTGACAGCGGCCGGAGAGGAACGGCCCGAATGACTCCTCCCGGAGTCGAGCCGGGACCCAACACCTCCGGTGACTTCAACAACTTTAGCTGTAACAAGCTCAGCGTCATCCTTAACGCTCGAGACCCCAAAGGGAAAGAGAGCCTCAAGCGGCTAATCGCCGTATCGGACTTAGTAATCGAGAACTACGGCTCACGCGTCATGGAGAACTGGGGGCTCGATTACGAGACGCAGCGGCAGGCCAATCCGGCCATTATCTACATCAGCATGGCAGGCTTTGGCCATTCGGGACGGTGGAGGGACTACGCAAGCTGGGGTCCCGGCAACCAGGCCCTGGGGGGTCTGACGTTCATGGGCGGCAAGCCCGGCATGCCCCCATCAGGCTACGGCGAGTCCTACATGGACCACACCGCCGGGTACTACGGCGCCATGGCCGTCCTCGCGGCGTTCCATTTCAGGAACGAGACCGGCAAGGGACAGCACATCGACTTGTCGCAGGTGGACGTCGGCTGCACCTTGACGGGCGCCGCCATCCTGGACCAAACCGTAAACGGGCGCCCCACCCGCCGCGAAGGGTTCCCGACCGGGAACCGCACGTACTGGCCGGGTTACCCCATTACCAATAGCTACCGGGGGCGGCACGCCGCCCCACACAACGTGTACAAATGTTCCGGGGGCGGGCATTGGGACTGGTGCGTCATCGCCTGCGAGACCGAAGCTGAGTGGCAGTCCCTCGTCGGAGTGATGGGAAACCCCGAATGGGCCCGCGACCCCAAGTTCGGCACGCTGCTGGGCCGGCTGATGGAGCAGGAAGATCTCGACAGCAATATCGGGGCCTGGACCGGCAGTCAAGAGAAGTACGCTCTGGTTCAAAAGCTTCAGTCCGTCGGGGTGCCCGCAGGCCCTGTCAACGGCACCGGCGACCGGGTCGAACGGGACCCGCAGCTCCTGCATCGGGGCACGTTCGCAACCCAGGCCGGCCACCCCCTCTTGGGTGACCGGCCCTTCGAATCGCTCCCCATGAAGATGTCGGCGACCCCTTGGGAGATATGGCGGCACGCGCCGCTGCTCGATGGCGACTCGGAGTACGTGTTGCAAGACTTGTGCGGGGTCGACGAGGGTGAAGTCAGCGGGCCGGAGCCTGTCCGAACGTCGAGGTCCAACGGTGATGCCCCAGCCGCCGATCCCCCCCCCGCCCTGGGCGGTATCCGGGTCCTCGAGGTCACGAATGAGAACGGCGAGCTTTGCGGGAAGCTGCTGGCTGATCTAGGGGCCGAGGTCATCAAGATCGAGCCTCCGGGCGGAAGCGCCGCCAGAAGCGTCGGCCCGTTCTTGGAAGACTCCCCCGGGCCGGACCGGAGCCTCTTCTTCTGGCATTACAACACCAACAAGCGAGGCGTCACCCTCAACCTCGACAGCCTGGACGGACAGCGGCTGTTCAAGGACCTCGCGCGCACGGCCGACGTCGTCCTCGAGTCCGAACTCCCTGGGAATATGGCGGCCCGCGGCCTCGACTACGCTCGAATCCAGGAGATCAACCCCAGGATCATCTACTGCTCGTTCACTCCCTACGGCCAGGGAGGGCCATACGCGCATTACAAGGCCAACGATCTCTGCCTGATGGCCGCCGGCGGCCAGATGGGGGTCAGCGGCTATGATGCCGCCGACGACCCCGACGAAACCCCGGTAGCCCCCAGCGGAGGGAACGCCTGGCACACGGGAAACAACTACGCCTTCATCTCCATCCTCACGGCACTTTACGCCAGGGACCGCAAGGGGGCCGGCCAGCACATCGACGTGTCCGCTCAGGAAGCAGTGGCGACGTGCACCGAGGGTGCTTTCGCCGATTACGCCTACATGGGGGGCGAGCGCAAGAGGCAGACGGGCCGCCATGCGGGCGTCAACCCCTCGCCGCAGGTCCAGATCCCAACGGGGGACGGCAAATACATCAATTGCCTGATGCCAAAGGTCGGCCCGAAAGAGTTCGGACTTATGGCCGAGTGGTTCGAGGAGTTGGCCGGGGAATTCAATGACCTGGCCTCCGCCGATCCGTCCGACTATGCCAAGACGATGTCGGCGGTCCTGGGTCTGGTCAGACGGGCTGCGTCCAAGCGCACCGCCGACGAGATGATGCATGGCGGCCAGACACGGAAGATCCCCTGGGCGGTGGTCCGGGCCCCCTCTGAGATCGTTGAGGACCCCCACCTCGCTGACAGGGAATTCTTCGTCAACGTCGACCATCCCGAGCTTGGGAAGTCCTTCACCTATCCAGGCGCTCCGTACCTGCTGCAGGGCAGCCCATGGCGCATCAACCGGCGAGCGCCGCTGGTGGGCGAGGACAACCTGGCGATCCTTCGCGACGAACTGGGGCTCGACCAGGGCCGTCTCACGGCGCTGACGGAGATGGGAGTCATCTGAGCAGGTCAGGAGTAGGCCGGGCCGATCACATCTCCCGCGGCCACCAACTGAAGGCCGTCATCTGAATGGAAGAACAGCTCAACGAGCTTGCCCGCAGGAGAGAGGCCGCCCTGGGAATGGGCGGGCCCGATCGCATTGCCCGCCAGCATGCCCTGGGCCGCCTCACAGCCCGCGAACGGATCGACCTGCTGTTGGACCCTGACAGCTTCGTCGAGATCGGACAGCTCGCCTGGGCCTCCGAAGAGCACCGCCAAGCCCCGGCCGACGGCGTCGTCACCGGACACGGGAAGATGGACGGCCGAGTGGTCAGCATCGTCGCGGAGGACTTCACGGTTCTGGGTGGGAGCTGGGGCCACGCGGGTAAGCGAAAAACAGGGCTGACCTCGGACATGGCCCTGGCCAAGGGGAACCCCTTTATCTGGCTGGCCGACGGCAGCGGGGGCCGCGTGCAGGAAGAGATGGGGTCCCACATTCTGGGTGAAGGCAGCCGCGTCTTCGACGTGATGGTCCAGATGACGGGAGTGGTCCCGAGGGCCGCAGCGGTCATGGGCCCCGCCTTCGGTATCTCCGGTTTCATGGCTGCGTTGGCCGACTTCATCGTCATGGTCCGCGGCAGCGCCTGGGGCATGTCAGGCCCCCCAGTCGTACGGATGGCCATCGGCGAAGAGGTAACCGCGGAAGAGATAGGCGGAGCCGACGTCCATTCGCAGATCACGGGCCAGGCGGACCGCATCGCCAAGGACGACCGGGAATGTCTCGCCCTTCTGAGAGAATTCCTCTCCTTCATGCCATCCAGCTCCCGCGAGGCGCCGCAGAGGACCGCCTTCGATGACCCGGCAGACCGAACGGAAGACAAGCTTCTTCGCATCATTCCCGAAAGCCCCAACCAGGCCTACGACATGCGGGAGATCATCGCCTGCATTTCCGACGATGGAAAGTTCTTCCCTTTCAAGCCTGACTACGGCCTGAACCTGATCACGGGGCTCGCTCGGATGGGCGGAAGGACCATCGGGATCATGGCGAACCAGCCACAATTCCTCGGGGGCGCCCTGGATGCGCGCGCATCCGATAAGGGCACTCGCCTTGCCAGGCTCTGCGGCCGGTTCCACATTCCGATGGTCTACTTGATCGACACACCTGGCTTCCTCGTGGGCAAAGACGTCGAGCGCGAGGGCAGTCTGAGTCGGGCGATGGACTTTCTGCAGGCGCTGAATGATGCAAAGGTGCCCAAGATCGCGCTCTTTATTCGAAAGGGGTACGGGCTGGGCTTCCACGTAATGGCGGGTATAAACCCCGACATCAAGGTGGCATGGCCAAGCGCCCAAGTGGGGATCATGGGGCCCGAGGCCGGGGTGGAAGTCATCCACCGCAAGCGCCTCGCCGAGGCTGACGACCCAACGGCCCTCCGTGGTCAACTCCTGGAAGACTGGCGGGCCCAACTCGCGCCCTGGGGCGCGGCCACCAGGGCCTTCATCGGAGATGTCATCGATCCAAGAGAGACCCGTCCATTCCTGATCAGGGCCCTGGACATCGTGTGCGGCTGATCGCACCCCGGAGGGGGGTCCTGAGCTAGTAGACGGTCTCGCGGCGGCGGCGTAGGATGAGGCCCATTAAAGGGACAAGCCTCGAACGGAGGTCGACATGGCGAAGCGCAACCGTGTGGCGACGGAGGATGTGGGCAATGTCGTCGCCATGGAGCATGTGAACGTAACGGTACCGGACCAGAGAATTGCGGAGTTGTTCTATATTGCCGGCCTGGGCCTGACCCGAGACCCCTACATGATGGTGGGGCCCGGAAACATGTGGGTCAACGTCGGCGACCAGCAGTTCCACCTCCCCGGGAGGGCCGCCCAGGTGGTCCCAGGGCGGATCGGGCTCGTTCTGCCGGACATCGACGCTCTGAGGGAGCGCCTCGATCGGGTGCAGCCTCAGCTCGAAGGGACGAGTTTCTCCTGGTCGATCGAGGACGGGACCGTATCCGTCACCGGTCCGTGGGGAAACCATTTCCGCTGCAATCCTCCGGGGCCGGACTTTGGCCCAATGGTGCTGGGGATACCTTATGTCGAGTTCATGGTGAAGCCGGGAGCCGCCGACGCAATCGTGCGGTTCTACGGTCAAATCATGGGCGCGCCCGCTTCGGTGAAGCGAGGCGCCCGGGGAGACATCGGCCTCGTCACCATTGGCCTGGGGCAGCAACTACGTTTCGTCGAGACCGAGGACCCTATCCAGGACTATGACGGACACCACATCGCGGTCTATGTCGCCAACGTCTCCAAGGCATACTCACACCTGGAGCGCAGGGGGCTCATCATGCAGGAGATGGGCGGCCACCAGTACCGGTTCAAGGACATCGTGGACCCCAAGACGAGTGAGCGCGTCATGGAGTTGGAACACGAGGTACGGAGCCTCCATCACCCCATGTACCGCCGGAACCTGGTCAACCGCGACCCGACGCTGAATATCCGGTCCTATAGCCCCAGCCGGGAGGCCCTCACGGCCGTGGGGTAGGCCCCTCGTCGTCCTCTCGAAAAGCGGCAGCTAGTCGTCGGAATCGACGCGTTGGCTGCCAATACCGGCTGCCTGGGGTTGAGGCGTGTCTACGCGGCCGTTGACCGCCGGAGGCGCTCCCCCTCCTTCGAGGCCATAGCCCTTGTCGATGCGCCTGATGGATGGCACCAGCACGCCGATCGCTATCGTGGAAACGAAGAGGCAGATCGCGCCGACGAGCAGCGCCGGTCCGATCCCCACTCCTTCGGCGATGAACGCCGTGGGGATCACCCCAATGGGCATGAGGCCAAAGGCCATCATCACGATGCTCATGACCCGGCCCCTCATCTCCGGAGTGGTCACAAGCTGCAGCAGGGTCCAGTTCATTGCCATGAATGCCGTGCTGCCGGCACCAACGAAGGCCATGAAGATGAGGGCCAGCGTCAGGTCCGTGGAAATGGCGACAAGAGCGACGAACACGGCCCAGAGAACGCAGGCCCCTAAAAGCAACAACCCCTTACGGCCAACATCTCCCAATGCTGCCAGCACCAGGGACCCAATGAGCGCACCGATCCCCATCGCAACGTAGAGCCACCCCAGCGCCCTCACCCCGCCACCGAGGACCTCATCGTTGAACACTGGCAGCAGGAGCTGGATCGGCATCCCGAATATGATGGGAATGAACGTCATCACGAGCAGACCGGCGATAATCGCCGACTTCCGCATGTAGGCGATGGCCCCTCTTATGTCTTCCAACACGCTCTGCCGCTCTGTTATGAGAGAGCGGCCTTCCGTGTGCAAAGCAGCCAGGGTACCCGCCGATACAATGTAGCACCCCCCGATCACGAAAAAGACAGTGCCGACGCCCGCGAATGCGCTGGTGACCCCGCCGGCTATGACCCCGGCCACGGCTGGCGCAAAGATCCTCGACAGGTTCATGCTCGCGGTGCTCAGCGCCATGGCGTTGAACAGCCCTTCTTCGCCGACTATCTGGGGAATGATGGCCTGCCTGGCGGGCATGCTGAAGGCCAGGATAATGCCATTAAAGATGCCGAAGACGATGAAAAGATTGAAGGTGACGTTGCCCGTGATGATGACCACGGCCAGGATCAGGGTCGCGAAGGCGTTGAGGCTCTGGGCGGAGACCATGACCCACTTCTTCCGGAGCCGGTCCGCTACAACGCCGCCCAGCAGCGACAGCACAAAGAAGGGTCCCATGAAGGAGACCAGCACCCAGGTCAGGGCCACGGCCGAGCCGGTCATCTCCACGATCAGCCAGCCACGGGCGACCATCTGCATCTGCATGGCGAACATCGCCGCAAGGTTGCCGAACCAGAGGAGGCGGAAATCGGCATGTTCCAGGGACTTGAACATGCTCTTGGAGAGCACCATGGTCCTGTGGTGGCGGTGCTCCCAGCGCTGAACCGTCCGGCCCTCGGCTGGCTGGTCAGAGTCGGCGTGTTCAGCAGGTGTTGACGTCGTCTGCGCCATTGGGCGCCATTACTCCTTCAGGCCCTAGCCTCACACCGAGACGGTACGCCATCGGCTGCGCGGTCGCAACTTAGTGCCGATTCAAGGCGTTACCGCGAAGACATACCAGGCGTTACGTCCTTTTCTTCAAGTGCTATGACGCTTCTCGTCGGCGCGTCTTCAAGTTGGAGTCCTAAAACACTTGGCACCGGTCCCTCAGTGCCCGGGAAACCGCGCAACCATGGCCCTTATCGCGGGGGACTGGCGACCCGGACCGGATTCGAACCGGCGATCTCCGCCTTGACAGGGCGGTGTGTTGGGCCTCTACACCACCGGGCCGTCTGAGAGACGACGGAAAGCATCGCGCCTTCGCTACTCCTGATTGTAGCCCGTCGCTTCTGGGAGTGTCAACGAAGAAAGGAGAGAGAGTGCGGGGTGGTCTTGTCCGGCTCGCCAAGGCAATGATGATCCTTGGGCCTTCCACTATGGCCCCTCATCAAGCGGCTATTCATACCTCAGGGCATCCGCGGGGGCGACGCCGGCCGCGCTGCGGGCCGGGAGATAGGTGGTCAGCAACGAGAAGAGATAAGCACCTACCCCGATGATCGCCAACCGGGTCCAGGGGATGATTAGCCGGATGTCGGGCTCATCCTTCTGGATTGAGTCCATGACGTTTACCGAGGTGATGAGCCCGAGCCCGATACCCAAGGCGATACCGAGCACCGCGATGAACGTGGACTCCATGAGGAAACTCCCCTGGACCATTCTCCTGGAGAAACCGATGGCCCGAAGCATCCCGATCTGATGACGCCGCTCCACCACGGCGCGGGCGCTAATAACCCCAAGCGCTGCCGTCCCCACCACAAGGCCCAATGCCATGAACCCCGTCAGCAGATTATTGAACGCCGTCCGCGCCGCCCGTACGTCCTCCAGGGTTTCCTCGATATCCCGGGTGTCCATGCCGGAGGTGAAAAAGGCCGTCTCGATCTTTCTCGAAGGGTCTTCCGCGCCTGGCTCGATGTTGAAATAAAAGCTCGTGGCGTTGACCTCCCTCCGCAGCTCCCGATCGAAGGTGCGGCTGGACGTGAACAGGCCAGGAGGCAGGAAGAAGGAGAAGTCGTCGACAACGCCAATAACAGTGAGCTCGAACTCCTCGCCACTCTCCTGGTCCCGCACCGTCACCGGCACGGGGTCCATGTTGTCGTTCTCGACGTACAGCCCTTCGACGTTCAGCCGGAAGTCCTCCCCCTCCACATCGAAACCAAAGGCGTTCCTGGAAGGCACGAGCAGCTCGCTGATAACGGCCAGCCCCGGGTTGTCGGACAGGGCCTTCCAAATGCGGCGCCCGTCGAACCGGTTTTCGCTGCCGAACTCCTCAGTGGCCAGGACGATGCGATAGCTGTTGGACTCGACGAAGTCGTCGTCGACTCCGGAGACGTTCGTATCCAGGAACCTTGAGTTCCGCTGTTCTGAAAGCTTCGCTGAGGCCTGGAACACGGTGCGCATCGCCCCCACCGAGGGTCGACCATCGACCTGGGCAACGAAGTCCAGTTCCGGGTTAGCCTCCACCGCGGCCCCAAGGTCATCGATGGGGTTCAAGTCGGCCCGTGCGAAGGCGATCACACCGTAGCCCCCGGCCAACCGGTCCTGGTCATCGAACAGCTGATCGAATCCGGCGTTCAGGGTCGACATCACCACGATGGAAAACACGACCACGGCGAACATGGCCACTGAAAGCCCGGTGCGGAAGGTAGCCCGCAGCGGGTATGAGACGGCCGACTTGAGCACCGGGGTCAATGCCCGGGCCCGTCCGATGGTATTCGTGAGGCCAGCCACGAGAGGGCCCGGGTTGTTCATGACCAGAAGCACAGCACCCGCGACGACGAGCGCTCCCGACACGAAGAAGATGCTGAGGTCGGCGAACCACTCCTCGCGCAGCTGGTCGAAAACCGATTGGGGTAACAGCCAGAACACCAGCAGGATGACCCCTACGGCACTCACCACCAGACGCTGTGAGAAACCCTTCCAACGGAGCACCATCGCCACCCCGATTGGCATCAGCGACACGCCTATCCCGAAGGTCGTCTGCTGGCCCGAGTTGAACCCCGCTATGGTGACCACAACGCCGATGATGGTGAGGAGCATCCCCCAGATGAGCGTCCTGCGGCCGGCCCTGGCAAGCTGCGGCTCCGGAATGTCGCGTATGGCGCGGACGATGTTCAGCCGGCTCGTTCGCCACGCGGCGAAGGCGACCGTCACGAAGGTGACCACACTACCGACCAAGAACGCTACCAACACGCTCCTTGGGGTAACGGCCGCGGTGAGGGCGAAATCACCGTCGTCAGCCCTAGCGATGGCGGAGGCAACCCCGGTGACCAGAAGGAAGCCCACGAGGACGCCCACAACGGAGCCCACGACGGCCGATACCAGGCTGTACACGGAGCCCTCGGCGATGAACATCTGGACCAGGTGGCGCCGTTGCATGCCGATGCCGCGTGCCATCCCCATCTCGCTCTTCCGCTCGGCCGCCAGCATGGAAAAGATCAGGAAGATCAGCAGGATCCCGACCCCGATTGAAAACAGGCCGAAGGTCGTGAAGATCGTTACGAATATGCTGGCGATCTCGTTGGCGAAGTCGATAATCTCGCTCTTCAGAGGGAACAGCTCGAGGCCGTTTCCCTTGATTACGGAAAGATTCGCCAAGCGCTCCTGAATCCCTTCCGTCAGCGGCTCGCCATCCGAAACGCCGCCTCGATTCGAGACGAGCACACGGTTGATCTCTCCCTCCCGGCCCAGCAGCTCCTGGACCCGACCCAGAGGCATCATCAGGACGAGCTTGACTTCTTCCGTTCGGAAGTACCAGCCATCCGCGACGGCCCTAACCGTGAAGCTCTCCAGCGCCCCTGGTCCAAGCGCGACGCCCAGCCGGTGGCCAGGGATTGCGTCGATCTCGGCGGCGCCCTTGTAGTCAATCACGACGTCATTGGGGCCCAGGCCGGCGAGGTCGATGGGCTGTCCTGCCTGGTCCCGGAGCGTGCCAAACCCGCCGGGTCGGCTCGGGTCGACACCCGTCAGCAACCCCTGGACCTCGAACTGTTGGGAGTCAATGTTGGCGACGGGGACCCGCTCAACGTAAGCCGGCAGGACACCATCAACGTCCGGGTCGCCCCTCAGATGGGGCTCCATCTCCTCGAAGACGCGATAGGCAAAGCTGTCCGGCATCGCCTCGGTCTCCCACTTGGGCGAGTCGTCGTCGAGGCGAACGACCTGGTCGAGGAACAGAAGGTCTTCGGTGGCATTCCGCTCGATGCTCCGGTTCACCGAGTCCCCAGTCGTGAAGGCGCTCGAGATAATGGCCGTCGCCAGCATCATGCCGGCGACGATCAGGAGACTCTGGGCCCGGCGCCGAGGGATGTTCCGGACAGCCATCCGGACGAGGACCGGGTTCCGGAGCAGGATGTAGAGCAACACCAGGAGCGACAGCCCAAAAAGGACTGCCAACACCAGAGCGACGGAGCTCATCGGCGCGCCGAATAGCTCGTCCAACCCCCGCCCTCCTCAGGCCTTCCCGGGAAAGGCGCCGACGGCCTGAAACCGGCGATTTCGCGTCACGAGGGGCGCCAAGTGGGAGAGACCACTGCGACCTCTGACGGCAGTCCAGGGTGGGCCGGCTGGCGACTCACTGGTTGCGGTCGTGCTCAACAAGCCCATCCCGCATCCTGATAACCCGATTGGCACGGGAAGCGACGGTGTCCGAGTGCGTCACAAGCACAAAGGTCTGGTTGTTCTCACGGTTCAGGCGCGACAACAGGTCCATCACCTCTTCGGAGTTCTCGCTATCGAGGTTGCCCGTAGGCTCGTCGCCCCAGACGATCTCGGGGCGGTTCACCAGCGCCCTAGCGATAGCGACTCGCTGCTGCTGTCCTCCGGAGAGCTCGGCCGGATAGTGACGCTCCCAATCGGCCAACCCCACCATGCCAAGGGTCTCCCTGGCAGCTTCTCTCGCCTGCCTCGAACCGGTGCCCGAAACCAGGATGGGAAGCTCCACGTTCTCCACGGCAGTGAGGACCGGCAAGAGGTTGTAGGCCTGGAAGACATAGCCCATTTGCCGAGCCCGGTAGGAGGTCTTCTGGTTATCAGGCATCTGGCCCAGCTCCTGCCCGGCTATCTTGATCGAGCCCTCATCGACGTCGTCGAGGCCCGACAGGCAGTTCAGCAACGTAGTCTTGCCGCAGCCGCTGGGGCCCATGACGGCGATCATCTCCCCGCGCTCGACGGCAAGATCAACCCCGCGAAGGGCGTGGACCTTCAGCCTGCCGCTGTCGTAGGTCTTATGCACCCCGGAGGCGAGGATGATCGGCTGGCTTGCCCCGTTGGTGGACATGGCACCGCCCTCGTGAGTCTTGCTCCAGAATTAGGCCTGTCGGACGCGACGACCCGCGAGGGGCACGCCCGATGCAGCGTAAGGCCTTCTTTACCGGTACGAAGCCAGTGGCCAGTGTATCTTTTTGTGAAGAAAAGCACAAGCCCGGACAGGGGAACATGACCCCAGGCCACCCGAGTTGACGCGTGTGACACGGTTCCTACGAAATCAGCCACGCCGCCGAATGCTATTATTCGTTCTTCAGAAGTAGCTCATGAGAGAGGGTATCGGGTCCAACCCGGCCAAACGGCACCGGCAGGACCAGCAAACATGATCGGGGTCCTGACGCATCACTGGGCAAAGGAAGCAAAGCTGGCCGAGGCGCGGCGGCTTCTGGATGGCAACGGGCAGGCCCAGAGCAAAGCCCCAGGCTTCGTTTCCCGCCAAACTCTGTTGTCGATGGCCGAGCCCAACAAGGTCACGACGTTGGTCGTCTGGGAGAGCGGGCCGGTGTATGACTCCTGGCGCGCCAGCCCTGAGCGGGCAGCGGCCATGGCCGGCGCAGACGCTCTGTGGGCCAGAAATCCCAAGTCGGAGCGGTTCGAACTGGCGGACTAGCCGGGGCTAGCCGCACAGGATAGCCCTTGGTACCTGCCATACCAGGGAGCGCATGCCCGTGCAGCTATCGCCGCCGTCCCTCAACCAAACGCCGGCATCACCTTTGCCGCAAAGTCCTCCATCTTGCCCATGAGCTCTGCCGGCGTCTCCCACTGGAAGCCCACCGAAAGGTGGTTGAAGCCTGCTTCCCGGTAGCGGCCGATGGTCTCGACGGCCTCGTCCCGGCTCGTGGGGGCCTCTCTCCCGGTATAAGCGCCGCCGGTCACATGGCTCCGCGCTGCTTCCTGGGTCGGGTCTGGTTGCCCGACGGAGATGCTGTAAGAGAAGTCGAAGACCTCGGGATCTCGCCCGGAGGTCCTGAGCTGATCCTTGATGGAGGCGATGTCCCGGGCCTGCTCATCCAAGGTCCCAACCATGGGGGCCCAGCCGTCACCGAACTCGAGTACGCGCCTCATGGGACCCGCTCCGCTCCCCCCGACCCAGATGGGCACGTGGGGCTTCTGGAGGCACTTTGGCTCGAAGCGGATGTTGGCGAACGAGCTGTACTCCCCAGCGAAGCTCGGGCTCTCCTCGGTCCACAGCACCCGCATCGCCCGTATGTACTCGTCGGTCATGGCGGCCCGCTGGCTGAAGGACACACCAAGGGTCCGGAACTCGCCCCGCAGCCATCCGATGCCGACCCCCAGGATAAGGCGGCCCCCGGAGACCTGGTCCAGCGTCGAGACGAGCTTTGCCGTCTGGACGGGCCGCCGGTAGGGAACCACCATGACGTGGAACATCAGCCGCACCCGCTGCGTGAGCGTCGCCAGGTGGGAACCGAGAACGAAGTTGTCATACCACACGGTGCTCACCTCCGGCCTATCAGGTCGGACAGGCATGATGATGTGCTCCGGGAACTGAATAGCAAAGAAGCCCAGATCGTCGGCGAGGCGGGCCGCCTCCCCGAGGGGACCGATACCGCCCCAGCGGTCGTAGGGGAACAGGCCGACGCTGAACCTCATTGGCCTAACGTTTGTACTCATCCGCGTCCTCCGTAACCGCTGGCAAGGGCTTGCGGGAGTGTATCATCCGAGCGCCGCAGATCTTTCTTCGGCGATTGAGTCTTGCCTATAATGGCTGGAGACTGCTTCCCACAATCGGTGCCCAGAATGCAAGACCTCATCCGCGACGCCATCAAAGGCCATGGCGCTGAGTACCTCGAAGTCCGTATCGAGGAGTCTCAGAGCACCCATATCCAGTACCGCGGACGTGAGCTCGAGGAGATCAACCGAACGAGCTCCAAGGGCGGCTGTGTCCGAGCCTTGGTCAAAGGCGGTTGGGGCTTCGTTTCGTTCAACAGCCTCGAAGGGCTCAAGGACAACGTCGCGTTGGCTGTACGCCAAGCGAAGCTCGTGGGTAGCGAGCAGAGCGAGCTGGTCCATGGGGAGCCGGTGGAGATTACGCAAGAGGCGCGATTCCAGAAAGACCCGCTGGCCGTGCCCGTGGCCGCCAAGGTGAAGCTGTTCGAGGAGTACAACGAGGCTATCTGGTCGACACCCCGGATCCAGACCTCCAGCATCGGCTACGGCGACGGCTGGAAACGGGTCACCTTTGGCAACAGTGAGGGCAGCCTCATCGACCAGCAAAAAGTCGACGTCAGCCTGCGAATCGGGGCCATGGCGAGGGCCAACGGGGACGTCCAGCAATCGAGCATCAGCATCGGGAGCCTTGGGGACTACAGCGTCGTTGAGGGATTGCACGAGGAGGTGTCCGGACTGGCCCGAAGGGCAGTAGAGTTCCTGGATGCGCCCCACGTCCAGGGAGGCCCTATGACGGTGGTCCTAGACCCCATTCTGGCTGGCGTCTTCGTCCACGAGGCCTTTGGCCATCTTTCGGAAGCCGACTTCGTCTACGAGAACGACCGGATGCGGGAGATCATGGTCCTGGGCAAACAGTTCGGGGAGAAGCACCTGAACATCGTGGACGGGGCCGCCGTTCCAGGACTACGCGGGAGCTTCGCCTACGACGACGAAGGGATTGCCTCCAGCAAGACCGACCTGGTGCGGGAAGGGGTCCTGGTGGGAAGGCTCCACTCAAGGGAGACGGCTGCCAGGATGGACGAGCGGCCGACCGGTAACGCCCGGGCCATCAGCTTCCAGTTCCCTCCGATAGTGCGGATGACAAACACCTACATCGAGCCACAGACCGCGACCTTCGAAGATATCGTTGGGGGGGTCGAGGACGGGATCTACGCCAAGAACTGGTACGGCGGCATGACCAGCATGGAGATGTTCACCTTCTCGGCGGGAGAGGCATACCGAATCCGGAACGGCAAGGTCGAAGAGCTGCTGCGCCCGGTGGTGCTTTCCGGCAACCTATTCGAGACTCTGAAGAATATCGACGCCGTGGGGAATGACTTGGATATGAACCAGGGTGGGGGCTGCGGCAAGGGCGGCCAGATGCCCCTGCCGGTGAGCAACGGCAGCCCGCACATTCGAATCCAGAAGTGCCTCGTCGGGGGAAAGTAGCTTGGACCATGTCATCGAACTCGCGAGCAAGCGCTCCGGGCAGGCTGAAGTCTATCGAGTCTGGCGCCGTGATACACCCGTTGATTTCGAGGCGAACCGGCTCAAGCTGCTTCAGTCCAGGGAGTCATCAGGTACCGCTCTGCGGATCGTCAAGAATGGCCGTATTGGGCTCTCGGCGACCAACGACCCTGATGAGATCGACGGACTGATCGACCGCGCCGAAGAGCTGGCGCGGTTCGGCGCCGAAGCGAAGTTCGAGCTTCCCGGCCCCGAGACTTACCCAGACATGGAGCTATTCGACGAGGAAACCGAGCGCATCTCAGTTGAGGATATGATCGAGCTGGGACAGACTATGATCGACACTCTTCGGAAGGCCAACTCCGAGCTACTCTGCGAGGCGCGGGTAGCCAAGAGCGTCGGCGGCATCGAGATCGCCAACTCCCGCGGTGGACACGCCAGCTACCGGAAGAGCACCTTTTCAGTGTCCATCGAAGGCACGCTCATTCGCGGTACGGACATGCTGTTCGTCGGGGACTATCGGACCACCTCCGGCCCTCTGCGCGACACCGTACCCCTGACAGACCGGGTCATGGAGCAGCTCGCCATGGCTGAACGAACGGTTCCAGCGCCCACCGGAGAGGTGCCGGTCCTGTTCAGCCCTCGAGGCGTTGCGAGCGCACTCATCGGACCATTGACGATTGGGTTCAATGGGAGGACGGTGCAGCAGGGCGCTTCACCGCTGGTCGGCAAGCTAGGTGAGAAGCTCTTCGACGAGCGTCTTCAAGTCTGGGATGACCCGACGGCCAGCCTGGAACCGGGAAGCCGCTTGGCGGACGACGAGGGGGTGCCGTCCCGCAGGACCGCGCTGGTAGAGGGCGGCCGGGCAGCGGCGTTCCTCTACGATCTGCAGACTGCGGGGCTCGTGGAGGCGGAGAGCACCGGGAGCGCTGCCAGGTCCTTGGGGAGCTTGCCCAGGCCCTCGACAAGCGTCATCCGCGTTGGGCCCGGAGACGTACGCTATGACGATATGCTGGCCGGCATCAAGGATGGACTCCTGGTAGAGTCACTCCTGGGCGCAGGGCAAGGCAACGTCTTGGGCGGCGAGTTCGGCGGTAATGTACTCCTGGGTTTTCGAGTCCAGAACGGCGAGGTTGCCGGAAGGGTGAAGGATACCGTCATCTCGGGAAACGTCTATGCCTCGCTCAACAAGCTGATTGCCATCGGCAAAGAGGCCCGCTGGGTAGGAGGGGGCCTCCATGCGCCGCCTATGTGCTGCGGGGGGGTCACGGTCTCCAGCAAGACTGATTGACGGCCAAGCCCCCCATGTCCCGTGTGAGCCCAAAGTTAGCCGCAACCTGATGGACCGGCAGCGGTATGGACCTCCAGAGCTTCCTCGACGAGCTTTCCGTCTCCGATAGCCACATTCCTGGCTCCAAGTTGGTCCACCTTTCGGACCTGGGCCCTGAGGAGCTGCACACCTTCACAGAAGGTTGGCTTTCCATACCTTCCGAAACGCGCCGAAAGGCCATGACCATGATGACCGAGCTAACCGAAGAGAACATCGATCTGAACTTCAGCGCGATATTCCGCTATTGCCTGGACGACGAAGAAGAAGACGTCCGAAAAACGGCCATCGCTGGGCTCTGGGACTGCGAAGATCGGTCTCTGATCAGCCCCCTCATACGCCTGCTGAACGACGATTCGGATGAGAATGTCAGGGCCGCGGCGGCCCAGGCCCTGGGGCGCTTCGCTCTCCTGGGGGAAACGGGCAAGCTGCTGGAGCGGGACGTCAATCGGGTGTCCGATGCGTTGCTGGGCGCAATCGACAACGAAGACGGGACCCTTGTTGTCCGCCGGCGAGCCATCGAAGCCATCGCGACCCTCTCGGTGGAGCGAGTCCCAGAGTTGATCAACGACGCTTATGCGGTCGACGACCCGCTCCTGAAGGCCAGCGCGCTCTATGCCATGGGCGCGACCTGCGATCCTGAATGGCTGCCGATCCTGCTCCGCGAGCTAAGGAGCGATGATGCGCAGATGCGCTATGAGGCCGTGGGTGCCCTGGGAGAGATCGGGGAAGAGGAAGCCGTTCCTCACCTCGTACCCCTCATGTTCGACACGGACAGCCAGGTCCAAGCCACGGCCGTGAATGTGCTCGGCTCCATCGGAGGCCCCATAGCGAAGGCGGCATTGGCCCAGGCCGCGAAGAACCCCGACGCTCGTCTGAGCGAGATGGCGGCTGACGCTCTCGAGACGATTGGGGTTGACGAGGACCCGGCGACCGTCGGCATGCGACGGAGCCAGCGGCCAGTCTCCCGTGTGGCCCAGGCCGAAGAGGACGAGGACTCGGACGAAGAAGACGAAGAATAGCCGCATCTGCCGACTGACCCAGCGGTGGTGGCCGATACCCCACAAGTGGTCGTTTCGTCGACGGAGGCTGATCCCGGAGCTTCCTGGGACTCTACTCCGGCAAGGCCTACCCTGCGCGCCTCAGTTCAGTCAGCCGCGATCGCTCCTCGCTAGCGAGTCCTCCAAGGGCTGCCGCCAGACTGAAAGAGCACTCTTCTGGCCCGCTGACTGGATGATCATCCCACTGCTCCGGGTTGCTCATATTCTTCTCACGCAGCTTGTGGACGTTCTATACAACCATGCTCGTGTCGTTGCCCCTGTTATCGGAGCCTGGAAAGGGCAGCCCGAAATTCGGATCAACTGCGGCCAGAATGGACGAATCCACTCTGCCGCGCTACCAGACCCGTGGTCCTGCTAGTCTTTCGATACTGGTCCTACTTACGTTGTCTGGATACTTGCCTTCATCCTTGAATATTCCAGGCCATTTTTCGTCATCTTTAATGGCAATGCTTTAGAACCGGTACCGGAGAGCACCTATATGGATGGTTTCCTGCGACGATCGACATAGAATATCGCTCTATTCTCCTGCCCCGTTTTCGTGCCGAAGACCGCGCCTCGGAACGGCCGGCGGCCTCCTCGACGGGGGCGGGTGTATACTGTTGCGAGCGTTTTGGGGGCCGCCTGGACTGAGCGTAGACCTGGCTGCCCTTGCTTCACCGCGCAAAAGGGGAAAGTCGATGGCGAAGGTGTGTGAAGGCCTGACCGTCCTTGATCTCAGCCGGGGGATGGCAGGGTCCGTGGCGACGATGGTCTTGGCCGACGCCGGCGCGGAGGTGATCAAGGTAGAGCCCCCACAGGGCGACCCTGAGCGAAGACATCCCGCGTTCATCATGTGGAACCGGGGTAAGAAGAGCGTCGTGCTCGACCTCAAGTCACCTGACGGCGCTAGCGGGCTCCAGGCCATCGCGGAGAAGGCGGACGTGGCCATTTCATCCTGGTCAAGGGAGAAGGCCAGGGCTATGGGCCTGAACGGTGACCTGCTTCGGGAAGTGAACCCCGGCCTGGTCACCTGCTCCATCACCGGGTTTGGACCCGTCGAGGCCTATAGTCACTTAAAGGGATACGAAGCGATCGTTGCCGCCAAGACCGGAAGGTTCCACGCTTTCGATAATCAGATCGCGAAGGACGGTCCCCCGTTCGCCGCCATTCCTTGCGGCAGCTACGGCGCGGCCATGTATGCCCTCCAGGGGATCATCGCGGCCCTCCACGTCCGGGGCCGCACCGGACGTGGTCAACACGTTGAGACCAGCCTCCTCCAAGGGCTTACCGCGTATGACTGGGCCTGGCTCACGCAGCAGATGCAAGAGCGTGGGACCTTCACCCCCTTCGTAAGGGGGTCGCCGACCCCCCAGTATTATGTCGCCCAATGCGGCGACGGCCGCTGGCTCCAGATGGCCAACTCCATGTCGCACCTCGTCATTAACTTTGTGGTCGGAATCGGCGCCAGCGATCTTCTCGACGACCCGAGGTTCGCCGCCATGCCCGACATCATGATCGGAGAGGACATGGAGGAGCTCTACAGAATCTGGCATGCCAAGATGGGAGAAAAGCCCATCGACGAGTGGCAGCGCATCTTCAGCACCGAGGTCGACGTGGGCTCGGAGCCGTTCCTCACGACCCAGCAAGGGATGGACCATCCCCAAGCCCTCCACAACGGGAACATCATCGAGTTGAATGACCCAGCAGTCGGGCACACAAGACAGGTGGGGCCACTCGTTACTTTCACAGAGACCCCCTTGGAGCCCCAGGGGCCGGCGCCCACCCTGGGGGAGCACACAGAGGAGGTCCTCGCATCGGTCACAACGCGGTCAACGAAGACCATGCCCGTGACGTCCACCAACCCCAGACACCCTCTGGAGGGGGTGACGATCGTCGAGCTTGCAAGCTGGTTTGCGGCCCCTTACGGCCCGGCGATCCTTGCCGACATGGGCGCCCGCGTCATCAAGCTCGAACCCCTGGAGGGGGACCCGTGGCGAGGCTCCGGCCCCATGGGAGTACGCACGATACAGGGCAAGGAAAGCGTCGCGGTCGATCTGAAGAAGCCCGAAGGCCAGGCCATTGCCCATAAGATCATCAAGAACGCGGATGTGTTCATGCACAATTTCCGCCCTGGCGTGGTGGAACGGCTGGGTGTCGGCTACCAACAGGTGCGGGAGATCAACCCGGGGCTGATATACCTGTACGCCGGGGCCTATGGCTCTTCGGGTCCATCGTCCCACAGGCCGGCCTTCCACCCGAACGCGGGGGCGATCTGCGGCGGGGCTCTTTACCAGGCCGGGCGCGGCATGCCGCCGCCTCCGTACGTTCCCTTGGACTACGACGAGGCAAGGCAAGTCGCCAGCAGTCTTTTCCGGGCCAACGAGGGCAACCCGGACGTGACCTCGGCCGTTTCGGTCGCGACCGCCATGATGATGGGGCTCCACGCACGGGAGCAAACGGGCGAGGGGCAGTACTTAGAAACTTCCATGCTGTGCGCAAACCTCTACGTCAACTCCGACGACTGCCTGCAATACGAGGGCAAGCCCGACCGTCTCCTCCCAGACCCCGAATTGAACGGTCTCCACGCTCTGTACCGCTCCTACAAGGCCAAGGATGAGTGGGTGTTCCTGGCCTCCGCAACCGATACGGAGTGGGGGGCGTTCTGCCGTTCGGTGGGTAGAGAGGAGCTGCTTTCAGACCCGCGCTTCGACACGCGGGAACAGCGGCTGGCCAACGATGAGGCCTTGGCCCGTGAGATCGAGACCGTGTTCCCGGCCCGGACAGCCCTAGAATGGGAGCACCTGCTCTCCGCACAGGGTATCGGCTGTGCCGAGGTACGGCCCACCCCATTCCAGGAGTTCGCTAATCACGATGGCCCCATGAAAGACTCCGGCATGTGGCTGCCGGTCCAGCACCCTCTGTTTGGCGACTACTGGCGCTACGGGCCCGGCGTCACGTTCTCTGATACGGACTGCCGGCTGGGCCCGACGGCCTTCATCGGCCAGCATACCCAGTCCATCCTGGCCGAGCTGGGTTACGGTGAGGAAGAGGTGGAGTCGCTGCGCAGCGCCAGAGTCGTTACCTGGCAATCCGAAGGCTAGGGCAGAGTAAGCCCCGCTCCGTTTCAACAGCGCGCAAAAAGAGGGAGGCCCCTCGGGGGCCTCCCTCTTTTTAACCGCTCTTAGAGCTATTCTTCTATCCGTCCAGGTATACCTGCTCCCATCGGAAGATGTTGTCGTGCAGGAACTGAATGTTCGGGGGCCAGTTCTTCAAGCTCGGCAGGTAGCCGTGGAAACCAAAGCGGACGACGATGGGAATCGTCTGGTCCTGCTCCAAGACCCGCTCCTGTAGCTCCGTGATCAGAGCGTGCCGCTTGGTGAAGTCGAAGGTCCTGTCCTGCTCCGCCACCAGCTCGTCGTTCTTCGGGGTCTCCCACTTGCCGTAGTTGAAGGCTCCTTCGGTTGTGACGTTGGTGGCGAGATTGTCTCCCGGGTCGTCCATGAACAGGCTCATGGTCGTGACGAGTATGTCGAAATCGCCATTGACGAGCCGAGCGGTCGTCTCTCCGCTCGGCAGGATCTCCAGCTTGGTCTTGAACCCGAGGTCTCGGATGCTCTGCTCGATGGTCTCCGCATACTGCGGGTACGTGGTATTACCTATGACGCTGATCGTTATGTCGCCCGCATTGACGCCGGCTTCCGCCAGCAAGCTCTTGGCCTGCGCCAAGGCCTCTGTCTTGTCGTCCTTATACTCCAGCCTCGTCTCCAACTCCTTGGTCGAGATGCCCCAACTGCCGCCCAACTCCGGAGGAATCATGGGCGGGGCGAACTGCGAGCCGTTCCCTCGCAGCCACGTCCTGAGCACCGCTCCTCGGTCGACAGCCAGGTCGACGGCGCGGCGGACCTTGGGATCGGTGAAGGGGAACTTTTGGTTCAGGTGGATGGGGTTGACGGAGAGGTTGATGGGCACCGGCACCCATCCATGCTCCCTCTGCAACTCCGGGAGCTGGTACTGAGTCGGGCTGCTGTCAAGGTTGGTGGCGTGGAGCTTGCCCGCCCTGAATGCGGCCACGCCCGCCTCATTTGACATGTTGGTCATCGAAATTGCGTCCAGGTAGGGCAGGCCCTCTTTGAAATAGTTCTCATTCCGGACCAGTTCGTACTTGGTGCCACCCTGGATAGCGCTGGTCTTGAACGGGCCGGTCCCAATAGGACTGGCCTTCCATTCTTCGTGGCGCTCTGGGAAAGGGAACTCCGACGGGTACATCAACATGCCGCTCAGGGTCAACGCCGGGAAGAAAACGTTGCTTGGGCTGCTGAGGTTCATCTGGACGACGTAGTCATCAACCTGCTGCACGCTATCCATGGCTTTCATGCGGGCCTGGAAGAACGTCGCCTGGGGATTCCGCGGATTGATCGCCCTGTCCAGGTTATACACCGCGTCGCGAGCAGTGAACGGCGTCCCGTTGTGGTACTGCACGCCCTGTTTCAGGTTGATAGTCAGCGTGGTCCCGTCGTTGAAGAACTCCCACGATTCCGCCAGGTCCCCAGAGAAATAGGAGGAGTCGGGGCCGTAGGGGTCTTTCCACACGAGGTTATTCAATATCGGTCCAAAGACGCTGTATTCAATCCAGCCACGCCTGTTGTAGGTGTCCCACGCCAACGGGAATGGTCCGATGATCCGAAGCTGCATGGTCCCGCCGAGACTGCTGGCAGTCGGCGCATCGGCCATGACGGCCATATTTCCGCCCGCTTCGGGCGTCGCGGTCGGGGTCGGGGGCGCCGTCGTCGCGGTGGGGGCCATAGCCATCGCGGTGGCTGTGGGCCGCGGCGTCGCCGTGGGCTGCGGCGGCTCGGGAGTGGGCTGTTCAGCGCTGCCGCACGCGGCCACCACAAGGGACAGGACCGCCGCCAGCGCGACGATCACGTAGCCCATACGAAGCTTCCTCATTAAACCCCTCCTTCTCATTCGGGCAACGACCAAGGGCTCATCAATCTGAGCCCCCGACGCTATAGGGGACAGTACTGGAAAGCTCCGCCAGTGTCAACAGTATCGAACCGCATGAAGGACTGATGGCGAGCGGCATTCGGGCGTCGGGCCCACGGGTGCGGTTTAGCCCAACCGTCAGACGAGGCAGCGCCGTGTTGACACTCCTCTTACCACTTCATATTCTTCATTCTCCATATTCTTCCGAGGTCGCCGGAGCTCCCGCCAGATTCCCCATCCCGTCGCAGAAGAGGCCAGAGATGCCCGAGAAGGACCTACCGAAGTACAGCGACCTACCTATGATCGACGACGCGGGAGACCGCTATTCCTGGGGACTCTTCGGCGACGACGATCAGCTGGGCACCATCAACCTCCTTACTTCCGAGGCGGTGAAGTCCTCCGCGGGCAGTGTCAAGAAGGGCAAAGTGTTCAACCTGTCCCTTCCCCTGGACCTGCCGAACCCTCCCTTGTCCTCGGAGCGCCACACCTACAAGCACGAGATCGTCCACTCCAACAGGAACAGCCGGGACGACAAGGTCGACGACTTCTACCTCCAGGCCTCAAGCCAGTGGGACGCACTTCGTCACATGCGGTACCGGCAGCACGGCTACTACAACGGCTACGAAGAGGAGGCGGTGGAAGCAGGAGCGCTGGGAATCAACCACTACGCGGAGCATGGCATCGTCGGCCGCGGAGTGGTCCTGGATATGGGACGGTTCATGGAGAAGCGCGGGACGCCCCTGGACTACAGGCGAGAGAACGCCTTCGAAGCGCCGGTGTTGAGAGAGGCTTTGGCTTCCCAGGGTGTGGAAGTGAGTCAGGGGGATATCCTGGTCCTGCGGACCGGATGGATGGGGTACTTCTTGAGCCACTCGGAGGAAGAGCGGGCCAGATTCCCCAGGACGCTGGCCGGGCCGGACGCTTTGATTACCCCGGGTCTCAAAGCCACAAGAGAAAGCGCCGAATTCATCTGGGATAGCGGGTTCGCCGCGGTCGTGGCCGACAACCCGGCGGTGGAAGACACCCCGGGCTCCCCGGAAACCGGCTTCCTGCACCGGCGGCTCCTGCCGCTGTTAGGGCTCGCCATCGGCGAGCTGTTCGTCCTGGACGCGCTGGCGGAGGACTGTGCCGCCGATGGCATCTACGAATGTATGCTGGTAGGCGTGCCGCTCAACCTGCCTCGCGGCGTTGGATCGCCCGCGAACGCTATCGCCATCAAGTAGAAAACGGGCAAGTAGAAAACGGGGTCAAGGCCGCGAGGTCGGCGCTTGCCGGCCCTCCGAACACAGCTCTTCTTTTCTCGGAGGCAGCCGCGGCTACACCTGCCCCTCGCTCAGCAGACGGCCGGGCGACCCATAGGCCCCGGGTCCAGCGCTGCCGGGGATGCGCTCTTGCTCGATGAGCCCGTGCTCGATGGCGAACTGCGGGGCGAAGATGAGGAGACCGGAGAAGAACATTGGGTCGGGAAAGTCGCACACGAATGCGCATGCCCGACCCACGGCCTCGGGCGGTATCTGGCTCTCCGGGGTGAAATCCGAGCCCTCTCGCTGCACCGACTTGCGCTCGACGTAGACCGCACCAGGGGACATGTTGACCGCAGCAATTCTTCGCTGCCTCAGCTCCTTCGCCAGGCCGACGACAATCCTGTGCATCCCGGCCTTGCTGGAACCGTAAGCCAGCCCAGGCGCCCCCATCCAGTCACCCGTTGGCATGGCCGCCGACTCCCGGGTCGCCGTTCCGCTAGTGATGTTGACGATCACCCCGCCTCCCTGGTCCGCCATTACCGGGGCGATCAGCTTGGTCAGGTAGATCGGCGCCAGGGAGTTGATCGCGAAGGAGTCCGCATAGACCTGGAAGGGGGTGTCCAGGAACGGGTCCATATAGCCGGGCCCGTCCCAGCGGGCGTTGCTGACGAATGCGTCGATGCGGCCAAACTCCTCGAGCGCGCGCTGAACGAGGTTGTCCATGTCCGCCTTCTCGAGGAGGTCGACCTGGACCGCGAGGGCCTTCTGCCCCAGCTTCTCTACTTCCTCGGCAGTCTCAAGGATTCCGCCAGGCAGCGGCCTGAAGTCCGCGCGCTTGGTGGTCTGGGAGACGTCATAGACCTCGCCACTCTTCATCGCCCTGGAGCTGACCACGACGTCGAAACCCCTCTCGGCCAATGCGATGGCGCACTGCTTCCCTATCCCGCGGCTGGCCCCCGTGACGATGGCAACGCGTCTATGACCCGGCATGATCTCCCTCCCAGCTCTGACTGCGCGCCACACCCACGGGGGACGGCGGAGGAATCGTCACAAGACCGGACCGAGTCCTTCAGCGCCGTCGCAAGCCGACCGCTTTAGTCGCCCAGGGTCATGAACCGCGACACGTTATGGTGACCGGGCTCGATCCTTCCAGCCTCGATTTCCCGCACCGTGTCATAGACGATTCGGTTGGCGGGAGTCGGCAAGCCGGCCTCGGCGCCCTTCTCGACGATATAGCCGCTGAAGGAGTCGACCTCGGTCTTGCGGCGCCGCTTGACGTCGCGGGTCAGGGAACTCCAAAAGTCCCCCATGTCCCGGTGGACCTCCGCCCATTCGGCGATGAGCTCCTCTCGTTCGATGCCGTCGTCTGCCTTCACGAAACGCTCAACCCCTATACCCGAGACTGGCTCGATATCGACCCCCAGGGCAAGGCCAACCCGGCTGGCTTCCGCGGCCACCTTGAGGCTGGCCCGGGCGTACTCCGGGACCAGGCGGACCTCACGGGCCCTGATCATCAGTGAGCCGCAGAGTGGGTTGGACATCGTATTACCGACCAACTTGCTCCAAAGGGCGCCCCAGATATTCGAGGTTATCGGAATCCCGATTCCAGCCTCCTCGAACAGCCGCTGGACCTCCAGCATTCGATTGGTGGTGCGGCCGTGGAGCTCACCCATGTGAAGCCCAGGCGGGGAGGTCAGCAGCTTTACGTGACCGGGTTCCACAGTCTCCCCCGCCAGTCCCACGACACATCCAATGACTCGCCCATGCCCCAGGAGCTGTGACAGCCGGTCCTCATTCACTCCATTCTGGGCGGAGACGACGATGGCTCCCGGACTGAGATAGGGCTTCAGCATCGCTGCCGCCCATTCGTTGTCGTAGGACTTGATGGCCAGGACGAGGATATCGATCTTGCCAACAGCCCATGCCTCGCCGATGTGCAACGCCTTCGGGTACGCGACACTCTCGCCCAGGGTCCCAGTAAGCTTGAGGCCTCCCTGCTTGATAGCCTCGACGTGTGCGGCCCAGTGATCGATGATGGTGACATCGTTGCCGGCGAGCGCCAGCCGTCCGGCGACGTTGCCGCCGATGCCGCCGGCGCCCATGACACATATCGTCTTGCCCATGGTCAGGCCCTGGGTCTCCAATGGACCAGGGTGACTTCGTCCGTCGCCTTTTCGAAGACAGGCTCCATCAGCATGCCGATCTGTAGCTGCTCCGGCGTCGCGCCCCGGAGATTGCCGATCATGCGGCAATCATGGTCCTCCTCTAGAGCTACCAGGACGACGGGGTAGGGGACCTCCTCGGCGAAGGCCGGGTGGAGAACATGGTGCTGGACCGTCCAGGAGACGAGCTCGGCGCGGCCGCTGAGCTCGACCCATGCGACGTCCGGCTGGCGGCACCGGTTGCAGAACTCCCTGGGCGGCCACATATACCGGCCGCACTTGGTGCAACGGACGGTGAGGAGCTTATGCTCTTTAGTGCCCTCCCAGAATCTTTTGGTGTCGGCATCGGCGGCTGGCAGGGGCTTCTGGTATTCAGCCATATCAACTCCTCAACAGGAGAGCGTTGCACTGGGGAGGAATCCCGATGCCCGAGCCCCCAGGCGCGCCGGTCACCAGGGCGACGTGCGCGTCTTTGACCTGACGGTCCCCCGCCATTCCTCGAAGCTGCTCCACTCCAGAAAGCACGTGGTTATAGCCGTGTATGTACCCTTCCGACAGATGTCCACCGTGAGGGTTCGTTGGAAGCTCTCCATCCAGCTCGAGGGCCCCGCTGGCCGCGAAGGGGCCGCCTTCCCCCTTCTTGCAGAACCCATAGTCCTCTAGCTGTAAGAGGAGGAAGTAAGTGAACGCGTCGTAGAGGCAGGCGACATCGACGTCCTTCTGGGTCAACCCGGCCATTCCGAACAGGCGCGGGGCGATGAACTTCCCGCCGGACTCGGTGGGGTCGTTCCACTCCCTTGACTGTATCGTCCGGCCGGGTCCATACCCGACGCCGCTGATGTAGACGGGTTTATGCCTGGCGTCCCGGGCCCGTTCCGCCGTGGTGAGCACGAAGGCGCACGAGCCATCGGTCTCCAGGCAGTAGTCATAGAGGTTCAGGGGATCCGAGATCATCCGCCCGTTGTGGTAGTCCTCGAGTGAGATTGGCTGTCGCATCGTGGCCCGCTCGTTCATGCAGGCGTGCTTGCGGAAGGTCACGGCGATGTGCCCGAGCTGGTCTTTGGTGGTCCCATATTTGTGCATGTGCATGCGGGTCGCCATGGCCGTCCCCTGCCCCGGCGCGTACATGCCGTAAGGGGCCTGGAACTGGAACTGCCCGCCCGCATTCGGCGTCCTGCCCGTGCCACCCATGCGCATCCCCGACCGGGAATTGAGCGCGCGGTAGCAGAGGACGTAGTCGGCAAGGCCGGCATGAATGGCGGAGGTGGCGGCGGCAATAGTGGTCTGGCTGGCCGATCCGCCCCCGAGATGGTCCAAGTAGAAGCTCGTGTCTTCGATGCCCAGGGCCTCCGCCACGACATAGACAAGCGTGGAATCAGAGGTCGAGTAGCTGGCCAACCCGTTGATATCGGTAACCTGGATACCGGCGTCCTGGATAGCCTTGTACCCGGCGTCCAGGGCAAGGCCAAGTGTGGACTTGCCGGAGTTCTTCGTGAAGTCCGTATAGCCCGCTCCTATGATGGCGACCTTATCACGCATTCCGGAAGCGTCTGCCATAGACCTCTCCTGCACTCCTTCTACGTCGAAGAGCGCTGTTTATTTCCCGGCCGCCCACGCCAGGGAGAAAGCGCTGGCACCTCACTCCAGCCTATCAGGGGATAGAGCCGGAGGCGGTATCAACGCGCGGTGGCCCCGCCGTCATGCGGGATGTTAGCCCCGGTAATATTCGTGGAATACGGACCGGCCAGAAACAACAAGAGCTGGGCCACGTCCTCGGTCCTGGACGAGCGCCCGGTCGCGGGCTTGCAGATCGAGGACCCGATCAGGGCCGACTGCTCAGGCGTCATCTTCAACCGATTCTCAGTGCCGAGCATCCCCCCCGTCGAGACGCAATTCACGCGGATCCCTTTGTCCGCGTAGTCCATGGCGATCGTACGGGTCATGTTGATCATCGCGCCCTTCACCGTCCCATAGGAGACGCACGACCGGACGCCCACCATCCCCACCATCGAGCCAATATTGATGATGGAGCCGCCTCCCGCCTTGAGCATGTAAGGGACCGCCTCCTGGATCAACATGAATGGCCCGCGCAGGTTGACGTTGATGAAATCGTCGAACTCCTGCAGCGGGACCTCGTGGGTATACCTGGGAGCGGAGTGTAGCCCCGCATTATTGATAACAATGTCGACGCCGCCAAAGCGGCCGGCCGTTTCCTTGACCAGGGCTTTGACGTCGTTTTGGAGGGCCATGTCGCCCTCGTGCACGATGATTTCCCCGCCAATGGCCTGGACTTCCGCCTCGACATCTTTCAGCTTCTCAAGCCGGCGGCCGATTGTCCCGATCTTGGCGCCCTCTTTGGCGAAGACGACGGCCGTTGTCTTGCCAAGGCCCGTTCCGGCCCCGGTGATGATGGCGACTTTGCCGTCGAGCAGCATGACTCTCCTTCCGGCCAGGTAGGAATCAGCGGGCCGTTTCGCCGCCATTGAAGTTGATGGTCTCGCCGGTGACGTTGGTAGAGCGTGGACCCGCCAGGAAGACCAGGAGCTCGGAAACGTCTTCCGGGTCCGACAACATCCCAGTAGGGGCAGGCGGGTACCCCTCCCGGATCATGTCCACCTCCCTGTCGGATAGGAGCCGGGTGTTCTCAGTCTTGGTCATGCCCCCGGTGGCAACGCAATTGACCCGAATCCCCTTGTCGGCGTAGTCCATGGCGACTGTGCGGGTCATATTCAGCATGCCGCCCTTGGCGGTGCCGTAGGCGGTGCAGTACTTGACCCCTACCACCCCAACAGTCGAGGCGATGTTGATGATCGAGCCGCCACCGGCCTTCAACATGTGTGGAATGGCCGCCCGCATGAGCATGAAAGGGCCCCGGAGGTTGATGCTGATAAAGGCATCGAAGTCCTCGATGGCCACCTCATGGGCGATGGCCGGCTTCGCGTGGATCCCGGCGTTGTTGATGACGATGTCGAGGCTGCCGAACCGGTCCGCGGTCTGCTGTACGAGCCCATCGACCTCTTCCGGGACAGACATGTCGCCGCGATAGGCCAGGAACTCTCCTCCCACAGCCTCCACGTCCTGCCGCGTCTCTTCGAGTTTCTCCGGCCTGCGGCCGATGCTGGCAACCTTGGCCCCTTCTCGAGCAAACCGGACCGCCGCTAGCTTACCCAGCCCGGTCCCAGCGCCGGTGATGATGGCGACTTTGCCTTCGAGCTGCATATCCTACTCCGGATAGTTCACGATGGCGCGGGCCTTGTAGCCGGTGATTTCGTCGTCGGTGTACCCGACCTCGCGCATAATGGCGCGAGTATGCTGCCCGATGTCGGGGCACCTGCCCAGCACCGGGGGAGCGAGGGACATGGTCACGTTGTTGGCGTGCCGCCACATCGGCCCATGTTCGGGATGCACCGTATCGGCGACGAAGCCGTTCTCCCTCGCCGAAGGGTCCGCATCGAAGAACCCCCCGACCGAGTGTCCGTCGGCACGCACGCATGCGACATCCTGCGCCGTCAACGCCGCTTCCCAGTCGTCCGCGGTGCGGCTTCGCAGCACAGCCGAAAGGTGGTCGGCGAGGACCGCGTCGTTCGCCTCACGGGCCTCAGAAGTCGCGAACAACGGGTCGTCCGCCATGGAAGGCTCGCCAATGGCGCTGCACAGCGCCCGCCATTCTGCGTCGTTGACGGCCGCCAGGAAGACCCAGCCTTGGGAGGTCTCGTACAGCCGGTACAGTGCGCCGAGACCCAGAAGGTCGGAGTCGACCTCCTTGCGAGGAGGCTTCCCTTGATAACGGATCCAGTCGTCGCTGAGGGCGTAGGCATTGGCGCAGATCATTGTTGTGAGCATTTCCTGACCAACCCCCTGGCGCTCCCTGGCCAGCAGGCCCAAAAGCATCGCCGTGCCCACCACCAGGGACGACGTCGCGTCGGGATTGCCCTCATTGGCTCGGGAAAGCCGCAGCGATACCTCCTTGAGCTCCTCAAGAGTCATCGGGAGGTCCTTGGGGGGTGGGAACCCGGCGCCCGCCTGCTGCACCGCGTTGCCGCACACGGCACCCGAGATCGGATGGTATGCCGGCATCGAGGCATACGGCCCGTCCGAACCATATGCGCCGGCATACAGGTACACCAGGTCCGGGTTCACCTTTTTCAACGACTCATAGTCGATACCGAGGCGATTGGGTACGCCGGGCCGATAGTTGTGCATCAGGATGTCGGAGATTTTCGCTATGCGGGCAACGATCTCGTGGCCCTCGGGACGCTTGAGGTCAATGGAGATGCTCTCCCGGCCCAGCAGGGTCTTGGCCGCCAAGCCAGGCAGGGCGCGCACTGTGTCCCCCGTTAGCGGTTCGATCTTGATGACCCGGATACCCATATCGGTCAGCATGGTGGGCCCGTAGGGGGCCGCATACTGGACCGCCAGCTCCATCGCCGTGACATCGGCGAGCACCTCGGACGGGGTGGCTCCGTTGGTGGAGCTCGTCCTCGGAGTGCCTGTCGAATGCCCGTTGGACTGGCCGATGATGGACGGGGTTGCGCTCATTCTGACCAACGGGCCGACCTGCTCCGTTGGGCCAAGCTCGGGGTGGTGGACCTGGACGACGTGCCCGTTATGGCGGCCCTGGGGATGGTCCATTCCCGCCTCGGTGGTGGTAAAAAGATCGACTCCGACGTCCCCGGCAGCCTGAAGGACCTTGAGCCATTCGGCGTAGGTTTTCTCCTGGACTCGCTCGAGCACCATCTCCCAGAACGCCATGTTGGCCTCCATCGTCCCCTCGTGGGGAAGCGGAGCGAAGATGGGGTCTTCTCTGATATGGCCCAAGCCTATGGCGTCTACTTGCGCCCAGAACAGGTGGGCAGCGTGATTCGCGAACTGGAGCCATTCGCCGTCCCGCGTCCTGGCCGGTATGTACTGAATGGTGGGGATTGGCTGCGTCCGCGCATGGATGTTGACCTTTTCCGGCGCCCGCTTCGCCATTTGGGTGTTGAACCAGCTCATCATGTCGTAGGCGAACATCCCCTGGACGAGGCTGGTATCCACCCGCTGGCCGAGACCGGTCTTCTGCCGGACGTACAGCGCCGCGACGATCCCCTGCAAGGCTGCCTGGCTCGCGCCAAAGGCCGCCACCGGGACAGCCGAGAACACCGGGCGGCCGAGCCCAAACGTCACGCCGAAGTCATTCATCCGCCCGACTTTGGCCTGGACGGTCCCATCGTAGCCTTTATAGCCCTGGTAGGCGCCCTTCGGTCCGAAGCCCGTTATGGCGCAATAGACTACGCCAGGATTGTCGGCTTTCAACGTGTCGTAGCCGAGCCCCAGACGCTCCATCGCTCCTGGGCGCATCGTCTCGACAACAACATCGGCCTGCGCCGCGATGCCGCGTACCTTCTCCAGGTCTCCCCTACTTGTGAGGTCGGCCTGGACTGTTTCCTTTCCCCGGTGCCACTGGTGGTAGCCCGGAAGCCCGGTGCTGAAATCGGCGCCCTGTGTTCCGGAGCTCTCGACCCTCGTGACCCGGGCACCGTTGTCGGCCAGGACCATGGTGGCAATCGCCCCCGAGAGCCCACGTGTAAGATCCAGGGCCTTCAGGCCCTCAAGAACGGTCGGCGTGTTCATGGTGTCACCATATCTGAAAGGGACGGAACGCCCCGTTCTCAGACCGTTTCTGCTTCAAACCGTTTCTGCTTCAGACCGCTTTCTGCTCACGAAGCCCGGATATCTGCCCCGGAGTATAGCCCAACTCGGCCAGAACCTCGTCCGTATGCTCGCCAACCGACGCGGCATGGTGCCTGAGTTCGAACTCTTCGCCCGGCACCTTGACCGCATCCGTAACCATGACGAATGGGCCTGCCACCGGGTGCTGGTACTCCATCAGGATACCCCTGGACTGGGCGTACGGATGGGTGGGCATGTCTTTTATGTCGACGATGGGGCCAGCAGCGATGTTGTGCTCGATGAAGAAGTCAGTCCAGTACTGCTGAGGGTGCTTCTCCAGGATGGCCTGGATCTCATTGCGTAGCGCCATGCCGTTTCCGATCCGCTCCTTGGCGTCCAGAAGGTCCTCACGCCCGACAGCCCGGCAAAAATTCTCCCAGAACTTGACCTCCTGCGCGCAGAAGATAACGAACTTGCCGTCGCCGGCGCGGTAGTAGTTGTAGTCGGCCGCCGCGGCGTGCTTCGACTCCTCTTTGGCGCCCCCATGCTCCGACAGAGTATCCCCCCCGTAGGAGATCCGGTCGATGTTCAGGTCCCGATTGACCTGGTTCCACTGTGCGGCTACCACAGTGTCCGCGGCCGCGATGTCCAGGTATGCGCCCTGCCCCGTCCTTTCCTTTCGAACAAGCGCCTCCGCAACACCCAGCGCGGCGAAAATGGAGCCCATGAATGCCCCGTTGGTGGCCGTGCTCGTTGCGGTCTGCTTCAAAGGGTCCAGATATGGAAGGTTGTTCTCCTCGTCGATGGTCATCGGGGTGCCGCCGACGATGGCGCCCATCATCATCCCGTGGGCCGGGAGCGTCGCAAAGGGCCCATCCGTGCCGAAGCCGGTCACGTGGCAGTAGACGATGTCCGGCTTGATCTTCTTCAGGGACTCGTAGTCCACTCCAAGCTTCTTGGGAATGTCGCCGACAGACCCCGTAATGAACACGTCGGCGTCGGCCAGGACCTTTTTGAGGACACCATGCGCCTCGGGCGTCCGAAGGTTGAGGGTGAGGCTCCTCTTGTTCCGGTTAGCGAACACATGGGAAGGGCTCCAGTTGGGCTTGAGCTGCCCCATGTAGAGCCTCAGATAGTCCCCGCCAGGCGGGGATTCGAGCTTTATGATATCGGCGCCCTGGTCCCCCAGGAGCAAGCCGACATAGTCGGCCGTGAGGAGCACGCTCAGCTCGACGACCTTCACTCCCTTAAGCAGTCCTGCCATGAAGTCACTCCGTTCGAACACTATTGCCGGGCCAGGCGCCCCAGCTTACCGAGAGGTCCTCCGGACGATGCGTCGACGCGTCGCCTAGAGGTGTGGATTGAGGCCGCCGGCCACCATCAGGAGTTGCCCGCTGATGTTCCGCGCCTCCTCCGAGCAGAGGAACAGGGCCCCATTGGCGATATCCTCCGGGAAGTTGGGCCGCCCCAGGGGGTTTCGCCCCTGCCAGTCATCCAGGGCGCGCCGGTTCATATCCGTGTTGTGGCCCCGTTGGTCGGTGATCGTCCCTCCTGGACCAATGCAGTTGACATTGATGTTGTAGGGGCCGAGCTGTGTGGCAACGGAGCGGGTAAACGCGACGACCCCGGCCTTGGCTGCGGCGTAGTGGGCCCGCTCGGGCTCACCAGCCCAGTCTGTCGAGGAAATGCTGACGATTTTGCCGAACTTGCGCTCCATCATCCCGGGTAGGACGAGCTGAGTGCAGTGATAGCAGCCCCGGAGGTTGAGCCCCATCGTGATCTCCCACTCCTCCTCCGTGATCTCCCAGATTGGCGGGGACATCCTCCCCTTAACACCGCCAACGATGTTCATCAGGATGTCAACCCGGCCCCAGCGCTCGAGTGCCGCATTGACGAGCATCTCGGCGCCCTCCCGCCTGGTGACATTCGCCTGTACCGCAATGGCGTCGACACCGTGGGCCTTGACCTTCTCCTCCCATTCGTCGGTGACGCCCATGAGCCTGTCGTTCAGGACGACGTCGGCCCCTTCAGAAGCCAATTTCACGGCGCAAGCGCCGCCCATCTTGCCGCCGGACCCGGTGACAATCGCCTTCAGTCCCTTTGCTCGGTCTCCCAAATCGTTGCCTCCTCGAATTATGTGTCGCTCGAACGGCCGGGCGGCTCCACCCGCTAGAGATGGGGGTTAAGGCCGCTGGCCACCATGAGCAGCTGCCCGGAGATGTTGCGCGCCTCTTCGCTGCACAGGAAGAGGGCTCCATTCGCGATGTCGTCGGGGTGATTGGGACGTCCCAGAGGATTGCGCCCTGTGTAGTCGTCCCCTTGATTCTGCCTAGCCTCTTTTTCTTCCTCATGCCCACGCTGATCGGTTGTCGTCCCGCCTGGACCGATGCAGTTGACGTTGATGTTGTAGGGGCCCAACTGGGTGGCAACGGAGCGTGTAAAGGCGACGACTCCGGCCTTGGCGGCAGCGTAGTGCGCATGTGTTGGATCCCCAGCCCACGAGGTCGATGAGATATTGACGATCTTGCCGAACTTGCGCTCCATCATCCCCGGGACGGCGAGTTGAGTGCAGTGGAAGCAACCGCGGAGGTTGAGCCCCATGCAGTACTCCCATTCCTCCTCGGTGATGCTCCAGATTGGGTTGTCGATATTACCCTTGATGCCACCGACGATATTGAGCAGGAGGTCGACGCGCCCCCAACGCTCCAGGGCGGTGTTGATAACCTGCTCAGCCCCTTCCCTCCTGGTGACATTGGCCAGCACGCTGACAACGTCGACGCCGATCTCTTTCAGCTTCTTCTCCCACGGGATGGTCAGCCCAGCCAGCCGGTCGTTCAGCACGACGTCCGCCCCCTCGGAAGCGAGCTTGACCGCGCAAGCGCCCCCCATCTTGCCGCCCGAGCCCGTTACGACTGCCTTCAGCCCTTTCACACGGTCTGCCATTGGTTGCCTCCCAGACTTCCGCCCTCCATCGGTCCGGTCCCCAGCATGAAGGGCCTATTCTCTCAGAGCTAGTTGGGACCCTTCCACGCGGGGGCAAAAGGAACGGGCCGAGGCCGGCCCGCCCGTTCATCATCTGACCCTATCCTCTAGCTCCTCGGCCCCATGTACGGCGACGGACCCTTCGTGTGCCCCGGCGCTTCGCTCTGCGCTATGGGAGCGTGACCCCCAGAGACCTGGCCGCGTTCTCACCCAGGATCTTTCGGCTGACTGCTTCGCTGGCCCACGGTTGATGGTTGCGGAACGTGTCAATGACGTTGTACCGGGTCTGAGGATGGGGATAGTCGCTGCAGGTGGCGACGTTGTCCTCGCCGATGTACTTCACGTTTTCCTCGACCCATACGTCGTCGGGGAACGCGACGATCAAACATTGCCGCCGAAAGAAATCGCTCGGCGGCATGCTCAGTCCGCCCGTCCCGCTCATCGTCGTGAAGAACGACTCGGTCTTCGGCCAGAGGCTATCCATCAGGGCGAGCCATCCAGGCAGCCATGCGCAGTGGGCTTCCACGAAGCTCAACCTCAGTGTCGGGAACCGCTCAAGCACCCCACCAAGGATCAGGTCCATGATGGACATCTGGGCCTCAACGCAATGGCCCGACAGGTACATCATGGGGTAAGAGTCCCCGTAGGTCTTGCGCGCTAGGACGTTGCCAGTGGGAGCGCGGGAGAACTCATGGAAGGTCAGAAGGGTGTTGCTGTCCTGAACGGCTTCCCAAAGCGGATCCATGACGGGGTCGGACCAGCGGTGCGACTCCGCAGGAGTCGGGGTGAAGAAGATCGCCTCCATACCAAGCTCTTCCCGGGCGTAGATGAACTCTTGGAGGGCCTTGTCCGGATACCGGTGAGGTAGGACCATGCAGGGCTTCAAGCGCTCGCGGTTGTAGTCGGCGAACTGGGCGGCCCAGGTATTCGCGGCCCGGCACCCGGCCGAGACGGCATCAGGGTCCTCGAGATAGGTCATCAGGCCGACCCCGTAAATGAGATTGGCGTAGACCCCTTCCTCATCCATCCACTTGATCCGCTCAACCGGATCGTCTCCTCCCTTGATCTCCTGGAAAGGCTTGACCTTCTGTGCGATCTCGGACATCTTGGAGCCGTCGACCTTGGGTGAAACGAACTCCACCACCTTCTCCCGGTACTTGGGGTCGATCAGGTGCTCCCACAGATGAATGGGCTGCCAGAAATGAGTGTCGAAGTCGACCACCATTGTCTTCTTCTCTGTTAGGACCATCGGAGGCTCCTTTCGTCCCCTGCCCAGCCAATCATCGAGGCGCCCGGCACGCAGTACACCTGGGGCACGGACTCTGCGGGGCGCATTTTACCCCGTCTACCCTGCTGAAGCAAAAGCGGCCGGCCGGCTAGATAACCTGCCGATCGCGAAGCCGGGTGATGCTCGGGCCGTCCATCCCCAGGACACTCTCGAGTACGTCTTCCGTATCGCTGCCCAGGGCCGGGACCGAGCCATATCTCGGCTTGAGTCCTTTCATCTTGACCGGGTTGCCAACGACCTTCACAGTCCCCCCCGCGGCGTGAGGAACCTCGATCATCATCTCCCGGGCTGCGACATGGGGGTCCTCCACCACTTCCTTGGCGTCACGGACCGGGGCGGCCGGCACCCCGTGGTCGGCAAGATGCGCTGCGGCCTCTTGTTTAGTTCGCCGGGACGTCCACTCCTCAATGGCCGCTCTCGGCGTATCAACGTCTCCCGAGGGGTGCGCCCTGGCTGGATCGACCCTGTCCGGGGCCATCCCAAGCAGGTCCGGCCTCTCAATGGCCCTACAGAGGCCCTCCCACTGGCGGGGCTCCAAGGCTACGATCGTGAGGTAGCCGTCTTTGCAAGGAAATGCCCCGGAGGACTGCTGGTTCGCGGCACCCCTCTCCATGATCCTTCCAGCCGTCGTGTAGACCATGATCGGCATTTCATTCATCGACATCTGGCAGTCCGCCAACGCCATGTCGACCCGTTGGCCCTCGCCTGTCTGCTCGACCTGACGCAACGCCAGCATCAGACCGAAGGCGCTCAGGTAGGCCGCCGGCAGGTCCCCTGAGGCCTGCCGCTGACTGGTGATCGGCGGCCGGTCATCGAACCCTCGAGTGTATGAAACCCCAGCGGCCGCCTCTCCCACCGGGCCATATGCCGGCCAATGGGAGTACGGGCCGGGCAGGACATCGTCATGGCCGAATCCTGACACGGATAGGTAGATGATCCTCGGGTTGGCGGACTTCAGCGCATCGAACCCGAGTCCCAACCGGTCCATGGCCCTAGGGTCCAGGTTATCGACAACGACGTTGGACTCCCTGGTAAGGTCGAGGAAGAGGTCCCTCCCCGCAGGCTTCTTAAGGTCGATGGTGACGCTCTTCTTGCCGCGGTTCGCCCGTACGAAAGACGCGGAAATGGTTACGCCGTCGGGTCCGGTCATGAGCTGCCCGTGAGTCCTCGCTTCATCCCCCTTCCCCGGCACCTCGATCTTGATCACCTCGGCCCCATAGTCCGCCATCAGCATCGTGCAATAGGGGAGGGCGATGATGTGCTCGACCGCGAGGACCCGGACGCCGTCCAGTGGGAGAGAGGATTGCCTGGTGGATGACTTGCTGGTCATGTGCCTTCGATGGCTCATCGACAACGGCGGGCGTCCGAAGCTTCCCCGCAAGGCCTGGCCGGCGTTCGTTTACGGAAGCGAGGGGGGCCCATCAGGGCAAGCGGATGGTAGACAACGGCCCTCGGGGTGTCAAGGAAGAAGGATGTTGCACATTGCTTCGGTTCGTTCCGCGCTCCAATCCATGACCGTAAAGTGATTGCGGGTTGGATGTTCGACAATTCGTCAGATGGCCAGTACCCAGTGGCAGCACCCAGGCCATTCCACCCGGCGGAAGATCGGTCATGTCCAAGAGGGCGACCCTGTGCTCGACTCGTTTATCGTTTGACGCCCGAGTACTTCTCCCGATGTCAATTGGCGAAGAGTCGCTCCCATTATTGTGCGAGTATAAGGCTGACACTAGCGTTACTCCGGGAGTTGCTCTCCGCAATGGGGGCATCTCACTGACGCATTATTCCTCTTGCTTATTTCTTCAACAAATCCAGAGCCTAAAATCGCCGCTGGTAGAGCGAACATCCCTATGCCCATAATCGCTATCATACCCGCTATGACGCGTCCTCCTAAGGTGACCGAAAAGACATCTCTGTAGCCCACTGTCGTCAAGGTCACGATACTCCACCACATGGCGCTAGGAATGTTGGCGAACTTATCAGGCTGGGCTTCATTCTCAACAAAGTACATCAAGGATGAGGCTATGAACAATAGCATTGACAAGACCAGTACCACAGTTAGGAGCTCGCCGCGCTTGGCGTGTATGACCCGGCCCAGCGCGCGCATCCCCCGAGGAGTAGCGGCTCAACCGGGCGACCCGGGCCAGGAGACGTATTGCCCGCAGGAAACGCGTGTCCACGCCCGGTATGCCGCCGAGGAGCCCGATGTAGAATGGCAAGATGGCGAGTAGGTCGATGACTGCGAGGGGTGAGACGGCAAATCGGAGCCGCCCCGAAACGGGATGGGAGTATCTTGGATCAACTGTGCAGGACCAGACCCTGAGCAGATACTCTACCGTGAAGGCGGCTACGGATACGATCTCGAAGGTTCGGAAAGCCTGCGGGGAGATTTCGCGTATCTCGTCGACCGTTCCTACGACCAATGCGACGCCGTTTAGGCATATCAGCGAGATGAGGAATATGTCGAAAAGCTCGCTGAGTCGATTTCCAGGCGCTGCTGCCTCTATGGTCTCGTAGACTCTTTGCTTCATACGAGTCGGCAAGGCCTGGGGCTACCCTCCATCGGAATCAGGCTGCTGCTTGGCCAAGTGTTCCTTGAATGGTTTCGGACAGGTGTCACTCGACCGTTGCCCGTCTCCGGGCAGGTCCATATCTTGCGTCCATGATCTAGCTGTGCCCCACATCGAGCTGGACGTGCTCAACTGCCATCCGTACGGTTTCGCTCTCGATACCCGAAATGCTCCCAAGCTCAGAGACCGGGGTAGCAACACACTGGACGGTGTAGAAGGGATGGGTTGTCGACGGGAGCTACGCGAGTGACCTGTGTCGCTGTCCAGCGAATATGTCCGCCAACCGGTCTGCGAAAATGTCCATTAGGGAAGCTCATGCTGCCCAAGGCTGACATATCTCTTGGACAAGTTTTCGGCGGGCAGGTCACGGTAGTCCGAACGGTATGTGCTAGGGGACGACAAACGTCCCGCCGTGAAGTCTCCTGTATAAGTAGAGGAACTCATCTTCCAGTCCGGTCGGAACGTTCTTCAAGAACGCCTGGTATATGTCCTCTTCGGTAATGTCTTGGCCCGATTCCCAGAGCATGTACAATTCTCTCAATGCTGAGGACACCCCTTCCTGTCCTATTGTATTGAATACCTGAAGAAGGAAGTTCTCCCCTATGAGGTAGTGGCTGCACTCTCCCGGCCATGACAGGCCCCATATATATTGGGTTAGTTCGCTAGCGCGTAGCTGTTCTACCAGAAGAGTATGATGCGATATGTTCTCTATTTTCCATTGTGAATCAAGACAGACGGCTTTAACGCTCTCCGATAGTGCCCAGCGCCGGTCGGCTAGGTCCTGAACACCTTTCAAATCATTGATGTACGCCTGTAGCAACTGGGCTGCGCCTTCCCTGAACCAGACCGGCCCAAAACGGAAATAGTAATGGGCCGTCTCGTGGGGAATGAAAGGCACGCTATCGTCATTCCCCCTATTCAACCGCATGTGATTCCCGAAGTGCCCAGGGTTCACCTCGGGACGTTGGTTCAGAATCAGAAGAATGATATCTGCGGTGGGGAAAGGTGTGCCGAGGAATTCTTCCATGATGCGTGCAGAATCATGGATTATTGAAGGCAGGTCTTCACCTCGAGGAAATGGCACGTCTTGGAAGACCCATATGTTGGCCTCACCGGCGAGAGGGAGGGAAACGCTCTTGGATCGGGTGTAGTGAACTTCAAGTAAATCCGTAAACAGATTCCTAGAATTTTCGGCGGTTGTGCCCCGAAGAGGAACCAGCAGGGCGGTCTCTTCATCGTCTAGGCCATCAGCAAACCAGGGCTGCTCAGTCAATTGAGTGTAAGCAACTGGATCCATTTCCGCGATACGAGCCAGCGAATCCATGACAACGGCAGTTTCCCTCGCTTGGGGGAGCCTCACTATCATTTTTGCCAACTCGAGGTCATTGGACGCCACGAACGCCAGAAATTCGAGTACTCTGCGCTCAACGAATGTAACGCCGTCGGCGACCCATGGCAGACTTACCATAGCCCTCGCCAGTTCGAGGTCCTTGGAAGCGAGTTCTTTCAGGGTGGAAAGCACTCCGAACTCGTCGAGGGAGACATCGTCGGCGAGCCAAGGGAAGCCTGCCAGTGCTACAGCCAGTTCGAGTTCAAGGGATGCGATGTCGTCCAGAGCTTGAAGGGCTTGCTGTTCGCTGCTGCTCACGCCGTCGGCGACCCATGGCAGACTTACCATGGCCCTCGCCAGTTCGAGGTCCTTGGAGGAAATGCTCGCCAGGGAGTCAAGCGCCTGCCGTTCATCGCTGCTAACGTCATCGGACAACCAGGGAAGTCCCGCTGCCATTCTCGCCAGTTCGAGGTCCTTGGAAGCGAGTTCTTTCAGGGTGGAAAGCACTCCGAACTCGTCGAGGGAGACATCGTCGGCGAGCCAAGGGAAGCCTGCCAGTGCTACAGCCAGTTCGAGTTCAAGGGATGCGATGTCGTCCAGAGCTTGAAGGGCTTGCTGTTCGCTGCTGCTCACGCCGTCGGCGACCCATGGCAGACTTACCATGGCCCTCGCCAGTTCGAGGTCCTTGGAGGAAATGCTCGCCAGGGAGTCAAGCGCCTGCCGTTCATCGCTGCTAACGTCATCGGACAACCAGGGAAGTCCCGCTGCCATTCTCGCCAGTTCGAGGTCCTTGGAAGCGAGTTCTTTCAGGGTGGAAAGCACTCCGAACTCGTCGAGGGAGACATCGTCGGCGAGCCAAGGGAAGCCTGCCAGTGCTACAGCCAGTTCGAGTTCAAGGGATGCGATGTCGTCCAGAGCTTGAAGGGCTTGCTGTTCGCTGCTGCTCACGCCGTCGGCGACCCATGGCAGACTTACCATGGCCCTCGCCAGTTCGAGGTCCTTGGAGGAAATGCTCGCCAGGGAGTCAAGCGCCTGCCGTTCATCGCTGCTAACGTCATCGGACAACCAGGGAAGTCCCGCTGCCATTCTCGCCAGTTCGAGGTCCTTGGAAGCGAGTTCTTTCAGGGTGGAAAGCACTCCGAACTCGTCGAGGGAGACATCGTCGGCGAGCCAAGGGAAGCCTGCCAGTGCTACAGCCAGTTCGAGTTCAAGGGATGCGATGTCGTCCAGAGCTTGAAGGGCTTGCTGTTCGCTGCTGCTCACGCCGTCGGCGACCCATGGCAGACTTACCATGGCCCTCGCCAGTTCGAGGTCCTTGGAGGAAATGCTCGCCAGGGAGTCAAGCGCCTGCCGTTCATCGCTGCTAACGTCATCGGACAACCAGGGAAGTCCCGCTGCCATTCTCGCCAGTTCGAGGTCCTTGGAAGCGAGTTCTTTCAGGGTGGAAAGCACTCCGAACTCGTCGAGGGAGACATCGTCGGCGAGCCAAGGGAAGCCTGCCAGTGCTACAGCCAGTTCGAGTTCAAGGGATGCGATGTCGTCCAGAGCTTGAAGGGCTTGCTGTTCGCTGCTGCTCACGCCGTCGGCGACCCATGGCAGACTTACCATGGCCCTCGCCAGTTCGAGGTCCTTGGAGGAAATGCTCGCCAGGGAGTCAAGCGCCTGCCGTTCATCGCTGCTAACGTCATCGGACAACCAGGGAAGTCCCGCTGCCATTCTCGCCAGTTCGAGGTCCTTGGAAGCGAGTTCTTTCAGGGTGGAAAGCACTCCGAACTCGTCGAGGGAGACATCGTCGGCGAGCCAAGGGAAGCCTGCCAGTGCTACAGCCAGTTCGAGTTCAAGGGATGCGATGTCGTCCAGAGCTTGAAGGGCTTGCTGTTCGCTGCTGCTCACGCCGTCGGCGACCCATGGCAGACTTACCATGGCCCTCGCCAGTTCGAGGTCCTTGGAGGAAATGCTCGCCAGGGAGTCAAGCGCCTGCCGTTCATCGCTGCTAACGTCATCGGACAACCAGGGAAGTCCCGCTGCCATTCTCGCCAGTTCGAGGTCCTTGGAAGCGAGTTCTTTCAGGGTGGAAAGCACTCCGAACTCGTCGAGGGAGACATCGTCGGCGAGCCAAGGGAAGCCTGCCAGTGCTACAGCCAGTTCGAGTTCAAGGGATGCGATGTCGTCCAGAGCTTGAAGGGCTTGCTGTTCGCTGCTGCTCACGCCGTCGGCGACCCATGGCAGACTTACCATGGCCCTCGCCAGTTCGAGGTCCTTGGAGGAAATGCTCGCCAGGGAGTCAAGCGCCTGCCGTTCATCGCTGCTAACGTCATCGGACAACCAGGGAAGTCCCGCTGCCATTCTCGCCAGTTCGAGGTCCTTGGAAGCGAGTTCTTTCAGGGTGGAAAGCACTCCGAACTCGTCGAGGGAGACATCGTCGGCGAGCCAAGGGAAGCCTGCCAGTGCTACAGCCAGTTCGAGTTCAAGGGATGCGATGTCGTCCAGAGCTTGAAGGGCTTGCTGTTCGCTGCTGCTCACGCCGTCGGCGACCCATGGCAGACTTACCATGGCCCTCGCCAGTTCGAGGTCCTTGGAGGAAATGCTCGCCAGGGAGTCAAGCGCCTGCCGTTCATCGCTGCTAACGTCATCGGACAACCAGGGAAGTCCCGCTGCCATTCTCGCCAGTTCGAGGTCCTTGGAAGCGAGTTCTTTCAGGGTGGAAAGCACTCCGAACTCGTCGAGGGAGACATCGTCGGCGAGCCAAGGGAAGCCTGCCAGTGCTACAGCCAGTTCGAGTTCAAGGGATGCGATGTCGTCCAGAGCTTGAAGGGCTTGCTGTTCGCTGCTGCTCACGCCGTCGGCGACCCATGGCAGACTTACCATGGCCCTCGCCAGTTCGAGGTCCTTGGAGGAAATGCTCGCCAGGGAGTCAAGCGCCTGCCGTTCATCGCTGCTAACGTCATCGGACAACCAGGGAAGTCCCAGTATCTGATTGCCCAGGCGCAGGTCGGTGATAGCAATGTTCCGCAATCCCTGAAGAACGATAACTTCATCGTCGTTGACTCTATCCGCAACCCAGTCTGATTCGGCGACCGCACTAGCAAAGCCGGCGTCCAGAAGCCACATGGCGATGAGCTCCTCTACAACGTCCACGTCGTCGGCTTTCGGGGGACTTTCGAACCATGGAATTACTTCGCCGAGCCGCTCGACAGCGCTCTCTCGTGCGGTGGGCGTAGGTGTAGGAGTGGGCACAGGCGTCCCGGTCGAAGTCGTCGCAGCGGTTGGTCTCGGGTCAGTCGGAAATACAGCCGTGGCCGACGGCTCGGTCGGAGTGGCTGTGGCAGTAGGCGAAGTGCTTTGGTCGGCGCACGACATCAGCAAGACAGCGCTGACAGCCGCAACCAGCCATATTCCAAACCAGGAACAAGCATGTACGCTGCTGACCGATGTGCCGTGCTGAGGTCTCAGCGTATGTCCATTCCTCTCTTGACGCCTTTCGCGTATAGTCAGACAGACCTGCCTCCGATCTTTGTATCACTGGCTGTGTTAGTCCTGCAAGGAGAGGGAGAGGTTCGGGAGGCGCCATAGCCAGAGGTCAGGCGGCCTGTAACCCAGGGATCGATGAGGCCTGATGCGGTAGTAGGTCTGTCCATACGCTCTTTCGCATCGCGGGAGTGTAAGCGATGACGGGGATTCCGAACGGGGACGTTTCGCCCCTGGGCCGACTGTGTACGAATCTTCCTTGCCCACCTAGACGGTGCGGGCTAGAATACCCCCACTAGGCCCCCGGCCTGCCTCCAGGCCGAGAACCCGGCAGGTGTATACATGCTTCGCTTCCGCTACTCCAATTGGGACGGGACGCAGGAGCCCTTCGCCATCGACCCGGACCAAGTCATGGATGAGCTGTCCCATGACCTGATGAACGACAACAGCGTCTGGCGTACCCTGCAGCGCCTTCTCCAGCGGGGCATGACCGACTCCGGCGGCCGTCGCATGGAGGGCTACCGCGACCTGCTGGACCGGCTGAAGAACCGAAAGCAAGAGCTGACCGAGAAGTACGACCTGGGCTCAATCCTGAATGACATCAACGAGCGGCTCCAGGACATCATCGACACCGAGCGTCAAGGGATCGACAGGAGGCTGGACGAGGCCCGGCAAGAGGCCGGAGCAGACCCAACGAAGCAGAGTCTGATGGAGATGTTGGAGAACAGGGCGAGCCAGCACCGAGAGACCCTGGACAATCTGCCTCCCGAACCCGCCGGCTTGGTGAAGGAACTCAGCGACTACGACTTCATGGACTCAGAGGCCCGTCAGAAGTTTCAGGAGCTGATGGACCAGCTCAAGAAGCAGATGATGGAGCAGTACTTCAAGGACATGCAGAAAGCCCTGCAGGGGATGACTCCCCAGGACATGCAGGCCATGAAGCAGATGATGCGGGACTTGAACGAGATGCTGCGCCAGCAGATGCAGGGACAACCCTCAGGCGAGCAGTTCCAGCAGTTCATGCAGAAGTACGGCCAGATGTTCGGCGACAGTCCGCCCTCGAACGTCGAGGAGCTCCTGGAGCAGATGCAGGACCGCATGGCGCAGGCCCAATCATTGTTCGACAGCATGCCCGAGGAGACGAGACGCCAGCTCCAGGACCTCATGGAATCCCTCGTCGATGACGACATGATGAGCGAGATGGCCCAGATGCAGGCCATGATGGACTACCTCAGCCCAACCGATGAGCTTCGCCAGCGATACCCTTTCTCGGGCGAAGATGAGCTGTCCATGGAGGAGGCCATGAAGCTCATGGACCAGCTCCAGCAGATGGACCAGCTCGAAGGACAGCTCAAGGGTATCCAGTCGCCGGAGGACCTGGAAAAGATCGACGAGCAGAAGCTGGAAGAGCTCCTGGGCGAAGAGGCCCGGCGGGCGTGGGAAGAGCTCAAGGAGATGATGCGTCGCCTGGAAGAAGCGGGGTATATCCGCCGCCGGGGTGACAAGCTGGAGCTCACCCCCCAGGGGATGCGGAGGATAGGCCTAAAGGCGATCCGGGACATCTTCTCACGGCTGAAGAAGGACCGCCTCGGCGCCCACGACACCCGGTACCGGGGCATCGGCGGGGAGCATACCGGCGAGACGAAGCAATGGGAATTCGGTGACGAGTTCGCCGTTGATCTTCAGAAGTCGTTGATGAATTCTGTGTTCCGTGAGGGCGGCGGCACCCCCCTGAGAATGGCCCCCCAGGACTTCGAGGTCCAACGGGTAGAGCACACGACGCAGGCCGCGACCTGCCTTTTGCTGGACCGCAGCCGGTCGATGGGCTATTACGGCAACTGGTCGGCGGCGAAAAAGGTCGCTATCGCACTCCACACCTTGATCAAGAGCAAGTATTCCCGGGACAGCCTCTACATCATCGGCTTCTCGGATGTGGCCGTACAGTTCAAAGACGATGACCTGGCCGAGCTGAACTGGGACACCCGCATCTCGGGCACGAACATGCACGACGCCTTCATGATGTCACGAAAGCTGCTTTCCAAGCACAAGGGCAGCACCCGGCAGATCATCATGATCACGGACGGAGAGCCAACGGCCCACACAGAGCGCGGCGTTCCATATTTCAGCTACCCGCCCTCTCAGCGCACCATCAGCGAGACCCTCAAGGAGGCCAGGCGCTGCTGCCAGGAGGGGGTGACCATCAACACTTTCATGCTGGAAAACAGCTACCACCTCCTCGAGTTCATCGGCCTGATGAGCCGCATCAACGGCGGCCGGGCCTTCTACTCCGCCCCGGACAAGCTGGGCGAGTACGTCCTGGTGGACTACCTGAACAACAGCAGAAAGCGGGTTGCCTAGGTCCGGCTGCCAGATGGACCACCTCCGGCCTCAAGCCCTCGCGCCCACTCCACGACTCATCGCCGCGCAACGAGTCTGAGCTCATGTCTTCTGTAGACCGAAGTGAGCCCTTCGCTTGGTGGGGGCCGCCCGAATGGAGATCGCCGGACCCGATGTCAATCCCGGAGCTGATTCGCGCCGGAGATCTCGATACCCGAGTGGCCGCGCTTCTCTGGGCGCTCATGGACCGGCGGGCCTCCGTCATCATCGCGGCGATGCCCCGCCTGGCCGGCAAGACCACCCTCCTCACGGCGATGCTGGATTTCCTGCCGGAGGACACGGACCGCATCTACCTCAGAGGCACCTGGGAGGACTTCGACTTCCTGGAAAACACGGGAGCGAGTCACGGCTACCTGCTCATCAACGAGCTCAGCGACCACCTGCCTTACTACCTTTGGGATGAGCGGTGCAGACGTGCACTGGAGCTGATGGGAGAGGGCTACGGGCTGGCAGGCACGATGCACGCCGAAAGCCCTGCTCATACCTTCAGCCAGCTGGTCGAGGGTACCGGGGCGCGGGAATCAGTCCTGGCCTCCCTGACCGCGGTCATCAACCTGGAGATGAGGCGGGACCCTCAACAAGACCCTCCGGAAGAGCCGCTCCGCCGCGTTGGTGCTGTTTCCGTGTTGGAGGGATCCCAAAGGCTCTCGTGCGTCGAAGCAGCCCGGTGGGTCCCGGAAGACGATCGCTTCGAAACGACCGCTGAGGGTGCGGGGGTCTTGGCTCAGCGCCTCGAGATCGACGTCGACGCCTTGAGCGAGGAACTGGAGTCCCGGGCAGCTGCCATAGAGGCGACGATGACCTCAGGAAGCGAGGACTTTCGAAGCTTGCTCCAGCGCGGCACCGGCCCCAATGAGAGCTAGACCGCGCCCTTCTCTTTTTCGAGCTAGGGAGTGTAGGCGCCCCTGCGAGCGGCACTCGTGACTCTGGCCCGGACCTTGAACGCTTCCTGCGCTGCCGGGACCTGGTCCTTCTTGCCGGCCCAGGCCTTGAGGGGTGTCGACTGGAGACCCCGGCCATAGGAGAAGCTCATCTGCCAGGGCAAGGCGCCCTGACGGTTCATGGCATCCAGGTTCAGTGTTGCCTCTTCGTCGGACTGGCCACCGGACAGGAAAACAACTCCGGGGACAGCGGCCGGGACGCTGCGCTTGAAGCAGGCGACCGTGGCTTTCGCTACTTCGTCCGGATTGGCCCTGTTTGACGCGTCTTTGCCCGACAGCACCATGTTGGGCTTGAGCAGCAACCCTTCTAACATGACCCTCTGTTGGTCGAGCTCGTTGAACACGGCGTGCAGCGTCCTCTCGGTCGCCTGGAAGCACCGATCGATGTCGTGATCTCCATCCATGAGGACTTCAGGCTCGACGATAGGAACGAGTCCCGCTTCCTGGGAGAGCGCGGCGAAGCGCCCCAGCGCATGCGCGTTGACATGGATACAGCGGTCGCTGGGAATATGGTCGCCTATGGTAATGACGGCCCGCCACTTGGTGAACCGGCCGCCGAGCTCGTAGTAGTCCTTGAGGCGGTCGCCTAAGCCGTCGAGCCCCTCAGTCATCTGCTCGTCGGGGGCTCCAGCAAGCGCCTTGGCGCCGGTGTCCACCTTGATGCCGGGGATGATGCCCTGCCGCTGCAACACCTGGACCAGCGTCGAGCCGCCTTCAGCCTCTTGGCGAATGGTCTCGTCGAACAGGATGACACCACTGATGTATTCGCCTACGCCGGGGGTGGTGAAAAGAAGCTGACGCCAGTCCCGCCGGTTGGTTTCCGTGGACTCGACACCGATGCTGTCCAGACGCCTCTTGATGGTCCCAGAACTCTCGTCGGCGGCCAGGATTCCCTTGCCGGGAGCGACCAGAGCCCACGCCGTCTCCTTGAGCGCATCCGCGTCCATCGTCATCACCTCCCTTTTCCGGTTCTCAGGCGCCTCGCAAGACCGCTTCCACTCGCTCGACGACTTCCTTGTTCCCAACGATCAGGGGGGTGCGCTGGTGCACCTCATCGGGTTGAATATCCAGGATCTGTTGAAAGCCCGAGCTGGCGGCGCCTCCTGCCTGAACGGCCACGAAGCCCAGTGGGTTCGCCTCATAAAGCAGCCGCAGCTTCCCGCTGGCGTTCTTCTTGTCTCCTGGGTACAGAAAGATACCGCCCTTGAGCAGGTTCCGGTGGAAGTCGGCCACGAGGGACCCAACATACCTACAGGAGTAGGTATCACGGAGCTCCGCCACGGCAGTCCGCATGGGCTCTTCCCACGTCGACGAGTTGCCCTCATTGGCGCTGTAGTAGGGGCAATCGTCCGGGATTCGAATGCCAGGATGCGTCAAGAAGAACTCTCCCTTTGACGTATCCAGGGTGAAGCCATGCACCCCTTCCCGCGTGGCCACGATCATAACGGTGCTCGAGCCGTAAACGAGGTACGTGGCGGCTACCTGCTCACGGCCGGGGCGGAGGGCCGTCTTCTCCGTGACGGGGACAGAATCGGATCGGCGGTAGATACCAAAAATGGACCCGATGCTGACGGCGACGTCAATGTTCGAGGAGCCGTCGATGGGGTCGAACACGACCACGTACGGATGGGAGGCGTCGCCGCTCATGACCTTCAACTCCTCCAGCTCCTCGGAGGCGATCGCGCCGACCACGCCCGTCTGCTGGAGAACGTCGACGAAGGTCTCGGTCGCCAGGGCGTCAAGTCTCTGGACTATCTCGCCTTGGACGTTGGTCTCGCCCGTGCTACCCAGGGCTTCCCCAAGGCCCGCACGGTCGATTTCGGCGCGGGTCCTAGCCCCGCCGTCGGCGATCGCCGTGATGACCTTGCCGAGGGACTCCCGCCCACCAAGATAGCTATCCGCAAGTGTTGTGAGGGAGATGCCTTGTGTGACCGTGCTCGAGGCCATGACCTTACCCTCTCAGGAGTCCCGGTCGCGTGTGCTGGACACCCAGATGATTAGCATACGACACCCCCCCGGTCAAGCCGTCAAAACAGGGGGGCTACTCCAGAAAAGCCGCTAACTTACCAGAGTGACCCGCACCGGCCTGAGTCTTCCGTTGGCCCCTCAGGCAATGCCGTAGAGGCCACGGCAATTGGTGTCGACCACTTTCTCCGTGATGGCAGGGGAGACCCCTTCGAAGATGCGCTCGACGGCCTCCGGGGAATGCGGGTATGTGCCATCCCCGTGCGGATAGTCGGACGCCCACATTGCGTTGTCGACGCCCAGGTCTGGTATCAGCCGGACCCCGAGCTTTTCGTCCTGGAAGGTCGCATACATCTGCCGGCGGAACAGCTCTGTGGGCGGGACGGCAATGGGGATGCCCTCCGCAAGCCCGGCGTAGTTCTCCTGCTCCCACTCCATGCGCTCGAGCACGAATGGTATCCACCCGATACCCGACTCCCCCAACACCATCTTCAGCTTGGGGTGACGGATGAGGATCCCGCTCATGATGATGCAGGTCAGTATCTCGTCGAGCTGCATACCGACAATCGACACCCGGGCGATCGATGCCCAATCCCGAACGGGGCTGTTCGTTACCGGGAAGCTCTGATGAGTCCCCCCGCCGATGTGGACGCTGATGACCGCTCCCGTCTCTTCCGCCGCGGACCATAGAGGCTCCCATGCCATGTCGAAAATGGGCTTGGCAGCCTTGAAGCAGTCGAAGACGGCGCCTCGGAGCCCCATATCGAGGACCCTATAGAGCTCTCCTACCGATCCTTCGGGGTCGTGGCCTGGGAGGTTCGCCAGGCCAACCAAACGGTCGGGGCTCGCTGAGCACAACCCTTCCCACAGCCAAGTGTTATAGGCCTGCATGCAGTCAGCTTTCAGGCTATGGTCCCGGAAGCTCCAGTCCAGAAAGCCGTAGATGACCTGAGCGTAGATGCCATCCCGCTCCATGTCCTCCAGCCGGTACTTCGGGCTGGCGGGGCGGAAGACACCGGGCTCGGCCTCCTCCGGAAGGCCGAGCATGTCGAATACAACCTTCCGGCCATCGGCGCGCTTGGAGCCAGAGACACCCCAGCGCTCGCCCTCGCGGACCCAGAGTGGTCCTGAGGGCGTTTCTTCGACCTTGGGGGCACGGTCCCGGACGGCTGCGGGCACCCGGCTCTGCCAGAGATCACGCGGGACGTAGGCCATGTCCATATGGTCGTCGCAGGAAACCAGTGTGCGCGCCAAGGGTCACTCCAAGGGCAGGGTGCAGGGGACAGCGGGATTATAGCACCGACCTCGGGTGCAAGCCCGGAGCTAGCCAGGCAGGATACCTGCTCCCGCCGCCAGACTCTCGAGGTTTCGGGGATGGGGCTCGAGGTCCCCGCGCTCGACCTGTTTGACCATTTCGGTGATCGCCACGTGGGACGGGGCAGGGACCCCGACTTCTTCACCCTTGGCCGCCACGAGGCCGTTGATGTAATCGATCTCGGTGCGCCGCCCCTTGACGATGTCCTGCCCGGTAGACGGACGTCCCGCCTCGGTCATCCTCCCCCTCCGGGCTGCCATTGCCCCATCCACTTCCTGCAGCGCCGCCGCCTCGCCGGTCGCAGCCGCAATCCACGTTTCGGCCGGGATCCCGCGGACCGGCTCCAGGTCGTACCCCAAAGCCACTCCAACCCGCACGGCCTCCCCGCCCAGGATGACGGAGAGGCGCCTGGCGATGTCCAGGTTGGTTGTTCCCTGGCTGCTCAGGCCGGAGACGGCCGCGATGCCGTTCCCCATGGCATTCATGGTTAGCTTGGACCAACGCTCGCCCCACAGGTTCGTGGTGACCTTCGAGCTGTCCACGACACTGAGCATACGGGCCAGCTCCTCCACGCGCTCGGTGACGCGGCCGTGCACTTCACCGACCCTGAAAACGTCGTAGGACGCTCCGCCCGGCTGCACTGTCCGCATCACGTGGCCTGGCTTGAAGGCATCGACTCCGATGGTGCTGGCAATGCAGCCCACAGTCTTCCCCCAGCCGACGAGGGCGGCGATCCGCTCCTCGTTGATGCTGTTCTGCAAGGAAACGACGAAGCCATCGGGAGCGAGGTACTGCCTGATCAGCGCCGTCGCCCACTCGGTGTCATAGGACTTGGTGCAGACAAACGCGATATCCACCGGCGTCTTGAAGAGCCCCTGAACCTCGTGGAGGTGGAGGGCCTTCACGGGCACCACGCTGTCTCCCTGGGTCCCAGTCAAGGCTAACCCGTTCTCCTTGATGGCGGCGATATGCTCCGGCCACGGATCGATAAGCGTCACGTCCTCACCGGACCTGGCCAGATGTCCACCAACATAGCCCCCCACCGCCCCGGCCCCCACGAATACGATTCGTTTCCCCATGATGGCCTCCACATCCCTCCGGGACCCGTAGGCCCCTTGTTTCCGTCGCCCCTATCCCCGGGGGATTGTATCCCACGGAAAGGGCTGCCTGTCCCCCGCTGCAACAGGTGTGTGCTAGAATACCCGCCACCGAGGACCCCTAGTCCGCCACCGAGGACCCCTAGCAAAATAGGAGGGGGATGATGAGCGATTACCAGCTTATCTCGGCCGATGCACACATGGACCTCATGCAGCTGCCGCCGGATATTTTTGCGTCCAGGGTGGAGGCGGAATGGCGGCAGCGGGTGCCGTCCGTGGACGAGACCCAAGAGGGCGAGCGATGGTGGCTCCTGGACGGCAAGAAAATCTCCCGGTCCGGTTTTTACGGCCCGGGCGTCACTGGAGGAGATCGAGGTGACGTCCTGGCCCGGGAGGGTTTCACCTCAGGCGCCACACGCCCTTCAGACCCCAAGCTCCGTCGCGAAGACTGCCTCAGGGACGGCGTGGACGCCGAGGTGATGTACGGCATCATCGGCATGTACCGGTACACCGAAGATTCGGCGCTCGTGTCGCGCCTGTTCCACGCATACAACGACTGGCTGGTAGATTTCTGCGCCAACGACCCGCAACGTTTCAAGGGGCTTGGCTGCCTGCCCTCCGACGATGTGGAGGGCGCCGTGCTCGAATTGCGCCACGTCGCCGATCTCGGGCTCGGGGGCGCCCTTATAGCGCCATACCACGCGGCCATGCCCATGTGGCATGAGATGTGGGAGCCCCTCTGGGAAACCGCCGTGGAGACGGGCGTGCCGGTCCATTTCCATACCTTCGGCGGCGCCTCGGGCGGCGGCACCTCATCAGTGGGCTATGTCATCAATGGAGTGGAAAACGCCGCATCGGCCGGCGCCTACACTTGCGTCGCACCCCTCCAGCTCGACGAGGTGATGACCTCGATGCTGCTGTGCGGGGCCTTGGAGCGGCACCCCGACCTCCAAGTCGTCCTGGGAGAGAGTGGCCTTGGGTGGATCGCCTATCTGTTGGAACGCACCGATCTCACGTACGCCGACCGCCTGACCGGCCTGGGGCTGCCAATGAAGCCCAGCGACTATTTCAAGAGGCAGATGCATGCCACGTTCCTGAAGGACCCCATGGGTGTCCGACTCATGGCCGAGATCTCCCCCCATAACGTCATGTGGGGGAACGATTACCCGCACAGGGATGGGACCTGGCCCGATTCGCAGACCGCGATCGAACAGCAGTTCGTGGGCATCTCCCCCGGCATCAAGCAGAGGTTCCTCTGCGGTAACGCCGCCGCTCTCTATGAGTTTTGACTTCCTTGGGGTTTTGACTTCCTTTACTGACCTGACCTTCACACCGGGGTCCCTGGAGATGCACACTCGGGCCCGGCCGCCTGCGACTTATGCCTAGTCATCGCATCGTCACCATCTCCGGGGATGGGATCGGGCCCGAGATCATGGAGTCGGCCCGTTCCGTGTTGGCTGAAACCGAGCGGCGGCTCGGCGGCTTCCAACTGGATCTGGAGGAGCATCTCGGCGGCGCGGGCTGCTATGACCAGACGGGCAGCGCCCTGACGGACAGCTCGTTGCAGGCGTGCAGGACAGCAGACGCCGTCCTGAAAGCACCCACTGGGCTGCCCTGGAAGCGCAGGCCAGATGGCACCGAGGCCGGCCTGCTCGGAGGGCTCCTGCGCAACGGCCTGGACCTGTATGCCAACATCAGGCCGATCAAGACGTGGCCGGGCACCAGTCCCGCGATCAGGGCGGAACCCGGCCAGGTCGACTATCTCATCGTCCGGGAGAACACCGAAGGGCTTTATCTCTCGCGGGGGGCTGGGGTCGGCAACGAGGACGTCATGACCGACATTCTCGTCATGACCCGGAAGGGCGTCGAGAGGGTCGTCCGCTTTGCCTTCGAGCTGGCGCGCAAACGGAGCGGCAGCCCAGCCGATGGTAGGAGAAGGGTGACGTGCGTCGACAAGAGCAACGTCCTGAGGTCGTTCTGGTTCTTCCGGCGCGTCTTCGAAGAGGTTGGGGAGGAGTACCCGGATGTCGAGAAGGGGCTCATTTACGCTGACGCGGCCGCACAGGCCCTGGTCCAGCGGCCCTGGGACTTCGATGTCCTGGTAATGGAAAACTTCCTGGGCGACCTACTGAGCGACCTGGGAGCCGGGACTATTGGGGGCCTCGGGATGTGTCCCTCGGGCAACTATGGCGATCTGACAGCCTATTTCGAGCCGGTCCATGGGTCGGCTCCCGACATCGCCGGGCAAGATGTGGCCAACCCCCTTTCACAGGTACTCTCGGGGGCCATGATGTTGCAGCACCTTGGGGAGGCTGCTGCTGCTGAAGCGGTCAGGGGTGCGGTCTGGGCTGCTCTGGAGTCGGGGGACCTGAGTATCGGGCCGGATGGGCGGGCTTCCCGGGGGACACAGCAGGCGACGGAAGCCGTCATAGCCCATCTCCCTCAGAAATAGCGCAGCCTTCCAGGCCAGTTCGACTCCAAGAAACCGGGCCGCGTCCCCCCCATTGGCCGGCCGATGGCGTCATCCGGGGCTACCTCACCAATGAAGCCCTCGCAGGCTGGTGCAAGCTGGGGCGATCACGACCCCCTCACCGCCAATGGTGTCAGCGGTCCCAGCGGGACTTGACGATTGACAGACGCGCCCGCCGTTTCTAGAGTCGCCTTTGATGCCGAAATGGAGCGGGCGTGGACGCGGAGGGTGTCATGGGAACGAAGAGACCGTTCGAAATCATCGACTGCGACGGCCATATTTTGGAGCCACTCGATCTGTGGGACCGGTATATCGACAGTAGCTACCGGGACCGGGCCAACGAGGCATGCAGCATCATCAACCACGATGAGGGCGGCGCGACGTTGCGCCTGAATGGGGACCTCTTCGATCAACGTCGCAGTTTCCAGAGTGCCGGGACCTTCGGCATCGCCCACGAGGACGCCGCCAAGCGCCGGTGGAGCCCCGAAGAAATCTGCCGGGGCGGCTTCGATCCAGGCGCCCGGGTCGCAGACCAGATGGACCCGGGCAATATCGAGGCAGCGTTGCTCTTCGGAAGCCAGGGGAACCAGCTCAACGGGGTGAAGGACGCGGGCGTGCTTGCGCCAATGTGCCGGGCCTACAACACCTGGCTCCTGGACGAGTACTGCGGGTCCTATCCCGAGAGGATGTTCCCAATCGCCCTCCTGCCCTGGCATGACCCTGATCTGTCAGTACAGGAGTTGAAGTGGGCAGTGCAAAAGGGATTCAAGGGCATCAAGGCTCCCGCGAAGCGTCGCTTTCACAAGACGTTTATCTACGATGAAGGGTTCTACCCCTTGTGGGAGGTGGCACAGGAGGCCGGAGTGGTCCTCGCCATACACCCGTCTTCTGTCGACCGCCTTCCCGATATGTCCGACGTACTCACCCGGGAGGAGGGAAGCCTGAACAGCAACTCAGCCATCCTATCGCCCCTCAACGGCATAGTCTCCTTGACCCAGCTCATCTTCGGGGGAGTCCTCGACCGATTCCCACGCCTCAAGGTCTGCGTCGTCGAATGCAACGGGGGGTGGATGCCGCTCCTACTGGACAGGCTGGACGGACGGTACAATTTCCAGCCCTGGGCCTCGCCGGAGGTCAAGAGCCTCCCCAGCGAGAGCTTTCGGCGGCAGTGCTGGGTCGCGTTCATGGCCGAGGAAAGGACCACCCTGCCCCTTTTCGCGGAGTCCTTCCAGGACCACATCGTGTGGGGGACGGATTACCCCCACCTGGACGCGGAGACGACCGATGAGATCTGGGAGACTCTCGAGCGGGTCCCGGAAACGGTCCAGCGAAAGATCCTCAGGGAGAACGCAATCAGGCTCTACAATTTGCCATTGGCTAGCTGAAGACTCTCAGGTCATGCTGACGAACCGGCAGGCCGCCTCTACGGTCGTCATCGCTCCCCCGATTCCTCCGAGCCTAACCGCGTCCGCATGCGGACCTCGAGGCTCCGTTCATAGCTCTCGCAGGTCTGCGGAAGCCACCTCGAGCGAGCCGCAGCCCCGGAGCCAGCCAAAGTGCTACACTGCCCGCGTTGCGGCCGTCCTGCGCTCCTCGCGCCGTTGAAGCTGACCGCAGGAGAGAGCTTTTGGCCACACTCAGTCTGGTATCGGCCGACTCCCACGTTGTGGAGCCAGCGGACCTCTGGACCGAGAGGACCAGCCCGGCTTTTCGCGAACGGGCTCCCAGGGTGCTCCGGGACGATGATGGGCAGGACGTCTTTGTCTGCGAGGGAGTGCAGCTGCTGGCGCCGGCAGGGATGTCCCAGGCAGGGAAGCCGCCGGGGCATTCGGACCGCACTGTCGAGACGATCTACCCAGGCGCCTATGATCCCCATGCGCGCCTGGGTGAGATGGCTGTGGATGGTGTCGAGGCAGAGGTCCTCTATCCTTCCATCTCCATGAGGGTCTATGGCGTACCCGATCCGGCCCTCAAGCAGGCCTGCTTCGAAGCCTACAACGGCTGGATCGCAGACTACTGCCGGCCCTATCCTGAGCGGCTCGCAGGAATCGCGACGGTCACCCTGGAGAACATCCCAGGAGCAGTCGCAGAAGCGAAGCGGGCGCAGGACCTGGGGCTGAAGGGACTCATGGTGAGCATAGCTGGCGACGACCCGTCTTTGTACGCGGGGACCGAGTTCGATCCGTTTTGGACCACCGCCCAAGAGCTAGCGATGCCGGTGAGCCTGCACGTCGTCACCGACCGGCGGCCCGTGAAGTTCGACCTCACCTGGCACACTCTCCATGCCGTCGACGCCATGCGCGCGATAACCAACATGGTGTTCGGAGGACTATTCCATCGGTTCCCCGGGCTCAGGGTTGTCTCCGCCGAAAATGATGGGGGGTGGGCCGGCTACCTGATCGAGCGCATGGACTATCTCATGAAGGACGCCGCACGCAACCAGGCAAGGGAGTCCGCAATCAGAGGCTCCGGCATGCCGCCCAGCGCGTACGTCCGCCGCAATGTTTCGCTGACTATGATCTACGACAGGACCGCTATCGAGGCCCGCCATTGGATCGGGACTGAAAACATCATGTGGTCCAATGACTATCCGCACAACGGCAGCACCTGGCCCAACTCGCGGGACTTGCTGGATGGCATCTTTCAAGGCATCCCGCCCGCGGAGCGCCATCTCATCTCAGCGGGGAACGCCCAGCGCATGTACGGGCTCGGCTAAGGGGCCCAGGGGCCGCTTAATTCGCGAGTCGAGACTGGGACAACGAAAACCCGGGAGGAGCGTTGGGTAAGCTCGACGAAAAAGTCGTGATCGTCACCGGCTCCAGCCGCGGGATTGGGGCCAACATATCAAAGCTGCTGGCTGACGAGGGCGGAAGGGTCGTGTGTGCCGCAAGGACCCTGCGCGAGGGTGAGCACCCCCTCAAAGGGGCCCTCGAAAGCACCGTGGCCTCGATCAGGTCCAAGGGTGGCGAGGCGCAGGCCGTGGCGGTCGATATCTCAACTCCCGAGGGTTGCGAGCACCTCGTCCGTGAGACCCATTCCGCCTATGGGCCGGTGGATGTGTTGGTGAATAACGCCGTCGTAACCCATACTACCCTGATGCACGAGTACCCGTTGAACCGCTGGATGCGGTCGTGGGCCGTCAACCTCCACGCCCCATTCATCCTTAGCAGGCTCGCGTTGGAAGACATGATTCCCCGGCGGGACGGCAGCATCGTCAACATATCGTCGGGTGGGGCCATCGGTCCCGGGCGCGGCCCATACCACGAGGTGACGGCCAACCGTCTTCAAGGTTACGGCGCCCAGAAGGCAGCCCTGGAGCGGATGACCCAGGGCATGGCCATGGAGCTCTACGAACACGGCGTTTCGGTAGCTTGCGTCTCGCCATCCCAGTTAGTCCCGTCTCCCGGGACGGTGTACCACGGCCTGGCCAGAGGAATGGATGACCCCAACAGCGAACCCCAGGATATGATGCCGAGGGCAGTCCTTCTGCTGGCCACGGAGCCCCTGGACAAGGTCACCGGGCGGGTCACGTATAGCCAAGAGATCCTGAAGGAGTTCGGGTGGATCGAGCAGGCGCGAGGGCGAGGCATCGATCCGGACCGGCCCGTCAGCGGGTACAGCAGGCAATAGTGAACAGTCCAAATAGTGAAAGGAGCAGACCATGACGACGCAGCAGCCCCGGGCCTTCGAGCAGCTCAGCCCCCACTTTTCGGAGCTGACTCGGGATGTCCTCTTCGGCACCGTATGGGAACGGCCTGGCCTCTCGAAGCGAGACCGTAGCCTTATCACGGTCGCGGCGCTCACGGCCCTGTACCGCACCAGCCAGCTTCGGGGCCACATCCAGCGCGCCCTGGACAACGGCGTGACCAAAGAGGAGCTCATCGAGGTGTTCGAGCACCTGGGGTTCTATGGCGGGTGGCCTTGCTCCGTCAACGCTTTCGAGGTTGCTAGAGAAGTCTTTGGTAGTTCCTAACCCGCAAGGACTGGCCTCCCGGCTGATAGCGGCAACTCTCCGTTTGTGAGGCTCAACGGGCTCTAGCGTGGGCCTGGCTGTCGCTGGCCGCGGGACCGTCCATGCCAATTCGGGACTCTGGGGCAGGCTCTTGCCCAGAGTCCTCATCGCGCAGATGTTGAAACGATCAGGGAGAACCGAGATGGAGACTATAGGATTCATCGGCCTCGGCAACATGGGCGGAGGGATGGCCGGAAACATCCAGAAGGCCGGCTACCCCATGGTGGTCTACGACATTCGCGAAGGCGCGACGAAGCCGTTTCTCGAGGCCGGCGCGCGACTGGCGAGTACACCGTCGGAGATTTCGTCCCAGTGCGACGTCACCTTCAGCTCGCTGCCGGGACCCAAAGAGGTCGAAGAGGTGTCGTTGGGCGCCGAAGGTGTCCTCAACGGAATCAAGCCGGGTGCGGTCTATTGCGACCTCTCAACCAGCAGCCCGACCCTCATACGCCGAGTGGAGCAGGTCTTCCGCCAAAAGGGGGCTCACGTCCTTGACACCCCTGTCAGCGGGGGAAAGACCGGTGCGCAGACCCGCAACCTCGCAGTGATGGTCGGTGGGGACAGAGCGGTCTACGAGAGGGTCAAGCCGATACTGGACTCTTTCGGCGACAAGGTCTTTTACGCGGGGGATATCGGGGCCGGCTGTATCTGCAAGCTGGTCCACAACATGATCTCCCACGGGATCCGGCAGGCGATAGCCGAAGGGATGACCCTTGGGGTCAAGGCGGGGGTCGACGCCGAATCCCTCTGGGAGAGCGTGCGCAGAGGGGCCGTGGGCCGGGCGAGCTCGCTCCACGACAGCATGCCCAAGACCATCTTTCGAGGTTCCTTCGACAACGCGAGTTTCGCGCTGGCCCTTTCCCGCAAGGACGTAGGGCTGGCCACTGATCTGGGACGGGAGTACGACGTCCCCATGCCCGTCGCGAACCTCGCGGAGCAGATAGCGGTGGAAGGTATGAACCGGGGATGGGCGGACAAAGACAGCACCATACTCTTCACCCTTCAGGAGGAAGCGGCTGGGGTGCAGGTCCGCGCGCCTAACGTAGACCCTCAGAAAGCGTCCAGGTTCATCACAACCCACCCTGATTGAGAAAGGCCAGCCGACAATGCGCGTGGCGTGGGCCCTGGACCACGGGGTCCAGCGAGGGCGGCGCGTCCTGGGTCTTGCGGCGGGTTCCAAGGGTCGAAAACGGGAGAGCAACGGGAGAGCGCATGGACCTGCAAGATGTCCTCTACGAGCAAGACGGCAACGTCGCGACGATTTGGCTGAACAGGCCGGAGCGGCTCAACGCCCTTGGAGGCCGCCTCGAACGTGACCTCAACCACGCCCTGGAGGCCGCGGAGGCCGACCCCTCCGTCCGGGCGGTTGTTCTGACCGGAGCCGGCCGCGCCTTCAGTTCGGGGCTCGATGTCAAGGAACGGGCGGCCCTGAAGCGCCCCCACCGCGTGGGGCTGGACTACGTGAACGGCCTCGAGACGCCTCGCTTGCTTCTGCGCATGAACACACCGGTCATTGCGGCGATCAACGGGTACGCCATTGGATGGGGCTTCGAGCTAACGCTGCTCTGCGACTATCGCCTGGCATCCGAAGAGGCCCGCATGGCGGACTTCCACGTGAAGCTAGGGAGGGTCCAGGACGCCGGGTCGGTCCTGACCTTGCCCCGATTGGTCGGGTGGTCCAAGGCGTGCAAGATACTGTTGACCGGTGAACAGTTCAGCGCCGCAGAGATGCTCGAGCTGGGAGTCGTCGACGAAGTCGTCCCTGGAGAGGACCTGCTTCCAAAGTCATTGGACTTGGCCCACCGTATCGCTCGCAACGCCCCCCTTGCCGTCCAGATGACCAAGCGCCTGATGCGCATGGCCCTTCGGTCCGACCTGGATGACATCTTGGACCAGTCCATGCTCATGCTGGGGGCCATGGCGGCAACGGAGGACTCCGCCGAGGGTTTCGCGGCCCTGGCGGAGAAGCGGACGCCGGAATTCCGCGGCAGGTAACACCCAAGGGCCCGACCACCCGGCTCCATAAGCGTACCGAAGGCAGTCGACCTGCGGGGCCTCAACGGCAGCCGCCTCCCGAACCTGGCCCGAGGTCTAGGCGGAGGCTGCCGGCTCTGGACACCGGAGTCCCCGCCAGAGCCTGACCTGAGAGGTCCTTCTAGGTTCGAATCCCCGAGACTTGAGCTGCCGAGCGAACACCATCTTGGTCAACCTGGGCCTATGGTTGCCGCGGCACCAACGCGCATAGGCGCCATACAGCCGCCCCGTGGCGATCTGCTCCCGCGGTTCGACGACGCAACATTCATCCAAGAATTCGTCGATGCTATCGATCTCTTTCTGTGCGGCCGCCGCCTCCGGCAAGTCCACGATTGGTACGAAGAACGGGCGTGAACACATAGAGCATTTCCACTCATCGTCCTCGAACCAGACCGCAGCGCGGCAGGAGCGGCAACGCTCGGCCAAGATAGTCTGCCGGTTCTCAGGGACCGAGACCATGCATCACACCTCCTCGCGGCCGGTTACGCCTCGGAGCTCCGATTGCCACTCTAGAAAGCGCTGGTTACGGACGTGTTACGGGAGAGTAAAGAGCCGGTAACAGTCCCACCGGCCCGGCTGTACCGCCCAGGCGCTCCCGTTGCGCAGCCAGTGCCGGAGCGGTAGAATCTCGGTTCAGAGGCGGTGCGAACCCCGGGCATTGTAGCGTCCCCGGGACGAACCGCGGCAGGAAGGGGGCCATGATGGCAAAAGCGAACCGGACATACAGTCTCATATCGGCGGACTCCCACGTGCTGGAGCCCCCGGACCTCTGGGACAAATGGCTCGATAAGAAATACCAGGACAAGGCGCCGAAGCTCGTCAAGGACAGCGAAGGCGGCGACGCCTGGCTCTATGACCCTAACGGCCAGCCGGCCCCTCTTGGCCTGGTGAGCTGGGTGGGGCCAAGGTACGACAAGGGCTGGACCGGCGTCCGCTACGGGCATGAGATCCACCCCTCGTGCTACGACGGGCAGGCCCGGCTCGAAGCATTGGATGTCGACGGGGTCGATGCGGAGATCCTTTACCCGCCCGCCCGAGCTGCCACGACCTTCATGAGCTACGAATCGGAGACCCAGCTCGCGGGGCTCCATGCCTTCAATCGCTGGATGTCGGAGGGATTTTGCAGCGCGGACCCGGAGAGGCTCCTGGCTGCGTACGTGTTGCCCAATCTGGGCTTGGAGACCAGTGTAGCTGAGGTGAAGCGGGCCAAGGACCACGGGTTCAGGAGCGTGCTGCTCGGCATGTGGCCGACGGGTAGCGACCGCTTGAGCCGGGAGGATGAACCGTTCTGGGCGGCCGCCGAAGAGCTGGAGATGCCGGTCAACATCCACTTCCGCCTCGCGTCACAGCGGGATGGCCACAAACCGGCGGAAGAGGCATCCGCGGCCGTTGGCGCCGCGGCCGGCATAACCGGCATGCCCCTCCTGATGCTGGACCTGATCTTCTCCGGTGTCTTCGATCGTCACCCCAAGCTGAAGGTTGTCGCCGTCGAGACCGGCGTCGGGTGGATCCCGCATTTCCTGGAAATGATGGATGATCGATATTGGCGGAACCGGGTCTGGGCCAAGATGGACTTGAACAAACTTCCCAGCCAGTATTTCAAGGACAATTGGATGGCCACCTTCATCTCAGGGACCGACCGCATCGGCGTCCAGACACGCCACGCCGTGGGGCTCAAGAGCATGGCTTGGTCAACCGACTTTCCGCACCACGGCAACGACTGGCCGCACTCTCGCAAAGTTGTCGAGGAGCTGTTCACGAACGTGCCGGACGAGGAGCGCGACAGGATCATCTGGAGGAACGCAGCCGAGACCTACGGGCTCGTGTAACGAACGTAACTTTTCCGCTCAGGCACATGCATTCTCGGCCTCGCCACTAACTGCGGCGGGGCCGAGTTCCTTTTGGAGACCTCTCGTCATTGCAAGCAGGGCAATCGACTCTTTGGCAGCACGGGCCGAAACGCGACGGGCTATACGGAAGGACACCCCGCCGATGCAGCTAAAGGACAAAGTGGCCATCGTCACGGGCGCTGGAAAGAGCATCGGACGAGTAACCTCGTTGCGAATGGCCCGGGAGGGAGCAGCCCTGGTCCTCGCAGCCAGGACCGCTTCGGACATCGACTCCCTGGCGGAGGAGATCCGGGATGAGGGTGGCAAAGCCCTGGCCGTGCCTACTGACGTCACCGATCCCGTACAGGTCGAGTCCATGGTGGACCGCGCGGCCCGGGAGTTCGGCCAGATAGACATCGTCGTCAATAACGCCGGCGCGGGGCCCCAAGTGGCATCACTGTTGAAGATGGACATCGAGCACTGGGACTACGTGGTGCGCGTGAACCTCCACAGCGCCATGTATTGCTCAAAGTACGCGCTGAAGCACATGGTCCCAAGGGGCGGCAACATCATCCAGGTCTCTTCGACTGCGGCGCAGCGCGGGCTCCCGGGATTCACCCCCTATGCGGCCTCAAAGTTCGGCTTGACCGGCTTCACTCGCTCATTGGCAAACGAGGTGGGAAAGTACAACATCCGGGTCAACTGCCTCATCCTCGGCCACATCGTCACGCCGAGGCAAGACCAGTGGTTCCACGACCGCGCGGAGACCTTGGGCACCAGCTACCAGGAGATGAAAGGGAGCATCACGTCCCTTTCGCCGATGGACCGGATCACGACTTCCGAAGAGGTGGCGGATACCGTGGTGTTCCTATCGTCGGAGAGAGGGCGCGGGATCACCGGCCAGTCCCTCTTCGTGGCCTCCGGGGGATGGATGACACTCTGACGGGTGTCCGAGGGCAGCTTTCGCAAACGCGAGGTTCCAGCACACGGCACGAGGTGATGCATGGCGGAGAATGGTTTCTTCCAGGGTATTCGCGCCATCGATTGCATGATCACTCCCAGACTCCCCGGGAGTGGGGACGGCGGCGGGCTGCTAGGCGGCATGGGCCCCTTGATGATCAGGGACCCTGAGAGCCGGAAGTACGCGCATCCGGCCCAGCATTTCTTCAAGGGCTCTGAGGAGCGCATCCACCAGGGAGATACTGGGGAGAGCCTCGTGGCTATGTTCGACAAGATGGGCATCGACCGGGCGTTGGTCGCGGTGAGCCCGGAAGCCCCTGAGCCAGCCCTGAAGCTCTTCGAAGAGCACCCCGGCCGCTTTTTCGGAAGGGTTGCGGTGAACCCCCTGGAGGGCATGGAGGCCGTCCGGAAGATCGAGGCGGTGGCAAAGGGAAATCCCAATATCAAGGCGATTAACGTCACCCCTTTCGCCATCCAGAAAGCGCCCAACGACAAGGTCTACTACCCCATCTACGTGAAAGCCATCGAGCTCGGCCTGCCGGTCACGATGACCGTTGGGCTGCCGGGCCCGCGAGTCCCCGGAGAGGTCCAGAACCCCCTGCACCTGGACGAGCCCCTGTGGTTCTTCCCCGAGCTCAATATCGTCATGTGCCATGGAGGCGAGCCCTGGGAGGCCATGTGCGTCAAGCTCATGCTCAAGTGGCCCAACCTCTCCTACATGACCTCCGCCTTCGCGCCGCGACATTACCCGAAAGATGTCGTCCATTACGCCAACACAAGGGGAGGGGACCGCGTCATGTTCGCCGGGTATTACCCGGGCTTCGCCCTGGAACGCGTCCAGCAAGAGCTGAAGGAGGTCCCTTTCCGGGACCACGTCTGGCCCAAATTTCTCCGAGAGAACGCGATCCGCGTCTTCAACCTGGAGGCCTAGGGAGGCATCCGGCATCCGGGACGAGACCTGCGCGGCTCCAACGCCGCACATTCAGCCCAAGGGTCACTCATGGCAACACGTCCTACGATAGACATCGAAGCCCGGCTCTCTCGGGGCGCGAAGAGGAGCCGGATCGAATACTGGGCCATCCCAGGAGCCCTGACGGCCGACCAGGCGGTGGTGGCCTTCGAGGGTGGCCTCCCGGACCCAGTCACCTTCCCGAAAGAAGAGCTGATTGCCCTGCACGAACAGGTCCTTCGCCGCGACGGGGAGCTGGCCCTCCAATACAGCTCCGGCCGATACGATATCGGCTACGGCTATTCCGGTTTACGGGAGGTATTGGGGGCCCGGGCAGGGGCCGAAGACGGCCGCAACGTCGAGCCGGAAGGCGTCCTGCTGACCTCAGGAGCAGCCCAGGCGATCTCTCTGACGATCGCGGCTTTCGTGGACCCGGGGGACGCAGTCATCGTGGAAGCGCCAACCTGGCACTTCACGCTTAGGGAGATTGCCCTCGTCGGGGCACGCGCCGTGGGCATCCCAGTCGACGCCGACGGGATGCGGGTGGACCTACTCGAGGCCCGCTTGAAGGAGCTTCGGGCCGAGGGTGTCCGCCCGAAACTCATCTACACCATTGCCAACTTCAACATGCCAACCGGCTTCACGCTCTCGATAGAGAGAAGGCAGCGCCTTCTGGCCATCGCCCAGGAGTGGGGCCTCGTGGTGCTCGAGGATGACGCTTACGGGGACCTGCGCTACGAAGGAGAGCGGGTCCCCTCCCTCTTCAGCATGGACGATTCGGGGTTGGTGCTGAAGGTGAAGAGCTTCAGCAAAGTGCTGGCCCCCGCTCTTCGGGTTGGGTGGGTCCTTGGCTATCCCGACACGGTCGCGGCGCTGGTCCGCTCCCGCAGAGATCTGGGCGTCAGTGCGCTGACATCCAGGGTGCTCGCGGAATATGTCATGGGTGGGCAGCTAGACCGGCATGTCGCCGAGATCATCCCCTTTTACCGGAGCAAGCAGGACACGCTGGTTACCGGGCTGGCCGAGAACTGCGCCCCGCTCCTCACCTGGACCAGGCCGAAAGGCAGCTTCTTCTTCTGGCTGGACCTGGCGGACGGCCTCGATCCGAAACGAGTGTGGGAGCGCCTCCGAGCCCACGGGGTCGCTTGTAGGCCGGGGACCGCTTTCTTCACCGATGGGACCGGGGAAAGGAACCTTCGCCTCTGCTTCAGCCTCCTGTCACCCGAGGCCATCGAAGAAGGCACGGCGCTGCTGGGTAGGGCGCTGGGAGAGAGCCAGGAGTAGAAGAGGCGGCCCGCTCGGGGACTCAGGCGCGAGGGAGGCCAAGGCCGCGGGTCGCGATGATGTTCCGCTGGACCTCCGAGGTGCCTCCGCGAATGGTGGCCGCCACCGTGTTCACATAGTGGGCCATGACCTTACCCTCGAGGAGAGCGTAGCGGGGTCCGCGGTCGATCTGGCCCATGAGCCCGAACAGGCGCACCCCTACCTGGGCAGCCCGTTGGGCGATCTCGCTGCCCATCAGTTTTGAGGCCGACGCCTCCTGATTGGGGATCAGGCCCTGGCTCTGCATCCACGCGACCCGGTACGCAATGGTCCTCCCCGCGTGGTTGGCGATGACGACGTCGGCCAGAGCATGCTTGTAAATCGGGTCGTCCAGGACCGTCCCATCCCGGCCAGGCACCTCACGCGCCAAGCGTGCCAGCTCGTCCAAGAGCCGCTGCGTAGTTGCGAAGCGCCCAACCCCGGACCGCTCAAAGTCGAGGGTCGTCGTAGCGGCGTACCAGCCCCGGTTCTCCTCTCCTACCATCCGGTCGCGCGAAACGCGAACGTTATCGAAAAAGACCTGGTTGAAGTAGTGGACGTTGAGGGGGTTGTGGATCGGACGCACGGTGATCCCCGGAGTGTCCATGGGCAGTAGGAACATGCTGATCCCGCGGTGCTTCGGGGCGTCCTGGTCGGTCCGGGTCAGCAGGATGCAGTGGCTGGAGCGATGGGCCCCGCTGGTCCATATCTTGGAGCCGTTGATAACGTACTCGTCCCCATCCCGTTGTGCGACAGTCTGGAGCGATGCCAGGTCAGAGCCGGAGCCGGGTTCGCTAAACCCCTGGCAATAGACATGCTCCCCTGTTGCAATGGGGGGGAGCCATTCTTGCTTCTGCTCCTCGCTACCGTGGACCATGACGGTCGGGCCCACAAGGTTGACGCCGGTGGACATATCCCGAAAGGGGGCTGATTGATAGCTGAGCTCCTCATTGAGGACGGCTTGCCGCATGACGGGCAGGGCCTGCCCTCCGTACTCCTTGGGCCATGCCGCAGTCAGCCACCCCTTGTCCGCCATCTGGCTCGTGAATGAGCGAATGAAGGACCAGTACTCGTCCATGAAGTACGCATCCGGATAGACGCCATGCCAGTCCTCGGGCAAGGCTTCTTTGAGGAAGTCCTTGACAGTGTCGCGGAAAGTCTCTTCCTCAGGAGTAAAGAAATAGTCCATGCACGACCCCCAAGCGTGAGGGCCATTCTACGGAACAACCCCTCGAGCGCACAAGGAAATGTCCAGAGGGACTTGCGGACGGCCGGCGCCGTCCCTGCCGTAGCCCGTCCCGGCTGGTACAATCCAACCACACAAGGGTAGTCGAGGCCAAGCGCTTACAGTGGGAAAGCTGGACGGCAAAGTTGCCATCGTCGCCGGAAGCAGCCGTGGCATCGGTAAGGGGATCGCGCTCGCCTACGGGCGGGAGGGCGCCCGGGTCGCCGTCGTGGCGCGGTCCGAGACCGAAGGAAGTCTGCCTGGGACCATAGGAAGCACGGCTGCGGAAATCCAGGCCCAACGCGGGGAAGCCATCCCCATCAGGTGCGACATCACCGATGAGGGCGCTGTGAGCGCCATGACGCGGACCGTTCTGGACCGATACGGCCCAATCGACATCCTGGTGAACAGCGCGGTCATCATCCTGTACACCGGCACGATGGAGACTCCCACGGGGGACTGGGCCGAGGCCTTCGACGTCAACGTGAAAGGCGCGTTCTTGCTAACGAAGGCGGTGCTCCCCGGCATGATTGAGCGCCGTTCGGGCAACATCATCCACCTGACCGGCAAGGGCGCCACCGATGCGACGCTGGTGAAACCGGGGACCGGCGCCACGAAGGCAGCGCTCGAGCAGTTCGTCCGAGGGACTGCCCTCGAGGTGGCGGGCTACAATGTCGCGGTGAATTGCCTGGACCCCGGAGGTATCCGGACCGAACGCGGGATGGCAAGGACTCCCGACCGCGACTGGACGGGCGTGGCGGTCCCGGCCGACGTCGGGCCGTCGGCGGTCCACCTGGCCTGCCAAGATGCGTCGTCCATGACGGGGCAGGTTTTTCGAAGGGTCGAGTTCAATGGATGAAGCAGGAGCGCCTCCGGCCGGATAAGCCATATGGGGGCTGGGCCGAGGCCGAGCAGCAGACACAGCTGAAAGGAGCAGGCATGGGCGACTATGGCCGGTTCGAGTACATCACGGTTTCCATCAACGATCGGATCGCGACCGTAACCCTGAACCGCCCGGAGTCCTTGAACTCCATCAACCACGAGATGCACGAAGAGCTGGAGGAGGCCTTCCCCGAGCTCGGAAGAGACCCTGGAGTGGCCTGCATCGTGGTAACGGGGGCCGGGCGAGGGTTCTGTGCCGGCGGCGACGTCAAGATGATGGCCGAGGACACCGCCGGACGGGCCAACCCGTTGAACGCCGAGTCGCCCGCCAAGCTGATGACAGCCATGCTGCGGGCGCCGCAGCCGATCATCGCGGCTGTGAACGGCGCCGCGGTGGGCCTGGGCTCTACGATAGCCCTGTTCTGCGACGTGGTCATCGCCTCCGACAGGGCGAAGTTCGGTGACCTGCACGTGAAGGCTGGGTTGGTGGCAGGGGACGGCGGGGCCATCATCTGGCCCCTGCTGGTGGGACTGAACAAGGCCAAGGAGCTCCTGATGACGGCGGACATCATCGACGCCGAGGAGGCGTTCCGCATTGGAGCCGTGCAGCGCTTGGTGCCACACGAGCGGCTGATGGAGGAAACGATGGGCCTGGCCAGGCAGCTCGCGGACGGCCCGCAGCTTGCCATCCGTTGGACAAAGCAGGCGCTGAACAAACAGCTCTGGGAGAAGACCGTTCAGCTCGGCGAGTACGGCGGCGCGTTGGAGCAGATGAGCTTCCAGCACCGGGACCATGACGAGGCCGCCCGAGCGTTCGTGGAGAAGCGCGACCCGAAGTTCCCCGCCACGATCAACTAGCCCGCTCGAGGCGACTAGCTCGCTCGAGGATGGCACCTGAGCCGTTGTCGCCGATGGCGCTCAGTGCTTGACAGAGTAGGCATTCAGGAATAGATTCGGTCTAGAAACGCGAACGCTGGCAAGAGGCAGCACCGCGAACGAAAGGAGACGCATGGCCCTTGACCCAGGGCAGCAAGCCCCCGACTTTACTCTCTCGTCCCATAACGGCGAGAAGATCACCTTGAGCTCCTACAGGGGAAAGCCTGTAGTGCTCGCCTGGTTCCCCGCCGCGTTCACCTCTGGCTGAGCCGATCAGGTCTCCTCGTTCAACCGCGCCACCAAGCGGTTTGAGGAGAAGGGCGCCCAGGTACTGAGCGCAAGCACCGATAGTCAATTCTCCCAACGGGCTTTCTCTGCGGGCCTGGGTGGAGTGGCACATCCCATCCTGGCCGATTTCCACCCCAAGGGGGGCGTGGCCAAGAGCTTCGACGTGTACAACGAGGAGACCGGCCTCCCCCGCCGCTCGGTGTTCGTCATCGATAAGGAAGGGGTCGTCCGGTTCTCAAACGTGTATACCAGCGGGCTTCCGGATGTCAACGATGTTATCGCCGAGCTGGACAAGATCGCCTGAATTGCATTTCCGTCGACGATGGTCAAAGGCCCTGCCTCTGCAGGGCCTTTGATTTGTCGTCTCGGACATGACCGCCGCCGCGGTCCAGCTGGGGGAGATCCAACTTCTCCGGTCGATATACTCCCGCCAGTAGGCGGTCTTCCCGTGCTGGACCCTCAGAACAACGACGTCCTCGGCTGACGACTCCTCGCCCGTCGTCAAGACTCTGGATAAGAAGGGGCGCCCTTGGCGGCCCCATTTTACCCAGCAGGAACCGGCGGCTCAGCTTAGAGGCGCCATCTCGTTGACCCTGGCGACCTCGTCGGGCGTGAGCTTCCAGTCGACAGCCTTGGCATTGGCCACGACCTGCTCAGGATTGGAGGCGCTGGCGATGACGGTCCCCACGACGGGATTGGCCAGCAGCCACGCGATGGCCAGCTCGGCGAGATTGTGGCCCCTCTCGGCAGCGAAGGAGTCCAGCTTCTCAACGATGTCCCAGTTTCGATCGGTGAAGAGGCGCTGCCTGACTGAGTCGGCGTAGGCCCCGCTTTGCGCCAGCTTGGTCCCGGGCTCAGGGGCCTCCCCCCTGCTGTACTTTCCGGTAAGGAGACCGTTCTCCAGAGGGAAAAAGGGGATCAAGCTAATCCCGTGGGCGCCACAGGCGGGCACGATCTCAGTCTCCACGTCCCGCTTCAGCACGTTGTAGTGGGGCTGCTCCGATATGAATGCGGTGAGGTTCAGCGTGCGAGAGGTCCACTTAGCGTCGGAAAGCTGCCAGGACGCGAAGGTGGAGCAGCCGATGTACCGGACCTTCCCCGCGTGGACCAGGTCGTCCAGCGCGCGAAGAGTCTCCTCGATAGGAGTCAGCGGGTCAGGGCGGTGCATCTGGTAGAGATCGATGTAGTCAGTGTCGAGCCGCTCCAGGCTGGCCTCCACGGCCTCCATGATGTACCTGCGGGAGCCGCCGCCCTTGTTGGGGCCCGGGCCCATGGGAATAGCGAACTTGGTGGCGATCAGCGCCTTCTCCCGCTTGCCCTTCAACCCCTTTCCAATGACCTCCTCCGACCTGCCTCCGTTGTACATGTCGGCCGTATCGATGAAGTTGACTCCTGAGTCCAGACTCTGGTCGAGGACACGGATCGATTGGTCATCCTCCGTGCGTCCCCCGAAGTTGTTGGTCCCCAAACCCAGCTCCGAAACGTTCAGTCCGGAGTTCCCTAAGCGCCGGTATTGCATCGTTACTCTCCCGTGAGCGAATGGAGGTCGCACCCATGATAGCGGAGCCCTTCTGAGATGCACAATTCGGCCCGTCCGGCTGCATGCGACCATCGGAGACGGCCGGACGGGCCTATGCGCGTACTAGAATGTTACGACCAACCTCCAGGAGCCGACCCATGCTGGCAGGGATCATCGGGTATCCCCTGGCGCACTCCCTTTCTCCCGTCTTTCAACAAGCTGCGTTCGACCACTGCGGGATTGACGCCCGTTACGAACGATGGGAAACACCTGCAGAAGAGTTGAGGGACCGGGTCCAGAGTCTCCGGGCCGATGGGTTCCTGGGGGCCAACGTCACGGTGCCTCATAAGCGGCGGGCGCTTGGGCTTGTCGACAACGTGGACGACCTGGCGAGGAGGATCGGCGCCATCAATACCGTTGTGAGCCGGCAGGGCCGTTTGACCGGCTACAACACGGATGCCCCAGGGTTCCTGAGAGCCCTGAGGGAGGACGGAGACCTGGACCCCAGGGGGGTTAGGGCCTTTGTGATCGGGGCCGGCGGAGCGGCCCGGGCCATCGTGTTCGCTCTTGCCGAAGCGGGAGCTGAAGTGATCGTCATCAGCAACCGAACCCCCGGGCGGGCGGAGGACCTTGCTCGGGATGTGCGCGCGACAACTGGAGGGCCAGCGACCGTGGCAACGGCCCCATGGGGCTCGGCCCCCGGAGACATGACGCTGGTCGTCAACACCACGACCCTGGGAATGCATCATGGAGGCGCCGACGAGGACACCCCCCTAGCGGCCGAAGCGCTCTCGGGTAAGCCCCTTGTCTGCGACATCGTATACAACCCTGCCGAAACGCCGCTGTTGCGCGAGGCGCGGAAGGCGGGGACGCGAGGCCTGGGCGGCCTCCCCATGCTTGTCTATCAGGGCGCCGAGTCGTTCGGGCTCTGGACAGGGCAGTCAGCGCCGGTGGGAGCTATGTTCGAGGCTGCCCGCCGGGCGCTGTAACGGCCCTGCGACGCGCCGGAGAGTCCCTGACGCCCGGTTACCCATCTCGCAGGAGGGTCTTCACCACCAGGGGCGCTGCCTCGCGGGCCCTGCCAGTGATCTCCTCGTCCGAGAGCGTGCTCAGGGGGTGGGGCACGACCACTGGCTGAAGGGTCTCCATGCCCATCGCCGCGAGCTGTGCCTGCGCCTCGTTGAGAAAGGCCTCGGTGACGATGGCAGCGGTCGGCACGCCGAGCGCCTCCAAGCTCCCTGCGTCGTGCATACAGCACGACGTGCAGGACCCTCAATCGCCGATTGCGATGATGACGGCATCGGTCTCACGGGCAATCTTCTCGATGAGATCCGGCCCAGCGTCTTTTGCGAAGCTCTCCTTCTTATAGGGACGCACCTCCGCGAAGGATGCCTCCAGCGCCAGATGGGAAACTATCCCCTCCAATAGCTTCCGGGCGTTCCACTTGGTGTTGTCCAGTACGCCGAGACGGAGCCCCTCCAGTGTGGCCACGCGCGGCGCGGCGGGGCGAGGCTCCACGTCGACGGACCCCCTCGGGTCGTAGACGGTCGCACCCTTAGTCGCACCCTTAGACGTAGCCATCGTAGCCAACGTCTCACCTCGTCTGTTCTGGAGAATGTCCTTCACAAAGCGCAAGTGCCGTCGACACAAGCCGGGCCTGAGACAGGCGGCCGGCCGTCCAGGGCCCGCAGCGCTGGGCTCGACATATGCCCCCAACCTGGAATGAAAGCAGAAAACCGGCCCGCTTCGCCCCCCGCGACAAACAGGTGAATGTCATCCGGGCTGGGAACGATCGGGATGCGGGAGTCGGGCTCTCGCCGGTACCACCTTGGCAGGTTCCGGTTGTACACCTTTCCGTACCGTTGGTTGAAGCTGATCTGTCCGAAACTGTTCCCCGAGTTCATCCACAAGTAATTCCGGACGTCAGCCCGCCCCCATCCTTTTGCGGCGATCGTCTTGGCATGCTCGGGGCCGACCACGACCGCACAGGAGCCGCTGCTGACGGCGTTGTTATGCGCGATGGTGCTCATGGCGGAACCGATGCTGTCGAGGACTCCTTCAGGATCGTCGGCGACATGGTTCGTAACGCTGTGAGGCGCTTCCGCGGCGATAGCGAAGACGGTGCTGTCCTCCAGCAGGTAGCCGCGCTCTACGTGATATGGAGCCCAGGGGCTCGTCTCCTCGTTTTCTGCGATGCAATAGGTGTACTTGCCGGGATGGCCCAGCGTGCTGTTGTCCAGGACACCGGGCTGGCCGCCTCCGACGTTCAGGAGGATGAGGCGGACCGCCCTTCCAATGGTGGCATTCGCCCTGTTCCCCGAGCCAAAGACGTTGACGCCTGCGTTGAGGCCGGCCTTCTCGCGGACCGGCCCATTGATGACGATCAGCGGGCTTGCCATGTGGGTCGTTGCCTGGACGCCGTTGAGATTGAAACCGGGTGCGCACAGGGCGACCATCGCGGCGCGGACGATGGGGGCGTAATCCGCCAAGCAGCCAGCCATAACGGCGTTTACGGCCAGCACCTCGCGGGACAGGTTCCCCCATCGGGGCGGAACCCGGCACTCGACGAAATCGGGGTCGCCCCCCAGGGCGGTCACCATTGACTCGACCTTGGCCGGGGTGGGAGGGACTACTGGCAGGCCGTCGGTGAACCCCTGCTCGAAGTACCACTCAGCCAGGTCCACGTCCTCAGAAACGTTGTTGATAGTCCTGCTGGTCATCCTTGCAAGGCCCGCTTCGCCAATCAGGGAACGTCAGGTGCGGCCAGTATAGCAAGGCAGGACCCAAGTCCCGGACGGGGCCTCGCCCAAAGGGCCATACCTGAAGGTCCCCAGCCACCGCAGTCGTCCGATAGGGTGTTCAACCCTGCTGGTGAGGGCAGGGCCTTTTCATTGTCCGCAAAGCCTCCGTCGTCAATCCGGTAACCGTCCGAGGGAAAGGCCGGAGGCGGGTTTGAAACCCGCCCCTACGAAACAACGATGCGGCGGCGCCCATTTGTAGCATGACAACGAGCTGACGGCCGCACGTTTCGGTGAGGGGCCGTGCGGCCGTCAGGAGGGTTGTCTGTTGGCATGGGGGCATAGCGCCCTTGGCGGGAGGGCGAAGCGAACAGGCCCGAGTCGCAGGCTCAGGGAGACGCCGCCGCGAATGACGGCAGGGCGAGAGCGCTCACCGCATCGGTCGGGCGTCCCGCGGCGTCACCGCCGGTGGCCGCGGGGGCCGGTGGTGCCCGCCGATAGGTGGCCGGCGGGCGGGGCGGGCCCGGTCGGTGACCAGAGCCCGGAGGGCCATGTCCAGGATGGAGGCTCGCGCCCGGGGGAGCGGACCGTATTTCTCCGGCAGGACGATCCTGCAGAGGGCGCGGAGCGAGGGGCCATGGCCCCGCACATCGGCGTCTTCGAGGAGGCGCCCCTGCAGCGCGTCCTGGAACGACGCCCAAGCACCGGCCAATCGCTCCCGAAAGGAGGGGTCGGTGCGCGACCACCGGAGGACGGCGGCCGTGGAGACACCGGCGGCAAGGCAGGCCGCGCGGAGGGTACCACCCCGCGCGAAGAGCCGGGTAAACCGGGATTGCCGCCGGGCCCGCTTCTTCCAGCGTGCTGCTGGGGCTCTCGTCATAGGGTTCGCGTCTCCCTGTGCCTGACGTAGCATCTGTACGTAGTACAACGGTACGCCATGCCGGGAGGCGCGGCAAGGGGTGGTTGTCAGGGCCGGGGGCCAGGGCGGTTCGCGAACCGCCCCTACGGGATACGGACCCCACCGCCTGTCATTGGTACGAAAATGGCTTGCAGCGCCCCCTCTTCGTCTTTCCCGCGCACGCGGGAATCCACGTCCCCGCTCCCCTGGATTCCGGCTCAAGGCCGGAATGACGATGGAGCGGCGTCCCAGGACTAGGCCGGAGGCGGGTTTGAAACCCGCCTCTACGAAACAACGGTGCGGCGGGAGGGGGCGCCCCACGCGGGGCCGCCTACGCGATGGAGGGTAACGTGGTCGGGCCTGACTCTGAAACGGCCCTGGGGCGAGGGCCTCACCTTGTGGCGGCCAATCCGCTTCCGGTAGAGTAAATCCGGAGGCAGGGTCCCATTGCGTCGCGTCGCCATAACCGGGGTCTCCGGGTACATCGGCAGCCAGCTCCTCGCCCGTCTCGAGGTCCATCCGGACGTCGAGGCCATTATCGGCATCGACAACCGTCCCCCTCTCCGGCAATCGGGGAAGTTGCGCTTTTTTCTCCGGGACGTGACCCGTCCACTGGACGACCTCTTCGATCGCGAACGTATCGACTCGGCGGTCCACCTGGCCTTTGTCGTTCGTCCCGTCAGGGACCAGGACGATGCCAGGAAGATCAACATCCAAGGGACGCAGAACTTTCTCCAGGCATGCCTGCTGACCGGGGTCGAGCACCTCCTGTACCTGGGCAGCACAACCGCCTATGGGGCCCGCGCCGATAACCCCGTGCCCCTGACGGAGGAATCCCCTCTGCGTCCGAACGAGGCATTTCGGTATGCCAAAGACAAGGCTGAAACGGATGGGGTCATCCAGAGCTTCGCTGCGGCCGCCCCGGAGAAAGCGGTGACCATCCTTCGGGGGTGCGTGGTGCTTGGGCCTGGGGGCGCCCGCTCGATCGGCGGGAAAATGTTCCAGCCGGTCATGGTCCGCGTCGCGGGGCATGACCCCTTGGTGCAATACGTGCACGAGGAGGACCTGATCGAGCTGCTGACGGTTGCTCTCGAGCGCCGGCCTCCGGGGGTGTTCAACGTTGCGGGCGATGGCCTGATGGTCTACTCGGATGTGGCGAAGCTGGCCCACCGCAGGATGGCGGCCATCCCCAAAACCCTTCTGGGCGGCCTGATTGACCTCACGTGGGCCCTGCGGCTGCAATCGGAGTCGACGTCTTCGGGGTTGGATTTTATTGCGTACCCATGGGTGGCCACGAACGGCAGGTTCAAGGCCGAGACCGGCTTCGATTACCGGTACTCATCACGGGACGCGGTGCAGGCCTACGTCAAGACCCTGGGATGACGGCCTTCGGGATTGATTGGCCTTCGTTCCCGCGCTTGAGCTAATTTCCACACGAGAAGGCCGAGCGCCTAACTCCGCGGGAGTCCCAGACCTCTCCCCGCGATGACATTACGCTGGATCTCGCTGGTGCCGCCCATGAGGGTGAAGCTGAGCTGATTCAGGTACATGTGCTCGACTCGCCCCTGAAGGCGCCTATGCCGGGGGTTGTCGGTCATTCGATTGACCTGCGCGAAGAGGCCCAGCACCTCCGACGATGCGTATGCGAACCGCTGTACCATCTCGCTGCCAAACACCTTGATGATGGATGACTCGTAGCTGGGGTCCAGTTTCTGGCCCTGCATCCAGCCAACACGGTTCGCAAGGTTGCGGCAGACGGCGGACTCGATAGCCATCTGGCTGAGTTTGTCCCTGAGCGCCCTGGTCACGCCGTCGTCGTGATGCTTCCGTCCCTCGTCCTTCCATAGGGAAACGAGGTCGTCGAATAGCCTCCCGCATATAGCGGCATAGTTCAGGAACGCCCTCTCGTGGTTGAGCACAGTCGCGCCGATGTACCACCCCTGGTTCTCTTCGCCGATCAGCCCCTGCTCGATGGGCACGCGGACATTGTCGTAGTAGACGATGTTCTGATTCCCACCGCCGATGTTTCCGAACTCCTCGTAGCGGATACCCGGCGTGCCGGTAGGAATGATGATCAGGCTGAGTCCGCGGTGCTTCGGGGCCTCCTGGTCCGTGCGCGCCAGGATGAAGGTGTAATCAGCCCAGTGGATATGGCCTCCCCATATCTTCTGGCCGTTGATCACGTATTCGTCTCCGTCGTGGACCGCGGTGGTCCGCAGGCCTGTGAGGTCGGACCCGGCATCAGGTTCCGAAAAGCCCTGGTGGAACTCGATCTCGGCCCGGGAAATGGGACCGAGAAACCTCCGCTTTTGCTCCTCGGTCCCATGATGGATGATTGCCGGCCCCAGGTAGCCCACGCCCGACTCCCTGGCTGGGACCTCGTAGTAGGCGCACTCCTCACTGAAGACCATCTGGCGCGTAATAGGGGCGTCCAGCCCACCGTATTCCTTCGGCCAAGCCATCGTCAGCCAGCCCTTGTCAGCGAGCTTCCGCCGGATCGACCGAAGGGTCTGGACCTGGTCGTCCCGCTTGTCATAACTGCCGTAGTAGCCGGGAGGCAGCTCGGCTTGAAAGAACTCGCGCAGCTCGCCTCGAAAGGCCTCATCCTCGACTGAATAGATAAAGTCCATGCGGTGTCCCGAGAAAATACACTGGAGAAAACGACGCGCACGATTGTAGCATCAGCCGGACAGGCCCTGCTGGCCGCGCGCGAGTAGAGCGTTGTAAGCTTCGGTCGGTAACCAGACTGATGACGGAGGCAGTCCATGGCGGAACACGAGGCGCCCAAACAGATCGACCCCCGGGGCCTTCACGATTACCTGGACGTCATGAGCCAGTCGATTTTCCAGACGGGCATCTCCTGGAAGGTGGTCCAGAACAAGTGGCCTGGGACCCAGCAGGCCTTCCAGGGGTTCGATGCCGACAAGGTCGCGCATTTCTCCGACAAGGATGTCGACCAGCTCGCCACCGACACCCGGATCATCCGCAACCGGCGAAAGATCCAGGCCATAGTCCAGAACGCTCGAGAAATGGTGCAGCTCGAGGAGGAGCACGGAGGCTTTAGAAAGTACCTCCGCTCCCATGGTGATTTCGAGGCGACCGTGAAAGACTTGCGGAAGCGCTTCAAGTTCCTGGGCGATATGGGGGCCTATTACTTCCTGTACGTTGTCAAGGAAGAGGTGCCCGAGTACGGAGAGTGGTGCGCCTCGCGGGGCGTGGAGCATACACACAGCTGAAGGGCGGGCTGCCGGGCGCTCTCGACGTCAGCGACCCCGCTCTGGCACCCGCGTTGGAGAAGCGGTCGAAGGCCAGACAGCAGCCTTTCAGGACGGCCCTTTGGGCCGACGCGACGGGGAACGCCCCTGGGCGGCAGGCTAGCTCTTCTGGGGGCCGAGGGGCCCGCGGTCTACCCCGGCTGCATACCGGCCAAAGCGGCGCGCAGCTCCTCCACCACATCGGGTTCAGCCTCCGACCCCAGCGCCGTCCGAAGGGCTTCATGGGCCTCGCGCCCGCCGATCCGCCCGAGGGCCCAAGCAGCATGCCCCCGCACGAGTGGAGCGGCCCTCGTCAGGGCCCGAGCCAGCGCAGGGACGGCCTCGAAAGAGCCGGAGTTCCCCAGGGCAACGCAGGCGTTCCGCTGGAGTCCCGCGTAGGTCGCGCGTCTGATTGGGCTGGCCCGGTACCGCTCTTGGAATTCGGCCTCGGTCATGTCCAGAATGCCCACCAGGTCGGGGCGAGCATGGTCCAACGACCGCGCCCTGAATTCCTGGTCTCCTGCCAGCCTGGCTTGGCCGTTGACGGGACAGACATCCTGGCAGATGTCGCACCCGAAGACCCAATCGCCCATGAGGGGGCGTAACTCTGTAGGGATGGTCCCCCTGTTCTCGATGGTGTGATAGGAGATGCATTTCGTATTGTCGATGACATACGGGGCGACGATGGCGCCCGTCGGACAGGCGGGGATGCACGTGGTGCAGCGGCCACAGCTCTTCTTGAGCGGCCGGTCCGGCTCCAGATCGAGGTCCGTCAGGACTTCGCCCAGGAACATCCAGGACCCTCTCGCCGTGGTGAGCAAGTTCGTGTTCTTTCCATACCACCCCAGGCCCGCCCTGGCGGCCACCGCCCTGTCAGGTGTGGGCCCGTAGTCGACATAGAACTTGGCCCGGCCGCCGCCGAGGGGCTGGAGCTCGCGGACGAGGGCCTTCATGCGTTTCTCCAAAACGCGATGATAGTCGCGTCCCCAGGCGTACCGGGAGACGCGTCCCCGTGGTCGTCCGTCCGAGGGCGGCTGAGGCTCCTCCGTGGCATAGCCGACGCCCACAGCGATGATCGACCGGGCCTCGGGTAGGACCCTTTCGGGATGGCATCCTCTTCGTACCCGCGCTTCCGAGTACCACGGGAGCCCATCCATGAGCCCTTTTCGGACCCGGTCGACGATCACGCCCTCGGCTTCGAAGAAGGGCTCGGCGGTGGTGACTCCCACCTTGTCAAAGCCCAGCCGGCGCGCGATGGCCTTGACCAGCCGTGTGAGCGATTCCCGAGTCGACAGGCTGTCAGATGTCATGATTGAGTCCCCGAGTTGCTTGAGTCCCCGAGTAATACCGGACAGCGTACCCGGCGCCCCGGCCGGAGCGGTCCGTCGTGTGCTCTCGATCCGGAGGCGCTGGAATGGGGCGGGCTAGCCCTACCCGACCACGTCCTCTCCGCCGTCGACCCCGATGACGTTCCCCGTAATCCAGTAGGCCCTTTCGTCGCTGAGGGCGGCCACCGCCTTCGCGACATCCTCCGGCGTGGTGAGGCGACCGCTGGGGTTCCGGGCCTGGGCCCCTTCGATGAGCCGTTCATGACCGGGGATCTTCCGCAAGGCGGGCGTGTCCGTCACGCCCGCTTTGATGCCGTTGACCGCGATGCCCTTGGGGGCCAGCTCGAAGGCGAGCTGACGGATGTGGGACTCAAGCGACGCTTTGGCCGCCGACACTGGACCGTATGTCGGCCATACCCGAGTCGAGCCGGCGCTGGTCATTGCGAAGACCCGGCTGCCCCGACGCAGCAGACCTCGAAGAAGCAGGTCCTGGACCCAGTACACAAGACTATGCGACATGACGTCCAGGGTCATGTCCATCTGCCTTTGATTGACCTGGTCGTCGGCCTCCTCGGCCGCGAAGGGTTTCAGGGTGCCGAATGCCAGGGAATGCAGGAGAACGCGGATGTCCCCGCCGTCCACCACGTGGGGGGCCATCTGGTCGAGGATAGCTTGGCGCTTGCCGGGATCGGCCGCGTTGCTGTTGAAGAACACCGCCTCGCGGCCCATGGCCTGGACCTCGTCCTGGACCGCCCGGGCGTTGGGCAGCGTGGCCCTGGTGTCGAGATGGACCCCAAAAATGTTCAGCCCGGTGCGGGCCAACTCCAATACGTTGGCTGCCCCGAAGCCGCTCGAAGCGCCCAGCACGAGCGCCCAATCCTTCCCGTGTTGTGTCGCCACCGGCTGGTCTCCTCCCGTTGCCCGAGGTCAGAGGCTCCTGGGGAACGAGCCAAAGACGTCCTCTTTGCTCCACCCGCCCGGCTTGAAGAAGGCCATCCGGTCGCGGTCGAGGGATGTCATCACCGATATCCGGTCCCCCGCCACTTCGAATATTTTGCCGGTGTGCTCGTGGCCCTCGGGGCAGCAGAGGAAGATAGCGATGGGCGCCATAGCCTCCGGCGGCTGCGGGGTCCCGATCTGGGCCTGGATCTGCGCGGTCGTCATGCCGGCTGATTCCCGGAGGTGGGCAAAATAGTCCTCGGCGAGGCGCGTCCCGGTAAGCCCGGGAGACAGGCAGTTCACGTTCACGTTATGGGCCTTCATCCCGGTGCTCAGGCTGAGCATGAAGGAGATGATCGCCCCCTTGGCCGTCGCATAGGCGCCGATGCTGGGGCTGCCGCCCCATGCCGCCCCCGAGGTGATGTTGATGATGGTCCCGCTTTTCTGTCTGGCCATAAGAGGGCCGGCATGGCGGACATAGTTGAAAGTGCCCTTGGCATGGGTCCCCAGAACGGCGTCCCAATCGGCCTCCGATATCTCCCAGAGCTCCCCGCGGCGCTCGATGGCTGCGTTGGTGATCAGGATGTCAACCGTCCCGAAGGTCTCTACCGCCCGCTGGACAGTCCTCCCGGCCGCCCCGTAGTCGGCCACATCCTCGTAGCTGGCGAAGGCCTTCGCTCCCAGGCGCTCCGCCTCCGCCACGACCTCATCCGCCGGCTCCTTGTTGCCGCCGAGCCCCCCGATGCTCCCACCCAGGTCGTTGACCACAACGTTGGCCCCCTCCTCGGCCAGGGCTAACGCGTACGCCCGCCCGATGCCGCGTCCGGCCCCGGTGACGATGGCCGTCTTCCCGGCGAGTCTGCTCATTCACGCCTCCGCGGTGTTCGGTGGGTCTTGGAAAGGGTGCGCATGATGGTCCTTTTGGCAGGCCCGATTCTACACGATATGCCGGCGAGCGGCGGAGACCGGTCCGCGGGCCGGCTGCTCCAGGGTCCGCGGCCGGAACACGCCGGACAAAGAGAAACCCCGGAGCCGTTCGGCCTGGCAAGGCCGTCCCAGTGGACCGCTGGGAAGCTCCGGGGCCCGGTGCCTGCTGGTATTCCATCACGGCACCTGGGGCGTCAATGTCCGTTGGCGCCGCTAGGTGGCAGACACCTCGCATGTCCTATTCGCTGTTGGCAACTGGATCACCTCCTTTCTATGCGTGATCTCACCATACACGCTCAAGCTGCTATCGACAAGGGCTTTACCGACACCCAAACCCACCACCTCATTGGCGATGGGGCTCAGCGCATTGGGGCTCGGGCGCGTCGCGAGTGACTGGGGCCCCGGCGCTCCTTATAATGGGTGCTCCCACTGGGCTGGACCTCATGGACCTCTCCAACTGGATATCCGACGTTCCCGATTTTCCCCAAAAAGGCATCGTCTTCAAGGACATCACGCCACTCCTTCAAGAGCCCGCGGCGTTCTCCCATGCAATCGACCGCTTCGAGGAGCGCTATCGCGCGGCGGGAATACAGCACGTGGTGGCTATCGAGGCCCGCGGGTTCATATTCGGCGCCCCGCTTGCTCTTCGGCTGGGAGCCGCGTTCGTGCCCGTGCGGAAGAAAGGGAAGCTGCCTCGGAGGACTGTAGGGGTCGAATACGGCCTCGAGTACGGGAAGGAAGCGGTGGAGCTTCATCAGGACGGGGTCGTCCCCGGGCAACGAGTGTTGATCGTCGACGACGTCCTCGCTACGGGCGGCACCGCCGCCGCGGCGAAAGGGCTGATCGAGCACCTGGGCGGCCACCCCGTCGGCGCCGCCTTCGTTGTGGAGCTGGGGTTCCTGGGAGGGCGCGACAAGCTCCCCGGCACCGACATTTTCTCTCTCGTCACGTACCGCGGCGGGTAGCGCTCCCGTGGCCGCCGGCATGACCCGATGACCGCCATCAACGCCATCACGTTCGATCTTTGGCAAACGCTGATCCTCGACTCGCCCGAGCTGGGCCGTCCCCGGTCGGAAAAGCGGCTTCGGGGAATCATGGATGCTCTCGGGCGCGACGGCTACCGCTTCGCCGAGGAGGAGGTCAGGGAGGCCTTTCGGAGCTGCTACAAGATATGCGACGACGTCAGGACGGCTGAAGGAGACGTCACATTCGACGAGCAGATCGATATCTTCCTGCGGCAGATCGACGGCGGCCTGGCGGAGGACATTTCGCCCGAGACCTGGGTCGTTATCGCCCGGCGCTACGCCGACTCCTATCTGGACCATCCTCCCGAGATCGCTCCTTGCGCGGAGGAGGTCCTCGGCGGTGTCAAGCGGCTGGGATGGAAGGTCGGCCTCATCTGCAACACGGGCTCGACGCCCGGGGTCACTCAACGGGTGTTCCTGGAGCGGGCGGGGCTTGCCCGGTATTTCGATACCCTGGTCTTCTCGGACGAGGAGCGCCTGTCGAAGCCCGCCGAGAGGATATTCGATCTGACGCTGGCGCGGTTGGGGGTCAGGCCGGAGGAGACCATCCACGTCGGCGACCATCATCGGAACGACGTGTTTGGGGCGAAGAGGGCGGGGCTTCAGGCGATCTGGATCAAGCGGGAGGGGCAACCGGAGCCGTCCGTGGCCCCCGACGCCCAGATCGACGCGTTGAGGGAGACGCTGGAGGCGCTGGAGGGCATGGGCGCGGCGGGCGTTTCCCTTGACAGTGAAAGGGGCTCCACCTAGACTCTACTTCTGTAGACGACCCGTTTTCGTGGGCCATTAGCTCAGGTGGTCAGAGCACAGTCCTGATAAGACTGGGGTCCGTGGTTCGAGTCCACGATGGCCCACCACGCTGTATGCAGCGCCAGAGGAGGTACAACAGGCCATCATCAATGCTAAAGCCGCATAATGTAGAGCCAGAGGATAGACTGCTTGCCGGGATTGCCTCTGTCAGTCACTAGGACCCATAGGCAAGGTCAATTTCACTTCCCCACTCTCTGCACCATTCCTCCGTCCCGTCGCACAGTGAATACGGACAGGGCATTCACCGCAGGAGGGTGACCGGGCTCTACAGACTAGGGCTCCGAGATCAAGGAGAGCCTGATTCCACTGAGCGTCCGATCCTTCTTCACCTGCGAGTTCACGCAGATGGAGCCTAAGGCTCCACAGTGGTAAGTTTGACCCTTCGCCTAACACTCTACGAGCGATCCTATTGGTATTGGTGTCCATCAGCACACTGGGGCGACCGAAGGCGAAACACTGTACTGCCGAGGCGATATAATCCCCCACTCCGGGGATGGCAATTAGCTCCGACCAGCCATCTGAGACCTGCCCGTTCAGTTTGCTTCGGACGTGTTCAGCGGCAGCAGTCAGATTCGCTGAGCGCCAATTGAGACCGAGCGTCGATAGGTATGGTTCCAATGTCGTGGTGTCGGCAAGGAAGGCGTCTGGTGTCCCACCTATAGTGGTGACCTCTCGAATAACGTGTGCCACTTGATTGGCCTTTGTTCTATGGAGACACATTTCCACCAGCAGATGCTGCCAAGGGCTCAGGTTAACATCTCTCCAAGGGAACTTTCGTCCATAGGCACGAAACCAGCCAATAAGATCACTCCTAAAAGTAGAGCTATAATCAGCCCGTCGCTCGCCAATTTCATTAGGCGTAGAACCTCCGTTCAGTGAACTTCTGACCTCGGCAGCGATGGCTGAAGCCAGCATAGGTGGAACTGCGTTACCAATTTGCCTAAACCTACTGGTCGGGTGTCCTGCGAATCGGAATCTATCCGGAAATGTCTGGATTCTGGCAGCCTCACGAACGGACAGAGTGCGGTCTTGCTGTGGATGTATGTACCAGTACCCGTCCTTCGCAATGTGAGCGGTGATAGTACGCGACACATCCTCGAATGAGAGTCGGAAATATTTGTCGTCGAATATGTCGGACCGATATCTCCTCAGATGTTCTGGCACGTCTAGATAGGTTTCTCCCGGCCTCATGTGACGGTAGATCGCAGCATCGTCGGGACGCACCGCCCTTGTGATATGGTCTCGGATCAACCCAGCTTCTGCACCTTGCAATCCTTCTCTCAGGACCTTGGCAAGCGTCGAAGTTGGTTGGCCTTCATAGCACTGGATTTCCTCTCTTGTGTCTGGTGGAACTGCGGGAAGGTCACCGATGGCCTGCCAGACTGTGGGACGCTGCTCAACAGGCTTAGGCCAACTGAAATCCATACCGGCGGCAACCCCTACTACGAAAAGGCGAGAGCGATGCTGAGGAATACCGTAGTGCCATGCTTTCAACTCCTGAACATAGACTTTGTAACCCCGATTCCTTAACTCGTCCACAAGGGAAACGAGTAATGCGCCACCCTGAGCCCGAGCAAAGTCCGGGACGTTCTCAAACAGCATGGCGCGCGGGGTGAGCCGGTCGAGGATAGCAAAGAAGCTCTGCCAAAGGTCAGCCCTCGTGTCATATACTGGCCTGCTCCCCGCCTTCACCAAGTTGCCAATCTTGGCTCTGCCAGCTCTAGAGAATGGCTGACATGGGGGACCACCGGCTAGAAGGTCGACACTATCGATTCCCCATCGATCCAGCTGTTCTATGAAATTGGCTGGATTGGATAGGTCTCCTACCCACGTGAGGCCCGGAATATTGGCTGAGTGGGTCTCCATGGCCACGGAGTCGGAGTCTGCGGCGGCGACGACTGAGAAGCCTCCCTGTTCGAGTCCGAGACTCAAACCCCCGACACCCGAGAACAGGTCGATGGCCCAAGGTCTGGGCAAACCGTCCAGCCATCTTCGGATTGACTTGGCGCCGTCTTGGTCTGGGGATCCACGGTTAGCTTCCAGCGTTACCCGCATGCCGCGGCGAGTGGGTAATCGGTATCCGCTTTCAATTTGGCTTGAGGAATCCAATAGCCCCTCTCTCAAACTATGCTGTCGGCAAACCAGTGCCAGAGAAGAACCTAACTTCAGGCATGTCAGGTGTCCCTACCAATAAACCTCGGTCGAGAAGGCGATTGCCAGTCTCGCAAGAAGTCTCGGGTAACAGGACGCACCCGTGGCAGGCCGCTAGGTTGGCGCTATCGGTACCCTGTCCAGAACTCTCGATACAGACAGGGTCACTGGAGCACCACCGCGATTGAAGTATCGCTCGCTCGAACACCGCGTCCAAGTAGTGTGGCTCACCTTGCCGCACGAGTCCCCCGAGAGTCCCTTCAGAATCTCCAGACGCTGTATATATGAGCACACCCTGCATCGGGCGATCACGGTCTTCTAAGTTGCAGTAAACACGCTCTCTCAACGCTGCGCTTCCGTAGCCGCAGTCGAAACTCAGCTGGGCAATCAGTGCGTGAGCGATGGTGTGCAGCAGAACATATTTCTCAGCTATCGCGATATTTGCCATTCCTCGTTCATTACGGCGCTCGTTATAACGGTCGCTCAGCGATGAGATTCGCTCTATGACATGCTTCCTCGTAGCCCATTGCTTCAGACTACTTTCGTTGAACTCTATGAAAATGCCTTCCCCGTAAACGACAGATGCTGGAAGCCAATTGAGGCTGGCGTGCAAAGACATTGGCAAAAGGTCCGGTGAGGTCGGGTCCTCAATGGGCAGTATCCTAGAGAAACCGACCAAGACCCTGGTTTCCCGTAATTTCCTCACCAGGCCTATGCCCCTCAAGACTTCAGCCAATGCCGGTTCATACTTGGAGCAATCTCTGAGCTCCACCATCAGATCAGTGGTTTCACCGCCTCGTCCATTCCTGAGAGCCTCGTACTCCTGCCGGCGAAATTCCTCTTCAGACCGGCGATGTGCACTCCTGAGTTCCAGGGTTCCATCAAGCTTTTTCTGTGCAGCTTCGCGTAACTCTTCAGGATCGACGCCACGAGTGGGCGCGAGCACCTCACACCTAACTGATTGGATGTACTGTCCGTCATCCAGTCCAGCGGTGAGAATGTCCCACGACCGCGGCTCGTCAAGAATCGTGTTGATGGTCCGTCCTGTGTCCTCGCCCCATAATGGGAGGTAGATTGAGGATACTGTTAGAGGGAAATAAGCATTCGAAGCGCCCCGCTGTACAACTCGCAAATGTTCGCCGCAATGTCCTGGGGCGTTCTCAATCTCGCCAACCCAGGGCATGCTTCCCGAGCAGTCGTGGCCGATACCGTGGAGTGCTTCGGCATTGAATGTACCTGTCATAGTTTCCGACTTCCCACAACTGCAATCTACTCTTATGCCCGAGAGGCTGGCAGATGATCGACCGGGGAGAAGGCGAAGTCTGTGTTGTTCGTCCCAGCCCGCCCTCCGATGAATCCACTGCATGAAGGGGAAGTCTTCGATGTGTCCTTTCGGACAGACGGCTATGAATCTGCTTGGAATCAGCCATGGGCGCCTGCGCTCAGGCATTGAGTAACAGTCCAAGTCCGGGCGACATGGGCACCTCACGCGCGTGCCAAAGAGTGGCAACTGCTCCATTGCGCCTCTTCGTGGACAGTAATGCCATAGAGGAAATCTCACAAAGGGTATGTGTTGATTGGCATACTGGACTCCCTGCCCAGACTCTCTAAACTCAGGAGGAAGCCGAAAATGACTCACTCCCAGTCGTGCCTGGAGACGTTCTTCTTGGACAAACCAGTCATCAGGGCAGCCTTCACGGGCAAGAGGCCATTCATCGAGACCTGCCGTCATCAGGGACTCATCGCCACGGAAGTCTACGAGTGACCCGACCCCGAATGGGCTGATCAGCTGTCCTCTCCTAATTGGTCGTCTAGGTGGCATCGTATTCGGTTATCTCCTAGTAGTTCTGTTAATACCTCTTCAGCTAATTTCCCTTATTGCCATATCCGCTTGGCAATGGACGGGCTGAACAACTCGCGTCAACGTTCCGCATCGTACTCGGCGTGGCATAAGGCGTTTCAGGCCACTGGGAATGTTGCTGTCCGCCGGCTGGATACATCATCGGCAATTCCTCGGTTGGAGGTCTGAAGTCACCGTACTTTGATCTTGGTGCGACAGACCACCTTCGCATGATCTCGTCAATGTGGGCCTCAGTCTTCGGCCACTCGGCAGCATCAACTGACAAGACCCGTTCTCGAATTGTGCGCTTAACCCGTTGTATGAGCAAATCATTCGGCGGTTGACTCGGCCTGTCTCGGAGACTCGAGCTACCCCAAAAGCGACATAGGATTACTGCCAGCGCATGCAGGGCTCGTTCTCGCACCGGAACTGCAAAGGGCGTCACGCTGGTAGGCTCAACGTGCTGGTACAGCGTTTGATGAAATGACCGGAAGTGCTCATAGTGTGATCGGTCTCTTGATCTGGACGGATTGTAGTTCGTCACCACAATACCAGGACTATCCACTCGGCGGCCAACCCTGCTTGACGCTTGTATGTACTCTGAAGTCGTCTTTGGCTGTCCAACGATTATCATGAGACTTAATCGAGGAATGTCGAGACCTACCTGAATCATGTTTGTCGCAAAGCATACGTCAATCGCTTCATGCTTAGTCGGATCGGTGTAGTTCGCGAATAGTTGCTGGAGGATGGATGGGATGTCACTGCTCTGGACCCGACTGGTCAGCTCCACGTCTCGATTGATGAACCTGCGTGGATCCATCGCAGCTTCCCGTGTTGCCTGAAGACGAAGCCCCAGTCGATCCCACATGGCATTCAGGTATTCCCTAATGTCTGCTCGGATAAGAGTCGCTGCATGTCCGAGTTCTCTAAGGCTGTTGAAATAGCCCATCATGGTCCAATAGGGATCAATCGCAGAGGGACTATGTGCACCGGACAACTTGGGAGCCTGCAACAACGCTCCCATGGTTCGAACCTGTGAGGTCACATGGGAAGGCAGAGCACTTGCGAACACGCCAACGTACCTGCGCCCCTCTTGGTCTTCCCGCTCCTCCGCAAAGAAGGAATCACCAGCCTTCAGAGCCTGGGGAGGAAACAGAAAGGCGGATCTGCCGTAGAGAGCCTTCACCTGGCTCTCTGCCCTGGAGATGGTTGCGGTTGAACCAATTATCTTGGGGCGAATTGGATCTCCGGCAACCTTATTGGTACACAAGGCGTCAATCACAGTTTCGTAGTGACCCACCATTGACCCAAGGGGGCCGGAGATGAGGTGCAGTTCATCTTGGATAATCAATTCTGGTGGAGGAAATGATGTGTCTATTCCGAAGATGCTCCTAGCCTCCGGTCGAAAGGCTAGCATGGCAAACTTGTCCACAGTGCCTATCAGCAGTGTTGGGGGCTCCCTATAGATGTGTTCATCTATAACAGCTACCGGCAATCCCGCATCTGAACTGAATTCGCAGTCCTGATCCTCGCAGATGTGCCTGACCCTCTGGGGATGGGGCCGAATGCGGTACCCCTTAACTCGCGTACTCCGCCCTACTGTCTGGTCCCCCATCGCCGCGCCGCACCATGGGCAGCTGAGCAGGATGAACTTGTTACCCCCTTCACCCTGTTGGAGTTGCCGTAGCGCGTTAATCGCGTTCTGTTCGTCATTAGGCGTGACTTCACCGCCCACCCACAAGCCAATCGAAAACGACTCTGAACCCAGGTCGGATTGCCTGCGGCGTCTGATGACTTCACATGCGCATATCAGAGACGCCGCACGCTGAAACTGCTGTGTAGTCAGTAGCCTGAGTGTGTAGCGCATGAGAATGCTTGTTCCCGCATGATCGGGATTATGCATCCGGCGGAGAAACATACTGAAAGCCGACAACCCCAAATATGCTTCAGTCTTGCCTCCGCCCGTGGGGAACCAGATCACATCCACAACCCCCCGGTCTTCACAGTGGGGATCGGCAAGAGCCTTTAAGTTCATCAGGATGAAGGCAAGTTGGAAGGGACGCCATTTGCGTGAAGGATCATCGTATGAGGGTGGCTCAAAAAGTTCTTCAAGTTCCAACCGCCCCGATCTGTTGACCCAGGACCTAGGCCGCTGCGATGAGATTTCATAGTGGATCTGCTGCATCAGCATGGCCTCATTCATCAGTCGGAAAGCCGAGGCCACGTCAGGGTCCTGTCGAATCAGTCCAATACCATCCCGCATGCGACCGAGACACTCGCGGCAGTTTTCGAGGTGCCGCAAGGCTGTAGCCGTCAGGTCAGGAGTCAGGTCCAGCCGATTCGCGACTTCACTCTCCCTTTCGTTGATCCACAGCTCGTAGGAATCTGCCAATCTGTTGCATAGACGGACGGCTTCTTCAAGATTGCCATGCGCAAGCGCGGACATTCTCAGGTCTAGCCCTTCCAATTCCGTGTGTAATATGGGCTTGACCTCATATATTGGCAGCACTTCAGTCCGAACAAGGGACGTTCTGCCCTCAATCGGATCGTCCCATTCAGCGGCGCAACCGTGCCCAACGGCAAATGTCTGCCTGTGGAGATGAAGAAGTTGAAGGGATAACTCTTCGAAGTCACCCGTGTAGTTAGGACGCTCACGATAGCTGAGGAAGCATGTCTGTCCAGTGGTTGCTGAGACGCCAAATCCGCATTGGAAAAAACAGTCCGTATTCCGGGGTGCCTGATTCTCAGACTGCAAACGGTTGACGAGAGTAAAGGTCACAAGCCTAGCCGTATGGGATCGATCTGACGGACGGCTTATTAGGTGGAGAACAAGAGCAGACTCACCGTCCACTGATACGACCGGCTTTTCCAATGATACGATTCCATCACCAAGAAGCTCAGTTGATTGGAATTCAATAGTCTGGTTGACTGGTTGCCAAAGCCATGGCTTACGGCTAGCTCGTCCACCTTCAGACTTATCCGCATCGTCCTGCCGGTAGGTCGCGGCTGAGACATCAACTTGAAGCCGGTCAGGGATGTCAACCAACGCTGAGAGTCCCATCGCGCTCGGCAGGAACTGATTTGCGAGATTTACCTCCTGCTCTGTTTCAGGTTCACTGTCACTCCCTTCACTTGAGTCGTCGTCAATTGAGTTCGCCAGTATCCCTGCATCCTCAGGAGAGTCGGCATCTGTCTTATCTTCCTCATCGGCGGCGGTTTCCTCATGACTGGGGACTTGGGATCTCCGGGGAAAGAGAATACCAGCGCCGTACCGCTGTCTGGGAGGGTCCTGCGGTCGAAGTATCTCTTCACCGTTGCCCTGCACATTTGGAGGAAAGGGTGCTGGGCCTACCAGTTCCCTGCGTAGAAAGTCCAGAATGAAATCACGGGTCGCAAGTGTTTCGGTCAAGTCTGAAGCTCCTTCTCCAATGCAGCCCTAATACGAATGTCGATTGACCTGCGAGCCCGTTCATGGATCACCAGGATCAGAAGACTGCGCGCCCTGGACATGCCCACATACAGCAGTGATTGCGACCTGTTATCGTCCACTTCTTCAATATCAACCATGATGACGACTTGGCTCTCGAGACCCTTGAATGAGTGGATGGTTGAGAACCTGATGCGCCTCTGCGGGATGTCCAGGGTCCGTGAGCAATCAAAGAGTGGCATGTCGCAGATTTGTTCGACAGAAGCCACGGACGAATTCTCAAGACGACGAGGGGAGAGAATCATCACATCGTCTATTGGCACACCATCGCTTGCCAAGCGATGTATGGTCTCCGTCAAAGTCTTCACGAGGCTGTAAGGCGATCTCCAGTACCGATGCTCCACGGGCATCCCGGCTTCATGCCCAAGCTTATACGGCGGCGTGCTAAACCCTCCGATGATTGCTGTTTCCTCAGCAATTCTCCTGGTATTCCGGCAGTTGAGTGTCAGCTTTGCCCTCACAAAGTGCCCGCTGTATTCTGAGAGGTCTGCAATTGATCCTGAAGCGTTGTCATAAATGGCCTGTCGAGTGAAGTCGCCAAAGATACCCCAAGTGCCTCCAGCTAATCCTCCCTTTATGGTCCGGTTCATCAGGTCGAACGTCGCTTGGTCAAAGAGATCCTGCGCTTCGTCCATAACCAGTACGTCGAAGGGGTTGTTCAACTCCTCTAGCGCAATTTCCCCATAGAAGGGATATATCTCCTCGAACAGAATTGCAAGGTCCTGATTGTTCAATGCCGTGCGTTCGTGATCTGAGAATTCCTTCCCTACACTGCTGCTGGCGATGATCTCTTTCAGAATCTCATGCCAAGTTCCGGCCGTCATCTGAGTGCCTTCGGTTTGTAGTTTAAGCCATTCTCCCAACAAGCGGTTGAAGCAGACCAAGAGAACCTTCGCTCCGGCATTGTCCGCCCGCCTAGCGTATTCGAGAGCCAGCAGGGTCTTTCCTGTTCCGGCGGCTCCTTCAAAAAGGCAGCGCGGGTTCTCTTCAAGCTCGTCGAGACGATCATACTGCTCTTCAGTTAAACTCATAAGCTTGGCTTCAGTCCTGGCTAGTGAGACTGACTTTGCGACCACCAAGTCGAAGTCAGGCCTCAGGTAGGTCAGGATTGCCCTGAGTTGAGATGGTGCCGGGTAACGGTCTCCGCTTCGAGGCTGGAAATCCCTCAGCCGAATCCGAACGATCCCATTGATAGACGCGGATATCGGCTTTCGCAGGTCTTGGGTGTCGATAACGTCTGATCGCTCAAACTCAGGAGTTACTGGTGGGCAGACTACGTCGGGGAACACCACCGCGAACGCGATGGGGCAGTGCGCCTCTGTTGAGCCCTGTCCGAAGTGGTTAATGACTGATCGCCGCAGAGCGAACATGGATTCCCTAGCCTGCATGAATGGGCTCTTCCTGAGCGGTGCTGGATTTCCGTGCCGATCCATAGTCCGCCACGCGCCGTTCTCGCAGGACACTCGCCCTCCCTTTATTTCAAGGCAGAGGATGCCTTCGCTGGGAATGATTACGACGAAATCTATTTCTCCATACGGACCGGTCGATCTACGTGCCAGTCCAAGCGAGTGAAGAACTGTCCATCCATCTGTACCTGGGTCGGTTGCCAGTAGGTGGAAGACTCGCCTCTCGGCTGAACTCACCACACTATCGTCAATTCGAGCCGGTATCATCCTCGCCATGTTCGATCACTCATCAGAAGATGGAGTCGTCTGCCCACAGCAGGCGATTGATCTGGTCAACGGGGTATTCTCGTTGCCGTGAATCCACAGTCTCGACCTGGACAACCCAAGCCTGTCCATATCCAAGGTTGAGAAGCACAGGCTGATCATCGAGTTGACTCAGGCGACCACGGACCTCACCAAGGATAAGTTGAGTCAGATGGCTCCCGGCCCCAATATGAGCTCCACGGATTCTGGAGATGGCGTCCTTGACCGCGCTCAATGCTTCGAGGAGTTCCGTATCGTCTGCAGCTCTACCGATGACTTCAATGTCACTGTCGTAGCCGGGACCTATCAGATCGGGTTTCCCCATCCAGCCTGCAATCGTTGGGAGTGTCCGATGCAGGCCATACCTCTCCAAACTTTCCTGTACGGTGGTAGGAGTGTTGCCGAGACGAGGGAGTGACGACTTCCATCGTTCAGCTGTCGTCCGTACTCTTTCGTATTCCTCAATACCAAGCTCGTCTTCTGCCAACAGCCTTATGAACTCCTTGCCTCCTCCTGCTCTGAACAACACGAAGTCATCAACTGCAAGGCCGGAGGCGGTCACTGATCGGATGCGACGGCCGTCTCTGCGAGTGTCGTCCATTAGTTCGTTCAGCACATGTAACTGAGACCACTCTGTGAGAAGGACGTAGCATCCTCCATAGAATTCAACCAGCCGTGCGCGCCGAACATCCTCACCACGGACCGCCGATGAGGGGCGAGAAGAACGGCGTCGAGAGAATCTGCGTTCGAAATCGAGCATGGGCAGATCAGGAGACGCGTCATCAGCGAGTGGGGTAGGCTCCAGAGACTCCACCGTAGGAAGTAGTTCGGGCTCAATTCCAAGGATTCCGGCACGGACTCCGGCTTCCATCCGGTTGGTTCTCACAAGGGTGTGTTCTCGGGTCTGGTGACCCATTAACCACCTGCGCTCGAAGGGATATGTCAGAACCCGGACATCCCGTGTAACAGCCAAGTTCCTCAAACGGGTGAATCGTCGTCTGCCTGGCCAAGCCGGTAGGATGATACCGTCCCACTCATCCTCGGAACGGATTGCCTGTATGGGGATGACTTGTAGATCGTCTACAAGGGTAAACAGTCCTTCTCGAAGGTGCTCAGCGGTTCTGGTTGATCGACTGGCAATGGCCCATTGACCCTTGGACTCACTAAGTGTGTTCAAGAGGACCTCGGCCTTCTCCGTCATGCCGGACTTGGTGTACATAGCATTCTCCAGCCGGTCCAAGACGAACTGAAACTCCTTGATAGTGTCTGGGGTCATCCATATCTGGTTGCGGACAAGGTTCTCTCTCGCCTGTCGTAGGTCGGACTTCAACTCCTCGCCGACCCCGAAGCAGCACTCGCTAATGTCCAACAGGATTCCGTACAGTCGAGCTAAGAAATCATCAGTTTCTGACCTCTCCTCAGTCTCATCAGTCTTAGCCGCCACCTCCTCCATCGCTGCCGCCGCTGCTTGAAGGTCCTCACTTTGGCAGTCGATAGCAACCACTTGACTCCGCTCCCTTATATCTGCCACTCGAACTGTCCGCCCGACTAGGCTCCTCCTAGACCGCCCTCCAGAGTGATCTTCTCCAATCGTGACTTCAGTTGGAGACAAGTACCAGACTGGGCACTCCCGGTCTCGTAGAAGCTGGATTTCTTCCGTCTCATCGGGTGACGCCAGTATCACGACCCTGTGACGGTCTGCAATATCGTCGAACGCCTGAAGGTCGCTGGCAATACCACGAGCCCCGTCCACGAGTACGACTTTGGATGCTTGAGGAGCAGAGGTGGCCGCATCGGCCATGTCTTGGGGCACTCTGCTTACGGCAATGAGTGGCTCTCCGATCACCTGATAAGCGTCACCCGTCTTGATTTCGCCTCCGGGGTCGATGGTCCCCCAAGGCAGAAAGTTGGAGAGTCGATCAGAACGATTCGAATGACTCGGTGCTAGGGAAACAGTTTCGGCGATTCCCGCGAAGCGCGCCTGTGCCATATACAGTAGTACGATATTCCGAATCATGCTGCCGTTGCCGTAGGTTGTGATGCCGAGCAGATCGTCAAGGCTGCTGCGGTCGAAGACGCCGAGATTGGAAGAGAGAGTGCCCTTGGGCCGTTTCCGAGTTGTGGGCTCGAGCCTCAGCACTTCTGATATCCGAAAGCTGCGCCATTCCGGCTTATCTTGTACCTTCAGCCTGAATAAGCCGGGATGCTCTTCCCACATGCCCTCGTATTCGTAAACGAAGTTGCTTGGCTTTACCCTGACATGCTGCCCTTCGCTCAGTGCTGTGCGGGCGTATCTCTCCGCAAGGCGCGGGAAATCTTCTTGGAGTCGTGCTAGTGCCAGGAAGACGGCGGCAAGTGCGGTCGTCCCCTGTGTTTTGTCCAGAACAAAGCAACACGCACCCGGTTCGCCTTTGATGGCAGCGGCGAGGAGGAGGGCGAAGAACCATGGAATTCGTTCTTCTTCTGAATTCTCACCGAACCGTCCGGTGACACGATCGAAGATCGGAAACCGGATACGTAGTTCGCGGATCAGGTTTTGGCTCTTATCGTCGCTCAAGTCTTCTCACTCAGGCGCCGCCAGCAGAAGGGGATGCTATATCATATTGGCCCGGCGTTCCAGGGTGACCATGGAGCCCCAGGAGGGAGTAGGTGCGGTTAGTCCCATGCCCAGGAATCTGAGGGTCGCCTCTAACAGGATAGCCGCTCCAAGCCAGGTGGTCCTCACGATGGTGATGCCGTGGGCAGTACTCCAGCACCTGCCTCCGAAGGGAAAGGCCGCGTTGTGAGGTATTCCTAAAGTTTGTAGTGCAGTCCCTTCAGGCCCGCCATGGGAATGCAACGTCAAGAGGCCAGGGCGATGAGTCCCGCGGCGGCGGCCGTCAGCAGGACGACCAGCCACGGCGGGGCCTTCCAGAACGCCAAGAGGGCGAATGCGCCCGCCGCCAGGGCGAAGTCCTCGGGCCCGGCGATCGCGCCTGTCCAGACCGGGTCGTAAAACGCGGCGAGAAGCAGCCCCACCACCGCCCCGTTCACCCCCATCAGTCCCCGCCTGATGGGGGTGACGCTCCGCAGCCGCTCCCAGAACGGCAGCACTCCCACGACCAGCAGGAACAATGGCAGGAATATCGCGCCGAGGGCGAGTACTCCTCCGAGCCACCGGGGGGACAGGAGACCCGTTGACGCCCCCAGGTAGGACGAGAACGTAAACAGTGGGCCCGGCACAGCCTGGGCCGCGCCGTACCCCGCGATGAACTCGTCCTCGGTCACCCAGCCAGGCGGGACCACCTCGGCCTCGAGCAGCGGCAGCACGACGTGCCCTCCACCGAACACCAGTGACCCGGACCGGTAGAAACTGTCGGTCATGGCGAGAGGCGCACTGTCGGTGAACCGGCCCGCCACCGGCAGGGCAAGCAGCAGCACGAGGAATGCGATCAATGCCGCGGCCCCAACGCGCGCGCCGGTCTGTCTGGTGCCGCCCGCCTCCCTCGGTTGCGGCTCTCCGGGGCGCAGGAACGCCAGCCCCAGCACCGCCCCTCCGGCAACGACGGCCAGCTGTGCCGCAACACCGCTCGTCACAAGCAGCGCGACCGCCGCGAGTACCGCAATCGCGATTCGGGGCCTGTCCGGAGCCAGTGTCCTCCCCATGCCCCACAGCGCAAGCGCGACCACCGCAACCGCCGCGATCTTCAAGCCGTGCAGCCAGTCGCTCGCCTGCCCATTGAGCGCCTGCACACCGTATGCGAACAGGATGAGGGCAACCGCCGACGGGAGGGTGAAGCCGAGCCACGCAGCGAAGCCGCCGGCGTAGCCGGCGCGCCTGATCCCCACGGCTATGCCGAGCTGACTGCTGGCTGGGCCGGGTAGGAACTGACAGAGGGCGAGAAGCTCGGCGTAGCCCTCCTCATCGAGCCACCTGCGCCGGACGACGTACTCCTCGTGGAAATAGCCTATGTGAGCTATCGGGCCACCGAAGGACGTAAGCCCCAGACGCGTCGCGACGAACAGGACCTCCCAGACCCGGCTCATCGGCGTACACCGTCCCGGTCGCCCACGCCCGTCAGGTCCAGCGAGCGCGTGAACTGGTTTGTGGGCATCCTTGAGTCCTCTGCGTGGTCTACAATTCGATCACGAGATCGAAGGTCCTCGCTATAGCCGGTCCACTCTTTCTAAAAGCCTACATCGACCGTTGCTATCTACCGAGCGCCGCCCCGGAGCCAGCCCGGGCACAGTCGCGACGGTGCGCTCCTTGCGGCTGCTTCGAAGGGGCCGCTTGAGCGCCGCAGTCCGCTGACCGGGCATCAGGAGGAACTCATGGACCGCTCCATCGCTTCCCTGGATGGCAAGGTTGCCGTCGTGACAGGATCAGCCCAGGGCGTCGGCAAGGGGATGGCGAGGGGGCTGGCCGCCTTCGGCGCCGACGTGGTCATCGCCGACCGGAACACCGAGGCCGCGGAGCTGACCGCCAAGGAGCTCGAAGGGCTCGGCGTCCAGGCCATGCCCTTCAGCGTGAACGTGCGGCAGCCGCAGGAGGTCCAGGCCATGGTCGCCGCCACGATGGGGCGCTTCGGGCGTCTGGACGCGCTGATCAACAATGTCGGCGGAACGTTCCGGGCTGATTTCCTGGATGTGAGCGTTGGCGGGATGGAGGCGCTGATCGATATCAACTTGAAATCGGCGCTCTACTGCACGAAGGCGGCCGCCGCCGAGATGGTCAAGCTGGGCGGGGGCGGCTCGATCATCCAGGTGACCACGCTGCACGTGCTCTATTCGGCCGTGGGGAACGCCGTGTACTCCGCTTGCAAGGCGGCGCTGGAGAACTTCACGAGGACCATGGCGGTGGAGCTCGCTGAGCACCGGATCCGAGTCAACTCCATATGCCCCGGCCTGGTCGAGACTCCGGGTGTCAGCTACGAGGGGCGCGACCCCAAGGCGTCGGTCCCGCTGGGCAGGATCGCCAACATCGACGACATGGCGGGGGCGGCCGTTTTTCTGGCCTCCGACATGTCGAGCTACATGACGGGCGCGACGCTGCTGCTCGACGGCGGGATCGTCGCGGCCGGGGGCAGCGATTGGCCCGGAAAGAGCAGGGAGGCCTGACCGGGCTCCCGGTGGGCAGCCGGTTAGTTCAGCCTGGAGATGATTCGGTCGCCGACGTCCTCGATTGCGCCCAGCATGTCGTCGATTTTGACCTTCCCCTGGAAAGCGGTCCATGGGGTGACCTGGACGCGGGTGACGCCGACCTCTTCCAACCGCTTGGCGTCGTCCAGCGTCAGGGGCCCCGGGGTGTCCTTCTTGAGGCTGGAGGTGAACTCAAAGGGGGCGTTGTTCCGCCCGAGCTCGTGACGGTGGGTGTTGATCTTGGCGACCATGTCCCGGTTTTCCTCGAGGGTGGGACTATGGCCCAGCCACCCGTCCCCGAAGTGGCCGGCGCGGCGCAGGGCGATCTCGCTGTTGCCCGCGATGGTTATCGGCGGGCCGCCGGGCCGGGTCGGCTTCGGCTCGAAGGTGCAGGGGCCGAAGTCGAAGAACCTGCCGTGATGTTCGATGACCGGCTGGGTCCACAGCTTCCGCAGCACCTCGATGCATTCCTCCATGCGCGGACCGCGGTCCCGCCAGCCCAGATCGACGTAATCGAACTCGTCGGGCTGCCAGCCGGCCCCGACTCCCAGCTGCACGCGGCCCTGGGAGATCATGTCCAGAGTCGCCACCTGCCGCGCCGTGTAGATCGGGTGGCGCAGGGGCAGGATGAAGACCCCGGTTGCCAAGTTGATCTTCTCGGTGACCGCGGCGACCCAGCCGAGGGTCACCCAGGGGTCGTACATCTGGGTCTTCGAATTGATGGGCGGGACCATCCCTGGGGTGTAGGGGTATTTGTTCGGGACCTCCGTGGGCATGATCAGGTGCTCGGGCATCCAGAAGGACTCGAAGCCGGCCTCCTCCCCCTTCTTGGCGATCAGGGGGTACTTCATTGCCTGCACGCCTGATGCTCCAAGGCCAAACTTCAGCATGCTCCACTTCCTTTCGGGCGGTGTCTTCCCGCAGCCGGCCAGACCTGTGCAGAGGCCATCCTTGTGACGGCGCCCTGAGCGCCGGGGCGAAAAGCCCGGCTAGTCGACTTTGATCTTGTACAGCGCGTTTCCGTTATCCCAGGCCATCTTCCGTTTGGCGTCGTCGGAAACGGGCTGCGCTCGGAGGTCATCCATCGCGTGGACCCAGCGGCGCCCCTCGGGGTGTCCGAAGTCCGTGCTGGTCACGATATTGCCGTCCCCGAGGACGTCCATGGTCATCTTGATGCCGGGGTCGTCGGTATCACATGAGATGAAGCACTGCCGCTTGAAATACTCCATGGGGCTGATGGTGAGTCCCTCCGGCATGAGTCCCCGGGTGCCGCCCTGCACTGAGGACTCCATGCGGTCGAGCCAGTAGGCCGCCCAGCCGCACCCTGATTCCAGATGGACGACCCTGAGCTTGGGGTGCCGCTCGAGCACGCCACCGAGGATCATGGTCATGGCCACGAGCTGATTGCCGATGGCGAAGGTCGTGGTAGCGCTGGCCTGCATCATGGACTGCTCGGGGAAGTAGTGCTTCACCCACTGCTCGGCCGCATTTCCGGCGCCGACGTGGACGCCCACGGGGATGTCGAGGTCCTCGAGCTGGTCCCAAAGGGGGTCGTAGAAGGTGCTGTTGAGGCGATGCTCCGTCACCGGCTCGGGATTGATCGTGATGGCCCTGAAGCCGAAGTCCTCGACACATCGCCGGGCCTCCCGGGCTGCCTCGAGGGGGTCTCGGAGGTCCACCTTGGCCGCGCCGATCAGCCGGCCGCCCCCCACAGAGGCGAAGTCATGGAGCCAGCTGTTGTAGGCGCGGCAATAAGCCGCCGCGGTCGCCGGCGCCAGCTTGGGGACGGACACGAAATAGAGGCCGGCGGTGGGGTAGAGGACCATATAGTCCATCCCTACCCGAGCCATGGCGTCGGTGTAGCACTCCGGCGTGAACCCCTGATTGACGTAGTTCATGTAGACGTCGGCCAATCCTGGGAGCGGCGAGCTGCTCCCTTCATGGCTGTAGGGCATGCCGTATTCCCCGATGATGACCTTGACGGTGAAAGCCAGGGGATCGCCCGTGTAGCCTACGAAGGTGTAGGGCATCTCGGAGCGGTATTCGGGCTCCAGGTACCTCTCCCACAAGTCCAGCGGCTCGAGGATGTGGGAGTCCGCGTCGATGTATCGATAACCCTGCTGCACGTTTTAGCCCCCTCTAGCTACGCCCGCCGTGGAACGTTCCGTCCCTGGCTTGTTGGGCCGGCTATCGAAATAAACTCTCCCCTAGTGGCGGGGCAATGCCTATTCTATACCCGCTGAAGTAGTACGGGGCGGTCGAAAACCGCCAGGGTTCTGTTCCGTTGGGCGCGCTTGTGGGGCATGGGCGATAGCGGCCATGGTCCCGGACGCAGTACGGTCCTCCACGAGACGAGGCGCGGCTCAGCGGACCTCGGCCGCCTCCGACCAGAGCTGGCGCTTGGGAATGCCGAAACGCTCCCTCATCTGGCTGATCTCGATGTTCGCGCCGGTGTAGGAGGGTGGCTGTCGGAGAATCCACAGGGCGGCTTCGGCGACGACCTCAGGCTTTTCCGCAGTCGCGCGGTCGGCCGTTCGGCCGGGGAAGTTGACGTCCCAGCCCTCGGTGAGGATCGAGAGGTTGATCCGGAGGCAGTTGACGGCGACACCTTGCTCGTGCACCTCGGCGGCGAAGCTCCAGGTGAAGTGGTCCAGCGCGGCCTTCGCGGTGAAGTGGGCCAACATCGGCCTGGCGCGGTGCCGACCCGTGGTATCCGCCTCGCCGGTATAGGGTGTGCGCGGCTGGCCGGTGAGGTTCAACACTTGCCCTCGCCGGCGCTCGATCATTCCAGGGACGAGCAGCTTGCACAGGAGCACCGGAGCCCTGATCTCCACCCCCATCGTGATATCGAACCTTCTCATGGGCAGGTCCAGCAGGGGCATCGGGAAATTGGCGGCGGCGTTGTTGACCAGGATGTCGACTCCGCCAAGGGCGCTCTCTGCCTGTTGCGCCAACCGCTCGATCTCCGCGTCGCTGGTGAGGTCGGCGGGGATGGCCAGGGCCTTGCCGCCCGACTCCTGGATGGCCCGGAGTGTTCCGTCGATGGTGCCGCTGACCCGCTGATGCGGGTTATCGTCGGTGGCGCGGCCGGTGACGACGACCGCGGCCCCCTGCTGCGCCAGGGCGACGGCGATAGCCCGGCCTATACCGCGGCTGGCGCCCGTGACCAGGGCGACCTTTCCTTCGAAGTCCGGCATGTGCGCCCCGCGGGGCCGAATCTCATATGGCGATGCCCCGCGGAGGGGACGTTAGCCGAGGGAGAGGCCACGGGTCAAGCTGTGCGGCTCTCATACTATAATCCCTCGCGCGGGCCCCCTCCGTCCCTTGGCACCTGTCCGAGCGGGTCCGTTCGCACCATCAGACCACGAGGAGCACCAACCCCATGGAGCTGGTTTCGACCCGGGCGACTTTCGAGGACGAGCATGCCGTCATGGAGCACTACTGGGAGAAGGGGTGGACCGACGGTCTGCCCATCGTCCCACCGACGCCCCAGCGGGTCCAGGCGTTTCTCGACTATGCCAGGCTCGAGGCGGATGCCATCATTGGGACCTACACAATCCGGGCCACGGCGCTGACCGCCGAGAAGGTGGCCATCAACGCGGTGATGGCCGGCTGCAGGCCGGAGTACATGCCAGTCGTCGTGGCGGCGTTCGAGGGGCTGACCGACCCCGCATACCGGATGAACCACATGGCCAGCCTTGGCAGCCCCTGGCCGCTGGCCATCGTGAATGGGCCGGTGATCAAAGAGTTGGGAATGAACAGCGGGCAGTACGCTGTCGGCCCCACGGGCAACCGCGCCAACTCCACCATCGGCCGGGCCATCAGCCTCGGCATGATCAACTGCTTCGGCGCCAAGGTCGGCGGCGTCCAGCGCGGCACCATGGGCAACCCGCACAAGTGGTCTTTCCTGGCCGCCGAGAACGAGGATACCCCGTGGACCCCGTTGCACGTGCAGCGGGGGTTCAGGGCCGAGGACAGTACGGTAACGATGTTCGGCTCCATGGAGGGACTCGCCCAGTTCGTCACTCCCAATTTCCAGGACCCTGCCAGCCTCCTCGAGCTGGTCTGCCAGAAGGTAGCGAACGGCTTCTTTACCATCGGCTCGCACGTCGTCCTGATGGCGCCCACCTTCCAACAGGCGTTCCTGGATGCGGGGATGACCAAAGATGACGTCACGGACTACCTGATGAAGAACGTCAGGAGAGATGTCAGGAGCCTCAAGATCGATGGGCGTTACCGCCGGTACAGCTTCCTCGGGAACACAGCCATCCCGGTAGAGCCGGGGGACGAAAACCGGATGGTCTACCTGGGGCATAATGAGGCGGACCGGGAGAACTACCACGACGCCGAGTGGGACCGGAAGATGGACTACCTCATCGTGGTCTGCGGCGGGGAGGCGGGGAACTTTGGGGCCTACCTCGGGCCGTACCCTCTCGGCACTCAACCCGTAACCAAGCGTGTTAACATCTAGCCCGCCTTAGGAGGAGAGCCATGATAGAAGTCCTGAGCCCGGAGCTGGAGCCCGGGAGGTCCGGCGCCATGCTGGCCGAGCGGCTTCCGACGTTCGACGGCAAAAAGATCGCGGTGCTGTGGAACAACCGGACCCACGGAGACAAGCTGCTGGGGAGGGTCGAGGCGCTCCTGAAGGACGAGTACGAGCCCGGGAGCATCGTCTCGAGGAAGAAGAGCTATCACGGGGAGCCCATGACCGCGGAGATGCTGGAGGAGCTCGCCGGCAGCGTGGACGCGGTCATCACCGGGGTAGGGGATTGAGGCTCCTGCTCGTCGGCCCTTGCGGTCGACGCCGTCATGCTGGAAGGAAAGGGGATTCCCACCGCCGCTATCGGACCGGACAAGCTGATCCTCACCATCGGGCGCACGATGGCCAATCGGCACGGGTACTCCGATTTCCCGTTCGTGGTGATCGACTATCCATATGCCGAGAACTTGACACCCGAGAGGCTCGATGCTCACACCGAGACGGCGTGGAGGCAGATTCAGGAGGTCTTGCTGACACCCGGAGAGAAGCCGGGCGTCTGACTGGCAGGGTCCCAACCGATGTCATGCAGTGGGATGTAGCAAATCGCGGCCCTGGGGCTGGCGCTCCAGGGCCGTTTTTTGGGGGCAACCATGGGCTTCACCCGAATCGACTTCGAGCGACAGGGCCACAAGGCGGTCATTACCCTCAACCGTCCGGAAGCGTTGAACGCGGTCGACAGCAAGATGGACAAGGACCTGCTGGCGGCATTCACGGAAGTCCGGGACGATCCGGACATCTGGGTGTGCATCGTCACCGGGGCGGGCGACCGTGCCTTCTCCGCGGGGCACGACATGAAGGAGGAGGGCCCCCCTCCGTTCGACCCCACCCCCAGGACTCCGCCTCTGGGGGGCCTTTATCGGAATACCAAGGTCTGGAAGCCGATCATCGCGGCGGCCAACGGCTACTGCCTGGGGGCCGGCCTGGAGCTGGCGCTATCGTGTGATATGCGGATCGCCGCTGAGCACGCCCAGTTCGGGTTGCCCGAGGTGCGCTGGTCACTCCTGGCGGCGGCGGGCGGTCTGACGAGGATCCACCGGATGATGCCCAGGGCCGCGGCCATGAAGATGGTGCTGACCGGCGCGTTTATCAGTGCCCAGGAGGCGTATCAATGGGGGCTGGTGACTGACGTGGTGGCGCTCCCCGATCTGATGCCGCTGGCGCACCGGATGGCCGACACCATACTCGAGAACGCGCCTCTCGCGGTCCAGATGGCCAAGGAGATTGCGATTCGGACGGCGGACATGAACGTGGAGGATGGGCTCGCCCTGGAATCGGCCTTCTCCAGGAACCTGGCGCTCACCGAGGACAAGCTGGAGGGACCCAGGGCCTTTGCGGAAAAGCGCCAACCAGCCTTCAAGGGGCGTTAGCGAGATAGGAGGGCTGTGATGGGAGAGGCTCGCCGGCCGGAGGACAGATACATCGAGGCCAACGGCCTTCGCCTCCACTATCTGGACTGGGGCGGGGACAGCGAGAGGGTCGTCCTGATGCTGCACGGCGGAAGCGGGAACGCGCACGATTGGGACCGGCTGGCAGTCGACCTCTGTGAGACGTTCCGCGTTCTCGCCCCAGACCAGCGAGGGCACGGCGACAGCGACTGGAGCCGCGAGGGGTACTGGCCCTGGCAGCTCGCGGCCGACCTCGAAGGTCTCGTCGAAAAGGCGGGGCTCGGCCAGTTCGACATCGTTTCGCAGTCGATGGGGGTCTGGACGGCCATCGCTTATGCGGGCGACCACTCCGACCGCATCAGGCGGCTGGTCCTCACGGATTTCGGGCCCGAGGTCGGGCGCGAGGTGGGCCGCGGCATCAACAAGAACATCGCCCAGAGACCTTCGGCCTTCCGCGACAAGCAGGAGGCGGTCGCATTCTTGCAGCAGATCTATCCGACCCGCCCCGTGAAGCTGCTGGAGGACCGGGTCGAGTACGGGATGAGAGTCAATTGGGCTGGGAAGGTGGTCTGGAAGCATGACCAGGAGTTCACCTGGATCACCGGGTCAGCGGGCAAGAAGGCCCAGCCGTACCTGTGGGACCAGCTTGCCAGGATACAGTGCCCGACTCTGGTCGTTCGGGGCGGCGAGAGCGTCATTCTTCCAGAGAGCGTGCGCGACCGAATGGTCGGGATGCTCTCCCACGGCTCTACAGCCGAGATCGAAGGCGGCCGCCACTTCCTCCTGGACGAGCAGCCCGAGCGGTACGTGAAGGCCGTCCGCGATTATCTAGCGGGGTAGCCCTTTCAGGTTCCCGGTTAGAGTAGGACGGAGGAACACTCGACCCCGGCCCCGGCGGTCAGGCCCCGGCGGTCAGGCCCCGGCGGCCTGGGCCTTCGAGGCCGGGGACATGGCGAAGTCCTCCGGCGCGTTGGCGAGAGCGCGCTCAGCCGCGGCCGCTACCCTGGGGATGGCCGCGTTGATTTCGGCTTGGCGTTGTTCGACGGCGCCGGCAAGCTCCAGGGCGCCGGCCTGGCGAAACATGGGCGCCGCGCGGCTCTTCAGCGTATCCAGCGACCACTGGAGTGTGTCGCCGTTGGCCACTCTATCGAAGGGGCAGACGACCTGGCGCTTCTCCGGCGGCGTGATGTAGTGGTAGTGGGGGTCCTCGTCGAAGCAATCAAACCGCAGGTGCTCGACGAGATCGCCCTCTTCTCGGGCATAGACATGCAGGGAGATACCCCTCTCTGGGGGGACGTTCTCAGGCTTGGGGGCCTTGGCCGGGTCCAGCCCCTGGCGGATATAGTCCTGGACCACCAGCTCGCCGGTGAGGAATCGGAATTCAACGCCGATGGTTAGCGGGCCGGCGTCGACGTATTCCGTCGCCTCGGCGAGGGCCGGTATTGGCATCTGGTTCGTACGGTTGATCTTGTCGAGCTTTTCGTTGACCATCCCAATCCCTCCTGCTGATTGCTATCCAAGCTGGTGGCGCTAGTCTAGGTTCGGCACGGCTCCCTGTCAACGAACTGGCGAGACGCCTCGGCGGATGCGCAGCATGAGCTGGTCGCCGTCCCGCCACGGCTGCAACGGCACAGCCCAAGTCAGCGTCCCCGCCGCGCTGTCCGCGGTCGCCGACGAGACGGGGAGGGACGGGTCCACGGATCCGTCCAGGGCGATGAAGTCCAGCGTGTGGCCGCTCAGCGAAGCGTAGGGGGCCAGGGTCAGGACGACAGACCCGCTCTGCCATTTCAGGCCGGTGATGGACGCGGCGGTCCCGCCAATGGAGAACCCGGCGGGCTCGAGGACCCCGGAGGACGCCGAGAAGCCGGCGCCGGGGGTGAGGTCCACGGGGTCGAAGAACGCCTCGTGCACCGTCCCCGCCGGTGCGGTGACCGTGACGAACACCTCATGCCTCTTCAGCTCGTCTTCGGGAAGCGCGTCGCAGATGACGTATTTTTGCGGCCTGTAGTCATAGTAGAACTTGTATTCCCCAGCAGGCAGGGGGCGCGCCGTTTTCGCAACCCCGGGCCATCGAGGATGGAACAGGTCCTCGTCCCTGCCCCTGAGCACGAACTCTCCGTAGTTGCTGTTGGGCGTTTCCCCGTACTCTCGCAACGCGTAACTTGCTTGTACCGACGTGTAGACCAGGGTCTCAGCGGGAAGCCCCGAGGCTATCGTCTGATCGTGGCGTATATGGTGGTAGACGCCGCCAAGCTGTTTTTTCCTGTAGCGGACCTCTCGCTCCCACTCGTACTTGAGAGCGAGGCAGTCCCGGTAGGCCTCCGAGCCGCCCCCGGAGGCGACCTCGCTTTCGATCGCGGCGACCTTCGCCTTCATGTCGGCCAGCGTGATCGTCGCCGCCGGCGCAGCCTGGCCTGATGCCCCTCCCGCACCGGTCTCACTGGACAGTGCTGGTGTCGGCACCTCCAAGAGAAAGCGCTGCGCACCGGCCGAGCCCGATGCGCCCCCGGCCGACGCCGCGGGGAGCCATCGCTTGCTGTGGCGGCTGGCTATCGTGTAATAGTCTTCGCCTGTGTTGAAGGATACCGTCCCAAGCCAATAGCGGTTGGCCTGCTGACTGCTTGGCAGCTCCGGATGGGCGTCGGTGAGAAAGACAAGCGCCTCGCGATCGTCCCAGCGGGTGTCGCGCCTATCGCGAAGGTCGTTGCCCCTCGCACTGGCGTGCTGGCTGCTGTTGTAGGTTATCCCGGGGTCATAGCCAACGGCCACAAGCTCGCCGCCGCCGCTTCCCTTCAGATACTCGAGCACGGTGAACCGGTGTTCCAGCGCGGCGTAGTAACCGGTATGTCCGGCGAGTTGCTCCGACACGGGAGACACCGAGAGCAGCCGCACCCGGGCGACGACGTCGGCCTCCGCGATCCGCTCCTCCAGAGTCCTCTGACCATAGTAGAGATTCCCGCCGCCAAGTCCGCCTGTCAGCGGCCTCTCTTCAATGGCGAACCCGACGTAGAACACCAGGCCGACAACGGCGAGAGCCAGCAGGGCAGCCACGCCCAGAATCAGATAGAGAAACCGACGGCGTATCGAGGCCACTTTGTTCAGCATCGCGAGATATCGCTTTTCCTATCAGTGCGAATCCGGGTCAGGGATAGGCGTAGGGGTTGGGATCGGCGTAGCGGCGGTTAGGTTCTGCGGCGCAGGCGGCGCGGGAAGCGCGGCGCCGCCCCGGCGAATGCGGAGCATGATCTGGTCGCGGTCCTGCCACGGCTGCACCGGCACAGCCCACGTCAGCGTGCCCGCGGCGCTGTCCGCGGTCGCCGACGAGACGGGGAGGGACGGGTCTACGGACCCGTCCAGGGCGATGAAGTCCAGCGTGTGGCCGCTCAGGGAAGCGTAGGGGGCCAGGGTCAGGACGACAGACCCGCTCTGCCATTTCAGGCCGGTGATGGACGCGGCGGTCCCGCCAATGGAGAACCCGGCGGGCTCGAGGACCCCGGAGGACGCCGAGAAGCCGGCGCCGGGGGTGAGGTCCACGGGGTCGAAGAACGCCTCGTGCACCGTCCCCGCCGGCGCGGTGACCGTGACCGTCCAATCATCATAGGCGTCGGTGGGCACGTGATTGCACGGGAATCTAGCATAGTGCTGTTTGTTGTAGAAAACGCTGTACTCGCCAGCGGGGAAAGGGCGGGCCGTGACAAGGGTATGGTCGTACCCGTTGCTCGGTTCGGAATCGTCGTCAACGATCAGGGCACGGAAGAGGTCTATGTCCGGGCCGCTGAGCCAATAGTTGTGGTATCCCGGGTGTCTCTCGTTGCGGGTACCCCTATAGACTTCGGTGCCAGTAGCTGAACCCGATGCTATCGTTTTCTCTCTTTGGGTTGGAGTCCACGGGTCGGCGCGGCGAAGCCGCTCACGGTAAATCTTGCCGTCGAGGCATCCTATGTACCCCTCGACGCCCTCGCCGGCTTTCAGCAGGGCGTCGTTCTCCGCTATCTTGGCGCGCAGGTCCGCCAGTGAGACGACTGGGGGCGGAGACTGGGCGCCGTCGGTGATGAACTCCTGGCTGGAGGAGTCTCCCTGCTCCTGGCCCCTGGCGCCGCCGGCCTCCCTGGCCGGAAGCCAGGCCCGGCTGAGGGTGTCTACGGCGTAGTCCCACTCCAATTGCACAGAAGGGTTGGATAGGGTGAACCGAAACGCGGGAGACCCCGACGCGGCGCCGGACGCTCCTCGCGGCGCCACCGGCGGAAGAAGGGTGTTCAAGAAGAGGACCCCCCGCCGATCGTCCCAGCTGGTGTTCCGCTCGGACACCGCTGCGTCCGCGGCCTGGCGGGCCTCGGCCTCCGTCAGGTAGGAGTGGCGGCTGCGCACCATGACGACGGCCTCTTTCGGGCCGGTCCCCTTCAGGTACTCGTGGGCCCTGAACCGCAACACCTGCAAGGCCTGGTAGGTTGACGCCACGCCCGGGTCGCTGGGAACGGTCTCCGTCCCAGCCGTCGCAGACAGCAGCGACGCCACCACGATGACTTTGGAAGTGAAGATTTGCTCCTCCAGCGAAGGAGAGACGAGCCAGGCTCGGTCGATGGAGTAAGACAGGGCTTGAGGGGTTGGGGTCGGAACCAACAACGCTGACGGCGAGGGCGCGGTAGGAGCCTTCGGAGGCGTCGCTTCAGGCGCAGCGATGGGCGCCGCTGGGCCGCCCCGGCTGCACGCCGCCAGAAGAAGACAGAGTAAGGCCAGCGCAAGGAGCGGCAACGCTTTCATGGCTGCGCCTCCTCCTCGCTAGTGCCGTGTACGGACCTCGTACAGCGCCTTCATCGCTTCTCTGTCTCCGACGGGAAGCCATTCCTTGTCGAGAGGATAACCCATGATATCGTCGAAGCGCCCGCTGAGCCCCAACCCGGCGGTGTGCCCCAACTCGTGCATTACCGCTGCGGGCAGGGAGTAATAATCACGAGGCCAATCTTCGTATACCTTGAGATCACTGGCCCAATCTATGCCGGTTGACCGGGAAATTGAGGCGGCCATCCGGTGACCTCCGCGCGATCTACCCCAAAAACGCACTTCACCAGAGTGATATCAACGCAGGGTCGTTCACCGGGACGGGAGAGCCTCGCATGGGCCGCCAGCATTAAGGAAGGGCGGCGACAGTATCAATGAAGCCGCATGGCGAAAGAAGCCTGGGCTCCTTTCGATCCGTGCTATCATCCCAAGAATCGCCCAAGGCGACGGAGTCGAGGTGTTCCATGGCCGTGGATATATTGATCAAAAACGGGCTCATCGTCGACGGGTCTGGCGGGAAGCCCTTCAAGGGAAGCGTCGCCGTCAAGCATGGCTCCATCGCCTCCGTGGGCACGGGGTCGGAATCGGCGTCGCGGGTCATCGACGCGGATGGGCTGTGCGTTGCCCCCGGGTTCTGGGACGTTCACACCCACTATGACGCGCAGCTCTTGTGGGACCCCATCGCCACATCGTCTTGCTGGCACGGTGTGACCACTGTCGTGATGGGCAACTGCGGCTTCACCGTGGCCCCGTGCCAGCCCAAAGACCAGGACTGGATGGTTCGCATGCTGGCCCGGGTCGAGGGAATGAGTGTCGACGTCCTGCGGCGGACCCTCCCGTGGCCCTGGGAAGACTTTGGGGGATACCTCGACACGCTGGACAAGGCCCTGGGCGTCAACGCCATCGCCCAGGTCGGGCATACGGCTATCCGCCGCTACGTGATGGGCGAGGAATCGGCCGAGCGGGAGGCCACCGAAAGCGAAGTCGAGCATATGAGGCAGGTGCTCGCCGAGTCGCTGCGGGCCGGCGGCATGGGCTTCACCAGCTCGAGGATCGTCACCCACTGGGATGGGGATGGCCTCCCGGTCCCCAGCCGCCTGGCCAGCCTGGATGAGTATTTCACCCTCGTCAGGGAGCTCCGGGCCATCAACGCTGGATGGGTGCAGTCGGCCTCCCCGGAATTCAACCGGCACAAGCTGGCCGAGGTTGCGGAGGCCTCGGGCAGGACCGTGTGCTGGAACGCCATCGCCCAAAGGCCTGACAGGCCGGAGGCCTGGCGGGGCCAGCTCGACCGGCTGCGGTCCATGCGGTCGGAGGGCATCCCCTTCTTCGCGCTGGCCCACACCCAGCCCACGGACTTCGAGTTCACTTTCGAGGCCACCAACATGTTCGACCGTTGGCCCACCTCCCAGAAGCTGATGATCGAGCCCCGGGAGCAGCGCATCGCCCAGATGAAGGACGAGGGGATGCGGGCCAGGATGCGGGAGGAGATGAAAGTCGATCCCATCCCCAACGTTCCCCATGACTGGGACCGCACGGTGGTTGTGAAGTCCCCGACTCGGAAGTTCCACGACTTCGAGACCCAAGACCTGCAGAGCATCGGCGAGAAACTCGGCAAGCACCCGCTGGATGTCGCGTTCGATATGGCGCTGGAGGAGGACCTGAAGACGCAGTTCCGCATTCTGGACCCGCGGGACCAGGACCCGGATGTGATGCTGGAGATATTGAAGGCGGACCACGTGGTGCCGGGCATGTCGGACGCCGGCGCTCATCTCCTGTCGGAAGTCAACACGGGCTTCGCCACAAGGCTGCTGGGCCACTGGGTGCGGGAGAAGCAGGGCCTGTCGCTGGAGCATGCGATACAGCTCCTGTCGTCGAGGCCCGCCGAGGAGGCCGGGGTCACCGACAGGGGCCGGATTTCGGAGGGCATGGCAGCGGACATCACGATCTTCGACCCCGAGACTGTGGCGGCCAGCGAGCGAAGCTTCGTGAGCGATCTCCCCGGCGGTCAGCGCCGCCTGGTCCAGCATTCGACGGGTATCGAATACACCGTCGTGAACGGGCAGGTCACCCTGGAGCATGGCAAACACACCGGCGCCTTGGGCGGAAAGACGCTGCGGAGCACATCGTATGGATGAGCAGCGGTACCCGCCGGCCGAGGGTCCCGCCATGGAGCCGGTGAACGGCTACTTCGACGCTGTCAACGCCAACGACGGCTCCGCCCTGCAGGCCACGCTGAATTACCCCCACACCAGGCTGGCAGGGGGCGGCATCCGCCACTGGGACGAGCCCCCCGCCCCTCGTGACATCGCCAGCGGACTCGAGAATGCGACACCGGGGTGGCACCACACGTACCTCGACGAGGCGGAGGTCGTCCAGAGCTCTCCGGACAAGGTGCATTTTGCCGTGCGTTTCACCCGCTATAACGAGGCGGGCGAGCCGCTCGAGGTCCATCATTCCTTCTATGTCGTGACCAATCAGGACGGGCACTGGGGGATCCAGGTCCGGTCCAGCTTTGTTCCGAACCGGCAAGAGTGATCTTCCGCCCTCAGCGGCGGCCACGGAGGCAAGGGCATGGCGGTGGAAACGCTCATCAAGGGAGGACTGATCGTCGACGGCTCCGGAAACGAGCCTTTCGAAGGCGATGTCGCCATCAGGGACGGTGTGATCGTTGATGTCGGGCGTGTGACGGAGAGCGCCTCTCGGGTCATCGACGCCGCGGGTCTCGCGGTGGCGCCCGGCTTCTGGGATGTCCACACTCATTACGACGCGCAGCTCCTGTGGGACCCCATTGCCACCTCGTCCTGCTGGCACGGCGTCACCACGGTGGTCATGGGGAACTGCGGGTTCACGATCGCCCCTTGCCGCCCCGATGACCAGGAGTGGATGGTCAAGACGCTCGCCAGGGTGGAGGGGATGGACGCCGACGTCTTGAGGACGACCTTGCCCTGGCAATGGGAGGACTTCGGCGGCTACCTGGACACGCTGGACCGCGCCCTGGGTGTGAACGCCATCGCCCAGGTGGGACACACGGCAGTGAGACGTTACGTCATGGGCCGGGAGGCGTCGGAGCGTGAAGCGACCGCCGACGAGGTGGAGCGCATGCGAGAGGTCCTCGCCGATTCGCTGAAGGCTGGCGGGACCGGTTTCAGCACGTCGCGGATCGTAACGCACTGGGACGGTGACGGGCTCCCAGTCCCAAGCCGGCTGGCGAGCCTGGAAGGCGAGTATCTTTCGCTGCTCCATGAGTTGCGCAAGACCGGGATCGGCTTCGTCCAAGCCGCAGCCGGGCTAGGCCCGGATGGAGCCGCGGCGTTCGCCCGGGCCGCCGGCAAGCCGGTGTGCCTGAACGGCATTGTTGCCCAGCCGGGAAAGCCGGACTCGTGGAAGGCCAGAATCGCTGACATGGAGCGGCTCCGCCACGAGGGGATTGACGTCTTCGCTCTGGGTCACTGCATGCCCACCGACCGGGAGTTTGATTTCCGATACACGAACGTTTTCGACCGGTGGGCGCTCTGGCAGAAGGTCCTCATCGAGCCTCACGGCGCCAAGGTAGCCATGCTGTCAGACCCCCAGACCGCGCAGGCCCTGAAAGACGAGATGGCCGACGATCCGATTCCGCAGGTCCCCGTCTCTTGGGACGGGATCATCCTGGTCGAGTCGACGACAGGCCGTCACCGCGACCATGAAGGCATGCTGGTCTCGGACCTGGGGAAAAAGCTTGGAAAGCACCCCCAGGACGCCGCCTTCGACATCGCTCTCGACGAGGACCTGGAGACCCGCTTCCGCCTGCTGGATGCCCGGCGCTTACCCCAGGATGCCATGCTCGGAATCCTGAAGTCACCCCACGTGGTGCCGGGGATGTCCGACGCTGGGGCCCACCTCATAACGGAGGTCAACACCGCGTTTCCCACGGTGGTGCTCTCCCATTGGGTCCGCGAGAAGAAGGCCATGACACTCGCGGAAGGAGTGCGCCTGTTGTCGGCAGCGGCTGCCGAGGAGGCCGGGGTCAGCGGGCGAGGCCTCATTGCGCGGGGCCACGCGGCCGACGTGACCATTTTCGACCCGGAGACCGTCGCGCCAACAGAGAGGAAGTTCGCAAGCGACTTCCCCGGCGGCGCCAGGAGGCTGGTCCAGGGGGCGAAGGGCTATGAGTACACCCTGGTCAACGGGACCGTGACGATGGAGGGCGGGAGGCACACTGGAGCGCTACGCGGGAAGACCTTGCGGGGCACCTATGCCGGCTAGAGTGGTAGGCGCTACGACCCGAGACGGTAGCCCGCCTCGGGTCCGCCCGCGCCTCCGGAGAATAGCCCGGCGCCGAACGCAGCGAGAGGATGATCTGCGGCGCCGGCAGCAGGGGAGTTGGCCCATATGTCTGTTGACACACTAATCAAGGACGGCCTGATCGTCGATGGTTCGGGGGGCGAGCCCTATCGGGGCGACGTCGCCGTGAAGGACGGAAGCATCGCGGGTGTGGGCCGAATCACCGAAAGCGCAGGGCAGGTCATCGACGCGGGAGGCCTTGCCGTCTCTCCGGGATTCTGGGACATCCACACCCATTACGATGTCCAGCTCCTCTGGGACCCCATGGCTACCTCGTCCTGCTGGCATGGCGTCACCACTATTGTGATGGGCAACTGCGGTTTCAGCGTCGCGCCATGCAGGCCGGAGGACCAGGAGTGGATGGTCAAGCTGCTGTTTCGCCTGGAGGGCATTACGGAGGAGGCGCTGCTCACCACCCTACCATGGCCTTGGGAGGACTTCGGGGCGTACCTGGACCACCTGGACGGAGCCATCGGAGTCAACGCTGTGCCCCAGGTCGGCCACATGCCGGTGCGGCGCTATGTGATGGGCCGGGAGGCATCGGAGCGCGGGGCGACGGCCCCCGAGATCGAGCGGATGCGCGGGCTAGTGGCCGAGTCGATTCGCGCCGGAGCGATGGGCTTCAGCACCTCCAGGGCGGGGAATCACTGGGACGGCGAGGGCCGTCCCGTTCCAAGCCGGCTGGCCAGCGAGGAGGAGTATTTAACCCTTGCGGGCGAAATGGCCGGCCTGAAGGCTGGCTTCGTCCAATTGTTGGCGCCCGAGTTCGACTGGGACAAGCAGGCCGGGATCGCCAGGAGGGTCGGGAGGCCCTTGTGCCTGAACGCCATCATTCACCAGATGCACCTGCCCGACGCCTGGCGGGAGGAGCTCGACCGGATGGAGCGGATGCGGGCCGAAGGCACTCCGTTCTTTGCCCAGGGACACTGCCAGGCCCACGATTTCGAGGTGACCTTCGAGGCCACCGATGTGTTCGACCGCTGGCCTTCGTGGAAGGATGTTCTGTCGGGGTCGAAGGAGCGGCGTATGGCCCTGATGAGCGACCAAGCCGTCCGGGACCGGCTGAAGGAGGAGATGGACGGCGCCCCTCTGTCCATCGTCCCTCTGAGCTGGGACCAGATTATCCTGGTGCGCTCCGCGTCCGGCCGGTACCGCGAGCTGGAGATGCAGACGATCGCGGATATCGCCCTTCGGCAGGGCCGGCATGCCCTGGACACCGCGTTCGACATCGCGGTGGATGAAGAGCTCCGTACGCACTTCCGGGTCCTCGACCCCCGGAACCGAGACGAGGACGCGATGCTGGCCATTCTGAAGTCGCCCCACGTGGTCCCTGGGCCATCGGACGCGGGCGCGCATATCCTGCGAGGCGTGAACACCGCGTTTCCGACGCGCCTGCTGGGCTACTGGGTGCGGGAGAAACAGGCGATGTCCCTCCAGGAGGCCGTCTACCGGCTCTCCGGCCTCGCGGCCGACGAGGTGGGTGTGACGGACCGCGGACGGCTCCTGGAAGGTCAGGCCGGCGATATTGTTGTGTTCGATCCCGAGAAGGTGGCCCCCGCGGAACGCCTGTTCTTGGACGACCTACCGGGGGGAGCGACCAGGCTGGTCCAGTATGCGGAAGGGATCGTCTGCACGATGGTGAACGGGAAGGTCACCCAACGGGACGGCCAGCCGACGGGCGACCTGGGGGGCAGGACCCTCCGCAGCGGGGACTACCGCGGTACTGGGGTGTGACGTGGACGGCCCCGGGGCTCCAACCATCAGCTCACCGAGACGGACGAGGTAGCCTGCCATCTCGAGCTCCAGCGGTCCGGCCGTCCAGGTAGAGGACCTGGTCAAGGTTTATCCGGGTGGTACCCGTGCGGTGGCCGGGATCGATTTTGGCGTTCGGCGGGGCGAGTTCGTCGGCTTTCTGGGCCCCAACGGCGCCGGGAAAAGCACGACGCTCAAGATACTGGCCACCCTCCTCAAGAAGACCTCAGGGCGGGTGCTCGTGGGCGGGTTCGACGTGGACCGGGACCCGATGGAGGTCAGGAGGATCGTCGGTTTCGCGATGCAGGAAGTGGGGCTCGATGACCTCGCTCCCGGCCGGGAGTTCCTGGAGACTCAGGGTTTGCTCTATGGCCTTGCGAGAAAGGACGCCCGAGAGCGCGCCGCCGAACTGCTGGAGCTCGTTGGCCTGACCCCGGTTGGCGGACGCAAGGTCGCCACGTATTCGGGCGGTATGCGGCGGCGCATCGACCTGGCCGGGGCCTTGATGCACCGGCCGCCGATTCTCTTTCTGGATGAGCCGACCACGGGCCTCGACCCCCAGAGCCGACTGGCCATCTGGGGCCATCTGCAAGAGCTCAACGAGAGTGGGGTCACGGTCTTCCTCACGACCCAAACCATGGAAGAGGCGGACCGGCTTTGCCAGCGGATCGCGATCATCGACCTGGGCAACATCGTGGCCGAGGGGTCTCCCGACGAGCTCAAACGGGAGGTCGGAGGCGACGTGGTGACGGTCACGGTCGGAGGCGGTGAAGATGGGACCGGCAAGGCAGAGGAAGCTGTGGCGCTGGCCCGAGAGCGCACCTACGTGGGTGCGGTCACCACGGAGAGGAATATCCTCGCGATAACGGTGGACGACGCCGGATCCGCCGTGCCCGACCTGCTGCGCCTGTTCATCGATAGGAGCATCCCGGTCGGCCATCTCGAGGTCTCCAGCCCGACTCTCGACGACGTATTCCTGAAGCACACGGGCCGGACGATTCGGGCCTCGGAGGGCGGCGGGAGCGACATGGACCAGGCGTGGCGCCAGCTCATGGGGCTGGGGAGACGCTGACCGTGGCCCTGGCCCGCGCGACCTGGTACATCTACGTCCGGAACTTCAAGGTCTGGCTCCGCCAGCCCTACGTGGTGGTCCCGGGGCTTCTCATCTCTCTTTTCCTGTTCCTTGTTTTTGGGTCGACGTTCACCGAACTCGTGCAGGTGCCCGGCTTCCCCTCCGACGACTACACCACGTTCATTACGGCGATGATCCTCATCCAGGCTATGGTCTTCAGCAGCGGCGACGCCGGCTTCGCCCTGATCACCGATATCGTGTCCGGCTACCTGGAGAAGCTGCTGCTGGCCCCCATCAACCGGTTTGCGATCTTGCTGGGCACCCTTCTGATGGCCGCTACGCGCCTGGTTGCGGCGGTCCTGCTGATCATTGCCATCGCCTTCGCGATGGGCGTCTCGTTCAAGGGTGGGGTCGGGGCTGTTTTCCTAGTCATCTTTCTGGCGACCCTGTTCGGAGTCGCATGGTCCTGCATCGCTCTCATGATCGTTCTGAGGACCCGGAGCGCCCAAGCCGCCCAGGCCAGCTTCGTGCTGTTCTTCCCCGCCATTTTCCTGACGACCTCGTTCATGCCTTACGATCTCCTGCCCCGATGGTTCCAGATCGCGGTCAACGTAAACCCGGTCAACTACGTGCTGGAGGCCATGCGCGTGGTCATCATCGAAGGGTGGGTGTGGGATACCATCCTGATTGGACTGGGCGTTCTGCTGGGGCTGACCGCTGTCCTGATGGCGTTGACGACTGAGCTGTACCGCCGGGTGACGGCCTGAGCACGACCGGCCACACCCTGCCGTGACTTCATAGGAGGACGGCCCTCGGTCGCACGCCGAGAAACGCCGTCACACCCAGCACAAGAGGAGCATGCAGCCATGGCAGATGCCCCCATCTTCGCCACTGCCTCCGAGCTGGCGCTGGCAATTCGCCAGAGGCGGTGGTCTTCCAAGCAGATCGTCGAGGCCCACCTTCGCCACATCGAGAAGCACAATCCTGCGATCAATGCGGTGGTCACACTGACCGGGGAGGCCGCCATCGCCCGGGCTGGAGAAGCCGACTCGGCGCTGGCCCGCGGCGAGCTGTGGGGGCCGCTCCATGGGGTGCCATTTACGGTCAAGGACGCCCTCGAGACCGCGGGGGTAAGGACAACGGGCGGATACCCCCCGCTGGCCGGCTATGTGCCGACGCGCGACGCGACGGCCGTTGCTCGGACCAAGGCCGCGGGGGCAATCATGCTGGGGAAGACGAATCTCCCCGTGCTCTCTTCCGACGTCCAAGCAGTGAACCCCATCTTCGGACGCACGAACAACCCGTGGGACGTGGAGCGCACACCCGGCGGCTCAACGGGCGGAGGTGCGGCGGCCGTGGCCTCCGGGATGAGCCCCCTCGAGCTGGGCAGCGACATTGGCGGGTCGGTGCGGATTCCCGCCCATTTCAGCGGCATATTTTCGCTCAAGGCAACGGAGAACCGTGTGCCGGTGACGGGACACATCCCGGAGCTACCCGGCGCGCCCCGAGGCATCCGCCACATGCAGCATGTCGGACCCCTTGCCCGGTCCGTCGAAGACCTGGCGCTTGCGCTATCCATCATCGCCGGGCCCGACGGACAGCATCTGGAGGTACCGCCCGTGCCGATCGCCGATGGGGGCCGGGCCAGCCTCGCCGGGCTCCGGGTCGGATGGACAGACTTTTTCGGGGAGGTGACCGCCTCGAAGGAGACCCGAGACGCCCTGAGCGGTGTCCTGGCGGACCTGGGGAGAGCAGGCTGCAAGGTCCAGGAGGCGGTCATCGACGGTTTCAACTTCCCCGAGGTGTGGGAGACCTGGGGCGAGCTTCTGTGGGCGGAGAAATCGTCGACAGCGCCCAGGGACAACCTAGAGAAGGCCGCGGCAGCATTCCGGCGGTCGAGCCAATCGGTCCTCGCCGCCTTCGCCCGAGGTATAGAGGCAGGCATGGCCAGGTATACCGAGCTGCTCCAGGCGAGGGACGGGTACATCGCCGCGGTCGAGAGGTCCTTCGATGGCTGGGAAGTGTTGCTGTGTCCCGCCGCCGCTGGACCGGCCTTTACCCACCGTAATCAGGGCACCCCTATCGACATCGACGAGCGGGAAGTCCCGTACGTTCTGGCGGCGGCCGGGTTCACGTGCCCGTTCAACCTGACCGGGCACCCGGTCGTCGTGCTGCCGATGGGACGCTCCAGCGAGGGGCTTCCGATCGGACTGCAGGCGGTCGCGCGGCGCTGGGACGATGGGCGACTGCTGGCAATCTCCCGGCTCATCGGCCAGGTGTTGGGCCCCTGGCAAGGGCCGCCAGGCTACTGAGGCCCAGGCGTCGCCTCATCCAGCGGCCTGGGCATGCCATAATGCCGGCGAGCCTCCGATGGTGCGGCTCCGCCCGTCGATACTCTGCGCCGGCCCTCGAAGTCGAAAGGAGCACCCATGTTCATCCTGATGGTCACCTTCCAGATCAAACCCGACAAGCGCGAGGAGTTCCTCCAGGCCGCCACCGAAGACGCCCGCAGCTCGGTGACGAACGAGCCCGGCTGCCTCCGGTTCGACGTCCTTCAGGACACCGACGACCAGGACCGGTTCCACTTTTACGAGGTCTACCGCGACGAAGCGGCGTTCGAAGCCCATACGCAGACCCCACACCTGCTGAGGTTCAGAGAGGCAACCGCGGACCTGGCATCGGCTCCAACGGTCCGCCACCGGAGCCTCAGCGTCTTTCCTCCTGAGCAGTCCTGGCAGAAGGTCTCGGTGCCCCCGGCGTAGCCCGATGCGCGGGCGCTGACGACCTCGGGCCGCTCTCACGGGCTCGCCATGGGCGGTCCCTGGCGGCTCCCGGTCTCCGAAGGGGTAGGCGCCTGTCGTGCGATAATATCCGCAGCCGGTATCCTCTCTGTTGAGCCGCCATGCCCAGACCCGTCACTATCGACCAGGTACGCTCCGCCTACCTGGAGTTCTTCCAGAGCAAGGACCACCTGGTCGTTCCCTCCTCATCCCTGGTGCCCGTCGGCGATCCGACGCTACTCCTTACCAGCGCGGGGATGGTCCAGTTCAAGCCTTATTTCACCGGGGAGGAGACGCCGCCTAACCGGCGCCTGGCCTCGGTGCAAAAATGCTTTCGGACCTCCGATATCGACTCGGTGGGGGATACCAAACACCTCACATTTTTTGAGATGCTGGGGAACTTCAGCATTGGAGATTACTTCAAGAAAGAGACGGTGCGGTGGGCGTGGGAGTTTGTCACGGATGTGCTCGAGCTGCCGCGCGAGCGGCTCTGGGTGACCGTGCACCTCGACGACGATGAGGCGGAAGACATATGGCTCGACATCGGCGTCCCGAAGGAACGGGTCCTGCGCTATGGCGACAAGGAGAACTTCTGGGGACCCGCGGGTGAAGAGGGCCCCTGCGGCCCCTCCAGCGAGATCCACTACGACTACGGTGAGGAATACGGCGCCCACCTGACTCCTGAAGACGGTGGAGACCGGTTCGTGGAGCTGTGGAACCTGGTCTTCACGCAGTACTACCACCACCGGGACGGAAGCCGGACGCCGCTGCCGCGGCCCAACATCGACACGGGGATGGGTCTCGAGCGGACCGCCGCTGTCATGCAGGGGGTCCTCTCGACCTATGAGACGGAGGCTTTTTCGTACCTCGTGTCGGCGGTGGCCGGCCTCGCCGGCAGGAGCTACGGGGACGACGAAGACGCCGATTCCGCTATCCGCGTTTGCGCCGAACACGCCCGGGCGGCGACCTTCCTCGTCGCCGACGGGGTGGTCCCGTCGAATGAGGGGCGCGGCTATGTCCTCCGTCGCATCCTCCGGCGGGGAGTCCGGTACGCCCGCAAGGCGGGCATCGAAGGGCCGTTCCTGGTCCGGCTGGCGGAGCTGGCCGTGGAGCGCATGGGGCAGACGTACCCCGGCCTGGAGCGAGAGAGGGACTTCGTCGCGACCGTGTTGAGCGGCGAAGAGGAGCGTTTCACGAGGACCCTGGATGCCGGGATGGAGATACTCGACGGGCTGGTGGCCCGCCACAAGGACTCCGGTGAGTCCACCGTCACGGGAAGCGACTCTTTCAGGCTGTACGACACCTTCGGATTTCCGGTCGATATTACCCAGGACATCGCCCGCGAGAGGGGCATGGAGGTGGACCTCGCCGGGTTCGAGCGAGAGATGGAGGCCCAGCGGGAGCGCGGACGGGCCGCTGCGCGGTTCGGACTGGGTGACGGGACGTCGCCAGACACCTACCGCCAGCTTGGCCTCGAAGGGGCCCGCTTCACCGGCTACGAAGCGCTGGCGGAGGACACGGTCATCATCGGGATACTCCGCGGCGGGGCTCCCACGGAGCGGGCTGCAAAGGGGGACAGCGTGGAGGTCGTGCTGCGGGAGACCCCGTTCTACGCCGAGGGCGGGGGCCAGGTGGGCGACCGCGGCGCCATTCGAGGCCCTTCGGGGACCGTCCACGTGACCGACACCCAGTCGCCGGTTCCGGGCATCACGGCCCACGTGGGAGAGATCGTGGAGGGAGAGATCGCGGTTGGAGAGCCGGTAGTCGCCTCGGTGGACCCGAGCCGGAGGGCGGACGTCGTCCGCAACCACACCGCCACACACCTGGTTCACGCAGCCTTGCGCAGGGTCCTAGGCGCCCATGTCCGACAGGCGGGATCGCTGGTAGCCCCCGACCGGCTGCGGTTCGACTTCAGTCACCCGTCCCCGGTCGGCCAGGCGGACCTTCATGAGATCGAGTCGCTGGTCAATGAAAAGGTCCTGGAGAACCTGCAGGTTGCCCACCAGGTTATGCCCTACGACGAGGCAATGGCACAGGGCGCTCTGGCGTTTTTCGGCGACAAGTATGGAGAGGTGGTCCGCACCTGCCGCATCGGCAACGGCGAGACGTTCAGCCTCGAGCTTTGCGGAGGCACTCACGCCAACGCCACTGGAGAGATCGGGCTGGTCCACATCGAAGGCGAGGGCAGCATCGGGGCCGGGACTCGAAGAGTCGAGGCGCTGACGGGCCGAGGGACGGAATCAGCCCTCCGCGACCGGCACGTGCTCATGGAGACTCTGGCGAAGCAGCTGCAGACCTCCCCGGCCGAGCTCGGAGTCCGCGTCGAGACGCTTCTGGCCGATCTCGACCGGGAGCGGAAGCGGGCCTCCGTGATGGAGCGAGACCTTGCCCGAAGTGCAGCCGAATCGCTGACCGGACGCGTCGAGAGCGTCGACGGGGTTCCCGTCGTGGCCGCTCAGGTCCCGGTATCGAGCGTCGATGCGCTGCGGGAGGTCGGAGATTGGCTCAAGGAACGGCTCCAGAGTGCCGTCATCGTGCTGGGAGCGGCGGTCGATGACCGCCCGTCCTTCATCGCGATGGTTACGCCGGACCTCGTTTCGCGGGGGTATGACGCGGGCAACCTGGTCCGCGACGTGGCGAAGGTGACGGGCGGCGGAGGCGGAGGCCGGCCCGGGTCGGCGCAGGCCGGCGGCAAGGAGCGGTCCAAGCTCGGGGAAGCGCTTGCCCTGGTGCCGGAGCTGGTAAGGAGGCGCTGAGGTCAGCCAGCCAGTCTGGCGTCTTCAGTGTCGACGCTCCGCAAAAGGCTAGCCCGCTTTGGAGCTGGCCGCCGCGACGCTTTCGATGAAGTCCTTCGAAGTCGCCACGCGGCAAACGCCGGGGAAGACCTTTTGCATCAGCACCTGCTCCACCTCGGGATTGCCTGACTCGCAGCAGTCGCTCAAGACGATGATGTCGAAGAAGCGGTTCGTGGCGTCGGTGACGATGTTCTTGACGGAGCCCAGGGTGGAGATTCCCGTGACGACGACCGTCGTGACATCCCGCCCCCTCAGGGCCTGCTCCAAGGGAGTCCCGACCAAGGCGGCTGAGCATTGGCTGAACATGGAAAGCTCCCCGGGCTTTGGGGCAACCTTGGGGTGCCACTCCGCCCCGGGGGTTCCGATAACCCCAGTCTGGATGTCCCTGAGCCAGAGCTCGTGGAAGTTCGAATGCGGGCCTACCACGAGGAATCCTTCAGGGAAGGCGATACCGCAGTGCATGGCCTCCATGCCGCCCGAGCGGGCCGCATCCTGGCAGGCCGCGATCCGGTCCAGGCATTCCGGGTTGTCTTTCACGATGCCCGCCGCCCAGACGTTCTGGCAATAGAGCGTCAGGATGACGGTCCGTTTGAGGTCGAGATTCAGCTCCATGTGTCTCCTCCGGCCCGACATGCATCGAGGCGCGATGTGCGGGCTGCGGCTACTTCCCGGAAGAAAGCTCCCCGAGAAACTCGTCAGACGTCACCACCTGGGACTGGTGCGTCAGCACGTTCGTCAGAAGTACGCGGTGGACTTGCTCGTCCTCATCGTTGCAGCAGTCGGACAGAAGAATCGTGTCGAAGAAGCGGTTGGGGCCGTCGGTCCCGATGTTGCGAACGGAGGCCCTAGTCGGGATCCCGGCGACGACGAGGTAGTGGGTATCCTGCCTCCTGAGCACCTGCTCGAGATCGGTACCGACGAAGGGCCCTTCGTGCTGCCTGGTGATCACGTGCTCGCCCGGCTTTGGCGCGACCCTGGGGTGAATCTCCGATGCCGGGGAATTCTCCTTCGCCCACCCTTTTTCGAGCAGCGTGCTCTGATAATGGGTGAGGGGCAGCCCGCCGTCTCTATAGGCCCCTCCGATCACGGTCTTGAAATGGATGAGAGGGATACGCGCCTGGCGAGCGGCGTCCTGCACCCTGGCCACCCGGCCCAGCATCTCGTCGCTGGCGTACAGGTCAGTCCATTCCCGTTGGAAATCCAGGGTTAGGAGGGCCGCCCTGGCCGTTTCAAACTGCATCACAGCACCGCCGATGGTCTAGTTGTTTCCTCGCATCATCCTCAGGGCTTCGCCGCCCAGGACCGATTTGGACGTCATGCCCCCATCCGCGGGCAGGACGTGACCCGTGACATAGGCCGAGAGGTCCGATAGCAGGTACAGAATGGCGGATGCGACGTCGTGCGGCATACCCCGGCGACCCAGGGGCACTGTCTTTTCGCTGCCCTCGCTGGACCGCAGTCCGCCGGCTCTTGGAGTCCACATCGAGCCCGGCGCCACGATGTTGACCCGTATACCCATCCCGCTCCACTCCATCGCCATTGTCTTGCTCATGGCGATCAGGGCGGCCTTGGCCGCTCCGTAGGGACCGTGTCCGGGTGACGTTGGGAGGGCGCTGACTGAGGAGACGTTGACGATCGCGCCGGGAATGCTCCGATCGGCCATGCTTTTTGCCACGGCCTGGCAGGTCAGGAAGGCGTACCGGAGGTTGAGGTTCATGACGTCGTCGTAGATATCCTCCGGATAGTCCAGCATTCCGTACCACTGTCCGACCTGCATGCCACCGACGATGTTTGCCAGGCAATGGATGTCGCCGAACTCCGCCAGCGCTTCGGAGACGGTCCGCTCGACCTCGGGCTTTTTCCGGACGTCCGCCACGATACCGAGGCACCGCCGGCCAAGGGCAGTAACGTCCCGTCTCGTTTCCTCGACGCGTTCGGGGGAGATGTCGACCGCGACAAGGTCGGCCCCCGCCTCCGCAACGGCCAGGGATGTGGCGGTCCCGTGACCGCCCCCACCAGCCCCGACGACCATGGCGACCTTCCCCTCGAGGCTCAGCTTTTCCATGTACAAGGGGCACGTCCTCTTATCTGAGAAGTCCGGGCAGGGCCCGGCCAAGGAGGCTGCCAGGCCCCTATAGTGTACCTGGTGGAATCAACCGTCCTACCGGGCCCTGCCCGGACCATCACTGCGCCCATTCAGCAACCCGGGGTATGATGAGGCGCTTCAGGGGGGGTAGTCCCCCGAAGGCAGCCCAGGGTATCCCTTCTACCCCTTCAGGAGGTGGTCCGATGGCGAATTTGCTCAAGGGCATCAAGGTGATCGAATCCGCGGTGCTGCTGACGGGGGACTACGTGGGCATGCTGCTCGGCGACGAAGGCGCCGATGTCATCAAGGTCGAGAGTCCGGGACTTGGCGACTACATCCGGGACTATATGGGCGTTTTTGCTCCACGCTGGAGCCCCTCCCACATGACCGTCAACCGGAACAAGCGCAGCGTCACCCTAGACCTGCGCAAGCCGGAAGGGTTAGAGCTGTTCCACCGCATGCTTCGTGATGCCGACGTCTTCGTTACGGGCAACGTCGTCGACACGACCAGGAAGCTGAGGACCGACTATGATTCGCTGGCGAAGGTAAAGCCGGACTTGGTGTACTGCCAGGCCACGGGCTTCGGGGCCGAGGGCCGGTTCGCCGAGCACCCGGCCCACGGGATGATGATGGATGCGCTGGCGGGGGCCGTCCCGGTGCGCTGGGGGAGCGATGGCCTGGCCCACCATGACCGCCAGGGCTCGACGCCTACCAGCAGGTCGGGCGGCGGCACCAACATCGGGCCGCTGTACGCCGCATACGCCGTGGCAGCAGCCCTGGTCCAACGCGGCCGGACGGGTGAAGGCGCGTACATCGATATCTCCTGCGCGGACAGTGTGGTGGCCGTCTCCTGGCTCAGCCTATCGACGACCTTTCATAAGGACCGCCTTACCCCCTCAACGAGCTTCATAGCGCCCACCGACGAGACGCCCGACTACAACTACTATCGGGCGGCCGACGGTAAGTTCATCATATTCTGCGCCACTGAGCGAAAGTTCTGGGAGAGTTTCTGCAACGCTCTTGGACGCGAGGACCTGCTTGATAAGGGGCAGCGGGAGGACCTAGCGCTTCGCCGGGAGCTCCAATCGATCTTTGCCGCCCACCCGCAGGAGTACTGGACGGAGTTGTTCCTGGAGCACCGCGTCGCGGCCGGGCCCGTCGTGGATTTCGACGATCTCGAAGCTGATGCCCACATGCGCCATCGAGAGGTCGTCTTGGAGGCGGAGCACGCGGTTGTTGGGGGCTACAAGATGGTCGGCAACCCGATCCGGGTCCGCGGCCAGCAGTTCGAGGTCCGGCACCAGGCGCCGGCCCTAGGCGAGCACACCGACGAGGTGCTGGGGGAAATTGGCCTGGCGGACTCCGACGTTCGTGCGCTCCGGGAGCGGGGAGTTGTCTGAGCGGGCTCGCCGCGCCGGCTGGACGGTTGGAGGCGGGTCCGCGTCCGAAGGGGGAGTTGATGACAGTCTGGCATAGCCACACCGGTATCGTCGTCGAGGAGATGCAGAAGGCCCTGCCTTTCTGGACGAACGTCCTTGGGTTTCGTCTGGTCCGCTCGGTCGAGGTGGTCCCCGACCCTGATAGGCCCACCGGGGGTCCGCTGGAAGGGCTGCACGCCAGGGTCGAGTGGGTCCGGCATGGGGACTTCCAGATCGAGCTGATCGACTGGGTGAACAGGAAAGACACCAAGGTCGAGATGGGCCCGATGGACGTCCACGCGACGCACCAAGGCCTCTACGCGCGGGACTTCATGAAGCACTACGACCGCATCATGGCCCAGGGCGGCTGGTTCTTGGCCGCGCCGGACGAGACGGCTTCAACCTTGCACGGAAAAGACTGGGACGGCAACTGGGTCCAGCTCGTGAGGTATTCGATAGCGGACCAGATACCCAGGGGGCAGCTTCGACTGGACGAATCGGGGTTCGGCCATGCCCATTCCGCAGTGGTCGTCAACGATATCCAGGACGCCGTGTCCTTCTATCGCGACCTGTTGGGGATGGAGGAGGTCAAGTGGCAGATCATGGAGCCCAGCGATCGCTTCAAAGGCACCCGGCTGGAAGGAGTCAGGCTCCAGGAGGCGTGGCTCCGCCTTGGCGGCTTTATGATCGAGCTCATCGAGTATGGCAACAAGCAGGACGTGGTGCTGGACATGGATGTGCGGGACGTCCACGCCACCCACATAGCCTTCTTCTGCGACAGCGTGCAGGAGGAGCACCGGCGCCTGGAAGCAGAAGGTATCTGGTTCCTGGACGAGCCGTATGATGCGCAGGGGAACCCAAGGCGCTGGGCCTACGGCAAAGACCCCGATGGGAACTGGTTCGAGCTCATTGGTCTTCCTCCCGATGGCCGGGGCTCCCTGCCCAAGCCATAGGCCCCAAGGGCCCGATAGGGGCGTCATCGCGCTAGGCCGTTGACTACGCTCCCTTCGGTCACGAGGTAGTATGCGAAGCTGCGGTCAGGGAATGGCCCCTGCGTCCTTGAGCCCCGATATCTCCTCCCACGAATAGCCGATCTCGAGGAGCGTGGTTTCGGTGTCTTGGCCCAGCTCCGGCGCCGGAGCTTTGGGGGAGCCAGGGGTCCGGTCGAACTTCATCGGGAGCCGCAAGAGCTCGTATTCCCCTTCGGTGGGGTGCTCGATGGAGGCCACGTAATCGTTGGCCTCGATCTGGGGATCGACGATCACCTCATCCAGGGTCTGGACGGGGCCCCAGATCGAGCCCGCCTGGTCGAGAGGCGGAGCCCATTCAGCCCTGGGCCGGGTGGCAATCCGCTCCTCCAGCAACCGGATGAGCGCCCGGTTGTTCTTCGTCCGATTCTCGTGGGAGTCGAAGCGGGGATCGTCTTCCAGCTCGTCCAGGCCCAGAGCGCGGCAGAAACCAGGCCAGAACCGGTCGGAGTCGGGCATGACGAGCTGCACCCACTTGCCATCCTGCGCCTTGTAGAAATTAAACATGGGGTTCGGAACATTCTTGCGGTCATGGCGCAGGACGGCCTGGCGCCCCCGCAGGGCGCCGACGACGTCCCCGCCGATGACCCACAGGCCCGTATTGAGCAACGAGAGGTCGACGCGCTGCCCTCTGCCGGAGCGCTGCCTCTCGTATAGCGCCAGCCCGACCGCTGCGGTGATACCGAGGGAGGTGGTCTGATCGCCCATGGCGGGCCTCTCCTGCACAGGATTGCCGCCGCGAGGGCCGAGGGACGCCATGATCCCTGACCGGGCCCAGAACGCCGTGTAATCGAACCCGGAACGGTCCCTCTCCGCCCCTTCCATTCCATAGCCGGTCAGCACGGCGTAGATGAGGCCGGGGTTCGAGGAGCTGAGGTCCTCGTACTGGAGGCTGTACCGCCTCTGCCGGTGAGGGGTCAGGTTGGTCACCAGGATGTCCGACTCCTGGGCCAGCCGTCGGACGATCTGCCGGCCTCCGGCAGTTCCCAGGTCGGTCGCGACGCTCCGTTTTCCCCGGTTGAGGAGCTCGAAGAAGGGGTTCAGCCCAGGCTCCGCCGGAACGACCCCATTCCTGGTGATGTTGATACCGCGGACCGGGTCCCCGGTCTCCGGGTGTTCGATCTTGGTGACCACGGCCCCGAGATCGGAAAGAATGGCGCACGCAGACGGAACCGCCACCCAGTTGCCGACCTCGAGCACCTTGATCCCGTCCAGCACTTCTTTGCCTCTTGCCGCGGGCAACATCATAGCCCAAGAGAGCGGAGCGTTTATGGAGCTAGAGGTAGTCGCTGAACGCTTGCCGGCCGTCAATACTTGCGAGCGATGAGAAGCCCTTAGCTCAACCTGCCCCCGGTCGACCGGGGACTGACGAACGGTTTCCGACGCAGCGGGGCTGAAGTTGACACTGTTCGCACCCAATCCTATGCTGCCGACCGGGTAGCCGAAGGGGTGACGGTGTGCCGGAAACAGCGCCTATCGTGGCCATCGACCTCGGAGGGACGTGGCTCAGGGTCGCCCTGGTCAGTCCCGAAGGGGCGGTCCTCGATCGAGTGGGGGAGGCCTGCAGATCGGAGGAGGGACCCGAGGCGGTGGCGGATAGGATCGCGCGAGCCTCCGAACGTCTGCTCCATAAGGCGGGGGTCGACGCTCCCGCGGGCTACGGCGCCGCCGTGGCGGGGCCGATCGACACCAAAGGGGTGATCTACAACCCGCCCAACCTGCATGGATGGGGGACCGTACCCTTCCGAGAGCTGTTAGAGCGCCGGGTCGGGGGCCCTGTGGCCATGGGGAATGACGCCAACGCGGCGGTGCTGGGGGAGGCGATGTTCGGGGCCGCCAGGGGCGTTGATGACGCTATCTACATGACGGTGAGCACGGGCGTAGGGGGAGGCATCCTCACGGGGGGCAAGCTGGTCACCGGGCTGGGCATGGCATCCGAAGTAGGCCATATCATCATCGGTTACAAGCAGCGCCGGAGCCTGGAGGACATAGCGTCGGGGACCGCCATCGCGGCGCGGGCCAGGCGGGCGCTGGAAGAGGGGGAGCAGGGTCTCATTCGGGACTTGGTCCAAGGGGACGGCAAGGGGGTCCGAGCCGAGCACGTGTTTCAGGCGGCGCGCCAGGGAGATGCATTCGCGGCCGGGATCGTCGCGGACGTAGCGGAGGCTCTGGGGGCCGGCATTTCGAGCCTGGTACACGTTTTCAACCCGAGAGTGCTGGTGCTGGGGGGCGGGGTCATCCGGGACTGGGACATGCTGGAGGCTGGGGTCCGGAGCACCGCGAAGTCCCTCACGTTCGCCGAGTTTTACGACAAGCTCCGGATTAGCGTCTCGGAGTTTGGCGACGACGTTGGGCTGCTGGGGGCGGCGGCGCTGGTGCTGCGGGGCGGTGCCTGAACCAAGCGCCCGGCCGGGGCCGGCGCTGCCGGAACAGCTTGACGGTAAGCAGCATCAGCCACGCCATGCCCCCGGCCAAGAAAAGGCGCTCGTAGACTCCGACCATGGCGGGCCAGATGTCCGCCGCGGACAGGGCCCCGCTGAAGAGCGCGGCCGCGATCAGAATGAGCGAGAAGCGGTAGAATCCACGCCACGCCCTCTCGCGCCGGACCGCAAAGGTCTGAAGGGCGACAACGCCGAGGCCAGCCCCTCCGGCGATGGATGCCGCGACCGCGTGCCAATAGCCCTCGTCGAGGCCGAGGAAGGTCCGGGACGAGGTGGCCGAGAGGGATGCCGCGACGGCGGTGGCGATGCCGGTGATTGCGAACAGGACGCAGACTCCCAGGGCAGGGCGGGTGCGTCGCTGCAACCGGTAGGCGGCGAAGCCAGTTGGGAGGAGGAGGACGGCGAAGGCTGTTAGCCCAGCCCTGATCAGGCCGGCGTTCTCGGTGTCGTCGGCCGCCAGGAGACTCAGCGCCGAAGAGGAGCCTGCGTAGTCGGGATTCCCGTTGATCGCCCATCCCAGGACGACGGCGAGAAGCGCCGTCCCGGCCAGCCCGGTGAGGGCCAGCCACCTGGCCCCGGTGTCGGATATCGGTATGGACCGGCCCAGGAGCTCTGGCCTCAAGGTGCGCCTGTCTGAGAGCGCTCCGGGCAGCTACTCTCGATCGACCTGTTGGACGAGGTCCATGAGCCGCTCCAAGGTCTCAATCCTGTGCTGGACAGTGAACGAGCTGCCGAGGTCGCGGCCCCGCAAGCCAACGCTGAGAGTGCTCACCCGCGCGTCGCGGTGGGCCCGGATCCGCTCCTTGATCATGTCGTCGGTACCGATAAGATGGGTCTTGAGGACCAGGTCGTCCGGCACGCGCTCCCGAGCCTCGTCGCGGCGGCCGTCGAGCCAGAGGTCCTGGACCTCCTTCGCGACATCGCTGTAGCCCGCCCGGCTGTAGGCGGCGTTGTAGAAGTTGTGCCGACGGGACCCCATGGCCCCCAGCGAGTAGGCCAGGGCCTGTTTCAAGGACTTCACAGCCTTGTCGACATCCTCGGTAAACCAGACCGTGCCCCCGGCGTGGAGGTCGATATCATCCAGGGACCGTCCGGCCTTTTTCGCCCCCTCCGCGATATGATCGAAGAAGGTATTGGCGTGTTCGGGCATGAAGGAGGTGCCTCTCCAGCCGTCGGCGAGCTCGCCGGTGAGCCGCAGGTTGGCGGGGCCCAGCGACGCGATGTAGACCTGGATGTCCGGGGCGGGGGGAGCGGAGATAGCCAGGGACTTTCCTTCGCCCTTCCTGACCGGAAGCTGATAGAACTCACCCTGATAGGAGACCCTTTCGCCCTTGAAGACCTGGCGGAGCACCTCGATGGTCTCTCGAGTCCTCTCGATCGGATGGTCGAAGACGACGCCGTGGAACCCCTCGATGACCTGGGGGCCGCTGGTGCCAAGCCCAAGCTTGAAACGCCCGTTGGACATAGCGTAGAGGGACATGGCCGCCATCCCGAGGTTGGTCGGCGTGCGGGTCCCTATCTGGATCACACTGGTACCGAGCTCGATCCTAGAGGTCCTGGCCGCTAGAAACGCCAGGGGGGTGAAGCCGTCATAACCCCAGCCCTCGGGGGACCATATGCTGGATACGCCGATCCGCTCGCACTCGATGGCGTAGGTCGAAAGCTCGTCCCAGTCGAGGACCGAGTACCCATGGATGAAACTCGTCGAGACCTTCACGATTAGTCTTGCACATTCGGGCGGCGGCCCCTGCGCCGCCTTTGCTGGTCCCTGATCCAGAAGTAGATGTCGTGACCGATACGCTTGATCACAAGCTCTTTTCCGAGGACCTTCGCGGCAGTGCCCAACCTCCTCCTGACCGCGGCAGTCGTCTCATCCGCGGCCACCGAGAGCTTTCCGGCCTGGCCGCTATTCAGCGCTCGAATATAGCCGAGATATTCCTCGGATGCTTCCCTGCGCCTTCCGGCCGACGACCTAGCGATGGCTTCGCTCACGGGCAAGATGTCGAACTTCGGCATGGCCCACCCCCGTATGAGAATCACGCCATTATAGACGGTGTCTTTGCCTACCCTAATTGCGGCATGATCTCGCGGGCGAACAGCTTGGTGCGTTGGAGCATGGCAGCTGCATCCCATCCGGGCATGCCGGTGCCGAGGATCATATGCCCAATCCCCAGCTTTTCGTACCACCTGATGTCGGCCAGGACCTGTTCCAGGCTGCCGTTGAGCGGCGGGCGGTTGGGGCTGCGGTCGGCCGAAGGGTGGAGGTCGAAGTTGATACCCCGCACGCAGATGGTGAGGTCTCGGATATCGCGCCCGTGCTGCTCGCACAGGCGCTTCATCTGTCCGACCTCAGCCTCCAGCTGGTCTCGTCTGATGCCCAGGGTGTCCCAGCCGTCGCCGAACCGGGCAGCACGCCGCATGGCGGGGCGGGTGTTGCCGCCAACCCAGATGGGGAGTCGCGGCTGGATCGGCCTGGGCAGAAAGGACATGCCGGTGAGCTGGAAAAACTCGCCGCGAAAGTCGGGGTAGTCGTTGCCGAAGGCCTCTCTGAAATAGCCGATGTATTCATCGGTGATGGGGCCTCGTTTTTCGTAGTCGGCCCCCGTGGCCTCGAACTCTTCGGCGTACCAGCCGGCGCCAACGCCCAGGATGACCCGCCCGTTGGAGAAGACATCGATGGTGGCAACGATCTTGGCGGTGATGAGGGGGTGGCGGTAGGGGACCACGAGAACGCCGAACCCCAGCTTCACCCGCTGCGTCCTGCCGGCGAGCAGAGCGACGGTCGCCAGCGGATCGAGGATGGGCGTATCGGAGGGGATCCAGTAGGGCTCCCCCGGCGAATAGGGGTAGGGGGCTCTGGGGTTGGTGTGGAGAGAGAGGTGATCGCCTGCCCAGACAGTATCGAACCCCAGCTCGTCGGACTGCTCGGCGATGGCGAGGACCTGGTCCCGGTGGGTTATCGGGTCCGCGCCGGAGTTGCCGAAGCCCATGTTGCGCAGGCTGACGCCGAACGTGATCACTGTCGCCACCTCCTCGGGGCCCTGACGCTAGCACGGGATGGTGGTTGGGTCAAAGGAGGTGCGGGAGTAGGGGCGGTTCGCGCGAACCGCCCCTTCTCAAATCTACTCCTAATTCGCGGGATGAAGTCTGCCATACTTGAGTCGCACGGTGACCACATCGCCCCGCCCCGTTTCGACGAACGCTGTCGACCCCTCGGGGTTGGGCTAGAATGTCCCGCAGCCCTGTTCTGGAGTCCGTCGTTGGTCTCTGTCCGCAACTTCGCCTGGGATGATCTCGGAGCCTATGCGCGCCTCGTGACGGAAGCGCGGTCGGCCGAGGGGGGCAGCGCCATGTCCGTGGGGGAAGCCGAGGAGAACTTGCGGCAGCCAAACCTCACGCCGGAGCGCGACTGTTTCCTGGCTGAGGCTGGAGACCGGCCGACAGGCTACCTTCTGGTGGTCCCCGAGATGGTGATAGGCCGCGCGGTGCTCGAGGGGGCCGTCCGTCCTGAATTCCGGCGGCGCGGCATCGGGGCTGCACTGATGCAGAGGGGGCTGGCGCACAGCGCCGTCTTGGGGGCCAAGGCGGCCCATGCGTCGGCGACGCCGGGGGCGGTGTGCACCCGGCGCCTCCTGGAAGACCTGGGGTTCCACGAGGCGAGCCGTCAATGGCAGATGCGGCTGGAGATGACGGACCTCTTCCGGGGGAAGCCGGTCTCCGGGTACGAGCTTCGCCACATGCAAGCTGGAGGGGAGGCGGTGATGACCGACCTCCAGAACAGGGCTTTCACGGGAAGCTTCGGCTTCGCGCCCAACGTCCCAGAGGAGATAGCCTACCGGACACGCATGGGGGGAGCGGAGCCAGAGGACACGCTCTTTCTGTACTCCGAGGGACTCCCGGTGGCCTACTGCTGGACCAGGCGGGCAGGGGAAGGGACGCGCGCGGCCGGCGTGGTCTGGATGATCGGAGCGGACCCGGCGGCCCGCGGAAGGGGCTTCGGCCGGGCTATGCTGCTGGAGAGCGTGGACTATCTGGCCGCGAAGGGCGCCACGGCTGTCGAGCTCACCGTGTACCAGGACAACACGCCGGCGGTGGAGCTCTACCGCGCGACCGGGTTCCGCGACGTTGGGGAGATCATCTGGTACGAGAGGTCCATCGAGGGCCGGCCCTTCCCGGCTGACCGTTAGAGGGGACGACAACAGCCCTCGAATATGTTGGCAGGCTACCGGCGGGACGGAAGGCGGCTCGGGGGCGTTACGTGCCGCGCTGGAGGAACTCCACGGGCACGCCGTCAGGGTCCTCGGTGTAGAAGCTCCGAGTCTGCGGGTTGAGCTGCACGATGCCCGATGTAAAGGTGACGCCACCCCGCTGTTGGAGCTCCTCGAACTTGGCCAAGACGTCATCCACATCGAAGCATAGGTGGGGGCTACCCTTGTGGTTGTGGTGGAGGTCCAGCGTCACGCCGGCCCCTCCCGCTGTGTATTCCAGTACCTGGAGGGTGAACTCTCCCGAGGTGAGATGGGCCATCTTGAACCTTGCCCCAGGGTTGCTGGTCAGGGTATCAAATGCATCGCTGCTGAAGTCATCGGACTCCGGCCCCGAGACCTCCATGCCGACGATGTCCCTGTAGAAGGCGACAGAGCGCTCGAGATTCGCGACCGTCAGTCCCATGTGGAGAAGCCCCGGCATACCTACCTCCTCATGCCCTGGCTGGCTGTTGATCTAGGATACACTCACTCCGAACCTTACTTGGCCTGCGGCGGACCCGAGGCCCGTCTCAGCGGCTACGATGCCCGAGGTGACCGATGCCCAATGCCCCGGATCCCATGAGGCCTCTCAGCGATGTCAGGGTGGTGGATGCCGCCCAAATATTCGCCGGCCCCGCGGCGGCAATGATGCTGGCCGATCAGGGAGCGGACGTAGTCAAGCTCGAGCCGCCTGCTGGGGACGGGTGCCGAAGGTTGTACTCGTCGGCGGCGATGGCCCCTTTCGGCAAGGCGTTCCTGGCCTTGAACCGCAACAAGCGCAGCATCCAGGTCGACCTCAAGACCAGCGACGGCCGCGAGATCCTGGGTAGGCTCGCCCGTTGGGCCGACGTCTACATCACCAGCCAGCTCCCGGAGGCAAGCCGCAGCTTGGGAGCGGACTTCGATGCGCTCTCGAAGATGAACCCCAGGCTCGTCTACGGCGCCATCAGCGCGTTCGGACCGAAGGGCGCGGAGGCCGGCAAGCCGGGGTATGACCTGGTCCTTCAGGCACGGGCCGGGATCCTCAGCTCCCGGAGGATGGCCGACGGGACGCCGGTTACGCCCGCCACAATGACCGCGGACCTGTCCTGCTCGATGCTGCTCTCCTATGCCGTCATGACGGCGCTCTGGGAACGGCAACGGACGGGGCGGGGACGGAAGATCGACATCTCGCTCTTGGGATCCGCCATCGCTGTCCAGGCACAGCAGCTCGTGAAGGTGCAGGGGGACATCTCTCCCCTCCCAGGCGACGGCGTTTCGGCCACGGCATCGCCGTATCTGTGCGCTGACGGGCTGTGGCTCATCATCGTGGTGCTGGCCGACCGCGAATGGCGGGACCTCTGCAGGGCCCTCGACATTTCCCACCTGGCCGAAGAGCCGGCCTTTTCGAACTATGACGCCCGCGCGGCGAGCACACCGGAGCTCTACGAGATACTCGCCGCTGTCTTCGCGACGAGGCCCCGGGGCGAATGGCTGGGCCTCCTCGAGGCGGCCCGGGTCCCCTGTGGCCCAATCCAAGAGCGAGACGAGACTTTCGACGACCCTCAGCTGCGGGCCAACGGGGTGTTCGTGCCGACCCAGCACCCGGCGCTGGGACAAGTGGACTTCACCGCGCCCCCCTTCTCGTTTTCGGGGGAGGACTCCGATGGATGGCTGCGAAGGCCCGCCCCCCTACCGGGGGAGCACACCCTGGAGGTACTGGCGGGGCTGGGGTATGGCCCGGATGAGGCGGAAAGCCTGCTGCACGGGGGTGCGGTATTGCAGCACCCCGGCCCATAGGACCAGGACCCGGGCTCAGGGCCGCTCTCCGGCCAGAGCGAGAAGCGCCCCCGCCACCCGCTCTATCTCGTCTTCTGTATTGAAGGGCGCGGTGCTGAACCGAACGCCGTCCGGGCTGCGGACCACCCTTGCCACGATGTGAAGGCGTTGGTCGAGGACTGAGGCCAGCTCCTCGGGCCGCCAGCCGTCCAGAGCGATGGTCACGAGTCCACAGGAGGACTCGGCGTTGCTGGGGCTCAGGAGGGAGCAGCCGGGGATGCCCAGGACCCGGTCCCTGAGCAAGTCCGACAGGCTAAGGATGTATTCAAGAACCCTGGCAGGGCCCAACTCTTCCGCGATGCGGACCGCCTCAGTCATGCCGGCGAGGAGTCCAGGACTGTGCGACCCCAGAGACAGCTGGGATGAGAGCGATCGCGCCTGCGCTGCCCTCGACTCAACCAGGCTGGTCGTCAGGATGGGCTCCAGTTTCTGCTGGTGGTCCGGCCTTATGTAGAGGGCGCCGGTCCCCGAGGGACCCATGAGCCATTTCTGCCCGGACAGGGCGTAGAAATCACACCTGAGGGTCTGGACGTTCACCGGCAGGTGTCCCGGCCCCTGAGCGCCATCGACGAGAAAGAGGATGCCCCTCCTCCGGGCCTCGAGGGCGATCTCCTCCAAAGGCATTCTCAGCCCGCAGGTGAACTGGACGTGGCTCAACGCCACGAGGCGGGTCCTGGCGCTCATGGCATCCGAGATTCGCCCGAAGGCGTCGGCTTGCGACGCTTGGGGAGGGACGTTGGCCGTCACCACGCTGACCCCGCGCCGCTCTGCGACGACCGCGGCGGGCTTCTTTAGCGCTGGGTGCTCCAGGTCGCAGATGAGAAGCTCGTCGCCCGGCTGCCAGTCCAGCCCGTGCACGACGATGTTGACGCCCTCGCTGGTGCTGTGGGTGAGGTGGACGTCCTCGGCTGCGGCGCCGATGAGCCGCCCAATGGCTCGCTGAGCGTCTTCTGAAACCATGCGGGCGAGGTCGAGACCGGCCTGGCTGGCGGGGCCGGCTTCGGACTCCTGCTCGAGGACTTCGCGGACGCGGTCGACAACGGGTTTCGGGCTGGGTCCGGACCAACCTGTGTTGAGGTAAACGAAGTCACGGGTGAGGGGAAGGAGGTCTCGGAGGTGTCCCGGGTCCAAGGGCCCGGTTCAGGCGCAGGGAACGAGCTGGGATGCCTCTTGGGGCCGGCCCAGCACCTGGGCATAGACGTCCAGCAGGTTGTCGACCACCCTGGACCACGTCAGGTCTCTGACCGAGGCCAGGGCAGCCCTGCTTAGCCGCTCCCGCAAGACGTCGTTCCCAAGTATCGTCTCGATACGCTCGGCATAGGGCTCAGGGCAGTGCCAGGGGACCAGGTAACCGGTCTTCCCATCGGCGATTGTGGTTTGAAGGCCCCCAACGCGAGCGGCGATGACCGGCGTCCCGCAGGCCATGGCCTCGATGGCTACGAGGCCGAAGGTCTCATAGAACGATGGGACCACACAAACGTCGGCGGCGCTGTAGTACAGAGGAAGGCTGACCTGCGGAACGGCGTCAAGGAACAACAGCCTGCTTTGCAGGCCGAGGTCAGCCGCCAGCGAGTGGAGGCGCTGCTGCTCGGTGTCCTGGCCGCTGCCTCCGATGAAGACGATGCGAAGCCCATCCCCCTCGTCCAGGGAGGCTGCCGCTCGGAGCACGATCTCCGCGCCTTTGATTCGGTCCATCCTGCCGACAAAGAGTACGACCTTGGTGGCATCAAGGCCCAGAGCCGTCCGCGCTTCGGACTTGTGGTGCGGCCGGAAGACCTGGGGGTCGTACCCGCAAGGAACGACGGGGGTCTTATCCGGTCTCGCCTGGTAGAGGGCCAGCAGATTGTCCCGCTCGTCGACACTCCCGGCGATGACCCGGTCGGCCCTCTGGACGGCCCTTCGCTCGGATGCGATGCGGTACGGCGACTCGGGCTCCAGGCGCACCCTGCGCTGAACTTCGCCAAGGGTATGGAAGCTCGCCACGGCCGGCACCTGCCAGCGCTCCTTGAGCACGAGGGCGACCTCGCCCGAGAGCCAGTAGTGCGAGTGGATGAGGTCGTATTCGAGCCCGAGGAGCTCCACGAACTCCTCCAGCCGTTGCGTGAACTCGGGCAGATGTTCGTAGAGGGAGTCCTTCGGCGTCTCCTCCGGGCCCGCGTCCAGGTGAATGACCCTGGCTCTTTCCCCCACCGCTTCGATCATGGGCTGCTGAGGGTGTTGGCGCCGGGTGAAGAGGTCCGTGCATATACCGCGGCGGCCCATCTCCCGGGCGGTCTCCCGGAGATAGACGTTCATGCCCCCGGTGTCTTTCAGGCCTAGAGGGGCCAGAGAGGAAGTATGGACGCTGATCAATGCCGCTTTCAGATCAATGCCGCTTTCGGATCAATGCTGCTTTCAATGAGACACCGGGCCCCTGGTATCCGGCATTGCCACGCCGATAGCGCTCACCCGGTTCCGGCCCGCCGGAGGACGAGCTTGTAGAGCCAGTGGTCCTTTGCGCCGAGATGGTACTTATACGTTTCGGGGCCTCGCAGCAAATCGAACCGGCCTTTCTTGCGCTCTATGGCGTCCCGCAAGCAGGCGGCCTTGAGGAGAAGCCCAACGCTCAGGGCCGCGTAGTCCCTGTCGTACCCACTATTGTACAGATAGTATGCCCCGTTGAAGTCGAAGCAGAGTGAGCCGGCCACGCGGACGCCGTCCAGCTCGAGGAAGAACAGCTTCAGCAGGCCCTCTGCCGCCACCGCCGTTGCGAGACCGTGGAAGAACCGCTCTCTGTCCGCGTTGAGAAAGGCAGCCTTGTCCTCCCGGCTGCTCCGAAGCAGGTCGAGAAAAATTGAAACGTCCCCGGTGAGCTCCCCTGACCCGACGGCATAGTAGGATGCTTGCCCCGCGGCCTCGAGCCGGCGAAATTTTCTCCGGAGCTCATGACGGTCCTTCTTGCCCAGCGACCCCAGGTAGTCCTCCCACGTAGAGGCGACCGGGATCTGGGGGCTCACCTCCTCAGCGCTCCGCTCGACATCGAACCCGCGTTCGCGGGCCAGGCTGGGCAGCCAGTGAAGGGTGGGCGAGTCCTCGGCGAGGCCATCGAGCTCGATGCTGGCCCAAGGGCCTTCGGCGAAGAGGTCCACGAGGCCCTGGAAGAACGGCTCTTCGCCGCCGCTCCGGACCACGAAATCGTGATAGTCGCAGACGTCCGAATAGGCCATGAAGCGGAGGGTGTTTTGCGAAGCCATGAGGGGAGCGATGCCGGCCACGCCGGCCTCGGACCGGAAGGACAGCAGCATAAGCTCTTCTGAAGAGCTACAGTTTTCCCACCAGGCGCGCAGCCAGACAGGCGTAGAGAAAACGGATGCGGAGGGCGACTCGTCCACCAACGTCCGCCATGGCTCCTCGATGGAGTCGAAGGTCTCTTTCCTCGGCGCCAGGGTCACGCAGCGCCCTGGATGAGGGACAAGAACTCCGAACGTGTGGCTTCGCTGTCGAGGAAGCGGCCTCGCATGGCGGAGGTGACCAGGAGCGAGCCCTGTTTCTTGATGCCTCTCATGGTCATACAGAGGTGCTCGGCCTTGATGACGACAGCTACGCCATCGGGTTGCATGGCGGAGTCCAGCGTATCGGCGACCTGGGAGGTCAAGCGCTCCTGAAGCTGTGGGCGCTTGGAGAGGATGTCGACGACGCGGGCGATCTTGCTGATACCGACGACGCGGCCGTTGGGGATGTAGCCGGCATGGGCTACCCCGTGGAAGGGCATGAAGTGGTGCTCGCACATGGAAGAAAAGGGGATGTCGCGCAGGACCACCATCTCCCGGTGGCCCTCTTCAAAACCGACGGACAGCAGGTCATAGGGGTCGGCGTCCATACCCGAGAAGATCTCCGCATACATCTCGGCGATGCGGCGCGGGGTTTCGCCGAGGCCTTCCCGGCGCGGGTCGTCCCCGACTGCCCGGATGATTTCTTGCACGGCCAACTCGATCTTTTTGCTGTCCAACATCAGTCCTGCCTTGTCCTCGAAGGTTGCCAGCAGGAACTTTACCAGAAGGGGACTTGGCGGCTCAACTTGGAGGGACGCTCCAGGAGACCGCTTCACTGGAGAGGACGATGGCGACCCCTCCTGGGGAGAGCGAAGGCCCTCGGGTGGGGGACAGACTCCCTACGGCTCCTCCCAGTCGATAATCCCCCGCTGTTTGAGGCTGGCGATGTCTTCCGCGGAGTAGCCCAGGTCCGCGAGGATGCCGGCGGTGTGCTGGCCCTTGAGGGGGCCGGTCCCAACGGCGCAGGGAGTCTTCGAGAAAGTCAGGATCGGAAGATGGCGCCAGTACTTGCCGATCCGGGGGTTTTCCACCTCGACGGTGAACCCGCCTTCGCGGACGTGAGGGTCTTCGGCAAAGAAGTGGTACATGCCTCGGTCCTCTGCCTTGACACAGCCAACCCCCCTGGAGGTGAGCTCCCTCTCCCAGTCGGCGGCGCCCTGGGTCCGGAAGATGGCTTGAAGCTCGGCTGCCAGGGCATGGTCGTGCCTGGCCCGGGCCTCTTCGGTGCTGAACCGCGGGTCTCGTTCCAGGTCATCCCTCTCAAGGGCGCGGCACAGATCCGGCCATTCATGAGGCATGGGGCACGCGAGGAACACCCAGCCGCTGGCCGCTGGATAGAGCCGGTACAGGGCGTTGAGGCCGTAGCCCTCGGCGTCGGGGCCCGGCCGCGGCGGACGTCCGGGGTAGTCGAAGAAGTCGTCGGAGTTGGCGTAGGCGGAGGCGCAGATGAGGGTCGTTTCCAGGTACTGCGCGACGCCGAACCGGCGGCGGGCGTACAGGGCCATCGAGAGGGCCGTAGCGGCCGCTTGGGCGGTGCTGTGGTCGGGATTCATCTCCTGGGCGCGCCCCAGCCGGCGGCCGACCTCTCTGACCTCTTCGATGGTCAGCGGGGTGTCGGGAGAAGGCGGGAAGCCCGGCCCAGCCTGGGCTAGGGCGCTGCCGGAGACGCAGCTCCCGATGGGGAACATGGCCGGACGCTTCGAGTAGGGGCCGGACGACCCGTAGCCCGCGAGGTACAGATAGATGAGGTCAGGGTTGATCTCGCGCACCGTCTCGAAGTCGATACCGATGCGCCGTGGGGCCCCGGGCCGCATATTGTGCAGGAGCACATCGGTCTTCTGCACCAACTGGTGGATGATCTTCCTGCCTTCCGGCGTCTTGAGGTCGAGGCATATGCCATGAGCGCCGGCCATTGTGCGGTTGGCGGCAATACCTCGAGGCTGCAGCCCGCGGACATGGTCGCCCGGGATGTTCTCGACCCGGATGACTCTCGCGCCGAGCTCCCCGAGCAGCGTTCCCGCCATCGGCCCTGCTATCACGGTCGAGAAATCGAGGACAGTGACCCCCTCGAACGGCCGCAGAGGGAGGGGGGCATCCCCTTTGCTGCCGGCGACCTCCGGGCGACCTCTTGCGTTTTCCAGGACGCGGGCCGTGTGCTCACCTGCAATGGGGGCAGGCCCCTTGATGGAGCCCGGGGTCTCGCTGAGAAAGAACGCCGCGCCGACCTGCCGCATGCGGCCGGCCTCTGGGTCATCGACCTCGACCACGTGGGCATTGTGAACGACTTGGGGGTGCTCCATGCCCTCGAGGGCGGTCATGTAGGGCTCCCCGGCGACGTCCGGGACCTCGCGGAGGAAGTAGCCGATCCATTCGTCGAGGGTCCGCTCGGCCATCTTCTCGAGGATCATCTGGCGAAGCTCCTCCTGGGGCTCCCCGGTAATCCTGGGCCTGCCGTACTCGTAGCGCGGGTCTTCGACGATGTGCTCCAGGCCGATGGCCCTGAGCTCCGCCTGGAACAGACGGACCATGTGGTTCGCGGTCTGGAACCACTTCCCGTCCTTGGTCCTCACGTTCTGGTAGGCCAGATTGGGCTGACGAGCGTAGTCGACGAGGTTGTCCGAAGGCCATGTTTCGGGGTCTCGGGCCATCATCTGCCAGAGCAGCCACTGGATGAAATCGTAGTAGCTGATGGCCTGGATCAGGCTGGTCTCGACCTTCTGGCCATTCCCCGTGGCCTCGCGGACATGGAGGGCTGCCGTGACGCCACGGACGGCTGCCATGCCGGCGGCATAGCTCGCGAGGCTCACGGTAGCGTAGTGAGGACCCTCGCGCTGGGTCTGCCCGGCGTACCACATCATCCGCCCGGTCTTGGCCTCGACGAGCCCCTCGTAGCCCTTGTAGCGGGCGTAGGGGCCTGTGGGCCCCCAGGCCGAGATCGAGCAGTACACGAGATCAGGCCGTTGCCCGCCCAGCTCCTTGTACCCGACCCCGAGCCGGGTGGCAACGCCGGGCCGGTAGCTCTCGATGACCACGTGGGACCGCCGAGACAGGGCGAGCGCGTTCCTTCGCCCTTCGCCGGTCTTCAGATCGAGGGTGACGCTCTGCTTGCCGCGGTCCCACTGCCGGGATGGAGGGCCCGCGTGGAACCGGTGGCCACCCGGGGGCTCCACCTTGATAACCTCGGCTCCGAAGTCCGCCATCACCATTGTGGCGATGGAGCCCGCCATGCCATGGGAGAAGTCGAGGACGGAGATGCCTTCGAGCGGTTGTGGCATGATGGAAGGACTCAACAGGGAGTCGGAGAACGGGCAGATGGTACAACGGCCTCGATGGCGGGGCAACGGCTGCGGAGGGCGGGGCGCGAGGTCGACGCCGGACGTCCCTTTACGGAGTAGGGGCGCCAGATGACCGGCGGGGCGCCAGGGCCGCGGCCCGCTGACGAGGCGATGGAAGGGCATCTGGTCCAGCCGAAGGTCGCCGAGGCGTTGGCGAGCTTACGCATCGTGCACGAGATCATCCCGGTCGACTCCGAGTACGCCGATACCGAGGAGTTTTGCGCCCGCTACGGGTACCCGCCAGAGACGAGCGGCAATTGCATCATTGTGGTCTCGAAGCGGGGGCCGAAGCGCTATGCGGCATGCCTGGTCCTCGCCACGCACCGATTGGACGTGAATCACAAGGTGCGGCACCTCATGGGGGTCCCGCGGGCGTCCTTCGCAGCCCCGGAGGAGACCGTGGAGCTCACCGGCATGGCGATCGGAGGGGTTACGCCGCTCGGACTGCCGGACGGCGTGCCGGTCTACCTGGACGAGGGCTTGAAGGAGCCGGGGTACGTTGTCCTCGGCTCCGGCACGCGGCTTTCGAAGATCAAGACCAGCATCGAAGAGCTGGCCAAGATCCCCAACGCCACGTTCGAGGCCGGTCTGGGGCTTCCGGCGTAGCCTGCAAGCGCCGGGTTGCTCCTCGGGCTCCCGCCGGAAGCTAGGGGGGAGTCGTCACGGGGTCGTAGCGGCGCCAGTCGGTGTATTGCACGCGGCGGCCTATCTTCCAATCACCGTCGACGCGGACGAAGGTGTCATAGTAGCGCAGGGCGCCCCACATGTCGTAGTCCTGGCCGTCCTTGGTGTAGCGGAGGTAGTCGATGGCGTAGGTTTCGACGTCCGCGGTGTCGCCCTTGAGCTCGATGATTTGGTTGCCCATGAACACCGTGGTGACCTGGAAACCGAGCACGGAGCGGCAGACCTCGATGATTTCATCGATCCCATGGGCGACGCGTCCGCTGTAATCGCAATAGGCGTCCGGGGTGTAGCACTGGCGGATGAGGTCGAAGTCGCGGCGGTCCAGGCCTCGCAAGTACAGCGACATCCGTTCCCGGATCTTGATACGGTCCATGATCTCCTGGAGCATGGCTTCGGTGGTCACAGTTCCTCCTCGCTACTGTACCCAAGGCGAACAACCCCGGCAGTTTAGACGCCCGCGCGCTCCCGCTCGCGATCGACGAGGACTCTGCGGAGCACCTTGCCCGACGGGTTCTTTGGGACCTGATCGACGAATTCCACTTCCCGGATTTTTTTGAACCCGGCGACCCGCCCTTCGACGAAGGTCATGATCTCTTCGGCAGTGACCGAAGAGTCCTTCAGGACGACGAACGCCTTGGGGATCTCGCCGGCTTCGGGGTCGGGTTTGCCGATGACCGCCGCGTCGGCGACACCTGGGTGCTCCAGCAAGAGAGCTTCCATCTCCGCGGGCGCGACCTGAAATCCCTTGTATTTGATCAGCTCCTTCTTGCGGTCGACGATGTAGACGTGGCCGTCCTCGTCCATCCTGGCGATATCCCCGGTGTGGAGCCAACCATCCCTGACCATGTCCGCCGTGGCCTCGGGATTGTTCCAGTAGCCCTTCATGACCTGGGCCCCCCGGATGATCAGCTCGCCGGTCTGTCCCGGGGCCAGCTCCCGGCCGCCGGTTTCGACGTCGACGATCCTTTCTTCCGTGTCGGACACGGGCGGGCCCACCGACCCCGTGCTGCGAAGTCCTGGCTCGACAAAGTCGGCATTGGTCAGTGGGGATGTTTCGGTAAGGCCGTAACCCTGGACCAGTGGAATGCCCGTGCGCCTTTCGAACCGTTCCGTCAGGTCGCCGGAAAGGGGGGCCGCCCCCGACAGGAAGTATCGGACGGAGGATAGTCCCGCTGGGTCAAGGTCCGGCAGGTTCACAAAGCCGAGAATGATCGGCGGGACCGTGAACATCACCGTTACCTTGTGCTCGGCGATCAGGGTGAGGCACTGGTCCATATCGAAGCGGGGCATGAGCACCTGGGTGGCGCCAGCCGCGATGGAGCCGTTCATGAGCACGTTCATGCCGTAGCTGTGGTATAGCGGCAGGTGGACCTGGAGCACGTCATCCGGACGAACCGAGACCACGCCCTGGAGCCCGAGGAGCTGTTGGAGGTTGGCGACCAAGTTGAAGTGGGTGAGCATCACTCCCTTGGGCAGGCCGGTGGTCCCGCTGGAGTAGGGCAGGGCGGCCAAGTCCCGGTGGACATGGATGTCGACCGGGGCTGGGGGGCCGATTGCGTCTTCGATCAGCCGTTGGAAGGAGACGGTCCCAGGGCCTTGCTCATCGCCGAGGACGATGACGTGCTCCAACCCCTTGACCTGCGAGCGCACCGAGGCCACAAGGGGGTGAAGAGCTTCGGACACGACGACGGCCCTGGCGCCCGAGTCGCTGAGCTGGAACTCGACCTCGCGCTCTCGATAGCTGGGGTTCAGCGTTGTAACCACTGCGCCCGCCCTGGATATCCCGTGGAAGGCGACCAGATATTCGGCGCAGTTGGGGGCCAGGATGGCAATCCGGTCGCCCCTGGAGATCCCCAGGCCCTGAAGCGCCGCGGCGAATCGGTCGGTCTGGTCCTGCAGCGCCGCATAGGTCAGGCGGCGCTCGCCATCGATGACGGCCACCTTGTTGCCATAGTTATCCGCAGTGTTGGCCAGGTACGTGTGAACGGGGTGTTCCGCGAAGGGCCTAACGGATGGCCGCTTTGCCGAGTCCACCATGGGCGCCTCCGGCTGAGAGATTTCCTCTCCGAGAATCAAGCGTGCTTTCTTCGCGGCATGGACCGGGAGCTTTCCGTATCGAGGATAGCCCGGACGGTCCGCCGTCCTCCTGCGGCCGCGAGTGCGCGGCATTTTCCTATGGGGCCAGCCAGGAGAGCAATACCGGGCCGGCCCTGAGGTCAGTGGCCCTCGAAGGCCTCGGGGTGGAGGTCACGCGATTGGGCGTACCACGGCTGGTGGATCGTGTGGCCCCCATCGATGACGATCGTCTGCCCAGTGATATACGCGGCATCATCGGAGGCGAGAAACGCTGCGAAGGCGCCGACCTGTTCGGGCCTCCCGACCTGCTCGACGACCCGGTTGATCTTGAATATCTCGAGGCTGTCTTGGGAGCGCTTCGCTTCTACCTCGGGAGGCAACACGAGCCCCGTCGCGATGGCGTTGCACCGGATGCCGCGCTTACCGTGGCTTGTCGCTATGGAGCGGGTAAGGGCCTGCAGGGCGGCCTTCGATGCGGCATAGGACACGAGGGTGACGGCGCCCAGGAACCCGGCTCCGGACGAGGTGTTGATGATGCAGCCCTTGCCGGGCGCCTCGAGCATGTGGGGGATGGCGTACTTGCTGGCCAGAAACGGGCCCCGCAGGCCAACGTCCATGGTGCGGTCCCACACCTCGATTGGCGTGTTCACGACGTCGATGTCCCGCGAGTCGGTGTCGCCGACGTGGTTGCAGAGGATGTCGAGCCGGCCGAACCGTTGAACCGCCTGCTCGATGACCTGCCGCATCCTGTCCCCATCGGAGACATCGACGGTTTGGGAGAAGCCGTCGCCGCCCAGCCGCTTCACCTCATCGATGGTATTCCGAGCCCCTGCTTCGTTGAGGTCCACCGCCACGATTCTGGCGCCCTCGGCCGCCATCGCCAAGGCCATGGCCCGGCCCATTCCCCGGCCGCCCGCCCCGGTGATGATCGCGACGCGGTCCTTGAGCTTATCCATAGCCCCCCCTGGGAGACGAAGCCGGCTCGTGCATCGGGGCGAGTATACAGGGAGACAGCGTAGCCCCATCCGTCCCCAGGCTCGAGCTCGGGCGTTTGGCGCTGGACTGCTTTCTGGTTATGGTAAGCTGAACCTGTCAGATGTCCCTTGCGCCGGGGTGGCGGAACGGCAGACGCGACGGACTTAAAATCCGTTGGGGAGACCCGTGCGGGTTCGAGTCCCGCCCCCGGCACTGGCCTCTATCCCCCGGGACCGCACACGTCCATATCGCTGCTGCTCTTGCGAACCTCTTCCCTGAGGCTTGGCACAGCCACCAGGCTAGGGCGTGTTCACACTAGCTGTGAGGCAAAGGCTTGCCAAAGGCGTGGCGGGGCTAAGGTGCCTGGCGGGCAGCGTCTTAGATTCCTCGGCTGCGCCTCGGAATCACTATGGCCTTGTGAAGGCCACGTAAGGGGATGAAAATAGGGCGGCGTCCCAGGACCGGGCCGGAGGCGGGTTTGAAACCCGCCTCTACGAAACAACGGTGCGGCGGAGCCCATTTTCATAGTAATAACACGGAGCGCTTTTCGTGTAGCGCGAGCATAGTGTAAACAGGCCCTAAACGATGGAATCACCGAGTCTCCAAGCTTCCTGAGGTTAGCTCTCGGACCACAGGGAGTCAGCGTGCCCGCAGGGCCTTCAGCGCGGGGCTGGAGCCAATGCGCTACAATGCGCGTTGGACGCGATCTGAAGGACCAATAGGGGAACGGCTAACGAAGATGGGGCTGCTGAATCGAATGAAGTCCAAGGCTGAAGATTCCAGCAGCCAGCCAGCGTCCGAGGCGAGACCCTTGCAGGTGTACTCAGCCCACTGGTGAGGCTACTGCGTCCGGCTCGAGAAGTTTCTCGACGAGCGCCAAATCCCCTACGAGCGGGTCGACATCGACGGCAGCGAATCGGGGCTGGCCGATTTGCAGCGCCTGCAGAACGGCGGCCGGACCATCCCGACCGTGGTCTACCCCGACGGCGAATGGGCGGTGAATCCCCGGCCCGACGAGGTCCTGAGGCGATCGCGGGCTTCCTAGACGCTTCGCGCCCTTTCGCCTCTCCGAATGACAGGACTCGTGACGCGGCCTGCGACTGCTGCCGGACTGCGTTGACGAGGGTCCTTCTTCGTGATACAACCTTCCTGCCCTAGGGTTTGGGTCAAGCGCTTAGGCGCCGTTCCCTAGGAGTCCCGCAGCTTCGCGGGGGGCTAGACCGGCACCTTCGGTACGCACTTCGCAGCAAGACGCGGGGGAGCAGGAAAAGGGGGGACGAGATGAAGGCAATGCGCGGAGGCCTTGCGCTTTTCGCACTCGGTATGACGCTGGCGCTCATCCTGACCGCTTGCGGCGGCGCGGACCCGACGGCCACTTCAGTCCCGACGGCGACAGCGGTACCAGCGACGGCGACGCCCGTCCCGCCGACGGCGACGCCCGTCCCACCGACGCCGACGGCCCGCAAAGCCAACCCCACTCCGATCTTAAACCTTCAGGGGCAGAGGGGCGGCGTCCTGAATATCGCGGCCCTTTCATCGCAGCCCTTCGGCTATGACACCTACGTGGCGGGAGGACCCAGCTTCTCCTATCCCGTGTGGAATCCTATCCATAACAACCTCTTGTGGCCGGACCCCTATGGAGACGGCAAAGCCCTTGTGGGGGATGTTGCGGAAGGCTGGGAGTTCAGCGACTCGGGCGAGGTGCTGACCTTTTCCATTCGCCGGGGCATTGCGTTTCATGACGGCACCCCCCTTACCGCCAAGGACGTGGCGTACAACATCGATCGGGGGACGCTGAACCCGCGGACTCCCACGATGACCTATTTCAAGGCCCGTCTCAGGGCCCTGTCCAGGGTGGAGGCCGTGGATGACTATACGGTCCGCCTGACCCTGTCCGCGCCGAGCAACTCCCTCCTTCGTGTGATGGGGCAAAACCAGATGCTGATGTATCCGGCCCACCTGCCCTTTCCTGAGAGGCTGGACGAGTTCAAGGAAAAGCCCATTGGCACCGGCCCGTTCCAGTTCGATGCGCTCGAGCGCAACATCAAGATGGAGCACGTCCGGAACGGCAACTACTGGAAGCAGGGCCTGCCGTATCTCGATGGCATCAACTACCACATGCTGGCCAGGGACACCGTGGTGGCGAACTTCCGTGTTGGGAAGATCGATGCCACGCAGTGGAACAATAACGAGGTCCTGCCGGCGATAGCGGAGGACCTGAAGAACAAAGAGGGGTTTGTCTATAACCTGGTCACCATCAGTGTGAACCAGATGGTTCTCAACAACCGGCCACCCTGGACCGATAAGCGGGTGCGCGAGGCCCTCTTCCTGGCGGTGGACCGCCATGCGCTGGTGGCTACCTGGCAGGACGGGGCCGGGAGCCCGTATCCCTCCCCCTTGCTTCCTCCTGAAGAAGGCGGCTTGTGGGGGATCTCCACCGAGATCATCAAGACCAGGCCTGGGTTCAGCGAGGACAAGACCCGTGATCTGGCCCGAGCGAAGGAGCTGCTGGCCCAGGCCGACCTCGGCCCCGGTTTCAGCTTCAACATCATGACGAGCCAGTCGTTCCAGGTCTATGGTGAGACCGTCGACGCTAACTTCCGGCAGCTAGGTGTGGAGACCGAACTCGACATCCTTCCCAATGCCGAAGTCCGGGAGCGCGTCGGCCGGAAGGACTTCGACGTCTACCTCATTTCGGCGTCCATCAATATCGATGACCCGGCGGACTACCTGAACGCCTATGTCGTAACCGAGGCTGGGCAGAACTTTGGAGGGTGGTCGTGGCCGGAGCTGGATGACCTGCTGGCGGAGCAAGACAAGACTCTGGACGTAGCCCAGAGGCGGGAGATGCTGGTGCGAGTCCAGGAGATGATCCTGGGAGAGTACTTCGGGGCATTCCTGGTCACCATCACCCGTCAGACTCCCGCGGGCCATTTCCCCTGGGTAAAGAACTACTATCCGAATCTTCCCTTCTTGCATTCGCCGCAATACCGTTGGGAGCAGGTCTGGATCGACAGGTCCGGCTAGGGGAGAACGCAGAGGATGAACCGAACCCCCGTTATCGATGCCGACGGCCACGTCGAGGAGCCGCCGGTCCTGGAGCAGTTCATCGAGTTGCTCGAGAGACCGTACCGTGACAGGGCCCGCCCCTCTCCGGACAGCCCCAACGTTCTGCTGATCGACGGCGAGATATGGCCCCCGCGCCGGAGGGATACGGTGTCGCTCGTAGTGCGGGGTAAGGAGCCCCTCGGGGCCTGGCACCACGACCCGGCCCGCCGTGGGATGTGGGAGCCTGAGCAGCGGCTCCGGGACATGGACCTGGAAGGAATCGACATCGCCGTGCTGTTCCCGGGTCCCCTGGGGCTCGCGGCGCCGGTCCATCCAGACCCGGAGATGGCCATCGCCCTGGTAAAGGGCTACAACGATTGGCTGGCGGGATACTGCCGGCAGTATCCGGACCGTCTGAAGGGCGTAGCCGCCTTGCCCGCTCACGACATCGACGCTTCGATCGAAGAGCTCCGGCGCTGCGTCACCGAGCTGGGGTTCGTCGGGGCGTTCATCGCCAATCGCGCCCCCCACGTCGAGCGGAACCTGGACGATCCCGCTTACGATCCTCTGTGGGATGCGCTCCAGGGGCTCGACGTCGCCCTCTGCATTCACAACAATGCCTTCCAGATGGCGATGGTGGAGCGGTTCACCTCCTACGTGGACGGCCAGGCGTTCCACTCCTATCTGAGCAACAAGCCGATCCATGACCCTACGGAGAACATGCTGGCGGCCCAAGCCCTGATCTTCGGTCGAGTCCTCGACAGGTTCCCGAGGCTGCGGGTTGGGCTCATGGAGGCGGGCGCCGGTTGGACCCCTTACTGGATGGACCGGCTGGGGGAGTATTACGAGGAGTTTCTCGAGGGGCAGTTCGACCGGGGCGCCCCAGCCGAGTACTTCAAGAGCGAGCAGTGCTTCGTGGCCTGCGAGCCCGATGAGAGCACCATTGGCTATGTGGCCCAGGTCATCGGCAGCGACCGCCTCATCTATGCGTCGGACTATCTACACCACGACTGCAAGTTCCCCAACACCGTGAAGCTGATCAGCGAGCGCGAGGACCTGTCGTCCGAAGCCAAGGCGAAGATTCTGGGCGGGAACGCGGCAGTCCTCTACAGGCTAGATGCGGCCCAGGCGCCAACGGCCTGATCAGCGGGGGACGATCGGCCGAAAGAGCCGGGTTGCGGTTACGGAGCAACACTGGGCCGGCTTTCCCCGTGCTATGATGCCCTGACCCATCTCCGAAGGGTGGCAGGGGGCCGCGGATGAAGTACCGGGTTGTTTCCACAGACGACCACCTGCAGGAAGGGCCGCGCACCTGGCTGGAGCACATGTCCGCGCAAAAGTGGGGCGATCTCGTCCCGCAGGTGAAGTCCCTCCCGGATGGCACGGACTCCTGGTACATTCACGGGGAGCCCCGGAGAGGCGGCTACAGCGGGGCCCTGGGGGTCGTCAGCGGCGCCCTGCAGGACCGGGGCCAGTTCGCCCCGACCCGGTGGGAGCAGATGCCCCGGACCACCTATGTGCCCGCCGAGCGGATAAAGGCCATGGACGACGACGGCGTGGACACCCACGCTTTCTTCGGAAACGTCTCGGGGGTTGCGGGCAATACCTTTCAGGACCCCGGCTATCCTGCCGATTTCCGTCTCGACGCGCTGCGGGCGTACAACGACTATCAGATTGAGGAATGGGCCCAGCCCTACCCCGGGCGTTTCATCACGCTGGCGCAGCTGCCGATGTGGGACGTGGGGCTGGCCGTGGAGGAGCTCCACCGGACCCACCGCCTGGGGATCAAGGGCATTACGTGGGCATTCCCGCAGCAGTTCGGCTACCCCAACATCGAGGACCCCTACTGGGACCCCATGTGGGCGGCGGCCGAGGATACCGGCCTCTCGATCAACCTCCACATAGGTACCGGGGGCAGCATGGGGATCGCCTCCTGGAAGCCGTGGGAAGGGTTGAGCGATATGTTCCGGCTGGCGGCCCTATCGACCCGCAGCATCTCGTCCAACACCGAGGTGATGAGCGTCCTTTTGTTCTCCGGTATCTTCGACAGGTTCCCGGGGCTCAATGTCGTGGCCTCCGAGAGCGGCATCGGCTGGGTCCCCTATCTCCTCGAGCTGGCCGACCATCAATGGGAGCGCCAACGGCTCGATAGAGAGGGCATGGCCCTTCGGCCTAGCGACTATTTCCATCGCCAGTGCTACGTGAACTTCTGGTTCGAGACCTTCGGCGCCAGCACCCGGCACCAGGTGGGCATCGACAACATCATGTGGGAGTCCGACTTCCCTCATCCGACCTGCACCTGGCCGTCGTCCCAGAAGTACATCGAGAAAGGGACTGAGGGGTGGCCCGAGGAGGAGAAGCAGAAGGTCCTCGTCGACAACGCGGCGAAGCTGTACCACCTACCTGCTGACTAGGGCGTGTTCATACTAGCTGTGAGGCAAAGGCTTGCCAAAGGCGTGGCGGGGCTAAGGTAGCCTGGCGGGCAGCGTCTTAGATTCCTCGGCTGCGCCTCGGAATCACTATGGCCTTGTGAAGGCCACGTAAGGGGATGAAAACAGGGCGGCGTCCCAGGACCGGGCCGGAGGCGGGTTTGAAACCCGCCTCTACGAAACAACGGTGCGGCGGTGCCCATTTTCATAGCAATGACACGGGGGAGCGCTTTTCGTGTAGCGCGAGCATAGTGTAAACAGGCCCTAGATGAGGGGACGATCGGGCCGCTGGCAGGCCGTGGTTGGAGTCTCCGAGATCGTGTAACCCTGGTCTTGGCCAGGTGGAATGGCCGGTGACCGGTAAGCCCGATCTCCCTGGGAAGGGAGCCCGCTGCAGGGCGGATGCTGTTCCAGGGCCCCGCCCGCGCCGGCTCCCGGATCGACGAGGGTCAACGATGCAACGCAGCCGGCTGCCAACCGTTCCGTGCCGGCCGGTCCAGCCAAACGTATGAGGAATTTGCGATATCCTCTGGGGAAGACCTGAGCTCGTGGGAGGTGGGTAGTGCCGACGGCCAAGATCGACGACACGCTGGAGATGTACTACGAGGACGACGATTTCGCCGACCCCTGGTCGGAGCGCGAGACGATCGTCCTGCACCACGGGATGGCGAAGAACGGGCGCCTCTGGTATGCGTGGGTGCCCCTGCTGGCCCGCAAGTACCGCGTGGTCCGGCTCGATGCCAGGGGGTTCGGCCGCTCGACTGTGCCGCCGTCGGGCTATCCCTGGTCTCTGAGCGGCTTCGCCGCGGACCTGCGGGGGCTCCTGGACAACCTGGGGCTCGACCGGGTTCACCTCATTGGCGAGACGGTGGGAGGCAGCATTGCCCTCAAGTTCGCTCACGAATACCCTGAGCGCCTCCGCAGCCTGACGGTGTGCACCTCTCCATTCCGCTTCGTCGGCGTGACCTCCCATGCCGAGAACATGGACCTGGTCCGGCGGGAAGGGATCGGGGCGTGGGTGCGCAAGACCACCGCCCATCGTCTGAGTCCACCGCAAGCCAGCCCTCAGCATATCGAGTGGTACGCGCAGCAGATGGCGTCCACGACGCCGTACGTGGTGGTCGAGTCGGTCACCGCGCTTTCAGACGTCGACCTGGAGAACGATATTCGCCAGATTCAGGTGCCGACGCTCGCTATCTTCGGCGAAGAGGCCGCTGGGTCGGCCACCTTCCAGCCCCACGAGATGCCAGGCATCATGCCCAACTGCAAGCTGGTGGTGCTGCCGGGGGCGACGGGGTTCGTCCAGCACTCGGCTCCCGGGCGGTGTGTCGAGGCATGGTTGGAGTTCGTCGGCGAGCTTCCGAAGTCTGCCTGATGTCGCCGCGGGCGCTCACCATTTGCTTGGCAGTCGGACCTGTTCCTGCGATAATCCATCAAATCCAACGAGGACGGCTGTTGGAGACCAACGCGTCGAGCACGTGGACGCGGAGGATAGGGGTCCACTGGGACGTCGGGAAAGGGTCAGGGGGTTTTCATGGATGAGATGTTGATCAAGGGTGGGACCATCGTGGACGGGACGGGCTCTCCTCGTTTCCAGGGGGACCTGCTGGTTGCCGGTGGCAAGGTCAAGGAAGTGGGCGGTCATCTCACCTCCACTGGGGATGTCATCGACGCCAATGGCCTGGTCGTAGCCCCCGGGATCATCGATCCCCACACCCACATGGATGCTCAGCTTCAGTGGGAGCCACGCGGCACGCCATGCTCCTGGAACGGCGTCACCACGGTTATGACGGGGATGTGCGGCTACAGCCTGGCGCCCTGCCGCCCGCAGGACCGAGACTACATCGTCAAGATGTTCTGCCGGGTGGAGGAGATGCCGCTGGAGGTCCTCGAGGCGGGCATCGATTGGTCGTGGACCACCTTCCGGGAATGGGCCGACGCCCTCGACCATGGGCTAGGGATCAACGCCGCGCCCATGGTCGGGCACTCCTCGATGCGGTACTACGTGATGGGTGCCGACGCGCTCGAGCGGGAGGCAACCCCCGGCGAGATGAGCGAGCTGTGCCGAGTGCTGCGCGAGAGCCTCGATGGCGGAGCGTTTGGGTTCACGACCTCAAGGGCGCCAACGCATAGCGACTGGGACTGGCGTCCCGTCCCGAGTCGGCAGGCTCTTCCCGAGGAGCTAACGGCGATGGCATCCGAGCTGCGTGGGCTTGGATCGACGTCGATGGGGCTGATCCCCACGGGGGTCCTGGGTGGCATGACGGAGGAGGACAAGGCGACGATTCTGGAGATGTCGCGAGCGTCTGGAAGGCCGATCCAGCTCAACGGGATGGGTCCCGGCGGATGGGAGTTCGTCACCGGCAACCACGAGGGGGCTGACCTGTGGGCGGTGCTGGGATCGCAGCCCGGGTACCGGATGTGGACACTCCGTGAGGGCACGAATTACTTCAACAGTATGGACACGTGGCGGCAGATCATGGAGCTGCCTGAAGAGGAGCGGCTCCCGTTGCTGGCCTCTCCCGAAAACCGGGAGACTCTCCGTTGCGAGGTGGAGGCGGAGCAGACGATGCCCCCACTCTTGAGGCGCCGGCCGCAGATCCGATGGCAGGGATTGATGGTCCAGCGAACGACGCGGGAGGAAAATCGTCACTTCGAAGGTCAGAGCATCCAGCAGCTGGCCGAGTCCCAGGGCAGGTCCCTCGCGGACACCCTACTCGACCTGGTCATTTCCGAAGACTTCGGGACCGAGTTCAGGAGCCAGTTCCAGGAGGAGTCTGAGTTCTTCGATGAGGCCAAGGCCAGCCAGCTCGGAAACCCGCGCGGGGTCCCCATGAGCACGGACTCGGGCGCGCATCTGTCCCACGAGTGCAGAGCAGGCGACGGCGCCTATTTTCTGAAGAACTGGGTCATCGGCCGAGGATACCTGACACTGGAAGAAGGGGTGAGGCAGGTCACATCGCGGCCGGCGGAGTACATCGGCCTGAAGGACCGCGGCGTGCTCCGCGAAGGGGCCGCAGCCGATATCATCGTCTTTGATCCCGAGGGGCTGGGGGTCACTCTCAAGGAGCGGGCCTTCGACATGCCGGGCGGTGCCAAGCGATGGGTCCAGAAGTCGACGGGCATGGAGCATGTCCTGGTCAACGGCCGCCGGACTATCAAGAACGGCCAGGAGGCCGGCGAGCTGCCGGGCCGGATGCTGCGGAGCAGCTGGTACCGATAAACTTTCGGGGCGGAGCAGAGAGGCCGCAGGCCACTCGATCGACGTTGGACGGAGGGACCGAATGCGCGACCCGGTGATGTTCGAGATCGTGAAGAATGCCTTCACGACCGTGGGGCAGGAGATGGGACTGGCGGTCGTCCGCAGCGCCTATTCATCCATGATGAAGGAGGGCTCGGGAGACGGGACCAGCGGGGCCGTCTTCGACAGGAACGGGTATCTCTTGACCGGCCCGTACCTTCTCCACATGTCCAGTCTCCGGCCCACGCTGTTCGAGATCCTCAAGGACTATCCTCTCGATTCCCTGAAGGACGGTGACGTTTTCCTCTCCAACCACCCCTACAGGGGCGGCATTCATTCGAACGACATGATGCTGTTCAGGCCCGTATTCTTCGACGGGAAGCTCTCGTTCTTCACCGCGGCGATTATGCACGTCGCCGACATCGGCGGGATGTCGGCAGGGGGGCTGCCAGCCACTGCCACCGAGATGTACCACGAGGGGCTCGTCCTGCCCCCGGTCAAGCTCCAGGACGGCGGCAAGCCGCAGGAGCTCATCAAGATCCTCGAGGCGAACAGCCGCACCCCCGAGAAGGTCATCGGGGACATCAGGGCCTTACTGGCCGCGGCCAACGTGGGGGCTGACCGGCTGATCGACCTCATCCACAGATACGGGTACGAAGAGCTGCTCGGGATCGGCGACGAGATGATCGATTACTCCGAGACTAGGACTCGCCATGAGATCACACAGCTCCCCGACGGCGTTTACACGGGCTCCTTCGTTATCGACGACGACGGCATCGAGAACAAGCCCGAGGGACATACCGTCAGGGTTACGGTGACCATCGATGGGTCCACCTTTCACGCGGACTTCACGGGTACGGATCCGCAGGCCAGGGGACCCATCAATTCCCCTATCGCCGAATCTACAGCCGGGGTCATGTTCGTGCTGCGGTGTTTCATAGACCCCACGATCCCGATGAACGAGGGCTGCTACCGGCCGCTGACGGTGACCTTCCCGCAGGGAACTCTGGTGAACCCCAGGCCCCCAGCCGCGCTCAACTCCAGGATGGCAACCGTAATGGCCATGATGGATTCGATGCTGCGGGCCCTTTCGCCGGCTTTTCCTGGGAAGTCGATGGCCTCTTCCAGCAACATCAGCGTGTACACGATGAACGGCACGGATGCCAAGACTCACAGGATATGGACCTTCATGGACCCGAACTTTGGCGGTGTTGCAGCCCGGTCGGTGAAGGACGGGGTCGACGTAACCGGAGCGCTGATTTTCGGAGGGGGAGGGGTCGGACAGACGGTGGAGCCTCACGAGATCGAATACCCAGTCCAATACAAGAGGGTCCAGCTGTGGAAGGACTCGGGAGGTCCCGGCAAATGGCGGGGCGGCCTGGGACTGCGTCGGGAGATCCAGATCCTGACCGAAGGCCAGGTGACGGCCAGAATCGCCGACCGGTCGCGCATGCCACCCGCAGGAGCGGAGGGCGGTCAGGCGGGCAAGGGTGGTGGATGGGTAGTGAACATGGACGATGCCGAGGAGACTGTCCTGCCCGGCAAAGTGACCAACTATCATCTGAAAGCAGGCGACACCTTCACGACTCTCACGTCCGGGTCCGGAGGATATGGTCCGGCTTGGGAACGGGATAAGGACCTGGTGCTCAAGGATGTTCGGGAGCAGAAGGTGACCCCGGAGTCCGCCCAACGGGACTATGGTGTGTTTATCGACCCTGAGTCGATGACCATCGACGACGATGAGACCCAGCGTCTTCGCGCCGCACTGGCCTCGAGGACGGGCAACGGCCAGCGCTGACGCTTTCAAGCGCGGCCCAGTTGCATCGCGCGGCCGAACGGTCCCAGGCTATCCAGAGTTGAGTGAGTTGACCGCGCATCGCGGATTTGGGTTGCGGGAATTGGGCCCGAAGGCTGGGCTCGCGCAGCCGGCGAGCCCTCCCGGGCCGCTGGAATATCGACGATCGAAAGGGGAACAGGAGATTGGCTGACCGAAAGTTCTTCGTCGGCGTGGACATCGGCGGCACGTTCACCGACGTCATCCTGGCGGAGCAGAATACCCACCGCCTGTACGGCTCAAAGAAGCTGACCACTCCCGACGACCCCTCACGAGGGGTGCTGGAGGCCCTCCAGGAGGCCCTCAATCGGGCGGAGTCCCAGTCTCGGGATGTCGAGCGGGTGGTGCACGCCACCACCCTTGCCACCAACCTGATCCTCGAGGGCAAGGGGGCCAAAGTCGCCTATGTGGCCACCAAGGGGTTCGGCGATACGATCATGATGGGCCGGGAGCGCCGGGTGGGCCCGGACCGCTATGATCTGCTGTTCGAACGGTCGGAGCCGCCGGTGCCGAAGCACCTGGTGGTCGAAGCCGATGAGCGCATGGACTTCAGAGGCCAGGTGGTCTCACCCCTCGATGAGGGGGAGGCTGCATCTGCCCTCGAGCGGCTGGCGCGGGAGGCGCCCGAAGCGGTGGCGGTGTGCCTGATTCACGCCTACGCCAATCCCGCCCACGAGCGAAGGATAGCCGAGCTGTTGCGGCAGCAGATGCCCGGCGTCTACATAGCACTCTCGTCGGACGTGTGGCCAGAGTACCGGGAGTATGAGCGGGCCACGACGACGGTGATGTCGGCGTATGTCGGGCCCCTGATGTCCCGGTATGTCGAACGGCTGGCGGGACAGGTCAAGGACCTTGGGATCCCGGCCCCTCTTCAGATCATGCAGTCCAATGGCGGGGTCATGTCGGCGGACGCCGTGGTGTCCAAGCCAATCCAGAGCATCGAATCGGGTCCGGCGGCGGGGGTCATCGCGGCGTGCCACCTGGGACAGCTCTTTGGCCACTCGGACATTATTTCTTTCGACATGGGCGGTACCACTGCGAAAGCCGGGCTGATCCGCGACGGCAAGCCGGGGATCAGCCATGACTTCCACGTCGGCGGCGGTGCCAGCTTCGTCGGCACGCGGCGGGTGGGGACCGGATGGCCCATCAAAATCCCGGTCATCGACCTGGCTGAGGTTGGCGCGGGGGGTGGGAGCATCGCGTGGGTCGACACAGGCGGCTCCCTCCAGGTGGGTCCGCACAGCGCGGGGGCGAGCCCCGGCCCCGCCTGCTACAACTTCGGTGGAGACCAGCCCACAGTCACCGATGCGAACCTGGTGTTGGGCTATTTGAACCCCGACTATTTCCTCGGCGGCGAGATGCGCATCTATCCGGAGGCTAGCCGCGAGGCCATCGAAGAGAAAGTGGCCCGACCCCTGGGGATGGACCTCGTCACTGCAGCCAGCGGCATCTACGAGATCGCCAACATGAACATGGCCTCGGCAGTCCGGATCGTGACGATCGAGCGGGGCATAGACCCGCGCCGGGTGGCCGTGATGGCTTTCGGCGGCGCGGGTCCCGCCCACATCGTCAAGGTCGCCGAGCAGTTCGATATCCCATCGGTGATCGTGCCCATCACCCCGGGACTTGCATCGGCCATTGGCCTCCTGGTTTCCGACATGACCAACGACCTGGTCCGGACCAAGGTGATGGGGCCCGACGAGACAGACCTGAGTGAGATCAACGCTATCTTCAAGGAGCTGGAGAGTACGGGCCTTGCCAAGATGGGGAGTGACGGCATCCCGAGGGACCAGATAACCGTCGAGCGGCAGGTAGACGCAAGGTTCTTGTACCAGGCTCATGAGCTTTCGGTGCCGGTCGGGAGTGGGGTGCTCGGCCAGGAGCACATCGAGGCCGCCAGGCAAGGGTTCCGGGACCTGTACAACGAACTTTACGGCATTCTCCAGGAGCGGAACCCGGTGGAGCTGGTCAACTTCCGGGTACGCATCATGGGCTCGGTGCCGAAGGTGGATCTGGCGCCATCGGAGATGACCGGCGGGGACCCGTCGCGCGCCCTCAAGGGGACGCGGCCCGTTTACTTCAAGGACTCCAACGGGTTTGTTGACGCCCCGGTCTACGACCGGCTGGCCCTTCAGGCCGGCGACGTCCTCGCGGGCCCAACGGTGGTCGAGGAGCCTGAGTCGACGACCATCATCCCGCCTTCCTACCAGGGCGCCATCGACAGGTACATGAGCATCGTGATCACGTCGACCTAAGGCGCCAGCGTCGACAGATGGGGCTGGGGCCGGAAGGCGTCCCGTAAAACGGTAGTCCCGGTGTTGGGCCGGGGCAACCCGGTCAGGCTGTCACGAGCCTAACCCCCGACAGTATCACCAGCAGCCCCAGCGCCGTGCGCAGCACCCGGTCCGGGGCGACCATGGAAAGCCTGGCCCCGACCAGGACTCCGGGCACGGACCCGATGAGGACGTTCCCCGTGAGGGTCCAGTCCACGTTTCCGGCCCCCCAATGGGCCAACGAGGCGACCCCCGCCAACAGTACGGCGTGAAAGATGTCGGTACCCACGATGCGCCGGATGGGGAGTGGGTAGAGGATGGTCAGGACGGGCACGATCAGCGCGCCGCTCCCAATCGAGGTGAGCCCAACAAGGAAGCCGGCGACAGCCCCCATCAGCACCGTGGTCCTCACCCGGACCCTGAAGTTTGCCTGGACCGTGAGATCGGTGTCTGGGGCCTCGCGGATGAGCAGGGGCCGGAAGGCCATCGTCGCGCCGGCCAGGATCAGAGTGCCGGCCAGGAGGCGGCGCAACAGGACATCGACGTCGAAATCGTAGAGCTCGAGGAGGGAGATGAGGCCAATGCCGGCCAAGGCCGCCGGAATGCTGCCGATGGCCAGGTATCCCGCCAGCTTGTAGTTGATCGTTCCTTGGCGGGCGTGCTGGGCCGACCCGAAGAGCTTCGTAACTGCGTTGACGAAGAGGTCACTGCCGACAGCGGTCAGGGGGCTGACCTTGAAGAGAACGATCAGCGTGGGCGTCAGCAACGACCCACCGCCGATGCCGGTGAGGCCCACCAGTGTCCCGACGACAAGCCCAGCCAGGGCTATCTCGAATTCCATCGCATCCAGCTTGCCCCGGCCGCGAGCTTGCGGGACAAAGAGCAGATCGAAGGCAAGGCCCGCACCACCGACAGAACAGCCGTGGGTCGGCGAGGGGGCCATTCATGAGGATTTTCTATGGAAGCTATCGATTTATTCTATGAGTGGGTTCAGGATTTCACAAGCGCGCGGACTGGTGCAGGCCTTCGAGGAGACCAGAGCCGAGGTCGACGCCGGGGCGCCGGAGGCCATTCGGTCGGTCAAGCCTGGCGGCCTGCTGACTCTCCTAACAGAAGAAGAGCTCAGGCTTGAAAACAGACATCACCAGGGATTACGGCTGGAGCACTGTGACGGGGACTGGGTGGAGAGCGGTATTCCAGATCGCCATCGACGATAGGTGACCGGCAATGCGATACAGAGAGGTTAAAGAGGTCCGGCCTCGAAGGGCCGGCTAGCCCCGAGCGTCATCACTTCGAATACCGCCGCGTGCCAGGTCAATCGATGAGCCCGTAGAGTCTCGCGGCGTTGGTAGCGACGATGAGGTCGCGCTCGTCATTCGGCACGTTGACGAAATGGGCGTTCACCGTCTGGCGGGAGTGGGGCCAGTCGTTGCCGTGGTGGGGGAAGTCGGTGGACCAGGACATGTTCTCGATGCCAATGGCGTGACGGATCTCCACGCCGATTCGGTCCACGATGAAGGTTGCCAGCCAGTTTTGCCGGAAGTACTGGCTGGGCACCTTCTTGATCGAGGTGCCGCCCCACACACGGTTGCGCCAGTACCGGTCGTCCACCATCTCCAGGAAGTGAGGGATCCAGCCGACGCCGGTCTCGACTGCGACCATCCGGAGGTCTGGGAAGCGGTCGTAAACGCCGGTGAGGATGAGCTGGACCATGGTCGGCATGATACCCGCGAAGGCTCCGGCCCCCAGGGCCACGCTGGCCTCCGGCACCGTGGCCACAGGCCCTCTGTTGGTCCCGGCGAGGGAAAGATGGATGCTGACGGGGATCTCGAGCTCTTCCGCGGCCGCCCAGAAGGGGTCGTCTTCGCGTGACAGGGCCTGATTGCCGCTGGGCCAGTGATAGATGACGACTCCGCGGAACCCCTTGTCTTTGGCGTTATGGAGCTCGGCGACCGATGTCTCGATGCCCAGGTTAGGCATTTGCGCAATGCCAATCAGCCGGGCCGGGTCAGCGGCGCAGAAGTCTTCCATGAGCCACCGGTGGTAGGCGTTCAGACCGGCCATGTGCAGCTCGGGATCGCTTTGGCTGGTAAAGGCATGCGAGGCCCGGACGTTAGGATAGAGGACTTCGGCGTCGACGCCGTCGACGTCCAGCGCCTCGAGGCGCGCCTGTCCATTGAAGCAGGCAGGGTGAATTTCGTGGCCGAACCGAGATCCCGTGGGCTTCAGGTCGTTATGGCCCACACCGACGCACGTGACCAGCCCCAGCGGTTCGGCGACGCCCTCTGGGTCGTATAGCCAGGCATCGCCTCCGTCGGCGTCTTTGCCGATCCTGGGGGCATGCTCCTGGTACTTGCTCTCGAGCCACTTCTCCCACATGTCGGGGGGTTCGAGCAGATGAGAGTCCGCCGAGACGAGGTCGTACGTCCTACCGGTAGCAGCCATGGGCCACCTCACCTTGGATTTCTTCGGGGGTACCTATTGTAGCCCCCGCGAGACCGATGTGGGCCAGGCGCCGATCTCTTTCTACTCCGGTCCTTATCCCTTGGCCCAACCTGGTGCTCAAAGCGGTTGCGCCATCACCGGCAAGAGCCCTATGCTGGGCCAAACCAACGAAAGACGCTCAGGGCGAGGAGGAAGTGATGGAATACAGGGTCATTTCAACGGACAGCCACTGTTCTCCGAAGGCGCAGAGCTGGAAGGAGCGTATGCCGGCCGGGTTGCGGGAGCGCGTACCCGCCCCCCGAGAGGCCGCTACGAAGCTGGCCGGCCTCGGGCAGATGGCAGGCCGGAACTTCAAGGAGTTCACCCAGAAAACGGTCGCTGAATCGGAGATGCGCCCGGGCAACTGGGACCCGGTGGAATTTCTGAAGGACCAGGATGTCGACGGTGTGGACGCATGCGTCCTGTACGCCCAGGGCCAGTTCCCGGGCCCCGACGCGGAGGTGCGTATAGGGTCCCATCGCGCGCACAACGATTGGCTGATCGAGGACTTCGTTTCGGCCAACGACAAGCGGCTCATCGGCCTGGCCCCCATTCCCATCGAGGATGGCGTGGAAGAGGCGGTGGAGGAGTTCCGCCGGAGTGTGCGGAACGGACATCGGGGGGCCGTGCTGCCGTCGCACCCCGCCGTATCCTATGCCGACCCTTCCTATGAGCCTCTGTGGGCTGCGGCCGAGGAGCTTGGTTTCCCGTTGCACATGCACCGCGCCAGCGGGTCGAATATCCCCGATGGACTGAAGGCCGATAAGGATGGCGGCCCCGGCATCGCCAGCATCGTCATGAGGTTCACCGCCCCCAAGGAGGCGGTCTGCTACATGCTGTTCTCCGGCGTTTTCACCCGGCACCCGAATCTCAAGATGGTGACGGCGGAGAGTGACTTCGGCTGGCTACCCTTCTTCATCCAGTGCTGCGACGACATGTACGAGCGCCAGCGGTACTGGGCCAACCTGGACCTCGGGAGGCTGCCCAGCGAGATCATCCGTGACCAGGTGTACTGCACCTTCATGGACGACGCGGTCGGCACGTCCAACCTGGCGTTCACCGGCGAGGACAACGTCATGTGGTCCTCCGACTATCCGCACAGCGTTTCTACCTGGCCGGAGTCCAACAAGTACATCGAGAAGCAGGTCGCGGGCCTCTCGCCCGAGACTCGCCACAAGCTGCTGGCCGGCAACGCGGCCCGCCTGTACCGGCTCAACTGAGCCAGGGCTCGCGCCTGCCGGCAAGCTCTGGGATGAGCATCAAGGCCAAGACCCGCATTGCCGGCGCCGGCAGCTCAGAGTACGGCCCCCGCGGCTAGCTCGCTGACCGGGGACCTGATCGAGATCGGGATGCCGGTGGAGGTCCGTTAGGACCAGGTGGGGGAGGATGTCGCGCTCCTTGCCCTTACAGTTCCTTTGCCCTTACGGTTCCTTGCCCTTACGGAAGCGGGCGGGGCGGCGTCAGGGGGAGCGGACGGGAGTGCTGGAGAGCTCCACCGACGTGATGTCGTTGTCCGTGAGCGCTATCAGGGCCCGCTCGGACAACGACATGAAGGCGCCCGCCTCATCCAGGTCGAGCCCGGCGTCGGCGAGGGCCTCGCTCAACGGGCCCACGAGGGCCGCGGCGACCTGCGGGGCCTGCACGAGGGCTTCGAGCCTCGCGGCGTCCTCGCCCCCGGCTATCGATGGGCGTGCCGCCTCAATACCGGCGAGCAGCCGATGCAGCGTGCTTATGACCTCCGCCGCGGCGGATGAGAGGCGAATGAGCGTACGGCGCTCTTCGGAGATCACCGAGCGATGCAGGCGGTCGGCCGCCGCGACTCCCGGCGGCGCCTCCTTGACCGCCAGTGCGAACCCTATTCGGAGCCAGGAGCGCCAAGGATCGGGCCGCCCCGCGTACGCCTGGGAGGTGCTCAGCAGGAGTGCGTAGTACAGGTGCTCGGGGGCGCGCACGATCCGATGGAACTGGGTGCTGTGGGGCATGCGCCGGGTGTGGATGACGGCTTCGATCACGGTGGCCTCCGGAGCGGCGTCGGCTAAGGGGTGGGGGTGAGCTCCCGCTGCGGGTCCAAGTCGTAGAAATCCACCAGGTTGTCCACCAGCACCTTGCGTTTCTCCGCCTGGGGAACGTCCTCGAAGACCTCATCCAGGAACGACCGGGAATAGGGGAAGGTGCCGATGGCATGGGGAAAGTCCGAGCCCCAGAACAGCAGGTCCAAGCCGATATCGTACCGGTATTTGACCGCCAAACGGTCCGAGGTGAAGCTGAAGCGGCAGTGGTCCCGGTAGTACTCGCTGGGCATTCTCGAGATCTGGATGTCGTAATAGTGGTACCAGCGGAGGTAGGCCTCGTCCACCCGGATCAGGTTGTATGGCAGCCACCCAGCCTGGGTCTCGGCGAAGTGGAACTTGAGCTTGGTGAACTTGTCGAACACCCCTCGCAGGATGAGCTGGCCGATGGTGAAGGTGCCGCGCCCTTCGCCCGCCATCATGAAATCCCGCGACGGCCCGGAGACCCCGACAGCCCCTCCGAATGTCACGTGAGGGGACATCTTCATACCGATGTCAAGGGATGCGGCGAAGAAACGGTCGTCATCGGGCGCGTAGCCCGGGCCTCCGTTGGGCCACATGGAGAGACTCACCGATGGCAGTCCTATCTTGCGGCACCGCTCCATCTCGGCGATGGCATCGTCGACGCCGGTCTCGGGCACCATGCCATTGCCAATGAGCCGGTCGGGGGCGACCGAGCAGTACTCTTCCGCCAGGAAGGTGTTGTAGGCCTGAACGATGGACAGGTAGGCTCCCTTGTCCTTCCCGATCATGTTCCGCAAGAAGGCGGGGCCATATACGGCTGGGAACAGCACCTCGGCGTCGATGCCGTCCTGGTCCTGTTCTTGGAGGCGCTGGACGGCGTCCCCGGTCCCCGGCCGGCATGAGCCGTCGGGGTTGTGGTAACTGCAGGTCGAGGATTCGAACTGGTCATAGTCCAACTCGCAGACCAGGTTGCCGCTGTTTTCGCGCTCCCACTGGTCCATCCTCCACCACTCGGTACCATCGTCCTTGGTGACGAGTCGTGGGGCGAGGTCGCGGTACTTTGCCGGGACCCGAGCGGCGAAATCCAGCGGGACCTCGACATGGCCATCGGCGGAGATCACCTGGTAGGTTCGCATGGTTCACCTCTCTCCGGGGGCGGTCGGAGCCGATTGTACCATCGCGACGCGCGTGGGCCCCTCGAGGTCTCCGGCTTTGTCAGCCAGGGCCTCATCGTACTATCGCGGCGCGCGTGGGCCTCTCGAGGTCTCCGGCTTTGTCGGCCGGGGCCTCATCGTACTATCGCGGCGTGCGTGGGCCTCTGGAATGCCGCCCGGCCGTGCGGCCTCGAGCTATGAGGACGCCGGCCACGTTACGACTCCCGCGGCGCTGAGCTCCTCTTGACGCTGGGACGAGAACCCCAACTCCGCCAGGATTTGGCGGGTGTGCTCTCCGAGGCCGGGGGGCGGGCCCAGGATCACCTGGGGCGTCTCGGAGAACCGGATAGTCTTCCCGAACTGCCGCATCTCGCCGCCCAAGTCCATCTGGTAATAGCTCGCAACCCGACCGGACTCGATCATCGAGGGGTCCCGGAGGAACTCGAGCCAGAAGCCCTTGTTGCACACCTGGGCCGGCACGCCGGCGCCATCCAGGATGTCGACCCATTCCCGGGCGGTCTTCCCGAGGAATATCGGCTCCATGATCTGCGCAAGCTCGTCGCGCCGGTCGGTCCGTGCCTGGTGGGTCGAGTAGCGCGAGTCATTGGCCAGCTCGGGGCGGCCGACGGCGTTGGAGAGCGCGCTCCACTCTTTCTGGAACAAGGCAGCGACGCACACCCACTCGTCGCGGCACTGGTACAGGCGATACGCGGCGTTGATGCCCGTCTGCGTGCGGTCCAGGGTAGGCCGGCGGGAAGGCCGGTGGTCGTCGCACAGGAAGGCATCCGAGTTGTAGAAGAGGCCGGCGTTGAGCAGGGATGAGTCGACGAACTGCCCTTGGCCGGTCCGGTCGCGGTGGTACAGCGCCATGATGCCGCCGATAGCCGAGAGGAGCGCCCCGCCATGGTCCACCGCCCCGGCCTTGTACCAGATGGGCGGATTGCCCTCGCCTCCTCCCATGTACTCAAGGCCGGAGTTGGCCTGGAAGAGCTGATCGTAGCCGCCCATCTGGGAGTCCGGGCCATGGACCCCATAGGCGGGGGAGTGCACATAGACGAGGTCGGGCTTGATCTTCTTCAGGCTCTCGTAGTCGATCTTCAGCCGTTCGGCGACCCCAGGCCGGTGGTTGTGGTGGACCATATCGGCACCTTCGACCAGGGCTTGGGCGATCTCCAATCCCTCTGCCTTTTTGAGGTCGGCCGCGATGTCCCGCTTCCCCCTTTGGCAGGCCATGAAGGGCTGGGAGGGCATTCGCATACGCTCCCCTTCGACCGGCTCGACCTTGATGACGTCCGCCCCCAGGTCCGCGAGCAGCATCGTCCCAAAGGGGCCTGCGAGGTAATGGCCGAAGTCGATCACCCGGATGCCGTCCAGGGGATATCGAAGGTCCTTTGGCCGTTGGGCCTTTGCCAGAACGAGAGGCGCGCGGAGAGAGGGAGAGTCCAGGACCTGTTGAGTGTTCCCGCCGGTCGATGGGAAGAAAGGCTTGATGGCGCCGGGTGTCTCCGACATGCGGAATCCGAGCCCTGCCTGGACCATCTTGCCGTACTCGGGGTGCCGGACTTCGGCGGCAGCCCCGTTTACCCAGGCCTGTTCTCTCTGGAGCGCCTCCTCCGTGGACTGGACCGGCTCCACCGGGACGTCGTGAGCGCGAAGGAGCTCGATCCACTCTTGGCGGGGCCGCTTCCTGAAGCCATCGATCTCCATCTGCTCGATCTTCTGCCGCTCTTCGTTGGACATGGAGACTGGGCTCGCGGCGGCGGGCATTTCGTAGCCCAGCAGGCGCAGGATCACTCCCAGGTTGCCCCTGGCCGTGGACATCCTGTGGAACCACAGCCCGTCCGAGCATTCGTACTGCCATGGCCGGTAGGGCATGGGGTTGCCCATTCTGTGGGCAAACGCGGGCGGCGGGTCCTCCATCCACTGCCACAAGAGGCTGGTCAGGAGGGCAACCCCGTCATGGAGGGACGTTTCAACCCACTGCCCCCGGCCGGTGTGCAAACGCGCCCGCAACGCCGACGTGATGCCGAGGAGGGCCGCGAAGGCTGCGCCGTAGCTTGCCAGGGGGAAGTAATGAAAAATGGGGCCATCGCGGTGGCCCAATTGCTCGTACGGGACCCCCATCGCCGCCATGACGAGGGCATCGATGCCTGGCCTGTCCTTCATGGGGTGGTCATACCCATAGCCCGAAATCGAGCAATGGACCAGGTGGGGGTGACGGCTGTTCAGCGCGCTGTGGTCCATGCCGAGGCGAGCGGTCACCCCGGGATCATAGGACTCCACGAGCACATCAGCCCGGGACAGCAGGGCCGCCAGGGCCTCGCGGCCGGAGACCGACTCAAGGTCGAGGGTGGCACTGCGCTTGCTCCGATTCCAGACCAGGTACCCGGCAAGGATGTCCCGGTACGGGTCTCCCCCCGGAGGCTCCACCTTGACGACATCGGCCCCCTGTTCGGCGAGAACCATACCGGTGACGGGACCGGCGATGCCTTGAGTGAGGTCGATGACGGTAAGTCCGTCCAAGCTGCCGGCCATAGGGGGGCCCTCCTTCGGTGCAGCGCCCGCCGCCCGCGCGCTCAGGTCCTGGGCAAGCCTAGGCGGCACCCTGTTTCTAGTCAACGCATGGAGTCGTTCTGCGATAATCTGCTGAGCGCTTGCGGCACCTCGAGATGGACCAGCCTGGCACAATCCTACCCGTAATCCTGCGCCCGGGGGAGGTGTCCCTCGACGACGCCTGCTTGCGGGGCATAACGGGTGACACGGGCGGGTGCCTGGATACCATCGGCGGCTCCCGGGCAGTCGGGTAGCGGCCCCTCGTGAGATACTCTCCTTGAATCAAAGGGTCTGGCCGTCAAGGCCCGCGGCCCGGTAACCTGCCGGAAATCCAAAAGCGGAGGACTCTCATGCGCCTGCAAGGGAAGGTTGCGATCGTGACGGGCGGGGGCAGCGGCATAGGCCGGGGCATCTGCATCCGCTTTGCCGAGGAGGGGGCCGACATCGTCGTCGCCGACATTGACAAGGAGGGGGCGGAGCAGACCGCAGCCCTGGTCGGAGAGCTTGGACGCCAGGCCGTGACGGTCGTCGCCGACGTCTCCAAGCGTGACGAGGTCAAGCGCCTCCTCTCGGACGCCCTGGCGCGATTCGGCACCTTCGACATCCTTTGCAACAACGCCGGCATCCTTCGCTGGGGCTCCATCATCGATGCGTCCGAGGAGGACTGGGACCGGGTGATGGAGGTCAACCTGAAGGGGGTCTTCCTTTGCACCCAGGAGGCGGCGCGATACTGGGTGGAGCAGGGTAAGCCGGGGAAGATTGTCAACACCGACTCGGCCAGCGCAGAGTTCGCCCTCCCCGAGCAGTCGGCTTACTGCGCCTCCAAGGGCGGAGTCAAGATGTTCACCAAGGCCGCCGCAGTGGACCTGGCGCAGCACAGGATCAACGTGAACGCCATCGGCCCGGGCGGGACGGAGACGAATATCTCGGCCAACTCCAACCGGCCCGGCTGGCGGCCGCAAGGAGCAGGCGGCGCCGTGCCCCTGGGGCGGGGCGGCACGCCTCGGGACATGGCCAACGTCGCGCTGTTCCTGGCCTCCGACGATGCGGACTACATCACGGGGGAGCTGTTGATGGTAACCGGCGGGAGGACCTCGGTGTTCTAGGGGTCATCCCCGGCCATTCCCGGGACGATGGTCAGGAACGATGCCCGTTCGAGAGGGGCTCGAACAGCATCCACTGCTCGGGAACGAAGCGGATATACCGCTCGATCACGCCGACGGTTTCTTCGGTCAGCTTTCGCACGTCTTCGGCCGTGTGATGCCCGCCGTTGCGGGAAGCCCAAATGGGCGGCTCGAGATGCACCTGGTAGCGGTCGGGCCCTGCCCGCAGGCAGAAGGCCGGGAGTATGGGACAGCCGGTGCGCAGGGCCAGCTCGGCCGCGCCGGTCGGCACCAATGTGGGCTCTCCGAAGAAATCCACCACGATCCCCTCGCCGTGCACGGCCCGATCGGCGGCAATCCCCACCAGCTCTCCTTTGCGGAGCGCCCGGAACGCTGCTTTCGCGCCCTGGCCTTCGATGGGCTGGAAGGAGAGGCCCTTGGAATTGCGGAGCCCCATCCAATATCGCCACAGCCGTTCCGGCTTGAACCGCTCCACCAGGATGGTGATGGGGTAGGAGCGGGCGAGGTTCACCTGGGCCACGAAGTCGAAGTTGCCGAGGTGTGCCGTCGTGACGACGACTCCGTTGCCCCCGCCCCATGCTTTTTCCAGGTGCTCGATCCCGATGAACTCGACCCGGCCGCCGAGCTTGTCCAATGAGTAGCGGGACAGGCGGGCCAGGTCGTGGTAATTCCGACCCAGGTTTCGGAAGCACTCCTTACTGATGCGTTTAAGCGCCCCCTCTTCGACGCCCGGGCCCAACGCCCTCCGGAGATTCTGCTGAAGAGCAAGCCGGGTCCTTCTGGCGAACAGGTATCCGATGTTCGCAACGAGGACGACCACGGCGTTGCCCAGCCAGAATGGCGATCTGGGAGCGGCGGCGACCCCGAGGCGAAGAAGGAAGAGTCTTAGCAAGGTCCAGTCAAGAGCTCGGCCGTAATCCAGCCATCTATGCTACCCGGTTTGCTTGGTGAATCAAGAGGAAACTCAGTAGAATGAGGCCCAACCTAGGAGTGTCTTCAGGAGAGCTCGTGCCCGACATCCCCCGCCCAAGGGTTTCGCGCCGTGTCGCGGAGCTCTCTCCCTCGGGCATCCGCCGCTTCTTCGACCTCACCATGGGGATGGACGGCGTCATTTCGTTGGGGGTCGGGGAGCCCGACTTTACGACCCCATGGCGGATTCGCGAAGCCGCCATCCACTCCCTCGGAAAGGGTCACACGCATTATTCCTCCAACTATGGAATGATCGAGCTTCGGGACCGGATCTCGGCCCACCTGGAAAAGCGCTACGGGGTCTCTTGCAGCAGCCAGGACGAGGTGCTTGTCACTGTGGGTGTCAGCGAGGGGCTGGACCTGGCCATGCGGGCGATCCTCAATCCCGGCGACGAGGTAATCGTCCCCGAGCCAACGTACGTGTCGTACGTCCCATGCGTGCTCCTCGCCGGCGGCGTGCCGGTCCCAGTGCCGACCACGGAGGAGAGCGACTTCCAGATTACCGCCGCCGCCATCGAGCCGCACATCACTTCCCGGACGAAAGCCATCATCCTGGGTTACCCCAACAACCCCACGGGGGCTGTCCTGGAGCGGTCCGTCCTCGAGTCGATTGCCGACCTGGCCCGCCGCCGGGACCTGATGGTTGTTTCGGACGAGGTCTACGACCGGCTGGTGTACTCGGGCCACGAGCATGTCAGCGTCGCTTCGCTCCCTGGGATGAAAGAGCGTACGGTGCTGCTCGGCGGCTTCTCAAAGGATTTTGCCATGACGGGCTGGCGTATCGGATATGCCACCGCCGCATCCGAGATCATCGAGGCGATGATGAAGGTGCACCAGTACACGATGCTGTGCGCTCCCATCATGGGCCAGGTGGCCGCGCTGGAGGCGCTCACCTCGGGTGATGATGATGTCGAAGAGATGGTGGCCGCATACGACCACCGCCGCCGATTGATCGTGAAAGGGTTCAACGACATTGGGCTCCCGTGCTTCGAGCCGAAGGGGGCCTTCTACGCCTTCCCTTCGATCAAGCGCACGGGCTTGTCCTCGGAGGAGTTCGCCGAACGGCTCCTCATGGAGGAAAAGGTTGCGGTGGTGCCCGGATCGGCCTTCGGGCGTTCGGGGGAAGGGCACATTCGCTGCTGCTACGCCGTGTCCCTCCCCGAGATCGAAGAGGCGCTGGAGAGAATGGGGCGGTTCGTCCGGCGCTTGTCGGCGCGGCCAACTTCACAGGCGGCGGGATGACGCAGCCGGGATCGGAAGACGATCTGGCCCTTCAGGTCCACCGTGTTTCGGCGCAGCCCCAGGAGGGGGGCCGCCTCAATGTCACCATCGAGACAGGTGACACGAGTACGGGGGCACAACGGGGAAGTCGAGGCCCCTACGAAAGGACCGGACATGATTGCGAACGTGAAGGCCAGATTCTCGAATGGGGCGCTCGTGCCGTTGGAGCCGCTCGACCTGGAGGAGGGCAAGGAGGTGATGGTGTCCATCGAGGACGCGCCGCCAGCGCTCCCCAACGAAAGCGCCACCCACGGGGCTAGCCTGGAATCCCGAGGACAGGCCATCTACGAGCAGCGGATACGCAGCCGGGTGGAGGGACCGGAACAGGGGAAGGTCGTGGTCATCGATGTCGAAAGCGGCGACTACGAGATCGACTCTGATGACGCATCCGCAACGGCGCGGCTGACTGCGCGTCGTCCCGGCGCCCTCACCTACGCGGTCCGGGTTGGCCATCCGGCAACCTACCGCATGGGCACCAGATTCTCGTTTCGAGCGCAATGATCAGGGGAAGTGTCAGCCAGGATCTGGAGGCTCTGATCACAGTCGATGTAGAAGACGGCAATGGGACCTCCCATCCGCTGGAAGTGATCCTGGATACCGGTTTCACTGGCTACCTGGTCCTTCCACAAGGCGTCATCCGGCAGCTCCGACTGGCCTACAGCGGTCGGCGCTCCGTTATCCTGGCCAGCGGCGAACAGAGTGCAATCGATGCCTCCGCCGCGTTTGTATCCTGGCACGGGCGACGCCGCGATGTGATAGTCCTCGAATCCAGCGGTGAGTCCCTACTTGGCATGTCCTTGCTATCGGGCAGCAGGGTCACCCTGAATGTCCAAGCTAGTGGGAGTGTGCTGATAGAGGACGCCAGCAGTTGAACGAGAAGAAATCCCACTGCAACCAGACTCCATGAACATCCTCCACGCCAAGACCGATGCGACGCTGCTTGCGCGGCTGAAGAAGATGCTGGGCAGCTCGGCGCGGCCGACTTCGCAGGCGGCGGGATGACGCAGTCGAGATCGGAAGACGATCTGGCCCTTCAGGTCCACCGTGTTTCGGCGCAGCCCCAGGAGGGCGGTCGCCTCAATGTCACCATCGAGACGTCACGGGGCGACATCCCGGGCGTGCTGCACCCTCACGAAGGCGGCGAAGCGGCGGTCATCTGGGTCTGCGGCGCCGTCGGAGGGCTCGAAGGCCCCGCCAACGGTATCTATCCGGACCTGGGGGACGCCCTGGTCAAAGAGGGGTTGACGTCCCTCCGCCTGGACTATCGCATGCCCAATCACGTGCTGGAGTGTGCGCTGGACGCCCTGGCAGGCGTCTCTTTCCTGAAGGGGATTGGGGCCGAGAGGGTGGCGCTGGTGGGACACTCCTTCGGCGGCGCCGTGGTGATAGCGGCGGGCACGATCAGCGAGGAGGTCAAAGCGGTCGCAGCGCTGAGCACGCAGACCGCGGGGGCAACCGGGGCCGGGAAGCTGAGCCCCCGAGCGCTCCTGCTGGTCCACGGCGGCGAGGACACGCGCCTTCCCGTGCAGTGCTCGGAGCTGGTGTACGACTGGGCCCGGGAGCCCAAGGAGATCGTCATCGTGCCGGGGGCAGGCCACGGGCTGCGCGAGTGCCGGGACGAGCTCTTCGATCTCCTGAAGCGCTGGCTGGTCGAAAAGCTAGCAGCTTGAGGTTGGCGGGCGGCGGTTGTTCTTGTCCTCTTTGGGAGTGTCCGGGTGGATGTCGGGGCCGTGGGCGGTCTGCCAGCCCAGGCCCTCCAGCCAGGCCAGCGCGGCGTGCTCGACATCGGCCTCGGTGATGGCGGTCATGGAGACGCTCTTCGTTCGCCGTGATTCTCATTGTGCATCATGTATTCACCACAAGCGCTGTTGTGCATCATGGTGGCCCTGCGATGATATACAAATCACGTTGTCTTCACCTCCTCCAGCCCCGACAGCGAGTCGAGGGCGGCGCGCTCGACGTCGGCTTCGGTGATGGTGGTCATGGGTAGTCCCAGGGGTCTATAACGTAGACACCCAAGCCCTCGAAATCCCTCACGTTTCGGGTTGCTACCCACAACTCATTGGCGGCGGCAGTTCCCGCTATGAGCGCATCGGCCAAGCGCAACACGCGGCCGGACTGGCGTGCCCGCGCCCGAAGGACGGCTGCCTGTTCGGCTTCCGCGCGGCCTACCGGCAGGATCAGACCGACGTACTGAGTGACTATCGCCGACAGCGCAGAACCCAAGCGGTCACGCAGGCTGCCCCGAGGCAGAAGCTCGAGTCCGAAGCGCATCTCATGCAGGACGATCGACGACAACCATTGGTCTGCCTGATTCATCAAAAAGGCGATAACTCGCGGTTCGGGTGCGGGTTTCACCATCTCCGAGACGACGTTTGTATCAAGGAGGCATCCGCTCATTCGTCTGCTTCGGCTGCGAAGGGGGTCTCCCGCTCGCTTTCCCTCCTGTCGGGGAGCTCGAGCTGTATCCCGCGCGGCATGTTCTCGACCAGCCATTGGCCCAAGGGTTTGCGCTCCGGCGCCTGGGCCTGCCACATCTTCTCGGTCACCACGACGAAGGGCTTCCGGGCGCCGATGCGCTGCGGCCCCTCCTCCTCGGCGAGCCGCAGGATCTCAGACAGTCGAGCCTTGGCCTCGGCCACGGTCCATACGCGGCGGGGTTCGGAGACAGCCACTGCTCACACCCCCTCGAAGCTATTAAACTAGTCTAGTATAGACTAGTTTGTTTCCTTCTCGGACTGGGTCATGCCGGCATCAGGCGCTCGCCCTTGGGTTCAGGGACGGGGTCGCCGAACTCCCGTGCCGTCTCGACCCACAGATGCACTGCCTGGTTGATGTGCTCCAGGGCCATTTCCTGCGTGTCGCCGTGGGCGGCGCACCCCGGTGATGGTGATCATGGGGGTTCTCTGGTTGAGATGGTAGATTGGGCGTCCCGGAGCCGGCGCTCCAGCACCACCTGGCCGTAGTCGGAGCGCTCCGCGTTGGGCGTGTCGGGAGCGATGTCGAGGCCGTGGGCGGTCTGCCAGCCGAGGTTCGACAGCCAGGCGAGGGCGGCCTGCTCGACGTCGGCTTCGATGAGGGTGGTCATGGGGATTCTTTATCGTCCCTACTTTTAATGTCGATGGTGATCATTGGTGAACCACTTTAGGGCAATATCCGTTTAATCCTCTGTCGGCTAGTGGCTCTGAATCGCTCTGGATTTCCTTCGATGAGCTCGATTTCATACCTCCGACGGTCCAAGACCTCCAAAAATCCCATAAAGTGTCCAGAAGCAACCACGAGCTTGCCATCGTACTCTTCTACAGCAACCCCTGTCGTTACACAGAGCTGTACAAGAGCACTTTTGCTAATAGGGCCTAGCGTATTCTGCGCACGTATAGAAGCCAAGTACCTAGCAGCCGTGATATGGCTACACGCATACGTCTCAATTGGTTTGAAGTCTACGAAATCGATATCTTGTTTGATGATTGTTATATTGTCTGATACTGCGGCCAGAATTTCCTTTTGCAGTTTGCCGACAGATTCAAAACTACTATGCCTCCAGATGTGTACCGTGGCCGAGTCAATGAGAATATCAAAATCACTATCGAGCATGAATATCTTTGTGTCGGACAAATCTAGAGACCCTGCTTTCCACGATAAGAAGCTTTTCTTCAGTGCGCCTTTCATGCTGGTCGCACGGCGAATAGCAGTCATCCGAAGGTCCTGGTCATCTATCATACGCGCAAAATAGCAGAATATGGAATCAGTATCGTCGAATACGTTACTATCGGGATCCATGTTTCTTGCGTTGTGCAAATCACTCAGCGCCTTTACTTTGTCATCGCCAATTGGCAGGTAAATGTATTCGGAACCAGCGTATTTCTCGGAGGCTTCGTATAGTGCTGGCCCACCATCTAATTGCTTCTGCATTTGCTGGCGTTCCGGGGAAACGACAAATGACTTTATGTCGCCATCGAATATTTCTTTGAATTCCGTTTGTGTTGGAATGCCCTCTACACTCTTTTGCATATCATGCCAAGTAGCCTCTACCATTTCACGTAGCGCCCTCTGAGCATTAGCTGCTACCGGCACCACAGAAAATGCCTGACTCCCGTCTATATCCCGACCTACTCCAAACTCCGTATGAGTTACGTTCTCGGTGTGGAAATTCAAGCCCACCCTTACTCCTCCCGAGATTCCAAGTAGAATTTGTCGCTGATGCGATAGGCTATTATCCCCTCACCTGTTCTGATACTGGTACGACGGGTCACTAAAATAAAATCGTCAATTCCGCTATGGGGATTTCCATCGGCGGGAGGATGGACTACGTAGGTTCGGTAACGGCCGAGAATAAAGGCAAGATTTATATAGTGCAGATTCAGATTCCAAAAAATAACTATCACAAATGCCAATGCCGCACCCATTGCTAATACATCTCTCAGCGTAGCTATATCCTGACGATAAAACGGTAGGAGCATAGCAAAGATATACGTCAAGACATGGTGTCCATACCCTTCAACGGACCCAACTGTCAATTCACGGCTGTCTTTGTCCCTTTTGGCAGTTCGGACGCGCCACCAGACAAACAACGCAGGAACAACAACCGCGAACACACAGGATGGAATCAGGTACAAGTCAGGTACGGCTGACGCGCCTTTAATGCCCCACAGGACGAAGAGCGGGGAAATGCTACTTAGGACCATCACAAGTCTTCCGAATCTAAATCCTTCACGACGCCTGCGACGTTCTCTGTATGACATCAGACTGTTCCTAACCTATACCTCAACCCCCACCTCCCCCGACACCAGCTTCGGGCAGTAGCGCATCCCGCTGGACGGCCAACGAGCGAGATTCCTCCTCTAGGCGGTGGCGACGGGCGAAGATTGTGGTGGCGTAGCCACTGAATGCCTTCATCGTCATTGCCGCCATCCCTCGCTTACTCCAACGGCTCTATCTTCCCGGGCGGTTCCATACGTTGCGCCCGGGCCCAGGCTTCCCGAAGCTCATCCCGGTGAAGGGAAGCCCATTCGATGACGAGGCCGCTGGCGCGTGATGGAAGTCGGCCTCGCATATTGGCGAAGTCGTCAATGCCTATCAAAGCCTCGTAACCGCTATATTCGGCGTGAAAGTGCGGAGGCGAATGATCCCGGGAATACATTCGGATGACAATGCCTTAGAAGCGGCAGATTTCAGGCATCGTGGGTCAGCGCTTCAATTGCCTCCGGCAATTCCTCAAAGGATTTCCCCGTGATTTCCATGTAGAGCGCATCCGGGCAAAGCTCGATGACGTCATTCCAGGCTATGGCCCGGTGGGGCGCGACGTGCACCTTATCGAAGCAGCCGGGCTCGTTCCAGGCGGCGAACACGCCTCGGCCAGCCAAGTCCGACAGGTCGATCTCGCCGGCAGCTCCGTCGGAGAACTCAATCCATATCCTGTATTCCGGCCGGGGCTGCACGCTAACTGGTTGAATCATTGCTTCTTCTCCATTCTAATCAAGTCCTAGGCCTGGAGATTCTCCTCGATCGCCGCGTCCAGCTTGCGGGCCTCGGCCTGCTGCTCGCGCCACTGGGCCGTCAGGCGCGTTTCTAGGCCCCCGCTACCGCCGAAACTTCCACGAGGTCGGCAGTTGCTTGAGGTTCTGGCACGGGTTCGCCGTCCTCGCGCATCCCTTCGATATGGAACTCGATGGCACCTCGGATTTCTTCCAGCAACTCCTCCCGGGTGCTCGCCGTAGCCACGCAGCCGGGCAGGTCCGGCACGTAGGCCGCGTAGTTGTTGGGGGTCTTTTCAATAACGACGGTGTATTTCATGGCTCCGCTTACTCCTTCAGGCCAGATTGCTTCAATATGCTGTCCCAGGTTCCGGGTGGCAGATCATCGCCTGGCTTGCCGGGAATGGTCACACGGCCACGCTTGACCGGGTGCTTGAATTGACGGTGGCTTCCCCTGGTGCGAACCAACCGCCACCCGTCCTCCTCTATCAATTGTATGGCTTCTCTAACCTTGGGCACGGTCAGTCTGCTCTACTTTGAACCCCAGCCGCGCCAGATTCTCCTCGATGGCCGCGTCCAGCCTGCGGGCCTCGGCCTGCTGCCCCCGCCACTGCGCGGCGAGCCGGGCTATCCTCTCACCTCGAACTGCCGCCGGACTTCACCGGTGCCGACGAACTGCGACAGCAGCCGGTAGTTCCCGCTCTCGTGGCGGACCCTGCCAGCAACGATCGCAGGGTGGATGCCCAGCTCGTAGGCTAGGTCGATGATGACCATCGCTGTCGGCCCCTCGCGGACGCCGCTCTTCTCCCAGGCCGCTTCCGGTATCAGCGCCTCCTCGGCCCATGCGTCGGCCTCCGCCTCCTTGGGGTCATTCTGCACCCCTTCCCGGTCCCGCAAGGAAAGGTCGTCTACGAACCAGTCGCCGCTGTCTTTGTCCAGATGCAGTCCGACATGGGCGAGCTCGTGCAGCAGAGAGAACCAGAAGTGGTCGATGCGGTCGTAGCGCAGCGTGAGGCCGACTACGGGGCGGCCATCACCCGACCAGAGGGCCGCGCCATCGAGGTAGGTCCTGGGCAGATGGCGTTCCACTTCCAGAGCGATGCCGTGCTCAGCCAAGAACTCCTTGGCGCGGCGCGGCCCGCCCTCCGACGAGCTGAGCCGTGCCAGCTGCTCAAGGAAGTCGGGCGTCACCGTGCCCGGCGCATAGTCCGCGGCCAGTCGGTGGGCGTTGGCGGAGGCCAGCACCCGCCAGCACCAGGCCGTGAGGGCGTACGGGTCGGTCTTGGCGTTCAGGCGGCGGTTGTCGGTCTTGCGGTACAGCGCGGCGGCGGCCATGTTTTGTCCGCCTGCCCGGTCTAGCAGACCGCCGAGCAGCTCTTCGGCATGGTCCGCCAAGTCAGGCGCGTTGGGAATCCAGCCGCGCTTCGCCATCTCTTTTAGGGGGAACCTGCTCCAGTCGATGTCCTCCGCCGAGCTGTCCAACGACGCGCCTGGCTTCCGGAGCAGGATGTCGGCGGGGATTCCCAGGTGCTCGTGGAGCGCTCGGGCCATGGACATGGTGATGGCCCGCTTGCCGGCGAGCACCTCCGAGACTTTGGCGCGGCTCCCTATGCATGGGATGAGGTCACGCGGCTTCAACCCAGCCTGGTCCATGCGGAACTCGATGGCGGCAATGGGAGTGGGATACTCGATCTCGACGGTCTTGGACTCGTAGAGCTCGACAAGGTCCATGAGAACGCCGAGCTCGTTATCCTCCGGAGTCCCCTCTTCGGCATCGAAGATCTCCTCGATGCGGGCCAGGGCGGCCTCGAGGTCCTCGTCAGTCCTGATCGGCTTCAGCGTGCTCATCACTCCACCTTCTCGACGTCAATGCGGTCGTACTCGGCGTGAGCTCCCAACCATTTGATGTAGACCGAGCGCCTCCGGTAGTGAATCCAGACCACCAACCGGTACCTATTACCACGGAGATTGAACACCACCCGGTTCCCTGAGACGAAACTAGCGGTCGGATAGATATCCCTGACGTTGGCTGGGGTATCCCAGTCCTCCTTCTCCACGTGCCGAATCCAGGAGAGCAGCGCCTGCTCCGAGTCCGGGTGCCGTGCCCAGAAGTCGCGAAGCGCCTTTAGTGAGATAATCCGCACAGCACCTCGGCAGTAGTCCCATCACACGCAATTATAGAATGTTCCCTAAAATAATACAACTAAGAGAATCTACTTTGAAACCACAGTGCTGGAGCCAGGGCCGAGGCGAAACCTGAGCTGCGTCCCGCTGTTCGGGGTCGGCGCCCTGATCGACTTCAGCCTCCAGCCGAGCGTGGGCCTCCTGGAAGGCGTCGGAGATGTACTTGAGGAAGATCAGGCCGAGGACGACGTGCTGTACTCGGCGGCGTCCATGCTGCCCCGCAGGGCGTCGGCCATCCGCCACAGATCGGCTTCGTAGCCGGTGGTAGCGCCGTTGCCGTTGGTTTGGGTCTTCGGCTGTCGCCGGCGTGCCGTGGTCACTTTGAGCCCCTTCGCTTGCCACCCATCGTCGATGGTCTCTCCGTCGAAGCCATTCAGACGCCTCCCAAAAACCCCCAACGTTGCGCGGGAGTATACGATGGTCGCAATCCGGCGGATATGAGGCGGCGCGATGGTGAACAAGCACGATCACCACGATTGGCACTCCCCCGAGTATGTCGACGACTGGGTCCGCCGCTCGAGGGAGGACGACGCCCGCCGGACGCGCCGCTTTCAGCTCATGGCGGACCTGGTCCCCTTCCCCCGGGACGCCGCGATTCGCATCCTCGACGTCGGCGCCGGCTACGGGCCGGTGACGGGTTTCATGCTGGAGTCCTTCCCCAATGCCCGGGTGGTCGCCCACGACTACTCGGGCGAGATGCTCCGTCACGCCCGGGCTATCCTGGCCCCGTTCGGGGACCGGGTGACCTTCCACACAGCCGACTTGTTATCGGATGACTGGGCCAAGGAGTGCGAAGGGCCGTACGAGGCCGTCGTTTCTTCGATCGCGATCCACAATCTGCAATCGGCGCCCCGGATAAGGCAGCTCTACGCCGAGATCTGCTCCCTGGTCCGCGACGGGGGGTGCTTCCTCAACATCGACCTCGTCAGCGCGCCTACGCCGGGTTTCCAACGGGCCTATTGGGAGTCGATGGCCCGGCAACGCCGGGCGTCAGCCCCCCAAGCCGATACGCCGGGCTCCAAGGCTTCACCGCCGTCCGCGTCCACCGAAGAGGCCGATGAGGTCTGGCCGCCATTCCCGGCCTCTATGGAGCAGCAGCTCGCGTGGCTGCGCGAGGCCGGCTTTCCCCACGTGGACTGCTTCTGGAAGGAGATGGGGATGGTCCTGGTGGGCGGGTTCAAATAGTCCCCGCTGTCCTGATCGCCCTTTCGCGCTGGACAGCCGGATAGTCCCTGGTTTGCCGAGGACGGCTGCAGCCGTCGAACAGACCGCCCGCGGCTGGCCGTCCGAGACCTCCATGCTATAATTCCGCAAGAATTAGGGAGCGGCCAAGTCCGGAAGATCGAATGTCGGGCGGAGGTGCCCATGGCCTATGTCGAGCGGAGGACTGGAGAGTCGGGGGACGAGCTTCTCCGGCGCTTCAATGCCACCGTGACCAAAGCGGGAATCCTCAAAGAGATAAAGGACCGGCGCTTCTTCCGGTCCAAGGGTGAGAAGGCCCGACTTGCCGCGCAGCGCGCCGCCAGGCGAAGGCGCCGGCAGAGGAAGCCCCGTTTCTAGCCGGGCGTAGTCACAGCCGCCGTAGGCCCTTTTCCCTATCTTTTGAGCTCCAGCTGCGAGGCCAGCGTGTGGGCGTCGGTAGCCGGCAGCCGGCAGGCGTAGTTCTCGCAGACGTATGCTGCCGCGCGACCATTCACCAGAGGGCGCTCCTGAAGCAGGGGGACACCCTCCGCCGGGCCGGGGTCCGTCCCATCCCACCCGGCGACTACTTTGTTCGGCACGAAGCCCCCGAAGGCCGTCCGCCTCAGGTCCGAGGTCAGGGGGTCATCTTTCGGACCTATGATGGCTATCTCCTTGGGCGTAGAGAGATAAAAATCGAGCGCCCCCAGCCAATTGCCGAACCCGAGGGCATACCGCGATGCCTGCTGCGTCACTGAGCGAAGGGTCGAGGCGGCCTTCCGGCTGTATTCGCTCTCGCCGGTGAGCACCGCCAGGCGCAGCAACACGCCGGCCGCGGCCGATCCGCCGCTGGGCATTGCGTTGTCGAACGTGTCCCTCGGCCGGACGATCAACGATTCGTGGTCGGACGCGGTGTCGTAGAAGAGGCCTTCCCCCGGGTCCCAGTAGAGCGAAACCATGGCGTCGGCCAGTGAGACCGCCTCGTCGAGCCACCGCCTTTCGAAGGTGGCCTCGTACAGCGAGACCAGCCCTTCGGCCAGCATGGCGTAGTCCTCGAGGTAGGCCGCCAGCTTCGCCGTCCCATCTTTGTACGTCCGGAGCAAGCGCCCGTCCCGGCGCATGGTGTGGAGGAGGAAGGCGGCGTTCTTCACCGCGGCCTGAAGATAGTCATCGCGCCCCAGGGCGGCGGCGCCCTCGGCCAGACTCCTCAACATAAGTCCATTCCAGGACGTCAGCACCTTGTCGTCGAGGCCGGGATGGACCCGCTCCTCTCTCGCGGCATAGAGCCTGGCCCTCGCCCGTTCGACGATGGCCAAGACGGCCTGCTCGGGCATGCCGAGATCCGCCCCTGCCTTGGAGGCGTCGGACGGGACGTGGAAGATGTTGCGCCCTTCGAAGTTGCCGGCTTCTGTCGCCCCGTAATAGTGGTTGACGACTCGAGCATCCTCCTCGCCCAGAAGGGCGGCGGTCTGGACCGGGGTCCAGACAAAGAACTTGCCCTCGTGGCCCTCGCTATCGGCGTCCTGTGTGGAGTAGAACGCACCCGAGGGGTGGGTCATTTCTTTCAGGACGTAGTCGAACGTCTCTTCCGCGATGCGCCGGTAGAAGGGCTCCCCCGTGGCTTGCGCCGCCTGGACGTATACCCGGCTGAGCAGCGCGTTGTCGTAGAGCATTTTCTCAAAGTGGGGCACGAGCCAGAAAGCGTCCGTCGAGTAGCGGTGGAACCCTCCGCCGACCTGGTCGTACATCCCGCCGCGGGCCATCTGTTGCATGGTGAAGGTCGCCATGCGCAGCGCCTCGGAGTCGCCGAATCGGGCCCAGCACCGGAGCAGGAACTCCAAAGTCATCGGCTGCGGAAACTTGGGCGCCGAGCCGAACCCCCCATGCGCGGGTTCGAACTGGGCTTTCGCGCTCTGGCAGGCCTGTTGGAGGAGATCGACGGTGAGCATCTCCGTCCCTTGGACGGCGGCAGGCTGGAGCCGCGATGTCAGCTGACCGGCCGTGTCGGTGACGTCGCTGCGCTTGTTTTGGTACGCGTCGGCCACCGCCATGAGCACCTTGGTGAACGACGGCATCCCGTGCCTGTCGTCGGGTGGGTAGTACGTGCCGCCGTAGAAGGGCTGGCCGGCGGGCGTCAGGAAGACGGACATGGGCCAGCCGCCGCGGCCGGTGAGGGTCTGGACCGCCTGCATGTAGATGCTGTCCAGGTCGGGGCGCTCTTCCCGGTCGACCTTGATGCTGACGAACAGGGCGTTCATGACCTCCGCGGTCTGCGGGTCCTCGAACGACTCGTGCTCCATGACGTGGCACCAGTGACAGGCAGAGTAGCCAATGCTCAAGAAGATGGGCCTGTCTTCCTGCTTTGCTTTTTCCAGCGCTTCGGGACCCCATGGGAACCAGTCCACCGGGTTGTCCTTGTGCTGCAGCAGGTAGGGACTGGTCTCGCCTGCAAGTCGATTGGGCACAGCGCGCTCCTGTTGAACCCTGTTCGGCTGCCGCTACCGTATCAGGGGCATCGTTACGGGTCAAACCAGCCCATCCGTACCAAATCCACCACCTCTTTCACCCAGCAGTCCATATCCCGTAGGGGCAGGTTTCACCTGCCCCTACACCCCGCCCCGTGGAGGCACAGGGCATCCGGCCTAGCGAACCGCCCCTACCCAGGTGGCCGGCTCGGTTTAGGTGGCGGATTTGGGAGTTACGGCCCCGGCGGCTCTTGCTTGGGAGCAGGCCCCTCTGATAGAGTCTATCTCCGTTGAGGCACTGCCTGTCAGCGGCGGAAGGACTCCGTCCAGCCGCATTCCGAGCCTCCGAGAGGTCCCTCATGAGCGACGAGAAGCCTTCGGGCTACAACGGCCACGCATACTTCACGATCGACGACATCGCCGCGATGCTGCCCGGCCCCGCCCGGCTCATGCACGAGGTCGGCACCCGCTGGTGGAAGGTCTACTATGCCGCGAAGTCCGGGAACTGGCCGCTGGCGGAATATGAGACAAAAGAGGTCCACGAGCTGATCGATACCTGCATGATCACCCGGCCCAAGTACGAGCAGTTCATGGAGCCCTTCCTGGAGCAAAATCTGAAGGCGGTCCAGGACGCGATCGCGAAGAAGGATTGGGGCGGGTTCCAGGAAGCCTACGATCAATCGATCCGGGACGCCAACGACTATCACAAGGCCGCCGACAAGCCCCTGATCCGGTGGAAATTGCCCGACGCCCCTCCGCCCGACATGGAGATGGAGCCTGAATAGGCCTGACCCAGGTCAGTGAGGGCGGGGCGTCGGCCCCGCCCTTTGTACTCATACCGAATGGGACGCCTCGACGAACGCACCCGCTCGGGCTTGTTGGCCCTTTATGACGTGCCGGATCCGGAAGCGATGGGCCAGCGTATCCCGGGCTACGACCGCGACCATGCGGCCCGCGCCACAGAGATCGTTCTGCTGGTGGCGTCGGGCCTGGGACTCGATAGTCGCTGGCAGCGCGACCTGGAGATTACGGCCCTGCTCCACGACATCGGCCGGGCCGGCATGGAGCCGACGCTGTTCGGGCAGATCTTCAGCCTGGCGGCTGAATTGGGGCTGCCGGTGCGGGCCAGGGAGCTCCGGTCGAAGTACCCGGAGGTGGACGAGCGGGAGGCCACCGCTTTCTTCCTGGACCTGATCGCGCCCTCTCTAAGGGAGCGGGGCATTCCAGTCGACGACACCCTCATCGACCACATCCGCATGCGCATGGACTTCAAGGGCCGTTTGAGACAGGTGCTGGACGACAAGCGGCAGGACCTGGACCGCCTTGGCGTTTCTGTCCACCCCTGGATGGAAAAGGTGATGTTGTATTACTACTACCCGGAGGAGATGACCGGCGAGGCCGAGGAAGCCCGGCTCATGGGCATGACGCTCGTCGCTTGTGAGAACTTCGAGGCCTTCAGCAACCGGCGCCGCGGCCGCGACTACTACCGCCGCGACAGGGAGCGGCTTCGCGACGTGTTCACCGTCATCGGGCGGTTCCAGGAGGAGGGGCTTGTCTCCGCGGCCGTAGTCTCGGCCCTGAAGAGGGTCCTGGCTTCAGGCAGGTTGGATGACTTGATAAGGGAGTCGCGGGATATGATGCCCGGCGAGCGGCTGCCCGACGACGACCTGGAGTACATCCGGAGTCTCCAGTGGTGATGGGCAGCTCCGGAGCCCCGCACACGCTCCGGAATCCGTTCACCCTGCTCTAGGGCGTGTTCACACTAGCTGTGAGCCAAAGGCTTACCAAAGGCGGGGCGGGGCTAAGGCGCCTGGCGGGCAGCGTCTTAGATTCCTCGGCTGCGCCTCGGAATGACTATGGCCTTGTGAAGGCCACGTAAGGGGATGAAAACAGGGCGGGGTCCCAGGACAGGGCCGGAGGCGGGTTTCAAACCCGCCTCTACGAAACAACGGTGCGGCGGTGCCCCATTTTCATAGCAATGACACGGGGAGCGCTTTATGACACGGGGAAGCGCTTTTCGTGTAGCGCGAGCATAGTGTAAACAGGCCCTAACTCAGGGCATACAGGACCCCGCACGCCGAGGTCTCGGCGAAGGCCCTGGTCTGAGCGTCCAGGTAGGTGGCGAAAGGGCCGGCGGGGGGGACTGGGTAGGGGGCGCAAGGGGAGGTCCCGTGGCGGTAGTAGTAGCCGGGCCTTTCGACGGGAGGAGTGCCGGGGTCCCCGGCCTGGAACACGGACACCTCCGGACGTTCCTGGGAGGCAGCCACATAGAGGACCCCATCGGCGATGACCGGCGAGGTGGACGGCGCCATCCCCATGGGGCTGGCCCATTCCCACAGCGGCCGGCCGGTCGTGACATCGAGCCCTTTGACGGTCCCATCGCCGGCTCCCACGTAGATGGTCCCGCCCGCTACGGCCGGCGAGGTCGGGCTTTCAGCTTCCGTGTGAAAGGACCACAGCTTGCGTCCCGTCTCTCGATCCAGGGCATGGACCCCTCCATCGCTGGCGGCGGCCACCAGGATGCCCCCCGCGATGGCCGGAGTCGAGACGATCGGGCTCGATGTTAGGCGGCTGCTCCAGATATGGCCGCGGGGCCTGGGCGGGCTGCTGAGGACGCTCCACACGAAGAGTTGGCCCTTCACCCGAAGCGATTGGCGGTCAAAGATACGGTTCCGCTCTTGGGTGTCCAGGGCTATGAGGGCGCCCCGACTGGTGCCCACATACGCCCGGCGGCCCAGAATGACCGGCGAAGAGTCCACGTCGGCTCCGGTGGGATACACCAGGTCCGACTGCCCGCTGACCGCGTCGACGACATAGATGTTCCCGTCCTGCGATCCGAACACGATTTTTCCGTGATCGCTGATGGCGGGAGATGAGCGGACTCTCTCGCTCGAGCCGATGGGTACCCTGATCTCGAACTCCCAGAACAGGCTCCCGGTTACCACATCGATGGCATAGAGTCGTCCTATTCCGTTGGCGACGTACACGACCCCGTCCTTGACCACCGGGGCGCCGATTATAGGCCCGCCTGTGCGGAAAGCCCACTGAAGCGCCCCGGTTTCCCGGTCCAGGGCAATGACCCGGCTGTCCCGCAGGCCCAATACGACGTATGACCCCGCCACCGCGGGAGCCGCGGTGATACGTTCGTCCACCGGGTACTCCCAGTCCAGGGCGCCGTCCGCGGCTCGAAGGGCGACCACCCGGCCATCGCCGGTGCCCAGGTAGACCATCCCAGCAGCTACAGCAGGGGACGCGGTGATCGAAGCCCGCGATACGAACTGCCATTTTATTCCGGCTTCGAACGCGGGCACCGGTCCCGAGACATACCCCGAATGCCCGGGGTCCCGCTGGTGCATGACCCAATCCCTCGAGCCGGACGTCGATGTCAGCGCTGAGAGGGGGTCCGGGGGAGGGCCGCTTCTGCCCGAAACCAGGGAAACCGCAGCAGCAGCAACAACGGTCAGCGCCAGCGCGAGAATTGCCCATACGCGGCTCCTTGGGATGGAGCCGCCCGCAGGGGCGACGCCGTCGGGCTGTTCCACGGCGGAGCTCAGCGGGACCACTCGGGGAGCGCGGCGTTCGGGAGCAATCGAGAGGATGTGCCTGTTCCGGCTCTGGCGTCACTGAGGGTGGGAGCCCCAGGGCGACCTCGACCCGCCACACATTTCGCCGTAAGGGCCCTCCCGATCAGAGTCGCTGCGGACTTGAGTCAACTAGATCACAGCGGCAGCGCGGGGTCAAACGACTCTGGGGGCGGTTCTCGGAGGGGGCAGCGTGAAACTCGCGCAGGGCTTGTGCTAAACTCCCTGCGGAGTTTTCTCTTCGAGAAGGGGGACAGAATTATGCACATCATGTACTTCACCGAGCAGCCCATGTCGACCTATCCCGAAGAGGCCGCCAACGAGACGGTGCCCACCGGAGGAGACACGACGCAGAGGGTCACTGCCCTGATGTTCTCCAATCGTCATTTCAACCCTGTCGACGGCAGCCGCCTCTACAACGAGCGCCTGGAGGAGTACCAGTACGTCGACGAGGTGGGCTACGACGGCATCATGCTGAACGAGCACCACACCGCTCCGTTCTGCATGTCCCCCCGCATCACCATCTTTGCGGCAATGCTCGCCGCGATAACGAAGAAGGTGAAGCTCGTGATGCTCGGCAACCCGCTGCCGGTCTGGGACAGCCCGGTCCACTTGGCCGAGGAGACCTCCATCATCGACATGGTGTCCAAGGGCCGGTTGGTCCCAGGCATTGTCCGCGGCGGTGGCGTGGAGAACATCCAGGCCAACGTCAACCCGTTCTACAACCGGGAGCGCTTCGAGGAGGCCCACGATTTACTGGTCGAGACATGGACCCGGCCGGGGCCGTTCCGGTGGGAGGGTAAGCACTATCAGTTCCGGGTGGTGAACCCCTGGGCTACACCCTTCCAGAAGCCGCACCCGCGCATCTGGGTGCCGGGCGTGGCTAGCCGCGAGACAGTGATCTGGTCCGCGAAGCACCGCTACCCATACATCGGGCTGAACACCAATTTTGACCAGAGCGCCAACATCAAGAGGATTTACACCGAGTCCGCCAGAGAGGTGGGGTACGAGGCCGGGCCGGAGCAGTTCGGTCAGCTACTGCAGTGCCACGTCGCCGAGACGGAGGAGAAGGCGGAGCGGAATGCCAGGGAGTTCATGTGGATGCGCGGTGAGTTCACCGGCTTGTCCCATCCAGTATGGGGAACACCCTCTGGCTACGGCTCCCGGTCCAACCGGAAAGCGTTGATCGAGATCGCCGGCGGTCGACGGCCCCTGATGCGCCCCCCCGACCTGAATACCCGGCGGCTGGAAAAGACCTTTATCTGGGGCACACCGTCCCAGGTTGTCGAACAGCTCAAGGTGGTCCTGGACAACAACCGGGTCGGGATCATCGCCCTGTGGGGCAACGACGGGCGCATTGACCACGAGGACTCGATGACGTGCATCCGGCTCATGGGCCAGGAAGTCATCCCCGCGATAAAGGACTACGCGGACCAGCAGGGGCTGAAGGGCCCGTTCGAGCTCGACACCCCAGTGAGCCTGGCACAGACCCCCAAGGAGCAGTTGCACCCGCAGCCTGTCGGCGCCTAGCGGGGGCTGCACGGTCTACCGGTCCGGCCGGGGGCCCCCAGGGGGGGCTGTAGACGCGGCGCATTCGTCTAGTGGACCAGGACGCCGCCCTCTCAAGGCGGAGATCAGGGGTTCGAATCCCCTATGCGCCACCACGACGTAGTGAACTGCGGACTCCGCCGCTCAAGGCGACCTTAGCGTTGTCCAGAGCGCCATTCTCAACAAAGACATGTGTTACACAATGCCCGACGGAAGAAACACAGCACGCGCGCAAATAAGAAGATCGGTTTAGGCATCGCTCTCGGAGCTGCACCAGGCGTAGGCATAGGCGCGGCACTCGGCAACATCGGCGTCGGTGTGGCAATAGGAGTTGCCGTGGGCGTAGCGCTCAGTGCAAGTTGGGGCCGACATCGTCGCTAAGGCTGGTGTTAGCATTCCCTAGTCCAACGCACACTCACTGAATCCTCATAGCAGAACCTCCCACCGAAAAGTTCGCAGCTCGGTACGCCCCGGCCCACCAATTCATAGCTAATTCAAGCTTTTTGACGATAGACAGAACTCTAGGGCGGACAGCGCATGCCACGCGGTATTGCTGGAGCACATGGACACGGTGCCGTGCCACGGTGCAGAGAGGCAGCGTTCGAGCACCGCAAAGGTTGCCGAACGACCGGTGATCGAGGGCTGGCTGACCCCCGGGTGGAGATCCTCTGGGAGGATATAAGGCAGCCGCCCCGCAACCTCATCTTCGTTGCTTTGGCACCGCGTGACCGGCGGCACCTGGGACGTGCTTGACCCTGTCGACCTCGTCTAGATGGCATCGCTGTAGGATCTGATGCCGCCGTTGATTGACGGAGTTCCGTACCACCTTTATCATCACCGTCAAGGATGGTGCGCTCTTTGCACTCCCGCATTCGGTGTGGGGAATTCCCGCCTAGAGTCATCCGGCAAATATCGGGATAAGACGCTGGACATCCCGGAAAGCCTCGTAATGAGGCCAGAGTAGGGGCGAACTGATTGGGTACTCGGTAAGGAGGGAGCATGATCAAGCGCCGTAACATGGCGATGCAGGTTTTACTGATGATTATTACCCTGGGTATCTACGGCATCTACTGGTTCTATGTCACCTCCAAAGAGATGGTGGAGTACAAGCGACTGGATGGCAGCCCTGCTTTATGGACTGTACTTTCTCTCATCCCTTTCGTCAATTTATATGCTGATTATAAGCAAGGTGAGGCAGTGGAGGCTCTCACGGACGGAAGTATCAACAGGTGGATCATATTCATCCTGTGGCTGATCTTTTCCCCTGCTGTCTGGTTCATTACTCAGACAGAGCTAAACAACCGGGCTTCTGAACCCGCGTAGACATACCGGTTGAATTGAGCAGACTCACCAACCTATTGGAGCTATCACTCTTCTGACAACCAGTTGGGCGGATGCCTTCCACTCGCGTTGACCCACGGCCCCAAAGTGTTGGGCTGACAGACGGTCTGCGCAGAAGGGTTTTGTAGGGCGGATCTCAGGCGTGCTCGGTTGGTCCTGACGCGTGTATTGTGGGCGCGCACCTTACGGTTATAAGTGTCAATCGCTCGTTTGCGTTCTGAGTTATACTGCCGGATCCTGTTGTTGTACGTACGAACCGAATTATTCCATTTCTGAATGGCCTCGCGCTGCCTGGATCGGGCCTGTCGCAACTTGGCTCGTATCTGGGACGAGTTACGCGGCGGGGCATGTCAAGTCCTCTCAAGGCGAAATCAGCTAGCCGAATCCGAACAATTATATCATGTTGTGGTCTGAGAGTTGCGACCCACAATATATAGGGTCATCCCAGCGATGACAATGCTTGCAAACAACGGCCCTCCTGTCGTGCTATATTGACAACTCCCAGCAAAGTACAGTACGTGTAGGCTCCATCAAGCTACACAAAATCAAGAACCTTCGTGCTGCGGTTCAGGTTGGCACTGTAGCTTAGAGCGGGGAACCATGGATACGGCCCGAGCCCCGCTCGCGGGTCATCCGCACCTCAAGTAGGCGGCAGTGCTCCGAGCGTCTTCAGATCAGGCGCTATGGAGGCGAAACCGGTATCCGAGAGGTGGACCATTGAACGGACAGCGAGGAGATGTTGACGGCATGGGCTCGCCGGAGCACCGGATTGAGGTCGACGGCGTATGGAAGGTATTCGGCGACAGGCCGGAGCGGGTCTTTCAGCCGGAGTACGCATCCATGAGCCGCACAGACATCCAGGGTGATCTGGGCGTCGTGGTGGCGCTTCGGGACGTCTCGTTTGGGGTGAACGCCGGGCAGATCTTCGTCGTCATGGGGTTGTCCGGCAGCGGCAAATCGACTCTGGTCCGCTGTCTCACCCGGCTCATAGAAGCTACGAGGGGGCAGATACGCTTCGACGGCGAGGAGATCCGCGCATACTCACCGGCGGAGTTGATGCAGTTCCGCCGGACCAAGGTCGCCATGGTCTTCCAACACTACGCCCTCCTCCCTCACCGGCACGTATTGGACAACGTGGCATACGGCCTGGAGATCCGGGGCGTGGACAAGGAGGCGAGGTACGAGGCCGCCGCGAAGGTCATCGAGACCGTGGGACTCAAGGGCTGGGAGAGCTACTATCCGCGTGAGATGAGCGGCGGGATGCAGCAGCGGGTTGGCCTGGCAAGGGCGCTGGCCGTGGACTCCGAAGTGGTACTCATGGACGAGCCGTTTAGCGGCCTCGACCCTCTGATACGAAGGGAAATGCAGGACGAGCTCGTCTCCCTTCAGTCGAAGCTCCGCAAGACCATAGTGTTCATCACTCACGACCTGAACGAAGCCCTCAAGCTAGGCGACCGCATCGCGATCATGCGGGACGGGGAGATCATCCAAGAGGGTTCGCCGGAGGAGATCGTAACGTTGCCGACCGACGACTACGTGACCGAGTTCGTGCGGGACGTGTCAAGGGCAAAGGTAATCCGGGCCAAGGGGATCATGCGGGAGCCCGACGCGGTCGTGTACGAGAGGCAGAGCCCCCGTGTGGCGCTGCACGCCATGTTGAATCACGACATCGACATGGTGTTCCTGATAGCGCGGGACTTCACCCTGCGTGGGATTCTCACGCGGGAGCAGGCCAGTGACCTGGTATCACGGGGAAATGGAACGTTGGAAGGCGCCCAGGTGGTCGAGGCGGTGACCGCAGACCCTGATGACTATATAGAGGCCATAGTCTCGAAAGCGGCCCAAACCGAGTATCCGATCGCAGTGGTCGGCAACAACGGGAGCCTGCTGGGGGAGATTCCTCGAGGCGTCCTGCTCACGGGCATTTCCGAGGGCGGCTAGGAGGTCCGGCATGGCACAAACCCAGGATACTCAATCCGGCGTCGAGACCTGGGCGCAGCGCGTCGCGCTGGGCGCCGGCTCGCCCATCTACCGCTGGGTAGCGGGACTGATGGCGGTGGTGGTCGTCACAGCGGCGAGCCTCCTCGCCTGGGGGCCGGGGATGGGTTTCCCGACCACCGTATCCACCACCGAAACCGGAGCGGTTACCCTCGAAAGATCGGTGCGAGACGTCGCCGCGGGTGCCATCGACGACTCGGTGGACTGGATTACGAGATCGGGCTCCTGGGTGTTCGACGGGTTGAGTACGGGAGTCACTCATGCGCTGATCAATATCGAGAGGGTCTTGAAGTGGCTGCCATGGCCGGCCGTCGTGGTGGGCCTTGCGCTGCTTTCCTTTGGGGTGGGCCGATGGGGCCTGATGGTCTTCACGGCCCTGACTCTGCCCTTCATCGGCTTCATGGACCTTTGGGGGAACATGATGGACACCGTAGCGCTGATGGTGGTGGCGGTGGTCGTCGCGGTGGCGATTGGGCTTCCGCTGGGCGTCCTGGCCGCTCGCAACCGGACGGCGGACTACGTGATGCGTCCCATCCTGGACGCGATGCAGACCATGCCCAGCTTCGTCTATCTGCTGCCGGCCATTCTCTTCTTCGGATTGGGGAAGCCGGCGGGCATCTTCGCCACTCTCATATACGCGGTCGCGCCGACGATACGGCTGACCAACCTGGGAATACGCCAGGTTTCCGCCGAGACCGTCGAGGCCGCCCGGTCCTTCGGTGCGTCGCCTCGGCAGGTGCTATTCACGGTCCAGGTACCCACGGCTCTACCCACGATCATGGCCGGCATCAACCAGACTACGATGCTGGCTCTGGCAATGGTGACCATCGCGAGCATGGTGGCCGCGGGCGGACTGGGTGATAACGTGCTGCGGGCGTTGCAGAAGAACGAGCCCGGCAACGGAGCAATCGCTGGGCTTGCCATCGTGTTCCTCGCCATAATAATGGACCGCTTGACGCAATCCGTGGCCGGCAGCAGAAGGGAGGCGGTGAGCGTAAGTTAGCAGCGGCAACCATCATCTTGGGGGAATTTTCGTGTCGAAAGCCGTGTGCCATACCAATTAGCCGCGATGGCGCCACGAACCGTTCACTTGCGGATGCGTAGAGCAGGACCCCCACATTCCGCCGGTGTCCAGTGTCCGAAGAGGCCAGTCGGCGACCAAGTGGCGGCCTCACGGCAAATGGTGTAATGTATGCCGAATCGTAAGGAATTGCATTGGAGCAGGAGACCATCCGGTAGTCTCGCCCAATGACAGATGAGTGAGGTGCTCTCTTGGTGAGAAGATACAAGCTGTTCTTCATGGTGATGACGATGGCGATAGCGGCGGCCTTGGCCGTCGGCGCTTGCGCACAGTCCGATGAGAAAGAGGCCGTTGTCTTCAACGATTTGAACTGGACGAGCGCCCAGTTCCAGAACCGCGTCGCCCAGTACATCGTCGAGAAGGGCTACGACTATCCAACCGAGGCGGTTTTCGGCGCCACGCTGCCCCTGTTCCAGGGACTGCGCCGCGGCGACAGCCACGTGACCATGGAGATCTGGCTGCCCAACCAGGCCGAAGCCTGGATGGAGGCGCAAGCCGGCGGCGAGGTCGTTTCGATTGGCGAGAGCCTCGGCAGAGACTGGCAGTCCGCTTTCGTCATCCCCGCCTATCTCCAGGAGCAGTACCCGGATCTGGACAGCGTGGAAGACCTCAAGGAGGACCAATACAAGGCATTGTTCGCCGCACCTGAAACGGGCGGAAAGGCCCGGCTGGTATCCTGCCCCATCGGCTGGGCCTGCGAAGATGTCAACGCCAAGCAGATCGAGGGATACGGACTTTCAGAGCACGTTCACCTCGTCAGCCACGGGGACGGCGCGGCGGCAACCGCCGATCTCCGTGGCGCCTATGCGAAAAGAGAGCCCTGGCTCGGCTATCAGTGGGGCACCAACGACCCCACCGTGGAGCTTGGCCTGGTTCGGCTCGAGGAGCCGGCCTACAGCGACGAGTGCTGGTTCACGACCAAAGCTTGCGCTTATGAACCCGCTACAATCCTGATTGCCGTGCAGCCGGACCTTCTAGCTAGAGCTCCTGAAGTCATCGACGTGCTGCGGGCCTGGGATATGAACATCGAGCGCTACGACGCCGTCGGCAAATGGCGGAATGAAAACTCGGATGCCAGTATCAACGACACCGCCCTCTGGTGGCTGAAAAGCAACGTCGGCGTATGGAGCGAGTGGGTTACCGACGATGCCGCCGACGCCATAAAGGCCGCTCTAGAGGACAACGAGACCCCCGACGGCTGGCCCACCCAGTAGGCCGCCCCACGCGGCGGAGAGAGCCCCGCCTCCATAGGCAGGTAGGCCCTATAATCGCCGGTAATGCGACGGGGGACGCAGGCACCGATACAGCCTGCGTCCCCTCCCGGCTGATTGAGCGCGGACAGGATTCTATATGAGCCGCTCTTTCCCCCGGGGTCTCACTACCGTCATCCCGACGAAAGCCGGGGGCTGCTCCGTACGGGAGCTAAGAGCCCTGCCGCGGCGGGGGCAACGCCTTGACTGAATGGTTGGCCCGGGTCAGTGCGCGAAGGCCGTTGGTCGTCATCGCCGTCTGGGCCGTGATCGCGCTGATTGCCGGCGGGTTCGCCGTGGACGCCGAAATGGCTCCCGGCCCGAAGCCGCTCACGGACATCCTCGACAAGGGCACGATCACGGAGTTTCGGCTGAGGAGCAGCGCCGAGTCCGAACGCGCCGACCGCCTGCTGGAAGACCGGCTCCGGGGCCCCAAACCGATCAGCGAAATAGTTATCGTCCAGTCGGACTCCCTCACCGTGGACGCCCCCGAGTTCCAGGCAAAGGTACAAGCGGTCTATGCCGATGTGCTCTCCCTGGGGGACGATATCGTAAAGCCAACCCCTCAGCAAAACTACTACCTAACCAACGACCCAACCCTCGTCTCCTCCAACGACCGCATGGCCACCATAGTGCCCCTGGTCATGACCGGCCCCTTCGAAGAAGCCCTGGATAACATCCCCGCCGTCCTCCACGTAGTCGAGGAAGCGGACGGGAAGGACGGCTTCCGCGTGCTCTTGGTAGGGGACGCCAGCACCAACCACGACAACAACGAGCTGGCGGAAAATGACTTGAGGAAGGGAGAACGCATCGGCATTCCGATCGCCCTCGTCATTCTCGTGGTCCTCTTCGGCACCATCGCCGCGGCCCTGATGCCAATAGGCCTGTCCATTATGTGCATCATCGTTGCGATGGGCATTGCGGCGCTCATCGGTCAGACCTTCGATCTGTTCTTCTTCGTCACCCTCATGATCATCATGATCGGGTTGGCCGTGGGGATAGACTATTCCCTCGTCATCATATCCCGCTACCGGGAAGAGCTGGCCCGCGGCCGGGACACTAAAGCGGCCATCGAGCGCGCCGGAGCAACGGCGGGCCGCACGGTCCTATTCAGCGGCCTCACCGTCATCATCGCCCTATGCGGCATCCTCATCGTTCCTTTCTCTCTCTTCCAGTCTCTCGCCCTTGGCGCGGTAGTGGTCGTATTGGTTGCGTTGGTGGCCACCCTCACGCTCCTGCCGGCCAACCTTGCGATCCTCGGCCCGAAAATCAACCACCTGCCCATCCCATTTTTCGGCAAGGGGAGAATCAGACCCTCCGAGTCCTCCGGTCGGGGGTTCTGGGAGATGACAACCCGCGTCGTCACTCGGTTCCCGGTCATCAGCATCATCGTCGTCGGCGCTCCCATGATCGCCGCCACCGTCTTTTACTTCCAGATACAGACCGGGATAAACGGCGTCGACGCCTTCCCCGAAGGCACCCAGACCAGGGAGGCCTTCTTTGCAATGGAAGAGAACTTCCCCGCCTTCGCCCGCTTCAACCCCACTGATATCGTGATTGACGGCGCTATCGACAGTCCGCAGACGCAGCAGGCCATAGAAAAGCTCAAGGCGTCTCTCGAGGCGCACCAAGGCCTGCAAGCCGTTATCGGCCCCGTCGTCAACGACTCCAGAGACCTGGCGCTGCTGACGGCTATCATCCCCGGAGAGCCACGCAGCCAGGCCTCCGTCGACGTCGTCGAGACCATCCGCGGCCAGTACATCCCCGCCGCATTCGAGGGGGTCGATGCAGAGGCCTTCGTCGGCGGCGTGACCGCGCAAGCTACCGACGTATTCTCGATTGTCAAAGGGTACACGCCCATCGTCTTCGCCTTCGTACTCGGTTTCAGCTTCATCATCTTGATGCTGGTCTTCAGGTCGGTAGTCATCCCGATCAAAGCCGTTATCATGAACCTTCTGTCAGTGGGCACCGCGTACGGGCTGATGGTCCTGGTATTCCAGAAGGGAGTAGCCACAGACCTCCTCGGCTTCCAACACGCGGAGGCCATCGAAGTCTGGATACCTTTGTTCCTGTTCTCCATCCTCTTCGGGCTGTCCATGGACTACCACGTCTTCCTACTGAGCCGCATCCGCGAACGGTACGATCAGACTGGAAACAACGCCGAGGCGGTAGCCTACGGCCTGCGGTCCACCGCTGGTTTGATCACCGGGGCCGCCCTCATCATGGTCGCCGTGTTCGGCGCTTTCGCCGCGGGCAAGACCACCGTCAACCAGCAAGTGGGGTTCGGGCTTGCGATAGCAGTACTCCTAGATGCTACACTGGTAAGGTCGGTACTGGTCCCGGCCAGCATGGAGGTGCTGGGCAGGCGCAACTGGTACCTGCCGTCGTGGCTGAATTGGCTTCCTGATTTGCGAGTGGAATCTGAAAAACCGCAAAGTTAGTGAGTTTCACATGGTAAATGCCAACGCCGAAACCCAGGTTAAAGCACCGGTGGTTATACCTGCCGACTACAAGCCAGGTTACGAAAAGGCCCGCCAATTCGCGCCCGATATCGCGGACAACTACGTCGCCCACACCTTCATTGGAGACCCGCTGGCCGAAGCGATGACGGAAGATCTCTCAGAGCTTAGTCCAGAAGAGTCAACGCGACTCGTCGAAGCAGCTATGAATAGGGAGAGTGAGGAGGCTCTGCGGGACGCGCCAGCCTCGCTGCGAAAATTCTTCAGCCATGTGGAAACTCCGCCGGAATGGCTCGATTATGCAGCATTCGCCCCGGCTGTCCGCATGTTTCACAGGAACTCGCAGGTGATCCTGGCGGCATTCGTCGCAGGCGTCCTGATAGAAGGCTTTACAACGAACATAGCAAAGTCCTTCTTCATCACCGGGAGAGTGCGGGACCAGGGCATCAGGCGGTTGGGGCAGAATAACCGTCACATGATGGAGATATTCCTTCCCGGCGGTCTCTACAGGGATGGGGACGGCTGGAAACTTTCCGTCCGTATCAGGATAGTTCACGCGCGGTTAAGACATCTCCTGAACAATTCGGAAGACTGGGATACCGAAGCTTGGGGTATGCCGCTTAGCGCTGCCCATTTGGGTTACGCTATCTCCGCTTTTTCAGCAAGGCTCCTGAAACACATGAAAACCTTGGGCGCCGAATACAATGCCGAAGAGTACGCCAGCTTCATGACCGTTTGGCGCTATACAGGGCATTTGATGGGCATTCCTGAAACTATTCTTTTCCGCGATGCCGATGAAGCATTGAGACTGTATGACGTCGCCCTCATGTGCGAGCCCGCTTATCAAGCAGAGTCGGTCGTGATGGCCCATTCCTTGGTCAACTCCGCGCCGTTGATAGCCGGGAGGAGCGATCCGGCCGAGCGCCGCAGCTTAGCTCAGTACGTGTACCGCATGTCCCGCGCACTTATCGGGAAAGAGGTTGCCGAGGGACTGATGTATCCGCCATTCTCCTCCTTTGGAGCTGTCGGGTGGTTTAAGTTACAACAGCGTTATGGCCACATCCTGGGCAAGCTGTCACCGGGCCGTCGCCAAAACAGTAACTTCGTCAGATTCACGTCCATGCTCGACACTTCATTGTTCGACGAGGAGGGAATCCGCTACACATTGCCCGACCACGTGTACGCGGAAGAGTCCACCAAGTGGTGACGCGGGCAGGGCAAGCCGCCTGCTACGCCCTTGCCGCCATTCCTCGGTCGGCCCCGCCCCGGCTGGCTTCGGCCTCGGGAAAGAAGACACTCAGGACTCGTTGGGCGATGCCCTGAGCGTCCAACTGCAGCCGGCGCCGTTGATCAGCCGCAGTACCGTGCTCGATGAAAGAGTCCGGCATGCCGATGCGGTGGACTGGTACGTCTTCCATCCCGGCCTCGGAGAGGGCTTCAAGTACGGCCGAGCCGAACCCTCCGGCTAGCACGTTCTCTTCTACCGTGACGATGCGGCGGGAGTTGCGCGCTGCCTCCAAGAGTAAGTCTACGTCTAGGGGCTTCACGAAGACCGGGTTTACAACGCCGCATGCAATGCCATACTCGGCAAGCCTCTCTGCTGCGCCCACGGATGCGCTGGCCGACTTGCCCAGACCAAAGATCACCACGTCACGGCCCTCCCTGATCACGGAGCCCCTGCCGAGGGGAAGTTCCTTGAGGCTCCCGTCGAGCGTCGCGCCGGTGCCGGCCCCCCTGGCAATGCGGATAACGAAGGGGCCTCGGTGTTTATATGCAGTGTAAACAAGATGCTGCAGTTCGTTCTCGTCCATGGGCGCCGCAACGACGGCGTTGGGTAGACACCGCACGTATGAGATGTCGAAAGCGCCGTGGTGGGTCTTGCCGTCCTCGCCGACGATACCGGCGCGATCGGCAATCAGCGTCACCGGCAGATTCTGAAGGCACACATCGTGGACTACCTGATCGAACGCTCGTTGGAGGAACGTCGAGTAGATCGAGACGAAGGGCTTGAGTCCCTTCGACGCCATTCCCGCCGCCATGCTGACGGCGTTTTGCTCCGCGATGCCGACGTCGAAGACTCTATCGGGGAAATCCTTCCGCGCCTCTACCAGCCCTGTGCCCTCCAGCATCGCCGCGCTGATGCCGACTACGGAATCGTCCTCGTGCATGAGGCGTGTTAGAGTCTGAGCGAACACCTTTGAGTAAGTGGGCGCCCCCGAACCGTCCCCCAGCGGAGAGCTTGGCTGGTGAAACTTGACGGGATCGTCCTCGGCGGGCTCGTAGCCGCGGCCCTTGTGGGTCACTACGTGGACCAAGGGCACTGAGCCGGAGAACGCTCTTGCTTGCCGAAGCGTCTCTTCCAACTGCTTTAAGTCGTGGCCGTCCACGGGGCCCAGGTATTGGAATCCCATCTCGGCCCAGAACATCGTTGGCACAATGAGGCCTTCCACCCCGGTACCGAACCTCTTGACGAGCCGGTGTATCAGCTCGCCCGTGGGCACTTTCCGCGAAAGGCGCTTCGCGCGCCTTAGCATCGCTTGGTATTCGGGGTGGGCGATCACACGCTTGCGCCAGTTGGTGAGGACGCCGATGTTTTCGGAGATGGACATCCCGTTGTCGTTGAGGACGACGATTAGCTTCTGAGGGTTTAGGTGTACGATGTTGTTCAGCGCCTCGAAGCTGGATCCGGAGGTCATCGCCCCGTCCCCAACCACCGCGACGGTCCACGAGTCCGTCCGGCGCTTCGCAGCGCCCTCCGCGACGCCGAGAGCGATTGAAAGTCCGGTGCCGGCGTGGCCGGCACAGAGCGTGTCGTGGGGGCTTTCGCTTGGTTCCCCGAACCCGGACAGGCCGCCTTCCAGGCGGATGGCCTTGAACTCTTCGCGCCGCCCCGTTACCAGCTTGTGCGTGTAGGTCTGGTTGGTCGTGTCCCAAACGAGGCTATCCCTGGGGCTGTCGAAAACCCGGTGCAGCGCCAACGTGAGCTCAACGACCCCCAAATTCGAAGCCAAATGGCCGCCGCGCTCGGTTATAACGGAGATAATGGTGTCTCGCGCCTCTTGCGCAACTTGGGCCAGCTCATTGTAGCTGAGCCTTCCGAGGTCGCTCGGTGCATCGATCCGGTCCAAGAGGCGGTGTGGCATGGTAAAACTCCTTGTGGAGTGTCGGCTTAAATGATTGTAGGCGCATGGGGCACTATTACAAGCTGTTGTGAGCGCTGGTCTCTGTCCAGGGCCACGTTCCGTCCAAGGCCACGCCGTCAAGGGGTGCAAGAGCGCGTCATCGCGCTGATATTGTCTAGTTGGACGGTGCCCTGATTGCTCTCAGAGTCGCTGGGTTTAATTAGGATAGGCCCTAAGGGGGGCGCTCTGGAGATGGGCCCTCCCCTTGCGCCGCTATCGTTGCCGTTTCCTCCTCCGGGGCCGTCGAGGGCGGCGTCAGGGGCAGCTCGACGGTCATCTCGGTGAACTGGTCCGGTTCAGACTCGACGCGAATGGCGCCGCCGTGTTTCCGCACGATGTCGCTGGACAGGGCGAGGCCTAGGCCCGTGCCCTGGTTGGCAGGCTTGGTGGTGAAGAAGGGGTTGAAGATCTTTTCTATGACGTCCGGGGGAATCCCTTTTCCGTTGTCCCTGATGCGGATTTCCGCATGGTCCTCTCCTCGGTGGGTGGTCAGCAACAGTGTTGGCATGTAGGGGTTGCCATTTGCCTCCGCGGCCGCGCGCCGTTTGTCGTCGGTGGCGTAGCAGGCGTTGCTCACCATGTTCAGAAAGACCCGCCCTATCTCCTGGGGAATCACTTCCAGTTCGCCCATCTCCGGGTCGAAGTCGTGCCGCAGGTCCAACTGGAAATTCGGGTCGGTGGCCCGGGCGCTGTGGTAGGCCAGGCGGGCGTGTTCATCGAGCAGGTTGTTAATGTTGGTAGGCTGCGCCTCCCCCGAGTCTCTACCCATCTGAAGCATGTCCTGGACGATTCGGTTGGCCCGTTCTCCGTGGGACCGGATGCGTCCCAGATTGTCTCTCAGGTCTCCGAAGATATCTTCAACCGTCCCTGTCTGCTCGTCGGTTAGGGTTGCCCCTTCCTCCTTTAGGACCTCTTGCAGCTCGGTGACAAGCTCCACCGAAACCTCGGAGAAGTTGTTGACGAAGTTCAACGGGTTCCTTATCTCGTGGGCCACCCCCGCCGTCAGCTCACCCAGAGCCGCCAGCTTGTCGCGCATGACAATCTGGTCCTGCGCCAGACGTAGGTCCTCCAGTACAACCTCCAGTTCATCGTTCTTTCCTTTCAGCTCGTCCGCCAGCTTTTCCACCAGGTTCAGACGTTGGACCTCTAGGGCATGACGACGGAAGACCTCCAAAGCGGCGGCCATTTCGGCCACCTCATCCCGGCCCTCGACCTCCACGCTGGCCTCCAGGTCGCCCTCAGCCATGCGGCGCATCCAGTCCGATAGGAGTTTCAGGCGGCGCACCAGCATCCGCCCTACGAAAAGCCAGGCGATGAGTAAAGCGCCGGCAATGCTTACGCCGCTGATGGCCAGAAGGAGGGTGCGGCCTGTTAGTATCGCGTCGCTGGAGGCTTGGGTCGCCGCCTCTGCGCCGGCCCGGGCCGTGTTCACCAGCCCGTTCACCTCCTCCACCAGGTCGATGGCGATGTTGCGGTTGCTCACTACCAGGTCCTGCTGACTCTCCGTCAGGGTCAGCCGCCGGGCTAGCAGATCAAAGCCGCTTCCCTCCCCAATTCCCAACTCAAACAGTCTGGTGAAGATGGGCGACACCTGGTCTCTTAACGGCGATTCTCCAAGAGCGGACAGGTTCCGCTCCATGCGGCTTGTGGCAGCCTCGAACCGCTCCCGCAGCGGCTCGATCTGCGACGCCTGGGAAAGAGTGAACGCATTTGCCAAAAGCTCCATGGCAATATTGCCGTCCACCTGCAGCTGGGCCAGGTGACGGTAGTGGCCAAGTTCCTCCTCCGAGAAATGTTCCGAGCGCGGCGCCGGAGGTTCCGCTAGGTTGCGATAGCCTGTCATCGTATAGAAGAGCTGGTCGTCGATCGCCGGAACGACGATGCCGTCCAACTGAGTGCGCAGCTTCGCCAACTCCGCTCCCAGGGCTTCGCTGCCCGCGGCCAATGCAAAGGACTCGCGGGTCTCCTCCTTGATGGCCTCGATGTTAAAAATCAGACTGTCGGCATGGGCGCGAACCCTGGCAAAGCTCTCGTCCCCTGCGTTCCCCTCCTCCAAAAGGGCCAACTGCTCCTCGAAAGCGCTGTATGCCTCATCGATGCTGAGGGCCACCTGGTCAAACTCATTCTCCGTCGTGGCAACCGTCAGGCGCGGAGCTGCCGCTGCGAGGATCCCGCTGTACTGGGCCACCTCGAAAGAGGCCGCAATATCCGGGATACTGCCCTCATTGACACGACTCTGCACTTCTCCTACCCGATTGAACGATAACCACCCCACCAGACTGGCGCATATGGTCAGGGCCACCGCTCCCCAGATAGCCAGGTGGAGTTGGGTGGAGATACGAGAGCCGCTTCGCAGCAGCCGTTTCAGGCGCTCTTTCACCGCCCCGCGTCCTGCAAACTGTCGATGGGGTGGTAACGGCCGTCGGAGCCGATCACGGTCAGAAAGACGGCGTCGGACCCTTGGTTGTCATCGTCCCCATAACGGAGCCGGAATCCGTCGATGCTGGTGATATTCGTGCTGTGCAGACTGTCCAGAAAGCAGGTCCGGTCCACCTCTCGCCCGCAAATCTCCAGACCGGCAATCGCCAAGCGGCCTGCCAGATAGCCTTCGAAGGAGACGAAGCCGGGCACGGCGTCGGGGGCGTCGACCGACAGGGCCTTGAGGTAGGAAGCAACAACGGGTATGGAATCATCCGTTGGAAAAGGCACTACCTGAGTGACGAACACCCCAACGCCGTCAGGGCCTAGCTCTCTAGCCAACGCGTTGCTGCCCACGAAAGAGATGGTCATAAAAACGGAGTTCAACCCGGTGTGACGCGCCCACTCGATTAGCTCTGCCACCGGCTGGTAGGCGCCCACGAGGATCACCGCTTCCGGAGACCCCTGACTCAAGTCCAAAAGGGCCGTCTTCACCGCCAGGGTATTCCGCGTATACAGCCCAATGGCCGCGGGCTCCATCTCCCGGCGCTCCAGGGCGCTTATGACCCCACGGTAGCCAGCGCGGCCATACGAGTCGTCCTGGTACATTATTCCAATGCGCTCGACCCCCAAGTCCTCTGTCAACCGGGCCACCATCTCTTCTGTCTCCTGGTTGTAAGAGGCCCGTAGGTTGATCACGGTTTCCCACTTGGCATCTCGCAGAAAGGCCGCCCCGGTAAACGGGGCGACGTAGGGGACTCCCCTTGCCTCGGCCACCGGGACCGCCGAGCGCGAGGTGGGGGTACCCACGGCGCCGATCAGCGCGAAAATCCCCTCTTCTTTTATCAGGGTGGTGGTGTTGTCGATGGCGGCTTCCGGTTCGTAGGCGTCGTCACGCGACGTCAACTCCACCATCCTGCCATGGACGCCGCCGGCGTCGTTCGCCTCTTTGAAGGCTGCCAGGATGCCTTTCCTCATGTTGATTCCAAGCTCCTGGGCGGGGCCGCTGAAGGCGGCCGACTGGCCAAAGAGAATGCGTTGGTCGGAGACGCCGGTTTCCACAGAAGGCAGATTGCCGCCCTCGGGCGTAGGCGTCCTCTCGCCGGCGCCGTTTATCCTTGCGCCGGTCTGGCCGGCATCCGTGCCGCCGAGGAAAAACCAGACTCCCAGGCTGAAGGCCACCGTAAGGGCCACCCCTCCCCCGATGCCCAGCACAAAAAGTACGTCCGTCGGTAACCGGGGGATTCCCCTCACTCAACCCTGCGCTTGACCAGAGTCAGATGGTTTCTGTCTCCTTCCCGTTGATACCGCATCTCATCCATCATCGTACGCACCAAATGGATACCGAGCCCCCCCACCGTTCTGTCATTCAGGGGTCCCATCACATCGGGCGTCGGCGCGTCATTCAACGGGTCGAAGGGCTTGCCATCGTCCGTGATCTCGATGGTCACGGCCTCGGCCTCAGAGGTCAAACCGATTTCAACCTCATGGAAGCCGCCATCGTGCCCGTGGTTTACCACGTTAAGCCACAACTCCTCGAGGGCCAGATTCACCTGGAAGGTGAGGTCGACAGGCCAGTTGTCATCCCTCCCGAAGTCCTCTACAGCAGTGGCGAGGCACTCCAGTTCGTCCAGCCTGGTTTCGATGGTTAGGCGCAGCTTCGCACTCAAGAGGAATCCTCATTGCAATAAAGGACTAGGCAGGTGATATCGTCGGACTGGGGCGTCTCGCCCGCAAAGGCGTTTATGGCTTCGAAAACCGTCGCGGTAGTCTCCTCGGGGTCCCGGGGAGGATTGGTTTGAAAGAACTCGCTTAGGGGGTCCAGGCCAAACTGTTCCTCTTCAGCATTCATAGCCTCAGTGACACCGTCCGTGTAGAAAATAACTGTGTCTCCAGGGGACAGAGTCACCGTGTTCCGCTTGTAAGAGAGGTCGGGCGCAACCCCCAGGGCTATCCCGTCCGTTAAGGGAAGCAGCCCGGAGGTCCCGTCGGCATGGATTAGAAGGGGGCTGTTGTGGCCCCCGTTGGCGTAGGTTAGCTCTCTGGAGGAAGGATCGAATACCGCATACAGCACGGTGACGAACATGCCGCCTTCGTTGTCCTCTAGCAGCAAATCGTTGACTTCGCGCAGCACCTCACCAGGGAGAGCAAGGCCAATGGCGGCGCCCTTCAATAGGGTGCGACTGGACATCATGAAGAGGGCCGCCGGCACACCCTTGTCCGATACATCCGCCACGGCCAGACCGATCCGCCCGTTGCTCAGGTGCAGCACGTCAAAGAAATCGCCTCCCACGTTGCGCGCGGGCTGCATCTTGCCGTACACCGTGTAGTTGGGTCCCTTGGGAAACTGGGTCGGAAGTATAGACTGCTGCATTCCCGTGGCCACTTCCAACTCGTTCTGCAGCGCCACCAGCTTGTCACGAGATTGGAGGGCCTCGCGCCATTCGGCCATATTGCGCAGTGTCCGGTCGATAGTTACTTGCAAGTCTTCGAAATCGACCGGTTTGGTGACAAAGTCGAATGCGCCGCGGTTCATGGCCGTGCGTATGTTCTTCATATCGCCATAGGCCGAAATTATCACCGACCGGATGTTGGGGTCTACCTTGGGTATCTGCTCCAGCAGGGTGAGACCATCCATCTGAGGCATGTTGATGTCCGAGAGCACCATGTCGATTTCGTCGTCCTGGTGTAGCTTCTCCAAAGCCTCCACACCGTTTTGGGCGAAGACGAACTTATAGCGGCCCGCTCGGATATCCCGGCGCATACGCTGCAACATGAGGGGCTCTAGGTCCGGCTCGTCGTCGACCACCAGGATCTTGTACGCTTCTTGCATCGGTGTCATTCCGCGTGCTTATACCTTGCGTTTGCCAATTGTCTTCTTAATCCTTTGCTTACCGAAGGGTGTCCTGGCCGTGGGCGCCTATGAAAGGTCCAGAGTTGATCATTTATTTGAATGCAGCCAGGGCCTCGACCGTAGAGGCGTGAACGGGAATGATCTTGTCGAAACCACTGATCTCGAAAACCTCCCGTATCGATTCTGAAAGCGAACAGATCGCAAGTTTTCTGTTCCGGCCTTGCAACGTTTTGGCCATCAACAGAATCACCCGCAGGCCTGCACTGCTGATGTATGACAGCCGCTCCATATTCAGGACCACGGAGCAGTCATTAGCGTCAATGGCAGCCTCTAAAGCAGTCTGGAATTCACGGGCATTGGCGCCATCGATCCGCCCATCCGCCTTGGCGATTAAAGTGTCCCCTTGTCGCTCCGCCTCAATCTCCATCGCGTAGGTCTCCTTAATAGTTGCGGCTCTAGTCCGGCTTGCCGCAACCGTAGAGCCGGCGACGCCAAGCACAGATCCCGACGGAAGGGCTGCCGGCTGGGCGCTTATCATACCACCAACCCGGTGAATGCGAGAACCTTCAGCGAGCCGTCGGTCTTACGCCGTTTAGACCCTGCGTAACGGCGGAGAGGCGTTGCGAGGGCATCGTCATGTAGGCTAGAATAGCCATATTCCCAGCACAGCACGACGCCTACCGGGTCCGGCGGTCGCGACGATGGGGTCAGTGAGTCTAGAGGAGAGGACAAGCAACGTGCTGAGATTCCCTGAGGAAATCACCCTTCTCCTGCTCAACGACGACGGGGTATTCGCTCGGGTGCCCTACTGGTCGCTGAACTACGCCCTCGCCGGCGGCGTGCTGATGGACTTGGCACTGGAGAACCGCATCGACACCGACCTGGAAAAGCTGGTCCTGGTCGACGCCACGCCTGTTGGCGACAGCCTGCTCGACGAGACGCTGGCCGACATAGCAGCGGGCGAAGAGCGAGACGCCCGTTTCTGGGTGGAGCGCACGGCGTCCCGCGCCGAGGCGATCCGGGAGGAGGCCCTCTCCCGACTGATCGCCCACGGCATCCTGGAACGCCGGGACGACCGTTTCCTGTGGGTGTTCCAGTCCAGGCGCTACCCGACCATCCATGGTGAGGCAGAGCGCGAGGTGAAGCTGCGCATCATGGGGGTGCTGTTCAGCGACGAGATCCCGGACCCGCGCGACGTGGTGATCATCTGTCTAGCCGACGCCTGCGGCATCTTCAAGGGGTTGTTGTCCAGGCGGGAGCTGAGCAAGGCGTCCGCACGCATCGAGCAGGTGCGCAAGCTGGACCTCATCGGTCAAGCTATGTCCCGGGCGGTCCAGGACATCGAGCTATTGGTCGCCACCTCGGCACAGATGCATATCTAGTCTATTAGACTCCCCGCCGACCGTCGTCCCGTTGCCCGCGATGCAGCCGTCCCCTGAGCCGCTGCTCCCGCTTCACCATGCCGCATCAGGAAACATCATATTGATGAAGCGCTGGTTGACGCCAATCGTTCTCACTCTCCTCATCGCATCTTCGTGCGGCGGCAGTGACCCGCCTCAACCAGTCAGCGGGGTCGAAGAAGAGCGAATAAAGACGGAATTGGAAGGTCGTTCATTCCGTCAATTCGATCCCTCGGTAGACGCAAGCCCGAGAAGGGGTGTCGTCCTTAGCTTCTTTGGACAGGTCCGTCTCTGGGCGCAATACTCTGAAGGCCGTCGGGCGGTAAACGAGTGGGAGATTGCCGCAGCGGACTATCGCATTGAAAGGGACGGCGATAGCTCGGAAATCACAATCCATCTCAACGAACCGAGAGCAACGCAAGAGTTTCCCACCAAGTGCGACGACTGTATTCAGACCTCGGGGTTTTCCATTTCGATCAGGGACATTTTCGAAAGCGAAAGGATATCCTTCAAGCTGAATGACCACGATGCTATTTTGCCCCCGCCGTTTCCCGTGTTTGAATCGTGGACGAAGTTTAGAGAAGACGAAATCATTGAATGATGGATATCGGATACGCCCGTGCCCCTAGGGTGGAGAACCTCGTCGTCAACGGAGACTCTCCATTCTCGGTGGGTGACGCTAGAACCGGGATGCGTTGCAGCGCGACCCCCTGGGAGTCGCCAGGAGTTGAGTAGGGCCAGGGAACGCTGGGTCAGCCGTCATAGGGACTTGACCGCGTCCTCGATGGCCGAGGTTGCCTCCTGGTAGTCAGTTCCCGGGGAGAAGGTCAACGGCTCTCCCAAGCGGACCTCGACCCTCCCCCGCCTGAGGACGGGGAACCGTGTGGGGGTGCCCAGCCTGTGGATGTGCAGGCGCAGCGGGACTACGGGAATTCCCCCCTCGACGGCGACGAGGCCGGTGCCGTTCATGAAGGGCTTGATGGGCCCTCCGACGGTGAGCTCGCCCTCCGGATATATCAGGACCGACCAGCCGTTGTCCATGATCTTCCCCATGTTTTCCAGGCTGGGCCTGACGGACCCCTCCCCGGCCAGAGGGAAGGCGTTTCCCAATAGGGGGTTCATGATCCACCATACAGGGTTCTTCCAGAGATGGGCGGCCCCGGCCACTGCCATCCGGCGGCGCCACTTGAGGGGGACCGCCTTGATGATCAGCGGGTTATCCATGCCGAGGTTGTGGTTCGACGCGAAAAGTACGGGGCCGGTGATGTCTTCCAGGTTCTCGCGTCCCACTACCTTCAGCCCATAGGGAAGGCTGACGAGGGGGAAGATGATCGCCCGCTGGAGGAACCCGCGCAGGATGCGACACCACCATCGCATGCCCCAACCGGGGAAGCTCATCACCGGCGGGTTCCTTGACCCCTCTTCGACGAGAGCCTCCAAGCGCCGGACCGTCATTTCCGGGCTCAACTGGCTCTCATCCATGTAGACGCCGAGCTCCGCCTCTATTGCCGACAGCAACTCGACGCGGCCAAGGGAGTCCAGGTCCAGGTCGCCGCCGAGGGTCGCGTCGTCCCGCACCTCCCCCAAGCTTCGTTTGCTCACCTCGCCGACGATCTGGCGCAGGCTCCTTGCCCCGCCTGCAGGGCTGCCGCCGGCGGGTGATACGGCCGGAGGGTCCGGCTGTATCTTGCCGAGAATGGTATCGATCACCACCCCTTTCTTTACTTTGAGGGTGTGGGTGCGGGGAAAGTCCTCGTCAGCCCAAACAGTGAAGCCTCGGATCCTCTGCTGTTCGGCCAGTTGGCCGTTGGTCCAAGAAACAACCTCCTGGGCGGAGTCGGCGTCGTCTAGGATCAAGGCCGCGTGCACCTCAACCGATGGACCCCTCGTCAGCCCCACCACCGCCGAGTCCGCAATGTTTGGGTGCTTCGCCAGCACCGCCTGGATGTCCTCCGGAAAGACATTTTGGCCGCTGGGGAGGACGATCATATCCTTTTTTCTGCCCTGGATATGAAGGAACCCCTCGTCGTCGAAGAACCCCAGGTCGCCCGTCATGTACCAATCGCCTTCAAAGGCTGCGGCGGTCTCCTCGGGCGCACGCCAGTAACCCGGGGTGATGCTGTCCCCGCGCACCAGAATCTCGCCTTCGCCGCTGATTTTTACCTCCACATTGGGCAGCGGGCGGCCGGTGGAGTCGAGGCGGCGTTCTGTCAAGCTGTGATTGCTGATGACGGGGGATGCCTCGGTGGTCCCATAGCCCTGGACGATCTTGACTCCCAGCATCTCCCACTTGCGTCCTAGGTCCTGGTCGAGCGCAGCCCCTCCCGACACGATGAAGTCGAGCTTGCCGCCAAACTGCTTGTGGACCCGGCGGAACAGAAGGCGTCTCAGGGGAAAGGGTGTCGCCTCGGCTATCCGGAGCAACCGGTCCCAGAGGGCTTCCCGGCCCTGACGTTTCACCTCCCGCTCAATTCCGTTCATCAGCAGCTCCAACGCCTGGGGGACGAGCAGCATGATGGTTATTCTGCGCTCACGCATCGTCCGGGCCAGAACGGTGGGCTGGCGGCTGGTGGGATAGGTGATGCTGGCGCCGTAGTACAACGCGATTAACAGTCCACCCATCTGCTCGTACATGTGACTCAGCGGAAGGATGGACAGGAACCTGCTGGAGGGTTTGCAAGAGATATACTGGGATACCCCCTCTACGTTCGCTGTCAGGTTTCGGTGCGTGAGCATGACTCCTTTGGGATTGCCCGTCGTGCCGGAGGTGAACACGATCTCGGTAAGATCGTCCGGGGAGATGTCCACCGGCTCCGGCTGGGGCAAACCCTGGATTGCGGCTTCCAACTCCTCGAAAGCAATTTCAGGGACCCCCAAGTCAACCTCCTCTTTGGGAGTGAACCGCGACGTGAACGCCAGTTTCGGGTCTATCCTGGATATGACCCTGGCAACGTAGTCGGGCGCGCTGCGAAGGTCCAAGGGGACCAATACGACTCCCGCTCTGATACACCCGAAGAAAATGAGCACCCAGTGGGGAGAGTTGGGGCCCCACAGGATGACTTGGTCTCCCTTGGTCAGGCCTCGGCGCTGGAGCAGGGTTGCCACCTGGCCTGACTCGTTCCACAGGCGGGAATAGCTCCAGTGCTGGTACCTAAATGCCGGCTTGAACAGGAGAGCATGGCGGGACCCGTACCTCTCGACCGCTCCCTGGAGTAAGTCAATAACGGTCTCGCCCACCGGCGCATCGGATACCCGAGCATTTTTCATAGCTACCTTATCAATCACCACGTTCTGCAAGGATAATATACTCACGATAGGGGTTGCAGAATTGTACTATGGGTCAGGCATCTCCGATTCCGTTCAACCGCGCGAATACTATAAAGCATCTCCTAAGCCAGCGGGGTTTAGCTTACGAGTCCTAGTCCATCCAGATGATTGAAAATCAGGCCCACAACATTATAGTAAACTCCGCTGGAGCCCCCATGGACTCCATTCGACGCGGACAGGAGAGCAGATGATCGATAGTGGAGACACCGCCTGGGTGCTGACCTCGTCGGCGTTGGTTTTCATCATGGTCCCGGGTCTTGCTTTCTTTTACGCGGGGCTGGTCCGAGGTAAGAATGCACTGGGCACCCTCATGCAGTCCTTCATCGCTCTCGCTATCGTGGGACTCACTTGGGTCCTATGGGGATACAGCCTGGCTTTTGGCCCCGATGTGGGCGGGTTTATTGGAAATTTGCAGTGGGCCGGACTTCAAGGGGTATCCGCCGTTGCAGCCGGACCCTACGCGGACACGATCCCGCACCAGGCCTTCATGGTATTCCAGGCTAAGTTCGCCATCATTACGCCGGCGCTGATCGCTGGCGCTTTCGCCGAGCGCATTAAGTTCAGCGCCTTCGTTATCTTCGTCATCGCCTGGTCGACCATCGTATATACACCGCTGGCGCATTGGATGTGGGGGATTGGCGGTTGGCTGGGCGGGCAAGGCGCCCTCGATTTCGCCGGGGGCTCGGTGGTCCACATCAGTTCCGGGGCCGCCGCTTTGGCTGCGGCAATCATCTTTGGCCGGCGCCTGGGGCTCGGTCAGGCAGGCATGGGGCCCCACAACGTGCCTTTTGTGGTGTTGGGGGCTGCCCTGCTTTGGTTTGGCTGGTTTGGCTTCAACGCCGGCAGCGACCTGGCCTCGGCGGCAAAGGCCACCTCCGCCTTTGTAGTAACCCATATCTCCGCAGCAACTGCCTCAGTGGTCTGGGTTGCGCTGGACTGGATAGCGCACCGAAGACCCAGCGTCGTGGGAGCGGCGACCGGAGCTGTTGCAGGCTTGGCAACCATCACCCCAGCCTCGGGGTATGTGGGACCCATGCCTGCAGTGGTCATTGGGCTGGGCGCTGGCGCTCTGTGCTACACCGCCGTTTGGATAAAGACCCGTGTGAGGCTTGACGACTCTCTTGACGTTTGGGCCATCCACGGAGTGGGCGGAATCTGGGGTATGTTGGCCGTCGGCTTATTCATTGGAGTGGGCTTCATGACTCTTGGCGAGCTCACCAGCCTTACCAGGGGTGAGCAAATCGTGAGGCAGCTCATGGCCATTGGCGCGTCCTTCGGCTGGGCGTTCGTTATGACCCTGGTGATATTGGTTGTCCTGAAGTACACCATAGGGCTGAGAGTAAACCAGCAGCAGGAAGAAGAGGGGCTGGATATCTCTCAACACGGCGAAGAAGCCTACGCCACTCGCTAGATAGCCGCGACCAGCCGCAGGCCGTCTCCCCGGCTGAAAGCCGCCCCGTTGTCCGATGTCGGTGTTACCCAGCCGTTCTTCCAGCCGCTGGACCGCGCAACCACCCTGAGCCGTCGATTTCGGTGCCGCGGTTGCCGGTATGTGGCTTTTGACACATCAAAACGACTACCTGATGGTCGAAAAAGGCCTTTTCCGGCATTGAACATCCTGACTCGTGATCGCACTACTGGACCGCCCAGGACGATTGCAAAATGGCGAGAGTTGATCTGATATTCCCCCGTCATTGCCGCTTTCTCGGGAATGACGAAATGGGCCGCTATGACACGAAGGATTGCGCGATCGGAGAAGGCTTTGCAATCGTCCTGACGGGGTGCCCAAGCGCCTTGACACTGCTCGCACGCCAGACTTAACCTTCCGTGCGACCCCCGTCCTAACCTTCCCCAATCAGAGGAAAGGGGCTTTTGGTGACCGGTTCATGTCAAAGCTGGATATGACGGCAAACAAGCTCACGCTCCGGTGGACTCTTGCGCTTATTCTGTCCTCTTTCATGCTCATACTGGTCGCCTGCTCGGACGACACCGATCAGACCACGATCGTAAACCAGCTAAGGAAGAACGCCGAGGAGTTCGAGTACACCATTGGGAGACCGGGCGGCACCCTGACGTTCGCGACCGTTTCCGAGCCGCTCACACTCAACCTTGCCATCGCGAACGATGCCTCCTCGTCGGGCGTTTTGGGATACCTATTCGAGGGGCTGACCGAGACCTCGTGGCTGACCGACCAGGTGGAACCGGCGCTGGCGGAGTCCTGGGAGCGTACGGATGACGGGCTGACTTGGACATTCCATCTTCGCAAGGATGTTAGGTGGCACGACGGGGAGCCCTTCACCGCCCGTGACGTGGACTTCACCTTCAACCGGATCATCTACAACGACGACATTCCCGCCAGCAGCCGCTCAGCATTCAATTTTCGGTCCCTGGACGAGGAGAGCGGCGAATGGAAAGAGGCGAAGATGACCGTCACGGCGCTGGACGACCATACGGTCCAATGCGTCCTCCCCGTGCCCTTCGCTCCCTTCCTCCGCTCCATGGGCACCGCCATATATCCCAGGCACATCCTGGAGAAGCACGTGGACGACGGCACCTTCGCCTCGACGTGGGACCTCGACACGGACCCGGCCGAGGTCATCGGCACCGGCCCCTTCACCATCGGGAGCTACGTTCCGGGCGAGCGGGTGGTCATGCGGCGCAACCCGGACTACTGGCTCAAGGACGACGCGGGCAATGGCCTGCCGTACCTGGATGAAGTAATTCGCGTCATCGTCCCGGACTTCGATGCCGAGCTTGCCAAGTTCCTGGCGGGCGAGTCGGATACCCACGGAGTGCTGGGCGAGGAGTTCGCAGAGCTCGAACCGCTCCAGGAAGAAGGAAACTTCACGATATACAAGCGAGGTCCCGCTTTCGGGACTACGTTCCTGGGGTTCAACATGAACCCCGGCAAGAATCCGGACACCGGCGAGGTTTATCTCGCCCCGGAGAAGCTCAGGTGGTTCCAGAACACGCAGTTCCGACAGGCCGTCGCGCACAGCATCGACAAGGAGACGATCATCGACGATGTGCAGCATGGTCTCGGCTACCCGCAGTGGTCGTCCATCAGCCCGGCCGCGGGCGACTTCCACAACCCCAACGTCCGAAGGTACGAGTACGACCTGGACAAAGCCAACGAAATCCTGGACGGCATCGGCTGGACGGATACCGACGGGGACGGGATACGGGAAGACAGCGAGGGTAACGACATTGCATTCTCGCTGGTGACCAACACCGGTAACAGCGTGCGCGAAAGGGTCGGCATGCTGGTCCATCGGGGTATGGAGGACATCGGCATCAAGGTGGACTATAGGCTGATCGAGTTCGGTGACCTCGTTGCCCAGCTCACGTCTTCCTACGATTGGGAGGCCATGATTATCGGCTTCACGGGCGGCCCGGACCCGTTCGGCGGCATCGGCTTCTGGCACAGCAGCGAGGACCTGCATCTCTGGTACCCCAACCAGCCGCGGCCGGCGACGGAATGGGAAGCCAAGATCGACGAGATGTACATCATGGGCGGCCAGGAGCTGGACCGTGACAAGCGCGTTGGGTACTACCACCGCGCACAGGAAATCGCCGCCGAGAACGTACCGGTGATCTACACGACGCTCTCGGAACGGCTGAGCGCAGTCCGAAACGCCTTCGGCAATCTCACGCCCACTCTGTACGCACTATGGGACATACGTTATCTGTACCGGACGAACCAGGAGGATGGGCCCGACCAGTCAGAGCCGAGTAAGGACGACCCAGCCGCGTATACCAAGGCCTTCGTCCAAAGGGCCGTCCAACGCTACGGGCGGGACGGCAGGCAGGCGGCGATAGACTACTACAACTCCACCGAGAGCGTGGACGGAGAATGGTACGTGTTCATCGTCGACCAGGATGGCTTCACGATCTCTCACCACAACCCGACGTTCAGAGGTCGGGACCCCAGTCTCCGCGTGGATGCTGCCGGCTATTTCTACGGTGACGAACTGCTAGGGGCTACCGAGGAAGGCCGCTGGGTCGACTACGTGATACTGAACCCTGAGACAGGAGAGAACGAGCAGAAGCATACGTGGGCGGTGCGCCACGACGGGCTGCTGTTCGGCTCCGGCTGGTACGAGCAATAAGAGCTTATCAGGCCAACAGTTGAGGATGTTCCCACGCCTTTTCCAAGGGGCCGAGCCAATCAACACAACAAAAGGCTCCGGTACTCATGGGCGGTAGATTTTGAAGCGGTGGACAGCCAGAGGTGACCATCTCACAGTTTCCTTATGTTGCCGCCTAGCTTAGGAGATAAAGAGGCCGGGCAGCCCCCTTATAGATCCAGGACTGAAAAGAAAGGGAATTTGAATACCCGCATAACAATAACGGTAGCGACTGGGCTGATGGTTGTAGTCATCCTGGCCGCCGGGTGCCAGCAGGATGAAACAGCCACACCTATGTCCACGCAGGTTCCGACGCCCACCTTGGCCCCAACGACCACCCCGGTCCCGATAGCCACAGCAACCCCAACGCCCACCCCGGTCCCGATAGCCACAGCAACCCCAACGCCCACAGCGGCCCCAACGCCCACCCCGGTCCCGATAGCCACAGCAACCCCAACGCCCACAGCGGCCCCAACGCCCACTGCGGCTCCGATGCCGACCCTGGCCCCAACGCCCGCCGGCCGAGAACCCCACCCCACCGACCCTTACTTTGCCCTGGACCACGTTCTGGACATTGCCATTGACGTGGGCCTCCGCAAGAAGGGGTTTGTCGGCTCCCAGAGTCCCATCAAGCCCGCCCTCAAGCTCCGATTCGACAAGTACGTCGAAGACCAGACCCTGGGCGGCGTGCTGGAGCGGATGACCCTGAACAACGGCATCCAGGACCCTTCCCTGATTAACACCTGCCTGGCCTACCAGGTCTTTGCCGACGCCGGGCTGCCGGCGCCCCGATGCAACTTCGCCACCGTATCGGTGAACAGCGAAAATCTGGGCCTGTACGTTCACGTCGAGGACCTCAAGACCTCGATGGTGCCGCGCACTTTCGCCAACGCCGAGGGCAACCTTTACGAGGGCACCGTCAGCGATTTCCGACCCGAATGGCGCGGCACCTTCGAAAAGAAGACCAACGAGGACGCCGCCGACTGGTCGGACATAGACGCCGTCGTCGCCGCCCTGAAAGACCCGTCCGAGGCCGGCTGGGAAGCCCTGAAAGCCGCCGTTGACTTGGACCGGTTCCTCTCCTTCTGGGCCACCGAAGTGCTGGTAGGCCATTGGGACGGCTATGCCGGCGGCCGCAACAACTACCACTTCTACCGGGAGCCCGACGGTCCCTTTGTGTTCATCCCCTGGGGCGTAGACGACGTTTTCCATCTGAGGGATGACCCCAATCCCTTTGACGAAATCACCGAACCGCCTCCTTCAGTACTGGCCCACGGGGCCATCGCCCACCGTTTGTATCAGGATGCTGATGGACGCGCGGCCTACACCAGCCGCCTGCGGGACCTGCTGGATACGGTCTGGAACGAGGCCGAATTGCTCCAAAGCACCGACGCAATGTCCGCCATCGTCCAAAAGCATGTGTTGCCCGAAAAGCGGGCGGTCGCCGCCGCTGACGCCGAACGGGTGCGCCAGTTCATCAAAAAGCGGCGGGCGGAAATCCTGGACGACCTCACGCCGGAGCCGCCGGATTGGCCCTGGTCCCTGACCCCGAATCCCTGCGCGGCCGGCCCCGGCGGGTTTGAACCAGGCGCCTTTGAGTTGCACTTCGAGACCACCTGGGGAAGCGCCAACCCCTTCGAGGCGGGGAAAGCTACTTACTTTCGGCTCAATGAAACCGAGCAGCCCGTCGCCGGCTGGGGCGTGATCGCCGGCATCGCCGGCCCGGAAGAGAAGGACCTCCTGCCGGACACTGCTGAGACGGCATCTCTCTCAGTCCTCAGCTTTAGACCCGACGGTTCCATCGAGGGTTTCACCCTGGTGCTGTCCCTGGCCCGGCTGTCCGGGGGCTCCACCCTGGTCATCGGTGAGGATGAGGTCGCCGGACTGCGTTGGTCCATACCCGCCGGGGCCGAAGCGCCGGACCGGTTCTCCCTCTTCACCGAGGGCCGGCTGGAGCTGGACGCCGCCGGCTCCGAACCCGGCGCGGCCATCACGGGACGTTTCTACGGAGCCTGGGGTGGCCTGCCACTCCCCGCCGCCGGCGAAGACGATGGCAAGGCCGCCGCCGAAGTCGGCTTGGTCATCAATGAAATAGCCGCCAAGGGCGAGCCTCTGGACTGGGTTGAGCTCTACAACGCCTCAGAGTCCCACATAGCCCTGGCTGACGTTGTTCTGGCCGACGACCTCGCGGATGCCGGCAAGCGGGTAGCTTTCCCGGCTGACCTGGTAATCCCGCCGGGCGGGTATCTACGGATTGAGTTGGACAAGGACGGCTGGCCCGGCTTTTCCCTGGGCGGCGACGAGGAGTTGGGCATCTGGACGGCGGAGGGCAGCCTGGTAGATTCGGTTGATTGGGCCGATGGGCAGGCCGGCGAGGGCCTGAGTTTCGCCCGCGTCCCCGATATCACCGGCGACTTTCAGACCGTCAGCAGCCCCACGCCGGGCGCGCCGAATCAGGACCCGCCGTCCCAGTGAACTGGCTTTCGTTTTACTGAAGTAAAAGCCCCTGGCTCATGGGAGCAGGGCCTTCCATTTTCTCGAGAACCGCATATCGTCATTCTCCCGCGAGGCGGGAAGCCAGGTGGGGCGAGTTGTCTCCAGGCTCTTGTTCTGGGGTGGAGTCAAGGAAGGCTTATGAGTACTCAGAAGGGCTCGTGCGTGAGTCCTCCACGGAGGGCAGATCTAGGGGTTCATTGAACTCGGAGAACGCTACGCGATACCAGTATTGAAAAGGCAGGAATTCTCCCATGCCCGGAAACGATGCGCTAACCTCAATAGCGTGAAACAAGCCATCATCGACGCCGATCCACCCGACAAACTCCTCGATCCCGGCCAACATTTGCTCTCGGGGCTCCCCCTCTTGCTGCGCGGCATCGCCCCAGATACTTTGAACTCGCGCTTCCATGTCGACCCTTCCGATGACCTTCGTAACTGATACACCATGAAGGGTTTCTTCCCCTAGAATGGCCGCGTCGATGAGGTCATCGACCACCCGAAAGGTGTCTACTCGAGTCCAACGTGGCATCTGGGAGACGTCGAAGCTGCTCGTATTCACCTCCCAGGGTCCGTCGGCGCGGTCGCGGTGGTACTGACTCCCTGGCAGCAACAGTGACTCACTGTATGAGCCGTCCCCCCCTCGAACCACGATGTGCATGCCCTCACCTGACACCACTACCCCCTCGGTGAGGGTCCGATGCCTTGGTGGGTCTCCCTCGACCTGCGGCGTTTGCCAGAGCTCCATAGTGAACTTGTAAGTTTCAACGGCGGCGTTTTTCGTCCGGGCATTTGCGAGTACTTTCGACGCTGAAATACCTGCCGGGAGAAGCCAGAACGCCATCCATGCAGCGGCGGCGGCCGCGACTACAGCGAGGCCCAGCAGCACGAGTCTTGAGGTCATGGGCATACTAGTAGCTCTCTTCATACTCCCGCTGGTGTTTATCGAGAGCCCCGGGGTCCCTCTGGAGCACCGCCATCATCTTGAGTGTGTTGAGCAGCTCTACATGCGTAATGCCAACCGACGTAGCTAGGATCGAGTGGCCCTCTGGCATCATGTGGGTCAGCACTACCAGTTCCGGCTCCCACCAGTAGGCAGCTCTACCTCCACCGGTGCTTTACATCCGGCGGTAGGCGGCGCGGCGGTGAGCGACTCGGACCACGAGGACGACAAGCTCGCCGTCCAGCAGTTCGTACACAATCCGGTAGTCGCCGACGCGCAGGCGACGCAGCCCGCGCAGGCCTCCCTTGAGAGGAATCCCTGCCAACGACTGCTCACGAAGACTGTCGACGGCATGGACTATGCGGGCCCTTGCCGGTTGCGGGATGCCCGCCAGCTCTTTGGCCGCGCTGCCCTTAATCCGGACCGAGCAGCTCACGCCTGACCTCATCCCAGTCCAGAACAGGGTCCGAGGGGTCCCGCAGCCGGTCCAGTGCCGCGGAGAGGTCGTCGAAGTCCTCCAGATACTTCTCCAGGGCCTGGCGGATCACGTCGGCCCGGCTGCGTTTGAGCTGCGCGGCAGCCGCGTCCAGGGCTTCCGCCAGTTCATCCGGCACGCGCGCGGTGATTTGCGTCATCGGAACTCTCTCCTGATGGCATCGGGAGTCAATCGATGTAATAGACATCTATCAGGATTACAGTAATCCCGAGAGCATCGCTTGTCAACGGGAGGGGGGCGCCTCTTCGCAGCTCCCGCCGAGGGCTGACGGCCTCGCTCGGCTTGCCGCTTGGACAGGCAGTCAGACGCGGCGCAGCGTAGCGGAACGCGCGGTCGCCGACGTGACCGACTCCCACCTGAGCGGTATCACGGGCGATTTGACGCTTCCCAAATTGACAGCCGCGCGGTCGGTGTCTGGGAGCGGGGTCTCAGGACGAGATCAGGCCCTCCCGGGGCTGTGTCGCCAAGAGGAGAGGCCGCTTGCCTACCGCTTGACGAGGACCTCGTCGCCCATGCCCTGCTCCACCGCTGCGCTCAGGAATCGGCGGCGGGGCTGCGGCCAACCGAGGCGGCGGACCGGAACGTGCGGGTCAGCGGCCGAACCTTCTTCAGTGCAGCCGATACACCGAATATCCCAGTCGCGACTAGGGCCATGGCTGGGCCGGAGGGCAGGTCGTCGACATGGAAGGAGAGATACAGGCCCGCCACCGCCGAGACAGCGCCTATCAGCGCACCAATGAACATGACTCCCACAAACCGTCTGGCGAGCAGGTACGCGGTGGCCGCGGGCGTGATGAGCATCGCCATGACCAGGACGATTCCGGCGGCCTGGATGCCTATGACGATGACGAGGGCGAGGAGGGCGAGGAGCACGTATTCGACTAGGCTCGTCCTGATTCCGACGACCGTCGCGCCCACGGGGTCGAAGGTGGTGTAGACGAGCTGCCGGTGGAACGCGTAGAGCCCAACCATCACCAGCGCCGTCAGCCCGAGCGAGACGAAAACGTCCGTCCTAGATACCCCGAGCACCTGCCCAAGCAGCAGATCTTCGATGTTGACGTTGACGTTGGCTCTCGAAAGCATAACGAGGCCCAGTGCGAACATGCCGGCGAAGACGATGCCGATGGACGTGTCTTCGCTGATGCCGGTGCGCCGGCTGACGTAGCCCATCAACAGGGCAATTGCGATTCCCGTCGGCACGGCGGCGAAGAAGGGGCTGATTCCCAGCAGGAAAGCGACCACCATCCCAGGCAGGACAGAGTGGGCGAGGGCGTCGCCCATGAATGCGCGCCCTCGCGTGATGACGTAGGCGCCGAGGACCGGGCACATCACTCCGACGAGCACGGAGACGATCAGCGCCCGCACCATGAAGCTGTACTGGAACGGCCCAACGATATAGTCGATCACGACCCGCGTCCCGCGGAGCTATAGTGATTGGGGGCGAATTCGAAGCCGTGGGGGCCATAGAGCTCCTGGAGCACCTCGGGAGTGAACGCCTCCTCGGGCGGGCCGCACGCACACACGTGGTGGTTGATACACAGGACCTGGTCGAAGCGCTCGGCGAGGTTCGTGAGGTCGTGGGTGGCCAGAAGCACGACCCTACCCTCGTCGCGCAGGGACTGGAGGACCTCCACGATGCCCTCCTGGGCGCCCACGTCGACGCCGCTGAATGCTTCGTCCAGCAGGATGATGCTTGCCTCCTGGGCCAGCGCGCGGGCTATGAAGACCCGCTGGCGCTGGCCGCCTGACAGCTCTGTTACTAGGGCCGAGCGCTGCTCCCACAAACCGACTCGCTCCAGGCATTCTCGGACCATCTCCTTGTCTCGCTTGCCGGGGCGCCGGAACAACCCGACGTTGCAGCATCCCATAGTCACCACGTCCTGCACGGTGGCCGGGAAGACCCAGTTGATACTGTCGCGTTGGGGGACGTACGCCAGTGCGCCCCTTCGGGCCTTCGCGCCGTGCAGGTCCACCGTGCCCCGTGTGATGGGAAGGATCCCCGCGATGGCGTCGAACAGCGTACTCTTGCCCGCGCCGTTCGGGCCCAAGACGCCCATCAGAGTGCCCCGACCCACGTCGAAAGTGACGTCGGTCAGCGCAGTGTGTCCGCCGCGCTCGACCGTTACGTCCTCGACGGTTATACCCGGTCCGGAAGTCATCTTCACCAACTCCTAACCTCTAGCGTCAACGGTATGAAAATCGCCGGTTCTCGTCCATCGACACGCCCTTCACAAGGCCATGTCGTTTCCGGCGCAGGCCGGAGGCGCCGTCACCTGAGGGCCTCCACTATGCGCTCGACGTTCGTCCGCATCATATCGACGTAAGTCCCCGCGCCACTGCCTCCAGCGCTGAGGGAGCCCGAGTAGAGCCTGACGAGCTTCGCGCCGGATTCCGTTGCCACGGCGTTGGCCAGACGCTCGCTCACCGTCGTCTCGCCGAACACCGCCGGGACGCCGTACTCCTTGGCCTCTTCAACCAGGTCCGCCAAGTCCTCCGGAGAGGGTTCGACTTCGGTGTCGATCGAAAGAACGACCCCTATGACCTCGAACCCGTAGAGATTCGCGAAGTAGCCGAGGCTGTCGTGAGACGTTATGAGGAGCCGCCGGTCCTGCGGTACGGCGCTGACTTGCTGCTCGGTCCAGGCATGCAGCTCGTCGAGCCGCGCGTTGTACGCGGAGGCGTTGGCGCGATAGGCGTCGCCCCGCTCCGGGTCGAGCGTCGATAGGCGCGCCGCGATGTCGTTGACTGCGAGCTTCACGCGAAGCGGGTCGAACCAGAAGTGGGGGTCTTCGATGCCGTGTCCGTGGCCCTCGTGCTCCTTCTCGCCTTCAGAGGTGAGGGCTTCGATTGCCTCTATTGCTTCGCCAGCCTCCATCCGCCCATCTTCCACCTCTTTGACTATAGCGAGCGCCATAGCGGGCAGCTCTTCTTGGTCGCCGCGGCCCTCGTCCTCGCCGCTTTCGAGCGACTCTCTGATCTCTGTGAGGGCTTCCTCCGGGGTGATCTCGCCCTCTTCCGCCTCGTGGACGATGTGGCCGAGTTCCTCTATGAGTTCCACTTCCTCAGCATGGGACTGTGCGAACTCTATGGGATCGACTGTCTCGGCCAGCTCCACGATGGTCGAGGGGTCCCGTGCGGCGTTCCGCAAGAGCTCTTTGAGCCAGGACTCCTCCAGGCCCAGTCCGATACTCAACACAAGGTCGGCGTCGGCGATTCTGGCAACGCTCCTGGCGCCGGGTTGGAATGCGTGCGGGTCGGCTCCGGTCGGAACAAGGCTGAGGACCTCGACGTGTTCCCCTCCGATGTTCTTCACCCAGTCCGACACTATGTTGGTTGTCGCGACTACCTTGACGGCAGGGGTCATGGCCGTCGGCCCTGCCGACTCGGACGTGGGACTCGCGGGCGGGATGGTCTGAGTGGGTGTAGCGCCGCCGCCGGCGTCGTCGGAGCAAGCGACTAGGGCGAAGGGCAACAGGAGCGCAAGAAGCGCTGTCTTCCACAGGTGAGGCAGGCCGTTTTTAATATCTAGTATCATTATTGATCGATATCCTTTCCTTCGTTGCCCATTCGGAGTTTGGCTATGGGGTGCGAGTCCCGTCTCAGACATTGATACTACATCTCAGTTGGAGGCGCGTCAAACTCGATTGGCGGGTCCGTGTGGTCCTCTAGTCGCCCTCGTTCCTAATGCAACGGTCGCAAATGACGTAGAGCTCGATGCGGTGGCCGACGATATTGCCGGGGATGCTATTCCCCAAGGCCCTCATCAGGCGCTCGACCGTGGCGGCGCGGAACTCGCCGACGTTCCCGCATCTGACGCAGACCGTGTGGTGATGGTGCCCGACGCGAGAGAGGCTGTACCTGGGGGCTCCGTCCAGAAGGTTCAGCCTGCATATGACGCCAACCTCCATGAGGAGCTTGATGGTCCGGAAGATGGTCGCCCTTCCAACCCCCGTCAGTTCACTGCTGAGCTCCTCGGCCGTAAAGCCCTCTTGCTTCTCCTCCAGGATCCGGATGATCGCGCGTCTCGGAGCCGTGGGCCGGTAGCCCCGGTCTTCGAGGACGGCCATGATGTCTGGGGGTGAAGTCAAGGGAGTTGTCATGGTACTGAGTATCAGCAACTCTTTTAGTTTACCCTATAAGCCAGAACCTTCGGTGCTCTTCAGGCGTCGTTCATGCCTGTCGAGCGAATTTCATTTACGGATCCGTCTCCCGCCGGCCGTCTGGGGCCGACGCCCTCCGGGGCGGGCGTTTACTGGGGTCGGGGCATCCGTCTGGTGGGGGTGTCCGCTATGTAGCCGGAGAGGTTCAGGGCAGTGTGAATCAGGCCGATGTGAGAGTAGGCTTGGGGAAAGTTGCCCAGCTGCCGGTTGGAGGCCGGGTCGAACATTTCGGCGAAAAGGCCCAGGTGGTTAGCCTGTGCTTTAATCACTTCGTGGAAGTAATCGAGACCGCGGTCGATCTGGCCGGTGTATATGAGGTTGCCAATTAGCCAGAAGCTGAGCAGGGTGAAAGCGCCCTCCGGCTGGCCTTCCAGCCCATCGTCCGTTTCCTCCGTGAGATAGCGTCGGACCAGCGGGCCGTCGGTTAGTTCTCGTTCGGTGGCGTCCAGGTTCTGCCGAACGCGGGGGTCGTCTCGCGTGACCAGGCCCAGAAAAGGTATGGCCAGGTTTGAGGCGTCCAAAGTATCGTGGCCATATCGCTGCCGGAATGCCTGCTTGGCGGGACTCCATCCGGAGTCCAGGATTTCGGACTTGATGCCGTCGGCAGCCAGGGACCATCGGCGGTACAATTGCCGGTGTCCCATGGTGGCGGAAATGTAGGCGGCATGGTCGAGAGCAGCCCAGCACATTACTTTGGAATATACGAAGTGTTGCTGTTCGCCGCGCACCTCCCAAATGCCGCGGTCTTTTCGCCGCCAATTAGCCATGACGGTTTCGGCCAGACTGTGGACCAGTTCCCAGGCTTCCGCCGGTATTTCTCCGCGGAGCACAAGCAGGGAGTGGATGGAGACGATGACCTCTCCGAAAACATCGAGTTGAAGATGCCGAGCTGCGGTATTACCAATGCGAACGGGGCGGGACTCTTCGTAGCCCTTCAGATGGTCGAGGGTGTACTCCCGGAGCGAAGAATTGGGGCTGATACCGTAAACGATGCGAGTTTTACGGCGACCTAATTGGCACTGTTCCAGCAGCCATTTCATATATCGGTCGGCCCCGTAAACGTCCCCTAAGCGATAGAGAACGTCCACGGTGAAACTGGCGTCGCGTAGCCATGAGAAGCGGTAGTCCCAGTTACGCGAGCCTCCAATGGTCTCCGGCAGGCTGGTCGTCGGCGCGGCGACGATAGCTCCGGTGTTCCGGTACATCATGAGATGAAGCGCCAGAAAGGAGCGGACTATGGCGTCTCTCCAGAGTCCGTCGTAGTTCATTTTGGCTACCAGCTTCCGCCAGTAGCGTCGGGTATAGTCGAGCTTCTCGGCGGTGCGGAGCCGTTCGAGGCTGGCTGGGCGGCCATGGCCGTATGTAAGCACGAAGGTCGCGGTCTGTCCTTCGGTGAGGATGAAACTGCAGGTCGCGCAGCGGTCGCCAAACCGGAGAGGGACGCTGGCCAGGAGGGTCAGGGTCTGGCGGCCTCCACGGGCTTGAACGGCGCCACCGGGAGGTCCGCGCAGCGGGCTAAAGCGTGGGAGAGCGCGGGCATAGTCGTGTCTGGGCTGGAAATCGCAGCACAGGTCAACCTCCCCCGATAGGCAAGTAACGACCCGGTGGATTTCGTGGAGGGAATTCGGCGGTGTGTCCGGGTTGTCGTCGTCATCGTCGTCGGCGGGCATAAAGTCGGTGATGGAGACTACGCCGGTGGCTGTGGTGTAAGTGGTCTCGAGAATGTTGGTGTCGCGGAGGTACTCCTGCCGGGTGTCAAGACTGGGGCTGGCAGGACTAATCCGGAAATGCCCGCCGGCCTCCGGGTCGAGGATGGCAGCGAAGACGCTGGGAGAGTCGAAGCGCGGAAAGCAGCACCAGTCTACGGAGCCGTCGGTCCCGACAAGCGCCGCCGAGGACATGTCGCCGATCAATCCGTAGCTGTACAAATTGGTATGGATTGGAGTGCTTGACTTGGTAAGGTCGAGTTTATCACCGGAGTGTGACAGTTTGCAACGAGTAGCGGACTCTTCTGGATAGAAATGTTATTTCGCCGAGTCAGGATTTAGTTTGGGTATGGAACTTAGGGCTCGCTGGCAACAGCGACTTGGTGGCCGTAGGAGGTCGGGGAATCGGTAAGGCCATCGCCAGATGATCGCCGCAAGCTTGCGAGTTGCGTATTCCCCGTTTCGCGCGCGCTCATCGGGCCTCCACTCACCGACCAATTGATGTACCCCCGGTATCCCACTCTGGGAGTCCTTTGGTGGCTCCGGATGCAGCAACGTTGCGACAGCTTCATGAACAAGCTGTTCAAGCGGCGCCTTCGAAACAGCAACAAGCTGACCGCTCTGCTTGATGTTTCGATGTTCGACGAGTAAGGCATCACCTATAGAATGCCCGACCACATCTACGCGGAAGAGTCCTCCAAATGGTGAACAGGCTTCGGGTGATGTTATCGGTATAGGGATCCAGACCGCGGGTATCGTCCTGGTCATGGCGATGCTGATCACGCCCGCGGCCACCGCGTACCTGCTCGCCAGGCGGTTCGTGGGCGTCATGCTCATCGGCGCGCTGATCGGCGCAGTTTCGGCGGTAGCCGGCCCATACCTTTCCTTCCACGCCGACCTGCCCTCCGGCCCCGCGATGGCCCTGGTCACGACCGGGATATTCTCGTAGTCGCAGCGGCGAAGAGGAGTGGCCAGGACTGGTTTGCCGAATCACAATGAACGCTTGAAGGACCCGCAGCGTTGCGTCTAACCAGGGGAGCGGTCCCTGTAACATTGTCGGACCTGGGGGCGCTGTGACGAGCAGGGACGGGCATGGCCGACGGGACAGGCCCCACGCAATCGATCAGGGGGTGATCCATGACTCGAAGAAAGCTATCCATCTGCGAAATGACCTATGACATGGAGACTCCCTTCCAGGAGCGGGTCGACGAGACCGCGCGGCACGGCATCGAGGCCATGAGCCTGGTCTCGCGCACCTTCAGAGAGCAGGACGCTCGGCATGTCCGGCGTATCCTCAGCGACGCGGGCGTGAAGGTGGCAGGCTATAACGCCATCGGCCGCTTTACAGAGCCGGGCAGGTTCGATGCCAACATCGAGAGCAGCAAGAAAGCGATCGAGAACGCAGCCAAGGTCGGCGCCGAGTTCGCAGTGATGCTGACCGGGCCCCTGGCCGGCATGACCTGGGACGAAGCGAGTGACCGATTCCTCGAAGGGGTCCATGCAATCGTGCCGTTCGCCAGGGAACACAACATGCCCCTCGCCCTGGAGCCGATGCATCCGTTACTGGCGTCGACTGCCTTCGTACACAGCCTCGGCGACGCCCTGGACATCGCCGCGCAGGTCGAGGGGCTGGGTATTCAGTTCGATACGTGGCACCTGTGGTGGGACCGCCGGCTGCTCGCCGACATCCCTACAGCCGCCCGGGTAGTCCGCAACGTCCACATGAGTGACTTCGCCCGCCCCATCGCCGGCGACGGCGGAGGGCAGCGACTCCCGCTGGGCGAGGGGATGATCCCCCTTGAGCGGATCCTTCACGCCCTGGACCGGGCCGGGTTCGATGAGTACTACGAGCTCGAGGTCATTGGCGAGTTCACGGCGGAGCGCCGCAAGACCCTGGTGGCGGACTGTATTCGAGCCTTCGACTCGATCTGGGCCTGACGCGGGTCTGCAAGCCAGGGCGTGACGGCGCCACGGGCTAACTGGCGAGCCGTCGGAGGAACCCCTCTTGTCCGAGGCTCATTTGTCGAGCCTGTAGAAGCGTACGGCGTTGCCAGCCAGGATCTTGGCCTTGGTATCCTCGGAGACCCCGAAAAACTGCTCGGTAATGACCCGCCGGGAGTTGGGCCAGTCAGTCACGACGTGAGGGAAGTCGTTGGCCCACATGATCCTGTCCTCGCCGATGACGTCCAGGTTTCTGAGAGCCACCTTGTCGATCTGGAAACCCAGGCTCACTTGCCGGTGGAAGTACGTGCTGGGCACCTCTTTCACGTCGGTGCTGGTCCAGTAGCGATGACGCATGTACCGGTCGTCCATCTGCTCCAGGAAGTAGGGAGCCCACCCTGTACCCGATTCGCCGAACATGAACTGGATTTTGGGGAAACGGTCCATCACGCCTTGGCAGATGAGCTGGGCTATCGTGCCCGCGGGGTCTGGGCATTGAGCCGCCATCAGGGCTGACATGAGCTTGGTCACCCCTTCTTTCTGCATCTGCGCGGCCGGTCCGCCCCCGAAGGTGATATGGGCGCTGACGCGCACGTCCAAGTCCTGGACCCGCTCCCAGAACCGGTCGTCCTCGGGTGCAGGATAGTCGTTCCCAGCAGGCCAGGTGTGGGGGTAGACTGCGCGGATGTTCGGGAGCGTGGCCAAATGCTCCAGCTCGATCATCGCGTCCTCGATGCCGGTGCCTGGAATCATACCGATGCCGATGAAACGGTCCGGGTAGTCGGCGATGAAATCGTTCAGGAAATCGTTGTACGCCCTGACGGTGGCCGCCTGCGCCTCTTTATCCTTGATCTGGGAATAGAGCTTGGGGCCGGCGACGCCAGGATACAGCACGTCCGCGTCGATTCCGTCCTCGTCCATGTTCTCGACCCGTTCCTTCGCCAGCCCCATGCCAGGGAGCTTGTCCTCGTAGCTCCAGCCTCCGTACTTGAGGTCCTGGAACCTCAGACCGGCACAGAAATTCAGCCCAAGGCCAAGCGGCTCGGGTTGCGCCATCCCCTCCACGATCCAGGCTTGGCCGCCCATTGGGCCGGGGACCAGTCTGGGACCCAGATGGCGGACATGCTTCGGGATACGGTCCGTCCAGTACTCTGGGTTGACCTCCAGATGGGTGTCCGACGATATGATTTTGTATTCTCGCACCATGGCCTCCTCTCCACCGTCTTGCCGGCGCTCTGCTCGGACCAAGTCTCCAATCCGAAGATGGTACCACCAGGAGTTTTGCCCCGGGTCTTGCTCCGAAGATTCCCCCTGACACAACGCAAGCCCGCCCGCTCATAGGGAGGTCGGGGCGGCTCACGTCTTGGACGCGGGTCGTTCATAGGATTGTTGTAGTCCCAGACGACGCGAATGGTACCGGCACCTCAAGGAGTGGTCAACGGCCTGTCGCATCCACTGGACTACTCTTGGCGCGGCAAGCTGGGCATCAATGATGTCGAGAGCCTTCTCCAGAGTATTGTTGACGCTCGAGAATCGGGACGTTGACACCGGAATCGCCGGGGCCTAGAGTCGCCCCACCGTCAGGAATGAACAGGCTGGAGGGCTATGCAATGGTGACGACCGAACCCGTGGAGTTGGCTAAAGCCACAAAAGTCCTGGCCATCGATGCCGATGGACACCTGATCGAGCCGGAGGATATGTGGGACCAGTACCTGGACCCCCTTTACCGCGAGCGCAGACGGGCCGGCACCGGCACCTCAAGCGCCGGCCTCTTCAGCCAGGCGATGGGAGGTCTGGCCGGGGGCGCCATGGGCAAGTACGAGGATGCTCTGGACCCCGAGAAGGCGAAGCAGCTCAAGCGGCACCCAGGCTCGTCGGACGCCAACGAGCGGCTGAAGGTTTTCGAGGAAGAAGGCTACTACGCCGCTATGCTCTACCCTACCCGGATGCTGCCCTGGACGAAGGACTCTTTTCTTTGGACGGCGATGTGCCGGGCCTACAACCGATGGGCTGGAGACTGGTGTAGCGCCGACCGGGCCCGCTTGCACGCCGCCGTTGCAATAAACCTGGGCGATGTCCGGGAGGCTATCACGGAGTTGACCCGCTGTGTCCGCGAATACGGCTCCAGGGCGGTCTTCGTGCGCCCCAACGCTTACAACGGCCTCAAGTGGAACCACCCGGCCTACGACCCGTTCTGGGGCGCTTGCCAGGAAATGGACGTTGCCATCGGCATCCATCCCTCGCCAATCGACGACATGCCCGGCTTCAATCTCTACTACGACATGCTGACCAGCCAGACCGACCCGCCCGGCGGGGGGTTGGAGTTCTTTCTCCGGAACCCAATGTCCCACATCTGCGACTTCATCTTCACCCTGGGCTATCTCCTTTGTGGCGGTGTTCTGGACCGGTTCCCGGACTTGCGCTTCGGCGTCCTGGAGTCGAATGGCGGATGGCTAGTCGGCTACCTGGAGCGTCTGGACCACCGGATAGAGAACTTCCACTTCCAGGTCCCCTGGATGCAGATGAAGCCGAGCGAATACTTCAAACGGAACTGCTACGTCTCCTTCGACCCTGACGAGAGCATGCTAGAGCCCACCGTCGGTGTGCTGGGATCGGACCGCATCGTCTGGGGATCGGACTTCCCGCACCCAGACGCGTTCTATCCGGGGATTGTGGACATGATGAAGCGCACGATGTCCAACTTGGGCCCGGAGGAGCAGGCCAACATTCTGGGCAACAACGCGAGGCGCTTCTACAAGCTGACCCTCTAGCTTCCATAGCTGAGCCTCTAGCTCCCACAGCTGAGCCTCTAGCTCCCACAGCTGAGCCTCTAGCTCCCAGGGCTTCACCGGGTCCGCGTAGACTCCGGGTCTAAGAGATCTTGTAAAGCGCCGCACCGTTGCCGCCGATTACCCGGTCCCGGTCGTCAACCGGCACATCTTTGAAGTTTTCCGAGATGACCTTCGACGAGTCCGGCCAGGTCGACATCTCTGATGGAAAAGCTGAGCACCAGAGCACATTTTCGGCTCCAATCGCCGAGAGCATCCGCAGTCCGATGTTGTCGTAAGACGTGGTGACGTAGCAGCTGCGGTGAAAGACTTCGCTGGGGTAGACGGTCATACCGTCCCTCTCCAGCATCGCTTTGCGGGCCTGATGGTCTGCGTGCTCGAGGTTCGAAGGGGCCCACGCCGCGGTGGTCCCGGCGAAGACGGCTTTCAGGCCTGGGAAGCGGTCCGTGATGCCGGAAAGAAGGAAGTTGAACAAGACCTGGGCGCTACTGATCGGCCCTCTGATGACGTCTACGACAGCATCGGTTGGCGAGCTCAGGCCATCGTACAGCGGCAGCAGGATATCGGCGTCGCTGCCGGCGTGGAAGCAGACAGGCACCGCGTTGGACTCGGCTATGCTCCATAGGGCATCCCACTTCGGGTCGTGGGTGTGGGGCGATTCCGGATTCAGGTGCCACGGCGCCGCCGGCATGATGATCCCACGATGGCCGTGGGAGATGGCCCGCTGCGCCTCATCCGCGGCGGCCTCGGCTGTCGAGATTGGAACGAGGCATTGGGGAACGAACCGGTCGCTTGCGCCGGCCCAGGTCTCGAGGAGCCAGTCGTTGTAGACGCGGACACAGGCTACCTGGAGGTCCGGGTCCGCGATGGCCCCAAGCGTTTCCCCTCCTCTGCCCGCCGCGCTGGGATAAAGGACCTGCGCTGATACACCGTCGCGGTCCATCGCTTCGAGCCGGTCCAGCGGTTCGGACACGCCCCTCGGTACGTCGCGGCGGGTGGCTGGCACGGCGAATGGGGCAGAGGGAAAGGCGCCCCGGCCGACGTTGGGCTGGACCTTGCCGTCGATCACCCAGCGGTCGGTGCCGTTTCTCAATCGCTCCACGTGCGGGACCCGGTCCCCCATCCTCCATTGCATGCGGTCGGTCCACAGGCCGGGGGGTTCGACCACGTAATCGACTGAGGAAATAATGCGAGGAAGGGATGGCATGGGACCTGCCCTGGAGGGCGTCCGGACCTGCTATGGCAGGCCGTAGGCCCGCCGGGCGTTTCCCACGAGGATCATTCGGCGGTCGGCCTCTTGGACCCCGCCCAGGCTGTTTTCGATCGCGTCCCGCGAGTTCGGCCACAAGCTTGTCGGATGGGGAAAATCGCTCTCCCACATGATCCGGTCCACGCCGATGAAGTCTCTAACCGCAAGCGCTGTCTTTTCGTACCAGAAATCGATATAGACCTGGCGCTTGAACAGCTCGCTGGGACGCACGGGATGGCCGTGACGTGACAGATCGGCCCTCTGCCACGCGCGGTCGCAAGTCTCCAGGATATAGGGGACCCAGCCGAGACCGCTCTCCGCGCATACGAAGGTCAGGTCTGGGAAGCGGTCCAGGATGCCGGAGAAAAGCAGGTTGGAGAATGCCTGGGCCTGGAGCCCGTAGCCGTTGCCGCCGCTGAGGGCGCGGGCCCGCCTGTAGGTGCTCCCCTCGAATGTCTCCCAGCGCATCTTGTTTGTGCCGCCCAGGCCGTGGAAATTCACCGGGACGCCGAGCTCCTGGGCGGTAGCCCACAACGGGTCCCAGTGAGGGTCGTTGAAGTGGGGCAACCCTCGTTCATGGGGCGTGCTCATCATAACCGGGCCCCGATGGCCGCGCCCCACAGCATAGGCAAGCTCGCCCGTCGTGCGCTCGATGTCCGAGTAGGGCAGCATGCACAGGCCAACAAACCGGCTGCTCACCGCCAGCCACTCGTCAGCCACATAGTCATTGAAAGCCCGCACGCAGTCAGCCTCGAAGTCGGCCTCTTTGCCGATGAAGGCGTTGCCGCTCGGCCCGCCTGAGTTGGGATACAGCACCTCGGCCTCTATGCCATCCTCGTCCATGGCCTTCAACCGCGCATCGGCCCGGTATACCGATGGCGGCACCTGGTCCCACCGGCGTGGCAACGTCTCGCGGTCCGGCATCGCCGAGTGGCACTGGAGGGTCATGCCAAGGTCGATAACCTTCTCGTCGTTGACGAAGACATGGGAGCCGTTTTCCTCCTCCCGGAAATGAGGGATGCGGTCGCCCCATGTTGCACGAGACATGCGACTGGTCCAGCACGTCTCGTTCTCCTGGACGTGAGAATCGACGTCAATCGGCCGGTAGTCCATCATCCCTCCCTTCAGCGGGCCCGGTTACCAGGCGTAAGTCACCATTTCAGAGGACGGCTTGCATCTTTCCGGCCGTGCCCACTCGGGCGCCCGCCGGCCCACAAGTGCGCACTCAATCGAACCCATAGAGACTCGCGACGTTTCCCGCCACCATTTTGCTCCGGTCGTCTTCCGCGACTCCGTCGAATAGATAGTCCATCATCGCGCGGGAGTTCGGGTACGTGCTGTCCGGGTGCGGATAGTCGGAGGACCACATCATGTTGTCCACGCCGACGATTCCCCTGACTAGTACGGCAGACCGATCCCGGATGAAGGTGAGGAACACGTTGCGATGGAAAAAGTCGCTCGGACGCGTGTTCTCTGGGAAAGGGAGGTCGCTGGAAGCCTGGCGCCTCTCGAAGAGATAGTCTATCCGTTCGAGGAAGTGGCCTGCCCAGCCGATGTCGTTCTCGGCAGAAACGATCTTGAGCTCCGGGAACCGGTGTAAGACCCCGGAGAGGATGAGACGCGACAGGCTGTCTTGAATGGCGCAGTGGTAGAGGGTCTGGCGCACCTGGCGGTCGATCGCGGTCTCCCCGCGAGGGAGGCGGCGTGGCGTCAGGATGTGCAGGCTGACCGGAAGCTCGTTTGTTTGGGCGGCTTGCCAAAGCGGATCGAGCGCCGGATCGTCATACCTCGAATCGTCGTCTGGAGCCACGGAAACGGCCACACCGGACAGGCCAAGCTCCTTGGCCCGGCTGACCTCCTGGACCGACCGCTCGACATCGGAGGTGGGAATGATCCCAATACCCTTGAAGCGGTCCGGATGAGGTCTGATGAATTCGGCGATCCAGCGGTTGTAGGCATGGAAGCAAGCGAACTGATAGTCCACGTCCCGGATCGCGAACATACGCAGCGCGATCGAGGGATACAGGACCTCCGCCTCGATGCCGTCCGGCGCAATCTCCCCAAGCCGCGGATGAGGGTCATACGCGCCAGGAGGGGCATCCTTCTGATATGAGCCCAGGTTCCTGATCTGACTGCTCGGCCTTCCAGCGCCGGTCAACCCCCCCACTTGGATGAGTTCCACCTCCTCGCATTCGAAGACGTCGTACTCTCCCTCTTTGACGACGTGGGGAGCCCGGCTCCGGAACTCCGGATCAATGTGATCGACCCAGGTATTCGGCGGCTCCACGACGTGGGAGTCGGCGGATATGACGCTGAAGCGTGTCAAGTTGCTTCTCCCGAAGCGGAAGACGATGTCGCGAATTCTAACACCGAGCTTCATCCGGCATGGGATAGCCTTCGGCGGTACGGAGGAAGGCTCCAGAGCTAACGAGCGGTATTGCGAGGGCCTGGGTTGACGGGTCCACCCTGACGGGGGTAAGGCGTGTCGAGATCATTCTCGGGTGCACACGAACGCCGCCCCGCCCCAGTCCAGGGGGCCTACCTCGCAGAGAGCCACGTCCACCCTCTCAAGCTGACGAGGCCCCGCTCTTCCCATCATCTGCAAGGCGGTCTCCCTTATGTGGGACCAGCCGTGGAGCCGCCCTTCGCCCAGGTTGCCGCCGGCGGTGTTCATTGGGTGAGGGCCGTCGATGTTGATGCGGCCGTCCTGCACCCAGTCGTGGCCTTCGCCTTCGCCGCAGAAGCCGAAGACCTCCAGCCAGCTCCAGACCATCGGGCTGAAGCCGTCATACACATGGATGAGGTCTATATCAGCGGGCTTCACCCCGGCACTCTCATACAGGTTCTTGCTCAGCAAATTGGCGCACTCGTATTGCTCCTCCAGCGGGAAGATCAGCCTGGGCAGCTTCAAGTGATAGGGAGTGACCGCATAGCCGTTGATGTAGCCGCCGGGATGGGGGGTGTCCTTGGCCCGGTCTTCGGTGGTCATAATCAGGGCCCCCGCCTCGTCCACCGGCATGTCGTTGTCGAAGAGGCACATCGGCCAGGAAATGATGCGGGCGTTGAGATAGTCCTCCTGCGTGATTCGCTGCCCGTTCCAGACGGCGTACTCATTGAGCTGGGCGTTCCGGTTTGCGTTGAGAATGACGGCGGCCATCTGCTCGCGCTGTGCTCGGTACTTCTCCAGATAGCGGAGGTATTGCATGGCCTGCATCTGGGTCGAGCCCATCCCGGGGGTCCCGTACGGACGCACGTACTGGGCAGGGCCGGGCACCGCCCCTGGCTGGGTCTGGTTGTATCGCTCCCCGACCGGGTGGTGAAGGGCTCGCCACACGAGGACGTAGCTGCAGGCGCCGACAGCGAGGGCGTTGGCCGCCTCGATGATGCTCGTCACCGCCATCATGCCGGCGGAGTTGCACCACCACCGAACGTTATCCAGGGGAAGGATGTGTTGCATGTGCATGTAGTCCACGAAGTCATACCCTGGGACGTTACGGGCATTACCGTGAGGGATCATGGGAAAGACCGAAAGGCCGTCGACGTCCGCAGGCTTCAGGCCGGCGTCGGAGATGGCCGTGGACGCCGCCTCGTGGGCCTGGCTGGAAAGACTCCGCTTGCTGTAGCGCTCGGCCTTCGTGTTCCCGGCGCCGATGAACACCGGCCGTTTTCCCTTCGGCCACTCGATAGGCATGACGGCTCCTCGTGGAGAGTGGGTCAAGCAGCGGCGCGAGTCATCTGGATGCCGGCTGGAATTGTGGGAGGCTAACTTCGTCGTTGACCGCCTCCCACACCAATTCCACCGGCATGCCCATCTCGACCTGGTCATAGGGGCAATTCAAGATATTGCCGACCAGGTATAGGCGGGGCTGCTCCGCCAGCTCCACCGCGATCACCATGTAGGGGATCTTGTCCTCGAACCCCCCAACCTGCGTGTCATGGTGGATGAACCAGGAGTGCACGGTACCCTTGCCACTCACTTCTTCAAAGGCCAGCACCGCATCGCGGTCCTTGCAGCCCAAGCAGACGAACGCCGGAGGATGGTTGTAGTAGCCGCAGCCCTGGCACCGCTGGACCATGAGCTGGTGCCGTTTGGTCCCATTCCAGTACGGCTCGCTCCATTCGTCAGCGGCCGGCAGCACTCGGTATGGGGCCATCGTCGTGTCCACCTTTGCGCCTGCCGCGGAGTCCTTGTTCAAGGGCATTCCCGTCCGCCTCTCTCTTCCCACCGGACCGGGAGCCGCAGACTGCCAACACCGGTAGTCACCCGCGGCCCCATGTGTGCCGTCTGACGGAAGTGGCCCAACTGTATGGGCCTTCGCCCCTTCCGTCAATCAGTGAAAGGTCGAAAGATCGGCCCCGGGGCGGATGGGCATCCGCGAGACCCAGCAAGTCTGCCGTCCCTCCGCCGCCCGCCCACCTCTTGTTCCTATATCCGGGACGTAGGGACAACGGTGAATAACCTGGGTGGTTGATATAATCCGGGGAGGAGGCCGCAACAGCGGCATGAACGAGCGCGAAGCCTACTCGAACCCTCATCCCCCGGCATGCACGTGCGCCGCCTGTACAGAGCGGCGGCTGCGCAAGCGTCAGGGGCTCTGGGCGCGGCTCGTTGGGGTCTTCAAGCGCCGATAAGCCACGGACCCGCACCCCTAACCAGGGCTTACGTCACCCCGCTGGGCCCCTCATCTCCCCAATCCGTACCAGGAGGGAAACGGTGCGCCCGCGCCAACCTAGTCAGGACGACCGTATCTCCACGTGAGCTGGCCTCAGTCCCTAATCGAGGGCTGCGATGCCGGGAGGAGCGCATGGGGGCCGTTGGTTGAATGGCAAGATGCTACGCCCCCCTACTCCACGGGCGCCGGCGCGGCGAGCTTGCACTGGGCGCACTGGATATCCGGCTCGGAGGGGCCCGGTGCTAAAATGCGGAGGCGCGTCCTGGCGCTTGCGGCTGCGCCGCCACTGGCCCACATGGCGCGCCCAGTCTGCCCCGTTGTGTAGTGGTAGCACAGAGGACTTTGGATCCTTTAGCCCTGGTTCGAATCCAGGCGGGGCAGCCATGCCGACAGCAACGGGAGTCGCCGCGACTGGCCGACGCGCCGCCAGCCGAGCAGTGTTAACAAGCCCTTCGTGACCCTGCCGGAGGTCCTGCCCCGAAAGGCGCTTCACGATCAAGGCCGGCCATTGGGCTTCGCAACCCACAAGAAGGAGGACGCCAGATGGACTTGACCCCGTACTCACTAGAAGGGCGCGTCGCCCTGGTGACCGGCAGCGCTCGAGGCGGCGGCCAGGGTATCGCCTTGACGCTGGCCAGGCGTGGCGCTGATGTCGTCGTGAACGACCTCGCGGCCGAAGCCTGCCAGGCCACCGCCGAAGGCATTGAGAGTGAAGGACGAAAGGCTTATGTGGCCGCGGCCGACGTCAGCAGCGAAGAGCAGGTCGTCGAGATGGTCAGGCGGGCGGTTGCCCATTTTGGCCGTCTCGACATCCTGGTCAACAATGCGGCCATCGGCGCCTCCAAGACCTCCGTGATCGACCTGACGGCCCAGCAGTGGGACCGGGTCCTCAACACCAACCTGCGTGCCTACTTCCTCACCTCCCGCGAGGCAGGGAGGGTCATGCGGGACCAGGGGAAGGGGGCCATCATCAACATTGCTTCAGTCATGGCCCAAAACGCGAGGCAGGGCTCCGCCGACTACTCGGCAGCCAAGGCAGGGGTTGTGATGTTGACCAAGACCATGGCCCTGGAGGTCGGCCCCCAAGGAATCCGAGTGAATGCCATTGCTCCGGGCTTGATCATCACCGACATGAGCAAGTTCCTGTTCGACGACCCAAGCTACGTCAAGCAGCTCCGTGAGTCCCATCCCCTCGGCCGGGGCGCGGAGCCCACGGAGATCGGCGCTGCCGTGGCCTTCCTGGCTTCGGACGCGGCCAGCTTCGTCAATGGCGCCGTCCTTCAGGTATCCGGCGGGCCGTAGCTCCTCGCTCGGTCGCACCCTGTTATGTCAAGGCTGATTCCGTTGACATCGGAGATGGCCGAGGGCTAAGATTGAGCGTTGCCATGAGTACTTACGCCATCATCAAGACCGGCGGCAAGCAATACCGCGTGAAGCCCGGGGATGTCGTCGACGTCGAGCGCTTACCCAAGTTCGAGCCGGGCGATACCGTGGACATGGATGAGGTGCTCATGCTCTCCCGCGACGGGGAGGTGACCGTGGGCACACCGACGGTCCCGGGCGCCCGTGTGGTGGCCAAGATCGAGACAGAGGGGAAGGCCCGGAAGGTGCTCGTCTTCAAATACAAGCGCAAGGTCCGGTACCGGCGGAAAATTGGGCACCGGCAACGCTACTCGCGTCTGGCCATACAGAGCATCGAGGTCGATGCCTCCTAAAGATCGGTAGGTCCCAATGGCGCATAAGAAGGGCGGCGGTACCAGCCGCAACGGTCGGGACAGTCGCGGCCAGCGGCTGGGAGTCAAGCGCTATGCCGGCCAGGAGGTCACGGCGGGCACCATTCTGGTGCGGCAGCGCGGGACCCGGATTCATAAGGGGACCAACGTGGGCTTGGGCAATGACTTCACCCTCTTCGCCCTTATCGACGGGGTCGTACAGTACGAGCAGGCCAACAAATATCGGCGTAAGGTCAGCGTTTACCAGAAGGCATAGGCATATGAAAACGAAGATCCACCCCGAATATCGCCTGGCGACCGTCCGGTGCGCTTGCGGCGAGACGTGGGAGACACGGTCGACTAAAGAGGACCTGAAGGTCGAGATCTGCAGCAAATGCCACCCGTTCTTCACCGGCGAGCAGCGCATCGTAGACACCGAAGGGCGGGTAGACCGCTTCAAGAGGCGGTACGGACTCCAGTAGTCAGTCCGGACCCACCCGAAAGGAGCGAGGCAGCCTCGCTCCTTTTTTGTTGAGCAGCTCATGCCGGAAGCACCCAAGAAGTTCAACTACGGCGGCCAGGCCGTTATCGAGGGCGTCATGATCAGGGGCCGCACGGCTGCCACGGTGGCATGCCGGCGGCCAAATGGCGAGACGGTCACCGATTGCCAGCCCCTCCCCAGCCTCTACACAGGACCGCTCAGGCAGGCGCCGTTCGTTCGCGGGGTCATCGTGCTCATAGAGACCCTGGCGCTCGGCACCAGGGCCCTGATGTTCTCCGCTAACGTGGCCCTGGAAGAGGAAGGCGAGGAGGTCCCCGAGCGGCCCCAGGCATCAGGGCTGGCCACATGGACCATGATGCCCATCGCGTTCGCCATCGCCATCGCCGTCTTTTTCATCGGCCCCTTGATGATGGCCCGGGTCATCGATCTCGGATCAGCCGTCGCCAGCAACGTGGTCGAGGGGATCATACGGCTGGGGCTCTTCGTCGCCTACCTGGCCGCCATCAACCTGATGCCCGACATGCGCAGGGTCTTCGCCTACCATGGAGCCGAGCACATGACCATTGCCGCTCACGAGCACGGGTCGAGGCTGGAGGTGGCCGAGATCAGGAAGTACCCCAAGGAGCACCCGCGGTGCGGCACCGCATTTATCTTGACGGTGGTCGTGGTAGCGGTGGTCGTCTTCACCGTTGTAGGGATCTTCGACCCCCCCCTGTGGCTCCTAGCGGTCTCGAGGATCGCCCTGCTTCCCGTCATCGCCGCCGTCAGCTACGAGATAATCCGCTTCAACGCCGCTCATGAGAACGACCTGATTGGCAAGGTCGGCATGGCGCCCGGCCTCTGGCTCCAATACCTCACCACCAGGAAGCCGGACGACCCTCAGATCGAAGTCGCCCTTACTGCCATGGAAGAAGCGCTGCGGGTCGATTCGGAGGCTCCTCCGGTGCAGACTGCCGCATCCGTGGCCTAGCCTCGGCCCGCCCTCGCGTGTCTTCACGCGTCCGGTCTCGAGATCGAGGAGGTCGGCCATGCGCGTCCAGACACCCTTGCACAGAGCCCGAGGGACCATCGGGGCGCCCAGGTCTCGCACCTTACTCTGGGAGCGGGGCAGTTCGGGTCGGAGAACCTTGCTGTCACGTTGACGCGTGAGGCGGCAGGGCGCCGCAGGCGCGGGGCTACTGGAGGGGCCGAACGGACGGGCCCCCGTTCAGGAGCGGCACCGGGTCACGCCTTGGACGCGACATCGGTCGCGAACCTGGCCAGCGCCTCGACGAAGGACGCTTCAGTCGTGCGCGCGCCGCCCCGCACAAGGTGGACCAGGAGCCGGTGCACGCCGGCCTGTTCGAACCGCTTCACGTCGTCGACGCTCGGGTTGAAGCCCATCACCGAGACCTCAAACGCGTCGGCATCGCGGCCCGCCTCATGGAGCAGGCGGCGGAGCTCGGCGGTGATGGCCTGAGTCTCTTCGAGGCTATGGTTCACACCCATCCAGCCGTCGGCGAGCTGAGCGGCACGCTTGAGGGCCGGCGGGTTGACTCCGCCCACCAGGATGGGCGGATGGGGCTGTTGATGAGGCTTCGGCTCGAACCTGCACGGCCCGATGGACACGTGGCGTCCCCGGAACTCGGGGACCTCCTCGGTCCACAGGACCTTGATCGCCTGGAGCTGCTCGTTTAACGAGGCGCCCCTCGTCCGCCAGTCCCTGCCGGCGATATCGTACTCGTCCTTCAGCCAGCCGAGGCCGGCCCCCAGCATGGCCCGCCCGCCAGAGAACTGGTCCAGGGTCGCGACGGCGCGGGCCGTGGTTAACGTGTCCCGCAGAGGCAGGAGCAGGACATGGACTCCTAGCCGCAACGAGCTGGTCGTGGCCGCCAGGTGGGACAGCAGGACGAAGGGCTCGTACAGGTGGGTGTCCGGCGCCCATGGCGAGACCCCATCCTCGGAAAAGGGGTATGTCGGCGGTATCTCCGGTGGGAAAACGAAGTGGTCCGGCATCCAGATCGACTCATAGCCGAGCTCTTCCGTCGCGCGAGCGACCCTGACGATCGCGGCGGGGCCCATATCCATCAGGGGGAACATGTTGTACCCGAATTTCACGACAGTGCAGTTTCCTCGGGTCTCCCTACGGTCCGGGGTGGCTACTTGTCACCCTTCGGTCGGGGCAACCGTCACCCTGAGTGGAGGGGAGGGGTTGCGGCACCGAGGATAAAGGTGTCCGATGCCAACCGCCGACACCGACGGTCGGCCCATCCAAAGCCAGAACCCCCTCAGAACCGGACGCTGGGGTGAATGCTCTACGCCGTGCCAAGGAAGTCGCTGGCTAGTTTCGCGAGCTCCTCCGGCTTCTCGAGCTCCGCGTAGTGCCCAGCGCCCTGGAGAATCTCGAGCTTGGCATTGGGGATGGCCTCGGCATAGCGTTTGGCGCAATCGATAGGGACCTGCCTGTCTTCGCTGCCCCACACCGCCAAGGTGGGGATATCGACGCTCGGCAGCAGATGGGGAAGGGCTTGGTCGAACAGGTACGGTTTCCAGGCCACCCGAGTGGTCATCTCCCGGTTGATTTCCCACACCTCTAGCTGGTCGACATCGGGATCGACGCCATAGATCTTGTCGAAGTTGCTCTGATCGGCGAAGCCCGCCCTCACGTAATCGATGGTGCTGACCAGGAACTGGTCCATGATCTCCCCCTCGCGGGGCTGCACGCCGACGGCCCCCACCAGCACCATGCCGCTGAACTGCCGGGGCGCCAGGGCCGCGATCTCAGCGGCGATCCACCCTCCGAATCCCAGGCCGATGACGGCAGGGCGGACCAGGCCCAGCTCCTTGATCAGCCACTGGTGCAGGCCGGCCATGTCGCGGGCATTCCGGGCCCAGTCGGGCCGGTCCGACTTCCCAAAGCCTGGGTGGGACGGCGCGTACACCGTAAAGCGCTTAGCCAACTCATCATGAAACGGCATCCAGCCCGGGTTGCCGATATCCTGGTGGAACACAACCAGCGGGTCCCCGGAGCCTCCTTTCAGGAGCTCGACCTTGGCCGGGCCGACCTGGATGAAGTCCTCGGAGTGTGCTACCACGCAAATGCCTCCAGCGGTGGATTGGGGAACCCCCGACCAGGGTACGATGCCCCTTTTGGGCCCGGCATATGCTATAAGCCAGGGCGGGCGATGTCAAAGTGTGCGGGCTGCGTGCAGGCATTCCTGTCATTCCGAGCGCCTGCCTGCAGCAGGCAGCGAGGAATCTAAGGCCCATGACCACAAGACCGGATAGCCACTACTACGTCTACATCATGACCAACAGGGTAAGGACCCTGTATGTCGGCGTTACCAACGACATCGAGAGGCGCGTCTATGAGCACAAGCACAAGCCCGTGAAAGGCTTCACCAAGAGGTACAACCTCACCTGGCTGGTCCACTACGAGGAGACATCGGACGCTGTGGCTGCCATTGAGCGGGAGAAGCAGGTCAAGGGTTGGCGACGGAGCAAGAAGGTGGCGCTGATCGAGTCGATGAACCCCCAATGGAAAGACCTGTCGCTGGAGTGGTACGGAGATGTCGAAGAGGCGCTTTAGATTCTTCGTCGCTGCGCTCCTCAGAATGACAACGAAAAGACCCTGGGTCTCAAACTTTACATACCTGACTTTAGGTGGTGGATTTGGGGCGGCATCACCCCGGATGACGCTTGCCGAAGGTTGATCGCTGTGATGCGGTGGAGCCGTCCAACGCTGAGGCTCGCCGCGTTGTCCTACGCTAGATGTTCGAACACTTGCGCCAGCGCCGAGATTTCGGGGCCGCTCCAACTCTGCAGGTCATCAGGTTGTCGCTCATAGGGAACACGTATACGGATAGGCTCCATGCCCATTCGCGCTGCTCCAGCTAGCTCCTCGCTCGCTCCGTCACCTACATAGAGACAGCGGCCCGAAACCACGCCAAGCTGGGCGCATGCCAACTCATAGATTTGAGGAGCAGGCTTTCTGACACCGACCTGGCAAGAGAGTATGGCAGCATCTACCAAAGGAGCGAGTGGAGTCCCTGGCCACAATGAAGCGGTTTCCCAAGTACAGTCACTGATCAACCCTATCTTATAGCCCAATCCTCTTAGCTGAGCGAGGGTTTCTCGGCTATCTCGACGCGGGACAAGTTGCCCGCGGATCTGGTCCAGTCGCAGGCGCGCGGCGCAGGCTACTCTATCGGCTTCCGGATGAACGCCGAGCTCATGACACACAAAAGTGAAATAACCTTCGGTTGAAGGAAAAACCCCCTTCATCCGCATATCGGTCGTATTCCTCCAGAGTCGCACGAACTCATCCACAGGCGCCCCCATGGCAGAGGCAGTTTCCTCAAGTGCCCGGTTGTACGCGGCCAACTTGAGTCCTGGACCTTCGGGGTTGTCTACCAGGGTGCCGTACAGGTCAAATATGACGGCATCATGCTTCATCGCCACGTCACAGGGGAAGCATTCGCCCAGCCTCCCGCAACCGCTGGCGGCGTCGCTGCGCGTCCGGCATCGCCTTGGACACCAAGCCCCAGAAGCCCATCGAGTGGTTCTGATGGGTCAGGTGGGCCAGCTCGTGGACGACTATGTACTCGATGAGGGCCGGCTCCAGCATCATGGCGTGCCAGTTGAAGCGCAGCGTGCCGTCGGGGGAGCAGCTTCCCCAGCGTTGGCGCTGGTCGCGGACGAGTACCCGAGACTTCTCTCCCCGGCCGAGCCTGGGCCACCAGCGGTCGACGCTGGCCGCCAGCCGCTCGGCGGCCCGGCCGCGGTACCACCCGACGACGGCGCGGCGAATTGACTCGTAGCGCTCACCGCCATTGAGGCTCTGCGGCACGGCGACTCGGAAGCGCCAGTGATCGAAACGGACCTCCGGTGAGCGAACGTCCGCGTCGGCCACGACCATGCGGACGTTGCGGCCCAGGTATGGCAGGGTTTCGCCGCTGACGAAGCGCTTCGGCGCAGATTCCAACAGCGCTCCCGTCGCATGGCTGAGTATCCACGCCGCCCGCTTGCGAACGATGGCCTGGAGCTCACGGTCCGGCGTTGTCATGGGTGCTGCGACCCGCACGCCGTCGCCGTCCACCGTGATCTGGACGGTCTTCCTTCGCCGTGAGCTGCGGCGGACCTCGTACTCGATGGTCGTGTCCCCGAAGCGGACGTGGTCCCGTTCGGTCACCGACTACTCCTCCTCCTCCGGGACAGATCGACGATCCGGTTCGCCAGCTCCTCCAACTGCGCTTCGGTGTAGTCGTCCGTGGGACGTTCTCCAGACCCAAGACGACTCGGTCCGCTTGCGCCTCCGTCATCCACTCGTTGAGCCGCAGAAGCGCCCGCCTCAGACGCCCCTTGAGCAGCACCTCGCGCTCGTCGGCGCGCTCCGCGGCCAGCGCCTCGCGCGTTACGTACGTCCAGCCGAGCCGTTCCAAAAGCACACGTGCTGGCTCCTCGGCCGTGGTTGAACTCATTGAGTTTGGAGGGGGAGGTCACGGGGCCTCGGAACCCTTCAACTCGGGGAAGTAGGTGGAAAAGAATCCGCGGTCCCGTGTGAGGAAAGCGTCCGCTGCGGCCGCGGCGTGGGCACCGACAAGAAAATCGGTGATTATCCGGTCCCGCGGTGCGCCGGCCGCACGATACCGCTTCCAACGTAGTCCAGCCTCGTTGGCGATTGAAGCATTGATTGGGGACAGCTTGGCCCCCATCTCTTGGAGCGCGTCGTCCAACGAGCCCCGCGAAGCGAATGCGGGAACGAGCTCTGCGTACACGAGATCGCAGACCAGGATGGCTCCGGCGTTGTAGGCGATACTCAACCACTCCTTGGAGTGGGGTCCGTGTTCGTCGCTGGGTAGGAATATATCCAGCAGGACGTTGGTATCGACGGCGGTTATCACCTTCCCCGGATTTCCTCAATGTAGTCGTCGACGCTGACACCTTCACCCAGGGCTCCACCGCCCAGGATTCCGTACACGCGGTCAACGGGGTGCTCGGCAGTTGTGCGCTTCCGGATAAGCAGCCCCTTCTCTGTTGGAGTGATCTCAACCTCAACGTTGTGGTTCATCCCGAAGCGGTCCCTCAGGTGCTTGGGGATCGTGATCTGGCCTCGTTCAGAGATGTGCATATGACTCCGGTATGAATATCAGATTCGTATAATCATACCGTATTGATCATCCTGTAGGCGGCCTGCCCGTCAGTCCATAGCCGCCGCGCCGGCTCCCCGGCGTGGTTGTACTCGTTGAGCTCGGCGAAGGTGGTCATGGGGTTGGGGCCTGGATGAGCTGGAGGCTAGGAATGCCGGAGAAGTCGCGATCGTGAGAGGCCAGAGGACAATTCAGCCTGAGGGCAGTGGCTGCGATCCACGCGTCGGCGACCTCCAGGCGGCGCCCATCGTGTTGCCCTTCGCTGCGCAGGTGGGCGCACACATCCACTAGTTCGGGGTCGGGCCACATAACCTCATACAGTTCGAGATGGCGCGCGAGCTCGTTCTTCCGTTTGTCGCCCCAGCCCCCTGAGTACGCTCCGTACCAGAGCTCCTCCAGCGTCTGGAATGAGAGGAGCGCGCGGAGGCCGCGAATCTGCTCCAAGTAATACTGGGCCCGACCATCCCTGTCAAAGATATAGGAAACGACGTTGGTGTCCACGACTACCAATCCGAGAGTCCCTCCCGCCCTACGTCGCGGCCTTCGTGTATGGCTCGGATGAACTCATCCACGTCGAAAGGTTCGCTCGCGGTGACCACCTTCTCGGGATCGAATATCTTCGGGTTGGAGTCATTCAAGAACGCGTCCACATCGAACGGCTCGCGCCAGGATCGTGCCCCACTGAGCTGCTCAGCGTGAACCGTCGTCCAATCGCCATCCTTGTCGAACCGCCCGCGGCCTCTGACCTCGACGTACTGCGTCGCCAGACCGAGCATCTCTTTGTCCAGGGGTTCGTCGAACCGAAGCGAGACGTAGCCGCCGGCGCTCTGGTGGAGTTGCGCCGTCCGCTTGTCCCAGTTCACCTCTTTGAGCCAGCCGTGCAAGAGAGCTTCTTCGGCCTCGGAGCCAGGCCTGGTACCGCGGTCTCTGCGCTTGATCTCGACTCTTCGGCGGTCGTCGACGCCGCCCAGCCAGAGCCACGTGTCGTCGGGGAGCGCGGAGGGTATCGTGTAGAGCCTATCGGTCACCGCCTTGGGCAGGGTGGAGTCCTCACTTCCATCCCAACTCTGCAAGGTGTCGAGCGCCTGCGGCCCGAAGTTGTCCAGGTAGGCTCGACCGTCCGGCGGCGGCTCCAGGACCAATTCGGCGACAAAGGAACCCGGGCGAGTGGCGGCCAGCCGCAAGCGGCTCTGGTCCCGTATCCACTTGGGAGGTTGACCTGGTCCCCGTTGGCGGTCTCCCAGGTGCTCGACCATAAGCCGCATAGCGTCCTGGATACCTTCCAGCGCCGCGACAAGGGCGGCTACCGGCACGCCATCTTCGGCGACCCTCGGCCCTTCGAATGTGACGGAGAGTTGTTTCATCACCATGTCCTCCTCGGCGCTGGAGCGCCAGGATGGCTTCAACGGCGAGCCGAGAGTTAAGAAGAGTGCGCCGAAGCAGCAACACCCGCTAGCAGCGTATTACGTGGCGACGTCGCCTTCCCCCCACCCCTACGCGTACGCGCCCCGTCAGCAGCGCGTCCGCGGCCGATACCTTCACTGATTGTAACCCCTCCCGTTCCTCCCGCGCCCGATCCAGCGCGTCGTCCACGCTGTCCAACATGGCCGCTATTGAACTAGCTCCATCCATGAAGTTCCTCGTTAGTCTCCGAACTTGAGGAACAACACTCCAATGCCACCAAGCACTACTGCAAATAATAGGTTTTTCCAAGAAAACTCCCGAGCAATGGCAAATGCGAAGAACACAAGCCCTACTATGAAAAATGCGAGGGCGATCCAACTATCTAGACTCATGCCTAATCCTTGCGTTGCCGTATTTCATATCTTTGTTTTCCCGAACCGACGTGCAGAAGCTGGCGACCCACAAGCACCAAGCCATCCGGCGCTTGCCTCTTGCCCGCCATCAACTGCCCGTGCCCCTGCAACTTCCATCACTCGCGCGCGTCCAGCCGGGACAGCTGCCCCGGCCAGTCGAGGATTCGCTGGTCCGCAGTCACCAGCTGATGCCCGCTTAGGGCCGTGGCCACGATCAGGTGATCGGCTGGGTCGCCGTGGATGCCTGCTAGAAGGCCCGCACGGGCAGCTATCGCACCATCAACTGGGATCTCAACGACTGCCTGGTCCAGCAGGTCACGGCGCCAAGCATCGACGTCAAGGCGCAAATCGAGCCGACCCTTCTGCACTCGCATACCCACTTCCCAGAAGGATATGGCTGAGATTGCAAGGCCACCCTCTTGCAGGGCTACCTCGAACACGCGGCGAGTTTCAGGCCCCATCCTCTGGTCGCCTTGCTCATGCCACAGTAGGACGTGGGTGTCCAGGAGTATCAAAATAGATCCGAGTCTTCGGGATCCTCGAACCATTCGGCGGGCATAGGAGAGACGATGTCCCCAAGGATTCGAATCTTGTCCCGGTGGCGACCGAAAGGCACCTGGGGCTTATCTCGAAACGGCACCAGCCGCGATACCGGTCGGCCGTTCTTGGTGATGACGATCTCGCCTCCGCCGTCGGCCACCTCGTCCATGAGCTGAAGGCACTTGGCCTTGAACTCGGACGCCTTCATCGTCCTGGGGCCGTTTGGCTCGGCGCTGGCAGGTTTCATAGCGCTATCCCTACGTCAGCAAGATGCCCCTATCATATCATAGTCATGACCATAGTCATGCCTACCCATCCCTACTGCCTGTACCGAGGCCGACTCGGTGGTCACTCCATCGTTGGGCATAGGGATGTGTACGTCAGCGTGGCCTCGTCTCCCACCACCCCGATGCCCTCGACGAGGTTGCGTATCAGGGTCCGGGTCGCTCTCTCCCTTCGCCGTCCGGCTCCAGACGGCGGTTCCGGTGTAGGCTTCGTTGGTGCCAAGCGCACCGGCGATTCGAGCTAAAGCCCATGTGGAGCCCGGCTTGCGTCCCCGCTCGATCTCGGAGAGGTAGTCCACTGCGATTTCCGTTCCCTCCGACAGCTCCCGCAAGGTGATGCCACGGTAGTTCCGGAAGGCGAGGATGGGGCTCTTGCCGCGAATAATGTCGAGAGTTGCCTCGTGGGGAACGCGAACGCCGTCGTCCGCCTCCAGAGCGGCTGGCATGCTGGATGCCTTGACGGGATAGCTGCTCTGGCGCTACGAGACGGGCGGTATCGTGTATTCCTCCCCGCCGGTTGTTGATGGAGTGTTAACGCGCCCTATTTCAGGCTGAATGGCGGATAGCAGTCCGTCAAGCCGACCATCCAGGCGTTCGTCCTGTAGGACCATCGCTGGACTCCAGCCACTATGTCGAACAGCCCCCTGGGATACCTGCGGGTTATGAGGACCGCCCAGTACCCGACATAGACGATTGCGAACGACACGATACTCAGGAAGTAGAGGATGATCATGTGGGGGATCAACAGAATGAACTTGATAAAGAGTACCGCCCCCAGGAGTGCCAGTAATCTCGACGAGGATTCCGGATAGTCGACCTCGAACCTTGCGGGGTAGTCCGCCTCACCCAGGCTAAAGGGCGGGTAGCTGTCGGCCAGGCCATTCATCCACGAATCTGTCCTCGTGGACCATCGCTGGATTCCGGCCACTAAGTTGAACAGCCCCCTAGGATACCTGCCGGTTATGAGGACCGCCCAGTACCCGATGTAGACGACTGCGAACGACACGATACCCAGGAAGTAGAGGATGATCATGTGGGGGATCAACAGAACGAACTTGAGGAAGATCGCCCCCAGGAGTGCCAGTAATCTCGACGAGGATTCCGGATAGTCGGCCTCGAACTTCACAGGGTAGCCGCTGTCTCTTGCAACCATCGCGCTTTCCTCCTCAGACGATCTCCCCGGAAACGCTGCCCCTCCCGGGGCTCGGCCTCTATGCGGCAGCCGTGCCGCTCCCGGCTGCCCAGCAGTATACAGGTCTACGGCCCACGAACTCTTCGAGTCAAGCTGCGCCGCCAGTTTGCCGTAGCAGTCCAACTGACCCAGCAGGTTTAGCCTATTGGTTGCCGCCTATGTGCAATGCCACCGCCCTCTCGGTACGACCTACCGGACACTGGGAAGGGGTTTGACATTTTCCTCAAGCCACGATTCCAGTGCGGCGAAGTGGAATGATCCTGCCTCAAATAGATGCATGAAGAACGCGTAGGCCGCTTCGCTCTCACAGTCTATGAAATGCCCGTTCATACGCATGAATGTGTCGGTGACAAAGAAAGCGACGCGCTTGTTGCCGTCCACGAAGGGGTGATCGTTGGCAAGGCTCTCCATAGAGGCCGCTGCTTCTTGGAGGAGGCCATCGTAATAGCCAAGCTGCGGACGCATAAGGGCGGACGCCAGAGCCCCTTCATCCCGAATGCCCAGGGAGCCGCCGAATTCATCAATCAAGGAGTCATGCATGGCAATGACTTGTAGCCGGCCCTGCCGGTATCAAGCAATATCTTGACAGAACTGGCAGATTGTCTGGCTCCACACAGTCACCGTGGCAGATCCTCGCGACACGAAATCCACTCGAAACGGTCGTCGCTCATCTACTGCCCTCCAACTCCGGGCTGGCGTCAGCATGGACGGAGTGGCAGGCCGCTGCTAGATGCTCTACGGTCTCGCTGTCCGCAATGGTCGCAATGGTAAGGTATAATATGGCTAAGAACCTGCTCCGACCCGGTGGGCGGGACTCCTCCCGACGGGGAGCTCTCAGATCGAGAGATCCAGGTCACAACCTCGTGGCGCGGGGCTCCACGAACAGCGAAGTCGCTGAGACTCTGTAGAAACGCAAGAATCCGCCTGAGAGCACCGAGAGTGGTCCAGCTAGCCTCAAGGGAGAGGATCGGGAAACGAAGAAAAAGGAGAGTCCAGTCATGACTGAAGCGCAGAAGCCGGCAGAGGCGTTCCCATACGAGACCGAGAATCCCAGCGGTGTCCCCGGCGGCACCGAAATCTCGGACGGTGTCATTGGTGCGATCGCGGGCCACGCCGCAAGGCAAGTCCAAGGCGTTGTGAGGCTCGGCACCGGGGGCCTCATCCGAGCCGTAATGGGTACGGGGCGCTCGAAGGAAGCGGCCGAGGCGGCGGGGGTCAGCGTCGAGGCCGGACATCGAGAGGCGATATTCGACATCGAGCTGACGATTGAGTATGGACACAGCATCCCTGACGTCGTGAAAGACGTCAGGGAGTCTGTCGCAACCGAACTTAAGAAGCAGGTCGGGCTGGTGGCCAAGGAGATCAACGTTACGGTGGCCTCCATCGAGTTTCCCGATAGGATGCCGACAGGACGGGTCGAATAGGTACAGCATGGGACGTAGTCAGGAGGAGGCCTCCCCCTTCGGGACCGGAAGCCCCGGTACGGTTCCGGGCGCAATCAACATCCATAGTGGTGTCATAGAGGCCATCGTGGGCCAGGCGTGTTCGACGGTCGAAGGTGTGGCCCGAGTCGGAACCGGGGGCGCACTCCCAACGATTGCGCGGCTCGCTCGAACGACGGCAACGCAGAAGGGCTCGGGCGTTCAGGCGGAGGCCGGGCGCCACGAAGCGATTCTGAGCATCGACATCACGGTTGAGTATGGACACAGCATCCCTGACGTCGTCAAGGAGATCCGAGAGTCGGTGGCGGTCAAACTGAAGGAGCAGGTTGGGCTGGTGGCCAAGGAGATCAACATCAGGGTGGCCGCCATCGAGTTTCCCGATAGGATGCCATCGGGGCGCGTGGAGTAAGGCTAGTGCGGTCATCTCGAGCATAAGGGACCCCGCTCTAGTCGCCGAAGGGATGGGGAGATCTCGGTGGACGTTGCCAATCGCGTCATAGTATTCATCCTGGCTCTGCTCGTATTGCTTGGCGGCGTGCTAGTCCTGCTGGTTGCGGTAGGAGCGGTGGAGCCCGGCGATCTGCTGCTACCGCAATTCGAGGATGTGGCAGAAGCAACAGGCGCCGGCCTGGCAGCCGCTAACGGGATCGCGGTGGTGATGGTGCTCATAGGTTTGCTGCTACTCGTCGTTGAGTTGCAGCCCATTGTGGCCAGGCCCCGATTGGTGCTCGTGAGCGCTGGGGAAGCGGGCGTGGTTCAAATAGCACTTGACAGCGTCAAGGAGCTGGCGGAAAGGACGGGGGGGGCGAACAGGAGCGTCAAGGGGCTGAAGTGCCGTGTGCGCGTTACCTCCGGCGGGCTCAGAATTGTCTGCCTGGCGGACTTGAACATGGGCAGCGAGGTACCCAAAGTCAGCGCCGAGCTTCAGGAGTCCATAGACGATGCTGTCGAGCGGCTGACCGGGCTGGAGGTGGTCGATGTGGAAGTGAAAGCAAGATACCGCGGCGACGGCGGCGTATCGCTGGTAGCCAGGTAGTTACGACACCATGGTTAATGCACGAACTATAGGCCTCCTCGTAGGATTCCTCTTCGGAGTTGTCTGGGTCTGGCAAGGTGCCGGTGACGCCCTGCTCGTATTGCTGTTCGCCGCTATCGGTGGGCTGGTGGGCTTCGTGATCTGGGTTATCGGACGCATCGCGACGGGGGAGCTCGACATGGAAGCCCTTCGCGAACTGGCATCTATGCTCCTGAGCGGACGCAAGGGTCGCTAGGGTTGGGGACCGGCCGACCCCCGAGGCTCAAGGCCGGCTCTCCGTACTGACAACGGCTTGGCGTCGATGGAGCGGTCAGTGGGGACGGATATCGCGCGCTGGTCGTCGCTCCAAGAAGCTTCCGATGCCCCTCCGGTAGCCATACCTGCCGTACTGGCTTGCCGGACTCCACCGTACCCTCAGTGAGGCCCGGCTCGTCTTCGACACCCTCCGGCTCATACCGCTACGTAGGCCTGGGCTGCCCCAGCATCCTACAGGCTCGGCGCCCCGAGACCTCCCAACATCTCTCTGACCTGCTCTGCACACTGGCGATGACGAGAAGGGCTTAGGAGTTTCCCTACGCCGGAAGCGTTATGTACTCCGCGGGCGGCTCTATCTCATGCGGCTCGTTGTAGCCGTGGTAGTTGATGGTTATGAGATTGCCCATCTCATCGTCCGCGCCTTCGACAGCAACCCTGATCTCCCTGGTCAGAAAGTCGTCGGCGCCCACAACCCTGATAAGGTTGCCGCCTGGGAACCCGAATCCCTCCATCCCGCTTCCCTGACCGGCCTGATCAGAGACGAGCACGTAGCCTCTGGTCCCATCGTCAAGGTCTACGGGTTCTTGCAGAGTTGCGCCAGCGTCGTTGGGCAGTTGAAGTAATCCGACCAGTTGCACGACGTCCAGGAACTCAGAGCCAGGGGGACCCCCAGAGGGACTCCCCTTGAACCACTGGTTTAATTCAGGGACTCGGAAGTAGCTGTCCTCTCCGATGACCACTGCGTTTATCTCGACCATTTCCCCGTCGGGGTTCAGGGATACCTTGAAGCTCAACCTGTCCGGCAGGACTATAGCGCCGCTCAGCTGTATGGAGCCCTCCCCTCCAGAGCCTTCCACAGGGAAAATAGCCAGCAGATTGAATTTCCCGTCGAAGGAGAAACTCTTGACCTGTTGCATGGCCTGCGCGTTGCATAAAGAGACTGTCGCGGCATCGTCGAGCATGCCGCCAGGCAAACAGTCCTTGGGAAGGTCGATATCGGACATGGTGTCCGTTGGGGCCGTGGGAGTTGGCGCAGGCGTTGACGTCGGTGCTGTAGTGGGCGTTGGCGCGGGCGTGGGAGTTGGCACGGGCGTTGACGTCGGTACTGTAGTGGGCGTTGGCGTAGGGACGACAGTCGGCGTGGAAGTCGGTTCGGCCGTTGGAGCAGGCTCTGTAGCTATGGGGGCTGTGGAGCCGTTGCCACAGGCAGCGAGCGCCGCAGATGCCAGAACTATCGCTACCACCAGACAGAGTCCTTTTCTCAAGTTAGGCCCCTTTCGATCGAATGATCCGTCTCTTTCAAAGCTGATGCGCTTTCACTATGTCAATAGTACCATTCCGGTCTGATGAGGCTTTATAGCGAGCCAGCGGACTTTAAGCGGTTTTGTCGACGGCAGCGCCCTCGCGATGCGTCCCTCATTCGCCGGTTGCGCTCTGCTAGCTGCCCACCAGCTCGATGCGGTCGCCGTAACGGCGAAAGTCTGGGGTGTTGAACGTCAGCAGCCTGCGCTCCCCGTACGCAAGCATGGTTGCAACGATGGCGCCAGCGAGGTTACCCTGGCGGTCTTTGGAGAAGATGACGCTCCCTCCCTGCTGGGGGCCTACACACTGGAAGGGCTGGGCCTGGCGGTGGACCCCGCCTCACAGCGACTGGTTCCCACCAACCTCATCATGTATTAGGGCCGGCAGCGCTTCCCGGGTCATGGAGTCCCTCGGCAAGCCTGTCTCAGATTTGCCGAAGGACTCAGGATGAGCGGGTAAGGCCAGCACGCTGTCTCCGGTCTGACAGCCCAGCCACTGAGTTTTGCCGACCAGCGACTTGAACCGCCACTCTCCCTCTCAACGTGGCCGCGGCCAATCATAAAGATGGGGAATTATCCACCTAATTACACATGAAACCTACGGGCGCTTGGCCCATCGCGCCAGCGCCTTCTCCGGCGAGGTTATTTCCTCCACCGATGTGTAGAAGTAGTCCCGCCAACTTTCCTCAGGCAGCCCGGTGAACAGCATCAGATTCAGGGGATACTCCTCGCTGTCTACAACGCGACGGAAATCGTCCCGAAACAAGAACGTGGGTTTCCCCCGCGCAATCGCCATGCCCAGCTCCACCATCACGCCCTCATCGGGAGGAACGCCGTTGACTACGGCGAAGATGGCATCCGACTCCACCACGTCGCGGAAGTCCCTTTGGCCAATCCGATACGCCCACCCAGCCTTCAGAAAGTCCGGCTGATTGTTCCGAGCGAACGGCTCCCAGACTTCCAACCCAAGCTCTTCCAGCGCCTCCACTATCGGCGGCAGGAGCATTGCCTTCTGCTGGGCGGAAAACCCGTAGGGATTAGCCAGGTAGATGGTCTTTGTCATCTCTACGCATCCCTTGCGGTTACGTCCATCTGAGAAGGCTCGAAACGACCCCTGGGGTCGGGGCGGCACACCCATCTGTCGAAGCTAGACTCCCCATAGAAGTCTCCCATTAACTGCCCACAGGCCACCGCCCACGAATACCGGAGCGTTTGGCGTCTATTGGATAACAGGGAACGCAGCGATCGAGGGGGTTTCTTACTCGTACCAGCCCGAGCCGATGACCAGCCCCTCGTAGCGCACCACCCAGGAGTGTTTGATTCCCTCGCCGCCTGTGGCGGGGTTGAGGAAGACGTAGTCCACCCAGCGCCCGGCTTCGGTGACCTCCAACTCCGAAAACTTTTGCCCGTCAACGGTGTTGCCCAATTCATCAATATGCTTGCCAAGCAGAGAAGGGTCCCGGTGGGCAATAAGTTCCTCATTCTCATCGACGATAAAGACATACCAGTCCCTGTCCACGCTTTCCGGGGTGTTGTAGTACTTCACCGCTCCCGCCCTGCCGTGGGCCCTGTAGTAGCGGACGGCCCGGTCCACGAAGGCCACCGTGTACTCCGCGGGGTCCGTCCTGGTGACGTCCAGGGGCGAACTGGGCAGGACCTGGTACCAGCCGGAGCCGAAAAGCAGTCCGTCGTGCCGCACGACCCAGGCGTGTTTGAACTCCTGATTGCCGGTGTTGGGGTTAAGGAACAGGTAGTCCACCCACAGGCCCTGCTCGCCGGCCCCGACCATCACCTCGCCGAACCTGTAGCCGGCCACGTCGACGCCCAGGTCGCCCTTCAAGTCCCGACCCAGCAGGTCCTGGTTGGGATGGGCGATGGCTTGGTCGTTCTCGTCATAGATGAAGACGTACCAATCCCCAACCGCGCTCTCCGGGGAGTTGTAGTAGCTTAAGGTAGCCTCCCTTCCCTCCTCGTCATAACGCCGGAGTGCCTGCTTCACTAGGTCCACGGTGAACTCTTCCCGGTCTGACTGGTGGAACTCGTAGTCTACCAGGAGAACTGCCACCCTTTTCCGTCTTTCTAAACTTCTCTATATTCCAATCAGTTTTAATCACACCCTATTAGACTTAACCGACTACTCTGGGAGGCAGAAGCTATCCAGGAGGGAAGGAAGGGGCAGTCTTTCAACGGCGGTATTCGCTATCGATCCCGTCTATAGAATATCGCTGTCTCCCCTAAGCCTGGCGATTGGACCGGAAGCCACATAGACGTAGGCTACCCCGCTATCTGACTGCCCGGAGTATTTAATCCATTCGGCCCAATGACCGATGTCTTTGAATTTCATCGTTGGGAAACTCCAAGCCCGGCGGTTCCGCCTGCAATCAACGGTGGCCAGCAAGTACTCGCACGTCCACGTCGAGCCGGGCATTTCCGCCCCCTACGAAGACCCCCCGGACTGGGGTCACGTCCTGATAGTCGCGGCCGATTCCCACTCGAACGTGCCGCTCTTCAGCCAAACACCGGTTGGTGGGATCAAAGCCAATCCAGCCCTGGCCTGGCAAGAGGCACTCCACCCAGGCATGAGTGGCCGTTTGCGTTACCCCATCGCCTTCAGGACCGTCCACGTACAAGTAGCCGGAGACGTAGCGGGCCGGGACGTGCCAGGAACGGGCAATGGCGATCATCACGTGGGCGTAGTCCTGGCAGACTCCTTGTCTTGATTCCAGGATGTGCTCCATGGGAGAAGCCGCCGAGGTGCTGCCTGGAACGTACTGGAAGCTATGGTGGAGGGTGTCGGAAAGCCTTAGCAGCGACTCCAGCGGATCCCCGCCAGCCTCGATGGCCAACTCGTCTACAAAGGCGGTAAGAGCGGAGGACGGTCGAGCCAAAGCGCTGGGGTGAGTGAAGTCCCAGTAACTGAACAGTCCCCTCCATGAACGAATCTCCTCCCAAGCGCCCGTGCCCAGGGAATCCGGTAGCGGGGCGGGCCGCTCCCGTTCCACGGTGGAGCGGGCGGTGATCTCCAACGCTTCGTGCTCCTGATGAATGTTTAGCACCTGTTTGGTGTTGCCGAAGAAGTCTGTCTCGCTGTTTAGCGGCGCTGGAGGGTTGGTCGCCACATGGAACCTCAGAAGCCGCTGCTGATCGTCGTCGATGGGCCTTAGACAGAGGGACAGCGCACAGTGCCGTACCGGCGATGAGTACAGGTAACGGGAGACATGCTCGATCTCGTAGAGCGCCTGGTCGCTCATAAAGTCAGCGTCCCGGGAAATCTTCCACTGGATAGTCAAAGTAGGCCACGGTTACGAGATGGTGTAGCTCCCGGCAGTACTCCCGCATCTGCCGCAACACCTCATGGCGGTCCTCCCTATCGGGCCACTCGTAGTGGATCAGCGCCGCCATACGGCCCGCCAGTCGCCTGGCCGCACCGCTGGCCTTCGTGTTGGGACCGGGACCAATGGAGGCCAGGTCCGATGCCGTCCTGTCCAGAGACCTGCACAGCGAGTCCGGCAGCAAGGGGTCCGTAGCCAGCAGGTCCAACACCTGGCTTGGCAGCACTTCAACACTGTAGCTGCGGTTGTAGGCCTCAATAGCATGGTAAATACGTAAGAGGCTCGTCCAGTCCGCGTCGGAGTATTCTCCCGTCTGCGAGTCCGCAGCCAGTTGTGCCAGGAACAACGAAGTGGACACTTGGGCCCGTTCAATGAACCGACCAAACTGCATGAAACGCCAGCCGTCGTCCCGGTACATAGTGGCGCCGGCCACGCCGGAAAACGTGTTCATCTCCGCCGCTGTTTCCGCGTAGAAACCCTCTGGAGAGGCTAGCCAGATGTCTTGCATGCTCCGTTTCTGAATCCGCAGGTAGGCCAGGTTCAGGCTGGTCCATAGTTCACTGCTAATGCAGTGGCGTATCTGCCGGGCGTTTTCCCGGCCCATGGCGAAACAGCTCCATACCGAATCGGGGTTAGAGCGCTCAAAGGTCAGATCGTCGGCAAGGGTGTAGGAATCGGCCAGGGTAAACTCATCGCTGCCCGGCAGTTCCAAGCTGCCTCCGGGCGGCTTTCGGTTTATGGCGTCGTATATACGAATCCAGCCAAAATGAATCTCCCGTATGGGACGGTCGACCAGGGCTTCGGTCTGCAATTGCAACAAACGGCACAGGAACTCCGCCCGTTCCAGGTAGCGGCCCATCCAATAAAGCCCCTGTGCACTGCGAGAAAGCATTCAGCTCAGTCCCCTAGCACCCAAAGGTCCTTGCCTCCCCCACCCTGGCTGGAGTTCACCACCAGACTTCCGCGCCGCAAGGCCACGCGACAGAAAGCCCCGGGCACCATGCGAGTGTCCCGTCCGTGTAGTACGAAGGGCCGCAAGTCCACATGCCGCGGCTCGAAGTTGCCCTCAATAAGGCAAGGCGCCCGAGAAAGGGGCAGCACCGGCTGTGAGACGAAGCCGGACGGGTTGGAGCGGAGCTGTACGGCGTACTCTTCCCGCTCTTTCGACGTGGCGTGAGGGCCGACCAGCATCCCGTATCCCCCGGACTCACCCACCCGTTTCACCACCAAGTTGTCCAGGTTGTCCAGGGTGTACTCCAAATCTTCCGGCCGGCGGCAAAGGTAGGTCTCCACGTTGGCCAGGACCGCCTCTTCTCCCAGGTAGTAGCGAATCATATCCGGCACGTAAGCGTATACGCTCTTGTCGTCGGCAACTCCTGTGCCCGGGGCGTTTACCAGGGCCACGTTCCCCAGCTTGTAGGCATGGATAAGGCCCGGTACACCGAGGAGGGAATCCGGACGGAAGACCAGAGGGTCGAGGAAATCATCGTCCACACGGCGGTAGACCACGTCCACACGGCGTAGTCCTGTCGTGGTCCGCATGTAAACGAAACCATCGTTCGCCAGCAGGTCTCGGCCCTCCACCAGCTCCGCTCCGATCTCGCGGGCTAGAAACATATGCTCATAGAAGGCCGAGTTGTAGACCCCTGGGGTCAGCAGCGCAATGCATGGCTCGGACCGTCCACTGGGAGCGAGTTCAAGAAGCGTCTCAAGCAGCAGGCGTCCGTACTGCTCCACCTCTTGCACGCGGGAGCTTCTATACAGCCATCGTAAACTGGCCTTCACCGCCTTCCGGTTTGCGATCATATAGGAGACTCCGGAAGGGACGCGCAGGTTGTCTTCAAGCACGCGAAAGCCATCATTGGTCCGTACCAAATCGGTCCCACAAATAGCAACCCAGGTGCCGTAGGGCGCGGAAAAACCTCGCATCTCCATGCGATACTGGGGGCAGTCCCGCACCACGTCTACCGGGATCGCCCCGTCATTAATGATACGGGCCTCACCGTAGACGTCTTCTAAAAAGAGGTTCAGTGCGTTAACACGTTGGGCTAGACCTTTCTCCAAATGCCGCCACTCTGCCCCCGATAGTACTCGCGGTAGGCAATCTACGGGTATTATCCGTTCTTCACCCTCCTCGTCTCCGTAAACCGTGAAGGAGATACCCTCATTGGAAAAGGACCGGGTCACCCGTTCCTGAATGCTGTTCAGCTCCTCGGCGGTAAGCTGGTTCAGAGTTTCGTGAAGGCGACGGCAATGTTCTCGGGGCGCCCCATCCGGGTGGAACATCTCGTCGAATATGGACGGCTCGAGCTTGTAGCTATCGAAGTTCATGGCGGCAACAGTATCATGGGAGAGCCCACGTTAGCCATAACGCACGGCGCCGGTGTGGAAGCCTCCGATACGCCCTGAGTGCGATCCTATTTTCTATGGCGCGCCGCCGATTATTATCACGCGGCTTCCCCTGGGCTGGACAGGACGATTGTTGGGGCCGCCGCTCAATGCCAGCAGGTTGTCGACCTGTTCCGGCGAAACAGTCTTCGGATCGCGGATCACATACCAGGCAACCGGCTCATAGCACGGAGGGGTCGTCTTCGAGCCGTCGTACTGGTAATGGCCGAGTTCGTCCGTCACGTAACCGCCGGCGTTGAGCGCAATGCCGGCGGTTACGGCATCACCGGCGGCCGGGGCGGCATCGAGAATCGCCTGTACCACCGGGCTGGGCTCGCCAAGTCTAAACAACAGCGCCACAGCCGCCAGGTGACCGTCGGCATCCTCATGGACCAGGTGCAGCTCCGCCGCAAAACTCACCCCGTCTATCCGATGTTCCGAGGGTGAATGAAGGTGCGCCGACTTCAGTTCGAAGGTCCGTTGCCCGGCGCTCAACGTATTACCCGGCGCGTAGTCAACATTCACGAACTTGCCATCGTTGCGCACTGTTGTCGCGTCGCTGCCGTAAAAAAGCGAAATAGGACCGGCGTCGCCCTCTTCGTATGCGGTAATATCGACCGGCGACTGCTGTTCGCCGTCGGCGCAAGTTGCGTATTCTTCAGACAGCGCGGCCCAATTTTCCGGCGCGCCCGGCCCGTCGTAGCCCCACTCCGCCGCGTCACCAGTCATCTGCGCATCCTCGCCGCCGTCGCAGGCCGCAATTGCGAACACTGCCGACAGCAGGCACACCAGCGTCAGCCCGGGGAATTTCATCTCTGTCCTATTTCTCGAAATCCGGACTGGATTCCAACGCTTCTTTTATGAGCGCCTCCCGGGCGGACCCGCCGGTCCTAACCCTCGAGCATCCCTTTCGCGGTCTCCTTTGCCTCGTCCAGAGTCGCGACAAAGTGGTCCGCGGGAACACTCCGCAGAACGTTGAGTGCCTGAAGGGTGGCGGCAGGAGGACCCGCGAGACCCATCACGATGCACTGGGTGTCCTCAGCGATGGCGTTATCGATCAACTGCTCCACCACAAGGGCGGCGCTGTCGTCCACGTAGACGGTGTCTGAGAAGTCGAGGATAACGACCTCATGGTCCCGGATGTCCACGCTGATCGTGTCGATGAGCTTGTTGGATGATGCGACGGTGAAACTCCCCCTGAGCGCCACTAGGCCGACACGCGCAGAGAAAGCATCCACCTCACCCGCGCCTTTCTCACTTAGGAGGAAACTCTGGTCCAGCAGGGGCACAGACACCACGCTGTCCAGCTCTAGCCGCTCGAACTGCCGCGCGCTGGCCATCCCCGCGGCGATCAGACCTATCGCCACGGCACTAACCAGGTCGAGGAACACCGTCAATCCAAGAGTGATCAGCATTACCAGAAGGTGTTCCCGCCGAACGCGGTGGATGCGGGTGAGAAAACGCCAATCTATGATGTCCCAGCCGACTTTCATCAGGATGCCGGCAAGAACCGCATGGGGGATCGTCTCGACCTGTTTCCCAAGGCCCAGGACCAGTGCCAGCAGGATCGCAGCTCGCAACACTCCCGACACTTGTGTCCGTCCGCCGGCCCGTATGTTCACCACCGTGCCCATGGTGGCCCCGGCGCCGGGCAGACCCAAGACAAGCCCCGCGGCCACGTTGCCGATACCTTGGCCCACCAGTTCCCGGTTGGGGTTGTGGCGAGTGCGAGTCATCGAATCGGCTATCAGGGAGGTAAGCAGGCTGTCGATGGAGCCGAGCAGAGCAATGGTCAACGCCGGCTGTACGGCGCCCAGCAATACGTTGGCGGAAAGATCCGGCAACTGTAAGTTCGGTAGGCCGGTCGGCACGTCGCCAATGACTGGCGTGTTAGTCAACCACAGGACGCCCAGCAGCGTCCCGACGATCAGCGCCCCCAGGGTAGGAGGTAGAAATTTCCTGAGTTGGCTCGGCCATAGCACGCCCGCGGCAAGGGTAACTGCGCCGATAGCAAGCGCGCTGAAGTTGACATCGCCTATCACATCCGGCCACGCGCGGATCGCTCCTATCGGTCCCCCTGTCTCCACGGGCGCGCCCAGGAAAGGCAGGGTATGTACGAGTATGATGATGATCCCGATGCCTGACATGAACCCCGATATCACCGAATACGGAGTGAATGCCACAAAGCGGCCGATCCTCATGACGCCCAGAAGAATCTGTATCAGCCCCGCCATAATGGCTATCGTGAACGCCTCGGCGAGGCTGTCCGCATGGCTGGTGACAATGACCGCCATCGCCACGGACATAGGGCCGGTTGGACCGGATATCTGAGACCGCGTCCCCCCGAACACCGCCGCGAAGAAACCCACCGCGATAGCCCCGTATATGCCGGCCAGCGCCCCCAGACCTGACGCCACACCGAAGGCCAGCGCCACCGGCAGACCCACAACTGCCGATGTGATGCCGCCGAAGACATCCCCACGGAAAGTTTGGAGGTTGTAGCTCATGTTGAAGTGTGGAGGGCGTTCAACCTATGCAAGGCAAGCTGCTCAATGGCTTGGGCGGCTCGAATGACGATCAGGTCAGCGATACCAGTGGGGAGGGAAGCGGTTGGAAGGCGCGAAGACGGGTGCGCCGCGCTGCCGGACAGCATCCTCCCCCTGCACACCGCGGCGTTCCGCCGCCGTATCTTCCGACTCTTGTTACCCCGCGACCGTTACCTTCTGGCCCTGCGGCAGATTCTACCCAAGCACTGGGGCAATAACCACTAGTGGAACAGGTGAAACCGTAGATGGGACAACCCCTGGGCAAGATTGGCGGCGTCAGCATCGGCCGCTTTGAAGCCTCGAGGGCAACCCCCTTTTTACATCTCTAATCTGAGCCCAAGCAAGAAGGTTCTTGATTTAGTCCAGTTTGGTGGGGCTGACTTGACGGTAGGCAGTACCGTCTTCGAGTTGCTGGTTGGGGTTATAGCTCTTACTCGCTCTCCCTCTTACGTTGCGCCGACGATTCCACCGAGTGCTTGGTCGAAGCTCTTGACCTCACTTACACCGCGTCTGCGGCAGCTCGCGAGATGGCAAAGGTCCCGCGCTCCGAGAGTGGGATACTGTTCATGGAGCTGACGAGCCAGCGTGACGTCCTTTCCTTCCAGCGGCCACACTTCCACACGGGACCTAACAACCAGCGACATCGCCGCATCGAGCGTCTCTAGTCTCCCCACCAGGAGATATGCATGCACCATCTCCTGCAGGACTTCCGCCGATGTAAACAGAGAAGTCCCGTTCCGGTTGGATTCGACGAAGAACTCCCGGGCGGGAGTTCGAAGGGGGTGGGGCCGTCCTACTGCGTACATGAAGACGTTGGTGTCGATGAAGATCAAGTATTGGGTGCTCCCCGCTTACGCGATTGGTCGATGACCTCCAGGTGTTCCTCCCATTCCGGCTCCGACTTAGGACCTTCCAACGCATCGCGCCTGTCGAAAAAGGCTTCGAGGTCCGCGGGAGAGTCGAATGGTTCGAATCGCTGCTGTTCTTCTAAACGCTCGTGCGCAGCGGTCCTGAGCCATGCGCTCAACGTCATCCCCTCTCTTCGCGCCTGATGGACAAACCGGTCTCGGTCCTCATCAGGGATCACTAGCTGAACTCTGGCCATCCTATTCTTCAGCCTCCTGTATGAGCATGTGTATAGATACTACACATCACCCGTCAACAGGTCAGCCTTTCCAAGGCGCACATCCGGTCGTTCGTGCGGGAGATCGTGGTCAGGCCCGGGAAGGCAACCCATCCCCGCGCCATCCGACAACCCTGCCGGAGGCGGAGACGGCGCAGAGGTCCATCACCGGCGTGTCCAGCCCCGACTATGCGATGGTCATGAGGTGAGGCAAGGGTTCCAGGATCTGGTCTAGGTACGGTAGGCGGCCTTCTCGTTGGTTCATCACTGTGTTGTCCTACCTCGTCTTGGAGTTCCTTGCCGTTTTATGTGGGATACCTCCACCAGAGGTTCGATCGAGCTGGTGTCGGTAGAGGCGCGAGCCAGGTCGAGGTCGTACATCCGCTGGAGATTCAGCCAGAACTCCGGGGTCATCCCTAGGGCCTGTCCAATCCGTAGCGCGGTGTCCGCTGTAATGGACCTCCGGCAGTGAACGATATCGTGGACGCGTATCGGAGGTACCCCAATCGTCTTCGCCAATCGGTACTGGGTGATACCCAGCTCCTTCATGATCTCCGATAGATGTTCTCCTGGGTGGACCGGTTGAGTTGCGTGAGTCATTGGGATTCTCCTCAGTGATAGTCAGTGCCTTCGATCTCCATCGCTCCCTGGTCCGTCCAGAGGAAGCACACACGCCACTGGTCGTTGATGCGGATGCTGTGTTGACCCGTCCGGTCACCACGGAGCGACTCGAGCCTGTGGGATGGCGGCACTCGAAGGTCGGTGAATGCCGTGGCCGCAACCACTCGCTGCAATCGCATTCGCGCCCGGCGCTGGATGTCATGAGGCAGGTGACGGACCGATTGTCCGTTGAAGAGCCCTTCTGTGTCACTGTCCCTGAAACGTTCCACTGCATCCTGTAATAACGTAACGCGTTATTAACGTCAAGGGTATCCATGCTCCCCTGGTCCCGCAGCCTGCCGACAGAGGTACGATCCCGGTGAAGCCAGTAGCGCCAGCCCCCAGTCGGTGAGCGCCAGCTGCTCCCGGGGTCCCATCTCCACACGGCAGGCGAGCTTGGCGCTAGCCAGCGGTATCGTCAGCTGAAATGTTGACGGCGCGCGCCGCCCGATGGGACACTGCCCGCGTGCTCATCGATCTTCACAACCATACCTTTCCCCTTTCATGGGACAGTCTCTTGGCCCCAGACGAGCTGGCCGTCAAGGCGAAGGAGGCAGGCCTCGACGCATTCTGCCTTACCGAGCATGACCAGTTCTGGGACCCCGTCGACGCTCACGAGTTGGGAAGGAAGCACGGCCTCCTCGTTCTGCCGGGGTGCGAGATAACCACCGAGGATGGGCACATGCTGGCCTACGGCCTGAACCATTACGCTTACGGGATGCACCGGGTCCCTTTCCTCAAGGAGGAGATCGAGGCTGCCGGCGGGGTGATGATCGTGGCCCATCCATACCGCCGGAGTTTCCGCGAAGAGGAAGGGCCCTGGGTCCCCAGATACGACGAACAAGTCGAGAAAGCGGGGCAGAACCAGGCCCTGAACCTTGCCGTGGCCGTCGAGGTGGTCAACGGACGCGGCACGGCCCGCCAGAACCGCTTCTCAGCCGACGTGGCGGCTCTTCGAGGAATGAAAGCCGCGGCCGGCAGTGATTCCCATAGGGTGGACGATATCGGAGCATGCGCCACCGAGTTTTCGCGGCCTGTCGGCGACATGGCCGCTCTCGTAACCGAGCTGAGGGCTGGCCGGTTCCGGCCCGTGGCGCTCCGAAACGGTGCTGAGGTCCCAGCGGGCGTGGAGGTCGTGGCCGGCCGGCAGGCCTCACGCGAGTTGAGTCAATAAGGGGGTGAGGCCATCGGGAAAGATGCCATCCTCGACGTGCGGGACCTCAGGACCGAGTTTCACACCAAGGAAGGAGTCGTCCGTGCGGTCAATGGCGTCAGCTTGTCTGTGGACCGGGGCAAAGTCCTTGGTGTGATGGGGGAGAGCGGCTGCGGGAAAACGGTCACCGGCCTCTCGATTCTGAACCTCGTACCGTTCCCAGGCAGAGTCATCGAGGGGGTCATCCTCTTCGAGGGCCGGGACCTGCGCAATCTGAACCGAGAGGACCTGCGGCGGGTCCGTGGCAAGGAAATCGCGATGGTTTTCCAGGACGCCACTGCCGGTCTGAACCCCATTCTCACGGTCGGGACCCAGATAGAAGAGATGCTCACCAGCCACCTTCCCATCTCAAAGCGGGAGGCCCGCGGACTTTCCGTCGAGGCCCTGAGCAGGATGGGGCTGCCAGATCCCGCGCAAATAGTCGATCGCTATACGTTCCAGCTCAGCGGTGGCATGTGTCAGCGGGTCATGCTCGCCATGTCCTTGGCGTTGGACCCCAAGGTGCTCATCGCCGACGAGCCGACCACCGGTCTCGACGTGACCCTTCAAGCCGAAATCCTCAACCAGATCAGGACCCTTAAGGACAAGCTCGGCTCCAGCATCATTCTGATCAGCCATGACCTAGGGGTTATCGCCCAGATGGCCGACGAGGTCATCGTCATGTACGCAGGGTACGTCGTCGAGCGAGCCGACGTGAAGACGCTCTTCCAGCGGCCCATGCACCCATACACGTGGGCGTTGATGCAATCGATTCCGAGGCTCGATCAGCCGGTCGAGGGTCGGCTTCGCTCCCTCCAGGGAGCTCCTCCGGACCTGCTCGACCTGGGGCCTGAGTGTCCGTTCATCCCCCGTTGCAACAAGACGACGAACGAGTGCAGGATTGAGCCCATGCCCCCCTTGGTGGAGCTGGAGCCCGGCCACCTCGTAGCCTCCTACAACCCCATTCGCCATGACTGGAACTGACGGCGCCGCTCTCTAGCCCGCAAAGAGCGTTATCGCCGCACCGATAGCTCCGCGACCAGCGTTTCGAGCCCCAGATCGTCCGCCACGCCGCCGGTCTTGATCGCCACATCGGTCTCCAGCAGGCGCCGGTATATCTCCCGCAGCGCCTGGTCTGAGAAGGCGCCCGCCTGCTCGAGGCTCTTCCTCACGACAAAGTCGCCACTTCCCATGGCCCGCGCCATCTGCCCGCGAGCTGCGCCTTCAGCCTCAAGCGACCTGGCTTGTATCATTAGGCGGACCTGCCTAGCCAACATCGTCAGGACGTACGGCCCGGCGGCTCCCTGTTCCATCAATCGTCTAAGGGTGCCAAGGGCCGCGCCTGGTCGGCCCTCGATCATCGCATCGACCATCGAAAACACGACGGCCTCCCGCGCATCGCTTACGAGCTCCTGTACATCCCGGTCTTGGATCTGATTGTGCCCGGCGTAAACGGCCAGCTTCTGGATTTCGTTGTCCATGCGCCGAAGGTCGCCCCCGACGAACGCGGCCAGCATCCTCAATGCTCCTGCGGTCGCCTGTCCCCCATGGGCTTGCATGCGTGCGGCCATCCAGCGCTCGAGGTCGGGGCCTTTAAGGGAATCGAACCTCCTGACCTGGCCGAGGCCCTCCAGCTCCCGAAGTATCCAGTTGTCTGCGCGGACAGCCCTGGAAAGAAGAACGAGGACAGTCGTGTCGGGCGTTCCCCTGACCATGCCTTTGAAGCCTGACCACTCCTCCTTGAGCTTCTCCAGGCGCGACGAGGCCCTCTCCGCCGGTGGCCTGCCTTCACCGCGCTGGAACTGCTCCATCAGCCCTTCGACCACGACCAGGCGATAGTCGGCCAGGAAGGGGACCGTGTTGCAGGCCGTCTCGAGCTGCCCAAACCGGACCTGCCTGCCGTCGAATACCGAGGTATTCGGGACAAGGGCGTCCCGAGGCCCGAGCCCCTTCTTCACGTCTTCCAGGGCCTCCCTCGCGGAGTAGTCGTCATCTCCGTGGAGCACGCACAGCTTACCAGCCATTCGAAGGTTGCTTGCCTTTCAATCTGTTGCCTTTGACATTCGTCCTAGGGGACTCCTAGAATTAATTCTAGATCACAATGCCCATAACTGGACGAAAATGTCCTCCACTTCGCAGGAGCGGCTAGGGCGGTACACGCTCGAGACGCTCCTCGGCTCAAGCAGCCTGGGCGCGGTCTACCGGGCCTCGGATGTTCAATCGGGTCCCGTGGCGATAAAGGTCCTTAGGCGGTACCTCGCTCAAGAGCCGGACATCGTCGCCGCATACCAGGGTGAAAACGAGCGGCTCCGAGCTCTCGGGCACCCCAATATCTTGGCGGTGGATGATACCGGAAGCGACGAGTCTCCATGGGCGACCATGGAATTCATGCCACGCGGCAGCCTGAAGGACCTCGCCGACGGGACGATGGCCGTCGACGAAATTTCGAGAGTCCTGGAGCACGTGGCGGACGCCCTCGATGCCGCCCACGGGCTGGGTGTCCTGCACGGCGATCTGAAACCCTCCAACGTTTTCCTGACTGAGTCTGGTGACTACAAGCTTGCCGACTTCGGCATGGCGACTCTCGCCGGCGCAGCGCACCCCCTGGTTCGCGCCTCCGGCTCGACGCCGATGCCCAGCTACATGTCACCAGAGCAGGCTCTCGACATGACGCTGACCCAACGCAGCGACGTGTTCTCTCTGGCGGTGCTGGCCTATCAGCTGCTGACTGGCCGGGTCCCGCACCAGGGGACCGACCCTACCACGATCTGGGCGAAGCAGCTCAAGGCGCCGCCGGAACGGCCCGACCGGCTGAACCCCCAGGTCCCGCCCGCGGTGGGAACGGTAGTCCTGAGAGCACTTTCAACCAACCCCGACAGGCGTCCGGCGTCGGCCGGGGAATTCGCGCGAGCTTTCAGGGACGCGCTGACTCGAGCGCCATCGGATCCTGAGCAACCCTCAACGGAGGATGAATTCGAGCCGTCCGCGGGGCCTTTCGATGTCTCCTTCAGGCAGGCCGCCCTCGGCGCGGCGGCAACCGCGGGCGCAGGGGCGGGCGAAAGGGTTTCCTCACCGTCCACCGGGTCAGGCTCATGGTCGGGGGCGTCGGTGTTCATGGCCGAGGCTAAGGTTGACCGGGGAAGCCCCAGGGCGCGCGCCATCGTCGTATTCCTGGTTGCGGCAATTGTCGCTGCCGTATCAAGCGCGCTGCTGGCCAGCGGCCGCGGCGAGAACGTGCTGCCCGTTTCAGCTGTGAGCTCCATATCCGGCCCCGGTGAATGGGCGATGCATCAGGGGGGCCCCAAGCATTTGGGGACCGCTTCCGTCAGCGCACCCACCCTTACGGGCGACGTCAAGTGGAGCCTTCTGACGGGAGACCCCCTTACCGCCCAACCCGTAATCGCGGACGGCATCCTGTACGTTGCGACCGGCGACCGGCGCCTCCTGGCAATCGAGGCCGACAGTGGCGACGTGCTGTGGGAGCGCCCTGTTCCTGCCCCGGTTGACGCCACTCCCGCCGTCGCCGGCGACCTTGTTTACACGACGCCTCGAGGCGGGGGCGTCCTGGCCTTCGATCGGGTGACCGGAGAGCAGCGGTGGGTTGTGGACCTGGAGGGCCCCGTTTTTTCATCGCCGGTGGTCAAGAATGGCCGCCTCTTCATCGGAGATGGGGCCGGCGCATTTCATGCGCTCGACGCCGTCACTGGTGAGCCATTGTGGCGGTTCTGGGCTGAAGAATGGATCGGCTCATCCGCCGCCGTTAGCGACGATGGCGTGGTGGTCGTGGGCTCCCGCGATGGCAACATCTACCTGCTCGACGAGGTGACCGGGACAGTGCAGCTAGACTACCGTGCCATCCGCGCGGTCGAATCAGGCCCCGCGATTGTGGGGGACAGGGCATACGTGGGGATCGATGGCGGGATCATGCTCGCTCTGGACCTCAACGAGAGGCGGCGCCCCTTCGACAAGCAGTTCTTGCGTACCAGATCACAGCTTTACGTCTGGAACATGCTCAACACCGCTCCTGTCCAGAGAGGCAACGTCTGGAGTGTGCGCCCAGGAAGTAGGGACGCCTTCATCTCGACGCCGGCGGTCGCACACGACACGATCGTTGTCGTCAACCGCGACGGCGCTATCCATGCGGTGGACCGTATCTCCGCTGAGAGGCGCTGGTCCTTCGACACCGACCGGGGGCCAAACTCGACCTCTCCCCTGATCGCTGGCGAGACCGTGTACTTCAGTGGAGCGGACGGTAGTGTCTATGGCCTGTCGAAGGCCAGCGGAGAGGTCGTATGGGAATGGAGAGCCTTGGATGGGCTCGTGCCTTCGGCCTCGCCGGTGCTCGGTGAAAACGCCCTGTATGTCGCCGCGTCCCACCTTCAACCGCCCACAACGTACTCTCGGCTCAACGCTCAGGGGAACGAGATGCGAGACCAGAGCATCGCAACGCGAGGGGACTGGCATTACCAATTCGCCGCCTCCCCCTGCGTCCCGGAACCTGGTCCCCCCGTTGGCCCCTTTGAGACCCGGGCGTCCGCTCTGCTGGCAGCCGGCAGGAATGCCACGGCGTGCGGCGTCCTCTATGCCATCGAATAGCAGACCGCCAACAGGTTAACGGGGTGGCCGCTTGGACCTGGCGATCATTGGCTTTCCCCAGAGTGGAAAGTCCACCGTCTTCCGCGCCGTAACCGGTGGCCGCGGCGAGGCCGCCCGCGGGGACCGCGTGACCCTCGGCGTCGTCAAGGTCCCAGATGGGCGTCTCGACGCACTGGCGGCGATTTTCAAACCCCAGCGGATCACACCGGCGGAGGTCCGATACCTTGACATGCCCGCCGCGGCGGGCTTTGGGGAGGGCAAGGGGATCGAGGGGCAGTTCCTCAATGACCTGGCGCAGGCAGCTGCCTTGGTCCACGTTCTTGGCGTGTTTCAAGGGCCTTCCGATCCCGAAACCATCAAGAAGGGAGTGGCGTCGATGGAGATGGAGCTGGCGTTCTCCGACCTCGGAATCATCGAGCGCCGGCTCAAGAGGATCGAGAGTTCCAGCAAGGGGGCCAAAGGCCGCGCGGCGAGCGCAAAAGAGGTGGCGATCCTCCGGCGGCTCAAGGGCGGACTCGAAGCGGAGGTCCCGGCCCGCGACCAGGACCTTTCCCCCGAAGAAGCCACGCTCGTACGGAACTATGGCCTGATGACGGCCATGCCGGTGGTGAGGGTCCTGAATGTGGCCGAGGGACAGCTTCCACTTGCGGATCGCTTGGTGGATGACATCAGCGGCCCTGGCGGCCTCAGCGCTATCGTCGTATGCGGCAGCCTGGAGGCAGACGTGGCGGAGATGGAGGCGGATGAGGCGCGCGAGTTCTTGGAAGATGCCGGGGTCGGGGAGCCCGCCCTGCACAGAATGGCCCGATGCTCCTATGAAGCCCTCGGTCTCGTAACGTTCTTCACCACCGTCGGTCCCACGGAAGTCCGGGCCTGGGTTATCCCAGCGGGGAGCACGGCCTCTCAGGCCGCGGGCAAAGTCCACACCGACATGGAGCGGGGCTTCATACGCGCCGAAGTCGTGACCTTCGACGATATTGTCGAAGCCGGCTCCTTCGTCGAAGCCCGGAAGCGCGGCATCCTCCGGGTTGAGGGGAAGAGCTACGCCGTGAAGGACGGGGACGTGATTACTTTTTTGTTCAACGTGTGAACGCGGTGACCGGCCCCATAGGCCTGTACATCCATATCCCGTTCTGCCAGACGAAGTGCAGCTACTGCAACTTCAACACCTACGCTCGGCTCGACTCCCTGGTCCCAGCCTACGTCGACGCCCTTTGCACCGAAATCAACCTCTGGGGAGAGCGCCTGGGCAACCCCGAGGTGAGGACGGTCTTCTTCGGGGGAGGAACGCCCTCCTGGGTCCCTTCAGACAGACTCGAACAAGTGCTGGAGCAAGCGAAGCGGGCGTTCCGTTTCCAGGAGGGCGCCGAGTGTAGCGCAGAGGTAAACCCCGGCGACGTATCGGGCGAGAGCGTGGCCCGCTGGGTGCAGATGGGGCTCGACCGCATCAGCATGGGGCTCCAGAGCTTCGACGACGCGCTCCTGGCGCTCCTGACGCGCAGGCATACCGCAGCGCAAGCCATCGAGGCCTACCACACTCTCCGAGATGGAGGTTATCAGAACGTCAGCTTCGACCTTATCTACGGCCTCCCCCGGCAGTCGTTGGATACATGGCGTCGGACCCTGGACACGGCCCTTGCGCTCGACCCCGCCCACATCTCGATGTACGCGCTCACGGTGGAGGAGGGAACACCGCTGTGGACCGAGGTCGAAAAGGGCGCCGTGGACCGTCCCGATCCCGACCTCGCCGCAGACATGTACGAGGCCGCCGAGGCAGTCTTCGGCTCGGCGGGGTACCGGCACTACGAGATCTCAAACTGGGCCAAGCCGGGCTTCGAATGCCGGCACAACCTGGTCTATTGGCAGAACGAGCCCTTCCTGGGAGTTGGGCCCGGCGCTCACTCGTATATGAACAAAAAGCGGTTCTGGAACGTGCGGTCTCCGTCTGATTACATACGCCGGCTGACCCAAGGCCACGACCCTGCGTTGGGGGTGCCGGCAGTGGAGGGCGGGGAGCCGGTGGACCCGGCGCACGAGCTCTCGGAGACCCTGATCCTCGCCCTTCGCCTGGACGGGGGAGCGGACCTTCCGGCGCTCGAGGCACGGTTCGGACATCCCGCGGTCGGCCCTCATATACGGACTCTGGAGGACCTTATGCGGAGCGGTCTCGTGACTCGTGATGGCCAAACGTATTGCCTTACGGCCCGCGGGCGGCTCCTGAGCAACGAGGTCTTTGTCCGCCTACTGCCAGAGTGACGCTGAGCCCGCCTCTGCGTCCGAAGTCCGACAGCTGGCCGAACCCAAATATTGAAATAAGCTCAAAACCATACCCGCTGCCAGGGATACATTGAAGTCGATAGCCTGGCTGCCGCGAAGCTCACGAAAGCCCCTGTGCTATCCTTGGCCCACAGCCCCCTTCGAGAAGCCCGCATGCACGTCATCGGCACCGCCGGCCACGTCGACCACGGTAAGTCGACCCTGGTCACGGCACTCACCGGCATCGACCCGGACCGCCTCAAAGAAGAAAAAGCCCGGGAGATGACCATAGACCTGGGTTTCGCCTGGTTGCAGCTCCCTGACGGCGAAGAAGTCAGCGTCATCGACGTGCCGGGCCACGAGCGCTTCGTGAAGAACATGCTCGCCGGTGTCGGCGGCATCGACCTGGCGATGCTCATCGTGGCCGGAGACGAGGGCGTCATGCCCCAGACCCGTGAGCACCTGGCGATCCTCGACCTGCTCCATGTCAAAAAGGGGGTCGTGGTAATCACCAAGCGGGATCTGGTCGACGCGGATTTCCTGGAGCTTGTCTCCGCCGACGTCGAGGAGGTGCTCCAGGGCACCGCCCTCGAGGGGTCTCCCCTGGTCCATGTGTCATCTATGACCGGGGAGGGTCTCGACGACCTCAAACAGCTCCTGGTACGGCTGCTGCAGGAGACCCCGGTCCGGAAGGACGTGGGAACACCTCGCCTGCCAGTAGACCGGGTATTCGTTATGCCGGGGTTCGGCGTCGTGGTCACAGGCACCCTCATCGATGGCAGCCTCCAGGTGGGACAGGAGGTCGAGATCGCCCCCAAGGGGCTCCGGGCGCGGGTACGCGGACTCCAGAGTCACCGGAAGAAGCTCAACGTCGCGGGGCCGGGCAGACGGCTCGCCGTCAATCTTTCAGGTGTTGGCCAGGAGGAGCTGGAGCGTGGGACCGTGGTGACTTCGCCGAAGGCGCTTACCGCAAGCGACGCCATGGACGCTCGGCTTCAGATGGTCCGGGGCATATCTGCGGTCCTGAAGCACAACGCCTCCGTCACATTTCATACCGGTACGTTCGAGTCCCCCGCGAGGGTCCGCCTCCTGGATGCCCAAGAGCTGGAGGCGAGCGCGGTCGGGTGGGGGCAGATCAAGACCCAGTGGCGGACGCCTATCTTGAAGGGTGACCCTTTCATCCTTCGGGACTCCCGCGGGACACTGGCGGGGGGAGAGATCGTCGAGCCCCGGGCCAAGCGCCACCGTCGCTTTCACGCGCCATTGCTGGAGCGTCTGGAACGTTTGGAAGGAGGCACGCCGGAGGAGGTCGTCCTCGAGGCCCTGGCCGCCCGGGAGCCGGTCCAAGCCCGCTCCCTGCCCGCGGCTAGCAGTTTGTCGTGGGAGGAGGCCGCTGCGGCTCTGACCAGGCTCGTCGACTCCGGGCAAGCACTCGTTCTCGATGGAGGAGGCCTTCGACAGCAAAGCATGCTGTATAGCCGCCGAGGATTCGAAGCCCTGGCCGCCAGGTTGGAAGGAACACTCGCTGAGTTCCATGGGCGGTCGCCCCTCCGTCGCGGAATGGCTAAGGAGGAAGTCCGCAGCCGGCTCAACGTGCAGCCGCAGGCCTTCACCCTCATCGTCGAAAAGCTGATTGCCTCTGGAAATATCGTTGAAGAGGGGCCGCTGCTCCGTCTCTCGTCCCATCAAGTCGCGCTGGATGAGACTGCGCAGAGGCTGGCGGACCAGTATGTCGCTTCCCTGGCGGCCAACCCGTACAGCCCACCCAGCGACGTCCGCCTCGACCCCGAGCTCTTTAACCATCTGCTCGCCGAGCGGCGCATCGTCAAGGCCGCCCAAGACGTCGTGTTCACCGATGAGGCGTACCGGGAAATGGTGCGCAGGGTGACTGGCGTGATCGAGGAAAAGGGGGCCATCACGGTAGCGGAGGTCCGCGACCTGTTCGGTACGAGCCGCAAATACGTGCTCGCCCTCCTGGAATATATGGACCAGCAGCGGATCACCCGGCGCGTGGGCGACGAGCGCGTGCTCCGGTAACGATGGCCCTCGATTTCCACCAGACTGCCCGCCGCATTGAGGCCATGGCCGTCTCGCTCCAGTCCAATCGCGAGGAGAAAGAGCGGCGGTTGGCGGCCGCCCTGCGGACCATCGAGCACCCCTTGGACCGGCAGGGTTCGAAACCTATCGACTCCGTAACCTTGACGCGCCGAATCGAGGCCGCTGGGGACCCTCGCCGGGTGACCTGGCTCGTGGCTGGACCCAGCTCGGCTGACAGCGATGGGCCGCGCCTTGATGCGCGATTCCGACCCCCTGAACGGGTCTCCGAGTACCGGGCGCTCGCTTGCGACGGGTCCCAAATCGATGTAGACCGTCACGGCCCGGCCCATTGCTTCCTGATCAACGTTGGCGGCGTGGTCATCAGATATGGCCCACAGCCCGCAGCGGAGCTCTTCAGCCAGCCGCACCTGTACAGCGGGCCTGATGAGACTGTCCTGCGAGACCCTGAAGGGGGGGGCCGGGAGCAGGCCATAGAAGGTGCCCTGCTGGGGATTAAGCGGAGCGTCATGGAGTGCGAGGAGCTCGAAGCCCGGGTGCGGGGCATCGGTGATGGCCTGCCCGCTCTCGCCCTGTTGGATGGGTCCTTGGTCCTGTGGGAGCTCAGCGGGCAACGCTACCCGGAGTTCGTCCGCGAAGCGCTCCTTGGGGATGGCTTCCTACCGGCGATGGACCGGCTGTTCGAGGCCGGGCGCCGCCGCATCCTGGCCTTTGGCAGCTACATCAGCCGTCCCCGCAGCACCGAAGTCGTCAACATCCTTCGGGTTGCCCATTGTCCCTGGGACGGGCTGGAGGAGGCTGGCTGCGACCATTTCTGCGGCCGCGGCGGCCCAGGCGCCCGGGAGTGCGATGAGGTGGCCCAGGGACTCACCGACCGAGACCTGTTCGAAGTGCTCCTTTCTCCCGGCGAGCGCTCGGCGTTATTCGCCAGCCAGTCGCGGATCGTTACCAGCCAGTACGGAAGGCACCGGGTGATGTTCTTCTACCTCCACGTCGGCGACGAGATCGCGCGCGTCGAGACCCCCCAGTGGGTGGCGGAGGACCCTGCCGCTCTCGACTTGCTGCACGCCGGAGTCCTCGACCAGTGCCGGAAGGGCCGCAGCTATCCTTTGGTGCTCCAAGAGGCCCACGAGAGGGCCGTCGTCACGATGGCCGACCGCCGGTACTTCTGGGGTCTGGTACAGACGGCCGCGGAAGGGACGGAGGTCTCGCTCAAGGCCCGGAGCAAACGCCTCCGGGCGGTCTGATGCCCGGCGTCCCCGGCGCAGACCTGGACCGGCTGGGCGAGGTCGTCGAGGCCAGCGTCTCTCACCTCGTGGCGCAATGCCATCGGCTGGGGGAGCCGCCGGCCCTGGGGAGCCTCGTGCGGACCTCCGACGGCGGCCTGGACCGCTACGGGGTTGTGTATGACTCTTCGACCAGGAGCATCGACCCAGGCCGCCGCTTCACGGCCCTTGGACAGGAAGAGGTCTCTCAAGAGGATGTCTACCGGTCCCACCCCGAGTTGAGCCAGCTCCTCCGTACGGATTTCGAGGCCCTTGTGGTGGGATACCGGGACCGGGGCGCGTTCAGGCACTTTCTTCCGCCTCGCCCAGCGGCCATTCACGCCTTTGTCTTCCTGGCGTCGGATGAAGAGCTACGCTCGTTCACAGAGCCCCTGGGTTTTCTTCATTCTCTTCTGGGGGCCGCGGTGTCTACCCGAGACGAAGCCCTTGCCGCTTTCCTTCGCCTTGCCGCTCCGGTCCACCCTGATTCGGATGATTTCCTCCTCCGGGCTGGTAAGGAAGTTGCGGCCCTGCTCGCCGGGGACGCCCTTCGCCTTAATGCTCTGCTGCGGCGCATCAAGGGATGAGGTAGGTCCCAAATCCACCACCTAAACCGAGGTAGGGGCAGGTTTGAAACCTGCCCTTACGGGATACGGACTGCTGGGTGAAAGGACGGATTGGCGATAGTGACCGGTCTAGCTACGAAACTCAACCGCATCGCCAATGCGGTGGGCTGCGAGAGACCAACGGCCTCCCACAGATCACAGACACGGAGCTCAGCCGTATAATGCATCGATAGCTATCAATGTAGGAGGCCCTCGATGTCCCGCCTGCAACTGGCGCTGAACGTCACTGATCTTGACGCCGCCATCGAGTTCTATAGCAAGCTTTTCAAAACGCCCACTCACAAGGTACGCCCTGGTTACGCCAATTTCGAGGTGGAGGACCCACCGCTGAAACTGGTGCTCTTCGAGGGCGACAAGGGAGGGACACTCAACCACCTGGGGGTGGAGGTCTTTTCGACCGATCAGGTCGTCGAAACCGCCTCGCGCCTGCAAAGCGAAGGGCTGGACACCGAGATGGAGGAGTCGAATCTCTGCTGTCACGCCGTCCAGGACAAGATGTGGGTGACAGGGCCGGACTCCCAGCGTTGGGAGGTCTACAACGTGATCGACGACGAGCCGGAGGAGTTGCTTCAGATCAGCGCCAAACCGGCGTCGTAGACCCTCCCTCCCGGAGGTGGTTACGGGAAGTCCAGCACGTACCGGGCGAAGGGCAACTCGGTGTCGGAGACGGCGAACGTGCAGCAGATCACGTATCGGGCTGCCAGGAGAGACCACGGATCGGCCTCGGACCTCGCGGGATAGGTCACCTCTCCGCGGCCGCGATAGCAGTCGCTGAGGCTGTAGGTCGGGTCGATCTGGGCGACCTGGGTGAAGCTGGGACCCTTTCCATCCTGGACCGAAGGCGTCACTCGCAGGTTGAGCATGGCATCGTAACGGATCTCCGAAGGGGCGATCGACTCGATGTCCGTCAGCTGCACCTTGGCCAAGGTCATGCCCGCCGGCCGCTCCACCGTGGCGGTGACCACGTCCGGCTGCCGGTCGAGCGTTACCTTGCCCAGCTTCGCCGGGAACCCCCATACCTCTCGCAAGGCCGCCAACGCGTCGGCGTTGTCCACGATAGTCTGTATGGAGAAGGCCCGGGCCATCACCATGTACCGGGTCACGACAAACTGATGGGCGACGCTGAAAGGCCCTACGGGACTCGACGGATAATGGGCAACCACCAGGTGGGCGTACGGAGGAATGGTACGCGTGAGGTTCGATGGCGCCCACTGCATGACCATTTCCTTGTCCGTCTCGAAGCTGAGCTGCAAGACCTGGGCGCCGTCCAGCTTCCAAGGGGGTGAGGGATACAGCGGCGCCAGGGCGGGTGTGGTATACGGGTGGTTCTTGGCGCTGAGTTCGCCGAAGTCGGGCATGGCGGCTATTTCCTCCCACCCGCCGGCTGACGGCCGGCTTTCAGCGGAACGCTTCCCGACTTCGAAGGGGTCACACCGGCCCCGTTGACCTTGGCTGCCGGCTTCTCGGCGAAGTGGGGCATCACCTCCTCGGCAAAGAGGCGCAAAGAGTTGAGCACCTGTTCCTGCTCGATGGCGGTCCCCCAGCTGATGGAGAAAATGAGGCCGTCGACCCCGACGTCCTCCCATTTCTTGATGTTTTGAATGATGTGATGAGGGTCCCCGACGGCAGCCCCGCCCCTCGGGATTGCCTGGATCTCCTTCGTCTCTGAGGGGCCTCGGTAGAATTCGGCGCCCAGGTGCCGATACCCCCGGCCGGGGTACACCTGTTTCGGAGTGACCGTCTGCCCCGACAGCCGATGATACGTATTCATCGCCTGGCTGGCCGTCTTGTACCCCGCCTCGTCGTCCTCGTGACAGAACAGGCTGCACGTGGTGAACACTTGCTCGTTGACGAAGTCCCCAACAGGCTCGCAGTCCTTGATGCGTTTGCGATAGTCCTCGACGCGCTGGTGTTGCTGGTCCGGGGTGCCGAAACTGAGGCCGAGCATTCCGAGGCCGCGCTCTGCCGCGTCCTGGACCGTCTCGGGGCTCATCACCGCGACCCACAGGGGCGGGTGGGGCTTCTGGTAGGGTTTGGGGAGGACGTTTCGGGGTGGCATGCTGAAGTACTTGCCCTCATGGGAGAAGACATCCTGCGTCCACATCTTCGGGATCGCCCGCAGACTCTCGTCCCACATGGGCTTGGTGTCATCGGGATCGACCATGAAACCGCCGACCTCTGTCCAGGTGCTGGACCGGCCGGTGCCGAACTCGAGGCGGCCCCCGCTGACCTGGTCCAGCGACGCCGCGCGTTCGGCTACCCGGGCGGGGTGGTTCATGGGGGGCAGAAGACAGACTATGCCATGGCCCAACCGGATGTTCTGCGTGCGTCCGGCACACGCGGCCAGGAACACCTCCGGCGCTGAGCTATGCGAGAACTCTTCGAGGAAATGGTGCTCGACGGCCCACACCGAATGGAACCCGAGCTCGTCTGCGAGCTGGACCTGCTCCAAGGCCTCTCGGAAGACCTGCTGGGTCTGCTCGACCGGGTTGGTCCAGGGCTTTAGCACGGACAAGTGGTAGAACAATCCAAATTTCATCGGGCCCTCTCTTCCATCTCGCGGTAGGCGGCGAGATCTAGCAGTCTTTGTATAACGGCTTCTCCTCTTCAGGTCAATCCAGTCGACTTCGCAGGGCCTCGGGCTAGGGCGTGTTCACACTGGCTGTGAGGCAAAGGCTTGCCAAAGGCGGGGCGGGGCTAAGGTGCCTGGCGGGCAGCGTCTTAGATTCCTCGGCTGCGCCTCGGAATCACTATGGCCTTGTGAAGGCCACGTAAGGGGATGAAAACAGGGCGGCGTCCCAGGACAGGGCCGGAGGCGGGTTTGAAACCCGCCTCTACGAAACAACGGTGCGGCGGTGCCCATTTTCATAGCAATGACATGGGGGAGCGCTTTTCGTGTAGCGCGAGCATAGTGACAGGCCCTAGTGGAAGTGATGGCCGGAGTTGACGTCAAGCGTCTGCCCGGTTATCGCGGAGGCAAGGTCCGAGGCCAGGAACAGGACCGCTTTGGCGATCTCTTCAGGGCGAGCCACCCGGTGAAGGGCCATCATGCTAAGGTACATCTCCTCAACCTCTTCATAGGTCTTGCCGAGCATTTCGGCGCGCTTGACATATAGGCCTTTCGGGCCCGGACCCCAGATGTGACCGGGCACGACGCAGTTGACGCGGATACCCCTTGGACCGAGCTCGTCGGCCAGGGACTGGGCGAGCAGGGTTATGGCTGCCTGCGCCGCGGCGTGGACCGTGCGCCGCTGCAAGCCCTGCCGCATGATCCGCGAAGTGGTAATGACGATGGAGCCCTTGCCCGCCTCGATCATATACGGCGCGACGTGTTTGCACATCAGCATCGAGCCCATCACGTTGCCGTCCAGGCTCTCTTGCCAGTCCTCGATCTTCACGTCCACGAGGTGCTCGTAAGGGCCGCTCCATCCGGCGTTCTGGGCGAGGATGTCCACCCGGCCGAAGTGGTCGAATGCGGCCTTCGCGATACTCCTGGTGTCCTCGGCTTTCGTGACGTCGGTCGGTACGACCAGCGCTTTCCGCCCCCGGCCCTCGACCTCGGCAGCCACCTCTTCGAGATACGCACGCGTCCGCGCCCCGAGGACGATGTTGGCGCCCTCTTCCGCAAGCGCCAGCGCGGCTGAACGGCCCAGCCCCGGCCCGATACCGGTTACGATCGCCGTCTGTCCTTCGAGCAGCATCGGATTTTCCTCTATGGCTAGTGAGTCGACGGCCGTACTTTGGACATGCTCGCGGCCCCGGCCGAATAGGCCGCGCCCCTAGTGGAAATAGTGTCCCGCGTTCACGTCCAGCGACTGCCCGGTCATCGCCGAGGCCCAGTCCGAGGCCATGAACATGATCGCGGGGGCGATCTCTTCTGGACCGAGGATCCTGTGTAGCGCCATTTGTCCTGCGTAGTCTGCGTAGACCTCATCGTAGCTCTTACCGAGAAGAGCGGCCCGCTCCTCGTAGAAGTTTTTCAGCTTGTCGCTCCAGATGTGGCCTGGAGACACGCAGTTCACGCGGATACCCCGTGGCCCCAGCTCGGCGGCCAGCGACTGGGTCATCAGTACGATTCCGGCCTTCGCCGCCCCGTATGCGCTCCGGTACGGTATGCCCTGCCGCCCTGTCACCGAAGTCACGTTGACGATAGACCCGCTCCTTTGCTCGATCATGTGCCTGGCCGTGTACTTGCACATCGCCATCGTGCCGACCAGGTTGCCGTCGACGTTGGCCTCCCACTCGGCGACCTCATAGTCGACGAGGTGCTTGTACGGCCCGGTCCATCCGGCGTTGTTCACGAGGATGTCGATTCGCCCGAAGCGATCCACCGTCGCGTCGGCAATGCGCTTGGCGTCGTCGGGCCGCGTGATGTCCGTTGGGACCACCAGCGCCTCACGTCCTAGGTCCTCGACCTCTCGGGCGATGGCTTCGAGAGTCTCGGGAGTGCGCGCTCCGAGACTCAGGTTTGCGCCCTGTTGGGCCATGAGCAGTGCCGTCTCTCTTCCGAGGCCGGGCCCGACCCCGCAAATGATGGCGGTCTTGTCTATGAGCAGCATCGAAACGTCCTGCCCAGCCGGTATCTAGTGAAAGTAGAACCCGCCGCTGGCGTCCAGGGATTGGCCCGTGATCCCGGCCGCCCAGTCCGTGGCCAAGAAGACGATCGGCTGGGCCACCTCGTCCGGCTGAGGGATCTTTCCCAGCGGCAAGTTCTTCGTGTAGACCTGGAGAATGTCGTCATAGGTCCGGCCGGTCTTTTCCGCCAGGCCGTGGTAGAAGCTGTCCAGCTTGTCGCTCCAGATGGGTCCCGGGGCGACGCTATTCACACGGACCCCGTACTTTCCCAGCTCCCTGGCCAGAGTCTGCGTCATCACGGTGACCCCGGCTTTCGAAGCCCCATAGGGCCCGCGGCGGACCAACCCCTGCCTCATGGAGATCGACGTGACGTTGATTATGGAGCCGCTCTTGGCTCGGACCATGTACTGGGCGACGTGCTTGCACATGGCCATCGTCCCTACGAGGTTGCCTTCGACCACCGATCGGAAGTCCTCGACGGGCATCTCGAGAATCGGCAGCATGTTCCCCGACCACCCCGCATTGTTGACCAGGATATCGATGCGCCCGAAGCGCTCGATGGCCCCGTTCGCGATGGCCTGGGTGTCCTCTGGTTTAGTGATGTCCGTGGGCACGACGAGGGCCTGCCGGCCCAGGGCCTCGATCTCCTCGGCGACCCCTTCGAGCGTTCTTCTGGTGCGGGCGCCGAGAACGATATGGGCCCCTTCGCGGGCAAGGCCCAATGCCGAGGACCGGCCCAAGCCGGGCCCGACCCCAGCGACAATCGCTACCCTGTCCTCTAGAAGCATGGATCCGTCAGAAGCATTGACCCGTTACCCACGCGCGGCAATGCCGCGTTCCGGGCAATCGCTAGTGCGTTCTGGCCAATCCCTAGTGCGTTCGGGCCAATCCCTAGTGATAGTAGAACCCAGCATTGACGTCCAGCGACTGCCCGGTGATCGCGGAAGCCCAGTCGGAGGCCATGAACACGATGGCGTTGGCAATTTCATCGGGAGTGGGGATCTTCCGGAGGGCCATCTGCTCGACGAACTCGCCGTAGACGTCGTCATAGGTCTTCCCCTGGGCCTTGGCCTGGGACTCATAGAAGGCCTGAAGCTTGTCACTCCAGATGTGACCGGGGGCCACGCTGTTGACTCGAATACCGTGAGGGCCTAGCTCGCTGGCAAGGCTCTGGGATAGCACCTCGACGCCGGCCTTGGACGAAGCATACGCGGTGCGCTTCGCGCGGCCCTGCCGTATCTGCACGGTGGTCACGTTGACGATGGACCCGCTCTCGGCCTTCACCATGTGCTCCGCGGCGGCCTTGCACATCGCCATCGTGCCTACCAGGTTGCCGTCCACCACTGCCTGCCACTCGTCCAGGTCCCACTCCAGGGCGTCCAGCGCCCCTCCCATCCAACCCGCGTTGTTGACCAGGACGTCGATCCGGCCGAAGTGCTCGACCGTTGCCGCGGCGATCTTTGCGGCGTCTGCCTTGTTGGTGATGTCGGCCGCGACGACCAGGGCCTCACGGCCCAGCCCGCGCACCTCACCGGCCACCTCCTCCAGGAAACCGGTAGTGCGAGCCCCGAGAACGATGTTGGCTCCGGCCCGCGCCAGACCGAGGGCCGTGGACCTCCCCAGCCCCGGTCCAACGCCGCTGACGATTGCTACCTTGTCAGGCAGGTACATGGCTCGACCTCCGCCGTCGCTCCGGCGACCGCCGGCGCCTAATGGTAGAACTGGCCCGCGTTCACGTCCAGCGACTGCCCGGTGATCGCCGAGGCTAGGTCGGAGGCCAGGAACACGATGGCGGGCGCCACCTCGTCGGCGCCGTTCACGCGCCTCAACGGGAATGCACCGGCGAACCGCTGGTAGATATCATCGTAGGTGACCCCACGCTCAGCGGCGAGGGACTGGTACCATCCCTGGATCTTGTCGCTCCACATCTGCCCCGGAGCAACGCAGTTCACCCGTATACCCCTCGGCCCCAGCTCAAAAGCCATGTGCTGGGACATCGACGTTATGCCGGCCTTGGCAGCCCCGTAGGCGCTCCGGCGCGACTCCCCCTGGCGCATCGAACGCGTGGTGACGTTGACGATAGACCCCTTGCCAGCCTGGACCATGTGGAGGGCTGCAAAGCGGCACATGGTCATCGTCCCGATCAGGTTGCCATCCACGACGGCCTGCCACTCCTCGACGCTCATGTCGAGGAACAGGTCGGCCTGTCCCATCCACCCTGCGTTGTTGACCAGAATATCGATGCGCCCAAAGCGGGCCATACATTCATCGGAGACCCGACGCGTGTCATCGACCCTCGTGATGTCAGTCGGCACAACGTGCGCCTTGCTCCCGGCGGCTTGAACCTCACTGGCTACCTCTTCCAGGTAGTCCCCGTTGCGGGCTCCGAGCACAAGGTCCGCGCCTTCTCTGGCCAATGCGAGCGCCGTGGCCCGGCCCAGTCCTGGGCCGATGCCGCACACGATGGCAACCTTGTCTTTAAGGATCATGGGCAAGTGCGCAATGGGGTTCCGCCGGTGGCATTATACGAAAGGGCGAGCGTAGGAACCCGCTAAGCGAGCTGGGGGTGCAGATTATTGTTGCGATGCCTCCCCTTCAGGCCCGGCGCATGCCGGCAGCTTCCCCCGCCTGCTGGTGCTCGTCATAACAGCATGGGTCGTCACCCCCGTGGACCAATGATGCCTCGGCTTGAATGGTGGCGTGGGTGATGCCGTAGCGCTCTCGAAGCAGCACCGTTGCGTCGCGCACCACCTGGTCGCGGTCGGTCCCTCCTTGAACCCTGGTATGGCAGCTCAACGCATTGAAGCCCGAGGTGACCGTCCACACGTGAAGGTCATGGACGTTCTCGACGCCCGAGATGCCCTCCAGCTCGCCTCTCACGGCATCCACATTCAACCCCTTGGGGGAATATTCCAGCAGGACCGAAGCCGTCTCCCGGATGAGCCTCCAGCTGCTGACGACGATCAGCGCTGCAATGAACAGACTCACGGCCGAATCGGCCCTGGTCCAACCGGTCGTCAGGATAATGAGCGCGGCTAAGATGGCTCCTGTCGATCCCAGGGCGTCCCCGATGACGTGCAGGAAGGCCCCGCGGATGTTCAGGCTACTGTGGCGATGGCCTCTCAAGAGCGCGAGCGCGACGAGGTTGACCAGCAGGCCTATCGCCGCCACCGTGAGCATCGAGACACCGGCCACCTCTTCCGGGTCCGACAGCCGTCCGACAGCTTCGAACGCCACATAGAAGGCGATGATCAGCAGGGCCGCCGCGTTGACAAAGGCAGCGAGGACTTCCATGCGGTGGAACCCAAACGTCCGGTCACTCGTGTGGGGGCGGGCTGCGAAGGCCATCGCCAGAAGGCTCAAAGAGAGGGCGCCGACGTCGGAGACCATATGGCCCGCGTCAGCGAGGAGCGCCAGGCTATTGCTCAGCACGCCGCCGACAATCTCCACGGCCATGAAGCCGGCGGTGATGGCCAGGGCTGCTATCAGGGCTTTGCGGGTCGCCCCGCTACCCACGGAGCGGTGGGAGTGAGACGGCTCGTGGTGCTCGTGCATGGACGCCACGCCTCCGTCGCACAGGGGAAGCTCGGTCCTATGCGACGACTTGGCCCAGTATAACCCGGCCCCTAGCCCCGTCCCCTCCCGCCGAGTAGGTCCTGGCGCCGCGGCTTCAGCGGTCTCAATCCCCGGGTTCCTTTGGGGCGTTATCATTGATCGGAGCAGTCCCCCTTCGAGCCGCGGACGGCGCGCCCCAGACGGGTGATGGGTCTCTTTGTCTCCCCGGAGGTGACGGATGGACGAGTACGGCTACTCCCGCCCACCGAGGCGAGGTGGCTGGGGTGCTCTGACCGTCGCTATCGTCGCTTTCGTTCTCGGAGCGCTGCTGGGCAGCGTCGCGCTCAGCAGCAACGGCGGCTATTTCTCTCGCTCGATTTCGCGGGTAAGCGAGATATTCGACGAAGAGATGGTCAAGGGTATCTACGACGGTGCGATCCGGGCTGTGGCAAAGGTCGAGACCGTTCAGACCGCTGGGAGGGGGACTTTCTTCGGCCAGCGTGGCCAGGGCTCCGGTTTTCTGGTCACGAGGAACGGCGAGTTCCTGACGAACTACCACGTCATCGAAGGGGCCGACCAGGTCAAGGTAATTCTGGACGGCGGGCAGCGGCTGGACGGCGCGGTAGTGGGAACAGACCCCGGTAACGACCTGGCTTTGCTCCGCGTCGATGCGGCCCAGGTGGCGAGCGTGACCCCACTCATCCTGGCCGATTCAAGCGAGGTCCGACCGGGCCAGATCGCCATTGCCCTTGGGAGCCCCTTTGGCCTTCAGGGAAGCGTCACGGTCGGCATCGTGAGCGGGGTGGACCGGACCCTTCGCCCGTCGTCCAGGCGAGCGATCAGCGGCATGATCCAGACGGATGCCGACATCTTCCCTGGCAACTCGGGCGGGCCGCTCCTCAACAGCAGCGGGCAGGTGATAGGAATCAACACCGCCTTAGCGACGCGGGGTGACGAAAGCGTTGGCTTTGCCGTGCCTAGCAATGTTGCTCGAAGGGAGCTGGAACGGCTTTCTCAGGGAGAGTCACTAAAGCGAGGGTGGCTCGGAGTGAGCGTCCTCACCGTGGACTCGCAGAATGCTGCGGACCTGGGCCTGGAAGTGGATTCCGGTGCCTATGTCATCGACGTCTTCGAGGGCAGCCCGGCCGAGGCGGCGGGCGTCCGGCCTGCTCAGGTCGGCCCAAACGACACGCCCGGCCCAGGGGGCGATCTCATCGTCGCAATCGATGGTCGCGGGGTCACGGGAGCTGACGGTCTGATAGCCGCGTTCGCCGAAAAACAGCCCGGGGATTCAGCCGTGCTCGACATCGTGAGAGAGGGCCGCAGGGGCACCCTCACCGTGACATTGGCCGACTGGCCCGACGGGGTGTCTTAGCCTCATCGGAGCCGCTCAAGAGCCTCGGTCGGTCTGGAACGCTTGGCGTTGGCCCGAGTCGGAGGACCGCTGAATGGCGTCGAGCATTTCGTGCCGGGTGACAGCGAGGCTGAAGTCCGGGTCTATCGTTGAGCCGTCCCTGATCGCCCCGGCGAATCGGCGCAAGAGTTGGGCTACATTGAAGGGCGCCCCCGATGGTGTATCGGGCGGCACCCACCGGTGTTTCTCTGGCACAGGCAGCTCCTGACGACCCCTGTCCCCCTTGCGTGCCCCGCTGAGCGTCAGACCCTCGATCTGGGCTGAGCCAGGAGACGTCACTACCAGGGACCCCTCGGTACCATCGATCTCCAGGACCATGCCGGTCCCAAAATCGGGGACGTTCTTGATATGCGCCGACACGACCCCCCCGCTGGCCAGGGTCCCCGACACCGAGACGTTGTCGGGCGCGGTCACATCAAGGAGGGCGCCAGTCTCTTTGACCAGGGCCTTCTTCACCTGGGTTGATACGACGCCCGATATCTCGCGGAACTCGCCGAGGCAGAAACACAGAGCGTCGATGGAGTGTCCGCCGGCGATGGCCAGCGTCCCGACCCCCTGGGTGCGGTCGACCCCTTCGGGGAAAGTTGCCACGCGAGTCCCTGCCCCGGGCAGGGACTGATTGAGCGTTGCCGAAAGTACCTGGCCTATGTACCCTTCGCCTACCAACTCCTTCACGTAGCTGAACTCCGGGGCCCCCCGTGCTTGCAGCCCTACCATGTGGCGGACCCCCTTGCTTTCCGCCAGGTCCCTGGACTCCATCGCCTGTTTCAGATTGGCCCCCAAGGGCCACTCGCAGAAGACATGCTTGCCCGCCTTCAGGGCCAGGTCCACGAGCGCGTGATGAGTCGGCGCCCGCGTGCTGACTATGACAGCATCGACATCGGGATGGCCCGCGAGGTCCTCTGGGTTGTCGAAGGCCAGCGGCGCACCATAGTGCTGAGCCGTCTCCCTGGCGGTCTCCAGGCTTCGGGTGGCCACCGCCACCAGATCGATCTCAGGCAATGCCTTGATGGCGGGTAGATGGGCCCTGGTCCCCCACCCGTAGCGCACATTGGCCCCTATGATTCCAATGGAGAGCTTGTCTCGTGCCATGCACCCTCGTTCCTTCCGGACAGTCCGGCCTCCGGTCTGTGACGATGCTAGCGACGAGGCCCAGCGCTAGTCAATCAATCGCTAGTCAAATCAATCGAGGAGCCCGGTCCTTGCGGGAGGGACCGCCTATCTCTCCGGCCCCGCTATAATGCCGCCATTCCCCGAGGAGGCGGCCAATGGAAAAAGGGATCGTCTTTGCCCTTACGGACTGCAACGACCCGGACCGGCAGGCCGATTTCAACGGCTGGTACAGCTACCACTTTGTCCCGCATGTGATCCAGGCCGAGGGCGTCGTTCGTGCCAGGCGATTCACTAACGCCCGTCCGGGGATGGGGCCTGCCCAGTACATCGCCCTGTACGATATCGAAGCGGAGGACTTCGAATCGGCCGCCAGGGACTTCCGCCGCCGCGGCCGGGATGAGCTACAGAAGAGCGCGCCCGAGTTTTTCTCGTTGGTGGGATCGAGCATCTACCGGCACATCGCCCCCGGCGATCATCCTCCTCCTCGGGAAGAGCCCGCCTATCCGTCGAAGGGCGGCCCCTCGGGGACATCCCGCCCCGCTCCCTCAGAGGCGAAGCCGCTGGTGAAGACAAAAGAGGCAGCCGTTTACATGGTCATGTCCCATTGCCAGGACCCGGCCCGCGAGGACGAGTTCAATAGCTGGTACAACCACATCCATGTTCCCGACCTGACCCCGGCCAAGGGGTGCGTCGGTGGGACCCGCTGGCGCAACGTCAGCTCCAAGAACGACCCATCGACCTACGCCGCGATCTACGAGTTCGCCGCTGATGACCTTGTGGCGGCCATGACCGACTTCCAGCGCCTGGGAACCGCGACCATGAAAGGCCGCATCATCGATTGCATGCAGAGCGTCGGCATGTGGTGGTGGTGGGAGGTCGACGCCGAAGCCTACAGATAGCCGCGCTCACGCCTCCTCGCAGACCTCTACCGAAACACCGCCCGTAAGCACGCCCCCGCGAACCGGGAGCTCCGGCTTGGTTACCCTGACCCTAACTGCGTCAGGGTTGAACTGGGCCGTGAGTCTCTTGGCGACCTCGTCAGCGACGCGCTCGATCAGGTTCATGCTGGGGCCCTCGACGACTCCCTTGACTATCTCGTAGACCTCTCCGTAGTCGATGGTGTCGCCGAGATCGTCGCTCTGTCGGGCCTTGGACAGATCGGCCTCGATCTCCACGTCAACCTCGAAGTTCTGGCCCATCGCCTTCTCATGGTCCGAAGCGCCGTGGCGTCCGAAGAACACCATCCCTTCGAGGACGATCGTATCGATGCTTTCCACGCTGCCCTCCAGCTGCCCCTGATGTCGCCCGGAGTCCTGGCCGGGCGCGCCGTCGATTATAAGGAACATGGCGTTCCGCGTCGCCGGCCTGCATCAGCTCGCCTTTCCCTTTCTTCTCCATATTTCCCTTAGTCACCCTAGTCCGGCACTCGGACCGGCCATACGAATGGTGGGACGGGAGTTGCGCCTCTGGAGGCCATCGCCAGCCAGGAGCGGCTGATGCCCTCCGACTGCATCGACGCCCAAGCTGCGCTCCCGACACGGGCGTTCTTGGAATACGCTCGACCGCTGGTGGGGCGTCCTCCCCGTTTCGCAAGGCTCAGCTAGGGGTCTGAGCGCCGGGCTCGCACCGTGGCTCCGGTCCGGTTCTCGCGGCTCTCGTCTTGACCCGCGATTTCCGGGGGTCTTACCCTTCCGCGCGGCGACAACCCTTGACCTCGCGGTCGCGGCTGCGGGGTGGTCATCACAAGGAGCCCAATGCCCCCCGGCCTTGCCAGCCTGCGTCCTCGGAACGTCTTCTACGGCTGGTACATCGTCGCTGCGGCGGCCGCCAGCAACTTCCTCATCCTGGGAATACTCCTCTTCACCTTCGGCGCCTTTGTGAAGCCAATTCAGGAGGAGATGGGGTGGAGCGTCGCCGCGATCTCGATCGGCATTTCTATCCGCGGCTTCCAGCAGGGCACCCTTTCACCGGTCACGGGATATCTCATCGACTGGTTTGGGCCCCGCAGGACGGGAATCACTGGGGTGACCATCGGCGCTGTGGGACTGGTCATCTTTTCGCTGGCCCAGGACCTGTGGGTCTACTACCTCGCTTCGGTGGTCATCGCCTTCGGGTCCAGCCTCGGGGCCTTCGCCCCCTTCACCCGGGCCACCACGGCCTGGTTCCACCGAAAGCGCGGGCGCGCCATCGGGTTTCAGAACTCGGGTAATGCGATGGCCTATTTCGTCCTGGCTGCCGCTGCCATGCTTATCGACGCCATTGGCTGGCGGGAGACCTTGCGCCTGGGCGCTGCGATCACCTTCTTTGCGGGCGTCCCCCTGGCGATGGTCATTCGAGGAAGTCCCGAGGAGTATGGCTACCTGCCAGACGGGGAAGATCCTCGGGCTGCAGAGGGTCTGCGCTCTGGCGCCGCTCCCCAGCCGGCCGGTCTTGGGGGCGGGATGGACGTGAGGCAGGCCGTCCGGACCCCCGCCTTCTACCTGGTCACTGTCCCGTTTGGGCTGGGAGCGGCGGTCTTCTCGGCCTGGGTGGTCCACGTCGTGGTCCACCTGGAGAACGTCGGGTTCTCTTCCGGGGCAGTGGGCATTATCGTGGGAGTGTACGGAGTGCTGCAGGCATCCCTGAGGATTGTTATGGGGTGGACCGGGGACATCATCGGGCGCCGTCGCCTTTTCCTGGTTGGGTCCATTCTGTGGGGGGCAGGCCTCTTCCTGCTGGCCCATACGACGGCCTCGGACCTGTGGCTGCTGCCCCTCTTTTACGTCACAGCATCCGTGGGCCACGCAAGCTGGTCCGTCATGGGGACGGTCGCCATTGCCGACTACTTCGGGCCCCGGCGGTTTTCCACGCTCACGGGCGTTTCCACCCTCATCATGCTCCCGATCGGAGTGCTCACGCCCTGGCTGACAGGGTGGCTGTTCGACCGGAATGGGGACTACGTTCTTGCATTCGAGCTCCTGGGTGGGATGGTCGCTGCCGGGGCCATCTTCCTCGCGCTGATCCGACGCCCGATGTGGGGGGTGGGGGGTTCGACGTCGCCGGATACGCCGGCCCGACTCTCGCCATGACCGGGCTTCACGCCGGCGTGACCACCAGGTCGAGGTAGGCGCCTACCCGACCCCGCCAACCTGGAGGTATCACCGCCGTGCTGTCGTACTGCGCAACCAAGGCGGGACCGGCAACCACGTTGCCGCGGCGTAGGGCCGCCCGGCCGTAGACCGGCGTCCTGAGGCGCCTACCGTTGAAGAAGGCGTCCTGCTCCCCGCTGAGCGCGCTTCGGGGGTCCTCGTCGTCCTGAGGTTGGTCCTTGGGATGGGGCTTTGGGACCGACCCGGATACCCGTACTCGAGCGTTGACCACTTGGACAGGTTGGCTGGGTAAGGCGTGGCCGTACCGGGCCTCGTGGGCTGCGTGGAATCCCTCCAGGGTCTGCTCGAGGGACTCTTCTCGGTGAGCGACATTGAGCTCGTGGGACTGGCCCAAGTAGCGCATGTCCAACGACCACATGGCCGTTTGCCGGCCCGTCTCGACACCCATCAACTGGAGGTCGGCCTGTCCCTGCCGGGTCAATCCCCGCAGGGCTTCGCCCGTCCTCTGCGCATTCAGGGACTCCCCGCTCAGCATCACCGTCGCCGAATACTCCCGCGAAATGTCCACCACCGTCATACCCTGCGCCGAGAGGACACCGGGATGCGGCGGGATGAGGACCCTGGGGACCCCCAGCGCCTCGGCCAGCGAGCAGGCGTGCATCGGGCCCGCTCCCCCGAAGGCCATGAGAGAGAAATCGCGAGGGTCGTGCCCTCTGGCCACGGAGATAACCCGCACTGCGCGCTCCATGTGAGCGTCCGCCACGCGGAGGACGCCCTCCGCCGCCGCCTCGAGGCCTAACCGCATCTCTGCCGCCAGGGCCCCCAGGGCCTCTTTCGAGCGGCTCACCTCCAGGGACACCCCTCCCCCCAGGGGGGTCTCCGTGTCCAACCGCCCGAGGACCAGGTTTGCGTCGGTCACCGTTGGCAGAGTCCCTCTGCCGTAGCACGAAGGGCCGGGATCGGCTCCAGCCGACTGCGGCCCTACTTGAAGCGCCCCCCCGGCGTCCAGGCGGGCGATGGAGCCGCCGCCGGCACCCACGCTATAGACGTCGACAGCCGGGGTCCTGATGGGCAACCCTCCCAGGGACCACTCCGTGGTCTGCGGCACGCCGCCCCGGCACAAGGCAACGTCGGTGGAAGTTCCGCCCATGTCGAAGCAGATGATGTTCTCGAATCCCGCTACTCGGGCCACGTCGTATGCCCCGCCGACGCCCGCAGCCGGCCCGCCGGATATCGTTTCTACCGGCCGGCCCATGGCCCCCCCGAGAGTCGTTGACCCACCCGAGGACTGCATGATGCGGACCTTTTCGCCCAACTCGTCCCGCAGCCGGCCCAGGTAACGGTGTACGACCGGGGCGACATAGGCGTTCATGGCTGTCGTGCTCGTTCTTTCGTATTCCCGGAACTCCGGCAGCACCTCGCTGGAGACGTACACATGGGGGGCGGCCCCGGCCGCTTCGAGCGCCTCCTTCATGGCCATTTCGTGGTCCGGCTTGAGAAAGGAGAAGAGGAAGCACACGGCGATGGACTCTGCGCCGGCTAACGCTACTTGTCCTGCCAGCTCTTCGGCCTCGTTGGCCTCGAGGGGTCGGATGACCTCTCCCTGCCAGTCGAGGCGCTCCGGGGCCCCGAAGCGCAGCTCCTGTGGGACCAGGGGCTCTGGACGGCTGGCCATGAAATCATAGAGGCTCGACCTGTTCTGCCGGCCGATCTCGATGACATCTTCGAACCCTTTGGTGGTGACGAGTGCGGTCCGGGCCCCCTTCCGCTCCAACACCGCGTTGGTAGCGACAGTCGAGCCATGGACCACGGCAACCCCCCGCCCGATGCCCATTTCCGCAAGCCCCTGCAGCACCGCCCGGGAGGGGTCTAGCGGCGTGGACAGCACCTTGTGGACCTGGAGCTCCCCATCCTCCAGCACTGCCACGAAGTCGGTAAAGGTCCCGCCGACGTCCACCCCAACGACGGTGGCTTTCTCAGTGCTGGAAGGCATGGCAGTCCATTGTAGGGCGGGCCTCAATAGGTAGGACGGGCCTCAATAGGCTGTAGAGCGGGCTTCGATCATGTAGGGCGGGCCTCGATAGGCCGCCGCCGGCACTAAGCGGGTCCGTCTCTATACCGCTGGGCTGCCTCCTGAGCTCAGGACCGCCAGGCGGGCGGAGATCGAATCCGGTCTCTGGAAGCAGCACCATGGCGGCGCTACGGCGGGCAGTTCGGCCATCGACCGAGTTGTAGCCGACTGAGACTCGCACTAGCGGCCAAGAAGGCTCCTCAGCGCCTCCCCCAAATCGGGATAGGCGAACCTGTAGCCTCCGCCGACAACCCGGTCAGCCACGCACCGCCGGCTTTGGGTCAGCTCCGTCGCCACTCCTCCCGCGATGGCTTTCAACATGAACCCTGGGGTCGGTGTGAATGCCGGACGTCTCATGGCCCTGCCCAAAGCCCGGGCGAGGTCCGCCTGCCGGACCGGGTCTGGAGCACACGCATTATAGGCACCCTCCCATTCGGACTCTGTTGCCCGGGAGATCATGCCGACCACGTCCTCAATGTGGACCCAAGGCCACCACTGACGGCCACTGCCCATAGGTCCCCCGAGGCCCATGGCGAATAGCGGCTTGAGCGCGGGCAGTGCGCCTCCTCCCCGCCCCAGGACGAGCCCTATGCGCAGGATCACAACCCGCAGCCCCATTTCTCGCGCCCTGATAGCCTCTCCCTCCCACGCGTGGACGAGTTGCGGCAGGAACCCCAGACCCGGGGGCGCCTCCTCGGTCAGCAGGTCATCACCCCGGTCGCCGTAGTAGCCGGAAGCACTGGCTGAGACGAGCACCCGCGGCCTGACGTCCAGACTTTCGATGACGTCGACCAGGTTCCGTGTGCCCTGCCGGCGGCTCAGCTCGATCGAACGCTTTTTGCGGCCGGTCCAGCGCCCCTTCAGAGGCTCGCCTGCTAAATGCACGACGGCCTCAACCCCTTCGAAGGCTTCCTTTGAGGGAGCGAGAGCCGCGGGATCCCCCCATGGGAGCGACGCGGCAAGCGAAGGGACCGTCTTGGCAGCTCTCTCAGGGTTGCGCGATAGGGCGACCACTCGGTGTCCCTGGCCGCTGAGCCTTTCGGACAGGGCCGACCCAATGAAACCAGTGGCCCCGGTGACCAGGACGTTCAAGGTGCACCTGCTTCCGCGAGTTCTACAACCCCTTCACCCATTGCTTGACTTCAGCACCGCGGCGCCAGAGTCAAGAGACCAATCCGGAAGGTATCGTGGGAGGACCCCTCAGGCCCTGGCCATGATCACGAAGTTTCCACCCCCGGTGGGCGGCCCCATCCCGGCAGCGAACCCGATCTTCGGGTCCCGGACCGCCCGGCACCGGGTCCTGTCGTAGCTGTGGAGGCCCGTCTCCCAGCCGGGACACAGGTCGTGCGTCTCGCCTCGCAACTGCCTCACCGCCTCTATGGACCTGTACAACGATGGAGTCCCATTGTGGCTGAAGCTCATACAGCCGCCGTCCGTGCAAACGGGATGGCGTCCATCCAGATCCAAGGCCCCCGACTCGGCCAGCGGCCCACCCTCGCCCTCTCCGCAGAAGCCGAACATCTCGAGCTGAGTTATCGCCCACACCGAGAAGCCATCGTAGAGTTGAATGAAGTCCACGTCTTCATGAGTCACTCCGGCGAGGCCAAAACCCCGCTTCACCCAGTCCCGGGAGAACGGGCCGCCGACATGCCTTTCCAGGATCGGTGCCTCTTGATAAGCGGGGTACGAGAGCTGGTCGGCTCCCCCTCGAACCAGGACAGGAGGCCTCCGCAGCGTACGGGCCCGTTCCCATGAGGTCATGACCAGCGCGCCGCCGCCATCATTGACCAGCGCACACATGAGGACCGTCAACGGGTCGGCGATCATGCGGCTTTCCATGACCTCCTTCGTCGTGTACGGCCCCCGGCCAAACATGACCGCGGAAGGGTTCACAGAGCCGTTGTTCCGGATGATAGCCGCGATTCTGGAAAGCTGCTCCCGGGTTGTACCGTATTGATGCATGTGGCGGCTTGCGGTCAGCGCGAACTGGGCCGCTGTGAGCGAGCCTGTCCACTCGGTGAACTCATGCTGGTTCCGCGTCCAGGGGGCCGTCTTTCCGTCGGCGTTCGGCGCCCTGGCTCTTCCCACGACGAGGGCCGCAGTGTCGATGTTTCTTGTTTTGATGGCCGCGGCGGCATCCAGCACGGCGGCCGCCCCCGTCCCAGCCGAATTCACCGCCCCAGTGAACCAGTTCACCGGCACCCCGAGCTGGAACGGCCAGTTGGCTGGGCCATAAAAGGATTGGTTGCCGGGTGCGTTGGGCCATGCGTCGAGCATTGCATAAAGGCCCTGGATATCCTGCTTGTCGAGGCCGGCATCGTCCAAGGCTCCCCGGAGAGCCTCGAGGGCGTAGCTCAGCCCAGAACGGCCGGTGGACTCTCGGACCTGCTCGGTTGTGTAGGCCCCGACAACGACTGGATCGTGGGGGTCGGGCACGAGGGGGCCTGTCCGCTGGTGGGCTCTAGCCGGCCGGCCGGAACTTGTACAGCGTGATGTCGTCCGTCGCCTTTTCGAACGTGACATGCACCGGCATGCCGACGTGCACGTCTCCGGGCGGACAGCCGACGATGTTGGTCTGCATATAGGCCCCCTCGGCGAGCTCTACCACCGCGATCACATAGGGAACGTCATTGGCGAAAGCCACCGGGTCGGGCGGACGGTGGACCACGGTGAAGCTATAGACGGTCCCCCTACCGCTGGCTAAGGTCCATTCCCAGTCCTCCTTGAGGCACTTTGGGCACGCGGCCTGCGGCGTCCAAATCCAGAAATGGCATGCCGCACAGTGCTGGACCAGCAACTTGCCCTGGCGCGTGCCCTCCCAGAAGGGCCGGGAAAGCTCCGTTGGATGGGGCAGGGGCTTCTTGTACTCGGGGGCCGTGGCCATATGACTTACCGCGGAGCGGGGGCGCCGCCGGAAGTCTAGGTTTCACCCATCCCAAGTGTCAAGGAAATGCAGGGGCTTTCGCTTCAGCCCATCGAGGAGGATTCTCGGTACTCCACGCTCACGGCTATCCCGGGCTGATATAATGGCGCCGAGGGCCCCCGGTCTTGCTTCGGCTTCGAGGCCAGACCTGAGACAATAGCTGCAGGAGGCAAGGTTATGCATAAGGTAGTGCAGTTCGCGCCTGAGATCGAGCCATTGGTCCGGTTCGTCGAGGACACCGCTCCACAGCGGATCATTGAGGAGACCGTCTCGAAGCTCCGCGATGGTGTCTCCGGCAAGGACCTGCTCGCCGCCGCCGCTCTTGCCGTTACCCGCTCCACCGATGTGTCGGTCGGGCACCATGGCGGACCTACCCACCCCGTCTGTGGAATCTATCCGGCCTACCAGACATCCCAGCGGCTTCGAGGAGAATGGGCCTACCTCCCGATTGTTCAGAGCGTCGCGCTCTGTAACGAGCACGTGCATGCACCAGAGATGGGCCCATACCTCATGGCTGAGCTACAGCCGGTGGAGGCCAAGGATGTGGCGACCCTCATCAGGAAGAAGTTCTACCGCGCCTCGGAGGGGACCCTCGAGGAGACCAGAGACAACTTCCTTTTCATGATGCAGGTCAAGTATCCCGCCGCCGCCGAAGGGCATCTTTTGTATCTGCTGGAGCGTATGCCTCGCGATGAGGTACTGGACCTGATCTTCACGAAGGCAATTCCGCTCAACCCCCACGACGACCATTATTTCCTCTTCCCGTCTTACATCTCCCGCGCTCTGGACGCGGTGGGCTGGGACCTCGCGAAGCATCTCTTGAGGCCGGTAGTGCGCTGGCAGGGGCGGAACCCCTACCGCGGCGACCACCCAACCTTTGCGGTCATCAAGGAGCTTGTCGAGGAGCATCAGCTATTCGATCGAGACCTCACCCGCCGCAGCACCTCAGCGGAGACGGAGGTCATCGGCCAGCTTGGACGTGAGATAGGCACCTGTGAAGACTTCTCCAAGATCCCGGGGATGGTCGCGGAAGCATTGGCCGGCGGGCTCTCACTTGAAGGGACCGCGGAGAGCCTTTCCGTGGGTGCCGGGACGATGTACCTCCGATCGGATTACGGCAACCCGATGGACGCCCACCTTCAGACGGGCATCAACTCCCGGCGCTACCTGGTCGCCAAGGACGGCATCAGCCTCCAGAACAAGGTCCTTGCTCTCATGACTTGGAACACTGGGCCAGAGATTATCCTCTGCCAGGACAAGCTCGAGTGGGAGCCTGAGGCGGACCGCGCGGTCCTGGATAGGCTTCCGGACCGGAGCCAGGAGGCCCTGCTCGATAGCATCGAGCAGAGCTGCTATGACTATCCCGTGGCAGCGGACCTGGGGTCTTTCGGACTGCCCAAGCTCCGCACCTCGCCCGACGAGCTGCGGCACAGCATGGCCCTAGCCCAGCAGTACGCCGAGAAGGGCTACGACCCGATGGCCCTGTTCGTGCGCATGGGCGAGGTCATCTCCAAAGACGATTTCACGGAAATGCATTCCTTCAAGCAGCATCAGGCGGCCGTAGAGGAATACTATTCCACGCGCGAGCCTTTCCGCTGGGTGCATCTGGTCGGGGCTGTGAAGTTCGCGGCTATGACCCACGGGGCCAAGCAGAGCGTCTTCTCAGAAGCCCGGGAGGTCCTCAAGGTCTAGGAGCTCGCGCTCTCGCCCCTGTCGATGTCGAGGCTGGAGCCTCCACCTCCGAGAACGGGCGATGGTGGCGTCACCACCGCCCGATGGCTGGAGGCCGTTTGGCGCAGGACCCGGAGGTCGAGCAGTGGCTGAAGGGCGCCGTCCTTCGAGTCCGGGAATTGTCCTCGGCGCCGACGGCCGGTTGGGCGAGTGAGGCATCTTCGGAGAAAGCGGTCAAGAACAGGGCCTGAGAGGCTATTCCGCGATACCGCCTTTGTCCCAGCCCCGCAAGGGCGGGTGCCATCCATCGCTCCCCCGCTCCAGCAGTCCACGGTGGCGGGGCCGCTGCGCTTCGGTGATAATTGAAGCACAACCCCCTGAAAGAGGTCCGTATCAACGCATGTCCTTTATACCTGCCACATTCATGGTCACGACTCCTCACCCGGACGACTGTGAGATCGGTGTTGGCGGCACCGCTGCCAAATGGATCCGGGCGGGGGCCAAGGGGGTGCTCGTGGTCTGCACCAACGGCGACAAGGGCTCCGACGACCCGGAGATGACCTCGGAACGGCTCGCAGCGATCCGCCAAGAGGAACAGCTGGCGGCCGCGGATGTGATGGGGTTCAAGGAGGTCGTGTTTCTGAAGCATCCAGATGGAGGCCTGGAGGATAGCGAGCACTTCCGAGGGGACCTGGTCCGCGAAATCCGGCGTCACAAGCCCGACACGGTGCTCACCACTGATCCGAACCGCCGAGGCTTCTATCAGCACAGGGACCACCGGATGACAGGCCAGGTGACGATGGACGCCGTCTTTCCGTATGCCAGGGACCACCTGAGCTTCCCCGAGCACAAGGCCTTGGGACTCGCTCCGCATAAGGTGGAGCGCATCTATCTATGGGGGGCGGACGAACCGGACGCTTTCGTTGAAATCGCGGACACCATTGAGGTCAAGATCAAGGCCCTGGCCAAGCATGTGAGCCAGGTGGGCCCCGCGAAGGGACGCGACTTCCGCAACTTCATCAAAGAGAACTCGAAAAAGGCGGGCGAGGAGCACGGCGTCGAATACGCCGAGCGCTTCCGTATCATCGAGCTCCGGCGCTGAAAGGCCTCTCGTTTCCCGAAGGATTGCTCTGCCGGTCAGGTGAGGAAGAACGTTCTAGCGGCTCGGAAGAGGAAGCTCACCACGGGCTGGATCAGGCCCATGAGTCGATAGAAGGCGTAGGTAGTCAGGATGCCCACGAGGGCGCCGCCCACGACGTCCAGCGGGTAATGCATGCCCGCGTAAACCCTCGCGAAGCTAAAGACGAGGGCCACTACGCCGACCGCGATCCCTAGCGGCCGGTTCACCAGAAATACCCCCGCAGCCATCCCGAAGGCATAGGCTGCCGCGTTGCTGGGAAAGCTCGGGTCCGTCGGCCGGTAGAATAGGACGTTGACCTCCTCCAGTGATAGGAAGGGCCGGGCCCGGCCGATCGGCCCGTCGATGACGAGAATGATGGCGTTTGCTAACCCCGCTCCCGCCGCCGCGTAGATGAACCCCAGTTGGTTTCGGAGGCGCTCCTCGAAAGTCCTGCCGAGGAACCAGAGGGCCCAGACGGCGGCGGCGATGATCACTGGCAGGAAAAAGTCGCTCACCAGGAGCTTCAACGCGTTGTCAGCCCAATCCCAGGTGCCGACAAAACCGTTGATCCACTCGAAGAGCTGTCTATCGGCGTCCAGCATCGCGCCGACTGCTCCGTATTCTGATAATCAACAGCTGCAGCAGGGTCCCATCTCTGAGCCCTTCCATTCCGGGTTGGGGCTGGCCCGGCAAAGTACCCTTCATGTGCAGTAGCGACGCCAGGCTGGCAGTCAGGGCAGTGGCGACGGCGGCCCCTAGCAGGAACAAGGCGAACTGCTCGGTGCCCTCGATGCCGCCAAGGTCGCCGGGAATTCCCGTGTCGCCGACGTAGACGAACCAGGCAAACGCTCCGGAGGGAAGGGCCAGCCCAAGCGCGTATGCAGCGCGACGGCTCGGGAGTAGCAGCAGCCCCTTCAGCCCGCTATATGCTGCGGTGATTTGAATGACGCCCGCGCAGACACAGACGACGAGGATGAGGTAGTCCAGGGAGAGACTGAACATGGTTTGGCGTCAAGGGCTCCGCGCGCGAATCGGTTAAAGGGAGAAGCCCCCCAGCGACTACTCCCTGGCCCGAAGAGAGAGCCTGCCTGTTCTGCGGAAGAAGGGCAGGACGACCTCGTAGAAATGGACGATCCCAACGACGATCGGGAGGCCCAATGCGTAGAACACCAGGTACAGCGGATACCCCAGCACCCAGGCGAGCAGTGGCAGTGGCGCGAACAACGCGACTCCGAAGGTCATCCCTGAAAAGCCTCCACCGCCCTTCTGGGCCGACCTGAGAGGACCGGCACTGCCGGTCCCCTTGCCTGACAGCGCCAACGCAATGGCAACCCCGGCAGGAATAAGGGCAACTGGGTTCAGCGCCATGATCAGCGCGCCCGCGGTTGTCGCCGCGCCGCGGCCACCTCGGAACTGGAGAAAGATCGGCCAATTGTGGCCCACGACTGCGGTGGCCCCGGCGGTCAGGGCTGCCGTCTCGGGAAAAGCGGCCACCCTGAAGATCGCTACAGCCAGAATGCCTTTCCCAATGTCCGCCACTGCTACCGCCAAGCCGGTCCTGGGGCCGAGCTGGTAACAAACATTCTCCGCGCCCGCGTTCCCGTCCCCAAGCTGCCGGATGTCTGCTTTGCGGCAGATCCTGCCCGCGATGTAGGCGGATGGAAAACAGCCGAAGAGGTAGCCAACGAGCACGGCTATGGATGCCTGCGCGAGCAGTGGCACGATGCTCTCCGGGGCCTAAGCCTTGGCTACCTTGCGTTCCCGGTCCGCCTCGATGGACCCGTCGACCCCGTCCACGAACACCGGTGTGCACCACCGGATGTACTTCTTGTTTTTCCCGCGGACCGTGTCGAAATAGAGGTCCTGGAGCTTCCGGGTTATTGGGCCGATCGTCCCATTCCCGACTGCCCTGTGGTCAACCCTGGTTACCGGGGTCAGGTGGGCCGCGGTCCCTGTCATGAAGCATTCATCAGCGATATAGAGCTCGCTGCGGTCGACGCTGCGCTGCACGGTCTCAATCCCGAGCTCCTCCCGGGCCAGCTCGGTAACCGTCCGCATCGTTATCCCTATGAGCACATTATCCGAGGGCGCCGGCGTCACGAGCTTGCCGTTGCTCACCAGGAAGATGTTCTCTCCAGAGCCCTCGGCCACATGGCCGTCGGCGTTCAGCATGATCGCTTCGTCGAACCCGTTTTCGGTTGCCTCGGTCTTCGCCATCACGCTGTTCACGTAGAGACCGGTCACCTTGGCCCGGGCGGGGATGCTCAGATCGTCGATGCGGCGCCAGGACGAGGTCCCGCAGTGGATCCCTTTATGGGGGTCCAGGTAGTTCCCAAGCGGGATGGCGAACATCAAGAAATCGTCCCCGATGGTCTGCGCCTTCATGTTGGCGACAATCTGCTCGCTCTTGTAGGCCAGGGGCCTGATATACATATCCTGTTTCAGGCCGTCCAAGCGCACGAGCTCCCGAGCAATCTCTGCCATCTCTTCGGCAGACTTGTCGATATTGATCTTGACGATGTGAGCGCTCTGTCGAAGTCGTTCGAAATGTTCCCGTGCCTGGAAGAGGTAGACCTGGCTCTCCTCCTCGTTGAAGTTGCCACGGATACCCTCGAACACGGCAGTACCGTAGTGCAGCGCGTGGGTCATGACGGGGATTCGGGCCTCGTCCATCGGGACTATGCGGCCCTCAAAGAAGGCATAGAGTGCCATCCGGCGCTCCTTTTGGGACTGGCGCAATTATATAGGCGGCCCTATCTCGGGACAAGGCGCGGGTCCGGGGCGGTCCCGGTGCTGCCCGGAACAAAAAGACGGCCCCCAGCCCGATCTGGGCGGGGGCCGCCGTGCTCTCGTGCCAGCGATGTCTAGCGTCCGGTGAACTGGGGCTGCCTCTTCTCTTTGAATGCCGTGGTCGCTTCGATGTGGTCCTGGGTATTCATGGCCATTCGCTCGGAGACGAGGCAGTAGTCCATGATCAGGTTGACGCTGTCCCACAGGTGCTTGTTCACCGCGATCTTGGTAAAGCGGATAGCGACGCTGGCCCCATCTGCGACTTTCTTCGCATAGGCCATGGCCTCTTCCATGAGCTTGTCGTCGGGGACACAGTGGTTCACCAACCCGATCCGCGCAGCCTCCGGTCCATAGATCAAGTCCCCGGACATCAGCAGCTCTTTGGCGCGGTGTGGGCCGATCAGGTGCGGCCAGATTACGGCCCCGCCATCACCGGCGGTGATTCCTACCTTGACGTGGTTGTCGCCTATCCGGGCGCTCTCGGCCATGAAGGTCACGTCATTCAGCAACGCTATCGTTGCCCCGAGGCCAATGGCCGGCCCGTTGATGGCTGCCACCATGGGGACCTCGCAGTTGACGAAGCGCTGCACCAGGTACTTGGCCCCGCGGAGGATCTCGAGCGGTCCCTGCGCCTCCGAGGCGCCTGTGGCCCGGTCCCCCATGGCCTTGACGTCGCCACCTGCGCAGAAGCCGCGGCCAGCGCCGGTCCACACCACGCAATTGATGTCGGGGTCGAAGTTGACCATGTGGAGGAACTCTTCGATCGCATCATGCATGCCGTCGCCCATGGCGTTCATCCGGTCGGGCCGGTTTAGCGTGGCGACTGCGATCTTGTTCTCGATTTCGACTTTGACGTGGCCCTTCTCGACGTGGCTGTAGTCCAATGGCATTGGTCTCGCCTCCCGGCTCTCAGATTTACGGGGCAGATTATACACCCGAAAGCAACTGGCGATTATGGGGGCCGGTCCACAACAGTGCGGCGACCGGCCTATCGTAAGGGCCTATGGCCGTGACAGGGCTCGGTTCCGGAAACCTCGAAGCTGAACCCTACATGAAAAACGGCGGGCCCTAGGGCCCGCCGTAAGCGAGTCGTTCGACATGCGTCCAGGCTACACCGCGCATTCACCTTCACCGCGCTCGACTTTGTAGGGGATGGTCTTGTCCCAGTCCATGTACATGTGAATGGTGTCCTTCCCGAGAGGGCCGATATCCTTGTATTCGGCGACCAGAGGCTCGAAGACCGCGGTCCCCGCCCGGTCGACGAAATCGTTGAAGCTCTCGCCCTCGCCCTTCCGCTCACTGAGGTAGAGGGCCAAAGCTTTCTGCACGAATCCGGGGGCGTCTTTGGCGGGCACACGGCCCTTGACCCGCTGGCCGATCCTGATAGGGCCAGCCTGGCCATCCGGGTTGCCGCCCACGAAGAGCTCGTAGGCGGGGACCTGTTGACCGCTGGCCCCCTTCATTGCCGCTCCATGGAAGCCGATGTTGGCGATGTGATGCTGCCCGCACCCATTGGGACAGCCGCTGATCTTGACGTGCATGTCCCGGACCTGAGGATCTTCGATCTTGGATTCGAGAAGCGTCTCCCTCATCCGGGCTCCCAGGCCCATCGACGATGTGATGCCCAGCTTGCAGCTATCGGTGCCAGGGCACGAGGTCACATCGGTTATTTCGTTGTAGCCAGGCTCGGCAAGGCCCATCGAGGAGAGCGCTTCATAAACCTGCCCGACTGCTTCCTCACGCACCCAGCGGAATACCAACCCCTGTTCCTGGGTGATCCGGCACCGGCCTCCAGCATAGCTGCGCGCGATACCGGCCAGGCCGTGGAACTGGGCGGGCGTCAGGTCTCCTTGTGGGACGGTAACGGAAACGACACGGTATCCAGGCTGCTTTTGCTCAGCGACATTGGTTGAGAGCCATCGCTCGAGCTCCGGAGTCGAATGACCGTTTGCGGCCCGCCCGCTGGGAACGACCGGGGCGTCACCTTCCTCGTCGTCAATGAACAAGAGGGGCGTCGGGTCAATGTCCTGCTGGGCCCAGGGCTCTTGCAGCTCCGCCTCGACCAGTTTTCGGAACTCATCGATCCCGATCCGGTCGACGAGGAACTTGATCCGGGCCTTCATGCGATTCTTTCTCAGCTCATCGGACTTGTTGAAGACCCGCAAGACGGCCTCGACGACCTTGAGGTACTCTTCGACCGGAACGAACTCATAAAGGGTGGGGGCGATACGCGCCATGATCGAAGTCCCGCCGCCAACCACCATCTTGAACCCTTTTCGGCCGTCCTTGAGGGTCGCGATCAGCCCCATATCGTGGATGGCGGTCATGGCGCAGTCGTTGGAGCAGCCGGAGAAGGCGCTCTTGAACTTCCGGGGAAGCGCTTGGGTGATGGGGTGCCGCACGAAATACCGAGCGTACGCGCCCAAATACGGAGTCGGGTCAAAGGCCTCCCCGGCACAGACCCCCGCCTTAGCGCAGCCGACGACGTTTCGCACGGTGTTACCGCACGCCTCCCTCGATGTAAGGCCCGCTTCCCCGAGGGTCCTCAAGAACTCCGGCGTACGGTCGAGCGGCACGTGGTGCAGTTGGAAGTTCTCTCTCGTTGTGATGTGCCCCTTTTTTAGCGGGGTATACTCTTCGGCCAGGTCCCCGACCGTATCGAGCTGATCAGCGGTCAAACCGCCGAACGGTACCTTGACCCGTATCATCTGCGCTTCCGGCTGGCGCTGCCCGTAAACGCCCTGGGTAAGGCGGTAGGCGATGAACTCCAGTTCGGGGGTCTCGCCGTCGCGAAACCGCTGGACCCGGCTCTCGAAGTGGTCGATCTCCTCGGGAAGGTGCGGGATGACGCCCTTGGCCTTCTGGGACTTCAGCGTTGTCATGAGGGGTTCCTTACGAGTGGCATGTGCCGCGCCACACAGTAGGTATCAGATAAAAAGTTTAATGGCGGCTATCGAATCGGTCAATGACGAGCTGGTGCCGCGACAGGGTCGGACCGCTGTACGAAGGCAAGCAGGCCGCAATATTGGGCAGTAGCCGGTTCGAGAGCACTCGCCTATTGGATATTCAACCGGCGCTTCAGGATCTTCCAGGCAATCCAGCCTACCGCGAACAGATAGAGGACGAACCCTCCCAGCAGGGCGAACACCACGGTGAAGGCGGGTGCCCATGGGAACGCCAGCCGCACGAGCCATGCGAAGCCGATAACGACCGCAATGCTGAAAGCGGAGAACAGAAGTGAGCCGGCGACCCATCCAAAGGTCGACCCGAGCTCTGCCGCCCAGCGCCCCAGCCTGCCCATACCGCCTCCGCCCCAAGTGTAGCAAGCGACCGGGCCAGGGGTCTATCAGAACAGGGGATGCAGGGGCGGCGGGTGCGCTATCGCAGCGGTTTGAACCTGGGAATGCTAATCTCGTCGTCCGCGTCCTCGAAGACGACCTCGACGGGCATGCCGATCCGCACGTCTTTCGGGTCGCATTCGACCACGTTCGAGATCATCTTGAGCCCCGATTGCTCGTCCAGCTCAATCCACGCGACCGTGTATGGGGCATGGTCCGCCCAGCCCGGCAAATTCGGGGCGTGGACCACGATGAAGGTGAACACCGATCCCCGGCCGCTGACCTTCGCCCAACTCGTGTCCATCGCGTTGCAGTTGTGGCAGATGGGCGCGGGGGAGTGGATGTAGGTCCCGCAGGCATTGCATCGTTGAATCCGAAGCTCGTGCGCTTTGCATCCATCCCAGAAGCCCTGCGTGTCGATATCCGGAGCTGGAATAGGGCGGCTGTACGCTGTTGTCACGGCAATTCCTCCTGGGCCATGCCTCTAGTTCCGCAAGACGACGGCGCTGCCCATGTTGCCTCCGAAGCCAGAACACAGGGCCGTGCTTGCGCCCCGGATCTGCCGCTCGCCACAGTCGCCTCGAAGCTGGTCCACCGCCTCGGCAACGTTGTTGAACCCGTGAACGTAACCTTCTGAAAGCAGTCCGCCATGGGTTGCCATGGGAACCTTCCCGGTGGGGGCGATGTTGCCTTCGGCGATGAACGGCCCCCCTTCGCCTTCCTTGCAAAAGCCGAAGCCTTCGACCTGCGCCAGCAGCACAAACGTAAACGCATCGTAGATCTCGGCGATGTCGATGTCATCGGGGGTCATCTCCGCGCGGCGGTACAGGCCGGGGGCGATGTGCTTGGGGAAGAGCGCGGTGAAGTCCTCGTACTTGTCCATCTGGCCGCCGATTGCTTTCCCGCCCCCGTAGGCGAAAGACCGAATATAGACGGGCTTGTGCGGCAGGTCCTTGGCCAGGTCGGCCCGGCTGATGACCATGGCGACCCCGGCGTCGGTCTCCTGGCAGCAATCGAGGATATGGAAAGGATCGGCCACCATTCGGGAGTTGTGGTAGTCCTCCAGCGTGATCGGTTCGCGCATGATGGCGCGCTCGTTCTTGACGGCGTTGTTGCGAAGGGTCACAGCCACATGGCCGAGGTGGTCCCTGGTGGTGCCGTGGACATGCATGTGGCGGCTGGCCATCATTGCATACTGCTGAGGCGGCCCCGCGAACCCGAAGGGGGCAGTCCACTGTGAGCCTCCGGGGAACCCCCGGGCTGCGCCGCTGGTGCCGATGCGTCCCATCCGCACCCCCGACCGGCCGTTCAGGGCCCGGTAGGCGACGATGTGCTTGCAAAGCCCGCTGGTGATGGCCATGGCTGCCTGGGCCAGCACGGCGCAGGACTGAGATCCCCCTCCGTTGACGTCGCAGTTCCACTGGCTGTTGGTCATCCCGAGACCAGTCTGTATCTCCCGCACGGAGACGGAATCGCTGAAAAGCGCGTAGGAGAGAACGCCATCGATGTCTTTGGGAGTCAGCCCGGCGTCGTTGATGGCCTTGGTGCAGGCCTCGAAGGCCAAGGAAGTGGTGGATACGCCGGAGTTCTTGGAAATGGCCGTTCGCCCGACGCCTGTGACGGCGGCCCTATCCTTTGCTGGATTGTCGTCGGACATCCCCGCTTCTCCGGTCCAGGATGGGGCGATTGTAGGTGGACTGTTTCTGGGGCGTCAACATATCCGCCGGTCCGGCGGCGCTTGGACCGTCAGTTGACCGGGTATTGGCACCTCTCTAGACTCGGCGGTGTCCGCGGGATTCCAAGAGCTTGAGGTAAAGGCATGCGTTTCGGGGTCCAGGTGGCGACCGAGCGGGTCGGCTGGGATGACACGGTAAAGATGTTCCACCAGGCAGAAGAGGCCGGATTGGACACCGCTTGGGTCCCCGACCACTTCCTGCCGACACTGGCCGCCGACAGGGGTGGCAGCCACCCCGACGCATGGACCCTGCTTCCGGCATTGGCGGCCAGGACATCGACCATCCGGATTGGCGTGCTGGTAACCTGTGTGGGCTTTCGGCATCCCTCCGTGCTGGCCCGGGCGGCCGCCAACGTCGATCTGATCAGTGGCGGCAGACTGGAGTTCGGTATCGGAGCGGGATGGATGCGGGAGGAGCACGAATGGTTCGGAATGCCTTTCCCTCCACCAGGAGAGCGGGCCCGCCGGCTTGAGGAGGCGGTCCAGCTCTGCAAACTTCTGTGGACGCAGCCCAGGGCGAGCTTCAAGGGCCGCTACTATTGGCTGGAGGAGGCGCCCATGGAGCCGAAGCCGGTACAGGTGCCGCATCCTCCCGTATTGATCGGCGGGTCGGGCGAAAAGATCGTTCTCAGGACCGTGGCGGAGCACGCCGACGAGTGGAATATGTCGGGGCCCCCTTCCCAGTTCCGCGCCAAGGGCAGTGTGCTCGAAGAGCATTGCCGCACCGTGGGCCGTGACCCTGGCTCTATCAAGCGTTCCGTCGCAACCCCCTTGGCAGTGACCGATACGCCGGAGCAGGCCACAAAACTCGCCGAGACGCTGGCCGCCCGCCGCGGCATCTCCGTTGAGGACGCCAGGGAACGGCTGCTCGCCGGCACTCCGGACCAGTTGCCGGGCCAGGTCCAGGCCTTCGCCGATGCCGGGGTTTCCCATATCATCTTCCAGGTGAACCAGCCTCAGCATATGGCTGGGGCGGTGCGCTTCGCCCGGGAGGTGGCGCCTCTCTTCACGAGTTGACCGGGTTACTCTCCCCCGATTCGGCGCAGCGCGGGCGGCGTTTCCCGTGTTGACGCTCTTCTGAAGGCTGTGATAGAACGGAGGGCGATATCGGTGGAAGGGGGAGGCAATGAAGTTCGGGCTTTTCTACGAGCTCAGCGTCCCGAAACCCTGGGAACACGAGAGCAGTTTCAGGGTGTACCAGGACGCGCTCGAGCAGATCAAGCTGGCGGACGAGCTGGGGTTCGATCAGGTGTGGGCCGTGGAGCACCACTTCCTGGAGGAGTTCTCCCATTGCTCGGCCCCGGAAGTCTTCCTGGCCGCCGCGGCGGCCCAGACCAAGAAGATCAGAGTCGGCCACGGAATCGTCCCGCTGCTCCCCCCCATGAACCACCCGGCCCGAGTGGCCGAGCGCGCCGCGGTCTTGGACCTGATCAGCGGCGGCCGATTGGAGTTCGGGACGGGCCGCGCCAGCACATGGACTGAGGTCGCGGGCTACCGGATTGACCCGGACGACACCAAGGCCATGTGGGACGAGGGCCTGAAGGCCATCCCGCAGATGTGGATGAACGACATGTTCTCCTTCGAGGGGAAGTACTTCAGCATGCCGCCCCGGAACGTTGTCCCCAAGCCCCTCCAGAAGCCCCACCCGCCCCTGTGGGTCGCGGTGAGCAGCCCGGAGACGGCCATCCAGGCGGCCGAAAGGGGTATCGGCCTGCTGGGGATCAGCTTCGGCACTCCCGGCCAGCAGAAAGCGCGCCTCGAGGAGTACCGGAAGATCATCCGCGACTGCGAGCCGGTCGGGGCCTTCGTCAACGACCAGGTCAATACCCTGTCATGGATGTACTGCCACGAGGATGATGAGCACGGCTTCCAAACGGCCAGCAAGCTGATGATGGACTTCAACTACCTCTCCCTCCACACCGTTACACCCAGGCAGGCGTACCCCTCCGCTTCTTACAGCGCCGGTGGGGCGTTCGAGACCTACCACCGCGCCCCCTCGTCGATGGACGAAGGGCCCAAGCTGCAGCGGAATGGCGCCGCAGTCGGCAATCCGGAGCAGATCATCAAGAACATCAAGGCGTGGGAAGAGGTCGGCATCGATCGCCTGATGTTCTTCGTCGCCTACGGCAACCGGCTGCCACAACACGACGTCATCCGGTCCATGAAGGCCTTCGCCAGGGATGTGATGCCCAAGTTCAAGGAGCCCGAGCCGAAGGCCGAGCCTGAAAAACAGCCGGCTGCTGCGTCCAGGTAAGCACAAATGCCAGACTTCGGATCGCTCGACACCGCGAACCATCCCTTCACCATCCCGGCCATCGCCCCGCTGTACCCGCCGCCTCCATGGAAGCTGGATGACGCCCGGCTCTTCATGATGACCTTCGAGATCGAGAAGCGCCACGCAATCCAGTGGTTGCCCGGGAGCCTCACGCGGCCCAACCCCGCATATGCGCATTTGCAGATCGCGCATTACCCATCGAGCCCTGTCGGACCATTTACCGTGGCCCACCAGTTCCTGATGAGCCGCCTGCGGGTGCTTCCCAGAGCCTTCCCGTTTCAGACCGTCGTGGACAACGCGGATGCCCTGCCGGCCCTCAGGGAGACATGGGGGTTCCCGGCGAAGCTTGGCAAGGTCGCGCTGACGCGTGAGAAGGAGACGATAACCGGCACCGTGGAACGGCCCGCCGGCAAAGTTCTGGCGAAGGTGGTGATGACGCAGATCCGTCCCATGGGCCCCGGCGAGCTTCGGTACGACCCTATGCTCAATCTGCGTCTGACATCGAGGGCCCAGGAAGAGCGGGCCCACGAGTACGCGCAGCTAGTCCAGATCGATCCTTCCTACATGATCAAGGAGAGCTACCGGGGCGAGGGGACGGTGACCTACCCCAAGAAGTCCAAAGATGATCCCTGGCACCTGTTGGACCCGGTGAACTTCATCGGCATCACCTACGGGGTCTGCGATACGGAGATGCCCTGGGCCCGGTTCCTCGAAGAGTTCCCGCAGGGGTAAAGCTCCTTCCCCTAGGTAACTATCCCTTGACATCAAGGGTTAGTTACCTGACCAAATCCCATCGCAGCTTCCCTTGCCGGGGTTCCCCCGACGCCGGCTCGCCGCAAAGATGCAATGCCCTACAGGGCCTTCGACTGCCGCAGCGCCTCGATGCGCCCATCGTCGTAGCCCAGGACGTCCCGCAGCACGCGCTCAGAATGCTCGCCGATATCGGGGGTCGTGCCGACCACCATCTCGGTGCGGCTGAATTTGACCATCTTGCCCGCAACGTGGATCGTGCCGGCCTTGTGATCCGGGACCTCCATCAGGATATCCCGATCGAGAAGGTGGGGGTCCTTGGCCGCTCCCGGGATGTCGTTTACAGGAGACACCGGCACCCCAACCTCCACACATGCGTCGACCACCTCCTGGACCGTTCGCCCAGCGCACCACTCAGCCACACCCGCCTCGACCTCGTCCCGCCGCGTGACCCGGCCGGCGCGGGTCTTGAGCCCCGGGTCGTTCAGCCAATCCGTGCGCCCCATCGCCTTGCACGCCTCGAGCCACATGTCTTCAGCGAGGGCGATGATGAACACCCACCCGTCCCTGCACTCGTAGGCGTTGCTGGGCGCTGCCCCGCCGATGGTATCCCCACGATCGGTCATGGTCCCCTCGCCGAGATACGCAGTGAGGGGTATCTCCATCAGCGTGTAGCCGGTATCCGCCAGGCAGACGTCGATGGCCTGTCCTTCACCCGAGACCTCGCGCTCGCGCAGCGCGGCCAGGGCGCCAATGGTCGCATGGAGCGCGGTGACTCGATCGATGATCGTGGCCGCCGTGCGGGTTGGCGGGCCGTCTGCCTGTCCGGTGATGGACATGAGGCCGCTCATAGCCTGTCCGATGGGGTCGAAGCCTACCCTGTCGCGGTAGGGGCCGTACTGCCCATAGGCGGAAACGTTGACCATGATGATGCGCTTGTTCAGGGCTCTTAGCGCGTCATAACCGAACCCCATCACATCGATGATCCCAGGACGGAAGTTCTGGATGAGCACGTCCGAGACCTTGACGAGGTCTCTCAAGACCTCTTTTCCTTCCTCGCTGCGAAGCTCTAGGGCGAGGCTCTTTTTCCCGGAGTTGTACTGGACCCAGTAGGCGCTCTGGCCGCGGACGAAAGGGCCATTGGCCCGGCTTTCGTCTCCCTGCGGCCGCTCGACTTTTATCACTTCGGCGCCCAGGCGAGCGAACATCAGCCCGCAACGGGGCCCCGCCTGGTAACGTCCAAGGTCGAGCACTCGGATACCGTCAAGTGGTCCGTTCAGACCTGGCATTGGGGCACCTTCCTTTCTCAAGCCCGTGGCGATGACCGGGCGGGCCATCTCATGCTATCGGCGCAGGGGACGGAAGAAGTCGCGGATATCCTCAACCAGCAGGTCCGGCTTCTCCAGGGCAGCGAAGTGCCCCCCCGACGGCATCGGCGTCCAGCGCTGGATATTGTAGGCGCCTTCAGCCGACCACCGGGGCGGCGTGATGATCTCTTCCGGGAAAAGGGCTACCCCCGTGGGCACCTCGACCCGTTCTCCGGGAGGGGTGGAGGTTGGGTTGTGGAACTGCTCATAGTAGAGGCGGGTGGAGGAGTTGATGGTCTGGGTCACCCAATAGATGGTGATGTTGGTCAGGAGCTCGTCCTTGGTATACACACTCTCGACGTCCCCGCCGCAGTCGCTCCACGTGCGGAACTTCTCGACGATCCAGCCGGCCAGCCCTGCCGGCGAATCATTGAGCCCATACGCCAGCGTCTGGGGCTTCGTCCCCTGGATTCTCGAATAGCCCTGCTCCTCATCCCGAAAATGGTCCCGCTTCCTGACCCACCTGCTCTCTTCTTCGGTGAGCTCCCGGTCATCAGGCGGGGGTAGGCCGCCGCTTACCATGTTGAGGTGGATGCCCAGGACCTTGTCCGGATAGGCGTATCCCATGCGAGTGGTAATCGTCGCGCCCCAGTCGCCCCCCTGGGCCCCGTACCTCTCGTAACCCAGGGACTCGGTCATGAGCTTCATGAAGCGCTCCGCTATCCGGGCAACGTTGACGCCGCGCTCTTCAGTGCGGTCCGAGAACCCATAGCCCGGAAGAGAGGGCGCAATGACATCGAACGAATCTGCCGCGTCGCCTCCATGCGCCGCGGGGTCGGAAAGCGGCCCGATCACCTTATACATCTCGAAGAAGCTGCCTGGCCAGCCGTGGGAGATGATGAGCGGGACCGGGTTCGGGCCCTTGCCCTTCACACGGGCATAGTGAATGTTGGAGCCTTCGACGTCGGCCTTGAACTGGGGGAATCCGTTGAGCATTCGCTCCTGAGCTCTCCAGTCATACCCGTTGCGCCAGTAGCCGACGAGCTCCTTGAGATAGTCCATGTTGGTCCCATAGTCCCACCCGGAACCGGGAATCTCGTCGGGCCAGCGGGTATCGTCGATCCGCTGCTTGAGGTCTTCTAGGACGACATCAGGGACCTGTATCGTGAATGGCGTGACGGCCATGTTGTCTCCTTTCACCCTCGCGTCGAATCTCTGGCTCTCGGCTCACCGGAGTGGTCGGAACAGGGGTTGAACGCTCACCGCGGCGCGCTCACGTGGTGAGGCGGACAAAGTTGTCGTGCCCAATCGCCCGATGTTCGGCCTCGGTCAGCGGAAGGTCCTGGAATGCTCGGGTCGCTTCGACCGGGTCCGCCAGGGGAAAGTTGGTGCCGAAGAGGACGTGCTCTGGTCCCAGGCGGCGGATTATCGCAGCCATGTCGTCCGGGCTCATCTCGCGTCGAGCCACTGCGGTAAGCCTCAGCGAGAGGTCCGCGCAGACGTTCGGGAAACGGGCCGTCACCTCGGCCAACTCGTCGATCCCTTCCCCGGGCAACGAAGGAAAGTGACACAGGTGGGCGAAAATGAGCCTGAGGTCAGGGAACTCCCGTACAGCCTTACCGAATGGCGCCGGCCGTCCCCAGCAAGGCCCCGCCCGGCCGGAAGACTGGGCCAGGATGGGCACCTCCCGCGAAGCGCAGTAGTCGTAGAGAGGCCGCAGCCGGGGGTCGTCCCCATAGATTTTCAGACCGGTGAAGACGATCTTGACTCCAGAGGCGCCGGCCGACAGATTACGCTCGACCTCGCCGAGCATCTCGTCTTCGGACATCCGAGTGCAATCGACTCCGCAGAAGTAGCTGAGGCCGGGATGCTCCCTGACAACGGTGCTGCCCCAGTCGTTGTTTCTTCGTTGCCGCTGCAGGACGTCCTGGAGCACCCGCTCCTCGGCGGCTTTCCGGTCTTTGGCCCCATCGGGGATGGCTGCAATGCCCTGCTCGTAATAGAACATGGTTGGCGTGTACATCAGGATATTGGTGCGGGCGTGGCCAGCCTTTGCCCGGGCAGAGAGCAGCTCCTGCAGGGTCCCGATGCGCTCGGGGCCCCAGTTGAGATAGGTCACCATGAAATCGTGCCCCTCCTGGTAGGAGGGAAAGGCATGAACGTGGCAATCGATGAGGTCCAAGTCAGGCATTGTGTCCCCAGGGCGCCTCTTGAGGTGGCAGCATTATAGCGGCCGGTGGGCGTGGCTACTTCTGCGTCCGACAGGACAGCAGCAAGGGCTATCCGAGAGCTTCTTCCACCGCCGCCAGAATGTCTTGCCGCTCCCGGGGGAAAAGGGTGTCGAGGCTCTTGTCCACGGTCTCGCTGTAGGCCGTCAACGTGTCGGGGCTGGTCTCGCCGGCCTCCATAGAGACCCTGATGGCCGTCGCCCCGGCCCGCATCCTCTCTGCCAGCCATTCGAGGCCGCGAAGATGCAAAAGATGCCGTAAGTATTCTCCATTCCTCGATAGCTCGAGAGTGAGGCCGGGGCGCGCCTCGGGCCTCTGGGCGTCGAAGGCGAAGAAAAACAGGGCTTCGCCGACTGCAGTCAGGTCATCCAGTCCCTCGTACTGGAGGGTGACGTTCGCCGCCAAGACAGGGTCAGTTTGAATCAACAAGTAGATGGCCCTGGCGGGTGTTAGCCTGACAGGATTGACGAACCGGAACATCTCGGCGGCCGCCTCAAGCTCGTGGGCCAGCAGGTGAGCAGCCTCCCGGGGGAACCGCTCGAGGAAGGGCTCGAGGAGCAGGCCGCTCTCCTGGAAGACCGCGATTGCGGCGCCCTGACCCTCGTCACGGCCCAGCTCGATAATCCGGCGGTAGGCCGAATCGAGAAATGGCTCGTCGGAAGGGCGGAATCCGACTACGTGATCGTTGATCAGCTGCGCTAGCTCAGTGAGCCTCTCCTGCGTGAGGCGGCCCTGGTAGCCCAGGACATCGATGAGCTCCTCAGGCTCGAGCAGAAAGCGCACAAACGCCGGGCCCCGGCGATAGACCAGCAGGGCCGTTTCAGGGGACAAACGGGTCAGCATCCCGCGGGTGGCCTCACGGTCGATCGCGCCGAAGACCTCCAGGATGAGGTTCATCTTCCCTAGCCGGCGGTCGTCGAGGCCCTCGACGATCTCCTCGAAGGCTGTGGCCGCCTCCACGGGCGGCGCTGAGAGAATTCGGGTTGCCGAATCGAGCAGTTGAACGTAGTTGGGATCGAGTGCTGCCCTCAGCCGTCCGCCGAGCGACTCGGGAGCCGAAGCGTCCGCCATACTGCTGAGGCCGGCCAGGGTCGGATGGGGCAGTCCGGCGGCGAATTGCAGCAAGAACGGCTTCTCCCCGATACGGCGCTGGGCAAACGGAACCCCTTCATCAGGAGGCAGAGGGGCCGCGCGCAGCAAGAAGTCCAGCCCCTGCTTCGCCAGGGCCTGCTGCGGGGCGACAGCGTCGAGGACCTCAGGGTTGCTCCTGTGTAGGTCCGCAAGGCCCTGAAGGTATCCCCTCCAGAACTGAGTGTCGGAGGCCACCGCCGTCCCATCGATCTCCTCAAAGAACACGTCGAACTGCTCGGCGAAGTCGGCCAACCGTTGGCGCTCTTCGGCCTCGACGATGGCCTCCAAATCAGGGTCGACCCGTGATTCTGGATCTACGCCCACTTGGTAGCCCTGTAACCCCAGCTCTCGGATGCCGAAATACGCGTCGGCGATGCGCTTTTGCTCCCCCGGGAGCCCCAGGTACCAGCGGGCGGCCTCATCCCACGAACCGAATTGGCCGGCGTCGAGCCAGGGCGCGTAGTACTTCCTCAGAATGGGTGGCACCAGGGCAAGGTTTCCTCCGGTGAAGTTGACGATTTCCGCCTCTCCAAGGTGGTACAGGCCCGGATAGCCTCCCGTGACCAGGTCCGGGATAACCCGTAGACGGTCCCGGATTGGCTCGAAGCTATCCGGGGGCTGAGCCATCAGTCTCTCCAGGTCCCGCCGGAGGGCGGCGATGCCTGGCGAGACCCTTCCAGGGGAGCCGTCCTGGTCCCACGTGAGGTCCGGCTGCCCGTCCACGGGGAAGATCCCCCAAAAGGAGTGTGACATCTCGTGCACGATGGACCGAGGTCTTGCAGACCCAATCCCGACGAAGCCCTTGTACCCTGTGCTTCCGAACCAGCCCGGCCGTCCCACGACGTGCAGGACCCGCATTTCCCTGATGGCGGCTTTGGCTTCCCCACTAAAGTTGTATAGGGAGAGGACCGACTCAACCCGATTCCGGGCCCATTCATCCTGTACGGATCGGGTTGGCGCCCCGTCGACACCAGAGGGGGCGGGGACTGCTCCTTCGCAGGCACTCACCACAAGGAACGACGCCAACAGTATCGTCGCAAGGCTGGCGAGCGGTGGGAGTCGTGGCATCTACTATTGTCGTGGCGGGTGCGGGGTACGCGCTGCCGGGGGGACGCTGGCCGGCTAGACCAACCGGGTCTCAGGTACCGCTCGACAAGCGCTCGGCGAGATAGACCGGAAGCTCGGCACGGTGCATTCGGCGTTGGGTCTCGGCGATATCGTATTCGACTCGCCGGTGGAACAGGAGCCGATCGTCCCGGTCCAGGATAAGGTAGCTGGCGCGGGGGTCCCGGTCCCTGGGCTGTCCGACGCTCCCGGGATTGACGATCAACCTCTGCTCGCCGGTATCGAGGCCCTCCTCTCCAGGTAGCCCGAGTAGCTCGCACCCCTCGCCGGGAAAGGGCTCCTTACAGTAGAGGGGGACGTGGGAGTGGCCCACGAAGCATACCGGAGTATCAAAATACCCAAAGCTTGCCATGGCAACGGAGGAGGACAGAACGTATTCCCAGACGGGTTCCCGTGGGCTCCCGTGCGCCAGGGTCACGTCGCCGGCGGTAAGCATCGCGGGCATGGCACACAGGACGTCTCGGTCGTCGGGTGACAGCTGCTCCCCCGTCCAGCGGTTTGCGGCTTCCGCATACCAGTTGAACTCGTCGAGGCTGATGGCGCCCGCCGCTCCGAAGTCGTGATTCCCTGACAGGCAGAGGCTTGCTCGCTCGCGAACGATGGACAGGCAATCGACCGGGTCCGGCCCATACCCGACCGTGTCCCCCAGGCACCATATTTCTTCGGCGCGCTGGTCTTCAGCGTCGGCGAGGACAGCTTGCAACGCTGCTAGATTGCTGTGGATATCGGAGAGGATGGCGACCCGCATGCCTGCCCCAGTCTAGCACGGGGACCGCGGAGGTGAGGAAAGCGCTCGGGCGGCGTTTCGTTGGCCTGTGGGCTTTCCAACAGATATAATCGGGACCGGGATGCCGGACATCGTAATCGAGACGACCTCCGCCGAGGACACGCAGCGCGTAGCCCGCTCACTGGGTGAAGCTTGCACCGGCGGCGAGACATTCCTGCTCACGGGTCCTCTGGGCTCCGGCAAGACCTGCTTCACGCAGGGTCTGGCGTGGGGTCTCGGGGTCCAGGAGTATGCGCACAGCCCGACATTCGTGCTGGTCAACGAGTACCAAGGCCGGCATGCGCTCTATCACCTCGACTTGTACAGGGTGGAATCTCAAGAAGAGGCGATGGACCTCGGACTACAGGAGTACCTGACCGCCGGGGGGGTCTGCGCTATCGAGTGGGCGGACAAGGTCCTCGGCGCGCTCGCCCCCCGGGGATTGCTCGTTGAGATGGAGCATCTAGGAGCGGAGCAACGCCGCCTCACTTTGCGGCCTATTGACCAGCATCATGAGGGCTTATGCTCCCGTCTGTCTGCGTCGGCGATTCCGCGCACCTAGCGATGGAGCTGGCCATCGATACCTCAACCAGGGTTGCGGGGATAGCTTTGTCCCACGAGGGGAACGTCATGGCGGAGCACGTGTGGCGAGCGGAGCAGCGTCATACCGTGCAGCTCATGCCCGCGATTGAAGGGTTGCTGGCGGCCCAGGGTCTGGCGCCGAGGGACCTGGAAGCGGTGATCGTCGCAATTGGCCCCGGAGGGTTCAGCGGCCTTCGCGTCGGAGTCAGTACCGCGAAGGGGCTGGGTGCGGCGCTCGGTGTTCCCGTGGTGGGCGTCGGAACGCTCGCGGCCGAAGCGCACCCTTTCAGCGGGGCGGGCCTGCCTGTTTGTCCGGTCTTGGACGCGGGCCGGGAGGAGATGGCAGCGGCAGTCTACTCATCGGACGGGGACGGTCTTCGAGAGGTCGCCGCGCCACGCGTGGTCGGGATCGAGGCCTTATGCGGGCTCTGGGCGGGGCCGGCGATCTACTGCGGCGAGCACCTGCCCCTCGTGAAAGACCAGCTTGGCGAGCGCCTCGGCCCCCGGGCTCACTTCCCGCCTGCGTCTGCTCTCATTCGAAGACCTGGAAGTTTCGCCGAGCTGGGTTGGCGCAAACTGTCCCACGGCGGAACCGAGGGTGTCAGCACCCTTCAGCCGCTCTACCTGCGCCCTCCTTCGATAACCAGTCCCCGGCAGCCAAAGCGGCAGTGAAAAGCAGCTGAGCGGGACTCGTCTCGCCGAGTCCACGCACCGGAATCGCGGAGGTACCACAGATTGCCAGATTCCCAACGAACCCTCGTTCTCCTGAAACCTGATGCGATACAACGCGGCCTGGCCGGAGAGGTGATCTCCAGATTCGAGCGGACGGGCCTGAAGATCGCGGCCATGAAGCTGCTGCACGTAGACCAGGACCTCGCCCATAGGCACTACGAGATGCATGAAGGCAGGCCGTTCTTCGAAGGACTGGTCAGGTTCATCACCTCGAGTCCTATCATCGCCATGGTGCTGGAAGGGCCCAGGGCCGTCGACAAGGTGCGGAGCGTGATGGGCGAGACGGACCCAACCAAGGCTGCCCCCGGAACGATTCGCGGCGATCTCGGTGTGGACATCGGCCGCAACCTCGTCCACGGGTCCGACGCTCCGGAGACGGCGAAGCGAGAAGTCGCCCTGTTCTTCGGGCCCTCTGAGATCGCCTCCTACAGTCGGGACTACGACGGGTGGATCGTCGAGTAAGGGCGGAAGGGGCCCCCCTTTCTGGAGTCTGGATGCCTGGCGGCGGGGCCTTCGAGTCCGGGCTCTCCCCTCAGCCGTGGCGGCTGGTCCCCTTCAAAGGTATACTGGGGCCCTTCGAGAAAGCTCAACTACGAAAGGACGTGCAACATGAAAGCTGCGGTCTTTCATGGGCCTCACCAGGACCTCACCATTGAGGACGTCGACATAGGGTCCCCAACAGAGCACGAGGTGGCCGTCAAGACCGTCGCCAGCGGCGTGTGTCACAGCGACCTGCACTTCATCGACGGCTTCTACACGATGGAAACCCCTGCCGTGCTTGGCCATGAAGCCGCGGGAATCGTTGAAGAGGTCGGTTCGCAGGTGGACTACGTGAAACCCGGCGACCACGTGATCTGTTGTCTTTCTGTTTTCTGCGGTCACTGTGAGCGCTGTCTTCAGGGCCGCCCCAACATCTGCCTGGAGCGTCCGACCCGAGGACGGGGCGAACCGCCTCGCCTGAGCCAGAAGGGCGAGACGGTACACCAGTTTGCCAACATCTCCAGCTTCGCGGAGAGGATGCTGGTCCATGAGAACGGAGTCGTGAAGATCGACGACGACTTTCCACTGGACCGTGCCGCCCTCGTGGGCTGCGGCGTCACGACCGGCCTGGGCGCAGCCCTCAATACGGCTAAGGTCGAACCGGGCTCCACGGTGGCCGTGTTCGGCGCGGGCGGCGTTGGGCTGGCTGCCATCCAGGGTTCCTATATCGCAGGAGCCCGGATGGTCATTGCCGTCGATATGAACGAGTTCAAGTTCTCGACCGCGCTAAAGGTGGGCGCGACTCACGTGGTCGACGCTTCGTCCGATGATCCCGTCAAAGCCATCAAGTCGTTGACGGGCGGTGGGGCAGACTACACCTTCGAATGCATAGGGAAGAAGGCCGTGGCCGAGCAGGCGTGGCTCGCGGCGCGGCCGGGCGGGACGGCGACCATCGTTGGCATGATTCCCCTCGGCGAGAACGTCGAGATCCCAGGGAACATGTTCCTTACGGAGAGGAAGATTCAGGGGAGCAGCATGGGCTCCAACCGGTTCCGCGTGGATATGCCTCGATATCTGGACCTGTATCGCCAGGGGCGCCTGAAGCTCGACGAAATGATCACCCAGCGGGGGCGCCTGGAGGACGTGAACGAAGCGTTTCGTGCCATGAAGGCCGCTGAGGTAGCGCGCTCGGTGCTCATGTTCGATTGAGGACCCCAGTGGAGCCTGAGGGGTCGGCTTGAAATCCTGCAGCCGCTTGCTGGCTTGGGGAGATTCCCGTGGCGTGCCCTGCGCCCTTCCGGGCTTCGGTTCATCGCCCATGAGAGATCGCGCTCGGTGTTTCCCTAGAGTGGCGGGGCGCGTGATCAATCGGCAGGGTGCAAATCCCCTGTCGCACATTGTTTTCTCAGGAGCATTATCTGACCCCGGGTAGTAGGTCATCCCGGGCTTGAGATGGATACCAACCTAGCTATCATCCTGATGCTCGTGTTCATGGGGCTATCGGCCTTCTTCTCGAGCTCTGAGACCGCGTTTTTCAACCTGCAAAGTGTCCGGCTCCACCACCTCGTGGAGACCGGCTCGCCTAAGGCCCGTCGGGTTGCCCGGCTCAAAGATCAACCGGAGCGCTTCCTTGCCACGCTCCTCTTGGGCAACAACGTCGTCAACACTGCCCTGACGGCAATCGCTACCTCGCTCGCTATCTCCCTCATGGAGGGGCGTGAGGAACTCGGTGTGGTCACCGCGACGATCGCCGTGACCTTCGCGGTCGTGGTATTCGGTGAGGCTGCCCCAAAGACGCTGGCCGCCCGCCACGCCGAGCGGGTCGCCTTCACGTTCATCCGGCCGTGGGAGGTATTCGAGCGGGTCCTATTCCCCTTGGCCCTCGTTCTCTACGGGATCAGCGGCATATTGATCCACCCGTTCCAGCGAGGCGAGAGGACCCGCCCCCTTGTTAGCGAGGGCGAGCTTCGTACGATGGTCCGGATTGGGGAGGTCGAGGGCACCGTAGAGCAGACCCAGGCGGAGATTATCCACAAGGCACTGGGGCTCGGAGACCTTCAAGCGCAGGAGGTCATGACCCCGAGGACCGAGATCACATGGGTGCAGCGGGACGCTACCGTCGGCGACTTCTGGCGGACCTATGCCGAGGAGACGCACACGAGGTTCCCGGTCATCGCCGGCGACCCTGACGACGTTGTTGGGATACTGCACCTGAAAGATATCGTAAAGGCGTTCGTAGAGGGCGCGATAACGAACGATGCGTCTATCACCCCCTTCATCCGTGAGGCCCATTTTTTTCCGGAGACCAAGCCCGTTGACGACCTGTTTGTCGAGATGCGCAACACGGGTACGCAAATCGGCATGCTGGTCAACGAGTACGGCGGCATCGCGGGGCTGCTAACCATGAAGCAGATCGTCGGCGAAGTCGTCGGCCACATTACCGAGGAGGAAGGGGAACCCGAGGTCGAGGCCATCGATGAGCGGACGTACCAGGTGGATGCCAGCATCCGGATCGAGGAGGCCAATGAGCGCCTGTCTCTGGGCCTCCCAGATGGGGATTACGAAACGCTGGCGGGATTTATGCTGACATCGTTGGGACACATTCCCCGAGAGGGGGAACAGGTCCGCCTGGATGGGCTGCGTCTGGTGATAACGGAAATGAAAGGGGTCAAGATAGAGCGGGTCCTGGTGACGAGGTCATAGTGGCGGTCCAGCGAATCAGGGTAACGTTTGGCCGGCAGGGGGCCGTCAAGTTCATATCCCACCTGGACCTCACGCGGATGTGGCAGCGGATCTTCCGGCGTGCAGACATTCACCTCGCTTATTCCGAGGGCGCCACGCCGCGTCCCCGTTTCTCCCTGGCCGTCCCCTTGGCAGTCGGGGTCACGTCACAGGCTGAGCTGATGGACGTCTTTCTCAGGCGGCGCCTTTCCCCGTTCTTTTTTCTCAAGAAGATCACCCAGCAGCTCCCAGAAGGAATTACCGTTTCGGAGGCCAACGACGTCCCTTTTGACTGGCCTTCGCTCCAGTCCCAGGTCGAGAAGGCGGAGTACCTCGTGACGATTCGAGGGGAGATGAGCCCCGCCGAGATCGATTCCCGGGCCCAGGATTTCCTGCAGCACGACACCTTCCCGTGGGAGCACAGGAGGGACAAGCAGGTGCGCCGCTACGATCTCCGAGAGCTCGTCCACGACATTTGGCTCGACAGCCAAAACGAAGACGAGGTCGTCCTGGGTCTTCTGTTGAAAGCGCACCCTTCAGGAAGCGGCCGCCCGGAGCAGGTCTTAGCCGCTCTTGGCCTGCCAACCCCGCGCTCGGTCCATCGGACCCGCCTCCTGCTAGCGCGGCTCAAGCCGGCGCGCCCTCGTAGGCCGAAAGTGCCATCCCGCCGCTAAGGCCTACGATCTACGCCTGCCGCATTGCTCCCGAGAGTCTTCGCTTCAGGGTCCCTCCCTCGCTTGACGCTCCAGAAGGGCCTCAATACAATCCCCTGTATTCAGAGTGGTCAAGGGCCCCTTGGGCCCCTGGTCTTGGCCGAGTGAAGGCGGTGCCGGGATGTTGCCGGGAATTCTAGACGGGGCCTTGGTCCTGGATTTCACGATCGCGGTGGTCGGCCCGTTTTGCAGTCGCATCATGGCCGACATGGGTGCGGAGGTCATCCAGATCGAGCGCCCGTCGGAGGAGCCCGAGCGCTACGATCCCGAGATGTTGAGAGACGGCGGCGGCCAGATGCTCTACCTCCACTGCAACGGAGGAAAGAAGAACGTCTGCGTCAATATGAAGGACCCTCGCGGGCTCGAGCTTGTGCAAGAGCTCGCCCGCAAGGTCGACATTGTGGTCGAGAACTACACCCCCGGTGTCCTCGCCAGCTACGGGCTCGATTTCGAGAGCCTCAAGAAGGTCAACCCGAAAGTCATCATGTGCTCCATGACCGGTTACGGGCAGACAGGCTGGAACGGCAACGTCCGGCACCCCTGCACCGACCCTGTAGCCCAGGCCATGGGCGGCCTGAACAACATAACCGGAGAGCATGGCGGCGCTCCTTACACCATCGGAGGCGGGATCGGCGACACCATCACGGCAATGCAGGGCGCGCTGGCTGTCGGCTACGCCCTGTTCCACAGGGAGCGGACGGGTCGCGGACAGCACATCGACCTGGCGATGATGGAGGGAATCATGTTCGCGGATTCCACGGTGATGCCCTATGTCGGGGTGCATCATGGAGAGAACATTCATTATCGCAACGGCAAGCAGAACACCTACACGTTCCCAATGGGAGTGTTGAAGGCTAAGGACGGGTACATCGCCCTGCAGGCCGTCGGCAAAGGGCCGGCAAGCGGGTGGGCGCGTCTGGCCAGAGCCATGGGCCGCGAGGACATGATCGACGACCCACGCTACGACTCCGACCTGGCGAGGCTGGCCCACCGCGACGAGGTCGTCGATATCATCGAGTCGTGGCTTCAAGAGGCGACGGACGACGAAGCCGCGTTGGCAGTCCTGGCGGCAGAGCGCATCTCCTCAGGCCCCGTCCTGTCCCAGGAGCAGCTCCTGTCCCACCCCAAGCTCCGGGAGCGAGGTGCGTTCAAGAGCATCGAATACCCTGAGCTCGGGCCTATCGACGTTGTGGAACCCCCTTATCACTTCTCGGATACGGTCGCGACGGTCCGGGGCCCGTCGCCTCAGGCCGGGGAGCACAACCTCGAGGTGCTGACTGGTCACCTTGGTCTTAGCGCCGAGCGTGTGAGCGAGCTCACAAGAGAGGGTGTGCTCATCAGAAAAAGCTCGAGGCCGGAGAGGAACGGAGCGGACCCCTCGCTCTAGTCCCGCGCATGCGGTGCGGGAACGCGAGAGATCGTTATCCTATCGGCAATGGGGTTAGCGGCCCTGGCCGTCGCCTCCCGTAGCCCGGGTCCCGCGCCGACCGAGCCGGAGCCCCGCAAGAGCCCCAGGGCCGGCGGCCATCAGTCACGGGTTGCCGACGCTCCCGCGCGCACCGCTTGGGTGATATCGCTGCCCATCCGTGCGGTCTTTCCGGCAGCCTGGCACGAGCGTATCCTTGAGCCGAGGCCGTCGGCTTCCGAAATGTCGACCGGCATCTAGACCTGCAGTTCACCGGGGGAGAGCGATGGACTTTCGATTTACGCCAGAGCAGGATGAGTTTCGGAGTGAGGTCAGCGAGTTCATCAGGACCGAGCTCTCCCGACGAGTCCTCGAGGGGGAGCCCCCCTACAGCGACGAGAACTTCGAAGACACCATGGCGTTCCGCCGCAAGCTTGGACAAAAGAAATGGATCGGGATCGGTTGGCCTGAGGAGTACGGCGGGCTCGGGGCCGGCTCCATCATGCAGATGATCTTCCACGAGGAGATGATCTATCACAACGGACCGCTGGACCCTCAGGCCTACCAGGTCGGCCCGGCGATCATTGGCCATGGATCGGACTATCTCAGGAAGAAGTTCCTGTCTGGCACTGCCGACCAGTCGATCTTCTGGGCCCAGGGTTTCTCGGAACCCAACGCCGGTTCAGACCTGGCTGGACTCCAGACCCGTGCCGTTCGCGATGGCGATGACTATGTCATCAACGGTCAGAAGATATGGACCAGCATGGCCCACAAGGCTGACTGGGTCCACACCTTGACCAGGACCGACCCGGATGCCCCTAAGCACCGGGGGATCTCTTATTTCCTCGTCGACATGAAGTCTCCGGGTATTGAGATACGCCCGATCGTCGACATGACGAACGAGCATCACTTCAACGAGGTGTATTTCAACAACGTCCGGGTGCCGAAGGAGAACATGATCGGTGAGGAGAACCAGGGCTGGTACGTCGCGATGACCACCCTCGGCAACGAACGCTCAGGCATCCGCGACGTGTCCCGGGCCAGGCAGGTCATCGACACGCTGGTCGAAACCGTCCGTGAAGGCCGGGGCGCCGGTATCCGCAAGGACCCGGTTGCAATGCACAAGCTGGCGGATCTGGTGGTGCGGGTCAACGTATCCCGCATGATGTCATACCACGTTGGGTGGATGGATGAGGCCGGGATTCCGGTCAGCCGGGAGGGGCCTCAAGCAAAGGTCTTTGGGACAGAGCTCCAGCGACGGGCCGCTGAGGTCAGCATGGAGATTCTAGGCTTGTTCAGCCAGACGGAAGGTGATGGGCGCCGGTCGCTGGCGGCCGGGTTCTTCCCGTATACGTTCAAGGAGACAGTCCAGGCTGTGATCTCTGCGGGAAGCTCGGAGATCAACAGGAACGTCATCGCCACCCGGGGCCTGGGGCTTCCTCGATAGGCGAGATCGGACCTCCACGGACCCGCTGCTTGCTCTAGGGGCGGACCATCCGAACGCGAAGGACCCCATCGAGCTTGGCGATGACGTCGAGGGCCTTCGGCGGTAGGGGCTCGTCTATGCCCAAGGCCATGATGGCGTTGCCCCGTTTTCCCAGGCGCCCAACCTCCATGAAGCTGATGTTGACGTCGTTCTTGCCCGCAACAGTCCCGACAGCGCCGATAACCCCCGGCCTGTCCTGGTTCTCGATGAGCAGCATGTAACCGTCACCCGGTGTGATGTCGAGCCAGAACTCGTTGATCCGAACGATGTGGCTCCTGCCCATGATGTTCGTCCCCGAAACAATCGTTGTCCCCGCGCTGGTCGTGAGCTCAACGGTCAGCAGGTTACGATAAGTCTCAGAGGGCTCTTCCTTGCGTATTCCGATGTCCATTCCCCGCTGGGAAACGATCATGTCGACATTCACGACGTTGACTCGCTCCTCGATAACTGGGGCCAAGAGCCCCCCAACCACGGCGGCCTTCAGAAACAAGGGGTCGTGCTCTGCGATCTCCCCCGACAGGGCGAGGCGCGCCTGGCTGAATTGCCCCTCCGATAGCTGAGTCGCCAGGTTACCCACGGTCCGGCCCACCTCGAGGAACGGTATCAGCATCCCCAGGGCCTCAGGAACGACCATCGGGGCATTGACGGCATGGCTAGCGGGCCGGCCGTTGAGGACTTCCAGCACCTGCTCCGCGATCTCTACGGCCACGTTCGATTGGGCCTCTCGGGTCGATGCTCCCAGGTGAGGCGTCACGATGATCCGGTCGCTCTTGAACAAGACACTGTCCCGGGCGGGCTCCTCAGCAAAGACGTCTATGGCGGCGCCCGAGATATGTCCGCTGTCGACGGCTTCGTAGAGCGCTTGCTCCTCGATCACTCCGCCCCGAGAGGCGTTGATCAGCATGGCCCCTTGCTTCATCTTCGAAAGCTGCTCGCTTCCCAGCGGTAGGCCACCTGCCGCGGTCATCGGGACGTGGAGCGTGACGAAGTCGGACTGTTGCAAGAGGAGATCGAGGTCGACCATCTCGACACCGAGCCGCTCGGCGTGCTCGACGGAGATAAAGGGATCGTGGGCCAGGACCTGCATGTCGAAGCCCCCGGCTCGGCGCGCCACCTCAGAGCCGACTTTGCCAAGACCGATGACCCCCAGGACCTTGTTGCGGATCTCGGTGCCGATGAACTCTGAGCGGTTCCAACGTCCCGACTTCAGAGATGCGTTGGCCATCGGGATGTGCCTGGCCAACGAGAGCATCAAGGCCAGGGTGTGCTCGGCCGCTGCTATGGAATTGGCGGTCGGAGCGTTGGCTACCAGGACCCCCTTTTGGGTCGCGGCGTCCACATCAATATTGTCGACGCCAACTCCAGCCCGGCCAACGACAAGAAGCCGCTTACCCGCAGCCAGGATGTCGGCGGTAACCTTCGTTTCGCTCCGGACAACGAGCGCATCGTATTCCGGGACCCGGGCGCAGAGCTCCGAAGGAGTGAGGCCGGCGTCGATGTCAACCTGGGCGCCCGCTCGGAGCAGGAGATCAATCCCTTCGCTGGCGATGGGATCGGCGACCAGGACGCGCATGGAGGGTCACGTGCCCCTTGAAGGGACGGCCCGCTTGCTCCGGATGGTGGCCAGAACGTCCTCGATGGAGTCCATGGTCCGGGCGATGTCCTGTTCCGTAACCCAGCCGAGATGCCCAATGCGGCAAAGCTTTCCGGAGAGAGCACCCTGCCCACCGGCAACCACGACCGAATGGGTGGTGCGCAGGGAATCGGACAGCACCTTCCATTCGACGTCCTTCGGTAGGCGGAGGGCGGTTACAGTGTCAGAAGCGTGGGATTCGTCGGCGAAAAGCTCAAGGCCCATTGCCCGAGCCCGGTCGCGCGCGAGGGCCCCGACCCGACGGTGGCGGCTGTAGACATTGTCGAGACCTTCTTCCAACAGGAGCCTGACGCCCTCCTTCAGCGCGTACATCACACTCAACGCCGGCGTCCACGGCGTCTGGCCCTTTTTCATCGAGTCTCTCGCCATAGAGAGGTCGAAGTAAAACCGGGGCATTTTCGCGGTCCGGATGGTGTCCCATGCCCTTGGGCTCACGCTGACCATGGTGAGGCCCGGCGGCGTCATCCATCCCTTCTGGGACGATGAGACGGCGATATCGATCCCGAGATCGTCCACCGGGCAAGGGATTGACGCTATGCTGCTGATGCCGTCCACAACAAGAGTCCGGTCCAGATCGCCTTTTATGACCCCGCTCAGGGCAGCCAGGTCGTTGGTTACGCCAGTCGACGTCTCGTTGTGGGTTACGAACACCGTCTTGATCCCCGGCTCGCTCCGCAAGGCGGCTCCCACGACAGATGGGTCGGCAGCGGAGCCCTCCGGGAAGGGGACCCTCAGCACATCGGCCCCATAGGCCTCCGCGATCTCCACCACCCTGTCCCCGAACAACCCGACCGACACGACAGCGGTCCGCTCGCCGGGTGAAAGCACGTTGGTGACCGCGGCCTCCAAGCCTCCGGTCCCCGAGGCCGAGAGAATTAGGACGTCGTTTCCGGTAGCGAAGACGGTCTTGGCGCCAGCGGAGAGGGAGGAGATCAGCTCATCGAACTCGGGGCCGCGATGGTTGATCATCTGGCGGGCCCCGGCCTCCAGCACCTCGTCGGGGATTGGGGTGGGGCCTGGAACACGGAGGTCCAACGGGCACTCCAGGGAGCGAATCGATTTCTATTCTATCAGACCGCAGGCCCGCCGGTGTCAGAAGGAGCGACGCGCTCCGCCGGCGTCCGGGCGGCGAGGCCGGCCAAGAGGAGCCATTCCTTCTTTGACACCCCCAACGGCCGGTGCTACCATCCTGCCCATCCTTCCCCCGGCGGACGGTTACTCATGGGCAAGCCTCTTGCCGTCCATACCGATGTGCGCGGCGAGCGGCTTGTCGAGGCCCTTGAAGGGAAGCTGCTCCGCGACGCCGGTTTCGACCTCGGAGGAAGCCGCTGCCGGTCTGAAGACGAGGTCGTAGAGCTAGCCCGCGGCGCCGACGTGGTGCTCAACGGACTGGTTCCTCTGACCCGGCGAGTGCTCGATGGCCTGCCCATCTGCAGGATCGTCGCCCGGTACGGGGTTGGCGTCGATAACGTCGACCTGGAGGCCGCGACCGATAACGGCATCGCCGTCGTCCACGTCCCGGACTTCTGCACCGAAGAGGTCTCCAACCACGCGCTGACCTTTCTGCTGGTGTGGGCCAAACAGCTCATTCCCCTCAACGACTCCATCCACGCCGGCGGCTGGGACCAGAAACCTTCGGCCAACGTCCGATCGGTCCACCAGCAGACTCTCGGGATCGTCGGCGCTGGGCGTCTAGGGATGGCTACGGCCCGCAAGGGCCAGGCTTTATCGATGGAGGTCCTGGTCTGCGATCCCTACGTGGACGATGCGGCGGTCCGCGGAGAGGGGTTCCAGAGGGTGGACCTGGATACCCTCCTGGCGGGCAGCGACTTTGTGTCGCTTCACACCCCTTTGACCTCGGAGACCCGTCACCTTATTGGCCGGGAACAGCTCAGGACTATGAAGGAGAGCGCATTCCTGATTAACACCTCTCGGGGTCCTGTCGTCGATGAAAAGGCCCTGATCGAGGCCTTGCAAGCCGGATGGATAGCCGGGGCTGGCCTCGACGTATTCGAGTCGGAGCCGCTGCCGTCCGACAGCCCGCTCCGGTCTATGTCTAATGTGCTGACAACACCGCACACGGGGTCTCGCTCCCCGATTTCAGCCGTCCGGCTGAGGGAGCGCATCGCCCAGGAGGCGGTCCGCGCAATCAGAGGCGAATGGCCGCTGAACGTGGCCAATCCGTCCGTGAAGGCAACAGCCCGTCTGCTGGCAGGCGGGAGGGCCTGACCCCGCGGGCACAGCGGAGCCTACACACCGAAGCAGCGCCGTCTAAGGCGGCGAGGAGACCGACCATGGCCGGGCAGACACCGCACACGAAAGAAGAGTTGGACGCTCTGCGATCGTTGACCAGCCCCACCGTCTGCAATGCCATCGAGACCTTCAAGGCAAGGCCCCGGAGCGAGGGTTTCATGGGCCCGGAGCTCAAGTGCATATTCCCGAAGCTGGGGCCCATGGTCGGCTATGCGGCCACGGCCGTTGTGCGGGCTTCTCTCCCGCCCGCTGACCCCCCTCGCGTCAAGATTACCGACGTATGGGAGCATGTTGCCAGCATGCCGGAGCCTCGGATCCTCGTGATACAGGACATGGACTGGCCTCGCTCCAAGGGGTCTTTCTGGGGCGAAGTGAACGCCAACATCATGAAGGCCTTGGGTTGTGTGGGGACCATCACGCATGGAGGCGTCCGCGACCTCGATGAGGTCGAGGCTCTGGGCTTCCACTTCTTCGCAGCAGAGCTGCTGGTGTCCCACGCCTACATCCACGTCGTCGATTTCGGGGGCCCGGTTCGTGTGGGAGGCCTCACCGTGAAGCCCGGGGACCTGCTTCATGGCGACCAGCATGGGGTGACCAACGTCCCGTATGAGCTGGCCGCTTCGGTGCCGGAAGCCGCCCGGAAGGTCGAGGAGCGGGAGCGCAGGATCATCAGCTATTGTCAGTCCAGCGAGTTCACCCGCGAGGGGTTGCGCGACGTATTTCGGGGTGCCTAGCCCCCCTGGTCGACGCCCCAGCCTGTTGTTTCCGCACCCACCCGTCCCTAAAATGGCGGCACCCTCAATGGCGGTGTTGCGCTGGATCCTATAGAGGCCGCGAGGAAAGCGGTTGAGATCGCCACGGACCGGCAGGCCTCGGACGTAGTCCTGATGGACATGCGCGGGCATGCAAGCTTCGTCGACTATTTCGTCATCTGCAGCGCCGAGTCCACCCGCCAGATTACGGCCATCGTGAACGCGGTCGAGCAGCAGGTTCACCCACAACTTCGGCTGCATCACCGCGAGGGGACCGCCGACTCAGGCTGGGTGCTTCTGGATTTCAGCGATGTGATAGTCCACGTCTTCAGCCCCGATCAGAGGGAGCATTACGATCTGGAGGCGGCCTGGGGACAGGCTCACCAGGTCGTCCGCGTCCCATAGACCTCGGCCTCCCGGCCTGTTCCTTTGCCAGTCCTGAGCTATCCCGGGGCAAACCCGATGCGTCACCCGTCTGGTGGTTACCCGGCTTCGAGGTGACGCCGTTGTTGGTTATGCGATGCAAACGAATTGGCGGGTTCTGACGTTCCCTTGTGAGAGCAGTTGGCGTTGGCGTTCGTCGAGGGAACGCGCGATGGGCAGATCGGCCCTTGGTCGGCTCTAACCGGCTGCGTACCCTTGAAGTGCTTGAGTGCATCTAACCTCCTAGAGTGGCGGGGCCCGGCTGAGGACCCCGAAAGGACGAATGAGATGTTGGGGAAACGGTTCGGAGGAGAGGACGAGAGCTTAGAGGAGTTGGACCTGACGAAGACCGGGGTCGGGATTCGCACTGCCTTGAGCAACAAGGTGGCTAGGGGTCTCGATGGCGAGGAGGACGCCCATCGAACGGTCGGCGGCGAAAACCGCCGGGACCGGGAAGAGCGCATTGCCGATGCGCTGGATGAATCCGGCGCCGATGATGGCACAGAGGACTCTGTCCGGTTGTATCTCCGTGAGATAGGCCGGGTCGGGTTGCTGAGAGCTTCCGAGGAACGCGTCCTGGGGCGGGTGATGGAACGCGGGGACGCAGTGCGAGAGCTCCGGGCGACGCTGGAGAATACGCTGCAACGTGAGGCCCGAGGAGACGAAATTGCCGTTGCCCTGGCCAGGCGAATCGCGGAGGCCGCGCCGCTGATCCGTGAGCTGAACCCTAACCTCACAACAGCGGGGGGACCGGCTTTGGGGCTCCTGGTGGCCGCGCAAATGGGCCTGGGCGACGGGTTGCCCAATGATCCGGACGGACAAGCTGTCGATCGCCTGGCCCAGGAGTTAGGGATGCCGGCGGATGACATCAAGCGGCAGTTCGTCCAGGCGACGGTCGCTGCCGGCTTGCTACCCGACGCGGCAGTGAAGGTGCTGGGAGAGGAGGTCCCGCTGAGTTACCTCGACGAGCGTTTGGGTGACTCGGGCGTGGCCGATCGCCTGCTGGCAGCCAGAAGAGACCTCGAAAAGCACTTTGAGCGCCTTGTCTCGGAGGGTGACCATGCCAGAGGCCACCTGACAGAGGCCAACCTGCGCCTTGTGGTCAGCGTCTCCAAGAAGTACCTGGGGAGAGGGCTCTCCTTCCAGGACCTGATCCAGGAAGGGAACCTTGGGCTCATCCGGGCTACGGAGAAGTTCGACTATCGAAGGGGCTACAAGTTCAGCACCTATGCCACCTGGTGGATCAGGCAAGCCGTTCTGCGGGCCATCGCCGATAAGGGACGCACCATCAGACTGCCCGTCCACGTTGGGGACTCCGCCCATCGGATCATGCGGGAGCGGGAAGCGCTGCTGCAGAGACTCGGACGCAAGCCGACCGTTGAGGAGATCGCGGTCGAGATGGCCGTCTCCGCTGACAAAGTGCGCACCGTGCTGGAGGCCTTTCCCGAGCCGATCTCCCTCGAAGTTACCGTTGGCGATGAAGATGACGGGAGCCTGCTCGGTGACCTGATCGAAGACGAGACGGCGCCTCAGCCCCAGGAACAGGCTGAGGCCGGAGCGCTGAGGGGCCAGATCGCTGCGATCGTCGATACGCTCCCGGGCCGCGAGGGCCTTGTCCTGTCGCTCCGCTTTGGGCTGAAAGATGGCCTGAGCCGCACGCTGGAGGAGGTCGGCCGAGAGCTGGGGGTCACCCGGGAACGGGTGCGCCAGATAGAGTCAGTCGCGCTCGCCAAGCTGAGGCGCGAAGCGGTTGCTTCGAAGCTTCGGGACTTTGCCGCCTGAGTCGCGGCCAGGGGCCGCCCCCGGTGACGACTCAGGCGGGTGGACCAAGAGGTGACTGCTTCGTTGCCTTGGCGTCGCGGCCGGCTTTCGGGCGCAGTGACAGATGGCCGCGTAAATCGGCAAGTTGCTGGGTGGCGAACACAAGGCCGCCAAAGGCAACGATCGTCACATAGGTGATGGATCGGTCGATCACGGTGACCACGGTAGCGTCCCCCGAGGTCAAGGAAAGGGCCAGCAGGCCCGCCAGTCCCAGCTCGACGAAGCCGAGACCCCCCGGCGTGAGCGGGATCGTCGTTAGCATGGAATGGGCGAGCGCTGCCAGCAGCACCAACGCAAGGCCGACCTCGAAGCCCACCGCCTGGACCACGAAATAGAGTCGTAAGGCTTCAAGCAGCCAAACGACCACGCTCAATACCACGATCTTTGGAAGCTGCCGAAAGCTCCCGAACGTGCCCTCGAGGAACCGGTCCGCGAGCGGCTGCAGCCTCGCAGGGAGGCGATGGGTAAGCCGCACTCCGTAGACACGCAGGGACACCAGTACAAGGACCCCCGCTCCCGCCAGGGCCAGGGCGGAGAACTCGACGGCGCGGACCTCCGCCGAGTCGTCGCCGGTGACGATCAACCCGATGCCCGCAGCCAACAGGAGCCCGAACACCGCTGCGATGTCGATGAACCGCTCCGCAGCTACCGTGCCGATAGTCCTGGAGAAGCTGGCGTTGTGCCGGCTCGACAGAAGGTACGCGCGGTATGCGTCACCCAGGCGGAACCACATCACGGAGTTCGCGAACCAGCTCAGCAAGATGATCTTGCTCGCTCCCGGCAAGGAAGGCCTGTGGCTTCCTGGGCGTCGGAACGTATCGACATTGTCCAGAAGCAACCGCCAACGGAAAGCCCTGACGGGGAAAGTTAGGTAATACGCCACTATGGCCAGGGCATAGTAGCCGGGAGAGCTCCCCTTCACTTGGGCCCAGGTGAGCGACAGGTCGATGTCGAAGCGAGTCCAGAGGAAAGCGATGAAGGCGCCGGCGACGACAAAAGAGACTAGGGTCGGGACCGAAAGGAATCGGCGCCGGAGAAAAGGGGGGACCGGCTCCTTGGAGGCGCCATTGGTCTCTTCGTTCGAGCGGGCCATCAGTGGTCCCCGACAGGTGGCGCCGCTAAGGGTCGCTTGCCCGGGATCCCCGGCCGGCGTGGGAACTTGCTGGGGGTCGGCCGAACTTTCCTCAAGACCACGATGCAGCGTGCGTCGCCGTCCAGCGGGGGCACGGTCACTGGAATGGAGGTCTCGACGCAGCCCCCCAAGAGGTCGATGGCGTACTGGGCCTTCCCCATCTCTTCGTCAAGATCGCCCTTCTTGTAGGCGACGACCTTCCCGCCGGTCCGGGCAAAGGGCAGCGTAATCTCTGCCAGGGTAGACATGGGGGCCAAGGCCCTGGCCAGGACTGCGTCATAGGCCTCGCGGTGGCTTTCTTCCCTCGCAAGGTCTTCCGCCCGGCCTGAAAGCACCTCCACGTCCGGCATGCCAAGCGAGTCTCGTAGGTGCTCCAAGAACCGGGTCTTCTTGCCGGTCGCCTCAAGGAGGGTCAGGCCTAACCCCGGCCAGACGGTCCTTAGCGGGATTCCAGGAAGGCCGGCACCCGTCCCCACGTCCAGCACTCGCGTCCCCTCTGGCGGAGGCATCCCAAGGGCCAAGACCCCAGTCAAGGAGTCAAGAAAGTGCCGAGTCTCCACCTGTTGCAGGCCGGTGATGCCCGTGAGATTGGCACGCCGGCCCCACCAGGAGAGCTCTTCGTAGAACCGTGAGAATGTCCGGAGCTGGCCTTGATCGAGGCGCAGGCCCAGCTTTTCCGCGCCCGCGACGAGTCTCTTCATGAGAAAGCCAACCCCCCGGGGGGACTTCTGAAATTATAGCATGGGATGGCTGTATCAACAGAAGTGGCCAGAGTCCGAGGCGTGGTATGAGTCCCCAGCACCGGTAGGCCGATGTCAACCAACGCAGTGTCCACTTGCGGGTCCGGGGCGGCCGGTTGAATTATGACTGATCATCAGTCATAATTAGGGTAACCGACGGTAAACATCCTCGGAGGGCCCTCGATCGCTGCCGAACGTAAAGAGCGAGCTGACCAGGCCCGCCGCGGGCAGATCCTAGCGGCGGCGAGGAAGGTCTTTCAGCAGAGCGGTTACGACGGCGCCACGGTGGCCGACATCGTGCGAGAGGCAGGGGTTGCCCAGGGGACCTTCTACCTGTACTTCCCGTCGAAAAAGGACGCCTTCTTTGCCCTGGCGCAGCAGCTGCCCCAAATGATGACTGCCGCGGTGATGGGGGCCTACGACCCCGCACTTAGCTTTGAAGAGCGGGTCCGCGCCATGACCCACGCTGGGCTCGAATGCTGCAGAGGCAACGCGGACCTCGTCCGGCTCATCAACTTCGGTGCGGACTCCATATCCATCGAGGTCCAGGGGGAGGTTCTGCGCACCCACCCAATGGTGAACGCCCTCGCTGATATCTTCCGGCGAGACATCTCGGAGGGCACCATCGAGCCGGTGGACCCGGTGATGACCGCGAGACTCATCATGGGGATGTACAAGAACGCCTTCATCGAGGCCATCGTTCTGGGTTCAGGCCAGGAGTCGGCCCAGGTCGAAGAAGCCCTCTCCGGTCTGGTTATCCGAGCGCTCAAGAACCGGAAGTGAGGCCGGTGGGGACCTGCTCAAGACCTCCCACCGAAGACGGGACAGGAGGGCAGGCCCACTACTGACCGGGCCGGACCGAATAGGCATTGACGGGACCAACATCTGAAACGGGAGGGTCCCTCTGGCTTCGTTCTTCTCCCCGGAATCGCTCGCGCTCAATAGCGCGAGGCACCCATGGCGGACCGTGCTGGTATGGGTGGTGGCGCTGGCCGTGGCCACTATTCTGGCGATCACCCTGTTAGGCGATGCCCTGACGACCGGGTTCGATTTCACGAACAACCCCGAAGCGAAGCGCGCGGATACACTCCTCGAGGAGCGGCTCCGCGGCCCCAGGCCCGTCAACGAGATCGTCGTTGTTACGTCACAGGAGACAACCGTCGGCGACCAGCGATACAGGGCCCTGGTCGAGGGCCTTTTCGCCGGCGCCACCCAGGCCAAGGCCGAGGACGGAGCGAGCATCGTTGCGCGGGGCCAACACTACTACCAGGCCCCCCAAGGGATACGGTCTCTCGCTTCGGGTGACGGCCGTATCACCATCATCCCCCTCACCATGGCGGGAGATCGGGACGCGGCGAGGGGCAACGTCGAGGAGCTCCATGAAGCCATCGGTAAGGTACAGGTCCCCCCTGGGTTTACCGTCCAGGTTACCGGCGAGGCTACCATTGGCAGGGACTTCCAGGAAATCTCGAAAGAAGACCTGCTGCGCGGCGAGAGCTTCGGCGTCATCCTCGCCCTGATCATCTTGATCCTGGTGTTCGGGGCCCTTGTCGCCGCATTTCTGCCGGTCATCCTCGCGATCGTCTCCATTGCAATCGCCTTGGGTCTGGCCGCGCTAGTGGGACAGGGCTTCGAGCTCAGCTTCTTTATCACCAACTTCATGACGATGATTGGTCTGGCAGTCGGGATCGATTACTCCCTCTTCATCGTCCAGCGCTACCGCGAGGAGCGGGCCCATGGCCGGGACAAGATGGAGGCCATCGCCAAAACGGGCTCTACCGCTAGCCGCGCGGTGTTGTTCAGCGGCACCACCGTCGTGCTGGCACTGATCGGCATGTTGCTGGTGCCAAGCACCGTTTTCCGGAGCCTGGGGACAGGAGCGATCCTGGTCGTGATCGTCTCCGTGCTTGGATCGTTGACGCTCCTCCCAGCCCTCCTCAGCCTTCTTGGGGACAGAGTCAACAGGCTCAGTATTCCCTTCATGCGGAGGGCCCAGGTCCGCATCGACGAGGAGGGCTCTGGAGGGTTCTGGGATACAGCCTCTCGGGCCGTTATGCGGAGGCCCGCCCTGTTTTTCCTCGGGGCCGCGGGACTCTTGATAGCGGCAGCTATTCCCTATTTCTCCATCAATACAGGGTTCACAGGCGTCAGCACCTTCCCCGACGGCATCGAGTCGAAGGAGGCTTTCCTGGTGCTGGAAGAGCACTTCGCCGTCGGGCTCGTATCCCCGGCCGAGATCGCTATCGATGGCCCTGTGGACAACCCAGCGGTCCGAGATGCGACCGCCCGGCTTCGAGCCGCTATTGGAGAGGACCCCGCATTCTCCAAGGACACTGCCTTTGTCGCAAACGATGCCCGCGACTTGGCCCTGATCTCCGCCCCGATGATCATTCCAGACGACTCGATGGCAGCCTCCGAGGCCATCATCCGTCTCCGGGAGGAGATCATTCCGACGGTCTTCGCCGGCGTCCCGGCCGAACCTCTGGTCGGAGGGGTGGCCGCCTTCAATGTGGACTTCTTCAGGATGGAGTCCCAGGCCAGGACACCGGTTTTCGCCTTTGTGCTCGGCATGAGCTTTTTGCTGCTGATGCTGGTATTCCGTTCCGTCTTGGTACCGCTGAAGGCGACGCTGCTGAACCTTCTTTCGGTGGGGGCCGCCTACGGAGTACTGGTATTGGTGTTCCAGAAAGGCTGGGCCAACAGCGTCTTCGGCTTTCAGCGGGTGGATGTTATCGAGGCATGGACTCCCCTGTTTCTCTTCTCGATCCTGTTTGGGCTTTCGATGGACTACCACGTCTTCCTGCTGAGCCGCATCCGTGAGCGCTACGGCCAGACTGGGGACAACACCGGGTCCGTGGCCTTCGGCATCCGGTCAACGGGGCGGCTCATCACCGGCGCTGCGTTGATCATGGTAGCTGTCTTCGGAGGGTTCGCCGGTGGCCGTCTCGTCAGCCTGGAGCAGATGGGCTTCGGTTTGGCAGTGGCTATTCTGATCGACGCGACCTTAGTCCGGTCGATCTTGCTCCCCGCCGGCATGAAGCTGCTTGGTGGGGCCAACTGGTACCTGCCCAATTGGCTCAGGTGGCTTCCGGACTTCCGAGTTGAGGCGGAGCGCCCGATGATGTCCGGCGCTGGGGTCGCCGCGATGGAAGTGGATGCACCCAGGGCCTAGCTATCCGGTCGACTCCCGCGACAGAAGAAGGCGTCACGCTCTTGGGACGCCCCTCTGTTCGTTGGCAATCGGTGATTGTTGGCGATCGGCGAATAGCCCCCGCTGCCTAGTCTCTGACAGCTCCCTCGACGCACCAGAACAGCGCCTCGCCTTCCTTCGCCCGGGCAGTGTACGGGGTTCCTCCAGGGACGGATATCACGCCGCCCGCGCCGCACTCCTGCCCCTCCACGGCCAAGGTAGCGTCCAGCACGTAGAGGAACCGTCCGCGGTCAGCCTTCTGCACAAGGGTGTTGCTGGAGGTTGCCCTGTAGAACGAGACCCTTGGCGAGCCGCCGCTCGATATGACGACCCGCTCCTGCAGGTCGGGGCTCCCCTCGACGGGACTCCATGGGACCGCTTCGATCTCGGATGTCGAGTGGGCTTCGAACCGGGAATCTCGCTGCACCGTGTCGGCGGCCGGCCTCGTGTCCGAAGCGGAGATGTCGACGTCAGGACGGTCCGGACGGACGAAAATCCAGGTCAATCCCTCTGGTCCGCATTGAAAGCCATAGACGTTGTTTGCGCCGACGAAGACCACGCTACCCTTGGGCATCGCCCCAGGGTTGCCGTCGACCTCGAGCTGCCCCTCCAGCATCAGAATGACCTCATCGACTGTGTGGCTATGCTGGTCGATGTAGCGGTCTGGGACATGGTTCACGATCGATATCTGAGCGCTATGCTCCTCATAAAGGACCGGGGCTGTGCACCGAAAACCCCCTCCCGGAAAGTCCTGCCGAGGGAAATCGTCTTTCTGGACCACGATGATACCCATGTTTCGCCCCCAAAGCCTCACTCTGCCTACGTTGCGCCCGAACATACCGGCGGATTCTGGTGTTGTCAAACGCCGGGTCCTCGGGGCGGGGTGCGCGGAGCGGCCTGAGCGGTCCTGCTTGAGCCCTATATCCCCGGCGCTGCCCTCTGGAATCCGTTCCCCAACACTTGTCGCTCGGCTGGACCTCCCAGGTATTGCAGCCCCCTTGACAAGCTGATAAAGTAGGCCCGCCTTCGACCCGGGATGGGCGGAGAGCCATGGTGAGTGGCCCGATATACAGAGTCGCTTGGATCGCTGGACGACCGAGACGGCGGGCGGTGGAAGGGTGTGTGCGGCGCGCGCCGTGCTGGGTTGTCCGGTGCGGCGCTTTCTTTTTGCCGGGCCGAGTGACTCCGCACGTTAATGAAACGAAATAGAATGTGGCAGGCCATCACGGACGTTCCCGGAATCCGGGTTGGCCATTGGACCGACCTTCGGGCGGCCACCGGATGCACGGTGGTCCTCTGCGAGGACGGGGCCGTGGCTGGGGTCGATGTGCGCGGCTCGGCCCCCGGGACCCGCGAGACGGACCTGATGCGTCCAATCAACCTGGTCCGTCACGCCCATGCCATCATCCTCTCAGGCGGGAGCGCCTTCGGCCTCGACTGCGCAGGTGGTGTCATGCGCTATCTGGAAGAGCGCGGCAAGGGGTTTCGGGCGCGCAGGTGGCGAGTCCCAATCGTAGGGGCTGCGGTCCTGATGGACCTGTCGCTCGGGGACGGACGGGTGCGGCCCGGGCTGGATGAGGGGTACGCAGCTTGCATGAACGCCGTTGATGGAGACTTGGTCGAGGGCAGTGTAGGGGCTGGGACCGGGGCGACGGTTGGAAAGGCCCTGGGGCCCCGCAGGTGTGTGAAAGGCGGTATTGGGACTTCGAGTACCCAGATAGACGGGGGCATCGTCGTCGGGGCGATCGTTGCGGTGAATGCGTACGGGGAAGTGAGGGATCCGGATTCCGGACGGACAGTAGCGGGCCCGAGAGGGAACGACGGAGGTTTCGTCTCCACTGTCCAGAGCCTGGCAAGGGGGGCAGGCAAGCAACCGATGAAGGGTGAGAATACCACCATAGGAGTAGTGGCAACCAACGCTCGTCTCGATAAAGAGCAGGCCAACAAGCTGGCCCAGATGGCCCAGGACGGAGTGGCGGCTACTGTGCGACCTGCTCACGGCATGGGCGACGGGGATGTAATCTTTGCCCTTGCTACCGGGGCTGTCACGTCGAGAAAGAGGGCCAATGTGACGGCATTGGGTGCTGTCGCGGCGGAAATCGTGGCTAGTGCGATCTTCAGAGGCGTATCGCAAGCGACGCGCCTTGCCGGAGTGCCTGCGGCGAGGGACGTCATACCGGCTAAGTGACCGAGAGGGTCGGGGGTCCGGGAAAAGAATGAACGCCAAGAGCGAGCAGGATGACCAGCGGATCGGGTTTATCGGCGCCGGCAGGGTGGCTGCCGCCCTAGCCGGCGGACTGAAGTCCGCCGGCTACACCGTGGCGGCCGTTTCAAGCCGCACCAAGGAATCTGCCGGACACTTGTCGGAGACTCTGGGAGGGATGCCTGCGGTGTTGGAGGGCCCCCAGCCGGTGGCCGACAATTCGACGCTGGTGTTCATCACGACCCCGGACGACACCATTGGTGAGGTGGCTGCAGCCGTCACCTGGCGGGGCGACCACAGGGTCGTACACTGCAGCGGCGCTCTGCCGATGGATGTTCTCCATCCGGCGGTCAAAGCTGGAGCACAGGTTGCGTCGTTTCATCCTATGCAGACCTTCGCCCGCCCTCGTTCCTCCGCTTCCCGGACGGGCCGGGAGCTTGAGGGGATCACCTTCGCCGTGGAGGGCCATGGGGCCCTGCTTGATGATCTCCGGGAAATCGCGAGAAAGCTCGGGGGCGCGCCGATTACGATCCCATCGGAGAAAAAGGCGCTTTATCATATAGCGGGCGTGCTGTCCTCCAACTACGTAGTCACCCTGGTGAATCAGGCAGACGAGGTGCTTCGGACCCTTGGCATCCCCAAAGGGGACGGACTGAAGGGGATCGTGACATTGTTGAAAGCTACTGTAGATAATATCGAGGCTGTTGGTCCGTCTGGGGCGCTTACCGGCCCCATTGCCAGGGGCGATGTGGGGAGTGTGCAGAGACACCTGGACGTGTTGGATCAGGAACGGTCGGGCCTGGCGGAGGCGTACAGGGCCCTGGGCCGCCTGACCCTTCCGTTTGCAGCCGCAAAGGGCAACCTGGACGAGACAGCCGAGGAGCGGCTTCGCGACCTATTGGAGCAGACTGCCCCGGCCCAAGCTGGGGCCCGTATGCCGGCCATGCAGGAGGTATGACGTGCGGACCATGCTGAAGAGCAAGATCCACCGCGCCACCGTGACCGACGCCAATGTCGACTACGAAGGCAGCATCACGCTGGACCCGGTCCTCATGGAGGCGGCGGACATCCTCCCCTACGAACAGGTCCACGTGCTCGATGTCGAGAATGGCGCCAGGCTGCTGACCTATGCCATCGAGGGTGAGCATGGCAGCGGCGAGGTTTGCGTCAATGGAGCCGCCGCCAGGCTCATCTCGACAGGGGACTCAGTGATCATCCTGACCTACACAACTGCCGCCGAGCACGAGGCCAGGACCTGCACTCCTCATCTGGTCTACGTGAACGGCAGGAACGAGGTTGTCAAGACGGGTCCGCAGAGGAAGCGGCACGTCGATCTGTTGCACGTGTAGCGGCCGAAGGGCGGAGGAACCGCAATGCGCGTTACCATCGACAAGATCAAGGCAATGAAGCACGCCGGGGACAAAATCCCCATGCTCACCGCCTACGATTGCCCCACGGCCAAGCTCCTCGATGAGTCGGGCGTGCCGCTAGTCCTCGTCGGTGACAGCCTGGGGATGGTCGTCTTGGGCTACGATTCCACCCTGCCGGTCACCATGGAAGACATGCTGCATCACGTGAAGGCAGTGATGCGGGGTGCCCGGCAGGCCTTGGTCATCGGCGACATGCCTTTCATGTCCTACCAGGCGGGCCTGCCGGATGCGATGCGGAACGCCGGCCGCTTCCTCCAGGAGGGTGGCTGCCAGGCGGTCAAACTCGAGGGTGGGGAGCGGGTCGCCGAGACTGTCCGCCAGATCGTCCAGGCGGGCGTGCCTGTGATGGGTCACATAGGGCTCACGCCCCAGTCGGTCAACCAGCTCAGCGGTTTTCGCGTGCAGGGGAAGACCCCCCGGGCTGCGATTCAGCTAATCAACGACGCCCGGGCGCTCGACGAAGCGGGCGCGTTCTCCATAGTTCTAGAATCGGTGCCCGCACCCCTCGCGAAGGTCATTACCGAGCGCGTGGAGGTCCCCACCATCGGGATCGGGGCCGGCCCCTTCTGCGACGGCCAAGTCCAGGTCATCCAAGACATCCTGGGGCTCTTCACCGAGTTTGTCCCCAAGCACACGAGGCAGTATTCCGCCATGGCTGAGACCATTAGAACGGCCGTCTCGGCCTACATGGCCGACGTGCGAGCGGGCTCGTTCCCCACCGCGAAAGAAAGCTATGGGCTCGACCAACGGGTGCTCCGGCACCTGGAGGAGCCCAGCCTGCAAGAGGCGGCTCGGAGATGAGAGCCCAGGCGGTTCCGACGCTGCCAGCGCTGTGACGGCTCCAGTCCCCGGGGTATCCCCGCTGCAGCTGCTCCTTCGAAACATAGCCGGCTGCCCGTCACGAACCTATTCCGGTCCGGCTGCCCGCCGTATTCCGCGGCGAGACCCCGCTTCGCCCTGCGCGCAGGGCATGGGGGCAGCGGGCAGCGCCCGATGAAGGTCCTGCGTACCATCCCCGAGCTCCGGCAGGCGCGGTCCCAGGAGCCAGCGCCACTGGGGTTGGTCCCTACTATGGGTTTCCTTCACGAAGGCCACCTGTCGCTGGTCCGGAGGGCCCGAGCCGAAAACGCATCGGTCGCTGTCTCCATTTTCGTCAATCCAACCCAGTTCGGGCCGAACGAGGACTTTCGAGACTACCCCCGCGATATGGACAGAGACCTTGCCCTACTCGAGAATGAAGGAGTCTCCCTCACCTTCAACCCTACACCGGAGCAGATGTACCCCGCCGGCCATGCATCGTCCGTAGACACGGGCCCTGTTTCCCGCCCCCTGGAGGGGGCCCACCGTCTGGGACATTTCAGCGGGGTTGCCACGGTGGTCGCGAAGCTCTTCAACATCATGCAGCCGCATCGAGCCTATTTCGGACAGAAGGATGGCCAGCAGGTCCTTGTTATCAAGCGCATGGCGCAGGACCTGGATTTTCCAACCGAAATCGTCGTCGGACCCACGGTTCGCGAGCCCGACGGGTTGGCTATGAGCAGCCGGAATACCTACCTCAGCCACGTCGAACGGCGGGCGGCGCTGTGCCTGTCCCGGGGGCTCTTCGACGCTGAAGAACGATGGACCGGTGGAGAGCGCGACCCCATTGCTCTCGGACAGGCCGCCGCGGCCAGGATCGAAGGGGAGCCTCTCGCGGCCATCGACTACGTCTCCGTCGCGGACGCTCGGACGCTGGAGGAGCTCTCGGGTCTGGTATCCGGCCCCGCCATGATCTCCGTGGCGGTACGAATCGGTAAGACCCGTTTGATCGATAACGTCGTGCTGGGGGCGGATTGAACATCGTCGTCACCAACGACGACGGGCTCCACACCCCTGGCATCTGGGCGCTGGCGGAGGCCTTGGCGCAGGTCGGCGACGTGACCGTCGTCGCACCGGACCGGGAACAAAGCGGTGTCGGGCTCGGCATCACCTTGCACCACCCGGTGAAAGTGTATGAAGCTATTCCGAGAGTCGAAGGGATCAAGGCCTACGCGGTCGAGGGCACCCCGGCAGATAGTGTCCTGCTCGCCGCCCAGGAGCTGGGGCCTAGCCCGGTCGATCTGGTAGTCTCCGGCATCAACGAGGGCGCCAACCTGGGCATGAATGTGCTGGTCTCCGGCACGGTGGGAGCGGCATTCGAGGCCCATTTCTTCGGCATACCAGCGATAGCGATTTCGGTGGCTTCGCTCAAGGACGTTGTGTTTGGGCCCGCCGCTCGGCTCGGTCGCGTCATGGCCCAGATGTTCAAAGATGGGACGATGGCGGGGCCAATGCTCCTGAACGTGAACCTGCCCAACCAGGCCCTGGAGGATATCGAGGGGCTCCTCGTGACTCGCCTGGCCCGGGGCCGCTATCTCAACACCATTGAAAAGCTCGAGACCGACCGGCATCACTACTACTGGCTTGCCAAAGGAAAAGCCGAATGGGATGAGGAGGAGGGGACCGACGTCTGGGCCATCCGGCGGAAGCGGGTCTCCGTAACCCCGTTGCACATTGACCTGACATCCGATGCCGCCACCACGTTGCTCGAAGGCTTCGGCCCGGAAATCTTCCGTGAGCTGAACGAGTAGCTAGGGTCCGGGAGACGTGATGCCCTGTGCTATCATGACGCCGCCGCACTCTGTTGAAGGAGCCTCCCTATGGTGATCAAAGAGGGTGAAAAAGCCCCAGATTTCTCACTCCCCGCGACCAACGGCCAGACGGTCTCACTAAAAGACCTGGGCGGGAAGAAGGTCGTGCTGTACTTTTACCCGAAAGACAACACCCCCGGATGCACCAAGGAGGCCTGCGCCTTTCGCGATAACCACTCCGACCTCCAGAAAGCGGGGGCTGTCGTACTCGGTGTCAGCGCCGACGCGATCCAGTCCCACGAGAAGTTCCGGGGCAAATTCGACCTTCCCTTCCCGCTGCTGTCCGACGAAGACGCCGCCGTTGCGACCGCCTACGGGGCTTGGGGGGAGAAGAGTCTCTACGGCCGGAAGTTCATGGGGATGAACCGTCACACCTTCCTGATCGACGAGCAGGGTGATGTGCAGAAAGTGTGGCTCAGAGTGCGGCCAGACAAGCACGCCGAAGAAGTCCTCGAGGCGATCACCGGGAAGACGTCAGGCGAGACGGTCCAGGAGTCCTCCTAGAATTGCTCAGCTACGGGTAGGACCGTTCTCGCGACACGCTCCATGTGCTCCGTGGCCTCCCGCTCCTCCGTGGAAACGGGAATCCCGACGACGACCCGGTCCGCGCCCGCTCCGAGATAGGCGCCAACGACCTCGGGATCGGCCGGCTTCCCATGTATGGAAATCGCGATGCTCGCCGGGTCGCGGTCCGCGGCGCGCGCAAGCTCTTTAAGTTCGGCGCCGCGCTCCTTCAGCCCCTCGGGGGTGATCCGCTCAGGGGCCCACCCATCCCCATAGGAGACCACTCGCTTTAGGACGTTAGGCGCCACCCCGCCAAGGAAGATGGGCGGGTGAGGTTTTTGGGCCGGCTGCGGCCAACAGCGCACTGGCGGGAAGTCGTAATACTTGCCATGGTACTCTGCCTTTTCTTTTGTCCAGAGCTCCTTCATGGCCAGGATAGCTTCCCGAGCCTGCGTGGCACGGTGGTCGAAGTCGACCCCCATGATCTCGGCTTCCTCCCGGAGCCAACCCGTCCCGACTCCAAGGATGAAGCGGCCGCCGCTGAAATAGTCCAGGGTCGCCACCTCCTTGGCGAGCAGGAGCGGATTGTGCTCGCAGATAAGCAGCACGCTGGTACCCAGCTTGATGGTGCTCGTCACCGCCGATGCTCGCCCCAGCGCAATGAGAGGATCGTTAAACCCCGGGACTTGGCCCTTCTCGAAGAAAGGGGAGGTGCTCTGAGTCACCTCGACGGGAGCGACGGTGTGCTCGGGGGCCCATATCGAATCAAAGCCGAGGCGTTCCGCCTCCTTTGCCATGAAAGCGCCGTCGAGAGCGTTGTGGGGTTGCGGGGGTGGTACCCCCATAGAAATGCCGATCTTTCTCATGTCTCTCCTTTATATCGACCGTCGACGCGGCGCTGGTCTGGACTGGAGAAGTTCCGGGCCCCGAGGTAGTCTACAGGACGCGGGTACCTTCGTGGCCGTTGGGCCTCGGCCTGCTGATTAATGCCCAATAGACGGATTAATGCCCAATAAACTGGCCGCGTTCGCCCCCAAGACCCGGTCTTTTGCAGCGCCATCGAGGGCGGACTCTTCGACCTGCCGGAGCAACCGGCGGTGTCCGATCAGAGGAAAGTCGGTCCCGAACAGCACGCGGTCCACCCCCACGAGCGACGCGACTACGTCGAAGACCTGTGGGTCATAAAGAAATGGGGAGGCCGCCGAATCAAACGACACGTTCACCAACATCTGCTGCACTTCGGGCATCAAGGCATAGAAGGGCAGGCCGCCCCCCCAATGGGCCAGGATCACCCGCGATTCGGGAAAGTTTCCAACGAACCGGCACAGGACATCAGGTGTCACGAGGCCCTTACCGGGGTACCGGTGCCCCACAGGCTCCGAGGCGTGTGCGAGCACTGGAAGTCCATGAAAGGCGGCGGCGGCCATGACCGGGGCCATGACGGCTCGGTCCCCTAGATCGAACCCCTGGGTATCGGGGTGGAGCTCCCCGATGCCCCTGGCGCCTAGGGCCACGCAGCGCTCGATCTCGCGGACAGCCCGGTCCCCGTCGAGCGGGTTTAACGCACAGAAGGGAATCAGGCGCCCCGCATAACGCTGGGCGGACTCCAGCAGATAGTCGTTGGTCTCCCTGGCAGCATCCGGGTCCTTCCACCCGATGTTCACCACGACGGCTATATCGATCCCCTCAACATCCATCGTCCGGACAAGTTTGTCCGCATCGCACATTTTCGCCCTGGCATCGGCATATAAAGCTCGGAAGGTGAGGTCCCGCCCAAGGTACGTTTCCCGGTCACGCGTCACGGCTGGGGGAAACAGATGGACATGGGAATCGATGATCACCGCATCATCCTAGCAGAGAGCCTCGGCGGCGCGCCGGGGCCCGGCCGCACCCGGCGAAAGCGCAGGCGGCCTCTGGAAAACCCTGCTGGACCGGCGATATCATAGGGGCAGTCGAATAGTGGTTAGGAATCTCTCCCGCGCAACACCGAAATCTGGTTGGTGTCGCCGGTTCGCTCCCACGCTGGGTGCCGGAATCGGGGCAACCACCAGGGCTAGCTCTCCAGGGGCCCTATGAACGTCGATCAAAACGTCAGGGAACACCTTCTCCATCGAGAGAGTTTGCTATCACCTCTCGCCGTGCGAGGCAGCGCCTCAAAAGGGAGGGAGCGACCTGGGCCTGAGGACCCCACAAAGACCTTGTTCCAGGAAGACCGGGACCGTATCGTCCGGTCCAATGCCTTCAGGCGCCTCAAGCACAAGACTCAGGTATTCATAGCTCCTCTCGGCGACCACTACTTGACCCGCTTGACCCACACCATGGAGGTCGCCCTTCTGGCCAGAACGGTCGTCCGCGCGCTGGGACTGAATGAGGACCTCGCAGAGGCTATCTGCATGGGGCATGACGTGGGACACGCTCCCTTTGGACACCTGGGAGAACAGACCCTTGCCGAGCTTCATCCAGGGGGATTCCGGCACAACCGTCAAAGCCTTCGTGTAGTCGACTCCCTGGAGAACGGCGGCGCAGGTCTCAACCTCACGTGGGAAGTCCGCCAGGGCATCCTGCGGCATTCGAAGGCCAGGTCCGGAATCGAGGGCAGGCCGAACCCGGACCTCGATACTCTCGAAGCTCAGGCTTGTAAGATCGCTGACGCCCTGGCATACATCAACCATGACGTTGACGACGCGGTCCGCGCCGGCGTTATTGGCGAGAACGACCTCCCGGAGGAGGCGGTCCGCGTCCTTGGCCGCACCTCCCAGGAGCGGGTCCGCACCCTCATAAGAGACTTGATAGCCAATTCCTGGGAAGCCTCTGGGCCGGCTGCTCCAGCCGATGAGGAGCCGCCTTCGATCAAGATGTCCGCGGCCGTGAGTGGAGCGGCAAACAGGCTCAGGGAATTCCTCTTCGAAACCGTGTACCTCCCCGAGAGCCAGACGGCTCAGGCCGAGCGGGCGCGCGAGGTCATCCGGTTGATATACGGACATTTCACGGAGCACTCAGACCGTGTCCCAGATGACTACCGATTCCACGGAGACTCTCCGGAGCGCATTGCGTTGGACTTCATCTCCGGCATGACCGACGCCTATGCGCTTCAGGTGGCCGAGAGCGTTTCTCCCGGAGTGACAGCTGGTTTCCAGGCCCAGGGGGCGAGGATCCCCCTACCCTTGTGATTGGCTGCTCGCTGCGGGGTGCCGGCGCGGGCTGCATGGAATCGAGCGGATGACACCTACCGAACAGATCAAGCTCAAAATCGACATCGTGGAGCTGGTAGGCGAAACCGTTCAGCTCAGACCCGCCGGCCGGATATTCAAGGCCAATTGCCCGTTCCACAGTGAGCGGACCCCGTCGTTCATCGTCTCCCCGGACAGACAGTCATGGCGCTGTTTCGGGGCGTGCTCAGACGGGGGAGACATCTTCTCCTTCGTCATGCGGCGCGATGGGGTTGAGTTTGGCGAGGCGCTGAGGAGCCTCGCCGAGCGGGCCGGCGTTCAGCTACCCGCGAGGCAAGGGTCGCGGCAGCAGGCCGGACTCCAGGACCGGCTCCAAGCGCTGAACCGGGAAGCAGCCATGTTCTTCCATCGGTCCCTGACGGAGTCCGACGAAGCTGGCGGCGCGCGGGCCTACGTTGCGAAAAGAGGACTCGATCCCGAAACGGTCCAAGAATACAGGCTTGGCTATAGCCCCAATGGCAACGCTGAGCTTCACCGCCACATGACAGGCGCTGGCTACCTCGACCAAGAGTTGGTGGAGTCCGGTCTTTTCCGGAAGCGGGATGACGGTTCAGTATTTCCTTTCTTCCGAGCGCGCCTAATGGTGCCCATCCAGGACGCAAGGGGAGACTATCTGGGCTTCGGCGCCAGAGCCCTGGACGATGAGGGGCCCAAGTACATCAACTCCCCTCAAAGCGCCCTCTTCGACAAGAGCGCGGTCCTCTACGGGCTACACAAGGCCGGCGAGGCAATAAAGCAAGAGGGCCTCGCGGTGATCGTCGAAGGGTATATGGACGTCCTGACTGCCCACAGGAGTGGCTTCCGGAACGTCGTGGCCTCCATGGGCACCGCCTTGACAGAAAAGCAAGTAACGACACTCAAGAGGCTGGCGTCACGGTTCGTCTTGGCCCTGGACGCCGACTCGGCGGGGAACGAAGCCACGCTCCGGAGCCTCGAAAGCGCATGGCGCGTGCTTGACCGCCCCGCCCCGGCCCCGCACAGGGGGGCCGGCCTGACCGCGCCAGATACCGGCCGCGACGTCACGCTCGGGATCATGGATCTGCCTCAAGGGAAGGACCCCGATGAGCTCATCCTGGAGAGTCCAGCGGAATGGCGCCGGCTGGTACAAGAAGCCACACCGCTTATCGACTATGTCTTCCAGGCCGTTGCCCGCCGGTTCGACATCGGCACCGCCAGGGGGAAGGACGCCATAACGCAACGCCTGGGGGGGTTTATTCACCAGGCTCCAGGCATTTTCGAACAGAACGACAGAGTGAAGAAACTTGCGCACCTGCTCAAAGAGGACGAGAATGTGATCAGGTCGGCCTTGGTGCGGCCCGCACGCCCTGGAGGAAAGCGCGGCCAGGCTGTGGGGAGCCGCGGCCAGGCCTTCGTAACAGGCGACGCACCGCGACAAGACTCTCGCGAGGTGTACTGCGTCGCAACCATCCTCCAGTATCCGGAGCACCTGCAGCAAACCCAAGGTCTGAGCGCCGAGCATTTCCACAGCACCCCCCTCAAGGTCATCTACGAAAGTCTCTCGGTGGGGGTCCCCGCGGAAGAATTGAGGGAGCACCTGTCAGAGGAGCTGGATGAAGAGCTGTCGGCCCTATCCGGCTACCACGTTCCCCCAGGCTACAGGGAGCGGGAGCATGGCATGGAGCAGGCGATCCTGAGATTGCAGCAGCGGGAGATCGACCTGGAAGACGAGGCATTGTCTGAAGCATATGGAGCGGGGGTCCTCTCGTTAGAAGAAGGATCTGCCCAGGCCGAGCAGTTGAAGTTGAGGCGTATCCAGTCAGAATGGCGTGGCCGGTAGCCTATCAGCCCGGAGGCAAATTAGGGATGGTACCAAGGAACGATGAGGGTGGCGTGAAGACCTTCCCCCGGCGTCGGGGCCGCTCGGCCGACGATATCCTCGACCTGGTAGACAAACAGGACGACGATGACAGCGGATCGTCCGACGACCTGAGCAAGGCGCTATCCGAAAGCGGCATCACCATTGTGGAGCCGGAAAAGGACCAGGAGAACTGGCCGGCGCCGCAGGTCACCGTGGTCGAGGAGCCCCACCCCGACGACGCCGAGCCGGAAGCCGAGGCCGCCCCGGACCTCGAAGAGCACGAGATGCTCGATGACCCGGTCCGCATGTATCTCAGGGAAATCGGCCGAGTCACTCTCCTCACTGCGCAGGATGAGCGCGTCCTCGCCAAGAAGATGGAGGCTAGGAAGGACATCGCCCGCATCGAGCGGATACTGACGGAGGAGCTGGGCCACCAGCCCCGGTATTCGGACATCGTTGTGCGCATGATAGAGGAGCTGACCCGGGCGTCACCCCTGTTTGCGTTCGTTGCGCCGAAATATGAGCTGCCAACCGATCCAGCTTTCTTCTACCTGGTCATGGATGTGACGGTCCGTGCCCACCTCGACGGTGAGGTGCCGCATGAAATGATGGACGCCGTCTGCCAGGAGATGGGTGAGGAGGACCCACACCCCCTTAGGGAGCGGGTCCTGGAGGTCTCCGCCAACAGCCGCATTATGCCGCCGGACGCCCTTCACATCATCGGCGACGAGGTCCCCATGAGCCGCTTGGCCGAGCGGCTGGGTGAAGACGGCGTGCGGGAACGCCTCCGGGACCACGAGCTCCGCTTCCGGAGCTATTTGACACACCTTCGCGCCGACGGACAGCGCGCCCAACGGCATCTCACCGAAGCGAATCTGCGCCTCGTGGTGAGCGTCGCCAAGAAATATATCGGCCGTGGCATGTCGCTTCTCGACTTGATCCAGGAGGGCAATATCGGCCTGATACGGGCGGTCGAAAAATTCGACTACCGCAAGGGATATAAGTTCAGCACATACGCCACCTGGTGGATACGGCAGGCCATCACCCGGGCAATCGCGGACCAGGCAAGAACGATCCGGATCCCGGTCCACATGGTGGAGACCATCAATAAGCTCCTCCGGGTAAGCAGGAGACTTGTTCAAGAGTACGGGCGGGAACCAACCAGCGAAGAGATCAGTCTGGGGATGGACATCTCGCCTGAAAAGGTCCGTGAAATCATCAAGATCTCCCAGGAGCCGGTATCTCTGGAGACCCCGATAGGTGAGGAGGAGGACTCTCACCTGGGGGACTTCATCGAGGACCGCAGCGCCCTGGCCCCCGCCGACGCAGCTTCCCACCAGCTGCTCAAAGAGCAGGTGGAGCGGGTCCTCGACACTCTCCATGACCGAGAGCGGCGTGTGCTGCAGCTCCGCTTCGGGCTCGAAGACGGCCGCAGCCGCACGCTGGAGGAGGTCGGCCGCGAGTTCGGCGTGACCCGGGAACGGATCCGCCAGATTGAGGCCAAGGCCCTCCGGAAACTGCGTCACCCCACCCGCAGCCGGAAACTCAAGGACTTCCTCGAGTAGAGCTGCCCGAGGGTCCAGGCCCTCAGGAAGGTCCGGTCCCCGCGATAAACCTCTGGGGCCGCCCGCGCCTAGCGGATGAGCTCCCCGAGATTGCTGGGCATTCCGCCCTTCATCTTGCCCGTTGACATCTTCTTGAGCATCTTCCGCATCTGCTGGAACTGGTTCAGGAGGCGGTTGACTTCGCCGGGGTTCGTCCCGCTTCCGCGGGCGATCCGCTTTCTGCGGCTGCCGCCGATGATCTCCGGGTGACCACGTTCCCGGGGGGTCATCGAGAGGATGATAGCCTCCACGCGGGCCATCTGCTTATCCTCCACCCCTCTCCCCGGTACTCGCTTCGCCAGCGCACCCATCCCCGGCACCATCTCCAAGATGCTGCTCAGTGACCCCATCTTCTTGATGGTGCCAATCTGCTGCAGCATGTCGTCCATGGTGAAAGTCGCGGTCCGGAACTTTTTCTCCAGGGCCTTTGCCTGTTCCTCATCGACCTGGACCTCGGCCTTCTCGATGAGGGTCAGAACGTCGCCCATTCCCAGGATCCGCCCCGCTAGGCGGTCAGGATGGTAGGGCTCCAGGGCGTCGACCTTCTCGCCCACGCCAATGAACTTGATTGGCAGGGCTGTCACGGAGTGGATGGACAGGGCGGCACCGCCGCGGGCGTCGCCATCCATCTTCGTGAGGATGAGCCCGGTAAGCGACACTCGCTCGTGGAAATCCAAGGCGACCTTTACCGCCTCTTGGCCTGTCATCGCGTCGACCACGAGTAGCGTCTCCAGCGGGTGGACCCGGGAGCTCGTCTCCGCCAAGTCCTCCATCATCTCTTCGTCAACGCTGAGCCTGCCGGCGGTGTCGACGATGACCCAGCTCGCTTGAAGCTCGGACGCCCGCTTCAGGGCCCTGCTACTGACCTCGGGCCCGCTCGATACTGTCCCCTCCGCGTACACCGGGATATCGAGCTGCTTCCCCAGTGCCACCAGTTGCTCCACCGCCGCGGGCCGTTTGACGTCGGCGGCAACAAGAAGCGGGCGCTCTTGTTGCCGCTTGAGATGCAGGGCCAGCTTCGCGGCGGTTGTCGTCTTACCGGAGCCTTGAAGCCCCGCCAGCATCACGACTGTCGGGGGACGCTCCGCGTGCGCGAGCACGCTTTGCGCCCCGCCAAGGACCTCGACCAGCTCCTCATGGACGATCTTCACCACTTGCTGACCTGGAGTCAGGCTCTCGCGGACAGAAACGTCCATCGCCCTGTCCCGGACCCGGCCGATGAACTCACGGGCCACCTTGAAGTTCACGTCAGCTTCGAGCAGGGCCACGCGTACCTCGCGGAGGGCGTCGTCGACGTCCCTCTCGGTCAAAAGGCCGCGGCGGCCGAGCTTCTGGAAGACGGCGCCAAGCTTGTCGGATAAAGCATCGAACATGAGTGCTCCGGGGAAGAGGGCCTCAGGCGGCCCTTGAAGGAGGACGAAGCCTGTCCCATTCTACGGGCCGCGTTTCACGAGGGTCAACGAAAGAGTTGAGGGTGAGCCCCAGGGGGCCTCCCGACTCCACGGCTCGGCTGGTAGAATCCGTTAGCGATTTCCGCCCCTACTACATCACGGTAATTGCCTTTGATCCCCGTCCGGCTCCGCATTCGCAACTTCATGTGCTACCGGGACGACGTCCCGCCATTGCTGCTCGAAGGCGTCCACGTCGCTTGCCTATGCGGGGACAATGGCGCCGGCAAGTCCGCCCTCTTCGATGCCATCACCTGGGGTCTGTGGGGCAGGGCCTTCAGGGTCCGTCCCGACGACGACCTCGTCCATATGGGCAAGGTCGAAATGGAAGTCGAGCTCGACTTCTACGTCGCGGGCAATCTGTACCGGGTGGTAAGGAAACGAGACCACAGCCGGCGTCCCGGAAAGACCATCCTCGAGCTCCAGCAGTCCAGCGGGGACGATACCTTTGTCGCCATCACGGGCGACAACGTACGTGACACCCAGCGCCGCATCGAAAACATCATCAAGATGGACTTCGACACGTTCGTCAACAGCGCATTCTTGGTCCAAGGCAGAGCAGACGAGTTCACCACTCGGTCCCCCGACAAAAGGAAAGCCGTTCTCGCGAGAATCCTGGGGCTCGAATATTACGACCGCCTGGCTGAACGGGCGCGCGAGCAGGCGCGTGAACGCCGGGGCGCCATCGAGGTCCTGGACGCTGCCATAGAGACCCTGGAGCGTGACCTGGAGCGGCGGGAGGAGTACGTCGCGACGGTCCATGCGGTCGAGGAGGGCCTGGCCGCCGGCCAAGTGGAGCTCCAAAACGCGCAGGAGTCGACTGAGAAGCTGAGACGGAAGAAGCAAGCCATGGAGATGAAGCTCGTCCATCTGGAAGAGGTCGAGAGGAGGCTCAAGCAAAGCGAGGCCAGGTGGCACGAGCTGGGCCGGCAGGAGGAAGCATCTTCCCAGGCCATCCTCCGCTATGAGTCGGTATTGTCCGACGCCGAAGCTATATCGGCTGAATTGCAGGCATTGCAGACCGCCTCCGACCGAAGGGACTCCCTGGAAAGGGCTGCCTCGCAGTTCCTGCAACTTACCCAGCGGAAGGCAGAGGCCCAGCAGACGGTGGCAGCCGCCAAAGCCGACCTGGAGTTTGAAGCCAGGTCGCAGTCCCGGGAATTGGACGAGCTTGAAGCTCTGGCCGCGCAGGAGCCGCCGAAGGCAAGCCAGCTGCGCGAGGTGAAAGAGCGGCTGGCGTCACTTCAGGAGCTGGCGGGGACCGCGGAAGGCGGCCAGGAGATGTTGGAAGGGCTGGCAGGCGATCTCGCGGGACTGAAGTCGACTCAAGAGCGGCTCGAGCTGGACGGTAAGGAGCTCCTGAGGCAGAAGCAGGAGCTCGAGGCGGGGCACGGGGAGTGTCCCCTCTGTGGGACCAAGCTTGGCGACGATGGTTACCATGACGTCGTAGCCCGCTACGACGAACAGCTAGAAGAGAAGCGGGAAGGCTACAAGTCCGTGGCGAGCGAGGTCAGCGCCAAACTCGACCAGCGCGCCAAGCTTGATGAGACGGTACGGCATGCCCAACACAGGCTGAGGGACGAGCAGCGCCCCCTACAGGCATCCGAGGGCTCTCTTCAGACAGAGCTCAGTCGGGCCAGGCAAGCTGCGGAGCGGCTCCCGGAGCTTCGAGGCAGAACGAATGAAGTCTCACGGCGGCTGCACGAAGGCCTCTATGCCGAGATGGAACAGGCGCAGCTTCTCCAGCTAGACCAGGAACTCGGGGCGCTTGGATACGATCAGGTCGCACACCACGAGGCGCGGGCCGACTATGCACGGCTGCGCCCGGCGGAAGAGCGCTACCGCGCAGTTGAGGAGGCCCAGCGCCTCCTGCCAGAGGAGCGAGGAAGGCTGAGCAACCTCAACCAGGAGGCCGCGAAGACCCAGCGTGAGATCGAGGAGGGCCGTGCCCAGCTTGAGGGGTTGAGCGCGGAAGTCGCCGGACTTGCCCGCGTCGCGCAGGAGCTTGAGGAGAGTGAGCAAACAATGCGCCAAGCGGGGGCAGAGGTGGACCGCTTGAGGGGGGACCTTGGCGCGGCGAAGCGTGACCTCGAACGGCTGGACGACGTCGAGCAGCAGCGGGACCAGAAGCGTGATGGGCGCCGGCGCGCGGGGGAGGAGCAGGGAATTTACAACGAGCTAACCGAAGCCTTCGGCCGCAGGGGCGTCCAGGCCCTCATCATTGATGATTCCCTGCCCGAGATCGAAAGGGAGGCCAATGGCCTCCTTGCCCGGATGACGGACAATCGTATGCACCTCAAGCTCGAGACACAGGCCCCCTCGCGCTCCGGAGACAACATCCGGGAGACCCTGGAGATCAAGATCGCCGACGAGCTGGGCACTCGTGGTTATGAGACTTTCAGCGGAGGGGAAGCTTTTCGAGTCAACGTGGCGCTGCGTATTGCCCTCTCGAGACTGCTGGCCAGGAGGGCCGGTGCCCCGTTGCCCACGTTGTTCATCGATGAAGGGTTTGGCACCCAGGACACGCTGGGCAGGGACAGGATCATCGATGCCATTAATGCCATTGGGGACGAGTTCGAGCGCATCCTGGTCATCACTCACATCGACGAAATCAAGGAGCAATTCCCGGTCCGGATCGAGGTCGAGAAAACGCCGCTAGGTTCGACCTTCACGACAGTGTAGCCGCCCACGCGTTGCTCGCGATTGGTCGGCTCGAGGGCGATCGAGCAGTCCCGATTTAGAACGCCACGCGGTAGTGACAGGGGTCTGGATATGCGATGTGAGGGATTCGGCCGCCGGCGATCAGGTCCCCGTTCGTTGACGCGGGCGGGCGCCCGGAACAGGGACCCGCTGCAGCACCTCATCGATGATGGAGGCGCCAGTGACGTCCCGCATCCGCGCGGCCGGGCTGACGATCACCCTGTGGGCCAACACCGGCCCCGCTAGCTGCTTGACGTCGTCCGGAACGGCGTAGTCGCGGCCTTCCAAGAGTGCGAGCGCCTGGGCGGCCCTGAAGAGCCCCAGGGAACCGCGTGGCGACGCTCCGAGGTAAGCGGTCTCATGTCGCCGGGTCGACTCACTCAGGTTCACCACGTACTGCTTGATCAGGTTGTCGACATACACTTCTTTGGTTGCGTCTTGCAGCGACAAGACATCCGAGGCTTCAACGGCCGTTTTGAGGTCGTCGATCGGGTGGACGTGCTGCTGGTGCTCGATGATGGATATCTCTTCAGCGTTTCCCGGGTAGCCCAAAGTGATCTTCAGAAGGAACCGGTCGAGCTGGGCCTCGGGGAGGGGGAAGGTGCCTTCATATTCGATAGGGTTCTGGGTTGCCAAGACCAGGAACGGCGACGGCATCATGTGTGTCACTCCGTCGACGGTGAGCTGTCGCTCTTCCATGACCTCGAGGAGCGCCGATTGGGTCTTGGGCGTTGCCCGGTTAATCTCGTCGGCGAGCACGACCTGAGCGATGATTGGGCCTTCGCGGAACTCGAAGTCTCCGGTCTTTTGGTTATAGATCGAGACGCCGGTGATGTCGCTGGGGAGCAGGTCGGGGGTGAACTGGATCCGCTTGAAGGTGGACCCGATAGAACGGGAGATGCTCTTGGCGAGCATGGTCTTGCCGACGCCGGGAACGTCCTCGATCAGCGCGTGGCCCCTGCAAATCAGGGCAATCAGCGCTAGCTGGACTTCGGCCTTCTTCCCGATGATGACCTTTTCGACATTCTCGACGATCTTCTCGGCTATAACGTTGGCTTCGGCCAAAAGGCGCCTCCTCCACCCGTAGAGCCCTGGGTGCCGGCTGCCGCGGCAAACCCATGTGCTCCACATCCCTGGGCGGTGGCAGCGAATATATGGGCCACTCCTGGCTGTGTCAAGGCAAGACACTCATCGCCGCAGGGCAATCGCATATTAAATTGATTCTAAGACAAGATATAGAATTGTGGTCAATCCAGGGTAAGGAGGGACCACATGGACGCTACGCCTGCAGCCAACCTGATCGATCGGTTCGCAAAGCTCAACGACCCACGAGACGATCGCGCCAAGCGCCACAACCTGATGGATGTCGTGGTCATCGCTATCTGCGCGGTCCTCTGTGGTGCGGACTCGTGGGTGGACGTGGAGTTGTTTGGCAAGTCGAAGAAGGACTGGCTCCGTCGGTTCCTCGAGCTGCCCAACGGCATCCCATCGCATGACACCTTCGGCAGAGTCTTCGCGAGACTGGACGCGACGCAGTTCCAGGAATGTTTCATGGACTGGGTGAGCGCGGTCAGCGAGGTGACCAGAGGGCAGGTGGTGGCGATCGATGGCAAGACGCTCCGTCGTTCGCATAACAGATTCATAGGGAAGTCAGCAATCCACATGGTGAGCGCGTGGGCATCATCCAACCATCTGGTGCTCGGACAGACCAAGGTCGATGAACGTTCCAATGAGATCACGGCCATACCTCAACTGTTGAGCGTGCTGGATGTGTCCGGATGCATCGTCACCATTGACGCCATGGGGTGCCAGAAGGAGATTGCGGCAACGATCATCGACCAAGGTGCCGACTACGTCCTGGCCCTCAAGGAGAATCAGCCCCAACTCCACAGGGACGTCAAGGAGGCGTTTGCCGATGCCCTACGGACCGGCTTTGCCGATCTTGATCACGACTTCTGCGAGACGGTCAACAAAGGGCATGGTCGAATCGAGATGCGGCGATGCTGGTCTGTCTCAGACCCCGACCACATCGACTACCTCAACGACCGTCAGGAGTGGACGGCACTCACCAGTGTGGCGATGGTCGAGTCAGAACGCTGTGACGGAGACGGCAGAACGTCCACGGAAGTCCGCTACTATCTATCGAACCTGCCGAACCAGGCCGACCGAATCCTCTCAGCGGTGAGAGGACACTGGGGGATTGAGAATTCGGTCCACTGGGTGCTTGATATCGCCTTCCGCGAGGACGATTGCCGAGTCAGGACTGGCAACGCCGCCGAGAACTTCTCCACCCTGCGTCGCATGGCCCTCAATATGCTCAAGCGCGAGTCCATGTCGAAAGGGGGCATCGCCGCCAAACGCAAGAGAGCCGGATGGGATGAGGACTACCTCCTCACCGTGCTCAACACTTAGTATGCGATTGCCCTACTCATCGCCGGTTACCTCGATGACCTGGGTGCTTTTCTTGGGGATTGTCGGGCGCTTCGTTTGTCCAGGGGCGTGCGTACTTGAAACCACTGCCGACCGACCCGGTGGGAGGAGGCCGCAGACTGCATCACCGCAATCGGCTGGCCCTGCCCTGCGGTGGTATCCTCTTCTCGCTTGGCTCATCCCAAAAGGCTTATCGGCATGGATGCTATTGCGCTGGAGATATTCAAGAGCCTCTTTGCATCCATTGCAGAGGAGATGGGCGCCGCGTTGGGCCGCTGCGGGTTCTCCCCCAACATCAAGGAGCGGCAGGACTATTCCTGCGCTCTTTTCGACCCTCGCGGACGCCTCGTCGCCCAAGCCGCCCACCTGCCAGTCCACCTGGGGTCCATGCCGGCATCGGTGAAGGCCGCCATCGAGAGTGTGGAGATGGGGGATGGCGACGTCGCTATCTTGAACGATCCATTCCTGGGGGGCACTCACCTCCCAGATATCACCCTCGTCGCTCCCGTCTTTGCACACAACCGGTTGGCTGGGTACGCGGCGAACCGGGCGCATCACGCCGACATCGGCGGCGCTTCGCCGGGGTCGATGCCGCTGTCGTCGGAGCTGTACCAGGAGGGGCTCATCATCCCCCCCATAAAGCTGGTGGAGGCGGGCCGGACGGACGAAAAGGTCCTGACGCTCGTGTGCAGGAACGTCCGCACCCCTGACGAGCGCCTGGGGGACCTGCGAGCCCAGATAGCGAGCGCAAGGACCGGGATGTCGCGGTTGCTGGAGATAGTCGAAAAGTATGGGCTGGACGAGGTCCTGGAACAGATGGGCAGGCTGCTCCACTATTCTGAGACCCTTACCCGCGGCGCCATTCGCCGAATCCCCGACGGGGCCTACAGCTTCGAGGATCACCTGGACGACGACGGGCTTTCGGGCGCCCCCGTGAAGATCAAGGTCCGGGTGATCGTGGACGGAGACACGTTGACTGCGGACTTCACAGGTACCGATATCGAGTCCGCTGGGCCGGTCAACGCGGTGCTTGCGGTAACCGAATCGGCGTTACTCTATGTCGTACGTTGCGTCGCTGGAGAGGCCGTACCCTCTAACGCCGGATGTGCGGCGCCACTGAGGGTGGTCGCACCAAGAGGCACAGTGGTCAATGCATTGCCGCCCAAGGCGGTGTCGGCGGGAAACGTCGAGACCTCTCAGCGAGTCGTTGACGTGCTTCTCGGTGCGCTGGCGCAGGCTCTGCCGAAGACAATACCGGCGGCCAGCCAGGGTACCATGAACAACCTGGCCTTCGGCGGCAAGGACCCCTATCGGGGCCGTCCCTTTGCCTACTACGAAACGATCGCAGGGGGCATGGGAGGGCGTCCGGGTGCGCCCGGCGTCTCCGGCATTCACACACATATGACAAACACCCTGAATACTCCGGTGGAGGCGCTGGAGTTCGAGCTCCCCCTCCGGGTCACCGAGTACAGCATCAGAAGAGGCTCAGGTGGAAAGGGGCGTTACTCGGGCGGGGATGGGGTACGCCGGTCCATGGAGTTTCTGGCAGAAACAGATTTCACCGTGGTTTCAGACCGGCGCTCGACTGGACCGTACGGCTTACAGGGTGGAGCGCCCGGGACCGCTGGAAGAAACCTGGTTACCCGTGCAGGGAAAGCACCGGCTGAGGTGGCTTCCAAAGTCAGGCTCACCCTTCGACCCGGGGACACCTTCACTGTAGAAACCCCGGGTGGCGGAGGTTGGGGAGGGACGGAGCCCTGAAGAGATCGAGACGCCCGCGCTAGCCATGTTCAGCTGCGACCACGTCCGCGATCTCGAAGCTGATCGGCCCCAGGCCCACGACCGAGAAGCCCAGCCCGACCTTGTGGGGGCCGGGCGCGAGCGTTTTGCCCTTCACCAGCATGCTGGCCTCGCGGTTCATCCCCAGGGCGAAGGGCGTCTCTTTGCTTACCTCGGCGAAGGGCACTTCCCGATGCTCGACAAAAAAGTACGAGTCCTCCAGGGGCATCGCCTCGCCGTCGACTGTCAGGGGCATCAGCCCCTGGGCATACCCGGACCCGAGGGTGTTCTTGAGGGACAGCCGGAAGCCGCCTTCGGTGTTGCGCAAGCTGCCTTTGACGTACAGGCGCTTGAGAAGGAAACCGGGAACCTTGACCATGGGGCTCCTATCGGTGGGTGTCTTCCGAGTCCAGGTGCATCATTCTGAAAAGGTCCTGCTCAACCGAGACCACATCTCCGGGCAGAGGATTCGCTCGGCCCAGCGCCCGGGCGACCGCGTAGATATTGGCTGCGCGCTCCACCAGCTCGCAGACCGTCAGGGCGGCCCGGAGGTCCTTTCCGACGCCGACCACGCCATGGTTGGCCATGAGCGCCGCGTTGCGTTCGGCCAACGCGGCGCCGACTCTGTCGGCCAGCTCTTCGGAGCTGGCAAAGGCGTACTCCGTCACTGGGACCTCGCCTCCTATGGACGTGACCATTTCATCCAACACGGGGGGAAGGGGCTCATGGGCTACGGCCAGGGCGCTCGCGTACACGGAATGCGTGTGTACGAAGGCGCGGATATCGGGCCTTGCGCGATACGCGGCGACATGCATCATGGTCTCGACCGAGGGGATCAGGTCTCCCTGGACAGGTTCGGCGTCGAAATCGATGACCTGAATGTCGGCGTTGGTGAGGTCGTGATAGTGACGTCCGCTCGGGGTAATGGCCAACAGCTCTTCCGGGCCATCGATCCGGAGACTTACGTTGCCGGACGACCCTACAACGAGCCCTTTGCGGGCCATCTCCTGGCTTATCGCAAGAACTTCCTGTCTTTCCGCCAGCCAACGGTCTGCCATGGTGCGCGCCGGAATTATAGCCTGTCTAGGGACCCAGCCAGAACGGCGCCCATGGCCGACCAGCGCTCGTAATACTCCGCATACTCCATAACCCGGAGCGGCTGAGGGGCTACCCTCTTCCGGCGTCCCTTCATCGCTCCGCAGGCCTCCGAGAGACTCGCATACTCCCGGCTCCCCGAAGCGGCGCACATTGCGGCGCCCAAGGCACTGACCTCCGGGCTCCGCGAGACGAGGACCTCTATTCCCAGGACGTCCGCCAGTATTTTCCCGAGTATCCGGTTCGCCGACATTCCCCCGCCGAACAGCATCTTCGTGGGCTGCCTGCCGGTGACCTCCGCAATCTGGGCGACGTTACTCTTGATCGCAAAGGCCAGGTTTTCGAGCGATGCTCGGAAAAGGTCTGCTGGTCTGACGGGCATCGTTGACGAAAGCAGAGGGAACAGGAGGCCACCCCAGGCTGGGCCAACATTTCCCATGTCGGCCGCGCGAGGCCCCAGATAGGCCAGGGCGCCGTTTGCTCCAGGAGGGACCCTAGCAACCTGCCTCTCAAGGTAGGCATGGGGGTCCGAGGCCCCGTTTGTCGACATCGTTGACACCAGCCATTGGTACGCGACCCCCGCGTCCGACGCATTACTTTCCACCACCCACGAGCCGGGCAGGATGTGCCGCCCCAACCATGTGCGCATGGTGGGATCGGATAAGGCCCCCTCCACCACCATCTGGACCGGGGCGCTCCACCCGGCCAGTAGTCCGGTGTCGCCGGGGCGGAGGCCTCCCAAAGCGGCCATCCCGCAGTGTGTGTCCGGGCCCGCCGCCACTACCATAGTCGAGGGTGAGAGCCCAGTGAGGGCCGCGCTCTGTGAGGTTACCTTCCCGAGCGGCTCCCCGGCGCCCACCAGGGCTGGGACCAGCCGGGATTCAAGACCCAGAGTTTCAAGCAAGGGGTTGGCCGCGTCACCTCGGCCGATGTCCAGAAGCCCCACCTCGCCGGCAGCGGCCCGCTCGATTCCAAGGACGCCGCTGAGGCGGTATGCGACCCATGCGTCAAGGGAAAGCGCGTGGGCAATTCGATGGAACGCCTCCGGCTCGTGGCCCCTGAACCAGAGCAGCTTGGCGGGCGTGAACAGGAATGAGGGAAGGTGGCCCGTCACTTCGAAGACGTGGCGCTTGTGTTCCTCGTCGATGGCCTGGCCCTCCATCAGGGCCCGGAGGTCATTGTTCGGGCCCGCGTAGACCTCGGCGCCCGCCTCGTCCAGGAACACCACCCCTTCACGCTGGCTCGTGGCGCTAACAGCGACGATGTCCTGCCCCGTGACCCTGGCGCTCCGCATGGCACGCTTCGTCAGGCTGCACACCAGGCCCCAGAGGCGCGGCGCGGACAGCTCTTTCCCCAGGGGAGCAAGCTCCCGCGGCGTCGAGACCGGAGTTCTAGCGCTGGCCCCCTCGATCAGAGCGCCCTTCAGATCGAAGACGAGGCTCCGGACGCGGCTGCTGCCGACGTCGATCGCTACAACGTAGCGGCCGGGAGAGGACATCGGCACGATCAGCCGCCGTCTTTGGCGGACCGACCCCCACGACGGCGCGGCCACGCTTCGGGATTCACCAGGCGGTCGGGACGCCGGCCTGCGATGATCTCAAGGATGTCGTCCACAGCCATTCGGGCATGGCGCTGTATCGTTTCTATCGTGGCGCCGCCGATGTGAGGGGTCAGGACCACGTTGTCCAGGGAGAGCAGCCCGCTGCTTTGAGGCAGCGGCTGGCCGTCGAAGACATCCAGGGCCGCCCCCGCTATCTGCCGGTCCTTCAGGGCGTTGATTAAGGCTTGCTCGTCGACGATGCCAGGGGACGATGTATTGACGAGGAAGGCGCCCGGCTTCATCTGCCGCAGCTCCGCTTCTCCGATCATCCCGATGGTCTCCTGGGTGGGCGGGGCATGGACCAGGACGAAATCCGACCGGGAGAGGAGCGTTTTTAGGTCGTGCAGGGGTACATCGAAGGCCATGGCGGGGTTGACGTAGGGGTCGTGGCCGATGACTTTCATATCCAGGGCGGCCAGGCGTCGCGCTACTCCAAGGCCGATTGCCCCCAGGCCAATGATTCCGGCGGTTTTTCCGGCGATCTCCGAGCCCCGGAACATCTCATAAGCGTCCACGGGGTCATCCCAGTGGCCCGAGGTAATGTACTCATGGGCCTCCGGAATGCGACGGACCAGCGCCAACACGAGTCCGAGAGTCAGCTCCGCGACAGCGACGGTGTTGCGGCGTTGGGTATTGACGACAAGGACTCCTTGCTCCGTGGCCGTGTCGATGTCCACATGGTTGGTGGCCCCTCGGCACAGGCCGATGACTTCGAGGGAAGGCGACTCCTCGATGGTCTCCGAAACAACGAAATCCGCTTCCACGATGAGGTGCGTGATTGCGTCCCGCCTTAGACGCTGGGTGAGCTCATCTGGAGCATACAGCTTCCGGGTCGCCAGCCAGTCCTCATGGACGACCGGCACGGCGGCGCTCAGCCGCTCGAGCTGCTCGGAGGGAAAGGGCGCAAGAACAAGGGCGTTCTGAGTCATCGGAGAGCGGTGGCTACCTCCTCGGCACAGAATGCTCCGCTCCGGACCGCGCTTTCCATGGTTGAGGGCCAACCGGTGTCGGTCCAGGCACCGGCGAGGAAGAGGTTCGGAACGGGAGTCCGCGCCGGCAGTCGACAGTCGGCGGATCCCGGAGTCGCCGAGAAAGTTGCGGAGCGCTCCTTGATCACGGTGTGGTGCAGGACAACCGCTTCTCTGCTGGCGGGGAGACGAGAGTGGAGGTCATCCAGGAGGAGGTGGTACAGCTCGGCCTTTGGCATATCGATGTACTTGTGAGCTGCGCTGACGGAGACCACGAGGTGCTGCTCGGATGGGCTGTCCCCGGGTGGCCCAGTCCCGTTCTGGCCTGCAATCGCGTTCCTGTTGAAGACCCATTGGACTTCGCTCCCCAGGTAGGTCGCGAATGAGGAGTCCATGACGTGACGGTCAAACCACAGGTGCAGGTTCACGATGGGGGACATCGCGAGACCGCGAGGGCGGGCGAAGAACCCGTGAGCCCTCAGGCCATCAGGGAGCAGTGAAAGTAACCTGTCCGGCGGCACTGCCAGAACATAAGCGTCGGCGACATACTCCTCCCCGGCATGGGTCCGGATACAGTCGGCCCCATTGGCCGTGCCCACTACGCCGGAGGCGTTCCGTCCGAGTAGCACCCGGCCTCTGCGGTCCTCCAGGTAGGCCGTGGCCTCTTTTACGAGCAACGACGAGAGCCCCACCGAGGAAAAGCCGATATCGGCGGCCGATGCGTCCTTGAGGAATCCCTCCCGGAACACCATGATGGCCTGTGCCGCGCTGACGTCCCGGCAATCGTCGTTCAGCGTGGGCAGGATGATCACGTTCCAGAAATTGTCGATGGCCCGCTCCGACTGGCCCCGCCGCTTCAACCAGGTGTAGAAAGACGTACCGTCCAGGCGAAGCCGCTCGTCCTCGCGCATGCGCAAGAGGGTCAGGCCCACTCGGCCCATGCCAAGCTTGTCTCGCAGCGTCAGGTGTTTGTAGGCTGCGAAGGACGGAAAAAACTGGAGCGGCGCCGGCAGCCGGGCGCTCGTCAGACAGGAAACGCGTCCGTCCTCTCCAACGATCTCCACGTTCATCCGGTCCTGCAAGAACGTTCTGTCGAACACCCCTAACCGTTTGAGGAAGTCGACGTAATAGGTGCAGCACCTCATGAAGATATGCTGGCCGTTATCAATCTCCCTACCCGTGGCCTTGTCTGTGAAGGAGAAGGTCCTGCCGCCCAGGTAGGGCCGCCTTTCGAGCAGGGTGACGGCGATGCCTCGGTCCGCCAGCGCACAAGCCGCTGAAATCCCGGCAAGGCCTCCGCCTACAACGAGGGCACGCCTTTCAGCCTTGTCTCCGTCCATATCTTTCCGGCCAGCCACAGCTTTCTCCGGGTTTTGAGGCGCACTCGCTCGCTAAAGACGTCCCACCCGCGAGCCTCGATGCGGTCCAGCAGAGAAGAATACAGGCCGCCCAGGATCGCGGGGCAGGGCCTGCACGAGGAAGTGACCATCGGGAGAAGCCTGTGGCCTCTCTGGAAGTACTCCCGGGCCCTGTTCGCCTGAAAACGCATGAGATCCGAAAAGGGCTGATTGAGCGTCTCGGAGAACAGGTCCGCCTCCGCGTAACCGAATTCGGCCAGCTCATTGATGGGCAGATAGACCCGGTCACGGGCGGCGTCTTCCTTGATGTCCCGCATGATGTTGACGAGCTGCATCGCGATGCCCAGATCGATCGCTAGCTCCCGGGCCCTCGCGTCGGAATAACCAAAGATCTCGATGCAGATAAGGCCGACGACCGATGCGACCCGGTAACAGTAGGTGTAGAGATCGTCGAACGTGGGATATCGACTCGTGGTAAGGTCCATCTGGACCCCGGTGATGAGGTCGTCGAAGTATTCCTGCGGGATTCGGTAGTTGTTGACGACATCGTGGAGCGCTGTGAAAACAGGTCCGGCGGGCTCGCCGGCGAAGCATGCATGGAGCTGTCTCCTGTAGCTTTCCAGCAGCTCCAGTTTGCTGGGTGTGTCGTTTTCCTCGTCGGAATAGTCGTCGCATTGACGGCTGAACGCGTAGACAGCATAGATCGCGCGTCGCCGTGCCGCGGGCAGCGAAAGAAATGCGAAGTAGAAGTTCTTCGCCTCGCGTTTTGTGACTCCCTGACAGTGCGCGTAGGAGGCCTGGAGCGTGGGATGGGCCAACGCCGGGCTAGCCAACGCCGAGGCCTCGCAGAGCCCTTCGGCCGGCGAGTTCCGTGATTCCTCGCATGGCCAGGAGTACCTTCTTCGACTTGGAGACGACCGGCCTCCTCGTCAGCACGTCGTACCCCTGCCCTTTGATCGCATTGAGGATCGAGAGGCCTCCCGAGGTGAAAAGCTTCAAGTCCAGCCGGAGCTCCGCGTTCACGAGGCCAACAAGGCCGCTCCCTTCGTGAAAGAGCCTCCGCGCTCGGTCCACCTGGAATTCCATCAAGTCACGGAAACGCCGGTTGAACTCGTTGCGGGATAGCTCCTGCTCCGTATAGCCGAAGCGCTCCATGTCCTCCTGTGGCAGGTAGATGCGGCCCATGGCATAGTCCCGCCTCACGTCTTGCCAGAAATTGGCCAGTTGGAGGGCTGTGCACGTGGCATCCGACAGCGCTTGGCGTTCGGCATCGTCGTAACCAAAGACGTGCAGCACCATGTGTCCCACCGGGTTGGCGCTGTGGTCACAGTAGTGGACCAGGTCGCCATAGGTCGAATGACGAAGGACACGCTGGTCCATCCGGTTGGCCTCGATGAGCTTGAGGAAGGGCTCCATGGGGATGGCATGACGCCGGACCGTCTGCTGGAGGGCCGTCATGACCGGGTGCCCTGGAGTCCCTCGGAAACATCGGAGCAGGTCGCCTTCCCATTCGTCCAAGAGGGCTATCCGGTCCCCCTGCGCCTCGTCGCCGAGGTCATCGGTCTCCCGGCAGAAGGCGTAGATGCTGTACATCGAGTCGCGAAGCGCCTTGGGGAAGAGCCATGAGACTACCGTGAAGTTCTCATAGTGAGACGCGGCCAGTCTCTCGCAATACGCAAAGGACTCACGGGTGCCTGGCCGGTGTTCAGCCGCTGACGTCATCAGGACCTCGGCAAAGCCCTCGATTGTGGGCCGCGGGTACGGCGGAAGCTCAGTCGAGAGGCGGGCCGGCCTCGACCGTTAGGCGCCCCATCTGCGCTGGACGTACTCCTCGACCATGGCCATGAAGCCGCTCGCAATGGTGGAGCCCTCCAGAAAAGTATTCCGCTCTCCATCGACGAATACCGGCGCTCGTGGTGCCTCTCCGGTGCCCGGAAGCGATATGCCGATATCGGCGGCTCTGGACTCGCCGGGGCCGTTGACGACGCAACCCATGACCGCGACTCTTAGCGTTTCCGACCCGGCATACTTCGCGTGCCATTCAGGCATCTTTGCATCCAGATGGCTCTGGATATCCTGGGCCAGCTCACGGAAGAGCGTGGATGTCGTCCGCCCGCACCCAGGACAAGCTGTGACGGCGGGCCTGAAGGACCGCAGCTGCAGTGACTGGAGCACCTCTTGGCAGAGGCGCACCTCTCTGCACCGGTCTCCCCCGGGCTCGGGAGTCAGGCTCGACCGTATTGTGTCGCCGATCCCTTCGTACAGGAGCACGGACAGCGCGGCGGTGGTGGCAACGGTCCCCTTGGAGCCCATGCCTGCTTCCGTCAGCCCGAGATGCAGGGGAAATTTACACTGACGCGCGATCTCACGATAGGCCTCCACCATCTGAGGGAGCCGCGAGACCTTGCAGGAGATGACGATGGAAGTCTCCGGTAGTCCCAGCCCTACCGCCGCTGTGGCGCTGGCGATGGCGCTCTCGACGAGGGCTTCCCGCTCGACCTCATCCCCGGTCAAGGGGGCCGCTTTCCGCGAGTTAGCGTCCATCTTGCTTGCGAGCAGGTCGGGGTCCAGGCTACCGGCGTTGACCCCGATTCGGACTGGCTTGCCCATCTCCCGGGCTATCTCGATGAACGTTCTGAAATGCTCGTCGTGACGAGGGCCGCGGCCTACGTTCCCGGGATTGATCCGGAACTTGGCCAGTGTTTGGGCGCACTCCGGGTGGTCGCGCAGGAGTCGATGTCCGATGAAGTGAAAGTCGCCCACCAATGGCGCGGAGCATCCCGCATCATCGAGGCGTCTCCGGATTTCCGGTATCGCCTCTGCCGCAGCATTGTTGTTGACGGTTACGCGAACGATCTCGCTCCCAGCTTCCGCCAGAAGCTTCACTTGAGCTACGGTTGCCTCTATGTCGGCGGTGTCGGTGTCGGTCATCGACTGCACGACGATAGGGTGGCGGCCTCCGATGGGCACGCCGCCAACCCGAGCGACCACACTCCGCCGGCGGTTTGGACGAGGGTCCACCTGGGCCGGTTGGCCTGGTGCAAGGTCGAGGGCGATGGGACCCTTGCTGGGCTTGGAGACAGTCATCAGTCGTGCCCCCGCGTGGCCTGCCGATACTGGCCCAGAGCCATCAGCGGCCAATAGTTCCGGTAGAGGTGGTACTTGATCATAAAGTCCGCTGGGAATCCGGTGCCCGTAAAGGAGGACTCCTCCCAGGAGCCATCCGGCTGTTGCGTCTTCAACAGGTATTCTACGCCGTCGCCTGCGGACCTGCTATGCGCCTCTCCTGCGGCTATCAGCGCCAGGAGGGCCCATCCGGTCTGTGATGCCGTGCTCGGGCCTCTCCCTCTGAGGTCTGGGTCCGTGTAGCTCTCGCAGCCTTCGCCCCATCCACCGTCTGTGTTCTGACGCTCCTTGAGCCAATCGACCGCCTTTCGGATATAGGGTTGTCCCAGGTACTCCCCAGCCCATCGGAGCGCCGGGAGAACCGCCCCGAGCCCGTAGATATGGTTAACGCCCCAACGACCCCACCAGGACCCATCGGGTTCTTGAGTGGCTCTCAGGTACTCCAGTCCGCGAGCGATGACTTCAGGGTCCGCGTTGTGCTCAAGCCGGCCGAGCATCTCAACCACGTGCGCGGTTACATCCTCGGTCGGAGGGTCCATCACCGCCCCGAAATCGCAGAAAGGTATTTGGCTGACGAACCACCGGTCGTTGTCGACATCGAACGATCCCCATCCGCCGTTCTTGCTCTGCATGCCCGCTATCCACTGGACGCCGCGCTCCAGAGCCAACTGCATGCGTTCGTCGTCCCGCCACCCCATCTTGTCCAGGGCGATCAGGACCATGGCGCTGTCATCCACGTCGGGGTAGTTGTCGTTGTGGAACTCAAAGGGCCAGCCGCCAGGCAGGAGATCGGGACGCTTGACCCGCCAGTCGCCACGATGCTCCAGGATCTGTTTGTCCAAGAGCCACCGGGCTGCACCCTCCAGCGATGGGTGGCTGCTGGGTACGCCGGCGTCCTGCAGGGCCAGCATCGCCAGGCAAGTGTCCCATACAGGTGACACACAGGGGTCGGTCCTGAACGTGTCCTCGGTCTCCCTGGCGAAGGATTCGAAGCCCTCCAACCCGCGTTTGATGGCAGGATGGTCCAGCGGATACTCCATCGCTTTTAAGGCCATCAGGGAATAAACCCAGGGAGGTTGAATCCCACCCCATGAGCCGTCTGCTTCTTGCCGTTGCAATAGCCAGTCCGCCGCAACTTCAAGCGCTTTCTTCCTGAACGGCTTTATCGGGGCTTTGTCGCTGAACTTCAGCCCCTGGTCGACGAGCCGGAAGACACCGTTCCAGCTCAGCGGCTTTCCGGTCTTCCCATAGCTGTACTTGGTGTTGTCGCGGCCCTCCAGATAGAGCTCGTCGATACGCGCAAACTCGGGTACGGGACATGTCGGCTTGATGGTCATCAATAGCGTACATGCGACGACGGTCGCGCGGGCCCAGCTTGCGAACTCGTATATGTTGAATGGGGACCACGTCGGCAAAAGCACGAGCTCCGCCGGCAGGGCAGGGGTGCCGCGCCAGTCCCACTGGCCGAACAGGGCCAGCCACAGCTTGGTAAGGACCCGGGTGTTCGCGACGCCGCCTTGGGACAGGATGAACTCCCGGGCCCGGACCAGCGCCGGGTCTTCGGGCGGGACCCCCGCCAGTTTCATGGCGAAATAGGCCTCTACGGCGATGCTCGGGTCGCCGGGTCCACCGTGCCAGATGGGCCACCCCCCATCCGGCAGCTGCTTGTCCTTCAGATAGTTGACGGTTTTTTCCCATCTATCCGGGTTTGGCACTCCCATGAAGTGCGTTAGCAAAAGATATTCGGCGTGAATAGAGCAGTTGGCTTCCAGCTCCGCCCACCAAAACCCCGATTGGTCCTGTAGGCCAATGAGATGGTCGATGGCGCGCTGGATAGAAATGTCCAGCGTCTCCACGCTGGATGGGGCTGAGGCGGCGCCGGCGGTGACGACGGACCCTCCCGCACTCTCAGGTCTGCTCTCAAGCCGGCCCATTGGTGTGTTCCCCCTCGGGGCTGGCGAAGGTTGCAGCCAATGCCCCCCCAAATACGCCCAGATTACGCGCCGCCCGGGCGGAGCGAGCCGCCAACTTCACGATGATGGACCATTGATGCGGTCGAAGCAGAGAGAAGGCGGCGGCCCGAGCCTTCCTGAGGTCCCCCGACTGGCTGATGAATCCGGAGGAATCGGGCACGTGGTCCAGCACCTCGTCCGAGGTCCCTCGGACAGCGAGGAATGGTGCCCCGTGCTTCGCCGCCGCCTCCGCAACCCAATAGCTCTCCATGTCCACCGCGAGGACCGGGAATCGATGACCCAAATCCCGCTTGGCCTCTGGTCCAACGACCGTCGACGAGGTGAGCAGCCCACCAACATGGACCGGAAGACGGCCCTGCGCCGCACTCCTGGCGGCGTCGATGAGGCCCGCATCGCAGGAATACCGGGGAGGACTGGCAACCCCATCGGGGTCAAATGAATGCACATCGGTGGCTATTAGCAGATCGCCTCCCCTCAGCTCAGGAGTTGTTCCCCCGGCGAAACCCATCGAAACGACTCCTTTCGGCTCGACCTGATTGAAGACCATCTCGGCTGCCGCTTGGGCCCGCGCACGACCTATTCCACTCTGCACTAACACGACTGGTGCTCCACCGAGGCGTCCTTTGGACACCACGCACCCCGAGGCCAAGCCGCGTTCTTGGATATTCATCGTTCGCCTCAAAGGGTGGAGCTCGCGTGCCAGGGCGGCAATAAAAACGAGCATCAAGGCTCGCCAGGGGGCACCGCTTCAGCCTTTTCCTTGTCTCGACGGGTAACCCAGGCTTCCCAAGACTTCCCCGCAGCGGTGTCCTTGCCCGTGAATTTGATATTCGCTATCTCCCCATACCGGAGCTTGAAGGGGCCATCCCCACGCTCGTCGAAGAGCTCTACGAATGGGTATGCCGCGCGGGCATCCCGGTTCGACACATAGCCAATCGTCTCGGTCCCATCAGCTCTGACTATGGTGACGTTCCCCCGATAGTCGAATGCCAAGTCAATGACGCGCTCCAAAGTAAGACTGCTGCCAATCTCCGGGATCCAACCTTCCAGGCTCGCCTGCTCAGCCATCAGAGCCTTCCGGTCAGGGTTGAGACCACGGAGTCTCTGAACCCCCTCCACGATGAGAAGGTGGCGTGCACGGCGGTGGGTTCGTACCCGCAATGGACCATGCAATCGGCGCACTTCTCGTTGCCGCTGCTCCTGCCATAGCTGTCCCATTCAGTGCTCTCGAGCAGGTCCTCGAACGTCTCGGCGTAGCCTTCCTGGAGAAGGTAACAAGGACGCTGCCAACCGAAGGCGTTGTAGAGGGGATTGCCCCAGGGAGTGCACTCAAAATCTTTCCTCCCCATGAGGAACTGCAGGAACAGTGGGGACTGGTTGAATTTCCAACTCTTCTTCTTCTCAGTCAAGATCTGCGCGAACAATCGATTGGTCCGCTCTCGCCGAAGGAAGTGCTCCTGGTCGGGTGCTTTTGAGTAACTGTAGCCGGGCGAGACCATCATTCCTTCGACGTCGAGGTCCATCATCTCGTCGAAGAACCGGCGGACATTGAGGGCCGAAGAGTTATCGAACAGGGTGGTGTTCGTGGTGACCCGGAAGCCCCCTCCCACCGCGGCCTTGATACCTTCGACGGCCTGGTCGTACACCCCGTCGCGACACACGGCCTCGTCATGGTCCTCACGGACGCCGTCCATATGGACACTGAAGCTCAGATAGCGGGATGGCCGGAAGAGGCCGCTATCCAGTTTTTCTTTGAGCAAGATCGCGTTCGTACACAGATAGATGTACTTGCGCCGGTCCACGAGTTCTTCCACAAGGCGCTCGATTTCCGGATGCATCAGCGGCTCTCCTCCTGCAATGCTCACCATGGGAGCGCCGCACTCGTCCACCGCAGCGATGGCCTTTTCGACCGGCATGTGTTTCTTCAGTAGCTGCGGCGGATACTGGATCTTGCCACACCCGGCGCACGCCAGGTTGCACCGGAAAAGGGGCTCGAGCATCAGGACCAGAGGGTAGCGCTTCCTCCCCGTGATCCGTTGCTTGAGAACATATGATGCCACAGCCCATGCTTGGGATGCGGGTACGGACATCTGGTGAACCTCTAGTGCTTCATGAGCGCGGGCGTGCTTCTCAGGTCCCGGAGCTTACCCGCTCCAATACAGAACATCGCCGTGCGCAGCTCGTCAATAATAGCCTGTAACTCCTCCACCAGGGTAGCTGACGACTCCGCTGCGGCTTTGAGGACCGGCGATGCCAGTCCAGCGAGATCGGCGCCAAGAGCAATGCACTTGGCGACATCGATCCCGGTCCTAATTCCTCCGCTTGCGATGAGCGTCGCCCTTGGGGCGCCCTTCGCCGTCATGAGAATTGCGTCCGCGGTGGGAATTCCCCAAGGCGCGAAACTTTCAGCGACCCTGTGGCGTCGCGCGTTATCGGCCCTGTGGCGCTCGACCTCACTCCAGGAGGTCCCTCCAGAGCCTGCGACATCGATTCCCGCGACGCCTGCATCCGTCAAGCGCTTGGCGACCCCTTCTGAAATGCCCCAGCCGACCTCTTTGACAATCACCGGTAGCGGCAGCGCTCTACAAATCTTTTCGATCTTCCCGAGGAGTCCAGAGAAATCCGTGTTCCCCTCAGGCTGCAGCATTTCTTGCAAGGGGTTCAGGTGCAACACCAGGGCATCGGCGTCGATCATGGCCACCGCTCGATGGCACTCATCCAAGCCATACCCGTAGTTCAGCTGCACAGCCCCGATGTTCGCCAGGAGCGGTACAGTTGGCGCGATATGCCTGACTCGAAAAAGGGCAGCCCGCTCCATGTCTTCGATCGCCACACGTTGGGAGCCCACTCCCATAGGCAATCCCAAAGCTTCCGCTGCCTCCGCGAGGTTCTCGTTGATGCGCGCTCCCGGGCTAACGCCGCCCGTCATGCACGAGAGCAAGATGGGCGCGCGAATGGGCTTCCCGACAAAGGAGGCACAGGTATCGATTGCGCCTCCATCCAGCTCTGGCAGAGCGTTGTGGACGAACCAATATCGCTCCAGTCCCGTAGTTACCACCGACTTCGGGTCCTCTTCGAGGTTGATCCGGATGTGATCTGCCTTCCGGCGCGGGGTTTCCGCCGGGGCCCGATTGGCCGCTCCCTGGACCGAGGTCATGCCTCTCGCTCCAAGAGGAAGGCGACGATCTCCTCGCATTCCTCACGCACCCCCGCGGGGACTGCCAGACCCTCGAGCTCCTCCACTGTTTGCCCGGCGCTCTCTTCGGCCAGTCCTTGGCAAAACCTGTAGGTGTCCAACTCCTCCATGATACCCAACAGGTCCTCTATGTCCTTGTCGGAAAGGTCGTCCTTCGTCCCATAGATGGCGGAGAACCGCTGTCCCGACTCGCTTTCCCTCGAGTGCTCCAACGCATGAATGACGGGCAGGGACTTCTTCCGTCTGCGGAGGTCGCTCGCCGCAAGCTTTCCCGTGACCTCCTCTTTGCCCCAGACCCCGAGCATATCGTCCCGCACCTGGAATAAGCGGCCGACGCCGCGTCCGAACCTTCGCACGCCTTCGATGGTCTCTGCGTCTTCGGTCCCGATTACAGCCCCGATGTGCAAGGCCGATTCGAGCAGCGCCCCGGTCTTCTTGCTGATCATGAGCAAGTAGTCGTCCGTGGACACACTGGGACGCTGCTCGTAGCTAAGGTCCAGCGTCTGGCCCTCGATCATCTCGGCGCAGGCCCGCGTCAGAATGCGTGACACCTTCAGGGTCGTGGACGCCGAAACGGCGGCAGAACCTTCTTCTTGTTGGAACAAAGCGAGGTTCGCGAGGACGTTCATCGCGTCCCCAGCGTTCAACCCGTGGCTCATTCCCCACCGGTACCATACCGTGGGCCGGTGGCGCCGCTCGGTATCGCCGTCCTGGATATCGTCGTGGACCAAAGAGAAGTTATGGATCAGCTCAAGGGATGTCGCGGCCGGCAGCGCCTGCTGCCAGTCGCCACCGGCGGCGTCGCACGCGAAAAGGCACAGGGCTGGCCGTACCGCCTTCCCGGAGTTTGCCTCGGTGGGCTCGAATTCTTCGTTCAACCAGCCCATGTGGTATCGCAGGATGTCGTACAACGGGAGCCTATCGCCGCCGAGGGCTGCCCTGAGCTGCGCATCGATGACAGCGCGGTGTCTCGAGAACACATCCGGCAGCTTCACTACCGGCCCTGCGGGACGGGCACGGCTAGGGCGTGGGTCGGTCCATGGGTCCCGTACCCCGAGCGCGACGGGGAGGGGTCTTCAAAAATCACCTCGCCAGCCGCCATACCCGCGGCCATCGTGACGGCATGCGGCTCAGCTATCCCCACGTCGAAGACCCGGTCTGGGAAGGTCGCTTTGGTCAAGGCCAAGCCGGTGCCCTCCAGCATCGCCGCGCTGATGGCGACGACAGGCCGGTACCCGCGTGGCCCGCGCAGTGAGCATCATGAGGGCTCTCTGCAGGCTCGCCAAACCCAGAGAGCCCCAATTCCTTCCTGATCGAACCGAACTGCTCGCGCCTGCCCGTCACCAGCTTGTGGGTATAACACTGGTTGGTCGTGTCCCAGACGATCTTGTCGTCCGGGCTTTCAAACACCCGGTGGAGCGCCAGCGTCAGCTCGACTACTCCCAGATTTGACGCAAGATGACCCCCAGTCACCGTGATGACTTCGATAATCTTTTGCCGGGCCTCTTCAGCCAGCCTCTTGAGCTCGGCGGGACTCAGATCCCTGAGGTCGTGGGGGCCGTTGATCCGGTCGAGGACGAGTCCCATAAGGGGCGCCTCCTGGGGGGTGCTCGACTGCCCACGCAGCGACCATCTTGGCAGCGAGGCAGAGAGTAGAGAAAACCAGAGTAGCAAAGGGGGTAGGGGGTGTCAATTCAGGAAAACAGCGGGCTTCGACGTGGGGACGGAAGGAAGATGCCGCCGCGAGGGCCTAGCTTGAGACCTGCGGCTCGGCCGCCGGGTTGGAAGCTCCCTCGTTGGCCTGCGCCCCGTTTGAGCTGACATCGCTTACCGAGGCCTCCAGAGGGCCATCGGCATCCTCGGGAGGAGGATCGGCCTTGAGCACTGCGACAAGCTCAGGCCCTTCCAGAGTCTCTTTCTCCATGAGCGTCTTCGCCAGGTATACGAGCTGCGCGCTGTGGGAGTTCAAGATGCCGTGCGCACGGTCGTTGGCGCCTTTGATCAGATCCTTGATCTCGGCGTCGATCCGTTCGGCGGTCTTATCGCTGTAATCCCGATGCTCGCTAATCTCCTTACCCAGAAAAACGATCTCCTGTCTCTGGCCGAAGGTCCTGGGTCCAAGCCGCTTGCTCATACCGTACTCGGTGATCATCCGCCTGGCGATCCGGGTGGCCTGCTCGAGATCGTTCGAAGCTCCGGTCGTCACCTCGCGGAATGTAATATCCTCGGCAGCGCGGCCCCCCAGGGCCACCGCCAGCATATCGACGAACTGATTCTGGCCGTAGAGGAAGCGGTCCTCCGAGGGCAGCATCCTCGTATACCCCCCCATCTGGCCACGGGAAACGATAGAGACCTTGTGGACTGGGTCCGCATGCGGGGAGTAGTGGGCGACAAGCGCGTGGCCGGCCTCGTGATAGGCGGTGACCTCCTTCTGGCGCTGGCTTATGACCCGGCTCTTTCGCTCGGGCCCCGCGATCACCCGGTCCGCCGCCTCCTCCATCTCGCCCATTCCGATGTCTTTCTTGTTCCGCCGGGCCGCGAGAATCGCGGACTCGTTGATCAGGTTCGCTAGGTCAGCTCCACTGAAGCCCGGCGTCTGCTTGGCGATGACCTCCAAGTCTATGTCTTCGGAGAGGGGCTTCCCTTTGCTATGGACCGCAAGGATGGCTTTCCTGCCAGAGATGTCCGGCCCATCCAGGATGACACGGCGGTCGAAGCGCCCGGGCCGCAGCAGGGCCGGGTCCAGGATATCTGGGCGGTTCGTGGCGGCCACCACGATGATGTTGGTGCTGGTGTCGAAGCCATCCATCTCCACCAGGATCTGGTTGAGCGTCTGCTCGCGCTCATCGTGGCCTCCACCCAGCCCCGCCCCGCGATGCCGGCCGACGGCGTCGATCTCGTCGACAAAGATGATGCACGGAATGTTGCGTTTGGCCTGTTCGAACAGGTCCCGGACCCGAGATGCGCCGACCCCGACGAACATCTCGACGAATTCGCTGCCACTAATGTGAAAGAACGGGACGCCCGCCTCTCCAGCAACAGCCCTGGCCATCAAGGTCTTGCCAGTTCCGGGCGGCCCCACCAGCAAGACCCCTCGTGGAATCCGCGCCCCCAGGGTCGCGAACCGCTCTGGGAATTTGAGGAACTCGACGATTTCCTGCAACTCTTCTTTCGCCTCCGAGACACCGGCGACGTCCGAAAAGGTAACGGTGGGGCGGTTGCCAATGAACATTCGGGCCCGGCTCCGCCCGAAGCTCATCGCCTGGTTATTGCTCCCCTGCGCCTGCCGCATCATGAACAGGATGATGGCGCCGAAGAAGATCAGAGGAAGGAAGTTGAGCAGAACTCCAAAGATATTGCCGAAAGAGCCGGACTGCTTGACCTCGACCTTGACGGCCCCTTCGCCGGAGATAGGTACTCCCGCGCTGGACAGCAGCTCCAGGATGCTGACGTCGTCTTCCTTCCGAGACTCGAACTTGCTGTCCCCCTTTTCAGCGATGACGGTGTTGCCATCGACGATGATCTTGTCGATCTCGCGGTTCTGGGCCATCGTGATAATATCGGTGATATCGACATCTTGCCCGCCGTCGGGACTCCGGAGGACTGTGAAGAGGATAGCTACGACCGCCACCAGGATCAGGAGGTAGATGAAGCTATTGCGAACCCACCGTTGATTCATCGAGAGCCTCCGGAACGGCTGGCCGCGAAACGGCCACCCGCTCCCTAACAGAAGGGGCCAGCCCAATTATAGCAGAGGCCGGAGGAGATTCTGAGGTTGCGACGATCGATACCCCAAACCGGGTCTGTGCTATCATATCGACAGTGAGCCTCTACCTGTTCGCGGACTGTCCGTACGTCCTCAAGGAGACCTGAGCGTATGCCCGATGCAACATCCCACTGCTCTGTGGGAGAAGCGGTGACGCTGTATCTCAGCAGCACCTCGAAGGCGAAGGCTGGCGCCGATGCCTATCAGGTCCTACAGAAATTCCTGCGATGGTACGGCAAGGAACGGCAACTCAACGGTCTCAGCCCTTGGGAGGTCGAACATTTCGGGCAGAACAGTGGCGTCAACTCGCTTGTCAAGCTAGCCCCGGTCCGCCATTTCTTGAACTACGTCCATAAACAGGGCCTTACCCCGGTCAACCTGGGGCCTCACCTGAAAGTCAAGCGGCCACCTGCGAGGCAGCGTCTGCCCGAGCGCGCCGGATCAAACCAGCCCAGCGCTCGTCTCTCCCAAGAGGGGCTCGACCTCAAGGCCGCCGAGCTGGAATCCTTGAAGAGCCAGCGCTCGGGCGTGGCCGAAGAGATCCGGAAGGCCATGGCTGATAAGGACTTTCGCGAGAACGCTCCCTTGGATGCAGCCAGGGACCGGCAAGCTCACCTGGAAGCCAGGATCAGTGACCTCGAAGGCACGCTCAGGTTCGCCGAAGTCGTTGAGGGGGCATCTGGTGATGGGCTTCGGTCTCGTCTGGGCAGTAAGGTCATCGTCCAGGACATGGAAGTGGGCCAGGAGATAACCTACGTGCTTGTCGACCCCACCGAGATGGACCTCAGGTCCGGCAAGATATCGGTTGAATCACCCGCCGGAAAGGCCTTCTTGGACAGGGCCCCCGGGGACACGGTAGAGGTCCAAGCGCCGGTCGGTTTGATCCATTACCGGATCGAGCGCGTCGAAAGCTAGCGCCCGTTTCGCGTCAAGGCCGGTGACTTAAGAGAGGTCGCCGGAGTCCGACGAAGCGCCATCACTCGTCTTCTCGCCGATACGGTGCTCCAGCATTGGCCCCGGGTCGTACAGGTCGTAGACTTCTTCCCCCGCTTCCACCTTCTCCGCCATGTGCCGGAACTCTTCGCCTTCGCTGCCAAGCTCTCCGGCAACCCTCCTTGCCCAAGCGGCCTGATTTCCTTTGTCCCACCCGTCATAGTGTCCCATCATGCGGTCCGTGTCGAACTCGCTGAACCGGCGCTTCGACCCCTTTGCTATGACGACCCGGGATATCTTGCGCTTCAGGTTGGGCCCCTCGCACTCCGGGCAGGATGGATTGTCCGGTTCTGCCGAGAAGCTGCGGAAAAAGATGCTAACGATCTTGCGGCAGTCCGGGCAGATGTATTCGTAAACGGGCATCGGTTCTCTCCGGCTCTGCTTGGTGGCGTCGCCGACCGTCTCAAGGCCTCTAGGGGGAACCTCGGGGGCTAAGTTAGAGCTCGCCCCGTGCCATCGTGTCCGCAGCGAATCTCTAGGCGACTCGCCAGAACTCCCCGTCCTCCGTCCGGCGGCGTGATCGGCGTAGGTACAGCAGCCCCGCTGCCAGACCGGCGGCAGCCAGGAGTATCAGTAGCTTCTTCATGGAAAGCTCCCTATCCCTTCTCGTGGTTGCCGATTCGATGATAGCACAGCGCACGAGGGTGGGCGCCCATTCCGTAGTATCATAGCCGTCGACTCAGCTCCTGAGGATCGTGCCCGCGTGCGTTATAGCTTCACCCCCGAGCAGGAGAAGTTCCGGCGGGACATACGGGATTTCCTGAAAGAAGAGCTGCCGAGGCACCAAGACCTGGATGATGCCCGGCTCGATGAAGGTCGGGTGAGCAAGGAGTTCTCCGGGAAGCTCGCCGGGAAGGGCTGGATCGGCCTCGCGTGGCCCGTAGAGCACGGCGGTCGAGGTCTGGGCCACATCGAGCGCTTCATCTACAACGAGGAGATGGTATACCACCAGGCCCCCCTGGGGTATCACCGGTCCGCTGAGCGGCAAATGGGGCCCAGCATCATCCTCAACGGCAGCGACTATCAAAAGAAGACCTATTTGCCCAGGATCGCTTCGGCCGAGATCGGCATATGCATCGGCTACAGCGAGCCCAACTCCGGGTCCGACCTCGCCGGGCTTCAGACTGCCGCAGTGCCGGATGGCGACGACTACGTCATCAACGGCGAAAAGATCTTCACCAGTGGAGCCCACGTCAACGAATACGTGTGGCTTGCCGCGCGCACCAATGCCGATGCGCCGAAGCATAAGGGGGTCAGCGTGTTTCTCGTCCCCCTCGACACTCCAGGGGTAACCGTCCAACCACTGTGGAGCATGGCGGGGACGCGCTTCAACCAGGTCTACTTCAACGACGTCCGAGTCCATTCCCGCGAGCTTGTCGGGGAGAAGGACCAGGGCTGGTATGTTGTTGCGGCGAACCTCGACTTCGAGCGCTCCGGCATCGAGCGGGTCACCAATGGCCAGTTTCTTTTCGAGGAAGTCGTCGAGCTCGCGAAAGAGACGCGGGCGAATGGACGGAGCCTCTACGACCGTCCTGCTATCAAGAACCTGCTCGCGGACATCTCGGTGGGCTACGCTGTTGGGCGGTTGCTCGCTTTCAGGGTGGCCTATCTTCAGAGCCAGGGGACCGTGCCAAACCAGGAGTCGTCCATGGCGAAGGTTTACGGCACCGAGCTGTCCCAGCAGGCGTCCCAGGCCATGATGCAAGTCCTCGGGCTCTACGGGCCCCTGTGGAAACCGCAGAAGTGGGCCAGGCTTGCGGGGCGTGTCGCCAGCTTCCACCTCGTCGAGGTCTCTACAACCATACGGGGAGGCACCTCCGAGATACAGCGCAACGTCATGGCGACCCGCGGCCTTGGGCTGCCCCGCTAGCCGCGGTCGGGAGTAGGTAAGGGAATTGTCGTGGATTTCAGGTTCACTACGCAGCAAGAAGCCTTTCGACGGGAAATCCGCGAGTGGCTCGAGGGCGTCCTCCCCCGATTCCAGGTAGGGCGAGACTTCATTGGGCGAAGCGAGGTTGAAGCCGAAGACACCCGGTATTCCCCGGCGTTTTCCAGGGAGTTGGGGAAAAAGGGTTGGATCGGCATGGCCTGGCCCGAGGCGCTTGGCGGTCATGGCCTTGGCTTCATCGAGCAGATGCTCTTCAACGAAGAGATGGTCCGGCAACGGGCCCCGTGCGGGTACCACCTGCCCGCTGAGCGTCAAATGGGCCCAAGCATCCTCCACGCAGGGTCTGACGAGCAGAAATCGTTCTTCATCCCGAAGGTTATTGCCGGAGAGGTGGGCTTCGCTATTGGGTACACGGAGCCCAACGCAGGCTCCGACCTTGCGAGCCTACAGACTCAGGCCAGGCAAGACGGGGACGACTATGTCATCAACGGCCAGAAAATGTGGGCTGGGGGAGCGCATTTCGTCGAGTACCTCTGGACTGCCGTGCGGACAGACCCTGCCGCCCCCAAGCACCGGGGAGTGAGCGTCTTCGTCATTCCCCTCAAGGGTACCCCAGGGCTCACGGTCCGCCCGTTCCACGCGATGTCCGGGGCCCGATATAACGAGGTCTTCTTTGATAACGTCAGGGTCCCTGCAAGCGCCATGGTGGGGGAAAAGGACCGTGGCTGGTACACTGTTGCGCACAACCTGGACTTCGAGCGTTCGGGAATCGAGCGAGTGGCCCAAGCCGAGATGCAGTGGGAAGAGGTGGTCGGTTGCGCCCGGGAGATGACTGTTGGCCGGAAACCGCTCCTTTCCCAAGCGGGGGTCCAACGGCGACTGGCCGAGGTTGCCCTCGAGCTGAAAGTGGAGCGGAACCTCTGCTACCGCGTGGGGTGGATGCAGAGCAACGGACTGGTCCCGAATGCTGAGGTCTCGGTCTCGAGGCTGTACGGCAGCGAAGCCGGCCAACGCGCATGCCGGGCGTTCATATCGGTGCTGGGCATGCGCGGGATGCTGGCCAGGGACTCCAAATATGCCCCGATCAGGGGTAAGGTCCTCCGAAAATACTTGGACTCGGTGGCCAACACCATCCGGGCCGGCACCGCGGAGGTCCAACGAAACATCATCGCCGGGAGGGGCCTGGGCCTTCCACGGTAGGTCTGGCCTCTTCGCGGGGTAATGTCGGTCCCAAGGGCGGTCCGCGGAGCGCCGGCCCCGAAAGCGAAGCACCATGCGTTTTTCAGAACTGTTTGGGAAAACTCTCCGGGAAGATCCCGCCGACGCGGAGACCATAAGCCATCGGCTCCTGGTCAGGGCTGGGCTGATCGCACCGCTGACGGCGGGGGTCTATAGCATGCTTCCCCTGGGCTGGCGGACCGTGAATAAGATCGAAGCCGTGATTCGCGACGAGATCGACCGCGCGGGAGGTCAGGAGCTGCGAATGCCGGTCCTGCAGCCCTCGGAGATATGGGAGACATCGGGACGGCGAGAGGCCTTCGGGGACACACTCTTTGGGCTGAAGGACCGCAGGGGCAGGAGTCTCGTCCTGGGACCAACTCATGAGGAGGTCATCACCCTTCTGGTCAAGCAGAATGTGATCTCGTACCGGGACCTCCCGCAGAGGCTTTACCAGATCCAGACCAAGTTTCGAGACGAGCCACGGCCGCGCGGTGGCCTGTTGCGCGTCCGCGAATTCGACATGAAAGACCTCTACAGCTTCGACGCCGACGCCCAGGGGTTGGATATCAGCTATCGAAAAATGGTCGAGGCCTATCGCAACATCTTCAGGAGATGCGGTCTCCCTTCGCTTCAGGTCGAGGCCGATAGCGGGGCCATCGGCGGCAAAGACTCTCATGAGTTCATCCTCGAAGCAGCCAGCGGAGAGGACCAGATCGTCAAGTGCGGCAATTGCGATTACGCAGCGAACCAGGAGCGTGCCTCCAGCGTAAAGCCAAGGGGTCATGAGGAAGAACCACTACCGCTCGAGAAAGTAGCGACGCCAGGCGTCAAGACCATCGAGGACGTCTCCCGGTTCTTGGGTGTGCCAAAGCTGCAAACGCTCAAAGCGGTCTTCTATTCCATCGATGGCCAGATGCTCTTCGTCACCGTCCGTGGCGACCTCGAAATTAACGAGGTAAAGCTCAAGAATCTACTGAAGGCGCAGGAGGTGCGCCTCGCCACCGATGAAGAGGTCACGGAAGTCGGCCTGGTGCCCGGGTCCGCTTCAGCGGTCGGGCTCGAAGGAGTGCGCTCGGTCGGGGACGAGTCGATCTCAAACGGGACGAACTTCGTTGTAGGGGCAAACGAAGAGGGCTTCCACTTGCGGAACGCCAACTACCCCCGGGATTTCGCCGCCGACTTGGTGGCCGATATCGCGAACGCGGAAGCTGGGCATGGCTGCCCCGACTGCGGGTCGCCCCTTGGGCTCGCCCGCGGCATCGAAGTCGGCCACGTTTTCAAGCTCGGGACGGTGTTCAGCGAAAAGCTCGGGGCCTACTTCCTCGACCAGCAGGGCGAGCAGCAGCCGGTGATCATGGGGTGCTACGGAATTGGGGTTGGAAGGCTCCTCGCGGCCGCCGTCGAGCAGAACCACGACCAGAAAGGGATCGTCTGGCCCGCGCCCATCGCCCCTTACCAGGCCCACCTGGTATCCCTTGGAGCCAAAACCGAGGTGGTCGAGGAGGCGGCGAGCGTATATCAGGCGCTTGGGGCGGATGGCCTCGATGTTCTTTACGACGACCGGGATGAGTCAGCCGGGGTCAAGTTCAACGACGCCGACCTTCTGGGAATGCCCGTCAGGGTAACGGTGAGCCAACGCGGACTGCGAGACGGGCAGGTGGAGATCAAAGGGAGGACTGCGTCAGATCCTGTGATGGCGTCACTGGGCGAGGCCGTTGCAGCGGTAAGAGGGATGCTAGCCTGAGCGAGGAGGTGCCTGGGCTGGCGCCCGCGTCGGCCCAGGACCAATGGCCCTGCACGCCCTAAATGGGCTGTCACTCTCGAACCACTGCCTGCTGCTAGAGTGAAAGTAGCGCCGATTTCGACGTTGCTCCGGAGCGGCACGTTCGCATGCAGGCTGCGTTCCAGGGGCATGGCGACAACGCGGGGCTGGTCAGCCCAAGGCCGGACTGCGCTGGTGGCGTCCCGCCCAGAGTGCGAGTCCTGAGCTGCTGCGCTTGCCTCTCGGACCCCCAAGTCGCCGTCCTCGCGGCTGGCCCGGAGTATGGAGCCAGGCGTTCGCGCCGACATGACCCTCGGGGGCCGCCGGCGTCAAAGTGGTACCCTTGGATGCCATGCCGGGGGTCGGGGTGGTGGGTCGCTCACAGTACAGGTCAGCCAAGGGGGGACGCATGCTAGGAAAAGGCAGGCTGGCGGTGTTTCGAGGTCCCCGCCAGCCGTTTGACATCAGGGAATACCCGCTGCCCGAAGTCGAGCCGGATGCGGCCCTCATAAAGGTCACCGCGGCGAATGTGTGCGGCTCCGACCTGCACACCTGGCGCGGGGACTCGGACTCCAGAGTGCGGGACGAGGCCGACGGCCGGACCCTGGGCCACGAGATGGCCGGGCGCGTGCATTCGTTGGGGCGAAACGTCAACACGGACTCGTTGGGGGCTCCGCTGAAGGAAGGGGACGCCGTCGTCTACACCTACTTCTACCCTTGCCAGCGATGTGACACCTGCCTTACCGGCGACCTGGCCTCATGCCCCAACAAGGGGCCGCTAACCCGGCTACCGGTAGCCAAACCCCCTCATTTCACAGGCGCTTTCGGCGAGTACTACTACCTGCGGCCTGGACACTTCGTCTTCAAGATCCCGGAAGGGCTGCCAGAAGACTTGACGGCCTCGGTGAACTGTGCCTTCTCCGAGGTCACCTACGGGCTTCACCGGGTGAACCTGTCGTTTGGCGAGACCATCGTCATACAGGGCGCTGGTGGGCTTGGACTCTATGCGACAGCCGTCGCCAGGGAAAGGGGAGCGGCCCGAATCATCGTCATCGACGGGATCAGGGAGCGTCTCGATCTCGCCCGGGAGTTTGGCGCGGACGAAACGATCAACCTTGAGGATTACCCGTCGTCCAGGGACCGTATTGGCCGTGTACGGGACCTGACGGGTGGCATCGGGGCCCATGTCGTAGCCGAGCTGGTGGGCATCCCTGAGGTCATCAACGAGGGCATCCCCATGGTGCGGCCAGGCGGCAGGTACCTGGTCATCGGCAACATTACGGGTGAACCTTTGACGTTCATTCCGTCACGCCTGGTCTTCGGGAACCGGAGCCTGGTGGGTGTCGGGCTCTACGACCCCTGGATCGTCCCGCGGGTCCTCGAAATGATCCTGCGGACCCGGGACAAGTACCCCTACGAGAAGATCGGCGCCGTGCGATTCCCCCTCGACAAGATCGACGACGCTTTCGACCAATCGGAATGGGTCGGCCGTGAAGAGAACAAGACCCGGCTGGCGCGGGCTACCATCGTTCCGTAGGAGATCGTTCCGTAGGAGGCTGTATGAAAATCGGCGTCTCGGTGGGAAAACCGCCCCAGCCACCGGCGATCTGGGTCGACGTAGCCCATTTTGCGAAGGAAGCTGAGCGGCTTGGTTTCGACTCGGTGTGGGTGGGGGAGCATGTCACGTCGCCGGTCCACTGCGAGAGCTATTCACCCAATTTCCCGGGGGGGCAGGTACCGGGTTTCCACGACCCGATGATTTCCCTCGCCAGGGCCTCCGCGGTTACGTCACGAGTCAAGCTCGGGACGGGGGTCATTCTCGTCCCCGAGCACCATCCCGTTGAGCTGGCCAAGGCGATCGCGACGCTCGACCTCTTCAGCGGGGGGCGCTTTCTTTTCGGAGTGGGGTCCGGCTGGAACAAGGAGGAGCGGGCCATCCTGGGAGGTGACCCAGACCGGCCGTGGGCGCAGACCCGCGAGGCGGTGCTGGCCATGAAGGAGCTCTGGACCAATGAAGTGGCGGAGTTCCACGGAGCCTTCTATGACTTCCCGCCGGTCCGCTGCTTTCCACCCCCTGCGTCGAAGCCTCATCCTCCTGTCCACCTGGGAGGGAGGTCCCAGTTTGTCATCAAGCGCATGGTGGAATGGGGCGATGGATGGGTCGGCCACAGGACGACACCGGAGGAGCTCGAGGGTTGGATGGGGCAGCTCCGCGATGCCGCTAGAGAGGCGGGACGAGACCCCGACAGCTTCGAGATCTCAATGTCGACGTGGGAGCCGACCCGCGAACAGGCTCGTCAATACGAGGACGCCGGGGCCCATCGGCTGATCGTACACGCCCCCGGACTATCGGGCGAACAGGAGGCCACGGCCCACCTGGAGCATATTGCCGAGGTACTTTCTCTCTGAGCTCGGCCAGTGGTCAGGCCGGCAGGCCGAAGGCCCCTTGAGCCGGCGTCTTGCTGGGGCATTGGGCGGCGCCGAGGGGTCAGTTCGGTGAGATGCGTCCTTCCAGGTCGTCCCCGGATGGGGTTTTCTTCTGCTGATCCTTCAAGTACATGAAAGCCTGGAGGGCCCGGTTCTCCCGCGAAAGGATAGACGCCTCGGCCCGTAGCCGCTGGTCCGCCTGTGTCATCTCGAGGAGCTGTTGCTTTTCGGGCATCTGGATTGCCATGATGCCGCCCACGAGGTAGGAGAGACTCTCAGGGTCGACGTCCAGGTCCAGGTCTGGCCGCGGCTGCTCGGACAAGTTGGATAGGATATCCAGGTGCACGGAGAATTGGTCCCGTACTGTGGCCGCTAAAGCCCCCAGGTCTCCGGCCAGGCCCCGCTCGTAGCTGAGGTACTCCACGCGTCCCTTCATATAGGGCACTTTCTCGGTTATCTCCACGAGCCTGAAGGGTTGGTCGCCGACTGTCTTGAGGTGCATTCGGCCCTGGCCCAGCGGCTGCATCCCCGCAATCCGGGCGCTTGTCCCTATCTGATATGGGACCGCCAGGCCTCCGACCTCTCGTCCCTCCTTGATCAGCACCACCCCAAAGGGCGCTTTTTCGTCCAGGCACTCCTCGATCATGAGCTTGTAACGCTCCTCGAAGATGCGCAGCGGAAGGAGCTGGTTGGGGAACAACACAGTCCCAAGGGGGAATAGCCGAAGGTCATGAATCTCGGGCATCGTGCGCTCCTGGCTGGGTGCTGCGGGGCCATTATACCGGCGGCCGCGCTCCTTCCCGAACGGCGCGCGGACCGGATCAGGCTCACGAGCCCTCGCGGCGGCCCACCTGCGAGCTCGGAGCGCCAATGGGGTAGTTGACGGAGGCTCCGCCGTCCACGAGGAGCATCTGGCCCGTGACGTACGCCGCCATGTCCGACGCGAAAAACAGGACGGCCCGGGCAATATCCTCGGGCTCGCCTACTCGCCCGATTGGGATAAGGTCGCGGTACCCCTCATAGTCCTGGTCGGTCCTCGATCCCTGGGTAGCCGGCGTCCTTATGCTGCCCGGTGAAACGGCGTTGACCCGGATGTTGTCTGGTCCGTGCTCCTTGGCCAGGGTCTTGGTGAGCATGATCACCCCGCCCTTCGCTGCCCCGTAGGGAGCATGATTCGGGGCGGAAACAACGCCGCTGATAGAGGCGATGTTGACGATGGAACCTCCTCTCCCCTGGGTCAACATTTGCTTGATGACGGCCCGGCATGTCAAGAACACATACCTCAAGTTGCGGTCCTGGATGAGGTCCCATTCATCTTCCGTCCATTCGATCATCCTTCGGAACTCGACCCATGCAATGGCGCCGCCGGCGACGTTGGCCAGCACGTCCACCCCGCCGAAGGCGCTCACGGTCTTGCCGACTATGCCCTCGACCTGGGCGCTGTCCAGAAGATCGGCGACGACTGGGATCGCCTGCCCTCCAGCAGCCTCGATCTCGAGCGCGGTCTCCTTCGCTCGCTCCTCCACGAGGTCGACGACGGCGACGGCCGCGCCGGCGGCCCCGAGGGTCTTGGAGGTTGCCCCGCCGATCCCCCGGCCGCCTCCGGATACAATGGCCACCTTACCCTCCAGGAGGGTATTTTGAAGTGGCATGGCGCTACCTCCCTGCTGCGGAGACCTGCGTCTCCAAAGTTGGCCCATGATACAGCGACATTCCCCTCGTACCGCCCAACTGGGAAGGGCTGGCCGCTCCGGACGTCTACCCTGTTGAACAGAGGTTACCGCCGTCGGGCTGCCGGCTGAGCTAAGGTCCCGGGCTCGCCGCTGCCTGGGGCCTTCCCAATAAGAGCCCGGCAACGCTGAGGACCGGCAGCGACGCCATGACCCATATCGGAATCCCGTACCCACCGAAGGCGCTCTGAAGTGCGGCGAGAGGGAGGGGTCCGACCGCTGCTGCGGTGATGAGGACCATCATGGCTGACCCCTGGACCCGGCCCAGCCGGTGGCGTCCATAGTAGTGGGCCCAGGTAACACCACTCACGATCTGCATGCTGCCCCCCGACGCTCCGAGCAGGGCTGCGTAGCCGACTGCATGCGCCGGTGTGCTGATGTAGTGCACCAGCGTCAGGGCCCCTATCATTCCGGTCATCGTTCCAAAGATCAGCGGCTTCGGGCCTATGCGGTCGATTAGGAGCCCGCTCGCGATGGCCGTTAGGGCCGAGGCGATGGCGTAAGGGACGAAGGCGGCTGCCGCCACCGTCGGGCTGAGGCCGCGTTCCCCAAAGATGGACGACTGGTGGAATATCAAGGCCGTCATGACGAAGGCCGGCGTTGCCAGGGGCAACGCCAGCATCCAAAACGTGCGCGAGGTCAGGACCTTCCTGCGGTCCGGTACGGAGCGATCAGGAGGGGACGCCGCCTCGCCCTCAGGAGGGTGCGAGGCGCCGTCCGGGTGGAGCCCGGCTTCTTCAGGGGTGTTCCGGATGAGAAAAAGAGCAGCCGGAACGACCAGCACCCAGACCATGCCTCCGAGCACCATGTACGCCTCGCGCCAGCCTATGCTGTCGATGAGCGCTCGGGAAATGGATGGGACGCTGGCGGTGGCGGCCGAGAACCCCAGGCCGGCGACGGCAATGGCCCGTCCCCGGTACCGGACGAACCACTGGGTGACGAGCAGGGTCGAATGAATGGGCATGGAGCCCTGCCCAAAGGCCCTCAGCGCCGCGAAGGCAAAGAAAAAGCCGACCATATGATAGGACCACGCCATCCCGAAGCAGGCGAGTCCCAGACCGAAGACGACGAAGGTCAGTGTCCTCCTGGGGCCGAACCGGTCTGCAAGCCGGCTGACCAGCATGACCATCGCTGCGCTGACCCCGGTCCCCACCGCATAGAGAGCGGATATGGCCGTCCGGGAGAGCCCGGTGTCTTCGATGATCGAGTCGATAAACGCCGAGAACCCGAAGGACTGGCCGGGACTCGAGCTGAAGACGATGAGCGCGCCGACTGCGACGATTACCCATCCGTAGAAGGGCTTCCGGCGACGCCCGGTCAGGGGACGGGAAGGTCTCGGAATGGCCCGTGTCTAAGCGAAGCCGTACAGTCGGGCGCAGTTATCCCAGAGGTACTTTCGCCGAGCTTCGGGCGAGATCCCGATCCTAAAGAACTCGTCGGTGGCTTCGGGGTATTTGGAATCGGAGTGAGGATAGTCGGTCGAGAAGACGATGTTGTCCGAATACCCCGCGTCCTCCAGGTACTTGGAGGGCCATTCGTCACAGTCGGTGGAGGCGAAGCACTGCCTCTTGAAGTACTCGTTGGGCAGCATGGAGAGGCCCGGGGCTTCGAAGTGGCCGCGCCACTCGAATTTCTCATCGAGGCGCCACATGAGCCAGGGTATCCACGACGCGTTGCCCTCGAGGAAGGCCACTCGCAGGTCGGGGAAGCGCTCCAGGATACCGCCGGCGCAGAAGCTCATCACGGCGAACATGATCGGGACGGGGTGCCATGCGGTGTGCTGGAGCATCAAGCTTTCGAAATGCTCGCCCACCTTGGCGATGGGAGACATATGCTTCGGGTTGGCGGCCCCGTGGAATGCCACCGCGATTCCCAGGCTCTGGCACTCCGCCCAGAGGGGATCATAGTAGGAGTCATGCCAGTTGCGCTCGTTGGCGACGTTGGAGCGAAGAAAGATTGCCCGAAAGCCGAGGTCTTCGACCGCGCGACGGGTCTCCATCACGGCCAACTCCACGTCGTGAGGCGAGATATGAGCGGCCCCGTACATGCGAGAAGGGTCCTTGGAGCAGAACTCGTGCATCCAGTCGTCGTAAGCCTTACCTATCGCGGCCCCGAGGCGCGGGTCCATGCCGTCGACCGCGTGGGTGAACAGGGCCCTCGTAGGAAAGAGAACGCATTGGTCGATCCCCTCCTTGTCCATGGCGAAAAGTTGGCTCTCAGGGCCCCACCCGAGCTCGATGCTCTCCTTAAAGATGCGGTCGCGCCTGGCCTGCTCTTGCGCGTTCCCCTCTCTGGAGAGGTCCGTGTCGATGACGGGAACCCCCAAAAGGTCCATCCCATCGAGCTTCACGGCCTGCTCGCCGACCTCTTCGGGGGCGTGGTCGCGGAACTCGGGGTCGATGTACCGTCGCCACATGCCGTGAGGCTCGAAGACGTGCATGTCCGAGTCCATGATCTGGTAGCCGTTCTTTGACATCGGAGGCCTCCGGTACGGGCAACTTCGCTCTCGTCGGGCATTCTAGCGTATCGGCGAACGGCGGGGCGCGGAAATGCCGGGTGCCGACTGGCCCGGCAGGGGCGCGTTGGGACCCGCCTCCTTGCCCAATGGCCTGCCCCCGCCCGCTCGTACGCAGCCCGAGCTTTGAGTTGGACGCCGAGTGGGGAGTAGAATCGGGCCTCTCGCGGCAGTGGTAGACGAAGGCACGTGATGGTGTCAGGGAGCCAGCCATGAAGTTCGGGCTGATGTATGAGATACAGATCCCGGAGCCCCACTATCCCGGTATCGAGCAGGACCGGTATAAGCAGGTGCTTGCCCAGGTGGAGCTGGCTGACGAGGTTGGCTTTCACTATTTCTGGACGGTCGAGCACCACTTCCTGAGGGAGTTTTCTCATTGCTCGGCACCCGAGGTGTTGTATGGGGCAGTCTCCCAGCGCACCAAGCGCATCCGCATCGGTCACGCCGTCGCTCTCCTGCCAAGCCAGTACAACCACCCGGTCAGGGTGGCGGAGAGGGCTGCGGTCCTGGACATCCTGAGCGACGGGCGCATGGACCTGGGGACCGGCCGGTCCACAACCCTTATCGAGATGGACGGGTTCCAGGTAAACCCGCAGGAGACCAAAGAGCAGTGGCGCGAGGCCGTTTCCATGATCCCGCGGATGTGGACCGAGGACCCTTACTCCCATGAAGGACGCTTCTTCCAGATCCCGCCGCGGTCGGTGATCCCAAAGCCGGTGCAAAAGCCTCACCCTCCGGTCTGGGTCGCATGCGCCCAGCCCGAGAGCTTCCGGAGCGCAGGAGAAATGGGTCTGGGCGTGCTCTGCTTCAACCTTGGCGGATACGAGCAAATGGTGGAGCGGGTTGGGCTCTACCGGGAAGGTCTGAAGAGCGCCAGCCCGGTGGGGCGGTTCGTCAACGACCAGGTGGCGGCGATGTGCCTGATTCACTGCGGCGAGGATGATGAGGAGGCCCGCAGGGTCGCCGCTCCGGAGGGAGCGTGGTTCGTCCACAGGGCTGCCGACCTTTACGGGTCGTGGCAGGGCCGCGAGGTGCCCGACTCCTACAAGGTCGCCGTCTCAGCCATCCAGGAGGAGCGGGTCGACAGGACCATCGACGACCACCTTAAATCCGGCGCCTTCGCGATGGGCACTCCCGAGACGGTAATCAAGGTCCTGAAGAAGTACCAGGAAGCGGGCGTCGACCAGGTCCTCTGCTTTATGCAGATGGGCAACTTGCCCCACTCGCGCATCATGGACTCGATCAAGCTCTTCGGGCGGCACGTCATTCCGTATTTCGCCTAGCGCCCAACCGGGGCCGCTCGCAGCCCAACGCGAAGCGCCCTGCCCAGGCCTCACCGCTTGCCCGGGCCGATCAGGTCTCGGTCGCCCCTCGGGTGTTGGCCCTCAGGTCGTCGGGGGTGGGCCCCCTGTCGGTTATCACATCGATCACCGCGGGCTTCCGCATCGCCTGGGCCTCCCGGATTGCGGCGCCCAGGTCTTTGCTGTCATCGATACGCACCCCGTGGGCGCCGAAGCCTCGGGCGAGCTCAGCGAAGTCCGTGTCGATGAACTCCGAGGCAATGGTCTTGCCGTACTGATGGTGGCGGACCATCCCCAGGGCGGAGTCGTTCATCACTATGCCGACGATCGGGAGGTTGTACTGGACGGCGGTCGACAGTGCGCTGAGGGTCATCATGAATCCCCCGTCGCCGGAGACACATGCGACTGGGCGGTCCGGCTGGGCTAGCTGAAGCCCAAGCGCCGCCGGCAGCGCCCAGCCCATCCCAGCAAGGCCCCCGGGAGCGAAGATCGTGTCACGCTGCCTGCTGCGGTAGAAGTGGGCCATCCAGACGCGGTTGTTACCGGCATCGAGAGAAATCAGTGTCGAGGGATCCAGGGACTCCTCGGTCACCCTGACCAGGCGCTGCGGCGTCACCGGTGATGACTCCTGGCGGAGAGCCGGGTCTCCTTCTCCGTACTCGAGCTTGATGTTTCGTTCCCGGATGAGCCTGGCCCGCCGGTCCCTCTCCGTAGCGTCGGGCAGGGCCAAGGAGCCCAGGGCCTCGGACAGCTGACCCAATATCGCCTTGGCGTCACCGACCAGGCCGACCTCGACGGGGAAGGTCCATCCCGTGTTGCGCTCCTCGATGTCGATCTGGATGATCCGCTGCCGCTTGGGGTCGAAGACCTGGGGTCCCTCCCGGACGGTGTCCTGGGGCGTGAGCTTGGCCCCGACGACCAGCACGACATCCGCATCGCTGATAGCAGTGTTCGCCGAGCCCTGCCCATAGACTCCGGCCATGCCGACGGAGAGCGGATGCGTCTCTTCGATGACGCTCTTGCCCTTGTAGGTCGTCGTTACGGCCATGCCCAGGCTTTCGGCGAGCGCCACGGAGTCGTCCTCGGCGCCTGCCAGCCTGACGCCCTGGCCCGCCACGAGTACGGGGCTCCTGGCCCCCGCGAGAATCTCCGCGGCCTTCCGCACGTCCTGAGGCGGCGCCTGGGGCTTGCTGGTGTTGAGGTACCCCGCGGTGTGGTGAATGAAGGGAGCGGCCTCCAGGTCCACCTCGCCTACGATCGACGCGCTCCGCATCAGCACACATGCGGGGCCGGGGCGGCCGCTGACCGCATGCTTTATGGCGAGCTGTGTGCCGATCACGGCTTCCTTCGGCTGGGTCGCCAGGGTCGTGTACTTTGTCATCCCACGAAAGATATTCGGCAGGTCGATGCTGCCATACTCCCCCGCTCCCGACTGGTTGGCCGGGTGCTGGGCCATGTTCCCATCGGAGGTGTCCGTGAGAATGAGCATCGGGGAGCTGCTCGTCACCGCCTCCATGATGCCGAAGGAGGCGTTTGAGCCCATGAAGACGCCCTGCCCCATGATGACCGCCGGCTTGCCGGAGGCGCGGCCGTAGGCGTCGGCGATGATGGCCGCCACCTGCTCGTGACGGACTAGGATCACATTGATGCGGTCCTGCCGGTCATAAAGCTGCTGATAGATCGCGCCGGTACCGCCCCCTGGCACCCCGAAGACAAACTCGATTCCCGCCTCCTCGAGAACTTGCACGATCATCTCGTTGGCTTTGGGCATGGGGTCCTCTCCTCGGCAGGCGCCATCGCAGGTGTGGTTCGCCCGGTCCGGACGCTACTCTGGGCAGTTTCTATCGGAGTGTCAACCGCGAGATGCCCCCTCCTCCAGCTCCCCTGGGCCGCCTCAGGGTTCCGCCATGCCGGCTAGGCCGGGGGTCGGCAGCAGCCGTCTATAATGGCGCCGCACACCGGGCCTATCCGGGCCACCCCTCAGCGGAGGCGCCAAGTCCATGCAGCCCCTGGCCGATATCAAGGTGCTCGACCTCTCCTGGCACGTCGCGGGCCCGTACTGCACCAAGCTGCTGTCGGACTACGGCGCGGACGTTATCAAGGTCGAGCGGCCCGCGGCCGGCGACCCGGCCAGAGCCTATGGTCCATTCCCGGGCGACGAGCCTAACGCGGAGCGGTCCGGGACCTTCCTTCACCTGAACACGAACAAGCGCTCGGTCACGGTCAACCTGAAGAACGAGGCGGGGAAGCTGATCGTCAAAGAGCTCACTCGCTGGGCTGACGTAATCGTCGAGAACTTTTCGCCGGGGACCCTCGAGGACCTCGGGCTCGGCTACAGCGCCCTGAAGGTGATCAATCCGGGCCTCGTGATGTGCTCGATCACCAACTACGGCCAAACGGGCCCTCACCGGGACTGGAAGGCTACCGAGTTCACGCTGACCGCCGACTCGGGCCTCCTCTACGTGCAAGGCATCGACGAACGTGAGCCGCTGAAACATGCCGACCACCTTCAGGAATACCAGGGTGGCTCGATGGGGTCCATGGCCATCATGGGAGCGGTCCTGCACAGGCGGCGCAGCGGTGTTGGGCAGTGCATCGACGTGAGCATCCACGAGGTCGCGAGCAACAGCGCCGACCGGCGGGCGACGATGCTCACCGGGTACGCATATACCGGAGTCCCGGCCACCAGGGAGGCCCCGATCCCCACGACCCTGCCGGTTGGTATCTATCCCTGCGCCGATGGGTACGTCTACCTGGTGGCATCGCCGACAGCCCGATGGCCTCGGTTCATGGATATGATCGGTCGCCGAGACCTCTGGGACGACCCGGACTTCAACCGCGATGAGTTCTGGGCCGAGCCCGAGGCCAAGGACCGGGTCGACGCCCTGATGTACCCTTGGCTGATGGAGCGGTCGAAGCAGGAAATCATGGAGGCCGCCCAGAAGTCGAAGGTGCCCGGCACCGCGGTCAACTCCACGGTGGAGATCCTGGAGGACCCCCACCTGAAGGCCCGCGCCTATTGGGTCGAAGCCGACCATCCGGAAGCCGGGCGGCTGCCCTACGTCGGCCCATCGATCCGAAAGGCCGGCGGGGGCTGGCTCCTCAAGAGGACCGCGCCCCTGCTGGGCCAGCACAACGAAGAGGTGCTTTCGGGGTTCCTGGGGCTGTCCCCGGCCGAGCTCGTCCTTCTTCGAGAGCAGGGGGCGATATGACCCGCTCCTCCTACCTGCTGTCGGACATTCGAGTCCTTGACTTCACGCTGATCTGGGCCGGTCCGTACGGCGTCATGCTCCTGGGCGACCTGGGGGCCGAGATCATCCGTGTGGAGAGCACGCAGAAGCACATCGTCAACACCAGGGGTTTCTTTCCCAAACCCACCAGGAAGATGGTCGACAGCCTGGGGAGCCTGGGCCGGCTGTACCCTGACATGGAGCCGGGCGAGGCCCCTTGGAACCGGCATGCGCTCTTTCACAGCCTGGGCCGGAACCGTGCGTCGATGACCGTCGACCTGCGCACCGAGGAAGGCCAAGCGGTCATCCACGAGCTGGTCAGGGTCAGCGACGTCATCTTCGATAACAACTCGAGGGGGCTCCTGGACAGCTTCAATCTTGACTATCAGACGGTCCGGGCCCTGAACCCGGCGCTGGTCTACGTCTCAATGCCGATTTTCGGGCTGGATGGCCCCTACAACGAATACATCGGGTTTGGTCCCAACGCCGAGGGCCTCGCCGGCTTCAGCTCCCTGAGGGGATACATGGACAGCGACCTCACGGTCATCGGCAACACCAACCATATGGATGCGACCTCGGGCGTCGCCGCCGCATACGCGGCGCTCATGGCGCTGCACGAGCGGGACCGGACGGGAAAGGGCCAGCTAATCGAGTTCGACCAGATGGAGCACATGATCCACCAGATCGGTGGCCCGCTCATGGACGCTGTCATGAACGGCAGGGCCCAACATGGGCTCGGGAACCGGGACGCAGTCCGCGCGCCTCAGGGTGTCTACCCGTGCAGGGGCCATGACCGCTGGGTGGCGCTCAGTATCGGGACGGACGCGGAGTGGCATGCGCTTTGCGAGCTGATGGGCCTTCCCGAGCTTGTCTCGGATGAGCGTTACGAGGGCAACATCGCCCGCCAGCGACGGCATGACGAGATCGACCACGCGATCTCCGAGTGGACGTCGAGGGAGGAACCGGGCCGCCTCGTGGAGCTCCTCCAGGACCGGGGGGTCCCCTCAGCGCTCGTGGCAACGGACAAGGATGTCTATGACGACCCGCACATGGAGGCGCGGGGCTTTTTTACCTGGGCGGAGCATCCGGAGTGTGGACGGCACCGGTATCCCGGCCATCCATTCAAGTACTCGGAGTCCCCCCTTCGCTTCGAGGCCCCGCCGCCTCTCCTCGGGCAGCACAACGACCTGGTCTATCGAGAGCTCCTGGGGAAGCCTGATGTCGAGGTGCAGCGGCTGAAGGACCTGGGGCACATCGGTAACGCCTACACGGAAGAGGCGATCCGTCGCGGGTAGGGCTCCGGCCCCGCGGCTCCTCAACCCGGCTATGGGACGACTCGCTCCCGCAGCGCTGATCTTCTCAGTCATCGTGGCGGCGCTAGCCCTGGCGGGGTGCCTCGAGCTGAGCCCCGCAGAAGTGGCGTTCCGGGACGGGACCGACCTTCAGCGGCAGGGCAAGTTCGAAGAGGCGATCGCCAAGTACGACGAGGCCGTCCGGCTGGAGCCCAATTTCGTCAACGCCTACATCAATCGCGGGCTCGCGTACCTCGGCCTGGACCGGTATCGGCGCGGGTTGGAAGACTTTGACGAGGCGATCAGGGTCGACCCGTCGAGCGCTCCAGCCCATGGCAACCGCGCCATGGCGCATGCGCTCTTGGGAAACGACGCGGCAGCCGAGCAAGACCTCGAAAGGGCCGTAGACCTCGGAGTGGACCGGGAGTTCTTGGAAGAGGCCCTCGAACGGTTACGAGAACGCCGGCAGTCGACAGGCGGCTGAGCCCAGGACGGTCCAATGCCAAACGCCAACACCCGCCTCCATGATCGAGATCGACGATGGAGATCGACATCGCCGGCCAGGACCGGGCCAGGTACATGGAGCACACGCCGGCTTACGCTCCCACGGCTCGGGAGGACAAGGGGGATGCTGGACGTCGGGGTCTGGGCCACCGTCGGCTGGTGTGGCCGTCTAACGCGCGATGACCCAAGGCCTGCTGATCGATTGATAGAACAAGCTGCTGGTGCCAGCAGAGGGACCACCCATGAGCCTGGGGCGAGTCCTTCGGGGCTGTCCGTCCAGTCGCCCGTTCCTTGACACTCGTATGCTCGCGGGGTAGGCTGCTAGCCGCCCGCGGCACCCATCCCCGAGACAGGCGTTACAACCATGAGCGACGCGTCCATTGCGCGGAAGACCGCCCTCGTCGGCATCGGGACCAGCGATTTCAGCTACCTCTACCGGAACCTGGACCCCGAGCGCACGCGCGAAGAGCTGGCCGTCCTCGCCCTCAAGGAGGCCCTGGACGACGCCGGACTCGAAAAGAGCGACATCGATGGGTTGGTCGTCGGCGGCAGCCCGGAGTACCACTCCTTCATGTTCCGGTCGGGTCTCCAGGACGTCCGCTATCTCGCCCACTACCCCATCGCGGGGCGCCTCTGCCCCATCGCTCTCGGGCAGGCGGCCATGGCCATCGAGCACGGCATGTGCAACTACGTCGCCATGTTCAACTCGGTCAATTTCCGGTCGGCGGCTAGGTCTTTTGGGGCGCCGTCGGAGGGGACCGGCGATTTGTACGACTCAGTCTTCGGGATGGCCTCACCCGGGGCCTTTTACTCCCTGGCCTTCACGCGCTACCAGCAGCTCTATGGCGGCACCGAGGAGGAGCTGGGCGCTATCGCCGTAGCCTTCCGGAAACACGCTTCCATGAACCCCCGGGCCGTCATGCAGAACCCCATTACCATCGACGATTACATGAGTGCCCGGTACATCGCCAAGCCCTTGCGGCTGTTCGACTACTGCCTGGTGAACGACGGGGCTGTCTGCTACATCCTTACCTCAGCCGACCGGGCGAAGGACCTCAAGCAGCCGCCGGTGCACGTTGGGGGCTTCGGAATGCGGACGAGCATCCGCGAGGAATACGCTTCGGAGGACTTCTGGGAGGCTGCTTGCGCCACGATGAAGAAAGACGTCATGGGACCGCTGGGTCTCACGACCAGGGACATCGACTCCGTCGAGATGTACGACAACTTCAGCCTCTCCCTGCTGTGGGGCCTCGAGGGCTTCGGTTTCGCGCCCAAGGGTGAAGGGCTCCAATGGATCCAGAATGGCCGGATCGAGCTTGGCGGCGAGCTTCCCGTCAATACCAGCGGCGGGATGCTCAGCGAGGCATACCTTCAGGGCTGGAACAACCACGCCGAGTCGGTCCGCCAGCTCCGGGGCCAGGCCGGAGAGCGGCAGATCCCCAACTGCAAGACCATTCTCTACTACGGCCTCTCGGTGGTCCCCACCGCTTCGGTGCTATTCGCGGCAGACTGACGCCGCTTCGGGGCGTCCGAGACTCATCGGACCGGCCCCGCAAGAAGCTCTATAAAGGTAGGACCCGATGGCTTACCACAAGCCCCTTCCGAAAACGACCAAAGAGGACCGGCCTTTCTGGGAAGGGGTGAAGCAGCGCAGGTTTCTCCTACCGCGCTGCACCCAGTGCGGCCATACCTGGTTCCCCCCTTATCAGAACTGCCAGCGCTGTTTGTCCTTCGACCGTGAGTGGAAGGAGGCCAGCGGCCGGGGGCATGTCTTCGGCTTCATCGAGATGCAGCAGCCGTACATCCCGTCCTTCAAAGACGAGCTTCCCTACAACGTCGCGCTAATCGAGCTCGAAGAGGGCCCCAAGATGTACAGCAACATCGTCGGGATACCCAACGATCAGATCAGGGTGGGGATGGCCGTAGAGGTTGTCTTCGAGGATGCCAACGAGGAGTTCGCGATCCCCAAGTTCCGCCCGCGGGAGGAGTGACTACCCCCGAGTCCCGGTCCGGACCGCCTACCGGATCTCCACCCCAGCGCGCTCCTCCTGCCACAACACGGCATGGTCCCCATGGCCATGTTCCGCGGCTTCCTTGATGCGTCCGAGAATGGCCTCCGAGATCTCCATCGGTACGTCGAAGTCCCGCCCCATTTCTACCCCAAGGCTGACGTCCTTGAAGACGATGCCCTTTCCCGCCCCCTCGGCAAAGTTCCTGGCCATGAACCTCGGTATCGTGGTCCGCATCCTTTCCGTGTTGCCGCTGCTCCTGGAAATGGCCTCCAGGAGGGTCGCCGCGGGCACCCCCGCCTTGATTCCGGCCGTGAAGACCTCCGGCAGGAACGTCACGAGGCCGATGACGAGAAGGTTGTTGCATAGCTTGCAGACGAGACCTGACCCGAGAAGGCCGCAGTACATCGCCTTGTCCCCGAGGGTGTCCAGCAGCGGCTTGACCCGTTTATAGACCGCCTCGTCACCACCCACCAGCAGGGACAGCGTCCCCGCGCGTGCCCCCTCAGCACCGCCGCTGACGGGCGCGTCGAGGACGGCGATATCGCGCCGGCCAAGCTCTTCTCCGATGCGCCGGATCAGTTCTGGACGGCTCGTCGAAAGGTCCACGTAGGTCGAGCCGGGCCGGAGTCCCTCAGCCAGACCGCCCTTACCCAGCATGACCTCTTCGACCTGGGGCGGCCCAGGCAATGAGGTAAAAACGACCTCCGAGGCCTCCGCGACGGCTCGCGGTCCCGTGGCCAGGGCGGCGCCCGCGTCGGCCAGGTCTCGGACCGCCTCCTCACGTACGTCGAATACCGTCATAGCGTGGCCGGCCCGCAGCAGGTTCCACGCCATTCCCGAGCCCATGAATCCCGTGCCGATGAATCCTACGTTCATCCCGGTCCCTCCTTCCGTCAACGAGCGTTCCAGCTCCTACCGCTCTTGCTTGGACGCGGCTTGCTCGTCCAGCTCTCGCCACAGATTGCGCGCGATGCGGCTAGCCACGGATGCTCGGGGCGTCCCGCAGTAGACCCCTATGTGGACCAGCAGCTCCGCGATCAGGTCCCGCGGTACCCCGATGTTGTGCGCCCCGCGTAGGTGCATCTGGAACATCTCGGTGACCCCAGGGCGGCTGTGATGGTGAGCGTGATGAGGCTCTTGGTCTTCTGGTCCATTCCCGGCCGCGACCACGTATCGTAGGAGTGCTCGATGGATTGTCGGCCCAGATCGTTCATCGCCGCTGGACTCGCCTCGCTGGTGGTCCGTGGCGGGATGGCATCCCCAAAGTAAGACCGCGTCCAGTCCAAGCCACCTTCGTACCGCGTTGCCTCAGTCGTCATTCCCTCTCCTTTCGGGACGTCCGCCGTGTAAGTGCGCCGGTTGCAGGCATATGCTACAACGGGCGGGCGCCGGCGCATGCCAGATGGGCCTTGCGGCTCCCGCGGCTGAGCCGCTAGGCTACGGTCATGAAGTACTCCATCGTGCGCGTGGACCTCGGGCACATAGGCATCGCGGCTGGCGACAACGGCCTCAAGCGCCTTACTCTTCCGCAGCCCACGGCGGAGGACGCCGCGCGGGTGCTGAGGGACGAGAGGGTGGTCGACGGCGAGCGGGACGACGAAGCCATTCGTCCGTTCGCAGGACCCCTGGAGCGCTACTACCAGGGCGAAGAGGTCGATCTTTCGGGACTGAAGCTCGACATCGAAGAGGGCACTCCCTTCCGGAAGAGCGTCATGGACATCGTGCGATCGATCCCGCGGGGGCAGGTCCGGAGCTACGGACAGGTGGCGGCCGCGGCAGGGAGCCCCGGGGCGGCCAGGGCGGTGGGGGCCGTGATGGCCTCAAACCCCGTGTGCGTCGTTGTCCCGTGCCATCGCGTCATCGGAAGCGATGGCTCCCTCCGGGGATTTGGTGGCGGCATAGAGATGAAACGGGCCATGCTGGCGCTCGAAGGAGTGGGCTTCGGGAGCGAAGCCCCGGCCCCAAAAGGCCATCCTTGCCGGAGGCAAGCCAAGTGTCAGGTGGACTTCGGGGGCGAAGCCCCGGCCCCAAAAGGCGTGCAATCCCGCCACCGCGCTTAACGGCGCCCCGGCCCGCTGGAGCCCTCTTCCGGGGGCCATTCGTTGGGGCCCAAGACATCGTCCAGGATGCGGCGGCCGTCCTCTTCCTTATCCTCCGGGACCATGACCCGCACGGGCAGCATCCCCGAGCCAAAGTAGACTCGGGTCCACGACTCTGACTTCACGTAGGCTGGGATACCCTTGTCCCGCAGTAGCCCGGCCCAGCTCTCCCCAATGGGCTCATTCGGCGCGGTGCTGACACATACCCACTTCACGAGGCAGCCGCCCGGTCTCTCATCACTGCTCCCGCTCCACGGAGTGGGGGTCTAAAAGATAGGGCAGGGCCTCTAACAGAGAGAGCACCGTCAGCTCCGGGGTGACGCCTTCGCGCTCTTTTTCGCCTTTCCTCCGCACCCAGATGGCAGCGATGCCGACCGCTTGCGCGGGCATGACGTCGTTCGCCAGGCTGTCGCCGATGACCAACGCGGCCGTCGGAGGCTCTCCAAGTATATCCAGCGCCCGGTCAAAATAGTCCCGCTTGCCCTTCCCTACGCCGAGAACGCTCTCGTCGAAGACCCGTTCGAAGTATTCGCGGCCTCCCTGTCGCTCGATCCCTTCTTTCTTGAGTTGGGCGTAGTCCCCCGTGGCCACGTGGAGGGTGAACCCTTCGTCCTTGAGCCGGTTGAGAAAGGGGAAGGTCTCGCCGAACAGGGCTGTGGCGTACCAGCACTCCTCTTGCGCCGCCTTGACCCGGCGCTTGAGGTCCTCTTTCAGAGACTCGGGGTCGTGCTCCATTCGCCACTGCTCGATCATCAGCTTGTAGTGGTGCTCCAGGTCCTCATGCTTTTCGCGCGGCTCCTTGGCGAGCACGTGCCGGTGGACCGCCTCCCAGTGCTCCAACACCTGCTGGCCGGTCAGCCCGAGGAATCCTTCGAGGTTGTTCTCATAGACTCGATCGGAGTCGTTCAAGGTGCGGTCGAAGTCGACCAGGAGGTGCTGGACGGTCTGACTCATGCGTTCGCGGGGGCCGAGAGTGCGTGCCTGATTGCCGCGGCCTGGTCATCGAACGCTGAGCTACCGAGGATAGGCGTGGCCCCCTTGGTATAAACATCTTTATCGAGATTGACCCATGAGCGGCAGCCGACGTAGCGGCGCTCCTCGGTGAGGGTTACGGGGCTTGTGAGAAGGTACACCCTGAGGAGCACTACCCACGCCGGATGGTCCGGCTTCCATTGCAGGCGGTGGTCGATGAATCTATCGTTCCAGATGTGGAGTCCGTCGAGCCGCCTGAGCTCGTCGGCGCTCCAGACGGGGAAGGCTTCCTCTGCCACGGCGCAAGTGTCGAAGACGACCGTGCCCTTCGGCGCCGGCTGGCGCGTGGCCCGGTCGAAGTTATCCACAAAGTCCCGCTTGACGAACTCCACCTGCTGATGTAGGAAAGATGGGTACAGAAGGAACTCATCGGCCTGCAAGGCGAACACCTTGCCCTTGTCGGCGAGGCCGCCCTTGCGAATCAGGAGCGTCTGACGGCCTGCGCGGAGCGCCTCGACGACGGATGACCACTCTTTGAGCGCGGTATTGCAGGCAGGCTTCACGCAAGTACTCGTTGGTAGGCGCTGACCGTTACGAGATCCGTCACCGGCCGAAGGGATTATACCGACGAAGCAAACCTGGCATCAAGCAATCGGGCTTACCCGAACGAGAAGCTCCTAGGAGGAACAAACGTGGCCAAAGCCCGGATGAATGTCGGCTTCATCTGTCCCCTGCCGCCCCCGCCCCCTGCGGTGTGTCTCAACGTGGCGGTCCTCGCCCGGGAGGCCGAGCGGCTCGGATTCGAATCCATCTGGGTGCCCGATCACCCAGTTGCGCCGGTCCACGTGACCAGCTACTCGCCGACTTTCGAGGGGGGCCAGGTGCCTGGATTCCTCGACCCTTTCGTCTCGCTCGGGATGGCCTCCGCGGTGACCAGCTCGATCAAGCTAGGCACCGGAGTCGTTCTTGTCCCTGAGCGGAACCCGATCCTGATGGCGAAGGAGATCGCGACGCTGGACCACTACAGCGGGGGCCGCTTCCTGTTCGGAATCGGGGCAGGATGGAACCAGCAGGAATCCGAGATCCTGGGCGTGGACTTTGCTCACCGCTGGACACAGACCGGCGAATGTGTCCAGGTCCTCAAGGCCCTCTGGACCGGGGATGTGGCGGAGCACGACGGCAAGTACTATCACTTCCCTGGCGTCCGCTCTTTCCCGAAACCTGCCCAGGACCCCCACCCGCCCATACTGCTCGGCGGCTGGGCCCCATCGGTGCACAGGCGCATCGTGGAATATGGCGACGGCTGGATGCCCCATCGGGCGACTCCCGAAAAAATTGTCGAGGGACGGCAAGCCCTCGATGAGATGGCCCGGGAGGCGGGGCGCGACCCCGAGTCCATCGAGGTCACCGTCTTCAACCAGCCCGCCGACCGAGATACCCTCCGCAGCTTCGAAGAAACTGGTGCCGAGCGCATCACGGTCGGCCTCGAGATCGTCGAAGACGAAAAGGAGGCTATAGCCCGAATGAAGGAGATGGCCAGGGAGCTCCTGGACTAGCCCCCCCTGTCCGCCTCCAGCTCTGTCCTCCACTCGACCTTGGGGTTCTCGGCCGTCCGACTGACCGTCCGGGCGAGATTCCGTGTCAAGACTGCGGGCACCCTCGTCAAGCCGGCAATGAGTGCGAAGATACTTGGGGCGTTACGGCGATGGTTACGGATCATCCTCCCCAATCCGTTAGCGGGATTGGTGGAAGACCGGGGTCAGGATGCGGCTCCGGAAGTTCAGGGTGTGCTTCGACCCCGACTGCGATGTCACTCGAACGCTCCTGCATCGACGAGACCCTTGTACTCGGCCTCGGGCATTCCCAGGAGATCTCGACAGACCTTCTCGTTGTGCTCGCCCAGGGTGGATGCCCGGCGGAACTCAGGCTCGACCCCTGATATCCTGAATGCCGGGGACCGGTAGGACAGCGTCCCGCGACCTGGGTGCTCCAGCACTTTGAAGTGCTCGCGAAACGCCAGCTGCGGGTCCTCATGAAAGTCGCGGCCGTCGGCCACCAGGCCAGCCGGCACCCCCGCTTCCTGCATAGCCTTCATGACTTCCTCCGCCGGCCGCGGCTCCGTCCACTCATTGATGCGGTCGTCTATCTCCGGGAGGTGCTCACGCCGGCCCTCCAGAGTCTGGAAGCGCGGATCGGCGTTCCACGAAGGCTCTCCAATCACCCGCAGGAGACTTTGCCATTCCTCGCCGGTACGGACGGAGATCGCGCACCACCTGTTCTCGCCATAGCAGCGGTAAGCGTTGTGAGGCGCTGCTTCGTCGGAATCGTTGCCATGGCGGCTTCCGTCTCGGTCGTTGACCGTGAAGTCGAGAAGGGAAGGGGCCAGGTATTGGAGAGTAGCCTCCATCTGCGACAGGTCCAGGTATTGTCCCCTTCCAGTGCGGTCCCGGTAATCCACGGCGGCGAGGAGCGCCATGACCGTGAAGGTTGGCGCGATGGTGTCAGGCATCGGGATCTTGGGCGCCCGAGGGGCCCTGTCCGGCCACCCCGTGAGATGAGAGATCCCTGCCAGCCCCTGGAGCAGGTTCCCGAGGCCGGGGTGATGGGCATGCGGTCCGTATTGGCCCTGTTGGCTCGAGCTGAGCATAATCAGCCCAGGATTCACCTGCTTTAGGTTCTCGTAGTCGAGCCCCCATTCCGACATCTGGCCCACGCTGAAATTCTCGACCGCGATATCGGCCCACCCAGCCATCCGTCTCGCGATCTCGCGGGCTTCCGGGACGTTGAAATTCAGGCTGAGGCTCATCTTGGAGGGGTTCATGTCACCGAACATGGCGCTGCTGTTCCGGCTCGGTTTGCCTATGAACGGCGGCCCTATCCGCGCCGAGTCCAGACGGGCATGCGACTCGATCTTGACGACCTGGGCGCCGTAGATCGCCAGGTAGCGCGTAGACATGGGGCCCGCGATGACCCAGCTAAAATCGGCGACCTTGATCCCTGCGAGTGGCAGCTCTTCATCCATGGCGGTACTCCAATCGCCTGTGTCGGTCCTCCAGCCGGCCCCTAGACCACTCCTGCGTCCTGGAGCGCCTGTACCTCATCCCGCGAGAAGCCGGCCTCGTCGCACAGGACCTCGAGGGTGTGCTCGCCGATAGACGGAGGTCTCCGGCGAATGGAGATGGGAGTTTCCGAGAACTGGCAGAAGGAGCCGGGATACCGGACGGTCCCTCCAAAGGCAGGTTGTTGGACCTCCTCGAAGAACCCTCGGGCCTGCAGCTGGGCGCTTCCGGCAAGGTCTCTTGGAGAGTTGACCGGGAGCAGGAACACACGGCGCTTGAGGGCTTCATCGAAGCACTCGGCCTTGGTGAATCGGGAAAGGAAGCCCGCGATCTCGTCTTCCCATTGCTCCACCTGTTCTTGCTTGATTGAGAAGCCATGGAGCTGGTTGAAGTCGTGTGTGCGGAAGTCGCATTCGTACCCCTCGTCGGCCATCCACTTGGCCAGGGCTCGCATGCGGTTCCCGGGGCCGGGCCCCCAGAAAAGCTGCGCATTAACGTGGCCCTCCTTCACCTTGTACACGTCGCTCGTCATACGCCCGCCGTAGTTGCCCTTGGCTCCCCGGTGGCGCACTTCCTTGTCCAGGTGCCAGTGCTGCTGCGTGACGACGAGGGCGTTGACTATTGCCTCGTGCATCGAGACGTCGACATGGCGCCCCCTCCCCGTCCGCTGCCGCGCAAAGTGGGCGATCATCGTGCCGGCCGCCGCGTGGGAGCCCGCGAATGCATAGGCCATGGGGACACCGACGCGTAGAGGTGGGCGGTCCTCGTCGCCGCAGATGGCCATGAGCCCGCCAATGGCCATGCCGACGATATCGTCGGCCTTGTACCCACTGTATGGCCCGTCCTGGCCGAAGGGGGTTATCGAGGTGACCACCAGTCTCGGGTTGACCTCTAACAAGGATCGAGGGCCCAGGCCCAGGGAATCCATGTGTCCTGGGGGGAAGCTTTCGATGACGAAATCGGCCGTCTCGGCCAGGGTCTTGAACACGCGGGCGCCGCGCTCGGCCTCGATGTCGAGAGTGATGCTGCGCTTGTTGGTGTTGTAGGCCGACCAGTACAGGCTGGTCTCGGCGTCTGCCTCATCGTGATAGTAGGGACCGTGCATGCGCGCGGGGCTTCCGCCGGGTGGCTCCACTTTGACGATGTCGGCGCCAAGGTCGCCCAAGAGGCGCCCGCACAGAAGCCCCATCTCATCAGTCAGGTCCAGGACGCGGTAGGGGGCCAGCGGGAGATCGTTCACGGGTCCGGTTGCCACGGCTAGCCCCGGGGCATTCCAAGGCCGCGGACCGCGATGGCATTGCGCTGTATCTCGGCAGTGCCGCCGCCTATTGTGATGGCCCGCTGGCCCCGGTACAGCTTCTGTATCTTCCCGTGAAGGACATTGAGCTTGCTCTCGTGGGTCGGCTGGCCCCACAGCCCCAAGAGCTCCATTCCCACCTGGACGAGCCGCTGGGTCAGCTCCGCCGCAAACAAGCGGGAGACGTTACCCTCCCGGCCCGAGACCTCCTGGTAGGTCTGTAGCCAGGCCACCCGATAGGACAGGAGCCTGCAGACCTGGAGCTCGAGGGCCATCTCGGCCATCTTGTTACGCATGACCGGGCTCCGCTCCAGGGGCTTGAAGCCGTTTGAGCCTTCCCGGGCGAATGCCGCCAGCTCCTCGAATAGCTGGAGGGCCGGGACCGTTAGCCGGATACCGGAGCGCTCGAAATTCAGGGTGGTGCTCGTCACATACCACCCCTGGTCCTTCTCCCCAATCATCGCGTCCCGCGGGACTCTGACGTTGTCGAAAAAGAACTCGTTGAAGTGGTGGACGTCCGCCATATTGATTATGGGCCGCCGAGTGACCCCGGGGAGCGAAAGGTCCAGAATGAAATAGCTGATGCCCTTGTGCTTCGGCACGTCCGGGTTGCTGCGCGCCAGCAGGACGCCGTATTGGGCCTTGTGGCCGATGGTCGTCCACGTCTTCTGCCCGTTGAGGAGGAAATAGTCGCCCATGTCCTCGACGCGAGTCTCAAGGCCGGCAAGGTCCGACCCCGCGTTGGGCTCGCTGAAAAGCTGGCACCAGACAGTCTCGCCGCGGGCCAGGGGTGGGAGATAACGGGTCTTCTGCTCTTGGGTCCCGTGTTTCATGATTACGGGACCCCCCAGGCCGATGCCGGAGCCGCCAAGCCGGCTGGGCGCCTTGTTAAGGGCCATCTCTTCGTTGAAGATGAACTGCTGCATCGGAGTCCAGCCCAGCCCGCCGAATTCCTTCGGCCACCCGACCGCTAGCCATCCCCGCTCACCCAGCTTCCGGGCAAACCGCTTCTCGAAGTCGTCCCGGCCGCCCTCATCGTCGTCTCCTCTCTCGGTCCAGTCAGCGGGCAACTCTTCTTGCAAGAAGTCCCGGACGTCCCGCCGGAACTGTATCTCCTCTTCGGTCCAGTCGTAATGCACCGCTCCCCCTCCCTACACCCGGTTTTTTGGAGACCAGGCCCCACTGCCAAGCATGGGCGATGATATGGGCCCCCCTTCCGTCGCGTCAATCGTTCTCCAGCTATGTGCTCGCACGTCCGCCAATGACTACCCCGCTCATAGTGTTCTTCCCTTCATTTCCCCCAATAGCTTCGCACTCTTGCCTGGAAGCCCTTGGGCCTTCACCTGCGGTTCTCCATCCTCTGGGTTCGCCCGCTGCTGTAGAATCCCCGAAAATGGCCCCGCCAGGGCCGGCGACGGATGAAGGGGAACTCATGTGAAGAGCTTTGACCCGAGGACCGCTGTTCTCGTCTCAGCCGACTCTCATCTCACCGAGCCTCACGATCTCTGGACCAAGCGTCTTCCAGCCCATCTCCGCAGCCGCGCCCCGAGGGTAGTCCAGGAGGACGGGTACAGGAGCTTGGTCGTCGAGGGGATCAAGCTCAACTGGAGCAAGACGAAGGTCGTGGCGTCTGGGGAGCTCGAGGTCCTGAAGGCGAAGGCACAGGAGGCCGACGACGACCGGGAATTCCGCCGGATCACCAACCTGGAACATCAGATGGGACATGGCGGCGAAGGGTACGACACCCAAAAACGGTCGAGGGACGCGGACCTTGATGGGATTACGGCCGAGGCTATCTACCCCGCGACCGGTCTCTACTTGTGGGGGATCCCCGATGCTCAGTTCGAGGCGGCATGCTGCCGCGTGTACAACGACTGGATTATCGAGGTGTTCGGCCCCCACGAACGCTTTGTCACCCCGGCAGCGATCCCACTCCGGAGTATGCAGAACACCCTGGACGAGCTCGACTACGTCAGTGGCAACGGCATCCGGGCGGCCATGGTCCCTATGGCGGCGATGCCCAGCTACAACTACCCTGACTGGGAGCCACTGTGGGAGCGCTGCGCGGCCCTTAGCATGGTCATCTGCGCCCACCAGGGGACTGGCCACGACATGATCCACTACCGGGGGCCCAACTCCGGCATCGTCAACTACGCCACAACCCAGTCGTTCGCGGCGCGGGCCTGCGGGCTTCTCACCATGGCCGGCGTATTCGACCGCCACCCAGACTTGCACTTCATCGCGGTGGAGTGCGGCGGGGGTTGGATGGCGTGGCTCATGCAGTCGCTCGATGAGGGAGCGGAAGACCTGAAATACCCAAACGTCCCGCTGAAGGAGCGGCCTAGCTTCTACCTGGCCCACAATGTCCACGCGACCTTCCAGGATGACCCGGTGGCTCTTCACAACATCAAGTTCACCGGCCCGGACTGCCTGCTCTGGGGTAACGACTATCCGCACAACGAGGGGACGTTTCCAGAGTCTCGCCGGTACGTAGCGGCATTGTTCAAGGATGTGGACCCGGAGGACGCCGCCAAGGTCTGCGGCATGACAGCAGCGCGCGTCTTCGGTGTGGAGGGGCTGGCCACGAGGGCCCAATCAGCGGCGGCGGGGATCTAGCCGGCTTGTGAGGGAATCTGATCGCCGGCTACTCTGCGGGCATCTTCCCTGTGCGAGTGCCAACGGCGGCCATGAATTCCATGGATCCACGGTACGGCACACGCCATAGCCTCTGTTCTCCCGAGCTCGCATCTGCGATGTGCAATTGGAAATAGGGCTCATTGCCCTTTCCCATACTCCCAAGAACGATGAAAACCAACCCCGCCAGGGCCAGCAAGATGGTCGTGACCAACCCGTAAAATACCGTGAGAAAGACGCCGCCCAAGGAAATCACGGTCCCGCCCGCCATCATCTTGTGGTTCGGCGGTCGTACGAGCTCGATGGAGCTGAGGCGGGAGTAAGGCAACTCCGGCATGTCGTAGGCGCCGCTGCGCGTCTGATCGTACCTCAGCACCCGGTGCGAGGTCGCATAGTACGGACCAACCCGAGCCACGATTTCTTCGCCGGGCCGCAGGTTTTCTCTCAGCGTCATGCCCCGCCCTCTGGCCCGCTGGTACAAGCCATCCATCCCCACTATACCGAATGAGGGAGCACCGCGCAGCGTGGCAGGGGTCCCCTGAGGTGGCGGAGAGAAGGCAGGAGTCCGTCTGCTTGACTTCTGTAGAGGCCGTTCCTATTATTGGAAACAGTTCAAGGATCGTCCTCGGGTCCCGGAGGGGAACAGTGCGAGTTCTGGCTGGAGCGGCCAAGGGGGCCAAGCTCCGGGGCCCCGTAGGTCGGCAGCGGGCCCGGCCGACTTCATCCCGAGTCCGTAGCGCCATTTTCAACATGGTCCCCCGGGGCCGCATCGAGGGCCGCAGAGTCCTGGACGCGTACGCGGGTACTGGCTCCCTTGGGATTGAAGCATTGAGTCACGGCGCCACCTGGGTCGACTTCGTCGAGAAGGACCGGGCGCTCTGTCAGTGCATTCGGGACAACGTCGAGGCTTCTGGCTTTGCTCGGCAGTCCCACATCTATTGCGCCAACACCAGGCGTGCCCTGGAGTTCCTTCGGAACCCGTATGACCTCGTCCTGATGGACCCGCCGTACGCCGATGACGGGCTGGAGGACACCGCCAGCGGCCTGGACCGGTCCGGGTTGCTGTCCTCATCGGCGTGGGTTGTTATCGAGCACGCCGCCCGGGTAGCCATGCCGGAGCGGATCGGGCAACTGGCTATGCTCAAGGGGCGCCGCTACGGCGACAGCGCGGTGAGCCTTTATGTCCGGGAAACCGCCGCATGACCGTGGCCCTTTACCCCGGGTCCTTCGATCCGGTCACCAACGGACACGTCGATATCGCTCGGAGGGCCTGCCGCCTCTTTGAGCGCGTGATCATTGGCGTGTACGATGCACCTCCCAAGCGGCTGCTGTTCGAGACCAGCGAGCGGGTCCACCTTTTTCAAGAGGCGCTGACGGAGGTCCGCAACGTCGAGGTCGTCCCCTACGTGGGGCTGACCGTGCAGTTCGCGAAGCAGATGGGCGCCGGAGTCATCGTCCGGGGACTGCGCGCCAACTCGGACTTCGAGTACGAGTTCGAAATGACCATGATGAACCGGAATATTGAGCCGGAAATCGAGGTCGCCTGCATGATGACCCGCTTGGACTATCAGTTCCTCAGCTCCGGCCTGCTCAAGGAGGTCTGCTCGCTGGGGGGCCGGATCGACAACCTGGTGCCAAAGCACGTAGAGGCCGCCTTGAAAAAGAAGCTCCAGGGCCGGGAAGGGTCTGATTAGGGGGGGTGCCATGGCTGAGCGAGGCCCAAAGGTAGGGCCCAAGCTAGAGATCGTCCGAATCGTCGAAAGGCTCGAGGCAATGACAAGCTCTGCCACGAAGCTTCCGCTGACCAAACGGGCTGTCATCAACCCAAGGGAGATCCAGGAGATGGTGTCCCAGATCCGCAACTCCCTGCCCTCGGACATCAATGAGGCCCTCCAGATCATCCGCTATCGGGACACCATTATCAGCCAGGCCCAGACGGACGCGAACCGGATGCGCACCAAGGCCGAGCAGGAGTCGATGCAGAAGGTCTCCGAGACCCAGATAGTCAAGGACTCGAGGAAGAAGGCCGAAGAGGTCCTCGCGGCGGCCCAGCAGGACCGCCGGGCCCTTCTGGTGGAGGCCGAGAATCAGGCGAAGCAGCACATCGAGGGCGCTGATCACTATGCTATCGACGTGCTTTCGAGGTTGGAGCAGGAACTGAGCGCCCTGCTGTTCACCGCACAACGCGGGATCGAATCGCTGAAAGAAGGGAAAGTCTTGGGCGACGTCGAAGGCTAGCCCCTTCTTCCGGCTAGGCTGATCAGGCCCCTCGCCCTCGAGGGGCTTTTCTGTTGAATGGCGAGGCCAGCCCTCATGCACGATCACCGACGCGAGCCGGGAGCAATAGCCGGCGCCCGGCACCTCGGCGTAACCGCCACTGGCCGCACCTTCTGGGCCCTCATCGGCGGTCTCGCCATAGCGGGGCTCCTTCAGCCTCTCAACATCTCGATGATCGTCATCGGCCTGCCGGCGATCCGCGAGGCCCTGGGCGCTTCCGTTTCAGAAGCGCCGTGGGTCCTGACGATCTATGTCGCCGGCTTGGCCATCGGGCAGCCTGTGGCGGGTAAGTTCATCGACCGCTTCAGCCGCAAACAGGTCTTCCTGGCGGGCGTCGTCTATTTTGGCGTGGCTTCGATCCTGGCGGGCGTTGCCTGGTCCTTCCCCTTCATGCTCTTCGCGCGATTCAACCAGGCGATTGGGGCGGCCATCATCGTCCCCAGCATCCTGGCCATCGTCCGGGCCGAGCTGCCACACGACTCCAGGGCTGCTGCCATGGGGCTCATTTTCGGGACGTATTCCTTTGCTGGGCTTACGGGTCCGCCCCTAGGCGCCCTTCTGGTCTCAACGGTGGGTTGGCGCGCCCTGTTCGTCATCAGCGCGCCGATAGCCGCCGTCGGGATGTACTTCGCAGTGAAGTACATCCCCTCGCGCCCCCCGCCGGGCTCCGGGAGGTTCCAGTTCGACTACCTGGGGGCCGCTGCGTTGTCGGCAACTCTGGTGGCCCTCATCCTGCTCTTGACCTTCGCCCCCGAGGCATCCGTTTCGGGGAGCGCGCTTGGGGTTCTGGGGGCGGGCAGCATCTTGGCGCTCATCCTATTCGTACGCCGCGAGCTATCGGCCCCCGACCCGCTGGTGAACCTCCGGTTGTTCCGGCTCGCACCCTTCACCTACGCCGTTGCCAGCCAGGGTTTTGCCAGCATCGGGGTGTTCGTCGGCTTTATTGCGGTCACCTTGTTTTTGGCGGACGTCCGGGGGGCCAGCCCGCAGCAGACAGGCATCGTCCTCATGGGCCCGGCCGCGGCCACCATGATCATCGCGCCAATCGGGGGCCGGATCGCCGACCGGGTCGGCCGGAGAATCCCCGTGCTGGCAGGCTCGGTGCTGTTCACTGCCAGCCTGGGGATGTTCCTTTCCCTGGGGCCTTCGAGCCCGATGTGGTATTTCGTCGTCGTCATGACCATACAGGGCATCGGGATTGCGCTCAGCGCCCCCGCCGCCCAAATGGCAAGCGTCGAGTCCTGCCCGGAGAGGACCGCAGGGATGGCGTCCGGCGTGATGAACATGGTCCGGTCGGTCGCGGGGGTGCTGGGAGTCGCCCTGGTCGGCGGCATGGCGAGCGGAGGGGAGTCCGGCCTCAAGCTAGCGGTCCTGGTCTCGGCGGTAGCCGCGGCCATCTCGATCCCCTTGGCACTGGGAATCCATGCCTTTCCGCGGGACAGAGATACGCGGATGGCGGGCCTGTAGAAGGCCTCTCGTCCCTGGCCGCTGCCGGGGCTCGCGGGAGGGAGTTGCCTTTCTGGTAAGCTACAGCACTGTACGCGGCTGCATCGGAGGCGGCCTCGAGATGTGCTGACTGAGCGCAGCCATCACCTCGGTCCGCTGGCAATAGACCCTGAAGAACTACTCGGACAGGAGTGCTTAGAGGGAGGAATATGGAAGCGGGAAATCTCATCATCGAGCGGCGCAACCGGACGATGTGCGTTACCATCAACCGTCCCGACCGGATGAACGCCTTCGACCACCCAACCATCAATGACTTCGTGGACGTCTTCACCGAGTACAGGGACGACCCGGACTTGTGGTGCATGATCCTCACGGGCGCAGGCGACCGGGCATTTTCGACGGGTATGGACGTGAAGAATCAGGCGCAGAGAGCCCGTGAGCACGGTCCCCTGACCGTCAACCGGTGGAAGCCGGCCGCAGACCTGATGCAGTCCGTCAACAAGCCGTTCATCGCCGCCGTCAACGGCTATTGTGTCGGCGGTGGGTGGCACCTCATCGCAGACAGCGACATCGTGATCGCTTCGGAGAATGCGACCTTTTTCGATACCCACGTGAACATCGGCCATATCAGCGGTGTCGAGTCCGCCGGTCTGGCGTTCCGGATGCCGGTGGGCATCGTGATGCGGATGGTGATGGAGGGCAAGCGGTTCCGAATGACGGCCCAGCAGGCCCTGCAATGGGGGCTCGTCAGCGAAGTGCTCCCGCCGGAAGGTCTGATGCCCAAGGCATGGGAGATCGCAGGCCATATCGTCGAAGAGTGTGCCCCCCTTGCGGTCCAGGGGTCAAAGAAGGCGATCCTCGGGGCGCTGAGCCGGGGCATGCATGAGGGGATCGCCTATGCGTGGACGGTCCTTCCCGAAGTTGCGGACACCGAGGACGTCAAAGAGGGGCCGCTGGCTTTCGCCGAAAAGCGCCAGCCCAGGTTCCAGGGACGGTAGCGTCACTCACGGGACGGGCCATTTTTCGATATCCCGGGGCGGTGATTGAGACAAGGCAGGAGGCAAGAGATGGTGGTGGCAAATACTTCAGAGTCCCAAAAAGTCCGCTCTCGGCTCGACCATCCCGTAATCGATTCGGACGGCCACGTCCTCGAGATCGGGCCGGTCTTGATGGACTACGTCCGCGACGTCGGCGGGGGCGGCATGGTCGAACGGCTGCGCTCCAATGCCCCGTACGGCGCTGCCTCCGGCCCCCCGAAATCTGGGGGCTGGACCGCCCCTTGGTGGGTGCCAACGGGCCAGACGCTGGACCATGCCACAGGAATGCTGCCCAAGCTGCTCCACGAGCGCATGGACGAGCTGGGAATGGACTTCAGCGTGCTTTACCCCACCACCGGGCTCCCATGGGTGAAGTTTCCGGGCGACACGGAGCTCCGCCAGGCCCTCTGCCGGGCCCTCAACACCTACTACGCGGACATGTACCGGGAGTACTCTGATCGGATGACGCCGGCTGCCTCCATCCCCATGGACACCCCTCAGGAGGCCATCGCCGAGCTGGAGCACGCCGTCGGCGTCCTCGGCCTGAAAGCCATCGTCATCGCAGGGTACGCCCACCGGACCCTTCCATGGGTCGACCCAGCGCTGGCTCCCGCCGACGGTTACGCGGGCCGCCTGGACGTATTCGGCATCGACAGCGACTACGATTACGATCCATTCTGGGCGAAGTGCATCGAGCTCGGCGTGTCGCCAACGACCCACACGAGCAGCCAGGGTTGGGGCTTCAGAAGGAGCTCCATCTACATGTACAACCACATTGGCCATTTCGCGGCGACCGGGGAGGCCCTGTGCAAGGCCCTGTTTTTCGGGGGCGTTACCCGGCGTCTGCCGAAGCTGCGGGTGGGGTTCCTGGAATGTGGCGTTGGCTGGGCCTGCAACCTCTACGCCGACCTGGTTGCCCGATGGCAAAAGCGGGGCGGCACTGCCGTGCAGCGCTTGGACCCGGTCGGCATGGACAGGGCCGAGCTGGAAAAGCTCATGGTCCAGTACGGAGGCGAAAAGGTCTTGAGCCGGCTGGACCGGATCCGTGAGAGCCTGGGGGCCCCTACCAGGGCGGCCGAAGAGCTGGACGACTTCGCCGCGGTGGGAATCACGAGGGCCGAGGACATCTACGATTTATTCGTCCCCAACTTCTTCTTTGGATGCGAGGCCGACGACGCCATGAACGCCTGGGCGTTCAACGAGAAGGTGAACCCCTTCAAGGCACGTCTCGGGGCCATCTTCAGCTCCGATATCAGCCATTGGGACGTGCCCGACATGAGAGAAACGGTCTCGGAGGCCTATGAGCTGGTGGACAAGGAGATCATCACGGAGTCGGACTTCCGAGACTTCGTGTTCACGAACCCTGTGAAGCTCTACGCTGGAAACAACGCCGACTTCTTCAAAGGGACCGCAGTCGAGGCGCAGGCGGCGAAGATCCTCGGGACGGCGTAGTTCGGGGGGGTTCCAGGAGGACCAATTCGTCAGGCGGGCGTCCTTGACCAAGGCCCAAGGTCATGGGCCCCTCTTCCTAGCTGCCGAAGAGCACCACGGGCTTGATCTCGCGGAAGTCCTTCATGGCGTTCATCGCCTCGTTGATGTCGTCCAGCTGATACCGATTGGTCATCATCTCCCCGAAGGGGAAGCGGTCCCGATGGACCTTCATGAACTGGAGGGCCTTGTAATAGTGCTCCGTGGACGCCGAGGTGGATGGAATGATATCGAGCTGCTTCGTCTGGATAGCGTTGGGGCTGAACGTCACGGTGTGACGAGGCACCTGTCCGAGCATGAGGTAGCGTCCCCCCTTGCGCGCCATGTCGATCCCTTCGAGGAATGCCGTTGCGCCCCCGGAGACTTCGATCACGACACTAGGCCCCTGGCCATCGGTTAGGCCCCGGACCTGGGCCGTCCGCGCTGCCGCGTCGGGGACCTCGTCGATGTTGATGGTGTGTGTCGCTCCAAAACGTCGTGCCAGCCCTAGCCGCTGCTCCGGCGCCCCGATGGTGATGGTCTTGGCGACCCCGGCCTGCACCGCCATGGCGGTGGCGAAGAGGCCCAAGGGCCCCGCCCCCTGGACCACGACAGTGTCCAGTGCGGACAGATGGCCCAGACGGTCGAAGCCCCGTGCCACAGACCGGAAGGCGCAGCTCGCTGCCGAAGCCTCCTCGCTGGGCACCTCGTCGGGGACCTTCACTCGTCCGGCGGTGGGCAGCACGTAACAGTATTCGGCCAGGCTTCCCACCACGTAGGGGAACTTTGTAACGGGGTGAGCTACGGTGGCGATGCGGTTGTCACAGAGGGACTCCTCCCGCTCCACCACGCACTGATAGCACCGGCCGCAAGCGGCGTGGGTCCAGATGATCCGGTCGCCCTCCCGCAGAGACTGCCCCAATGAGTCGGTCTCGACGCCGGGTCCCAGAGCATGCACCCGGCCTGCCATCTCGTGGCCGAGGATGAGAGGCAGGACCCCTGGCCGCGACTCCCCTTGCCAGATGTGGATGTCCGATCCGCAGATGGTGGCGAGGTCCATCTTGGTCAAGATGGCGCCTGGTTCGAGCTCCTTCGGAAGCGGGACTTCCTGCACCACGAACGGTCCCTTGAACTCGTGAAGGACCGCAGCCCGGCTGCTGCTGGGAAGCTGTGCCATGAGGTTCTCCTCCTACAGGCTGATCGGCGCGCGTTTGCGAGCCCTGACGAGACAGGTATCTAGCCCTGCCCCGAGTAAAGGCGCTCGTAGGCCGAGGGGGGCTCGATGCCGCGCTCACGGTCGAAGTCGGGGGCGCTCAGCATCTGCCCGGTCATCGTGTCCGGGGTCTGAAGGGCGAGGAACACCGCCACAGGACCGATATCCTCGGGTAGGCGCATCCGCTTATGGACCTCGGAATCATAGTCGTCGTTGGGACGGGTCAGGACCCAGCCGGGGGTGAGGCTGTTCACCGCGATCCCGTGCTGCTTCATCTCCTCGGCCAGGGCCTCGCTGAGCTTGTCCATTGCGGCCTTGGAGGCGCTATATGCCGCTTGCCCCGGGGCACCTCGCCTCCCCGCCCCCGAGCTCATGTTCACCACGGCCCCGCCCCCTCGAGCGACCATGTGCGGCAGGACGGCCTTACAGACCCGAAAGGCCGTCGTCAGGTTGGCGGCGATTACCCGGTCCCACTCCTCTTCTGTCAGTTCCAGGAACGGCACGCCGTGGAGCTGGCCGTCGGTGAAAAGCCGGTAGCCGCCGGCATTGTTTACGAGGATGTCGATCTTGCCCAACTCTCGGACGGCCTCGGAGAGAGCGTTGGCGGTCTGCCTTGTGTCGGTCAAGTTGGCAATCAGCCCCACGCCCTTACGGCCCAGGGCGCCGACCTGCTGGGCGGTCTCGTCGACCTCCTCCGGGGTGCGGGCCACGACGGCAACATCGGCCCCTTCCCGGGCGTAAGCGATGGCGATGGCGCGCCCGAGGCCGCGGCCACCCCCGGTCACGAAGGCGGACTTTCCTTCTAGCAGCATCGGTGCTCCGGGTGTGACGCGACGGAATCCTATCCAGGACGACGGGTCTCGTCCCGGCCCAAGGCTGGGGGCTGCGACTTTGCCTGTCAAGCCGCGCACGCTTTGCGGGCGTTGCAGTGGGGACCCCAGGGCAACTACCCAGCGGTTATTGGTCCCCCGGGGGAGACTGGGGAAGCCGCGCGGGACCGTTCCGCGAGGAGGGCAGGATGATGGTGGCCTGGGCGGGGGCCGTGACCCGCCCTCGCTGGTCCTCGCACCCAAGCGCTATCTCCACGACGTGGTGGCCCTCGGGCGTCACAAGCTTACCGGTCACCCGCCCCTTCACCCACGTGGTATCGCCAAAGTAGTTGAATGCCCGCACCTGGTCCGTCATCTTCCAGAGCCATGCGTCGTCACCGGCCCAGCTCGTCAGTGACTGACACATCCATGCGTGGCGCATTCTTCCGAAGTCGTAGGCGTAAGGGTTGCCGATCTGCTGGGCCCAGCCATCGTCCCAGTGGACCCGCTCCACCACGTCCGGATAGCCCCACTCATTGACGGTGTAGAACTTCGGGTGCCGATTCCGGTGTTGATAGGCTTGCCGGAAGGCATGGACTCCCCCTCCCCAGCCACGCATCCACGCGATCAGGTCGGTAGTCTTTAACGCCCCCTTCACGATGGGGGGAAGCTCCTCCCCCACCTCGACACCCTCCCAGTACCGGGGCTCGGCCCCACGACGGCGCTCGCTCTCGTAGGCCCGGTCGATCTCCTCCACCGCCTCCCGGTCGTAGTAGGGCCGCTGGATGTCGAAATACTTCTTCTTGCCCGCCGCCGCGGCCCGCTCCGTCCGCACGAAACTCTCCCAGGACTGCGCCACCAGACGCTCTTCACCGTCGAGCCAGTCCAGGCGATAGCGGATGACCACCGAGCGCCCCCCGGTAAACCTGCTGCTCTCCTTTACCCAGACGTCCCGGAGGGCCCGGCGCTTTGTCAGGCGATCGCCCGGCCTGATGGGCAGGAACCACCCCCACTCTGTGCCTGAGAAGAACTCGTGGACCCCGGCGAGGGCATGCGCCCCCCGCGCGCGGTCTTCTGGCGAGATCTCCGTGACCTTGCTCACGCCGGTGGTAATGACGAAGGTCGGAGGCGCGATCATCCCGGCCCACCGGGTGCCCGCGCCGTATTCGGGGTCGGTGAAAAGGGGATCGTCGTCGCCGTAGCCGTGCACGAAGTGGCGGATACCGTCGATGGAGGCATACTCGTTGTAGGGGGCGAGCTGCGGGACCTCGATCCCGATGCGGGTCCGCATTCGCTCGATACCCTCGTCGGTAATCTTGCCCGCCGTGTCCCCCGCAGCGCGGGCCTCGAGGTCGCGGTCCTGGCTACCTGCCCTTGCCATTGTGGCCCCCGAACAGACGATTTGCGGGTCAGTATACCGCCCGGCAGACAACGTCGCGGAACCGGCTGGTGGAGACACGCGGCCGCCGGCGTAAGATGTCGCGGCGTAGATAGGTACCGCAGAGCTGCCCTGGTCCCGCAATGTGGCTGTCCTTCGAGCCTTCAGCCCTTCTGGGAATCCCACCTGGAGATGCCAATGATTGACGGCGATGGCCGATCCCGGCGGGGCGTGCTGCTGGTGCTGGCCATTGGCGTAGCGGCGGTCTCTTGCGCCGCGGTCCTGGTCCGGCTGGCCGATGCCCCGGCCCTCGTCATCGCAGCCTACCGGATGGGCATCGCGGGCCTCGCCATGGGGGCGGGATGCCTCGTCCTCGGCCGGGGCCATGTCCGGCGCCCGGTCCACCGCGCCCGCTTGCTGTGGATGGCGCTCTCAGGCGGCTTCCTCGCCCTGCATTTCGGGACATGGATCGGCTCGCTGCACCACACATCCGTCGCAAGCTCGGTCGTGCTTGTCACCAGCAGCCCCCTCCTCGTAGCTGCTGCCTCCTGGCTAGTCCTGAACGAGAGGTTGCTCCGCAGGGAGGTGCTGGGCATCACCGCGGGTCTGGCGGGAGGCGCCGTCGTAGTGGCTGGAGACTGGGGCAGCCGGGACGCCGTCGCGGGCGACCTTCTCGCCCTGGCCGGGGCCGCTGCGATGGCGGGCTACCTCTTGATTGGACGCAAGGTCCGTGCCCAGGAGTCCGTTCTTACCTATGCGGCCGTGGTGTACCCCGTCGCCGGGGCTGCCCTTGTGCTCTCAGCGGTAGTAGCTGGAGAGTCCTTTGTGGGATATTCAGCTTCGGCGTTCCTCTGGATGGCCCTGCTGGCCCTCATCCCCCAGCTCCTGGGGCACACGTCGCTGAACCGGGCGCTGGCCCATGTCAGCGCGACGGCGGTGGCCATCGCGGTGATGGGCGAGCCGGTCCTGGCGAGTCTGCTGGCCTGGGTGGTCCTCGCGGAGGCCCCTACCGCGACGACAACCATGGGGGGCGCGCTGATCATCGCCGGGGTCTATTGGGGGCTCCTGCGCAAGGCTTGAAGCGGGGACCGGCAACACCCCGTTGGCCAGGGCTCCGCAGCTCTTTGGAGCGAGTCCGTCGCCCCTGGGGGGCCGGCGTGATGCCGCTCCTCCCGCCCGACCTCCGGCCCCCTCCTACGACGAAACGCCCTCCGCTGCAGCCCTATCCCAGGCGGCGATCGGAAGATAAAGGGCGGTCCATTGATCGCAGCCGTCCATGCGGACCATGTGCCCCTCGCCTGTTGTGTCCTCGGCAAGAAGGATGTCGCCAGGCTTCAATGTGCGCTGATCGCCGTTCCCCCCGATAACACGCACGCTACCCTCGAGGAGCACCCAGTACCACGGGCGCTGGGTCGTGTGAAACTGGGGCGTGATCTCGGTGGTCACGCGCAGCGCAGGCGGTCCAGCCACAGGCAGGAGGCCGCTCACCGTGCCGGTGCCTGCCCGCTCGAACGACAGAGGGACCTCCTCGAAGTGCGTGCGGTCGTCGTTGCCGGTGTACATCCTGATGACGGCCATGCTCTCCCCTACGCGGTGAGCCGGAAGAGCGCCTCGGCGTTGTCGCACAGGACCTTCTGCTTGAGCTCCGGAGACAGGTCCTTACGGTCTCGAACGGCCTTCACCGACCCTGGAAAGATGGCGTCGTGGTGGAGGTAGTCCGACGCGTAGAGAAGCCACTCAGCCCCTATGGTCTCCGCCACGTAGGCTATCGTTCGCTCTTCGGGCTCGAAGCTGAAGTAGCACTGGCCGCTCCGGAAGTACTCCTCCGGATGGCCGCGCTGGAACTTCCCGCCGAGGAACTCCTCGTAGTAGTCCCCCAGGCGATCAATCCAGAATGGGATCCAGCCGACGCCGCCTTCCATGAAGGCGAACCGGAGGCTGGGGAACCTGTCGAGTACCCCGCCAAAAATGAGGGACTGCATCCCCAGCATATTCTCCGTCGGATCGTGACTGGGCTTCGTCGCCAGGTAGCCGTGATAGCGATGGGCGAAAGCCAGCGTATGGAGCGTGTTGTTGTGGATGGAGATGGGCACGTCCAGGCGCTGGGCCTCCTCCCAGAGTGGGTAATAGACCGGATCGTCCAGCGTCCGCGCCGCAACGCCGGGCCAGTTGGGGATACTTCCTCCGACGAAGCCCAGGTCCTGCACGCACCGCCGGAGCTCCCGCGCCGCCTCCGCCACGTCCATGATGGGCAGCGACGCGACTCCCTTCAGCCGGTCCCGGTAAGGCTTGCAGTATCCGGCCAGCCAGTCGTTGTAGCCGCGCGAAAGGGCATTCGCCATCTCCATCTCGGGGTGCCCGTAGGCCGCCAGGCCGATGATCCCAGGGAACAGGACCGCGACGTCTATGCCATCCAGGTCCATGTCCGGGACTCGCTTGCCGGAGTCCCACATGCCTGCGCACTCGGGCCGCTCGTGCCAGCCGTTGAGAGGTTCCTTGCCGTAAACGATGAGCTCTTCGACTGGAGGCGGGGTTGCCGCCGGCGGCGGTCCCGCCCGTTGCGGCCAGGGCTCGCCGTCGATCAGCACCCGGGTTGGAGCGTCCGGCGCAGGCCGGACCCGGTCTCGAAAAGGCTCGTCGATGAAGGGAATGAGCTGCTGGAGCGCCGCTGTTTCGTGAACGTGACCGTCTGCGTCGATAACACGGGGCATGATCCCTCTCCTTTGCCGGAACACCTATGCCGAATGCGCCACTGTCATCGATCTTCCCGTGGATGCAGAGAGCTCGTATGCGCGGCTCGGGATCACCCTCGGGCTGGCTCAGTTGAGCAGGCCGACCAAGGCGAAGAAAGCGGCCTCATAAGGGGCCGTAGCTCTGGTCCCCTGGGCCCCGAGCTATCTCGGGAGCCCCCAGACATCGGGACCTTCGTTGGCCGGCAGGTCCGATGGAGGAAGGAGCCCGTGCTCCATGCAGAGCTCGATTGACTCGGTCCACTTCCCCGAATAGAACATCGCATTGGGGTGGGTCGCAAGAAAGGCGACGGCCGCGCCGGGCACGTCGGAGCTGAGACCTGTTTCGGTGGAGGCCGCGAACCCGTACTTGCCCGCCTCGCGGACGCGGCGCTCGGTCACGACGTTGCCGGGGGAAATGCTGATCACGGCGATGTTGTAACGCTTCAGCTCCTTCGCCAGTCCAGGAGTTACCCGCGCGACGGCGGCCTTGGTGATGGAATAGTTCAGGCCCCAACCCCCCACGCCCGGCATGGCTGCCACCTCGCGGGAGCCTGAGCCAGAAGTGAGGTTCACGACCACCCCGCCCCCCTGCTCGATCATCGATGGCATCGTCAGCTTGATAAGGTGAAGGGGCGCCATGACGTTGGCCTCGTTGGCCTTGTCGAAATACTCGAGGTCGGTGTCCTCGAACAGGTCCTGCTGGCCGGGCCCATAGAACCGACCGTTGTTCACCAGGATGTCGATGCGCCCAAACTCCTCGAGGGTCGCCTCTACCGCAGCCTTGGTCTCCTCCCGGCTCAGCAGGTCCAGCTTGATGGGCAGCGCGCGGACCCCAAGGGCGCGGGCATCCGCGGCGGTCTCCTCCAGACTTCCGGGCATCGCCGCGACGTCCGACTCCTTGATGGTCGCCGAGACCTCGAACGTCTCGGAGCCGGTCAACGTTCGCGAGGCGACGGCGACGTTGACTCCCCTCTTCGCCAGGTGCAGGGCGCAGGCCCTTCCAATCCCCCGACTCCCTCCGGTAATAAGAGCTACTTTCCCCTCGTCTGCCATTGCTGTGACCTCCTCCGAAAATGACTGGCGGGGCCATCCTATGCGCCTACCGGTCAGGCCGCAAGCGCGCCCCGGAAGCATGGGGTAGCCTGGGGGTAGGTCTCAACCCGCCCGCGAAGGGCCCCCAAGGGCAAGGCCACTCGAGGGTATACTGGCTTCGCCATGCCGTTGCTGGCCCTGGACGTAGGGGACAAGAGGATAGGGGTCGCCCGAAGCGACCCCCTCGGGCTCATTGCCACTCCGATAATGGTCCTGGACCGCAAGAACGCCCGGCGCGATGCGAATGAGATTGTCCGGATCGCGGGGGAACAAGGCGCCGACACCATCCTCGTTGGGATGCCCTATTCCATGGACGGCTCGACCGGCACCCAGGCCCAGCGGGTGCAACGGTTCATCGATACCCTCTCCGCGCTCACGGAGCTGCCCGTGCTCGCCTGGGACGAGCGGCTGTCCACGGTGGAGGCCGAGCGCCGCATGCGGGAGACGGGGGTCCCATCGGTCAAGCGCCGCCAGAGGATCGACGCTGTCGCCGCGGCGGTCATCCTGCAGTCCTACCTCGACCGCTCCTCGGACTGACGCATCGCTCTCAACCGCATGAAAGTCCACTCCCTGACCCAGGCCTCCGACCTTTCCTCCATGGACCTCTCGTCATGGACGGTAGTCGTCATCGACGTGGTCAGGGCCTCGTCGACCATCGCGACGGCCCTGGACCGCGGATGCGCGAGGGTCATCCCCGTGCACACCGTCGAAGAAGCCATCGCCGCGGCTGAGGGGCTTCCCAGGGAGGCGACCCTGGTTGGGGGCGAGCGAAAGGGGTTGAAGGTCCCGGGATTCGACCTGGGCAACTCGCCGCGGGAGTATACGAAGCGGGCCGTCGCCGGCAAGACTCTCGTCTTCACGACCACAAACGGTACGTGGGCGATGAGAGCGGCGCAGGGCGGCCAGGAGGTCATCGTTGGCGCGATCGTCAACGCGGGTGCGGTAGTGAGGCGGCTCAAGGCCCGTCACGAGGATGTCTTGCTGGTGCCGGTGGGGCGGCAGGGCGCCCCCGTCCTGGACGACGTCGTGTGTGCCGGCATGTATGTGGACCGGCTCGCGAGCGCCTCGGGAGCAGAGGTCACCGGGGGGGCGCGATTGGCCCAGATGGTCTACCTGGCCTACCGGGGCAGGCTCCTGGATGCGCTGCGGGAGTCCAGGTCGGGCCGGGCACTGAACCGGGTGGGCTTGGGCGACGACCTGCTGTATTGCGCACGGGCCAGCGTTCTGAGGACCGTGCCTCGGCTGGAGGGCGATGAGATCCGGCTGGCGCCGGAGTAGCCTCGACTGCCGGCTTGAGAACCTACCGCCCGCCGTTGGGCTTGCTATCGACCTCGGCGAGGGCTCTTTCTCTGACCTCGATCAGCCGGAGATGCTCAGCTTTGGCCCATCAGGATCTCGATGGTCTCGGGCAGCGCCATTCGGGCCAGCTCCTTGACCTCTTCGGGCGTACGGCTCCCCAATGGGTGAGGAATGATCACGAACCGGTAGTCGGGGATGCCCTTGATCCGGGCGATGCTCTTGGCGGTCGGGACGAAGGGTTCGGTGCAGATCACCACTGAGGGGAGGCCGTTCTGCTCCATCGTCAGCCCGTCGAACATACTGCTCGACGAACAGGAGCCTCAATCACCAATGGCCGTGATGGCCACCTCCGCCCTGGCGACCAGGTCCTCCATGATCTCCGTCGGACAGGGGCTGGTGACGTCCTTCTTGGCGCTCCGCACCACCGAGGCGAACTCGTACCGCTCGGAGAGGAGCCTCTCCATTTCGTCGAGCAGCTTGTCGGCGTTCCGCTTGCTATTGCCCAGCAGACCCAGGACCTTGCCGTTTAGGGTGTCCGGCCGCGCCGAGAGGCTCGCGTTCACGGGAAGCGGGGGAGCCGTCGGGTCCAGGACTGCGAGCCCTGCTTTCTCTTCGGCCATGAGGCCTCCTTGCCCGCGCCCGTTGGCGCGCCGGTTGTCTTGCGGCATTATACCCGGGAGCACAACCGCGCGGGGACCACCTCGCTGACGAACAGGCCAGGCGGCCTTCCGAGTGCAAAAAAGCAAACACGCGCCAGGGCACGACTGTACTACGGTATCGACCTAATCAAGGAGGATGTTGTGGCACTCCATCTCGACCACACGATCGTCCCCGCCCACGACCATGAGGAATCGGCGCGGTTTATCGCTGGAATCCTCGGGCTCGAGTACAAGGGGCCGTGGGGCCATTTCGCCCCCGTCAGGGTCAACGACACCCTGACCCTGGACTTCGACAACCACTCGAGTTTCGAGCGTCATCACTACGCTCTTCTCGCAACTGAAGAAGAGTTCGATGCGATCTTGAGCCGGGTCATGGAGCAGGGTGTCTCTTATGGAAGCGGCCCGTATTCCCAGGAGGATGGCAAGATCAACCATCTGCATCAAGGGAGAGGCTTCTACTTCCGCGATGCAGACGGTCACAGCTGGGAGATCATCACACACACCTACGTTACCGACCCCAGCGGCCGGTGAGGCCCGTCCCTTCTGGCTGCGCCTATCGGCCGCCCACCCGCGGACGATTCACTGCCCGCTCTCGGGTTTTTTCCGTCATTCCCGGCTGAGGATGGAAACGCAAATCAACCGCGCCGCCAGCCGGCTCGATCATGAGGCCGGTCTTTGTGCTCTGATCCCTTCGTGGCTATAGTAGGGGGCGGCCCAATCCCAGGTTTGAGAGGTGGGGCTGGCAGTTCTGGAGGCTGCCGGCGGTCCTGGGAGTTGCCTTCGGCGTGGGGATGTCGGACCTCCGGCTGTTGCTAAACGGACGCGGCGGCTGAGGACCCCCTGAGGCCGAGTGAACGAAAGGAAAAGCCTTGGCGACATCGGACAAGTCAGGCAAATACGCCATCGTCGGATTGGGGGTGACCCGGCAAGGGAAGCTCCCCGATTACACGACCCGCCAGGTGGCCGACTGGTGCATCCGGGACGCCCTGGCGGATGCGGGGCTGAAGCGGAAGGACATCGACGGGTACCTCTTCCAAGCGATAGACCCCCGACCCAACCAGGACCTCAAGTACCTGGGGATGCAGCCCAAGTTCGCCTATCACATGAGCACGGGCGGGGCCACCGCCGGGGCGATGATGATGACCGCCGTTGGGCTCCTGGAGATCGGCCTGGCGAACTACGTCCTCGTTACCGGGGCCCACCGGCTTTGGAGCGAGCAGGTCAAGCTCGGCTCGGGAGGCTACGGCATAGCCCGGGCATGGGGGTACGTGAGCCCCATTGCCAACCACGCCATGAACGCGCGCCGGCACATGTGGAAGTACGGCACCACCGAGGACCATCTCGGAGAGGTGGCCGTGACCCAGCGGGGGTACGCCAACAGGCGGCCCGAAGCCATCATGCATGACGTCCCCATGACCATGGAGGACCACCACAACTCGCCCTGGATATGCGAGCCCTTCCATCTCTTGGACTGCACCCGGGACACCGATGGCGGAGTGGCGATCATTGTGACGACGGCAGAGCGTGCCCGTGACCTGAAAGCGAAGGCAGTCCCGATCCTGGGATGGGGCGCTGGCCACAACATGAGGCGCTGGGCCGATAAGACCCAGTTCGACGGCCTGGACACCGCCCGGGCCAGGGAGACCGCGTACGGCATAGCCGGTATCGGCCCCGACGACGTCGACGTGTTCGAATGCTACGATGCCTTCACCATCAACGTGTTGCTGCAGCTCGAGGGCTACGGGTTCTGCGGCGAGGGCGAAGGCGGCCCCTTCGTGGCGGCGGGCGGCACCAAGCTGCATGGCAGGATTCCGACGAACACCGCCGGAGGCCAACTCTCGGGATGGTACATCATGGGCATGACCCCTATCACCGAGGGGATCAAGCAGTTGCGCGGCGAAGCCGGAGAGACGCAGGTGAAGGATGCCAAGATAGGCCTGGTGACCGGACATGGGGGCGGCTTCGGAGTCCAGAACTCCTGGGCCCATAGCTGCCTGGTCCTGGGGAGTGCGAGCTGATGGTCCTACCGCAGAAACCGCCGCCGACAGCGTTCATCACCGATGAGATGGACCTCCCCTTTTGGGAGGGTGCCAAAGAGCACAAGTTCCTTATCCAGCGCTGCGACAAGGACGGCAAGTACTACTGGCCGGCCAGCGCCTGTGACGACTGCGGCTGGGAAAGCATGAGATGGGTCGAGGCCGCCGGCCGCGGCGCCGTCTATACTTTTACCGTGTACCATCGGCCGTTCTTGCGGGAATGGCAGAAGGACCTGCCGTACAATGTGGCAGTGATTGAGCTCGAAGAGGGGCCCATCACCTTCGGGAACGTGGTGGGCATTCCAAACGAGGAGATACACATCGGGCTGCCAGTAGAGGTGGTCTTCGAAGAATACGAGAACGGGGTCCTGCCCAAGTGGCGTCCCCGGAAAGACAGCTAACGCACCTCGAGCCGTCCTTGCGACGGCTGATTGGAAAGTGAGTCGCATCCCAACCGTGCCCCAAAGAACCACCTCTCTTCGACTCCTTCATACATCGGACATCCATATAGGCGAGGACCTCGCCCCGGATACCCGCCTCGACAGTCTCGGGGCGGTGATCGATGTCGCCCTCGAGCACCAGGTTGATGCCGTCATCATCGCGGGGGACCTGTTCGACAGCTCTCGAGTGAAGCCCCATGTCGTCGAAGCGACCTTGGAGCAGCTCCGCCGGCTGAAACAGCCCACGGTGATTATTCCCGGGAACCACGACTGCGTAGACGAAACCTCTATCTACCATCGCGTTGACCTGCGTGAGGCTGGAGACCACGTTCACTTCGCGGGGGACCCGGAGGGAGGCCATATCGTCTTCGACGACCTCAACCTGCACATCTGGGCGCGTGGCATCGAGGACCATAATCCAGGCCATAAGCCGCTGCAGGGCTACAAGCCCCACGACGACGAGAGCTACTGGAGAGTCGTCGTCACCCACGGCCACTTTGTCCCCGACAACGAGGACACCTTCCGCTCGTCCATCATCCGGGACTCAGAGATCGGGGGGCTCAAGGCCGACTACGTCGCGCTGGGCCACTGGCACCGCTTTGTCGACGTCAGCGCCGACGGGGTGGCCGCCTTCTACAGCGGCTCTCCGGGAGAGCCCTATGGGGACTTCTCCAGTGTCAACCTCGTCTCTCTGGACCCAGCCCAAGGGGTCATGGTCGAGCGTGTTCGGTTGGAGCGGTAGCGGCGCCCCCGCCCTGTCCGGCACCGCTTCTTTGCCGCGGACCAGCTCCCGCGGAGGCCTATCGCCGAGCAACCTGGACTGAACAACTTCGCCCGCCCGGAGAGCGCTGTACTGGAGCTGCGTGGGGGGAACACGGTCAGGTCGGCCCGTCACTCTCCGAACAGGCTTAGCTGCCCCTCTTCACCCTCCACGAAGTTGGACACGCCGACCCCGAGCAACCGGTAGCGGCCCCCACGCTGCACCAGCTCCCGGTCCAGCACCCGCTGGGCGGCGTCTACCACATCGCCGGACGACGCCACGAGGCCCGGCCCGGTGGCGCTACGAGTCAGCGTCGTGAAGTCGCTGAGACGAAGCTTCACCGTCACGGTGCGGCCGCGGGAGCCCGAGCCCTGCAGACGGGAGCCCACCCGCTCGCCGAGCCGTCTCAGCGATCGCGATAGCTCCTGGGGGTCTCCAACGTCCTGCGGAAACGTCGTCTCAGCGCTGATGGACTTGGCGACCCTCTCGGTGGCCACTGGGCGGTCGTCGACACCCCGGGCCATCAGGCCCAGCTCGAGGCCCCGCTGTCCCATCTCCCGCTCGAGCCATGCGTCCGAGCGGGCTGCCAGATCGCCCAGGGTCGTGACCCCCTTCTCCAGCAGACGCTGCTCGGTCTTGGGGCCGATGCCGGACAGCTTACGCACCGGCAGGGGGGCCAGGAAATCCCGCGCCGTCCCCGGCGGGACGACCTTCAAGCCGTCCGGCTTGTCCATGTCTGAAGCGATCTTGGCCGCCGATTTCGTCGGCCCGACGCCCAGCGATATGGTCAGTCCTACCTCACCCTTGACCCGCTCCTTGATCCGCCAGGCTGTCTCCACCGGATCTGTTCCGGCAACCTCGGTGATCTCCAGGTAGGCCTCGTCGATGGAGACCTGTTGCAGCACCGGCGAGACCCCCCTCAGGATGATCATCACCCGCTGCGATACCTCCCGGTAGCGGTCGAACCTGGGTGGGACGACGACCGCCTTGGGGCACAGGCCCACCGCCGTCCGCATCGGCATCGCCGAATGGATGCCGAAGGCCCGCGCCTCGTACGAGCAGGCCGCGACCACTCCCCGCTGCTCGGGGCGGCCTCCCACCAGCACGGGCCTGCCCTGCAAGGCAGGGTTGTCCATCTGCTCGATGGCTGCGAAGAAAGCGTCAAGGTCCGCGTGAATGACGGTCCGCATGGGGAAAGCTTATCACCGTCCCCGCGGCGGGCAGGCGGCTGGCCAACCGGGAGCACGTCCTGCGCCGATGGTCATCTCCGCGGACCCGTCCCGCCAGGCATCATCGACCTTATTGTGGGACGACGACGTCATCGTCGCTTGACACCATCTCCACCCGGACGCCATCTTCCAAGCGTCGTGACGGAGTGGCCGAGCGTTCTGCCCTCTCCGAGAGGTCAAAGGCCAAGACCCTGGCCGAGACGGTCCTTGGCTGATTGAGCCAGGCCGGCAGGGGGCCTGTGGGGTCCACCCGATCGGCCGTCGATTGGGGCCAGGCTGGCCCTCAGCGCCTACAGGTGCTCCTCGAAGAACGCCATAACTGTGTCGTTGAAGAGATCAGGCCGCTCGAAGTAGATGGAGTGGCCCGTCTCCGGGACGCGCCGCAGGCCCGCGTTGGCGAAGTGCCGAAAGGCCTCTTCGACCATGTGTGGCGGCGCTATCCTGTCCTCTTCACCCACGAGAAATAACGCGGGCGTCTTGAGCCGGCCCAGCTCTTCAGCCGTGGTCCCTGGGGAGTTGTCCCGCCAAAGGAACTCCTTGGGCCGCTCCCCGTTCCGCATCCGTATGAGCTTGAACAGGTACCCGACGTGGGGCTGCTCGTCCCAGACGCGCTGCGCCACGGCGATCTTCAGCCGGTCTTTGGGCTGAGTCTCCCGGACCTCCTTGCGGATGCGGTCCAGGTCGGGGGTGCGGACGTTGGCTACCGAGCCCGCCATGACGATAGCCCTGGCCCGCTCCGGAAAGCGCTTGGTGAAGTTGAGCACGGTCCGGCCACCCATCGACTGGCCGACGAGGAATGCCCGCGGGACGTCCAGGTGGTCGAGCAGGCCGGCCAGGTCGTCGGAGAAGGCCTCGGCGCCCATCCCGTCGGTATTCTTGGTCAGGGCGAACCCGCGATGGTCGAAGGTGATGCAGCGGAAGCGCTTCGAAAAGACGGGGATCTGCTGCCACCAGCTCAGATGGTTGCCGCCCACCCCGTGACAGAAGACGACGGCGGGCCCTGCTCCTTCCTCATGGTAAAACAGGTCGATGCCGTTGACTCGCGCGTAGGCCATTCTTTCTCCGAGGCGGACTATATCGCCGCATTCGAATCGGTGTCAAAACCGCCCTGGGCCTCGGCTCCTTGTCGATGGAGCATGCCCTTCTCTCGGGCGAAGAGCCGCGGGGCAAGTGTCCGGCCGCGCCCATTTGAAACCACCGGCAAGCGGGTCTGACCGACACTGTTGGGGCGCTCCTCAGCCCGCTCCATGGGATAGAATGAGACGGGAATCTCGATCGACCGAAGGAGAAGCAGAGCAGTGCCCCTCTACGAGTATTACTGCGGCCATTGCGGCAAGGAGTTCGACCTCAGGAGGCAGGCGTCCGACGCCGGAGAGCCCGGACGCTGCCCAGTGTGCGGCACCGAGGCAGACCGGCTGGTCTCGGCGTTCGCCTCGAAGGTGGGTTTCTACCTGAAGACCACGTCCGTCGGGGCATTCCGCCCACCCGGCGAGCGGGAGCCCGCCGGCTAGGCTCCAGGGGCCGCGTGGTCTGGAAGCCCGCCGACACCCCTTGCGGGAGCCTTCGGTCTCTGCATCGCAGCGTCGCCGGGTAGCAGAGCCATTCCGCTCGGAAACCCTCTCCACGGTGGGGTTCATCTAACCCAATGGATGGGCCTAACCCAATGGATGGGCCGCCGCAAACCTCGTTCCAGCGGCCGTCCTCGTAGACAATGGAGGCAATAGCAACCCTTCAATGACCATCGAAGGCCTTTCTCTCGTCGCGGTGCTGCTGGCCTTTGCGGGGGGCGTCGTCTCCTTCGTCTCACCGTGCGTCCTCCCTCTGGTGCCCATCTACCTGGGTCACCTCTCCGGGGTCTCGGTGAAGGAGGGGAGGATCGAGGGTGGGCGGACAACCTTCTTCCACTCCGTGGGGTTCGTCCTCGGCTTCTCGGTGATTTTCATTGCCCTGGGTGCAACGATTGGGGTCCTGGGAGGCGCGGCCGGCGGCAATCTCAACACCGTGGCCAAGGTCGCTGGCGGCCTGCTCGTAGCCTTCGGCCTCTACATGGCCGGATTTTTCAGGCTCCCGGGTCTGCGCCGCCTCTTCAGCCCCGTATCGGGCCTGGTGGACCGCGTCTACTACCGAGAGCGCCGGTACCAGGGGAGCTTCGGTTTCGAGGGCAGCTCCTATTGGAAATCCGTAGGAGTCGGGGGCGCCTTCGCGGTCGGCTGGACGCCGTGCATCACCCCGGTGCTGGGCGCCATCCTGACCCTGGCCGTCACCAGCGCCGCGGGCTCGACCGCCAATGCCTGGACTGCCGCCGGACAGGCCGCGGTGCTGTTGTCCTTCTACGCGGCGGGGCTGAGCGTGCCGTTCCTGCTCTCCGGCCTGATGCTGGGCAGGATCACTCCGATGTTCAGGCGTATCAACCGATATATGCCCGCCATCAGCCTCGCCGGTGGGGCCCTACTGGTGGTGGTGGGCATCCTGGTCTACCGGAACATGGTGACTGAGCTCAATCGATATTTTGATTTCCTGCCCTATGTGAACTTCTAGCGAATCGAGGTGGAGGTCTGCATGAAACGTTTCCTCAGGAGACCCGGACCGGTGGCAGTCCTGGCCGCCGCCTTCCTGGTAGCCGCGGCCTGTTCCGGTGGAGAGACCTCCGGCGACTTGGGGCTTATCGAGACGCCGAATCCAATGGGCGGGAAAATCGGGGCCAAGATCAACGAGGTGGCCCCCAACTTCCGGCTCAGCGACACGGATGGCGGGACGATCACGCTCAGCGACCTCCGAGGAAAGCCGGTGCTCCTCAATTTCTGGGCCACCTGGTGCGGGCCGTGCCGGTCCGAGATGCCGGAGATGCAGAGCGTCTACGAGCGGCTGGGCGGCCGGTTGACCATCCTGGGCGTAGACCTGGATGAGACCAGGGAGGAGGTCCTCGACTTCAAAGAGGAGCTGGGGGTTACCTTCCCGACGGTCATAGACCAGGGCCAAACGGTCTTCCACCACTACTCGGCCTTCGGCCTTCCTGCCACGTATGTCATTGACGCGGATGGCGTCATCCGAAACGTCAAGTTCGGGCCGTTTGTCAGCGAGGACGATATCGACAAGTCCTTGGAGAAGGTCGGGCTGTAAGCACAACGCCGCGAGGAACGGGGCAATCCGAGGGGGCTCAGGCCGATGGGGCCATGTCCATGACCCGCATCTGTAGCGTCCCGCTCATGCGGTCCACGCCGAACGTGAACACCACGTCCATCTCGGGGGGGAGTGGACCGCTCCCCAGCTCGGAGTCGAAGGCCACCGCGCTCCACGCCAACCCGCCGGCCCGCAAAGCAATCCGGGCGTGCTGCCCCTGGTCGCCCATAAGTCGGCAGCCGCGGACCTCCATCCGTCTGGCGAGGAAGATCGGGACCTGGTTGAGCGGGCCATGGGGCGCCAGGTCCCGCAGGGCCTTGATCACGGGTCCGGTCAGGCGCTCCATGCGGATTTCGGCGTCGATGACCGTCTCGGGGACCAGGGTGTCAGTATCCAGTGCTTTCCCCGCTGTATCGAGAAGCCGCCTCTTGAGTTCAGGCAGGAGCGCCGTGCTCATGGTGAAGCCCGCGGCCTGGGCATGCCCGCCGTGCCGCGTCAAGAGCTCCGCACATGAGTCCAGGGCCTCGATGATGTTGAACTCGGGGATGCTGCGGCAGCTCCCCCTGGTCTCCTCCGGCCCGGTCTGATAGACCACCGCGGGACGATGGAGCTCCTCGGCCAGCTTGCCCGCGGCCAGCCCGATGATCCCAGGCGGCAATTCAGGCGCCCCGAGAACAACGATTGCGGGCGTGGGGTCCTCGACCAGCATCTTGACCCTTTCGACTACCTCCCGGGTCATCCGCTGGCGCTCGGCGTTGCGTTCATTCAGCTCCCGCGCCAGGGGCTCCGCTTCCTCGGGCGATGCGGCGGTGAGCAATTGGTAGCTGGGGTCGGCGCGGCCAATGCGGCCTGGAGCGTTGATTCGAGGCGCTAGCGAGTAGGAGACGGCCTCGGTGTCGAGTCGGCCTGGGGAGACCCCCGCGGCTTTCATGAGGGCCCGGAGGCCCGGCCGTGTCGTGCGGTTCAAGCTTTCCAGACCACGGCGCACCAGGTCGCGGTTGACGCTGGTCATGGGCGCCAGGTCGGCAATCGTGCCCAGGGCAACGAACTCGAGAAGGGAGGCATCGGCGGGCCGGCCCAGCTCCGCATAGAGGGCGTCCACGAGGCGGGAGGCTACGCCCACTGACGCGAGATCGGCGTAGCCTCCGGAGGAGGCCCAGAGCTTTGGGTTCACTACCGCAACGGCGTCCGGCAGCCGCTCCGGCGGGCTGTGGTGGTCGGTGATGACCGTGTCGATGCCCATGTCCGAGGCTGCGGCCACTTCGCCCATCGAAGTGATCCCGCAGTCGGCGGTGACTATGAGGCTGGCGCCGAGCTCTCGAAGGGTGTGGAGGGCCCCCAGGTTGAGCCCGTGGCCCTCAGCCACTCTCTCGGGCATGTAGGTAACCACCCGCGCATCGACGGCGCGGAGGCCTTGCACAAGGAGAGCCGTCGACGTGATGCCGTCGGCGTCGAAATCGCCGAAGACCGCGACGGTCTCCCCCGACCGCACAGCCCGCACAAGGCGTTCAACGGCTGGGCGGGCATCCGGCATGAGGAAGGGGTCGGTCTCGCCGGCGAAACCGGGCTCCAGGAAGGCCTGCGCCTCTAGGGGGTTCGAAACGCCGCGGTTGATGAGGAGCTGGCACAGCAGCGGCGGGTATGGGCCGATGCCGCTGAGCTCCCCGGCGGTGGCCCTGGGCAACACGCGCCAATGGCGCTTTGCACCGCCAGGGCGCTGATGATTCATCGAGGGTCCGATCGGAGGAGGAAACGAATGGGGCGGCGCTCCGGCCATTCTAGCAGAAACGCGCATCCTTGCCGCGGACAGACCAAGGCCCCGGGACGTGTCCAGGCTTGACGGCGTTGCGGGCTGGCCTGGTCGGGGCGGTGAGGGCGGCTAGCCCCGGTGGCTGCGGAACACGAGGCAGGAGTTGTGGCCGCCGAAGCCAAAGGAGTTGGAGAGGGCCGACGTGACGACCCCGCGCCTGGGGACGTGGGGCGTGTAGTCCAGGTCACACTCCGGGTCCGGCGTCTCCAGGTTGATAGTGGGAGGCAGGACCCCATGGGCGATTCCCATGATGCAAGCGGCGGCCTCCAGTGCCCCCGCAGCCCCCAAAAGGTGGCCGGTCATGGACTTGGTCGAGCTGATCGGCACCTTGGAGGCCTCCTCGCCGAAGACGCTCTTGATGGCCATAGTCTCGAACTTGTCGTTCAGCGGTGTGGAGGTGCCGTGGGCGTTGATGTAGTCGATATCCTTCGGCCCCATCCGCGACTTCTCCAGGGCGATGCGCATGGCCCTGGCGCCGCCCTCTCCCCCCTCCGCGGGCTGCGTGATGTGGTTGGCGTCGGCCGTGGCGCCGTAGCCGGTCAGCTCCGCCATGACAGGGACGCCCCGAGCCGTGGCGTGCTCCAGGTCCTCGAGGACCAACACGGCAGCCCCTTCGCCTAGTATGAAGCCGTCCCGGTGCGCATCGAAGGGGCGGGACGCCTTTTGGGGCTCATCGTTCCTCTTGGACAGGGCCCCGGCGGACGCGAAGCCTGCGACGCCGATGGGAACGATCGCCGCCTCCGTCCCACCCGCGATCATCGCGTCGGCCTCGCCGCGCAGGATCATCTCGGCCGATTCCCCGATGGCGTCCGCCCCGCTGGAGCACGCCGACACCGTGCAGAAGTTCGGGCCTTTGGCCCCCAGCCGGATAGACAGATGTCCCGAGGCCATATCGGCGATCATCATCGGTATGAGGAAGGGGCTGACTCTGGACGGACCCCGGTCTCGCAGGGTGTCGTATTGCTTCGACAGGGTCCCGATGCCACCGATGCCGCTGCCAACGATGCAGCCTACCCGCTCGGCATTGTCCGCGCCGATCTTCAGCCCGGAATGGCCTAGCGCCTCCAAGGAGGCCGCGGTGGCGAGCTGGACGAAGCGGTCGGCGTGCTTGGCCTCCTTGCGGTCCATGCACTCCAATGGGTCGAACCCCTTCACCTCGGCGGCGATGCGGGTCTCGAAACTCTCCGCGTCGAAGGCGGTGATGTGGTCTACCCCGGACTGGCCCGCCAGCATGGCCTTCCAAGTCGAGGCTAGGTCGAGACCCAGGGGGCTGACGACGCCGATGCCGGTAACGGCCACGCGACGGTCCATATGTTTCGCTCCGGATGACGGTGGGCTTGGAGCTCAGGGTGGTGGGCCCAGCCCGGCCGCCGTTGAGAAAGCGGGGGCGGGCTCCGGAATCTCCCCGTAAGAGAGGGCCGTTTCCCGCCGAGGGTCGTGTTTTTGAGCTGGAAGGACTCAGGACTCTTACAGGAAGGAAGTATAGCACGGGGCCCGCCCTGGTGCAGCAGCGATGATCAACGATCCCTGAGGGCCGCGTCGCGTTTCTGGACGCCCCGCGTGGGCGGTGGGCGACGGGCATACCCCCGTACTTCCGTTCTTCGGGAAGTTCCTGAATCCAAGCGACGTGCTTCCGGGGCTCCTCGAAGAGCTGCGGCCGCGCCTGGTTCCGGAGGATTCCAATAGAGATTCGGGAGCGGGGTATAGCCCGGGCTTAGGTTTCTCGACCCTCCTTCCCCGCCCCGCAGCCCTCACACAGCAGCTCCCGGCAGCGCCTTCGGTAAAGCTGGACCATACCCTGCTGCCTCGCCGCCGTGCCCGCGACCTGCTTCGGCGAGGCGTTCGAGGCTCGTGGAACGAGCATGCGCTCCATCTCCCGTGTTACGGCATTGGGCGACAGGGCGGGATGGGCGCGGTACAGCCCCAGGACCTCCTGTGCGACGATGTCCTGCCGGAGCTCCAGGGCGCGGCCGTGGAAGAACGGAAGCACGACGTTGACGGCGATGTCCGCTGCCCGTGCGGCCGGACGGCGCGAACCCGGTGCTTCGCTGGTGAGCGCTGAGGTAAGACAACGCGAGATATGCATGGGGTCTTGGTCCCGACAAGCCGCCGCAACGACGCGCTCCAGCCCTGCCGCCAAACCCTCGTCGAGGAAGTGGTTGAGCAAATAGCCGGCGGAGATGATACGCGGCCACGGTAGGTTGCCGGGTCGTACCCTGTGCGTGGTCCATCGTTGGGAGATGCGGCCGAGGCCCTCGTAGGGGGCCCAGAGCCGTTCCAGGGCCGCAGCTTCTGCGGCCCATGCCCCTGGCGCCGCAGCCCTGCCCGGCAGCAGCCCCGCCCCGCCGAGGAGAAGGGCGGGCAACAGCTGCCGCCTGCGGCTCGCCGGCTTACCCTGGCAAATACCGGATAGGGTCCGGAAGGGCAGGCGCTCGGCCAGCTCCCGAAACGGCGCGCGGTTCTTGGCATAACCCAGAGCGTCCATAATCGACAGGTACAGGGCCTGCTCCTCTCCCAAGGAGGCGGCCTGTCCCATCAGCCCAGCCGAGCGCGCAAAGAAGCGAGCCTGGCCCTCACTGTCGAGCACCGCGGTGAGGGTCTCCAGGGTGGGACTGTGCCTCACGCACGGCCTCGGGTCCCGGCTCGGGACGTGCCCTGCAAGCAGCATGAGCTCCAAAGGCAATGGGATGGCGCCATCCAGGGCGATGGTGGGGACCGGACGGCCCCGCGCCGTATGCACTTGGGCGTCGCTGATTCCCCTCCTCCATGCAACGTGGAGGACCGTCGCTTCGAAAGCCGGGTCCATGTGGTGCCCGTGGGCCTGCCAGTCCCCAGCATGGACATGGATCTCGACGTCTCCCTTGACGAGGCGGCTGCCTCCAGCTGCCAGGATTGCCCCCCGGAAATCCGGCCCCGCACCGGTATTCGCCCAACCGGGAAACACGCACTGGTAGCTGGTGCCGTCGTCCGCTGGAAGCGGCTTGCCCGTCAGGCGCTGCTCCCGCCACAGCTGGTGGATGAGGCGCTCTCTCCCTGGAGCCGCGGCCTGGGATGGCGAGCGCATCGAGGGCCCGCGCTTCCGGGAGACCGCCGCCAGCGGCGATTCCCCGATAGGCCCGGGGGAGCGCTCTCCGGGGGCCGCTTCCCATGCGTCCCGCTCCTGCCCTACGGGGACTGGTGCTCGCATCCTGGGTCCAGGGCCCTCCGGCTCCATCTAGGCCTCCTCCGCCGCGTCTCCCGGCTGCTCGCCTTCGGCGGGTTGGACCTCGTATTCGAAGCCTGCCCGCTCGGCGATGATGTGCAGGAGGGTTGCCGACGCCCCTCTGGGCGCATAGAGCCCTGTCTCCCACTCGCTGATGGTCTGTTGCCTGGTCCCCATCTCGCCGGCCATCAGCTGTTGCGTAAGTCCGAGATGACGACGAAGCCTGCGGACCTTGCCCGCGTCCCAGCGCCGCCCCTTTTCTTTCCGCTCCATGCCCCGAATGTTACACGCAACCGTGTACCACCGCAACAACGAGCAACGATCCCCGGTGCAGTTGTGTCCGGCTGGCGGGCCGGGACCAGCTTGCTTCGATCCGGGCCATGAGCTTTCTTGATAACGGCAGGCAAACGCTGTTACACTGCCACCAGAAGCGACAGGGTCGGAAGCCAGACCTCTGGGGACGCTATGCGGGTGTCGATGAAGGTTGATTACGGGGTTCGCGCCCTCATGGACCTTGCCCATAACTACGGCTCCGGTCCTGTGCAGACGGCTGAGATCGCATCCCGGCAGGCGGTCCCCGAGCCCTACCTGGAACAGCTCCTCACCACCCTTCGCAAGGTAGGGTTCGTGAGGAGCAGGCGGGGACCCAACGGGGGATACACGCTGGCGATCGAGCCCTCGGAGCTCAACCTTGGCCTGATCATGAGCGCCCTCGAGGGGCCTACGGTGCCCATCGACTGCTTGGACGGGTCCATGGACTGTAACCTCGCGGGGAACTGCGCCCAGCAGGACATCTGGCGGAAGATCGAGGGGGAGACGCAAGCCCTGCTCTACTCAACGAACCTTGCGGAGCTGGTCAGCACACAGAGGCAGCACGACCAGCGGGTGATGTACTACATCTAGGCGCGACGCTATTGTCGGGTAGTGTCTCGGTTTGAGGGCCGCCTTGACCGGGTTGGTCATGCGGCCCGACAATCCAGAGTGCCCCTCTGGCCCCAAAGGGTCTTGGCCGCCAGACGAAGGGGCTGATCCATGACGAGAGGTGAGCAATGACCACGGCCGTCAAGACCTTCACTCCGGAGCAGCTCCGACGGTACAGCCGCCATATCATCATGCCCCAGGTTGGCGGCATCGGCCAAAGGAAGCTGATGGAGGCGAAGGTCCTGCTCATCGGCGCCGGCGGCCTGGGGAGCCCCACGGCCCTTTACCTGGCGGCTGCGGGAGTGGGCACCCTCGGCATCGTCGACTTCGACGAAGTCGACCTCAGCAACCTCCAGCGGCAGATACTCCATGACACCGACGACGTTGGCCGGCCCAAGGTGGTGTCGGCCCGTGAGCGCTTGGCGGATATCAACCCGAATGTCGAGGTAGTCACCCACGAGCTCCGGCTGACCTCGGAAAACGTCATGGAGGTTATCGGTCCCTACGATATTGTGGTCGATGGCAGCGACAACTTCGCCACTCGATACCTGACCAACGACGCCTGCTACCTTGCCGGCAAGGTCAATGTGCACGGTAGCATCTACATGTTCGATGGGCAGCTTTCGGTGTTTAGCCCCGGCCAGGGCTGCTATCGGTGCCTTTACCCCTCGCCGCCCCCTCCGGGGATGGTCCCGAGCTGTGCCGAAGCGGGCGTCATCGGTGTGCTGCCGGGCATCGTCGGGTCGCTGCAGGCCGTGGAGACCATCAAGGTCATCCTTGGCTTGGGCCAACCCCTGGTGAACCGGCTGCTCATATTCGATGCCCTGGCGATGGAGTTCCGCGAGGTCCGGCTCAGGCGCGACCCGCAATGTCCGCTGTGCGGTGAAGCCCCGACGATCACGGAGCTCATCGATTACGAAGCGTTTTGCGGCGTGGCCTAGGCGCGGCTTCTGCGTAGCGGGCGCGGAAGCCTGCTCGCCGACCGCGGACCCGTCACCGCATGTACTACGAGAGCATCGTCGCCGCCATTGGGAACACGCCGCTTGTGGAGCTGCGGCGGTCAAGTCCCAAACCCGGCGTGCGGCTCTTCGCCAAGCTGGAGGGGCAGAACCCCACGGGCAGCCTCAAGGACCGCATCGTCAAGCGGATGATCGAGGAGGCTGAGGAGGAGGGGGTCCTGACGAAGGACCGCGTTCTGCTGGAGGCGACCAGTGGGAACACGGGCATCTCGCTGGCGATGATCGGGCGTGTCAAGGGCTATCGAGTGCGGGTCGTCATGCCCGAGAACGTCAGCTCCGAACGGAGCCAGCTGCTGCGCTCCTACGGGGCCGATATCATCGTTACGGACGGCGCCCTCGGGACCAATGGCTCCATTCAGGTTGCCCAGGAGCTGGCCCGCAACGATGACACCCACTACATGCTGTACCAGTACGGCAACGCCGCCAATCCCCGGGCCCACTACGATGGCACTGGCGCCGAGATCCTGAGGGACCTGCCGCAGGTCGATGCCTACGTCGCGGGATTGGGCACCGGCGGGAGCATCGTGGGGGTCGGGAGAAGGCTCAAGGAGGCGAACCCCGCAACGAAGGTCGTGGCCGTGGTCCCCCATCCCGAGGACGCTATTATGGGCCTGCGAAGCCTTGAGGACGGCTTCATCCCGCCCATCCTCGACCTCTCGTTGCTCGACAGCCGGATGATGCTGGAGAGTAAGGACGCTTTCCGGGGGACGCAGGAGCTGATGGCGATGGAGGGGATCTTCGCCGGGGTCTCCTCCGGGGCGGTACTGGCCGCGGCCCAGCGCTACGGCTCCAGGATGGAGTCCGGCAACATCGTCTGCCTCCTCGCCGATGGGGGTTGGAAATACCTGAGCACCCAGCTTTGGACCAAAGACTTGCGCCAGATCGAGCGTGAGATGGAAGGCAAGATCTGGTGGTAGCGGGAGCGTCGCTGGCGGCTGGCACCAGACATCCCGGTTCACCGTTCCTGTTATAATCGGCGCCAATCTGGGTGAGGGCCCGCCGTAGTATGACGAGCGCGCTGGTGGTTTGCGGCGAGAGCCGAGGGTTCCAGAACGTTTTCCTCGCCCTGTCCAACGCCGGCTGGTCCCCCTTGATGGCGACAGACCTGCCCGCGGCCCATAGCCTCCTGGCCGAGGAAGCCCCCGAGCTGACCCTCGTGGACCTGGGCATCAGGCCTCCCAGGGACCCCGCGATCGGGCAGCTCGTCGCAGCCTGCAAGGGAATGTCCCCGGTGGTGCCCGTCATGGGCCTCATCCCATCACCGGATCCAGAGCTTTACGACCACCCCACCGATATCGATGATTTCGTCTTGCCCCCGTACAGGGCGCCAGAGGTGGTGCTCAGGATGAACCACCTGCTGCGGCGGTTCAAGCCTGCCGTCGACGACGCCCTGATACATGCGGGTCCCCTGTTGATCGATCATGCACGCTACGAGGCGACCCTGGACCGCCGCCGGCTGGACCTGACGTTCAAGGAATATGAGCTGCTCCGGTTCCTCGCCTCCTCTCCAGGTAAGGTCTTTACCCGGGAAGCGCTGTTGAACCGGGTCTGGGGTTATGACTATTTCGGTGGGACGCGGACCGTGGACGTGCACATCCGGCGGTTGCGCAGCAAGATCGAGACAACCAGCACCTTTATCGAAACAGTCCGTAACGTCGGCTATCGGTTCAGCGAGCGCTGACGGCTGACGCCCCGCACTCGGGCCCTTGAAGGGGGTTCGGGGGGCTCACGCCCCCCAGTACCTTGAGTGCAGTCCGCTCCGGCCCCCGCGGAATGGCGACGCCATATAATGGCGTGACCACCGGTGCCAAAGGAGCCTTTCGATGGCCATCACCCTGGACCAGGCCGAGATCGATGATTTCCTGACAAACGGCCACACAGTCATTTTCACTACCGTCGACAAGGATGGATTCCCCCATTCCACCCCTCTCTGGTACGCATACCTGGACGGCCATATCTATGTCCGGGGGCGTGGGAAGAGCCAGAAGGCGAAGAACATAGGGCGCAACCCGAAGGTCTCTTGCATCGTCGAGAGCGGGCTTCGCTGGAGAGAGCTCAAGGCCGTCATGGTCCGCGGGCGGGCAGAGCTACTCGCGGATGAGGGGGAGATCCAGAGGTTCAGCGAAGCCCTGACCGAGAAATACCGCTCCTTCAGGGAGGCCTCCTCCAATATGCCCCAACGGACGCAACAGCATTACTCGACCTCTAGCGTCCACTACAGGATTGTCCCGGAAAAGAAAGTCGTGACCTGGGACAACGGCAAGATCCGCCTGGTGGCCCCCTAGCTCTCCGAATGGGGCTCGCAAAGGACGGCCGTGAGGCCGACGCCGGCCCCCCCTTCCCGTTTCAGTCGCGGTCCGGCCCCCTCGGAGCGACAGGGTGCTTCAGAGGCTCCTTTGTCAGGTGAGGGCCCTCTTTGGCGATGGCGCGTCTCTTCGCCTGGAGTCCCGGACATCCCTCTTGACGGCCAAAATCGGTTGAAGGCCAAAATCGCCCGGGACTTTGACCTGGTCCTGGACTGGCAAGCCCTTTACGCGGCCTCTGGCTGCCCCTCCGCCAGGCCGACGGTCCCGCTTGCGGGTTGGCCGACGTGACCCCGAAACCTGATCGTAACGGTCCGTAAACACCCACGTAACGAAGCCGCAACGTTCCCGCAACGCGTGCTCGGTAGCATAGGGGCCGTGTTGGGGCCGCGTGCTGTGCGCGGCGCTGGCTCGAGAGCACTGGTCGTAGGGAGGTAATGGCTATGGCTCATTTGTCGGCGGCACTGCCCACCAGACTCCGTGCAGGGAGCCTGGCAGCGGCTCTCCGTGGAAGCGGAGGCTGCTGACCGCGGGGCTGCGGGCATCTGGGGCCTGCTGACGGCGGGGATCTTCGCCGATGGGTCCTATGGAGTCAGTGGCCTTGTCGATGGCCAGGGCGGGCAACCGGCGCTCCAGGTTATCGACGCCGCGGTCCTGATCGCGCGGGTCCTCGTGACGGCTGTTCTCACCTTCGGACTGCTGAAGTTCACCATGGGCCTTCGCGCCAGCCGAGAGGAGGAGCTGGAGGGGCTGGACTTTCCGGAGCACGGCATCGAGGCCTACCCGGAGGAAGAGCCGGCTCCCGCGTAGCGCCACCGGTCGGGATTTTCTTGCAAGAGAATGCCTGTTGGGGAGCCGGGCTGCAGCCCGGCTCCCTCCGGACTTTTCAGAGAAGAGGCCGCCCATGGAGGGCATCACGGATGCGCCAAACGGCGATTCCATAGAAGTTGCGTTGCTGGGCGGGCGCTGGGACGACGTCCGTCCAGTGCTCGCTGCTCTGTCGGGCCGGGGTTTCTCCTTCTCGGACCCGGCTGAAGAGATTGCGGGGGAAGGCGAACCTGGACTGCTTCTCTTGAGCCCCGGCTACCAGTACCGGCCGCGGGGCCGGGCGCTCAGGGCCCCCGGGCAGCCTCCTCGGTCACCCACCCTTCAGTGCATAGCACGGAGCCCGGAGTCGGATGAGTTGTACCCGGAGGCCGACGACGTCATCCTCGTGCCCTGTTCCGAGAGCGAGATGGCCATGCGGATTCGCCGGCTGACGGTGGAAGGAGGGGCGGTCATCGCCCCGACCTCAAAGGCGCTGGAGATGGCCGGCATTACCCTGAACCCTCTCACATTCCAGGTTCTCATCGATGGGCTGCCCGTGACCCTGACGTGGATGGAGTTTCATCTGCTGAAGTTTTTCATGCAGCACTCCGGACGAGTCTTTCGGAGAGAGGAGATACTGCAGCGCGTCTGGGGCTCTCGCTATGAGGGCAGCCAGCGCACGGTTGATGTGCACATCCGCCGTCTACGGCACAAGCTGGGGGTGCATGCAGGAAGGCTGCTGAGCACGGTCCGCAACGTCGGTTACGGCCTACAGCCGGCGTGAGGGTCCGGCCCTCTGGAGTGCCATCCTCGGCAATAGGCGCCTTGGAGCGCCTGTCCAACGCCAGGGCTCGATCTCCCAGGAGAGCCAGTCTCCGGATCGCCGGAGGTAGCTGACGCTGTGACCTGAGCCTTGCTGAACCTCGATCGGCCCATCCCCCTGGGTGGGTGAAGGTCTGCAATCACGCCTGGGTCAAAGATCCCGAATATCGACAGTTGTGGCCCCCATAAGGGGCCCTTGCTGGACGGTCGTCGTGGGGTGGTGAGGGGGGACTTATTCCTGCCCCATCTTTGCATGCCGTCTCTTGAAGTAGCTTGGCAGTACCGCCCAGGCAATGACCAAACCTATGAAGACGACGGCACCGAATACAGCTTCAACGGGCATTGGGCACCTCTACAGCAGAGATTCATCAGTGATGTTGGTGTCATCGTATTGGGGGACTGTTGCGTCCGTGTTGAATCGATGTTACCGGAGTCGAATCTGTGTTGCGGCCCCCCGCTCTGGCCCCCCGGGCTTAGGCCATGTAGCATTGCGGGAACGCTGGTCTGGAGGTGGACCGATGCCCGGCCGAGTCCCGAGCGAACAGGAAGTCTTGGGCTATTTCGATTCGTGCAGCAACTGGGGCAAATGGGGTTCAGAGGACCAGATGGGGACGCTGAACTACATCACGCCCCAGAAGCGCCTACAGGCCGTCGCCCTAGCCTCGGAGGGTATCAGCATCGGCTGTTCGCGGCCGCTGCAGCCCTCCGGCGACGCCGACGTTACGGTCAGCCCGCTGCTGCACTACATGGTGCGCACCGGGGAGCGCTGGGCTGGACAGCCCACTCCTCCCGGCGTCATGCAGGCCTCCTCGGACTTCATCGGCATGGTGTTCCACACCTTCTCCGTGACGCACATCGATGCTCTTTGCCACGTCTTCCGGGACGGAAAGATGTACAACGGCGTGCCGGCCGAGCAGGTGACGGCCGGCGAAAAGGCGGCGGTGCAGTCGGTCGAGACGCTGCGGGATGGCATCGTGACCCGAGGAGTGCTGCTGGACGTCGCCCGTGCTCGGGGAGTGAAATGGCTGGAGCGGGGAGAAGGGATTTTCCCCGAAGACCTGGAGGAGGCCGAGCGAAATCAGGCGGTTCAGGTCGGGCCCGGCGATGCGCTCCTCATCCGTACAGGCGCTCTCCGGCGCCGGAATGAGGAGGGGGCGGTCAATCCCCTGAAGGCGGGCTGGCCAGGGCTCCATGGGGCTTGCGTCCCCTGGCTCCACCAGCGGCAGGTGGCCGTCTTGGGGGGCGACGTGGGCAATGACGTCCATCCCAGCGGCTACCCAAACATATGGTCGCCGGTCCACGAAGTGGGCATCGTCGGTATGGGGCTCTGGCTCATCGACAACGCCAACGTCGAGGAGCTCACGGAGGCCTGCCAGCGTCTCGGCCGCTGGCAATTCCTGTTCATGGTGGGCCCGCTGCGCTTCGTGGGAGGCACAGGCTCTCCGGTGAACCCCATAGCGGTGCTGTAGGCGGCCCCCGCAGTCCAGCGGCGCCTTCGGCGGTCCCCCGCTGACGGGAGCGCGAAGGAGAGGCATGCGGCTCGGCGTACAGATATCCGCCCATGAGGGCGTGCCCTGGGACCGGTGGCGCCGGCTCGCCACGACGGTCGAAGACCTTGGGTTTCACTCTCTATACCGCTCAGACCATTACTTCTCCTACTCCGGCGACCGGCGGCAGGATGCGCTGGAAACGTGGACGACCCTGGCGGTCGCGGCGCTGGAGACCAGCCGGGTCCGCCTCGGAACACTGGTGTGTCCGGTGACGTTCCGGCATCCTGCACTGCTGGCCCGGATGGCTGCCCAGGTGGACACCCTTTCCGGCGGCCGCCTCGAGCTGGGTCTGGGAGCGGGGCACTACGCCGGCGAGCATGAGGCATTCGGCATCCCCTTCCCGGAGATCGGCGCCCGGATGGACATGCTCGAAGAGACCTGCCAGGTCCTCAGGGCCCTCTGGGGACCCGGCCCGGCGGACTTTAGCGGACGCCACTACCGCCTCGAAGGCGCCGCGTGCTATCCGAAGCCCGCGCAGCCGCGGCTGCCCATCATGATCGGCGGGCGGGGCGAGCGCCGCACACTCCGCATTGCGGCGGAGCATGCCGACCATTGGAACATCCTGGGCGCCGACCTGGATGGCTTCGCGGCCAAGCGGGGGGTCCTCGAGCGGCATTGTGCGGCCCTTGAGCGCGACCCCCGTGAAGTCCGATGCTCCCTCGAGGTCGGGATGATCACTGGCCGTGACCTCGATGAGATGCGCCGCCACACCGTCCGGGCAGGCGCCGTCAACCCTGGACTTGCTCGAGACCCGGACGCCGCGATGGCGCAGCTGCGGGAACGTGGCTGGCTTGTCGGACCTCCGGATGAGGTCGTCTCGGAGCTGGCCCGGCTGGGAGAGGCCGGCGTGGATGAGCTCATCGTGCAGCACAAGGACAGCGATAACTGGGCCCTTCTGGAGACCGTGGGGGAGAGGGTCCTTCCGCACGTGTGACTGCACGGGCCCGGACACGGGTCGAATCTCTGCTCCGTCCCCGAGGGGGGCGGTTGGGTCCTTCTTGGGCGGAGCTAATGCCTCTCTCAGGCTGGCTTGTCTCGATGGGGCGGCGCAGCCTCCGGTCTATTCCCCAACCGTCTCACTACCGCGGCCAGGGCGATGATACCGAGGCCGACACCGAACCACAGCGTGCAGATTCGGATAAGGAGCGTCGCGGTGGCCGCCGGCCCCTCGGCGAGGCCCACGAGGCGATGGCTCAGACCGGCGATGCCGCCCTCGGCCACGCCAAGCCCCCCGGGCAGCAGGAAAACGGCCCCGGCAAGAGTTGTCACTGCGAGAATGAAGATGCCCTGCACCACGAGCTCGCCGCTATTCACTGCCCCGAGGCCCAGGAGGACGTAATACATGGCGATACCCTCCCCAAGCCACGAGATGGCGCCCAGGGTCACCCCCAGGACCAGGGGCTTGGGGGAAAACAGCGCGTGGGCGCTGGCGTAGAAACCCTCGATGAACCCGGTGTAGCGGCTCAAGACAGGCACGCGGCTAGCAACAGAGATGCTCCATCGAGCGAACGGCCGGTATTGAAAGGCCGCAACGAGGAGCAGGCCCATGGCGGCGGCGATGGCGACGAACACCCAGCCTTGGTCGAGCAGCAACAGGCCGAGAAAGGCGAGGATGAGCATCCCTAGCCCGTCAGTCACCCGCTCGGCGACGACGATGGGCGCCGTGCGGCTGATAGGAACTCCATGAAGCTCCCTGATGAAGTAGCTCTTTATCCATTCCCCCAGCTTCGCCGGTGTAACGGTCAGCCCGAGACCGGCGAAAAACAGCAAGAAGCTGTCCCTGAGCCCGACCTGCCGTACCCCGGTCAGCCGGAGGTAGTAGTGCCACTTGGCAAAACGGAGCGCGTAGTTGAACAGGGTCAGGGCCAGGATGGCCGGGAGGTACACCCAGCGAAAGTCCCTGAGGGATCCGCCGACACTCCTGAAATCGCCCCAGAACAAGAGACCGATGAAGACAGCCAGGCCGAGGGCGAGGGACAGCAGTAACCGGTTCCGGAGCTGCCTGGAGCCCAAAGCCGCCCCGCTACAACCGGTCGTCTGGTGGGAGGAAGTCCGGCCTTCGGGGGGGCCTGGGCCAGAGCTGTTCGCGCCACACCAGCAACTTCAGCGCTGCGATGCCCGCAAGTCCGGCCGCGAATCCACCCACGTGCGCCCAATACGCCGTCCCCCCCGACTGGGCGGAAGGCCCCAGGCTCCCTACCCCGCCTACGAACTGGATCAGCAGCCAGAAGCCCAGGAGGTATAGCGCCGGCACCCTGATATACGTGATGAAGATAAAGATGACCAGGGTCCTGATCTGGCTGAACGGGTAGAGCAGCAGGTATGCTCCCAACACCGCGGCGATGGCCCCGCTTGCCCCAATCATGGGTACCTCCGCGGCGCTGTCGACGGCGACCTGGGCCCAACCCGCCGCGACCCCTCCGGCCAAGTAGAAGGCGAGGTAACCGACATGGCCGAACCTGTCCTCTACGTTGTCGCCGAATACCCACAGGAACACCATGTTGAAGGCGAAGTGCATGATGTCGGCGTGGATGAACATCGACGTGAAGACAGTCCCCCAGGCGGGGATGTGGGACTCGATGTCCAGGTTGCCGCCCGGGGCGCGGAGCCCAGTGAAGTTGATCCCTTCGGACAGCTCACGGGCGATGAGCCCGTACCGGAAGAAAAAAAGCTGACGGTCCAGCGAGCTCAGGACGAACAGCTCGTACGCCATCACCAGCGTGCAGATGGTGATGATGCCGATGTTGACGTACGGCGTCGTGCGCCGCTGAAGCCCTGGATCGGAGATGGGGATCATGTGGGTGCCATGGAGGTCCCGGTTGCGGACCTCGAGGCGGCCTAGCTGCGAGGCAGGCCGAGGCCCCGCATGGCGATCACATTGCGCTGGATCTCGGAGGTCCCCGCCCCGATGGTGATGGCGCGCTGGCCCCGGTACAGTTTCTGGACCTTGCCGCGGAGGACGTTCCTCTTGCTGTCCTGCGTCGGCTCGCCCCAGAGCCCAAGGATCTCCATTCCCAGCTCGACCAGCCTCTGGGTGAGCTCCGCGGCAAAGGTCCTGGCGATCGACCCTTCAGCCGCGGGGTTCAGTCCGGCGCTCTGCATCCATCCGACCCGGTAGGAAAGGTCTCTTGCCACCCGAAGCTGGATCGCCATGTCTGCGATCCTGTGCCGGATGACCGGGTTCGCCTGGATGGGGTTGAAGCCATTGCCCCCCCCGTCCCTGCAGAAATCGACCAACTCGTCGAAGAGCTGCAATGCCGGGACCGTAGCTCGAATGCCGGAGCGCTCGAAGTTGAGCGTCGAGGTTGCCACGTACCAGCCCTGGTCCTTTTCCCCAACGAGGGCGCTCTTCGGCACCCTCACGTTGTCAAAAAAGAACTCGTTGAAGTGGTGCACGCCCGCCATGTTGATGATGGGCCTGCTGCTGATCCCAGGCAGGTCCAGCTCGACCAGAAAATACCCGAGCCCCTTGTGGCGGGGCAGGTCGGGATCGGTGCGGGCCAGCAGTATCCCCCATTGGGACTCGTGGCCGCCGCTGGTCCACGTCTTCTGGCCGTTCACCAGGAAATAGTCCCCCATGTCCTCCGCGGTGGTCTTGAGCGAGACCAGGTCCGATCCCGCATCAGGCTCGCTGAAGAGCTGGCACCAAGCGACCTCGCCCTTGGCGACTGGAGGGAGGTGCTGCCTTCTCTGCTCTTCGGTGCCATGCAAAATGATGGACGGCCCGACCTGGGTGACCCCGGTTCCCATATACTTCCTGGGCGCCTTCGCCATGGCCATTTCTTCGTTGAACAGCATCTGCTGGACCACGCTCCAGCCCATCCCCCCGTACTCCGTTGGCCACCCGCAGGCAAGCCAGCCCCGCTCGCCTAGCTTCATGGCGAACTCACGCTCGAAATCCTCGCGGCCTCCCTCCTCATCGCCGCCGGCCTGGTGGAGCCAGTCGGGCGGCAACTCCCTCGCCAGGAAGTCCCGGATCTCCCGGCGAAAGGCCTCGTCCTGGTCGGTCCAACGAAAGTCCAACGGTCACCTCACTGGAGCGGGGCGAAGGAAGCGCACCAAAGCCGCCCCAGGCACAGAGTCCGAGCCGCTTCAGTATAGGAATCGCGTTTTTTTGGTGTCAAGGCGATTGCTCGGCCGTGCAGCGTTCCCGTTACGCCTGCCTTCCCCGTGTGACACCTTGAGCGGTGGCGTGGCACTCCCCTATAATCGAGAATTGAGGTTCTCTACTTTCAGATGGCGACTGCCAAGCGCGATTATTACGAAGTCCTCGGCGTAGGCCGATCGGCGGATCAGGAAGAGGTCCGGAAGGCCTTCCGCAAGCTGGCCTTCGAGTATCACCCGGACCGGAACAAGGACGCCGCGGCCGAAGACCGGTTCAAGGAGATCAACGAGGCCTACGAAGTCCTGAGCGATAACCAGAAGCGGGCCCAGTATGACCAGTTCGGCCATTCGGGACAGGCGGGCTTTGGCAGAGGTTTTGAAGGCTTCGAGAACTTTGGGTTCGGCGACATCTTCGACGCCTTCTTCGGCGGGACCTCCCGCGCTGAGAGACGTCCCAATGCCCCCGTGCGTGGCGCTGACCTGGCGGCGACGTTGGAGATCGATTTCGAAGAGGCCGCATTCGGGTCGGAGAGGAACTTCGACATCGCCCGCAGCGAGCAGTGCTCCCGGTGCGAGGGGAGCCGAGCCGAGCCGGGTACTACGCCAGAGACGTGCGGGACCTGCCACGGTTCGGGGCAGGTCAGGCGGGCCCAGAAGAGCGTCTTCGGCCAATTCGTCAACGTCAGCGCCTGCACCACCTGCAACGGTGAGGGCCGCGTCGTGCGCAACCCCTGCACCGAGTGCAATGGCAACGGCCGGGCACGGAAAAAGCGGACAATGGCGGTCAAAGTCCCTGCCGGCGTCGACAGCGGTACCCAGATCCGACTGACCAACGAGGGGGAGGCCGGCGTCAACGGCGGACCGCAAGGGAACCTCTACCTGACGCTCAACGTTAAGGACCACCCTCTTTTCCGCCGGGAGGAAGCGGACATCCTGTACTCCCTGCCCATCAGCGTTGCGCAAGCCGCTCTGGGCGACACCGTAGAAGTGCCTGCACTTGGTGACGTGTCGACGCCGCTGAAGGTCCCTCCCGGGACCCAGTCGGGCCAGTTCTTCCGGCTCAAGGGGCAGGGCATCCCACATCTGCGGGGTGGGGGTCGGGGCGACGAGATCGTTGAGGTGAAGGTCGTCACCCCCAAGTCGTTGACCCAGGAGCAGAAAAAGCTATTTGAGAAGCTCGGGGAGAGCCTGGGCATTCCGAAGCCTGAGGACGGGAAGGGCTTCAAGGACCGGTTCAAGAACCCCTTCCGGTAGGACCGTACCCCTTCTCTCGGTGTCCTGAAGCCGAGCGCTTCCGTATGATCTTCATGACCTTCACCGGGCAGTACCGGGAGGCGCCGAAGCGGAGCGCGCGGCAGCCGGTATCGGCCCCCTCGGCTCTCAGAATCCCTTATCATTCCGCTACGTAGGGTCGCCTCTCTCCACGGCCTGAATCGGAGGGTACTGCTATGAAATTCGGATTCACCATCTTTCCGCTGCTGTCGCACCCGCACAGCATGGTTGACGTGGTCAAGAGGGCGGAGGACCTGGGCTTCGAGTCCGTATTCACTCCAGACCACCTGGTCTTTCCCATGGAGGTCCCCGCGACCTATCCTTATGCCCCCGATGGCCGGTCACCTATTCTGTTCCAAGAGGGGGAAGGCCCCCGTTTCGATGCATGGAGCCTGCTCTCTCATTTCGCCGCGGTGACCTCCAAGATCAAGCTGGGCACCAACGTCTATCTGATTCCGTTGAGGGACCCTCTCGTTGTCGCCAGGGGAATCATGACTCTTGATGTCCTTTCAAAAGGCCGGACTCTTATAGGGGCAGGCGTCGGCTGGCTGGAGGAGGAATTCCAGATTGCGGGGAGGAGCTTCAAGACCCGGGGCGCAGTCATGGACGAGTCCATTGCGGTCTTGCGGCAGCTCTGGACTCAGAAGGTGATCGAGTACCGCGGAAAGCACCTTTCCTACGGACCCTTCATGTTCGAGCCCAAACCGCCTCAGCAGCCTCCGCCTATCTTCATAGGGGGCACCACGGAGCCTGCGCTAAGACGCGCCGCCCGCCTTGGGGATGGCTGGATGAGCACCGGAGCCGACTTCGAAACGACCAAGGGGCGCATCGCGCACCTGCGCGCCCTGCTGAAAGAGAACGGGCGCGAGAATGCGCCCTTCAGCATCACTGTGGGCGGCGGCCAAGTGGACCTCGACGACGTTCGGCGCTACGAGGAGGCGGGGGTGGACCGGATACTCGTAACGCCGGGTCCGATGCGCGAGCGTACCACCCCCGAGTCCTTCGCGGCCGGCCTGGACCGTCTGGCTGAAACGCTCGTCGCGAGGGCGTAGGCCCCGCCGGCTCCCATGCGCAATGCGTCTACTCGAGGAACTCCAGGGTCACGCGGTTGAACTCTGCGGGGTCTTCGAGGTTGACCATGTGCCCTGCGCTCGGAACGTCCAGCCTGCGAACGTCGGGAATGTCCCGCTGCAAGAGGTCGGCGTACAGGTGGAACAGCTCGGCGTCCCGGCCTCCCACAAACAGGAGTGTGGGCGCCGCGATAGACGACAGCCGTTGTGGCGCCGGCGGGTCCAGGTCTATGTGCGGGTCGTCATGGAGCCAATGCCAACCCGTGTAGTCGTTCAGCGAAGCGTCGAGCACCGGCACAAGATCGGGCCGCTCCCGGGCGGCGGCGAAGATCTGGCTCCGCCGGTACAGCTCCCGGGCAGCGTCGACGCCCTCCCGCTTCGCAGTCTGGATCAGAGCATCGTAGCCAGACCCCTGGGGTGACCCGAGGAGCCGGGAGGCCTCGGCGGGGCCCGGCGAGCAACTCACCAGAACGAGCTTTCGTACCATCTCCGGGTAGGTAAGGGCAAAGTTGACGGATATGCCGCCGCCCCTCGATCGCCCAATCACGTGGGCTGACCCTATGCTGAAATACTCCAGAAGGGCCCGGAGGTCGTCATAGTGACCGTACGGATCGACGGTGGGCACCGCCGATTTTCCAAACCCGCGGGCGTCATACCGGAGGACTCGGTACCGCCGCGAGAAAACCTCGAGCTGTGGCTCCCAAGACCGGAGATCGGAGCCAAAGCCGTGGGTGAAGACAACGGCGTCTCCGGCCCCCGCGATCTCGTATTGCAGGGTCGTCCCGTTGACGTCGGCTCGGCCGTGCTCCACGGGCACGCTAGTACCTTGCGAAGCCATGGGCTTCCCGCCCCGGGCTCGGGGCCTGCCTGCCCATAACCTCTTGGGTCCGGTCTGGCGTGGCCCCTACCTCCGCTCCCGCTTCCGGGTCTGCTTCGGTCTGCTCGATGTAATCCACGGCGGTCTCCTCTTGAGTACCACCGGTTGTGCGGCCTAGCTGGCTCTTTTCCACTGGGGCAGCGTCACATCGTCGGTGACGTCGTCGAAGGCGACCTCCACCGGCATTCCGATGCTGATCTCGCCTTCGGCGGCATCCAACAGGTTTCCGACCATCCGGACCCCGTCCGCGTCCGGTAGCTCCACCACGACGATGTTGTAGGGCAGCTTGTCGGAGACCGAGGGATGGCTCGGGTGAAAAGCAAAGGTGTACGAGTAGACCGTTCCCTTCCCGCTTACCTCGGCCCACTCATACTCGAACGAGCGGCACTTGTAGCACACCGGCGCAGGAGTGTGCCGGTAGGTCTTGCACCGAGTGCACCGCTGTACCGTTAGCTCATGGCCTTTGACGCGGTCCCACCACTCCTTGGTATTCCAGTCGGAGACATCCGGCAGAGGGGCGCCTTCGAGGTATGCCATGGCTTACCTCCTGATCAGGAGGTCGCTGATGGGCGCAACCCCGGGGCCGCCGGCCATCAGGCATATCTCAGCTCCTTCGACCTGGCAGGTCGATTCGCCTCTCATCTGGCGCACGCCCTCAGCAACCAGCTCGAACCCGTGGATATAGGCCTCCGCGAGGTTGCCTCCGCTCGTGTTGATCGGGAGCCCGCCGCCGATCTCGAGGCGTCCGCCTTCCACGAAGCTCCCGCCCTCGCCGACATCGCAGAAGCCATGGTCCTCGATGGACATGATGACCTGTCCCGTGAAGTTTTCGTAGATCTGGGCCACATCGACGTCTCTCGGCTCGACGCCTGCCCTATCGAAGAGGTCCTTACCGACCTCCTGGAAGTTGGCGCTGGTGTACTTACTGTCGTTGTGAGCGCCGGCGTTCCGTCTGGGGCCGGAGCCTTGCGAGGCGGACATGACATAGACGGGTTTCTTCCGGAGGTCCTTCGCCCGCTCCGTGGAGGTCAACACGACGGCGCATGCCCCGTCGTTCTCCTGGCAACAGTCATAGAGATGGTATGGGTCCGAAATGACTCGCGAGCTCTGGTGGTCGTCGATCGAAATCGGCCTGCCGTACATCACGGCGCGCGGGTTCGACTGGGCATGCCTGTAGGAGGCCACGGACACGGCGCCCATCTGCTCGCTGGTGGTGCCGTATTCGTGCATGTGCCGCCGCGCCATGAGGGCGAAGCCGTGCACCGGAGCCATCATCCCGAAGGGCGTGCTGAATGCGCTGGCCCCCCCTGCGACGTTGCCGCCCCTACTCAATCCGAACCGCCCAAACTGGCCTTGCGCCAGCGACCGGTATGCCACGACGTAGTTGGCCGCGCCCGTGGCAACGGCAAGCATGGCGTTCATCACCGCTCCGGCGGCACCGCCCCCGCCCCCGCCCCAATGCAGACTTTCATAGCGGAGCTGGTCCACCCCCAATGCCGAGGCCAGGGTGATCGGGTCCTGGCGCTCGGTCGCGTAGGAGCAGAACCCATCGACATCCTCCATGGGGACCCCGGCATCGTCGACTGCGTTGACGATCGCCTCCAGGGCCAACGTCAGCTCGCTCTTGTTCGCCCGTCCCCAACGCCAGTACTCGGTCTCGCCGACCCCGACGATGCACACCTTGTCTCTTAAATCCCAGCTCATGCCGCGGCCCCTTTCGTACCTTCCCAAGGGTGGGGCCACTGTATCGGCGGCCCCCGGTTCTGTCAACGCGCCAAACCCGCGAGCCCGGCCTGTTTCACCTCCCCTTCCGGATGTCGATCCGCCAGAATGCGAGGAGGGCTCCGGCGGCTAGAGGGACCAGGACCAGCCAGAGCGGTGACAACCCATCGGTACGGAGCGCGATGAGCACGGCCAGCGCAATAGTTAGCCCGAGAAGGATGAGGCCGGAGCCTGGAAGCGAGCAGCCACACCTGAGATGTGACAACCGGGGGCCGCGTGGGGGGTCTTGGTCGAGGCCGTCTGGTACGCTCGGCGTCAGCCGCCTTGTTTCTGGACCATGTCGTAGATGACCCAGCCTTCCTTGTCTGCGTACTGAATGCGTGCCCGCTGGGGGATGGAGCCGAACATATCCATCTGCTCTTCGACCACCTTGGCCTCCGTCGGTGTGGTGATCTTATCGAGAACGACGGCCCCTTCGATGGCACTCTGCGGTGTGTCCCAGACCCGGACCTCGCCCTGCCATTTCTCCAGGAGTTCCTGGGTCACTGCCACAGGGTAAGGGTCGACGGTTCGGTTCTTGAACATCTACGGCCTCCAGTGGGCGGATTCAGCGCCAAGCGGCGCCGATTGTATAAGCTGCAGGGTTGGGGGCGCAATATGACGCCGCCGCACAGCGGCGGGGTCGCTTCAGATGACACGGCCTTCCCGAAAGGTAGCGATCTCCTCCCAGGAATACCCATGCTCGAGGAGGAGCTCTTCGGTGTTCTGGCCGAACTGGGGCGCCGGGGTTAGAGGGCGGGTCGGGGTATCGCTGAATGCGACCGGAGGCGCCAGCATCTTGACTTTGCCGGCTTCCGGGTGCTCCATCTCCACGATGTAGCCGTTCTCCACTACCTGAGGGTCCCGTTCCAAATCGGAGTAGTCCTGGACTGGAGATGCCATCGCCCCTGCCTCTAACAGCTTGCGCACCCAAGCGTCCCGGTCATTCTCGAGGAAGAGTCGGTCAAAGAGCTTCACCAGATCCGTCGTGTGCTGGCGCCTTGCGTCGTCGTCGCGATAGCTGGGATCGTCGATGAGGTGCTCGATCTCCAAGGCCCGGCAAACCTGGGCCCAAAAGCGGTCCGGCGGCGTGCAGGCAAGACACAGCCACTTCCCGTCGCGCGCCTGGTAGATGTTGAAGAGAGGCGAGTGCGTCTGCTCCCGTCCCAGGGTCCTGGGATGCTGACCGGTGAAGAGGTACCCATGCAGCGGAAGGGTCTGCCAATTCATCACCGCGCTCAATTGGGACACGGTGACTTCCTGGCCGACGCCGTGCTGAGCGCGGGCGACCAGGGCCGCCAGAACCGCGCTGCAGAACATAACGGCCCCGGCTTGGTCAGAGAAGCCCCAGGCCCCGACGTACCTGAGCGGTTGCTCTGGGTCGGCCAAGATCGTCATCAGCCCTGACCGCGACTGGCCGAGGATATCCAGTAGCCGGCCCTTAGCGTCTGGCCCACGCGGGCCCATGGCGGTCGAGACCGCCGCAATGATCTTTGGGTTGTACTTCGCTAGCGTCGGGTAGTCGATACCGAGCTCCTCGCAAACGCCAACTCGAAAGTTGGTCGCCACGACGTCGGCCTTTTCCACCATGCGATAGAAAACGGCCCTGCCATCGTCCGATTTGAGGTCCAGGGTCATGGCCCGCTTCGAGTGGTGCATGCTCTCCACCATGGCCCGGACCGGACGGCCACTCTCGGCGCCGCCCATCAGGGTCACGGCCCGGCCGGGATCGCCGACGACAGGGTCCTCGATCTTGATGACGTCGGCCCCCATGTCCGCTAGGAGCACCATGGCGCCCGGCCCCTGCTGCCAGGTGGTCAGGTCGAGGATGCGGATCCCTTCGAGGGCGGAAGGCATGGCGCTCTGAGGGCTGAGTTGAAGTCAGGCGGGCCTGAATTTCGGCAAAGTGACTTCGGGGGTGATGTCATCGTAGGTGACGACGACGGGCATGCCGATCTCGACCTTCTCAGGGTCGATCTCGACGATGTTGGTGGGCATCATCGGGCCTTCTTCCAGCTCAACGATGGCGTAGACGTAGGGGACATCGTTGGCAAAGGCCTCGGACGGAGGGCGATAGATGACGCTGTGGGTGTATACGGAGCCTTTGCCGCTGACGGGACGCCACTGTAGATCGAAGGAGTCACAGGTGTGGCACACCGGAGACGGATAGTACTGCCAGTAGTCGCATTCGGAGCAGTACTGGAGCGTCATCGCATGAGCCTTGCACGAGTCCCAGAACTCCTGGTTGTCCAGGTTGATCACCGGCAGAGGTTTCCGGTACTCCGTCGTCATGTCCGCCTCCTCTACCACAGCGCGGCCAATTGTATTGCAACCGATGACAGGAGTCCATTTTGGTGCGGATTCGGGCCCCTGTGACGCGGGCTCCTGTGACGATTGTCGCCATATTCGAGAAGACGTATAATGACCGAAAGGAACACGTCGCCTCTAGGGAAGACATGTTGCCTTGAGGGGAAAGTGGGGCCAGAGGTCCCACTTTCTTTGCACTAGGGGGGGAGGGGGTGATGAGATGAAGGGGGAGGGAGAGCGGTGATGAAGAACGGATTTCTGATGGCGATCACGCAGCTGGCGGCGGAGCGGAACCTGCCGCGTGAGGTGGTGGTGAGCGCGGTGGAGGCGGCGCTGGTGTCGGCGTTCAAGAAGGACCATTTGGCGGAGAAGGAGTTGGCGGTACGGCTGGCGCAGGGGGGGGAGGTGCGGGTGTACGTGCTGATGCACGTGGTGGAGGAGGTGGAGGAGCCGGAGAGCCAGTTGACGGTGGAGGAGGCGCGGCAGATCAAGGAGGGGGCGGAGGTGGGGGAGACGCTGGAGTTTGAGGCGACGCCGGCGAACGCGGGGCGGATAGCGGCGCAGACGGCGAAGCAGGTGGTGATGCAGCGGCTGCGGGAGGCGGAGCGGGACCTGGTGTTTGCGGAGTATGACGGAAAAGAGGGGGAGGTGGTGAGTGCGGTGGTGCAGCGGCTAGAGGGGCGGAGCATCATCATGGACTTGGGGCGTGCGGAGGCGATCATGCCGCCGCAGGAGCAGGCGGCGGGGGAGCGGTACCGGAACGGGCAGCGGTTCAAGGTGTGCATTCTGGAGGTGGGGAAGACGCCGAAGGGGCCGCAGATCGTGGTATCGCGGGCGCACAAGGAGCTGCTCAGGAAGCTGTTCGAGTTGGAGGTACCGGAGATCTACAACGGGGTGGTGGAGGTGCGGTCGATCGCGCGGGAGGCGGGGTTTCGGTCGAAGGTGGCGGTGGCGGCGTTGCAGGAGCGGGTGGACGCGGTGGGGGCGTGCGTGGGGCTGCGGGGGATGCGGATACAGAACATCGTGAACGAGCTGCACGGGGAGAAGATCGACGTGGTGGAGTGGGTGTCGGACCCGCGGGCGTTCATAGCGAAGGCGCTGGGGCCGGCGCAGGTGATGCAGGTGCTACTGAACGAGCCGGAGCACATCGCGATCGCGGTGGTGCCGGACCGGCAGCTGTCGCTGGCGATAGGACGGGAGGGGCAGAACGCGCGGTTGGCGGCGCGGCTGTCGGGGTGGCGGATCGATATCAGGAGCACGACGGAGGCGGAGGCGGAGAAGCTGGAGGCGGTGGCGGCGGTGACCCGGACGGCCGTTCCGGCGGAGGTGCTGGAGCGGGCGGCTGCGGTGGTGGAGGCCCCGGCGCCGCTGAGGCTTGAGCCGGCAGTTGCGGCGAGCGAGGAGCCGGTCGTGGCGGAGGTGGAGACGGAGGCGGTCGTGGCGGAGGTGGAGACGGAGGCGGTAGTGGTGGAGGCGGAGGCGCTGGGGCTTGAGCCGGCAGCCGAGGCGAGCGAGGAGCCGGTCTTGGAGGCGGAGCCGGAGGCGGTAGTGGAAGAGGCGGAGGAGGCGGCGCTGGGACTTGAGCCGGCAGCCGAGGAGGCGGTGCAGGTGGCGGTGGAGGAAGCGGAGGAAGAGGCGGCGCCGACCCTGGCGGCGGCGCTGGCGTCGGAGGAGACCTGGCGGGTGCCGCAGGCGGCGGCGCCGAACCGGACGGCGATCCGGTTCGCCGAGGATATTCTGGAGTACCGTGGAGGGGGTCGGGGAAGAGGGAGAGGTCGGGACGATGACCGGGGGGGGAAGAAGGGGAAGAAGGGGCGGACGGCGGGGGCGCCGGGGGGTCCTGGGACGCCGCCTCGTGCTCCGCAGGGGGGATAGCGGAGCGGGGGAGGGGAAGGGGGATGTCGAGCGGGGGGGCGGCGCAGCGGGGGCGGAGGGGGCATGAGCCCCAGCGGCGCTGCGTGCTCTGCGGCAGGGCGGGGGCGAAGCGGGGGATGGTGCGGCTGGTGCGGACGGGGGAAGGGCGGGTGCAGGTGGACCCGACGGGGAAGCGGTCTGGGCGTGGGGCGTATATCTGTCTGGGGGTGGGGGAGGGGTGTGAAGCGGGGGGTGCGCGGCGCCGGACGGCGGCGGAGGTGAGCCGGCGGATCGAGCGCAGCCTGCGGGTGACCCTGGGCGCCGAGGACCGGCGGGTGCTGGAGCAGGCCCTGGTGGGGGGATGAGGGCGGAGGGGGTAGCGTGGGGGCGGGAGTAGGGGAAAGGGAGTAGGGGAAAGGCAGAAGGACCGGAGCGAGCCATGGCACGACGACGCGGCGGGGGAGGACGGAGGAGCGGGGGCGGACGGCGGAGCGGGGGCGGACGGAGGAGAGGCGGGGGCGGCGCCGGGGTGCTGACGCGGAGGCGGGAGCCGGTGGGTGGACCGGTGACGCTGCCGGAGACGATTATCGTGAAGGAGCTGGCGGAGCGGCTGCAGTTGGCGGAGATCGACGTGGTGAAGCAGCTGATGCGCAACGGGGTGATGGCGAATGTGACGCAGGTGGTGGACTACGAGACGGCGGCGCTGATCGCCGAAGACCTGGGGTATGCGCCGTCGGAGGAGACGAAGGGGGAGAGCCAGGACCTGGCGGCGCTGCATGCGCGGGCGGTGGGGGGGAGCAACGGGGCGGGGGAGGCGGAGGGGGAGGAGGGGCTGGAGACACGGCCGCCAGTGGTGACGATCCTGGGGCACGTGGACCACGGGAAGACGACGTTGCTGGACGCGATACGGGAGACGCGGGTGGCGGAGGGGGAGGCCGGGGGGATCACGCAGCACATCGGGGCGTACCAGGTGATGGCGGGGGGGAGGCGGATCACGTTTCTGGACACGCCGGGGCACGAGGCGTTCACGGCGATGCGGGCGCGTGGGGCGCGGGTGACGGACATCGCGGTGCTGGTGGTGGCGGCGGATGACGGGGTGATGCCGCAGACGGTGGAGGCGATCGACCACGCGAAGGCGGCGGGGGTGCCGATCATCGTGGCGATCAACAAGATGGACCGGGCGGAGGCGAACGCGGATCGGGTGAAGCTGCAGCTGACGGAGCGGGGGCTGGTGTTGGAGGAGTGGGGGGGAGAGGTGATCGCGGTGCCGGTGTCGGCGCGGACGGGGGAAGGGTTGGAGCGGCTGTTGGAGAACCTGCTGGTGGTGGCGGAGGTATCGGAGCTGCGGGCGGACCCGGACCGGCTGGCGGCGGGGGTGGTGATCGAGGCGAACGTCGACCGGACGCGGGGACCGGTGGCGACGCTGCTGGTGCAGGCGGGGACGCTGCGGGTGGGGGACCCGGTGGTGGCGGGGGATGCGTGGGGGCGGGTGAAGGCGATGCTGGATGAGGGGGGACGGCGGTTGAGAGAGGCGGGGCCGGCGACGCCGGTGGTGGTGCTGGGGCTGGACGGTCTACCCGGGGCGGGCGACCCGTTCGTGGCCTTTGGGGAGGACCGGAAGGCGCGCACGTTCGTGCAGGAGCGGGTGCGGGGGCGGGAGCGGCTGCCGTCGTCGGTGATGCGGGCGCCGACGCTGGAGGAGCTGTCGGGGCGGGTGGCGGCGGGGGAGGTACGGGACCTCCCGCTGATCTTGAAGACGGACGTGCAGGGGTCGGTGGAGCCGGTGCGGGAGTCGCTGGAGCGGCTGTCGACGGGGCAGGCGAAGGTGCGGCTGCTGCACGTGGGAGCGGGCTCGATCAACGAGTCGGACGTGCTGCTGGCGATCGCCTCGAGGGCGACGATCATCGGGTTCAACGCGCCGGTGGAGGCGGGGGCGAGGGCGCTGGCGGCGGGGGAGGGGGTGGAGCTGCGGTCCTACACGGTGATCTACACGCTGGTGGAGGAGATGGGGAAGGCGCTGGAGGGGATCCTGGAGCCGGTGGAGCGGGAGGTGACGGAGGGGCACGGGGAGGTGCGGGCGGTGTTCACGGTGGGGCGGCGAGGGGCGAAGGTGGCGGGGACGTATGTGACGGACGGGCAGGTGACGCGGGGGTCGCGGTGCCGGGTGGTGCGCGGAGGCGAGCGGGTGTGCGAGGGGGCGATTGGGAGCCTGAAGCGGTTCAAGAACGACACGCGGGAGGTGGGCAACGGCCTCGAATGCGGCATCGGCATCACGGGATGCGACCTGTTCGAGGAGGGGGATACCCTCGAGTTCTATCACCTCGAGACCGCTCCGCCATAGCCCCATAGGACGCTGCGGAGCCAAAGAACTGATCGGCAAGAGGAAGGCAGCCCCCGAGAGCCGAGGTTTGAGCAGAGTCCGGACGATTGCTCAGTGCTGAAAGGGCCCTGTTGTGTCGACCAGGAGAGCAAACCGAGTCAACGACTTCCTCCGGGAGGAGCTCAGCGACCTCATCCGCCGGATGAAGGACCCCCGGCTTGCGGTCATAGCGAGCATCACTGAGGTTGTTTGCTCCCCCGACCTTCGGTCGGCCAAAGTCTACGTCAGCACGTTGGGGGACGACGCCGAAAGGCAGCGGACAGTAGACATCCTTCGGGGAGCGGCCTCTTACCTCCGCCGGGAGCTGCGACCTCGACTCAGCGTGAAGAATGTCCCGTTCATGACCTTCTACCGCGATGACTCGATTGAGGAAGGGACACGCCTCTCCGGGCTTATCGACAGGGCGCTGGTCGAAGCCAACACTGACCCTACCGACATCCAGACCGAGTGAAAAAGGGTTCTCCCTGAGGGCCGCCTCCGCACTCGGAGGCCGTGCTGCAGCCGTCGCCTTTCGTCCATCGCCCATGAACGGAATCCTCAACGTCAACAAGCCCCGTGGCCAGACCAGCTTCGACGTGGTCAGGCACGCCCGCCGCCTGACAGGCCTGCGCCGAGTTGGCCACGGAGGAACCCTGGACCCCTCCGCTACGGGAGTGCTTCTGATATGCATTGGCCAGGCGACCCGTATGGCCGAGCACATCCTTTCTTTAAGAAAGCGTTACGTGGCAGACGTGCGGTTGGGGGTGATCACCGACACCTACGACGCCGAGGGGAAGATGATCGGGGGCGGAGATGCGTCGTTCGTGACGCTCTCGCGGGCCGAAGAGGCGCTGGCGCGATTCCGGGGCCGGACGGCCCAAGTGCCCCCGATGTATAGCGCTCTCAAGCGAGAGGGCGTGCCCTTGTACCGGCTAGCCCGCGCCGGCGTCGAGATCAAGCGGGACGCCAGGGAGATCGAGGTTTACAGCATCAAGATCACCGGGTGGGAATCTCCACTACTCCGGCTCGAGCTGGAGTGCAGCAGTGGAACGTACGTCCGCTCTATCGCCCACGACTTCGGTGCCGCATTGGGCTGCGGGGCCCACCTGCAAGGCCTCATCCGCACCGCGGTTGGGCCTTTTGACGTTAAGGAAGCCATGTCCGTCGAAGGCTTGGGCGAGTCGGGCGCCCTGGAGTCTTGCCTCTACCCGATGGACAGTCTCGTCTTGAGCGAACCGGCGGCCCTCCTTGACGAGGAGACCCGGACCGCCGTTACTCAGGGCCGACTGGTAGCCGATGGGGTCGGCCGGGAGAATCACGCTCCTGAACCGTCGGGGCCGTGTCGGGCGTATGGCCCGGACGGCGAATTCGTGGCCATGCTGGCCTATGACGAGAGCAGGGCTGGCTGGCGGCCCGTGAAGGTCTTCGCCCCTCCGGTAAGGTAAGGAGGCACCGGTACGGTAAGGAGGCACCGGTACGGTAAGGAGGCACCGGTACGGCGAGGAGACGCCGATAAGGTAAGGAGGCGCCGGTACGGTAAGGAGGCGCCGGTACGGTAAGGGCAGACCGGGGTCCGTTTGACGACCTAGTGTAGGATGAAAATCGGTGAGACCACTATGAGGAGCAAAGTGACAGCTTGAATACTAACCGAGGTATCAACGTGGCCATCGTGGGCGTGGGCAACTGCGCGTCCTCGCTGGTCCAAGGTGTCCAGTACTATCGCGAGGTGGACCCTGAAGAGACCATCCCTGGGTTGATGCACCCTGTCTTGGACTCCTATCACATCTCCGATATCAATTTCGTCGCGGCTTTCGACATCGACAGGGAGAAAGTCGGGAAGGACCTCTCGGAAGCCATCTTCGCAGGCCCGAACAACACTGCTCGCTTCGCCAGGGTGCCCCATATCGGGGTCAAAGTCAGCCGTGGGGACCCCCATGATGGCGTTGGCAAATATCTTTCCGATATTGTCCGGGACGCGCCGGGACCGGCAGATGATGTCGTAAGCATCCTGAAAGCGACCAAGGCTGACGTCCTCATCAACTACCTTCCGGTCGGCTCCGAAGCTGCCACCCGGTGGTACATGGAGCAGGCGCTCGAGGCGGGGTGTGCCGTAGTCAACTGCATCCCCGTGTTCATCGCGAAGGACCAGAAGTGGGGGCACAGGTTCAAGCAGGCAGGCCTCCCGATTATCGGAGACGACATCAAGTCGCAGGTCGGGGCAACGATCACGCACCGGGTGCTGACACGCCTGTTCCAGGACCGCGGGGTGCACGTCGATAACACATACCAGCTCAACTTCGGGGGGAATACGGATTTCCTGAACATGCTCGAGCGTGAGCGATTGGACTCGAAGAAAATCTCGAAGACGAATGCTGTGACGTCGCAGCTCGATCTGCCTCTTGACGGGGACTCGGTCCACGTCGGGCCCAGTGACCACGTACCCTGGTTGAAGGACCGGAAGTGGTGCTATATCCGCATGGAGGGACGGGGCTTCGGTGACACGCCGATCAACCTGGAGCTCAAGCTCGAGGTCTGGGACAGCCCCAATTCTGCGGGGGTCGTCATCGACGCCGTCCGGTGCTGCAAGGTCGCGATGGACCGGGGCATAACCGGGCCCCTGGAGGCGCCGTCATCGTACTTTATGAAGTCGCCTCCGAAGCAGTACACGGATGACCAGGCGCGCCAGATGGTCGAGGACTTCATCCAGAACGGGCATCCCTCCAACGGGAAGGGCCCAGCCTGATAGCCAGAATCAAGCTACTATCCTGGACGCCTTAACCCGAGGCGTCCTGCCCCAAAACGGGCCATCGGGCGCCATTTGGCACGCCGAGGCCGCCTACGGGACCATCCAAGAAGCTTCCCGAGGGACCCCTGCTCCAGGGGGGCTCGGTCACAAGGCTCCGCCAGGAGGCTTGGATTGAAGATAGCCCTGGTGTCTCCATACGACTGGGCTCATCTCGGGGGAGTGAATAATCACATCCAACGACTCTCGCATGAGTTCATGGGTAGCGGGCACCGGGTCGCGATCATCGCCCCTTCGTCCAAGCCCGTGGAGGAGCTGGATGAACCCAATCTGATCGTTATCGGGAGACCCATCCCCGTCCCCATCGCGGGCTCCGTTGCCCGCATCACCCTTTCGTTCCATCGGACGCGACAGGTGAGAGCGGTCCTGGACGAGCATGAGTTCGACGTCGTTCATCTTCACGAGCCTCTTTTTCCGTTCCTCCCTGTTACGGTGCTCCGCTACTCCAACGCCGTCAACGTGGGGACTTTCCATGCCTACACCTCCTGGAGCAAGGGCTACCGCTCCTTCAGGCCCTTGCTCAAACGATGGTTCAGGCGTCTGCACGGAAAGATTGCGGTTTCCCGGCCCGCCGCAGAGGTGGTGCGCCACTACTTCCCCGGGTACTACAACATCATCCCCAATGGAATCGACACCCGGCATTTCTCCGCTGATGTCTCCCCCATCGAGCGATTCGACGACGGGAAGCTGAATATTCTCTTCGTTGGCCGGATGGAGAAACGCAAAGGGCTGCAGCACCTTCTCTCGGCTTATGGGCGCATCAAGTGGGAGTATCCACAGAGCCGTCTGATCGTCGTGGGCCCGGGGAAGCTGGACGCGGCCTCAGAGCGGATCCTCGGTGAGCGAGCTCTTCAGGATGTGGAGTTGGTGGGGGCAGTCGGTTACGGTGATCTGCCGCGCTACTATCGGACCGCCGACGTCTTTTGCACGCCCGCCACCGGCGGGGAGTCATTCGGGATCGTTCTGCTAGAGGCCATGGCCTGCGGGACACCCATCGTCGCGTCGCGGAACCCGGGGTATGCCAGCGTGATGCAGGACGGGGCCCAGGGGTTGCTCGTCAGGCCCAAGGACGATCAGGACCTGGCGGGCGCTTTGGTGCGCATGATAAACGACAGGCCAATGCGAGAAGAGATGGGCCGGAAGGGCCGCGAGTACTCAGCCGATTTCTCATGGCCGCGAGTAGCCGGGCGGATCATGGACTACTACGATGGTCTTCTCAGGACCCGAGCCCCTGGTCCGCTCCTGCGCGAGCAGTGAGCCCCAAATGAAAGAAGGCCCGCTGCTCTCACGCCTCCGCAGGGGCTTCTCCCAGAATTTCCTGACCTACCTGACACCGGCGCTCCTCAGGGCTGGGCTATCCCCGGACCAGGCGACTGTCCTGGGAGCGGTGGTTGCGGTCGCGGCGGGCGCGGTTGCGGGCCTGGGGCACCTGCTCATTGCCGGTGTCCTGGTGCTGCTTGCCGGGCTATTCGACCTCATGGACGGAGCCCTAGCCAGGGCGATTGGGAAAACGACAACAAGGGGCGCATTTCTCGACTCCACTATGGACCGCATAGCGGAGATCGCCGTCTTGGCCGGCTTGCTGGCCTATGCGGTGGGGCGGGGAATGTCCCATGAGGCGATGCTCGTTTACCTCGCGATGGCGGGCGCGCTTACCGTTAGCTATGTCAAAGCTCGGGCGGAAGGCCTGGGCCTTTCGTGTGATGTTGGTCTCTTTACCCGCCCCGAGCGAGTCGTGGTGCTGGCGATCGGTCTGCTCGTTGGGCACTTGCTGCTGCCCCTCTATATCGTGACCGTGCTGTCCTTCATCACCGCCGCCCATCGGTTCCTTCACGTTTGGAATCAGCAGAAAGAGTGACCCCGAGACCGGCCGCCGCGCTATGCGCTTGCACCCATGCCCTCGTTCAGGTAGGCCGTGATGAAGTCGTCGATGCCTCCGTCGAGGACCTCCGTCGGGTTGCGGCTTTCCTGCCCCGTGCGATGGTCCTTCACCATTTTGTAGGGGTGAAGGACGTAGCTCCTGATCTGATTCCCCCAGCCGGCCGAGACGTGGTCGCCCTTGATCCTGGCCTGCTCCTCGGCCTGTTTCTGCACCTCGACCTCCATGAGCCGGGCCTGCAGGATCTTCATGGCGGTCTCCCGGTTCTGTCGCTGGGACCGCTCATTCTGGACCGAGACGGTAATCCCGGAGGGCTCGTGCACCAGGCGTACCGCCGTTGAGTTCTTCTGGACGTTCTGGCCCCCAGCGCCGCTGGCCCGGAAGTAGTCCATGCGTAAGTCCGCCTCGTTGATGTGTACCTCCACAGCGTCCGCCTCAGGCATAACCTCGACCAGGACGAATGATGTGTGCCTCAAGTGGTCCGCGTCGAACGGCGACAGCCGGACCAGCCGGTGCACGCCGCGTTCGGAGCGCAGATTCCCGTACACGTAGCGCCCTTTGGTTTCGACGACCACGCTCTTGATCCCGCCCCCTTCTCCCGGAGAAGCGTCGAGGATCTCGGTTGAGAAACCTCGGCGCTCGGCCCAGCGCAGGTACATGCGCAGCAGCATCTCGGCAAAATCCTGCGATTCCACGCCCCCCGCTCCCGCGTGGATGCCGATCATCGCGTTGCGCCTGTCATGGGGTCCCTGGAAGGCAAGGTGGAACTCCAGCCGGGCGAGACGGTTCTGGATTTCCTCGACGTCGCGGACGAGGTCTTCTTCAAGGTCCGGGTGAGGGTCCTCTTCAGCCTCTATCAAGTCGCAAAGGCCGTTAGCCGCTTCGACGTCCGACCCGAGAGACCGCCACACCTCGACATTGTCTTTCAGGTCGGCCAATCGCCGCATGTGCTCTTGCGCCTGCAAGGGATCGCCCCAGAAGTCAGGCGCGGCCGTCCGCTCCTCGAGCCCTTCGATCTCCTTCAGCTGCCCGGCGACGTCAAAGGCGCACCGTAATTTCTCGGATTCGTTCGGCGATGCCGGCGATCTGGTCTTTGATCTGGCTCATTCGTACGGTCCTCCGGGACCTCGGCGTCTCCTTGGCGGTATCCGCCGCCGCAGACGTGCCGAAGGGGACTTCAACGTGGTTAGCGGTCCAGGCGAGAGTGTCGCGGGTAAGCGTGGAGCGGAGTCACCGGCCGGTCGTACTCCAATTGGGAGCGCGCAAAGGGCGCCCGGAAGCGGCAATGTGGGCCAGGCGGGTTGGCTCTGGGACCCGGTACTTGCCGGCGCAGGCCATGGTCCAGCGCATGGCGGAGGGCAGGTCCACCTTGTGTCCCACCGACACGTATATCGGGGTCCTCCCGGTTTGGGTCCGCAACCCCATGCCTATCACCTCGCCCTTGTGGACCAATGACGACGCTGAGCCGGCCTGCTCTGCCAGAGCCCCATGGCTCCCGACGAGCACCGACTTCGCACAGCCAATGGCGGGCACGTCCAACAGCATTCCCAGGTGGCAGGCGATCCCGAATCTCCGCGGGTGAGCCCGCCCATGGCCGTCTACCATGATAACATCCGGCTCCATTGTGATCTGTTCAAAGGCTGCCAACAACACCGGCGTCTCCCGGAAGGACAACAGGCCCGGGACGTAGGGCATCGGCGGACGCTTCCGCGCAGTCCTCACCTCTGCCACCTCCATGCCTGGGTAGCGCAATACCACCACCGCTCCGAGGGCCTCGCCGTTCATATCCGGCTTGGAGATATCAACGCCGGCAACAAGGCGCGGGGGGTCCGGAACACCGTCCTCTTCGACGACGCGAGGCGCCAACTCAAGCTGCAAGTCTCGGGCCTCGGCGGTGGTCAGGTCCCATCGGTGCACGGCCTCAGGTCTCATGGTCGCCTGCCGGTTCGCTCCATGGCACGCTTATCGGGCCCGCGGGCGCTGTGCGACCCAAACGCCTTGGCCGCCCTTGGGGGTCGTTGCCGAAATACATCCACGGGGTAGAATGACCCATACCCTCGCCCGCTGTCTAATGCTGAAGGTGACATATGATAGAGATGAAAGACCTCGGGATGCGGGACCTGGTCGACAACGCCCTGGAGTACGGGACGCCCTGCATCTTGGGGACCGTGGACCCTGAGGGCAAACCTCACGTAGGGTTTCGCGGCAGCGTGATGGTCTTCGATGACCAGCACCTGGCGTTCTGGGAACGCACTATGCGGGGCGAAGCATCTTACCTTCAGCACAACCCGCATGTCGTGGTGCTGCTGCGGAACGGTGAGAAGCGCGCTGGGTGGAAGTTCTACGGCAGCACGGTCTTTCATCACGATGGTCCCATCCGAGAGCAGGTCATGGCTCGAACGCCTCAAGCCGAGCTGGACCGGGACCCCGAGCGCAAGGGGTTCGCGGTCCTGGTAGAAGTCAGTCTCATTACCAACCTTGGCGGGACCCCAATTCAGCAGCAGGAGGCCTGAGCGAGCGCGATCCGTCCATTCGGGTCGCCGGGCGGTTACGTGTTCGGCGCGAAGGGCGCGTCGGTTGTGCGGAGGGTGCAGGAGTAGTAGTATCCTCGTCAGCGCAGTCAGAAGGGCAGGAGGTCATCATGACGACAAAGGCAGGCGAGAGGCACGTCTACCGAGAAGGCGTCGAGGAGAGGCTGACATACAAAGTCTACGACGCCGACAATCACATCTACCCTCCCGCGGACGCTGAGGTCCGCAACCTCGAGCAGCAGTACCGCGAGCGTGTTTTCCCAACCGGCAAGTCCCACAGGACTCAGGTCGAGGTGGTGGGAGACGAGCACAAGGCCAAGACTCTCGGCGAGCATCCGGTGGGACAGCACGGCGGAGTCGATCCGCTGAACATTCCCGAGATGAAGGGCCCCATTCCAGTTCCGGGGGCGATGCTCAACCGGCTGAACCCGATGAAGGACCTGGATAAGGAAGGCGTGACCACGCTGGTCGAGACGTTCCGAGATATGGAGCCGGCGTTCGAGAACCGCGAGCGGCGCCTCCAGCTTATGGACGAGCAGGGGGTCGAGGCCGCGGTGATCCACGCGGGTACCCGTTCTTACGCCAATGCGTTCAAGCAAGGCGACGTCTCAGCAGGCTACGCCGCCTCACGGGCTTGGAACAGATACCTCCAGGACGATTGGGGCTTCGAATACAAGAACCGCATCTTCACACCGGCCTACGTGCCCCTACTCGACGTCGACATGGCCGTTGCGGAGCTGGACCGGGTTATGGGCGAGGGCGCCAAGCTGATCGGGCTCGACACGGGTCCGAGCTTCAACCGTTCGCCCGCCGACCCTCTCTTCGACCCCTTCTGGTCACGAGTCAACGAGGCCAATATCCCCATCGTTGTCCACCTGGGCGGCCACCTTGGGCACCGCGGCGGCGAGTGGGGTGAGGACCCTGAAACCGCTTACAAGGACTTTAACGCATTCCAATGGCTTTCGTTCTGGAGCGATTTCCCAATCATGGAGACGGTCTTCATGCTCGTCTTCCATAGCTTCCTGACCCGCTTCCCGAACATCGACGTGCTCATCGCCGAGCACGGGACGCCTTGGCTCCCGTACGTGCTCCGTAAGATGGACCACGCGCATCTACTGGGCCGCATGCCCAAGTGGGGTCCACGGCTCCCGATCCGCCCCAGCGAGCTCTTTAAGACCCGTTTCGTTATCGCCCCGTTCCCGGAAGAAGCAGTGTCACGGGCGATCGATGTCATAGGGACGGAGCCTCTGGTCTTTGGATCGGACTTTCCTCACTCCGAGGGCCTGCCCGACCCGGTCCAATACGTTGCGCAGCTCAAAGGCCTGCCGGAGCCGACCATCAAGGCCATCATGCGCGACAACTTGGCCCGCTTCCTTGGTGCGAACTGAGTCCTAGCGAAGGCCCGGTCCTCTGGTCCGCGACCCTTGGGCCGGTGCCGCTGACAGAGCGGATCGAAGCCGCTGTCGTCAACGGTTTCGGCGCCCTATCGCTCTCGATGCATGATTACTCCCGGGCCCGGTCTAAACAGACCGGGCCCGGTGAAATCAGGCGGAGGGCACGGGACCGGGGGCTGGAGCTCTCGGTCCTCGACGGAGCCATCGAATGGTACCCGCACGAGCCGCCCAAGCGTTCGCTGGGCGGCTCGGACTACACGATCGATGATGTCATTCGCGCTGGCGAAGCTTTCGAGGTCTCCACCCTCAATGCGCTGGCGCCCTTCCAAACGCATCTCTCGACTGAGGGGATTGCTGAGCATTTCGCCAACCTTTGCGACCGGGCGGCGGAGTTTGGCATCCGAGTGCATTTTGAGTTCACGCCCAAGTCCCCGGTGCCCGACGTGGCGACGGCCTGGGAGCTCGTCCAGCTGGCGGGCCGCCCCAACGGCGGCATCCTGCTCGACACGTGGCACTTCTACCGGGTCAACCCGGACTTCGAGGCCCTGGCCCGGGTGCCGGGAGAGCGAGTCTTCGCCGTACAGGTCTCAGACGGGGCGACCGATTACGTGGAGGGGTTGATCCAGGATACCTTCAGGCACCGGCGGGTGCCCGGCGAGGGCGACTTCGATCTGCTCCGGGTGCTGCGTGCGCTCGACGACATGGGCCGTCCCTCGATCATGGGCCCCGAGGTCTTGTCCCAGGAGCTGTTCGATCTCCCGCCGGTAGAGGCGGCGCGAAGGGCTGCGGAAGGCTACAATCGGCTCCTCGATGCCGCAGGCGCAACGTCGGCCTGACCCGTCCCCTCCAGATGGGCGGAACCGAGCCGATGACCCATGACCCGTGCAACTCCTCGTTCCGCCTACGATCCCATCGCGCGGGCATATGACCGGTACTGGGCCCTCGATGCCGCCAAGGCGTCCTTGCCCGCGCTGGAAAGGCTACTCCTCCCGTACCTCCCTGCGGGGGCGCGTATCCTCGACTTGTGCTGCGGCACCGGGCAGCTGGCCCGCATCCTGACCGACCGTGGGTATCGCGTCACTGGCGTCGATTGTTCGCCCGGAACGGTGCGCCTCGCCCGCGAGAACGCGCCCTTGGCTGACTTTATCCTCTGCGATGCACGATCGGTCCAATCATTGCAGCAGTTCGATGCGGTCGTCTCAACGTCCAATAGCATCAGTCACTTTACCGACAGAGGCGATCTGGCGGCCGTTTTCCGCAACGCCTATGCCGCCCTGGGTGACGGTTGCCGGTTCTTTTTTGACGCGCAGCTGGAAGCCGGGTATATGGCCCATTGGCCGGGTGAGTCTGTCATCAGCGACGATGACATGGTCTGTATCGCAAGGTCGTCATACGCTCGCCGGTCGAAAACCGGACGCATGGAGGTCACCGTCTTCGCGCTTCGGGAAGGCTCGTGGCAGCGTTCAGACGCGACGTTGCGGCTGCGGGCTTACACAGAGTCGGAGCTGGTGTCTGGGCTCAAGGCCGCCGGATTCCTTGACGTGCTTACACGGGACGCCCGTCGAGGCCTGGAGCCCAGAGGCGTGCTGCACAGGGCGGCGTTCACCGGGAAGAAGCTCCACGCGGACTCGGCCCCGAGCTAGGCGGAGGACGCCCAGAATTTCCGCATCGCTTCGCGGGTTAGGAAAGCTCTGGGTATCGCTAAGCCTGAGTCTGGGCGGTTTGATGGTACTCTGCGTTTCCTTGTTTGCGAGATGACTCACGCTTGTGCACCTATCCTTCAACCACGTACCGATGTTTGGTGCTCCAATCTTGGGGTCACAGACCGTTACGGTTCGCAGTCACTTCATAGCTACAACTACGAAGTGACTGGACACCCCCAGCAAGGTCTTCTCTTGCTCTACAGAGCGAATAAGGTCAAGCAGTTGTGCCCTCTTCGTAGGATTTGACATGCGCTCTTTAAGATCTGTGGCGAGCTGTCCCGGTCCCTGCACTGAGTAAAGGCTCTGTTGGACGAATCCCGCCTCACGTACCTCCGCCTCCAACTCTTCCGGCCTGTGGAAGAACGCCGTTGTGAAATAATCGTGGGCATGACCACGGTGCTGTCCGTCCTCAAGATCGCGACTCAGTATGGAAACGTAGGCCGGGTCATCAACGAAGCCCTCTGTGAGACCATCCAGCAGTGAAGCGAACCGGGTGATCGCCTTGGCAATCAGCACTCCGCTAGGCTTCAACACCCTGTGCGCCTCACGCAATGCTCTAAGCCGGTCATCTCTGTCGGTAAGGTGGTAGAGAGGACCCATCAGAAGCACGGCATCCACACTGGCATCGCCGTGATTGAGCGAACGCGCATCACCCCGGGTCACACTTGCCAGAGGGCGATCGGGTTGCGATTCGGAAGCCTCACGTGCCTGCCTCACATGCTTCTCTACGGGATCGATCAGGTGGACCTGATAGCCGATCTCAGCCAGCCAGCAGGAATACCTACCTGGGCCTCCTCCGACGTCAAGTGCTTCTATGGGTGGTGAAGGGAGGAACCGTTGAATAAGCTCCTGCATACGGGCAAACTCTAGGAGCCCACTGCCTTTTCCGAGCCGGTCTGCCTCGTCGAATCTCTCGTAGTACGAGGTCATTTCATTGCCGCCCGACGAATCTCTGAAGAGAGTCTTCACATCAATGATATTACCATTTAAACCTACTCAATAATGCGGAGCACAGAGGGCAGCGTATATGTCATGAGCCCCGCCAGGTTGGGGAGCACATCGAGCGACACCCGATAGGACTCTACGTCTAGGGAAGCCCGATCCACCGATTCACTATCAGAAGGCTGACCGATGGCTCGAGGCGCAGGGGATAGCCCCATACCTACACCAACAGTCTAAACCTCAAGGTGAAAGTTCTTGATTTCGTCAAGTCTGGTGGGCCGGACCGGACGAAATCGAGAACCGAGGCTGATTCGGTGGTCACTCCGTCGTTGGGCATGGGGATGGTGTATGTCAGCGTGGCCTCGTCTCCGGTGACCTCGATGCCCTCCACAAAAGTTGCTGATGAGCGCCTTTCGGGCCCGTGTCGCCGTTCGACCAAAGAAGGGAAGGCCCAGGAAGACTACCCACCTGCCTTGATTGGGTCCGCCGTTTCGAATTCGCGGATACGCTCTACGACTGTGCTCAACCACCACGTCAGCGCGGCCAGCTCGGGTTCGTCCCAACTTCGGTCGGTCCAACACGCGAAATTGTTGCCCGTGCCCGCAGGGGCGAACAGGCGAGTATCAAGCGCATCGGTCCTTAGCGCTTCAACTGCACCCTGTGGGACGTTTGACTTCCTTAACACCGAGTCGAAGTCGGTGTACATTTTCTGGTTGTACGCCGATGGCGGAAAGCCGTAGCAGACCACGACCAGAGCCCCGTTGGAGACCGCATTGAGTGAGAACCCCTTAAGGCCCCATTTGATTCTCATGCCTTCCTGCTTTCCAAGCGCCAGCACTCTTTCGTAGACCATTGTTCCGGTTTCGTTAAGAGACTCGAGGAACTCCAGTTCGTTGGTTCGGCTCTGACGCCTCTTGAACTCTGAAGAGGCCTCCCTGTCATCCGTCTGGAGCTCCGCCGACTGATCGGCGTCCTGTGGCGTTACATCCCGGCCTGGCATCACCCGTAACAGGACCTCGACTTGCTCGGGTTCCACTTGGAAGAACTCTCGAGAGGGGTTTATCCGGTTCGGCCCGAAGGCCGTGTGTAGTGCACGCTCAATCTCAGCGGCTTCCCTGTCCTCGATTTCTCGGGCGATGACGCAGTCAAAGGGAAGCGGCACACCTGTCGCGTACAGGTCGCCCATCCTACGTTGTACGTCCGGCCGATCGGTCATGCCGATTTTCACGATTCCCGGCATCGCCGGATTGGTTAACACATAGACGATGTTGGGCATTGCTATTTCTCCCTGTTGGAAAGCTGATAATCAAGTTGCGACGGAATCTGAGCCCCCATAGGAGGAGGGGACCAAGTGTCTCCCGCGCAGTGGTAGGTCTGTTGCCACAGATAAGCATCGGCGGTCTGTAATGGACTGCCAACTGGTCGCTTTCTGCGGCCGTCCAGTCAGGCGGCGGTTACCTCGACCTTGAGGCTGCGACCCACCGCCCGGAGCGTCTGGGACACAGAATCACCCTCCAAGCCGCTTGCCCCCCTATTTTCTCATGGCAATGACGGGAGGGGGCCGGGTATGCCGCGCCCACGGACTTATTCAGAGGATTCTTAGGCGTCGAACTGGTAGAACCGCGCCGGGTTGTCCCATAAGACCTTCCCTCTGAAGTCCTGGGAGATATGGTCATTTTCGAACAACCCTCCGACGGTGTTGGGGAAGTTCTCCATATCGTCGGGGTGAGGATAGTCCGAGGCCCACATCAAGGTGTCCTCTCCGCAGAGGCGCCCCAGCAGCGGGATGGTCTCCTCGCGCGATTCGCACGAGACGTAGCACCGGCCCTGGTTGAAGTACTCGGAAGGCCTTTCTTTGCCCTGGTATCCATCCCGGAGGATAGGGTTGTCATGCATCACGTCGAGCCGTTCTATCCAGTAAGGCAACCAGCCGCTCCCGGACTCCAGGAACGAGGCCCGGAACTTGGGGAACCGGTCGAAGACGCCGTCCGAAGCCAGAGCCAGGAAAGAGCCCATCTGCTCCATCGGGTGGCTCGTTGAGTGCCGGGTAAACATATTGTTATTCCGGGCCTGGACGAAATAGGGAAGGAGCTCCTGCTGTCCCTCGTGGGAGCACATCGGCACTTCCATTTCGTCGCACATGGCGAACAACGGGTCGTAGGCCCCATCTGACACGCGGCGCCCCAACACTGGGTTGGGCCTCCAGAAGATCCCGACCATGTCCAGTTCGGCAACGGCCCTGCGCAACTCCTCCTGCGCCATTTCGACATCCTGGAAAGGCAGGAGGCAGACCCCCTTCATACGGTCCGGCGCCAGTGAGCAATAGTCGTGAAGCCAGTTGTTATAAGCGCGGGACATAGCCGCGGCGAGGCCGGGGTCGATGTCGTTGCGGTACGTGGCGTAGAGGCCGATGCTGGTGAACAGCACCGCGACATCGACATCCTCCCGGTCCATGTCGTTGATGTAGGCGACATTGTCGAAACCGCGGAACATCGAGTCCTTGAACTTGCCGCGCCACATCGGGTGACGGTCCATCCCAACGTGCTTCAAGGCCGCCGGTGGTTCGGGCTGGACCATCCCCCCGGTCCCGACCCGGCTCGAAGGGACCGAGGCTATTGTCGTGCCGAAGCTGAACCAGCCCGGCGTCTTCACGTTGTGGTGCCGGTACGACGGCTCGAGGTAGTTATCCCAGATATCCGCCGGCTCGAGAACATGCCGGTCGCAGTCGATGATTTTTAGGCCGTTCCTCATGTGCTTCGTCCCTCCTACCGGGTCCAGATCCCGAAGCCCTCGTCGGGGACCATCCGATACCCGATGCTCCGTCCATCCGATACGCGATGCTACAAGGGGGCTTCTGCGCCGTCAACCGTCCAGCTCCGGCGGGCAGCGGCTCGCCCTGGTCTTGACCTGGCTTCAATGCGCCATTACGGTTGTCCCGCCATTCAGCACCCCAGATCGCCGGCCTCGTGCGGGCTCGGTACAAGAGGACGGAGGCGCCGATGAAGGGACCCTTCAAGGTTATCGACACCAACCGGCACGTCGTGGAGCCTTCGGACCTGTGGGATAACAGAATCGAGAAGCCTTACACCGGCAGTCATGCAGTCCAGGTCGACCTTGACCAGGGGTCCGTGCTGGTAAGCGGCCGCCCTGTCGTCAAGCCGCGGCCTAACGTCATGGCCCACCGGTTCTATCAAGAGGCCTACAAGGACGCGATCCAGGCCGGTTTCACCGCCGAGTCGAACCTCAGGGACATGGACAAAGAGGGTGTGGACGTTGCCATCCTGCTACCGACCGTCGGACTCTACGCGATCTGGTCGGACCACATCGAGGGGGGGCTTGCCGCTGCCATGTGCCGCGCCTACAACGACTGGCTGGGGGAATACTGCCAGGCCGGCCCCGCGAGGCTCAAGGGTGTAGCGCTCCTACCCCTTCAGGACCCGGGGTCGGCGGTCACCGAACTACGCCGCGCGGTCCAGGACCTTGGGCTCGTCGCGGGCTTCATGCGGCCCAACCCGCTCGTCGGCCGAAAGCTGCACGACCCGGCGTACGACGTTCTCTACGGTGAGGCCCAGTCCCTGGAGGTCCCCATCCTCGTCAGCGAAATGGGCGGCTCCGTCCTCCACCAGATTGGCACCGACCGGTTCGACGGCTTCTACAGCCGGGAGGCGGTGCTGGACCCCTTCGAGATGATGCTGGCCTTCCTATCGTTCATGGGCCACAACGTCCTGGAGCGTTTCCCGGGGCTCCGGGTGGGCTACATCGGCGCCGGCATCGGCTGGGTGCCGTACTGGCTCGACCGCGTGGATGAGCACTGGGGGGGCTTCTTTGGGACCGATGCCCCGAGCATGCAGGCGCCCAGTCTGCTGTTCAAGACGCGAGGCTTCGCCGCCGCCGACCCCTGGGAAAAGAGCCTGCCTGAGGTTATCGAGGAATGCGGTCAGCGGACTGTCGTGTGGGGCAGTCAGTACCCACTTCCGGAAGCGGCCCCGTTCTTCCCAAACGAGCTGGATACCATCGTCAACGACGGCCTCCTGACCGAGTCGCAGAAAAAGGCCGTCCTCTGGGACAACGCGGCCGAGCTGTTCCATATCTCTTGAACCCTGAATCTCTATGAACCCCGATTAATGGAGACGGTTTGACGGTCTGCGCCGGCGCATCCATAATCGGGGCGCCGAGTGAGCTGCCTGGAACCAGTCTACCGCGTCCAACGCAGCGGCCCAACGAATCAAGCCCAGAACAGAATGCCGCCTGGAGTTGTCATGAAGTTCGCCCGATACGAGGCCCACGGAGAGATCGCATACGGAGTGGTAGAAGACGGAATGGTCCGTCAGATCACCACAACTCCCTTTGAGGCCCACCAAGTCACCGACCACGCCCACCCGCTGAGTGACGTCAGACTTCTCGCCCCGGTAGTGCCCCGGAAAATCCTGGCGATCGCTCTCAATTACCAGTCCCATCTGTCGAACAACCCTGCGCCGTCGCAGCCAGAGCCCTTCTGGAAGAACCCTTCCTCGGTCGTCGGTCCGGACGAGCACATCGTCATTCCCAAGGACTCCGGGAAGGTGGATGCCGAGGGCGAGCTGGTCGTCGTGATGGGACGGCGGGCCAAGCACGTCAGCAAGGAAGAGGCACTGGACTACGTCCTGGGCTACACCTGCGGCAACGACGTCAGCGCCCGGCCGTGGCAGAGGAACGACCTTCAATGGTGGCGCGGCAAAGGCAGCGACACCTTCGCCCCCTTGGGACCGTTCATCGCCACCGACCTCGACCCGACCGAGCTGGAGGTCAAGACCCGCGTGGACGGTGTCGAGAAACAGTCGTCATCCGCCAAAGCCCTGCTCTTCGACATCCCAACGCTCATCAGCGCCATCAGCGGGGCGGTGACCCTGAACCCCGGAGACGTGATCTACAGTGGCACTCCAGGGGTGCCACCCGAGCTCAAGCCCGGCTCCGTGGTCGAGGTGGAGGTCACCGATGTCGGTGTGCTGCGGAACCCGGTGCGCGCCGAGTAGCATCTAACCCCGGGCTGGCCGAGCCGGGGTCACAGGCCGATTCGAACGGGAGGTCGACTATGGCGAACGAACACATCGCCGCCATGGATTTCACCGATGGCAAGACCGCCGAGACCGTTGATGCGGTGCTTCTCCGGGAGGCCGGAGTCGATGTCCAGGGGGAGCGCTGCAAGACGGAAGAGGACGTGATCCGGGTGGCCCAAGGAGCTGATGTGCTGCTCGACGGCATGGGCCCCATCACCCGGAAGGTGCTGTCATCCCTGCCCTGCGTCAGAGTCGTGGCACGCTATGGAGTCGGCGTCGACAACGTCGACCTCGAAGCCGCCACCGACGAGGGAATCGTCGTCACCCACGTCCCCGACTACTGCATCGAAGAGGTCTCGAACCACGTCATCGCCTTCCTGCTCGTGTGGGCGAAACAACTCGTCCAGATGGAACGGCACGTCCGCGGCGGGGCCTGGGCCTCGGGCCAAGCGAATCCCATAGAGAAAGTGCAGTCGGTCCACCAGCAGACGCTGGGCATCGTCGGGGCCGGGCGCATCGGGATGGCGACGGCGCTCAAGGGGAAGGCCCTCTCCATGAAGGTCTTGGTCTATGATCCCTATCTCGACCCAGGAAAGATCACTGCCCAGGGCCTGGTTCCGGCTGAGATGGCACAGGTCCTGGCCGAAAGCGATTACGTCTCGATCCACACGCCGCTAACGCCGGAGACGCGGCACTTCATCGGAGCCGATCAGTTCAAAGGGATGAAGCAGAGCGCCTTCCTGATCAACGTCTCTCGCGGGCCCATCGTCGACGAGGCTGCGCTGGCCGAGGCGCTGCAGGCCGGGACCATCGCCGGAGCGGGGCTGGACGTCTTCGAGACCGAGCCCTTGCCGTCGGGCAGCCCGTTGTACAAGATGGAGAACGTGCTGCTGTCGCCCCACTCGGCGCACTTCTCGCCCATAGGAACGGTTCGGGCCAGAAGGCAGATCGCTGAAGAGGTGCTCCGGGCGCTGGGTGGCGAGTTCCCGGTGAACATCGCCAACCCCGCTGTGCGGGCGAAGGCCCGCATGATGTCCGGAAGCTGAGCCCGGAGCCGGCGACGCCCCTGCCGCCTAACGGTCCGGCAGTGCGACCTCCGTATGATTACAGGAACCCGCGAGGGGATGCCCGTCGCCTGACGGTCCGGCAGTGCGACCTCCGTATGATTACAGGAACCTGCGAGGGGTGCCCGTCGCCTAACGGTCCGGCAGCGCGACCTCCGTATGATTGCAGGAACCCGCGAGGGGATGCCCGTCGCCTAACGGTCCGGCAATGCGACCTCCGTATGATTACAGGAACCCGCGAGAGGGTGCCCGTCGCCTACCGGTCCGGCAATGCGACGGTCACCGTCGCGCTGTGGGTTTTGGCTCGGGCGTTGCCGCAGTCCAGCGCAAGGTCAACCCTGCCCTCATCAGCTTCCCGGAATTTTCTGGCAACGCGCCCCGCTATCTCCACGACGTCGCCGGGGTGAGCGCGGCCGAGGGAATGGATCTCGAACCGGCGAAGGTCTCCATTGGGCCCAGCCCAATCGGTCGCGTAGCGCCCGGCCATCCCGTGGAAAAAGTGAACGCCGATGAAGAGGTCGGGGGCGCCTACCCCGCGGGCAAACTCGGTGTCATGGTGGACCTCGTAATAGTCGCGGGTGGCGGCGACCCACTTGACGCAGAGCTTGAGGGTCAGGGGCATGTAGAGCGGCGGCAGGGACTCGCCCTCCTGGACATCGTCCCAATAGAGTGGTGGGTCCTCCGGACGCCGCCGACGCAGAGTTTCCCCGGATGGGACTGCCGGCGCAGCCGCTCCCGCCGGCGTGGCCGCGGCTGGACCGCCCTCCGGCGCCCTGAAGCGCAGGGTCTCGATGCTATGACTGGCGATCTCGTTCCCATCTGGGTCGTGCATGCTCTGGTAACGGACACTGACCCGCCCCGGACCCCGTTCAGTCATTTTCTCCGGGGACATCTCGGTCTGGAAGGCGTGGATCATCGGGCGGTCGCCCGGCCGCAACGGGCGGTGATAGTTCTGATATATCCCCAGGGAGGCCGAGTTGGGATATTCGGGTATGCTGGACGCAAGCCCTGCGGCGGTGCTCACGACCGTCCCTTCCGGCGTCCATTCCGGCCGCGAGAACAGAGGCATGATCATCGATGGCGGCGCGATGATGCCCCCGTGGCGGCTGCCTCGCGCATACGCTTCGTCGTGGTACAGGGGGTTGGCGTCCTCCAACACCTCGCACCAGAGCCGGATCATCGACAGGGACATCTCGTCGGCCATCGGCCAGCTTTCCACGTAGTGTCCGTCGAATCCTGGCGGCGGCTGGGGATTGGGGCTCATCTCATCACCTCCCTATTCGTGAAACGATGCGGAGACACTACCACAGGCTGAAGGCCCCGGGACGATCAAATCGACCGCCTTCGGGTAGGACATCCAGTCAGGGCGGGCCCCCGCCTTCCGGTGGTCCGAGGCGTGAGATCAGCCGGATATGGCGGGCCTGACTTGACGGTGGGCAGGGCCATCTTCGAGCTGTGGATGGGCCTGTAGACCTGTCGAGGAGTTTGGTTCACTCCAGTCCCCCACGCGCTCGAGCAGAAGAAGCCACGCCTACGTGAGGTGTTCCCCGGCATCCGTTGGGATGAGGCCACCTGCGGAGTAAAGGTCGACGGCTTTCGGGTGTACTGGAATCCAGGGGACCGAATCCAGGGGATCGATAGCTGTCGGCGAGTCGGTAACCGCCCAGGTCGGTTGAGGCGTGGAGGATGTTCATTGGTGGGCCTGGTCCTTGGTGGGGGGTTCTTCGGACTAGCGGACCGCCTTCACCTCGAGCTGGACGCCCTCGTGCCGTTGTATGTGGCTGATGATCTCGAACAGGTTGCGAGCGTGGGGGTTGCCCGCCGGCCCGAACATGCGCATGAGGCTCTTGGGCGGCTTGCTCGTGAGGGCGCCGAGCTCCTCGAACCCGACCGTCGCGTTGATGTAGTCACGCAGCACGACCTTGCCGGTGTCGATGTCGCCGGAAAGCAGGCACTCGACGCCTTCTTTCAACAGTCCCTCCCGAAAGGCCGGGTCGCGCCGAGCGCGGGCCTGCACCGTCTCTTTGAAGTCGCGGGTCAGAGCCATATTGCTTACCCCACTCTGGTCTCGATCACGTCACGATGGTAACAGGCATGTTACCCGATGGGCAAGATGGGATCATTCGGTTAGTGGGGTTGCGGCAGTCGCGACGACAAGTTCTCCCTGATACGCCTTCCAGTCACTACCCTCTCTCTTCAGAGAATTCTGTGCTATGCTGTCGCCTCCTTCCACTGCTGCCAAGTGTCTCATGCAATGTAATATTGGGTCCCAATCAGATAGGATGTTTGCGCGTGCTCGATTTGAATGAATTGAACAATGGTCTTCCAGCCATCACGCCGGAGTTGGGCAAAGTGCTGGCTCAAGTGGCAGGCGTATGTCTGGAATCACAGGGCCACCATCAGGGCGTTCATCTTCAGGTGAGCGGCTACGTAAACAATACTCATGCCCTCACCTGGCCGCCTAGCACTGATCAGGCCCTCCGAACTTGGGCAGACCCTCAGGAAAAAACTGAGTATGGTGCTACAGCTATCGCCGTGCTGTTGGCTAAGAAGGGAATTGGCTACCCTGTGATCGAGAGGGCTGTGAAAGGCACAGGGATCGATTACTGGTTGGGTCACGAAACAAACGGGCTGCCCTTCCAACGAAAGGCAAGATTGGAGATATCGGGAATCCTCAGTGTCGAGGGGAGCGACAGCGATGTTGCAAAGACAGTTGCGGCGCGAGTAAGAGAGAAGCTAAGGCAAACCCAATCTTCCAGCGGTTCATTCCCAGCTTACGTAATCGTGGTTGAGTTTGGAAGACCACTCGCCGAGGTGCGGGAGACATGAGCGAGACCAATGATCTTCACAACAAGGCCATGGATCTAGCGGAGCTTGCTCTCGTTGAACGTCTGCGAGGCAACGTAGAAGGAGAGGTTGATCTCTCTCGACAGGCGCTAAGATTCGAACGTGCTGCTATCGATGAACTGGCGGAGATCATAGAGCCAACATTTTCCGTTCTGCATCGCAGCGCCGGGACATTGGCGTTGCGATGTCACGACTATCGCCTGGCCGAGCAGATAGCGGCCAAAGCTCTGGCCGAAGAGCCTCCAGATGAAATTGCGGAGGAGCTCCGTGACCTCGTTGAGCAGGCGAACTTTCAGAGGCACCTTGAACTACGGGGAATCGAACTGGCACCGGAAGAGATGCAAATGATACTGTCAGGTGAGGATGTAGGCTATGGCATGGTCAGTTCGGATGAATTCGTGGGCAGAATCGGCGATGCATCAAGGCTGATCGGGCGAATCGTTGAGCGGCAAAGAGCATCACCTTTCGCTGAGCAAGGCCCAAGAAAAACTACAAGGGAAGCCTTCCCGCTGCTTGTCTCCGTGCCCAGGGCTGCCAGTTTTGCTGTCACGCTGAGGGTTGGTCGTCGAACAGGTCAACTTCATCTCCCGATAGAAGTACAAGTAGTTGTCGATGAGTTTATGGACTTAATGGAGATGCTGAATGCTTCAGATACTCACGCGTTAGAAGAGCGTATCCCGGAGCCATCCTACTTGCGGAACTTCCTTAGTCTCGGAAAGAAGATAGCGCCGGATGGTAAGCGAGTCCAACAAGTAGGATTTACAGTGGAAAGGGGTAATAAGCAGCGCCGCGTGTCAGTCACGAAGCCAGCGGCAGAGATTCCCTTGCCGTCCGTTGTAGATTCTACAGTTGAACACGCGATATCGGGGAAGCCTGTCGAGGTTCGTGGAACGCTCCGCTTCGCGGATGCCACAGGCCAGGAAGCCAACGAGATCAAGATTGTGACTGATGACGGGAAACGTCGCTTGGTGAGGGTGCCTGAGGGCATGATGAACGACATCGTCCGCCCAATGTGGGATTCAAAGGTAATTATAAAAGGACTGCAGGGACGCCGGGGTATCATGCTACAAGATATAGATTTAGACGAGTGAAGTAACACGCCCAGCGCGCATCGCCGCTGCTGCCCCTCTCCCTCCCATCACCGCCCCTCCACCGCCGCGGCCTCCTCCTCCGTCAGCCTGTACAGCGCGTAGACCATCCGGTCTATCTCCGCCTCCTCTCGCTGGTGTCCGCTTCCGGGTCGGACGCCTTGGCCGTCAGAATGCGGTCGACCAGCTCGACGAACGGGCGTTCCTGGGCGGCGCTGATTTTGGGGATGGGTAGGCGCGGACGGCGGCGGCCCGCTCGCGCGGCGGGCCGGCGAATCAGGCCGACCGGATACCCGGAATAGACGCCGAGGAGGTGGCTCTACGGCCCGGTACTGTCTACCGTCGAGTCAGGCCGGATATGGTGGGCGGTATTGGAGTCGAACCAATGACCTCTGCGATGTCAACGCAACGCTCTAACCAACTGAGCTAACCGCCCAACAGAAGGGGAGCAGGGCCCCAGTGTAGCAAACAGGCCGTTTGACCGTCAACGAGATCACGGCCTCCGGGAGGCCTCCGGGCCGCCCCCGCCACTGTGTTACACTGCCGCCAAGAGAGCGGCAAGCTCCGCCGCGTTCGGCTGCCCAACAGGCCCAGGGGGATGCCATGCACATCATGTATTTCACCGAGCAGCCCATGTCCACGTACCCCGAGGACGCTGCCATCGAGACGGTCCCCGACTCCGGGGACCACTCCCAGAGAGTCACGGCGCTCATGTTCTCCAACAGGCACTTCAACTCTGTCGACGGCAGCCGCCTCTACAACGAGCGCCTTGAGGAATACAAGTACGTCGAAGAGATGGGCTACGACGGCATCATGCTGAACGAGCACCACACGGCGCCGTTTTGCATGTCGCCAAGGATCACTATGTTCGCCGCGATGCTGGCGGCCGCCACCGAGCGGGTGAAGATCGTGATGTTGGGAAACCCTCTCCCCATCTGGGACAGCCCAGTCCACCTGGCCGAGGAGCTGTCCATCATCGACATGGTCTCCAACGGCCGCCTCGTCCCGGGGATCGTCCGCGGGGGCGGGGTCGAGAACATCCAGGCCAACATGAACCCCTTCTACAACCGAGAGCGGTTCGAGGAGGCCCACGATCTCTTGCTCAAGGCCTGGACCACCCCGGGCCCGTTCCGCTGGGAGGGGAAGCACTACCAATTTCGAGTTGTGAACCCCTGGGCGACGCCTCTGCAGAAGCCCCACCCGCGGATCTGGGTGCCTGGAGTGGCCAGCCCCGAAACCGTGGTGTGGACGGCCGAGCACCGCTACCCCTACATCGGCCTGGGGACGAACTTCGACCAGAGCGCAAAGATCAAGGATATCTACCGGCAGGCCGCCAGGCGCATCGGCTACGAGGCTGGGCCCGAGCAGTTCGGCCAGCTCCTTCAGTGCTACGTCGGCCCCACCGAGGAGAAGGCGGAGCGGAACGCCCAGGAGTTCATGTGGATGCGCGGCGAGTTCACGGGGCTGATGCACCCCATCTGGGCCGCCCCATCGGGCTACGGCTCCCGGACCCATCGCGAGTCGCTCATCGAGATTGCCGCCGGCCGGCGGCCTATGAACCGGCCCCCGTCGCTGACCCAGCGCCGGCTCGAACGGACCTTCATTTACGGCACGCCGAAGAGTGTCGTCGACCAGCTCAAGGTCGTCCTGGACAACAACGGAGTGGGCATCATCGCCCTCTGGGGTAACGACGGAAAGATCGACCACAAAGACTCAATGGAGTGCATCCGGCTGACCGGCGAGTACGTCATCCCCGAGATCAAGGAGTACGCCGACAAGCTGGGCCTCAACGGCCCCTTCGAGGCCGATACTCCAGTGAGCCTGGAATATACCCCGAAGGAAAACTTGCACCCCCAGGCGGCGTGACCCCGGCCTCGCCAGAGGTCGGGTCAGGTCCTGCTCGGGGCATGTTGAGGGCCCCGCGAGCATCCGTAACGCGTCGGGTAGCGCGAGATCCGACTGAAGCGACCTGACTCATGCGCCCGCCTGAATGCGCCGTCGAAGGGCGGGTCGGCGGTCAGCGCGCCGCAAGCACGAAGTCGCGGCCTACCAGCTGCGGATGTCGACCAGTCGACCCTCGATGGCAGCCGCAACGGCCATCTCCGGGCTCACGAGATGCGTACGGCCTCCCTTGCCCTGGCGTCCCTCGAAGTTACGGTTGGAGGTCGACGCGCACCGCTCCCCCGGCTGGAGGATGTCGGGGTTCATACCCAGGCACATGGAGCAGCCGGATTCCCGCCAGTCGAAGTTGGCATCCCTGAAGACCTTGTCCAGTCCCTCGGCCTCCGCCTGCACCTTCACCGGTGTGGAGCCCGGGACCACCATGGCGTAGACGCCGGAGCTCACCCGGCGGCCTCGGACCATGGCTGCCGCCGCCCGCAGGTCTTCGATTCGACCGTTGGTACAGGACCCGATGAACACCCGATCGATGACGACCTCTTGGAGAGGAGTGCCCGCTTCGAGGCCCATGTATTCGAGGGCCCTCTCGGTGGCCGCCCGGTCGGCGGCGCTCTCGAAAGACGCGGGTGACGGCACGGTCCCGGTGATCGGGGCTACCATGCCGGGGTTGGTCCCCCACGTCACGTAGGGGGCCAGGTCGGAGGCGGGAATCTCGACGACCCTGTCATACGCCGCGCCCGGGTCCGAGGGGAGCTGCTTCCAGCGCTCCACCGCTTCGTCGAAGGCATCGCCCTGGGGCGCTTGGGGCCGTCCCCGCAGGTAGTCGAATGTGGTGTCGTCGGGGGCGATCATGCCCGCGCGCCCCCCCGCTTCGATCGTCATGTTGCAGACGGTCATCCGGCCTTCCATGGAAAGCGAGCGGATCCCCGCGCCCGTGTATTCGATGGCATGGCCGGTAGCGCCATCGACGCCGATCCGCCCGATGATGGCGAGGATGACGTCCTTGGCCGTCACGCCCTCGGGCAGAGGCCCTCCAACCCGGACCTCCATGGTCCTGGGCTTGGCCTGGAGCAGGCACTGAGTCGCCAGGACGTGCTCGACTTCCGACGTGCCGATGCCGAAGGCCAGGCTACCGAAAGCCCCATGGGTGGAGGTGTGGCTGTCGCCGCACACGATGGTCATCCCCGGCTGCGTGTACCCCTTCTCAGGTCCGATCACGTGAACGATTCCCTGGCCGTCGCTGCTGATTCCGTAATAAGGCACCCCGAACTCCTCCACGTTGCGGTTGAGCGCCTCGATCTGCTTTCGGGAGATCTCGTCGGAGATCGGGAGGGAGCGGTCGGAGGTCGGCACGTTGTGGTCGACCGTGGCCACCATCAGGTCGGGGCGTCGCACCCGGCGCCCCGACATTCGCAGCCCTTCGAAGGCCTGAGCCGAGGTTACCTCGTGGACCAGGTGCAGATCGATGTACAACAGTGCGGGCTTCGCCGGCTCCTCGTGCACCACGTGGGCGTCCCAGATTTTTTCGAACATCGTTCTCGGCGGCATGTTCCCTCTCTCCAAGTTAGAAAGCGTGCGGGCACTGTCGGCGGGAGCGGTCCCATAGGGGCCTGGCCCCTGAGACCGCCCCCAGGGCGTTGGAGCGGCCTGGATTGCTGAAGGGGGCTAAGGCCCCACTTTCGCGGCCTTGGAGGCGGCCTTGGGCGCCCCGCGGTCGGCGACGAGCCGGTTCAGGGCGTTGACATAGGCCTTCGCGCTGGCAACGATGATGTCCGTGTCGCCGCCGCGACCCACATAGGTCATCCCGCCGCTCTCGACGCGCACCATTACCTCGCCGATCGCGTCGATCCCTTCGGTGATGGACTGGACGGTGAACTCGTCCAGCCGGCCGTCGACCCCCACCACCTCGTCGATGGCCTTGTAGACGGCGTCGACGGGGCCCGTTCCCTTGGCGGTCTGCTCTTGGGCTGTGCCGTCCGGCCCGAACAGCACCACTGTCGCTAAGGGGACGTCGTCCGTCCCGCAAGAGACGCGCAACCGATCGAGCCGGTAGGCTTCTGAAAGGCTGCGGCGCTGATCGACGAGCAGGGCCTCCAGGTCTTGGTCGTTGACCTCTTTCTTTTTCTCGGCAAGCTCCTTGAATCTCTCGAATGCCTCGACGAGCTCTTCATCGGTGAGAGGATAACCGAGCTCCTCGACTCGTTTTCGAAAGGCGTGGCGCCCACTCAGCTTGCCCAGGACCAGGGATGTGCCCGCGAGGCCGACCCTGGCGGGGTCCATGATCTCGTACGTGGTCCTTTCCTTGAGGATGCCGTCCTGGTGGATGCCGGAGGCGTGGCGAAAGGCATTCTTGCCGACAATGGCCTTGTTGGGCTGGACCGCGAACCCGGTATGTTCGCTTACGAGGCGGCTGCTCCTCATGATCTGCGTCGTGTCGAGCTCGGTCGAGACCCCGTAGGTGTCCCCGCGGGTGTCCAGGGCCATGACGATCTCTTCCAGCGAGGCGTTGCCGGCCCTCTCGCCGATGCCGTTGATCGTGCATTCGACCTGGCGGGCTCCGGCGCGGATGGCGGCAAGGCTGTTGGCTACCGCCATACCGAGGTCGTTGTGACAGTGGACGCTAATCCGGGCCTTGTCGATGTTCCGGACGTTCTCCCGGATCCCGCTGATGAGGTTGAAGAACTCCTCCGGTGTGGTATAGCCGACGGTATCGGGAATGTTCACTGTGGTAGCGCCCGCGTCGATGGCGGCCTCCAGCAGCCGGTAAACGTATTCGGGGTCACTCCGGGTTGCGTCCATCGGGGAGAACTCTACGTCGTCCACGTAGCCCCTGGCTCGCGCGACATTTTCATAAGCCAGCGAGAGGACCTCTTCCTGGTCCTTCCGGAGCTGGTGGAACATGTGGATTTCAGAGCTCGAGAGGAAGACGTGAATACGCTTTCGCTCGGCGCCTCTGAGCGACTCCCACGCGGCGTCGACCGCGGCGTTGTTCGCATGCGCCAGGGCGCAGATAACCGGCCGGCGGACCTCGTCCGCTATGCGCTGGACTGCCGCCATCTCGCCGGGAGAGCTGACGGGGAACCCCGCCTCGATGATGTCCACCCCCATCTTGTCGAGTTGGTGGGCGACCTGGACCTTCTGCTCTATGGTCATGGTCGCTCCGGCGGCTTGCTCGCCGTCTCGGAGCGTAGTGTCGAAAATCAACACCTTTTCACTCATAGCCGTCTTTCCTTTTCTTCGAGACCAGTCCCGGTGAGGACCGGGCTTCAGGCCTCATGTCAGTCCTGAGGCGCAGCCGGCTTCACGGGCCGCGTACGTGAAGAAGTCGGCCTGGTCGTGACACCCCTTCCGGAAGCCGGAATACTGGGTAACATCGGCAAACCCGGCGCGATCCAGCAGATGGGCAATCTCCCCGCGCTTGAACGGGTACATCTGGAGCGTCCCGATCCTGTTCCTCTCCACGTCTTCCCTGTCCTTGACTGATACCGTGTTCCGGTAATAGGTGAACGTCACGAGGTCGCTGGTGGCGGTGTGCTGTGGGGCCCAGACCTCGGGGAGGTCTCGATAAGGGTAGGGCAGCCGTGCACCGCGTTGCCGCGGTACATCACGCCGCCCCAGTCCTCCTTGAACACTATCGGGTCCCGGTCGATGAGCGCTTTGTTGTCGACGATGTTCTGGAAATTCCTTTCATCGATAACCAGCATTCCGCCCGGCATCAGGGTCTCGAAATCGAGCGAATGCGCTGATCCTGCTCCGAGGGGTCGGTCACGAGGCGCAACGAGTCCCCCAGGACCAAAATAACACCGAACAGGGGCCCACGGGACTTCGGTTGGCATCCTAGTAGGCACCTTCTCCTTTGGGCTTCTCCAGCCATCCCATCATTGACCGCAGCTCCGCTCCGACCTGCTCGATCTGGTGGTCGTGGTCCTTCTTCCTCATCGAACGGAACTTCTCCGCGCCCTCACGCCACTCAGTGATCCATTCGCGCGCGAACGAGCCGTCTTGGATCTCGGTCAATACCTTCCGCATCTCCGTGCGCACGTCTTCGCTTATGACTCGCGGCCCCCGGCTGTAGTCGCCGTACTCGGCGGTATCGCTCACGGAGTACCGCATGTAATTGAGGCCGCCCTGGTACATCAGGTCGACGATGAGCTTGAGCTCATGCATCGTCTCGAAATAGGCCAGCTCGGGCTGGTACCCCGCTTCCACCAGGGTTTCAAAGGCCGTCTTCACCAGGGAAGAGACCCCGCCGCAGAGCACCGTCTGCTCACCGAACAGGTCCGTTTCCGTCTCCTCGAGGAAGCTGGTCTCGAGGACCCCGGCCCGCGTGCAACCGACCCCCTTGGCGTAGGCGAGCGCCTTCTGTCTCGCAGAACCCGAGGGGTCCTGGTGTATGGCCATCAGTGCCGGCACTCCCGAGCCCTCGGTGAAGACCTCCCGCATCCGGTGGCCTGGGGCCTTGGGAGCAATCATGCTGACGTCGACGAAGTCCGGCGGCACCACTTGCTGGTAGTGAATGTTGAAGCCGTGGCCGAACATCACGGTGTTGCCCGAACTCAACCCTTGCTGGATCTCCTGCTCATACACATCCCGCTGAACAGTATCGGGGAGGAGAATCATGACCGTGTCGGCGGCCTCAGCTGCGTTCTTGACCGTATCGACCTTGAGCCCGTCGCCCTCGGCCTTTGCCCAGCTCTTGCTGCCCTCATACAGCCCAACGACGACGTCGCAGCCGCTGTCGTTCAGGTTCTGTGAGTGGGCATGCCCCTGGCTGCCGTAGCCGATGACGGCGATCTTCTTCCCTTCGAGCAGCGAGAGATCAGCGCTGTCGTCGTAATACACTTTCGCCATTGAGACCTCTCCTTGTGGTCGCCCCGATGGGGCTTTTGCCATTGACCCCATGCCCAGCGCCTGTTTTTAGGCTGTCCGTGGGTATGTCACTCGCTGCCGCGCCGACTTTTGGCAAGAACGACGGCCGGCTTGAGCGGCGCCTTCTTTCCCCGCGCAATGGCGACCCGCCCTGTGCGCATGACTTCTACGATCCCGAAACCCTTGAGCAGGACCAGGATCGACTCGATCTTCTCCTCATCGCCCGTGACCTCGATTATCACCGAATCGGAGCTGACGTCTACGATCTTTGCCCTGAAAAGTTCGACGATTTGAATGATCTCGGACCTGATATGGGCCGTGGGCACCTTGACCTTGATGAGAGCCAGCTCCCTGGCGACGATGTTCTCCTCGCTGAGGTCCGAGACTTTGACCACTTCGATGACCTTGCGGAGCTGCTTCGTTACCTGCTCCACGACTTCGCTCTGAGAGCTGTCTACGACGAAGGTCATTCTGGAGAGGCCTGGGGTCTCGCTGTGCCCGACCGCCAGGCTGGCGATGTTGAACCCCCTCCGGCGGAACATGCTCGAGATACGGTTCAGCACCCCGGGCTGGTCTTGCACCAGGGCGGTAATCGTGTGCATGTGTGGAGTCGTGCCGTTGGTAGTCATTACGTTGAGGCGTCCTTCGATTCAATGAGTGTGACGCTGGGGTCGGGCGGGGATTCGAGCATCTCGCCTACGGAAGTGCCGGCCGGGATCATCGGGTAGACGTTCTCTTCGGACTCGATCACGAAGTCGATGATCACCGGCCCGTCCACAGCCATGGCCTGCTCGATCGTGGCCCGCACAGCCGCCTTGTCGGTGACGCGAAAGCCCGCCATCCCATAGGCCTCGGCGAGCTTCACGAAGTCGGGATTGAAGAAGCGTGTCGAGAAGTAGTCCTTCTGATAGAAGAACTCTTGCCATTGCCGGACCATCCCATGGAACCCATTGTTGAAGATCGCCAGCTTCACGTCGATCTTATTCTCGACGATGGTTGCCAGCTCCTGGAGCGTCATTTGGAAGCCGCCGTCGCCGCAGATGGACCAGACGGTCTCCTTGGGCTTGCCAACCTTCGCGCCCATGGCCGCCGGTACCTCGAAGCCCATTGTCCCGAGGCCGCCGGAAGTGATGAAGGAGGAGGGCTTCGTGTAGTAGAAGTGCTGCGCGGCCCACATCTGGTGTTGGCCTACCCCGGTGACGATGATCGCATCGCCCTTGGTGGCCTCCCAGATCTGCCGGACCACATATTGGGGGAGGACCTTGTCCGTTTCCGGCACCAGGTGTGAAGGGTGGTCCTTCTTGAGCTGGTCTATCTGGTTGACCCATTCGAGGTTCGTTTTTGGCTCGATATGCCGGTTCAGGGCCGCCAGGACTTTCTTGGCCTCCCCCACCAGCGGGACCGTCGTCTTCACGTTCTTGTCGATCTCGGCGGGGTCCACGTCGATATGGATGATCTGGGCGTTCGGCGCGAAGTCCGATGTGCGGCCGGTCACCCGGTCGTCGAATCTCATGCCCACGGCCACGAGCAGGTCTGCCAGGTCGATGGCGATGTTGGCGAAAGCCATCCCATGCATTCCAGGCATCCCCACCGAGAGCACGTGGTTTTCGGGGAAGCTGCTCAGACCGAGCAGGGTCGTGATGACTGGAATCTGCGCCTTCTCGGCCATCTCCCGGAGCTCGTCGTAGGCTTTGGATATGATCACTCCATGGCCCGCCAGGAGTATGGGCCGCTGGGCTTCCATGATGAGCTTCGCGGCCCTCTTGAGCTGGTTCGGATGTCCAGCGGAGACGTGGGGGCTGTATCCGGGGATGTTCATCTCGCTGGACCACTTGACTTCGGCCAGCTCTTGCTGGACGTCCTTGGGGATATCGACGAGCACGGGGCCGGGCCGGCCCGTACCGGCTAGCTGAAAGGCCTCTTTGATGATCCTGGGCAGGTCCGCCGGGTCCATGACCAAGTAGTTGTGTTTCGTCACCGGGAGCGAGATCCCCGTGACGTCCGTTTCCTGGAACGCGTCCTTCCCGATGGCTGCTCGGGGCACCTGGCCGGTGATAGCCACCATGGCAACGGAGTCCATGAGCGCGTTGGCCAGCCCTGTCACCAGGTTGGTGGCCCCGGGCCCCGAGGTCGCAAAGCAAACGCCTACCTTTCCAGTGGCGCGGGCATAGCCGTCGGCCGCATGCGCGGCGCACTGCTCGTGCCGTACAAGGATGTGCCGCAGATCCGGGTATTCGGGCATCGTCTGGTACAACGGAAGAATGGCGCCTCCTGGCAGACCGAAAACGACATCGACCCCTTCCCTGAGGAGGGCCTCACAAACGATCTGGGCACCTGTACGCTTCACTGGGACCACCTCTCCCTTTTTGGCCGGAACGCCCGGCCGGGGCCTAGAATCAAAAAACCCGTCCCTGCGTTAAGGGACGGGATTGGGCCACCCCGCGGTACCACCCATGCTCCCCGCGCCTCACACGCGAGGCTCTGGTTATGCTATGACGGGCTCTTTCACCCAGACCCGCGACCGAGGTAATGCCGACCTTCAGCCTGGTCGCTCAGTGGCGAGTTTGAGGGGCTTCGCCGTCGGGTCACACGTAGTCCGACTCTCTGGGGGCTCCGAACCCTCTAATATTCCTCGTCGCAGCGTTTCCTATGATACCGAGATAAAGCGTAGCATACGCCGCTACACCTGTCAATCGAATCCGGCGGCAGGCAGGCCCCGCGGCTGGATGAGGGTGATTCCGTGACCGTAATTGGAGGTCCCGGCCCCTCCAGTACGGACGTGTAAGATAAGAGCGGCTAGGCTGGCGCAGCAATGACAACGGAGCAACAACGGAGACCCGGTCGGGCGCCCGCTCTCAAGTCCGGAGAGTGGATCGACGACGATCTCATGGTGACGGACCACCTAGGCGGCACCCGTAAGGTCGACCTGTACCTCTGCCGCAGCACGCGGCTGAAGGACTTCGTGGCATGCAAGGTCCTCCGGCCGGAGTTCCGCGTCGATTTGAAGCGCCGGGAGGCAGTCCTTCAGGAAGGCGAAATGCTCATGCAGCTCCGGCACGAGAACGTGGTCGAGGGCTACGGGGTGGAGCTGGAGAAGCGCCCCCGGATCGTGATGGAGCATCTTCGCGGCCAGACGCTTGATGCCGCTTTCCTCAAGGGGGACCACGAGGCCTTTGACCTCGACGACTTTGTGTCGGTCGCGGTCCAGGTCGCCGACGCCCTGACCTACGTCCACCAGCGGGGAATGCTCCACCTGGACGTTAAGCCCTCGAATGTCATGTATGACCGTGGGCACGCGACCCTGTTCGACTTCAGCGTCGCTGAGTATTACTCTCCCGACGAGCCCCTGCGGGACAACGCGGGGACGCGGGACTACATGGCGCCGGAGCAGACCCACCGCCGGGAGGTTGGCTATCCAACCGACGTTTTCGGATTAGGGGTGGTGTTCTACAGGCTCCTCACCATCGGCGCGCTCCCCTATGTGGCCATTGAGGTGGAGGGGGAAGACGGCGAAACGCGGCGTATCCCGGACTACACCGTGGCCGCGAGGCCTCCTTCGGAGATCAATGCCCGGGTACCGGAGGCGCTGGCGGAGGTCGCCCTGAGGGCCATCGCTCCGGAATTCGCGGACCGGTTCCCGACCCCCGAGGACTTCAAGGCGAGCGTGTTGAGAGCCTCGGGGCGCGACTGAGCAACCCCCAACGGCGCAGTCAGTCCTTCTGCCGCGAAAGGATGCTTCAAAACATCATCCCGCCGAACTGCGTCGTCCTAGCTGAGCCAGCCGGTCGTTTACCCGCCCAACAAGCTATCGCCGCGAGCGATCCGCAGTATGTCGTAGTAGGAGATGATGACCACGGCCGTGATCAAGATGAAGAACCCTGCCATGTGGACCATCGCCTCTTTTTTCGCCGGTATCCGCTTGCCTCTACGGAGGACCTCGATAAACAGGAAGAACAGGCGTCCTCCATCGAGGGCCGGAAGTGGCAGGATATTGAGGACCGCCAGGTTCAGGCTTAGCAGCGCAGCGAGCTCCAGCAAGGGTAGAATGCCGATGCTCGCCACTTCTCCGGTGATCTGGGCGATGCCGACCGGGCCCGAGAGCTGAGGCTCGGAGGTCCCGATAAACCAGCCGGTGATCTCGTTCTTCACGAGCACCGTGGTCTCGACGGTGCGCCGCGCGCCGTTGCCGATGGCGGGGAAGAAGGACTGCGACCGATCGGTGAGGTGAGCGCGGGCCAGTCCGATCTGAATGCCCGTGGCGCCCTGACCATCCGGCGGACGCCACCTCGGGACCACGTCCTTCGCGGCTGTGTAGTGGCCGTGACTGATGGTGACCCCGGCCAGGGCGGACTCGAGAGCGTCCGGGGGGACCTCCCCAGCGATAACTCCTTCCTGGAGGTCGGCTACTAGCCGGTCACGGTGGACGATCATCGTGGCTGTGGCCCCAGTCCGCAGCCGCAGCTGGTAGCTCAGGTCTCCGAAGTTCTCGATACGCTGGCCGTTGACCTGATAGATGACGTCGCCAGGCAGTACCCCTGCGAAGGCAGCCGGAGACGCTTCGGAGACGCGCGCTACGACGACGTCGCCGGCGACTGTGTCCTTCGGGACCATGAAGACAATAGCGAACAGGAGTACCGGAAGGATGGCGTTCATGAGGGCGCCGGCGCTGATGACCAGGGCACGGATTGGGGCTGGCTTGCCGGCCAGGCTCCTCGGGGCTGATGGGTCCTCTTCGCCGGCCATCTTCACGAATCCGCCGAGGGGGATGGCGTTCAACGTGTAAGTCGTCTCACCCCTGGTGAAGCTGAAGAGTTTGGGCGGGAAACCGATACCGAACTCGATAACGTGAACTCGGGATAGCTTGGCCGTCACGAAGTGGCCCATCTCGTGGATGATGACGAGCAAGCCGAAAACCGCCAGGAAGGCGATGATCGTGGTCATGCGGCGATTCTACCCCCAGTCAATCGGCGACTTCCCCGTACGGAGTGTCCCCCATGGGCAATGCGTTCTTCCACACGGTCTGTTCCCCGAGGACCCCGCTATCAGAAACGCAAGTGCCGCTGAGGCATCACTTGTTCGGACTCTCGAGCTGCACCACTGGGCTGGGGCTCCGCGGAAGGGGCCCTCGTCGGTCGGTCCGCTAGTTAGCGGCCCGCTAGTTGGCGGTTTGGTTGCTCGCGTATTGCCTTGCCCAGGCATCGGAGTCGAGGATGTCCTCCAGGGACGGGTAGCCGACCGGGTCGTGGGCGGCGAGCGTGTTCTCGATGATCTTCGGGATCTCGTGGAAGCCGATCTGGTGGGAAAGGAACATCCCTACGCCGACCTCATCCGCTGCCGCCAGCACTGCCGGATAGGTCGCTCCTTTCTTCCCCGCCTCAACCGCCAGCTTGAAGCACGGGTAGCGCTCCACGTCGAGCGGCTCGAAGCTCAGGTTTCCTACCTCTATTGGATCGAGGTGTGGCAGGGAAGGGTTCGCCCACCGGTCGGGGTATGAGAGGGAATACTGAATGGGGAGCCGCATGTCCGGCGGCCCCAACTGTGCTTTCACTGAGCGGTCCGAGAATTCGATCATCGAGTGGATGATGCTCTGGGGGTGAATCACCACCTGGATCCTCTCGATGGGGACGCCGAAGAGCCAGTTTGCCTCGATGACCTCCATCCCCTTGTTCATCAGCGTGGCGGAATCAATGGTGATCTTCCGGCCCATTCGCCATGTCGGGTGGTTCAGGGCCTCCTCTTGGGTCACCTGCGGGATTTCGGAAATGGGCCTGGAGCGGAACGGCCCGCCCGAGGCCGTGAGAATGATCCGCAGGACATCCTTCGACTCACCACGCATGCACTGCCACATGGCGCTCGGCTCGCTGTCCACGGGAAGGATCTCGACGCCATTGCGCTGGGCCTGCGCGGTGACGATGTTGCCGGCCATGACGATGACTTCTTTGTTGGCCAGCGCCACGTTCTTCCGAGCATTGAGGGCCGCTAGGGTCGGCCTCAGCCCCTCCCGGCCGACGGTGCCCACCATGATGGAATCGGCTGCCGGATGGACCACCATTTCCTCCATGCCAGTGAACTTCCATCCGTTCGATGGGACCTCTTCACTGGGGCCCCGGAAGTAGACCATCTCCGGGCTGAACTCTTGCACCTGTTTTGCTAGTAGCTCGGTGTTTCCACCAGCAGCGAGGCCGAGGACCTTGAAGCGATCGGGGCAGGAGCGGGCGACGTCCAGCGTTTGCCGGCCGATGGAGCCCGTGGACCCAAGGATGACGAGGCCTTTCATAGCGGTCACCGCCCGAGGAATTGCAACGAAAAGTATAACACGGCAGTCGCCGGAATCAGGCTGTCCAACCTGTCGAGGAGTCCCCCGTGCCCTGGCATGATGCCTCCCGCATCCTTGGCTCCAGCGGCTCGCTTGAGCACCGATTCGGCGAGGTCCCCGAGCTGCGCGGCGACCGCCACCAGCAAACCCACCATTGCCGCTTGCCAGATCTGGACATCTAGGTCGAAGCCTGCCGCCGCGGCCATGGACGCCCCGGCGCCCAACGCCAGCCCGCCTACAGCGCCCTCCCAGGTCTTGCCCGGGCTGATGGACGGGGCCAGCTTGCGTCGCCCCAACGCCCTTCCCACCAGGTAGGCCCCTGTATCCACACCGAAGGTCAGAATCAGAAGTGTCAGGGCCCACTCCCGCCCTTGAGGGCCGTCTCGGACCAGCACGGCGAGACTCAACGTCCACCCCATGAGCAGCGCGCCGGCAACTACCCAAGCCCAGGCTGCGGGTGAGCGCTCGCGTTGAGGACTTAGCGCCATGACGAACAAGGGCACGAGGACAACCCCGGCGGTCAGCTCAGGCCGGAACGATGCTCCGATGGCGGCCTCGATCACGAAGAGTGCCCCGCCGGCGACCCCGAGTGCCACCAGCGTGCGGGGCAGGGGGGCTTGGACGAGGTGGTAGAGTTCGAAGAGCCCGATTGCCACCGCGGAGGCGGCCAGGGCAGCCGTGGTGTTGACCCCCGCCCACACCAGCACGACAACGACAGGCAGCGCGACCGCCGCGGAGAGAGCTCTTCGACCGAAGTCCGATCTGGGGAGGCGGCTAGGATGGGTCGTCAATAGGGTTACTGTCGCTGGCGGCCGGCCGGCCCGATGATCATGGCAGCACAGTCTCTGTCGGCATTATGCCTCGGCCCAGGTCAAACTATCGTGGTCTCGGCCTTGCGCTGCCAGCCGGAATAAAGCCTGATTCGGCTCTCAACCCGGTCCCGAAGGCGGTACGCCTCCGAACCGCCGCTCCCTCCTCCGGTATTCCTCCAGCGCCCGGCCGACCTCCTCCTCATCGAAATCGGGCCAGTAGCTGCGCGTGAAATAGTACTCTGCATACACCGTCTGCCAGGGAAGGAAGTTGCTTAGCCGCATCTCCCCGGCTGTTCGGATGACCAGGTCCGGGTCCGGGACCCCTGCCGTATATAGGGAAGCGGAGAGGGTCTGCTCCGTGATCTCATCCGGGGGGACCCCCGACGAGATCAGCCTCCGTACCGCCTCCACGATCTCGGCGCGGCCTCCGTAGTCCAGGGCGACAATGAGCGTGATGGCGGTATTGTCGCGGGTGAGCTCGACGGCGTCGTCGATGGCCTGGGTGAGGCTGCGCGAGAGCCGGTTCCTCCGACCGATATGCATCAAACGGACCCCGTTTCGATGGAACTCGTCTCGCTCGCGGCGCACCACCTGGGCCAAGAGCTTCCAGAGACCCTTGACCTCTTCCTCCGGGCGGTTCCAGTTCTCGGTGGAGAAAGCGTAGATGGTCAGGTACTTGACGCCGCGCTCCGCAAAGGCCTTGACAACCCGTCGCAGGTTCCCTGTACCGGCCCGATGCCCGCCAATGTGGGGAAGCCCCCTCTCGCTCGCCCACCGGCCGTTGCCGTCCATGATGATGGCCACGTGCTCGGGGCAAGTGTCGTCCCTGGGAAGGGCCTGGGCCGGTTCTTTGAGACTCGTCATAGCTGAGCGCAGGCGGAAGATCAGACCTCCATCAGCTCGGCCTCCTTCTGAACGCCAAGCTTTTCTGCCTGCGCCACGAAGGAGTCCGTCTGCTTCTGGAGCTGGTCCTGGGCCCGATGCTGGTCGTCCTGGGATATATCTTTGCTCTTCTCTAGGGCGCGAAGCTGCTCGACCCCATCGCGGCGCACGTTCCGGATGGCGACCTTTCCCTCCTCCACCCGCCTCCGCACCAGCTTCACCAGGTCCTTCCGCCGCTCCTCCGTGAGCTGCGGAATCGGCAACCGGATTAGTGTTCCGTCGTTGGAAGGATTCAGCCCCAGGTCCGACTTCAGGATCGCTTTCTCAATACTCTTGACCGCCTGCTTGTCCCAAGCCTGGACGGTCAGGAGGCGGGCCTCGGGTGCGGCAACCGACGCCAACTGGTTCAACGGGGTCGCGGCGCCGTAGTAGTCCACCACCACATGCTCGAGCAGGGCTGGGCTTGCGCGTCCTGTCCTGACCCCGGCGAGCTCGCGGGTCATCGATTCGATGCTGCTACCCATCCGACGTTCGGTGTCCTTCAACGTGTCTTCGATCATAACGGCCCCCCTTCTTCAGCATACCGAGCGGGAGAAGACTGCCGGCCTCAGGAGATGAGCGTCCCGATCTGCTCTCCGGCGATGGCTTTGGAGAGTCCCTCTGGGTCGCGAAGGTCAAAGACCACGATCCTAAGATTGTTGTCCATGCACATCGTCAGCGCCGTGCTGTCCATGATCTCAAGGCGCCGGCTTAAGGCGTCCATATGCGAAATATGATCGAAACGGGTCGCGGCGGCAACTCGTTTCGGGTCGGCGTCGTAGACTCCGTCGACCCCGTTCTTGGCCATCAGCAGCGCCTCGGCATTGATTTCCACCGATCTGAGCGCTGCCGTGGTATCGGTAGTCATGAATGGGTTGCCGGTCCCGCCTGCGAAGATAACCACGCGCCCTTTTTCCAGGTGTCGGATCGCCCGTCTCCTGATGTAAGGCTCTGCGACACTCGCGATGGGGATCGCTGTCTGAGTCCTGGTCACCACGCCGTGCCGCTCGAGAGCATCCTGCAGGGCGAGGGCGTTGATTACCGTGGCGAGCATCCCGGCGTAGTCGGCTGTGGCCCGGTCCATTCCGGCTTTCTGTGCCCGGGCCCCACGCCAGATATTGCCGCCGCCGACGACTAACCCTACATCGACGCTCATCTCGTGGACGCCCCGGAACTGATCGGCTAGGTAGTCCAGCGTGGCGGCGTCGACCCCATAGCCGTGCTCGCCCTGCAAGGCCTCTCCGCTCAGCTTCACCACCACACGGCTATAGGCGGCCTTGCGCAATGAAGCCCGCCTCAGCCGGCCAGCTGGTACCGGATGAACCTTCTGACCCGAACGTTCTCGCCGAGCTTTCCTATGCTCTCGGACAGCAGGTCCTGGACGCTGCGGGACTGGTCTTTGATGAACGGCTGCTGTAGCAGCGCGGATTCCTTGATCGAACCGTGAAAGTCCTCGGGAACGTCGTCCTCTCCCACGAACTCGGGGTTCATGGCGGCTACCTGCATCGCGAGGTCCCGGGCCAACGACTGGAACTCCTCGGTGCGCGCAACGAAGTCCGTCGCGCAGTTGAGCTCGACCATCGCGCCTACGCGGCCAGCGGTATGAATATAGCTCTCGATCAGCCCCTGGGTCAGCCCGGCGGTGCCGCGCCTGTCCGCAAGGGCCTGCCCCTTGGCGACGCCCTTTTTCTTCAGCAAGGCGACGGCGCTGTCGATATCTCCGCCGGCCTCGCCGAGGGCGTCCTTACATTCGACGAATGCCGCGCCGGTGATTTCCCGGACGGTCTTGACGGACTCGGCGGTTACGGCCACGAGCGTTACCTTCCTGCCTATGATTCTTCGTCTACGATGACCCCTCTACCGCGTCAATGGCGGGGGCCTCGTCGGGAGCCTGCTCCGCGGCCGCGGCAACCATCTCAGCCTCGATTATCGCGGCGTCAGCTTCGGCCTTCTGCTGCTCCATCATCTGCGCCTGCCTGATTGCCAGACCTTCGAGGATCGCGTCGGCCATCTTTCCTGTGATCAGCCTGACCGACCTGATCGCGTCGTCGTTGCCCGGGATGGGACGGTCCACGAGATTGGGGTCGCAATCAGTGTCGTTGATAGCAACAATCGGGATCGACAGCCGCCGGGCCTCGGCAACCGCGATGTTCTCCTTGCCCGGGTCCACTATGTAGAGCGTATCCGGCAACCGCCCCATATCTTTGATCCCACCAAGATGGCGGTTGAGCTTGGCGATCTCTTCTTCGAGCTTCAGCGCCTCCTTTTTGGGGAGGTAGGAGAATTCTCCCCGCTCCCGCTGCCGCTCGAGGTCCTTCAGATACCGGATCCGCTCCTGAATGGTCGAGAAGTTTGTCAGCGTGCCGCCAAGCCAGCGCTGATTGACGTAATACATCCCGCAGCGCTTGGCCTCGTTTTCGATGGACTCTTGGGCCTGTTTCTTCGTCCCGACGAACAGGATGCTCTTGCCCGCGGCCGCCTGCTCCCTCACATACTCGTAAGCGGTCGACAGCATGTCGAGCGTCTGCTGCAGGTCGATGATGTGGATGCCATTCCGCTGGGTAAAAATAAACTGCTTCATGGCGGGGTGCCAGCGGCGGGTCTTGTGCCCGAAGTGGACCCCGGTCTCCAGAAGCAGTTTCATGCTGACGACTTCAGAGGGCGCTTCGACCGGCGCCTCGAGAGTCTGCGTGGTCATATGTTTTTCTCTTCCTTCCGCGCTGATGGGGATGCTTCGCCAGCCGCTCTGGACCATGCCATCGAACCAGATGGAGTGTAGCACGACGGGTTCGAGAGTGGCAACCAAGAAGACGTCCAGCCTGGCTCAGTCCACCAGCCCACGGACGAAGAAACGCAAGGCCGCTGGCCAGCCCGGCCTCAAAAGACGCCTTGCATGCACCTTGACAAGAACATATGATCTAATCTGCGGTAATCCCTCACCTTGGAGGTGGGCCCTGGAAAAAGCGCGTTACGAGGAGATCGAATGCAGGACGCTCCTCAACCGCGTGCGGGGCATGGGGTTCGGGTGGTCCATCAATCCTTACCGGGGATGCGTCCATAGCTGTCACTACTGCTTCGCCCGCAGGTACCACGGGTTCTTCGACCTCGGCGCCGGCGACGACTTTGCCGGCGTTGTCATGGTCAAAGCCAACGCGGTGGAGGTCCTACGGAGAGAGCTCTCGAAGCCTTCGTGGAAGCGCGAGAAGGTGATGCTCGGCACCGCGACCGACCCCTATCAGCCCGTGGAGGGCAAGTACCGCATTACCAGGGGCATCCTCGAGGCCTTGGCCAGGTACCGGACGCCGGTGGGCATCATCACCAAGGGGACCCTCGCCGTCCGAGACGTCGACGTGCTCTCGCTCCTAGCGCGCCGAGCCGGGTGCAGCGTCTCCTTTAGTGTTACGACAATGGACCGGGACCTGTGGCGCAAGCTGGAACCTGGAACGCCGCCGCCGGAAAAACGGCTCCTCGCCATGAAGCGCCTATCCGAAGCTGGAATCAATGCCGGGATTGGCATTGCCCCAATCATCCCGGGAGTGACGGACTCAGAAGAGAGCCTCGAAGAGGTGGCAAGGGCGGCGTCCCGCTATGGGGCCCGGTTCCTGACGACCAGCGTGCTCTACCTGAAAGAAGGGGTCAAGCAGCATTTCGAGGGATTTCTGGAGCGAGAGTACCCGCATCTGTTGGGGCGATACGGCAGGATGTTTCCAGGCGCATACGCCCCGAGACCCTACACCCGGCAGGTCAGGGGCCTCGTGGACTTGTTTGAGGCCAGGCATCGGCTGCCGCTTTCCGACGCCTTCCCTCCTCTTGAGACTCCGGAAGCCTCTGCCCGTCAGCTCGCCATGGTGCTCTGACGGTAACGCGCGGCGAGGCGGCTCACTTGAACTGCGGCATCACCTCGTTCACGACGAGGTCCAAGCTCTCCTGGCCGAGGTCCAGGGGCATCCCACCCATCATCGGGTGGAATACCAGTGCAGCGCCGCCAGGGTCTGCAGCTTCCATCTGCTTCCCGAGGTTTACGATTTCAGTGGGTGTCATGACCCCGTAGGCCCCGGATGACCGTAACGTATCCGGGTCGGCGACTTGCTGGTAGACCCCGAACCCGGCGGTCCCAACCCATGCCGCGTAGCTGTTGGACTCCCAGGCGGCGTGAGGTGCGATTCGCTTCCAGGCGGCATCGGGGTCGTGGGATGCGTGGAGAAAGTTCCTGGGCGGGCGCGGAGGGTCCAGAGGAGGCTCGGGGCCTGGGTCCTTACCCAGCCGTGCCATCTCTTCTCGCCACTGCTTCATGAGCCTGGGGGACGTGGGGGAAAAGCCGTCCGCAAGCCGGGCTGCTCTACGGGCGGCTGCAGGGGAGCTGCCACCCATCAGGACCGGGGGCCTGGGTTTCTGGACCGGCTTCGGCATGACCCGGACACTCTTCAAGTCCCAGTACTTGCCCTGGAAGCTGAATTCCTCCTCTTCCCAGCAACGCTTGATGATCTCGGTGCCCTCCTCCATCCGGCCGCCCCTGCTCTTGATCGAGATGCCATACCCCTCGAACTCGCCGTTCACGTAGCCGCCGCCCAGCATCAGCTCGAGCCGCCCGTTGCTGATGATGTCGACCAGCGCGCCGTCTTCCGCGACCTGCACCGGGTGTTTGAGTGGCAGGAGGACCAGGCTCAAGACAATGCGGATACTCTTTGTGCGAGCGGCTGCGGCAGCAGCCACCGGGAACATCGAAGGGATGTATCCATCCTCCGAGAAGTGGTGCTCGGACAGGGTTAGGGTCTCGAACCCGTGCTCATCGGCCCACGCCACCTGGTCCAGGAAATGGGCGTAGTGCTCTTCGAACGGCCGGCGCCATTCGGGCGGATTCCTCAGGTCGTAGCGTATGGCGAAGCGCATTTGGGCGTCTCCTGGCTGAGATATGAGTCAGGCGCATTGTAGAGGGCAAACCGTAGAGGGCAAACCGCCGAAGGCAAACTCAAGTCCGGTTCATGTCGACAGGAGGTCCGGACAACAAGATTACGTGAGCTGGACGAAAGCGGTCATCGCGTCGCGTTCGCGGGCTGGATTTGAAGGGTCTAATCGGCTGGATGACGAACTGACGCAAGAAGTAGTCACGCCCAGGCGGCTTCCCCCCAAACGGGCGGCTCCGGTTGTAGAGGCAGGTTTCGAACCTGCCCCGCGCATGCCCCTAAGAGTCTAGGTCAAGTAGGCACGAAGGGATCGCGACGCGCCTATACCACCTTCTGGTCGATCATCTCCGATATCTCGTCCCAGGAGTAGCCGGCCTCCAGCAGCACCTCATGGGTGTGCTCGCCGAATTGGGGGCCCATCGATTGGACGCCCCCCGGCGTCTCGCTGAAGTGTATCGGCACGCCGACGATCCGTACCTTCCCCGCCGCTGGGTGCTCGAAGTCGATGAAGTACTCGTTCGCGACCACCTGTGGGTCTTCGAGGACCTCCGGGTAGTCCAGCACCATGGTCGCGATCAGGCCCCGCTCGTTGAGCAGCCGTACCCACTCGGAGGCGGGCTTCGTCGCGAACGTCTTGTCGATGACCGGGACCAGCTCGCGGCCGTTGGCGTCACGCGCTGCGTGATTGGTGTACCTGGGGTCGTGCTCGAACTCCTCCATCCCCAGAATGCCGCAAAAGTCATGCCAGTACTTGTCGGACTGGACGCAGCTGATGTTGAACCAGCGGCCGTCGGAGCCCTCGTAGAAGTTGAACAGGGGGTTTGCGATATCGTCCCTGGGCGTCCTCCTGGGCACCTCCTCCTGCATCGTGTAGGAGTAGAAGGCCAGGTGCTGGAACATGATGGAGCTGCCGAGCTGTGAGAGGTCCACCCGCTGGCCGACCCCGAAGCGCTCCCGGGCAAGGAGGGCGAGAACGATTGCGTGGGCGAACATCATCGCTCCGACCTGGTCGGCGATGCCGATAGACCCCGTGTACGTCAGCGGGCGGCCCGGCTCGGAGAGCTGCATCATCGCCCCGCTTCTCGACAGGCCGATGGGATCGTAGACGCCGTGGTGCGCGTCGGGGCCTCTGCGCCCGTAGCCGGTGCTGTGGGCGAAGATGATGCGGGGATTATGCTTCTTGATGCTATCGTAGTCGAAGCCAAGCCGCTCCGGTATCCCCATCTTGTGATTGGTCGCGACGACGTCGGCCTTTTCGACCAGGCGGTAGAAGACCTCGCGGCCCCGAGGGTTCTTGAGGTCGAGGGTCATGCTGCGTTTGCTGCGGTTGTTGGCTTCAAAGTAGGGGGCAAGTCCGCGCTCCAGGGCCCTGCCCCGGGGCATGATGTTCCGGGCCGGGTCCCCCATCCCGGGTTGTTCGACCTTGACAACGTCGGCCCCCATGTCCCCGAGTAGGACGGTGGCGTAGCCGCCATTCTGAACGATGCACAGATCAAGAACCCTAATACCTTCCAGAGGAGCCGGCATGATCACCTCCCTATGGCCCAACGACCCCGCTGTCGGACAAGGTGGGCGCCTATGGCAGGTTGTACACCTTCGCCGCGTTGTCGTGGACGATCTTCCTGGTGTCCTCCTCGGAAACGCCCTTGAAAAGCCGCTCAATGACTTCCTTGGAGTGTGGCCACGTGCTGTCGGAGTGGGGATAGTCGGATGACCACATAAGGTTCCCGACTCCAGCTTCTTCCCGGGCCTTGATGCCGGAGATGTCGTCCATGAAAGTAGCGTAGACCTGGCGGTGGAAATACTCGCTGGGCCTGAGATGGAGCTTGGCCCCGCTGCCGCTCCAGTGCCGATGCCGCTCCCAGGCGTGGTCCATCCGGCGTAGGAAGGTGGCGATCCACCCGATGTCCGACTCCACCGAGGCCACTCTGAGGCCAGGAAAGCGCTCCATCACGCCGGAGGTGATCATCGCCGCTATGGCGGTCTGGACCCACCGCGGCAGCACCGCGTAGGCCGTGATGAAGTCGGGGAGGTCCATCTCACTTCGGCTGCCGGTCTGCACATGGAAGCTGAGCGGCATGCGCAGCTCCTCCGCCGCCGCCCAAAACGGGTCGTAGGCGGGGCTGCTGTACGGTTGGTCCTCGGGGGCAACGGCGGCGATACAGGCGCCCCTCAAGCCCTTTGCGGCAATCCGGCGCAGCTCGGCGATGCCGAGGCTAATATTGGCGAGAGAGACCAACCCTACACCGATCAGCCGCTTTGGCGCTTCCGCGGAGAAGTCGGCGAGCCAGTCGTTGTAAGCGGCGAAGCATGCGTACTGATAGGGCGCGTCCTTGATCTTATACATCCCCATGCAGAGACTGGGGTACAGGACCTCCGCCTCGACCCCATCGACATCCATGTCCTTTATTCGGGCGGCGGGGTCGTATCCTCCCCGGAGCCCTTCCTCGAACCTGGACTCGTTGGTGATCTCCTCGTAGTCCTTGCCCGCGGCGTTGACCAGGGCTACGTCGCTCTCGCCGAGGGTGTCCACGAAGAACATGTCCTTCTCGCCGTGGCTCACCAGGCGAGGGGCCCGGTCCCGGAAGGCCGCGTCGATGTACTTTGCCCACAACTGAGGCGGCTCGTACACGTGGGAATCCGCTGAGATGAATCCCTGTTTCGGCATGCTCTACCTCCTGGTCCGGTCAGTCGCCGTGCGTCTCGGCCCTTGCCTGACGGGGTTCTCGTCTAGCCTTAGGGGGGCGGTTGAGCTGCCGCATAGGGATTGGGCAGCGTGCCTTCCGCAGCCTGGCGGGCCATGCGCTCGAATGAGCTCTGGACCCCGGTCAGCGAGTCCTGGAATTGGGGCATGACATAGCGGGCAAAAAGCTCGAGGCAGTGGTCCCACTTCTCGCGTGAGGTCCACTCCGGCGGGACCAGAAGGATTCCGCCGAAGCCCCCTGCGGCCTTCTCAACCTCTTTGAGCCGGCGGATGCCCTCGCCAGGATCGCAGACGATCCATCCACGCTCGTCGAGAAGCTGGGAGAACGGAGGCCTGGATCCCTGGCCGTTGGCCTCGGGGACCGATCCGATGCCAACGTTGGCGAAGTACTCATAGGCCTGCCGCTCGGCGCCGTCCTTCACGTCAGCCAGGGCCTGCTCGGTACTGTCCGCGAGGTACACATAGAGAGCGATGCGCCACTCGCCCCGATCGGCCCGGTGCCCGGCCTCTGCCGCGGCTGCCTCGTAGCTATTCCATTGGCCTGCCAACGCCTCCCCAGAGGCGAAATTGCCGAAGTTGGCTGACAGGAGTTGGAGTCCGTTCTTCCCGGCCAGGGCAGGCCCAGACCCGCCGCCGCCGCTGGCCACTGCGACCGGCAGATGGGGACGCTGGTATGGCTTGATCTGCAGTTCCATCTCTCGCAGGGTCCAATACCGGCCCTCATAGGTGACGGCCCCACTTTCACGGTAGAGCTTCAGAATGATCTCCAGGGCCTCGTTGGCCATCGGCCGTAGGTCTTCGGGCTCGATTCCGAACATCTTGATGTCGGAGGGGAGCAGTCCCGGACCCACGCCCAAGGAGACTCGTCCGAAGGTTAGGTGATCAAGGAAAGCCATGCGCTCGGCGACGTGGAAGGGGTGGTGATAGGGGAGATTGACGACCGCCGTCCCCAGGCGGATCCGCTTTGTCCGCTCGGCGGCGGTGGCGAGAAAGAGGTCCGGGGCCGGGACCGTCTCCCAGCCTCCGGTATGGTGCTCGCCCACCCAGACCTCATCGAAGCCCATGGATTCCGCGAGCTGCACCATCTGCAAGTCGCGCTGGAACGCCAGTGTTGGGTTCTCCGTTGGGGCGTGCGCCGGCATCATGAAGAACCCGAACTTCATCAGTGACCTCCCGGTGTTCTTGGGGGCGATTATAGGCCGGGGTCCCTTGCCGGACAACCAAACAGGCTGCCCCTCGATGGTACAATCCGCCCGCCGCATCCAGAATCGATCTTCCTGAAGGAGGCGCAACGTGGGAGATGTCAAAGGACATACGCTGGCCGTGAAGGCGCTAATGAACGAGGGAGTGGAGGTCGGCTTTTTTATCCTGGGCGGCCCTATGGGAGGCATCGCGGCCGACTTCGTCAAGGAGGGGCTCAAGCTCATCGACGTCCGCCACGAGCAGGCGGCCGCCATGGCCGCTCACGCCTACGCCCGCGTCTCGGGCAAGCCTGGTGTCTGCTTCGCCGCCTCGGGGCCGGGTGTGACCAACCTCGTGACCGGCGTTGCCACCGCCCATGCCGATCGCTGTCCCATCATCGTCCTGGGCGGCTCCAGCAGCTACGACCAATGGCACTCCGATGCGTTCCAGGAGATGGACCAGGTTACGATGATGCAGCCCTTTACCAAGTGGTCCGAGCGGATCGCCCACGTGAAACGGGTCCCCACGATGGTCAGCATGGCCTTTCGTCACGCCTTGACGGGGTGTCCAGGCCCGGTCTACCTCGACTTTCCACAGGAGATCGTGAACGGTACGGTCGATGAGGACACCGTGTCGTTTCCTCGTGATTATCGTCCGAGGTCACGGCCCCAAGGGGAGCCGGCCTCCGTCGCCCGGGCCATCGACGCCCTGGCTGACGCTCAGCGTCCCGTGGTGGTCTCGGGCAGCGGAATCCTATGGTCGGAGGCCCACGAAGAGCTGGCGCAGTTTGTGCGCCAGACCGGCATTCCCTTCTACACGACCCCGCTTGGCAGGGGCGTGGTGCCGGAGGATGACCCCCTGTGCTTCCTGGCTGCCCGCTCCTCAGCGTTTAAGAACGCCGATGTCGCCCTGGTCATCGGCACCCGGCCGAACTACGTCATCGGGCAGCTTCTGCCGCCCCGGTGGTCACCGGACCTCAAGGTGATCATGGCCAACATCGAGCCCACTCACATCGGGCTCAACCGACCTGTGGACATCGACATCCTGGGCGACGCCAAGATGGTCCTTCAGCAGTTGTCATCGGAAGCAGGAGGCAAGATCGACGGCGGCCGGTACGAGGACTGGGTCGATCAGCTAAGGCGGGAGGACGCCGCCCGTAGGGAGCGCCAAGACCGGTTGGAGAGCTCGGACGAGACGCCGATCCATCCCCTTCGAGTATGCAAGGAGGTCCGGGACTTGCTGCCCCGGGACGGTATCCTGGTGGTGGACGGCCACGAGACCCTCAATTTCTCCCGGCAATCGATCCCTTCCTTCTACCCGCGGCACCGGCTGAACTCGACCCATGCAGGATGCATGGGCGTCGGGATGCCCTTCGGGCTGGGGGCCAAGGTGGCGAGCCCCGATAGCATGGTCGTCGTCCTTCACGGCGATGGTTCCTTCGGGATGAACGCCATGGAGCTCGATACCGCGGTCCGCTGCGGCCTTCCCATCCTTACGGTGATTATCAACAACGCTGGATGGACGGGGATGTATGGCGGTCCGAAGAACCCCGGAAGAGACCTGGGTTACACCCGCTACGACCAGATGTTCGCCCCAGCCGGCGTGCATCCCGAGTACGTCGAGCGGCCGGAGGAGCTCAAGCCCGCCCTCCAAAGGGCAGCCAAGGCCGTCGAATCAGGAAAGCCTGCGCTGGTCAACGTGAAGTGTGACGAGCACGCGCAGGCCACGACCCAGAGTTTTTATACGTAACCCGGCCGGCCGGCCGGTCGCGGGTTACAACCGCGAGGACGGGCGCTCGAGGGACCCTGGAGGCCCACGATGCGAGCGGTATGGGGACGAGAGTAACGGTCCCGCTGACGTGCTCCAGTCGGGCGAATCGCCGGACCCAGCCCCTGCTGCGGGCGAGGTGCGGGTGACGGTCCATGCCTCCGGGATCAATCCTTCGTTTGAAGGTCGCTCAGGTTTGAGGGGAGCGTCATCGCGGTGAAACGCGGCCCCAGGTGCGCGCGCGGCTTTCCGCTCAACCGGCGATGATCAGCCTATATCCTAGGTCATACTCCTCGAGGTCGCGCAGATACCGGTACCGTGCGTCCCAGGCACCCGATGACAGATCGTCCGCCAATCGTGCAGAGCCCCTGCCGCGGTCTTCGGGGGAAAGCTGGGCCAAACACGATATCGCGCCCTGTACGGACGGATCCAGGTAGGCCTGGGGCCTTTGCCAGTAGGCTCCCGCGAACCCGTCGGTGCAGTCGGCGGGAATCGGCACTGGAATCACCGTTGATACGGACAGGCTCTCTCCAATCTCACCGAGTTGGGGGGCGCTGACCTCGAAGTCAAGGTCCATAGTCTCGGGGAAGTAGTCGACAAGCCAGAATCGCCGGAACACAGCCGGCTCGTACGTGAATACCACCTGCCGGCGCGCGACCCGCCGGATCTCCCTCAGCCCAAGGCGCCAGTCCCGCCAATGGTGAAGCGTCAAGATCGCGAGGCTCGCCTCGAAGGACTGGTCAGGAAACGGAAGAGCTTCGGCTGCGCCCAACACGGCTGGCCCCGAGGTGGGCGGCCGCTGAGCCAGCATCGATACGGCAGGGTCCACAGCAAGCACCAGGCGGTCCGCGGGCTCATAGTTCCCGGTGCCCGCGCCGACGTTCACCACGGTTCTGGCATCTCCGAGCGACTCCCGGACAAGCTCAGCTATCCGAGGGTCCGGTCTCCTGGCCTTGGCGTAGCCGGGCGCTATCGTCTCATGGAAGGGCTTGCCGGCGCCTCGGGTCACTTCTGGCACACCGCATTCCTTTTGCGAGGACCCGGCCATTGCTCGACCGAGCATCGGGGTCTACTGAAGACAGTCTAGGCCGGACGCGGTGCCGGCCGATAGCCTGCGCTTGGCCGCACGCTTAACGGATAGGGCCCTTAGGCAAACGGAGAAGGCTCGGATATTCCATCTGCGCGTGCGGAGAGGGGCCGGGATGAGGTTACCCGCCTCTGGACAGTTGCGCGGAATTTCTCGGGACGGGTACCCTATAGTCCCAAGATACCGCCAGGGCGGCCCGGTCACTTTGTTGATAGGGCCCCATCACCGAGGAGCTTGCCTAAGTGCCGGGCCGCTTCCATCGAGGACCTCTCCTCATCGTCATCTCAGGCCCCTCGGGGGTCGGCAAGGACGCCATCCTTAACCAGATGCGGCTCCTCGGCGCTCCATTCCACTTCACGGTCACAGCCACCACCCGCTCCATTCGTGACAATGAGCAGGATGGGGTGGACTACATTTTTCAGTCCCGTGAGACCTTCATGGAGAAGCTCGACAGGGGCGAGTTCCTGGAGTCAGCCGAGGTCTACGGCAACTGGTACGGGGTCCCCAGAGCGCAGGTTTCGAACGCGCTGAGCCACGGGAAGGACGTGATCGTCAAGATCGATGTCCAGGGGGCCGCGACCATCAAGCGCGCCGCTCCTCAAGCCCTGCTGGTCTTCATCGCCCCGCCCTCCATCCACGAGCTTGAGCGTCGTCTTAGGTGGAGGCTGACCGAGTCGGACGACAGCTTGCGGCTAAGGCTCGAGACGGCGCGCGACGAGACGGAGCAAATCGATGCCTTCGACTACGTGGTCATCAATGACACGATCGAAGAGGCCATCCACCAAATCAACGGCATCGTAACCGCTGAGAAGTGCCGCATTCCCCCAAGAGTCGTGCGCCTGCCTTAGAGGAAGCGCGAAGGGGCCCGCGCTGAGTCACCCCACCAAAGATCAGGCGGTCTGGGCGGCCGCCTTCTTGATTTCCTCATAGACCCGGAGAATCTCCTGGTCGTTGAGGTTCTTGGTGTAATAGGGCTTGACCGCAGTCCCGCCGAAGGCCATGACAATGCCATTGTGATCGTCGATGCAGAAATCCGGGATGATGTCGACGCCCAATTCGACGAGAGCGTCGTGATAGTCGGAAAGGGGCTTGAGGTAGCAGGTCTCGACGAACTCTTCGAGGTTGTGCCGTCGGATGACCTCCCAGCGGATCCCGACTCCGGACCAGATATAGATGTCGTGGCCGTCTTCCTTGATCTTTTCGAAGACCTCTCTCACGTATGGACGAAGGCTTCCGTCGTCTGCAATAAGGGTGTAATCAACGTCGAAGAAAATTTTCATCCAGGCCTCGGTTCCGACAGATTATAGTCGCCGCCCACTTCTGGGGCAACGGATAAGCAAGCCGGGCCATGCCCCCCCTGTTTTCCCCCGCCCGCCGCGTCCCGGCGGCCCAGACGTTCATGGGCTGCCTCGACTGCGGCCTCCCCGGCCTTAATCGCGTGAAGAAATGCTCATGCACCCCGGACCCAGACACAACAGCGCCACCCCGGTCAGGGGGTGGCGCTTGGCCGTTCAGATCGTGGGGCCGAGGCCCTCGTGGTCTCTATCGCTCCTGACGGGACTGGCGGGAGTGGGTGGGAGTCGAACCCACCGCGGACACCGAAGGGTGCCCGCCATCGGGTTTGAAGCCCGTGAAGCCCACCGGGACCCATCCGCTCCCGTACTCGCGGCAACCAGCCTACGCAAGGACAGCGTCGACGTGCTTCTGAAGCTCCTTCTTGGGCACGGCGCCGATAACTTGGTCGACCGGCTTCCCATCCTTAAACACCAGCAACGTCGGGATGCTCCGAATCCCGTACTTCATCGAGGTTTCCGGGTTTTCATCGACGTTCAGCTTGCGGAACTCGACCCGCCCCTCGTACTCTGTTGACAGTTCTTCTACCAGGGGAGCGACCATCCGGCATGGACCACACCACACGGCCCAAAAGTCCACGACGACGGGAGATGTCGAATCGAGAACATCCGCCTGAAAAGTCTGGTCCGTCACTTCCTTAGCCACAGTTTCACTCCTTCCCAACGTCCTGATGTCAATTAGATGCTATCGGGTGTTGCCGAGATTCGTCATGGACTGCAGGGCGGCTCCAACCCTCACGGATCATCCGGTCCGCTAGCTCGATCGCCGCCCTGATGTCCCTGGCTCGGCTCCTGCCATGCGCCATAACGATGTTGCCTTTGACTCCCAGGAGGGGCGCTCCCCCTACCATGGTGTAGTCCCATCGCTTTGCCACGCCTTTGACAGGGGGCCCCCAGAGCATGCTCGTCGCGCGCGCCAGCGGGTTGCTTCCCAGGGCATCCTTGAGCGACATGAAAATGGTACCGGTGAGGGACTCGGCAAGCTTCAGGACCACGTTGCCCGTAAAGCCGTCCGTGACCACCACGTCGGTTGTGCCGTTCAGCAGGTCGAAGCCTTCGACGTTCCCGATGAAGTTGACCCCGCTCTCCTGGAGCTCCCGGTGGGCCTCTTTGACCAGTTTGTTCCCCTTGCTCTCCTCTTCGCCATTACTGAGGAGGGCCACCTTGGGCCTATCGACACCGAAAACTCTCGAAAGGTAATCGCTCCCCATCTGACCGAATTGGCAGAGGAACCTGGGACGGCAGTCGGGGTTGGCCCCCACGTCGAGGATGAGCGCGATGGCCCCATCCAGGGTGTGGTACAGGGTTGCGATAGCCGGCCGGTCGATCCCTTCCATCGCGCCCAGACCGAAGAGGCTGAAGGTTGCAATGGCGCCGGTATTTCCCGCCGAAACGAAAGCGTCGACGGTACCCTCGGATACCATGCGGACCCCGACTCCAATGGAAGAATCCTTCTTGCCCCGGAACGCCTCCATCGGCGGCTCGGCGTCCCCCACGATCTGGGTCGTTTCGACGGACGCGAACTGGTCTGCCTGTGCCCCGTTCCTTCCATAGGACCGGCGCGCAGAGCTCAGGGCGTCCGCGGAGCCCACCAGGCTGACCGTGACGTCCAGGTCCCTGGCCGCGCTCAGCGCCCCTTTCCAGATCTCATCCGGAGCGTGGTCGCCGCCCATCAGGTCGAGCGCGATATTGGGCAAAAGGGGACCTCAGAAGACGCCGGAAGACTCAATACATAGTACTGTCAGGCATCCGGCTGCCGCAACCGAAAGCCGTCTCCGGCCGGGGGACGAGCTCCTACCCCCACATCCGCGAAACGGCGAGCATCAGCCCGCCACTGCCTAGAGGCGCCAGCAGATTGTCGTCAATCCCAAGGGGCGCAAGCTCCAGAAGAGTCGCGGTGGCCGCGCCGGCGGCCATCACGCAGAACGTCGTGTCGACCCCGGCCGCAAGCAGAACCGTACCCGTAGCCAGCCCGCCGGCCAGGTACGCCGCCGACCCTTCGATACTCTTGCCCATGAAGCGGTGCTTGCCCAACCGCTCGCCCACGATGGCAGCCAGAGGGTCCCCAATAGCGTTGAACATCAATGCCAGGGCAGCGATCGCCTCGGAAAAGACCCAGATTAGGATGGTGGTCGCCCCCAAGACCCACGTACTGCCCAGGAGGCGGCCTGTTTCAGCCGGTTTTAGCAGCGGCTTGAACCAGCGGAGGAACCAGCGGTTCACGCTACCGCTGCGCAGTCTAAGCACCTCGCCGGCGAGGGATAGCCCCAGCAGGCCGCCACATGCGGCAAGGACCGGCTCCTTGGGGAAGATCAACAGCAGGACCGGAAAGACCGACGCGGCGAGGAGGTGGAACAAACGGCGGTAGACAGGAGTCCGGCCCGGGGGGAGCCCCGCCGCCGACGGTCTCATCCCACGGTCGATGGAGCCGTGCCGGCATGCCCCGAGGCGTGGTCCCGGAGCGCTTCTCTCAAGGCGTCGGTGGCGAGCATAGACGCGTGCTGCTTGGCTGGTGGCAGGCCACCCAGGGATCTCGCGATATCATCCCGGCCGACCGCCTTAGCTTCGGTGAGGGTGAGCCCGGTGACCAGCTCGCTGAGGACGCTGCTGGCCGCGATGGACGCGCTGCATCCCCGAGTCTGCCACCTTACCTTGGTGATCTTGCCATCCTGGACCCTAAGGTGCAGCATCAGCGTGTCGCCGCAGGCTGGGTTGGTCACGAAGGCGGCCGCGTCTGGGTCCTCCAAGACGCCCACGTTCCTGGGTTCTCGGAAGTGGTCCAGGAGCTCGAGCGGGTAGTCTACCATGGGAGCTAAGCCCCCGCGGGCGCCGTCCTTCGCACCTTCTCGATGGTCCCCGGCAGGACTGAGAGGACGCGGTCGATATCGTCCACGGTATTGTCGGGACCCAGGGTCAGGCGGAGCGTCCCGATGGCCAGGCTTGCGGGCACCCCGGCCGCGACAAGCACGTGGGAAGGCTCCAGGGAGGCAGTACGGCAGGCGCTGCCTGCGGAAGCGGCAATACCTGCTTCGTCTAGTGCCATCAGGGTCCATTGTGAATCGGTCCCGTCGAAGGAAACGTTGACGTTATTCGGGAGCCGGTCATCACGGTGTCCATTCAAGTGGGCGCCCGGGATGTTTTCCTCGATGCCGTGAATGAGCCGTTCCCTCAGCGCGAGGCAATGCTCTACGTTTGCGTCGCGCTCCTCCGCCGCTATCGAGAGGGCTATGCCGGCGCCAACGATTCCCGGGACGTTTTCGGTGCCCGCGCGCCGGTTGCGCTCGTGGCTTCCGCCCACCTGCTGAGGCTCAAGGGGCGTGGCCCTCCGCACATAGAGCACGCCGACACCCTTGGGACCGCTGAATTTGTGGGCCGAGAGGCTCAAGGCGTCCACCCCAAGCCGGTCCACATCCAGGTCCAGATAGGCCCCCCCCTGAACGGCATCCGTATGGACGACGATGTTCGTCCCCAGCGACTTCGCCTTGCTCTTGACCAGTGAGGCGGTCTCCGCCACGGGCTCGATGGTCCCGATCTCGTTGTTCGCGAGCATGAGGCTCACTACCGTCGTCTGAGGGGTGACGGCCCTCTCCACCTCGCTGGGGTCCACCATCCCGGCGCCGTCCACTGGCAGGTACGTGACGTCAAACCCGAGCTTTTCGAGCTCATGACACGTGTGGAGAACGGCGTGATGCTCGATTGCGCAGGTGATGATGTGGTTCCCTGCGCCGTGCTGCGCCATCGCGGCTCCTCTGATGGCGGTATTGTCCGATTCGGTGCCGCCGCTGGTAAAGACAATCTCGCTGGATCGGCAACCCAGGACCCTGGCGATGGTGGCGCGGGAGGCGTCCATGGCCCGCTGGCATTCCTGGGCCCGGCCGTACATGCCCGAGGCGTTGAAGAACTTCTCGGTGAAGTAGGGAAGCATCGCCTCCAGCACCCTCGGCTGCACCGCCGTGGTTGCGGCGTGATCGAGGTATATAAGGCCGTTGGGAGGCTCGCTCATGGGGCTTTCGCTTCCGTTGGGGTCGACCCGATTCTAGCACCGGCCTTTTCTGGGGGTCAACGAGGATACCCGTTGCGGCAGGGCCTCGAGACAATCAAGGGCAGCCTAACAGGCCGTCCTTGACTGTCCCTCTGGTTGCCGAGAGCTCTAGTTTTGGCTGCCCGCCGCCCTGGTCGCGTACGATGCTGGAGCCGCCGTGCCGCTCTCTTCAAACCAGGCGTTGTAAGTGGCCTTGGCGACCTCGGGTACGACCGCTTTATCCAGCGCCCAAGGGATCACCCGCTCCGGGGTCGGCTCTTCCACGAGCCCCGCCAGTGCTATGCCGGCGGCGATCTTCATCCGGTCCGTAATCCTCGGAGCACGGGCGTCCAATGCGCCCCGGAAAATCCCCGGGAACGCCAGGCAGTTGTTGATCTGGTTGGGGAAATCGCTCCGGCCTGTTCCAACTATGGCCGCCCCCGCCTTCCTTGCGAGGTCCGGCATGATCTCCGGGACGGGGTTGGCCATGGGGAACACGATGGGATCGGGGGCCATAGACCGGACCAGGTCTTCGCTAACCAGCCCCGCCAGCGAAACCCCGACAAATACATCCGAACCCGCCATCGCCTCCGCCAGGCCACCGCGACGGTCGTCCAGGTTGGTGATCTCCAGCATCTCGGTTTTGATTGGCGTCAGGTCCGTCCGGCCCTGGTGGATGATGCCTTTGCTATCGACGAGGATGACATTCTTCACACCGTAGGCCATGAGCAGCTTGGTCGTGGCGATGCCGGCTGCTCCCGCGCCCGAGAATACGATGGAGATGTCCTCGGCCCGCTTGCCCGTCACTTTCAAGGCGTTGATCAGGGCGCCGAGCGTGACTACCGCCGTGCCATGCTGGTCGTCGTGAAACACTGGGATTCCCAGGTCCTGGAGCGCCTCTTCGACGTCGAAGCAGCGTGGAGCCGAGATGTCCTCCAGGTTGACGCCACCGAGGCTGGGGGCGAGGTACCGGACGGTCTTGATGATCTCCTGGTCGTCCTGGGTGTCGAGGCAGATGGGGATGGCGTCGATGTCGGCGAGGCCCTTGAAAAGGATCGCCTTCCCCTCCATGACGGCCATCGCTGCCTGAGGGCCTACGTTCCCAATACCCAGCACCGCAGACCCATCGCTGACGACGGCAACCGTGTTGGCCCGGTTGGTGAGTGCGAAGGACTCTCTCTCGTCGTCGGCGATGGCCAGGCTTACCGCCGCCACTCCGGGAGTGTAGGCAATGGACAGGTCGTCAATGGACTCGAGCGGCATCTTGGAGTAGATGCCCATCTTCCCTCGGCTCTCTCGATGCCGGCGAATCGATTCCTGATTGTAGTCCATCCCACCCTCCTACCTTCGTTCGCACGGTCAGTATATCTGTTGTGTCAATCCAAGAAGCGGCCCGAGAAACGATAGCGGGCGCGGCCGTCTACAGTCGCTGGCGCGCCTTTCGGCGAGGGGCGATGTGTGCCGTGACGGCCTCCCGTCCCAGCAGGCCCACGACCTCCCAGCCCACTCGGACCGGAAGGTGCGCGATCTCGGCTTCGTCCATCATCTCGAGGGCCCGAAGCGCGTCGTCGTCGGGTCGCAAAGAACGGACCGACGAGGCTGGGGTCATAACGTCACCGGCGCGGGTTGCCGCCCACTCAGGCCGGGGCACCTTAAGGATGTCCTCGAGGCTGAGCAGTCCTTCCCACTGGCCATCCTCCCCGACCAGGAAGCATTGCCTGCCTGTGTACGCGATTTGGCCCTCGACAAGTGCCCGCAGATCGATCCGGCGCGGGATCATAGGAACGTCCGAGGACATGAGGTCACTGACGGGGACGCCGCGGAGTCTCTCCCGGAACCCGGCCTGCGCGTAACCCTGGGAAGCAGCGCTGTGCAGGAACCAGCCGATGACTACGAACCACAGTCCATCGAACAGGTCCCTCGTCACTATACCGACTGCCACGCCACCGGCGATAAACAGCAGGCCTACCCCCTGTCCAACGAAGGAGGCCCCCCTGGTCGCCCAGGTGTAGTCGCCCCGGAGCTTCCACATCGCCGCGCGCAGCACACGCCCGCCATCGAGCGGAAAGCCCGGGATCATGTTGAAAACGGCGACAAGAAGATTCGCGCGTCCCAGGTAAAGGAACAGGGCGCCAAGGGACTCGTTGGAGTCACGGGTGAGTGAAGATAAGCCGAGGGACACCCCTCCGAGTGCCGCACTCACCAGGGGGCCGGCAAGCGCGATTGCCGCCTCGATTCCCGGTCTGCGTGGCTCGGTGGTGATTCGGGCGACTCCCCCGAATACGAACAGAGTAATCCCCGCAACACGAATCCCGTATCGTTTAGCCACCACGCTGTGGCCCATCTCATGGGCGAGTACCGAGCCGAAGAACAGGAGGCTCGTCACCGCGCCGACGCCCCAGTACTGGGCGGCCGGCCAGCCAGGGTAGAGGGCGGGAAACAGCTCTTGCGCCAGCAGCCATGTGAGAAAGGCCGCTACCAGGAACCAGCTGTAGTGCAGGCCGACAGGGATACCCAGTAACGTCCCTAGCCTGATGGACGACGAGATGATGGGCCTCCGTGGCGCCGTTGCTCGAACTCCTGCGCCTGCCGTACCAGCCGTTGTAAGAGTTCTTTCGACACGTGGGCCTGGCGGTGCGCCTCTTCGCAATAATAGCGCAGTCCCGGGACCGGACGCCTGAAAGGCTCGGTGGAAAAGGGGTCGTTTGAAGCAATGGCGAAGGACCACCAGTTGCCCGCGTAGGTAGCCACGGAAATCGCATAGAGGCCGGTGTGGCGGAACGCCTCAGCCACCTTTCGTTGGACGCTCTGCACGAACTCGACATGAAAGTGAAGAGATTCGGTCTGCATCGCGAAGACCCCCCCGCTGGAAAGGGCCGCGCTGACGGACTGGAAGAACTCGGGAGTGCTCAACGTCCGGGCGGGACCGACGGGGTCGGGCGCGTCGACCAGAATGATGTCGTACTTTTCGGAGGTCTCGTTCAAAAAGGAGGCGCCATCCTGCGCAACGCTGCGGGCCCGGGGGTCCTCGAAGGAGCTGGCCAGGAAAGGCAAGTGGGCCTGCGCGACTTCGGTCACTTCCGGGTCGATATCGACGAGCGTCGCTGACTCGATCGATGGGTGCCGGAGCACTTCCCTGAGCGTGCCCCCATCGCCACCGCCGACGATCAGGGCGTGTCGGGGTCCCGGGTGGCTATGCATCGGCACATGGGCCAGCATCTCGTGATAGAAGCACTCGTCCCGCTCGGTGAGCTGGAGCACGCCGTCGAGCGCGAGCATCCTCCCGAAATAAGCATGCTCCATGACCTGGATTCGCTGGACCGCGCTCTGCCGCTCGTGCAAGACCTGTTGGATGGCATAGCGGTAGTTGATAGGGCTGAAGGGGTCCTCTTCGACAAACCAGCGCTCAGCCATACCCCTAGGCTTCGACGACGGCGCCACCGCGCGTCAGCACCGTCTGCGGCCCCGGGAAGCCGTTGAACTCAGAGGCGTAAGCGGTCGTGTACGCCCCGCACGCCGGAATCGCTACGATATCCCCCTCGCTGAGTCGGGGAAGCACGGCCTCTTCTGCGACGACGTCCATACTGTCGCAGGAAGGGCCGGCCACGGTGCAAGCTGACCGTTCGCCGTTCCGGTCCGTCAGAAAGCTGTACCGAATGCCACCCATGGCCTCCGCGAGCCCGTGAAATACCCCCGCATCCAGATAGACCCAGCGGGACCCGTTGCGCGTCGTATCGCCGATGACCGAGCAGAGCATCGAGCCGGCCCGGCCGATAACGGCCCGGCCCGGCTCGACCCACAAGGCGGCTTCGGGGAACAGCTCGCGGTGGGCTTCCCGAACGGTCTCGGCAACCTCGCGGATGGCAGGCACGTCGCTGTGGTCGTAGGCGACGGGTATCCCACCACCCGCGTTAATGGTGTTCAAGGCGATGCCGGAAGCGCGGCAGCGGTCCCACACATCACGGGCGATGGTCATTGCCTCCGGCCAGCTCTCCACTTCGCGGCACTGGGAGCCCACGTGGAAGGTCAGGCCCGCGGTGGTGAGGCCCAGCTCTTTGGCATAGGCGACCAGGCCGGGGGCCTCATCGACCCCGGCGCCGAACTTGCGGTCCAGCGGCCAGTCGCTGGCGGCGTTGGGGACTGCGATCCGAACAGAGACCTCGGCGCCGGGCGCCAGCCGGGCTAGCTTGCGGGCCTCGGGCTCGGAGTCGAAGCCGAAGTGCGTTACGCCATAGTCCCATGCTTCGGACACGAAGGCCTCGGCTTTTACCGTGTTGCTTGTGATCGTCCTCGCACCGGGGACCCCTATCGACTGGAGGAGCTTCAACTCGCCGAGGCTCGATACCTCGAACTCGCAACCCATCGCCGCCAGGGCTCGGATGATCCCGGGGTGAGGGTTCGCTTTGACGGCGTAAAAGATGCGGCTGCCGGGAAACCCGGCCAGGAACTCACCGAAGTCCTGCTCCAGGACGTCGAGGTCTATGACGAGGAGCGGCGTCGAACGCAGGCCCTCGGGGAGGACCGTCAGATACTCTCGAGTAGTGAGGGTTTCAGTCGACATGCGGCGACGCGGTCTGTGAATGGGGGCTCAGTACAGCACGGGCTGGATAGCCACAACAGGATATTACCACTCGGAGCCGGAGACAAAGGCTCAACAGCCCCAGGACACTGCGCCATATTGGGCTAGCGGGCCTTTAGGCGGTCTTGTTACCGGGGCCCGCCACCCGGTAGGGGTGGGTGCGGCGCTAGAGCCAGGGGTTCTGACCACCAGCGACGATCAGGAGCTGGCCAGAGATGTTCCTTGCTTCCTCCGAGCACAGGAAGACCGCGGCATCGCCGATGTGCCCGGGGTAGTTCGGCCGTCCCAGGGGGACCCTGTCCTTCCACGCCTCTGGGTCGTCGCGGTCGGCCATCGAGCTCCTCTTGGGAATCGACTCCGGCCGGTCGGGGATGGTCCCTCCTGGGGCGACGGCGTTGACGTTGATGTTGTAGGGCCCAAGCTGGGTCGCAACGGACCGGGTGAAGGCCACCACCCCGGCTTTGGCCGTGGCGTATTGCGTGTTGGTCTCCCCACCCGCCCAGGCCGTCGACGCAATGTTGACGATCTTCCCCGCGCGCCGCTCCATCATCCCGGGCAGGGCCACTTGGGTACAGTGAAAGGTCGCGCGCAGGTTGAGGCCGATGCCAAACTCCCAGTCCTCTTCGGAGACTTCCCAGATGGGATTGATCAGCGGCCCCCTGATGCCGCCCACGACATTCACCAGAATATCCACCCGCCCCCACCGTTCGATGGCGGCGCCGATAACGGCCTCGGCGCCTTCTCTCCGGGTGACGTTGGTCAGGACGGAGACGACGTCGACCCCCATCTTCTTGATATCCCGCTCGAAGGGTCCGGTCTGGTCCGGTACGCGGTCATTGAGCACGATGTCGGCGCCGGCCTCGGCAAGTTTGAGGGCAATGCCTCCCCCCATCTTGCCGCCGGAGCCGGTAACCACAGCCTTGAGTCCATCGAGCAGACCCATGTTGACCCCCTTTTTTCGATCGGCAACGGATGCCGACTGCCTCCGGGCCGATCAGCCTACCCGCTTGGCGGGCTGTCCATGGCCGCTGCTTCCTTGACTCGCCTGGGGACGGGCAACCGAGCGAAGCAAAGCAGCATGAACGGAAGCATCGACATTCCAGCAAAGGCTAGGAACGCCGAATTGTAACCCTCTGTCGCGTCGTAGGTGAACCCCGCCGTCGCGGGTCCCGCGATCGACCAGCGGTCTTGAAGAGCATGATCGGGCCCTGTCAATGCGGGAAAGAGACGGCTTGGGGGCGGACGGGCGAGGGGCTGGGCCCGGGCCTCGAGGCTGGTATCCTGGACGGCGGCGTTTCCACGGGCGCTCGCAGTCTGGGGCAAAGGAGTAGAACCTGGACGGGGACCTCGTCTTTCTCGCGACCACGAACCCCGCCAAGCTGGGACGGCTTCGCTGGCTGCTGGATGGCACGGGGCTGCGCTTCAGGCTCCCCTCTGAGCTGCCCCAGATGCCTCCCGTCGACGAGGAGGGCGCGACCTGCAGGGAGAACGCCGAGCACAAGGCCCTCGTATGGTCGGAGCGGGCCGGAATGGCGGCAGTCGCCACCGATGGCGGGCTCGTGATACCCGCCTTGGGGGACCGGTGGGAGGCCGTCCGAACGGGCAGGTCGGCGGGCCGCGACGCCACGGATCGAGACCGGCTGGACAGTCTTCTCGACCTCATGAGGCCTTTCTCGGGCCGGCAGCGGGCGGCTTTCTGGACCGAGGCGCTGGCGCTGGCTGAGGGCGGCCGGATCCTGGGCTCATGGGAGACGGAGAGCCCGAAGGGGTTACTGGCAGAGGCCTACGACCCAGACCGTATTTCTCCGGGATTCTGGGCCTTCTCTCTCTGGTATCTGCCGGAGATGGGAAAGGTCCACGTTGACCTGACGCCTGAGGAGCTGGACACCGTCGATGACCACTGGGGACGGCTGAGAGAATCGGTGCGCGCTTTTCTTGAGGTCCGGAGGTAGCGCTCCGTCGTTGCCCGCTGGCATGTCAGGGCAGTGAAACCCCGACCCCGTCTTTGGTTTCCTTCAGGCAGACCAGGCCGTCCCTACCGAGGCCCGCAATCAACCCCTCGATCCACGAACTCCCATCGTCCATGAATCCCGGCCTGATGGCTTCCCCAAGCGCTCTCAATGGCATCGAATCTCCCTCCGCCAAGAGCCGTAGCCGGTCCAAGGCCCGGCCCCGGTAGTAGCGACTAGATCCTTTGAACGGGGCGCCGCCCTTCCGCTTTCCCGTCCGGTAGACGGCAGGTTCTTCGGCGATCGCGCCGGCGCGGCCCGCTGCCAGACACCAGGAGTGCGCAGGGCATTCCCGGCACAGAGGGCGGCGCGAGTCGCACACCATGGCCCCCAGGTCCATCAGGGCCTGGTACCAGTCCGGCGCTTTGTCTTCTGGGAGCGTCTCCCAGGCCAGGGCGTTGGCATCTCGGGGCGACAGGGGACCGCCGCCGCGGAAGACCCGCCCCAACACCCGTCGCACATTCGTATCGGCCACCGCGGCATTTTGTCCGAAAGCGAAGCAGGCCACCGCGGCCGCGGTGTACTCGCCGATCCCCTCGAACGACCGCAAAGCGGCCTGGTCTTCGGGGAGGTTGCCCCCGCGCTCGGCGACCACGCGGCGGGCCGTGCGCCACAGGCGGATTGCCCGGCCGTTGTAACCCAGGGGAGCCCAGGCGCGAATGACGTCTCCGGGACCCGAGGCGGCTAGCGCATGGACGTCGGGGAAGCGGGCCATGAACTCCTGGTACTTGGGCACTACGCGCTCGACCTGGGTCTGCTGCAGCATGACCTCCGACACGAGGATTGCGTATGGGTCACGGCTCTTTCGCCACGGGAGGTCCCGGCGATGGCGCGCGTACCAGTCAAGCACTGCCGCTTGGACCTTGGAGAGGTGTGCTGGGGCTATTCGCTGCCCCGAAACCTGGCTCACCGGCGGCCGAACTCCCGCTCCAACTGGTTGGTGGTCATGGCGACCATTGTCGGACGGCCGTGGGGACAGGTGCGCGGGTTGTCGGTGGCCTCGAGCTGACGGACCACCTCTTCCATCTCCCGCCGCTCCAGGGCCTGTCCGGCCCGGATGGCCCCATGACAGGCCATCACCGTGAGCAGGCGGTCCTCCCAGTCATAGCCCTCGAGGTAGTCAGCTTCGATGGCCTCCAGTACGTCGGGCACCGATCGGCCCGGTGGCCGCCCTGCCAGGGCCGCCGGAACGGAGCGCAGAAGGAAGCTTCTCTGTCCGAAAGGCTCGATCTGGAATCCATACGCCCTGAGCAGGCCGGCCTTCTCTCCTAGAGCGGCCTCGTGCTGTGGGCTCAACTCGACAGTCACAGGGTCCAGCAGGAATTGGACCTCGACCCCGTCACCGCCCTTCTCTTTGCGGACCCGGTCGAAAAGCACTCGCTCATGAGCCGCGTGCTGGTCGATGAGGTACATCCCCTCGGGCCCCTCAGCCACGATATAGGTCCTGGCCATCTGGCCGAGGACGCGCAGGATTGGCAGCCCCAGCTCTCCCTGGACCGCTCCTTCAGCTGGCCGGGGCGGGTCCGACAGTCCCTGCTCCCCCGTTCCCGCTGAGTTTTGTTCGGCACCGGTTACGGCCCAGGCCGGCTGAGCAGCTACCGCATCGGGCCGGAAGGGGCCGCCGCCGACCGGCCTCACCATGGGGGCCTGGGCCAACGCCTGCTCGACTGCGCGGCGAACCGCGGCGAAGGCGATACCCTCGTCCCGGAACCTGATTTCCGCCTTGGCCGGATGGACGTTGACGTCAATCTGGGCTGGGTCGATGCTGAGGTCGAGAACGACAATCGGATACCTATTGTTCATCAACATGCCCTGGTAGGCATCCTGGACGGCGAACGTCAGGGCCCGGTTCCTGACCAGGCGCCGGTTCACGAAGAGGGTGATGTATCCGCGCCCGGCCCTGTTCACGGATGGTGGTCCGGCCATACCGGTGGCCGAGAGGGTGACGCCCCCGATGTTGTCCCCCCACTGGATTCGCAGCATCGCCTCAGCCGTTTGGGCCCCGTAGACGCGCAGCAGGGTATCCCGAAGCTCCCCGTTGCCTTCAGAGCTGAAGGCTGGCCGCCCATCGACTGTGACGGAAAAGCGGACTTCGGGGTAGGCCAGGGCCATCTGGCTAACGAGGGTGGTGACGCGGCCCGCCTCGGCGGCATTGGGCTTGAGGAATTTCAGCCGCGCGGGCACGCTCCGGAAGAGCTCCTTCACCGCAACCGACGTCCCCGGAGGCGCCCCCTTGGGGGCCAGCTCCCGGACCTGGCCATGCTCCACCCGTACGGCGGTCCCGCCCACCGCATCTGGCGGTCTACTCAGGAGAGTCACCTCGGACACAGCGGCGATGCTTGCCAGGGCCTCCCCTCGAAACCCCAGGGTGCCGATGCGCTCCAGGTCCTCGGGCGCTGCGATCTTGCTGGTTGCATACCGGGCGAAGGCGGCTTCGACCTCGCTGGCGGGGATGCCACAGCCGTTGTCCACCACGCGAAGAAGGGCCACGCCCCCTCCGCGCACCTCGACGTCGATCCAAGAGGCGCCCGCGTCCAGGGAGTTTTCGATAAGCTCCTTCACCACCGAAACGGGTCGCTCCACCACCTCGCCGGCGGCGATCTTGGCGGCGGTCTCGTGGGGCAGGACGCGGATGGGCATCGCGCACCCTATTGTATAGCAACCCGGGATAGCAACCCCGTCTAGCAACCCCGGGTGTCGGCTGCCGTGGACGCCGCGCAACAAGCCAAGCCTGAGGAGGGAGACAGGCGCTTACAGCGAGTCCACGATGGCCAACTAGGGCGTGTTCACGACAGCTTTGAGACAAAGGCTTGCCAAAGGCGTGGCGGGGCTAAGGTGGCCGGCGGGCAGCGTCTTAGATTCCTCGGCTGCGCCTCGGAATCACTATGGCCTTGTGAAGGCCACGTAAGGGGATGAAAACAGGGCGGCGTCCCAGGACCGGGCCGGAGGCGGGTTTGAAACCCGCCTCTACGAAACAACGGTGCGGCGGTGCCTATTTTCATAGCAATGACACGGGGGAGCGCTTTTCGTGTAGCGCGAGCATAGTGTGAACAGGCCCTAGCTAGCGGGTGATTCTGCCGAACCAGGGGCGTGTACAATTGCCCACAGGTCGGGCGCTGGGCCTCAAAGGTGAAGCGATGAAGATCCACATCATGCCGGTCACCTCTTTCGTGGAGAACGTGTACATCATCCAGGACGAGGAGGCCAATGAAGCTGTCATCGTCGATCCGGGAGGGGAGGGCGAGCGCATCGTCGAAGCAGTCGAGGGGCTCGGAGTGACGGTCAAGTACATCCTCAACACCCACGGCCACCTGGACCACGTCGGCGCTGTCGCGACGGTCCGCGAAGCCACCGGCGCCCAGTTCGGCATCCACGCCAACGATATCGAAACGTCCAAGCGGGCGCCCGCGGGCTACATCGCTAACCTGATACCGGATTTTGTCGTGCCGCCTGACCCCGACATGGAGATCAGCGACGGTGACGAGTTCCAGGTGGGCGAGCTGACCCTCAGGGTGATCGAGACCCCTGGCCACACGATGGGAAGCTGCTGTATCCAGCTCGGACGGGCCCTGTTCTCGGGGGACACGCTATTCCAGGGCAGCGTCGGGCGGACGGACTTCCCCGGAAGCAGCCACGAGGCCCTGGTGGAGAGCGTCCGATCGAAGCTATTTGACCTCGAGGACGAGACCGTTGTGCTTCCAGGCCACGGGGGCCAGACCTCAATTGGGCACGAGAAGCAGAACAACCCCTTCGTCGGCCTCCGCAGCAAGCTCTGGACACCCTGACGAGCCCCAGTCACCCGGCCTTCTTGTGACTCCGAGAGGGGCGTGTCAGCTAAGCACCGACCGTCGCAGCCATCGCCCGGTGCTTCACGCCTCATCCATTCAAATCGCGATTATGGGCTGGGCAGTGATCCATAGGCTGACGACCGTGTAGCCAACCATCAGGGTCAGCATGGGGTACTGGCTCATGAGCGCCGGACGGCGGGTTTTGAACGTCCGCAGCGCGACCACGTGGGCCACGTAGACGGCGGCGATGTGACCAATCACGATTGCGGCCACTGTGACGAACCACCCGATCCGAGCGCCGACGATGCCGATGTTGATGCGGTGGTCCGCGGAGCCGAACAGGTCCCACCCAAACCCGAAGGGGTCCGATGCCAGGGGGATGATCAGTTGCCCCTGGATCAGGAGGAATGCGAAAAAGTGGGCGAGGTGATATGCCAGGGCAATGGGGACCAATGAATAGACAAGCAGCCGCGCCAGGTCCAGCGTCGCCACTCGACGGCCTCCTGCCGCAGCCGTCAGGGCCGAGAAGGCCATGTACACGGCGATAAGAATGGATGGGAACGCGATCAGCCCTAGGGTTTCGACTATGGTCAGACCCCCAAGGGTATCCTCGAGGGAGTCCTGGATATCGAACCAGGCTGGGGTGGCGGCGAAGCCGTCGAAGCTGACTGTAGCCAGCACCAGTACAACGAAGGCCATCATCGAGATGCTGACCGCCTCATGCCGCATCAGTCCCACGGCAAAGGGGCGGAGGTTGAGCTGGCGGCGCTCGGGGACCTCCCTGGCGAAACATTCGCCGCACCCAACGCACCGGTCGTCGCTATCGGCGCAGTCGACCCAACAGCTCTCGCAGGGTTCCGTGGACTGGACCCTGATCTCCGTGGGGGCAAACCGAGCGAGAAAGCCGAAGACTATCGAGAAGCATTCACCGTGGCGCAGCCATTGCGCCTTCCCGAAAGCCAGCATGCCGGTCCAGGTGATCACCGAATAGGCGATGCCCATGATCGCCAGGTTCAGCGGTTTCGCCGAGTCCACGTAGACGATCTCCACCCAGGCGAAGACCGCAAAGAGCACGACGCCAGGCCATGCGCCCAGTCGTTCCGGGTATGGGAGGTGTGACGAGAGCTCGGATGAGGAGTTGAGCTTCTGATATAGGGCGTCAGCCCATTCGAAGATGGTCTTCCAAGGGTTGATGAGCGCCCATATGTCCCCGACCAAGGCCGAGACGAAGGCAACGCCCACCCACCAGATGATCCATACGAGAACGGGAGCGATATTGTCGAGGGATGAGGAGTTACCAGCGAGCCCCGCGCCGATCACCAGGAGGAACAACAGCACCGCAAGGAGTTTGACGGGGACCAGGAAGAGGGGATGAACAAGGGCTCTCCCGGCCCGCCACCGGAGGAGGTTAATCCGGGGATAGTCGTGAGTACCGGGCGCCCCGCGGACGAACAGCCCGATAACCGCGAAGGACAGGGCCACCGCGGCCCCGGCACCGCCGACGTAGAGCCATAGCGGGACTGGGAGCTCGTAGCGCTCGCCGAACCCGTGGGCGTGAGCGACTGCGGCGTCGAACGCCCCCACCGTCAGAGCGCCCAGCGTGCCAAGGAGAAGCGATCGGGCCGTGATGCGGACTGGGCCCTTGAGTGGCCTGAGTGCCTTGGAAAGCGCGGGGGCCGCTTCGGCTTGCGGGGGGTCGTCTGGATGAGAGGCTAGCGCCCGCATCGCTCCAAATGTTACACGTCCTCGATGCGGACTCGCAACAAGACCTCCTTCAGTTACGACATCGCCGCCGCCTTCGAGCGTGCCTGGATTGGCTTGAGTCGGCTTCCATCGAGGGCTGGGCGTTGTATAGAGCCGGAAACTGCATCCCGGACACATCACGCGGCCTGGGCGCTGTGGGGGCTCAGGGCGGCGCTGTGGAGCCGGAACCCGATGCTGGTCCTGATGGCGGGCTGTACCGTTGCGGGCCTGTGGGTACGGGCGCAGACGGTGGGGAGCCGGGTCCAGGTGAGTAGACGTTCGCTCTCGGCAAGACCTCTCCCCGAGTGGGCGAATGCAAGGAAGGCCGGGTGAGAGCTAGTAGATTATCCGGTCCTCCACGAGGCGGTGGACCTCCTCGAGAGGCATCCCCAGCACTTCAGTGAAGAACTGCTCATTGTCCGCCCCCATCCGGGCCGCGCCCCGCCGGATGGAACCTGGGGTGTCGCTCAAGCGCCACTGCACGCCATAGGTCACCTGCTCCGGCTCCAGCTCGGGGACCTCGATGTGGGCGGTGGACCTGCGGTAGCGGTCGTGCTCGTCGTGGACGAGCTCGGGAATGCTGAGGGCCTGCGCCGCAGCGACTCCCTCGGCTTGCAGAATCTCGGTCGCCTCTTGCGGCGTGTGGCGGACTGTCCATTCACCTATGAGCTCGTCGAGGGCCTCGCGGTTCCGGAGCCGGCCGAAGGAGTCGGCGAATCGCCTGTGCTTGGTCCAATCCGGCTCGCCAATGGCCCGGCAGAAGGCCTCCCACTCTTGGGTGCTTTTGACGGCGATCGATATCCACTTATCGTCGCCTTCGCAAGGGTAGAAGCCATGCGGCGACATGGTCTTGTGGGCATTGCCCTGGGGAGTCGGAAGACTGCCGGTCATCTGGTACTCCATCACCCCTTCGCCCAAGAGCGCCCCCAAGGTTTCCAGAAACGCCATGTCGATATGCTGGCCCTCGCCGGTCTCCCGTTTGTGGTGCAGCGCCGTCAGCACGGCGAAGGCGCCCATATTGCCTATGGTTGGGTCGGCGTCCCAGACGTTGGCCATAAGGTGCCGCTCGTCGGGATATCCGACAAGGCTGTCGGTCCCCGCCAGGGCGTTGATGGACGGGCCATACCCCAGCAGGTCCTTCAGAGGTCCGGTCTGCCCCGCGGCAGACATGGAGATCATGATGAGGTCCGGGTTGACCTGCCGGAGCTGGTCGTAGGTGAGGCCGAACTTGGCCATGACCCTGGGAGCGAAGTTCTCTACCACCACGTCACAGTCCTTGACGATCTCCTTGGCTAGCTCGGAGCCCTTGGGGGTCCCGAGATTGAGGGTTACGTAGTATTGGCGATTGCGGAAGAAGTAGTAGGACTCCAGGCGCCGGCGCGACTCGGTGGTCTGACGCTCCGGCATGCGGCTGCCGTCGGACCCGGCCTGGGACTCGATGCGGACGATGCTGGCCCCCATGTCGGCCAGGACCCCGCTGAGAATCGGGCCGGCCCAGACCTGCCCGAAGTCCGCAACCTTGCACCCCTCGAGCGGCAACACGGTCATCGAACACTCCCCGTCAGATGCCCGCTGCCCATCACACCACTCCTGCGCGGTAGAGGTCTACCAACTCGTTGCGAGGCAGACCCAGGCGGTCCCCGAAGACCTCGTCATTGTGCTGGCCCAATCGAGGAGCGGGCATGCGCAGCGCCCAGGGGGTCCTGGTCATCTTGAAGGGGCCTCCGGGGTAGGTCCATTCACCCTCCTCGGGGTCTCGGATGCTCCCCCAGAAGCCCCGCTCCTGGAGGTGGTCATTTTTCAGGATATCCGACATCGTTTGGACGGCCTGAAACGGGATGTCGCGCTCACGGCATTTCTCCCAGATCTCCCATTTCGTATGCTCCGCCACGAACGGCTCCACGAGGGCGTCGACCTCGTCGGGATACTCGGAGCCCATGGCGGCCCGGTCGCGATACCGCGGCTCCTTGGACCAGTCAGGGTCCCCCATCAGCTCGACGAAACGCCACCAATGACGCTCCTGGGCTGTGATCATGGCGAAATGGCCGTCCTTGACGGGCATGAAGACCCAAGGATAGGGGCTCAGGATCCGCCTTCCCGCACGCGCATTCCACCGCTCTCCTTCCAGAGCGCCGAAGATATCGGTGGAGTTGACGAAATTGCCAAGCACTTCGGCCGATGAGATATCGACGTGCTGGCCCTGTCCCGTGGACTCCCGCGCCATGACAGCCATCATGGTCGCGCCCGCCGCGATCATCCCGCCCCAGTAGTCGCTGCGGTCCATCATGGTGGTCAGGGGGGAACGCGCCGGGTCGCCAATGCGGCCTGCCAGGCCTCCCGCTGCAGCCGCTGTGATGGCGTGGCCATGGTGGTCGTGCTTGGGCCCTTCGTCGCCGAAAACAGTCACCGAGGTCGTAATGAGCCCCGGGAATGTTCTCCTGACCGTGCCATCGTCGAGGCCCCACTCTTCGAGCTCCGACTGCCGGAAATTGGTGGCCAGGATATCGCTGTTCTCCAATATATCCATAAACAGACGGCGGCCGCTGGGCGTCCTGGGGTCCAGGGTCACTCCCAGCTTGTTGACGTTCAAGTTGAGGAACAGGCCGCTCTGCTCGGAGTCAGGCTCGCCCCGCGGGAACGGCCCGTGCTCGCGCGCCTCGTCCCCCACACCCGGGGGCTCGATCTTGATGACCTCAGCGCCGTATCCGGCCAGCAGCTTGCAGCAAAACGCCGCTGAGATGAACCTGCCGAATTCGACTACCTTCAGCGTGGAAAGGGCGTGTGTCAACGGGACTCCCATGTACCGGGCCGGAGGGGCTGGCAGTCTCCGCTCGAAGGGGACTGCGGTCATTGTAGGTTGGTGCCTTTCTCTGTCAAGGCGACCCCGTTCCCCGGCGTCTGCCCTTGTGGTAGATTCTCCGGAGCAGCCCCCGTAGCCCAAGGAGAACGGCCATGGTCCTAGAAACTTCCAACGTCGTCCATTCCACTGGCGACTACAAAATCGTCGGCACCCGGCCCATCCGACACGACGGCTTCGACAAGGTCACCGGCCGCGCCCGGTATGGGGCCGACGTAAGCATGCCCGGCCTCCTGCACGGCAAGGCCCTTCGAAGCCCCCACGCCCACGCCCGAATCAAGTCCATCGATGCCAGCCGCGCCCTGGCCCACCCCGGGGTGAAAGCCGTCATCACCTCTCAGGACTTTCCCGAGGTCTCGGCCAGCGTCACGGACCAGCAGGAAGGGGCCATGTTCAACTACGGCTTCTACAGCCGGAACGTCATGGCCCGTGAGAAGGCCCTCTACCGGGGACACACCGTGGCCGCAGTTGCGGCGGACAGCCCGCATGTGGCCGAAGAGGCCCTGGCGCTCATCGACGTCGACTACGACGTATTGACGCCGGTCTTTAGTGCCCAGGAGGCCATCAAGGAAGGCGCCCCAATCCTTCACGAGCGGCTGGTGAACGTGACCACCAACGCATTCAGGGCGGGGGGCTACAGCGATTCCGAAACCGGAGACGGCACGAACGTCGCCAGTCAGTTCGAGTTCAAGCTCGGCGACCCCGAGGCGGGGTTCCGCGAGGCCGAGGTCATCGTCGACCGCGAGTACCACACCCGACCGGTCCATCAGGGCTATATCGAGCCTCACTCCGCGACCGCCCAGTGGAGCATGGATGGGACCGTTACCATCTGGTGCAGCACCCAGGGGCATTTTGGGGTCCGCGACCACGCCTCCAAGATCCTGGGACTCCCAGACTCGCGCATCAAGGTTATCCCAATGGAGATCGGCGGGGGCTTCGGGGGCAAGGGGCAGGGCGGCATGTACCTGGAGCCCCTGGCGGCGGTCCTGTCCCGCAAGACCGGCCATCCTGTCAAGCTCACCATGGCCCGCACCGAGGTCTTCCAGGGTACGGGGCCGACTTCGGCGACCCACATCCGAGTGAAGATGGGCGCCAGCCGGGACGGCCGCATCACCGCCGCCGACTGCACCATGACCTTCGAAGCGGGCGCCTTTCCCGGGTCGCCCGTGGCCACGGGCTGCCGGACGATGCTTGGCCCCTACGACATCCCCAACGCTGTGCTAAGAGGATTCGACGTCGTCGTGAACACCCAGAAGACCGCTGCCTACCGGGCGCCCGGGTCGCCCGCGGCAGCCTTCGCCGTCGAGTCGGCGGTTGACGAGCTTTGCGACAAGCTCGGCATGGACCCGCTCGAGCTCCGGCTACTCAATGCCGCGAAGGAAGGGACGCGCCAGGCCACGGGGCCGGTGTTCCGGAGCATCGGGAATGTCGAAATGCTCGAGGCAGCCAAGGACCACCCCCATTACCGCTCGCCTCTGGAGGGGCCTAACCGGGGCCGGGGAATGGCGAGCGGGTTCTGGTTCAATGGCGGGGGGCCCGCCAGCTCGGTGGCCAGCGTCAACGTCGACGGGACGGTCAGTCTGATAGGGGGCTCGCCGGACATCGGGGGGACCCGCGCCGTGATGGCGATGCACGTGGCGGAGGTCTTGGGGCTGGCGGTGGAGAGCGTCAAGCCGTCCATCGTCGATACGGATACTATCGGCTACAGCTCAGGGGCTGGCGGCAGCAGCGTGGCCTTCAAGATGGGCACCGCGTGCCATAACGCTGCTCAAGACATCAAGCAGCAGATGATCGAGCGGGCAGCCCGCATTTGGGAGGTAGGCGCAGACAAGGTGGCGTACGAGGACGCGGTGCTCCGGCACAGCGAAGACCCCGAGCTGCGGATGACGTTCAAGGACTTGGCATCCCGTCTGAATGGCACCGGAGGTCCGATCGTCGGCAGGGCAACCGCGCAGCCGCCAGGGGTTGGGAACGCCTTCGCTTTCCACATGGTGGATGTGGAGGTGGACCCTGAGACGGGCAAGGTGGAGATCCTGCGCTATACCACCTTCCAGGACTGTGGCAAGGCTATCCACCCCGGCTACGTGGAGGGGCAGATGCAGGGCGGAGCAGTCCAGGGCATCGGCTGGGCGCTGAACGAGGAGTACGTTTTGAACGAGGAGGGCCAGATGATGAACCCGAGCTTCCTCGACTACCGGATGCCCACGTCCCTGGACCTCCCGATGATCGACACCGTGATTATCGAGGTCCCGAATCCGGGACACCCTTTCGGAGTGAGGGGAGTGGGGGAGGTCTCCATTGTGCCGCCGATGGCCGCGGTCGCCAACGCTGTCTACCGCGCAACGGGGGCCAGGATGGAGAAGCTCCCCATGTCGCCCGGGGGCATCCTCGAAGCGACTGGGTAAGCGGGGGAGGGACGCCGCCCTGGCATCTGCTCATTCGGAAACTCCAAGGGGCACACCTTCGATACGAGGACCGGGTCCAGCATAGGGACCCAATCCATCAGTCGTCAGCCCAGTCCGTAGAGACGCGCTGGGTTGTCCCACATCAGCTTCTGCTTGCTGCCGTCCGAGACGCCTTCGAGACCGAGGATATCTTGGACCGCGTGGCCGTACCTCCGGCCCTCCGGATGCCCAAAATCCGTTGCAGTAGCGATGTTGTCATCGCCGAGACAGTCGATCGCCCACTTGATACCGGGGTCGTCGGGATCTGCTGAGACGTAGCACTGGCGCTGGAAGTATTCTGCTGGGCTTAGCGGAGTCGACTTCAGGAGCCTCGAGCCGCCCTGGACTCCCGCCTGCATTCGGTCCAGCCAGAAAGGCACCCATCCGGCGCCGCACTCGAGGTGCACCACCTTGAGCCTGGGGTGCCGCTCCAGGATGCCTCCCTTGATGAGCGCGAGGCTGGCGAACATGTTGCCTATCGAGAAGGAGGATATCCCAGCGGCGGGCATGAGCCCGGGAAGGATGTCCCTTACTATCGTGTCCGCGGCGTTGCCAGCGGATACGTGAATGCCAAGGGGCACGTCGAGGTCTTCGAGCTCACTCCAGAGGACGTCCAGCTCAGGATCATAGATGTAGGCGCCGTCTACCGGGACCGAGTTGACGTGGATGGCCCTGAACCCCAGGTCCTTGACGCAGCGGCGGGCCTCCCGTGCCGCTTCTCGCGGATCACGCATATCGATCGACCCAACGCCAACGAGCCGTTTGTCCTCCGAGCCGCTGACGAAATCGTGGAGCCAATCGTTGTACGCTCTCCGGTATGCGGCGGCCTGGGGAGCCTTTAGTCCCGGATGCGCGGTGACGAAGAGCCCGACCGTAGGGTACAGGACCATGTAGTCCATCCCGCCCCGGTCCATGACCGTAGAGTAGCACTCAGCCGAGAAGTCCTTATCGATAAACTCTCCGTAGACTTGTTCCATGCCGCGGGTCGCGCTGGCGATGCCCCTCGCTCCGTTGGGCATGCTGATATCGTCTCCGATGTGAATGATGGTCTCGAAGGCAAGGGGTTCACCCCGATACCCCGCCCATGAGTACGGCATGTCATCCCTGAACTGAGGGGCGAGGTAATTCACCCAGATGTCCTCGGGCTCGAGGACGTGGGAATCGGAGTCGATATATCTGTGCGCCTGCTGCATCGAGACCCTCCCCTGCCGCCTCTCGACTTCCCCCGCCCAATCCGACCGCTCTCCGCTCGCCAGGAAGGTATTGCTTTGCCAGGGGGCCTGTCAAACATGGAGTCTCGGCTCGGGGTCCCGCGGCTCCCACGGCGCCGCCGTTCACCCGCCGATCTGGGGCCTCACGTCCTCGGCGAACCGCCGCAGGTCTGAGGTGATCGATGGAACGTCTGCGAGCAAGTCCAGGACCACGTGCCCCGCGCCGACTCGCCGGTACTTATCGAGGTCGACTGCTATTTCGTCCGGTGTTCCCTTGAGCTGTCCCCCGTTCTGCGAGCGAGCGGGGCGGTCCTGAATATGCAGGGAGAGCCGGATGCACACCTCCGGGGCAACCGCCCTGCCCCGGCCTTCGGACAAGATCCGCATGCGCTCGACCCCCTTGGCGAGAACCTCCGGCGTCCTACGGATCGGATGCCAGCCATCTCCCAGCTCCACTGCCCTTCGGATGGCCCTGGGCGTGTTGCCGCCAACCCAGACCGGGAGAGGATTCTGGACGGGCTTGGGCATGCATTTCATGGCGTCGAAGCTCACGTACTGCCCGTGATAGGTGGCGGGCTCAGAGGTCCAGAGCTCGCGCATAGCTCTGATAAAGTCGTCGGTCATCGGACCGCGCTCCCCCCATGGCAAGCCGAGGGCCTCGAACTCCTCCTTGATACCCCCAGTGCCGAAGCACGGGACCAGGCGGCCTCCTGAAAGGGCGTCGAGGGTAGCGAGGGACTTGGCCGCTACTATGGGACTTCGATGTGGCGCAACCAGGACGCTTGTCCCCAGCGATACAGTCCGCGTCTTGGCGGCTACGAAGCTGAGCACCGTGAGGGGCTCGAAGATGGTCCCGGCTCGCGAAAACTGCGGTAGGTCCGGATAGACGAGGTGATCGCTGACCCATACCGAAGAAAAGCCGAGGTCTTCCGCTGCCTCGGCAACCTCGACGATGGCATCGACCGAGGCTGCTTCGGTGTAATGGGGGAGGGCTATTCCGAACTGCATCGGCCCGATCGGAGCTTGAGGGTGACGGTTATGTCGTCTCCTTCGAATATCCTATCGCGGGCGGCTATCTTCCATCTCGCGCCCCCAATACGCCAATCGCTTGCTTCAGATCGATATCCCCCGTATACACGGCGCGCCCGACGATGGCCCCTTCGACTGCCATCGCCATCAGGTCAAGAAGGTGGTCCAGCGACGCAACGCCTCCCGACGCTATGACACTCGCATTGCTCTTGCTGGTTAGCTCGGCTAGCGCGTCGATATTGGGCCCCGACATGGCGCCGTCCCGGAGGATGTCAGTGTAAATGAAGCGGCTTACCCCGAAGGACTCCAATCTTCCCACCAGATCGATTGCCCTGGTCCGGCTCGCGCTCTTCCACCCATGCGTCGCTACCCACCCCTGGCGCGCGTCGATCCCGACAGCCACTCTGTCGCCGTGACGCCGCGCCGCTTCCGAGACCAAGCCTTCGTTCTCAATCGCAGCGGTCCCCAAGACCACCCGTTGGGCGCCGGTCTCGATCAAGCCGTCGATCGCCTCGGCCGTCCGCAGCCCACCGCCGACCTGCACAGGGATGGACACCGTCTCGACGATGCTCCTTATCAGCGCCGCGTTGACCGGATGACCCGCCTCTGCCCCGTCCAGATCGACCACGTGAATCCTGACGGCCCCAGCGGCCTCAAATCCTCGAGCGACGGAGACCGGATCGTCCGAGAAGAACGTCTCCTGATTGAAATCCCCCTGGAACAGGCTTACACACTTACCTCCCCGGAGGTCTATTGCGGGGATGACCTCGAAGGCCATTGGTTCTCCTGTTCGTCAGCCATCCCCCAAGTGCGATAGGGTTGTGGCTGCCATTCATTCGAGGCGCTTACGAAGGCACGATGCGCCGAGCGAAATTCGCGTAGATGCGCAGGCCCCGGGCCCCGCTCTTCTCAGGGTGAAACTGGGTCGCCACCATGTTCCCCTTCGTCACCGCCGAGCAGAACAGCGAGCCGTACTCGGTATCAGCGGCTATCAGCTCCCGCTGAGAAGGATGGGCGTAGTAGCTGTGGACGAAGTAGAAGAAGGAGCCATCCTCAATCCCTTCGAAGATAGGATGGTGTCGCAGGACCCGCACCTTGTTCCACCCAATGTGCGGCACCTTGACCGATGACGGGAGCAAACGAACGTCGCCCGGCAACAAGCCCAGGCATTCGGCCCCGCCCTCTTCGGTAGTCTCAAACAAGAGCTGGAGGCCGAGGCACACACCAAAGAACGGACGGTTGTCGACGAAGACCTGTTGGAGGGCATCGACCATTCCCAGCGCGCTCAGACTGCTCATCGTGTCCCCGGCCGCGCCCACTCCCGGAAGGATGACGGCATCGGCGGCAAGGACGTCACGGGGGCTGGCCGTGACCCGGGCCGGGTAGCCTATCTTCTCGAACGCCTTGGCGACGCTCCTGATGTTGCCGGCGCCGTAGTCGATAATGGCGATCGTCGGGGTCTTCATGCCGGCTGCTATTGCGGCCTGTAGCTATCGAAGAACTCGAGGACGCGGTCACGGGCGGCTTGACCTTCGCGCCCCTCGAGCAGATCAGATCCTGCTTTATCGCCCGGGAACAGGGCCAGCTCCGATGGCTCCGCCCCTCGGCGCTGGAACTCCCTTGCCACTTCTGCCGCGTTCTCGTCCCCTTCGGCGGCGATGAACAGTTTCGGGGCCTCGATTCGGGCGATATCGGTTACCGCGGAAAGACCCCGGAAGCTCCTCGGGGCTGACACCGACACGACTCCTACGACCTGCTCCCTCGACGCCGCCTTGAGCACGGCCACGGCGCCGAGGCCCTCCCCGACCAGGAATACCTGCTGCTGTTGCAGGCCGCTCCGCATGAACCGGAGCGCCGCGGTTGCATCGGCGTCGCTGATGCCTGCCTCTTTTCGGCCGGGCGACGCCCCATGCCCTCGCATGTCATAGGCAAGCACCAGGAAGCCACGGGCCGACAGGGTCTTGGCGAGCGTCTCCCAGACCCCCCTTCCCGAATCGAAGTCATGAACAAATACGGCGGCGACTGCCGGGCTGGAGGAACTGAACAGCTCCCCTCTCAAGACTGTACCGTCGTCGGCCTCAAACGGGACGACACCCTGTCCGCTGTCACCGGAGGAGCAAGACGCCACGAACAGGACGAGGGCCGCGAGCCCGGCGAAGAAGGCCGGCCGCCTGCTACGCCCGCCGGCCAACCAGGACCTCAGGGTCGGCGTCCTTGTTTTCATACCTTGCAAGAGTGTAAACGAGGTCGGACAGGCGGTTCAGGAACCGTATGATCTCGGGGTTGGATAGCAGACCATGTCTTTGGAGATCGACGGCGCGGCGCTCGGCCCGTCGAATGATGGTGCGCCCCAGGTCCAGAGCCGCAGAGGCCGGAGTGGCCCCAGGGACGATGAAGGTCGGCGGCATGTCGATCTCACCTTCGACTGCATCGATGTGGGCATCGAGGCGCTCCACCTGTTCTGCGGAGACCCGCTGGAAATGCGCGTCGAACTTCTCGTAATGAGAAATATCGGTCGCTAACTCGGCTCCCACGGTGAAGAGCTCCATCTGGACAGCCAGGAGCACTTCCTTGACCCTCGGATAGGCTGATGTAGCGCGCGCGAGCCCGAGGGCGGATACTGCCTCATCGACGGTCCCATAGGCCTCGACCCTGGGATCGTCCTTCGGGACCCTGCCCCCGTAGAGCAGCCCCGTGTCCCCCTGGTCGCCCGTCTTCGTTACTACACTCATTGAGGGGATAATTATAACAATGGCAGTTCGGAAGAGCGCCGGCCCGCCGGGAGGCGAGCCGGGAACAACGCGGACTCTTGAGAATACCCGCCAGCCTAGGCGGCCAGCTTACCTGGCCGCCGAATGGCCGCGCCTGCGAGACCGGCGAAGCTCGGTGAAGGCGTCAGAGATGTTTTCGCCATCTTCCTCCAACTCCTCGGAAGCCTCAGCCGCACCGTCGTGGTCTTCATCTCCGTATAGATTCGATGCATCCCAGAAATAGGGGCGGAAATCATCGTGTGCCCTCGCCGGGAACGATAGCCTGCCGGCCTGATCGGGGTGCTGAAATGCTTCCCGAATAATCAGCCGGACCTGGGCGTCGCCCAAGCTTGCCACTGCCGCCTCGTACTGGTTGCCCCCTCGAATGAGCCTCAGCAATCGTAGCCCAAGCCTCGGTTCGACGTTACCGATATGCGCCCCCAAACCGGTCTTTACGGCAAGTTTGTGAACGTTGGCTTCCAAGCGCACGGTGTCTCCAGCGCTCAGGGTGGCCAGTAAGCGCCATGGCGCGACGTCGACCAACGTTGTCATGCCGGTCTTGCCGGTCTCGGCAATGAAGAAATGGGGCGCGACCGCCTTTCGAGGCTGGGGCTTCGGGGCGTCATCGCCAAAGGCGCCGATCCGCTCGAGGTTTTTCTTCGCAATCGGGTTCGATGGCGTAATCCCGAGTACGCGCTCAAAGGCACCCCGCGCCTCTGGGTATCTGCCCAGCTCGCTCAGGGCTTTGCCCAATCGGTTCAGGGACTCGATATCTCCCGGCTCATCCTTCAGGATCTCCCTGTTGACCCTGGCCGCCTCTACCCACCGGTTGGCAAGGGCGAGGCTCACTGCAAGCTTTGCCTGCTCTCGTCGCTTCCGACTGACCTGTTGTATCTGCTGGACCATCGCTACCATCCTCTCTAGAGGCCGTCAGTATACGAGGGGTGACGGATTTCGTCAATACCCGCTGTCGTATTCCTTTTCGAATTCGACTCGGCCTCGAAAGGCTTGTCAGCATTTGGATGCGCCAGCGTCTCCAGGGTCACGGTCGCCGGGACCTCCCATGCCCATGTGGGACACTTTTGGCGCTCTCCTTCAACGCATAGCATATTGTCCATAGTTCGAAACAAGAACGCAAGTAGTTTTGAACGTATTCTGTACGTGATTTTATAATTGTCCCGCAGTGAGGCGGGCTCAGGCTCGCATTCGACGTTGCCGAATCGCGTCCCGGAGGGGGTGAGGCAGGCAGCGCCTTGAAAATTGACGGCCGCGGACCGGAAGGAGCGGGGTCTACGCTCGCGGGCGGAAGCGGATGGCCAAGACGCGCCACAAGGCTTCGACAACGATGCCGGCCGACATCTTCGAACGCCCCGCCGCCCGGTGCCGGAAGACGATAGGCACCTCGGCGACGCGATAGCCTTTTCTCTGGCATGCGTAGGCCATCTCTACTTGAAAGGCAAAGCCCTCGCTCCGGATGCTCCCGAGGTCGAGCCGTTCGAGGGCCTCCCGCCGAAAGCACTTGAAACCGGTGGTCGTGTCCCGGACCTTCAACCTTAGTAGGGCCCTTGAGTACACGGACCCTCCCCGGCTGAGCAGCCGGCGCGGCCAGCCCCAACTCTCCTCTGCCCCGCCGCCGGGGGTCCACCTCGACCCCACCGCCACTTCATGGTCGCTCATTCTTTCCAGTAGCCTCGGGATATCCTCAGGGGCGTGGGAGAGATCGGCATCCATCTCGAGCACATAGTCCGGACCCCTTGAGATGGCCTCGGAGAACCCTGCAATGTATGCTGACCCAAGGCCCTGCTTCCCCGGCCTTTGGTATACGGAGACCCTTCCTCCGTACTCCGCGGACAGGTCTTGGGCTACCTGGGCGGTCCCGTCCGGGGAGTTGTCGTCGACGAGCAGGATTTCCAGGCCGTCCGGTACGGCGGCCATGGTCCTTTTCAGCAGATCTGGTAGGTTAGCGGCCTCGTTGTAGGTTGGGATGACCGCGATCGCCTTAGGCATTCCAGTTACAGGCTCCCGGCCCGCTTCAGGCGCACATGCTGGCGCATTGTGCAATCGTCCATGATGACATCGAGGCCCGCATCTCGGGCGACGCGCTCCGCTTCTTCATTGATCACGCCTTCCTGCATCCAGAACGCGGTGGCATCGATGGCCACGGCCTCGTTGGCCACCGGGAGCACCTCCTCGGAGCGGCGGAAAACATCTACTAGGTCGACATGGACGGGGATATCCGTTAGAGAGGCATAGCTCTTCTCCCCGAGGACGTCGGTGACGGCTGGGTTCACCGGGATAATCCGGTAGCCCTGCTCCTGAAGGTACTTGGCTACCCCGTAACTATCCCTCTCCGGTTTGGGGGACAATCCCACTACCGCGATGGTCTTGCTCTGGACGAGTATCTCCTGGGCCGTGCGCATGGATTGTTGCCTCCTTGGGCCGCCTATTCACGATCGAGCCCCAACGGCGGCTCGTTAGAGTACTTGCCCGTTACATGATTCCATCGGACCGCGAGGGCGTCGCCTAGCATCCGCAGCGTGTCCTTCACCGGTCTGACCTTGCTCTCGGTCTGATAATACCAGTTGATTGGCACCTCCTGGACTCGGAGATTGGCCTTCTGCGCCAGGAAGAGAACTTCGACGTCAAACCCGAAGCCGTCTAGCCGTTGCAGGGGAAACAGACGCTCCGCGGCGGCGGCGGAGAAACACTTGAACCCGCACTGAGTATCCCTAATACCACGGACCGCAACTCCCCTTACCAACATATTGAAGACCCGCCCCATCAGGTGGCGGTAAGCGGGTTCGTCGTAACGGCGAGACCCGTCTGCCTCACGCGAACCCACTGCCACGGCGGTGTCAGTGAGTCCCGGAGGAATAAATTTGGCCAGCTCGTCGATGGGCATGGCTAGGTCCGCGTCGCACAGGAACCGGTATTGTCCCCGCGCCTGCAGCATGCCCGTCTTGACGGCATGTCCCTTGCCTCGGTGCTGGGCCTCAATCAGACGAACGGTGGGCTCTGATCGACCTAGCTCCCGTACGAGGTGCGCCGTTCTATCTGTGCTGCCGTCATCAACCGCAATGATCTCGGCTCCGAAGGTCTGGGACCGAAGATAAGCCAGCACCGATCGAAGGGTTGGCAGGATGCGCTTCTCTTCGTTGTATGCCGGGATGATGACAGAGAGAAAGGGGTCAGACACAAAGTCTCCGGCATGAGCGCTAGGCCGGTGGTCCGGCTATTCCGCAGAAGCGTTGAGGCCGAAGGCCTGGTGCAGGGCCTGGACGGCTACCGGCACCGCCGCTTCATTAATGATGCAGGTAATGCGTATCTGGGAGGTAGTAATGAGCTCGATGTTGGTCCCGATCGCATGAAGCACCTCAAACATCCTGGCCGCATACCCCGCTCCCGTCCCGATGGCGGCACCGACGACACTCACCTTCGCTACGTTGGGGTCCGTTACCCAAGCATGCGCCCCGATCTCACCGGCAGCGGGCGCGATGACTTCCTCGGCCCTTTCCAAGTCACTGCTCGAAACAGTGAACGAAATATCCGTGACACCGCCTCTGGATGCATTCTGCACCACCGTATCGACTCGGACTCCAGCGGCGCTCAAGGGACCAAAGACGGATGCGGCGATCCCCGGGCGATCGGGCACTCCGCGCACGGTGACCTTGGCGATGTCGACGTCATGGGCCACCCCGCGGATCTTGTGCGCTACCTCAACCAGGACACCGCCGTGGATGAGCGTCCCAGGAGCGCTGTTGAAGCTCGACGCGACAAAGATCGGGACCCTATGCACCTCTCCGAGCTCCACTGCTCTGGGATGCATCACCTTCGCGCCGTAGCTGGCCAGTTCGAGCATCTCTTCGTAGCTGATGTCCTTCAGCTTGCGCGCATCGAGGACGAGTCGCGGATCTGCCGTATAGACCCCTTCGACATCGGTAAACCTTTCGCAGCGCGCTGCATTGAGCTGGGCAGCCAGCGCCACCGCCGTTGTATCGGAGCCGCCACGACCCAGGGTGGTGACGTCCATGTCTTCCGTGACCCCCTGGAAGCCGGCGACGATGACAACCCTCGATTTGCCGAGCTCCCGCTGGATCCTTCGCGGGTCCACAGATGTGATCCGGGCTCTTCCATGCCGCCGCTCGGTGAGAATCCCCGCCTGCGAGCCGCTCAGGCTCACCGCCTCCTGGCCCATATGGCGAAGCGACATGGCCAGAAGGGCCGACGAGACGATCTCACCGGTGGAAAGCAGGAGGTCCAGCTCACGGTCGTCCGGCGCGTCGCAGACCTCACCGGCGAGGCCGATGAGCAAGTCGGTGGTATCGCCCATCGCCGAGACCACCGCGACGATATCGTCGCCCCTGGACCGGGCCCCGACGATCCGCTCTGCGACCGCCTTGATTCTCGAGGCGTCGGCGACGGAGGTGCCGCCGTACTTTTGTACGATCAACGCCATGGGCGGACCCATTCACGCGAAGATACGGAGGGCGCCCTCATAAGAGGACGGAGACAAGTGACTAGAGCAACCCTGAAATCAACCGGAAAGCGCTTCAACGGAAGCGAGTATATCAACGTGAGAGGCTCCGCCGCAACAATCAGCGGAGACAGTCGTGGGGATTCGGAGCTGGCTCGGTTCCTTGACACCCTTTTGGACGAACCGTAGGATGAGGTCGGCCCCCACCTTCAGGGAGGCATCTGTTCCTTAACCTATCAGAAACAGCTAAGCAGAAAGGGGTAATACGTTGTCCAACCCAATAGCCCGCGCCTTCGAAGCGTTTCTGGCGCTGGCGACCGGTGGATTGGCTGAGCGCTTAGAGGCTGCGAAGGCGGAAGCTAGCAAGATCGTCAAGGACGCGGAAGACACACAGCGGCAAGTCCAGAAGGATGCTCGCGACGAAGCTCAGAAAACCCGAGCCGCGGCGGAAAACGAGTACAGAGATCGGAGGAACGAGGCCCAGCGTATCGAACGCAGGCTCCAGCAGAAGGAAGACAACCTCGACCGAAAGCTGGACGGCGTCGATAAGCGGGAGCGGGGCCTTCGAGAGAGGGAAGAAGGTCTCGAGAAAAGTCGGACGGATATCGAGGAACTCAAACGCCGGGAAGTCGCGGAGCTCGAGCGGGTCTCGGGCCTGAGCAGCGAGGCCGCCCTTGCGGAACTCTTCAAAAGTGTCGAAGACGAGCTAGAGCACGAAGCAGCGAAGAAGGTCTACGAGATAGAGCAGCGTATCCGCGACGACGCGGACAAGCAGGCTCAAAAGGCCATCGCCTTAGCCATCCAACGTCTCACCAGTGACGTCGTCTCCGAGACGACCGTAAACGTAATCCCGCTCCCGAGTGACGATATGAAGGGTCGTCTGATCGGGAGGGAGGGACGCAATATCAGGGCCCTCGAGCAGGCCACCGGTATCGACCTCATCATCGACGACACCCCGGAAGCGGTTACGATCTCCGGCTACGACCCCGTACGCCGCGAAGTGTGCCGCGTCGCCTTGAACAAGCTCATGGTCGACGGACGCATCCATCCGGTGCGCATCGAGGAGATCGTCAAGAAGTCCCAGGAAGAAGTCAATGAGAACATCCGGAAAGCTGGAGAGGAGGCGGTTCTGGAATCGGGGGTAATGGGCCTCAGCAGAGAGGTCGTTGGTATCCTCGGCCGCCTGAAATACCGTTACAGCTACGGACAGAACGTCCTCAAGCACAGCATAGAGGTTGCCCATCTGGCCGGAATCATGGCTTCCGAGGTCGGGGCCAACATCCAGGTCTGCAAAGGGGGGGGGCTCCTCCATGACCTTGGCAAGGCGCTGAGTCACGAGGTCGAGGGCGGTCATGCCGAAATCGGCGGGGAGATTGCCCGCAAGTACGGGATAAACTCCCAGGTGGCCTCGGCGATCGAGGACCATCACGAGGACGACCGGGTCAACGTCGAGGCGTTCATCGTGGCCGCCGCGGACGCTATCAGCGGAGCAAGGCCGGGCGCCAGACGGGACACCGTCCAGATGTACGTGAAGCGGCTCCAAGGGCTGGAGGAATGCGCCAACGGTTTCGACGGTGTCGAGAAGTCTTACGCCGTCCAGGCCGGCCGCGAGGTCCGCGTCATGGTGAGGCCGGACAAGGTCAACGACGTCGAAGCCGCAAAGCTAGCCCATGACATCTCAAGGAAGGTCCAGGACACCCTGATATATCCAGGCCAGGTCCGGATAACCGTTATCAGGGAGACCCGGTCCGTAGGGATTGCCAAGTAGCTCGGGCGCACGCCCGGCGTACAAAAAAGGGGGCGGGCCGCTGGGCCCGCCCCCTTTTTGTTTGTCCCCTGAGGCGCTTTGGTCCTGGCGACGGCCGCTCTGCGGATGGCTCGTTCGTCGGGAGGGAATCGATGGGCCTAACTGGCGAAGGCGTCCAATCCGGTGATCTGGCGGCCCAGGACGAGGGTGTGCACGTCGTAGGTCCCTTCGTAGGTATCGACAGTCTCCAGATTGAGCATGTGGCGTATGGCAGCGTACTCGAGGGTGATGCCGCTCCCGCCCAGGATATCGCGAGCGCTGCGAGCGGCCTTGAGGGCGGCCCGCACATTCTCCCGCTTCGCCAGCGAGACCTGATTCGGATTCAGTCTTCCCGCATCCTTGAGCTGGCCGAGTCTCCAGGCCAGCAGAACACCCTTGGTGTGATCGGATAGCATGTCAGTCAGCTTGCTCTGTACGAGCTGCCGCCCCGCGATGGGCTTGCCGAAGGTGGTGCGGCTCTGCGCGAAACGGACAGCCTCGTCATAGACGGCTTCCAGAGCGCCCATGGCGCCCCAGACGATCCCGAACCGTGCCTGCGTCAACACGCTCAGCGGCCCCCGCATTCCCTTGATGTTGGGCAGAACGAGGGATGTCGGGACCCGCACGTCATCCAAGACGAGTTCGCTGGTCACGGAAGCTCGCATGCTCATCTTGTGGTGAATGTCGTTGGCCCTGAAACCCTTCGTCTCTGTCGGCACAAGGAACCCGCGTACGGTCCCTTCGTCATCCTTGGCCCATACCAGGGCAATGTCGGCGATCCCTCCGTTGGTGATCCACATCTTGACGCCGTTCAAGACGTAATCATTCCCATCTTTGACGGCCCTGGTCTTCATGGCCGCGGGGTCCGAGCCGCCATCGTGCTCGGTGAGGCCGAAACAGCCGACCATGCGGCCTGCGGCCAACTCCGGGAGGTATTTCTTCTTTTGCTCCTCCGACCCGTAGGTATAGATGGGGTACATCACCAGGGAGCCAGTGACGCTGGCGAAGCTCCGCAGCCCCGAATCGATCCTCTCGGCCTCATACATGATCAGCCCATATGCCGTACTACCGAGGCCCGCGCCGCCGTACTCCTGAGGAAGCCATGGGCCAAGGTAGCCCATCTCCCCCAACCTCTTGGGAAAGTCGCGAGGAAACACCCCTTGTTCCCACCATTCCGCGGCGTACGGAGCGGCTTCAGCCTCCAGGAACTGACGGGCGGTCGACTGGGCCTGGCGCTCCTCGCTCGTCAGCAGCTCGGACACTTCGAAAAAGTCCAGCATTGTGGTCTTACTCCTTGAGCGGGTCCGTCGCGGGAAAGGCAGGCATCGGAAGGCTTGCAGGCCTTCGTATGCGGGCTACATCTGCTCCGGGGCCGAAATGCCCATCAGTCCGAGTGTGCGAGCCAGCGCGATGCGAGCGGCTTCGACGAGCTTCAGGCGAGCGGCAGTCATCTCCGGGTGAGCGTCGGAGACCACCCTGCACTTCTCGTAGAACCAGTGGAAGGCCGTCGCGAGCTCCTTGGCATAGTGGCACAGGTGATGAGGCTCGAGGGACGTGGCCATTGACTCCACCAGCTCCGGAAGCTGCAGCATCCTGCGGACCAGGGCGAGCTCGGCCTCATGTTCGAGCAGGGATACATCCCCGTCCGAGTACTCGACCCCGTGTCCCCGGGCCTCGCGAAGGATACCCGCAATCCGTGCGTGGGCATATTTTACGTAATGCCCCGGGTTCTCCTTGGACTCTACTTTGGCGGCCTCGAGGTCGAAGTCCATCTGACTTGTCGCCGCGCTGGACAGAAGAAAGAACCGGCAGACGTCGGCTCCGACCTCGTCAATGACCTCCCGCAGGGTGACGAGCTCTCCGGTCCGCTTGGACGCTCGCACGACCTCGCCGCCGCGGCGCAGGGTCACCAGCTGTGATAGCAGCACGGTGAGCCGGTCCGAATCGAGGCCGAGGGCCTCCAGGGACGCCTTCATCCTTGGGACGTGGCCCTGATGGTCCGCCCCCCAGATATCGATCACGCGGTCGAAGCCCCGGAGGGCCAGTTTGTTCCGGTGGTATGCGATGTCCGATGCGAAGTAGGTAGGTGAGCCGTTACTCCGGACCAGCACATTGTCCTTGTCTTCTCCCAGCGTCGTGGAGGTGAACCACGTCGCCCCCTCCCTTTCGACCAGGTAGCCCTTGCCGCGCAACTCGCCCATGGTCTCATCGTATTGGCCGGTCTCGAACAGCGACCGCTCCGAGAACCACTCGTCGAAATTCACCCCCAGCGCCGCGAGGTCATCCCGGATCTGGCCGAGCATGCGCCTGAGCCCATCTTCCCCGATCTGCTCGGACATCCCGTGGGGGTCCTCTCGGACTCGTTCAGCGATCTCGTCGCGCTCTCGACCGGCCAGGACCTCCTCAGCGAGGTCCTTCATGTAGCCTCCCATGTAACCATCCGGAGGCATTTCCGACTGCAGGCCCAGGGCCTGCCCGACTCGCGCAAACAGGGACCGCTTGAACGACTCGATCTGATTCCCAGCGTCGTTGACGTAGTATTCCTTTTGGACGTCATACCCCGCGGCCTCGAGGATGTTGCCCAACGCGCTGCCGAGGACGGCCCCGCGGCCATGCCCGATATGCACGGGGCCGGTCGGGTTGACGCTCACGAACTCCACTTGTATTCGCGCGCCCTTCCCGAGGTCGATGTTGCAGAACCTGTCCCGCTCGTCCAGCACCGTTTCAACCTGACGTTGGAGCCACGAGTCACTCAAAGAGAAATTGATGAATCCAGGTGGGGCGACCTCGGCGGATGAAATAGAAGCAGGCGGCTCAAAGTGTTCCGCAAGCCGCTGGGCAATATCCAACGGCTTCATGCTGGCGCTGCGCGCCATCTTCAGCGATACGCCGGTGGCGTAGTCACCGTGGCGCTCGTTCTGCGGACGCTCGATGGCTACCATCGGCAAGCCAACCGGCGGTAGGGCTCCCGCTCGCTGGGCCTTCGCAGCCGCCTCTTCCACGGCCCGCGCCAGCTGGTGGCGCACCAATTCCATGGAAGTTGTTGTCCTCCGGGACCGCCGGTCAGGCAGGGAGGTGTTGCCAGCCCCGCGCCTCTCGCAGCGTCATTATCAGGAAGGGATGCTCCATTCTACCAGAAGGGCTACGCCTCTCCGACCGATATCGTCCGGTGCTCCCAGGCGCGTGCAACCTCCGTTGCCATGGCCTCGTGGTCCGGGAGTGTGAAGCCGGGGTCACTTCTGAAAACAGTGCCGGCTTCTTCTCGAGCAAGTTGTAGAAGGGCGTGGTCGGCGATGCTGGCCATGCGCAGGTCCGGCAGACCACTCTGCCGCATGCCGAAAAACTCCCCTGCGCCCCGGATCCGAAGGTCGTGCTCGGCGAGCTCGAAGCCGTCGTCTACCCGCTCCATCGTCCTCAGCCGGTCGGTGACCTCTGGTGAAGGGGCCTCCGAGACCAGGATGCAGTAGCTCTCATGCTCCCCACGGCCAACTCGTCCTCGGAACTGGTGGAGCTGGGCCAAGCCAAAACGCTCGGCCGACTCGATCATCATGACCGAGGCATTAGGCACGTCAATGCCCACCTCGACCACCGCAGTTGAGACCAGGATGTCCAAGTCCCCATCCTTGAAGGAGCGCATCACCCGGTCCTTTTCGGTTGACTTCATCCGGCCGTGAAGCAGCCCCAGCCGCAGGTCAGGGAACACTTCAATCTTGAGACGATCGAACTCCTCTGTAGCGGCGCCTGCGTCCACCTTTTCAGACTCCTCCACCAGGGGGAACACTATGAAAGCCTGTCTGTCCTCTTCTACCTGCTTTCTGATGAACCGGTGGGCCCGGTCTCTATCGGAGGCCGCTAGCCATTTCGTCCGTATCGGCTGCCGCCCCGGCGGCAGCTCATCGATAACCGAAATGTCGAGGTCGCCGTACAACGTCAGCGAAAGGCTCCGGGGAATCGGGGTCGCCGTCATGACCAGCAGGTGCGGGTTGTGCCCTTTCTGCCGCAGCTCCGATCTCTGCATCACTCCGAAGCGGTGCTGCTCGTCGACAATCGCGAGCGCCAGATTGACGAATTCGACCTCCTTCTGGATCAAAGCATGGGTGCCCGTGACGATGTCGACGTCTCCGTGGGCGGCCAGCTCCTGGATCTCTTGCTTTCGTTTCCTGGGGGTGCTTCCCATTAGCAGGGCGAGGGTCAATGGCCGGGACATGGAGTCAAAGTGGAATGATATGATGTCCCGCGCCCCAGGGGGCTCCCCGAGACCTGCCAGGCCGGGCTGCGACCTGCGTCCGAGCCCTCCCAGCAACGAGCTCAGCGTGCGGTGGTGCTGCTCCGCCAAGAGCTCGGTGGGGGCCATCAGGACGGCCTGCTGCCCGTTGGCGGCAGCGGTCAGCATCGCCGTCAACGCCACAACAGTTTTGCCGCTGCCTACCTCGCCCTGGACCAGACGGCTCATGGGGTGTGACTTGCCCAGGTCCGAGACAACCTCATCGATGATCCTGACCTGGGCAGCCGTCAGTGAGAAAGGCAGCGACCTGGCAAACGCCTCGAGCAGCTCCCGGTGTTCGCGCAGAGGATGCGCCGGCACACCCTCCCTCCAGGCCTGCCTGCGCCCCAGTACCCCAAGCTGTATGAGGAACAGCTCGTCGAAGGCGAGGCGCCGCCGCGACCGGTCCTTGGCCTCCTCGCTGCCCGGGTAGTGGGCTTCGCGTATCGCATCCTCGAGGCCAAGCATCCCCAGCCGCTCGACGAGCGTGTTCGGCAAGAAGTCCCTCAGCGCCGGCAGCGCCTCGTCGATGGCCTGCCTGGTAAGGCTCCGTATGCGGCGAGAGGTGACTCCTTGGGTCAGCGGATAGACAGGCACCAGCCGCGCCGTGTGGACGGCTTCCCGGCCCGAGACGGGCTCCCACTCGGGATTCTCGAACACCCTCCTGTTGCCGAAGGAGCTAACGCGGCCGCTCAGCGCGACCGTCATTCCCTGTCTGAGACTCGCGGCGATATACGGCTGATTGAACCAGACGGCTCTGGTGGTGCCGGACTCATCGCCGAGGACCGCCTCCGCAGCCCGGCGACGCCCGCCTCTTCCAAGCCTGATCGCCCTGGACTCCCATATCTGCCCGATGACCGTTTGGTCCTGGCCAACCTTAAGCTGATTGATAGGGCGAATGTCGGTAAAGTCAATGTGCCGCCTGGGGAAGAAATAGAGGAGGTCGCGGAGGCTGGTGAGCCCCAGTTTGGTCAGCTTGGCCACCAGGTCCGGCCGAAAAGACTTGATTTCCGACAAGGGAGTGGCGAGGTCCTGGCCGGCGCCAAGCATTCGTGGGGTCTGGTGCCGCTCCCGCCTCGGCGCATGGCTCCCTGGACCCGTTGTGCTCCGCCTGGGTGTGGTCCGGGTCCCATTCCCATCCCCTGCCCGGTCATGGGTGGCGGCCTGTGGCCCTTGGGCCGCCGCACGTGGGGCGCTCCCAGGTGGCCCATCCCTCGCTGGCCCACGGTCTTCCAGTCCCTCGGACCAAAGGAGGACCCGCTCGACCCAGCGGGCCCGATCGGGAGGCGGCATAGCATCGTATGCCGGGCGGCTGAGCCCCATGCGGGAGAGTCCGGACCGCACCATCGGATGTGTAGTGGCCCTGCGGGCCTGAGCGGCCCACTTCTCCAGGAACCGGTCCAGCCCACCAGTGACGGCGCGGTTATCGAACCCTCGTCGCCTCTCGTACTCCAGGACCTTGCCCAGCTTGTCCAGGTCCATTCCCTGTGCGGGGCTGCGGCCTCTCGGTCTCGCCATCAGCGGTGGGTCAGTTGTGGGCCCAGAGCCCGAGCCCCAGAGCTTTCGGGCCGAGGTGTGCGCCCAGGACGGTGCAGAGCTCAGCGAGAATGATTTGGTCGCGAGGGATATATGCGGAGCAGGCGTCGGCCAGGGACTCCGCTTCTTCGGGGGAGACGCTGTGCAGAACGCCCAGGCCCTTCAGGTCCTTCTGCCCCGCCACGATCTCGACGAAGCGCGCGCTGGCCTTCTTTTTCGTCCGCACCCGGTCGAAAGGATGAGTCTCGCCATCCCCCTGCACGGTGATGATGGGCTTTATATCCAGGAGCCCGCCAAAGATGCCCTGTATCCTGCTTGCCCGGCCTCCGCGCACGAGGTATTGCAGTGTGTCGACTGTTACGTAGCTTGACACGTTCGGGATCTCGGCCTTGAGAAAGCCCCCCGCCTCGTCAAGGGAGGCCCCGTTCTGGGCCATGCGCGCGACTTCCCTCACCAGGATACCGAGGCCCAGGGACACCTGCAACGAGTCGACCACCTCAATCCGCGGCCCGTCGCGAAACTCCTCTGTCGCCAGACGCGCTGAATGGCAGGTAGCGCTGAGCTTTGAGGACAGGTGCACGGACAGGATGTCACCGCCCTCTTGGGCTAGCCGCGCATAGGTCTCGACGAAGGCCCCTACGGATGGCTGTGAAGTTGTAGGGTGTACCGATCCATCAGCCAACCGTTGGTAGAAGGCTTTGGCCGAGAGGTCCACACCGTCGCGGTAGACCTCGTCTCCGAAATGGACATTACAGGGTACAACCTCGACTTTGAGCTCGCGGACCAAGTCTGCGGGCAGGTCGCAGCTGCTGTCGGTGACGATGTGCATGGCCACGCTACTCCACGGCTACCAGATAATGATGGTGTGGTTGCCCGCCATAAACCCTGACCACCTCGGCGTCTGGGAAGCGCTCCTGTAACCTGTCCCGCTCCGATTCCGCCTCGTCCTCACTGACGGGCGCCCCGTAGTACAGGGTGACTGCTGAGTCATCCTCGATGCCCAGCCGCTCGATGAGACGCTCGAGCACCGTGGCGAATTCCTGCCCCGCAGCTACGAGTGACCCGCCACTCATCGCGATGGCCTGCCCTTTGGCGACCTGTATTCCATCCAGGTGTGCCTGACGCACAGCCCGGGTAACTCCGCCGGTCTTCACGCCCCTCACCGCGGTCTCCATCGCTGAGGCGTTCTGCCCGGCGGCCTTCTCGTAGTTGAAACTCATCATGGCCGCAACCCCTTGGGCTAAATCGGCCGTGGGCACCACGGTGACCCGCTTCCCATGGGCCATCTCGGCCGCCTGGTTGGCGGCCAGGACCACGTTATCGTTGTTGGGCAGGAGGATCACTTCATCGGAAGGCACTTCGACAATAGCCTCCAGGATGCGACGGGCACTTGGGTTCATGGTCTGACCGCCGGGGACCAGCGCCGCGGCGCCGAGGCTCTTGAATACGGTCTCCATGCCCCGTCCAGCGACGACGGCCACGACCGCTGTACGTCCCGTCGATTCCGGCGTCTCGGCGAACTCCTCATGCTGCCTGTCCATGTCCTCGACCTTTAGATGATCGACGACGCCGGCAGATCGGGCGATTTCGAGCACTTCGTCTGGGTCCAGAGTGTGGAGATGGACTTTCACGAGTCCGTCACTGGCGACAACGGCGACTGACTTTGCCATACCCTCAAATGTGTTTCTCAGCGCCTCGACATCCCGAGCCGGATCACGGATGAAGAACTCGGTGCAGAACCCAAAGGCATCATCCTCCGCCCCGTGGCCTGAAGACCGCATCGCCGGAATTGGGGAAACGACCTCGGGTGGGGGCGCGGGAGTCTCACCGGTCAGGCGCGAGGTCATGCCATCGAGGAAGGCCCAGAGCCCCTGACCCCCGGCATCGACCACCCCGTTCTCTCGGAGAACGGGCAGCCGTAGCGGGGTCCGGGCCACCGAGTCTTTTGCCGTCATGGTGGCCGTTCTCAGGACGGAGCTGACGCTGGACCCGGCCGAGGTCATTGGACGCGTGGCCTCCGCAACCTCGCGGATCACGGTTAGGATCGTACCTTCCTTGGGGTCTCCAACCGCCTTGTAAGCGAACGCCGGGGCCTCCTGGAGTGCTTGGGCCAGGCGGTCACCGCCGATGTGGTCGGCCCCATGGACCCCCGCGGCGATGCCGCGGAAGAACTGGGAGAAGATGACCCCCGAGTTGCCGCGGGCGCCCATCAGAGCGCCCTTGGAGGCCGCCATCGCGATCTCCGAGGCTCCGGGGCTCTCTGTGCCTGGAAGCTCTTTTAGTGCGTCCCGGATGGTCAGCAACATGTTTGTGCCGGTGTCGCCATCGGGTACGGGGAAAACGTTTAGGGCGTTAATGGAGGCGGCGTGAACTTCGAGGGCGGCGCAGCCAGCCGCCAGAAGCTCCCTGAGCATGCCTCCGTCCAGCGAGTGGACCTCGGTAAGGACCGCCTTGGGCATGGACCGTCCTCCTTGCTGCAGGAATCGGACCCATGGTATTGTAGGCACCAGGGTATCCTCCGTCAAAGGAAGATGTTGATGGCGGTCTGTGACATATGCGCCAAGGGGCCCAGGTTCGGCTTTAACGTTAGCCACTCAAAACGGCATACGAACCGGACGTGGAAACCGAACAATCAGCGGGCCACCATCTATGTCGATGGGAAGCCGAAGAAGGTCACCATCTGCACCCGTTGTTTGAGGTCGATACACAAGCTCAAGAAATAGTGGGCGTTGAATAACGGGCGAAAGAGGGCGGCCATGGGACCGCCCTTTTGTTTTGGGTGCCGATTCGACTCGGCGAGAGGCTCTCGCTAGGAGCGCGAGGGCCCATTCCCTATGCTGGCGCGCAGGCGGCTGATGGCGTCTGCGACGCTCTCTTTTCCGTTGAAGATCGCCGATCCCGCGACCAGGACCCTGGCACCCGCCTTAACCACCTTGGGGGCAGTCCGCTCGTTGATCCCCCCATCGACTTCGAGCTCAGCCCCCAAACCCCCTTCATCCAGCATGGAGCGAACACGCCTCAGCTTGTCGACGGAAGCTTCGATAAACGACTGCCCTCCATACCCCGGATTGACCGACATCACCAGCACCAGGTCCAGAGAGGGCAGCAACTGCTCGAGGGCGATTGGGGAGGTGCTGGGGTTCAGTGAGATACCTGCCCGAATATCACGCTCCTTGATGGCTTGGACCGCGCGGTGGAGGTGTGGCGTGGCCTCCGCGTGCAGCGTCAAGATGTCCGCCCCGGCCTCGGCGAAGGGCTGTATCCACCGCTCCGGGTCGGTGACCATCATATGAACGTCCAGAGTCATCCTGGTCCGGCCCTTCAGCGCCTCGACGACCAGCGGCCCCACGGTCAGGTTGGGCACGAAATGCCCGTCCATCACGTCGACGTGGAGATAGTCAGCCCCCGCCTCTTCAGCTTCCTCTACCTGCTCGGCCAATCGGCCGAAGTCGGCCGAAAGGATTGATGGCGCAAGCTTGGTGGCGGGAGTGTCAGCCATGGGTGCGCTCCCACCGCCGCCGCGCGCTCTTGAGCGCTTTCTTGACCTGAACTGGGGCCGTACCACCTGCGACGTCCCGGGTGAGCACTGAGGACTCCGGGGTAATGCGCAGTATGTCTTCATCGAAATGGCGTGAGAATCGCCGGTAGTCGCTCAGGTCTAGCTCGTCGAGGCCTTGCTGCTTCTCGATGGCATATTGCACCACCTCACCCACCGTCCTGTGGGCTTCTCGGAATGGGACCCCCTTCAGGGTTAGGTAGTCCGCCAGGTCGGTGGCCAGGGCATAGCCCCGTGAGGAGACCTGTCGCATAACATCTGTGTTGAAGGAGGCGCCCCTGAGCATGCCCTCGAACACTTCCAGCGTGGAGGTCAGCGTGTTCACCGTGTCGAACAGCCCTTCCTTGTCCTCCTGGAGGTCGCGGTTGTACGCCAGCGGTAACGCTTTCATGACTGTGAGGGATGCCATCAGGTGCCCGTAGACTCTTCCCGTGCGCGCACGGGCCAATTCAGCTACGTCGGGGTTCTTTTTCTGGGGCATGATGCTGCTGCCCGTGGTGTAGGCGTCGTCGAGCTCGAGAAACCCGAACTCCGAGGTCGACCAGAGGATTATCTCCTCGGCCAACCGCGAGAGGTGCATGATCGCGATGCTCGCTGCGGCATGGAGCTCGACGACAAAGTCACGGTCTGAGACCGCGTCGAGGCTATTGGCGCTGACGAGGCTGAAGTCCAGCTCCCGCGCGACGGACTCGCGGTCCGCCGGGTAGGGGGTCCCGGCGAGAGCGCCGCTCCCCAGAGGCATGACGTCCGCCCGTCTCCGGCAGTCCTGTAGCCGCTCTATATCTCGTTGAAACATTTCGACGTAGGCGAGGAGGTGATGGGCCAGCACCACCGGCTGCGCACGCTGGAGGTGCGTGTAGCCTGGCATCACTGTCTGGGTGTGCCCTTCAGCGTGATCGAGGATGACCTCCTGGAGGCTGAGGAGCCCCCGCGTAATCCCCTCAATGGCTTCCTTCACAAATAGGCGCATATCGAGGGCTATCTGATCGTTCCTGGAGCGGCCCGTGTGAAGCTTCCCGGCCACCTCCCCAACGATCTCCGCCAGGCGCGCCTCAACATTCATGTGGATGTCTTCGAGATCAGCCTGGTATGAGAATGTTCCGTTCTTCACTTCGTCCAGGATCTCTTGTAGCCCTTCGACGAGGCGTCCAGCCTCCTGCTCGGTAATCACCCTTTGTCGGCCCAGCATGCGGGCGTGAGCGATGCTGCCTGCGATGTCGTGCTGCGCGAGGCGCCGGTCAAAGTCGATGGATGCGGTGTACCTCTGGACAACGCCGGCCATCGGCTTCTGCAATCGAGATCGGGTCGGCTTCAAGATACCGGGCCTTTCGTCGGGAGTACTCTGAGTCAGTTCGATGACACGGCGCCGCCGGGCGGTAGGCTTAGTCCTGCGCAGGGAATGGCCGGGTGCGTGGCTACGGGGTATGCTCCCTCACCGGCACCATGAAAGAGCGCTTCAGCGTCAGTACCTGTTGTTCCTTCTGGTTCGTGACCACGGTTTCTACTCTGATGATACCCCGGTCGGGCCTGCTGTTCGAAACGCGTCTGTCGAGCACGGTGGTGCTCGCGTAAATCGTGTCCCCGATAAAGGTGGGGGCGACGTGCTTGACCTCCTCGTAGTCCAGGGCAGCGATGGCTTTGCCGCTGGTGTCGACGACACTCATGCCAACGGCCAAGCTCAGGACCAGGAGGCCGACGACAAGCCGTTGGCCATGTTGGCTTTCGGTCGCATAAGCCTCATCGATGTGCAAGGGCATGTGATTCATCGTCAGAAGACAGAACAGGTCATTGTCGTGGGCATTGATGGTCTTACCCGGCCAGTGCCGGTATACATCACCCACCTCGAAGTCCTCGAACAAGCGTCCGAAGCGGTCCCTGAAGTCGTGCTCCATCGCTTGGCATCCCTCCTCCACCGGCCGGCCCTGCGACCGCGCCGCGGCCTGCATCGTTTGACGGCGGCGGCCGCCTAGTCCCGGGGTCCTGCCAGCCGCAACGGGTCTTCGTGTTGAGGAAGAAGCTGCACCTGGGCTTGGGTCTTGACGGGAAGCCCCCAGATGTGAATGAACCCCACCGAGGCCATATGGTCGAAGGAGTCCTCTTCGCCGTAGGTCGAAAGCCCGAGCTGGTAGAGGGCTCCAGGAGCTTCCCGGCCTACTACCGACGATGTCCCTCTATACAGCCGGACGCGGACCGTCCCCGACACGTGGCGCTGGGTGCTCTGGACGTACGCCGCGAGGTCCTGGTGATGGGCCGTGAACCAAAGGCCGTTGTAAACGAGCTCGGCGTAGTCCTGCGATACCTGGGCCTTGTGCCGCAGCTGGTCCTTGCTCAACGTGAGGGACTCCAGGGCCTGGTGGGCCTGCATCAAGACGGTGGCCGCCGGCGTCTCATAAATCTCCCGGGACTTGATCCCCACCAGCCGGTCCTCGATGTGATCGATGCGTCCGACACCATGCTCACCAGCCATGGAATTCAGTCTTCCGATCAAGTCGACCGGCCCCACCTCCGCCCCGTCCACAGACACCGGGACACCCCGTTGGAACCCGATCTCGGCATACGCCGGCTCAGCCGGGGCGTCTGCGGGAGATTTTGTCCATGCATAGACGTCCTCGGGCGGCTCGTTCCAAGGCTCTTCAAGGACCCCACCTTCGATACTCCGGCCCCAGAGATTCTCGTCCGTTGAGTAGGGTTTGGCTGTCGACACTGGGACGGGGATGCCATGCTTCCTGGCGTAGGCAATCTCGGCGCCGCGGTCGGTCATGTCCCATTCCCGAGCGGGGGCGATGACCTTGAGGTCTGGGGCCAGGGAATGGACGCTAACATCGAAACGCACCTGGTCGTTCCCCTTCCCGGTGCAGCCGTGGGCCACCGCTGTGGCTCCCTCTTTACGGGCGGTCTCCACCAAGAGCAACGCGATGAGGGGTCGGCCGAGGGCGGTGCATAGAGGGTACACCCCCTGATACATTGCATCTGCCTGGAGGGCCGGGAAGACGAAGTGCTTGGCAAAGACCTCCCGGACGTCTTCGACGTAAGCGTTAACGGCGCCCGTGCTTCGAGCTTTTTTCTTGATCGCATCCGGCTCGATATCGTGACCCAGGTCCGCGGTGAGGGTGACGACATCCATCCCGTAGTGTTCCTGGATCCAGCGGATGGCAACCGAGGTATCTAGGCCGCCGCTATAGGCGAGAACGACCTTTTCGGGCATCGTCAGGCCTGGTCCTGGGCGGCCGTCACCTGCTGCAGCGACTGGCGCAGCTTGTGGAGCGCCTCGTCCACCTCGGCTTCGGTCACCACAAGGGGTGGCATGAACCGCAGCGCGTTGGGGCGGACCGCATTGACTAGAAGCCCGTTCTTGAGGCAGGCGGTCAGGACCTCCCCTGAGATGTCGCGGGTGAACTCCATGGCCTGTAGCAGCCCTCGGCCCCGTATGTCCGAGACGAGCCCAAAGTCTTTCTTCAATTCGCCCAGGCCCGCCAGCAAGCGCTCTCCTGTGGCACGAACGTTGTTCAACACATGGCTGTTGATTACGTAGGAGACGACCGCGAACGCAACGGCGCAGGTCAGCGGGTTGCCCCCGTACGTCGAGCCATGGTCCCCGGGCGTGAAGACGGACGAAGCCTCTTTTGCCAGGATGGCGCCGATAGGGACCCCACCTCCCATCCCCTTGGCGAGGGTCATGACATCAGGCTCGGCTCCGGACTGCTGATAACCGAAGAGCGTCCCAAGTCTGCCGATACCGGTCTGGATTTCGTCGTATATCAGCAGCAGTCCCTGCTCGTCGCACCAGTCTCTGACGGCGGGCAGGTAGCCTTCGTTGGGCACGATCACCCCGCCTTCGCCCTGCACCGGCTCCAGCATGATGGCGCACGTTTTGTCGTTGGTCGCCGCCTTGATAGCCTCGATGTCGTCATAGGGTACGTGAAGGAAGCCCTCAGGCATCGGGAGGAAATTCTCTTGGTAATGAGGCTGGCCAGTCGCTGCCACCATGCCAAAGGTCCGCCCATGGAATGAGTTCAAGGCGGTGATGACCTCGTAGGCCCCGTTCCGGTGCAGCTTGCCGTGCTTGCGGGCCAGTTTGACGGCGGCGTCGTTGGCCTCCGCTCCGCTGTTGCCCATATAGATGCGGTCCATGCACGAGTTCTCGATGAGCACCTCGGCGAGCTGGACCTGGGGAATGGTATAGAACTGATTGGACGTTTGGATCAACGTCCGTCCCTGCTTCTGGAGTGCATCCGTGACCACTTGGTGGCAGTGCCCAAGCGTATCGACGGCCCAGCCACCGACAAAGTCCAGGTAGACGTTACCCTCCCCGTCCCAGACCCGCTGGCCTTCACCGCGAACGATGGTGAGCGGCACCCGCCTACCAGTAGTCATGTAGTACTTTGCTTCGAGCTCTTGCCACCGGCTCACTGGCAGGCCTCTCATTTTCAGGTTTCCGCGGGGAGGGCGGCGCTCATGGGAGCAAGGTCGCCACTGTCTTCTGAGCTAGCCGCTGGGCCGCTTTCGGGCATGGGGACCGGGGAGCCCACGGTTTTGGAAAGGTCGACAACACCCCGGCCGATGAAGGAGCTAAGACCCCTGCGCGGCCTTGTATTCCTCCATGATCTTCTGGGTCTGGTGGTCGGGGACCTCTTCATAGTGGCTAAAGTCCATCGAGTAGCTTCCCCGCCCGCCGGTCATGGATCGAAGGCTCGTTGCGTAGCGCTGCATCTCGGCCAGAGGCACCGTCGCTTCGATGACAGCATGGCCATCTTCCGGGGTCGTGCCGGCGACCCTGGCCCGTTTGCTGTTGAGGTCGCCCATAATGTCGCCGGTATAGCTGTCTGGGACCGTAACCTTGACGGACATGATGGGCTCGAGAAGTACTGGGCTGCCCTGCTGGAGCCCCTTCCTAAAGGCTTGGACTCCCGCGATTTGGAATGCGATGTTCGAGGAGTCGACGGCATGGAAACTCCCGTCGTACAGGGTCACCTTCAGATCCACTACCTTGCTTCCCGCAATACTCCCCTGCTGCACCGCCTCCTTCACGCCCTTTTCCACTGCGGGTATGTACTCCCTGGGTACAGCCCCCCCTACGATCTTCGTGCCGAACTCAATACCGCTCCCGCGCGGAAGAGGCTCCAGCTCCAAGAGCACGTGTCCGTATTGACCATGGCCTCCCGTTTGCTTCTTGTGCTTGTATTCAGAATTGGTCTTGGATCGAATGGTCTCGCGGTATGGTATGCGAGGGGTCGAGACCAGCACCTCGACGCCGAACTTTCGCTTTAGCTTCTTCGTGGCCACATCGATGTGCGCCTCTCCCAAGCCCGACAGCACGGTCTCCCCGCTCTCCTGGTCACGGATGAAGCGCAGACTCGGGTCCTCTTCTACCAAACGGACGACCGAGGTACCCATCTTGTCCATGTCGCTCTTGGTCTTGGGAGCGATGGCGACGTTATAAACCGGATTGAGGAACTCCATGAGCGGGAGGGTTACCTCTTTTTCCTTGAGGCATAGCGTGTCGCCGGTCGCGGTATGCTGAAGCTTGGCAACAGACCCGATGTCCCCCGGGGAGAGCGAGGGGACCGCTTCCTGAGCTTTTCCCCTGTGGACGAACACCTGGCCGATCCGTTCATTCTGTCCCTTGTTCGCGTTCCAGGTCTGAGAGTCGCTTTTCAGCCCTCCGCCGAACACTCGCAAGAAGGAGAGCTTTCCAACATAAGGGTCTGCCGTTGTCTTGAAGACTTGAATCGAGAGCGGGGCATCGGTGTCCGCGGTTACCTCACCAGTCCCGTTCTGCGCGGCGACAGGCGCCCGCTCGGCTGGTGACGGCCCATACGCCAATATGAAATCCAGGAGCTCCTGGATACCGACCTGGTGCGTGGCTGACGTGGCGAGGACCGGGACTATGGAGCCGGCGAGCACGCCGTTCCTCAGACCGGAAACCAGGTCTTCCTCAGGCAGATCCCCTTCTTCCAGATACTTTTCGGTAAGGGCGTCATTGGTCTCGGCTGCTGCCTCGATCAGCTTTTCCCGCAGCTCCCCCGCCCGGGGGTCCTTTTCAGAGCAGGCTGGGTCCAGCAGGTTCAAGACGGCCTGCGGGGGATTGCCCTGGGGGAGCTGCACGGCAATACATTTGCGTCCCAGCCGGTCCTGCGCTGCCGTCAACGACTGAAGGAAATCGGCGTTCTCCCGGTCCAGCTTGTTGATAACAACCATACGTGCAAGGCCAGCACCCCCGGCGGCGTTCCACCCGCTCTCGGTCCCCACCTCGACTCCGTCAACGGCACTGACCAACATCAGCCCGAGATCCGCGGCGGCCAGAGCCGAGATAACCTCTCCAAAAAAGTCGGCATAGCCTGGAGTGTCGAGGATGTTGATTTTCTGCCCCTTCCATTCGCAGGCGAGAAGGGCAGTCTGAATGCTGCTCCTTCGATCAACCTCCTCAGGCTCGTAGTCAGACGTCGTGTTGCCATCGGCGATCTGGCCCAGCCTGCCGATGGCGCCGCTGGCTGCCAGCATGGCCTCAGCCAGCGATGTCTTTCCGGCGCCACTGTGCGAAAGTAAAGCAACATTCCGGATCGCTTCAGTGCTGTACGCCTGCATGCCGCTCCCCTCCTGCTGCAAGGGCCATTGTAGAGAGCCCAATCCGCCACCGCAACCTGGAATGGGCCCTTCGTAGTCTTAGAAAAACGGCCCCTCGGCTGCTCCCGTTGGGGCCCAGACGGACTGCCGATTTGCGCTATTCTGCCCCCGTGAAACGGATGCGCATCGCCAAAGCCCTCGCGACCGTCGTCCTGGCGTTGATCACTCTCGTGATCGGAGGCGACACGCTGGGAGGCGGAGACCCGGTCACTCAGATCGCGCGTCCCCACGCCTTCAGCCTGGCCTCGTGGGAGGTCGCGAACCTCCCGCGCAAGTGGACCCATGCCCTCGGGCAGATCTTTGGTAGCTCGATGGACCACGACGCTGAGGTCAGCCTCGTCCGGCAGTATTTCTCGATGACCAGAAGGATCAACGACGAGCGCGAGCGGTTCCGGCGAATAGTCGCTGGGATCGACCCGGGAGACCGAAATGCCAGTGAGGCCCGTCTCGATGCGCTGCGAGAGGGCAGGGATCGCTTTGAAGCCCAGGTGGAGCGCATCCTGGAGGGAATGATCACCGACGTCCTGAAGGACGAGGGAATCTGGAGCCGCCTACTATTCCACGACTTCATCTGGCCTCCGGTCGACCTCCGGCTGGCCACAGTCCCCAGGGTCCTGATCGTCTCGCCCAGGGATGAAATCCGCCTGCTTCAGACCAAGCTACTCAGCCCTGACATCTCGCAGGCGCAGATCGAAGGCCTCGAGGAGACGGTCGATGGCCGTGATCTTTCCAGCCTTGTCCAGGGGATAGCCGGCGTCGCTACGTATCCTGCCCTGGTGCCCGATACCAGCTCTCTGCGTGACCTGCTGCGGTCCGCCGCGCACGAATGGGTCCATCACTATCTTTTTTTCCACCCCTTGGGCAGGGCGTACTGGGAAAGCGGACCTATGACGACCATCAACGAGACCGTAGCAGACATAGTCGGCGAAGAGGTCGGAGACGAGGTATACCGGCGACACTTCGCGAGGCCCGGCGAGCTGCGTCCAGAGCCTGCTCCCACATCACCCGAGGCCCCCGGTCAGGGTGAGGCATTCGACTTCGGCGCGGCGATGCGCGAGACCCGGCTTATGGCTGACAAGCTGCTGGCGGAGGGCAAGATCGAAGAGGCCGAGGCATACATGGAGGGCCGCAGACTATTCATGGCGGAGCATGGTTACGTCTTCCGGAAGCTGAACCAGGCGTTCTTCGCATTCAACCAGGCGTATGCCAGCCGGCCCGGGTCCATCGACCCTATCGGCGATCAGCTCCAGCAGGCGAGGACGGAAAGCCCTTCGCTGAAGGCCTTCCTGTTTCGCCTCGCTGCCATTGGCTCTTTCGAGGCGTACAAGGAGGAGTTGCGGGTCGAGGGCTGACCCGCCCGACTGTAGGCCAGAGGCGGTCATCAGACCTGACGCGGCAGCCCCTGATCGGTGCTCCTTTGAAAGCGGGTCGTCCGCGGGCACAGGACTTCATCCACTATGACGCGTGCTGGCTATAATGCGGGCAGCCGGTAGAGGATGGTGTCTGACAGAGGCAAGCAACGGGAGGTTGCGATGAGCGAACTGCATTGTATATCCGCGGACTCCCATGTGGTGGAGCCGCCGAACACATGGGTGGACAACATCGACCCGGAGTATCGCGACCGGGCGCCGAGGGTCCACAAGGAAAACGGGAACGACATATTCACCTGCGAAAACATCGAGCTCCTCGGAGTGGCGGGCACGTCGGCTGCCGGGCGGCAACAGCTGGGCAAGTACCACGGCACCTATGAGGACGACGTCCCGAGGGGCGCTTACGAGCCAGGCCCTCGTCTGGAAGAGATGGCGGTCGACGGAGTCGATGCCGAGGTCCTCTATCCCAGTATCGCTCTGCCGATGTACGCCATCGAGGACCTGGGGTTCAAACAGGCGGTGTTCCGGGGATACAACACCTGGCTGGCGGGCTACTCCAGAGCCCATCCGGACCGGCTGAAGGGCGTTGCCCTGATCGCCTTGGACGAGCTAGCGGAGGCCACGAAGGAGTTGCGGCGCGCCAGGGACATGGGACTTGCCGGCGCGGCCATCGCGGTCTACGGGGGTGAGGACGCCGACGTCCAATACGGTGGCAACGGGCTGGACCCCTTCTGGGGCGCTGCCGAGGAGCTGGGCATGCCCGTCAGCCTGCACATCATTACGGACAAGGCCGGACAGACAATGAAAAACCTGTTGCACGCCAGGTCCCCGCTGTACAACGTAGCGGCGCGGGCCACCGAGCCCACCTTCGTGCAGGAAACCCTCAGCTATATGATCTTCGGCGGCGTGTTCGAGCGTTTTCCCGGGTTGAAAGTCATCTCCGCCGAGAACGATGCGGGATGGGCCGGCTACTACATCGAGCGGCTGAACTACCTGTGGCAGCGGCGCCGGAACAGCGCCGATTTCGGAATCAAGGGAGACATGCTGCCCGGCGACTACTTCCGGCGCAACGTTTACCTGACGTTCATGCGGGACCGGTCGGCGATTGTCGTACGGGACCTTGTCGGAGTGGACCACCTGATGTGGTCCAGTGACTACCCCCACACGGACAGCACCTGGCCCAACTCGCAGAAAGTGATCGACTATCTCTTCGAAGGCGATGTCAGCGAAGCTGACCGGCACCGCATCATCGCGGCCAACGCGGTGGAGGTATACGGGTTCTGAGAGGGCGGAGCGGCCCACGCCCTCGGGGGTCCGGCAGTGCCTATTGGTCCCTGAGCCTCTTCAGGTCCTCGAGGATACGCTCCACATCCCTGATCACAGCATCGAAGTCCCGCTGGTCACCCGTTTGGGTGGCAACGGGCTCAGGTGTCGGGGGCTCAGGCGTCGGGGTAACAACGGGATCGGGCCTGCTGCTGTCCGGTAGCCCGCCCAATGGAGGCGAAGGCTCGGCCCTCCCCAAGGCCACGTCAAGGGCGCGCTCCAGAGTCGGCTCCATGACCGGGCTCCTGTCCCCGATGGCAACGATTACCCGCCGCAGCTCGGGGAAATTCAGCGATTCCGCTTGCAGGTACACGGGCTCAACGTAAAGGAGACTGTCGCCCACTGGGATAGCGAGCAGGTTGCCGCGGATGATGCGCGACCCCTGCTGCCCCCATAGAGTGAACTGCTGGGCTATCAGGGGATCGTTGTTGATTCGGGCTTCCACCTGTTGCGGCCCATCCACCTGGCGGTCCCTGGGGAATGTGAAAGCGACCAGCTCCCCATAGTTCTCACCATCGCTTCTCGCGGCAAGCCACGAAACCAGGTTGGGGCGGTTGAGCGGCGTCATGGGGAGGAGCAAGAGAAACTCGGGCTCGGCCTCTCCAGGAAGAGGCAATATGACGTAGTACGCCTCCATGAGCTGTCCCGCAGACCCATAGAAAGTCTCCGTCGGCCTGGTCCAGAGGTCCTCGCGGGAGAAGAAGACTCTTGGGTCGGTCACGTGGTAGGAGCGGTACATGAACTCCTGGACGTCGAACAGGCCCTCCGGATACCTGATCTGGCGCCTCACGCTCGGAGGCATCTCGTCAAGTGGCTTGAACAACTCAGGGAAGATTTTGGTGTAGGTCCTCAGCAGGGCATCGCTGGGGTCCATCACGTAGAAGTCCACGTCCCCCGTGTACGCGTTCACGGTGACTTTGACGCTGTTCCTGATGTAGTTGAAGTCCTGCAGGAACGGGCTGGTCTCTCCGGGGAACGGCTGGGAGTAGGGGAACCGGTTGGTGATGGTATACGCGTCCTGCATCCAGAAGAGACCGCCGTCCGCGACGACCAGATAAGGGTCCCTGTCCAACTCGAGGAAAGGAGCGATGCTGCTGACCCTATCCTGGATATGGCGTCGCATGAGTATGCGGCTCTCCGGAGTGACCTCACCGCTGATCAGGAGATTCAGGTCGGCGAAGCGCCACGCAAACGCGAACTTGCGTAGCCAGGAGCTGATGTGTACCCCTCCGCTGCCTTGATACTTGGTGAACTGGGCCGTTTCCGTCGGATAGTCGAACTCTTCGGTTTCCGTTCCGACGATGACGTAGCTCGCGGTCCTCTCGCCGAAGTACACCTCGGGCTGCTTGACCTCGATATCCCCGACCGGGGGAAGGTCTTTGAGGAAGAACTCCGGCCGCCCTTCGCCGGTGAAAGTGTTCACCGGACTCATCGCTACGCCATAGCCATGCGTGTACTGGAGCCTCTTGGCAACCCAGTTCTGGGCTTCTTCCGGCAGGTTTTCGGGCACCAGCTCTCGTGCGGACAGCATCACCTGGCGGACACCATTTCCGAGGTCGTATCGGTCCACATCGACGTCGCTGAACGTGTAGTAGGGTCGAAAGACTTGGATCTGGTTTAGGGTTTCCCGGAGTGGGCGGTGGTCCCAAAGGCGGATATTGTCGACGACGGCGGGATTCTTCAGCTCAGCTTCGGATGGGAGCTGGTCTCCGGTGACGAACTCCTCGGTGGTGATCTTGCTCAGGGCAAACGCTTCTCTCGTCATATTGATGTTATGGGAGATGTAGGGAGTCTCCCGGACGAGCTCGTTGGGCTGGACCGAGAACCGTTGATAGGCGGTCGGGAACAGGGTGAGAATGATGATCACCGAGCCCAGCCACAAGCCAAAGGCCCCCAGGGGTACCCCGAACCCCTTTCTGAAAACGCTGGCAATGGCGGCGATCGACCCCAGCGTCGTGACCGCCATCATGAAGTACAGCGCGAAGCGTTTGGCGCTGACGTCAGTGGCACTGGCGCCGAAGAGGCTCCCGCCGAGCCCTCTCGAGGACAGGACGAGCTCCTTGATGTCGAACCAGTAGCTCCATGCCACAAAGAGAGTAAGGATGGCTACGAGGATAGCCACGTGGAGGTACACCACCCTGGGGAATTCCATCCTGAATCCCCGGAGGCTGAACCCAGCTCCATAGATTCCGAGCGCTCCCAGGATCAGAAGCATCACGACGCCGAGAAGCCAGGTCTGGACAAAGCGCATGAGAGGCAGGGAAAGAATGTAGAAGGACGGGTTGTGCCCGTGGAATGGGTCGGCTATCGGAGCCCCGCCCGGGTCCAGGAACTGCCCCGAGTTCGTAAAGAGCAGGAAGTTCTCCCACTGGCCGGAAGCGACCGAGCCGAAGACGATGGCGAAGATAAGGGTGAGAAACGCTACTCCCGCAATGGTGGCGCTGCGGATCAGAAGGATGGTCTCAGGCGGCAGGGGTGCTGGCTCGTCCCTTCTGGCAAGCCGCAGGGCGAGTACGATGTTGGCCAGGAAAAGGATCGAAAAGAGGCTGGCTCCGGCGAAGAACAGCCATACGCGGGTGACCAGGATCTTGCTATAGACGCTCTTGTACCCGACGGAGTCGAACCAAAGGAGCTCTGTGTATACGCCTTTGGCGAGGTTGAGCAGGACGAAGAGGATGATGAGGCCGACGAAGGCCGAGCCCCAGAAGATGAAACGGCGATAGGTGACGGCTCCGCGGCCGCTCATGAAATCAGCCAGAAAGTCAGGGGGCTGCTGGCCGCTGTTCTGCTGAGTGCTCATGCGGGTCTATTGTATACGAGTCCCAACGAGAGTGCCTTCCACGCAGGTCCGTAGTGCGTGCGAAGCACGGCCGTCCACGATCAGCGCCTCGGGCACCCGTTCCAATGCCCGCAAACATGCTTGGACCTTCGGAATCATCCCGCCGGAAACGACCCCAGTGGCGATCATGCCGTCCAACTGCGTCCGCTGCAGCCGCGGGAGCGCCTCACCCCGCTCATTTCGCACACCCGGCACGTCGGTGAGAAAAACGAACTGGCCGGCGCCTATGGCGCCGCCTATGTCGGCCGCGAACGTATCCGCATTGATGTTCAAGAGGATGTCCGAGACCCCGGCTTTCTTTTTCCCAATTCCGATGGGAGCAATGACCGGGATGAAGCCGCTGGCTATAAGGGATTCCAAGAGGTGTGGGTCAGCGCCGGAGGGCTCGCCAACGAGTCCCAGCCCCGGGTCTTTGATCACCGCCGGAGCAATGGGGCCGTCAGCCCCGCAAAGCCCGACCGCCCTTCCCCCTAGGGCGTTGATCGAGGCCACGAGCCGCTTGTTGACCAATCCTGCGAGAACGGCGACCACGACGTCGATGCTCGCTTCGTCGGTGACCCGAAGGCCGTCGACGAACCGGCTCTCGATTCCGGCCCGGCCGAGCCAATCGGTGATCGCCTTGCCACCCCCGTGGACCACAACCGGCTCATAGCCCTTGGCCTGGAGCCACACGAGGTCCTCAGCCGTTGTGTCATGCTGGCCCAGGGTGCTCCCGCCAATTTTGACGGCGATCCGCCTCTTGCTCATGTCCTTCGGAAGGTGCGCACCAGGCCCCTTAGCTGGTCCTGGAGCCGGACGTCGAGCTCCCGGACCTCGTCCAGTGACGCGGCCGCGACAATCTTCTTGGTGACGTCGCTGATGGTCTCCTGCGCCTCCTCGAGGACACGCGCGGGCGCCGAGCTCTGTTCGACCAGCAGCGACATGATCCCGATGCTCCTGACGATGCCAAACTTCATGACAAGCAGGAGTTGCTCCTCCTGGGCCGCTTCGGCACTCTCCAGCAGGCTGGAGAGTGCTCCGACGGCCCGGCGCAGATCGGCGATCTCACGGCTCTCGGCCCTCGCCTCGGCGGCGCTTGCCTTGCCGGACCGGGCCCCCTTGGAGCGCGCTGGGACCATTGCCCTGACTATGTCGTGTACTCGCTGTTCAGGCGGACGTAGTCCTCAGTAAGATCGCAGCCCCAAGCGGTGGCGCCATGCTCCCCTAACCCAAGACGCACCAGCACCTTGATCTCCGCCCCCTGCATGGAGAGCACGGCTGCATCCTTGAAGAATGGCACCGGAACGCCCTTGTCCATCATGCAGATCCCGTTGATATACAGGGTCACCTTTTCCTCTTCGACAAGTGCGCCGCTGCTCCCAATTGCTGACAGGACCCTCCCCCAGTTCGGATCGCCCCCGTGGACTGCGGACTTGAACAGGGGAGAGCGGACAATGGACCGAGCTGCAGTCCTGGCGTCCTCCAGCGAACGCGCGTCCTCCACCATGGCCTCCAGCACTTTGGTCGCGCCTTCGCCGTCGCCTGCCGTCATTCGCGTCAGCGCCGAGGCGACCTGATGTAATCCGGCCTCGAACGTTTCCGCGTCATCGGACTCGGCCCGGACCACGGCGTTTCCTGCCCGACCGTTGGCCAAGACCAGCACCATGTCGTTCGTGCTGGTATCGCCGTCGATGGTAAGCATGTTGAAGGTCCGGTCGGCGGTCCTCTGAAGAGCGCTACGGAGGAACCCGGGCTCGACGGCGGCGTCCGTCGTCATGAAGCAGAGCATGGTGGCCATATTGGGATGGATCATCCCTACGCCTTTGCTGGCGGCGGCGATGGTGCACTCCCTGCCTCCGAGCTCCAGTCGTACCGCTGCCTCTTTCCGGCGGCTGTCGGTAGTCATGATGGCCCGGGCGAACACGTGGCCGCCCTCCTTGGACAGCTCGATCCTGTCCACACCCGATCTGACCAGGGCCATGGGAAGCTCCACACCGATAACGCCGGTGCTGGCGACGAGGATTTCCTCCTCGGGAGTCCCCAGCTTCCTCGCGGCCAGCGCCCCCATCTCCACCGCATCGAGCATGCCCTGAGGGCCCACGCAGGCGTTGGCGCAGCCGCTATTCACGATAACTGCCTGAGCCTGGCCTCCTTGGGTCCGGCGGCGGGTAAGCGGCACGGTGGGGGAGGTCACGAGGTTCTTGGTGAAGACACCAGCCACCGAGCAGCTGGATTCGGAGTAGAGAATGGCGAGATCGAGCTTGTCCTCGCCGTAGGTCTTGAGTCCCGCATACGTACCCCCTGCAAGAAAACCCTGCGGGGAGGTCACGGAACTATCAGGTATCGCAACGATAGAGTGATCAGACATAGGCCTCCAGGATACACGAAACACGGGCGGAGACGGGCCGGCCCCGGGGTCAGCTACGGGGCGATTGCCAGATCGTGTGGTAGTTGTCCCCGGTAATCACGGCGATGAGCTCAGCCTTCTCCAGGCCTCTCAGCTCTTCCAAAGCGCCGCCACAAGCTCGAACGCTGCCCTTGTCACCGGAAGAGGCGCAGCGCTCGACGATCCGGTCCCACAGGCCCAACCGGATGAGGCTGTCCACGTATTTCGGCCACGGGATGACCGCCACCTTTTCCGGCTGCGGAAATCTGGGGCGGAGCTTACGCAGCGACCGGAACCGCTCTTCGACGGAGGAGGCCATGGGGAGAAGCTTGACGATCGGAGGGTCTTCCACATCGGTTCGAGTGTCTACGACGAGGGTCTTCCGGAGAAGAGGGAAGTAGATGCACACGATCTCGGCCGATTCGATATTACGGACGATGTCGTCCATGTCCATGCGAAAATCGCCGTTCATGTCCCCACACTGCCCACTGACAACATCCGGTACTCAGCGCGGGCGAGGCCATAGCGATTGGCTAGCCCGCTAACCCTTCAGCTCCCTGCACATCTCGATGAAAGCAGGGAGGACCTCCTCCCACGCTCCAACCACACCGAATCGGGCTTCCTTGAACATGTTACAGTCCCTGTCCTTGTTGATGGACACGATGGTCTTGGATCCGGTCATGCCCGCCAGGTGCTGACTCGCTCCCGAGATGGCCACCGCGATGTAAAGGTCAGGGGTTACCGTCTTGCCGGTCAGACCAACCTGAATTGAGTGGGGCATCCAGCCGGCGTCGCAGACCGCCCTGCTCGCACCCACGGCGCCGCCCAGAATCTCGGCGAGTTCGTCCAGGTGGACGAACGGCTCGGGCCCTCCGAAGCCGCGCCCGCCGGACACGACGACGGGAGCATCTTCCAGGCGGACCCCAGTCGACTGCTCCTTCTTGATCTCCAGGACCTTGACTTTCAAGCCCGCGGGGTCAAGGTCGACATCCAGAGGGGTTATCTCCCCCTGACGGCTGCTATCAGGGGCCAGTGCCTCAACGGCCTTTGGCCGAAGCGTGGCCATCTGCACATCCGCGGCCGTTTCGTAAGTAGCCTGTGCGTTGCCGCCATACACCGGCTTGGTGACCACCAGCTTGCCGTCGCTATCGGAGATCTCGACTGCATCCATGGTGAGTCCCGCGCTGAGCCGGAACGCTACCTTCGGGGCCAGATCTTTGGCGCTGTCGGTATGCCCCATGAGAATGATCCGCGGGCTTGCTTTTTCCTCAGCCGCGAGGACCGCGCGGACGTATGCGTCGGGCTGATAGTTCGCCAGTCCACCACCCTCGGCTGTGTAGACGGTGTCGGCGCCCGAAGCAATGAGGTCTTTCGCAGCCCCCTTGACATCCGTCCCAACAACAACGGCGGAAACTCCGCCGCCGACCGTCCCGACGAGTTGCCTTCCGGCGGCAACTGACTCGCGGGCGACGCCCGAAAGGGCGCCCTCTCTCAACTCACCGAATACAAGGACTCCAGCCATTGGAAATAGGGTCTCCTTCAGATCAGCTTAGCCTCGCGAAGGGCCAGCGCGAGCTTCCGGCCGGCATCGGCGGCGTTTTCGCCCTCGATGAAATCGCACACCTTCTCGACCTTTGGTATGAACAACCGGGTGAGCTTCACGCGGCTGCCGCTGTCCCCGAGCATTGCAGGGTCCGCGCCGATATCGGCGGCGGTCCAGACGACCGGCTGCTTGCGGCCAGCCTGCATGATGCCGCGCAAAGTGGGGTAACGGGGCTCGCCTAGCTCGTTGCTGACCGTGACCAGCGCGGGCAGGGGAGCCTCGACGAGCTCGCTGCCGTCGGTGCGGACACGCTCGACGAGCACCTTGCCATCCTTGATCTCGATACTTTTGCCTATCGTGATGGCTGGGATACCCAGCATTTCCGCAACCCCAAGGCCCACCTGGCTTCGGTCGGTGTCGGAGGCCTGGCGCCCGCAGATAATCAGGTCGAAATCACCGGTCTTCTTGGCGGCCATCGCCAGCACATATGCGGTGGCGTAGGCATCCCCGCCCTCAAGGGTAGGGTCCTGCAGCAGGATCAGCTCATCCGCGCCCATGGAAAGGGGCTTTTTGATAACGTCCATGACCAGGCTTTGCCCCAAGCTGATGACGGTCACGGTGGCGTTTTCACTTGACTTGAGCCGCAGGGCAGCCTCGACGGCGTTTTCATCGAACCCGTTGACGACTGGCGCAATCCCCTGGACGGGCTCGACGGTGTTGGACGCTTCGTTGATCCTGAAGCTGGCCTGAGGGATCTCGGGGTCCATCACCTGCTTGGCCAAGACGATTATCCGCATTTGGTGGTGGCCGTCCTTTCACGCCGCCGGTCGCAAGACGCAGCGACTCGGACTCTGGGCACGGGGCTCGCCAACTCTAGCAATACCCCTGTTGAGTGTCAAGACTTTATACCCCGCGCAGTCCTCCGCGGGGTACTGGCGACAGGCTATTAGCCCGCATCGCGGGAGGCCGAAGGAGGCTTTCGGCTAGCAGCTCTGGCGAGCTTCGGGCGCCGGAGGTTGGCACGGCGGCCGGAAAGAGGGCCATTCACGTCTATAACCGACACGACCATCGGCCGGGGCCTCTCAACGACGGCGGATAGCCCCAGCCCCCCTGCGCGGCGGGTCACTCCCCGTCGTCCTCGATCTCCTGCTCATCCAGCGCCGCCAGGAAAGCGTCGATGTGTTCGGCATCGTCGACGAGAGGCTCTTCGGAAGCGGCAGGTTCCGCGGCAGACTCCTCGGGTGCTGCGTTAGGCGTGCCTCCGTTGCGGCCCCTGGTCTTGGCGCCATTCCCGTTTGGCTTCGGCGTGTCCTCTCTCTGGTCGAAGCACGAGATGGAAGCGACGGTGTCCTTGTCGTCCACGTTCATGACCCGAACGCCTTGGGCCGCCCTGCCGGTGACCCGCACTTGCTGTAACGTGGTCCGGAGCATGATCCCTTCCTTGGTGATGATCATGAGCTCCTGCTGCGGCTCAACGACCCGCGCTGCGGCGACCGGCCCAGTGCGGGTCGTAATGTTCAACGTCTTGACCCCGGCCCCTCCGCGATGGTGGACCGGGTAATTCTGCACCTTGGTGAGCTTGCCCAAGCCCTTTTCGCTGACCGCCAGGAGAAACGCTCCCGGCTTCACCCGCTCCATATCCAGGACTCTGTCGTTTGGCGGGATCCTCATGCCCCGCACGCCGGCCGCGACCCGAAGCTGGGGCCGCACGTCGGCTACGTGGAAGCGGATGGCCTGCCCCTGCTCTGTGACCGCGATGACGTCGTCGTCGGCCGATACGATCCCGGCGGAGACCAGCTCATCCCCGTCCTGCAGGTTCATGGCGATGATGCCGCCCTTGCGGTTGAGGACATAGGCGAACTCCTTGAGCTGCGTCCTCTTCACCCGGCCGCGTCGCGTGCACAGCACCAGGTACTGGTCGTGCTCGAAATCCTGGGTGGCCACGATAGCCGTGACGAGCTCTTCAGGTGCCAGGGGTATGAGGTTGACCAGTGGAGTCCCTTTGGCAGCCCGGGTCTGCTCCTGAGGGATTCGGTAGCACTTGGAATGCAGCACGCGTCCGCGGTTCGTGAAGAAAAGCAGGTGATCGTGCGTGTCGACGGCCATGAGGTGCTGCACGACATCCTGCTCGCGGGTGATCATCCCGCGTACCCCCTGTCCTCCTCGGCGCTGGATACGGTAGGCGTCCAGGGGCAGGCGCTTGGCGTAGTTGCGGTTGCTGACGGAAACAACGACATCCAAGTGGGGGATCAGGTCCTCGTTGGTGAAGCCCCTGGCCTCCTCGTCGCTGATGTCGGTGAGCCGCTTGTCCCCGAACTCGCTCTTGAGCTCCAGCGTCTCCTCCCGGACGACGCCAAGTAGCTGCGCCGGGTTGGCGAGGAGATCTTCGAGGTATTCGATCTTCTCTGTCAGCTCCTGGTATTCGTCCAGTATCCGCTGACGCTCGAGGGCGGCCAGGCGGCGTAGCTGCATGTCCAGGATGGCCTGGGCCTGGAGCTGGCTGAGGTCGTACTCCTCCATCAGGGCCTTGCGGGCTGCTTCCGCATCTTGGGACTCGCGTATGGCCCGGATGACCTCGTCGAGGTTGTCCAGCGCCTTGATAAGCCCTTCAAGAAGGTGCGCCCGTTCCCGGGCCTTGTTTCGGTCATATTGTGACCGTCTGGTGACGACTTCGGTACGGAAATCGACGTACTGGCGAAGCGCCTGCCGGAGGTTGAGCACTCTGGGCTGACCATCCACGAGGGCCAGCATGTTTACGAAGAACGCGGACTGCAGGGCTGTTTGCTGGTATAGGTTGTTGAGCACCTGCTCGCCCGTAGAGTCGCGGCGGAGCTCGATGACGATCCGCATGCCCTGACGGTCGGACTCGTCTCGGATGTCGCTGATCCCATCAATCTTCTTGTCCTTGATGAGGTCCGCGATCTTTTCGATCATCGCCGCCTTGTTGACCTGGTACGGGAGCGCAGAAACGATGAGCCGTTGCCTCCCTCCCTTCAGGTCCTCGACCTCCCCCGTACCCCTCACCACAATCTTTCCATGTCCAGTGTGGTAGGCGCTCCGGATTCCCTCCCAGCCCATGATGGTCCCGCCCGTGGGGAAATCAGGGCCCTTCACCACTTCGAGCAGGCTATCGATGCTGGCCGCCGGGTCGTCGATAAGGTGGATGATCCCGTCGCAGACCTCGGTAAGGTTGTGCGGCGGGATGTTGGTCGCCATTCCAACGGCAATACCCGACGTGCCGTTTACAAGGAGGTTGGGCAGCCGCGCAGGAAGAACCATTGGCTCCCGAAGAGAGTTGTCGAAGTTCTCGCTGAAATCGACGGTGTCCCGGTCGATATCGACCAGCATCTCCTCGGCGATGGCCGCCAAGCGCGCTTCGGTATACCGCATGGCGGCAGGAGGGTCGTTGTCCACGCTGCCGAAATTGCCCTGGCCGTCGACGAGCGGGTAGCGCATGGAGAACGACTGGGCCATCCGCACCAGGGCGTCGTACACGGGGCTATCGCCGTGAGGGTGATATTTTCCAAGCACTTCCCCGACGATGCGGGCGCTCTTCTTGTAGGGGGAATTGGGACGGAGGGACAGCTCGTCCATGGCGTACAGGATGCGGCGATGTACCGGCTTGAGGCCGTCGCGGGCATCGGGCAGCGCCCGGGCCACGATCACACTCATGGCGTAGTCCAAGTAGGAGCTACGCATCTCCTCTTCGATCTTGACGGGGCGGACGGTGCCGATCTGGTCGGTCGTCATGAGCTTCCCTCCTCTACCGCCGAGTGATGCACCCGCCACGAGGCGGGTCCCCCCCGAATGAGCACGAGGGGCCGGAAGAAAGCCTCCAGTGGAACGCGCCTGGCCCTGCTCACCAGGGCCGGCGCCATGGGACGGTCATAGGGACAGCCGTTGCCGTAACCAGGCCCCAGCCGCCAAGCCGGGGACCGCGATGTGGAACAGAGTGAACGGGGCTTGGGAACCGGGGCTTGGGATGAGAGAGGCGGCTCATGCCGGGTCGGACTTCTCCTGGGACGCCCACACGAGGTTTTGGAATAATTTCTGGTGGCTCTTCGGCACCTCGTCCCGCCGCTCGGGGTGCCATTGAACGCCAAGTACCCACCTGTGGCGGGGGCTTTCGATCGCTTCGATTATACCATCTTTCAGGGAGTAGGCGGAGACCATCACGTCCGGCGCCTTCTGCGCCCAACGCACCCCTTGATGGTGCATGCTGTTGACTTTCATGAACCCGCCACTCCCCAGGATGACCGTCAGGCGGGCGCCGGGAGGGACAAAGATCTCGTGCAGGACGGGCTCTTCCGGGTCCTGGGTGCGATGTCCCGGCAGGTCTTGGACCAGCTTCCCACCCAGGACCACGTTCAATGCCTGCATTCCGCGGCATATCGCCAGCACGGGCTTGTCCTGGTCCAATGCGGCCCGAATGAGGGGAAGCTCCGTGGCGTCGCGCTTCGGCCGGGCCCGGACGTTCGCATCCGGGTCCGCTTCTTCCCCGTAATGGATGGGGTCGACATCGGCCCCTCCGGTGAGCAGCAGCCCATCGAGCGCCTCTAGCGTCGCCTCCGTGTCTATGGGCTCTTCCATGCTCAGAGGCACCGGGGTCCCGCCGGCTTCCTCGACGGCCTCGGAGTAGGGGCCTACCGGCTCTTCCCGCGCGTGAGGGATTCCGATGGAGGGTGGGGGCATGCGAACGGCTCCTCGCCGCCTAGCTCCGACGAGCACGGCGGGGGTCCGGTACACCCCCGAACCGCAGCCGAAGAAGGCCTTTGATGTCGCCCCAGGCCGTGCGCGCTACCTTGACGCGGGTATCGGGGTCGTCGACCCAGTGGACTGGAACGTCTTTGATCCGGTAGCCCCGCTTTTCGGCGATGATCAATAGCTCGCTGTCCAGGAACCAGCCAAGGTCTTTTGTGACGGGGAGTATCTCTTGGGCCGCGCTGCGGCTTAGCGCTTTGAAGCCGCACTGCGCGTCACTGAAACGAGTGAGGAACATCATCTTGATGAGCAGATTGTACGTCCGCGAGATGAACTCTCGGCGAAGACTCCTGAGCTCGACTTTCGCCCCTTTCGCGAGCCGCGAGCCGATGGCGACATCGTACCCGTACCAGGCGATGGAGCCGATGAGCGGCGGCAGCGCCTGCAGGTCGGTGGACAGGTCCACGTCCATGTAGCAGACGATGTCGGCCTCACTCTCCAGCCAGGCCTTTCGCAGGGCCCTTCCCCTGCCCCTCTCGGCGAGGTGAATGTAGGCCATCTCCCCCGGATTGCGTTCGGAGTAGTCCCTGGCGACCTCGAGCGTGCCGTCATCGGACCCATTGTCCGCAACGACGACCCTCCACGAGTATCGACTCAAGTTGGCGGAGCAAAAGGCTAGCAGAGTCTCGAGCGTTATCGGCAGCTGGCGGCGTTCGTTCAGACACGGTATGACGATGTCGATGGTCTTCATCGGACCATGGTCAGAACCGAGGGTCTATTCAACCCGGCCGCTTGGGCTGGATGATGCGGCAACACGGACGAGGGCTTACTTGAACCGCTCGGGAATGGCGACTGTGTAGTCGTTAATCTTCTCGGCTGGTGCATAGTGGCCGGTCTCCCCGGGGAGCCTCACTGCCCCTTTCGAGCGGGATGGCAGAAGCACGGTGGCCTTTCCCGATGTCGTCACCTCGTCGCGCTGGTTTTCGATCCAGGCGTCGACCTCCACGTAGTCGCCGCTGTCTCCCGACCACTTTCGGGTCACCTTCCCCTGGACCCAGGACACGTCCCCGTGGTAGTTGAACTTTCTCGACTCGTCGTAGGACTTGAAGACCCAGCCGTCGTCTCCCATCCAGTTGGTCAGGAGATTCAACACCCACTGGGTGCGGATTCGGCCATAGTCGTATGCCCGGGCCATGCCAACCAGCTTGGGACGGTCGTTATCCCAGTGGACCCGCTGGGCGCTGTCCCAATGGCCGTATTGGTTCTTGGTATAGAAGTTGGGGGCCTTGCGGCGGTTCAGGTACCCCTTGCGAAGCGGGGCCACGCCGAACTGCCCCATCCCGTTGCCCATGTGCCAGCAAATGATCTCGGTAGTGGTCAGAGGACCGCGAACGATCGTGGGAAGGACATCGCCCACGCTGACATCCTCCCAATACCTGGGCTCGGCCCCTCTGGGGGCCTCGTTCTCATAGGCGTCGTCAATCTTTGCCAAGTATTCGTCGTCGTATTCCGGGGCCGGGATGTCCAGGTTCTTGCCGCGGCTCTGGGACGCCTGCCGCTCCACATGGAAAAAATAGTTGGTCAGGTCCGCGACTAGATGTCCCTTCTGATTGATCCACTCGCTCGTGTGGTAGACCAGGACCGAGCGGCCCCCGCCGAAGTCACTCTTTTTCTCCTGGACTTTCGAGATGTAAAACCGGCGCTCCAGGGCGTCCCCTGGATTGATGGGGGTGTAGAAGTTCCACTCATTGCCGGCGTTGTAGTTGGGGACCCCGGACAGCGCACCCGCCCCGGCCGCGCGGACCTCCTTCGGGATGGGGGCCGACTTGAAAATGCCCATACTCTGCGCAAAGCCAGGAGGGGCGATAACATTCCCCCAACGGGTCTTTGCCGCGTACTCGGGGTTATTGAACAGGGGGTTGTCGTCCCCGCATGAGTAGAACGCGTAGTGGCGGATGGTGTCTTCGGTCGCCACCAGGTTATATGGGGGCTCCCGCTTCGCGAGAACCCCCATACGGTTGCGGAACCGCTGGATCCCGTCCTCCGTGATCATCCCCGACATCTCGCCGGAGCCTTTTTCGGCCATGTAAGGGTCCTCCTGGGGCGGGCCAATTATAGGGAGGCGAGCAGAACAGTGTCCATGAACGCCCAGGCAGACAGTCTGCCCGGTCCGCGCCCTTAGCTCTTGTACACGACACACGTGCCGGCGATCAGGTCGTGGAGGCCGCGCTTGTCGCCGCGAAATCCCACCATGATGACGCCAACGAACAGGATGGCGAACGACAGGAGCCTGGCAAAGTATCTTCCGACCGATTGCAGGGCGCTGGGCTTCCCGCCGTCCCCCGCGATGACATATATGCCGAAGACCCGCTTGCCCAGGGTAGTCCCCCACACTGACCAGCCCACGACGAAATACGCCAGGTCGATCAAGTACAGCAAACCCTCCAACGGCGTGAAGCGAAAGCCGTCCGGAGGCTCCTGCTGCACGATCTGGAGAACGATGAGGTTCACCATGGAGAGAAGGAAGGAGTCGATGATCAGCGCCGCAACCCTGACCCAGAATCCCGCTGGGCGCCCGAGGGGGACGCCGGAGCTGGAGGCCCGGATCTCGGCGCTAGGCGCTACCCCCTCGAGAGGTAGCCCACAGCTGAAGCAGTACGCCGCCCCGACATCGTTGCCCGCATGACAACGGGGGCAAGCGAGGGTTGTCTCTGACGACCCTGCCTGCAAGGATATCCGCTCTGGGATATCCCGATAGGGTGATGCCTCCGGTTCGTCCGACGCGCGAGGCCGGACTTCGCGCGGGGGTAGGTCTGCCCCGCAGTTATGGCAATACCGGCTATCCTGCGGGCTTTTCTGTCCGCACCTGGCGCATTCGACCCGCAACTGCGTCCCGCAGTGGTGACAGAAGGTCTGGTCCCGGGCAACCTCCCGGCGGCATGCGTAGCAGGTGTCGACATTCACGAGTGCCCTCGGCCGGACATGCCGGCGGGGGTATTCTACAGGACGGGGCTGACGACGTTCCCGATGGCGGACGCCCACCCGAGAGCGGCGATGACGGCGTAACGGACCAGGGCGAGGAACGGGCCAACCTTGTAGCCGCTCTCGTCGACGACGAAGGCGCCGAAGAGCCGCTCCTTGACCGTTGTCCCGAAGACCAGCCGGTATTCTGCCGGCCGCATCCTGCCCATCGTGAGATCGCTGCCCACCCTGCCCACCAGAGTCCGGTAGCCGCTCAAGGGGGGATATGGTACCCTGCATCCGGCTGGCGCCCCGCCCTGTATTGGCGCTGCCGCGCGGCTGTAATATCCGGTGAGCTTAGGGCCGGTGAGCTTAGGGCCGCGACCAGATCGAAAAGCCATCGACAGGAGGACCCATGGCAGTTGTCAACGGCAGCTATTTGATCGCCCGGACCCTCAAGGAAGAAGGTGTGGACACGATCTTCTACCTGATGGGCGGTCCCGACTTCGATATCGTCATGTCGGCGCAGGATTTGGGCATCAAGACCATCGATGTCCGGCACGAGCAAGCAGCCGCCTTCGCGGCCCACGCCTACTCGAGAGTCACCGGCAAGCCGGGAGTGGTCACCGCTGCCTCGGGCCCCGGCACGCTGAACCTGCTGACCGGAGTCTATACAGCCTCCATTGACTGCTCGCCCATGGTCATCCTGGGCGGCGCAAGCCCAGTCCACGAGATCAGCCGGGAGGCGTTCCAGGAAGTCGACCAGACGAGCATCATGAAGCCCCTGTGCAAGTACTGGCACCAGCCGACGATGGCCGCCCGATACCCCGAGATTGTCAGCACTGCTTTCCGGCAGGCGACCACCGGGAGGCCGCGCCCCGTCTATATCGACTGTGGGGCGGATGTTCTCTACGAAGACATCGAGGAGGACACCGCCATCAAGCCGACCAGGGCGGCGAAGCGGTCGAGGCCGGCTGCCGAGCCAGGGGCCGTCAAAGAGGCCATCGACATGCTCGCCGCCGCCGAGCGGCCTGTGCTTGTCGCCGGGGGTGGAGCATTCTTCTCCGGCGCCTCTGAGGAGCTCCAGCGGTTCGTCGATATCACCAGCATCCCCTTCTACACCCAGCCGATGTCGCGGGGGCTCGTGCCTGAAGACCACCCGGTCTCGTTCCAGGCAGCTCGGAGTACCGCCATGCGCGAGACCGACTTCGTGCTGGTGGTCGGGACGAGGCTGAACTGGATGCTGCAGTATGGCGGCCGCTTCAACAGGGACGCCAAATTCGTCCAGATCGACATCGAGCCCAGCGAGCTTGGTCACAACAAGGGCATCGACCTGGGCATCGTCGGCGACGCCAAGGCAGTCATGGGCCAGATGGCCGCCGAGGCCGAGGCTCAGGAGAGCAAGTTTGCCGGCCGCCTAGAGAGCCCCTGGATCAGCCATCTCCAGGATGAGGAAGACCGCAAGAACGCGGACATGGCCGGCGTCCTCAACTCGAGCCAAGTCCCCATCCACCCCCTGCGCCTCTGCAAGGAGATCGCGGGTTTCCTCGACCGTGATGCCATCCTCTCGGTCGATGGCAATGAGATCCTGCACATGGGCCGGCAGTCCATTCCGACCTTTGTTCCCGGCCACCGGCTGAATTCAGGGGTCACGGGTACGATGGGGGTCGGCCTCCCTTACGGGCTGGGGGCGCAGGCCGCGAAGCCTGCGAACCAGGTCCTAGTCCTGCATGGGGATGGCTCGATGGGGCTGAACGCTATGGAGATCGACACCTGCGTCCGTCACAACCTGCCGGTCGTGACGGTGGTCTGCAACAACGCCGGGTGGACAGCCCGCGGCGGCAGGAAACCCGGCAGGGAGCTTGGCTACACTAATTTCGATGGAATGGCGCGTGAGCTTGGCGGTTATGGCGAGAGGGTGGAGGACCCCGACCAGATCCGGCCAGCCCTCGAGCGGGCCTACAGCAGTGGCAAGGCCGGCGTGGTGAATGTCATCGTTGACCCGACGGTCCGCGGCGTCTCCAAGGCCTGGGGCGGCTCGAGAATGGAGTAGGGGGGCGCCGCTAGCTGCCTGCGAGGCGGGTCCTAGCGGTCCGATTACGGCAGACGTTATCAGGGCGGCCATATGGCCGCCCTGAATCGTTGGCTGAGGCGCCATCGGCCCGCCCCCGATATCCCAGTCCCAGCAGCCCAGCGCTCTTGATCGGTGCCTGGAAAGGCACGGCGTATAATACCGCCACCCTTGTTGAGGTGTAGCCCTGTGGCCATCGATTATGAGGTCCGGGACGACGGCATCGCCATCGTGACGATGAACAACCCCGCGAAGATGAACGCCCTGGACAAGGCCGATCTCGACCGCATCTCCGAGGTGTTCGAGGACCTCCGCGTGAACCCCCAGGTCCAGGTGGGTGTCGTCACCGGCGCCGGGGGACAGGCGTTCACCTCGGGCATGGACTGGAATGTCGTGAAGGGCGAAGGCGGGACCTCTGGAGAGGAGCGCTACGCTGAGTCCCCGGGGGGCCTGATGCTCAACATGGTCCCCTACATGAAAGGTATCGAGATTTGGAAGCCTCTCATCGCGGCGATCAACGGACACTGCATCGCGCTCGGGGCATGCATGGTACTGGGCTGTGATATCCGGCTCGCTTCTCCCAATGCCACTTTCGGACTCATCGAGCCGACATGGGGCGGCCTCGCCGACGGAGGCGCTATCGCACGACTCCCTCGACAGATTCCGTACGCCCATGCCATGGACGTCTTGCTTACTGGGCGAATCATCAACGCCGACGAGATGCTGCGCTTCGGCATCATCAATGAGGTCCTGCCTCAGCAAGACCTGGTCCCCCGAGCTCTGGAGATCGCCGAGATCATGGTGACAAGATGCAACCCGTTGGCGGTCCAGGTCACAAAGCAAGCTGTGGTCCGTGGCCTCGACATGGGACAGGGCCAGGCCCTGATCGAAGAGGCCCTCTACGCCGAGATGCTCAATAACCGGCTGCAGCACGGCGGGGGCAGGGAGGAGCACGCACGGCGGTTCCAGCGGTAGCCCCTCGACAGCATCATCTCTTGCTCAGGCGCTGCCGACGCCTTCCGGTAAGCTCCGCCGAGCCGTCCTTCTGCGTACACTGAGCAAAGGAGGGCCGTATGGCGATAGACAACAGCAGCATTGGCGGGCGAGTCGTGCGCCTGACGGATGCCGACCTGAGCTTTCTCATAGAGGCCACGGCCCCTCAGGCCCACGACAAAGAGCGGCTGCGTGCGGCGATTCGAGACGATGATGACCTGCGAAAGGCTGTCGTCAGCGACGAGCGGGTGTTCGCGAGGCTGACGGGAGATGAAGAAGCGTTTGTGCGTGTTTCGCCGGCGCTCTATTTCGAAGTCCTCTTTCGGCAGGCCCGGTCGGAGCTGGAGAAAGCCTCGCACACCATCGAGCGTACGGCGACTCAGGCCGTTCCTGTCTTCGACACGAGGGAGGTGGTACAACTCCTCTCCAAGGAGCCGGTCCTCGACTACCTCGCCTCGATGCTCTCATCTTTTACGCGCGTCGAAAGCTACGTGAAGCCGGTGCGGGTTAAGCCTGGAGTCTGGCGAAGGGTGCGCTTCAGCGATATGGACATCGACTCCCTGATTCGCCTCTGTGAGGCCGCGGATGAGGAGGAGCGGTTCCGGTACTACAAGCGCATCGGCGACGTTTGCCTCTTCACTCTCGGAGTCTTTCCCGAGTACGCACAGCTCAACCGCGGATATCCCACGGCCGGCAAGCGCCGCCCGCAAGCCTCGATCAGGGCCCGGCGCGGGGTGCAGGAATACGAAGAGGAGGGACGAAGGTCCTACCGGCTGGCCGGTGAGCACCCCACTGCGCGAATGGCTGACCTGGCACAGGTCTTCCGCCTACTCCACGACCACTTTTCGGCGGCAAGGAAACCCCTGGACTTCATCTCGCGGCATTACCTGAAGACCCGCCGGACGGGCGTGTTCGAAATGGAGCCTCAGGGATAGGGGCGCTCGTTAGCGCCGGATGAAGTGCGGGGGCTCATTTGAGCCGTTGGGTTAGGCCGCAACGCAGGAGATAAAGGTGAAGGCATACACTGCCAGGCCGGGCGACTCCGTCTGAAGCGTCAGCTCGTGGCTGCCGAAGTCCCGGTTGTTCAGCAGGCGGTACATGCGCGGACCAGTGACGACTACTTCGGTGGCCCCGCCGTCACCCGATTTGACGTCATCACCTCGGTCCGCCTCAGGCACCGGCTCCCCGTCCTGTAGCAGCACTACTCGCCCCGGCTCACGCAAGGGGTTCATCACCAGGTTCACTTCTTTGGAGGTGTAACGAATGGTGAGCCTTCCTGGTCCGGTCCCCTGACCATAGAACGCTGCGAACTCCCCGCTGACCACCCACTGTCCTTCCAGGTAGATGAAGCCCTCCGCGTGCTGACCCAGGTCCCGGTAGTAAGCGGGCTGTTCCGGCTTCACCCCATGAGGATTCCCGATACGTCCCCTCTGGTAACCGGCATAGAGCTCGGGGGTGGGGGCGTAGCATACGGCGCCGGGTCTGTCATCTTCGCGGACCGGAGTCATCGGGGGAGGCAAGGGGATGTCTGCTTGCGTCTCCCTGACGAGCTTCTGGAGCATGTGCTCGGTCTCGTCATAGCCCCGCTCCCCGAAATGGTAGTAGCGGACCAACCCTTCGGCGTCTACCAGGTACTTGGCGGGCCAGTAATGGTTATCGAAGGCCTTCCATATCTGGTAGTCGTTGTCCATCACGACCGGATAGGTGAGGCCGAAGGACTCAAGGGCTTCCCGGACGGCGCTCGTCTCCCGCGCAAAGGTGAATTCCGGGGCGTGGACGCCGATCACCTGGACCCCAAGCCGGCCGTAGCGGTTGTGCCATTCGCGGACATAAGGGAGCGTCCGAATACAGTTCACGCACGTGTAGTCCCAGAAATCGACCAGGACGGGCCGGCCACGTAGCGACTCCATGGAGACCGGCTCGCTATTAAGCCAGGTGCCGCCCTCGAGCTCCGGCGCGCGAATCTTTTCTTCGGTCTCGGGCATGCGTCAGCCTAGTTGGAGCCAGGGCTCTGCTGGTCTTGCCAGAGTGTGTAGAACTGGTTCGATTGGCCCTGGACAGCGCGGCGAAGCTCATCCACCTGGCGTTTCTGGACACCGGCCCGTTCCTCTCCCAGGAGCCGTCGGAATATCTCTCCGTACTCCGCTACGAACGAGGGCGACGGGCCATTCTCGAAAAAGGCTTCGAGGGCCTGGGAGATTTCGGGGTCCTTCATCGTCAAGATGCCGCCGGCACAGATGAACACCGATATGCGCGGATCATCGCTTTCACTGCCATCGGTGAGGATGTCGACGAGCCCCTCCATCCCTCTCCTTCGAAGGAACATCTCCAGACGCTGGGGTAGGGTCATCAGGTTCATGAACGGGGCGTCGCCCGACCGGAGCATAGCACTGAGCTCGGCTTCGACCTCATCGTAATAGGCGGGCGTCAGGAGCTCGCCAGCCGAGGCCACCCGCGTCTTGGGGTGGTCCGGGTCACGGGCATCAAGGATGATGAACTCGTTGAGGTGAGGGAAAAGACACACATGCATATCGGCGTCGTGGACGCTGCTGTATTCGCTCTCGTGTTCTTGCATTTCCACCAAGCCAGCGGTGATTCAAGAATCGGCCGACTATCATTATAGATGGTGGTCCCGGGGGGACACATCCGTTCGACGTTGACACCGGGCGAGGCCGAGGATAGATTCTGCCTGTTCACAGGTGGAATGAGACTGCCAGGGAAGCGGAGGGCTTGAGCATGGAGTTCACCTTTACGGAGAAAGAAGACGCGCTGAGGTCTCAGCTCCGGTCGTACCTGGATGAGCATATGCCCAAGGACTGGGCGGGGCTTTTCGTCGACAAGCCGGAGGCGTGGGACGAATCGCTGGAGTTCTGCAAGGATTTTGCCAAGAACGGCTGGCTGACGATGGCGTGGCCCAAGGAGCACGGCGGCCAGGGCGCAACATGGTGGGAGCAGCAGGTGGTTCGTGAGGAGCTCTGGGCGTCGGACGAGCCGCGAGGGCCCCAGTATATGAACCTGAACTGGATAGGGCCCTCCATCCAGATGTTCGGCACGGAAGAGCAGCAGCTGAAGTACCTCCCGCCGATTTCTCGGGGAGAGGTCACGTGGTGCCAGGGCTTTAGCGAGCCCAATGCGGGCTCTGACCTGGCATCGCTCCAGACCAAGGCCACCGAGGACGGCGACTACTTCGTCATCAACGGTCAGAAGATCTGGACCAGCTACTCAGGTCGGGCCGACATCTGCTTCTTGCTGACGCGGACTGACCCGGACGTGCCCAAGCACAAGGGCATCACTGTCTTCCTGGTGGAGATGGACACGCCGGGGATCACCGTCCGGCCCATGAACGGCCTCCACGGCCCGCACCATTTCAACGAGGTCTTCTGGGACGACGTGCGTGTCCACCGCAGCCAGATGTTGGGCCAGCAGAACGAAGGGTGGGCGACGGTTATCGCGGCTCTGGCCTTCGAGCGCATCGGTGTCGCACGCTACGCCCGGAACCAGCAGGTCCTCGACGAGCTGAAGGAGTACGCCCAGCACCGCACCCGCAACGGGAGGCCCCTGGCGGAAAACCCGGTTATCCGCCAGAAGTTCGCGGAGCTGGAGACAAAGGTCCACGTGGCCCGGCTCATGAACTATCGTGTGGTCTCGATGGTGGACAAGGGGTTGGTACCCAACGCCGAGGGTTCCCTGGCCCGGATCAGGAATATCACCACCGCGCGCGAGGTTGCCACGTTTGGGATGGACCTCATGGGCCTCGAAGCAGAATTCACCCTTGACGCGAAGTGGGCTCCCATGCGGGGCATGATGGAGTACCACTACGGCGAAGGGCTGGCCTCTGGGGTTGCGGCGGGAACGCTGGAAATCCAGCGTAACGTAGTCGCGGAACGCGGCCTCGGCCTCCCCAAGGCGAGATAGCCCGGCCGCGGGCGCCAAGGACCCAGCGATTGCCCGACGCTGGAGCTACCCCGTTGGGTTGCCCAAGCCGGTCCCGTATTCGCTTATTCAGCCCTGAGGGGCCATTGCTTAACGTGGGACCACGCCTCATGAGGGAAGGTACTAAGGGCATCGTGCTCCGGGCTGGCATCGAGGCTCCGGCATGGGAGAGATCTCTTTTCCCTGGTGTCCTACTCGGCCGAGCGGAGGACAGCGTTGGACTTTTGGAATAGAGCTACCGCCATCGTGGGGATAGGGGCAACGGAGTTCTCCAACAACAGCGGGCGGAGCGAGCTCAGCCTCGCGTTGGAGGCCTGCAGAGCAGCCATCGATGACGCCGGGATCGACCCCAAAGAGGTCGACGGAATCACCCGCTATGCCATGGACAGCAACTGGGAGTACGTGGTTGCCCAGGGGCTGGGACTGAAGGCCCTGCGTTTCCAGGCGGCGACCAGCTCCGGTGGAGACATGGGGCCGGCGGGGACCGTGCTATTGGGTGCCATGGCCGTGGCGGCTGGCCTTTGCAACTACGTGCTGGCCTTCCGCGCGCTCAACGAGCGGTCGGGGCGTCGCTTCGGACAGTCGGCGGTTGCGGGGCGCATACCCTCCGGCTCGGGCGATATGGCCCACATCATCCCGTTCGGGCTGGCCTCTCCTGGGCAGTGGGCGGCGGTCCGCGCCCGGCGGCACATGGAGGAGTACGGGACTGAGAGCCGGCATTTTGGCGCCATCTCCGTCGCCTGCAGGCGGCATGCCAATCGTAACCCCAGGGCTTTTTTCCATGGCCGTCCGATGACGCTGGAGGATCACCAGAATTCCCGCATGGTCTCGGACCCCCTGCACCTGCTGGACTATTGCCTGGAGACCGACGGCGCCTGCGCCGTATTGATCACTTCGGCCGAGCGGGCCCGAGACCTCAAACACCCTCCAGCGTATGTCCTGAGCGGTGCCTGGGGGATGAACCCAGCGATGACTGGCTTCTGGGGACACCACCGGCACTCATTGGCCGCCGAGCCAGCCGTCTTCCAGGTCGCATCGGACCTCTTCGGCCGCGCTGGCGTCACCCCCGGAGATCTAAGGGTGGCCCAGATCTACGACCACTTCACGCCGCTGGTCCTGATGTCTCTCGAGGCGCTCGGCTTCTGCGGAGAAGGAGAAGGCGGGTCCTTCGTCGAGGATGGGCGCCTCGAGTGGCCCGACGGCGGTCTCGTCATCAATACCGGTGGAGGCCATCTGTCGGAGGGCTACATCCACGGAATGAACCACGTAAACGAAGCCGTCCGGCAGGTACGGGGGACCTCGACGAGCCAGGTCGATGGGGCCGGCATGTGCCTCTTCATGAGCGGCCTCTCCCCGATCCATCAGATGAACAACGCGCTGATCCTGGGCCGATAGGCTAGGGCCTGTTCACGCTAACGCAACGTACCAGAGATGAGGGTCCCGTCATTCCCGCGAAAGCGGAAATCTCGCCAAGCCGCGTTCTCCTATAGACCTCTTTGTGTGAACAGACCCCAGTCGGCGCGGGGCGCCATCCGAGACAAGAACATGGGCTCGGGAAACCGAAAAGCAGGCTGGGATTGCTGATCACTTTGCTGGCCAGGGCGTAGAGTTGACAGTGGCGGCGTCTTCATTGACACCCCTAACAGGGGTCTATACACTTCAAAATCTCCGATCTTCTTCTGTTGGAGCCCTCGGCCTGTCCAAAAAGGAGCGCTATGGTTACGGGTAAAGGTAAGCAGGAATGGCTCGAAAAGACCTACGAGCCCGCTATTAAGCGCTTCCCCGAGCGGCAGGAGTCTTTCCGGAGCAGGTCCGGGTACGACATCGACGCTCTTTACGGCCCGGAGGAACCTTCCGATGCGTTCGAGGACAGCGTCGGCTATCCGGGCCAATACCCCTACACCAGGGGGGTGCAGCCAACGATGTACCGCGGGCGCCTGTGGACCATGCGCCAATACTCTGGCTTCGCCTCCGCCGAGGAGTCCAATCGGCGCAATCGGTACCTGCTGGAACAGGGCCAGACGGGATTGAGCGTCGCCTTCGACCTGCCAACCCAGACAGGTTACGACTCGGACCACGAGATGTCCCGTGGCGAGGTCGGAAAAGTGGGCGTTCCAATCTGTACCCTGGCGGACATGGAGACCCTCTTCGCGGATATCCCGCTGGACAAGGTCACCACCTCGATGACTATCAACTCTACCGCCCCGATCCTGATGGCCCTTTACATGGCCGTGGCCAAGCGGCAGGGCGTACCGATGGACAAGCTTGGCGGCACCGTTCAGAACGACATCCTGAAGGAATACATCGCCCGCGGAACGTACATATTCCCTGCCAAGCCCTCCCTGCGGCTGATCACCGACGTCTTCAAGTTCTGCTCGGACGACGTGCCCCAGTGGAACACCATCAGCATCAGTGGCTATCACATGGCGGAGGCGGGGGCAACGGCGGTGCAGGAGCTGGCCTTCACCCTGGCCAACGCCATCGCCTACGTCAACTCAGCTCTGGATGCGGGGTTGAAGATTGACGAGTTCGCTCCGCGCCTTTCCTTCTTCTTCGTCTCCCAGAACAACTTCTTCGAAGAGGTCGCCAAGTTCCGCGCAGCCCGCCGCATGTGGGCCCGAATCGTCCGGGAGCGCTTCGGATCGGACAACCCAAGGTCGTGGCCCCTCAGGTTCCACACTCAGACGGCTGGCGTAACGCTCACCGCGCAGCAGATGGAGAACAACATCGTTCGCACGGCGGTCCAAGCCCTGGCCGGGGTCCTGGGCGGTACCCAGTCCCTGCACACCAACTCGATGGATGAGGCCCTCGCCCTTCCCACGGATAAGTCGGTCACGATCGCCCTGCGGACTCAACAGATCCTGGCTTACGAGAGCGGTGTAGCCGACACCGTGGACCCGCTGGCCGGCTCGTACTACGTCGAGCAGCTGACCGACAGCATCGAAGAAAAGGCCAACGAATACCTGAAGACCATCGAGGACATGGGTGGCGCCCTCCAGGCCATCGAGCGGGGCTACGTCCAGCGTGAGATCCAGGAGAGCGCCTACCGCTTCCAGCGGTCGGTGGAGGCGGGGGAGTCCACCGTGGTGGGGGTGAATCGGTTCACGACCGATGAGGCCCAGCAGCCCCCGGTGCTCCGAATCGACCCGGAGGCCACGCAGGCCCAGCTCTCTCGGCTGGAAGGGGTGAGAGCCCGCCGCGACCCGATGGCCGTCGCCGCGGCGCTCAAGAGAGTCGAGGAGGCCGCCCGGGGCAGCGAGAACACCATGCCCGCATTCATCGAGGCAGTCGAAAACGATGTCACCCTCGGTGAGATCTGCGACACGCTTCGCCACGTCTGGGGCGTGTACCAGGAAGCCATCGTTTTTTAGATTGGAGGGTGATGGACATTCGCCGGCGGCAGCGCCCGATACGAGCGGCGTCGTGGGCACCATCGGCCCGACTCTTACGCGGCGCGGTACCCAGGAACAGAAGGACTGCTACCTGCCTCGCATAGTCGCCGGCGAGTTGGAGCTCGCACTGGAGTACTCGGAGCCAAACGCCGGCTCGGACCTGGCAGGCCTCGAGACCAGGGCGGATGCCGGAGGCGAGTACGTCATCGATGAGACCAAGGCGTGGACCAGCGCCGCCCACTCGCGCCAGGATCACCCCATTCCCAGTTGAGTGAGGTCCCACCATGGACTTTGTGCCCACTGAAGAGCAGACAGCGCTGCGGCGGACCGTCCACGAGTTCGCCGTCAGGGAGTTGGAGCCAGGCGCCGCCGAGAGGGACCTTTCCGAGGAGTTCCCGTGGGAGCCTCTGCGAAAGATGGCCTCGTTGGGCCTGCTGGGACTCGGCATTCCGCCGGAAATGGGTGGAAGCGGCGGCGACCTGGTCCAGACGGCAATCATGACCGAGGAGCTCGCGCGCTCCGATCCGAGCATGAGCCTGGCCGCCCTGGCGACGCTGTCCCTGACGACAGTCGGTATCGACCGGTTCGGAAACGATGCCCAAAGGGAAGCGCACGTGCCTCCTCTGGCCAAAGGCGAAAAGGTCGGGGCGTTCGGCCTTACGGAGCCTGACTCCGGCAGCGACGCGGGGTCCTTGTCTACCAGCGCCCGCAGGGACGGTGACCACTACCTCCTGAACGGCAGCAAGATCTTTATTACCAATGGCGACATCGCGGAGACCTTCCTGGTGTTCGCCACCCGGGACCGCGAGCAGCGGACCCGGGGTATTAGTGCGTTCATCGTTGAGCGCGGAACCCCGGGGCTTTCGTCACGGAAGCAAGCGGAAAAGATGGGAATGCGCGCCTCTTCGACCGCAGAAGTCTTCTTCGAGGACTGTGCCGTTCCCGCGGCCAACCTCGTCGGCGAGGAGGACCGGGGGTTCGGCATCGCGATGCAGATATTGGACGCCAGCCGCCCGGTGATCGGCGCGCAGGCCGTGGGGATTGCCCAGGGGGCGCTGGACCTTGCGATTCGCCACACGAAGCAACGCCGGCAGTTCGGCCAGCCGATAGCGGACTTTCAAGGCATCCAGTGGATGCTGGCCGACATGGCCACGCAGGTCGACGCCTCCCGGCTGCTGGTGTACCGGGCAGCGAACCTGCGAGACCGTGGCCTGCCCTTCGCGAAAGAAGCCTCCATGGCCAAGCTGTTCGCCAGCGAGACGGCGACGAAGGTCGCGTCATCGGCGTTACAGCTACACGGTGGATACGGCTACTTCAAAGAGAGTCCCATAGAGCGCTTCTTCCGAGACGCCAAGGTCACGGAGATCTACGAAGGGACCTCCCAGGTCCAGCGGCTGGTGATCGCCCGGCGAGTTCTGGCGGAGGCGATGTAGCGCGGCGAGGACTAAGCGTCCGCCGGCCCCGCCGGGTCGAACCAGCGCCTGTTTACACTATGCTCGCGCTACACGAAAAGCGCTCCCCCGTGTCATTACCATGAAAATGGGCACCGTCGCACCGTTGTTTCGTAGAGGCGGGTTTGAAACCCGCCTCCGGCCTTGTCCTGGGACGCCGCCCTGTTTTCATCCCCTTATGTGGCCTTCACAAGGCCATAGTGATTCCGAGGCGCAGCCGAGGAATCTAAGACGCTGCCCGCCGGCACCTTAGCCCCGCCACGCCTTTGGCAAGCCTTTGTCTCACAGCTAGTGTGAACACGCCCTAGCGGCCGGCGAACTTGGGCGGCCGCTTCTCCATGAAGGCCTTGGCAGCCTCGATGTTATCCTCCGAGTGAAGCGTTATAGACTCGGTCGCGAAAGCGTACTGCTGCACGTCGATCATCTGCCGCCAGATCTGCTGGTTGAGGGCAGCCTTGGTCCAACGGACGGCCAGTGGCGCCCCTTCGGCTAGCTGCTTGGCCCTGGCCCGAGCCTGCTCCCGGACCTCCGCCTTGGGCACTACCCAGTTCACCAGGCCGACGTCAAGGGCCTGTTGGGCATTCATCAGCTCGCCGGTCATCAGGTACCATTTGGCCTTGTTCATACCCATGAGCATGGGCCACATGAGAGCGCCGCCATCCCCCGCAACCAATCCGGCCCGGACGTGGGTATCACCGATGCGGGCGGTGTCGGCCATAACGGTGACATCGCACATGAGGGCAAAGCTGGCTCCAAGGCCTACGGCATCCCCGTTGATGCAGGCAACGCTGGGCGCGCTCAGTGCTAGATAGTGCTGGAGCAGCCGGACAGCCCCGGGCTGGCCGCCAGCCTCCAGGATGCGGCTGTCGGTCTGCCGCGAGCCCCCTTCAGACATGGCCTGCAGGTCGGCTCCGGCGCAGAAGGCCCGGTCACCGGCGCCCTGAATAACGACGGCGCGGACCTCGGGGTCATAGTTGAACGCCTGGAGCAGCTCCTCGATGCCGTAGTGGATGTTGCCCGCGACGGAGTTCATTCGTTCGGGACGGTTGATGGTTATGGTCGCTATGTTGTCGCTCACCTCCAGCAGAAGGAAACCCTCCTGGTAGCGCTTGTAGACCTCTTTGTAGTCCATCATCGGTGAAGCCTCCTCTTTCTGAAAACTCGGCTGCTAGGATACCACCTCGCTAACAACATCCGGACCGCTGGCCTCCACACGCGCGGCCCCGCCGCAGAGCCCGGCTCCGTTCGCCGTTAGTAGGCCGCCGCGAGGTCCGAAAGAAAGGACTCGCTCCAGGCTTCGGCGGTGGAATGCCGCACCCCTTCGATCAGGGCTTCCCAGCGCTCCCGCCGCTCGGCCAGGGGCATGAGCAGGCCCCGGTAGATCGCGTTGGCCGTCTCTTCGGTATCATACGGGTTGACGATCAACGCGCTTCGCATCGCATCCGCGGCTCCGCAGAACTTCGACAGCACCAGCACGCCCGGGTTCCTCCCTTGCGAGGCCACGAACTCCTTCGCGATCAGGTTCATGCCATCGCGCAGGGGTGTCACCATGCACACATCCGCCTGCCGGTAGAAGCCGGCCAGCTCCTCCTGCGTGTACGACCGGTACAGATAGCGGACCGGGACCCAGCCTGTTTCCGAGAAACGGCCATTGATGTGGCCAACGATCTGGTCCACCCGCTCCCTTTCTGCGGCGTATTCGGGAAGGCGGGACCTGGACGGCGCTGATATCTGGATCATGGTGACCTTGCCCCGAAGATTGGGGTGGTGCTCGAGCATGCTCCCGAACACCTGGAGCCGCTCCGGGATCCCCTTGGTATAGTCCAGCCGGTCGACTCCCAGTACGAGACGCTGCCCCGGCCCGACCAGCCGAGGGATCTCGTCTCCGCTGTTCCCCTCCGACTCCCTGGCCCAAGATTCGAAGGCGAAGGGGTCGATGCCAATTGGGTGGCTTGCGATTCGGAGCCGTCTGCGCCCCAGCGTGTACATGTTGAGCCGGGCGGACCCCCCCAATTCCGTCTCCAGCGCATCGATCAGGTTGAACGCATAGCGGTCCGTGTGGAAGCCCGCCAGGTCGTATGAAAGCAAGTCTTCAAGGAGGGCCCCAGCCCATGGGAGGATGGCGAAGCTCTCCGCGGGGGGGAAGGGCGTATGCAGGAAGAACCCTATCTTCCCAGTCCAGCCAAGCTGTCGCAGCTCCGTCCCGAGGGGGAGCAAGTGGTAATCGTGGACCCAGACTGTGTCCCCATCCTCCAGCCTGGGGGCCAGGGCCTCAGCGAACTTGCGGTTCACCCTGCGATAGGAGCGGTAGCCGTCGTGGCGGATGATCACCCGGGCTGGGTTGTTGTGGAACAGCGGCCAGAGCGTGCGGTTGGCAAAAAGACCGTAGAAGAGGCTGGCATCGTCCTGAGACAGGTCGATGGTGGAGAGGCTGATATTCCCTATTTGGGTCGTGGTAACGGCTGCGGACGGCTTCCTGGCAGTGCTCTGTCCGCTCCATCCGAACCAGACGCCGCCACGCTGCTCCAGGGCCGACCTGAGGGCGGTCACGAGGCCACCGACGGACTGGCTCCTCCGCTCCTTCTCGCTGGTGGGGGCGCTGATGGCGGGGACCCTGTTGGAGACCACGACCAGCCTTCCGACCGCCATCGAGTCCTCCAGTGGCGCTTGCCATTTCCGCAGGGCCGACCGCCCCAGCGGCTCCGGACCAACTCATCTCTGTCAGGTTTGAGCAGCGTACGCGCCGCCCGGAGCCCCAGTCAAGGAAGCTGGCGGAGGCGAAAAGGACTAATGCTTGAAGTGGCGGGCCCCAGTGAAGACCATGGCGAGGCCTGCTTTGTTCGCCGCTTCGATGACCTCCGAGTCGCGGACCGAGCCGCCGGGCTGAGCAATGGCCGTCGCACCGCCCCGTGCGGCCATCTCCACTCCATCGGGGAACGGGAAGAATGCGTCGGACCCGAGGACGCAGCCCGCCGCCTTCTCCCCGGCAGCCCTCAGGGCAAGATGGACGCTGGTGACGCGGTTGGGCTGCCCGGCGCCCATGCCTATCAGTGCCCCGCCTCGGGCCAGCACGATGGCGTTGGATTTCACGTGCTTCACGGCCTTCCATGCGAAGGCAAGGTCCTCCAGCTCGGCCGGTGTCGGTGAGCGCTCCGTGACGCTCTTCCAGGCCGCCGGATCTCCTTGTAGTCGGTCGGCGGTCTGCACCAGCATCCCTCCCGAAACCCTGCGGTAGTCCAGCCCGGAGCCCCCCTGGTCCAGCCCCTCCACCTGAAGAATCCGCAGATCGCGCTTGCGCTTCAGGCGCGCGAGGGCGTCGGGCTCGTAGCCCGGAGCGATCACGATCTCATAGAAGATGGCGGCGATGCTCTCGGCGGCCGCCAGGTCCAGCGGTCTGTTGCAGGCGACGATCCCCCCGAATGCCGATACGGGGTCTCCTTCGTAAGCAAGCCTGTAGGCCTCGGTCAGGTCCTCGTTGGAAGCGAGGCCGCATGGGTTCGTGTGCTTCACCACCGCGACGGCAGGATTGGCGAAATCCCGGACGACGTTCCAGGCTGCGTCTGCGTCGAGGATGTTGTTGTGGGAGAGCTCTTTGCCATGGAGCTGGGCGGCTGAAGCGATGGTCCCGGGAGGGGCGAGAGCCTCCTGGTAGAACGCGGACTGTTGGTGGGGGTTCTCGCCGTACCGCAACCCCTGGACCTTTTCGAGACCGATGGTCAGTTGGTCGGTCAGCGGGTCCTCCTGGCCTCTAAGGTACGTAGCAACGGCCGTATCGTAGAGGGCGACGTGTTGGAATGCCTTCCTGGCAAGCCGGCGGCGGTCCTCCATGGCAACGCCTCCCGATCGGAGGCCGTCGAGCACGGTGTCGTAGTCCCTCGGGTCCACCACCACGAGCACGGACGGGAAGTTCTTGGCCGAGGCGCGGACCAGAGTGGGCCCGCCGATGTCGATGTTCTCCAGGGCCTCCGCAAGGGTAACGTCGGCTTTACCGACAGTCTCGACGAAGGGGTAGAGGTTGGAGACCACGATGTCGATGGCCTCGATCTCGTTGGCGGCCAGCTCTTCGATGTGTTGGGGGTTGTCCCGCAACGCCAAGATCCCGCCATGGACCTTCGGGTGCAATGTCTTGACGCGCCCATCGAGAATCTCGGGGGACCCCGTCAGGTCACTGACGCTCCTGACGGGGACGCCGGCGTCTTCGATCGCGCGCTTTGTGCCGCCCGTGCTATACAGGTCGACTCCGGAGCCGCTAAGGCCTCGCGCGAAAGCCGCAAGCCCTTCTTTGTTGAATACGCTGAGGATCGCTTTCATACGGTCTTGGCTGAGAGTAGCGGTCCGCTGTGTGCAAAAGCGGACCGCGGTAGGGTAGGGCCGAGGGACGATCGGCGAACGACTGCCAAGGGAGGGGCGGGCGCAACAGCGCTCAAAGGGTCTCGAGTGCCAGCTTATCCATCTCGAGCTGGACGGGGATCGGGTAATCACCCGTGAAGCAGGCCATGCAGAAGGAGGCGCCACTGCCTCCGCCCACGGCCTTCTTGAGACCCTCGATGCTCAGGTACCCCAACGAGTCGGCGCCGATGAACTGGCAGATCTCCTCGATGGACTTGGTGGCCCCGATCAGCTCCCGCCTACTGGCCATGTCAACGCCGTAGTGGCATGGCCACCGGATCGGCGGAGCGCATATGCGCATGTGAACCTCGGCAGCGCCGGCCTTTCGCAGAAGGCTTACCACGTGAGGCGTCGTGGTCCCGCGAACGATGCTGTCATCGACGATAACGACCCGTTTTCCTTCCAGTACCCGGCCCATTGGGTTGAATTTCAGGCGGACGCCCAGGTCCCGCAGGCGCTGGTCCGGCTGAATGAAGGTGCGCCCGACGTAACGGTTCTTGAGGAGGAGCTCACTGTAGCCGATGCCCGACTGCCTGGCATAACCAAGGCCAGCGGCCGTGGCCGAGTCAGGCACGCCAGCGACCAGGTCCGCCTCCACTGGGTATTCGACGGCGAGCTCGGCCCCCATGGCCTCACGGGCCTGGTACAACAACAGGTCACTCATGACGCTATCGGGGCGGGCGAAATAGATGTGCTCGAAGACGCATGGTGCCGGCTTCCGGGCGCTCGAGGTCTGGAAGGATTTGAATCCCGATTCGTTGACGAGCACGGCTTCGCCGGGCGAAACCTCGCGATGGAGCTGCGCGCCTATGTGGTCCAGGGCGCAGCTTTCTGAGGCGATCACCCAGCCTCCGTTCAGCTTGCCGAAGCACAGGGGCCTGACACCGTGCGGGTCCCTGACGCCGATGAGGAAGCCGGGGCCGAGAATGGTCAGGCTGAAGGCGCCCTGCAGCCGAGCGACGGTGTGACGGAGCCGCTCCTCCCAGGTCCGCCCCGGTGCCGCCACCAACAGATGGGCGATAACCTCGGAGTCGGTGGTGGAGCTGAACTCGATGCCCTGGTCTTCGAGCTCCTTTTTCAGCGCTACCGCGTTGACCAGGTTCCCATTGTGGGCGATGGCGATCTCGCCCCAGGGGCCGGCCACTTTGATGGGCTGCGCATTCTGGATCCGGCTGGATCCTGTGGTGGAGTACCGGGTGTGGCCGATGGCGATGTCGCCGTGAAGCCCTTCAAGGTCCGGTTCCTGGAAGGCCTGGGTGACGAGACCCATGGCGCTGTGAACAGAAATGTGGGCGCCGTCGGCCGTTGCGATGCCGGCACTTTCCTGGCCCCGGTGCTGCAGGGCAAAGATGCCGAAGAAGGTGATCCTTGCGACATCCTCACCGGGGGCATAGACCCCGAAGACGCCACAGCTCTCTTTCGGGCTGTCGGGCACCCTGACTCCTTGGTTAGAGGCGGGTCTCGGCGCGCAACGGAATTATAGGGCAGCCCGTCCTGGGCGGTCAATCAGCGGTCCCCTCTGGCGCCATTGCCGCCGGGAGAGGCGCCTGGCGTCAGCAGAAGGGCAGGTCTCCAAGATCGGAATAGTCCATACTCAATTGGCCTTGCAAGCTGCTTGGTACGCACCCGCTCAACAGGTTGCTATAGAGCGACAGGTATTCCAGGTTGGCGAGGCTGCCCAGCTCCAGCGGTATCTCCCCGCTCAACAGGTTGCTGCCGAGCCACAGCGCTTCCAGGTTGGCGAGGCTCCCCAGCTCCGGCGGTATCTCCCCGCTCAACTGGTTGCTACTGAGCCCCAGCGTTTCCAGGTTGGCGAGGCTCCCCAGCTCCAGCGGTATCTCCCCGCTCAACTGGTTGCCATAGAGCCACAGCGTTTTCAGGTTGGCGAGGCCGCCCAGCCTCGCCGGTATCTCCCCGCTCAACAGGTTGCTATAGAGCGACAGCCTTTTCAGGTTGGCGAGGCGGCCCAGCTCCGGCGGTATCTCCCCGCTCAACTCGTTGTTCTCGAGCCCCAGCGTTTCCAGGTTGGCGAGGCGGCCCAGCTCCGGCGGTATCTCCCCGCTCAACTGGTTGGCGAAGAGCCCCAGCGCTTCCAGGTTGGCGAGGCTGCCCAGCTCCGGCGGTATCTCCCTGCTCAACTCGTTCACGCCGAGCCACAGCGTTTTCAGGTTGGCGAGGCCGCCCAGCCCCGGCGGTATCTCCCCGCTCAACTGGTTCCAGCCGAGGTGCAGGTATTCCAGGTTGGCGAGGCCGCCCAGCTCCGGCGGTATCTCCCCGCTCAACTTGTTAAAGCCGAGGTCCAGCGTTACCAGGTTGGCGAGGCCGCCCAGCTCCGGCGGTATCTCCCCCCTCAGCCTGTTAAAGCCGAGGCTGCCCAACTCCGGCGCTATCTCCCCGCTCAACCGGTTGCTACTGAGCCCCAGCGTTTCCAGGTTGGCGAGGCCGCCCAGCCTCGCCGGTATCTCCCCGCTCAACTGGTTGGCGAAGAGCGCCAGCCATTCCAGGTTGGCGAGGCCGCCCAGCTCCGGCGGTATCATCCAGTTGCTGCCGCTGTTGAGGTCCAGCCTTGTGACGCGGCCGTTGTCAGTTTCGACACCGTACCACTCGCCAAGGGGCGCGTCGGTCAGTCAGTTTTCATCGTAAGTCCAGTTCGGACCGTCGGTGGCGTTGTAGAGGGCGATGAGGGCTTCCCGGTCCGTTTCGGCCGAGGTCCGCCCAGGCGAAGCCGACGGCTCATCGGAGCCGCAGGCCATGAGGACTGCTGGCAGCGCCAGGGCAAGGACGATGCCCAATAAGGTAGGCCATCTCGTGGTTCCTGCACTCGTCATTATCGTGATCTTCTATCTTTGCTTAGCGCAGACCGTCCGGGAAGAAGGGCCTCTCGCCCGGCGGGTTGGGAACAGGGCTGATTCCCCAAATCTACCACCTACACCGAGCCGACGATCTGATCTTGTAGCTCATTCAGCCTTGAAGATGGTGCCCTTCCCCTTTCACCTGCCGGATTGGCGAAAGTGACCGAATGAGCTGCGAAACTCAACCCTCATCGCCGTTTAGGTGGTGGATTTGGGCCCTTCCCTTGCCCAGGCAGATGAAGAACTCCCGGTTTCCCTTGTCTCCCAGGAGAGGGGACGGGGTCACTCCATAGACCCGAAAACCATGCTCCATGCACCAGAGGAGCACCTCCGCCAGGACGGCCCCATGGACCAGCGGGTTTCGGACGACCCCGCCTCTGGGAATCAGTCCCTTCCCGCTTCGAATTGGGGCTTTACCAGGCAGAGCAGGCGACCGTTGGGACTCACATGCTCCTCGATGCTGGGCAGCACCTTCGTCAGTGAGATGAACGAGACATCCACGGTGGCGACGTTCGCCGGTCCCGGGAGGGTGAACGGGTTGCGAGCGTTGGTCTTTTCCATTACCACGACCCGGTTGTCTCGCCGAAGGCTGTAGTCGAGCTGGCCGTGGCCCGCGTCGACGGCGTAGACGCGGGCGGCTCCGCGCTGTAGCAGGCAGTCCGTGAACCCGCCCGTCGACGCCCCAACATCGAGGGCCGTCAAGCCCGCGACGTCGAGGCCAAAAGCGTCCAGGGCATGGGCGAGCTTTTCTCCACCCCGTCCAACGAAGGGGGGAGCGGTGTCAAGGCTGACGGAAGCCCCGGGGTCAATGCTGGCGCTGGGGCGGTCCACCACCTGGCCGTCGACCCGCACCTGCCCAGCCATCACCAGCGCCCGGGCTCGTTCGCGGCTCGGGGCCAGCCCGCGCTCGGGGAGCAGCAGGTCCAATCGGAGCTTTCGGGTGGTCTTGTCGGCCATGTGAGCGGGACTCGGTCGAATGGATGGGGTGCGGCCCGGCGCCTTGCCCGGCATCTTGCCCGGCACCTTGCCCAGCACATTGATTGTAAACGGCCCGGCAGCACCGTCGGCGACGTGGGCCCCGGGGATGAGGGGAAACGCGGCGTCGGCAACGTCACCGATGGCTTGCCCGCAGTCCGCGCCTGCGCCACACTCCGGAGGTGAGCTCCCGCGCGCGCCGGTTCGCCGAGAAAGTCCACCAGCGGCTTGGGTCGGACAGCCCTCCGGCGAATGCGCCGCTGCTGATCGTCCACGCTCCAATCGACGTGAAGAGCATGGATTGGCCCGCGGAGTTGGCCGGGGTCCTTGTCATGCGGCGCGGCAGAGCGGTTATCGGGCTGAATCGAAGGCACTCGCAAGCCAGGCGCCATTTTTCTTTCTGGCATGAGGTTGGCCACTACCTGCTCCACCGGCCGGCGTTGAGGGCATGCGGACTCTCCGCCGCTTCAGGGCCCTCCGATGCCGGTGAGCGAGAGGCCGACGCCTTCGCAGCCAATATGCTCATGCCGGAGCATTGGGTCAGGGCGTTCGGTCCGGGCGAGCCCGACCTCTTCAGGCTGGCTAGGCGGTTTCACGTCAGCATGGGGGCGATGGCCAGGCGTCTCGCCGAGCTGGGCCTCCGCTGAGCTATGACGGATAGGAGCTTGCTTGTATAATGCTCTGAGCCGCTCCTGCCGCACCTTCGAGTGTCCTCCGCCGGGTATCCTCATCATGAATCAGCCGTCACCATCTGCGCCTGAAACACGGAACGGGCAGCCGGCCAACCTCCCAAAGTCGATCCGCCTGACTGCTTCGCTCGACCGTAGGGAATACGTCAATCGGACGGACCAGCTCCTCAACCTCATTCTCGTTCTAGTCCCGTTTGCCGCGACGGTCTTTGCCGTGGCCGGCACCATCTTCTGGACCACGAACCTGATCTCTTGGAAAGACATGGCGATCATGGCCGGCTTCTACATTCCGGCCGGAATTGGGGTGACCGTCGGTTATCACCGGATGCTTACCCACACCGGGTTCCAGGCTTCGCCCCTGGTGCGGGCGGTCCTCTTGATCTTTGGCGTGTGGTCGATCCAGGGCAGCCCCATCTCCTGGGCCGCTATCCATCTGAAGCATCACGCCTACTCCGATACCGACCAGGACCCCCACAGCCCGGTGAGGAGCTTCTATTATGCCCACATGGGCTGGCTCTTCTCGGGCTTCAGGGTCGACCCGTCGAGCTACGCCAAGGCGCAGCTCAACGACCCGGTGGCCCGGTTTGTGAGCAGGACCGCATTCTGGTGGGCGCTGTTGGGCCTGCTGCTCCCGCTGGCCATCGGTGGATGGACGGGCCTGCTCTGGGGGACCGGCGTGCGGGTCTTCCTGTTGCACCATGTCACGTGGGCCGTGAACTCTGTATGCCACACCTTTGGGTCGCGGCCGTTCAGGACCGGCGAGGACCAGAGCACGAACAATGTCATCGTCGGGCTCCTGGGGTTGGGTGAGGGGTGGCACAACAACCACCACGCGTTCCCAAGGTCCGTTTACCACGGCCTTCGCAGATGGGAGATCGACGTATCCGGCTACCTGATCAGCATGATGGAGCGGCTCAGGCTCATCCGGGACCCATACAAGGTGCCGAAGCACGTGGTCGCGGAGCGGCGCACCCGGGGCGCGGCAGCTATCCTTCGGCCGGCCCCGGTCGGGGCCGCAGCCGGATCCCCAAGGCCGTCTCCGCCTGTAACAGATGGGGGCGAGGCCGCCCTCGAAGAGCCTCCGGTCGTGGTCACGACCCCTCGTCGTCCCACACCATAGCGGCCATCTTCTTCAGGGCCTCTGAAGCGTCCCGCTTCACCGTCACGAGGCTCACGCCCAATGCTTTCGCGACAGCGCCTTGTGGCAGCCTCCGCCGGCCGAGCCAGAGCCTCAGGACTTGCTGCTGCCGCTCGGAGCACCGTCCCAGGGCGCACCATAGCTCCCCAGCGTCGATGGCCTCATCGCTGTAACCGAACCCCGTGTCCGTAGGCTCCCTGGTAGTCATCCGGTACACGCGGCCGGGGTTGCGGAAGAGGTAGGCCAGCCGATCTTTCAGGACCCAGACCTTGTCGCGCTGGCTGAGTCCCTTTTCGGTGCCGATGATCTGCATCCTGGCCTCCGCAGGTTGGGTCAGTAGCCCTCGTCGCGTGCGGCCAGATCGAGCAGCTCCCCCCGCGAAGGGTCGACCGATGGGCGGTGGACCCGTCGGGCCCGGAGCAAGACCCGATCGGCGGGCTCACGCAAGTCCCACTCGAAGCAGCACATGTAGCATTGGCATGCCATCCCATAGCGGTGGTACTGGCCGCCGCATTTCGGACAGGCTCCCCAGGCTGGGAACCAGGCCGGCTCCATCCCTCTGCCCATTTCCCCGGTCCCCCAGCATCGTGGCCTCTCACCTGACTGTACGTTATATATACATACAGTCGCAATGCGCTCGTGACAGCCGGGGTCGGGCGGACCGGCTGCTCGGGAAGGCTGCCCCCCTGTGGTACCGTGTAGCGCATGGGAACCTGGCTCGGAGAGGAGCTGAAGCGCCTGAGACAGGCGCGAGGTCTGACCATACGGGACCTGGCCCGGGCCGCGGGGCTAGCCCATATGACCTACGCGAACTACGAGTGGGGAAAGGCGGTCCCACCGGCCAGGGGCCGGCCGCGCTTGGCCGAGGCCCTGGGGACAACCGAGCAGGGTCTGGATGACCTCATCGAAGAGGACGAATACGAGGTCTTCCTCCGCTCCCGCTCCCTGAGCGATGCGGGGAAGGAGGCGATCCGCGACTTCCTAAAGAAGGTGCGTGAGGAGGACCGGCCGTAGCCCCTCCGGGTCCTCAGTCTTGTGCGGGGGTCTGGGTATTTGGTGCCGGCGGGGTTGTTAAGAGGCCGAGCTACAGGATGGACGTGAGGTTGCGGGTCTCCTTCACCTTCTCCAGGCAGTCCCTGATTTTGGGCATGGCCGCCTGGAACGCGGCGGAGTCGAAGACCTCTTTCTCCTTGGCCTTCTGCTCGTCCTCGTTGTCGAACAGCCGGAACCAGACGAACTCGTCGCTTTCGTCGCGCCGCCAGGCTCCGGGGATGTTGATGCCCCTCGCTTTGTAGGCGGGGATGATCTGTTTCTCGAAGAGCTCGACCCATTCGTCCATCTTGCCCTTCTTGATGTCGTAGATACGCAGCTCGTGAATCATGGTCGGACTCCTTTCACGCCTTGGTGGCCGGGCGCTGGTGGCCGGGCGATTGTAGCCGGGCGATTGTAGCAGAAGGGACCGCACTGGCTGCGCCCCGACCTACCATACGCGGACGATATCTTCGCGGGCGAAAACCGGCCCCACCTCCACGCCCTACCAGGAGAGCTGGAACAGTTCCGAAGCTCCGCCGCATCCCTACTACCGCCGACCTTTTGGGAGCAACTGATGGGACCGACAGGGTTGGAACTCTTGCCGCCTCAGTTGGCAAATTGCAGGACTCCAAATCCGCGGCTAGAGTGGATGCTCGCGACGAAGCAGCCAGGAGCTGGACCATGACCGGCCCCGTACCCAAGGAACATGCTTCCGGCCCGGCGACCGGGTTTGACTCGATGTGGGAGGCGATGCCCGAGGTCGAGGCAACGATGCGCGAGGTCGAGGGTGGCGGCGTGCCCCGGCGCATCTGGGCGCGAGACCATACCGTCTGGAAGCCCGACCCGGCTGAGATCACCAACCGCTTGGGCTGGCTGACTGTGTTGGACGCCATGCGCGAGAGATCACCCGCCCTGGAGGCCTTCGGCAGGGGAATCAGCGATGCCGGATTTCGAGACGTCGTTCTGCTGGGGATGGGGGGGAGCAGCCTCGGCCCTGAGGTCCTCTGGCGGACATTCGGCAGCGCCGGGGGCCATCCGAGGCTGACCGTCCTCGACTCGACCGTGCCGTCGGCGGTCCAAGCCGTGGCGGCTTCGATCGACCCAGCCAAGACCCTGTTCCTGGTCTCGTCCAAGTCCGGGAGCACCATCGAGCCCCTTTCCCTCTATAAGTACTTCCGGCATCTCGTGGGGGACGCCCTGGGCGCGGGCCTTTCTGGAAGCAGTTTCGTAGCCATTACGGACTCCAGTACTGGGCTTGAAAAAATGGCCCGCGATCAGAGCTTCCGTGAGGTGTTCCTGGCTGACCCCGATATCGGCGGCCGCTATTCGGTCTTATCCCACTTTGGCATGGTTCCGGCCGCCTTGATCGGGCTGGATATCGGCAAGCTGTTGGACCGTGGCGACACCATGCGGCAGGCCTGCGGTCCCGGCGTGGCGCCTCGTGACAATCCAGGGGCGCAGCTGGGGGTCGCACTAGGGGCCATGGCGCTCCGGGGAAAAGACAAGGTGACTCTGGTTATGTCGCCGGGCATCCGCAGCTTTGGACTATGGGCGGAGCAACTCCTTGCCGAGAGTACCGGCAAAGAGGGGAAAGGCCTGGTCCCCATAGCGGGCGAGCCTCTCGTCGACCCCGAGTGTTACGGCGATGACCGGGTGTTCGTCTATTCGCGGGTAGAGGGGGATAACAACGGTGGAACGGACCAACACACCGAGGCACTCAGAGCTGCGGGGCACCCTGTGGTAACCCTGGCCCTCGAAGACCGCTTCGATCTGGGCGCCGAGTTCTTCCGGTGGGAGTTCGCCACATCGGTTGCGGGCGCCGTGTTACGCATCCACCCCTTCGACCAGCCGAACGTCCAGCAGGCCAAGGACCTCACCTCCAGGGTGCTCAAGGGGGACCTGTCAGCGGCCCCTGGCCCAGGTGCAGAATCAACACTGGTGCAGCTTCTTTCGCACGCAACGGAAGGCGACTATCTCGCCATCATGGCCTACGTACGGGAGCGTCCCGAGATGGACGCCGCTCTCGACCTGCTACGCAAGAAGGTGGCAGAGCAGGGAACCCCGGCTACAGCCGGCTACGGACCGCGGGTCTTGCATTCGACCGGCCAGCTCCACAAGGGAGGCCCCGACTCCGGGCTGTTTTTGCAGATCATGGCCCGGCATGACGTCGACCTGCCGGTCCCGGGAGAGGAATACAGCTTCGGGACACTGGCCCGAGCCCAGGCGGCCGGGGACCTCGCAGCCCTTCATGAGGCCGGCCGCCGCGTGGTATCGGTAGAGATGGACTCGGACGACCCTATTCACGTGCTGAGCCTCGCCGAGACCCTGGCCTGAGACGGGGGCTCGCGTCAGCAGGGTCCGACAGGGGAGCTGAAATGGAAATCGGAATGGTCGGCCTTGGGCGCATGGGCGGCAACATGGCCGAGCGGCTTGTCGGAGGCGGCCATACCGTAGTGGCCTATGACCCCATCCCCGAAGCCGTAATGGCCGCGGAGGGCAAAGGGGCCTCCGGGGCGGTGTCGGTTGGAGACCTCGTCGACAGGCTCTCTGCACCGCGGGCGGTGTGGGTGATGGTGCCCGCGGGCCAGCCCACGGAGCAGACCGTCCAGGCCCTGTCCACCGGGCTGTCTTCGGGAGACACGGTGATCGATGGCGGCAACTCCAACTACAAGGACAGTGTTCGCAGGGCAGCCTCGCTGGAGGCGAAGGGCATCCACTGGCTGGATGCCGGAACGAGTGGCGGCATTTGGGGGTTGAAGGAAGGTTACAGCCTCATGGTGGGAGGCAGCCGGGAGGCATTTGACAGACTGGAGCCAGTATTCCAGACCCTCGCCCCCGCCGAGCACCGCGGTTACGGCTACGTGGGGCGTGCCGGGGCTGGTCATTTCGTCAAGATGGTGCACAACGGTATCGAGTACGGCCTGATGCAGGCCTATGCAGAAGGCTTCGAGCTATTGGAGGCGAAACAGGAGTTTGCACTCGACCTGGCGCAGATCGCAGGGATATGGCGGTCGGGAAGCGTTGTCCGATCGTGGCTCCTCGACCTGACCGCGGAGGCGCTCCATGACGACCCGGCCCTGGAGTCTCTGGAGGCCTATGTCGAGGACTCGGGGGAGGGCCGGTGGACGGTGGCGGAGTCGGTCGACCTGGCGGTCCCGGCCCCGGTCATTTCGGCTGCCCTGCAGGCCCGTTTCCGTTCGCGCCAGGATTCGCCCTTCGGGGCGCGCGTGTTAGCCGCCATGCGCAACAAGTTCGGCGGCCACGCGGTGAAGCGGGCAGGGGAGTAACCCGCCGATTACCTGCCGCCGCGCACCCCACTCTCCCAAATGGCATGGAGCACACTAAAACGAGGCCCCGGCCTGCGGCCGGGGCCTCGTTTGCGCGCGCCTTGCCGCTGGGCTACTTGCCCTGTTGAGCGTCGACGATCGCCCCTGGCGACATCGGGAGGTCTGCGATACGGGTCCCCAACGCCCTCGAGATGGCATTCCCGACTGCCGCCATTGGCGGGACCAGGGACACTTCCCCAACTCCCCGCAGGCCGAAGGGGTGTCCGGGGTTCGGGACCTCGACCACGATGGTGTCGATCATCGGGAGGTCCAGGCTAGTCGGCATGCGATAGTCCAGGAAGCTGGAGTTCATCATGCTCCCCTGGGCGTCGAAGTAGTACTCCTCGTTCAGGGCCCATCCGATCCCCTGGACCGTTCCACCCTGCATCTGCCCCTCCACATACGAGGGATGGGCGGCCTTGCCAGCGTCCTGGGCGATGGTAGCCCGGAGCACGTCGACCTTCCCCGTATCGGGGTCAACCTCCACATCGACGATGATTCCGGCGTATGCGGGGCCGACCCCCTTTGGGTCGGAGTGAGCCGAGGCGCTGATGGGACCGCCGGTGGCCATGAGTTTGGCCGCCAGCGCCTTGAACGTCAGCTTGTCCTCAGGGTTTTTCTTGGAAACGAAGTTGCCATCAGCGAAGTCAACATCGCCGGGTTGCGTCTCCCAGAGAAGTGCAGCCCGCTCCTTCATCTGTAGCTTGATGTCTTCAGCGGCGTTAATGACGGCGATGCCCGTCGAGAAAGTAGTGCGGCTTCCACCGGTCACTCCAGTCCAACCCACGGAGTCCGTATCGCCTACACTGGGGTGCACATCCTCCGCTTCGAGGCCCAACACTTCAGCGGCCTGCATCGCCAGGGCTGCCCTGGTGCCTCCTATGTCGACCGAGCCCGTCACGAGGCTGATCTGCCCGCTGGAGGTCACGCCGATCGTGGCCGATGACTGCATGCCAGCGTTGAACCAGAACCCCATAGCAACCCCGCGGCCGCGGTGGGGGCCTTCGAGCTTCGATTGGTAATGATCTGAGGCCATCAGCGCCTCCTCCACCTCGGCGCACCCGATCCTGGGGAACGGTATCCCGGTCGCCTGCCGGTCCCCCTCCCTTGCGGCGTTCTTGTGCCGCAGCTCGAGAGGGTCGTTACCGATGGCTTGGGCTAGCTCGTCCACCACCGTCTCGACGGCGAATGCGGCCTGAGGGGCTCCGGGGGCCCGATAGGCCGCGACCTTCTGCTTGTTGACCAGCACATCGAACCCGTCGATGCGGAGGTTGTCGAGGTTATAGGGAGCAAGGACGCACATGGCTCCCGCGCCTACCGGCGAGCCGGGGAACGCCCCAGCTTCGAAGGCCAAGTACACGTTTGCCGCGGTTATCTTGCCGGCCTTGGTCGCCCCCATCTTGACTTTCATGTACGTGGCGGAGGTAGGCCCGGTGCCCTCGAAGACCTCTTTACGGCTCATGGTCATCTTCACGGGATGGCCTGTCTTCTTCGACAACATGGCGGTCAAGGGGTCGAGGTAAGTGGTGATCTTGCCGCCAAAACCGCCGCCGATCTCCATCGGGACGATCTTGATGTCGGCATTGGGGATGCCCAATATGCCGGCGAGCTGCGCCCTTACGGCGAATGGGGCCTGCGAGCTCTTCCAGATGGTCAGCTTGCCGTCCGGCGCCCACCAGGCCGTGGAGTTATGCGGCTCGATATACCCCTGGTGGACGGGCTTCGTGCGGAACTCCCGCTCGATAACGACATCCGCCGCCGAGAACCCGGCATCCAGGTCACCACGCGCGAAACGGGTGTGGGCCGCAATGTTGCTCGGCTTCTCAGTGTCGGTGCCCTCGACCTTGGACGAGGTCTTCTGACTTTCGTCGACCAGGGTAGAGCCCGGCTCCATCGCCTCCCGCACGTCGAGGACTGGAGGCAACACCTCATAGTCAACGTCGATGAGGTTCACCGCTTCCTGCGCGATGTGAAGGCTCTCAGCGGCGACGGCGGCCACGGCGTGGCCGCGATAGAGCGCTTTTTCCCGGGCCAGGGCATTGCTGACGAGCGTGTTTGGGTCGTACATGCCCTCCCCGGGACCAACGTTGGAGAGCTCGAAATCCTTGGCCGTGACCACGGCCCTCACCCCGGCGAGCTTTTCCGCCCGGGAGGTATCGATTTTCTTGATTCGGGCATGGGCATGAGGACTTCTCAATATCGCCCCCTGCAGCAGCCCCGCCATGTTGATGTCAGCGCCGTACTTGGCCCGCCCGGTGACCTTGTCGAGGCCGTCGTGCCGAATGGGTCTGGTGCCAACGACCTTGAGATCAGGCCTTTCTGATGTTGTCGTCATGGGCGGATACACCCCTTTCTTTACAGAAGCCGCAGTCCCCTGCGCAGTGTAACCGTGTGTCGAATCGGCCGTCAATCGGAGTTTGTGAACGGTCTATGATTCTGTCCGGGCTAACGGTTCAGTGAAAATGTCCGTCCATGAGAGGATGAGGGTGGCCTTGAGCGAGAGAGAGCAGCAGTCCCCGGTCGAATCGAGAACGGCCAGCACTGCTGCTGCTGGACCGGAGTCCCCGCTTTCCCCAGCGTGGTGGTATTTGTCCGCCTTCCGGCGCTCGGATATAGTGAAACGCTATGGTGAAACGCAAGAACCGGATCCGCCGAAGGGAGCCTGAAGAGCTCCGCACGGTGATCGAGGATGTCGCCTTCATGGGGGAGGGGCTTGCCCATGAGAATGGCCAGGCTGTGTTCATCCCCCATACCATCCCCGGCGAAGAGGTGCTCGCCGAGGTCAACCGCCAGGGCCGGCGTCACCTGGAGGCAGACCTGAAGCAGGTGCTGTCGCCGTCGCCTCACCGCGTCGACCCCCCGTGTCCCTACTACGGGGAGTGCACCGGATGCCAATGGCAGCATATGGATTATGGCTACCAGCTCTCCCTCAAGCGGAAGCTTGTTGAGGACCAGCTTCGCCGGGTCGGCGGCTTCGACCAGGCGCCCATCGCCCCGGTGCTCGGGTGCGATGACCCGTGGTCCTACCGCAACCACGCCCGCTTTACCGTCGGCCGTAACGGGACCCTCGGCTTTGTCAACCGGACCTCCCGGAAATTCGTACAGGTAGACCGGTGCATCATCATGGACGAAGGGGTCAACGGCCTGCTGGCGAGCCTCCAGGGCAAATGCGGCGAGACCACGCAGCTCTCGGTCCGCTACGGGACTGGGACCGACGATTGGCTCATTCAGCCGACAATGCAATCATTGGCTATCGAGGTCGACACGGGACAGCCTCGCTACTGGGAGGAGCTGGCCGGCCGAAGGTTCCGCATCTCGTCCCCCTCGTTCTTTCAGGTCAATACCCGGCAAGCGGCGACGCTCTTCGACGTTGTCTGGGGACGGCTGAACCTTTCAGGCCGGGAGACGGTTGTGGACGCGTATGCCGGGGTTGGCACCTTCGCCGTTCTCCTCGCTCCATATGCAAAAAGGGTGCTGGCCATTGAGGAGTCCGCCGCGGCCATGAAGGACGCCGAGGCCAACACCGAAGGGCTCGAGAACGTCGAGCTCGTGCTGGGGCGTACTGAGGAAGTCCTCGCCGGCCTACCCAAGGCGCCCGACGCGGTAGTCCTGGACCCCCCTCGCTCCGGGTGTCTTGCCGGAACACTGGAAGCCCTGGCGGAACGGCCGCCGGCCCGGGTTGTATATGTCTCCTGCGAGCCGGCGACTCTGGCCCGGGACCTCCGTTTTCTCTGCGATGCTGCCTACGAGCTCCTGGAGGTCCAGCCGATAGACATGTTCCCCCACACCTACCATGTGGAGGCGGTGGCGACTCTGCAGCGGCGAATCGCACCCGCCCCGCTCTCGCACCAGCCCAGCTGAGCCCCGCGGGGGGTAATCGAGAGGCGGAGCGATGGCATGGATTGGGGGCGCCGACGGCAGCAAGGGCGGATGGCTCGCTGTGTTGCAGGACACCGAGACTGGGGATGTGCGGTGCAGGGGCGTCAAGCGGTTTGCGGAGCTCCTCGAGATGCCGGTCAGGCCGAGTCTGCTGGCCGTGGACATCCCAATAGGGCTGCAGGAGAATTCGGAGCCCCGCCGCTGCGATGTTGAGGCGAGGGGCCTGCTGGGTACCCGGGGATCGACCGTCTTTCCGGCTCCGCTGCGCCAGGTGCTGGACGCCGATTCTTACGAGAGCGCGAATGCGATCACCCGGAAGATTGCCCACAGGGGGCTGCCTCGGCAGGCGTTCGCACTGGTCCCCAAGATCAGGGAGGTAGACCAGGCCGTCAGGTCACTCCCCAGTGAAACGAGTGTCCGGGAGGCCCATCCTGAGCTCGCCTTCTACTCCCTCAATGGAAAGGTCCCACTGCCCTCGAAGCATAGCGCATGGGGGTTGATAGAACGCCGCCGGCTCCTCTCGGCCGTCTCCCGGCAGCCCCTCGAGCAGGCGGAGACGCAGGTTTCGGTACTGCAGGGCGTGGGATTGGATGACCTCTACGACGCCCTCGCGCTCCTGGAAACAGCGAGGAAGCTCCGCGAGGGGTCGGCTTCCAGCGTGCCGAAGGAGCCGCCGATCGGCCGCGACCGCTATAACCTCCCGATGGAGATTATGTTCTGAAGCATCGCGCCCCCCGGGGACCCGGTCCTAGGAAAGAGGAGACCGAGGTCCCCCGCGCCCCCTCATGCCTTCCTGCTTGAAACGCCTCGCCGCCGTCGCATAGACTGCCCGCACACCAAGCGTTGGAGGCAGCGATGGAGTTCGGAATTGGTCTCCCCAACATGGGGCCGCTGGCCACACGGGAAGCGATGTTCGCGATGGCTGAAAGGGCCGAGGAGCGCGGGATCGAGTCAGTGTGGGTCGGTGACCACATGGCGTTCCCACACAACCCACGGCAGGCCTACCCATATTCCCGAGGGAAGCCCAGACCATTCATAGCCGATACGCCTCTCCTTGACTCCCTGGCCCTCATGTCGGCGATCTCAGGCCGGTGCGAGCGGGTCAAGATTGGGGTCAGCGTCCTGATCCTCCCCTACCGGCACCCTCTGCTCACGGCGAAGATGGTCGCCTCCATGCAGGAGATCTCCGGGGGGCGCATCATACTGGGCGTGGGCGTGGGCTGGCTCTCCGAGGAGTTCGAGGCCCTCGGCGCATCGTTCGACGAGCGCGGCCCCGTTAGCGACGAGCAGATCCTCTATCTGAAGGAGCTCTGGTACGCCGAGAACCCATCGTTCAAAGGCAAGTACTACGAATTCGAGGACATGACCTGCCTCCCCAGACCGAGTCAAAAGATACCGATCTGGGTTGGAGGCAACACGAAGCCGGCAATGCGCCGGGCAGCCAAGTTAGGCGACGGCATTAACTTCTTGGACCTGTATCCCGACGAGCTCGAAGAGGCGCTCAGCACCCTCCATCAAATATGCGACGACGTTGGCCGCCCTTTCGAGGAGCTGACCCTCTCCGCCAGGGTCTCCATTCGGGTTACCGATGCCGCTCTTGAGCCATCCGAGCGAAAGCTGCCGATGACCGGGAGCCGTGCACAGGTGTTGGAGGACCTCCGCCGTTACCCAGAGATGGGTATCGAACAGCTGACGTTCAGTTCAAGGGGTAGGCAGGACCTGGCCAGCTCGCTGCAGTTCATCGACGTCGTGGCGCAGGACCTCCGCCCGGCCCTGTCCTGAGTTCTAGGCAGTCGACAGGCGCGAAGCAGGACAACTCGAAGCCCAAGAGCTAAGTCCGGACTGGCACGCCCCTGTTGGCGAGGAAGGCCTTGACGTCGCGGACGCGGAAGGTCCCGAAGTGGAACACGCTGGCCGCCAGAAGGGCATCGGCCATCCCCTCCGAGCAGGCATCGTAGAAATGCTCCATCCGGCCAGCCCCGCCGCTGGCGATGACGGGCACGGGCACTGCTTGCGACACCGCCCGAGTAAGCTCCAGGTCGTAACCGTTCAGCTGGCCGTCCTCGTCCATGCTGGTCAGTAGAATCTCCCCAGCCCCCAAGTCGGCGGCTTGCTTGGCCCATCGTACCGCGTCGATGCCGGTGGGACGGCGCCCGCCATGGGTGAAGACCTCCCAGCGGGAGCCCGGACCCAAGGCCGGCGCGCCGGCGGCTCCCGAGGGCCGGTCCGGGTCGATGCGCCGGGCGTCAATGGCGACGACGATACACTGGGAACCGAACCGCTTGGCGCCCGCCGAGATGACATTCGGATCGTTGACTGCCGCGGTATTGATCGAGACCTTATCGGCGCCAGCCTCGAGGATCCGACGGACATCGTCCTCGGTGCGGATGCCTCCCCCTACGGTAAGGGGGATGAACACCTCTTCCGAAACATGCTCGACAACGCGGACGATCGTGTCCCGCTCCTCGTGGCTCGCGGTGATGTCCAGGAACACCAGCTCGTCGGCGCCTTCGGCGTCATAGAAGGACGCGAGCTCCGCTGGGTCGCCGGCGTCGCGCAGGTCGACGAAGCTGACGCCCTTGACGACTCGCCCACGGTCCACGTCGAGACACGGGATGATGCGTTTGGTCAACACCGAGAGTCCTCCTGAGCCAGCGCTGCCTGGCGGTTTGGGCTGGCGGACCCGCTCGGGCTACACGTCAGAGCCATGCGACAGCCAGCGCCAGCACGAAGCCGAATCCTGCCATGTCGGTGACGGTCGTAACCACGACGACGGAGCCCAGGGCGGGGTCCAGCCGAAGAGCGCGCAGGACGAGCGGGACGGTGGCGCCGAACAGGCCGGCGACGATCAGCGTCAAGACCATGGCCGTCCCCACGACGATGCCCAGGGCCGCACTTCCCTTCCATGCGTAGGCCAGCGCTCCGGCGATAGCACCGGTGCCCACGCCGTTGCCGATGCCCAGGGCTATCTCTCGCATCAAGACCCGCCAGGTATCGCGGAAAGTCAGCTCTCCCAGGGCCAGCCCCCTGGTCACGAGCGTCACTGTCTGGGAGCCCGGCGACTCCTCCCTGGCTCGCGATCATGGGAAGAAAGACCGCGAGGAAAGCGGCTGCGGCTATCGTCTCCTCGAACACGCTGATGATGGTAGCCGCCAGCAGCACCGTACCCAGGTTGAGAAGCAGCCACGGGGCCCGGTTGCGAAACCCCCTCGAAACTGGACCGAGGACCCGCTCCGTCTTCTGGACGGAGGCGAGCCGGAGCATATCCTCGGTGGCCTCTTGCTCCATGACGTCGATGATGTCTTCAGCCAGGATGACGCCGAGAACTTGCCCCTGGTCGTCCACCACCGGGAGCTGCTGCAGGTCGTAGCGCTGGAGAATCCTGGCGCACTCCTCCTGGTCCGTCCCGGGGTTGACCTTCACGACGCTGGGGTTCATGGAGTCCCGGACTGGAGTGTGGGCGGGTGCGAGGACGAGGTCTCGCAAGGAAACGACGCCAGCCAGGGCGTTGCCGGAAGATCGTCTTCCAGGCCAAGCACCAACGAGGCCGCTTCATCGATGTCCATCTCTTCCAAGACCTTCGCAGTGGTCTCCGGGTCCAGGTGCTGCGCGACGAGATGGCGCTCATCGATGCCGAGCTGATGAAGTGTCGCGGCGCCGTCTGCTTCGTGAAGCGCGGCGACGGTAGCAGCAGCCTCCCGGGCGGCGCCTTCCTGGAGGAGCCTCTCGACAGCCTCAACAGGCATCACGGTCCGGTCGGTGTCCCCGCTTGGGGGCGGCGTGGCGTCAGTCATGGGGCATTCCGAAGCAACGTGGGCCGGGAAGGCCCGTGAGGGTCATAACAGTATAGCCAACCCGTTGGGGCGCGACGGAAAACCTAAGAAAGGGAGCGGACGTTCAGTCCGCTCCCTTTTGTTGCGCTTTGCGAGGAGATTCGCTGACCCGTCAGGTTGCCTCCGGGACGCTCTCCATCGCAGGGTTTGAAGCCCTCATCGCCTGAGCTAGGCCACGGCGCGGCTGGGTGCGGCTGAGGGCTGCCGCTGCCGCTTCGGCTTCGCCGTCACGGGGGCCGCCGGTAGAATAGCGGCCTTTTCAACCAGGTCCTGGAGCTTGCCGCATTGGAGGCACTGGCGGAAGGAGCCGTAGGTGTCCCTGTCCAGGTACATGTCCCCGTTGCACTTCGGGCAGCTTTTGAGATAGAGCATTCGCCGACCTCCTTCTACCCCGTCCCGCTGTTGTTCCGTCCGTGAGACCTCTTGGATGTCGCCGGGAGTTCCCGGGATTCGACCGCTGCGTGCTACCAGTAGAACGTCGATAGGCCTCAGGAGGTTCTGCCGGCAAGCTCGGCCCTTATTTCCCAAGTGTTGTTCAAAACTAGTTCATAACATATGCGGCTCGATCGAGTTTGTCAACCCTGTACGATTCCCCGGCGATGCCTTGGCCGAACCTACCGGCCCGAGCCCACCTTGGGCAATACCCGGATGGCAGTCGGGGGCCGGCTTCAGCCGGCCCCCGACTGGGGAGTCATACCTCATTCTTACGAAGCTTTCGCCTCAATCTTGATCTCCTTGGGCCGGGCGGAATCGGCCTTCGGAATCCTGACGGTGAGGATGCCGTCATCGTAAGTGGCTGTCGCCTTGTCACCCTGAATGCTGCTGGGCAGCACGAAGGACCGGGCATACTCACCAGGCCAGACTTCGCGGCGGAGCCAACGGGCTCCCTCGACGGCGTGCCCGTCTCTCTTCGCCCTGATCGTCAACCGGCCGTGGTCGACGGTCAGACTGACATCGTCCTGCTGCACGCCCGGGACCGCAGCCCGGATCACGACCTCGGAATCTACCTCGTACATGTCGAACGGCAGCGAGGCCGTCTCGTTACCCCTCGTAGACGGCGGGCCTCCTAACGCGTCGGTTAAGAACCGCTCCATCAGGCTGCCGACCCTATCGCTCGGACCTCGTCTCGCTAACATCATCGCGTCCTCCTTCGGCTGTGTTTAGATCGGAGCCAGATCGCCTGACTCGACTTGAACTATAGGGTCTTATATACTTTGTGTCAAGTCTATTTATCCAATAGATGTGGATCGATGGCACATATCGGCCCGTCACTGTGATACAGACATTGACATCGAAATGCTTGCGCTGGTATAAAAGGACAGTAGGCCCCGATGCAGCCGAGGTACCATGTGGCAGGGTGAGGTGAGTCCAATGAGGAAGGCCCAAGGCCTCTACATCATCAGCGTAGCCTCCCAGATCCTGAATATGCACCCGCAGACGCTTCGCAAGTACGAGCGCGCAGGCTTCATCGAGCCTCCCAGGCTCGGGACGCTCCGGCTGTACTCGGACCAGGACATCGCCCGGCTGCGCCTCATCAAGTTTCTGGTAGACCGGCTGGGGCTAAATCTCTCCGGCGTCGAGTTGGCTCTCGGCCTGGCAACCCGGCTCCTGAACATCCGGTCGACTCTCGCGACTGAGGCCCCTCGGAGTGCCAACGTCTTAAAATCTCTGAAGGAGTTGGATCGCGTGCTCCTGAGCCTGGGCCTCAACGTCAGCGACCTGGCGGCCCTGGAGCCGGAGGAGCCGGAGGGGCAGCAACATTCCGGGAGCCAACCGGCGGAGACCCCCCGGGGGTTTGAGCCTCGACTATAGGAAAAAGGCCGAAGATCCGCCGGCGACAATTCAGACCGGCCAAGAAGGTGAGCAATGGCGAAGGTACTCGGAATCGACCTTGGGACGACGAACTCATGCATGGCTGTCATGGAGGCGGGCGAGCCTCAGGTAGTGGAGAACACGGAAGGGGGAAGGACCACCCCTTCCATGGTAGCCATCAACTTAAAATCCGGTGAGCGCTACGTCGGCCAAGTGGCCAAACGGCAAGCCGTGACGAACCCGGACAATACGATCTTCTCGGTAAAGCGCTTCATGGGGCGAAAGTTCGACGACCAGGGTTCCCAGCGCGATAAAGTCAACGTTTCCTATTCGGTTGTAAAGGCCCCCAACGGAGATGCCAACGTCCACATGGCGGGCAAGGATTACTCGCCGCCGGAGATCTCGGCGATGATCCTCCGAAAGCTCAAAGAGGACGCAGAGGCCAAGCTGGGAGAGAAGATTACGGAGGCGGTCATCACCGTCCCGGCCTACTTCGATGACTCGCAACGGCAGGCGACCAAGGACGCGGGTAAGATCGCGGGCCTCGAGGTGCTGCGGATCATCAACGAGCCGACCGCCGCTGCCCTCGCATATGGCCTCGAGAAGAAGGGCGATGAGGTCATCGCGGTGTATGACCTCGGGGGTGGAACCTTTGACATCTCCATCCTCGATATCGGCGGCGGCGCCTTCGAGGTGAAGTCGACCAACGGCGATACCCATCTGGGGGGCGATGACTTCGATCAGCGGATCATCGCGTGGCTCGCGGAGGAGTTTAGACGGGAAAACGGCATTGCCCTGACCGAGGACCGCCTCGCCCTACAGCGGCTGAAGGAAGGCGCCGAGAAGGCCAAAATCGAGCTCTCGACGGTCATGCAGTCGGAGATCAACCTCCCCTTTATCACGGCAGATGCGAGCGGTCCGAAGCACCTGGTCATGACTCTGACCAGGAGCAAGCTGGAGCAGCTCGTGGGGGAGCTCGTAGAACAGACCTTCGCTTCGGTCCGCAAGGCAGTAGAGGATGCCAAGATCTCTCCGAACAGCGTGAACGAAGTCATCCTGGTCGGCGGTCAGACCCGCATGCCGATGGTCGTTCAGAAGGTGAAGGAGTTCTTCGGCAAGGACGCGCACCGCGGCGTCAACCCCGACGAGGTCGTCGCCATCGGGGCGGCTATACAGGCAGGCGTACTCAAAGGTGACGTTGGGGACATCCTGCTTCTGGACGTCACTCCCTTGAGCCTGGGCGTTGAGACCCTGGGCGGCGTATTGACGCCGTTGATCCCCCGCAACACCACCATCCCGACGACCAAGTCGGAGACCTTCAGTACCGCGAGTGACAGTCAGCCGCAGGTCGAAATACACGCTCTTCAGGGTGAGCGGACTCAGGCGAGGGACAACAAGTCCATCGGGCGATTCATCCTCGATGGCCTCCTGCCGGCACCTCGGGGAATGCCGCAGATCGAAGTATCCTTCGACATCGACGCCAATGGCATCGTCGAGGTCTCGGCCAAAGACAAAGGGACCGGAAAGGAGCAGAAGATCGTCATCCAGCCCAGCTCTGGCCTCAACAAGGATGAGGTCGAGCGGCTTGTCCACGAGGCCGAGGCGCATGCCGACGAGGATAAACGCCAGCGAGAGGAGATCGAGCTTCGCAACACCGCGGACAGCTTGGCGTATAACGCCGAGAAGCTGATCAACGAGCAGGGGGAGCAGGTCCCCGAGGAGATGAAGGCGGAAGTGGCAAGCAAGGTGGCGGCGGTCAAGTCGGCATTGGAAGTCAATGACCCCAATACCATCCGGCGTACATCCGGCGAGCTCCAGGAGACGGTCCAGAAGGTGGGCCAACATGTCTACAGCAAGGCCGGAGCCCCTGGTGCGGTGCCCGGTGAACCGGCGCCCGGGGGCCCCGGGGCCGAGGGTGGGGACACTGTTGAAGGAGAGTTCCGCGAGGTCTAGCAGGAAGCGCTGCAGGCACCATGTGCTTGCCCAACGGACTTCAGGCCCATGACGTGGTGAACGGCAACAGCTATAATAAGCTTAGAACGAAGGTACGAGGTCGGCCATGAGATCACTGGACCAGGTCGGCGAACCGAAGCAAATCGAGGATCAGGCTGCCCCGTCCCAGGGTTTGAGCCCCCTCCAGCAGGTGTTCCTGAACAAGATGGAACTCCTCATCAGTAAGCGGGAGGAGCAGCTCCAGACGGCGCCGGACGACAAGTTCAGTCTCCGGCTCCTTTCCCGGGCCCTTTACGGCACCTACATGGATTGCGTAAGTGCCGGTGTCGGCGATCAGGCCAACGCGATGATGGACAACGCGCAGGCACAGGGCAGCTGAGCTCTCGTCTAGACACGACCGGACGAGGGGGTCTCGACAACGAGGCCCCCTTTTTTGGGCAACGATTCGCCAACAGCGCGGAGTCGCCCATGAGAGCGAACGCGGTCTGAGACCCAGCGACAAGGACCCCCTTGTTCACAGTTGCATCCTAGGGCAAGGCCCCATACCCTGAAGAGCACATGGCGCCCATGAAAGTCCTCGCGATCACCCTCGACGGGTTGGGCGACCGCCCGGCGCCCCAGCTCAATGGCCGCACGCCCCTCGAGGCGGCGCATACTCCAAATCTCGATGCGGTGGCCTCGGCCGGCATCAACGGCCTGCTCAGTGCCGTGGGCCCGGGAATCGCCGCGGGCACGCCGACGGCCCACGCGGCCCTTTTCGGCTGCTCCCTGGACGAGATCCCGGGCCGGGCTGTCTTTCACGCGGTTGCCCGGGGAGTCGTCCCGCCGCCGGAGGACGTCATCTGCCTTACCCGGTTCTCCAGCGTCGAGGCCCACGGCCGCGGGCTGCGGATCGTCCAGCGGATGATGCCAGGCTCAGAGGAAGACTTCAAACCCCTGGCCTCGGCGATTGCCCGCAAGACCTTCTGCGGCATCGACGTTGAATTGGTCTATACCGGCGGCAGTGAGGGAGTCCTTTGCCTGCGGGGAGAGGTGAGTGACGACATCACCGACTGCGATCCCCTCGGCAACGACCTGCCGGTCATCAAAGCGCAGCCAATGGAACAGGCGGCTGAGCCAGAGCTGGCGGCCCGGACTGCATCAGCGGTAAACGAGTACTTGCGGTGGGCCCACGCAGTGCTGGCGGACCACCCGGTAAACGCCCGCCGAAGGCGCGACAGCCAGCTGCCCATCAATTTTCTGCTGCCAAAGTGGGCTGGACGCCGGCTTCCTCTGCCGACCTTCCGCGAAAGGTTCGGGTTCAACCCGGTGAGCCTTACTTCTGAAGAAGTGCTGCGAGGGGTCATGTACCATCTCGGCGTGGAGACCAGGGAGGAAGAGCTGGACGACACCGAAAAGGACATAGTCCATCGTTTAGGACGGGCGAAGGGCCTGCTGAGAGAGGGTTATGACTTCGTGCACATTCACACGAAGCAGCCGGACCTCGTCGCCCACTACGCCGACCCGTTGAGGAAGCTTCGGGAGATCGAGGCCCTGGACAGGGGTCTTCTGGGCCTCGTCGAGGAGATGCTCCCCGATGAGGAGCTCGTGACGGTCGTCACCTCAGACCACGCAACGCCCAGCGTCTCCTCAGGAAGCTTCACCCCGGGTCACTTTCATGACCAACATGCAGGGGAGGCTGTGCCCCTGGCCATCGCGGGACGCAACGCCCTGCGGGACGGCGTCAATAGTTTCAGCGAGCGGGCCGGCGCCTCCGGGGGGCTTGGCCTCGTGCTGGGCAAAGACTTCATGAACATCATCCTGAGCCAGGCTGAGCGGACCAACGTCATCGGCTGGCGGCCTCTCGCCAGGGAGGTCCTTTACCGCCCGACGACGATCGACGCCTTCGAGCTCTAGCGGGCGGCGGCGCCGAGTCCCGTTGGCCCAGCGTGACCTCGCCCCCATCGACCACCATGGTTCGACCAGCCATCATGCCGGCGCCTGACACCGGATGTCCCGGCACGCCTCCAGGACTTCGGCGTTGCCCGGGATTTCCCACTGCTGCCAACCCAGGTACGCATACCGCACGACTCCCTCTCGGTCGATGACGTACAGCCCCGGCCGCTGGCCGAGGGACAGTAGCCTGGACTGCACCTCATATTGGCCGTACACGATGCGGCCCGGGTCTATGAGGCATGGGAAGGGGATACCGTGCCCCTTGAAGTAGGCCAGGGCGTGCTCCTCCGTATCGTTGACCAGAGCGATGACCTCGGCGCCCGCGTTCAGGAACTCTTGATGCTGCTCCGTCAACTGACGCAGGTGCCGCCGGCAGAAGGGTCATATGAATCCGCGCAGAAACACGAGGACCACGCAAGCCTTCTCCCGATACTCGCTAAGAGTGACTCGACCACCCCCTGTCGAAGGGAGGGTGAAATCGGGCGCTTCGGACCCGACGGGGACCAGACTGCCTTCAATCGGCATAGGGTTCGGTCCGGATATGAAGGGACATCAGTCCGGGGACCTGACACATCGTGGGTGCTAAGCGGCTCTCCGCGACGGTGTAGCTCATCGGGCTGGGGCGAATTTCAGGAGCCAGAACTCAAGGCTGTCGACCAGCGCCAGCCAGCTCGCTTCGATCACGTTGGTCGAGCACCCCACCGTCCTCCAGTGACGCTCGCCATCGCTGGACTCGATGATCACCCTGACCACAGCCCCTGTCCCTTGCGTCTCGTCCACGATGCGGACTTTGTAATCGACGAGCTTGACCGCAGCAACCTTCGGGTAGAACTCGATGAGCGCCAGGCGCAATGCCTGGTCCAGCGCGTTCACGGGCCCATTTCCTTCCGCGGCCCGGTGGATCGTGGCTCCATCGACCTGGACTTTCACCGTCGCCTCGGAGAGGGCGTCCTCCCCGTGGGCGATCACTGGCATACGCCGTCCCTTTTCAACGACGACCATGAAATCCACGAGCTCGAAGGGCTTGAGGTATTCGGGCATGGCCCGGCGGACCAGCATCTCGAACGACGCTTCGGCGCTCTCATAGGTGTAGCCCTTATTCTCCAGCTCTTTGATGCTGTCCAGGACCTTCCTCGCGAGCGGTGCGTTGGACTGCAGATCGATCCCGAGCTGCTCGGCCTTGGACAAGACGTTAACCCGGCCGGAAAGCTCGGACACCACAACTCGCTTCGCGTTGCCGACCGTCGCCGGATCGATGTGCTGATAGCTGCTCTCGACCTTGGCGACCGCAGCCGCATGGAGACCGCCTTTGTGGGTAAAGGCACTGTCGCCAACGAACGGCTGGAAAGGGTCCAGGGCCTGGTTGGCGCTCTCGCTGACGAAGGCGGCGGTCTCCTTCAGCATGCTCAGCTGCTCGTCGCTCACGACGTCGGCGCCCATCTTGATCTTCAGATTGGCGATAATGGAAACCAGGTTGGCGTTCCCGCACCGCTCCCCGATGCCGTTGATCGTGCCTTGGACCTGCACCGCTCCGGCCGCGATACCTGCCAGGGAGTTGGCCACCGCCAGGTCGCTGTCGTTGTGGCAGTGTATGCCCAGAGGGGTCCCGACCTCGCGGGCTGCCTCCTCGACGATGGCCCCAATTTCCGCCGGCAACGAGCCGCCGTTGGTGTCGCAGAGCACGATCCGGTCGGCGCCGGCACGGGCCGCCGCCTGCAGCGTCTGAAGGGCGTAGCCGGCGTTCTCCTTGTACCCATCGAAGAAATGTTCGGCGTCGTAGAAGACGGCGATACCCTTACCCTTCAAGTACGAGACGGAGTCCGCGATCATGTTCAGGTTCTCTTCCAGCGTCGTACCCAGGACCTCGGTGACGTGGAGCTCGGAGCTCTTTCCAACCAGGGTTGCAATCCTGGCCCCGGACTGGAGGAGCGCGATCATGTTCGCGTCGTTTTCCACGGTAACGCCAGCCCTTCTTGTGCTGGAGAAAGCGGCAATCGCCGCGTGGCCAAGCTCCAGATTCCTGGCCTGGTCGAAGAACTCGGCATCCTTGGGATTGGAGCCGGGCCAGCCGCCCTCGATGTAGTCGACCCCTATCTCATCCAGCTTTTGGGCAATGCGCAGCTTATCGTGGACGGATAGGGATATCCCCTCGGCTTGGGTCCCATCCCGCAAGGTGGTGTCGTAGAGCTCGATCTTGGCCATTCGGTGCTCCGGCCCGTCGCCCAATCCCTGGGAGTCTCTGTTGGACCGGGGCGGCGACGGGACTCGCTACAGATCAGTATATTCGCGCCCGCATTCCGGCATCAAACATCGCGGCTCGTTGACGGGGAAGGCACGGGCAGCCATGCGCCGGCGTCGCCGGGCTGCATCGAGCAGTGCGGCTGATCACCCGCCGGCGTCTTGGAGACGCTCCCGTACGAGGCCGCCCATCTCGCGAGTGCCGACAACTTGCGATCCTTCCCGGGCGATATCCGGGGTGCGATATCCCGAGGCAAGCACCTGGTCGACTGCCCGTTCTACGGCTTCCGCCTCCCGGGGCAGCCCCAAAGAATAGCGGAGCATCATCGCGATGCTCAGGAAGGTAGCGATGGGGTTGGCCTTGTCCTGCCCCGCGATATCCGGCGCACTTCCGTGGATCGGCTCGTAGAGACCGAAGGCTTTGCCACTCCCCTTGCCCCACCGCTTGGCAACCGACTCCCCCCCGAGGCTTGCCGAGGGCAGCATCCCCATGGACCCCGCCAAGACCGCAGCTTCATCGGTAAGGATATCGCCGAAGGTGTTCTCGGTGACGATGACATCGAAGGAGGCGGGATTTCGCACAAGCTCCATGGCGCAGGTGTCGACAAGCATGTGCCGCAGCTCGACGTCGGGGTACTCGGGGCCGATTTCGGTGGCGATCTCACGCCAAAGGCGCGATGTCTCGAGGACGTTCGCCTTGTCGACGGAGGTCAGCTTGCCCCTGCGGACCCGAGCGAGCCCGAATCCGACGCGCACGACGCGTTCCACCTCTCGCTCACTGTACGCCAGCGTGTCGACGGCCCGACGACCTCTGGTGGTCTGCCACCGTTGCTTGGGCTTCCCGAAATAGAGTCCTCCAGTCAGCTCGCGGATGACCATCAAGTCGGTGCCTCGGACGACCCCGATCTTCAGAGGTGTCGAGTCCAGGAGCTGCGGCACCGTCTTGACGGGCCGGAGGTTGGCGAATAGCTTGAGCTCCTGTCTCAACCTCAAGAGGCCGGCCTCTGGCCTGGTTGGTGCCTGTGGGTTGTCCCATTTTGGACCCCCAACCGCGCCCAAGAGGACTGCCTGGCCACCGCGGCACATCTCGAGGGTGTCATCGTTGATGGCCTCCCCGGTCTGGTCGATGCAGCCCCCGCCGATCAGGCCGTAGGTGAATGTGAACTCGTGGCCCCACCGCCGGCCCGCCGACTCCAGCAGCCTGGTCCCCTCCCCTACGACTTCGGGACCGATCCCGTCTCCTGGAAGGACCGCGACCTTGAACTCCATTGAGCAGCGCTCCTTTTATCGCGTAATCGATTTGGGACCAGAGAGGGGGTGACGACGGGCGACCCAGATTATACACGCCCTCTTCTCGTTCGCGGCTCCCCAAACGCGCCCAGCATTGTCCGCCATGGGACGCTGGTCACATGCGGAGACGCGAGACGGCAAATGCTGTGGCCAGCACCGCGGAGAGAATGCCCCACATCCCGGAGATTCCAAGGTTCCCTATCTGTTCCAAGGCCTGAGAGGTCGTGACGTCGGTCCAGAACATGAAGAAGAACACGTTCCCGATGAAGAAGCTGGCCGCTGTGCTCATGCCGGCGATCAGCGGTAACAGGGGAGACCGCTTCTTGTTCGAGACGCGGCTGATCGCTTCGCTGATGAAGTAGCCGATCCCGGCGCCGACGATGACCAGAAGGAATAGGAAATTGATCTGGTGAATGATCGCCCAGGCCATGCCCCCCACGATCGCCATTCCCACGCCGGAGCCCAGTGCGGCAGCCAGCTGCGTTGCAGAAAGGACCATCTGGGGCGGGCGAGTCCCCCGGCCACAGTCGGTGCAACGGTATCCTACCGGCGTTTGCACCATGCAACGGTGGCAAATTGCCCTATCACACCGGCTGCAGCGGATATAAGTCTCGATCTGGGGATGGGTGGCGCACTGCATGGGATGGCCCGCTAGGCTCTGCGTCATCAATCATAGTCTAGATGGCCGGGAACGGCTTGAAGGGACGCCGGGGGGCGTCACATCGGCCCTCATCGCGAGCCTCAGCCTTCCGGCCGAAGCCCCGCGCGCTGCACCCATTCTTCCCGGCTGTTAGTGTCGCGGTCCAGGGCCAGCCGGCAAAGAAAGAGCTTCGCCTTCCCTTCAGCGGGCAACGGCCCTGGCCTGTTGCCCATGAGCCGCTTCGCCACGATGATCCCAACCAAGAGGCTTGTTCCCCAGAGGATGGGCGCTTCCTGATGCAGGGCCGCGCTCCATACAGGGGTCAGTGCTGCGCTCAGGCCAATGACGAGCGGCGTGTTCCTGTAGAACGCAAGGCCGAACAGGGCGGTAAGCGTGAATATCCCGACCTCGACGGGGGCCACGATCAGCATTACCCCGTATGCGCTCGATAGCCCTCGTCCCCCTTCGAACCTAAGGAACACAGACCAGTTGTGTCCCGCTACTGCCGCCAGGCCGACGGCCACCTGAGCGGCCAAGCTGAGGTCGAGGATAACAGCCGCTAGGACTGGAAGCACCCCCTTCAGAAGGTCCGTGACCCCGACGGAAACCACAGCCCACTTGCCGAGCAGCTGTCCCGCGTTCGAAGCGCTCACCGACCCGCTGCCGATGGTCCGGAGGTCGACGCCCCTGAGCGCTCTCGCCAGGATGTTGGCCGTCGGAATCGAGCCGAAAAGATAGGCGCCGACTGCCAGCAGGACCGGTACGGCCGCGCTCAGGGTGTGCCTGCGCTCACGAGGGCGAAGGTGAGCTCTCCTTCAGCCACCACGGAGTCATCTACGATGGCCCGCGCGGTACCCTTGCCAACCGCGCTGCGCATCCTGGTCATCGTCACCTCGAGGACCACGGAATCACCCGGGGTGACGGGCTTCCTGAACTTGAAGGAGTCGATTCCGGCGAAGAAGGGCACCTTTCCCTCGTTCCCTTCCATCGAGAGCACCGCCACCGATCCGACCTGGGCTAAGGCTTCCACCAGCAAAACGCCTGGCACGACGGGGTTTCCCGGAAAGTGCCCCTGGAAGAAGGGCTCGTTGATCGTGAAATTCTTGACCCCAACGGCCCTGACCCCCGGTTCGACCTCGAGGATCCTGTCGACCAGCAAGAATGGAGGCCTGTGAGGGATGACTCGCTGGATTCCGGCGGAGTCCAGGGCCATCTAACTCAGACTGCCGCGCTGCTGCCTCCGCTTTTTGCGAAGGGCTTCGAGCCGTTCGGCGGTAGACACAGGCGGGCCGGCGGAACCTGGGAGGGCCTCTCCGTCATGGCCCATGGCATGGTAGTCGCTGCCGCCGCAAGGGACGAGGCCGTACTTGTCGGCGGAGCGCTTTAGGGAGCGAATCAGGGGCTCTCCGTAGTTCCCATAGTAGACCTCCATACCAATGAGGCCTGCTTGGACCATCGCGGGAAACTGGGCCTCGTAATCGTCCACGTAGGATGGGTGCGCAAGGACAGGGAGAGCCCCTGCGTCCGATGCCATGCGGATAGCCTCAATTGGTGTCAGCTTCGTCCTTTCCGCATAGGCGGGACCGTGCCGGCCCAGGTACTTATCGAAAGCTTCCTGGTTGTCCGCTACGTACCCCTCTTCGATCATCGCGCGGGCCACGTGGGGACGCCCCACCGAGCCACCGTCCGAGAAGCTCAGGACTCGCTCCCAAGAAAGGGGCATTCCCAAGACCTCCAGCTTTTCCACCATCTGCCGGCCGCGGTCGAGGCGTGTATCCCTGAACCGCTGCAGGGTGTCCCGCAGAGAAGTATTGTCGGTATCGACGTAGTAGGCCAGGATGTGGACCTCTCCCTCAGGGACGTCGCAGCTCAGCTCCATTCCAGGGATCAGCTCGAGCTTCGGGTGTTTCTTGGCCTCCTCACGGGCTTCTGCCAGCCCCTCGATGGAGTCGTGGTCGGTGATGGCCACGACCTCCAGGCCTCTGGAGGCGACCAAATTGACGAGCTGCGCCGGCGTCAGGCGGCCATCCGAGTGTGTGGTGTGGAGGTGAAGGTCGACTTTGTGCTGCAAGCCGTTCTCCTGGCTCAGTCAACGTCGCAATCTATCCGGCTTATGCTTCGCGCCTTGCCTGTGGCGCTATCGGCGTCAATCAGCACCGAATGGAACCGGGCGGGACCGGCTGGGACGGTCAGGCGCACATTGAGCTGGGTGTGGAAACGCTCCAGTACGTCCTCAACCGTATTTCCTATGATGGAATTCCACGGGCCCGTCATTCCTATGTCCGTCACATAGGCGGTGCCCCCGGGAAGGATGCGGGTGTCCACGGTCCCGACGTGAGTGTGGGTCCCTACGACGGCGCTTACACGCCCATCCAGGTGCCATCCCATGGCCCCTTTTTCTGATGTGGTCTCGGCATGACAGTCCACCAGCACCACAGGGCCATGTTCGGGTGCCCTTTCCAGCACTTCGTCGACGGCCCGGAAGGGGTCGTCGTAGGCTCCCATAAACACTCGTCCGATGACGTTCACTATGAGCACGTCCTGGAAAACAATGTACCCACGGCCCGGGACGCCGGGGGGGTAGTTGACGGGGCGAATGATAGGGAATTCGCTCTCCATATACGGGAATATCTCGCGTTTGGACCACGCGTGGTTACCCGTTGTGAGCACATCGACGCCTGCTTCGATGAACTCCTCGGCGGTTTCTGGGGTTACCCCAAGCCCTCCTGCGGCGTTCTCGACGTTGGCGACAACGAGATCGAGGTCATGCTCCCGCCGGAGCTGCGGCACCATCTGCTTTACAGCCCGCCGGCCGGGTTTCCCGACCACGTCCCCGATCATCAGGACCCGCATTCATATCGCCCTTTCGTTCGAAGGCCCCTACCGGAGACACGGCCCAATTCTATAGCACCGCATTGCGGCCCGAAAGGGGCGGCCAAAGGAGTTACCCGACGCCGTCACCCGCCAGCTCGCGGGCCTTGCGGTAGTCCTCGGCGGTGTTGATGTTGGTCAGCACCAAGGGGTCATCAATGGGGACGGTGTGCAGAGTATCCCGGTGCCTTTCGATGACCTCGCGGACTCCCATCTGTTCCTCGGAGATCCGGAGGAGCTCAGGCAGCAGCGACCCGCTGAAAATGGGTGGGTGGCCATGCCGGGAGCCGTGACTGGGCATCGATATCGGGTGTTCGCCTCGTAGATGTTCGTCAATGAGCCGACGAAGTATCGCGCTGGTCCGAGGCTGGTCCACCGCCAGGACCATGACGGCACGAGGCGTGGTGCGCAGGGCCCCGAGCCCCGCCTTGATCGATGTGGTCTTCCCTTTCCGATAATCGTGGTTTATAACGTGACGCACGTTGGCGGGGCAGCCCTCTATTAGAGACAGCACTTCTGCTGCTCTGTGTCCGGCCACGACCACCACCTCCGCCACTCCGGCCGCCAGGAGCTGAGTGGTCTGGTACTGGACCAGGGGTACCCCCTTCCACTCCACTAGCTGCTTGGGAGACTCCATCCTGGTCGATTCGCCGGCAGCCAGCAGGACCGCGGCGGTCCCCGCGACCTGGCTGACACGCTCTCCCTGAGACATGGATCTGTGCCCTCAACAAAATGGAGACCCGTCGGGTCCCCCTGGCGCGCCGTATGTGTCCGATGGTCAGGTGCCGGTAGCGATCGGCCTTCCCCTGACAGGCTTCGACGCCAGCTGGCGGGCCTTTTCAATCATGTCGTCGCCCATCGTCATCGGTCCGCCCCGCCGTTCGTAGCGCTCCGCGAGCATCTCGGAAACGATACTGATGGCGATCTCCTCTGGAGTCCTGCCGCCGAGGTCCAGGCCAACGGGGGCCCGAACTTCGGCGATCCGCTCGATGGGAATCCCCTGCCGGACCAGGTCCCGGTAGATCAGCATCGCCTTGCGTTTGCTGCCGAGGAGGCCGATGTATCCGGCCTTGGACCGGGCCGCCTCCAACAATGCGATATCGTCGAGTTTGTGCCCCCGAGTAGCAACAATGACATAGTAGTTGGGGGTCATTTCCAGACTTCGGAGCCCCTTGTCGAAGTCGTCGACGATGATGGCGTCCGCGTCGGGGAACCGCTCCTGGTTGGCATACATGGGGCGGTCATCGACGACGATGACCTTGAACCCCGCAAACTTGGCGGCCGTGTAAAGCGCCTTGCCGACGTGTCCTCCACCTGCGATGACCAGGGTGGCCGGCGTGGTGAAGCTCTCGACATAAAGCTTTGCGCCGTCCTTGGTCTCGATCCAGCGGTCGCGCCCCTTGGACATGAGTTCGAATGCCGCCTCGGTAGCCGTGCCGTCGAGGCCCGCCTCCCCGAGAGTCCCGACAGTGCTTCCATCGGCCCGGATGAAGAGCTTGGCGCCGGGTAGCCCTTTCCCCTTGGAGCTGACCAGGGTGGCCATGGCCCGGTCGCCCTTTCCTTCATAGGACGCCAGGATTTCATCGACCAGCGACATCAACCCCTGCTCACCTTTGATGGGGTCGATGAGTATCTCCATCGACCCGCCACATACGAGACCGTCCTTGGCGGCGATGTCCTCGTTCAGGTCGAACCGGCGGACTTGCGAGCCGCCCTCGTCGTCCAGGATGGTCCTGGCCTCTGCCCAGACGTCCGCCTCTACACAGCCACCCCCCAGGGTACCCACGGCGCTGCCGTCCTTGCGGACCAGGAGCTTGGCGCCGGGTTTCTGGGGCGTGGACCCCCTGGTGCGCACGACGGTTGCCAGGGCAAAGGGCTCACCTTGCCCCAGGAGTCTTTCAGCTTCCTCGAAGACGGGCTGCATCCGCGCCTCCGGACCATGCCATCGGCCGCCGCTGCGCCTATCGGTCCACAGCGGTCGGCGGTCTATCACCTTTGAGAACAAGTATAGCGAATCAAGAGGCAAGGGGCAGGCGCCAACCAAGGCGGTGGCGCACACAAGCGGGGGGGTCGGAAAAGATTGGGCCGCGGGCGCCGCGGTGCCCTATGCCGGCTATGCCACCCTGACAGCCGAAGGGCCCAACATCGTCATGAGGCCCCTGAGCAGATCGTCGGTGCACGCGACCGTGACCCCGGCAACCAGGTCCTGTGACGCGTCCCCACCGGACAGGTTGAGCCTTACTGGGTCGGTCCCCGGGTGGGCGCGTAGGACCTGGAAGATATCCTCCAGCCGGGCGAGGTCTGCCTGTACATCGTCGGTCTCTCGGAGGTTCAGGCATAGCGTCCTGGGGTAGTCGTCTTCAGAGGATGGCTGCGGGGCATGATCGCCCGGCTCCGTGGGGAGAGTGGCATGGCCGTCGCCGCCGTTGTGATGGCCTGTTTCGGCCAATGGCTGAGCCGGTACGAATTCCTGCGCTGCAGCTTGCCTTTCCGGTATGGGGCCGGGGGTGGCCGTGACAGGGGTCTCCTCGATAGCTTCATCACCGGGGGGGACCAGCTCGTCGGCATCAGCCCAGGTCTCCAGCGGCGACGGCATGTGGTCATTGAGGTCCGGGTCAGCGTCAGGCCCCTGGTGCTCCTTGCTCGCAACCAAGTCATCGCCGTTGCCGGTCTCGATTGGCCGGGTCTCGACATCGGCAACCTGCGCTGGAGCGACGGCGGCGTTGCTTCGCGCGGCAGCCTCCTCGAACGGCTCGACCTCGTCGCAGGCGACTGAGGGTTGGTCCTGCCTGACCCGCACTGTGCCCTTGATCACCAGCAGAGAGTCCTGCTGCCACAGCCCGGCCGTCTTCTCGTAGACGTTGGGCCATACCGTGACTTCTATGCTCCCCTGCAGGTCCTCGAGAGACGCCACGACGAAACTCCGGCCGTCTTTCCGGGTCTGGAGCATCCGAAGCGTGGCGACCCTGCCGGCAATAGTCACGGGTTGACCGCTCATATCAGCGTCGATGGCGCCGCAGAAGGTGACGTCCGGGCCCAGGATCTGGGAGACCTTAGCCAGCGGGTCCTCGGCGCTGAGCGCCACCCCGATCAACTCCTTCTCCCACGTCGCGCGCTCCCTTGCGGAGATAGCGTCCTCCGGGTCAATCTCAATCTCGGGCATCGGCACCTCTACGGTGTCACCGAACAGATCGAACATCGTCGTCTGGCCTGATTGCCGGAGCCTCGTCCTCTCACCGGCGACCGACAGAAGCCGTTCGACCACGGCCAAGAGCCCGCCCCGAGAGCCTATCGAGTCGAAGGCTCCGACCTTGATCAGACTCTCCATGGCCCGACGGTTTAGGCCAGTGACCTCGGCCCGGCGGCAGAAGTCCTCCGGACCGGCGAAGGGTCCGTGCGCCCTGGCCTCGTCAATGAGCGGGCGTACGGCTGACTGACCGACGTTCTTGATTGCCCCGAGCCCAAAGCGGATGGCGTTGTCCTCGACAGTGAACCCTACATCGGACTGGTTGATGTCCGGGGGCAACACCGGAATGCCCAGGCGCGTGCATTCGGCCACAGTGGTGGCAACCTTCTCCGTTACCCCCTGGTAACAGGTCAGCAGGGCGGCCATGTACTCAAGGGGATAGTTGGCCTTGAAGTAAGCAGTCCAGTAGGCTATCAGGGCATAGCTGATGCTGTGGGCCTTGTTGAACGCGTACCCGGCAAAGGGCTCGATCAGGTCCCAGACCTGGCTTGCGAGCTCCTCCGAGAAGCCCCGCCCTTTGGCTCCGTCGATGAAACGGCCTGCCTCTTGCTCCATCAGGCTCGCGATCTTTTTCCCCATCGCCTTCCGGACGATATCGGCCTGGCCCAGGCTATAGCCTGCGAACTGCTGAAGGATCAGGAGGACCTGGTCCTGATACACGATGACGCCGTAGGTCTCCTCGAGGACATCCTTCAGGATCGGATGCGGGTAGGACACTTGGCGACGCCCGTGCTTCGACTCGATAAACCTGGGAATTTCCTCCAACGGGCCCGGGCGATAGAGCGCGATCATCGCGGAGAGGTCGCCCAGAGAAGTAGGCTTCAGCTCTTTGATGTACCGGCGCATCCCAGTGCTCTCCAGTTGGAACAAGCCCGAGGTGTCCCCGGAGGAGAGCAGGCCAAAGGTCTCGGCATTGTCGAGAGGGACCTCGAGAATGTCCAGCTCCAGTCCCTTTGTTTCCGAAACGTTCTTCCTCGCCTTCTGCAGGATATTGAGGTTGACCAGTCCGAGGAAGTCCATCTTTAGCAGGCCGAGCTTTGCGATGGCGTCCATAGAGAACTGGGTGACAGCCATCCCTTCGTCGCTCCCCTTGGCGGGCCGCATGAGAGGAACGTAGTTGTCTAGGGGCTCGTCCCCGATGACGACCCCGGCAGCATGAGTGCCGGTGTTCCGGACGACCCCCTCCAGCTTTTTGCCGGTCTCTACGAGGTTCTTGACGACGTAGTCGGAATCGTACTTCTCTTTGAACTCCGGCAGCAGCTCCAGGGCGTCAGTGATGTTCCAACCCTTGATCTGCCCCCTCTCCGTCTTGCGGTAGCCGGTGGGGATGAGGCGCGCCACCTCGTCGACCATACTGTAGCCGAGCCCCTGAACGCGCCCGACGTCCCGCAGGACTGCCTTTGCCCCCATCGTGCCAAACGTGACGATCTGGGCCACCCGGTCGTGCCCGTACTTGTCCACGACATAGGACATTACCTCGTCCCGCCGGTCGTCCTGGAAGTCCATGTCGATGTCCGGCATTTCCTTCCGCTCGATGTTCAGGAAACGCTCGAAGACGAGGCGATATCTCATTGGGTCGACGTTGGTGATGAACAGGCAGTAGAGAACGAGGCTGGCTGCGGCGCTACCCCGCACCCCCATCAGGATCCCTTTTTCCCGCACATAGCGAGAGATATCCCAGACCACGAGGAAGTAGTCCTGGAACTGGGTCCTGCGGATCACATCCAGCTCATAGGCGAGACGCTCTCGAAGCTCCTCCGTAGGTTGGGGGTACCGCCGCTGGAAACCCTTTTCGCACAACTCGGCGAGGTAGGAATCCGCCGTTCTCCCCTCTGGGACGGGGAATCGCGGCAGATGCACCTTGGAAAAGTCGATGGAGAGATCGCATTGATCGGCGATGCGCCGCGTATTGGCGATAGCCTCGGGCAGATGCGAAAAAAGCTGTCCCATTTGGTCTGACGACCGGAGGAAATACGAGGGGTCCGACATGCGCATGCGCTCCGCTTGGCCAACAATCGAGTTGGTCTGCACGCACAGGAGGACGTCGTGGGTCTCGTGGTCGCTTTCACCGATGTAATGCACATCGTTGGTGGCAACCAAGGGGACATGGAGATCGCGGGCCAAGTCCAACAGCTTGGAGTTGACATCGGCGAGCTCCGGAATGTTTTCGTGATGTTGGAGCTCGAAATAGAAGTCCGGGCCGAAGATGTCCTGGTACCATCGAGTCGTCTCCCGGGCATCGTCCAGTCTCCCCGATTGGATCATTCTGGGGATCTCTCCGTTGAGGCATCCGGAGAACACGATCAGCCCCTCGTGATACTCCTCCAGAAGGGCATGGTCCGTCCGGGGTTTGTAGTAATAACCTTCTTTCTGGGCCCGGGTCCCGAGCTTGAGAAGATTGTGGTACCCAGCCTCGCTCTTCGCCAGGAGGGTGATGTGGTGCGGCTGCTTGTCTGCACCCGAGCGGTCGAGCCGACTTCCCTGCGCGAGGTATCCTTCCATCCCAATGATGGGCTTGATCCCCGCGCCGGTGGCTTCGGTGTAAAACTGGATGGCCCCGTGGAGCACTCCGTGGTCGGTCAGCGCGAGGCTGTCCATGCCGAGGTCCTTGGCGCGCTGGAGGAGGGGGTCGATCTGACACAGACCGTCCAGCATGCTGTACTCGGTATGCGTGTGCAGATGAGTAAAGGAAGCGCTCATACGGGGCCCCTCAAGCTAGCGCCGCTTGCTTCTTGGCTGTCGGGGGAGCCATCCAAGTCCCGGGCCCGGGCCTCTCCAAGCGCCCCCCGTCGCTCGAGATGGCGGGCGAGGAATGTAGGCGGGATTGTAGCACGGCGCGTGGCTTTGGAGTAGCCCGTCGGCCCAACATATTGATGGATATTCACACCTGGACACCAGATATAGTAAGCAACTGCGCAAACTCCAGGACTCGGGGTCCGGGCTCACTGGACGAGCTCGGGGCCTCGGGTCAGCCCAACACCAAATCGGCGGCTTTCCTCAGCTCTACTAACGCCAGTTCGGTACTCTCCGCGATGGGGAGGGTAACCACGACCCGGTCGGCCCCGGCGTCTTCCAGGCGCCTGACCACGTCCCGGTCGGCCCGCTGGCGGTATGCGGTGAAGGGGACTTGCTTGGGGTCTCGGCCCGCCTCCCGCGCGGCCTGATCGAGCATTCGACGGCACTCCGCCGCCTCTTCGACCGAGAGACCTGATGGCATGTATCCGTCCCCCCATTCGAGCACCCGCTGCATGACGTTTTTTGCCCGCCCCCCAAGATAGACGGGCGGATGCGGTCTTTGGGCGGGCTTAGGAAACGAACGGACCGGGGGAAAGTCGAAGAATTCGCCGTGGAACTCGGCCTCTTCCTGCGTCCAGAGCGCCTTCATGACCAAGACGGCTTCCCGAGTTTGGGCCCAGGGGCGCTTCGGGTCCCCTCCCATGATTGCCGTCTCCTCCTTGTTCCACCCCGCCCCAACACCCAGGATGCACCTGCCGCCGCTGTAACGGTCCAGCGTCGCCACCTGTTTCGCTAGGACCAGGGGATTATGCTCGGGCACCAGAATGACGCTGGTCCCCAGCTTGATGGCCGAAGTCACCGCAGCCGCCCGGGCCAGTGCCACCAACGGGTCCAGAAATCCCGGCACCTGGCCCCCCTCGAACACAGGAGAGTAGCTTTCGACGTGGACGGGAGCGACGGCGTGCTCGGGTACCCAGAAGGACTCGAAACCCAGCGCCTCAGCCTCTTGAGCGAAGGGGGCCGGGTCTGCCGATACGGCTGGGGGTTTCGGGGGTAGAGGGAGAGATACGCCGACGTTCATTTCCCGGCCTCGGAGTTGTAAAGACTGCCAACGGGCGGACCACTCACCGCGCCCTGGCCCCATTCGACGCCGAAGTGCCGCAGGTCCAGGACCCGCATTGTGCACGTCTTGGGGGTCTGCTGCGCCAGCCAGACGACCCCGGGACCGACTCCCTCAGGAGTGATCCATCCTCCCCAATCGAAGTCGGATGGGTGGATGGCCTCGGCCCCTTCAGTCTTTACCTTGGCCGGCCATAAGGCGACGACCGACACATTATGCTGCTTGACCTCGTTGGCGACCCCGAGGGTGAACCGCTCCAGGGCCGCCTTGACCATGCCGTAGACGGTGTCGTCAGGGAAGGCAAAGGTGCCAGCCGAGTCGGAGCTGATGTTCACGATGACTCCACCCTTCTGGGCGATCATGTGCGGCAATACTTCTCGAGTGCAAAGGAAGGTGCCGCGGAGATTCAGGGTGATGACCCGATCGAACCGGTGGAGCGGGAAGTCCTTTACCGGCCCAAATGAGGAAGACCCGCCCGCGTTGTTCACCAGCAGGTCGATCCGGCCGTAGGTGTCCATCACCTTCTTGACCATTGCCTTAACGTCATCCTCGCTGGTGACGTCGCAGCGGACCGGCACGGCGTCGCCGCCGGCTTCATCGATCAATCCGGCCGTCTCCTGGATGGTCCCTGGCATCTTGCCGGGGGAGTCGGTGCGCGCCACGACCGCTACGGAGGCGCCCTCGCGGCCCAGCACCAGGGCAATCCCTTTTCCGATACCGCGGCTGGCGCCGGTGACGATGGCTACTTTCCCCCGGAGTTGCACACCGCTCTCCTTTGGACATGGCCTTCGGGCATAGGACATGGCCCTCAGGCCCGCGCACGTTATATGCCCGCACTATGTGCCTGTCAACGCGCGGCGGGTGCGCTCGGGGATCTTCCTCCAGCTAGAGTTTCCTGGCGGCGGGCAGAGCGGAGGCGACAAGAGCGACCAGGCCAGTCGCGAGGCCACCCATTACTGTCAGGGCCGCCTGGGCGGAGAAGGCGTCCGAGAGCCCACCGGCCATCGCGCTGCCGAGGGGCATGAGTCCCCGGTCCAGGGTGTAGACGCTGAGCACCCGGCCATGGAGCTCTTCCGGGGTGCGGGAGAGCAGACTCGTCGTACCGGCGGCGTGGAACATGGACTGAGACGCTCCGATAATTGGCATGGCCACGAACGCCATCCACACCCACGGGGAGACCCCGAGCAGCACAACGGAGCCGCCGAAGGCCAGCGCTCCACCGATCAACACGACGCTGGGCCGGCGAAGGTCCTCCATCGATGCGATAGCCATACCCCCCGCCAGGGCACCAACCCCTGCAAGGGTCAGGAGGAGCCCGTAGCCCTGCGGCCCGATTCCGAAGACCTCGTCGGCGACGATTGGAAGGACCGTCTGATAGGGCATAACAAAGGTGAAGGTGACGAACGCAATGGCCATGATCGCCATGATCGCCGGGGTTCGCAGGGCATACCCAACTCCTTCTGTCAGCTGGCCGCGGGCGCTTTGAGTGCGGCTCAGGCTCACTCCTTCCGATGTCCTCAGCATGAAGGTGGTGATGACGACGACCAGGAACACGCCAGCCGCGAGTCCATAGGCGGAGGAAATGCCTACGAACCCAATGAGCAAGCCGGCCACCGCCGGACCCACGACCCGGTTGGTGTTGATCGCCACCTGGCTCAGGGCGATGCCGTTCGCCAGGACCTCTCGCGGCACGAGCCGGGGCACCAACGACTGGCGGGCCGGCTGGTTCACTGACATGGAAATCCCCATGACTACCGCGAAGAAGTAGAGGTGCCACAGCTCCACGGCGCCGGTCAAGACCAGAACGAAGAGGGTGAGGTAGCAGGAGAAGGAGACGGCTTGGGCGGATTGGAGCACTCGCTTCTTGTTGAACCTGTCGGCGATCACTCCGGCGGGGAGGGCCAAGGCGACCTGTGGGATGGCCCGTGAAAGATTGATCAGGCCGAGACTCAGACCCGATCCGGTCAGCTCCCAGACCAGCCAGTTACGCGCGACCATCTCCGTCCACAGCGCTCCGGACCAGCCAAGCTGGCCGATCCACAGCATCCGATAGTCCCGATAGGCCAGGGCCCTGAAAGGTCTTGGATAGGCCCGCCCGGGTGTCGCTGTTTCAAGGGGTGCAGGAGCAGGAGAGGCCCCTGTTCCGTGATGAGGCATGCATGTCGCCTTGGGACGGTTGGCTCACCCCCCGGCTCTGGGCTGCCACGTCAAGCGCTGTCCCGGTGTGAGTCTGGGGTATTTAGGGCGGCCAACGAAATTGGGCTTCAGGGACGCATGCTACCATGACGCCATGAGCGATCCTGGGGGCCACGCAGGTAAGTACGGCCCCTCGGAAGCTCCAGGCGATGACGCACCCCCCGCGTCCCAGGCGCCGTGGACCACTGGGGACATCAGTCGCGCCATAGCCGCGGCGGTCCTGGCCCTCCTCGTGCTGATAGGCGTAGGCGCCGCCGCCGCCGGTATAGTTGCCGACGCCGAAGCCGTCATTGGGCTAGCCGTTTCGGGCTCCGCGGCGGCCGCCCTAGTCTTTGTCGCCTGGTGGTTCGGGGTCCGTAAGCACGGGCTCGCCTGGGCCTCGCTGGGGTTTCGCTGGGTCCCGGGGGGCCGGAGCGCCCTCCTCTGTTTCCTGGCTTTCATCGTCTGTCTTGCGGTCGCCGGCTTCTACGGGTGGCTCATCGAGATACTTGGCTGGGACCAGGGACTCCCAGATCGCCCGTTTTTCGAGGATGGCAACAGGGCGATAGCTGCCGCTGGGGCTGGTCTGGCAGTCCTCGTCGCCCCCATGGCGGAGGAGACATTCTTTCGCGGGTTTGTCTTCGGCGGCCTAAGAGGCCGGATCGGTTGGTGGGGAGCGGCCGGGGTGAGCTCGGGCCTATTCTCGTTGGCGCACTTGCTTCCGCTGCTCTACCCGCCAATCTTCGTCATCGGCCTGGTCCTGGCATGGGTCTACGCCAAGACGCATTCCCTCTGGTACCCCGTGCTCGTACACCTGGGCTACAATGGCGTTGTCGTTGGCATCTCACTGAGCGAGTGATCCGGAGAACCAAACGTCCTTTGAGCAGGATTGCTGATGCCTTTGAGCGCCTGAAGGGCGCGGGCAAGACTGGCCTTGTCGCGTTCACGACCGTGGGATTCCCGGATGTGGAGGCGACCCTGGGCCTGGTGCCGGCGATGGTGGACGCCGGGGTCGACATCGTCGAGTTGGGGGTGCCGTTCAGCGACCCACTGGCCGAGGGGGCAACGATTCAGCATTCGAGCCAGGTCGCCCTGCAAAATGGGGTCACGTTAGGCACGTGCCTGGATGTCTGTGGGCGGCTTCGCGAGCGGCTTCCTCTTGTGCCTCTCCTTTTGATGGGGTACTATAATCCCATCCTGGTTTATGGGTTGGAGCGGTTTGCCAAAGACGCCGGGGAGGCAGGCGCCGACGGTCTGATCGTACCAGACCTCCCGCCGGAGGAGGCGGGGCCATTGTACGAGCACTGCCGCGTGCGGGGAATTGACGTGGTGTTCATGCTGGCCCCGACCAGTACCGATGAGCGGATCCAAGAAGTGAGCCGCCTTACTGGCGGTTTTGTTTATTGTGTAAGCCTAACAGGCGTAACCGGGGCCCGGGCGGACTTGTCGGATGAGCTTCCCGCATTCGTGCAGCGGGTGCGCCGAGGAGTCGATCTCCCCTTGGCTGTTGGGTTTGGCGTGTCCAAAGGGCAGCACGTGCGTGCCATCGGCGAATACGCCGAGGCGGCGGTGGTCGGCAGCGCGTTGGTGCAGGCCGCCGACGCGTCCGACCCCAAGGAGCGGCTGGAGCGTGTTGGGGCCTTGGTCGCCGAGTTGAGAGGGGGCGCCAAGGGCAGGGCGAGGAGCGGGTAGCATGGCCGTCCGCGGGGTTCGCGGCGCGACGATTGCCGAGGACAACACCAGGGAGGCGATCCTTTCGTCTACCGCCGAGCTGTTGAAGGGAATGGTCGCGGCGAACGGGATCTCGACTGAGGATGTTGCCTGCGCTATCTTTTCCACCACCCGGGACCTGAACGCCGAATTCCCGGCTGTGGCGGCCAGGCAAATGGGATGGACTGAGGTCGCCCTCCTGTGCGGGCATGAGATGGATGTTCCGGACGCCATGGGGCGCGTTATCCGTATCCTGCTCCTACTCAATACGGAGACCGCCGCCGGGAGCATTGCCCACCTGTACCTCGGGGAGGCCAAGAACCTCCGGGTCCGAGGCGCGGATGCCGGTGTAAGCACCGAGACTTGAGCGGCCTGTTGGGAGAAGCGAAATGATTGTCGTCATGAAACAGGATGCGACCAAGCAGGACATCGATGCGGTCGTGGCTCACATCAGCGAGGCGGGGCTCAAGCCCCAGCTCTCCCAAGGAGAGGAGCGCACCGTCGTGGCAGCCCTTGGCTCGCCAGCCCCCGAGCTCAAGGATGCCATGGAGGTGCTCTCAGGGGTTCTCGAAGTGGTCCGCATATCGCGTCCCTACAAGCTTGCCAGCCGGGAGGTCAAAGGCAACGACACGGTTATCCGGGTAGGCAACGTCGTGATCGGCGGCGACGCGGCACCCGCCATCATGGCGGGGCCCTGTTCAGTGGAGTCTGAGCGGCAGCTCATCGATACGGCCCATGCGGTCAAAGCGGCCGGGGCCCACATTCTTCGCGGGGGCGCCTTCAAGCCCCGGACCTCCCCTTATAGCTTTCGAGGGCTAGGAGAAGAGGGGCTGGCATACCTGGCCCAAGCCAGGGACGAAACCGGCCTCCCGGTCATCACGGAAGTGATGACGGTCAAGGACGTCGATCTGGTGTACAAGTACTCGGACATCATCCAGATCGGCACGCGGAATATGCAAAACTTCATCCTGTTGGACGAGGTAGGCAAGGTCGACAAGCCCGTGATGCTGAAGCGTGGGCTCTCCGGCACGATTGAGGAGTGGCTGCTAGCGGCGGAGTACATACTGGCCCAGGGTAACCTCGAGGTGATCCTTTGCGAGAGGGGAATCCGGACCTTCGAAACCGCGACCCGGAACACCCTCGACATCAGCGCCATCCCAATGGTGCGCAAGCTCAGCCACCTACCCGTTGTCTCCGATCCTGCACACGGCACCGGCAAGTGGTACCTCGTGGCCCCGATGGCCCTTGCCTCCGTCGCCGCGGGTGCCCACGGCATCATGGTGGAGGTTCACCCATCTCCCGACCACGCCAAGTCCGACGGGGCACAATCCCTGACCTTCGACAACTTTGGAACGCTCATGCGCCAGATCAAGGCACTTTCAGCAGCGGTGGCTGGCACGCCGAACCCGGCTCTGGCCCGGTCCTGAGCTGGGGGACCCCTCTAGTAGTGACGACGGCGTTACGCTGCCCGATTCCAGTGCGGGGATAGCGCGATGCAGGCCAGGGACGAGCTTGCGGCCACCCAGGTGAGGGGCGCCTCGGTCGTCACCATCGGCGTGTTCGACGGAGTCCACATCGGGCACCGCTATCTCATCCACCAGGTGAAGGACGAGGCAAGGAAACGGGGACTGGCATCTGCGGTCGTTACCTTTCGCAATCATCCCCGGACCGTGCTGGCGCCGAACGCCCCGACTACCTATATCGAGCCCCTGGAGGAGCGGCTTCACCTCCTGGATGTAAGCGGCATCGACCACGTGGTCCCGGTGACCTTCACGCGTGACCTCTCTGAGCTCGGGTACCCCGAGTTCACCCAGCTCCTGATAGACCAGGTTGGCATGAAAGCGCTGATGGTGGGACCCGATTTTGCGATGGGTAAAGGAAGGGCGGGGACCTCCGAGGCCCTAGCCACCCTGGGACAATCCCAAGGATTCGACGTTCTGATACTGGAGGCCCTCGTCGATGGACCGGAGGTAGTCAGCACCACGGCGGTTCGCCAGGCGCTGGCGACGGGAAACATGACCCGAGCCGCAACACTGCTGGGGAGGCCCTTCGCCCTCAGCGGGCAGGTCCAAGAAGGCGACCAGCGAGGAAAGGACCTGGGCTTCCCGACAGCCAACCTGGGAATCAATAGCGACCTCACGCTGCCCCTTGATGGGATCTACTGCACCGTAGCGACTTTCGGCGGCCGGACACACCCCTCGGTGACAAGCATCGGTGTGCGGCCAACGTTCGGCGACCTTGCCCGCACCGTGGAGACCTTCGTGCTGGACTTCAGCGGAGACCTGTATGGGCAGCAGATGCGCATAGATCTGCTGGACCGGATTCGCGACGAGCAGAAGTTCCCGGGGGCGGATGAGCTCATCGCCCAGATGAAAACAGACGTCGAGATGGCACGGGAAATGTTGGCTGAGCGGGGAGCCTCGTGAGCGGCATCCGGCGGCCTTCCGAGGCCGAGCTCCAAGCGATCCTCAAGAGGGGGGTCGCCGATGTCATCGTCGAGGCGGAATTCGCGAAGCTGCTGCGATCTGAGAGCAGGCCCGCTCGCCTGAAGCAGGGCTTCGATCCCAGCGCGCCCGACATCCACCTCGGCCACGTTGTCGGCCTCCGAAAGTTGCGCCAGCTTCAAGAGCTCGGCCACCAAGTCGTCCTCATCGTCGGGGACTGGACCGCGCAGATAGGCGACCCGAGCGGCCGTTCGGCAACGCGGCCCATGCTCAGCGCCGAGCAGGTCCGGGCTAACGCCGAGACCTACATGGCCCAGTTCTTCAAGGTCGTCGACCAGGAGAAAACAGAGGTCCGCTGGCAGACCGAGTGGTTCGGCGACTTCGACCTGGCTGAAGTGATCAGGCTGACGAGGCGCTTCACCGTGGCCCAGCTTCTGAGACGGGAGGACTTCGCCAATCGATTCCAATCGGACCAGCCCATCGCCATCACCGAGCTCCTCTACCCGCTGTTGCAGGCATACGACTCCGTGATGGTGGAGGCCGACGTGGAGTTCGGCGGGACCGACCAGCGTTTCAATAACCTACTGGGACGCGAGCTGCAACAACAGATGGGCCAGAGGCCCCAACAGGTCTTCCTGGTGCCGATTCTCGTGGGCACGGACGGCGTGCAGAAGATGAGCAAGAGCCTCGGGAACTACGTCGGAGTGGCCGAGGAGCCCGCCCTGATGTTCGGGAAGCTGATGTCCATTCCGGATGAGCTAGTCCCCTCGTATTTCGAGCTCTTGACGGACCTGCCCGAGGATGAACTTGCAACCCTTCGCCGTCGGCTGGCTGACCACTCGGTCAACCCTATGGACGCGAAAAAGCGGCTGGCGGCTGACCTCGTCGCCGAGTTCCACGGCGGGTCGTTCGCAACGGCCGCTCAAGAGCATTTCGAGCGCACGGTCCAGAGGAAGCAGGACCCGGACGCTGCGCCACCCTTCCCTATCTCGTTCCGCTCCCCGGCCACTGGGCCTAACGCCGACGTCGTTGCTGGAGAACCTACGCCGGAGGGGCTGCCGGTCAACGTGGTGAAACTGGCCGTTCAGGCTGGCATGGCTGCCAGCGGCGGCGAGGCCCGCCGGCTCCTCCAACAGGGGGCCATCCGCATCGGGGGTCGGCAGCTCTCATCAGCGGAAATGATCGTGACTCTCGCGGACGGGGATATCGTGCGGGTCGGCAACCGGCGGTTTGTCCGAGTGGTCGATCAGGTCTAGCGCAGGAAAAATCAGACGCCCCCAGAGGATAGATAGCGTAGGCGTCAGGCGGTCCTGGAGGTCCCAGCCGCCATCCGCCCCAGTCTTCCCGTGGCGAGCTGGACGGCCGTCTCGATGGAGCGCACCAGGCTCCGTGGGTTGGCGACCCCCTTTCCGGCGATGTCGAAGGCCGTGCCGTGGTCGACGGATGTGCGGACGAAGGGGATGCCCATGGTCACGGTTACGCTGTCCTCGAAATTGTGGACCTTGACGGCGATGTGGCCCTGATCGTGGTAGAGCGCCAGCACGGCGTCGAACTCGCCGGCGACCGCCCTGTAGAAGACCGAGTCTCCCGGGAAGGGGCCGCGGGCGTCGATGCCCAAGTCCTGGGCCTCTTCGACGGCCGGCGCGACCTCGTCGATCTCTTCCCGCCCGAGAAGGCCGCCGTCGCCGCCGTGGGGGTTCAGGGCCGCCACGGCAATCCTGGGGCCCTCCATGCCCCAGCCGGTCATGGAGTCGTGGGTCAGCTTCAGCTTGGCGACGATGTTGGGCATGCGGACGTAGGCACAGGCCTCCGCCAGGGGCTTGTGGGTGCTGAGGTGGGCGACACGGAGCCCCTCGGTCATCAGCATGGTGGCGGTGAGCGAAGCCCCGGTCATGCGGGCCAGTATCTCCTGGTGGCCGATGTCCCCCTCGAACCCCGCCAGGTGGACAGCCTCCTTGTTGATCGGGCTGGTGACGATGGCCGTGACCTTCCGGCTCAGAGCGAGGCGGGCGGCCTCTTCGACGCTCTCTACAGCGGCCCTCCCCGCCTCCGCCGATAGCCGCCCGGGCTCCACATCCGCGGGGGTGAGGTTATGGAGGTCCAACACGTCGATAGTCCCGGCAATCGCCTGCACCGACTCCGGAGATTCGACGATCCGCACGCCCACCGCAGCCTTCGCGACGCGGGCCCCTTCCTCGATAGCCCACGCCGTTCCGATGACGAGAGGTCTGACTGACTCGTAGACACGGGGGTCCGCCAGGGCCTTCGCAACGATTTCCGGGCCGATGCCGGCCGCGTCGCCCATGGTGATGGCTAAAGTTGGTCGCTGGTCCATCGTGGGACCTTCTTTCTAGGGGCTAAAGGCATTGTCGGAGGCGGCCGGCTCGCCGGTCAAGGCGAGCCGGCCGAGGCGAGGATGAGGTGGTAGCCGCCAGCGGCGTTCCACGTCCAGGTCGCAAGGGGCGCTCGACTTCCTCCTACACCGCCGACCGAGGCTCCGGAGGCGGGTGACGTATAGTGTCCCAGCGCGGAATCGAGTGCGAAGGGGGCACGATGGCCGAAGATCGAGGGATGACCGTTTCCATGGTGGGGGACTGCCTCATCCAGCACCGCCTCTCGGTATACCAGGACGAACGGTTCCTTCAGTTCCTGGACGTGCTCCGGTCCTCCGGCGTCAGCATCGGCAACCTGGAGTGCGCCGTCCACACCGGCGACGATGCTCCCGCGTTCGTCGCCGGTGGAGGGCGAGGTGGAGGGCTCATGGCGGCTCCCCCACTCTCGTTGCACGAGTTGCAATGGATAGGACTCACGGCGGTGTGGGCGGCGAACAACCATTCGGCCGATCTGGGCGAAAGTGGCATCGTCACGACCATCGAGCACCTGGACCTGGCTGGCCTGGCCCATGCAGGGACCGGCCGGAGCCTCACGGAGGCCTCGGCCCCGGCCTACGTCGATACTGACAGGGGCCGGCTGGCCCTGCTGTCGGTCTCCGATTGGGGGCCTCGGGGCAAGGCCGACCTGCCCTATCCGATCCCTCATGGGGTACTTGCGGCGGACCATGGCCCCATGTTCATGGACCGGGCCGGAGTGAACCTTCTGCGCTTCGACGCCGCGGTCCACGTCGACCGGGCCACCGTGGACGCCCTACGGCGGGCCAGCGAGGCGCTGGGATGGGAGGAGTCCAAGACCCACCGGCGCCGGGGAGGCTCCCGCGACGAGCCGCTAGTGGGGCCCACCCTCATAGGAGGCGAGCAGGACACGGAGACGGATTTTCACTTCATGGGGACGAGGTTCATCCAGGATGGGGAGTTCACCTTCGAGACGGTCCCTTACGAAGAGGACCTGGAGCGGAACTACCGATGGATCCGGGAGGCTCGGCGGCAGGCGGACGTCGTCGTGGTGGGTCAGCACCAGCAGGGGGCGGCGCGCTCCGAGCGGGAGCCGCCGGACCACACGAGGATTTTCTCGCACGGCGCCATCGAGGCCGGTGCCGACGTGTTCGTTGCCCACGGCCGCGGCCGACTGGGAGGCATCGAGTTCCATGGGGATGGCGTCATCATCCATGGGTTGCCGGGATTCATCCGCCAGCGTGAGCAGATACGCCACGCAGCCCTGGAACATATCAAACGCTGGGGCATGTCACCGGAGACAACGGCGGCTGAGTTCCTGGAAAAGCGTGATGTCGCCGAGGAGGGCCGGGCCATGCCGCCGGGATTTCGCCGGGCGGCCATCTATCAAGCCGTTTTTGGCGACGACAGCCGAGTGAAAGAGGTAAGGGTCTATCCAGGGGAGATGACGGAAGGGTCGCGGGCCCAGTCAGGGCGGCCCATCAGGGCCGAGCCCGGCAGTGAGATGGAGAAGCGGGTCCTCGACGGGGTGCTGACCCGATGTCACAGCCTGGGCACCAAGGTGGAAGTCCGGGATGGGGTGGTGATAGCGTCGAGGGGTTAGGGCGATCGAGACTCGTGCTATACTCTCGCCGCTTTTCTTATCGCAAGCCAGAAGTGTCTGGCCTCGAACCGGGTCTAAGTCCGGCAATGGGAAGAAGGGGAGGCAGCATGATACGGCGCATCATGTACGTCAAGATGAAAGACAGCGTTACCCAGGAGCAAACGGCCCGCTTCGAGGACTGTGTTCATCGTTCCCTCGAGGAGATACCGGTCCTGACCATGAGCTCGTTTGGGCGGAACACCTACGACTCCAACATGCCCGACGGCAAGCCGGGCCCGTGGACCTACGTCTGGGACACCGCCGTGGAGAAGCGGGAAGACCTTGAGGTGTATCGGCACCACCCCTACCATGAGGAGGTGCTGGTGCCCATGTTCTCGCCCGCCAGCCCCGAAGCTCTGGTGGAGCACCTGACGTTCGTCCACTTCGAGCCGGAGGTGTTCAAATGCGACAACCGCGAGACAAGGCCGCGAAAGCAGCAGCTTGCCTACCAGTTCCGGGACAACATCACGCCGGAACAGGTCAAGTACTTCGACGACATGATGCTCGAAATGCCTAGGACTATGACCCAGATGCGGAACTTTTGCCTGGGCACGGCCATCCTTCGGGACGACTACGTCCCCAACAGCCCTTGGCACCGTATCTGGGAATGGGAGTTCATGACCGACGAGGACTTCGACTACTACATCGACCACAAGACCCATATCGACGTGTTGCCGTTCTTCGATACGGTAGACCCAGGAGGGTTCGTCCAGCGGCTGACCAACGCTCAGTACCAGCTAGACAACACGCTCATGACGTACTGAGCCGCTCTTCGTACGCAAATGCCGCCCGGACGACGCTAGCGGGGCCCTGGGAGGCCGTCCGGCGGATCATGGGGGGTCACAGACCGTGGAGAGGTGTCCGTCCCCTCACCACCACCCGTTTCGCCGTGCGTGGAAGTGGCGGTGGTCGGGGATGAGCCTCTCGTGCTTGTCGACGTTATAGTTCTCTGGTCCCAGGACTGCGTCGGCGACCTCCCGGAGCTTTTCTTCCATCCAGGCCTCGATAGCCTTGGGGACCGGCACGTCATGCTGCTTTGCGACGGCCATCGGCACCCTGCAGATCATGCAGTCGACGATGATGATGCGGTCATCCTCGAACCGGAGCTCGGTGAAGATCTCCCGCTGCTCGTAAATGCCGCACAGCTCGCAGGAGGCCATCGAGGTCCTCCTCCTTGGGGAAGGCGCACGGGGAGCCGGGCTGCGTCACGGCTCCCCGTGTGTCTACGGCTCGAAGAAACGTTCCTGGTTTTCCGCGCTGGGGGCTTCGGAAATGATCGGCGTGCCGAGGTCATCATCATCGTCGTCGTCGTCGATGCCTTCCGGGATAGCGGACCTCTGGGCGCCCTGAGGTCCTAGCCCAAGCAGCTCGAGCAGCCCTTCTTCGTCGTCTGGCAATGTATCCTCGCCGTCTGGGCCCAGCGCCGCGAGCAGTGGCTTGGGCCGCGGTTTTGCAAGCTCGGCGGTAACCTCGGCGGACCTAGCCGGAATGAGGCGGCCAATGATGACGTTCTCCTTCGGCCCGGAGAGCCGGTCCACGGAGCCGCTGACGGCGGCCTCCGTCAGGACCCGTGTTGTCTCTTGGAATGAGGCGGCAGCCAGGAAGCTTTCGGTGTTCAATGACGCCTTGGTCACCCCCAGAAGCACCGACTGGGCCGTGGCGGGCTCGCCACCTTCGGCGACGACCTTGCGGTTGACCTCTTCGAAAGCGAAGCGGTCGATCAGGTGCCCCGGGAGCAGCTCGGTGTCCCCGGTTGCATCAAGCCGCACTTTTCGCAGCATCTGCCTGACGACCAACTCGATGTGCTTGTCGTGAATAGTCACCCCTTGGGCTCGGTAGACCTTCTGGACCTCCTCGACCAGATACGCTTCCACCTGCTCGCGGCCCTGGATCCGCAATATGTCCTGTGGGTTCACCGGACCCTCGGTGAAGCGGTCGCCCGCCCGGACACGGTCACCGGCTCTCACGATCAGCCGGGCGGCCGGCGGAATGAGGTATGGACGCTCCTCCCGCTCTTCGTACGAGATCAGGAGCTCGCTGCCCTGGACGACGATGCGCCCCGCGATGCGGGCGGTGATGTTCTGGACCCGCTCCGCCAGGTCCGAGCCTTCGTCTTCTTCGCCTTCCTTGCGCTCCTCGACGACCTGTGCCAAAGGGGTGCCTACTTCTACCATGGAGCCGTCTTCAATCAGCAGGCGATAGCCCTCCGGGACCTCGTAGGTGTCGTGGTATACCTCGGTGCTCACAACGCTAACCCAGCGGCCCTCGTCCCCTTCGCGGACCTCGACCTCGCCGTCGATTTCGGAGATGACCGCCTGCCCCTTAGGGGACCGTGCCTCGAAGAGCTCTTCCACCCTGGGAAGGCCGCTTGTGATATCCAAGCCGGCTACACCGCCCGTGTGGAAGGTACGCATGGTGAGCTGCGTGCCAGGCTCGCCGATGCTCTGAGCAGCGATGATCCCAACGGCCTCGCCGTGCTCCACGAGGCGCCCGCGTGCCAGGCTCCGCCCGTAGCACCGTTGGCAAACACCGCGGTGCGCCCGGCAGGTCAAGGGAGACCGGATGTGGACCCGATGGGCCTCGAGACCGATGGCGGCTTGGGCTTCGGCGTGTGACGCGCCTGTTCTTTCGACTAGGTAGCGCAGGCTTTCCATCCAGTCGGCAGCCGCACTGGGGATATCGTCCGCTGGGACGCGGTGCTCTTCGAGCCCTTTGACCCGCCGACGGTACATCGCATCGACCAGGTGCCTGGCCATCTCCTCTTCGATCTCTTCGTTCGTGTCGAGGAGGATCTCGCCCGTCATGGGGTCCGCGATAGGGCTCGCCGCGCAGCGCCCGACTACACGCTCTTCGAACTTGCCCATCAGCGGCTTGTCGGGGGTCTCTCGAATCCGGATGCCGATCGTCGATTCGCAATCGTCTTCCATGACGATGACGTCCTGGCAGACGTCGATGAGCCGGCGAGTCAAGTAGCCGCTATCGGCCGTACGGAGTGCGGTGTCAGCCAGTCCCTTACGCGCGCCGTGGGTTGAGATGAAGTATTCGAGGACGCTCAAGCCCTCGCGGAAGCTGGACCGGATCGGGAGCTCGATGATGCGCCCTCGGGGGTCGGTCATCAAACCACGCATGCCCGCCATCTGCTTGATCTGGGCGATGTTGCCTTTCGCTCCTGAGGTGGCCATAAGGGAGATGGAGCCGTAGGAGTCGAGGCGGTCCTTGATCGCCTGCTCCATGGTGTCGGAGGCCTTGGTCCAGATGGACACAGCTTCCCGGTACCGCTCTTCCCCTGTGATCAGGCCGCGCTGGTACTGGCGGTCCAGCTCCAATATCTTCTCGTCGGCTTCGGTCAACACCGACCCTTTGAGCTCGGGGACCTGGATATCGCTGATGGCAATGGTTGCCCCGGACTTGGTCGCGTAGTGGAACCCCAGCCGCTTGATCGTGTCCAGGATGACCGAAGTCCTCTCGTTCCCCAACACGTGATAGCACTCAGCGACGAGGTCCTTGAGGCCCTTTTTGTCCATCAGCGAGTTCTTGAACGTGATCTCCTCCCCCGCGCGCAGCTCGAGGTTGAAGATGATCCGCCCCGCAGTAGTCCGGGTATAGCCCCCCGGGTCGCCGTCGATGCCGCGGACGTCGACTTCAGCCTGAAGGTCGATAAGGCCCGTTTCATAGGCGTAGCGCGCGTCCTCTGGGCCCGCGAACTTCTGCCCCGCGCCTGGGGCCCCCGACCGCGTGTCGGTCAGGTAGAAGCAACCCATGACCATGTCGAGCGTCGGGGCGACGACGGGCTCACCCGAGCTAGGCGACAGCATGTTATAGGTGCTCAGCATCAGCTTCTTGGCCTCGATGACCGCTGCCTCGGACAGCGGGACATGGACAGCCATCTGATCTCCGTCGAAGTCGGCGTTGAACGCGGCGCATACCAGCGGATGAATCTGGATCGCGCTGCCTTCAATCAGAATAGGCTGGAAGGCTTGGATGCCAAGGCGGTGGAGGGTTGGCGCCCGGTTAAGGAACACGGGCCGGTCCTCGATCACCTCCTCCAGGACGTCCCAGACCTCGGGCCGAACTCTCTCGACCATCCTCTTGGCGCTCTTGATGTTGTGGGCGAGGCCCCTCGCGACCAACTCGTGCATCACGAAGGGCTTGAATAGCTCCAGCGCCATGCGCTTTGGGAGGCCGCACTGGTCCAGACGAAGCTCCGGCCCGACCACGACTACTGAGCGGCCGCTGTAGTCGACCCGCTTGCCTAGCAGGTTCTGCCGGAAGCGCCCTTGCTTTCCTCGCAGCATGTCGGAGAGAGACTTCAGCTTGTGGTTGTGGCTGCCGGCGATGGCTCGGCCTCGGCGCCCGTTGTCAACCAAGGCGTCGACCGCCTCCTGGAGCATCCGCTTCTCGTTCCGGATGATGATCTCGGGGGCCCCAAGCTCGAGCAGCCTGCGGAGCCGGTTGTTCCGATTGATCACGCGACGGTACAGATCGTTGAGGTCGCTGGTGGCGAAACGCCCGCCGTCGAGCTGTACCATGGGGCGCAGGTCTGGGGGCAGGACCGGCAGGGTCTTCAGGATCATCCAGCGAGGATCGTTTCCACTCTTGCGGAAGGCCTCGACGACCCGGAGGATCTTGGTTGCCTTCTTGCGCCGCTGTCCGGACTGAGAGTGGATCTCTTCGAGCAGCTTGATCCGCAGCCCTTCCAGATCGACGTCTTCCAGGCATGCCAGGATGGCCTCGGCGCCCATCCCGGCAACAAAGAAGTCGCCATACTTGCCCCGAACCTCTCGGTAACGGTTTTCGGTCAGGAGGTGCCGGGGGCGGAGCTCCTCCACCTCCCCAAGCTCGGCCTGGAGATGGTCGTCAGTCTCCTTGGCGTTGACGTCGAGCTGTCGCTGGAGCTGGTTCAGATCCTTCGTTGCCTCATCGCGTCGCAGATCGATTTCGGCGTCGATGGGGTCCGTCCGGTTGAGCCTGAGGTCGGCGAACTCGGCTTCTAGCGCCTCGATCCTGGCACTCTTCCAGGTTTCAACCTCCGTTAGATGCTCTTCTTCGACGACGGCGCCAGCCTCGACCAGAGATTGCTCAAAAAGCGTCAGCCCCTCATCGGATTCTTTGCCCAGCAGGTCTTGGAGCCGCTCCAATGCGGTCGCCGCTTCCTCCTGAACAGCCTTCAGCGCCTGCTGTAGCTCCTGGGTGACTTCCTGGTCGGCGGCCCCGCGCCGTCCCTGAAGCTCGGCGAGGGCTTCGTCGCGCAGCCGCGAGATTTCGGCGCTCTGGCCCTCGGTGTTGCCGCGCGACGCTTCCAGCTGCTGATCGACGCGGGCTCGAATCCCTTCGAGAATCCGCTCCCGCTCCTCCATGTTCACGGAGGTGACGATGTATTGGGAAAAGTAAAGGACGCGCTCCAGACTCCTCGGGGAGAGGTCAAGGAGGAGCCCCATGCGGCTCGGCGTCCCCTTGGCGAACCAGAGGTGGCTAACCGGCGCGGCGAGCTGGATGTGCGCCATCCGCTCCCGGCGGACCTTGGAACGCGCAACCTCGACGCCGCATCGGTCGCAGATGATCCCCTTGTATCGGACCCGTTTGTACTTACCGCAGTAGCACTCGAAGTCCTTAGTCGGGCCAAATATCCGCTCGCAGAAGAGCCCGTCCTTTTCAGGCTTCAGTGTCCGGTAGTTGATTGTCTCCGGTTTGGTGACCTCGCCATACGACCAGTTCTTTACTTGCTCGGGCGAAGCGAGCGAAATACGGATCGCGTTGAAATCGTTCGTCTCAGGCATGTTGCTCCTACTCTGGATCCCCGGCCTGCTGGACGTTCTCTTGAGTCAGCTCTTCTAGCGCCCTATCGAAGTCTGTGACCTCCTCAGTCAGCTCTTCCAATAGCGTTACATGCTCCTCTTCTTCGCTGAGGAGCTCGACCGCCAGGCCGAGGCTCTGAAGCTCCTTCAGCAAGACGTGGAAGGACTCCGGCACTCCCGGCTGCGCCACGTCCTCGCCCTTGACTATCGCCTCATACGTTTTGACTCTACCGACGACATCGTCGGACTTGACCGTTAGCATCTCCTGGAGGTTGTAAGCGGCGCTATACGCTTCGAGGGCCCATACCTCCATCTCGCCGAACCGCTGGCCCCCGAATTGGGCCTTGCCCCCCAGAGGCTGCTGGGTAATCAGGGAGTAGGGTCCCGTGGAGCGGGCGTGGATCTTATCCTCGACCAGGTGGATTAGCTTCATCATGTAGATGTAGCCGACGGTTACGGGTTCATCGAAGGGCTCCCCAGAGCGGCCATCGTAGAGCACGGTCTTCCCAAAAACGGGAGGGGCCACTCGCTTCTCCTGGTGGGCCTTCCGAGCGGCCGCTGCCAGCGCGGTGTCGTCCATGCCTTTCGTGCTTCTGACCCCTGCGTCTTCTTTCAGCCAAAGTTGCAGGCATGCCCTGGCGGCCTCGCCGACCGTTTCGCTACCAAAAACCTTGTCCGCGTCGTAGCCGCGGGCTGACAGCCACTTGGAGGCCTTCTGCACGACCGGGTCAACACCGTTCTCAGGGTGATGGCCGTTATGGCCGTTCCGGGCCCCACTGCGCTCGATGATCCACGCCTGCGCCAGGCTGTCCTCGATGGAGACGTCCCAAGCGCCATCGAACACCGGTGTGCTGACTGTGAACCCAAGGGTCTTGGCCGCCAGACCAAGATGGGTCTCGAGGACCTGTCCCAGGTTCATGCGGGAGGGCACGCCGATGGGGTTCAGGATGATGTCCATCGGAGTCCCATCGGGGAGGTAGGGCATATCCTCGACGGGCATGATGCGGGCCACGACACCCTTGTTGCCGTGCCTACCCGCCATCTTGTCCCCTTCGGTGACCTTCCTCGTTTGCGCAATCCAGACCCTCACCAACCGGTTCACGCCTGGAGAGAGCTCATCATGGTCGTCCTGAGAAAACACGCGCACGTCGATCACGGTGCCTCGCTGCCCATGGGGCACGCGCAGCGACGTGTCCTTGACCTCCCGCGCCTTCTCGCCAAAGATCGCCCGCAGCAGTTTCTCCTCGGCAGTGAGCTCGGTCTCGCCTTTCGGGGTGATCTTGCCAACAAGGATGTCACCGGGCCCGACCTGGGCCCCGATCCGGATGATCCCGTACTCGTCCAGGTCTCTGAGGTTTTCCTCTCCGACGTTGGGGATATCCCTCGTGATCTCTTCCGGCCCAAGTTTGGTGTCTCGCGCTTCCACCTCGTGTTTCTCTATGTGGAGCGAGGTGAACCGGTCGTCCTGCGCGAGCCGTTCGCTGAGGATAATCGCGTCCTCGAAGTTGTATCCCTCCCAGCTCATGAAGGCGCAGAGGATATTCTGTCCCAGGGCAAGCTCGCCTTTATCGGTAGAGGAGCTGTCGGCAAGCGGCGTCCCGGCAACGACAAGGTCACCCGTGCGCACGACTGGGCGTTGGTTGATGCACGTGCCCTGGTTGCTCCGCACGAACTTCATCAAGTTGTGGCGATGCTCATCGCCTGAAGCGTCCCGGACCATAACCTCGCGGGCGCTGGCGGTGATGACGACGCCGTTCACCCGGCTCAGGGTCACCTGGCCGCTGTCCCGGGCCACGCGCTGCTCCATGCCGGTCCCGATCAGCGGGGCCTGCGGCCGAAGCAGCGGGACCGCCTGCCGCTGCATGTTCGCGCCCATGAGGGCCCGGTTTGCGTCGTCGTGCTCGAGGAATGGGATCAGCGAGGCCGACACGCTGACGATCTGTTTAGGCGAGACATCCATATAGTCGACGGCGACCGGGCTATCCTCGGCGAACTCGCGTCCCCGCCGGACTTCCAACTTGTCCTCCACGAATTGCATGTTTTCGTCGAGGACCGCGTTCGCCTGGGCGACCGTCCACTTTTCCTCCTCGTCGGCCGCAAGGTAGAAGATATCGTGGGAGGCGAAGGGCTTGACCTTGACGCTCTCGATCTTCAACCGCGCGAGCCGCGCGGCGGTCTCATCGGTGATGACATCGCCGGCCTCGGCCACCGAGGCGCCTGCGGCGGTGGTCAGGGTCTCACGAAGAGTCTTTCCCACAAGGGCGCCTTTCCTGTTGGGAAGCTCCTTGACGACCTTTCGGTAAGGCGTCTCGATGAAGCCGTACTCGTTGACCTTCGCGTAGGTCGCCATCGAGCCCAGCAGGCCGATGTTGGGGCCCTCCGGGGTCTCGATTGGGCAGATCCTCCCATAGTGTGAATGATGCACGTCCCGGACATCGAACCCTGCCCGCTCTCGTGAGAGGCCGCCGGGGCCAAGGGCCGAGAGCCGCCGCTTGTGAGTGAGCTCCGCCAGCGGATTGGTCTGGTCCATGAACTGGGAAAGCTGGGAGCCGCCGAAGAACTCTTTGATGGCCGCGACTATGGGTCGAATGTTGATGAAGGCACTGGGAGTGGCCTGCTCGGGGTCGATGAGGGTCATTCTCTCCTTGACGACCCGTTCCATCCGAAGTAGGCCGATCCGGAACTGGTTCTGGGTGAGCTCGCCCACAGCCCGGACGCGCCTGTTGCCGAGATGGTCGATGTCATCGGAGCGGTCCAGCCCATTGTTGATCTGGATCAACCGTTTGACGATGGCGACTAGGTCCTCTTGAGAGAGAGTCCGGTCTGTCTGAGGTGTGCTGAGGCCCAGCCTGCGGTTCAGCTTGTAGCGGCCCACACGGCCCAAGTCGTACCGCCGGAAATCGAAGAAGAGGGCGTTCAAAAGGTTCCGGGCGTTGTCCTGGGAGGGCATCTCCCCTGGGCGCAGCTTCCGGTAAAAATCGAGCAGCGCCTCGTCCCGGTTCCGGACGTTCGGTTCCTTCTCGATAGTGGAATAGATGAATTTGTGCTCGGGGTGGGTATCGACGTCTTCGAAGGTGCCGATCAGCTCTTCGTCGGTCCCGATGCCGATCGCGCGCAACAGAGTCGTTACGGGGATCTTCCGCTTGCGGTCCAGCTTCACTGACAAGAGGTTCCGGCTGCTGGTCTCGAACTCGAGCCAGGCCCCGCGGTTGGGAATGAGCTTGGCCATGCCGAGCGACCTGCCGCTCGTCAAGTCTTCGTCCAGGGTAAAGTAGCAGCCGGGGGACCGGACAAGCTGGCTTACCACGACCCTCTCGGCCCCATTGATAACGAAGGTGCCCTTTTCGGTCATCTCAGGTAAGTCGCCCATGAAGATGCGCTGTTTGGAGATCTCCCCGGCGCCCTCCCCGAACTTGCGCTCGAGTTCAACATCCACATAGATGGGGACGGAGTATGTCTTGTCCTTGACCCGGCACTCTTCCTCGGTGAACTTTGGGTCGCCGAACTCGTACTTCCCGAACCGCAGCTTGTAGCGGTCGCCCGTGAAGTCCATGATCGGGGAAATTTCGTCCAGCAGTTCCCGGATGCCCTCTTCCTTCAGCCATCGGAATGAGTTTAGCTGGATCTGGATCAGGTTCGGGACCTCCAACACCTCCGGGATACGGGCATAAGACCGCCGCCCTAGGGATGGGTCACGGAATAGCGAGACGGTTGACGTCATTCGACACACTCCTAAGAATCATAGACAGGGCAACCCGGGACCACGGCTCGGGTTGCATAGATGTTCCCGGCATGAGAACCAGGCGCTCAGGTACAGCCTTTTCATTACTCGAGTGAAAGAGCGGACGAGGAACTCGAGGGCTTCGTGGTAGCGGACGGCCCGCCGTCGCAATGCCGCAGCGAGACTGGGGAAATCGGCCAGGCGCAGAAGCGTCATCGCGAAGTTCCCGAGGGCGGCCATAGCTCGAGGGACGCGTGGGCACGGATCTACGGCCGGTCCTCGACGAAGTGCACATCGCGGACCCCCTGAAGCGGTTCTCGCTACCCAACCGGAGACTTCTCCTCGGAGTACCCAGGCGGTCGAAATCTCCTCCCTCAGCGTGCGCTGGTGGCCTCTGACAACGAAGAGATAGTCACCCCTCTTTTGCGACATTCTCCTCGCACAGTTCCCGCCGGGTAAGTTGCGCGTCTCCGGTCACCACGCGCCCCTGCAGGGATGCCGGTCCCCACAGTCCCGGCAGCGCAGCCAGTCGGTTCTCCCTGACCACAGTCCCCTCCTGACCGAGGACGATGCCCCCCGCTCACGGGCGAAGGCTGCTATGCGCTAGACCCCGTGGGGCGCCGTCTTCAGGGCTTGCCTCAGGTTCATCACTACTCCCCCTTCTCGTGTAGGAGTAGATTAGAACCAGTTCGGGAACAATAGGACGCCCCGAGCGTTGAGGCACGTCTGGAGGACATACGCGGGCAGTCTACAGTATACGGGGATCGGCTCACTAATGTCAACATGCGTCCACAAATCTCGCTCAGGAGTAGAGCTGGCGATCAGGCGCGGGCCCAGGGATTCTACGAACGCGCATCTCCAACCCGTCGGCCCTCGCACCATCGAGGGTCAACGGAGGGCTTTAGGCCTACCCGGCCTGGGAACGGGGCTGATGGTCCATCAGGAGGCGGCTACCACCCGCTAAGAGTCCCGCTTGGTCCCCATCTTTTCGTCGATCTCACGAAGGGTCTTGCGCCTTCGCTCGACGACATCCTGGATCTTCGCTTCGATGTCCTCGGTAGCGGCCAGGAGGGCGATCTGGTTCTTGTTGTGCCACACGAGGACATATTCACCGGACCGCTCCGCCCAGTAACCCTCGCCCTGCTGTTCCTTGGTGAACGTGTAGGTATCGCCCGCCATATTCCGCCTCCTACAACAACCGGGCCGCTTCTTTTCAGATAGGTTAAAAGTCCATGTCCCCCATGCCGCCGCCCATTCCGCCCATACCACCCATCGGGTCCATGCCGCCCATTCCGCCCATACCGCCCATTGGGTCCATGCCGCCCATTCCGCCTGGAGGCATCGGCGGCATCGCTGGGGCCGGTGCCTTGACCTCCGAGATCATGGACTCGGTGGTCAATATCATGCCGGCAATGCTGGCGGCGTTCTCCACAGCCGCGCGCGTGACCTTGACGGGGTCGATGATGCCCAAGCCGACCATGTCCCCGTACACCATCCGCTCGGCGTCGAAGCCATACCGCGGGTCCTTGGCGTCACGTACGGCCTGTGCGACGATCGCGCCGTCGCCTCCAGAGTTCTCGACGATCCAGCGGAGCGGGTCCTCCAGGGCCCGTCCGACTAAACGGGTGCCGACCCGCTCGTCGTCGCTGTCGTTGGCAACCGAGGCCAGGGCTCCCTGGGCGCGGACGAGGGTGACGCCGCCACCTGGGACGACCCCTTCGTCGATAGCCGCACGAGTGGCCGAGAGGGCGTCCTCTATCCTGGCCTTCTTCTCCTTCAGCTCCACCTCGGTGGCAGCGCCTACCTTGATGACGGCTACGCCGCCCGACAGCTTGGCCAGGCGTTCCTGGAGCTTTTCCTTGTCCCATTCGGACGTGGTGATCTCGATCTGGGACTTGATCTGGGTCTGGCGGCCCGCGATGGCCTCGTTTGAGCCGCGCCCTTCCACGATCGTGCAGTTGTCCTTGTCGGCGTTTACCCGGCGGGCGCGCCCAAGGTCATCGAGGGTTGTGTTGTCGAGGGACTTCCCGATCTCATCGCTGATGACCGTTGCTCCCGTGAGGACCGCCAGGTCCTCGAGCATCTCCTTGCGGCGGTCGCCGTAGCCCGGCGCCTTAACCGCGAGGCAGTTGATATTCCCGCGCAGCTTGTTGACCACCAGCGTTGCCAGCGCCTGGCCATCGATATCCTCGGCGATCAAGACGAAATTCTTGGAGACCTGGAGCACCTTCTCCAGCAACGGCAGGAGCTCGGCGATCGCCGAGACCTTCTTGTTGGTGATCATGATGTACGGGTCTTCGATGTCGGAGACCATGCGCTCGGTGTTGCTGACGAAGTACGGGCTGATATACCCCCGGTCAAACTGCATCCCCTCGACGAACTCGGTCTCGTACTTGATCCCCTTGGACTCTTCTACGGTGACAACGCCGTCCTTCCCGACCTTGTCCATGACCTCGGCGATCAGGTTGCCGATCTCGTTCTCGTGAGCCGAAAGAGAGGCGATCTGGGCAATCTGGTCGTTGCCCGAAACCGGGATGGAGACCTTTTTGATCTCCTCGCGGATCGTGTCCAGGGCCCGCTCCATCCCGCGCTTCATCGCCATCGGGTCGGCCCCGGCGGCGACGTTCTTGAACCCCTCGCGGACCATGGCCTGCGCCAGGACCGTCGCGGTGCTCGTCCCATCGCCCGCGACATCGTTGGTCTTGGTCGCCGCTTGCTTCAAGAGCTGGGCCCCCATGTTTTGCATGGTGTCCGGCAGCTCGACCTCCTTGGCGATAGTCACCCCGTCGCTGCAGATCTGGGGAGGCCCGAACTTCTTGTCCAGAATGACGTTGCGCCCCCTGGGACCCAGGGTGACCTTCACGATGTTGGCCAGCGAGTCGATCCCACGGATCAGGTCCTTGCGGGCATCCTCTGAGTAAACGATTTCCTTGGCGGTCACTGTTCCGGCTCCTCCTCGATCCCTCGTCTTGGCAGGCTAGCTCACCAGCCTGCGAGCTTCCACATTACTGTTCCGTCTGTCCGATGGCCGGCCCCTAGATAAACAGGGGACCGAATACCAGGGACACAATGGCCATGAGCTTCAGCAGAATGTTCAACGACGGCCCCGAGGTGTCCTTGAAGGGATCGCCGACGGTGTCGCCTACCACCGCGGCCTTGTGAGGCTCGGAACCCTTCCCGCCGAGCTGCCCCGACTCGATAAACTTCTTCGCGTTGTCCCAAGCCCCTCCCGAATTTGCCATGGTAATGGCCAGCAGGGCGCCGGCGCCAATGGACCCAACCAGCAGGCCGCCAAGCGCTGCCGGTCCGAGGAAGGCTCCGACCGCGATGGGGGCGATGACGGCCAACAGTCCCGGCAGGATCATCTCCCTCAAGGCGCCGCGGGTGCTCATGTCGACGCATCGCGCGTAGTCGGGCTTGCCGGTTCCCTCCATGATGCCGGGAATCTCCCGGAACTGGCGCCGCACCTCGTTTACGAGACTGTAGGCGGCCCGGCCCACCGCTCCCATGCTCAGGGCCGAGAAAAGGAAGGGCATCAAGGCGCCGACCAGGGCGCCCATGAGCACCGGGGCGCTTCGCAGGTCGAATACGATGAGACCACCGCCCGGCGTGGCGCTATCCACTACGGCAGCATAGGCCGCCAGAAGGGCCAGGGCGGTCAGCACCGCGGAGCCTATGGCGAACCCCTTGCCGGTGGCCGCCGTGGTGTTCCCCAGAGAGTCCAGTGAATCGGTCCGGTTCCTGACTTCGGGCGGCAGGTGCGCCTGCTCCGCAATGCCGCCGGCATTGTCGGCCACCGGCCCATAAGCGTCGGTCGCCAGGGTGATTCCCAGGGTCGAGAGCATACCCACCGCCGCCAACGCGATTCCGTAGAGCCCCCCTAGCCAGAACGCGAGCCATATCCCGACCACGATGGCGACGATTGGGATCAGCGTACTCATCATTCCCAGAGAAAAGCCGCCGATGATCACGGTGGCTGGCCCCGTTCGGGTCTGCTCGGCCAGGTCCTTCGTCCAACGGTATTCGTATGAGGTGAACCACTCGGTCGCCGTGCCTATGGTCTGACCGACGACGAGGCCGACGACCACCACCCAGAACAGGTTGAAGTCCATATCGAGAACGCCCACAGCAATGCCTGTGCCTACCAGCACAAGGCCGCTGGCGCCGAATATCCCAGTCCGAAGGGCCCATAAGAGCTTGCCCATGTTGGCCTGTTCGCCGGTGCGGACAAGGAAAGTGCCGAGGATCGAAGCGAATATCCCGATTCCAGCGATGAGGAAAGGCAGGACCACCCTATTCGAGTCGTATCCGGCCCCGTCGGTCCCTGAGAGCGGATTGCCGTTGCCGGTCACCAGCACGGCCGCTCCGGCGGTCACTGCCAGGGCGAGCGCCGCGATGATGGAGCCGACATAGGACTCGAACAGGTCCGCTCCCATGCCGGCCACGTCGCCAACGTTGTCACCGACGTTGTCGGCTATGACGGCAGGGTTACGCGGGTCGTCTTCGGGAATCCCCTGCTCGACCTTCCCGACCAGGTCCGCGCCCACGTCCGCTGCCTTGGTGAAGATCCCCCCCCCGACCCTGGCGAACAGGGCGATCGAAGAGGCGCCCATCCCAAACCCGGCAACGATGTTCGGGTCCTTGAAGACCCACCAGAGGAGGACGATGCCCAGTATTCCGATCCCGACCACGGAGAGCCCCATGACCCCGCCGCTGGAGAAGGCCACGCGGAGGGCTGGGTTGAGACCCTGTTGGGCCGCCGCGGCGGTCCTCAGGTTCGCCCGGACCGCGACGTTCATGCCAATGAAGCCGGCGAGTCCCGAACCGAACGCCCCCACCACGTAGGCCAGCGCCGTGGCTGGCAAGCCCCTGTCGGTGACGCGGGCGGGCATTTTGTCCAGGACATCCCCGTCAATAAAGACCCACAGGATGACAAAAACGATTACGACAAAGCCGGCGAGGTAGAGGTACTCCCGGCGCAGGAAAGCCGTCGACCCCTCCTGGATCGCCCGGGCGATGTTCTGCATGGCTTCGTTGCCCTGTCCCTGGCGCAGCACGTTCAGGGCGAGCAGCAGCCCGAAGAGCAGGGCAACCAACCCCGCGATCAGGCCGATGCTGAGAGAGGCCATCGGCAAGTCCCCTTCCGAAACATAATGAAAGGGCAGTTTCTGCCCCGCGCTAGTGTAGCAACCTGCCCCTGCTGCGTCAATCGAGACGGCCCTTCCCCCAGGGCCTTTTCAGAGTCAGGCCTGACCACGTTACCCTCCATCGTCTTCCCGGCCCTCCATCGTCTTCCCGGCCTGTCTGCCGTCGCCTGCCTGCGTCCGCAGGACAGGCAGGCACAGGCAGGCGAAAGCCGGGACCCAGGAAGCCTCTCCAGAGCCAACTGTGCTTCCCTCGGACGGCTACCGGCTTGACGACGGAAGCTTTGCGGACAATGAAAAGGCCCTGCCGGCAGCCCGCGTTCGCCTTGTTGTCCCAGTGCCGCACGTATACCATGAAGGCGCCATGACGGCTCGGTCCACCCGCCGCCCCCCAATGCGCGTCTATCCCCTCGACCCTCGCTCGCTGACCCAAGAGCAGATCGCCGTCACCTTCGCGATGACCTCGCGTAATGCGGCGCCTTTCGACGAGATCGTCACCGCGGTGACCGAGGCAAAGGCCGCCGACTTCCACGAAAAATGGGTGCTGAACTACGGCCACGCTTCGGTGGCGGAGCACGCCGTGATCCACATGGCGGTGGAGAATATCTCCCGCCTGGCGTGCGACGAGCTCGAGGACAACCGGCTGGCGTCCTTTACCGAGAAGTCGTCCCGCTATCAGCTGCTCGATAAAGGCTCCTACCACGTCCCCATCGAGATTCGCGGTCAGCCATCAGAGGATGAGTATGTTCGCACGTGCGACCACCTCTTTGAGGTCTACCACATCCTCGTCGAACGCACCATCGCCTATTTGAAGTCACAGAACCCACAGGGGGCGGAAGAGCGGGACAGCGCCTATAACCTGCGCCTGCGTCGAATCGCTACTGACCACTGCCGGTTTGTGCTCCCCGCCTCCACGCTGACCAACGTCGGCGTCACGATGAATGCCAGGACCATGGAGCACGCCATCACCAAGCTCTTGTCGTCAGCGTTGGGCGAGAGCGTGGAAGTTGGCGAGCTCCTGAAGGCCGAAGGCCAGGCAGTAACCCCTACGCTGATCAAATACGCCGACCGCAGCGAATACCTGACCTCGACGCGCCAACAGCAGCACCGGTCCTCGGGGGATGTCGGCGGCGGCCAGGGTCCGTCATCAATCTCCGTCTCGCTGGCCCACTTCGACTCAGAAGCCGAAGAGAAGCTGGTCTCGACGATCCTGTACGGTTCATCGGTCGAGAGTTACGGAAGTCTCATCGGCAAGGCCCGGCGGATGTCCCCGGAGGACCGGCGGGCCGTGGTCGACGGGGCGCTGTCCGGGCTGGGGCCCTTCGACCCGCCCATTCGGGAGCTCGAGTCCATCGATTACACCTTCGACATGTCGATGGACTACGGGGCGTTCCGGGAGTACCGCCGCCACCGAATACAGACGACCGTGCCGCAGCTGCTGACCATCAGCAATGGGTACGTCGTACCGCCCCTCGTTGACGAGGCTGCCTGCGGAGACCTGTTCGGGCAGGCCATGGCCGCCAGCGGCGATACGTACAGGCGGCTTGCCGCGGAGGTCTCTCCAAAGATAGCCCAGTACGCCACCACTCACGCCCACCTGGTGCGGGTACTGGCGAAGATGAACCTGCGCGAGTGCTACCACCTGTTGAAGCTGCGGAGTGCCGCCCAGGCCCATTTCACCATTCGCGACGTTGCCGAGCAGGCCCTCGCGCTGCTTCGGGAGGTGCATCCCCTGTTGATCAGCTACATCCAGCTGAGGGAGTGAGGAAGCGCCGCGAAGGACCGCTGGCGTGAACGCAGCCGAAGGCGCGGACCGCGCCTTTTCTGCGGCCCTCTTGCGCTATCGCTTCTCCCCGCACCCTCACCGGTCGAGCGTCCTGCCATTTCGCCGGTTGCCCCCTTTTTTCTCTGCGGTCTCGTGTTCCTTGCCCCCTGTCCCCGTGCTATCCTTTCTAGCGGTCATTCGCAGTTCCAGTCCTCGCCCTAGAGGCTGAGGCTGACCCCAGAACTGTCTCACCGTTTCCACGGCCGTCGGGGCGTGGCGCAGCCCGGTAGCGCACTTGCATGGGGTGCAAGGGGTCGCTGGTTCAAATCCAGTCGCCCCGACCATTTTGGGATTAGTCTAGGAGCGCTGCTCTCAGACCAGTCGTCGCAGCGCTCCACTCATCGCTAGGTCTCAGTACCTGCCGGGGGCAGTCCACCGAATCGCAAAGCGCGATCCTGCGGTCCACACCCGCGGGATGCGTGAACTGCCGGTGTCGATATCCCGGCCGTTCTCCTGAGGAGCCCCACGCGCTCGAAGAGGCAGGAGCCGGACCCATGACGAGTTGGTCTGCTTTCAGGCTCCAGGCCCCAGAGCTCGCCGCATGCGGGGAAGAACGGTTTGACCGAACGGGCCTCTGCCTCGTGGGCACCATCCGTAAGAATGGCTGGCCGCGGATCTCTCCGGTAGAGGTGCTCATTGGCGATGGTCACCTCTACCTGGGGATGATGTGGAGGTCAGTAAAGGCCTTGGACCTGCTTCGGGACACTCGATGCACGGTACACAGCGCGGTGTCTGACCGCGAGGGCTCGGAGGGGGAGTTCAAGGTCTACGGCAGGGCGGTAGAGGTTTCGGACCTCGGGGTGAGGCGGCGCTATGCCGATGCCCTTTGCGACAAGATAGGGTGGCGGCCTGAAGAGCCCAAGTACCACTTGTTTTCGATAGACATCGAAAGCGCGGCGTTTGCCATCATCGATGAAGGTCAGTGGGTTCGCCGTACCTGGAGGGCGGATTCAGGCTGCATGTAGTCCGCGGCCGGTCATTCGGCGAAAAAATCCGCCTCGGTTAAGAGTCCCTGGCCAGCCAGGACTCTCACGCTAGGTGCCAAGGACTCGGAGGCCAGCAGCATCCAGCCGCTTCGGAGGCCGGTCTCGGCCTCAGGTGCGTAGGCTGGGAACCAGCCGGCTATGGGCGCCGGGGCCGAACGCAGGGTGTCCAGAATATACCCCGGCCCCTGGACCTGTTCTCCCCAGGCGTAGAAGTGGAACGCCGGCTGACCTGGTACCTGGAAATCATCAACCATGACGGCGAAATCACGCCACGAACTCAAGATGATGCTGAGCTCCTCTACCAGCGGGATGTCGTCCAAGGTGTGGGCATCCAGGTAAAAAAAGGGGCGTCGTGAGGCGCCGGAGGCCGCAAGCTTGGGCAAGAACTCCCTGCAGTCGGCGTGCTCGACCTTGGCTCGCATGCGGAACGGCAACAGCCGCAGCCGCGCCCGACGACACGCGGCGGCTTCGGAATCGCAGCTAATGACAGGAAGCGGGCTCTGGGCGGCAGCCAAGAAAGCAGTATCGCCCCGTCCAGTCCCCGTTTCGACAAAGGAGTCCACCCCACTTTGCCGCAGAAGCCTGACGACCAGTGAAGCGCGGATAAAGTTGCCGTTGAGTCCATAGAACCGATCATGCTGTCCATCTCGGGCGATCACAGCCGCAAGGTCGTCGCGGAATGTCGTCTTGGACACGGTGTTCTTGAGCCTCTGCAAGGCACTCAGCATGGCAGTCCACTTCTGTCGGGAGGAGCCTGACGTGGTTGCGCCTCCAGTTGACCCGATGCTACAATCGGCGGGCAGGATAGGCCAGCGGCCGGTCCGACGCGTGGAAGGAGGCGCCCATGCAGTTCCATACGTTCCATCTTGCCCATTGGCCCGACGGCTGGTCATACCAGCAGGTCTACGACGCCGAGATGGACATGATCATGTACGCGGAGGAACTGGGCTTCGATGGTGTGTTCCTTGCCGAGCACCACTTCCGCGCCTACGGCATCATTCCCAGCATCATGCCCTTCGCCGCCTACGTGGCTGCCAAGACCAAGCGGCTCAAGATCGGTTCCGGCATCGTAGTTCTGCCCTTCCACCACCCGCTTCGGGCCGCTGAAGAGGCCGCTATGGTGGATATGCTGAGCGGCGGCAGGCTCATCTATGGCTTTGGCCGGGGCTACCAGGCCGTTGAGTTCAACGGTTATGGAATGGAGCTGAGCGAGGCCCGTGACCGCACGGACGAGGCTATCGATATTCTGCGGCTGGCCTGGACCAACGAAGAGTTTTCGTTCAAGGGCAAATTCCACGAATTCGAGAATGTGAATGTGTTGCCCAAACCTGTCCAGGCCGGCGGACCCCCCCTCTATGTCGCCTCGGTGAGCCCCGAAACCATCGGTCATTACGCCAAGAAAGGGATCCAGTTCATCACCGATCCCATCGCCACTCGCGGGCGGTGCATGCGGGCTGCCGAGGAATGGAAACAGGTCGCCGCCGAGCATGGCCATGAGATGAAGGCGGCCTTCGGGACTATGCGCGGGCTGGTCATCGCTGAAACCGACGAGGAGGCCTGGAAGCTGGCGGAGAGGTCCACGGCTTCACAGAAGGAAAATAGCCTGATCAACCAGCAGAGCGCGCCCGTCGAGAAGACGGGCGAGTTCGCCGCGGGCTACTACTACTGGAAGGACCGGTACCTGGGGTCGAACAGGGAAATCGGTACCGATTTCTTCTGGGACCGCATCTGGATCGCCGGAGGGCCGGAGCGGGTCCGGCAGATCGTGCAGGAGTTCCAGGACGCCGGCTACGAACACATGCTCTTCACCCTGGGCCATGAGCCAGCCTTTAGCAGGGAAGAGAATAAAGAACGGTTGCGGATCTTCGCCGAGCACGTCATGCCGCACTTCAAGTCCAAGGTGCCTGCGCTCTAACCAGTAGCTTCACTGAGAGTCTTGGAAGCCAAGACCCCCGCTCTCGAGCGGGGGTCTTTTGCTGATACGAGAAGCCGAGCGAGGCAAAGACCGACAGGCATCCAATACATCCGGCGTCTCGCTCTTGCAGGAAGTTGCCGGAGCAACGAGAGTCCCTGCGCGGCGACGTGCCGGAGGGCCTCGCCGCCGCTCCGGACGGATGTGCTTACTTCGCAGGTACCATCGCGACGCAGAGCACGCATTCCTTGTCGCTCTTGTTCCGCCAGGCATGATTAGTGCCACGCTGGACAAGAATGTCGCCGGCCTTCAGGTGCTTCTCTTCCGGATTGTTCTCGAGCTTGAGCCAGATCTCGCCGGATACGATCAGGGTCATGTCAACTGTCGGGGTAATGTGCATCCCGTAATCTTCCGAGTCGATGTCCACGGGGACGTCAGAGCGCTGGCGTATGAGCTCCATCGGAGGAATGTGGGCAATGCGAAAAACTGCTCCCTCGGGGGGAGGCAATATGGTGTATTCCTTCGTGGCGCCCTCTTCCGTCATGCCGGCGGGACTCGAATAGGTCCGCCAGACATCCGTGACGCTCGAGCCGACGGCTTTGTTGCCCATCTCCGCTTCTGCATCACCATCGTGGGTCCAGATGGCGTTACCCTGGCCGTCGAACCCCGTGACCACTCGCCTGATACCCATACCAGTTACCTCCTGTGGGACTCTTCCTAGAAACGGAACAGCCGCTGGGCATTCTCGCCCAGTATTTTCGCTTTCGTTTCTTCTGATAGCTCCGGACGTTCGGTGATGGCCGTGACGGAACGGGGGAACTTGCAATCGTGATGGAGATAGTCGGAGGCGTAAATGATGCGATCGTCCCCGATGGCGTCCGCCACGTATCCCAGCGTCGTCTCGTCGACTTCACAGGAGACGAAGCATTGCTCGCTGCGGAAGTAGTCGGGCGGGTCCTGCTTCAGCCGGATCTCTTTGAACTCTTCGTAGTAGTCCTCCAGGCGGTCCATCCAGTAGGGGACCCACCCCGCCCCGGATTCTAGATACGCAACCCTCAGCCCAGGGAACCGGTCGAACACGCCTCCCAAGATCATGGTCATCGAGGCAATCATCATCTCGAAGGGGTCGAGGATGGCCTTCTGCCGCACGAAGGAGGTGAAGCGGTCCCACCCGGGCCCTGGAATCGCGGTGGTGTTGTGGATGCAAATGGGCACGTCGAGCTCCTGCGCCGCTGCGTAAAGGGGGTCGTAGTCAGGATCATCCTGCGCCCTACCCATGATGTTCACGGGAACACACGCCCCTACGAAGCCGTGTTCTTTGACGCTGCGCCGCAGCTCTGCGACACCGACGTCCACATCCTGCAGCGCGACCGCGGCGACTCCCTTCAGACGGTCTGGGTCCGCGCTGCAATAGTCTGCGAGCCATTCGTTGTAACCCCGCGCCATGGCCGCCGCCAGCCGCTTATCCCGCAGACCTGAGGCCCCCAGCCCCGTGCTTGCGCCAAACAGGACCGCCACGTCGATCCCCTCGATGTCCATGTCGGGTATTCGCTTCTTTGGGTCCCACATCCCACTGCGGTCGTCCATGGAATGCCAAGCGGTCATCGCGCCCTCTTGCTCTCTGACCACCGGCTGAGGGTAGTAAAGGTTCTGCACCTGACCCGCGATCACCGTCCCGCCTATGTCGCTCGGGAGCTGCTTGGGCGCCCGGTCGCGAAGCTCCTCAGGCAGGACTTTCTGCCAGTCCAGGGTCATTTGCTCCATGACATGCCCGTCCGCGTCGATGATGCGCGATTGAGTCATCCCATCCCCCTTCATCCCTACCGTCCGACTTGGCTCGCCGCCGATCAGTTTAGACCACGCATCCCCCATTTGCCATACGGACCAAGCAGTGGGGGCGCGCCCGCGGCCATCACGGCCTTCCTTGCTGGTCCGGAGAGCTGCCTGCTATCCTCTTCACGAGGAGGGAAAGATGGCTCGGCCCAAGGTCGTCGTGGCAATGAGCGGCGGAGTGGACTCGTCAGTCGCCGCCCTGCTGCTCAAGCGGAAAGGCTACGACGTCGTCGGGCTGACGATGCGGCTGTGGACCCCCCACTCAACCCAGACGGCGCCTCAGTCGAGGCGTTGCTGCTCAGTCGAAGACGTCGACGATGCGGCGGCAGCGGCTTCCGCCATCGGAATTTCGCACTATGTTGTCAATTTCGAGAAGGAGTTCAAGGCCAGCGTCATTGACTACTTCATCAGCGAATACCAGCGGGCCCGTACGCCGCATCCATGCATCGCCTGCAATCAACACGTGAAGTTCGGCCCGCTGCTTGATCGCGCGGCAGCCCTCGACGCGGACTTCATCGCAACGGGGCACTACGCGAGGGTGCTCCGTGAGTCCTCAGGGTGCAGGCTGCTCAGATCGGTCGACGCCTCGAAGGACCAGTCCTACGTCCTGTATGGGATGGACCAGCAAGCACTATCCAAGACTCTCTTTCCGGTGGGCGAGCATCCAAAGGAATGGATACGGGAGACGGCCACAGAGGCCGGCCTGCCCAACGCCAAGAAGCCGGACAGCCAAGAGATCTGCTTCATCCCCGACGGCGATTACCGGTCTTTCCTGCGGCGTCACATTCAACCTTCGCCAGGTCCGATCGTCGACGAAACTGGGGCGCATGTGGGCTCTCATGAAGGGGTCGAGTTCTTCACGGTCGGCCAACGGCGCAGCCTGGGGCTTCAACGCCCGTCCGCCACATACGTCCGTGCGATCGATGCCTCCTCGGCGACGATCGCGGTCGGCGGAGCAGACGACCTGCTGGCCGATGCCGTGAGCGCGGATGCGGTCAGCTACGTGAGCGGACAGGAACCGCACGCACCACTGGAGATCACGGCGAAGTACCGGTACAAGTCGGTTGCCGCCAAGGCGATGCTCTATCCCAACACCACACTGGCCGAGGTCCGGTTCGCCGAGCCTCAGCGGGCCCTCACTCCTGGCCAGGCAGTCGTGTTCTACCGAGGGGAAGAGGTGCTTGGTGGAGGCCTGATCCGACAGGTGCTAAACCACACCACCGGTCCAGCCAGCGGAGGGAACGCTTGTCTGTGAAGGATTTCGTCCGCCAGGCCCTGGACATGAACCGGAGGGACCTCTTGGAAGTGGTCCAAGGCCTGGAGGACAAGGACCTCGAATGGCGGCCTGCTCCGCAGGCTAACGGTATCGGGTTTCTGTTATGGCACATGTCCAGGGTCGAAGATGGCTGGATACAGCGCCCCGTTCAAAGGGTTCCCCATCTATGGATCTCCGAAAAGTGGCACGAGAAGTTCGGTATGCCTGGCGATCAGCGAGACATGGGCTACGGCTACTCCCAAGAGCAGATCGAGGCATTCGCCACACCGCCGTTGGGTCTGCTGTTGGACTATGGGGCCGCGGTCCGCGCCGCGACCCTTCGCTTTCTTGAGGCATGGGAGCCGGACACGGACGCCCCGGAGGTGCGCGCCGCTTGGGGCACCATCTCGGTGACTGATGTCTTCGAAATCCTGGTCTGGGAGCTTAATCAGCATGGGGGCCAGGTTGCCTACATCAAGGGCCTGCTGAAGGGCCTGCAACGGCCCGATTATATGGGACCGTTGTCCCTGTCAGCCTCCTGACACCGTTCCAAGCTGAGGTCCGTTTGCCCATCCGCCCGACGTTCCGAGAAGAGCGGGCCCTCGTGGCGGAGGGCTTTGCTTTGGTGGCGGGGGTGGATGAAGCCGGCAGAGGGCCGTTAGCGGGGCCGGTGTGCGCCGCGGCCGTCATTCTCCCGGAGCGGTGGATCAAGAGTGCCCGGCGCAAATCCTCCAAAGGCCGAAGAGATCCGAGGGTGCTGCTCAGGGACAGCAAGGCGCTGTCGGCCCCACAACGTGATCTTATCTATGCCGAAGTCCTCGGCTCTGCAATGGCGTACGGTGTGAGTTACGCCTCTGTCGATACCATCGACACGGTAGGAATCGCGCACGCTACCCGGCGGGCGATGGTGGATGCTGTCGCGGCACTGGGCCGCCAGCCGGATGCTGTCCTGATCGACGGCAGCGACGACCCAGGGATTGCTCTTCACTGCCAAACCATCATCGATGGCGACGCTCTTTGCGGGTCCATCGCGGCTGCCTCGATCGTCGCCAAGGTGAGTCGCGATCGGGTCATGGTGGAGATGGACTCGGTCTATCCGGGCTACGGTTTCGCGCGAAACAAAGGGTACGGGACCAAGGGCCACCTCCAATCTCTAAAGCGGCTGGGGCCTACCCCCATCCACCGGCGGTCGTTCGCCCCCGTGAGAGACATGCTCATCAAGCCGCGCCTTTTCTGAAGCTTGGGAGGGTGTCAGGGGCCTCTTGTGGAAAGACGCGGAATTGGGCCAAACTCCTAAAGGGAGAGAGCGGTGGTTACCAGAAGAGCAGCGTATCAGCCGAAGGCACGACGGAGGCGTTTGGGCGCCTTTGGCGAGAGCCATGCCCGAGGTCACCTCAGCCGAAACGGCTACGCAATCCTGGGCTCCAATATTCGTCTCAGCTCGGGGGAGATCGATCTCGTGGCCCGGGATGGCCAGACGATCGTCCTTGTAGAGGTCCGAACCCGCATGGGGCGTCGATTCGGCACGCCGGAAGAGTCCGTCACACCAAAAAAGGCTGAACGTCTCGCCTGTCTGGGCGAGGAGTACATGCAGGGCAGTCGGTGTTCCGCCGAATGGCGGGTCGACGTCGTGGCCATAGACGTTGCGCCCAGCGGCCGCGTTTCGCGTACAAACGTCGTCAAGAACGCGGTCGAAGCTCCCCAGCTACCTTGGTAGGCCGAGGCCCCTCGTCGCGATGACATTCCGTTGAACCTCCGAGGTCCCTCCTACTACCGTGGCTTGGACCATACCGAGGTAGTAGTCCTCGATCCCACCTCGGAATGGCGCATGCTTGGCCTCGATGCCCAGTTGGCCGCTGAGCCCAAGGACCTCCATGAGAGTGACTGACGTATCACGCCGGAACTCCTCGGACACCAACTTGCCGATGGATGCCTCGGCGTTGGGGATCGACCCCTCTCCCTGAAGCCAGGCGATCCGATAGTTCAGCATTATCGCGACTCTGGCTTCGATCTTCCTTTCGGCCAGTTTGTGACGAGTCACCGGCTCCCACAGCCCGGTAGCCCGGACGTGCCGGCAGACATCGTCGAGCACCCGGTGGGTATCTGCAACGTGCCGTATCCGGTTCCGTTCCAGGTCCATGGTCGTCATCATCTGGTAGAAACCCCGGTTCTCCTCCCCCAATAGCCGTCGCTTGGGGACCCGCACGTCCTCCATGATGATGCGCCATTGGGCTCCGAATTCCGGCAGGGTCCTCATGGGTTCGACTCGGACTCCGGGCGACTTCATATCGACGAGGAGCAGACTCACCCCTTTGTGCTTCGGGGCCTCTGGGTCGGTCCTGGCCGCCAGAATACACAGCCCTGCACGCTGGCCCTGTCCAACGAGGTGTTTCATGCCATTCACAACATAGTCGTCCCCGTCTCGTACAGCGCCGGTCTCCATCGCCGCCAAGTCAGAGCCCGCGATCGGCTCGGAGAAACCCTGGCACCAGATCTCTTCTCCCGTTGAGATAGGGGGCAGGAAGCGCTCCCGGGCCTCTTCGTCTCCGTAGTGAATGATCGTAGGCCCCACGAACATGGGCCCGTGGCCCGATCCTCCGCCGTTGGGAGCCTGGGAGTACCCCATCTCCTCAGAAAATACCAACTGCTCGATAGGCGTCCGTTCCCGGCCTCCGTAGCGCCTCGGCCAGGCGATGGTGAGCCATCCCTTCTTGCCCATCCGGCGATCGAAATCGCGGGCGACGAGCCATTCTTCGTCGCTCATGAAGATGAACTGCCGCCCCGGCCAGTCGGCCGGCATCTCCTCTTTTAGGAACTGCCGGATCTCACTCCGGAACTGCTCTTGTTCGTCAGTAAAGCGAAAGTCCATGCAAGTATCCTTGAGCCCGGTCCGTAGGCTCGTACGGCGCTCGGGTAGGTTTGCAGCAGCTAAAGCCTGCTTCGTGCAATCAACGTAGTCCTATAATGACCGTCGGCCTCGAGTTCGATAGCAGCAAGGGACCCTCCTGAAACTTACCTTCCCTCCCACGAACGCGATTGTAATACCCGCCGCAATCGGCTGCGCTCTGTTCCTCACTATCGCTGCCTGTTCACCCCCGGTCCCGACCCCCCAGCCCACACGGACGCCCTTTCCCACGCTATCCCCTCCAGGGACGGCAATTGTCCGGCCTTCGCCGACGTCGACCGTGGTGCCAACGGTAACTCCCGGTCCCGAGCCCACAGCAACACCCACGCCTGAAACCCCCACGCCTGAAACCCCCACGCCGGTGCCCCCCACGCCGGTGCCCCCGACGCCGGAGCCCTCCCCGATACCGACGAGAGCTCCAACGCCCACACCAAGCCAATCAGCCGAGCCTGAGATACCGCAAGAGCTGGTCGAGAAGCTCGAACAGATCGAGGAGAGGGTAATCGCTGAACGAGGCCTGTCGGGAGCCGAGGACCCGGAGCGTTTGTTCCTCACCCGTGCCGAATACATCGAGCGGGTCAAAGAGCGATACGAAGACCCTGAGGTCCAAGAGGATCTTGCGATCGCTCAAACGGTACTGGCGCTGCTGGGGGTCCTGGATGAGGAGGATAACCTCCGACAGATCCTCGCCGATGCACGCTCCGAAAGAGTGCTGGGCTTTTTCGATCTTCAATCTGGCGAACTCGCAATCGTTTCCGATTCGGGAGACTTCGGTCTGATAGAGGAGATCACCTATGCCCATGAGTTTGGTCACTGGCTGCAGCAGCGGCACTATGACATTGCGGCAGCGTCCCGCCGCCTCGAGCAGGACTCAGAGGCTTCTGCCGGCCTCCAAGCCCTGATCGAGGGCGATGCGACTCTCCTCATGCTGCGGTATATGTCTCGACACATCGACAGGGCCCAGATGCTCCTCGGCCTGCAGGGTGACACCGATGGAGGCGGGGCAGACATACCGCCATTTATCCTTGCGAACCTCGCGTTTCCCTACTCCGAAGGGTTGGAATTCGTCCTCGATCTCTACCGGGATGGCGGCTGGGAGGCGGTGGATTCCGCCTACGATTCTCCTCCCACCACCACAGAGCAGGTTCTCCACCCTGATAAGTACCGGGCGGGCGAAGGGCCAATAGCGGTCGACCTGCTCGACGTCGCAGCCGCTCTTGGAGAGGGTTGGACGGAGCGCGAATCCGACGCCATCGGAGAATTCGACCTTCGGCTGATCCTCGAGGAGCACCTCCCGAAGGCAGACGCCCTGCGCGCTGCTGAAGGCTGGGGCGGGGACCGGTTCATCTACGCCGCTGGTCCCGGCGGGTCGAAACTGATGGTCTCGCTGATCGTATGGGACTCGGAGGAAGATGCCACCGAGTTCTTCGACTCCTACGGGAACTGGCTCCGCGCCCGAGGAAACGACCCCACGGGAGACACCCTCGACCTCTCATGGGGTCCAGTTGACATGCCGTCCTCGCTCCGAGTGCGCGGCGCCCGCACCCTGTTGCTGATAGCCCCCTCTGAGGCCATCGCTGCTCGGGTCGTGGGCTTGTTTGACGATTTCAGGAGCAGCTAATCCTCCTGTCGCCGCAGCATGGGCATGTTCATTTGATTTTTGCTGGACTGCCGTTTATAACAGATGCAGGCAGGGGTAGGTAAAGCTCGAGCTTCATGACCTGGCTGGATATCGTCCTTATCGTACTCGGGGCCCTGGGGCTTCTCGTTGGGCTAAAGCTCGGCCTACTGAAGGCCGTGCTTCTGGTCGGCGGGGGCATCCTTGGGCTGATCCTGGCAGCGCAGATTAGCCAGCCTCTGGCGAGCGGGCTGACCGACTCCGTCGGCGATGACTCAATTGCCACGGTCATCGCCTATGCGATCGTCTTGGTGGTGGTGATTGCGGCCGCACTGGTCGCGGCTGCGATCTTGCGCAAGACCTTGGACAAGCTGCTGTTGGGCTGGGTGGATATGGCGGGCGGGGCCATCCTGGGCCTTGGCTCCGGTGTCCTGGCGGGGGTGGCGATCATCGCCATGGTAGCGAGGCTCACTTTTCTGGTGCCCGAACACATCCCGGGGATCGGCGAGAGGATCGAGGCCAGGGAGCAGATGAAAGCGGGTCTGGTCGACTCAGAACTCGTCCCCTATTACCTCGACGGGTTGTTCGCGATGCCCGGCGATACCATTGGCATGATCCCGGATGACTTTGAGCAGGCGCTGCGAGAGGCAGACCGCCGCATCACAGAGAGGAAGCAGCAGGAAGCCGAGGGTTGATTCTCCGCCGATGATCGACTACCACGTCCTTTTGCTCAACCAGAACTATGAGCCGTTGAACGTCTGCCACGTCCGCAGAGCCATCGTTCTCGTCGGCAAGGGGAAGGCGGAGCTGCTGGAAAACGGCATGGGCGAGATCCACACGGCTACCCTCACATTGACCGCCCCTTCGGTCATCCGATTGATGTACCAAGTCAAGCGTCCGCTCCCCCAACGGCGCATGACCAGAAGGGAGACGTTCATTCGGGACCGCTACAGCTGCCAGTACTGCGGTGCTGACACCAAGGAGCTGACGATCGACCACGTTATCCCCCGTCATCGAGGAGGCAAGCATGAGTGGGGTAACGTTGTCGCCGCTTGCACTATCTGCAACCATCGAAAGGGGAACAGGACGCCTGGCGAGGCCGGTATGCCCCTCAAGAAGAACCCGGGGCCACCACCGGCGAACCCCTACTACCCGTTCCTACCATACCTGGAGAAGCGGCAAGAGTGGCGAAAGTTCATTCCGATTAGCCAGGCGCCGGCGGGCTAGCCTTCATCTATCGGAATGCGGCGGGCGCGAGCCCCTCGATGGTCTCCCTCACCATTCGTCTCGGGACCCCATTGGGGATGTACACAGCGGGCCAGCCCATGCCCGCGGCGTTCAGGTCCATCACTCGCTGCCGGCATTCCTCGGCCGTGCCGACGATCGTGAGCTCGTCAAGGATGGCATCGGTGACCGCGTCCGCAGCTCCCTCGCGGTCCCTTTGCGCCCAGAGCACGGCTACCCTGTCCGTCTCCTCAACATAGCCGTAACTGGCGATTAGCTCCCGGTAATAGCGTCCCATGCCCCCAACGTAAAAGGCTACCTGACGCCTGGCTGCAGCACGGGCCTCCTGAACATCCTCCGAGACCGCACTGATGACGTAGGGGCGGACCTCGATGTCGTCCAAATGGCGTCCAGCAGAGCTAGCCCCGGCGTTCAGTTGACCTCTAAACCTTGGAAGGTGGTTGGGCGACAGGTAGATTGGCGCCCAGCCATCAGCGAGCTCCCCTGTGAGCGCCACGTTTTTCGGGCCCAAGGATGCCAGAAAGATAGGGACATGCTCTCGGGGAGCCTCGAACCCCAGCCGAAAGTCGCGGAGCTTGTAGAACTCACCGTCGTAGTTGACCCGATGCCCGCTGAGGGCGAGATTGACGATATCGATATACTCCCGCGTCCGCTGGATGGGCTTGGAGAAGGGGACCCCATGCCAGTCTCGGATGACCTTTTCACCGCTGGAGCCAAGACCGAGGATCGCGCGTCCCTGGGAAATTTCGTCGAGGCTTGCGATGCTCTGCGCCATCAAGCCGGGCGTCCTGCTGTAAACGTTCGCGATGCCGACCCCGAGCCGCACTTTGGAAGTGTTACAGGCTATATGGGCCAGCCCAGTGAAGACTTCCCTGCCCCAGGACTCGCCGCTCCAGATCGAATCGTAACCAAGGTCCTCGCACATCTGGACGAGCTCTATAGCCTCGCTCAGTGGGCCACCTTCCTGGATCGACAAGGTAATCCCAATCTTGGGCTGCATGTGCGATGCTCCTACCTTCGCCGGCGGCCCCGCCGCGGCCCCGCGGGCCGTGGCTCTTCTGGCTGCTGGTCACGTATGACCTCCGACATTGGCACCTCCGCCCACGTTCCTGTTTCTTCAATGCGGACAGTTACCGTCTGCTTCAAAGGGTGCCCCACCACCACTACCGCCGCCCCACGCTCGGTAGACACCTGGGCCCCGATTCTTGGCAGTCCCCTTTTCATCTCCCGGTACTGATCGTACTCATAACGAAGGCAGCACCGGAGGCGTCCGCAGACTCCTGCCAGCCCCGGTGGGCTCAGGGGGAGGTCCTGCTCCTTGGCCATCTTCATCGAGATCGGCTGAAACTCGGTTAGCCAGGTCGCACAGCAGAGCTCCCGTCCACACCGCCCCAACCCCCCCAAGATTTTGGTCTCGTCCCTCGGCCCAATCTTGCGGAACTCCATGCGGAATTCCTGGTCTCTGTTGACCTTCCTCAGAATCGAACGGAAGTCCAGCCGTTCCTCATCGGAGGTGTAGCTGACGATGAGCTTCTCGCCGCCTAGCGTGAAGTGGGCGCCGGGAACCTTCATCGGCAGCCGTTCCTCCCGGATGGCAGTCCTGGTCTCCTCCAGTATCCTTTGGGCCTGCTCTCTGAGCCTGTCGCGCTCCGCCAGGTCCTCGGGAGTCGCCATGCGGCTGATGAGAGGCAGATCACCCTTGATCTTGCTCATCAGCACCTGGTCGGGGGCGATCACCACGGCCCCTATCTCCAGCCCATGCTCCGTTTCCACAACCACGTATTCGTTGAGTCCCGGCTTTTGGTCTCCAGGATCGAAGTACAGGACCTTTCCGGCCTTGATCAGCCGGACACCAACGACGCCACTCATGATGTCACCTTTGAAGGCTCCGGCTCGGGATGGCGAATGCCTCGAATTCGAGGTGCCTCCAAAACGAGGACGTCCAGGGCGAGCCGCGGGTTTGCATTCCTATCTAGATGGTCGAGAGTCGCCTGCGCTCTTTTCAACACGCGTACTGCATCATTCAAGCCGCAGCCTTGTGCGACTTGTTCAAGTATATCCCTGCGGTCGATATTCACTAGCTCCGTCCGGCCCTCGTGCACCAGAAGCACATCTCGCCACCACTCGATGAAAAGGCGTACCCACTCGTGGACCACCTCCCGATCCCTGCGGTAGCCATCCGCCAGACGGGCCGCCAATGCGATACGGTCGTGGTCGGGGTCCCCAGCTAGCTGGATGATCTGGGCCACTTGCTCAGATCGCCGCTCCATGATGCGCCCATCCTGGACAGCTTCGATAGCCCACCCCATGCGGCCATTGGCCACGCTGGCCAGGAGCCTACTATAGCTCACCTCTACCCCGAACCTCGCCGTGAGCGTCTCCTCGATGATCCTCCGTGGGACCGGCTGCAGACGGTGGACCCAACACCGGGACAAAACCGTCGGGAGGACCGAGTGCTCGTCAGCAGCGAGTAACACCAAGAGCACCGAGGCGGGCGGCTCCTCGAGGGTTTTGAGCAGGCGGTTCGCCGCATCCAGCGAAAGGTCCTCGGCGCCGTCGATGATGAAGACCCTCCATCGTCCCTCAAACGACCGAAGGCCTGCCGTCCTCTGCATCTCCTCGATCTGCTCGATGGCGATGGCTTTGCGGGTCCGTCCGTCCTCATCAGGGGTTACACTTATGGTCATAACATCGGGATGCTTTCCCTCGAAGACCCGCCGCCGGCAAGACTCGCTGGCCCCCGCGCATTGAAGCCCGGCAGCTAGGTCGAGCGCCAGGGTCCGCTTGCCGATACCGGGCGGGCCCACAAACAGATAAGCGTGAGCGAGCCTGCCGTTTTCGATGCTCCGGCTCATCGCTTCTACCACAGCGTTGTGTCCCACAACCGACCACATGTCAGATGGTGTCGGCCTGCATCAGGTCCTCGATGGTTTCCCGGCGGCGCCAGGGCCTCGCCTTGCCGTCTTTCACCACCACGATGGCCGGCTTGGGTGCAGCGTTGTAATTGCTCGCCATCGGTATGCAATATGCCCCGGACGCCGGGATAGCGACAACGTCACCAGCCCTCAACGGCGGCATAGGGATGTCCCTGATCAGGACGTCGCCGGACTCGCAATACTTGCCCGCGATGGTTACTACCTCCTCTTCGCCCGACTGGATATAGCCGGCGGAGAGAGCGACATACCGGGAATCGTAGATCGCCGGCCTGATGTTGTCCCCCATGCCGCCGTCCACGGAGACGTAGGTGCGGACACCCGGGATGTCCTTTCTGGCGCCGACCGTATACAGAGCTACACCGGCCCTGCCTACGACCGCGCGCCCCGGCTCGATGACGAGGCGGGGAAGCTTGAACCCATACTGCGCGCAACCGGCCTTCAGGGCGCTGGTGATCACCTCCGCATACTCATCGATGGCGGGCGCCGGCTGCTCTGGCGTGTATTGAATGGCGAACCCGCCTCCTGGGCTGAACTCCCGCAAATCAAGACCCCGCTGGTCCCGCATCTGCGCGGCGAATCCGAGGGTCACGCCGATGCCCTGTGCGAAGGGGTCCAGCTCGAAGATGGGCGAGCCAAGATGGACGTGGAGGCCAACCAGGTCCAAGGCGGACGACCCCAGCGCCTCCTTTACAGCCTCCTCAGCCTGCCCGTTTGCAATGGCGAAGCCGAACTTGCTATCCAGGACCCCGGTCGTGGTGTGATGATGGGTGTGAGGGTCGATCGCCGGCGAGAGCCGCAGCAGCACATCCTGCCGGACTCCGCGCTCTGCCGCCAGCCGGTCCAGCATCGCCATCTCATGGAAGTTGTCGACCACCACACGGCCCAGGTCCCAGTCGAGGGCGAGGGCCAGCTCCTCCGGCCCTTTGTTGTTCCCGTGGAAGTAGACCCGTTTCATGGGGAATCCAGCCGCCCTGGCGATGGCGAGCTCACCCCCCGATACGACGTCGAGACCGAGCCCCTCTTCGGCTATGAGCCTCGCCAGGGGCCGGAGCATCAGGGCCTTGCACGCATAGCTGACGCCAACGTCCGGGTACCGGCTTGAGAACTCCCTGATGAATCCTGCGCACTGCCGCCGGAGAGTCACCTCGTCAAACACGTACAGCGGGGTGCCGAATTCACGCGCCAGGTCAGTCGCCCGGACACCGCCGACGACCAGGTGATCACTGTCGTCGATGCGCGCGGTCTCGGGGAAGACTGGGAGCCGGTCGGCGAACACGGTATGCCTCGGAGGCCCTGCAACACGCACTTGCTGCGCTTGGGTTCCAGACGAGGGCCGTGGCCCCATACTAGGATTGTGCGGCGGGAGCGTCAAGCAGAAGATAGGAACACGTGGCGCTGAAAGGCACCACAGCACTTCTGGCCGTCAGGTCTTCGAGTCGGGCCAAGCGACCTCCAGGAAGGATCGTCGGCCCCGATCTACTCCCGGAGCAAGGCTCGGGTAAGGGACCGTCGTCTCTCAGAGCAGATTCAAAGGGTCAGGATCGCATCGGGCGAGGCCTATCCTGTATCCGAAGGCCCCGGGCGCCAAGACCATCAAGCCGAGGCGGCCGCCCCTGCCTGCTGCTTCGAATGACCCGGCTTTTCGCCATTGCAGCGGTCTGAAGCGCTGGCTATGATTGCCGGAGCCGTAGCATCTGGTTGTGCCCACGGCTCGATATCTTGAGCGCAACGAGGGCTGGGGAACGCACGGGCGACTTTTTGCAATTCGTCTCCGGCGAGGCCGGATCTCTGAAAGGAGGGCGCTATGACGAAACCTCTCGAGGGGATTCGCATCCTGGACTTCACCTGGCTCAACGCCGGGGCCAAGGGGACGCGCCATCTGGCCAACATGGGAGCGGAGATCATCCGGCTCGAGTGGAAGGACAAGCTCGATTTCACGCGGGTCGGCTTCCCTTTTCACCGCCGGGAGGACGAGGAACGCCTGTCGCAGAGCCGGGTCTTCGACCGGTCGCTGGTGCCGAGCGTCAACCGGGCTGCGGGGTTCAACGACGTCAACGCAGGGAAGCTGGGCGCTTCGATCAACATGCGCCATCCCAAGGGGAAGGACCTTTTTAGAAGACTGCTCCCGATCGCCGACGTCGTGGCCGACAACTATACGGCCAATACCCTGGTCAACTGGGGGTTTAGCTGGGAGCAGATGGCCGAGCACAAGCCCGACATCATCTATGTGCAAGCGCCCGGTTTCGGCTTCACCGGGCCATACAGGGACTACCGGTCCTACGGCCCCATCGCCGCAGGTGTCAGCGGCCTTCAGTACATGGCGGGCATGGCAGACAAGCCCCCGGTGGGCTACGGCTTTTCCTATCTCGACGTGGGGGGTCCCTGGTACATCTGCATGGCGGTCCTCTCGGCCCTGCACTTCCGTTCCAAGACAGGGCGAGGCCAGCATATCGACCTATCCCAGGTTGGCCCGGGGATGCTGATGACCGGCACCGCGATCCTGGACTTTACCGCCAACGGGCGGCACTACACGCGTTCCGGCAACCGTGGGCCTTACACCTCCTCGGCCCCGCATGGCGCCTACCGGTGCCAGGGCGAGGACCGATGGGTGGCAATCGCGGTCTCCACCGATGAGGAGTGGGACGCTTTCTGTGGGGTCCTCGACCAACCTGCCTGGACGAAAGACCCCAGGTTCGTCACCCGCCTAGGGCGCCTGGATAACCAGGACGATCTGGACCATCACGTCGAGGCGTGGACAATCGACCGGGACCCTTACGAAGTGATGCATGCCCTCCAGAAAGCTGGGGTGCCCGCTGGGGTCTGCCAGAACGTGGAGAACCGCGTCGAGAGCGACGAGCAGCTCGGCCACTGGGGTTACGTCGAGACGGTCGAGCACTCGGAGTACGGCCCTTACAGGGTGGAAGGGATCGTCGGCCACTGGTCTGAGACCCAGCCGAGGTCCGGGAGCGTTCACGGGTGGGGCGCCCCCTGCTACGGGGAGCATAACGACTACATCTTCAAGGACGTTCTGGGAATTTCCGATGCCGAGATGGAGGCGCTGGTGGAGGAGAACGTCATCGGGTGGGAGGCGTAAATGGATACCCTTGCCCTGGACGAGTTCACCGTCCTCGAGTTGGCCGACCAACGGGGGGAGTTCCTCGGGAAGCTGCTCTCCGGCATGGGCGCCAACGTGATTAAAGTGGAGCCTCCAGGGGGATCTCCCTCCAGGCGTCTCGGCCCCTTTTATCAGGACAACCCCCATCCGGACAGGAGCCTTCATTACTGGCACTACAACCAAGGAAAGAAGGGCGTCACCCTGGACATCGCGACCCGTGATGGACAGGACCTCTTGAAGCGCCTCGCGGCCAAGGCTGATGTGCTCGTCGAGACGAGCGGGCCCCAGCTCATGGACGAGTTGGGGCTGGGATATGACTCGTTGCGCGAAGTGAACGCAGACATCGTCATGATGTCCATCACGGATTTTGGACAGACGGGCCCCCAGAAAAACTACAAGGGCTCGGACCTGGTGCTCCTGGCCCTAGGGGGCATCATGATGGTGAGCGGCTATCCACCGGGTCCGGACGGCAAATACGACACGCCCCCGATAGCGCCGCAGGCCTGGCAGACGGTCCACATCTCGAACTGCATGGCCTGCTTCGACCTCATGGGCGCGCTGTGGCACCGCCGGATGACGGGGCAGGGCCAGTTCATCGATTATTCGCTGCATGCCGCCATCAATAGCTGCACGGAGAACTGGCTCTCCCGGTACCTGACAGACGGATTCATATCGCAGCGGCGGCCCTCATTCGAGGGGGACACCCTTACCGGAGACGGGTTCAACATGATCACCATGCCACCCCTGTTCCCCGGTGAATGGGAACGGGAAGTCGAGATGCTCGACAGAGCCGGAATGGCCGACGATCTCAAGGATGAGAAGTACAGCACCCCGTCCGGGCGTGCCGAGCACACCCAGCACATCGCTCAGGTCCGAAAGGCGTTCGTCGCGACCCAGGAGGCCGACGAGCTTTTCGTGTCCGCCCAGAACCAGGGCGTTATCTGGTCCCCCGTAAGGCCTCCCGAAGGGAGCCTGAACGATAGCCACTTCGTCGACCGGGGCAACTTCGCGGAAGTCAACCACCCGGAGCTGGGCAAGTCGTTCACGTACCCGGGCTCTCCGTGGGTAGCCTCCGCAATGCCTTGGCGCAATGGCCCTCGGGCTCCCTTGCTTGGCGAGCACAACATGGAAATCTACGAGGGGATGCTTGGGTTGACGCGTCCGCAGATCGTGGCATTGGCCCAGGCGGGGATAGTCTGAACCCTTGAAGGCGAGGCGATGACACAAACGGCCGGAGCCACCAAGACCTTTCCAGTCTTCGACTCCGACAGCCACGTCGTCGAGCCCCCAGCGGTCTGGGAAGAGTACCTGGACTCGGCCTATCGCGTCATGGCGCGGACGTGGTTCTGGCATGAGTCAGGAGCAGTCGGGCCCCACACGGTCCTGAACGGGCGGCCCGTTCCGGAGCTCCCCACTCCCAACTTACCCCGGCATGCCATCTGGCGGCCGGGCATGACGCCTCGGGACATCGGGGCGCTGGACGCCACCCATCGGCACGAGCCCAACCCCGGCGCCAGCGATCCCCAGGCCCGCCTGAAGGACATGGACGCCATGGGCGTCGACCAGGCCCTGCTCTTTCCGACGCGGTTCCTGGAATATTTTCCGCTGGTCGAAAACCCTGACGTCGCCCGCGCCCTGGCGGTCGCGTACAACGACTGGGTGCTGGACTTTTGCGGGGCTGCCCCCGGACGGCTCTTCCCGGTGGCCGTCCTGCCATTGCAGGATGTTAACTTCGCAGTCGGGGAAGTCCGGCGCGTCAAGGCCCTCGGGTTCAAGGCGGCGCTGGTCCGCCCAGTGTTCTTGAACGACCGCTATCCCGTTGACGAATACTATCGCCCCGTCTGGCAAGAGCTCGCCGCCGGTGGCATCGCGGCCTGGGTCCACCCCTCGGCGGGGCCCGCGGCCCAGGAGCCGGACGCCAACGCTCCATTCGTTGAGCGGGTGGCGCTGAACCTCGGGATTGGACACCCCGTGGCTGAGTTCGTGGCGCCGCCGATGGACAACGCCGCCTTCGTAGTCGCGATGATGGCGGACGGGCTTCTCGAACGCTACCCGGACCTCCGGGTTGGCTTCACCCACTCGGGGACCGGCTGGCTGACGCTGGCGCTGGAGAAGACGGAGACCTACCTTTGGCTGTCTCCGCGGCAAGCAGAACCCGTAAGCCTGGAGCCGGAGGACCTCTTCTTCAACCGGCAGACCTTCATCGCGTTCAACTCAGGCGATGGTACGATACGGCGTATGCACGGACTGTTCGAGAAGACGGGGGTCTGGAGCTCCCATTACCCGAACCACGATACGGTCTCGGCCTGGGAAGGGATCACATATCTCCAGGGAGGCGGGGCGCCGGGGTCCGCCGTGGAGTCGATGTTCGGCGCAAACGTGGCTCGGGCGCTCGGGGTAACGGCCCAAGTGCATGTGGCGCCCAGTGGATAGAGCAGGGCCTCGGGGGTACATTCGCCGGAGTCAAAAGCGCGTGCGCTGACACGGCTTCCCGTAAGCCTATGAGGGGGCAGGTAGATGTCAGGACTGACGAAGAGCTATCCGACCTTCGATTGTGACGCTCACGTCACCGAGACGACCGGACTCTGGGATTTCATGTCGGACGATGAGCGCGACTTTGTCCGGCAGTGGTTCTGGCACGACGGTCCGCACCTGATCGTCAACGGAAGGTCCCAGACCTTCGGCAATTGGGGCCTGGGGCAGATGCGGATGCCCAGCCCGGCCGAGGCCTCCGGCCCCGGCGTCAACAAGCGCATCCTCCGAAAGCTCTGGTCGATGCAGTTGACCGACGAGCAGAAGTCCTACGTCGACCAGGTCGGCGCCCGGGATGGGCGGGCACGGCTTGGTGATATGGACCTGCAGGCAATTGACCAGGTGGTTGGTATCCCCAATCAGATGATTTCCGCCTTTCTGTGGGTCAAGAACTACGACGCGGCCGCCATTTGCGCCCGGGCTTACAACGACCAGATCTGGGACTGGGCTTCGGCAGACCCGACCCGTCTCTTCCCAGCGGCCATCGTTCCTGTGCACCGGACCGTCTCGGCGGTCAAAGAGCTCCACCGTGTCGCCAAGATAGGTTTCAAGGTGGCGATGATACGGCCGGTGGACATCCAGGACCGGTACCCGAACCAGGCAGACATGGAGCCCCTCTGGAGGGCCTTCGAGGAGACCGGGCTCGTCGTTGCGATGCACCCGTTGATCTATTCCAACTTCCACCTTGGTCCCCTGAAACAGTGGACACCTGGACAGATCGTCGCGCGGGCGGTAAACCCGAATCAGATCGGCGGCGCCTCGCAGACGCTCTGTTTCGCTCACGAAATCATGACGTGGGCAACACAGGTGCTCCTGTCGGGCTTCTTGGAGCGGCACCCAGGCATCACCCGCATGGCCCTCATGGAATGCAATGCTTCGTGGCTCCCGATGCTCCTCGAGCGGCTGGACAAGGGGGCCCAGCTCTTCGCCAACGAACGAACGTTACGTGTGGACCGCATGCCCAGCGAAATGTTCCGGGAGCGTTGCTTCATCGCCTTTGAGGGAGATGAGACACCGGTCTATCGGCAGCACGAGTTCTTCGAGGACATCGGGATCTGGTCGTCCGACGCTTATCATCTCGATGGGACGGACGGGTGGTCGGCCATCCGGGCGATGGAGGAGCTCGAAGTGCCGGAGCGGGTACAGGCCAAGCTGATGGGTGCGAATGCACGCCGCATGTATGGCATCGAGGCCAACGAGAGCTTCATCACCGAGGAAAAACCCCTGCCGCAGCGTCCAGAATGGTACCCGACGATGGAGCAGATAGAGCAAGAGTACGCGGACGTGCTGGTGCGGGCTTAGCGTCTATGGTCGGGAGCTGAAGGCTTCCGCCCACGCGGACCAGACCTGGCTGCCTGTTCGGCCTTCTCTCGGTAACGGAGGGTGAGCGGTGCTGGCGGCTTCGCGTGGATGCGCTCGCTCGCAAGGGCCCTGACAAGGCCGAACTGCCGGCTTCGGGCTGCGGCCTCCATGAGGGTCAGGTCGAGAACGTCCCTCTGCGCGTGGCTACCCCCAAAGCGGTTCGCCGTGAAGCGTATCGGCCGCAGGAGCTGGACGGTGGCCGCGTAGTCCTCACGTCCGAAGGCATACAGCGCCCGACACACGGGGAGACCGACCTCCCGGGTCATCATCTGGTTGCTCCCGCCAGACTCCAGCCTAGTCTCCTGGGCCGCGAGCAGATTGTCCGCGACGTCCCACCGCTCGGCCCCCACCAGGGCCATCATGGCGTGAGCATCATTGAAGGCGTAGAACGCCTCCTCGGCTCGCGGTCCGTACGCGTCCGCCAGCTCTGCCCACCGGCTATCGACTCCGACCCCGCGCAATAGGAACCGCCACAGCAGCGCCGCGGCGTCGATCACATCCAGAACGCCCTCAGAACGCGCTTGCCGGATCCGGCCATCATATATCTGGAGCGCCTGGCCCAATTCGTCATGGTCGAGAAAGAATAGCGCCCAGTGCCACCAGTTGTGGACGGCTAAGAAACTGTCTTCGGCCCACGCCGGCTGACGGGAGCGCATCCATTCCACCCCATCGTCTCGGCGGCCCTGCATCTCCATGACGTGGGCGACGGCGTGGTGGGCCCAGCCGTTGCGGGGTTGGAGCTCCAGCGCCTCGCGGCCGGCCGCCTCGGCCCTCTCGTACTCCGCGCACTCTTCGAGGCCAAATGCGTGCATGCCCAGGACAGCATGGTACCCGGGCACTGAAGGAGACCATGCGTGGAGCACCCTCGCCACCCGATTCCTCAGGTTCCGGGAATCTCCCTGGTAGAAATCGAAGAGGTGGGCCATCTGGACCGCGAGAGCATCCGTGGGGCAATCGATCAGGATGTCCTCCAGCAGATCACGGGCCTCCTCATATTCCCCCGCAGCCAGCTCCCTGGCGGCGGCGATGTGAGCCCGCTCCCGCTCATTGGCCGGCAGCTTGCCGGCAGCATCCAGCCTCTTGGTGGCCGAACGGACCGCCCGGGATTCCATGCTGCTCAGCACCAGGTACGCCCTGAGCACCTGGGCCATGACCAAGTCCGGGCCCTCTTCGATAGCCCGGTCGACGAGGGCTACGGGGTCCCCCGTATAGCACTGAAGGGCCTGCATGGCCTGCTCGTAGATTTCCAGCGATCTTGTATTGCCGCCGGAGACCGGATGCCCCCGGGCGTCTTTCAGCGTCGACGCCATCCCTCACCTCGTCGTGTGGGAGCCCAAGGTGCGGACCATCTGGGCATGCTGGGGTGCGTCCCCTACAGGATCGCGCCTGCGTCCCGGAAGCGCTCGATGTCCGGCCAGTCATACCCCACTTCGAGGAGCACCTCTTCAGTGTGCTGGCCGAGCTCGGGGGCTTCGCGCCAGATCCCGGCCGGGGTCTCGCTGTAGGTGATCGGATGGCCGGCCATCTTTATCGAGCCCAGGGTCGGGTGATCGAAGTCGGTGATGTAGTTGTTGGCGATAACCTGCGGGTCGTGTTGGAGCTCACTGAGGTGCTGGACCTTGGCGTAGATGAAGTCGCCCGCTTCCCTGAAAGCTGCATCCCATTCCGCATAGGGCCGCGTGGCCATGCGCTCATCGATGATATTGATGAGGTCCAAGTTATTGGCGCTGCGGTCCCGCATGGTGGCGAACCGGGGGTCCTCGATAAGGTCCTCGATGCCCAGTACCGTGGCGAATCGCGGCCAGTAGCGGTCGGCCTGCAACATCATCATCATCATCCAGGAGCCGTCCTTGCATTTGTACTGATTGACCAAGGGATTCCCGGCCTTCATTCGGTCGTAAGCCGGGCGCCATCTCCCCTGCATCATATCCATGCTGATAGCCAGCCCCTGGAGCCACATCACGCTGCTCAGGTGCGATGCGTCGATCTTTTGCCCGGTCCCCTGGACGCTCCGAGCCACCAATGCAGATAGGACCCCAAGGCACAGGTGAATCGCGCCCACCTGGTCGGAAACGCCCCCCTGGACCCAGGACGGCTCGTCGAGACTCGCAGGAGTCGCCGCGATCATGAGGCCGCCCCTGGCCTGGCCGCATCCATCGAAGGAGGGGGCGAACGCGTCGGGGCCCTCCGGTCCATACCCCGATGCGGAGCCGTAGATGAGCATGGGGTTGATCTCGCGAAGGGTGTCGTAGTCCAACATCAGCCGCTCGGCGACGCCCTTGCGGAAGTTCTGAACGAAGACGTCGGCATCCTTGACCAGGCGGTGCACGATCTCCCGACCATCATCCGTCCTCAGATTGACGGAGATGCTCCGCTTGTTACGGTTGCAGGTCTCGAAATAGGCGTTGCGATCGCCCCAGAGCTCCGTCTTTGTCCGGGCTGCGCTGGACAGCGTCCGGCCTGCGTCGCCCTCCAGCGACTCGATCTTGACGACGTCAGCCCCCATGTCCCCCATCATCGACGTCGACACAGGGCCGAATTGCCACATCGTCCAGTCGAGGACGCGGATCCCCTTCAGCGGACCAGTCGTTCCGTCGTCTTCCATGACATCTCTCCCGTACGGGTCCCCAGCGCGGCTGTCAGTTCAGTCCGAAGCCATACAGTCGGGCGCAGTTGTCCCGCACCACCTTACGCACCTGGTCGGCAGTGCAGCGCTCTCGTATGCCCTCGAGTGCTTCCGGGACGCGCCTGAAATCTCCCGCGGGGTGAGGATAGTCCGTGGCCCACATGAAGTTGTCCTCTCCGAAGCTGGTAAGGAGGTCGAGACCAACTGGGTCACCCTCGAACGTAGCGTAGACCTGCTCGCGGATGACCTCACTGGGCATCCTCTGCAGCTTCACATCCTTCACCAGGTGTATATGCGTGGTCATCACCCGGTCAAGCCTCTCAGCGACGAACCGGATGAAACCGATACCCGCTTCGCCGAGGACGACCTTCAGCCCTGGATATCGCTCCAGGGTGCCGCTCAGGGCCATGACGCCGATTACCTCGTCGAGCTGCATCCCGGCCAGGGCCGCGTAGCCCTGTCCGACCCAGGACCCAGGCCGCCGCACCAGGCTGTGACCACCGCCGCCCAGGTGGAAGCTGAAAGGTAGCCCAGTATCAACCGCCGCCCTCCACAAGGGGTCCCAAGACCTTATGAAGGCCTCCGACATGCCATCCTCGGACCACTCAAAGTAGTTGAGGAGCACCCCTTTGAACCCATTGTCCGCCGAGCGATGGACCTCCGAAGTGGCCACCTCGGGGTCGTTCGGGGGCAGATAGGCGAGGACGGTCAGACGGTCCGGGGCCGCAGCGTTGAACTCGGCTGACCAATCGTTGAATGCCTCGAGCATCGCCCCTCGCAGCTCTGGGTCCTTCATGGGGAACCTGAGCGGGCCGTAGATCACCTGCGCCTGGATCCCGTACCGGTCCATGTCCGCCAGGCGGAGCTCCGGGGTCGACGGGCGGAACCCATTGTCTTCTTCATGCACCATCAGCCCGTCGGTCTCAGGTCCCTTCCCGCTGGGGCCCAATTGGCCGCCATCCACCACCCAAAAGTCCCCTTCATCGGTAGTTTCGACATGCGGGGCCCTGTCCCTCCACCTGGCGGGCAGGCGGTCGGACCACAACCGTGGCGGCAGTGTGTGCAAGTCAATGTGATCGTCGGCGGATATCACCATCTCATCCACAGCGCCCCTCCTCAGGACCGACTAGCTTGCCGGAAGCGTAGTGATGCGGTTAGCTCGTGTCAACGTGGCGTCCGGAGACGGAAATCGACGTTGACGGACCGGGGCGCCCACGCGGTAAACCACACGTTCGCCGCCTTGACCCGCATATACCCCCGTGCTAGGCTCAGGCCACCCTTCGACTCCTGTCCAGGATGCCGCTTTGACCGAAAGACCCCAGGCGCTCCGGGCCCTCCGCGTGCTCGAGTTGGGCGACTACGTCTCCGCCGCCTACTGCGGAAGGTTGCTTGCGGATTTCGGCGCGGAGGTCATCAAGGTCGAACGGCCTCGAGAGGGAGACCTGGCCCGCCGGCACGGCCCGTTTCCTAGCAACGAGCCCGACCCAGAGTGTAGCGGCCTCTTCATCGCTCTCAATACCAACAAGCTGGGCATCACGCTGGACTTCACCACTCCTCCCGGACGGCACCTCCTCCTGGAGTTGGCCGCCCATGTCGACGTTGTGGTCGAAAACCATCACCCGGATGACCTGGAGCGCTGGTCGATCACCTACGCCGACCTGCGGACCGCCAACCCCTCCATCGTAATGACTTCCATCACGCCTTATGGTCACGATGGGCCCTACAGCCGCCACAAGGCATACGCCATCAACACCAGCGCTATGGCCGGAGCGGCCCACCGTATCGGCAAGGCCGACCGCTATCCTCTGGCAATGCCCTACGAGCGCGCGGACCTCTGGGGTGGAATGAACGGGGCGCCCGCCACGATGCTGGCCTTGGCTGCCCGGCGCCGGACGGGACGAGGGCAACACGTCGACATCTCCTCCGCCGAGTGCATCAACGCCTTCGGCAACGGGGGTGACATCATCCACTTCGCAGACTCCGGGACCACCACCCACCGGCACGGCATCCGTGCTCCGCTCCCCTATCCGTACACCGTGCTCCCATGCAAGGACGGCCATTTCGGGCTCATCCTGGGTTATCAGCGGCACTGGGAGCGGTTCGGGCGCGTCATGGGCGACCCCCCGTGGGCGAAGGAGCCGCGCTATCTGGACCGCGCCCAGATGGGCTACGCCTATCCGGAGGAGGTCGACGAGCTGGTCAGGCCGTGGCTTGCTCAGCACACCAAGCAAGAGATCTGGGGCATGTGCCGGGAGAACGGCATCCCCTACCACCCCGTCCAGACCGTAGATGAGGTGCTGGACTGGGAGCAGCTCAAGGCCAGGGACTACTGGGACCGGGTCCCCGACGCACGCGGCAGGGAGTGGACCCTCGCCGGGGCGCCTTTCAAGATGGGCCGCACCCCCGCGAGGCGCCAGGGCCCCGCGCCCCGGCTCGGGCAACACAACGCCCACATTTACGAAGACCTCTTGGGACGCTCGGCAAAAGAGCTGGCAGACCTGGGCCGGACCGGGATTGTGTGACACCCCGATGACACCCCCGCTATACCCCCTCGATGGCTGCCGGGTCGTGGACTTCACCACGATCTGGGCCGGCCCGCAGCTCTGCGCAGCAATGTCCGACATGGGGGCCGAGGTCATCAAGGTCGAGTCGAGAATGGGGACCGACCAGGCCCGGTCCAACGTCGCTCAGAAGAGCGAGTTCCGCCTCCGCATGGAGTCTCAACGGCACGCGCGCGGGCGCAAATACCACGTAACCCTGAACCTGGCCTCGGGAGAAGGCCTCGGCATTCTGGCAGACATCCTGCGGACCGCCGATGTGTTCGTCTGCAACCTTTCTCCCAAGGTCATCGAGAAATTCGGCCTATCGTATGAAGAGCTGCGGCCCCACCGGCCCGACCTGATCATGGCCACAATCTCGGCGGCTGGGCACACCGGCCCCTGGAGCGACCTCATGGCCATGGGGCCGGCAATCAATCCCGTCGTCGGAAGCGATAGCCTCGTTGGATACCCCGACACGGGTGAGCTGGTGCTTAGCTATTGGGACCCCGACCCGGCGATGGGGGCCATGGGTTTCTATGCCATCATGCTGGCGCTGCTCCACCGCGAAGAGACCGGGGAGGGCCAGTTCCTAGACCTATCCTTCTGCGAGCTGCTTCCGGACCTAATCCCAGAGCCTTTCATGGAGTACCAGATGACGGGGGCCGTACCTGGACCCAGAGGCAACGCGCACCCGCGCATGGCCCCGCATGGCATCTATCCATCCGCCGACGAGGACTCGTGGATCTCCGTTGCGGTGGCCACCGATGAAGAATGGACAGCCCTGTGTGAGGCGATTGATCGACCCGAGCTGGCCACGGACCCGAGGTTCGCCAATACTGCCAGCAGGGTCGCTCACCGGGATGAGCTGGACGCCATAGTCACTGATTGGACCCGGCGTTGCGGGGACTACGAAGCGATGGAGTTGTTGCAGGCGGCGGGGGTCGCAGCGGCGCCGGCGTTGAACATCGGCCAGATCTTCCTGGACCCCCACGACACCCATCGGAGAACGTCAATCCGAGTAGAAACTCCGGACATCGACGCCTCCGAGGTGACCTATGGCATCCCCTGGCGGCTGAGCGAGACGCCGGGGGCCCTCCAGCGGCTGGCAAGGCCCATGGGCTCCGATAACCGGGCCTTCTTCTCTGAGCTGATGGGGATGCCCGTTGCTGAAGTCGAGCGTTTGATCGAGAACAAAGCGTTGTATTGATCGGGACCTCCAGGAGGAGACGATGAAGCTGCAAGGAAAGAAGGCGCTGGTGACCGGAGCCAGCAGAGGCATCGGAAAGGCCATCGCATTGGAGCTAGCGCAGGAGGGGGCCGATGTCGCCGTCGCTGCGAGGACGGTCGATCGGAAGGACTGGATTCCGGGCACGCTCCCCGAGACCGTCGCCGCCATCGAGGCCCTCGGACGAAAGGCCCTGGCAGTGCAGGCCGACCTGACCAGTCGAGAGGACCTCGATGCCTTGGTCGACAAGACCATCGAAGCTTTCGGTCAGGTGGACATCCTCGTGAACAACGCCGCGTTCTTTGGGAAGGCCGCCTATCAGCCGGTATGGGAGCTGTCGGTCAAGAGCTGGGACCTGCAGATCGCTCTCAATCTGACGGCGCCCTTCATCATCTGCCATGCGCTGGCGCCCCGCATGAGGGACCAGGGTGGAGGCCTCATTATCAACGTGACGTCGGGATCGGGCAATTTCGTTCCCACCACGGTGCCGGGTGTCGGTTATCCCGCCAGCAAGGCAGGGCTGAACCGAATGAGCCTGGCATTGGCGAGGGATATGCGCGAAGTCAACATCCCGGTGATCATCCTGGACCCCGGCTTCACGCGGACTGAGATTGCCGAGATCGGGGCTGCTGGGGCAGGCATGTCCGCCGAGAACGCCCACCCAGTCGACGTCCCGGCAAAAACGGCCCACTTCCTCGCGACATGTCCTGACCCCATGTGGTACTCGGGGAAGATCGTCGTGGCCGCCGAGTTCGTGCGGGAGCACAATCTGCTCCCGGACCTGAAGTGGTAGCCAAGCTCGCCATCGTTACAGGAGCGGGCTCGGGGCTAGAGCGTGCGCGTGACGGCGGCCTTCCCACCTTCCGCCCGACGAGCTGAGCAGGCCTCCGGCCAGGCCGTTTCGGTATAATTCGGCGTAGACCCTGCCTGGGAGAGAGCGTGAAGGTCCACGCCAGGTTTTTTGCCCTGTATCGGGAGCGCGTCGGCCAGTCCGCGGTCGACTACGAGCTCCCGGACGATGCCACCGTGGCCGACCTCGTGGCCGACGTCATGAAATTGCACCCGGACTTTTCGCCCGACCCGCCCAGGATCGTGGTCGCGGTGGGCCGCGAGTACGTCGATCACCGGCACCCGCTCAAGGACGGCGACGAGGCGGCCTTTATTCCCCCGGTCAGCGGCGGGTAGCCGTGCTCGTCCGCGTGCAGCAGGACCCCATCGACTCGCAGGAGGTCATCGACAGCCTCAAGCGCGAGGTCCACGGCGCCATCATTACCTTCGCCGGGACGGTGCGTCTCTTCACAGAGGCCCGCCGTGTGAAATACCTCGACTACGAGGCATACCCCGAGATGGCCGAGACGAAGATGCGGGAGATCGTCGCCGAGGCCGTGGAAAAATTCCAGGTGGAAGATGTCTCCATGGTGCACCGGTACGGGCGGCTGTATGTAGGCGAGGCAAGCCTTGTCGTGGCGGTCGCCTCCCTGCACCGCCGCGAGGGATATGAGGCGAGTCTCCACACCGTCGAGCGGGTCAAGGAAATCGTCCCCATCTGGAAGAAGGAAGTGTGGGACGAGGGCGAAGTCTGGGTCCGCAGCGAGGGGGCCTGACCACCCCGGAGCTTGGCCGGCGTCGGAAGAGCAGCCCTCAACCGAGACCTCTTCCCCTGGGATCGTCACGCTTTTTGGACTCGGCCTGACGGACAGCGTCCTGATCAGAACTGTGTCGCGTCCAAAGGTGTCCTACACAAAACGAGAGGCGGCCCGATGGGCCGCCTCTCCGGCGATTCAGGTGTACGCCAGCCTAATAGTCCCTAATAGTCATAGTACAGGAAGAACTCGTAGGGGTGCGGCCTGAGCCGGACCGGGTCAACTTCGTTCTCGCGTTTATAGTTGATCCAGGTCGACACAAGGTCCTTGGTGAACACATCCCCGCGCAGCAGGAACTCGTGGTCCGCTTCCAACGCAGCGAGGGACTCGTCCAGGCTCCCCGGGACCGTTGCGATGTTTGCGGCTTCTTCTGGAGACAGCTCGTAGATATCCACGTCGAGGGGGTCACCCGGATCGATCTCGTTGATGATCCCATCCAGGCCCGCCATCAACATTGCCGGGAAAGCGATGTAGGGGTTCGCCATGACATCCGGGCACCGGTACTCGATGCGCTTGGAGCTGGGTTCCGGTGAGTAGACCGGGATGCGGACGCAAGCGCTGCGGTTGCGCGCCGAGTACGCCAGGTTCACCGGGGCTTCGAAGCCGGGCACAAGCCTGCGGTACGAGTTGGTCGTCGGCGCCGCGAAGGCGAGGATCGCGGCGGAGTGCTTGAGCAGCCCGCCGATGTAGTAACGGCAGAGTTGGCTCGTCAAACCATAGCCGCTCTTGTCGTAGAACAGGGGCGTGCCGTCCTTCCAGAGGCTCTGGTGGACGTGCATGCCCGTTCCGTTGTCGCCGAAGATCGGCTTGGGCATGAAAGTGATGGTCTTGCCGTGTTCTTTGCAGACGTTCCTGGCAATGTACTTCAGGAGCATGACCTGGTCGGCCTGCTTCTGCATGGTCTGGTAACGAAGGTCGAATTCACCCTGGCCGGCGGTGGCCACCTCGTGGTGGTGCACCTCCATGTGGACCCCCAAGTCCAACATCTTCAGTACGACCTCGGACCGCAGGTCCTGCTGGGTGTCCACGGGAGGCACCGGGAAATACCCCTGCTTGTGGCGCGGCCGGTACCCGAGGTTCGGCGTATCCCCTTTGCCGGAGTTCCAGATGGCCTCTTCTGAATCGACGGAGTAGTACCCTTCGCGCTCGTTTTGGCCGTACTGAACGTCGTCAAAGATGAAAAACTCGACCTCGGGGCCCCAGAAGCTGGAATCCGCGATCCCTGTCTCTCTTAGGTAGGCCTCGGCCTTTTGGGTGACATAGCGTGGGTCTCGACTGTAGCGCTGCCGGTTGAGGGGGTCTTCAACGTCGGCGAGGATGCTAAGTGTGGGGACCTTGTAGATCGGGTCGACATATGCGCTGGTTGGGTCGGGGACCAAGAGCATGTCGCTTTCATGGATGTGCTGAAACCCCCGGATGCTCGATCCGTCGAACCCCAGTCCCTTCTCGAATGTTCCCTCGTCGAACTCTCTGGTTGTCACGGAGAAGTGCTGCATCGTGCCCAGCAGATCCGTGAATTTCACGTCGACGATCCGGATGTCGTTGGCTTGGCACAGTTCCAACACGTCCCTTGGGGTCTGTGGGGCCATGGCTGCTGCCTCCTTTTCACGAGTAACCGAATAGCCGGGGCCCCTTTCGGCAGGTATGGAGCACCCTCTCGATAGTATGCCCGACTTTCTAAGACAGGGCCATCGGATTGTGTAACAAGCTTGTTACGCCCACATTCTGTGCCCCGGCCCGTTTCAAGGCTGCAGGTATAGGAGCACGGAAGCTGTGTGAGGGGGTACCCCCGCACCCTTGTCGGAGAACCGACCATGACCGGCCCCACAGGGAGGTCCGGGTGATAGGACAGGTACAGGTCGGTACCCGTCGCTGTCAGCGCGAATGGAGCCGAACAGGCCTATCGCGGTGGGACGATCAGGCCGCTTGGCCGGACGGCCGCGTTCTTCGCCCCCTGCGGCGATAGCTGCTGCATCTTCTGCAGCGTCTCCGAGAACCACAGGAAGAAGTCGGCCATATCGTTGTGGACGTGGCAGAGGTTGAAGCGGTTGGGGTCTCGAACAACCCGGTCGCATTTGGTGTAGGAGCAGCGGGGCATGAGCGCCTCCTTCTTGACGTGGTCTAGCTAGATCTGAGGCCAGGGCACAGGCCGGTAGGGGTCGCTGAAGTCGGCGAGGGGGACTCTTTCCGACCGAAGGACCGCCTCGACCCTCCGATGAAAGGCCTCGACTTCACCCGGAGAAAGATGCTCCAACATCTCTTTGAGAAGGCTCGTGTCCTGGCACAATGCAGCCACCTCGTCCTTGATCTCGACACCCAATGGCTCCTCGGCCAGGTCCCACATGACGGTCCGGAGCTTGGAACCCGCGGTGAACGACAAGCCATGATCGATGGCCCAGACTCTCCCCTCTTCGTCGAGCAGGCAGTGGCCGCCCTTCCGGTCACAGTTGTTGATCACACAGTCGAAGACCGCGATCCTGAACAGCTGGTCCCGATAGTCAGGCATCATGTTGAAGTAGTGGCGGCGTTGTTCATGCCGAACGAATTGCTGCATCATCCCAGGACCATCCGGGCCCTCACGGATGATCGTTGGAGGCACGAGCCCCCAGCCCAGAGACTCGCTGACAGCGTAGGCCAGCCTCTCGCGGCGGTAGAGGGTGCCCGATGGAAAGTCCCACAGGGGCGTCTCGCCATCCCGCGGCTTGTAGACCGCCGAGCACCGGTCCGATTCGCCCAGGCCCAGCTCGACCAGGAACGTATAGTTGGACGACGAAAGCAGCCTCTTCTGAAGCACCTCGCCTTCACAAAGCAAAAGACGGATGTCATGTTCAGAGGTGCGCTGTTCCATCGTGGATCACCCTGAGGCCGGGTTCAGTCTAACACCGAGGCAACCACGCCTTGCCCCATGTTAGCCCCTCGGACATGGAGCGGGTACCCCGCCGACCTGTCGGAGTCACTCCTGCGCCGCCGCTTCGTAGGCCGCTCGGACCTCCGGCAGGAAGCAGACGACGATCACCCGCCGAACGGTGGCCTCGTCTCTCCCCAGGAATGCGCGCATTTCTCGCAGGGCGATTCGGGCGGCGCGGTCAGCGGGAAAGTTGTAGACACCCGTGCTGATGGAGGGAAAAGCGACGGTCTCGATACCATGCTCTTCGACGAGGGCGAAACAGCTCCGGTAGCACTGGGCCAGCAGGGCGTCCTCGCCCCGGGTGCCGCCACTCCAAACTGGCCCCACGGTGTGGATGACCCATTTGGCCGGAAGCCCGTACCCACCGGTTATCCTGGCCTCGCCGGTTGGGCATCCCCCAAGGGAGCGGCACTCCGCCAGCAGGTCTGGACCAGCCGCCCGGTGGATCGCCCCGTCGACACCGCCGCCGCCGAGCAAGGAGCTATTAGCGGCATTGACGATGGCATCAACCCGCTGCCTGGAGATGTCCCCGTCGACGAGCGTCAGGTGGCCGGTCATGGAGCTACGGTCTCGCCCGAAGTAGTAGGGGGCCCATCCCGGCCAGGCCTCTGCCGCTTCCTCTGGCCTTCCCGCCCAGGGCTTCCCGGTCCTTACGACCGCGGCAGCCCAAGGCCACGGCTGGCGATCACGCCGCGCTGAATCTCGTTGGCGCCGCCAATGAGCGAGAAGGAAATGGCATGGCGGTACATGTATTCGGCTCGCCCCCTGACGCGTTGGTATCCGGGGTGCGGGTCTAGCCGCTGAATCTGGCCGTACAGCCCGAGAAGGTTTGTCGCCATGACACTGAACCGTTGCATCATCTCGCCCCCGAAGATCTTGAACTCCGAGGCCTCGAATGACGGGTGCTCTCCCTTGCTCTCCAGCCATGCGATGCGGTAGGCGAGCATCCGGGCCACCTGGATCTCGACCGCGACCTGCGCCAGCTTGTTGCGGATGACCAGGTCGGCGCCGCCGTTGTGCTGGCGTGATTTCCAGGCGGCAATGACGTCCTCGAGGAGGCGCCTGCCCATGGCAGAGTACTCGACCACCACCCGCTCGTGGTTCAGAACGGACATGGCGACGTACCACCCCCCGTTCTCGTCCCCAACCAGGCAGTCCTGGACCGGCACGCGGCAGTTGTCATAGTAGGCGATGTTCTGGAAGCCGCCTCCCAGGTTGCCGAACTCCTCGTACCGAAGGCCGGGGGTGTCCGCGGGGATGATCAGAAGGCTGATGCCCTTGTGCTTGGGGGTGTCCTGGTTGGTCCTGGCGAGCAGGAAGCTGTAGTCGGCGAATTTCAGGTTCCCGCCCCAGATCTTCTGGCCGTTGATGACGTAAAAGTCCCCGTCCCGATCCGCCCGGGTCCTCAGCCCAGCCAGATCGGAGCCCGCATCCGGCTCGCTGAAGCCTTGGTGGAATGTCAGCTCGGCCCTTGAGATGGGCTCCAGGAATCGCTTCTTCTGTTCCTCCGTGCCATGCTGGATGATGGCGGGCCCCAGGAACCCGACCCCCTGCTCCCTCGCCATGAAGTTGTGGTAGGTGCTCTCTTCCGCAAGGATCAGGCTCTTCGTGATAGGAGCGTCCTGGCCACCGTACGCCTTGGGCCACGACATCGTCAGCCAGCCCTTATCCGCCACCTTCTTCCGCAGCGACTGCGAGAAACGGTGCGTGCCAACCTGCTTGTCATCCTCGCCGTGCCAATCGGGCGGCAGCTCTTGCCGGTAGAACTCCTTGAGCTCTGTCCTGAAGGCCTCTTCCTCGGCGGTGAATGTGAAGTCCACGAGCTATCTCCTGCAGCGTTCCCTCATTTTAGCCTTAGACGATCCCCTCTTCAGCGAGCTTGGCCTGCTCGGCCTCGTCCATGCCCAGCAAGGTCCCGTATACGTAGTCGTTGTCCTCTCCGTAACACGGATAGGCCCGGCCCAGTGTGCCACCCGAATGGGCTGGCGTCCCAGACATGTGGACCGGGAAGTCCTTCACCTTCCAGGGCCCAACATAGGAGTTGCTCAGCTCCACCTGAAACCCCAGGTGCTCCAATTGGGGGTCTCGCTCTATCCGGTCCTCGGCGGTCTGGCATACTCCGGCGGCCACTCCGGCCCCCTGCAGCCGTTCCATCAGTGCGAAGGGGTCCAGGCCAGCGGTTTCCTGGCCCAGCAGCCGGTCTAGCTCATCCTGGTGTAGGACGCGGGAGCTCACGGACTCGAACTTGGAGGCCCTCGCCCATTCGGGGTCGCCAAGGACGCCTCGCAACGCACGCCACTCCTCATCGGAATATACGGATATCGCAATCCATCGGTCCCAGCCTTCACACGGATACGCGCCGTGAGGCGCCGCGGGGACATACGGTGACCGATTGCCGGTGCGCTCCCAGCCCCGCTCGTTGGCGACGTGGTCGAGGACAGCGGTGCCCGTGAGGAATATCCCAGACTCGACCTGCGACGCGTCGATGTACTGCCCCTCGCCGGTCCTCGACCTGTAGTAAAGGGCGCTGAGCATGGACATGGCGCAATAGTATGCGCCGCTCCAGTCCATGTAGGAGTACCCCCAGCCCGCCGGAGGATACGGGGAGGGCAAGCCCGACTGCTCCGTTAGGCCGCTCATGGCCTGCGCGACCGGCCCCGTGGCGACATAGTCGACGTAATGGCCTCGCTTTCCGAAACCAGGCTGCTGAATATAGATAATGCTGGGGTTGACCCGTCGCAGCTCCTCGTAACCCAGCCCGAGGCGCTCCATGGTGCGCGCTGTAAAGCACTCGACGACAACGTCGCTGATGCTGACCAGCTCTCGAAACAGCTCCTTGCCCCTCTCGGTGCGCAGGTTGAGGCTGATCCCACGCTTGCCCGGGTTGTTCTCTCCGAAGGTGCCGCCCTGATCGATGCCATGCTTTGTCGCCCTTTTCAGGGACTCTCCCCGGCGGACCCGCTCGGCTTCCTCCCCGACCGGGATCCCCAGAGAGCCGATCCTCAAGTAATCGGGCCTGTCCTTCCACTCGATCCGGATGTCCTCTGCCCCCAGGCCGGCCATGAACCGGGGACCTCCCGCCCCCGCGAGCAGCCACGTACAGTCCGTGATTCGGACATTGTCGATAGCGAATGGCATCTGGCCTCCTGCGCGACCCCTTGCGTATCAGGCACGCGGACCGGAGACCTCGAGAGACCCGAGGACCTCTTCGGTGTGCTCCCCGGCGTGAGGGGCGCGTGGGCCCGTTCTAAAGGGACAGGTCTCCGAGAGCCAAGGAGAGCGAACATAGGTCAAGGAACAGTCGATGTCTTCGTGATACACGTCGGTAAAGGTCTCACGCTCCGCCCAGTGAGGGTCTGCCAGATTCTCCTCCGGGGTCCTGATCGGGGCCCAGTGAAGCTCCTGCTTCTGGCCCTCCTTCCACAGGTCCCTGTCGAACTTGTAGGAGGAAACGAGTTTTTTCGACAGGGAGTCGACGTGGTGCGCCACGTGCGGCTGGCTGCTGAACTTGGCGTCCCGGTATTGGGGCTCCACGGTGTCCATGGCGGCCCCGAGGTCCCTGAGGAGGTCTAGCAGTCTATCGGTCGATCGCCCCAAACCGCCCGAGCACAGGACGAAGCGGCCATCCTTGGTAATGGACTGGCTCATCGTGGTCGGACGCGTCCCGGCATGACGTCCCGTTTGCCGGTGGACCGGCACCCGGTTGTACACCCACGTCGGGACGTCGATCTCGGTGTTGGTGCTGACCGCTTGGTGGATGGGGCTATCCAGGTGTTGACCCTTGCCGGTGCGCTCACGAGAGAGCAGGGCTCCAACGATAGCGATATAGGTGAGATTGCCTACGATATGGCTCGAATGCCACATCTGAGGCGCGATCGGAGGGGTGTCGTATTCCCCTTCAGGGGTCGGGTCATAGCCGCAGTTCATCATGATCCCGCCCAGGGCCAGGTGGACCAAGTCCGAGGCTTTCCAGTCGCGCCGGGGTCCGCTCTGCCCGAAGGGGGTGATCGAGCTCACGATCAGCTTGGGATTGACGCGCGATAGCTCGTCGTAACCCAGCCCCAGGCTCTCCAGGTGTCCGGGAGGGAAGGTCTCGATCAGCACGTCGGCGGTGCCGGCGAGGCGTTTCAGCGCCTCCCGGTCCTGGGCTTGGTTGATGTCGAGCGTCACCGAACGCTTCCCGTGGTTGTAATGCCAGAAATACAGGCTGCGCTCCGGGTCCGGCTCGTCGTGGTAGAAGGGACCGATGCCCCTGGTGGGATTCCCACCGGGCGGCTCGACCTTGATCACGTCGGCCCCGGCGCCCGCCAGGAGCCTGCCGCAGAACTCACCCTTGACGTCCGCCAACTCGACCACGCGGACATCGAACAGGAAGCCCTTCTTCGGCTTGGAGCTTGGCATCCGGACACCTGGGACGGGGCGCTTCTTCAGGGTGGCTCTTCGGACAACGCGGCACCCATTCTCCGTCCGGACCCTGAAAACTGTCAAGAAAACGGTTGCTTTCCAACAGGGACGCAGAAGGTCCTAAGTCGCCCTGAACGCCTCCACAAATCCATACTCGAACGGCGTGATGGGCCGGTAGGGGCTCTGGAAGAGGAGCTCGTAGGCGCCTGGCGACATCAACCTTCCTCTCTCCCTCCAGCCATCGATTCTCCCTCGAAGGTCGGGAAGGACCACGGAAGGGTCCTCGTCGAGGTATTGCAACAGCATGAAGCGCTCCATTGACTCTCCTCCGGCTGTTGAAGGAGAACTCTCTGCGAGCCGCAGTACCGCAGCGATACCACGGGCCTCGAGGATGTCCGGGACATGCACGTCGTCGAAATACCGCTCCCACTCGGCGCGTCTGCTGGGGTCTCGTATCTCCCCGATTACCACGTATAACGCGCGATGGCCGATGTAGGGAATCGCTTCGGGCGCCAGTGAGGAACCGACCCGGGTGAAACCTTTGACCACGGCAAATTCCAGCGATTTCAGGACCTGGCGGTCCCCAGAGTAAAGCCGGCCCTCCCGTCGGAGCCGCTCGACCATCGAATCTCTGGCCTCCAAGTCCTCCTGGTCTGCCTCCCGGGCGTGGAAGTAGATCGTGCACATGTTCCCGGCGTCGCCGCGAAGGTCCTCCAGGCCCAGGTTTCCTCTCCAACCCTGACAGTCTGGAGTCGCAATATATCGACGCCCCATCAAGACGTTGGGAAGGGCCACGAACTCCGGCATATGGTCCGTGTCATACCAACGATTGTAGTCTTCCATCGCCTCGGGAGCGCACTGAATCAGGGCGATGTGGACCTTGTTAACTCTCATACTGACCCCTCCCAGTCCTACTGAAAGCCGCCAAAACGTGAGACCGTTCACCCCACTGGGAAGGTCTCTGCAGCGGACGGTCAGGCAGCGAGCGTCAAGCCAAAGTGGTCCTGTAGCCGGGCCTCGAACTGCTCGCTCGTGAAGTGGTACTCCTGGGTCCCGTGGACCTCGACGGCAAACGAGGCCGCGACCGTTCCGAACCGGGCGCTGTCATCGAGGCCCCTCCCCTGAAGCATCCCTTTTATGAGACCGCCTCGGTAGGCGTCACCCGCACCGGTGGGGTCCACGAGCGCTTCGCCGCAGGGGACCGCGGGGACTACCGTTTCAGCGTCTCTGGTCAGGACCACTGAGCCGTGCTCTCCCCTCGTAATGATGATGGCCCCGGCCCGGTCCAGTAGCCCTCCCCTATCGAGGCCTGTCGCCTTCATGATCATTTCCATCTCGTAGTCGTTGGAGATGAGTACTTTAGCCCCTGTGATGCACCCGGTGAGGGAAGCGTGGTCCCACAGGGGCAGCGACTGGGCGGGATCGAAGACATAGGGGATGCCCGCTGTGAAGAACGTATCACGGTACCCCATCATGTCCTCGAGGTTCCCGGCGGCTATGATCCCAATACTGTTCGCGGCATCGACACCGTTGAGGTCATAGCGGGACGGCTGCTTCATCGCGCCGGGATTGAATCCCGTTATCTGGTTATCCGCTTGGTCGGTGGTGATGTAAGCGGAAGCGGTGAGCTCATCCTCGATGATGCGGATCCCGTCGTGCCGGATGCCATGCTTGGTCAACCACTCGAAGTATTGCTGGCAATCGCGGCCGATGGTCGCCGTGATCACCGGCTCCTCTCCGAGCAAGGCGAGCGCGTAAGCGATATTGCCTGCCGTGCCCCCGGGCCGCTCCACCATCCCTGTGACCGTAAAGCTCACGTTCAGGACGTGGATCTTGTCCGGCATTATGTGGTCCGCGAAACGGCCGGGAAAGGTCATGATCCGGTCGTAGGCGATGGAGCCGGACACGAAGATCGGCATGGGGGTCAGGCAGACCCCTTGCGCTCGGCCTGCGCCTTCACGAAGGCTTCAGAGGCTTGGTCCATCTCACCGTCGATACCCATCAATGTTCGGACCTGCAGGGCCCATCGGAGAGAGTCGTGCTTCTGCATATCGGCGCTCGTCTCGAGGAAACCCATGGTCAACTTGACCCCGTCCGGCCGCATGCCGGCGATGGAGCGGCCAACCTCCATAGCGCCTTCCATCAGATCTTCCCGGGGGAAGACCCGGTTCACCAAGCCAACCCTGTGGGCCTCTTTTCCATCGAGCTCGACCCCGGTCAGCAGCATCTCTTTGGCTTTGGCGTTGCCCACGATACGCTGCAGCCGTGTCGACGCCCCCCAGGTCCCGAGGCCCGCTCCGGTGCGCTTGAGGTGCCAATCGAAGAACCTGGCGGTCTCCGAGGCCACCCTGATATCGCAGGCCATGAAGAGCTCCATGCCTCCGGTGGTGCAGACGCCGTCCGCCACCGCCACCGAAGGCTTCAGCATCTCATCGATCTGGTTCATGACCCCCGAGGCCAGCCAGACGGGAGTCGGCCCATCCTCCAGCCTGCCCTTCATATCGGCCCCGGCGCTGAAGCAGGGGGTGCCATCGGCCCGAGGGGCCCCGGTCACCAGGTACACGTAGACGTCCTCGTCTCTTTCGATCTTATCCACGACGTCCTTGATCTCCTCGAAGATCTTGAGCCCGAGGGCGTTCATGCGCTCCGGCCGGTTGAGAGTCAGAAGCCCAATATGCGGCTCGGGCATCTCCCACTTGATGAACTCATAGGTCATGCGGTGCCTCCGCGTCTAGCTCGCCGACTGGGTCATCTGGAGGTACTTGCCCTCCGTCCGGATGGCGGGAGCGACGATAACCTCTGCCCGCTGCATGTCTTTGATGGTAACCGCCCCCACCATTCCCATGCAGTTTTGTAGGGCGCCGATGAAGTTCATCGTCCCGTCAGATACGGTGGACGGCCCGAAGAGGAGCTGCTTCAAGGGTGCCTTGGTCCCAGCCATCACTCGTGTCCCGCGAGGAAGGTCCATATGCGGGCTTGCCATGCCCCAGCTATAGCCGCGGCCCGGGGCCTCCGACGCCTGGGCAAGCTGGGTCCCAAGCATGACCCCATCCGCACCACTGGCGATAGCCTTGCAGAGATCGCCCCCCGTCCGGATTCCGCCATCGGTAATGATTGGGACGTAGCGGCCCGAACGCCGTAGGTATTCTTCTCGGGCCGACGCGCAGTCCATCGTGGCGGTCACCTGGGGGACACCCACGCCGACAACTTCCCGTGTGGTGCATATCGCGCCCGGCCCAACGCCGACCAGCAAGGCGGAGATTCCCGTCTCCATCAACTCGAGCGCCGCCCCGAATCCGACAGTGTTGCCGACGGCAACGGGGACCCTGATCTGGTCGATGAGCTCAGAGATGATCAGCCCACGCGGACTGTAGGAAATGTGCCGGGCCGTGGTCACCGTGGACTGGACGACCACGAGGTCGGCCCCAGCCTCCACGGCCGCCGGGGCGAACCTCTTCGTGTTGGCGGGCGTCATCGAGACAGCGCATACGGCGCCCGCGGCCTTGACCTCCTGGACGCGCTTGCCGATGAACTGCTGCTGGACCGGAGCAGAGTAGACCTTCTGAAGGACTTCGGTCGCCTTCCGTTCCGGGGCCGACGCGATCTCCTGCAGGACCGGGTCCGCGTCCTCGTACCGTGTCTGGACCCCCTCCAGATTCATGACAGCCGTGCCGCCCAGCTCATGCATGGCGACAGCGGTCGCCGGGGAGGACACGGCGTCCAGCGCGGCTGCGAAGACAGGGACTCGAAGCTCTATTGGGCCTATCGATAGACCGATGTCGGTCTGATCGGGATTGATAGTCACGTCGCCGGGGACGATGGCGACCTCTTCGAAGCCATAGGCGCGCCGGAGATGCTTAAACTGAGGCCATTCCATCGTACCTCCTACGTGGGCACACCGTGCAGCGGGTAGCAGCGCCCGGAGTGCTCCGTGGGGGACGGGAAGGGTGGGCGCGGTTTGCGGAGGCGGCCCTTTTGGAGGACATTCTAGTCCCGTTGGAGCCGGCCGGTCAACGGCTTTGGAGAGGGTGGCGGCAACCGCGGAGCTCGAGGGCATCCGTCAGAACGCGAGGCCCACGGTGACCCTCCTGCCATTGACGCCGGCGCGCTTGACGCCGGCCGAACTGCTTTCGAGCAGGCCCCGAACAAAGCACCAGCGAAGGTCAATCCGCTTCGCTAGAAGTAGCTTTCCGAGTCGCTTCCTCTGCCTTGACCGGCTAGTGTCCTGGGACGAAGGCGTGTCCAACGGGCGGCGGGGAACCTGCGGAGGGATGGAGCAGGGACTATTTCCCGATCTTTAGGATGGCCATGAAAGCCTCCTGTGGGATCTCCACCTGGCCGACGGTCTTCATGCGCTTCTTGCCCTCTGCTTGCTTCTGCAGAAGCTTCATCTTGCGGGTGACGTCGCCACCGTAGCACTTGGCCAGAACGTTCTTGCGCATCGCCCGGATCGTCTCGCGGGCGATGACCTTGTGACCTATGGCCGCCTGAATGGGTACCTCGAACATCTGCCTTGGGATGAGCTCCCGCAGCTTGTCCACGAGCTCGCGGCCCCGCCGGTAGGCCTCGTCCCGATGGATAATCAGCGACAGTGGGTCAACGGCTTTCTGGTTCACCAGGATGTCGAGCCTTACAAGGCTGCCCGGCCGGAAGGCCAGGAATGCATAGTCGAGGGACGCATATCCCTGGGTCTTCGACTTGAGCTGGTCATAGAAGTCCACGAGTATCTCGGCCAGGGGCGCTTCGTATTCCAGCAGCACCCGTGGGTCTTTGGAGGCGTCCCGTTTCTCACCGGTGTCCGCAACGGCTTTCGCGTCGAGGTACTCCATGCGCTTGAATGTCCCGCGCCTGCCCGAGAACAGCTCCATCACCGCCCCGATGAAGCGGCTGGGGAGCACGACCGAAGCCTCCACCCACGGCTCTCGTATCTCCTGGTACTCGTGGGGCTCTGGCAACAGCGACGGGTTGTCGACCTCGATGATAGCGCCGTTTTGCTTCACCACCTGGTAGGCGACGCTGGGAGCCGTCGCTAGGAGGTCGATCCCGTATTCTCGCTCGAGTCGGTTCTGGACGATCTCCATATGCAGAAGACCCAGGAAGCCGCACCGAAACCCCGAGCCAAGGGCCGGGCTGCTTTCGCCCTCAAACCGCAGCGCCGCGTCGTTCAGCTTGAGCTTCTCGAGGGCCTCTCGAAGCAGTAGGTATTCGTGGCCCTGGATTGGGAAAAGGCCGGCGAAGACCATCGGCTTGAGCTCTTTGTACCCGGGCAGCGGGTCCGGGGCAGGCCTGGCCTCCGAGGTGATCGTATCGCCCACCCGGCTGTCCGCCACCGACTTGAGCCCGGTGGCGATGTACCCGACCTCCCCGGCGTCCAGCCGCCCCACCGGCGTGAACCCCGGCTTGAAGACACCAATCTCCAGGGGCTCGGCCGTCTTGCCCGTGGCCATCATCAGCAGCCGCTCCCGGTCCCGCGCCTGGCCGTCTACGACCCGGCATGAGACCATGACGCCTTTGTAGGAGTCGTACTTAGAATCGAAGATCAGCGCCCGTAGTGGGCCTTTTGGCTGGCCCGATGGCGGCGGGACCTGGCGAACGATCTCCTCGAGGACCCCTTTCACACCGTCCCCGTCCTTGGCCGAGATGGTCAGAATCTCCTCCCCCAAGAAGCCGAGGGCGTCCGAAAGCTCCCTGGCGACCCTCTCGGTTTCAGCCCCTGGGAGATCGATCTTGTTGATGATGGGGATCAGGGTCAGGTCGTTCTCGACGGCCAGGTAGACGTTGGCGAGGGTCTGTGCCTGGATGCCCTGGGTCGCGTCCACTACCAGCAGGGCGCCCTCACTGGCTGCCACGCTGCGGGAGACCTCGTAGGAGAAGTCGACGTGCCCGGGCGTGTCCAAGAGGTTGAGCTCGTAGTCCTCGCCATCGTCGGCCCGGTAGATCATCTGGATGGGGTGCGCTTTGATGGTGATACCCCGCTCGCGCTCCAGGTCCATGGAGTCAAGGAACTGCTCGGCCATGTCGCGCTTGGCGACGGTCTCGGTCATCTCAAGCAGCCGATCAGCCAGGGTCGACTTCCCATGGTCGATGTGGGCAATGATCGAGAAATTCCTGATGTGGCGCTGGTCCATAAAGCAGGGAGTCCGAGGGAGAGGGCTGCTACCAGTATAGCTTGCGTAGCCGGTGGCCATCTGCCGCTGGGCCCGGCCCCGCGCCACGAGATGAGCCGCCTCTGGCTCCGCCAATCAGTGCGGCGCCGGCCTGGTGGAGCACCTGCGGGGACGCGGCGAGCCGAGTAACATCGCTTTGAGTCAAGCGAGGGTCAAGAAAGTCCCAGGACCTGCTCGACGCGGCCAAGATCGGGCGGGACGTCTATCATATCGCCGCGGACCGCCTCGGTGGCTGTCTCGGGGTCCTTGAGGCCGGACCCAGTGATCACGCACACGACCGTCTCGCCGCTCAGGTCAACGCCACGCCGATGTAGGGCCATCAGGCCCGCCACTGACGCCGCTGATGCTGGCTCCGCAAAGATCCCTTCCCTGGACGCCAGGAGACGATAGGCTTCGAGGATCTCCTCGTCGGTCACGGCATTGATTTCGCCACCGGATTCGTCGCGGGCCAGCACCGCACCGTCCCATGAAGCAGGGTTACCGATGCGTATGGCCGTCGCAACCGTCGCAGGGACCTCGACGGGGCTGCCCTGGACGATGGGCGCGGCTCCCGCTGCCTGGAATCCCATCATTCGGGGGAGGCCGGTGCCTTTTAAGCCGTGATATTCCAGGAACCCTTTCCAGTAGGCGGTGATATTCCCGGCATTTCCGACAGGGATGCAGAGCAGGCCGGGCGCGCTGCCCAGCGTATCGACCACCTCGAATGCCGCCGTCTTCTGCCCTTCTATCCGGTTCGGGTTAAGCGAGTTGACGAGGGCGATCGGGTTCCGATCCGTGAGCTGGCGCACGATCCGGAGGGACTGGTCGAAGTTACCATCCACGACGGCAACCCGGGCGCCATATGCGATGGCCTGGGCGAATTTTCCGAGGGCGACGTTACCCTTCGGGACGAGCACAATGGTCTGCAGATTGCAGCGGGCGCCGTAGGCCGCAGCCGACGCGCTGGTATTGCCCGTGGACGCGCAGATGATGGCGTCGTTGCCCTCTTCAACGGCTTTGGCCACCGCCACGACCATCCCACGGTCTTTGAAAGAGCCCGTAGGGTTGCAGCCCTCGAGCTTGAAATACAGCCGTCCGCAACCGATGTCTTGCTCGATGCGGACCGAGCGGACGAGCGGGGTACCGCCCTCCCCCAGAGAGACAGCCGGAGTCTCGGCCGTCACAGGAAGGAAATCGCGATATGCTGCCAGGACCCCCTGGTGCGCTTCCGGAGCTGTCCCCGGCATGCCGGACTCTTCGCTCACGACGCTCTTGGCCCCTGGGGTTGGACTGTTGGGCGGTGGAGGCTTGCGCCAAGCGGCGGGGACTATCCCGGGAACCGCGGTTGCTGCTGGGCCTTCCGGATGGCCACGGCAGTGGCCGTCGCCCCCTCCTGGACTCTGGTCAAGGAGATGTCCCTAATCTGTTGGAGAGCCCGGTCCACCTTGGTGTTGGAGAAGCAGTTATCTGGACTGCCAGGACAGTAGTTTACCAGATTGGCGTCACGTTCTCTCAACAGCCAGTCCTCGAGGCGGCGGGTCTTCAGCACATTGAGGCCGTCGTCGTCGATCTCTTTTGCGCCGGTCCGTGCCGTCACTTTCAACCAGACCGTCCCGTCCGAAGTACCGATGCGCTCGCTCACTTCATCCAGGGCGATGCCCCTGATGAGGAGATCGAAGTCGCCGCTTCGGTCGCCGATCTTGATCAACCCCAAGTCACCCCCTCGATCCTTGCTCTCTTGGTGGATGGAGAACTCCGCTACGGCGTTCTCGAAGGCGGAACCCGACTCCAACCTTCGCTTCACGTCTCTTGCCGTCGCGCTGGCATCCACCAGTATCCCGTGGACGAAAGCTCCCTCGTCCGTGCGCTGATCGATCCTGATTAACCACCACCCCGCATCGGTCTTGTATGGGTCGCTGATCTCGCCAATCCTGAGGCCGAACAGCGCCAAGTCCAGGTCTTTGAGGACGAGCCGCGGCACCCAGCCGAGGGCGCCGGCATTCTCCTTGGCATTCCTCTCGGTGGAGAACCTGCGCGCAAGAACGGAGAAGTCCTCACCTTCATTCAACAAGGCTTCTACCTGGTCGGCTTCCTCGTCGACTGCGCGGATCATGTGGACATAGGCCTGTGCCTGGACCCGCGGCACGGTCTCGCCCAGCTTCTGTCGGAGCCCCTCCCGGATAAGGTCGACCAGGACGATATCACGGTATTCTGCCCTGCTCACCTGGGTCGCAGTGAGATACCCGCCCAGGGCGACCTCGAACTCCCGTTTGACCTGCTCTTGATTGTCGGGGTCCACGGGGTTGGGGACCATGCGGCTGAGCAGCTCCGCTTCGACCATCTCATCAGACACCTTGATCCCCTCACGGGCCGCCGCCTGCCGCACGAGCTCGTTCTCCGCCATCGTATTCACCAGCTCATAGGGGGCGCCGCCCGAATCGAACCGCTGGCCGACGTACTGGGCCCCCAGGCTGCTGAATTTCAGTAGCCCAACGTAGTCATTCCAGGTGAACAACTTGTTGTTAACCTGGAGCACAGGGACATCACCAGGTCGCTTTTCTGACACCCAGTAATTGACAATGACGCCAACGACGATCGCCACAAGGAACACCCCCGCGGCGATCAAGAGCGACTTGGGGATCTTCCGTTCGGCGGCAGGGGCATCGCGAGAGCGCCTGCGTTCCGGCGGCGGAGGGGTGGCCGGCTGCTGCCGCGGCCTCCCCTGGCGCGGTGGTCGTATTTTTCCGGTGCGTCGCCTCTGTGACACGGACTACCTCAGGGCACGGGGTCTCAACATGATCACACCCAGAGTACGAAGCAAGTCCGCTGCGCGGTTTATGAGCGCTGGTACCCAGAGGGAGGGCCATGCCTCCGGCCGACACCACCGGATTCTACGATGTGACCCGCCGTGTACGGCAACAGGGCCACGTGGCGTGCGCGCTTCAGGGCCGTCGAGAGCATCCGCTGATACTTGGCACTGGTCCCAGTCTTGCGCCGGGGGTCGATCTTGCCCCGGTCGGAGATGAAACGGGTAAGCAACTCGACGTCTTTGTAGTCGATTTTCTTGATCTTGTTTACGGTGAAATAGCAGACCTTGCGCCGCGGAACGTAACGCGGCCGGCGGCCTCCTCCGCCTCTTCTCGGGCCGCCGGGCCCTCCTCCGGGCCGCTGTGGCGGGCCGTACCCTCCGTCCGGGGATGCAGGTCGCTCCTGCGGCGCGCTTCGCTGTTCCTCTACCATGTGCTTCCTTTACTGCTGCCGCCTTCAGCCGGCGCTCAGAACGGCAAGTCTTCGGGGTCCACGCCACCCGCTGCGGCCCCCACCGGCTCTTCCTCGCTCGGACCCCCTGGGGCCCGGTCCAAGAAGAGAACGGTATTGGCGACGATCTCGTTCCTCGTTCGGGTGCCCCCGTCCTGGCCTTCCCAGCTATGACTCTGAAACCGGCCTTCGACGTAGACCCGCTTTCCCTTCACTACGAACTGGTTCACCTTCTCAGCGAGCTGGTTCCACGACACGACGGTGAACCATTCCGTTTCCTCGCGCCGCTCACCTCCCGTAGTGTATGTCCGCGTCGTCGCTATGCGGAAGGAGGTTACTGGATTCCCGTTCGGCGTGTAACGCATTTCGGGATCGGTCCCCGCGTTGCCGATGACCATGATCTTATTGAGCCCTACCACAATCCCACCGTCCTTATTCTCAATCCATACGCTCGGCTTTAGCTCTCGGTCCGCAGCAGCAGGTGCCTTATCACATCCTCCGATATCTTCAAACTCGATTCCAACTCCTTGGCATTCGAGGGGTCCATCGACAGATTGGTGATGACGTAGTTGGCTTCTTGATAGTCCCGGATATGGTAAGCGAGCCTTCGCCGGCCCCAGGGCTTGACCTCTGCAACCGAGCCGCCACGGTCCGTGACGAACGAGGTCACCTGATCAACCACCCCCGGCACGTCTTCATCCGCGACCGTGGGACTGATCAGTAACATGAGCTCATAGTCATGCAAATCTGGTACCCCTTTACGCCTCTTTCTTCGAGCAACGCCTATTATAGCATCGGGTGGCGCGGACAGAACGGGCCATTGTCACTTACGAATCGAGGCCTGGAACGGGGAATTGGCTCGCCAGCGCCTGGGCCCCTTCTCTGACGCGGGACAGGGCAGCCTCATCCTCGACGCTCTCTAGGGCCGTCACAATCTGGTCAGCCACAGTCTTCATCTCGGACTCGCCAAAGCCGCGACTGGTCACGGCCGGGGTGCCCAGGCGCAGGCCTCCCGTCACGCGTGGAGTCTTCGTGTCGAATGGGACGGCGTTCTTGTTGACGGTGATGTTGACGGATTCCAGAACGTCTTCGGCTTGCTGGCCCGTCAGTCCGGTGGGGCTGAGGTCGATGAGCATCAAATGCGTATCGGTCCCTTTTGAAACGACTCGGAGGCCCCGCTCTCCTAGCTCCCGGGCCAACGTCCGGGCATTGCTGACAACCGCCTTCTGATAGTCCACGAAGGCCGGGCTCAACGCCTCGCCGAAGGCGACCGCCTTAGCGGCAATGACGTGCATGAGGGGGCCGCCCTGCGCCCTGGGAAACACGCCTCGGTCTATTGTTGCAGCCATGCCCGCCTTGCACATCACCATCCCGCCGCGCGGACCACGGAGGGTCTTGTGGGTGGAGCTCGTCACGATGTCGGCGTGGGGCACCGGGGATGGGTGCACGCCGGCGGCGATAAGCCCGGCAGGGTGGGCCACGTCGGCCATGAAGAGCGCGCCCACTTCGTCGGCGATGGTACGGAACCTGGCGAAGTCGATCACTCTTGGGTAAGCCGTTGCTCCGGCGACGATGAGCCTCGGTTTATGCTCCCTGGCGAGGCGGGCCACCTCGTCGTAGTCCAGGAGCTCAGATTCTTTATCCACCCCGTAGGAGACGAAGTTGTACAGCCGCCCCGAGAAGTTCACGGGGCTTCCGTGGGTCAGGTGGCCTCCCTGATCGAGGCGCATGCCCAGCACCGTGTCCCCGGGATTGAGGGTGGCAAGGTAGGCCCCCATGTTGGCCTGTGCGCCGCTGTGGGGCTGGACGTTGACGTGTTCGGCGCCGAAGAGCCGCTGGGCCCTCTCTATGGCAAGCTGCTCGCCGATGTCCACAAATTGGCATCCGCCGTAGTAGCGCTTTCCTGGATACCCTTCCGCGTATTTGTTCGTGAGGGGCGACCCCACGGCTTCGAGGACGGCCCTGCTCGCATAGTTCTCCGAGGCGATGAGAACAACGTTCCGGCGCTGACGCTCCTCCTCGAGCCTGATGGCCCGGGCGATCTCCGGATCTTGATGTTCTAGAGCCGCTCTCATGTCCATGCCTCAATCATGCAAAGGGCCACCCGCAAGTGGCCCCTCGATATGCCTTTCTCTGTTATGAGCCGGAGAAAGTCTAGGTTTGCGGCCAACCGTTGTCAACGGAAACAATGGGGTGGGGCTGGTGCTTGATCCTCCTCTTCGATCGGAACGTCGGGGCAGGCGTCCCGCTAATCTTTAAAGACAGGAGGCTAGGGGTTTCCGGTTCGGGTTGAACACCATGAGGCCCATTTCCGTATTGATGCACCCGATGACGAACGGATGCCGATGGTGGGTAGATGGCACCATCCCGCCCCTAACCTTTTTGGTCCGGGGCGAAAGTCGCAGCTCCGCCGTCGGCGACTCGTACGGGTGGACTCGACCCATCCCCGGGCGCGACATAAACTCCGTCCTGTCCGCTGGGGTTATAGCCGTTGGTCTCCGCTGTATGTACCATCCCTGCGAACACGATGTGTTTGCCGTCGGGCGACCAGAACGACGACGCCAGCGAATACTGGTCGAAAAAGTTCAGCAAGAATGCCATGGCCTGCGATGGGAACACAGTCGCCAGCTGATATCTCTCATGCGTCTCAACATCCACCACCGAAAGACCCAACCGGTCGCCTCTCGGGTCCACGGTGTAGTAGCCGATAGACCGCCCATCTGGAGACCAGAAGAACGCGATTGCAGGCTCTCCAGCCACCATCTCCCGATCTGACCCATCGGGCCGCACGACGAACAACCCCCCGTCGTAGGCGCCCTGGACTCCCGCCGAGACAAGGGCAGCCACGCGACTGCCGTCCGGCGCCCACAGGAATGACGCCTTACCCCCAAAGGGCGTCAAGACCCTCCTGTCCAGCGTTTCGTCGACTGCGATGACCGCATCCCCCTCGGCCGTTGGCGCGGCCGTCAGCAGCCAGCGGCCGTCGGGGGACCATGAGGCGCAGCGGTGCTCGGCGGGCTCGACCTCGAGGTTTCGGGAGCGCCCGCTCTCCACATCGATCCTGGCGAGATACGCCCCGGTATTGAACTCCGCACTTCCCCCGATGTGGACCAGGACTTCCCGGCTATCGGGAGACCAGTCCACATACGCCGGCTGCCCTTCTACCAGCGTCTTGACACCGGCTGGGTCTGCGATCTCAATGCCTTTGAGGGCAAGGCCCTGCAGGCTCTGGGCCAGGAACACCAGCCAGCGGCCGTCGGGTGACCACTGGAGATAGAACGGCGCCACCCCTGAGACAAGCCTGCGCACCCCGGAGCCATCCGCCTCGGCGAGATAGATTCCCGGCTCCTCGGCCTGGCCGCTTTCCTGGACAAAGGCGACGCAACGGCCGTCGGGCGACCATGTGGGCCATGCGAAGACCGCCGCGGCCGAGGAGCGCGCCGGTATCTCTTTGGACAAGCACCGGGACGATGCGTCCGACAGGTTGCGAACGTGGATGTGCTGGTCCGGCCCCACATAGGCCAGCCGCCCGGAGACAGAGGCTGTCACGTCCTACTCCTTCGGCCCAACTGCCCAGACTCGTTTGAGGCACTCGTCCAGGGTTTCCAGGGCGCAATCGAGCTGGCGCCGGGTAATCGTCAGCGGCGGCGTGAGCGAGAGCACGTTGCCGTGTGGGCCCCCCGCGAGCAGGATGATGCCCTGATGAAGTGCCGCGTCGACGACCTCTCGGGCCGCTTCGCCGGCGGGCTCCTTCGTTCCTCTGTCCTTAACCAGCTCGACTCCCAACATCAGACCGAGACCCCTGACATCGCCCGCCAGACACCTGCGATCCTTGATCTGTTCCAGCTTTCTAAGGGCGTAGGCGCCCTTCCTGCGTGCCTGTCCCTGCAATCCCCGCCGTTCCTGTTCCTCCATCGAAGCCATTGCCGCGGCCGCGGTGACCGGGTGGCCCATGAACGTGCTCGAGTGGGGAGCCTCTCCCGAGTCATGCCGCCACGCGTCCATGACGTCCGCTCGTCCGATGCAGGCGGCCACAGGGTAGCCGTTTGCCATTCCTTTGCCCACACACATCAGGTCGGGGACTACGCCCCAGTGGGTGGCCGCAAACGGCGCTCCTGTACGCCCAAAACCCGTAATCATCTCGTCCAGTATCAGCAAAACGCCCCGCGACTTACAGGCCGCGGCCAGCCGCGGCAGCCACTCAGCCGGAGGGACGATCTCCCCCCCTCGTCCCTGGACCGGCTCGACGATGACCGCACCGATGGGCCCGACATGGGCTGGCGGGGAGTCGAGGACTTGCTCGACGGCTTCCATGCATGCCGTGGAGCAGGCCGGGTATTCCCTCCCGATCGGGCACCGGTAGCAATAGGGGAAAGGGACTCGAGCGACCCCCTGGAAGATCTGGCGCTCAAACGGCTTGCGAAAAAGTTCACGGTGCGTCACAGCCAGAGCGCCGTAGCTCTGACCGTGGAACCCCCCTTCGAATGCGAGGACTCCCGGCTTTCCTGTGTAGAGCGAGGAGGTCTTCAGCGCGAACTCCACGGCATCGGCCCCCGTCGAGCACAGCATGGCCTTGTGCGGCTCCCCGTCCAGGGAGGCCGCTTGCGCCAGCCGGCTGACCAAGGCAGCCCGGGCCTCGTTAGGGTGGACATCTCCCAGGCCGTGCACCAGCTTGCCCGCCTGCCGGGCCGCTGCGCCGGCGACCCGCGGGTTGCCATGGCCGGCGTTGGCGACACCAAACCCGCCGGTCATATCGATATACACGTTCCCATCGACGTCGACCACGTTCGCACCACGGGCCCGGCTCCAGACGATGGGGATGTCGCCGGTGCAGATGCCCGAAACTCCCGGCGTCTCATACCGCGCGAGGTCAGCCGAAAGCCTCCGCGACTCCGGGCCCGGCGGCGGCGTCAGCACGCGCGGCAGCGCGCCCCCCAACCGTTGGCGAGTCATCGAGGCTTCCTCCCAGAGCTTGCGGGACCGGTCCAGATCGCCGACGGGGAGCTGGCAAGTTGCCTCGCTCCCCGGCACACCCTTCCGTTACTCCCTGATCGGCACCCGGAATTATAATCTGGACATGAAATACCGCCGGCTCCCCAGAACTGATCTGGACCTTTCGGAGGTCGGATTCAGCGTTTGGACCGTCTCGTCAAGGGATTGGGGCCTCGACAGCCCGGGAGATGGCGCCCGTCTCCTCCAGAAAGCCTTCGACCTGGGCATCACCTACTTCCAGACAACGGATGTCATCGATAACGGGGACGGGGAGCGCATCCTTCGGGAGGCCCTACCGGGCCGCCGGCACGACATGGCGATCGCCACTACCGTCGGGTACGACTGGCACACGGACCCGTTAGAGAGACCCGCCCCATCCCAGATGGAGCAGCGCTGGACGCACGAATACCTGCGCAAGGCCATCGAAAGCAGCCTCTGGGCACTCGACACCGATTACATCGACCTCTATCTCCTGCACCACCCATCGATGGATGCCCTCGAAGACGATGGCATCTTCGACTTCCTCGAAACAGTGCACACAGAAGGGAAGGTCCGGTATTGGGGCATCTCAGTCCGTCCCGGCCCGGAGCTGGAGAAAGAAGCGTCGGCGGCCATCCAGGAACGATCTCCCCACGCCATGGAGGTCCCCTTCAGCATCCTGGAACAGGAGCCGGGCGGAAAGCTGCTTTCCGCTGCCGCCGGGAACAAGGTCGGCGCTATCGTCCGCGATCCTCTGGCGCGCGGGGCGCTGGATGGCACGCTGGCCTTTCCGGCCAGGACTGTAGCGCTGCCCATCTCAGCGGGGCTGCCAGCGCCTGTGCAGCCGCCGGACATCCAGAGGCTCTCTGAGTTGGAATTCATACATGAACAGTACGAGATGACCCTCGCTCAGGGCGCGCTCAAGTTCGCGCTGGCGCAGCCTGGGGTCTGCTCGGTGGTCCCGGAAATCCTCAGGCCTGTCCCTCTCGATGTGCTCGCCGCCGTTCCCGACCTGCGCGAATTCGACCCCCAGGACATGCAGCGGCTCAGGGAGCTATTCCGCCCGGATGAGAGCTGAGCCTGAGCCCTGTGGCTTCACGGTTCTCCGGCTCCTATAATCCCGAGAGGCTCAGCCTTATAGAAGCGTCATGCCGATAGATACCCCATCCCCCGCGGTCCCACCCCAATCGCTGAGCGGGGTCAGGATCGTCGACCTAACGCACCACATCATGGGGCCCGTCTCGACTCGGCTTCTGGCCGATCAAGGCGCCGACGTCATCAAGGTCGAGCGCACCGGGACCGGGGACCCGGCCCGGCACATGGGCCCCTTCCTCAACGACTCGCCCAGTCCCGAAGCCAGCGGCCTCTTCTATCACCTGAACACCAATAAGCGGAGCATTACTCTCGACCTTAAGAGCCGGGCTGGAAGGCGGGTCCTGCTGGCGCTGGCAGGACAGGCACACATCCTCGTGGAGAGTTTTTCTCCACGGGTCATGCCCTCCCTGGGGCTGGGCTTCGGCGATCTCCACGTCGTGAATCCCTCCCTGCTCGTGACGTCGATCTCGAATTTCGGGCAGCACGGCCCCTACCGGGACTACAAGTCCTCGGAGATCGTCTCCTACGCCATGGCGGGGCCCATGTACGCGACAGGCATGCCCGACCGGGAGCCAATGAAGCTGGGCGAGAACGTGATCCAGTACCACGCCGGCGCGTCGGCGGCCACCGCTACGGCGCTTGCGTTTTATGGGGTGGAGGCCCGGGGGGTTGGAGACCACCTCGACATATCGCTCTTCCGTGCGCAGGCATCGAGCCAGGACCGCCGGACGACGATGCTCGTGGCATATCAGTACACCGGCGAGGTCAACGAGCGCCGTCTCGCGGGGTCGACGCCCGCATCAGGGGTCCGCCCCGTGAGCGATGGTTACATCTGTATGGGAGCGGGGATGGAGCGATTGCCTCTGGCGATTCGCCTCATAGGGCATCCCGAGCTGCTGGAGGACCCCCGGTTCAAAGACTCCCGGTCGCGGGCGATGCCCGGCAGGTCCGACGAGTTCGACGAATACCTGCTCCCCTGGCTCCTGGAACGCAGCAAGCAGGAGGCCTTCACGGAGCTCCAGGGCGCGCGTATTCCAGCAGGGCCGCTCTATGACACAGCTGACCTGCTTAAAGACCCACACCTACAGGTCCGCGACGTCTGGACCGAGGTGGAGCAGCCCGCCGGAACCCTCGCTCAGACCGGGCGGCCCTTCATCATGAGCGCCACTCCATGGCGGACGAAAAGGCCCGCGCCGAAGCTGGGCCAGCACAATGACGAGGTTTTGCGAGGGATGCTCGGTTTCAGCCGGAACGAGCTCGCCGCCCTCAGGCGCTCAGGCGTCGTCTGAGCGAGGCCCTTATGACTTCGGCCCCTGGCACCAGCCACCTTCCTTTACATGGGGTGCGCGTGCTGGACCTCACGGTGGTCTGGGCTGGCCCGCACTGCACACAGCTCCTGGCCGATTGGGGAGCGGATGTTATTCGAGTCGAATCGACCCAGGTCGTACCTCCCAGCACTCGAGGGCGTTTGGTCCACGTCCCCAAGGACATGCCCGCCATGCTGCGGATCTGGGGAGTCGCCTATCCCGGCTGGGACCCCGGAGACCGTCCCTGGAACCGGTACCCGGTCTTTCAGAGCCATGCCCGCAACAAGCGCAGCATGACCGTCGACATCAGGCAGCGGGAGGGGCTGGCCCTATTTCACCGGCTGCTTCAGCTGTCGGACGTCTTCGTCGAGAACAACGTGCCACAGACTATCGAGAAGCTTGGGCTGACATACGACGAACTCCGAAAGGTCAAGCCGGACCTCGTCATGCTGCGTATGCCCGCGTACGGGCTCGACGGTCCGTACAAGAACTTCAGGTCCTTCGGCACGCACCTGGAGGCGACCATGGGACACACCTGGGTACGCGGTTACCCCGACATGGATGCCTCTTGGCGCGACGATACCTACATGGGCGACGCGGCCGGAGGAGTCGCCGGCGCCCTGGCGGTCATGCTTGCCCTCCGCCACCGCAGGATCACCGGCGAGGGCCAACTCATCGAGCTGGCGCAAAGCGAGAACTTCTTGCAGTACATGAGCGAAGCCGTCATGGACTACACCATGAACGGAAGGGTCCACGAGACCCTCGGCAACCGGCACCCTTCCCGTGCCCCCCAGGGGGTTTATCGTTGTGCCGGCGAAGACCGCTGGGTTACGATATCCGTGGGCAGCGATCTGGAGTGGCGAGGACTATGCCAGGCGATGGGTGAGCCGTCGTGGACCCGCAGTCCAGTGTTCGCAACCGCCCTCGGCCGGTGGAAGAATCAGGACGGCCTCGATCGCCACATCCAGGAATGGACCCTCGGGCGCACCTCCCAGGACGTCGCACACCTCTTGCAGTCCCACGGAGTACCGGCGGGACCCGTCATGGATGACCGGGACCTGCACGAGGACCCCCAGATGGCCGCCCTCGACTATTTCAGGACGATGGATCACCCCGACGCGGGGACCCACGCCTACCCGGGGCTGATGTGGACGGCCTCGCGGACGCCCAATGACCTCCGGCGGGCCCCCTGCCTGCTCGGAGAGGACAACGAGCACGTTTATCAGGACCTTCTGGCTATCGACAAGACCGATTACCGGCGGCTGGAAGAGGACGGCCATATTGGCATGGACTACTCCAGCCACCTCCCTTAAGATACGCGGACGCTGAAAGATAATCCGATACGCCGGTAGCGTTGCCACCACCCAAGCGGGAGGAAGCGATGCCAGATAAATACGAGAAAGAGATCGACGAGATCATCAAGCGCGCTGGGGGCGACGTGGGGCCCCGGACGACCCTTAGCCAGGCCTTCGCTGACCTCCAGCGGCGCGTGCGCGAAGGGTTTTTCGACACGCTGTCGACGGCATTCGGCTGGGTGACGCCGACCCGTGTCGGGACCGTGGGCGCGATCCTTCTGGTTGCCGGTCTGATCGTGCGGACGGCCTACATCTCCATCCTCGGCGTGGCGGTTCTTCTCGCCGCGTATCTGCTGTCTATCATCAGGAGCAGCGAGTCTTTCAAGCAGGCGACCGGGTACGAGCGAAAATGGCGCGGTCAGCCGATCGACTACACGCCAAACGAGAGCTTCAAAGAAAAGCTGCGGCGGCTGTTCGGAAAACGCGGCCCCAGATAGGGCCCGATCTCACCTGCGAAGCGTCTCAGCGACCGAGAGCCTGAGCCCCTTTAGCCTGACTCGCTTCAGCCCTCGACGTCCATGACCATCATCTCGATCCTATCGATGGCCGCGTCGATCCCAGCCTGGCCCTCTGGGTGCTTGATCTTGTGGCTGGTGGCGCGAAGGCGCTTCGTCACGTCCAGGCAGAACCCTTTCCACTCCTCGAAAGAGCCGCCAACCGGGACGTCGATCCCGGACCCCTCTACCTTCGTCTGGTTGACCCGCGTCTCAGCACGGCGCGGATCGGCCAACTCGAGCATGTCGACTAGGTGGACGAGCCCTTCCTCGAACTCGTCCGGGTTCCCGAACAGCTGGTCGGTGACCACTTGCTCCCCTCGCGCGCCGTTGCTCCGAGACGCGAACAGACGGAGTTTATCACGGGGTGCCGCGCATGCCCCCAAGCTTCAAGTCATCCACGAGCCGGCGTTGACGTTCACGGTCTGGCCCGTCATTGCAATCGCTTCGTCGGATGCCAGGTAAAGGATCGCCTCGGCGACGTCGGGTGGATCCAGGATGCGCTCCATCGGCGATTGGCGGGCGATAGCCGCGACGACATCTTCGTAGGGGCGGCCCTCATAGCCAGCCCTAGCCCGGAGGGAGCGATCCAGCTCACCAGTGCGCGTCGCGCCGGCGACGACGCAATTCACCCTGATGTTGTGCTTCCCCGCTTCCCACGCCAACGTATGGGTTAGGCCATGGACCGCCCACTTGGAGGCCGCGTAGTGACTGCGGCCGGCGGTCCCCCTGCGCCCGTTGTTGGACGAGAGGTTGACGATCGAGCCCGCCCCCGCTTCGATCATGGGGACCAGAGCATATTTGCAGCAGAGCATCGTGCCGCGCAGATTCGTCGCGATGATCTGGTCCCAGTCCGCCACGGGCATATCCACGAGGTCGGTCATCTCACCGGCCGTCCCGGCGCTGTTCACGAGGACGTCGACGCGGCCGAGCTCACTTGTGACAGTCTTCACCATATCCTGGACCTGGTCTTCGCTCGCGACATCAGCGACGGCCACGAAGGCCCGCCCTCCGGCTTCTTGGACCTTTCGGCTCACAGTTTCCAGGTCGGCCCTGGTGCGGGACACCAATGCGACAATAGCCCCCTCGCCCGCGAATCTCAGCGCGGTTGCCTCGCCGATGCCCCGGCCTCCGCCAGTGATGATCGCGACCTTGCCGTTCAGCAGCACCTGACCCTCCAGGCGGTAATTGGCGGGATTATACCGCTTGCTTCGGGAGCATTCTGGAGCGACGGTTTTTTGATTGCCGCCCGGTTGGCCCGCTGTTACGATACCCCCGTTTCTCTGTTCCCGGCGCCAGCAACAGGAGGCCCTCATGGCTGAACCGGCCCTCAACGACGAGCAGAAGCAGATCATCACGATGGTCCGCGATTTCGTGAGGCGCGATATCGAACCCGCGGCGGCCGAGATGGAGAACGCCGACACCTACCCCTTCGAGATCGTCGAAAAGATGAAGGAGCTGGGGCTCTTCGGCTCGATCATCTCCGAAGAGTACGGCGGGATGGGCCTGGACTACACGACCTATGCCCTCGTGACCGAAGAGATCTGTAAAGGCTGGATGAGCATATCGGGGGTCCTCAACTCTCATCTCATCATGGCCTACATCGTGGAGCACTTCGGCACGGAGGAGCAGAAAACCAGGTGGCTCCCCGACATGGCGCGTGGAGAGAAGCGCGGCGGCATCGCCCTGACTGAGCCCAACTGCGGCAGTGACGTCCAGGCAATCGAGACGTCCGCGGTGCTCGACGCCGACGACTATGTGATCAACGGCACGAAAATGCTGACGACCAACGGCGAGCACGGCAATACGTTCGCCGTGCTCGCGAAGACCGACAAGGAGATCCGTCCAAAGCACCGTGGCATAGGCTGCTTCATCATGGAGAAAGGGCCGGGGTTCACCTCGGGCCGCCATCTCGACAAGCTCGGGTACAGGGGGGTCGATACTTCAGAGTTGATCTTTGATGATTTCCGCACTCCCGCAACCAGCCTGGTGGGCATGGCGGAGGGTCAGGGATTCAAGCAGATGATGAGCGGGCTCGAGGTCGGGCGTATCCAGGTCGCGGCCCGGTCATGCGGGGTCGCCCAAGCCGCATTCGATAAGGCCATCGCCTATTCCCAGCAGCGCGAGACGTTCGGCGTGCCCATAGCTGAGCACCAGGCGATCCAACTCAAGCTGGCGGACATGTACACCAAGATCGAGGCATCCCGGCTGCTGACGTATCAGGCCGCGGGTAAGAAGGACCGGGGCGAGCGGTGCGACCTCGAGGCCGGGATGGCCAAGCTTTTTGCCAGCGAGACATGCTACGAAGTGGCGATGGAGGCCATGCGCATACACGGAGGCGTTGGCTACATCAAGGACTACACCGTCGAGCGGTACTACCGGGATGCGCCACTGATGATCATCGGAGAGGGCACCAACGAAATCCAGCGGCTGGTCATCGCGCGCAATCTCCTCGCCCAGCGGAAGGCCGGATAGCCCCATGCATATCCTGGACGCCCATCAGCACATCGGGGTCATTCCTGACTTCACCAGGGCTGAGGCTGGGGCCCCGGCGAAGAAGAACAGGACCTGTTCGAGTTCCGCACGAGGACCGCTGTGATGGACCGTTCCGGGATCACCCAGGGCATCGTCGGGCCGGGGTACCAATACTTGATGCCAAACGGCATCGCGGACACAAAGAAAGTCAACGACAACCTCGCGGGCTTCCGCGACAGGTTCCCCGACCGGTTTCCCTACGCCGTCGCCGCTATCGAGCCGCGCCAGGGAGAGGCGGCCCTCGAGGAGGTCCGACGCGTCCGCCGTGATCTCGAAATGGTCGGTGTCATGTGGCATAACCGGCTCCAGGGCTGTTACGTCGATTCGCCTTGGATGAAGAGATGCATCGGCGTCGCCGCCGAAGAGGGCCTGGTCCCGTTCATCCATTGTCACCACGGCTCTCTGCTGGAGTCCCCGTGGCGTCTGGAGCGGCTCGCGGCTGAATTCCCCGATACGCCCTTACTGGTGATCGACGGCCTTTCGGGGTTTGAGGAGACCGAGCTGTTCTACGACATCTCCCAGCGCAGGGACAACGTGTTCTTCGACACGGGTATGTGGAGCGGGGGCGCGTCCAAGGTCAATGCGGTCAAGCGTGTCATGGGGACCGGCCGGCTAGTGTTCGGGTCGGGCACGTACTCGTACCCCATGGGAGACCGGAGGAGCATGACAGTCGACGCCGTACGGGAATCAGACCTCTCCGACACCGAAAAAGCAGGCGTGTTCTCGGGCAATCTGCGCCGCATTCTCGGGGTCGATTAGCCGCGGCAACCCGCCGGTGCTGGCCGCACGGCCGAGGCAGGAGAGACCCGATGATCGAGGCTATCCTGTTCGACCTCGATGGGACCCTGCTGGACTGGGAAAGCTCGCTGGACCAAGCCATCAGAGATACCTTGCCGGGTGTACCCCCTGGGACGCGTGAGCATCTCGGTCAGCGGTTCCTGAAAGCGCTCGAGGCCCGACATTTCGTGGTCCGCGAGGGTCTCATCGTCGACCGCCAGCACTGGATGGTGTCGTCGAGCTCGGAGGACCTGTGGAAAGAGACGCTATCAGGCGAGCATGACGACCTTATTCAAGCGACCTCCAACCGGTTCCTTCAGGCGCTGGACACAGTCCCATTCGAGGACGGCCTGCAGGTCGTCCCTGTCCTGCGTGGCCACTACTCCATGTCCATCCTGAGCAACAACCCAATGGCCGAGCAGATCGCAACACGGTTGGGCCTCCGCCCCTATTTCGACGAAGTGCTGGCGCCAACAGGGGCCAGGAAGCCGGACCCCGGGGCCTTCCTCGAGGCGTGCGGCCACATCGGGGCGGCACCGGAATGTACGGCCTACGTCGGCGACAGCATCATCAACGACGTCGAGGCCGCGTTTGCGGCCGGGCTGGTGTCAGTGTGGCTCGACCGCTACCAGGACCCGTACGCTCCTCCGGGGGGAGTACATCGCATTTCCTCTCTGCTCGAGCTGGAGGGCCTCTTGCGGGAGGTCTGAGCCGCGGGAGGCACGAGCGTGTCCGGCGGCCTCGTTGACCCGAACCCGGGGGCTCCATAGAATCCAGTCAGGTCATTGCCGGACACACCATTGCCGGCCAGATCGTTGCCGGCCAGATCGTTGCCGGCCGCGTCATCGCCGGCCACATCATTGAGCCTGGGGCGGCCCCTGGGGGGCTTGAGAGGTGGAGGATGGGTAGAACGATATTCCGTGACGTCAACCTGGTCGACGGGGAGAGCCCGCGCAAGCCGGGCAGCACGGTCGTCGTCGAGGGCGACCGGATCGCTTCAGCCGGGACCGGCAACACCGTGAGCCCGGGGCCCGAGGACCGTGTAGTGGACCTGGGCGGCAAGACTCTCATGCCCGGGATGTTCAGCTGCCATTTCCACGCGGCCTACGAGAACGTTGGCGGGGTTTCGGCCCCTCTAGGACTAGAACGGCCCGCGACCTATCTTGCGCTGCGCGCCGCGAGGAACCTTCATCGGGCTCTCATGACCGGCTTTACCGGCGCGGTTGGGGCCAGTACCGCTTTCGACATCGACGCCTCGATGAAAAAGGCCCTCGACGATGGCCTGATCGAAGGGCCCCGCTTCATGCCGTCCAGCCGCGACATCATTACGACGGGTGACTCCAACGACCGCCCCTACTGGCAACAGATCGGGGGCGAGGGGGCGCTCCTGGTGTGCGATGGGCCCGACGAGTTCAGGAGAGCGGTCCGCTCGGAGATCCATCGCGGCGCCCAGATGATCAAGCTCTACCCCACCGGCGGCCATGGCGTCCGCCTTCCCCGGGACATGATGACGTTGACCCGGGGGGAGCTCGACGCGGGCGTCGAAGCGGCCCACGACCGGGGCGCCAAGGTCCGAGGCCACATCTGCGGCAAACGGGTCATCATGGAGTGCGTCGACGCGGGGGTGGACGTCATCGACCACGCGGACCGGCTCGATGCCGAATGCATCGACGCCTTCCTGAGGGCTGGCTCTTTCGTCGTGCCAAGCCTCTACTACCCGATCTGTGTCCTCGAGGCTGCCGAAGCCCGGGGCGAGGCGCATCTGCCCCAGTGGCAGAACATGCGCCGGGACCTCGCCTACACGTCCAGCATACTCCCAGAGGCCCACGCGGCCGGGGTCAAGCTCGTCCTTGGGGATGATTTCGGGACCGTGGTCACCCCGCACGGCGACTACGCGAAAGAGATGGAGGCCTACGTCCGCCATGCGGGGATGTCGCCCCTCGAGGTCATCACGTGGGCTACCAAGAACGGTGCCGATCTCATGGACATGGGGACCGAGCTGGGGACCATCGAGACCGGCAAGCTCGCCGACATCCTCGTGGTCGATGGCGACCCGACGGTGGACATCACCGTGCTCCAGGACCAGGACCGGTTGCTGGCGATCATGAAGGGCGGACGCTTGTTCAAGGACCTTCTCTAGCGGGGGTCCATCGATCGTCGGGCGAGCTCAGGTTAGGTGCCGCCCCGATATTCGCCCGGCGGTGAGAAGACGGAACTGTGATCATCGGGTCGGGCTCTTCAGCCAAGGATTACCCTGCTCTGGGGCCTCCTTCGGGGAGCGGTGGAATCGGCTGGATGAATCGGTTGCGGCCCTCCGCTCTCGCGCCGGGCTCAGGCGCACCACACGACTGCCGATGGATGGATGGCATCGGCTTACAACAGCGACGCCTGACGCATTCGGTGAAGCACGGACCAGCCTCAGAGAAGATCTGGCGATCGCGGCCAGAGACATGCGCCTCAACCGGCGGGCGTCCAAAGCGTCTACCTGTGCCTCGTGGACGGCGAAGCCGGACCATCGATGCTTTTCAATGAGGAGGTTTTGCCCGCTCCTCGCCTGAGCTCGCTTGCGACCATCCCCAGGGGGTGAGGAAAGGGGCGGTCTCGATGACCGCCCCTTTTTCACGATGTTTCTTGATGCGCGGCGAGCTAGACTCTGAGAAGCTCCTTCGCCTGTTCAAAGTGGGCCTCCCGCGCTCCGCGGCAGAAGCCGATGAATTTCACCGCCGAAACCAGGTGGACCCACCGGAAGGGCTCACGCGTCGTGTAATACTCGTCCACGGCCGTCTGGTGCTGCTTCAGCGCGTGCATTTCAGTGAAATCGTCCCTGCAGGCGAGCTTGCCCATCTCGACGAATAGGGCCATCGGATCGTAGCCCTTCTCCGCGTACTGTTGGGCCAGAGCCATGGAGTCCCGGAGCAGAGGATCGGTTTTCAGGTGAATCAGGTTCATCACGTGCAGGTTGCGCTCGGTGGGGATCGACATCAGGCTGTCGACGATGGCCTCGATCAAGGCCGGCTGGTCCCGGTCGGGTAGCGAATCGATAACGCTTCTTTCGGCGCGGGCTGGGTAGACCAGCTTGCCCATGCTGAGCGTGATCTCGGGTCCGATATATGCCGTGAGCAGGGCCAGGAGTTTGTTCCGGAGCGTGACATGCTCCTTGCCCAGCAAGTATCGGCGCGAATTGATGCCTGTGTGCAGGTGGGCATCCATTGGATTCCCGTAGTCCGACTGCAGGAACGTTGTCGCGGAGCCGATAGAGATCGCCTCGCCAGTCCCTTCCAGGGACATGCCTCCGCCAAGGGCGGCAGCGACCATCTCCGGGACCTCGGCGAAGTCCTCGCAGTGCCCAATCCGGTCCGCAAGCTGCCCAATAGCCTCGCTCTCCCCGGCGGTACTCCTCTCGGGGATGCGGACCTCCAGCAGCTGGTATTTCTCCAGCAGCTCTTCGAGGTCCTCGTGGGTAAGGGAAATCCTGGTAGGCTGGACCACTCCCCGCATGTACGGGTTGCGGGCCTGCCACCGGACCACGGGGCGTAGAAGGACCGAGGCCCACTCCCAGCCAAGAGCGTCGAGGGCTCGGGAGGTAAACACGGGAAACAGGAAATAGTGGTCTTCCCTCCCGTTGAAGGGGAGCGCCTTTTCAACAATGCGGTCGATGATCTCATCGTTCGGAACACGTCCCAGCAGATGCAAGAGGTGCCCCTCGGCAGCCGGAGGGTACTTGGACTGCATCATCCGGGAGAAGTTCTCCCGGGTCTCTTCCAGTGTGCCTTCGGAGGCGTCGATGTACCCTCGATGCCTCAGGTTGAAGAGGTCTACGGCCTCCACCGGCTCGATTTCAGGGAGGATAAACGGCCCAAACTCCGGGCAATGGATATGCTCGTTCGCCAGGGCAACGTGGTGGACCACCGGCATGTAAGACCACTCGCCCGGCAGTCTTTCCGATATTTTGAACGCGGGGTAAACACCGCACAGCTCGTGACACGGCCCTCCGTGATGCCCCACCGCCACATCGGTCGACCTCGTCACGGCCAGGGCCGAGGCGGTCAGCATCTCCTTGGCCGAGGTCCCCGCTCTCAGGCGGTCAATGGTCTCCTCGACGATCCGGTCTCTCGGCGTCTCTTCAACAAACCGCACCCTCGCTTCGACTTCCGCAGGGAACTGGACTGGTCTGAACATAGCCCTCCACCTCCGGTGCCATCGCCGACGAAACCGGACACGCTCTCAGCCTCGTCCGGCGGCTCTTGGCCGGATTCTATCACAGTCGCGGTCTAACCAGTCGCACTCCAGGCTGAGCGTATAGTATTGAGTTCGCGGAACTGCCCGGAGCGGCTTTCTTGCCATCAGCGGGAAAGTGTCCATCCAATTCCCGATTTTCCGGAGCGCGGCCCAAGGGCCGCTGGCAAAGGGGTACCGGAGCGCGTGAGCATGTCGAGGGGTCCATCCCCGGGGCCGGATGCCTATGCGGTCTCCGGGGTGCAGGCGTCACCCACCGAAAGCGGATTGAGCGCCCTCCTTGGCTGGGTCCGCCGCACCAGGGAGTTTCGTCAAGGTCTCGGGGAGGCCCGGGAAGACGTCGGCTATTTCGCCAACGTCATCGATATCGGACACGGCCTGGGCCTGGCGATCACCACCGACGGTGTCGGTACCAAGCTGCTCATCGCTCAGATGGCTGGCCGTTACGACACGATCGGCATCGACTGTGTCGCCATGAACGTCAACGACATCATCTGTGTCGGCGCCACTCCGCTATCGCTGGTTGACTGCCTCAGTGTCGAAGAGTCATCCCCGGAGATGTTGGACCAAATAGGAAAGGGTCTGTACGAAGGGGCCCGCCAGGCGCAAGTCAACATCGTCGGGGGTGAGCTCGCGCAGGTCCGGGACATGGTCCGGGGTTACAAGCCCGGCCTGGGGTTCGACTTGACGGCGACCTGCGTTGGCACGGTCCCCCTCGATGAGATCAATACGGGGGGAGACGTGCGCGCCGGCGACATCGTCGTGGGCCTTCGGAGCTCAGGGCTCCACAGCAACGGCTACAGCCTGGTCCGAAAGGTCCTCTTTGACTCCGAGTACACACTGGACGATCGGCCGGCGGAGATAGGCCGCTCGCTCGCCGATGAGCTGCTGGAGCCCACTCGCATCTACGTTCCGCAGGCTGCGGCCCTCAGGGAGTGGGGGGTCCGCCCCAAGGCGCTGGCCAACATCACCGGCGACGGCCTCCTCAACCTCTCCAGGGTCTCCGCGGAGGTCGGGTTTGTGCTCGACATGCTGCCCGAGCCGCACCCTATTTTTCGCCTCGTCCAGGAAGCTGGAGGGGTTTCGGACGCCGAAATGTACCGGGTGTTCAATATGGGGATTGGATTCTGCGTAGTCCTCGCCCCCGAGCTCGCGGACCCGGCGCTCCAGGCCCTGGCGGAGTCAGGCGCCGAGGCGCTGATCATCGGCCACGCAGTAGAAGACGCGGCCAGGGGCATACGCCTGCCCGAACAGGGCCTCATAGGGCAGGACGGCGCATTCCGGCCGATCTGAAGGCGCCTTGGTCCTCCGCGTTTTGCGACCGGGGGTCTCTCTGGTACCATGCGTGACGGTCAGAGGCCAAGCCCGGTTTCCCAGTAGTGGGGGCGGCGCGACTCTGACCGAGGAGGCCACCGTTTGGAGAAGAACAAGCTCTTCCACGATGGTCCCTTGGCGGGGACCCGAGTCGTTGACCTCACCTGGGTCCGGGCCGGGCCGCAGACCACCAGAATCCTCTCGATGCTCGGGGCCGAGGTGCTGCGAGTGGAGTGGCCGGGCGCCCCGGACATCACGCGCCTGGGATCGTTGAGGAACACGCCCCCAGGAATCGAGCCCGGGTTCGATACCGGCGGCGACTTCGCGAACTTCGGGGTCAACAAGTTGAGCTGTGTCCTCAACGTTCGTGACGAGCGCGGCATAGGGCTCCTCCGCGAGCTGATCAAGGTCTCCGATATCGTTGTCGAGAACTTCAGCTCCAGGGTGCTCGAAGACTGGGGCCTGGACTATGCGGCCCAACGTAAGATCAACCCCACTATCGTGTACATCAGCATGGCCGGCTTTGGCCACAGCGGCCCGTGGCGGGACTATGACACCTGGGGCCCGGCAGTCCAGGCGATGACCGGCCTCACCTTTACATCGGGTCATCCAGACAAGCCTCCTTCTGGGTGGGGCTACTCCTACATGGACCATACCGGCGGTTACTACGGGGCCATGGCCCTGCTGACCGCCATGCACTACCGGGCCCGCACCGGGAAAGGGCAGTACATCGACCTCGCCCAGGTTGAGGCCGGATGCACACTGACGGGGGCCGCTTTCCTCGATTACACCGTCAACGGCCGTCCGACGATGCGTCCGGGCTTCCCCACGGGGAACCGAACCTATTGGCCCGGCCACCCGATTACGAGCAGCTACTCGCGTGGGGCCCATGCCGCCCCACACAACAACTACCGCACAAAGGGCGGCGGGCATTGGGACTGGTGCGTCATCGTCTGCCAGACCGAAGAGGAGTGGGCGGCGCTGGTCAAAGAGATGGGCAGCCCGGAGTGGGCGCAAGACGCCAAGTTCGAGACCCTGGTGGATAGGCTGATGGCCCAGGACGAGCTGGACTCCAAGATCTCAGAATGGACCGCCGGCTTCGACAAATGGGAGTTGGTGGATCGGCTGCAGAAGGCAGGGGTGCCCAGCGCCCCCGTGGATAGCACGGGCGAGCGCGTCGAGCGGGACCCTCAGCTCCTCCACCGGGGGGCCTTTGCCAAGCGCATCGAACACCCCATTCTCGGCGACAATCCATGCGAGTCCTTCCCGGCCCGGTTCTCAGAAACTCCATGGGACATCTGGCGGGGCGGGCCGATAATGGCCGGAGAAAACGAATACGTCTACCGGGAATTGTTAGGGGTCTCAGAGGCTGAGTACCAGGACCTGGATGCGTCCGGGGTGCTCTGGCCGGAAAAAATGCAAAGGACGCAGCGATGAGCTCCCGTGAGAAGAAAGCCCTCGACGACCTCAGGGTGCTGGAGGTGACCAACGAGAACGGCCAACACTGCGGCAAGCTGCTGGCGGACATGGGGGCCGAGGTCATCAAGGTCGAGCCCCCTTGCGGCGAGGCCGCCCGGCGCATCGGCCCGTTCTACAAGGACATCCCGGACCCCAACCGGAGCCTCTTCTTCTGGCATTACAACACCAGCAAGAAGAGCGTCACGCTGAACCTGGACACGCCCGATGGGCAACGGCTCTTCCGGGACCTCGCTAAGAGCGCCGATATCGTCCTCGAATCGATGCCGCCGGGCCATATGCCCGCCCGACGCTTGGGCTACGATCAGGTGCGCGAGCTCAACCCAAGGGTCGTGTACTGCTCGATCACTCCTTACGGCCAGGACGGCCCATGGGCGCACTACAAGGCCACCGAGCTGACGCTGATGGCCAGCGGCGGCCAGATGGGCGTCTGCGGCTATAGCCCCGAGGACGACGACGACCAGTCCCCTGTTGCCCCGGGGGGAGGGAATGTCTGGCACATGGCGGCCCACAACGCTTACATCGCCATCATGGCTGCCATTTTCGCAAGGGACATGCGGGGGATCGGCCAATACATCGACCTCTCGATGCAAGAGGCCAGCGCGGTGTGCACCGAAGGGGCCTTCTCCGATTTCATATACATGGGGGGCGAGCGGAAGCGCCAGACCGGCCGGCACGCAGGTATCAGCCCTTCTGGCCCCGGCCAGTGGCTATGCGGTGATGGGCGTTACTTCAACGCCATGATGGCACGGGTCAAGATCGAGGAGTGGCTCGCCCTCGTCGAGTGGCTGTCAGCCGACGGCATGCAGGAGGACCTGGACGACGTCAAATACCTGGAGCCCGTGGAGCTTCAACGCAGCATGCCCCACGTTCTCGATGTCATCGGGAGATTCGCCAAGACCAAGACCGCCGAGTACATGTTCCACGAGGGCCAGAAACGCAAGTTCGCCTGGACGATGGTCCGGGCCCCCTCCGACCTTCCGGAAGACCCCCACCTCCGCGAGCGCGGCTTCTTCGTCGAGGTGGACCACCCTGAGCTGGGTGAAAAGTTCACTTACCCGGGCGCTCCCTTTATCTTCCACGGCACGCCCTGGGAGATCTCGCACAGGGCCCCGCTGATCGGTGAGCACAACGCCGCGATCCTTCGGGATGAGCTTGGTCTCACCCAAGACCGCATCGCCGCCCTTCGGGAGATGGGCGTGGTCTAGCTTGGGGAAGCTGCCCCCGCTTCCTGATTTCGGGTCCACGGACCGTATTCGGCCTGATCTCAGCGAGTCCCAGCAGCTTCCGATCACAATGTCAGGAGATGCCATGTCCTCTCAACGCGACGGTGCTCTCGAAGGCAAGGTAGCTGTAGTCACGGGTGTCGGCTCTGGACTCGGCAGGGCCACCCTCAGCCGGTTCGCCGAGGCCGGCGCCAGCGTTGTCGGGGCCGACATCGACCTCCCCAGCGGAGCGAAGACCGTCGCAGACCTCCGGGAGGCGGGCCTAGAGGCCACCTTCAAAGAGACCGACGTGACCAGCGAAGAACAGGTCAAAGCCCTGATTGATCACGCCGTGGACCGCTACGGCCGCCTGGACCTCCTCCACAACAACGCCGGCATCATGCCCGTCCATCCCAGCATCGAAGAGACTTCCTTCGAAATGTGGAAAAAGGTTATCGCCGTGGACCTGGACTCGGTGTTCCTCGGTTGCAAGTACGGAGTTCCCGCGATGAAGAAGAGCGGCGGCGGCCGCATCATGAACACCGCCTCACTGGCCGGGATCCGGGCGTTCATGTGGGGAATCCACTATACGGCTGCCAAGGGTGGCGTGGTCCAGATGAGTATCGCCCTCGCGCATCTGCTCGAGGACGATAACATCAAAGTCAACTCGATCTGCCCAACCGGCGTGGCGACCAATCTGGGGCGGGGCTTCGTGAACGAGGGAATGCGCGAGCTCATGGCGTCCAAATCCAAGACGAAGACGTATGGACCCCTCGACCCCAAGGACATTGCCCGGGCCGCGTACTTCCTGGCTACCAAGGCGGATTTCAGCGGCGGGGCGGTCATCTGTAATGCGACGCCAGACCGGGAGCCGGTCTACTCGGTAGCTTTCGAGTACAACTGGGAACCCCTCGACGGCGTTTAGGTGCGAGAACACCATGATGCTGCCGCTTCGATGACCTCGCAACCGAGACCTCAGGGAGGGCCGGCAGCGCTCTCTCCGACAGGGTGACGACATGAGCAGCCCCGACCCCACGCGGGTAACCTTCTTCAGCGACGGCATCCAGCTCGTTGGCTACCTATACCTGCCTCCGGACTTCCAGGAGGACCAGCGCCGGAGCGCCGTTCTTGTCTGCCATGGGTTCGGGGCCCATCAGGCCCGGTTCCTACCCGAGATCGCCGAGCATCTCGCCGCGCAAGGTCATGTGGTCATGATGTTCGACTATCGCGGCTTCGGCGAGAGCGAAGGCCCCCGCTGGAGGATGATCCCCCTCGAACAGGTCGCCGATATCCGCAACGCCTTGACGTTCCTTTCGATGCAGCCCTCCGTCGATCCCGACCGGATAGGGCTCTACGGCACCAGTTTCGGCGGCGCCAACGTGGTCTACGCAGCGGCTGAAGACAGCCGCGTCCAATGCGTGGTGAGTACCGTCGGAGTCGGAAATGGGGCCAGGTGGCTACGGAGCCTGCGGCGGGAATGGGAGTGGCGCGACTTCCTGGGCGAGCTGGAGGAGGACCGGGAAACCCGAGTAACCACGGGGAAGTCCCGGGTCGTCGGACGGTTGCACATCATGACCCCCGACCCGGATACAGCCGCCGCGGCAGAGTGGGCCCAGGAGCGGTTCCCGGAATCGTGCTCCGATCTGCCCCTGGAAACCGCCCAGGCAGTGGTGGACTTTCATCCAGACCGGATGGCCCACCTCATCTCGCCGCGACCCGTGCTCTTCATCGTGGCCGGACGGGACGTATTGGTCGCCAACGACATCACTCGCGAGCTCTACGACCTCGCTGGCGAGCCCAAGGGCTGGACAGTCGTTCCCGGCGCGAGGCACTACGATGTCTACAGCCCGCCGGCATTCGGCGTCGTTATGAAGGCGGCCTCGGACTGGTACGCGCAGCACCTGGCGCCAGTCACCTAGCGTCCTCCGGGCATCCCCCGCGACGAGCATGACCCCACCCTCCTCCGGCGGACGGCTGCCCCTGGGTGCACTCCGTGGGGTCTTCTTCGGCTGGTGGATGGTAGCGGGGGCCTCCTTCCTCAACGCCGTCGGCGGAGGCATCTATTTCTTCGGCTTTTCCGCTTTCTTTCTGCCTCTTACAGAAGAGTTCGACGCCGACTACGGCACCATCTCCACCGTCTTCGGCCTTTCCAATCTGGTCCAGGGCGGCCTTCTGGCCCCGTTCCTGGGCACGTTGATCGACCGCCTCGGGACCCGGCGGATCATGGTCGCGGGGATTACGCTCCTGGGTCTTGCATACGTGCTGATTTCCACGGCGCCCAACCTCGCCCTGTTCTACGTGTTTTTCGTGCTGATGGCGGCGCCCGGCATCCTCATGGGCACCCAGTGGCCTGCCTCTACCGCCATCGCCAACTGGTTCAGCCGCCGGCGAGGCAGGGCGTTCGGGATCGTGAACGCGGGTTTCGGTTTGGGCGCAACAGTCGTGATTGCCACCAATTTCCTCATCGCCTCTCTGGGATGGAGAGACGCGGCCCTGATCATCGGCATCTTCGTGCTGGCGGTCGGGTATCCGTTGTCCGCGCTCATGCGCCACCGGCCAGAGCAACACGGCATGGCCCCAGATGGAGCGGCGGCCCCGCTGGGACCCATCTCCAACGAGCAGGCGGCGGCGCCCGCGCCCCCCTCGGACGGGGACTTCAGCCCGAAAGAGGCCCTCAATTCCAGGGCCTTCTGGCTCCTCTTCCTGAGTTTTTCCCTGCGCTCCGGCGTCTCGGGCGCAACCTGGCTCCATCTCATACCCCTCATCGTCGACAAAGGCTTCGAAGCAGGCGAAGGAGCGCTGCTGCTTGCTGTTTTCGGCGTAACCAGTATCCCGTTCAGGATCGTGGCAGCGACCCTGCTCGACTACTTCGACAAACGCTATGTGGCCGCGTTCCTGTCGGGAGTAATGGCCTTGTCCACGGTGGCCCTTGTCCGGGCGGGGAGTCTCTGGGAAGTGGTCCTCGCGGTCGTGCTGTTCGCCGTTGGGTCTGGTGGCACCGCAGGCCTCTTGCAGCCTATCGGCGCCGCCTATTTCGGGCGGCGACACTACGCGACCATCATGGGCTATGGATCGATGATCGGTGTAGCCAGCTTGGCGGGCCTCCCAGCCCTTGCCGGCTTCCTCAGGGATGCCACCGGCGCCTACACCGTCACTCTATACGCGTTGACCGGCGGCGCGGTCCTGGCGGCGATCAGCATGCTGCTCGCCCGGCAGCCAGACAGAACGCGCTCCGCGGTCCGTTGATCTCGGCACCGGCCCGGGCCTCGTATGGGCAGCCTCAGTCCTAAGACGCCGGCCCCGCCTCCAACGCGGGCGCGCTCCCGGCCTCTGCTCTTCCGCGGGGCATCAGCTTGCCGACCACAACCGCCTGGGCGACGTCTCGAGAGGCAGTCATCTGTGAAGCCCCGTCGCGTCGATATATCGTTGCCCGCGCTATCGATCCGGACCTCGCGGCCAGGGCCGCAGTTTCTTCGGGTAACCCCATGGTTCGTCGGACCCTTCTGGTATAATCGTCCGCCGGAGCGGGCGGCCTAGAACCGCTGTCCGCTGCAGCGCCGTAAAGAGGCGGGCATGGCTAATTTCTTCAAGGTCGCCAAAGTCGGTGACATCGCCCCCGGCGAGATGGTCGGGGTAGACATCGAGGACACGAAAGTCGCCATTGCGAACGTCGACGGCGAGTTCTACGCCTTCGGTTCTGAGTGCACCCATGCCATGGGGTGGCTCCATGAGGGGTTCCTCGAAGGCGGCATCGTCGAATGCCCCGTCCACTTTGCCGCTTTCGACGTCAGGACCGGGAGGGTCAAGCAGCCGCCCGCGGGACTGCCCGTACAGACCTATCCCCTCCGGGTCGACGGCGACGACATCGAGATTGAATACTCGTAATCGGGCATGAAGGTCGCCCAGATCACTAGCACGTACTTGTCCGTGCCTCCTCGAAGCCATGGCGGCACCGAGCTCATGGTCTACCACCTGACGGAGGGCCTCGTCGCCCGTGGCCACGAGGTCGAATTGTTCGCCTCAGGGGACTCCAAGGTCAGCGCCAAGCTCAACGCCGTTCTCGATGTCGCCACAACCTACACCGACTCCGCGACCATCTACATCGACAAAGAGATGGAAGCGCGTAACACCTACAACCTGTACCGCCAGGGGGGCCGATTCGATCTCATCCACTCCCACTGGCCCACGCTGGCCCCCTACTTCTCGGACTTCACGGAAACGCCAACCCTGGTCACCTATGCCTATATCGAGGCCCACCTCCACCGCTACTACCGGGAACACTTCCCCAGGCTGCATCCCGTGTGTATCAGCCGGAGCCAGGCCGCCATGCTGGGGGAGGAGGACCTGCCCGTGGTGTACAACGGGATCGACGTGGACGCCGTCCCCTTCGGCAACGACCCAGAGGACTTCCTGGTTATCGTTGGCCGGATCGTGCCGAACAAAGGAATCTCGGACGCCATCCGCATCGCCAGGGCAGCGGGCGAGCGATTGGTTATCGTGGGGGATGTGAGCGCCTACATTCCCTGGAGCCAGGCCTACTTCGACGAGGAGGTAGCCCCATACGTCGATGCGGACCAGGTGGTCCATATCCGGCATCTCTCCAACCAGGATGTCATGTCCCTGGTTGGGAGGGCCAAGGCTTTCCTTTTCCCGCTCCAATGGGAGGAACCCTTCGGCTTGGCCGTGGCAGAGGCCATGGCTGCCGGGACTCCCGTGGTGACCTACCCCAAGGGCTCCATGCCCGAGGTCGTCGCCGACGGCCGCACGGGGTTTCTCGTGGAGACGGAAGAGGAGGCGGCCAACGCCATAGGCCGGCTGGGGAGTATCGACCGCCGTCAATGCAGGAGTCGGGTCGCCCAGTGCTTCAGTCTTGAAGCCATGGTCGCTTCCTACGAAAACCTGTATCACCAGATGGCTGGGTAGTCATCGATGCCTCCGTCTCCGCCGGCGTCGGACCTCGAGCGCTTGATCGAAGTAGGCGCGTACTGGAAACACAGGCTGGTCCTGACTGCCGCGAAACTGGACCTGTTTACCTTCCTGAGCGAAAGGCCTCAGCCCGCTGCTGCCGTCGCCGCCCATTGCAGGGGCGACCGACAGGCGTTCGATGTTTTCCTCGCCGCCCTCGCCGGGCTGGGCCTGCTCGAGAAAAGCCAGGGCTGCTTCTGTAACACGGCCTTCTCGACCCAGTACCTTGTGGCTACTTCTCCCGAATATCGCGGAGACCAGCTCCTGGTAGACGACGCCTATTGGGGCCTGTGGGGTGACCTCGACCGCGCCCTTACGACCGGCCTCAGTCCCCTGAACCGGCCCCTCTTCCACGATAGCCCGGAGACGGCCACGCGCCTCTTGCGTGGATTGCACAGGGATGCGCTGTCCATCGCTCCCGCCGTCGTCGAAAAGGTCCCGCTGGGAGGAGCCAAGCGTCTGCTGGACCTGGGAGGAGGGGCCGGAACCTACTCGATGGCCTACTGTAACGCGGACCCGGGGCTCCGGACCACCATATTCGATCTGCCTATCGCCTGCCGGGTAGCCCGCGCCACGGTGAAGGAAGCAGGGCTCGAAGGCCGCATCGATGTCGTGGAAGGCGACTTCTTGAGTGACCCGCTTCCACCGGGACACGACGCTCTCTTGCTGTGCAACGTGCTGCACGGCCAGGGAAAGTACGCCAACGAGGTCCTGTTTGGACGCGTTGGGGCATGCCTCTTGCCCGGCGGGCGCATCATCGTCCGAGACGTCGTCATGGACCCGGACCTCACCAGCCCGGCGTGGGGGTCCGTCTTCGCTGTCAATATGCTCTTACATACGGGCGCCGGCCGCTGCTATTCGTTCGAGGAGATCAGCGGTTGGATGGCAAAGGCCGGGTTCAGCGATATCACCGAGGTCATCTCGAACAGCGTGATCACAGCCGAGCTTCCCGTCCGGGCGGGGGCGCAGTAGGACAGAGAGGGGCATTTATGCGCTTTCAAGACAAGGTCGCTCTCGTGACCGGAGGCGGCTCTGGGCTTGGCCAGGCCGCTTGCCTGGGATTCGCCAGGGAAGGGGCGGCGGTTTCCGTCGTCGACCTCGACGAGGCCGGGGGTCAGAGGACCGTTTCGATGATCGGGGAGGGCGGCGGCAACGCCGCCTTTTTTGGGGCGGACGTCACTTCGTCCTCGGATGTCCAGGCTGCGATGCGGGCGGCGGCCGAGCACTTCGGAGCGCTGCATGTGCTCTACAACAACGCGGGCATCGGTAGTCCGAGACTGGGAGCCCGGATCGACGAAGTCGACGAGGCCGATTGGGACCGCGTCCTCGGCGTCAATCTCAAGGGCGTGTTCCTGTGCTCCAAGTACGGCGTCCCGGAGATCCGCCGAAGCGGCGGCGGCGCGATCGTCAACACGGCCTCTATCGCAGGGATTGTCGCCCTTACGACACACGCCTACTGCGCTTCCAAGGCAGCGGTCATCGAGCTCACCAAGACCATGGCTATCGAGCTCGCCAAGGAAAACATCCGCGTCAACGCCGTGGCCCCAGGCTTCATCGACACGCCTCTCCTTCGGGGCGCGCGTGTGGGCGCCAGCGAAACGGAGCAGGCACGCAGGATCGAACATTGGGCGAGGCAGGTCCCCGCGGGCCGAATTGGCCAGCCGGAGGACATAGCCAACGCGGTCCTCTACCTGGCATCGGATGAGGCCTCCCTGGTCACTGGCCACACCCTTGTCGTGGACGGCGCATACACGATCGTCTGATGCCAAATCGTCTGATGCCAATTGCGCCCATCTGGGTGCGCTGAGAAGCTCGCCCGCCAGGAGGATGCATGGGTCTCGATCTCGACTTTCTCTTTCACCCCCGCTCCATCGCCGTGGCCGGCGCCTCAGCCGACCCGGAGAAGCGGGGGTACGGCTTCATCGATTCCCTTCAATATCACGGCTTCCAAGGTCCCATCTATCCCGTCAATCCCAGGGGTGAAGACGTCCTGGGGCTCAAGGGCTACCACAGTCTCCTCGATATCGAGGGGCCCATCGACTACGTCATTTCCAGTGTGCCGTCGTCGGTAGCGCTAGAGTTGCTCGACCAGTCGTCCGCGAAGGGGGCCAAGGCGGTCCACTTTTTCACCGCCCGCTTCAGCGAGACTGGCGACAAGAAGGCCATCGCCCTGGAGCGAGAGCTGCTCCGAAGGGCCCAGGAGGCCAACATCCGGGTCGTGGGCCCCAACTGCATGGGCATCTATTGCCCCAAAGAAGGCATGTCCTTCATGAGGTTCGAGAAAGAGCCCGGCCACGTCGGGGTGCTTTCTCAGAGCGGGGGCAACGTTCACGAGCTGGTGTTTTCGTCCACCGTCCGGGGCGTCCGGTTCAGCAAAGCGGTCAGTTTCGGCAACGCTTTTGACGTCAGCGAGAGCGACCTTCTGGAATATTTCGCCGAAGACCCCGAGACGACGGTCATCGGGGGTTACCTCGAGGGTGTGCGAGACGGGCCCCGGTTCGTTCGAGCGCTGCGGGATGCAGCCGCCCGCAAACCTGTCGCCATTTTCAAGGGCGGGCGCACAGAAGCCGGCACCAGGGCGGTTGCGTCACATACCGCTTCGCTGGCGGGCTCCCGTCAGCTCTGGGAAGCCGCGGCCCGTCAATGCAATGCGGTGCTGGTCGACAGCCTTCAGGAGCTCAGCGACATGCTCGTCGCCTTCCAGCATTGCAGGCCGGTGACAGGTAACCGCGTAGCAGCCATCGGAGGTGGAGGAGGCCGCAGCGTGGAAGCGGCGGATACCTGCGAGAACGCCGGGCTCAACGTCGCCCCCGTATCTGCTGGGCTGCGCGCCGAGTTCGAGCGGCGGTCGCCTAACTTCGTTGATTGGATCAGCAACCCCGTGGACGGCTCCATCCTTTCGGGTGTCGGGCTCGACCAGGAGACAATCTTTCGCCTTATGGCCGCCAGCGGGGACTACGATATGTTCATCGTGAACGCCCGGGAGATGTGGTCAGGGGACGCCAAGGACATGGAGCAGCTCAGGGAAGCGAACGATGAGTACATCCAGGCTGCGAGGGAGATCGCGCACCCCCTCGCCATAGTCCAGAGCGATTTCGTGTCCGCCGTCCCCTGGCAGAACGAGGCCTTTGCCGAGAACCGCCGGAGGGCCGCGGCAGCCGGCGTCCCGCGCTTCCCGTCCATCGGCCGTGCCGCGAGGGCCCTGTCAAGGCTCGCCCGCTACTACGCCGTCCGTGAAGCAGCCGAGGCGCAATAGCCCAGCCTAGCCGGAAGGAGCCGTCCTGGCTTACTTGCCTCGTTCGATCGCGCGATGCTTGGCCCTTGGGGCCTTCGTCCTCCTCCTGGGGGCCCTGTCACCCCTTGCGGCGACTCCGCTACTGGCCCAGGCCCCTGGCGACGTCCCTCAAACCCAGATCGATCGGCGGGTCGTCGGGCCCTACGACGTCACCGTATATTCCATTCCCCGAAACCCCGTCGAAGGCCTTGGAGGCCCGCGCTTCAGCGTCCGCGTCCTGAAAGAAGCGGGGGCGGCGCCGCTCACCGGGGCCACGGTGAACGTTGCGATGCAACGGCCTGACGGATCGGAGGCGGGACAAGTCACGCTGACGGAGAACCCGGAACTCCCGGGTCTCTACGAGCGCCGCGTCACCATCCCTGAGGTCGGGCGTTGGGCCTGGACCGTGGCTGTCACCGGCCCCCAGGGGCTGGAGACGCTGAGCGGGACTCTCGATGTCGTGGAGGGGCCTTCCGCCGGGCGAGCGGGCTTCATCGCATGGATCGTCATGCTGTGTGTCCTGGTGGGTCTGGGCCTTCTCGCATGGCGGTCGCTGCGGCCCAAACAACGCAACGGGTCACCGGCAGCTTCATGATTAGGCTTCGGCCGATTACAATGGTGGATATTCCTTTGACCTGGCTGTGCCCGGCGATCTACCCGGAGGCGGTATCTGAGCAAGTTGCCCCATCGGCCCGGGACCGTGCCTCGCTTGGAGTTCGCGATCCCTTGCAAGCGTTTCGATAACCTGGAGATCACGCCGACGGTCGAGGATATCCTCGAGGCCGCCGAGCTGATCAAGCCGGGGCGTTTCCAGTTCGATCTCGCGGTCAAGCTATTCGCCGCTGAGGGCGGGCATGAATTGCTGGTTACCGCCATCGATCCCAAGGGCAAGCCTCAGGCTGCCGACCTGTCGTCCCTCGCCTTTACAGTGGACGACCCCGGGTGGGGCGAACGCCTGAGGGTCCCGGTCTCCTTTCCCTGCGAGACCGTAGGCTGGTGGGGCCTCGAGGTCCGGCTGGATGGAGAGCCTTTGGGTACCACCCACTTGTGGGTCCAATTCATTCCGCATTAACGATGAGCCAGCACTAAAAGATGAGCCTTTTCAGCACCAGTCGGCTAGCGTCCTCAGTGTTGGTGTTGGCCGTATTGTCGGGTGGTCTGCTCAGCGCATGCAGCGGAGGCCCGGAGCCGTCCGGTACCCCTTCGGGGCAGCCTCCCACCCCGACCTCGGCACCCGCCCTAGTCCCAGGCGGTTCTCCGACTGGTGTCCCTACCCGAGAACCGGGGCAGCCTCCCTCCCCGACCTCGGCACCCGCCCTAGTCCCAGGCGGTTCTCCGACTGGTGTCCCTACCCGAGAACCGGGGCGGCCTCCCTCCCCGACCTCAGCACCCGCCCTGGTCCCAGGCGGTTCTCCGACCGGTGTCCCTACCCAAGAACCGGGGCAGCCTCCCTCCCCGACCTCAGCACCCGCCCTGGTCCCAGGCGGTTCTCCGACCGGTGTCCCTGCCCAAGAAAGCGTCCCCGACTCCCGATTCGGCCCCGGGGTTTACGCCTTCAGCCTACCCTCCGCCCAGGGCCCAGAGGTCTCACTTTCCCAGTACCTTGGAGAGCGGCACGTCGTCCTCGTTTTCTATCGGGCATGGTGGTGAACCTTCTGCCGCCGCCAGCTCGTGCAGCTGCGAGACCGTTACGAGGAGATCAGGGCTCTGGACGCAGAGGTTCTGGCCATCAGCACGGACAACCTCCAGGGCGCACGGCAGTCTGTCGAGCAAAACGGGGTCGCCTTCCCGGTCCTCTACGATGTCACGGAGGAGGTTCCCAGGCAATATGGCGTCTTCAACCTCTTCGGCGACGGTCTCGCCTCGGCGTCTGTGTTCATCATCGATACGCAGGGGAAGCTGCGTTTCAGCAGCAAGGGCCGGGACTATAGCGACCACCCGGCCGTCGCGATAGTTCTGGACGAGCTCCGGAAGCTCTAGCGCTCCCGCATTCAGCATTGGTTCTGGAACTGTTCTAGGACCGGACACGAACCCCTTCCATATTCTGCCCCCCTGTGTTACAGTAGGAAAGGACGATGGGTGGCGTTTTCACCCTTGTTGGGCCCCATATGATGCGTCGCGATGATTCCTCCCCCCTAAGTGGTTACACGCTATGTCTATGAACGCAGAAGGCCACCGCACCGCCCGGGAGTCGAGCTACACAGCCGAGGACATCCAGGTCCTTGAGGGTCTCGAGGCGGTACGCAAGCGCCCCGGTATGTATATCGGGAGCACGGACGAGCGCGGGCTCCACCATCTCGTCTACGAGATCGTTGACAACGCCGTCGACGAAGCCATGGCGGGCCACTGCGACAGTATCGTCGTCAAGCTCGAAAAGGACGGCACCGTCGTCGTCCAGGACAACGGACGCGGCATACCGATAGACCCGCACCCGACCACCGGCCTTAGCGCCCTCGAGACGGTGATGACGCTGCTCCACGCCGGCGGCAAATTCGGCGGAGGCGGCTACAAGGTCTCGGGCGGACTCCACGGTGTCGGCGCCCACGTCGTCAACGCTCTCTCCTCGAAGATGCGCGTCGAGGTCCAGCGGGACGGGCGGCACGTGTTCCAGGAATATTCCCGGGGAAGGGCAACCACTCCCGTAATCGACATGCTGCCCACCGGAGGCCCCGAGGCCCATGGAACGACGGTCTGGTATAAGGCGGACACGAAGATCTTTCCGGACCTCGAATACGACTTCGCCACCCTGACGCAGCGCTTCCGCGAGATGGCCTACTTGAACGCCGGGGTCGAAATCCAGCTCATCGACGAGCGCGATGGAGGGGGTGTTACCTTCTTCTTCGATGGTGGGATCGCCAGCTTCGTGCGTCACCTCAACGCCACGAGGCATCCTCTGACCGAGAAGCCCTTCTACGTTTCCAAGCCCATCGGGGATGCCTCGGTCGAAGTGTCGATCCAGTACAACGCAGGCTTCGCCGAGACGGTGCTGGCCTTTGCGAATTGCATCAACACTCGCGACGGTGGGACGCATGTCACCGGCTTCCGCTCCGCCTTGACCCGCGTCCTCAACGACTACTCCCGTCGTCAAAAGCTCCTGAAAGACGACCAGCCCAACCTCTCCGGAGAGGACGTTCGTGAGGGACTGGCAGCCGTCATCAGTGTCCGGCTGACGGACCCCCAGTTCGAGGGCCAGACGAAGGGCAAGCTGGGCAACGCGGAGATGAAGGGGTACGTGGAGCAGGTCCTTGGCGAGGGCTTCTCCGCTTGGCTCGACGAGCACCCTTCGGACGCCAGGCGGATCTTCGAGAAGTGCGTCACGGCAGCGAGGGCCCGCGAAGCCGCCCGAAAAGCCCGCGACCTCGTCATTCGCAAGACGGCCATGGAGGGGGGGATGCTCCCCGGCAAGCTGGCCGACTGCGCCGAGCGCGACCCCACCCGCTGCGAGATATACATCGTCGAGGGTGAATCCGCCGGCGGCTCCGCGAAAATGGGCCGAGACAGGCGCTTCCAGGCGATCTTGCCTTTGAAAGGCAAAATACTCAACGTAGAAAAGGCCCGGTTGGACCGCATGCTAGGCCATGAGGAGATCCGTACGCTGATCACGGCCCTCGGCACCGGCATCGGTGAGACTTTCTCCGTGGAGAAGCTCCGCTATCACCGGGTCATCATCATGACCGACGCCGATGTCGATGGCTCCCATATCCGGACGCTCCTGCTCACCTTTTTCTTCCGTCACATGCACGAGCTCATCGACAACGACCATCTTTATGTAGCGCAGCCCCCCCTTTACAAGGTCTCCGCTGGAAGAAACTCCCAGTGGGCCTTCAGCGAGCACGACAAAGACCGGATCATCCAGGGCCTCGCCCTCCGTGGGATGTCGATCGAGCCCGAAGGAGGCTCCGCGCTCGGGGATAAAGCGGTCCGCGACCACCTCGTCGCAGTTAACGACATCCGGCAGCTGCTATCCGAGCTGCAGGAGCGAGGCTACCCTTCCGACCTTCTCTTTGCCCTGGTTCAACACCTGGATTTTGACGAAATCGACAACGTCGATTTTTGCGATAGGTCCGACGTCCAGCATTTGGGGGACCGCCTCCTTGAGTCCGACCTGTTCTCGGAAGCCCAAATACGAAGCCTCGACGACTCGACCTTTGGCCTTACTGTGCTGGACGGTGCTACCTGGGGCAGCGTGAAGCTGGATCCCTCGCTCCTGCAGGGAGGACCCTTGCGCCGCCTCCACGACTCCTACCACGGTCTCGAACCGTTCGGCGCGGGTACGCCCTACACGATCAGACGCCGGGACCGCGAGCTGGGCATAGTCCAGTCGATCCCCGAACTTGTTGGGCTAGTGGACGAGGTCGTCAACGCCGGCGTGCGCGGCCTCGGCATCCAGCGCTACAAGGGTCTCGGCGAGATGAACGCCGACCAGCTCTGGGAGAGCACCATGGACCCTCAGACCCGCGTCCTGCTCCGGGTCGGGGTCGACAATGTCCTCAATGCTGACACCATCTTCCAGACCCTCATGGGTGAAGAGGTCCAGCCTCGGAAGCAGTTCATCCAGCAGTACGCCAAGAGCGTCCGGAACCTGGACATCTAGCTCCCTGCCCTTCCGACCTGCCGCCACGCAAGATCGAGCCCCGACGGCAAACGCGTCTGGAGGCCCTCCTAGGCGATATGTGGCCCGTCGGCGGCCATGAGGGCTTGTACATCGTACCCCTGCGCCTGGAGGCGCTCCAGGCCGCCCTGGCGCCGGTCCACTACAACGACGACGGCGCCCACCATGCAGCCTGCTGCCTCCACAGCCCTTGCAGCCCCTTCGATAGAGCTACCGGTCGTCAGCGTGTCGTCCACCACTGCCACACGGGTCCCGGCACCCTCTGGAAGGTTCCCCTCGACAAGGCGCTGCGTCCCGTGCGCTTTTTGCTCCGCCCGGACATAGAACCCCGGCAGATGCGTCCCCCTTGCCCAGGCGGCTAGCTGCGTCGCCGTGACTATAGGGTTGGCTGCCGAGGCAGGCCCCCCAACCGCCTGGATGTCCAACGCCCCGATGGCATCGCACACGAGCTCCCCGATGAGGGCGATCCCCTCCTGGTCATGAGTGACCCGCCGGCCATCGAAATAGTAGGTGCTTCTCTCTCCGGACGAGAGCACAAACTCTCCATGGAGCACCGCTCTAGCTCGCACGATTTCCCTCAGCCGCTCAAGTCTCGGGTCCTGTTCAGGCATTTAACGGTAGAGTCCTCTCTCCCGGATATAGTCCTCGACCGGCTGGGGGACGCGGTACCGGATCGATCTTCCCTCCCGGCAGCGCTGCCTGATGTCGCTGGCGCTGATGTCCACGTGAACTTGATCCAGGAAATCTGCCCGGTCGGCAAGGCCCGGCAGCGCCTCGGCGGAGGGTTCCAGCGCTGCTACCTTGTCGAGGCCGGGACGAGCGGCCACGGCCAACCTGCACATCTCCAGCAACGCTTCTGGTTCCTTCCACGAAGCGAGACCCGCCAAGGCGTCGAGACCCAGGATGAAGAAGTACTCGGGCGCTGCCTGACAGCCCGCACGCAGCTCGCGCAGGGTATCGACGGCGTACGAGGGGCCATCTCGGTCCAAGTCAATTCTAGAAGCCTCGAAGTACCGGTCGGGCCCGGTGGCCCTCAAGACCATTTCCCAGCGGTCTTCCTTCGCGGCGAGGTCACCTTGCTCCTTCATCCAGGGCTGACCTGCCGGAACGAACAGGACCCGATCCAGGCTGAGCACCGTCCGAGCTTCCTCGGCAATGATCAGATGGCCCAGATGTACCGGATTACACGTTCCTCCGAGGACCCCGACCCGGCGCTCGGCTACCATTCGATCTCGATATCCCCAAACCGGACCGTGTCGCCGAAATCGATTCCCGCATCCTCCAGGGCCCTAGTTACGCCCAGCCGGTCCAGCTGAAGCTTTAGCTGCGCGCGCCCAGCCCACTTGCCGATATCGCTGCCCCCAACGAGCCTCACAGCCTGGTCGTCCAGCACCAGGTAAGCGCCGTTGCTCTTCGTCACTCGGTCCATCCCGGCATGTGCGACATCAGAAACCGCCGCCACCGGTTCCGGGACTGGGATCTCTTGCTGTTCCCTCTCGGCCACCATCGCGGCCACGGTGTTGATGACCGGATCGAGCCCTACCCGAGCCGCCGCGGAAGCAAAGAATATGGGGAGGTCCCACCCCTGAAGTTGCCGTTTGATCTCCCCTTGACGTTCCCCTACCTCGGGCATGTCGATCTTATTGACCACGATGACGCGGGGCCGACTGCTGAGCCCGGAACCATACTCCCGAAGCTCATCTTCAACCTCCCTCAGCGCTCCTGCCACGTCCTGTTCTCCTCCATCAACCACATGAAGCAAGACCTTCGTCCTGGTCGCGTGGCGCAAGAACTCATGCCCCAGCCCCAGGCCTAGGTGCGCTCCCTCGATCAAGCCTGGAATCTCCGCCATGACGAAGCTCTTCCAGCCAACCGCTACAGCACCTAGCGCCGGCTCCTTGGTCGTGAAGGGATAGCTCCCTATCTTCGTCGTTGATCCGGTCACGGCCCCCAAGAGCGTCGACTTACCGGCATTCGGCTTTCCAACAATCCCAACGTCAGCGAGCATCCGTAATTCCAGCCGGAGCCTTACCTCTTCTCCCCGCTGTCCCTGCTCAGCCACGTAGGGCACTCGTTGGGTCGACGTCGCGAACCTCGCGTTTCCCCTACCCCCGCGCCCACCCCTAGCAACCTCGATCCGATAGCCATCCGCAATCGCGTCCCCAACTACCTCACCGCTGTCTTTCTGAAAGACAACGGTCCCAATTGGGACCTCCACCCCCGCATGCTGCCCTGATTTACCCTGTTGGTCTTTGCCCCGGCCATTCGCGCCACGGCTGGCTGCTACAACTTGGTTCCGGCGAAGACCCTTCAGTGTCCTCAGCGAGGCGGATCCAACGAGATACACACTGCCACCTCGTCCGCCATCCCCTCCATCTGGACCACCCTTTGGAACGAACTTCTCCCGGCGAAAGCTGACAACACCATTCCCGCCATCCCCGCCTTGAGCCACAATTTCTGCAACGTCGATCATAAACTCTAAACCGTTGATCTATTAAAGATCAGGCAGTAATACCAGTAAGGCTGTCCCTTCTGTGCTCATTATAGGCTTGAGGGGGTGTGCATAGGCCGTGTGTAGTAAGGAAGCGTTGGTGCCAAGGACAGAAAACGAAGTGCTTGGGGGTCCTACCACTAGCGAGGTACTTGCCCTAGTTACGCACATGCCGTGCGAGGTACGCACGAATGTGCTGGGCTTACGCACATTTCAGGCGGGTTGAGTTGTCGGGAGGGTGGTCAGTCCCTTAAGCAGAGGCGCGTTGCGTTTGCTCGAGGAGTGATCGGATTGCGGTGATGTCTTGACGGAGGTCGGACTGCACGGTGACCGCGTGCGCGATCTTGGCGTGAGCGCGGAGGGCGGTGGTATGGCCGCGCTCACCGAGGAGCTTACCGACGTCTGCGAGCGAACGCGCGGTCTCCTCGCGCAGGAGGTAGGCGGCGACCTGCCGAGCTCTGACAACTTCTTTCTTCCGGCTCTTGCTTGTGAGGGCGCCTGGCGCCAAGCGGTAGAACTGGATAACGGCCTCTAGGATCGCCTCCTGCGAGAAGTTGCGATGCCGTTCAGGGGCCGGAATGTGGGCTATGGCCTCTTGCGCCATATCGATGTCGATGGGCCGGTTGCTAATACGGGCCATGGCCAGTAGACGGGTAAGTGCTCCCTCGAGCTCGCGGACGTTCCTGAGGATTTTTCGGGCGATGAAGTCTGCGACGTCAGAGGCAAGCTTCATGCCCGCGAGCGCGGCCTTAGACTCGAGGATAGCCATGCGGGTCTCGAGCTCGGGGGGCTGGATGTCTGCGATGAGGCCGCCTTCAAACCTGGAGATCAGCCGTTCTTCGACTAGCGGGATGGACTTGGGTCGACTATCGCTGGTGATGACGATCTGCCGGTTGGCCGCGTGAAGGTCGTTGAAGGTATGGAAAAAGCTCTCTTTGGAGTGCTCCTTCCCGGCGATGAATTGGATATCGTCGATGAGAAGGACGTCCGTGGTCCGGTAGGTATTCCGGAACTCTTCGGTTCGGTTCTCTCGGACGGCGGTGACGAAGTCGTTCGTAAAGTGCTCCGCACTGACATAGATGCAGCTTAGGCCCTTCTCTGAGGCGGCATGGCCGATCGCATTCAGGAGGTGTGTTTTTCCAAGGCCCGTTCCAGCGTGGATGAACAACGGGTTATAACTGTTGCCAGGGCTATCCGACACTGCGACCGCGGCGGCATGCGCGAAGCGGTTGCTCTTGCCAACCACGAAGGTGTCAAAGGTGTAGCGAGGGTTCAGGCGGCTCGTGCGCTCGGCGGGGGTGGCGGCGGCGCGGCTAGAATCGGGAGCCGCGTGGGGGCCAAGCGGCAGCGCGACCTCCCCGTTGGGTTGGACCTGCTGGACCGTGTACTGCACCTCCAGGGGACCCCCCGCAAGCTGTTCGAGGGTCGCGAGGACCTTGGTCGTGAGTCGCTTTTCGAGCTGTTCGGCGACAAAGGCGCTGGGGACCCCGACGGTGAGCTTGGAGTCCGATAAGGTGAGGCCTACAGACGATTTGAGCCAGGTGTCGTAGTTGTGCCGCGTGACCTCGACTTGCAGAGAGCCCAGGGCCGCATTCCAGAGAGTGTGGGCGTCTTGGCGTACCACCGCAGTCCTTTCCCAGGGTAGACATAATCGGAGAAAAGGGTGTCATGGGGTCGCGCCGACCCCATGACGAATGCCTAGGCTGGACCAGAGGGCGGCGCTTTCATTTCCCACTCAAGGTAGCCTTCGGCCAGCAGGCCGGTCAAGGGTCCCGTTGGTGAAGTTTGGACGAATTCAGGACCCCGCTCCGAAACATCTAACAGGTTACAAAACTGGCGCGGTGGCAGGGGACCGGTCCGCGTCCGATCGTTTACGGAGGGGTTGGGGCGCTCCTATAATGCGCGCGCCGTGGCAGACATCGTATTCATGGGGACCCCTGCGTTCGCGATCCCTTCGCTGGAGGCCTTGCTGGGGGCGGGCTACGCGGTGCCAGGCGTGTACTGCCAGCCCGACAGGCCCGCCGGCCGCGGAAGACGGCTGGCGGCCCCCCCAGTGAAGCAGTGGGCGCAAGGGCGAGGCCTGAGAGTCCTCCAGCCCACTTCGCTGCGAGACGAGGCCGCGCGGAGCGAGCTCGCGGCCCAAAGACCGGACGCTATAGTGGTGGCGGCATATGGAAAGCTGCTCCCCGCGTCTGTTCTGAAGATGCCAAGAAGGGGAGCGCTCAACCTGCATCCGTCGCTGCTTCCGAAATATCGAGGGGCCTCTCCGGTCCAGGCAGCGATTCTGGCAGGCGATGAGGTAACTGGGGTGTCTGTGATGCTCCTGGACGAAGGACTGGACTCGGGGCCCGTCCTCGCGCAGAGAGAAGAGTCCGTCCTTTCCGAGGATACGGCAGGTAGCCTCGGCGAGCGGCTCGCGATGGCTGGGGCGACGCTTATGGCTGAGACGTTGGGAAAATGGCTAAACGGGGAGTTGACACCCGCGCCACAAGTCGAGAGCGAGGCGACGATGACGCCCCGTCTGTCGAAGACCGATGGGCAGATGGACTGGGCGACCTCGACGGCCAAGCACCTGGCGCGGAAAGTGCGGGGGCTGTCTCCCTGGCCGGGTTGCTACACGACCTGGGAGCAGCGGAAGGTGAAGATACTGGAGGCCGATGACATCGAAGACGACGAGGGTGACCCCGGCACCGTCGTCATGGCTAAGCTCGCCCACTCGAGCGGTTCAGCGCTTGGCGTGGCGACCGCTGCCGGAACCCTGATCCTGCGGAGGCTCCAGCTCGAAGGGCGTCGCCCTCTGGAGCCAGAGGCATTCCTGGCAGGGCATCCCGGCTTCGTGGGGGCGAGGCTGCCGTCCTAGCCGGGCTCCTCGTCCGCGGCCTCCGGCTCCGCCTTGGCGGGTGCGGCGACACCCTCTCCGGCGAGCTCTCCCGCCTCCGCCTCGGTTGGCTGGGCGACCAGCGTCACCCGCGCCACTACCGCCTCGGGGTCGGCGAGGACCTCAACGGCTGCGCCCGCGGCCAGGACCCCCACCTTGAGCTCATCATCCAGGTCCTGAAGGCCTGAACAGTCGACTCTGAACTCAGTTGGTAGGTCCAGGGGGAGACACTCGACCTCCACTGAATCGAGCATATGGACCACGCGCCGATCGAGCTTTGCCAGCCCGGGGTCGATGTTGACAAACACGAGGGGAACCGTTGCCCGCATGCGGTGCGTCACATCGACGTGATAGAGGTCGACATGGACGATGCTGTCGGACAGCGGATGGCGCTGGATACCCCAGATGAAGGCGGTCCGCGGCTGCTTCTCGCCTCTGATCGCGACCTGAACGGGAACGTTCCTGGAGGTGGTACGGACAACCTCCGCGACCGCTTTGGAATCGACCTGGACGGCCACGGAGTCAATGCCGGCGCCGTAAAGGTTCGCGGGAGTGATGCCTGCCCGGCGCAGATAGCGGCACCGCTTGCCGAAAAGCTTTCTCGGTCGGGCATCAAGCGTTACGTCGGCCATCGCTGGTCTATGTCTCCATCTAAGGGTGGTGTGCCGGCGGGGGAGTCCGACAGACAGGCGCTCAGGATGCCGGGAGCTATCGCCTGAGTAGTCCCGCAAGGCAATTAAGGATACCTGGAAGGCCGCCCCCGTCGCAACCAGAACGTTGGGGAGTCAGGATGGCGACTGGAAGCGGCTCGGGTCGACCACCACCCGCTCGTGAGTCCCATCGCCGATCTTCAGGTCGCCTGCGTAGGCTTCCACAGCGAAAATGTAGCGCCGGCCCTCGTTTCGAAGATAGGAGGCGCGGACTCTGACTTTGCCCCCTACCGGGACCGGCGCCAGGTGCCTGACGTCGACCCGCGCTCCGTCGGAGCGATCGTTGCCGTCCAGGTATCTCTGCAGCAAGGTGAGAGCAGTGCGCTCCATGAAGCCGATCATGGACGGCGTGGACAGCATCTCCTTTGGGCCTACGTGGGTTACCCCCATCCCGGGCTGGGTGGCGAACTCTTCTTCCAGTACTGCTCCATCGGGCGGTTGCGCCTTTGACATCACAGTCCTCGCAGGCGGGGATTGGGGACCGCGGGCAGTATAGCAAGGAGCCTTGACCGCGAAAATTGGCGAATTCGGCAACGAAAGCGCAGCGGTGAGACGAGTACAGCTTCTCCTGATGACAACAGAGACGCCTACCGCGAGAGGCTGCAACAGCGGGAGCTTCAATTGACAGCCCCATGGGGCGGTACTATATTCGCCGCGGCGGGCACAAATGGCATCAGGAGGTACAGGGGGATGGCGCAGCCGAGAGTCATCGACGCAGATGGGCACGTGATGGAGTTCACCATCAACTGGAAAGAGGTACTGCCGGAGCCGTTGGGTCAAAAGGCCCTGTGGGCGATGCAGCAGGGCAGCCGGGTGTATTGGCCTGAACCGATCGTGCGCGAGACGGAGGGACCCATGGGCCCATGGCACCAGGACCCGGAGCGCAGTGGGATGTGGGACCCGCACCGGCGTATGAAGGACATGGACCTCGAAGGAATCGACGTAGCGGTCCTCTTCGGTGGCGGGACGGGGCTTGGCGTTTCCGGCCTCCAGGACCGCCGGCTGGCTGCGGGGATGGCTCGGGGGTATAACGATTGGTTGGCGGAGTACTGCGCGCCATACCCCGACCGGCTCAAGGGCGCTGCGGCGCTCCCGATGCAAGACATACCGGCTGCGGTGGAAGAGCTGAGACGCTCGGTGAAGGAGTACGGCTTTGTCGGAGCTTGCATCCCCGTGAACGTGCATGGCAAGACGCTCGACGATCCGGACTACTTCCCGTTTTATGAAGCGGCCCAAGATATGGACATTCCTGTGTGTATTCACAACACCATCTTCATCGAAGGGCCCGGTTGGGAGCGGTTCACCTCGTTCGTGCGCCAGAAGGCCATCCTGGACCCCTTCGAGATGATGATCGCATCCATGTCCCTCGTCATGGGAGGGGTGTTCGACCGCTTCCCCAAGCTCACGGTGGCTTTCCTGGAGTCCGGGGTCGGGTGGGTCCCCTACTGGATGGACCGGCTGGACGACTACTACGAAGAGTTCAAGGAGCTGCCGCTCAAGAAGGACGTCAGGGACTACTTCCGGAGTGAGCAGTGCTACGTCTCCTGCGAGGTTGACGAGAAGACGGTTGGCTACGTCGCCGATACGATCGGTGAGGACCGGGTGCTCTACGCCTCTGACTATCTCCACCACGACTGCAAGTTCCCCGAATCGGTGAACGCCATCGCCAAACGGCCCGAGCTTTCCGAAGAGTTGAAGGCGAAGATTCTGGGCGAGAACGCAGTCAGGCTATTCAAGCTCGCGGGGTAGACCTGCCCGGAAGTGGGGCTGGAAATCACGAAGGGGCTGCGCAAGCGGCCCCTTCTTCGGGAAACAGGTAGCGTCGCCTCTCGGGTAAGGATATGCTGGCCCGGTAGGAAAACCGGCGGAAGCTGAGCGGAGGGACTTCAGTGGGAAGGTTTGGCTACCATGTGATCGATGCCGACGGCCACGTTTTCGAGCCTCCGGAGATGTACGAGCAGTTTTGCGACCGCTACCTCGACGCTCCATACCGGAGCGAGCTCCGCCAGATGATCGACGAAGAACGAGATATAGCCCCGGGCTCAGCGCGGCCCCTCTGGGCGCGCCGCTCCTCCGCGCCGGTTATGGAGCTGGGGCGGCAGCTCGGGGTCCTCGACCAGACCGAACGCCCCACCCGGCCAGGGTGGAAGCCCGGGGCTAAGGAGACGCTGGAGCGGTGGAACCCTGAGGGCCGGCTCGAGGACATGGACATCGAGGGCATCGACGTCGCCGTGATCTTCCCCAGCGGCATGTCCAGCTTCTGCGCGCTCGAGGACAGGGGCTTCGAGGTTGCCATGTATCAGGCATACCACCGCGCCATTGGCGACTACTGCGGCGTGGCGCCCGACCGGCTGAAATACGTCGGGCTTGTCTCCATGCGGGACATCGAGGCTGGGGTCGCCGAGGTGCGAAGAGCGGCCGAAGACCCCAACATGGTAGGGGTCTGCGTCTCGGCGCACATGGAGGACAAACTCCTCGACTACCCGGGGTTTTACCCCATTTGGGAGGAAGCCGTGTCACTGGACTTGCCGATCGTGATACACGGCCAGGGAAGCGGCCGGCCTCCTTACAGCCTGGGAAACTGGGACATGAACGGAAGCCTCTATCTCGTGCACTGCTCGACCCACCCGTATGAGCAGACACGGGCCATGGCATCGCTGGCGGGCGGCGGGGTGCTACAGAAATTCCCGAAGCTGCGGTTCGCCTTCCTGGAAGCTGGTTGCGGCTGGGTGCCCTACTGGGTGGACCGCATGGAGGAGCACTGGGAGCAAATGCCCGCACATGTGCCGTTCCTAACCGAGAACCCCCGCAGCCTCGTCCAGGGCCGTGACCAGTGCTTCATTTCCTGCGACTCGGATGAGACGACGTTGGAGTATGTCGTGGAGCTGCTGGGCGAAGACCGGATTGTCTACGCGTCTGACTATCCCCACTTCGATGGCAGATTCCCCGACTCCGTTCGGTTCATCGCCGAGCGGGACCGGCTGCCTGAGAGCGCCAAGAAGAAGATCCTGGGCGAGAATGCCCGCCGCCTCTACACGCGCATCGGCTAACACAAGCAGAGAGGGCGGGTCTTCCCGCCCTCTCTGCTTGTCTGACCCGCAAGGGCGTTGAGCGCTAGCGAAGGTCCGGGTCGATCCAGACCTCTTCGAACCGCTGCCCGGAATGGGTTGAATAGTGACCGCGGCCGAGGCCGAAGACGTACCGATGAGGGCCGTTAACGGCGTAGTTGTAGTTCAGCGGCGAGGCGACGGCCTCTTCCAGGATCATCCGCTGCCACTGCATTGCCAAGTCTCGCCGCTTCATCTGGTCAAAGGTTGAGTCGATCTGCCGGTACACCGCGTCCGTGGCGCTCCTGTCCCACTTTCCGTAGTTCTCGGAGCTGGTCCCTAACAGGTAACGCGTCGGCTGGTCCGAAGGATCGTCGAACCCGTTGCCGCCCTGGACGAGCTGCAAGTCGAAGTCGCCATTCCGGTACCTGTCGATGAGCTCGCCGGTGCTTCCCAGGAGCACGAGCTCTACGTTGATCCCGATTTCCGCGAGGGTGGCCTGGACGATCTCCCCGGTGTCTTGAGTCCTGTTGCCGTGATAGAAGGTCAGCTTGATGTCTTCGGGCTTCACCCCAGCCTCAGCGAAGAGCCGGTTGGCCTCTTCGAGGTCCGCGGGGTCTTTCACGCCGTCCTTCACGCGGAAGCCCGGCATTTCCAGGAACTCTTCGTCCGGGATCGACCAGAAGCCGCCGAGAGACTGCGACAGCATGATGGTAGGAGGGTAGTGGCTGTTGCCGTCCCTGTAGAGCTCCTTGAAGGTAAGCCTGTCTAGCCCGGTGAAGATCGCCTTCCGGATCAAGGGGTTTGTCCAAGGCTCTCGCTGGTTGAACTGGAGGTGGAACTGGGCGGTATTGCGCCCGACCAGCTTGGCCCCTGGGAAATCGGCCTTGAGCTGGTCTGCGACGGACGTGATGAAGGTATGGTCCCAGATGCACCCGCAATCGATCTTATAGGTGCGCCACGCGGCAAGGCCGTTAGCGCCCCCCAGGATGAACATCTCGACGGCATCGAGGTACGGCAGTGACCGTCCGGCCGAGTCCTTCTTGAAGTAGCCGTCATTCTTCGTGTACTCGAACTTCACGTCCTTGGTGTAGCCCTTCAACTTGAACGGCCCGGTGCCTACCGCGTGCTCAGGGGTCTGGAACTCAGTACTGTTTGGGGCCGGCCCGAAAGGTGGGTACATCAGCACGAAGACGACGGCCATGTTCGGGAGGAAGGAGGCGCTGGGCTCCTTGAGGTTGACCTTGACGGTCAGGTCGTCAGGGGCCTCGACGCTTGCGACGGTCCGGAACCGGCTCTTTAGGAAGGTCGTGGTGCCTTCGGCCGCCATGCCCCGTTCCATGTTCCAGACGATGTCCGATGCCTTCAGGTCCTGGCCGTTGTGCCACTTGATCCCCGGGCGAAGGGAGAATGTTACCGTCCTGCCGTCATCCCCCTGCTGCCATTTCTCCGCGAGGTCCGGCTTGATGGTGGACGGACTCTCGGAGTCGAACACGATGAGGTTATTGAAGACGTTCATAAAACTGACGATGGCGACTAGCTGGCCGCGGGCATCCCAGGCGTCCCAGTTCGCCGGGGCCAGGAGGAGGCTGCCGTTGAGGGTCCCGCCGACCTTTGGCTGTGGCCCGCTGGGGGTCGGCGTAGCGGGGACAGGAGTTGCCGTGGGCCGCGGCGTTGCCGTAGGCGCGGGGGTGGCCGTAGGCGCGGGGGTTGCCCCTGGCGCGGGGGTAGCCGTAGGCGCGGACGTTGCCGTGGGGGCCGGGGTAGCCCCTGGCGCGGTGGTAGCCATGGGCGCGGAGGTGGCCGTGGGCTGCGGCATTGCCGTAGGCACCGGGGTGGCCGTGGGCTGCGGCATTGCCGTAGGCGCCGGGGTCGCCGTAGGATCGGCGCCTCCGCAAGCGGCTACGATCAACGCCAAGATACCGGTGAGCAGAACCAGGGTGCCGGAGCGCTTCAACATGGACTCCTCCGTGGTGAGGTGGTGTTCCCTTTCGTTTGGCTAGACCGGGCCGAAGTGTAGCACCCAGACCGGGTCCGCTCAATAGCTGTGCCAGAAGCGGGGAGCCGCGAGGGCGAAAACACCGGCGGGTTGCGGGCTGCACCGCCTTGGCGTAGCCCAAGGCACGGGGACGGTTCCTTGACCCCTCTGTGAGGGGATTTCTATACTCTGCGCGCCAAGAGGCTGTGTCATGGATGAGGGGGTGGTGCAGGCCATGCCGCCGGTATTCGAGGGTGTCCGTGTTCTCGACCTCACGCAGGGCATCGCTGGGGCTGTGGCGGGCATGCTCTTGGCGGACCACGGCGCGGATGTCATCAAAGTAGAGCCTTTGAAGGGCGATGAGGTCCGTGGCCTTGACGGGTGGCGGGTGTGGCATCGCGGAAAGCGGAGCATCGCGCTGGACCTCGAGCACGAGCAGGGGGCCGAGGTGATCAGGAGGCAATTGCCGAGTGTGGACGTGATGCTGGAAAGTGGCGTTCCCGGCTCGATGGAGGACAACGGGCTTGGGTACGCAGCACTGGCGCCACTGTTTACCCAGCTCGTCTACGCATCCGTCACGGGCTACGGCCAGCAAGGAAAGGATCGGGGCCGACCGGGCAGGGGTGAGCTTGTGGAGGCCCGCCTGGGGTTGCAGTGGGAGCAGGCCGGTTACCGGGAAGGGCCTATTTATCTGGGGTGGCCACTGGCAGAATACGGCGCCGCCTTACTCCTGGCGATCGGAACGGTCGCTGCTCTCTACGCCCGGACGATCACCGGCCGGGGACAGCACGTCGACACCTCGCTGAAGGACGGGGTGGCGTTCCTGGCCGGCAGCCGGTGGGCGTGGGCGGAGCACGTGCCCGTGGGCGGCAAGCGAGTCCGAGAGCCGGGCATACGGCACGCCTTGGGAAACACGCGGCATGTCGTCGGCGTGTTCCAGTGCCAGGACGGCGGGTGGGTCCATGTCCATGACGCTCCCAGGGGCGGCTTCAACCGCATGATGCGGGCGTTCGAGATGCACCACCTGGTGGACCCGGAGAAGGAGGCTGAGAGCCAGCCCTCGCCGTTGCCGAAAGAGGTCGCCGATCAGATGTGGGCGGACGTCGAAGCGGTTATCCGAACGCGCCCACGAGATGAGTGGGTGCGCATCTTGTCCGAAGCGGACCTGCCGGTTATGCCGGCCGTGCCCCCGGGGGATGGCTTCGACAACGAGCAACTCATTGCGAATGACTTGATCGTCGAAGTCCCAGACCCCGAGCACGGCCTTCTTCGGCAGGTAGGCCTGCCGCTGAGGTTCGCCCGGACTCCGGGCTCGGTTGTCGGTCCTGCCCCCAGGCTCGGCCAGCACACCGTTGAGGTGCTGAGAGAGGCTGGCTACAGACCAGCGGAGGTGGAGGGGCTGAGGCGAGGACGTGTCGTAGCATGACCCAGGCAGGAGTTGGAGCGCGGCCGTCCTACTTGGCCCACGCCCTGGAAGGGGTGACCGTCCTTGATTTCGGACTATTCCTGGCCGGGCCTATCACTGGCCGCGTGCTTGCGGACCTCGGGGCAAGAGTCATCAAGGTCGAGGAGACCAGGGGCGACCCGCGCAGAGGCATGATTGGGACGCTGTCGTTCACCCAGAGGGGTAAGGAAGGCATAGCGCTCGACATCAAGTCCGCCGAGGGGCGGCAGATCGTCTACAAGCTTGTCGAGCGGGCGGATGTGCTGCTGCACAACATGCGACTCGGGGTGCCGGAGCGGCTTGGAATCGATTACGAGACGGTCCGAGAGATCAACCCGAGGATCATCTATTGTCACTGCACGGGCTATGGCTCCAGGGGCCCCAGGGCAAAGCATCCTGCCATGGAGTATCTCCACTCTGGATTGGCGGGGATCCTCCACAACTCCGGAGGCGAAGGGAATCCGCCGCTGCTTCCCATGACCAGCATGGACCACACCTCCGGGATGAGCGGGGCGCTCGCCATTCTCATGGGCCTCTACGAAAGGGCCCGAAGCGGCGAGGGCCAGAGCATCGAGGTGCTCCAGAACGGCGTGGCGCTGCTGTGCAACTCCGACGTGCACTTCGCCGAGGGGGAGAAGTCCAGCTATTTGGCATTGGACAAAGATCAGACCGGCCACGGGCCGCTGAACCGTCTCTATCGCACCGCCGATGGCTGGCTCTGCATCTCGTGCCGGCAAGAGAGAGAGTGGGAATCCCTGTGCGACGTGCTGGGGGCGCAGGAGCTCATGGCGGACGAGCGCTTCGCGACAAGCAGGAAGAGATCAGAGAATGCGGCGGCCCTTGGCGGTATCTTGCAGGGCCGGCTCGCGGAACGCACGACCGCTGCGTGGACCGAGCTGTTGGATGCCCATGGCGTCCCCTGCGAAGAGCCAAGACAGACAGCGCCGCATGAGTTCAGCAACGACCCCGATGACCTGGCAACCGGCCTCGTTGCCGACTATGTGCATCCCCAGTGGGGCAGGACGCGCGAGGTGGGGCTGACTATCCGCCTGTCGGAGACACCGGGGCGCAATCACGCTCCAGCACCATTGTTGGGGCAGCACACGCATCAGGTCCTCGAAGAGATCGGCTATAGCCCGGACGAGATCACGTCGATGAGAGACCGGGGCGTCGTGGCCTGGGAGGACTGAGGCGCCGGCCCCCAACCCTCGGTAAGGCGCTGGAGAAAGTAAGCCGGGGAAGCAACGATCAACTCTGACCCAGAGCTACAGGATTCTCCTGAAGAAGGCCTGGAAGGTGCTTTTGCCGTAGTTGATCAGCCGGCCCTCCTCGATAAGCTGCCGGAGCCTTTCGCGGTTGCCTTGAGTGCCGAATGAATTGTTCATGTCGGTCACGACAGCCTCGATGTCCTCGCGATCGACCTCGACGAGCACACAAAAACGGCGCTCGTCGTCCTCTTCGCGGGCATTCACGAAGCGGTGGTAGGCCGAAATGCCCGGTGTGCTGGAGACGTCGGGGATATGGGTCGTCAGGTACCACCTATGGAGATCGGGCTCGCGGCTGCGGTCCATCAGGGTGGTGAAGTACAGCATGACTCCCTTGTGCTCCGGATCGATGCGCATGCTTACCTCCGGGGGACCGTAAGGGGACCCCGTGAGCAGGGCCCTGGACAGCCATTTACCACATGATCCCCCGGTGCCGCAATTCCCCGGCGGGGCAGCTCAGGCGGAACGGGCCCCTTGTCCTCATAGCTCGCGCGTGATACCGGGTCGCTCGAGAGGCGTTGACAATTACCAGGGGCGGTTCTAGGATTCCGTAGCTTGACGGCCATCGCCTGTCAAGCAAAGTTTAAGTAGAAAGAGGAAGTGGGCGTGAAGAATCGATTGATTGCGACCCTAGCCCTTGGCTTTATCGTTGCCCTCGTGGTCGCGGCTTGCGGCGGCGCCGACCCGACCGCCACTCCGGCGCCGACGGCCACGGCGCAGGCGACGGCAACGCCGGTACCGACGCCTACGCCGGCCCCCACTGCTGTGCCTCCCACCGCCACTCCGGCCGGAGTTAAACCCAAGTACGGTGGCGTTTTCGCCAACCGGACATCCGGCTTCTGGCAGGACTGGGACTCCCGCTCCATCGGCCTTGGCTCAGCCACGACTGCCTACACGATCGCCCCGGTCCTCAACGGCCTGATTGTAACGCCGCCGTACGACCCCAAGAACCTTGAGGGTGACCTGGCGGAGAGCTGGTCAGTCAGTGTCAATGGCCTAGGAATCACGCTGAACCTCAGGCGGGGCGTGCAGTGGCAGGACGGCGTCCAGTTCACCTCCAAGGATGTTGTCTTCACGCTGGACAAGTTCATGAACCCCGGCGAGAACCCGCGGATGGGCTACCACAAGGGCCGCTTGTCGGCCATCAGCGCGTTCGAAGCCGCGGACGACTACACGGTCAACGTCAAATTGAGCGCACCGGTTGCCGGCTTCATCGCCCGCATGGCCACACCCAGCACCCTCGTCTACCCCGCCCATATTCCCCATACCGACAAGATATGGAACCATGACAACCCGGTGGGCACGGGGCCTTTCGCCTTCGACTCCTCCCGCCAGGACGCACTGATAAAGTTTGCCCGCAATCCCAACTACTGGAAGAAGGACGCCTTCGGTCAGCAGATGCCTTACCTGGATGGCGTCGAGCTGCACGCGATCAGGGACCGCGCCCTCGGTCAGGCGGGCTTCAAGACCGGAAGGCTCCACATGCTGGGCCTGTCCGGATCGGACCTCCTGGCCAGCGAGGTGCCTCGCCTGAAGCAAGAGCTGCCCGATGTGAAGACCTGGACCATGAATGCGTCGCAGCCAGTGTCGCTGCAGTTCTACAACAGGCCGCCTTGGGATAACTTGAACGTCCGGCGTGCCATTCACGCCTGGTTGGACCGAGAGGAGATCAACGATGTCGCCCAGGGAGGCGCCGGGTACAGTCCGACGTCGCTCATGGTGCCTCAGGGCGCGGGCGGTCAGTGGGCGCTGCCGGACGACGAGGTCAAGACGATCCTGGGGTTCCGTCAGCCCAAGGATGAGGACAGGGCCCTCGCCCAGAAACTGCTCGAGGATGCCGGGATAGACCCGTCCACCCTCAGGCCGACCCTGCTCGTCCTGAATCTCAGTCCCTATGTCGATGCGATGACCGTATTCGCGGCGCAGCTTACCCAGCTTGGCCTGAAACCCGAGATAGCCGCGAGGGACTCCTCCACGGCAAGGGCGGAGGTTCGAGCGGGGAACTTCGACATCTACCTTTCCCTGACGTCATTCACGTTGGATGACCCGGTGGAAGGCATCTTCGAGCGAGTGTTGACCGATGGAGGCCAGAACAACGGCAAGTGGTCGTTCCCAGAGATCGATGCCCTTGCCACGGAGCAAGCGACTGAGCAGGATCCCGCGAGACGGCGCGCCATCCTTCAAGACTTGCAGCGCCAGGTGTATGACCTTGCCTACGAGGTGCCTTTCTTCTACTTTGCCAGGGGCATTGCCCTGCAGTCCTATGTTGAGGGGTGGACGATAGAGCGAACCTTCAATCAGAGCTCTTCGTTCCGTCACGACACGACGTGGTTTGACCAGTAGCCCGCATTAGCCGACGGCTTCTGTGAAGTTGCGCTAAACGAGTCACAAGTCCTCCAGCCCTTCGAAGGCTGGAGGACTTGCTTTCTGGAGGTTGTCCTGGGGCCAAGGCCCCCCAGGCGCAGGCCCGGCAGAATTGAGGAACGGTTGCCTTTCACGGGCTACCAGCCCCTCCTGCTAAGATTCGAATCGACACCAGGCCAGGAGAGTGCCCGATGACGTCGCCATTGAGCGGGATTAAGGTGCTGGACCTGACGATCTACCAGAACGGCCCTTGGGCAACGGTGATGCTCTCGGATATGGGAGCGGACGTAATCAAGATCGAGGACCCCGTCCGCGGAGATCCGGGCCGAAACGTCTCAATGTGGGGGACGACCACCGGGGCGGTGGATGTCTATTTCGAGACCATGAACCGCAACAAGAAGAGCATGACCCTCAACCTGAAGACTCCAGAAGGGCGCGAGCTCTTCTGCTCATTGGCGGAGAAAGCGGACGTAGTAACGCAGAACTTCCGTGTGGGTGTCGTAGAGAAGCTGGGCATCGATTACGAGACCATCAGGCGCCGCAACCCCCGAATCGTCTACGCTTCCGTCTCCGGGTTTGGCTCCAGGGGCCCCGACGCCCGTGAGGGTGTCTTTGATCCCCTCGGGCAGGCAAGGGGAGGACTGATGTTTCACGCATCCTCGTCTGATGAGGACGTGAGCCCAAGAATCCCAGGCGCCCCCGCGGACCAGATGGGCGCGGTTACCCTCGCCTACGGGGTGCTGTTGGGAGTCATCGCCAGGGAGCGGCATGGAGTTGGGCAGCACGTCGAGGTGTCCCAGCTGAGCGGGCAGCTCACCCTCCAGGCCCTCGCGGTCAACGGCTATCTCCTCAACGGGAACCTGCCTCGTCCCAGATCGAGGCGGGAGGCGGGCAATCCCCTTTTCAGTTCCTACCGGTGTGGCGACGGCCTGTGGATCGCTTTGGGGGGCTCCCCGTCTGACCGCTATTGGCCGGATGCCTGCCGGGCTATGGGCCTGGAGGAAATGATCGATGACCCCAAGTCTTGCAATGCCCAGGTCCGGTTCGAGAACGCCCGTGAGTTGATCGAGATCATGGACCGGACCTTCGCTACGAGACCCCGGGCCGAGTGGGTCAAGGTCCTGAAGGCCCACGGCGTCCTCTGCACCCCCGTCCAGAACTACGCCGACGTGGCGGAGGACCCCCAGGTTATTGAGAATGACTACCTGGCCCACATCGAGCACCCTACCGAGGGTACGTTGCGGGAAGTAGGCGTCCCGGTGAGGCTCAGCGAGACCCCAGGGGGGGCGCGCTCCCGTGCGCCGGAGTTTGGGGAGCACACAGAGGAGGTCCTCCTGGAGCACGGCTGTTCCTGGGAGCAGTTGGCCGCATACCGGGAGAAGGGGATCATTTAGGCGGGTCTCTGGGCTACAGGCGCTATAGAGGACGATCAGTCAGAGGGCGATTAATCTCCCCAGATGCCGCGGCGTGCCTCCCTTGCCTCTTGCTCCAGAGCCGCGGTGCACGCGGCATAGGGTTGCCCCGGTTGGTACTCTCGGGCACGCGCCAGCCCCTCTCGTGCCAGCTCGGCCTCCACTAGGACCTCCCCGGCCATGACGTACCGCAATAGGCGACCGAACCGGTCGCGGTTCTGGATCCCAGGGATGAGCAGCACGTAGCGGCCTTCGACGAGCCGTTTGTTGGCCGCCGTCGCCGCTCTGGCTTGAGGCTCCGGCGCTGGGCGCAGCTCGGGCGCGTCGACACCGATGTAACGGACCAGCTCGCCGCCTGCGATCTCGATCGTATCGCCATCGACGACCCGTACGACCCGTATCAGGTCATCCTGCCTGGAAGGCGGCGGCGCGCAGCCCGTGCCTGAAGCGGAGCGGCCGGCCAAGTTGGCCCCGCCGCGGCTGGTCGCCGATGCTACCTCGGCGCATGACCTTGGAGGGTCAACCCGTCGGGTCCCGCCCTCTTGGGCAGGGACTGTTCCCAGCCCCAGGACGGCGAGGATCGCCGCTGCGGCGAGGATGCGTCGGGAGGGTGAAGGGGAGGCTGACCTGAGCGCGCTGCGGCCACGAGCGGATGGGGGGACTCCGTCCAATGCTACCCTAGCTGGCGATTGCCCGATGGAAGAAGCAAGAGTCTACGAGGGAGGTCCAGAATGCCGAAGGGCGTGTTTATCGTCATTACCAATTGTACCGACCCGGATAGGGAGGAGGAGTTCAACCGGTGGTACACGCATACGCATCTTCCCGACCAGAGCCCGGCCAAGGGATGGGTGCAGGCGCGGCGGTTCGTCAATCTATTGCCCGCGACCGGCCAGCCCAAATTCATGACCATTTACGAGCACGAAGGGGATATCAAGGGCTCTGTGAAGGAGCAGCTGCAGCTTGCCCTGGCGTCCTTCGCTGAAGGCCGGCACGTCGACTTCATCGGGGGCGACGGGACCGGCCCCTTTCTGTTCCAGGAAATAGACCCCGAGAGCCTGGAGCCATTGAAGACGCACGACTATCCACGAGAGGCCAGCGATAAGCTCCGGAGTAAGATCCAGCGAGTCATTGACATGCTCTAGCTAGCACATGCTGACGCGGGAGCAGCTCGTAGAGTCATGAGCCGGGGCGCCCGGGGATCAGTTTTCCCATAGGCTGCCCTGTGGGGATGCCTGGGGCTCCGCTGCGCCGGTGTAGGGCACTCCAAGGTATGCATACGCGCGCCGGGTGGCGACTCGACCCCGCGGGGTCCGGCCAACGAAACCGAGCTGGAGCAAATACGGCTCGTAGACGTCCATGATGGTGTCTGGGTCCTCGCTGATCGACATGGCGATGGTATCCAGGCCCACCGGCCCGCCCTCGAACTTTTCGATGATCGTGGAGAGCACTTTGCGGTCCATCTGGTCGAGGCCCAACCCGTCGACATCCAGGCGGCTCAGGGCCTCCTGAGCTAGCTGCCTGTCGGCCGAGCCGTCGCCCATGACGTCCGCGTAGTCCCGGACCCGCTTGAGGAGGCGGTTCGCGACGCGGGGCGTGCCCCGAGCCCTCTGCCCGATCTCCTCCACGCCGCCCTCGTCCAGGTCCAGGTGAAAGACGCTCGCCGACCGGGCTACGATCGACCGGATGGCCTCATCGCTATAGAAGTCCAGCCGGTAAACGGCGCCGAAGCGGTCCCTGAGAGGCGCGGAGAGGCTTGCGTAACGGGTGGTGGCGCCGATGAGGGTGAAGGGAGGGATGTTCAGCCGGACGCTCCTTGCCGTGGGCCCCTTGCCGATGACGATGTCAAGCGCGAAATCTTCGAGGGCTGGGTAGAGGATCTCTTCGACGATGCGCCCCAGGCGGTGGACCTCGTCGACGAACAGGATGTCGTGCTTCTTGAGGTTGGTGAGGATGGCTGCCATGTCGCCGGGGCGCTCGATGGCCGGCCCGGCTGTTACGCGGATGTTGACGCTCATCTCGGCAGCGATGATGTGGGCAAGGGTGGTCTTCCCGAGGCCCGGCGGGCCGTAGAGAAGGATGTGATCGAGGGCCTCTCCCCGCTTGTGGGCGGCCGCGATGGAGATGCCGAGGTTGTCCTTGACCTTCTCTTGCCCGACGTAGTCATCGAGGCGGCGCGGCCTGAGCCCGACCTCTATGGCCGTGTCCTCGGGCTTCCCGTTGGCCGACACGATGCGATCTGACATGAACCAAGTCCTGAACCTGAAATCATGGTATGAGGGCGTGATAAGGGCGTCAAGGAAGGGTGGGAGTTCGTCGGCTGGGCTCAATGGGGAGGCCAGGTGGCCCCGCCTCCAGCAAAACGCGGCGGCGGCGCACAGAGATATTGGGCGCCGGATGATACCGAAACATGGTATGCTGATCGGGACGACTCAATAGTCCCAAAGGCTGTGAACGAGAAGAGTAACCCTCCAGCGAGGCCGCAGCGAGCCGGGGTTGGTGAGAAGCCGGCGCTGGCGCAGAGGGCGAATGGGCTCGGGAGCTGCGTCCCCAATCCCGCATAACCGGGTAGTAGGCGGCGACGGAAGGGCACCGTTATCACGGCCCAGGGTATCGGTCTCCCCCGAGGCAGGCTCGTACCCGTCGAGAGCCCTGGCGCCCAGCCGGGAAGTAAGGGTGGCACCGCGGACTTGCCCAGGCAGGCCCGTCCCTTAGAGGGACGGGTTTTTTTGTGTGTGGAGAAGAGCGATGAGGAAACGGATACTGACCGGAATTCGGCCCACGGGGCCGCTTCACCTGGGCCATTACAGCGGGGCCTTGGAGAACTGGCTGCAGCTTCAGGAAGAGTACGAGTGCTTCTTCCTCATAGCCGACTACCAGGCCCTGGGGGACCACATCGACGAGATCGAAAAGGTCCGGGACTCGGTGCTCCAGGTAGCCCTGGACTGGCTGGCTGTGGGGCTCGACCCGAAGAACGGCGCCTTCGTCATTCAGAGTTATGTTCCGGAGCATGCCGAGCTCACGATGCTCCTCAGCATGATCACGCCCCTCGCCCGGCTTCAACGGAACCCGACACTGAAATCGGAGATGGAGCGTCTCGACGCGAGTGGCATGTCTGTGGGGTTCTACACCTACCCGGTGAGCCAGATTGCGGACATCCTCTTGCCCAAGGCTCATCTCGTTCCCGTCGGCGAGGACCAGCTTCCGCATATCGAGATGGCCCGCGAGATCGCGCGGAAGTTCAACCGGTCCTACGGGGAGGTCTTCCCGGAACCGAAGGCGCTGGTGGGCCGCGTTCCTCGCCTGATGGGGACGGACGGCAAGGCGAAGATGAGCAAGAGCCTGAACAACTGTGTGTTCCTGCACGAGGACGAGGATACGGTGAACAAGCGCGTGCGGGGCATGTTCACGGACCCCACCCGCCTGCGGGCGACGGACCCCGGCCACGTAGAGGGCAACCCGGTCTTCATGTACCACGATGCGTTCAACCCGGACGTCGAGGAGGTCCAGGACCTCAAGGACCGATATGTCGTGGGGAAGGTAGGCGACGTGGAGGTCAAGCAAAAGCTGGCGCAGGCGCTTAACAGGTTCCTGGAGCCGGTCCGGGAGCGCCGCCGCCACTACGAGCAGCACCCGGACGAGGTCAAAGACGTCCTGCTGGACGGGACGCGGCGGGCCAAAGCCGTGGCGGAGTCGACCATGGAAGAGGTCCGCGCCGCCATGCAGGTCCTGTATACGGAGTAGAAAGATGGACCTGGAGTCCTCCATTGCCATACGGGCCGACCGGGCAGGTGCCGACACCGATTGGCGACGCTGACGAGGCGGGGTAATCGGAGAAGGTATGGGCCCGGCAACCGTCTTCGGCGGGAGCGGGCGGGAGTGCGAGGAAGTAACGAGATGTATTACCCATCGTTCGACCAGGTTCGGGAGCTGGCGAAGGACGCCAACCTGGTCCCCGTGTACCGGGAAGTCCTGGCGGACTTGGAGACGCCCGTGTCCGCATACCTGAAAGTGGCTCGAGGGCGCTATTCTTTCTTGCTGGAAAGCGTGGAGGGTGGCGAGCGTATCGCCCGATATAGCTTCATCGGGTCGGAGCCGTATCTGGTGATGAGGACCGGGGTTGCCGGCGGCGGCAATAACCCGGGCGTGGCCGCGTCCCCCGAAGACGCCGGACGCGGTGGCGGAATCGTGGCCGACCTGGGTGCTATCGACCCGTTGGTGCCCATCGAGCGAGAGCTAGGTCGGCACACGACCGCCTCGGTCGATGGACTGCCGCGTTTCCACGGGGGAGCAGTCGGTTACCTGTCCTACGATGCCGTGCGGCACTTCGAGCGGCTTCCGACCCCCGATGACCCCGGCCTGGGATTGCCCGAAGCCGTTTTCATGCTCACCGACACCCTGGTGGTGTTCGACCACCGTAGGCACAAGATGCAGATAGTCAGCCACGTGCAGGCCAAAGACGACCTTGCTACGGCATACGCTGAGGCCACGAGAAAGATCGACCGCATCGTTGAGCGCCTTGAGCGTCCACTCGAAATACCCGCTGCCATGGCCCGTGAGAAGCAGGTCCGTCCGGTGGAATCGAACCTGACGGAGGCACAGCATGCGGACATCGTCAGCCGGAGCAAGGAGTACATCGTCGCCGGCGACATCATCCAGGGGGTGATGGCCCAACGCCTCCGGCGTGAGACCAAGGCGGCCCCGTTCGACCTGTACAGGGCCGTCCGTACGGTCAATCCGTCTCCCTACATGTTCTACCTCGACCTGGACGCATTCCAGCTCGTGGGCGCGTCCCCCGAGATGCTGGTGCGGGTTGAAGGGAGCAGCGTCTCGACAAACCCCATCGCGGGGACGCGCCCAAGGGGCGCTTCGGAGGAGGAGGACCTGCTGCTCGAAGAGGAGCTGCGCTCGGACGAAAAGGAGCGGGCGGAGCACATCATGCTGGTTGACCTGGGGCGGAACGACGTGGGCCGCGTCAGTGAGCCCGCTACGGTGAAGGTCGACCAGCTCATGGATGTCGAGCGGTACTCTCACGTTATGCATCTGGTCTCCCAGGTGACAGGCAGGCTGCGAGATGGGGTGACCGCATATGACGCTCTTCGGGCCTGCTTTCCCGCCGGGACCGTATCGGGGGCGCCGAAGATTAGGGCTATGGAAATCATTGCCGAGCTCGAACCGGACCGGCGCGGCCCGTACGCAGGGGCCGTGGGGTACTTCGACTTCTCCGGCAACATGGACACGTGCATCGCCATCAGGACCATGGTCGTGAAGGGCGGTGTGGCTCATGTGCAGGCGGGTGGCGGCATCGTTTACGACAGTGTTCCCAAGGCTGAGTACGAAGAGACCCTTCATAAAGCAGGGGCTCTCCTGCGGGCCATCGATGAGGCCGAGGCGATGGAGCAGTGGATGGGGCCCATCCAGGACCGGTCGGATGGATAGTCAGGGAAATCCAGGAGACGGATGACGATGTTGCTGCTCATCGACAATTACGATAGCTTTACGTACAACCTCTACCAGTACCTGAGCGAGCTCGGGGCGGACGTTCGGGTCGAGCGAAACGACCAGGTGACCCTGGGGGGTGTCGAGGAAATGACCCCGGAGAAGATTGTGATCTCGCCGGGGCCGTGCACTCCACGGGAGGCGGGCCTGTCCAACGACATCATTCGCTCATTTGCAGGCCGGGTGCCCGTTCTTGGGGTGTGCCTCGGGCACCAGTGCATCGGGTACACCTTTGGGGCCACCGTGGCAGGCGCGGGGGAGATCATGCACGGCAAGACCTCGATCATCACGCACGATGGGAAAGGGGTGTTCCGGGGCCTTCCGGACCCGTTCGAGGCCATTAGATATCACTCCTTGGCCGTGCAGCCGGATTCCGTTCCGGACTGCCTTGAAGTCACCGCCCGGACGGACAAGGGCGTGATCATGGGGGTGCGGCACAGGGATTACGTCGTGGAGGGGGTCCAGTTCCATCCGGAGTCGATCATGACGGGGGTCGGCAAGCAGATACTGGGCAACTTTCTCCGGATGGGCTAGCCTGGAGCCGGTCGCGGCTGGGGCTATGATGACGAGCGGCAGGGTAGTCAGCTCGGTCAAACAGAAAGAGGGAGAAGATGGTTGTTCGTGACGATGCGGAGATGAAGGGCAGGATCACGCCGGAGGGGGTCGATGCCTTCCGCAACCGCATAGGGATACTGATCCCGGAGCCTCCGCCCTTCAACTCAGAGGCGCACCTGGACTCCATACGACACTTCGCCGGCTGCTACGGGGACGAGAATCCACTGTATTGCGACCGCCAGTATGCGAAGAGGACCCGATGGGGGGGGCTCATCGCCCCGCCCCTGTACATCATGACGCTCGGGGAAACGACGGTCCCCCCGATTCCCCCTGAGGTCCGCAAGGCGGGGGCGGGAGCTCTGCGGGGTGTCCCGAATTACCTCTCGGGGGGCCGGTGGGAGTGGGTCCGGCCTATCCAGGAAGGAGACCAAGTCCGGGTCAACTACTTTATAGAGGACGTCGAGGAAAAGCGGAGCCAGTTCGGCGGCGGCAAGGCCGTGGTCGTTCATCACCGCAAGGAGTTCATCAACCAGCGCGATGAGGTGGTCGGAATCCGCCGGTACTACTTCTTCCACACCGAGAGGGAGGCGTCGGAGAAGGCGGCCAAGTACATGGACTTCGAGCCGACCTATTACACCGAAGAGATGAACCAGGAGATCGACGACGCCTACGAGAACGAGTACGTGAGGGGGCCAGACACGCTCTACTGGGAGGATGTGGAGCCCGATATGTCAATGCCGGTATTGGTCAAGGGACCCTTGTCCACCATGGACATCGTCACCTGGCACATGGGCATCGGCTGGGGAGTGTTTCGGGTCGGCTCCTATAGGATCGGGTACAAGAACCGAAAGCGCGTACCCGCTTTCTACACCAAGACGGAAGACGGCTTCTGGGCCCCCGCGCAACGGCTCCACTGGGACAACGACAGGGCCAGGAAGGTCGGAAATCCCCGGGCTTACGACTACGGCAACGTACGGACCTCGTGGATGATCCACTACCTTACCAACTGGATGGGGGACGACGGGTTCCTGTGGAAACAGTCCGACGAGGCCAGGAAGTTCAACTATCATGGCGACACCACCTGGGTGAGGGGTAAGGTGCTTTCGAAGCGCCAGGAGGGGGAGCGCAACGTCGTCGAGCTCGAGGTGTGGTGCGAGAACCAGCGAGGCGAGGTCTCCTCGCCAGGCAGCGGGACGGTGCTCCTGCCTTCACGAGAGCGCGGCCCCGTCAAGGTCCCCGCCAGCGGGACTGAGCCATCGGGGATGAAGACGGAATACGCCGTCGACATCCCTGGCTGCGTCTGGTAGGCGGTCAGCGCTCGGTTGTTGCCCACAGCCGGTCGCCGTCGGTCGAGAGGCGGACCCAGCCGTCCCGTGCGGTGACGAAGAGCGCCTGTTGATCGACATGCTCCAGCAGGCGTGCGACAACCTCCGGGCTGGGATGATGAAAGCGGCTGTCCCGGGCCGCCGAAACGACGGCGACCCTGGGTAGCACCTCCTCGAGAAACGCCGGATCCGTTGAAGTCGCGCTGCCGTGGTGGGCCACTTTCAGCACGGTGCTTGCCAGTGAGATATCCTGTGAAAGCAGGTAGTCTTCGGCGACCGCGTGTATGTCCCCCGTCAGAAGAAACGACGCGTTCCCATATGAAAGGCGCAGGACGACCGAGTTGTTGTCGTCGTCCGAGGCGGTCCCCGTCAACGGCCTCTGAGGAGGGTGCAGCACCTCCACGTGGACATGCCCAAGACGGATACGCTGACCGGCAGCTGCGGGGACCAGAGTGACCTCTCGCTGCTTTAGCGCTCTCGCCCAAGCGATGGCGGTGGCCGAGTTTCCCAGGGGCTCTGGCTGTATGACCGCCCCAATGGAGTATCGGTCCAGCCCTTCAACGAGCCCGCCGAGATGGTCCCGGTCGGCGTGGGTGGCGATGACCATGTCGAGGTGGCGGATTTGATTGGGAAGCTGCGCATCGAGCGCCCGGCGCAGGGAGCGCGGATCGGGGCCGCCGTCGACGAGTAGCGTGTGTCCGCCTGGAGTCCTGACCAGCAAAGCGTCGCCTTGTCCGATGTCGAGGGCGGTCAGCTCCAGGTTCCTGGGTGTGCCTGACAGGGCGGCCCACCACGCGAGAGCGGCCAGGACCACAAGGGCTGCGACGGCAGCCTGGAAACGGTTGATGCTCGGGCCGGAGGGCAGAGAAGGCCACTGTGGCAGGGCTGTGCGGAGCCTGTCGCGGAGACCGTCAACGCCGCGGACTGCCCAGGCGGCCGCGAACAGGACCGCGTAGTACGCCCAGACCGCCCCACGGGCGATGTCGTTCAATTGGAGGGACGCGAGGGGGATGGCCGCGAAGAGATGGGCCACCAGGATGATGTATCCCAGCCCGAGCCAGGCGGCCCATCCGATGATCCAGCTGGCATCGGAGGATACCAGGCCCACCAGTGAGGTCAGGAGTGAGGCGATCAGCGCGAAGGGCATGGCCGGCAACGCCAATGCGGTTGCCGGCACTCCCACGAGCGACACGTGCTGGAAATAGAAGGCGACCGCGGGCAAGGTGAACAGGGTGGCGGCGACCCCCATTACCAGCATCGCGAAGGCGCCCCGCATGACCCCCTCGGCGATTCCTGAAGAATCCGAGGACGGGCCCGAGCGCTCCAGCGCCGGGAGGCCAACCAGGATGATGCCTGCCATCGCGAGGAAGCTGAGCTGAAAGGAGATGCGCCAGAGGGACTCCGGCGAAAAGACGGTGATCAGGAAAGTTGCCAGGATCAGCGCCTCCAACCCATGCCGCTGGCGCCCCAGGGCCAGGGCCCCGAACAGGAAGGTCGCCATGATGGCGGCCCGCTGGGCCGAGGGCGGCAAGCCGGCAAGCGCCGCATAGGCCCAGACGGCGAGCATGGGTATCAGGTAAAGGAGGGCCCTTGGCCGCCACAGCAGCCGTCGGACCGCTGCTAGGACCAGGCCCGCCACGATCGCGACGTGCAGCCCCGATACGGCCAGCAGATGGGTGGTGCCGCTGTCTTGGAAGTGTTCTCTGAGGCCCTGCCCAATGTCATCGCGAAGACCCAGAGTGATTGCCTGCGCGAGGCCGTTCTGGGGCTCGGGCAGGGCCGAAGATAGCGATTTGGCCAGGGTGACGCGAATCGCTGACAGTCCCCTTCGCGCCGACAGGCCCCGTGCCTCCTGGGTCAACGAGACCCGGGGAAACGGCATAACCCAATGGATGCCCTGATGGGCGAGATACGAGGGGTAATCGAAGTTGGCGAAGGAAGAGGGCGCCTCGAGGCGCCCTTCCAGCGACAGGAGGTCACCGCTCCGGAAATGTGGAGGGTCTCGGAGTCTCACCAGCTCCTCGGTGGGCCGCGACGTCACCCGGACCGTGCCCGAGACCGTGGCGGTCCCGCCAGGGTGGACAACCTCGTGGACGAGGAAGTCGAAGCTCGAGACTGCCTCGCCGATGCCCGGGGTGGACCCGACTGTCCCCCGCAGCGATACCAGCTTTCCACCAAACTGGGAGAGGTGGTCTTCCGGGGGACGGTCGAGGTCGATCCGAAGCATGCCGGCCATGGCCCCCACAGCGAATAGGGCCCCAATGAGCAAACGCCACCGGCCCCGAAGGACGAAGGCCAAGGCCGCCGCCGCCGCGGTCAAGGAGGCGCTTGCCGCTATGGGGAGGCCGGTGGCCGAGCCCAGATAAAGTCCAAGGAGCCAGCCCCCAGCGAGAAAGAACAGCCTCACGGGGACTGGTCTCCGCCTGCCACGGTGATCAACGGTCTAAGCCGCTTGAGGGTGGCCTCGCCTATGCGTGGAACGTTCAGCAAGTCTTCGACGCGGCCAAATCGACCGTTTGCCTCCCGGTAGCCGACAATCGCTTCGGCCAGCGCGGGTCCGATTCCCGGGAGCTGTTCCAGCTCTAGCTGGCTCGCCGCGTTGATGTCCACGAGTGTTTCGGCGCCGGGAGCGGCTGGGACTGGCGGTTGGAGAGGCTCACCGATCCTCGGAACATGGATGTGCTGCTCGTCCGTCACCCGCTGGGCAAGATTGATGGCCGCCTGGTCCGCGTCGGGGGTGAATCCGCCGGCCGCTGCCACGGCATCGGCGACACGGTCTCCCTCCCGCAGGGGGTGCAAGCCCGCATGGGCGACAGCCCCCGTGACGTACACTGTGGCTTCGCGGACTGGTGAGGCCGTCGGCACGATGATCCCGATGGGGCTGCGGGAGTCTCGGCTGCCGGCGACGATGGTGGCCAAACCGGCCCCAAACAGAGCGAGTAACAGAAGAATTACCATTGCCTGGAACCAGTAGCGCGACATGAGCGACATCATAGCGGAGACCCGGAAGCTGGGACCCCGGTTGCTATACTGGGAGCTTGGTCGAACGGGAGAGCAAGGTGGAAGGCGCGGCGAATGTCGACAGGGACATCCTGGCGCTCATCGGCGAAGGCTGGGGTGGCCGGCGCGACGACGAGCGGTTTAACGCGCTCGCGCTGCGGGTCTTTGCCTACCAGTTCGAGCACAACCACGCCTATCGTGGATTTTGCCAGGGCAGAGGGCTTACGCCACTTACGGTCAACGATTGGGAGGCCATCCCGGCGGTCCCGGCGATGGCGTTCAAAGAAGTAGCCCTCGCTTGCTTCCCGGTGGAGCGGGCGGCTGCGGTGTACGAGAGCAGTGGGACCACGGGGCATCGGCCCAGCCGGCACTACCTGGAGACCCTGGAGCTCTATGAGGCCTCCCTCGCGGCAAGTTTCGGGGCATGCGTCCTCCCGGATGGGGTGAGACCGCGTATGTTCGTCCTGGGGCCGGCGGCATTGGCAGAACGGCGGTCATCGCTCGGGCACATGCTGGAGGTCTTGGTACACGACATGGGCGCTCCGGGTAGCCGGTCTTACCTGGACGACGAGGGCCTGCGTGCCCTTGATCTGGAAGCCGATCTGAGGGCTGCTGAGGCCGAAGACTTGCCGGTGTGCCTCCTTGGAACTGCTTTCGCCTTCGTCCATTTCATCGATCGCTGCCGGGCCACCGGAGTGAGCTTCTCGCTCCCCGATGGCAGCCGGATCATGGACACGGGGGGCTTCAAAGGTAAGTCCCGGGAGATACCAAAAGACCACCTCCATCGGGAATATCAGGAGTTGTTCGGGGTCTCCGATACTTACGTCGTCAACGAATATGGGATGACGGAGCTTGGCAGCCAATTCTATGATTCGAGCCTGGTGCAACCGCGATCGATAAGGAGGAAGCTGGCTCCGCCATGGGTCAGGACCGTGATTGTTGACCCCGAGACGCTTGGGCCTCAAGAGGCCGGTCGAGTGGGGCTGCTTCGCCACTACGATCTTGCGAACCGTAGCTCGGTGATGGCGGTCCAGACTGAAGACGTGGGAATAGCCATTGGCGACGGATTCGAGGTCCTGGGCCGAGCCAAGGGAGCGGAGGCACGAGGATGCTCGATGGCCGTCGACGAGATGCTTAGCCGCACGTGAGCATGCAGGCCGGGCTTTACGCATTGCCCTCGGCGGCCGGCCCCGTGGAATGGGCTGCAGCCCCCTGGGCGGCACAGGAAGGGCTCAGCCCACGAGCCCCGATAGCTACGCCCGGACTTGTGAGGAGTCTGGCGGGGTGCCTGAGGGAAGCGCAGCGCACATCCCTAGAGCGGTTGTCCATGGCCACGCTGATCGAGGTTATCGCCCGGGTAGTGGACAGGTGGAGCGACCCGTGTTACCACCTCCGGCGTGAAGCCGAGCGGCTGTTACCCAAGACCGCCGGATACTCTGCAGCCATGTACCAGTGCGGGCTGCCGAAACTGTTTCAGCCTTTTCGCCGGGAGGGACTCCTGGAGCTTGTGGACTCAGAGCTTGGGGGCCTGAAAGCCGCGGATGGACTACCAGGGAAGGCCCGCTGGACCGGACCAAAGCTCATGACCCAGGTTCTGGCCGGTGACCTGCCCGCCGTGGCCATTGAGTCTATGGTCCGGGCCATTTTGCTGCGTTCCGCGACCCTGATAAAGACGTCGTCGCGAGACCCCCTTTTCCCGGCGCTGCTTGCACGTTCGTTTGCCGAGGTCGACCACGGAGTGGGCGAGTGCCTTGCCGTTCTGTGGTGGAAAGGCGGCACGGAAGAAGTGGAGAGGGCTGCTTTTGAGGCATCAGACGCGGTTGTAGCGTATGGGTCTGAGGCAGCCTTAGCTGAAGTGCGAGAGTCGGTTCCGGCAGCGACGCCCCTGGTTACCTACGGCCACCGCGTCAGCTTCGCCGCAGTAGCTCGTGAAGCCTTGGTCGAGCGGGAGAGAAAGGTACTGGCAGCCAAGGCGGCATGGGACGTGAGCTTCTTCGATCAACAGGGATGTGTGTCGCCGCACGTGATATTCGCGGAGCGGGGAGGCGAGATATCGCCCCAGGACTTTGCGGCGGCCCTGGGCGACGAGATGGACATCCTGGCCAGGCGGCTGCCTCGAGGCAAGATCGCGGGCGAGGCTGCCGCGGCAATTCAGATGCTCGAACATACCTGGGAGCTGCGGCAGGCTGACGGCCAAAAGGTGAGGCTAATCCGAGGCGGACCCTCCACCGGGTGGACTGTGCTGTACGAAGAGGGTGCCCCGTTTACGGCGTCGTGTCTCAACAGGGTCATCAGGGTCATCGCGGTGGACGATCTCGCATCCCTGGAGCAATGGCTGGAGCCCGTTAAGCCGCACTTGCAAACGGCGGGACTGGCGGTGCCCGCCCGCCGGCGGGACGAGATTGTACGACGGCTCGAAGAGGCGGGTGTGACCCGAGTCTGTCCGATAGGGGAAATGCAGCATCCGCCGGCCGCATGGCGCCACGATGGCCGGCCGGCTTTGCTTGACCTCGTTTCTTGGAAGTGCGTTGACCAAGAGAGCGGTGTCAATCCGCTGTAGCGTGCCCGCCGCGGTGAGATGTGGCAAGCTATAAGTGAATGATGGGCGGAAGGTGGCCTGCCGCGCCCTCGGAGGTGGGACCTGGAACGGATCGACGGACGAGCAAACGACGGTCTACGACCGGTGCGGATTACCCGCGGCGCCTTGCAATATGCGGAAGGCTCGGCGCTCATCGAGGCGGGCCGGACGAGGGTCCTCTGCGCCGTCACGATTGAGGACCGGGTGCCGGGTTTCATGAGAGGCCAGGGCCGTGGCTGGGTCACAGCGGAGTACGCCATGCTCCCGAGGTCGACGGCGGAGAGAACTCCCCGGGAGACGCAGGGCCGAAGCGGCCGTACCTTTGAGATACAGCGGCTGATCGGCCGCTCCCTCCGGGCCGTCACCAACCTGGACGTGCTCGGGGAGCGAACGTTCACCGTGGACTGTGATGTCATCCAGGCTGACGGAGGCACACGGACGGCGGCCATCACCGGGGCTTACGTGGCGCTGAACGAGGCGATGCAGGGCCTCAAAGCCAAGGGACAGCTCCCCGCCCTTCCCTTTTCGTCACCCGTCGCTGCTGTCAGCGTTGGCGTGGTGATGGGGGAGGAGCTATTGGACCTCTGCTACGAAGAGGACTCTTACGCCGAAGTTGATTTCAACGTCGTGAAGACCGGGAAGGGTGATTTCGTGGAAGTGCAGGGGACCGCGGAAGGGGCGCCGTTTAGCGAGTCGACGATGAGCGTGATGCTGGCGCTGGCCGACCGGGGGATACAAGCCCTATTCGAGGCTCAGCGGATCACCCTAGAAAAACCCGGGGTTGGGAATTGGAGTGAGAACCTGATCCAACAGGTCTGACGTTCCCTATGGAGGCGCCTGGAATCTTCCAATGCGGATCAAGATAGCGGAAGACTTAAACCAGCCCGTCAGGGACTCCCGGAGCAAGATCCCTTCGCCCGCGGCCGGGGCGGGGATGAGAGGGTTTGTGCTGTTTTGCACCAACTCGACCCAGCAGTTCCTCACCAACAACTCAATGCAGATGGCCGCCGCCATCGCATTCTACACGCTGTTCTCCCTGTTCCCTCTCTCGCTGCTCATCATCCTGGGGTACGACATCTTCGGCCAGGAGAGCGAGGTGAGGCAGGAGCAGTTCGCCAGGGTCATCGGGACGTTCATCCCCGTGTCCCACGACACCTTGGCCCAGATCATCAACCGGGTTGCCGATACGTGGAACCCGGGAGCGACCGGCCCTCTGGCATTCTTGGGGCTGGTATGGGCCTCGACGGCCGTGTTCGCTACTGTCAGGAAAGGGGTCAACGCGGCATGGAACGTCTGGGTGCCGCGCCCATTCCTGCGCGAGCGTGTTATCGACCTGACGTTGACTGCGGGGGCAGGAATCATGTTTATGTTCCTCCTCTTCTCTACGTCGTTTAGCCGCCAGTTTTCCCAGAGTGAGGGCGCGTTTGGGGGTCCCGCTTGGTATTCGGTCCTGGCTCTAGCTCTGACCTTCGTCGGGCTCTCATTCCTGTACTGGCTCCTCCCGAATCGGTCCGTCCGCTACCGCGATGTCTTGTTCGGGGCTCTCGTCGCCGCGATAGCGGTCGAGATTGCGAAAGGCATCTTCTTCTTCTACACGCAGCAGCGTGCGGACTTGAACCAGGTGTACGGCTCCCTGACCTCGGTGATGCTCCTGATGGGATGGCTATACGTCTCCGGCGCCCTGATCCTCATTGGAGCGCTGATCGCCGCGATCTACTCCCGGTTGGTGCAAGAAGGGTTTATGGGGCATCAGGATGTTTGGACCCTCGGGATGGTGCCCGGGGTGATATACGTCTGGAGGAGATTGTGGAGGCGCGGCCCGCGGCGTAAAGCCAGAGCATCGGCGAACGCCCGGGCCCCAGAGGAGGCCGGGCTGTCTGCCAGCCAGATCAAGCGTTAGGTGCCAGACCTGAGTATGCCTAGCGACGTCCGTAAAGCTGTGATCCCGGCCGCGGGGTGGGGGACCCGGTTCCTCCCGGTCACCAAGGCTGTCCCGAAAGAGGCGCTTCCCCTCATTGATCGCCCGGTACTGCAGTTTGCCGTCGAAGAAGCTGCTGCTGCCGGGATCACGGATGTGGTGCTTGTCACCTCGGCCAACAAGAAGGCGCTGGAGGACTATTTCGACCGGGCTTTCGAGCTGGAGCACTTCTTACAGGGGAAGGGTGACGAGCCTCGGCTGAAACAGGTGCGTTCACTGTCCGATCTGGCCAATATCGTCACGGTCCGGCAGCCCGAGCAGCTCGGGTTGGGGCACGCCGTCTTGACCGCGAAGCCGGCGGTCGGCAAGCAGCCCTTCGCCGTCTTCCTTCCCGACGACGTGATTGAGGCCGACCGCCCGGCCATTCGGCAGCTGATGGATGTGTACGAGCAGCGGGGCGCTTCTGTGCTGGCGGTGCATCGGGTCATGCCGGCAGAAGTAAGCCGATACGGGATCATCGAAGGGGATGAGGTCCAAGACCGGACCTACAGGCTTCGCGGCATGGTCGAGAAGCCCTCCGTCGAGGCAGCGCCATCAGACCTTGCCATCATCGGAAGGTACGTTCTCACGGACGGCATATTCGAGCGGCTTGAGGAGGTGCGCCCGGGGGCCATCGGCGAGGTGCAGCTTACTGATGCCATCGATGCCCTGCTGTCCGGGGAGGATGTGTATGCCCATGAGTATGAGGGGACACTCCACGACGGCGGCACGCCATTGGGGCTGTTGAAGGCCTCGGTCAGAGTGGCGCTGCGCCGCCCCGACATAGCGGAGGACTTCCGGGAATGGTTGGGCGATCTGGTACGCCGGGAGGAGTTGTAAGGGAAGCCCGTTCGAGCGTTGGTTCCCTCGGTCTAGCTCCCAACGAGTTGAATGAGCAAGCTGGGGTCCCGCTCGCACTCCTCGATCCGCCGGTTGTAGCTCTGGACAAAGTGGGGCCAGTCCAGCGTGGCGTCCGGAGGGACGCCTGCCTTCTCTCGGCAGTGTAGGCCAGGGATCCACCTCTCGGCCGCCCGTACCTCGACGTGAGGGGCGATGCCGGCAATTTCGATGAGTTCATGCATCGCGCTGACGTTGGCGTGGGGCGTTACGATAACCGGTCGCAGACCGGCGGCGAGATTGGCGGAGCACTTTCGGACCAGGGCGTCGGTGGGTACCGCTGTCACCTGGAACGCCGTGTCGCCGAGTTGGTAGTTGGCGGTGCTCTGGGACAGGGGGCCGGCGAGTGAAGCTTGCCGCGGCGCCTCACCGGCGCGGGCCGAGGTTTCGAGAGCGGCGCCCACCATGTGGTGCAGAACGGTGTCCAGGAGCTTGACGCGGGCGCTTTCCTGTCGCTCGCGGACTTCGGTGATGAGGCCTGCGATGGCGGCCAGAGCAGATTGTCCGCGCGCCCGGCGCAAAGTGAGCGGAGTGTTGGCGAATTGCTCCCGCACCCGGGCAACCCACCACGACTCGATAAGGGCGAAGTCGGCAAGTCCCCTCTGGTGAAGACCGGCGAGAAACTCGAGGTATTCGAGGGCGAGCTGAGTGCCGTTGGGGCCGATTGGGTCCGGCGGGTCTGACAGGCTTCGGCGGATGCCGTGCCGTCTGAGGAGCGCGTCCACGGCCGCGTTGGCCGGGGGCTGGCCCAGATTCAGGGGAGGCGCCATTGGGGCAGGAGAGGCGGGAAGCCCGTGCGTCTTGGCATGATCTGTGGTGGATAGCGCGATGGTGAGGTGGGCCCTGCTCTGCCAACTACGCTTGAGTGCGAAGTCCCACAGGAGCTGGTCTAGCTGCACGCGAGCGTCCATTGCTCGGCTATCTTAGCCCAAGCGGTGGAAGAACGGGACGGGGGAGAAGATGACCCCGCAAGAGAAAAGAGCCTGAACGGTGAAGCCGGTGTCTACCGGCCGCACCGGGCTACGGATTCTGGCTGTGAGACCGTCTGCTAGAGCAAACGCGAGCTATTGAGCGGCGACGCCGTTGGTGGAGGCGCCCTCCACCGGAGGTGGAGTGTGCGGTATGGACTCTGCAAGCGGCTCCGGCGGAGGAGCGGTCTTGGCGGCGTGGGCGGCCCTGATCTCCCGCTCGATGGCGTGGGAGAGGCCGGGGTCTCGCACCAAGAACTCCTTGGCGTTTTCCCGCCCCTGGCCAAGGCGAGTGTCTCCGTGGGAGTAGAAGGAGCCGGTCTTTCGGATGATATCCAGGTCGACCCCCAGGTCGACGATGTCGCCCTCCTTGGAGATGCCGTGGTTGAACATGATGTCGAACTCGGCGAGGCGGAAGGGAGGCGCGATCTTGTTCTTGACGATGCGTGCCTTCACCCGGCTGCCGATGATCTCGGTGCCCTGCTTGATGGAGTCGGCGCGGCGCAGGTCAATACGGACCGAGCTGTAAAACTTCAGCGCGCGTCCGCCAGGCGTAACCTCCGGATTGCCGAAGACGATCCCGACCTTTTCCCGGAGCTGGTTGATGAAGATGACGGCTGTGCGGGACCGGCCGATGACCGCCGTCAGCTTGCGCAGGGCCTGCGAAAGGAGACGGGCTTGAAGACCCATCTGGGGGTCGCCCATGTCCCCTTCGAGCTCGGCGCGCGGGACGAGGGCGGCCACGCTGTCCACGACCACGGCGTCAATGGCCCCGCTTCTGACCAGCGCTTCAACGACTTCCAGTGCCTGCTCGGCGAAGTCGGGCTGGGAGATATAGAGATGGTCGACGTCGACGCCGATACGGGCGGCGTAGGCGGGGTCCAGAGCATGTTCGACGTCGATGTAGGCGGCCATGCCGCCGCCCTTTTGCGCCTCCGCGATGATGTGCTGCGCCAATGTGGACTTACCGGCCGATTCAGACCCGAATATCTCGGTAACCCTGCCGCGAGGGATGCCCCCGGCCCCGAGAGCGATGTCGAGAGCGAGGGAACCGGTAGGGATGACTTCGGTAGAGATGCGCTGCCCGGCCTCGCCGAGCTTCATCACCGTGCCTTTGCCAAACTGTTTCTCGATCTGTCCGATGGCGACGTCGAGGGCTTTTTCCTTCTCGCTGGCCATGTCACCCTCCCCCTAACGCAAGCCCAATTCCCGTATTGAACCGAGTTCGAAGCGATGATAGCACAGCGATTTCCGGGGTCACAAGGAGCCGGTGTCACTGCCAATCAGACGTCCGAAGGACACTACTGCAGGGGGACTGGGAACTGCCAGAACGCACTGGTGCGGTTGACCTGGAGATGCGTCACCCATTTCACCCAGTCGTACCCGCGATGCCCCTCCGCCACCAGGCGGGCCGGTGCGCCGTGGCCGTGGCTGAGGTCCCGGCCGGCTACATGAGTAGCTAGAAGGTAGTGCTGCGCCTCTCGGATGGGGAACCGGCGCTGATAGCCGGACACTGCCCAGATGCTCACGCTGGCCGCGTCATCATCGAGGCCGGCTAGTCGCAGCAGTGGGTCGAGCTTGACGCCGCGCCATTCCTGAGTGGAATACCATCCACCAGTGCAATCGAGTGTCTCCATGGCATGGCTTTGTTCCATCGTCGCGATGTCGTTGTACGTGAGGGATAGCGGCCGCGCCACTGCTCCGTCGATGACAAGCCGCCAACTCTCTCGGTCGATAGAGGATGGGCGGTCGAAAAGCCAGCTTACGGTCGGGAAGTCGCCTGTCAGGCTGCCGGTTTCATAGGACCCCGTGAAACGCCGGTTGGAACCCGGGAGGCTGAGCAGCGCCATCGCCCCACCCGCAGCGCGCCACAGGCCGACCCCGGCAACTGCTGCCGCGGCGAGGCGAAGGAAGGCGCGCCTGTCGGCCGCCTGGGGCGCCCGAAGAACGAAGCGCATAGCGAAAGCGTGCCAGGCGACCAGAGCGAGGACACCCAGAGACAGCACCACGTGGATGGTCATGAGGCTGTACCCGAACAGCACAAACCGGCCGCCGAAGCTCCACAGGAGCCCGGTCGCCAGAGTCCCGACAAATAGGACCAGCAGAACGAAGAAGCCCAGCCTGGGAGGATCCAGTCTGGACCGGCGGCGGAGAGAACGCAGGACGACAGCCCCTTTCCAGCCAAGAATGGCCAGAACGGCGTACGAGGCGGCTCCATGTGCCCACAGCGCCCACGCAACCCGGCTGGACCCACTGACAAGGCCCAGCGATCCGCTGGCCATGAGGACAGCTAGCAGTACCAGGAGGAGGACGTTGACCCAGGGGTGGCGCATTTCGTGCTGCTTTGCGGTGAGGGCTACTCTAGTACAAACGCCGTGACGCCAATAGGGGATTCCTGGATGGCGGCCAACAGTTGTGAGACGGCGTACGCTGGCACCGGCATCTGGGCTGCGGGGAGCTGGAACCTGCTATAGTAACGCCGTCGCGCGGGTCTCGCCTGCCAGGCGAACAGAGGGAGGGCCAGGGATGAACGACCTACTGATCAAGAATGGCCGAGTTGTGGATGGCTCTGGCCAGGCCTCATTCGTGGGGGATGTAGCGATCAAAGATGGGACCATCGTGGGCACGGGCCGCATTTCCGATGGGGCCGCGCGGACCATCGATGCCAATGGACTGACGGTTGCTCCCGGCTTCGTGGATATGCATACCCATTATGATGCGCAGATTTTCTGGGACCCTCTCCTCACCTCATCGTGTTGGAATGGGGTTACCAGCGTCGTTGCAGGCAACTGTGGCTTCACCCTGGCGCCATGCCAGCCACGGGACCAAGAATACCTGGCCAAGACGCTGGGAGGGGTCGAAGCCATCTCGCCGCGGGCGATCCAGGAAGGAGTGCCGTTCAACTGGACCTCTTACGGGGAGTTCATGAACAGCCTGGATGCCCCCCGGGGGATCAATATCGCCACGAACGTTGGGCATACTTCGATCCGGCGGTTCGTGATGGGGGACCACGCCTCTGACGGCCCGGCTACCAACGAAGAGATAGCAAAGATGTGCGGCCTGGTCCGAGAAGCGCTGGACGCGGGAGCCTTCTGCTTCACGACCTCCCGCGCTCCGAGCCACTGGGGTCCAAGCGGCGAGCCTGTGCCGAGCCGAATGGCGACCCTGGAAGAGCTGTACAAGCTGTGCATGGAGCTCAAGGGGTTCTGGAATTGCGGGCTGGAGATGATCGGCCCCCAGTACGATGCCGAGGGCCGGGACTGGATGGTCCGCGTGTCCAAGGAGCTCGCATGCCAGATCAACTGGAACGAGTTCAACGACCGCCCAAACGACCCTGAGGCGTTCCAGAACATGCAGGCCTATATGGAGGACGCCAACCGGCAGGGGGCGCGGATCTACGGCGTGAGCCGCTGTCAGCAGAACAACATGGAGTTCGATCTCCGCGAGAACACCATCATGATCACCATGTACCCTGGCTGGGCCGAGGTCATGGCTGCGCCGCTGGAGGAGAAGAAGCGCTTGCTCGCAGACCCCGAGGTCCGAGCGCGGCTGAAGGACGGTATCGAGAATCCGCCGGCGATGACGAGAATGGACTGGAACAGAGCGGCGGTCTGGGAGACGGTGCTGGACCAGCACAGGGAGCTGGAGGGCCGGAGCCTGGCCGATATCGCCAAGGAGCGAGGGCACCACCCCGTCGACGTGATGCTTGATATCGGCCTGGAGGAGAACCTGGTCACGGAGTTCGCCATGGTGGCGAATTTCAGCGAGAATCGGGACAGGGTCGGCGAAGTGCTCAAAAGCCCCTACTCGATCCTCGGGATCTCGGACGCTGGCGCCCACCTGAACACCTTCTGCGGCGCCATGTATACGACGTTCTTCTTGAAGAATTGGGTGCGGGAGCGGCAGGCGTTCACTTTGGAAGAAGGCATTCGGAAGCTCACCTTCTCCCCGGCCTCGATCATTGGCCTTCGAGACCGCGGACTCCTTCGGGCGGGCATGGCTGGAGACGTGACCATTTTCGACGCTGAGACGGTAGGGCCCAGGGAAGCGCGCAAGGTGAGAGACCTCCCTGGGGGCGAGGGGCGGATCATCGCGGAGGCCGATGGCATCCACTACGTTGTCGTAGGCGGGCAGGTCCTGCTGGAGGATGGAAAGCACACCGGGGCTTTGCCCGGGCGATTGCTGAGGAGCGGCGACTACCGCTAGTCCTTACTGAGCGTGCTGGAAATGCTGAAGGGTGCGGCGCTGAGAGCCGCCCCTTTTGGCGGGGCGAGTGGGCCAGGCAGGCCATGTGCCCTACGTAGCATCAACGCGGCGTCCGAGAATCAAGGTATCCCGTTCAATTCCATCCATGTCGGCAACTCCGGGAAGATGGCCCCAGCGGCGGAAGCCGCAACCCTCGAACAACGCCAGGCTTGGGGGGTTGTGGGCGAAGATCATGGCCAGCAATGTGCGGAGGCCCAGGCCCGGTCCTTCGGCGATGGCTTTGCGGAGCAGTTGTAACCCAAGCCCTCTCCGCTGGTGTCGCGGTGAGACGTAGATACTGATTTCCGCGGTGCCATGATACGCGGGCCGGTGGTGGAAGGACTCGAAGCTGAGCCAGCCCGCTACCTCGCCGTCGGCCTCGATAACCCAAACCGGCCTCTCTTTCGTCCGTTGATGCAGCCAGTCCCGCCGGGAGTCGACGGTGACGAGCTCCGTATCGGCAGTCGCCATGCGGCCCGGAATGGCCGCGTTGTAGATATCCACAATCGGCGCGAGGTCGTGGCTGGCGGCGAGTCTGATGCTCATCGGGAGGAGATGATTGTCCGGCAAGAACGGTGCATTGAGAAGCTTTGTGCTCCAGGGAGTTCTATGACGGAGGTGGTTTGAGACCCTGGGCTGGGCATCAGTGGTGGCCGATCTCGTCGAGCTGCTCATCGGTCATGCCAAAGTGATGGGCGAGCTCGTGAACGACCGTCTCCTGGACCTGGCTTGCCAATTCCTCTTCGGTGCGGAATGCCGCCTCGAGGGGGCCTTTGAAGATGGTGATCTTATCCGGGAGCACCATGTCGTACGCCCCGCCCCGGTCCGTCAGGGGGACTCCCTCATAAAGACCAAACAGATCGTAGCGGTTGGACATCCCATTAGCCCGCATTTGTTCACGCGTGGGAAAATTCTGGACCAGGACCTCCACGTTTTCGAGATGCTCCTTGAAGGCCTCGGGGAGGCCCTCGAGGGCTTCGGACACGAGGGCTTCGAATTCGGGCAACCGCATTTATGTCCCATTATACGGAGGGGACCGGCCCTGGGCGGTACCACCACGGCTGGCTCCTCGGGGCCCCGGTACCGGCGGGGGACGGGGGCAGATTCTGGGCGGAGCTGGGAACGGGCCGGCCCGCGGCCCAGGACGGCTCTGAGCGTTCTTACAGCGAGGCAGTGGTCCTGCGCGATAGAGGGTAGGCTCGGCACACATGCGACAGCCCGCTTGCTAAATAGCGCGGACGGCCGCCAAGGCCGTCAAGTCGTGCTTCGATAGCCCCAACTCGCGGCAGTACAGCTCCTCGTTATGTTCGCCCACGAGTGGTGCTCGGCGACGTAGAGACCAGGGTGTGCCGCTCAGCAGATACGGTTCACCAGGGTACGTGATAGTCCGCCCTAGCTCGGGATGATGGAGCTCGTGGAAGAAGCCCCGGTCCCTCAGGTGAGGATCGTCGACCAGGTCCTCCGGGGAGTTGATGGGGCCCCATGTCTGGCCCACCTCCTGGGCGGCTCGCCAGACAGCGCGCATGTCTTGTGTCGCGACGAATCGGCCCAAGACCCCCATAACGTGTTGCATCCGGCTACCCAGGTATTCTGAGTCGAGGTAAAGCGGGTCGGTGAGGTCCTCGGCGGCCCCTTGGCTGTCGAGCCACTCCACCGTTTTGGCGAAGGCTTCAGGGGTCATGCCTCCAACGACGAAGTTGACATAGCCGCCATCCCTGGTTGGGTAGGTGCTCGGGCCCGAAGGGTTGATTGTGGCATGGCGTCCGGTCTGACGCTGGGCGACCTCCCCACTGGTCAGGTATGCCGGAACGGGCGTCTCCGTGCACACGGCGGCGCAATCGTGCATTGAGACATCCACGTGCTGGCCGCCTCCGATGGTGTAGCGGGCCTCCAGCGCGATGAGGGTGCTTACCGCCGCGTAGTGGGATGAGATGTGCTGTCCCTGGTACCCGGTGCCTCGGATGGGCGGCGTATCGTAGACGCCGTTTTCGTTTCTGCTGTAGCCGCTGACGCCCATGGGCCCGCCCAGTGCCAGCGTCACGAGGTCTCCCGCCAGGTAGTCGCGGAACGGCCCCCACTGCCCGAAAGGCGTGATCGAGGTGACGATGAGGTCCGGCCTGGCCTCGCTCAGGGCTGCGTAGCCCAGGCCCAATCCGTCCAGGTGTCCAGGACTGAAGGTCTCGATAACGATGTCCGCGGTCGCGACCAATCTGCGGAACAGGTCCCGGCCTTCGGGTGTATCGAGATTGGATGTGATGCCCCGTTTGTTCGTGTTGTAATGCCAGAAGAAAAGACTGCGGTCGGGGTGGGGGATGTCGTCGACGAAGGGGCCTATTCTCCGCGCCGGGTCGCCTCCGGGCGGTTCGACTTTGATGACGTCGGCGCCCATGTCGGCAAGTAGCTTGCCGCAATACTGCCCCTTCTCATCGGCGAGATCGAGCACGCGGATGTCATCGAGGGCTGCCGGCATCGCACTCGGGATCATGGCCTCAGCACGCGGCTGCTTTCGAGCGCGGCGATCTCGGAAGGTTCCATAGCGAGGAGCTCGCCGTAGGCGTAGACGTTATGCTCGCCGATACATGGCGCGGCGCGGTCGAGAAGCGGGGGTGTTCGGGACAGCTTGACGGGGGACCCTTCGTAGCGGCCGGGGCCGTACTCCGTGTGCTGGATCTCGACGTGCACACCTCTCGCCCGCAAGTGCTCATCATTGTCGACCCGGTCGTCAGGGAACTGGACCGCCCCGGCAGGGACCCCGGCAGCCTGGAGCTCCCGCATGATGTCGTACCGGTCCCGCTCGGCGGTCCAGGCTTCGATATGCCGGTCAAGCTCGTCCTCGTTGGCCAGCCTGCCGGTGACCGTGGCGAACTTGGGGTCCTCAGCCCATCGGGGGCTGCCGAGACAGCGTTTGAGCGCTTCCCATTGGGGCTCATCGAAAATGCTGATTACACACCAGCGGTCCTCCCCGGCGCAGCGATAGCTATTGTGGGGTGCTACCGCAGGATGGGTGGCACGGTTCCCAGGGGGCATGCCTGGGCGCGCGAACGGGCGGCCGTTGACGGTGTAATCGAGGACATAAGCGCCGTTGAGGGTGCATGCCGCCTGCACCTGAGACGCGTCGATGAACTGTCCTTTCCCTGTCCGTCTCCGGTGATGGAGGGCCGTCATGAGTGACGTGGCGATGAGGTAGCCCCCGGTGTGGTCCATGTAGGAGTAGCCCCACCCGGCGGGCTGTCTGTCGGGGAGCCCCGATGTCCGCGTCAGGCCGGAGAACGCTTGGGCGGTGGGGCCCCAGGACCGGTACTCCTTGTACGGACCCGTATGCCCGAACCCCGACTGGGCAATGTAAATGATGTCCGGCCGTATCTTTCGCGCGTTTTCGTAGTCAAGCCCCTGGCGGGCCATCACAGTCGGGCTGTAAGCCTCGAGGACGACGTCGGAGATGTTGATGAGGCGCCGGACAAGCTCCTGGCCTTCCCGCCGGCGCAGGTCAAGGGTGATGCTGAGCTTCCCCGTGTTGATGTTGTTGAAGTTGGCGGCGGTGTTGCCCGTATCGACTCCCCCGTGGAAAGGGCCTATGTGGCGCATCCAATCGAGGCCAGGGTATTCGGGCCATTCAATCTTGATGATCTCAGCCCCGAACCAGCTCAGGATGCGAGTGGCTTGAGGTCCTGCGACAAAGCGGCTGAAATCAAGCACGCGAAGCCCGCCAAGGGGCCGTGAGGGCTGCATGGACACCTGCGTGGGGGAGGGTGAGGCGAGATCGCCTGATTGTCCGGCGGGGCTACAGGGTTGTCAAGAAAGAAGGCCAGTTATGGCTGTGGCAGGTCCCCGCTGCCGTCCGGGGATGGCTCAATAAGCTCGAACCAGTTGCCGTCGGGGTCCTTCCCGTAAGCCCAGGTAACCGGGTTACCCTGAGGGTCGATGGGCTTGTCCCGGAACCAGATTCCCGCGTCCTGCAGGCGCTTGTACTCAGTCTGCAAGTCGTCGACAAAGAAACCGAGGTGGGTGGAGTGGACCTCCGTTGCGTCGGCGATGTCGAGGCGTACGTCCTTCTTGTTGTGAAAATCGACCAGCTCGACGATGAAGTTCCCCTTTCTGACCCAGATCTCGGTGAGGCTCACGCCGTCGAGATGGGTGCCCGAGGAGCGAGAATCGGAGAGATCGGGACGGCGCTCGGTGACCTTGACGACCTCCATACCGATGAGGTCCCGGTAGAAGGGCAGCGCATCCTCCATCCGGTTCACTACGATCCCTGCATGGCTGTGGCCGATCCCGGTTTCATCCACGGGGAGTTCGGCCTTGGGGTTATTGGGCACGGGCAACATGAGCTGGAACCAGTTCCCATCGGGGTCTTTGCCGTAGGTGGTAGCGCTGGTCTCACTCCAGAAGATCGGCGGAGAGCGGAACCAGATATCCGCCGATTTGATGCGGTCGTAGTGCCGCTGAATCTCCGGGGCGAAGAAGCCGATATGGGTGGCGTTGACATCCATCGCCCCCATGTCGATGCTCCGCTGTTTTCGGTTGACGTAGTCGATAAGCTCGATCTGAAAATCGCCGTGGCGAATCCACTCGACCTTCATGTGCTCCCCGTTGGTGGGGGTACCGTTGGGCGGCCACGATGGGTCGGGCAAGACTTCAATGGACCGCACCCTCTCGAATCCAAAGATGTCGCAGTAGAAGGGCAGGGCCTTGTCCATGTCCCCGACCACCATGCCTGCGTGGCTGTGCCAGATTGCCATTAGGAGCCTCCTGCTCTGATCTGTGCGCCGGCCTCTTGTCGTGGGGCGCTGGGACCGGTGGGGAGGTCAACCGCCATCCGCGACGGGACGGGATATGAGCTCAAACCGGTGTCCGTCGGGGTCGACGCCGTAGCACATCCACGGGGTCCCCTCGCCCATGCGGACTGGAGGGCCGGTGAATGTGACGCCCTTCGATGTGAGGTGATCGTAGGCCCCAGGTACGTCGTCGGTCGTGAACGCAATGTGGGCGGAACCGACGTTCGTTTGTCGGTTGTCCAGGTGCTCGCCTTTCTTGTTGACATACTCGACCAGCTCGAGGCAAAAGTGCCCCATGCGGAGGACCGCCGTGCGGATATGCATGCGCCTTAGGCCCTGGTCGCCGGAGGGTGGCGAGTCGGCCGTCCGGACGACTTCCATTCCCAGGGTATCCCGGTAAAACGAAAGCAACAGGTCCATGTCGCTGACGGTGTAGCTGGTGTGATCGGGGCGCAGGTGCATCGAGGGCATCCTCGGCGGCGGGACTCTCAGAAGGTTAGCATAAGAGGCAATAGCTGTCCCCGGAGCCCTCTCCCGGGCCGCCTCGGCGCTATTCGAAGGGAAGGTGTACCGTCGTGGCCTCGATGCGGCCGGAAGGAGTCTCGACAGCCAGGACGGCGCCGGCTTGCGCATGGGCTGTGCGGACGTAGGCGAGGGCGATCGGGTGGCCCCTGCGCGGGGGGTTGACCGCCGAGGTGACGAAGCCTGCCTCTTTACCGTCCGAGTAGAGTTTGGCTCCCTCGGGGGGTAGTTCTCCGTCGGGCAGGAGGAGTCCCATCAAGTGCTTTTGGACCTTGTCATATGTGTCCAACCGGGCAACGACCTCCTGCCCGATGTAGCAGCCCTTGTTCCAGCTGATGAGCGGACTCAAGCCAGCCTCGAGAGGATTGAAGCGCTGGTCTAGCTCCCGTCCAAAGGCTGGAATCCCGGCTTCAATCCGCAGGGCGTCATATCCGGCTCGGTCGATGGGCCTGGCGCCCAGGCGCTCGCCTACCTTGAGGAGATGCTTCATCGCGGGAGGCGTATCCTCCACACGATGCATCCAGACGTAGTAGCCGCCGTCAGGCGGCTCGGGCGTCTTCACCAGCAGGGCTTGTACCCCCCCTAGGGGCACCGGCATGTGTCCGTACGGTTGGAGACGGCTTGCGCTCTCTCCGCCGACGGCCTCGGCGAGGGCCCCCGCCTTGGGCCCGAAGAACGTCAGCAAGCCGGTCTCTTGAGTGACGTCCGCAGTGTCGCAGTCCTCGATGATGGTGTACTTCTCGAGCCATCCCCCTACCTCCGCCTGGTTCCCGGGCGAGCACACCAAAAGGAGGCGGCTGTCCAAATGCAGGACCGTGAGAACGTCGATGATCCGGCCCTTGTCATTTGTAAGGACGGTCCGGGCGCCATCTCCTGGAGAGAGAGCATGGAGGTCCTGAGTCGATAGGCGGTGCAGCAGGTCCAGCGCGTCTTCACCCCGCATGACCAAGCGCCCCAGTTCGGAGCGGTCTACCAGGGCGATATCGGCGTGAGCGGCCGGGTATTGCTTTTCGGGACCGGCGCCGCTGGAAGTCATATGGTCCTCGCGGCTTGGCGGCGCTGGCAAACAGAAAGGGTGATGGGTGTGGGGTCCCTGGTCGCTCTTTCTTTCCGCCTAGCGAGCTAAGCCGAAAAAGAGGTGCCGCATCCGCAGGTCTTCGTTGCGTTGGGGTTGGAGAAGGTGAAACCTTTCCCGTTGAGTCCGTCGGAGAAATCAAGCTCTGTGCCCACCAGGAAGACGAGGCTCTTGAAGTCCACGAGCAGCTGGACCCCATGCTGTTGGAAGATCTTGTCACCCGGCTTTGACCCGGCCTCCAGGGATAGCTTGTAGGTAAGCCCGGAACAGCCGCCGCCCTGGACCGCGACTCGGACCGCCGGCTCGGCGTGTCCTTCCTGCTCGGACAGCTTCCCTACTTGGCGAGCGGCCTTTTCCGTGATGGTGACGTTATGATCGGTCTGCTTGGGCGTTGCGGTAGTCATCCGGCCCCTCCCACTGGCGAGCAATCCAGGTTCCATTATAGGAATCGCGAGAAGTGATGGTCAACTGAAGTGAAGCCCGGGCCCTCTGGCCCCTGTGCCCCGCGCCGGATTGCTCGCCGGCTCCTCGCCAAGCCCGTGGCCTATGCAGTCTCCGCGATTGCCAAGCAACTGAGGGTTTTGCTATTCTGGCCTCACGATGGCGACGTAGCCAAGTGGTTAAGGCGGAGGTCTGCAAAACCTCTATTCGGCGGTTCGATTCCGCCCGTCGCCTCCATGGTGCTCCTGCTTTGCTCTCCCGGCCGGCAACCCTTGCCTGGACTCGCTCATGGCCCGTCCTTTGCCGGCGTCAGGTCAAGGTTCGAGCCCCGACACCTCCTGGATGAGCTCTTTTGTATGCTCACCCAAGAGGGGCGCCCGCGGCCCCCAGCGCCAAGGCGTTTCCGTCTGATGCCTGGGATGGCGCGCGTAGGTAAACGAGCGCCCGAGGTCCGGGTGCTCGATCTCGACGAAGTCCTCTCGGGCTATGCACTGCGGGTCTTTGAGCAGGTCCTCCGGTGAATTGACCGGGGCTGAAACCGAGCGGCAGGCCTGGAGTGCGTGGAAGGCCTCGTCCGCCGTCTTGGCGGCGGCCCAGCGCCGCACCGCTTGGTTGAGCTGCATGACGCTCTCCCGGTCCGGCGGTGTGGGGCCGCGGAACGATTCGGAGGTCCCAAGCCCTTCGGCCATGCCATCCTTGGCCAGGGTATCGACGACGGCTCCAAGGTCCACGGGCGTCATGAGGGAGAAGTTGAGGTACCGGCCGTCCGCGCATTTGACCTGGCTGGGCAGCCGGCGCACCTGGTTGAACCCGTGGTAGATATAGCGGGGGACGGTCCCCTCCGTCGCGTGGGCGCAAGCGGAGTGAATCGACACGTCGACGAACTGCCCCTCTCCCGTCATTTGACGATGGAGGAGGGCCGCTGCGACGCCCATGGCCGCATGCTCGCCCGTGATGCAATAGGCGTGCCAGTCATGGGGCATGAAGGGGGGAGTGTCCCAACTCTGGGGCTCGCCGGCCGGCGGGCCGACCGCCTGCGGGTTGAGCGAGTCATACCCTATCAGGTAAGCGGAGCCGCCGAGGGCCAGGTGGACCAGGTCCGTAGTCTTGAAATTGCGCCACGGGCCGGAGAGGCCGAAGGGGGTGATCGAGCAATAGACGATATCCGGCCGAACGCGGCGCACCGCCTCGTAGCCGATGCCGAGGCCGTGCATCACCTCGGGCCCCTGAGCGTCGATCACCACCTCCGCCTGGGCGCAGAGCGAAAGGTAGCTTTGCCGGCCCTCGGCCCCCTGAAGGTCCAGGGTGACGCTGCGCTTGCCGCGGTTGTACGTCCAGAAGAACAGGCTGCGGTCCAGACCTGGGATGTCTTCGTGGAACGGTCCAATCCTCCGGCTGGAGCATCCATTCGGAGGCTCGACCTTGACGACGTCGCACCCCTCGCCGGACAGGAGGCGGCCGCAGAACGAGCCCTGCGCGCCGCCGACCTCGATGACCCGCACGTCGTCGAAGCATCCAGGGGTCGGCCAGAGCCCGGGGGTAGCGCCCATGCTAGATCACCCGCTCCTCGGCGTAGGACTGGACCTCGACGGGAGAGAGGCCCAGAAGCTCCTCATACACAGACGCGTTGTCCTCGCCGACGCACGGCGCCCCGCGGTGCACGGGTCCCCCGGGGTGCGCGGGCGTCCGGGAGAGCTTGGCGGTGATATGCCGCGTGAAGGGCATCACCCCTATTTCCGAATGGTCCAGATGAACGAAGAAGTCCTGCTCTTTGAGTTGAGGGTCTCTTTCGAATTTGTCCTCGGGCGATTGGACGGCGCCGGCGCGGACTCTGGACGCCTGGAGTTGGTACATGAGGTCGTATTTCTGCCGGGTCTTCGTCCACTCCTCCATGTTCCGGTCCAGATCATCCTGGAGCCGAAGGCGGCCCTCCATGGTGGCGAGCTCGGGAGCCTGGGACCAGGAAGGTTTGCCCATGACGGCGCACAGCGACCGCCATTCTTCGTCGGTGACGACCGCGATGGCGATCCATTCATCGACGCCGGCGCACCGGTAGATGCCGTGGGGTGCCCCTGGAAGGCCCTGCGACCGGTTGCCTGTCCGCGTCGCTCTGCGGCCATTGGACGAGTTGTCGAGGATTGTCGTGCCGGTCAGCATCAGCCCCGGCTGGTATTGTGCCTGGTCGATGTACTGGCCCTTCCCTGTCCGGTTGCGGTAGTACACCGCGGCCATGATTGCCAGGGCCCCGTAGTACGGCGGAGTTGTATCGAGGTAGGAGTGGTTCCACATCGTTGGAGGATGGGGCTCGGGGAGGCCGTTGAGCGAGCCTATACCAGACATCGCCTGGGCAACTGGGCCCATGGACACATAGTTGCGGTAGGGCCCGCTGTTGCCGAACCCGGCCATCTGGAGGTAAATAATCCCGGGGTTGATGGCCCGGAGGTCCTCGTAGCCGAGTCCCCATTTTGACATGGTTGGGGCGGTGAACCCCTCTGCCACGACGTCGCTGATGGCTACCAGGCGCTTGAAGAGGTCCCGCCCCTCGGGGCGGCTCATGTTGAGAGTGATTCCTTCTTTGCCGGCGTTGCGGTCATTGAAGACGCCGCCGCGGTTGGGGTTCGGCCTTAGCTGCTTTCCGTGCCAGAGGACATCCTTCTTACCGGGGCCCACGGGCGTCTCGATGCCGCGGGGGTCCTGGCTGTAGCGCGTGAAGTCGAGGCGTTCGGGCCACTCAATCCGGATGACTTCCGCACCCAGGCTCGCAAGAATCGTTGTGGCACCCGCGCTGGCCAGGAGCCAGGTGAGGTCCACAATGCGCACGCCCTTCAGTGCTTGCGGCGGGATGGGGAGCATCAGGAGCGGTCCCAGGACCATAGGGGTCCCCCGCGCCAGCCGTCTGGGGGCTTGGCGAGGATGACGCTAACGGCAAAGGAAGCCGCTCTCGCGTCTCCCTTCGAAACTCCGAACATGGCGTAGGCCTACACCCGATGGCACGCGACCCAGTGGCCGGTCGATGCCTCCCGCCAGGTGGGAATTTCTTCCTTGCAGACGTCTATCGCGATGGGACAGCGGGTGTGGAATACGCACCCGGATGGGGGCCTCAGAGGGCTGGGCACGTCGCCGGTGAGGATGATGCGCTCGCGCTGCGCCTCTACGACCGGGTCGGGGATCGGCACGGCGGACAGCAGTGCCTTGGTGTAAGGGTGGAGCGGGTTCTCATAGAGATCGACTCGGTCGGCAAGCTCCATGATCTTGCCGAGATACATGACCGCTACTCTGTCGCTTAGGTGGCGGACCACCGCCAGGTCATGGGCGATGAACAGGTACGTGAGCTGGAACTGCTCCTGGAGCTCTTCGAGCAGGTTGATAAGCTGCGCCTGAATTGACACGTCTAGGGCGGACACCGGCTCATCGCAGACGATGAAATCGGGCCGCACCGCGAGCGCACGCGCAACACCGATACGCTGGCGCTGGCCGCCGCTGAACTCGTGGGGGTACCGGTCCCGCATGTAAGGGTTGAGTCCCACGGTCCGGAGGAGCTCGCCCACCTGCTCTAACCGCTCCTTCTTGTTGGGGACGGTGTTGTGGATCACCATGGGCTCGCCGATGATCGATCCGGCCGTCATCCGGGGATTCAGAGAGCCATAGGGGTCCTGGAAGATGATCTGCATGTTGCGGCGGATCTCCCGTATTTCGCGGGGCTTGAGCTGGGTCAGCTCTTTACCTTCGTACCGGACGCGGCCGGCGGTAGGGCGGTAGAGCTGGAGGACTGCGCGGCCTGTGGTGGTCTTGCCGCAGCCGCTCTCTCCAACCAACCCGAGCGTCTCACCCTTCTCGATGTGGAAGCTTATGCCGTCGACGGCTTTGATGTCGGCGATCTTCTTCTGAAAGACGATCCCCTGGGTGACCGGGAAATACATCTTGAGGTCGTCGACCTCGAGAATGTGTTCCCTCCCGCCCGGGGGCGGCGCCTGCCCGTTGGTCTCAGCGGTGACCTGTTGTTGCTCGACCTCTTGGGTTGTCAACTCCTCTTCCTCCCCTCATCGTCGACGTTCAGAGGCGACCTGTTCTTCACGTCCACCCAGCAGGCGGAAGAATGGCCCGGTTGGATTTCAATGAGCGGTGGGATCAGCTGCGCACAGCGGTCTATCGCGAACGGGCATCTGGGACGGAAAGGACAACCCCCGGGCAAGTTGATCAGGTCCGGCGGCTGCCCCTCGATCGGGTCGAGCTTTTCACGCCTGGGCTCGTCGAGCCTTGGCACTGACTTTAGCAGGCCCAGGGTGTAAGGATGGCGGGGATCCCCGTAGATCTCTCGGGCGGTCCCTCTCTCGACGATGTGTCCCGCATACATGACGTTCACGCGGTCTGCATAGCGAGCGACCACGCCTAGATTGTGAGTGATGATCAAGATGGCGGTGCCGAAGGAGTTCGACATCTGCTGGATGACCTCCAGCACCTGCGCCTGAATGGTCACGTCCAGGGCCGTTGTGGGCTCGTCGGCGATGATGAGCTTCGGGTTACAGGAGATAGCCATGGCGATCATGACGCGCTGACGCATGCCGCCGCTGAATTGGTGGGGGTAGTCGTCTATCCGCCGCGAGGCGTCGGGGATGCCCACCTGGTGCAAAAGGTCGATAGCTCGCTCTTTGGAGGCGCGCTTGTCGAACCCCATATGGAGCTCGATGGTCTCAGTGAGCTGCCGGGCGATCGTCAATACAGGGTTCAGCGACGTCATGGGCTCCTGGAAGACCATGGAGATCTGATTGCCCCTGATTTGCCGCATGTCGTCGTCGGGCACCTGGACGAGGTCCTGGCCCTGGAAGTTGACCTTCCCGCCGACGATCTTACCTGGCGGGTCCGCGACGAGGCGCATTACGGAGAGCGCGCTGACACTCTTACCGGAACCGCTCTCACCGACCAGGGCCAGACGCTCGCCGTCTTTGATGTCCCAACTGACGCCGTCTACCGCCTTGACGACGCCGCTCTGGGTGAAGAAGTGCGTCTGGAGGTTCTCCACCTCCAGTAGCGTTCCCACGCTGGACGCGGGCCTGGTCTCAGTTGGTGTGGTCTCGCTTGTTGTCACAAAAGCCTCCGCTTCAGGAGCGTGGTCCCGCTAATACCTGATCAAAACGGAACCGCCTGTTGCGCTCAGTTCCTAGAACAGTGAGGAGTGGGGAAGAGGAGACTCGAACTCCTACGCCTTGCGGCACATGATCCTAAGTCATGCTCGTCTGCCAGTTCCGACACTTCCCCGCCACATCCCCGATCTCAGAATCCTAGCGTTCGGAAGGATGGGCTCACCGAGGCGGTCTCCATAGCGCATCGGGGGCCTGGCAGTCCTTTGGAGAAGTCTCCGGGTCACCTCTCTGAGCCGGGAGGGATTCGAACCCACGACCGGCGGATTAAGAGTCCGCTGCTCTACCGCTGAGCTACCGGCCCGCGAAAAAGTGGTAGGAATGTAGCATAGGGGTAGATAGGCGTCAAGCAACGCCAGGAACGCGAGAAAAGGGTTGGGTTCGGCCTCAGGGGCAAGCTGCCTTGCTGTTGAAAGCGCCCCTGCCGAAAGGCGATTCAGCTTGGGATATGGAGGGTCGCCCCCGGACTGCCCCTAACGCGGACGCACCGCCGGGATTAGACGTTCTCGCCTTGGTATATCCCCGAATAGCCGTGGGCCACCGGTTGAGTGAGCCTGAAGAAGATCAGCTGCATGATGCGGGCGTCCCGAAACACGGTGAACCCAGCCGGGTTGTAAACAATCATGAGACTCTGAGAGCGGCCGGAGTAGCCTGCATCCCAGACTGCCGTGTGCAGGGCTACGCCAGACCGCAGGAGGCTGGAACGAGTCCTCCCGAGGGCAGCGATACCTACGGGTAGATGAACGACTTCGTTGAAGGTGATCAGATAGGGACCGGGAGCAAGCGTCAAGGAATGTTCGGAACCGAACGGGATAGCCTCGGTTTGGGACAACCGACGTTGCTCGTTGGAGAAACCAACGGTTCCGGAGGAGGTACATCGGAAGACCTCTCGCAACGTCACGTCGATTCCGTTGGGCTGGACCTGGATGTTGACGTCGACGGCGCCTTCGACAAGGGGAGGGGTGAAGGCCAGCAGCTGGAGGATCGCGCTGTGGCCGAGAAGGCTCCCGGCCAGATCGTCCTTGGGGGGCTGATCCGGAGACACGGGGTGCTCCACCGCCTCGTTCATTTGCGGGAGGTTAGCATCGGATGAAGGAGAGCGCAAGGAGAATCGCCGACGGGCAGTGGTACAATCAGCGCTGTCGCCCATGAGGCAGCAAAGCTGGGGCTCATGGAGCTCATGAAGATGAACACACCTCTCGCCGTACTGGCTGAAAACTTTTGGGAATTCAATGCGCTGGAGCTCATTGCCGCCGTCGGCATCTGGGCATTGGCGGTAGTGCTGCTGGGCGTTGCGGTCAGAAGCCGCATGGCCCAGCGGAAGACCTTTGCAATCGCTTTCCCACCAGACCGCAATACCTCCCACACCGGGCGGCTTCCCCGCTCGAAGACGCTCCCAGTCGGGTACTCGGAAATATGGATCCGGATAAAGGCCCGAGTGCCGGTTGAGCTCAGGAGGGTGCGGGTCCGTCTCGTCGCTGCCAATCGAAGCGAGGGCGTGCCGGAAGCGAGGCCGACTATCGCGAACATCTTCGACACGCGGCTCGAGGAGGTCCCGATCAGGTTTAGGGCATTCATAGGTGCCCCTGACGGAGATGGTGGGTTCTATGCCGAGTATGATCCGCCGCAGCCTCTGAGCCATGGCGAGTTTGTATGGCTGGCCGCCGGCATCGAGGCGGATGCCCCGTGGGAGGGAAAGCTAAGCTTCGAGAGCTATGACCGGAGCGGGCACCTATCGGTGGCGCAAAAGAAGCTTGAGGTGGTTGCAATCGCGGGCGCCCCAGCAGTCGATGACTCTGGCGCCTCAGGCGAGCTCCCCACGAGCGCCAGCGGCCAACCTATCCCGACACCCGACGCACCTCAAGAATGAATGCCCGGACCCTCTCCGGGTCCTTCACCCCGTTGGTCTCCACCCCGGTCGAAACGTCGACTCCCCAAGGCCTCACAACCCGAACAGCTTCGCCGACGTTTTGAGGAGTCAGGCCGCCAGCTAGCATGAAGTCGTATTCGGCGGACGCTCCTTCAATCGCTCCCCAGTCGAAGGCGCGGCCAGTGCCTCCAGGCTGCCCGCCGAGCGCGGTGTCCAAGAGCGGAGTCACGCCCTGGCTAGTCATCCCGCCGAGGCGTTCGCGCAAAGCCTGAATCTCCTTCCCCTGCGGCCTAGGGCGGACGTGCACAGTCTGGATGACCGGAAGTCCGATCTCGCCCCAAAAGGCTTCGTTGATGCTCCCACTGAGCTGCACGAGGTCGAGGCCCGCTTCGGTTGCGATCGCGTTGACTTCGTTTGGCCCTGTATCAACGAAGACGCCGACGAATTTTGGACGCGGCCCTTTCGAGGACCTGACGGCGGCCACGATAGCGGCAGCCTCGCCCGGGGCAACCCGGCGCCGGCTCTCGTCGAAAACCAGGCCGATGAGATCGGCTCCCGCCTCGCTGGCGGCGAGGGCCTGCTCGGGCGTTCGAATACCGCATATCTTGACTTGAGTCATCGTCCCAGGAGTGCCCGGAGCTCGGCGCCAGGGTCCTGGGCGGTGACGAGCGCCTCTCCGACCAAGATGGCGTCGACCCCCCAACCGGCAAGATGGATGACATCTTCCCGCGACCGGATCCCGCTTTCACTAACGACGGTCCGCCCCTCCGGCACCGCCGGACGAACAAGCCGCGTCGTGTTCAGGGAGGTCTCGAAGGTCCTGAGGTCCCGATTGTTGATGCCGATCACCTGTGCCCCGGCCTCCAGGGCGCGATGGACCTCGGGCCTGTCGTGGACCTCAACGAGGCAGTGGAGCCCTAACTCGCTTGAGAGGCCGATGAGATCGCAAAGCTCTTCCTGGCCCAGGGCGGCCACGATCAGCAACAGGGCGTCGGCCTGATAAGCACGCGACTCGTAGACCTGGTAAGGGTCGAGGATGAAGTCTTTACGGAGCAGCGGGGGGCCTCCTTCGGGGCCTGTGCTCCCATCAAGGCCGGCTTTAATGCGCGGTAAGAAATCCAGGCGGCCCTGGAAGTGAGGCTCCTCGGTGAGCACCGATACCGCGGCCGCTCCGCCGGCCGCGTAGGCGCGGGCCGTCTCAACGGGGTCCAGCTCGGGCGCCATGACGCCCCGAGACGGCGACGCTTTCTTTATTTCGGCGATCACCTGGACTCCAGGTCGCCGCAGCGCCGCGGGGAAATCAAGAGGCTGTGAAAGTCCAGCCACCCGTGCTTTCAGGTCTGCTAGAGGGGTCGCCAGCTTGGCGGCGACTAGGTCTTCCCGCTTGCGCTCGAGGATGGAGTCCAGGTACGTCGGCATCTTCATTCGCCGATGGCCTGCGAGACCCGTACGTACGCGTCCAATGCCGCGCGCGCTTTCCCGCTGTCAATGACTTCGGCCGCAAGACGGGTGCCTTCCTGGAGGCTGGTAACCCGGTCCCCCGCGTAGAGCGCGGCGGCCGCATTGGCCACAAGGGCGTCACGTCTTGGGCCCGGCTGCCCCTCGAGAAGCGAGACGATGATAGCCGCGTTGTGGTCTTTGTCTCCCCCGGACAACGCGTCGATCCTGGCCCTGGGGAGCGCAAGCTCCTCCGGTGTGATCGAGTACTCCTGGATGCTTCCATCCCTCACTTCGTAGACGTGCGTCGCAGCCCCGAGGGTGACTTCATCCAGGCCGTCCTCCCCGTGGACTACCAAGGCGTGCCTTACACCCAGGCGGAGGAGGACAGCCGCCATCTTCGGGGCCGCCTCAGCCGCGGCTACTCCCAAGAGTTGGTTAGACGCGTCGGCGGGATTCGAAAGGGGGCCAAGGATGTTGAACACAGTACGCACCCCGATTTCGCCCCGGGGTCCGGCAGCGTGCCGCATTGCCGGGTGGTAGGCGGGGGCGAACAGGAACGCGAAGCCGGCCTCATCCAGGCACTGTACCGCCTGCTCGGGGGTCAGTGTCAGCCGCGCACCAAGGGCCTCCAACACGTCGGCGCTGCCGCACCGGCTCGTCGCCGACCGGTTGCCGTGCTTGGCGACCTTCAGGCCGGCGCCGGCCGCAACGAACGCCGAGGCTGATGAGATATTGTACGTTCCTGAGCCGTCGCCGCCTGTGCCACAGGTGTCCAGAAGATCACCCGTCGCCGAGACTTTGACGGCTTTCGCTCGCATGGTCAGGGCCATGCCCAGGATCTCGTCGATGGACTCCCCCTTGATTCTAAGGGCGACGAGGAAAGCGGCAAGCTGGGCGGCCGTCGCTTCACCGTCCATGATCTCGATCATGGACCGGCGTGCCTCGTCCTCGGACAGGGACTGACCGTCAACCAGTTTGGAGATCGCCTCTTTGATCATGGCCCGTTGCTGCCTCCACCGGAGGTGCCTACACGCCCTTCCGAGTTGGCTCCCAGATGAACTTATGGACCTGGAGGGAGACCCGAGCCTCGGGGGTCTCGAGCTTGACCCATTCCGTGAGCAGCGAGATATCGATCTCACCCCACACCGGCGAAAACAGCACATGGCATCGCGGCCGATGTTCTCGCAAGACCGCGACGGCGAAGTCAAAGTCCCTCCGGTCGGCCGTAACGAACTTGAGCTGGTCCTGCGGCCGGAGGCGGGAGACCTGACTGTATTTGTTGAACCGTTCCATCCCCGACCCTGGGCATTTGATGTCCATGACCCAGGAGTCGACGGGCACCGTCCAGGGCAGCCGGTGCCCACCAGCGGTCTCCACCTCAATCCAGTATCCGCGCTCATGAAGGGCTTGTGCTAAGGCTCGAAAGTCCCGGGCATGCGCCAGTGGCTCGCCCCCGGTGATGCAGACGTGTTTTGCGGGCCAATCCTCGAGACGCGCCATCAGGTCTCCCAGGGTCATGTCCATCCCACCCTGGAAGTCCCAGGTATATTCCGAGTCACACCACCGGCACTGGAAGGGGCAGCCCTGAAAGCGAACGAACGCCATGGGCAAACCGGCGTATGCGCCTTCACCCTGGACCGAGTAGAAAAGTTCGCTGATGCGCACCGTGCGTCCCCGAGGATTCAGGATATCCGCGGCCCTTGGAGGGCGTCAATTTGACACCGGATGAGGCCCGTACGACCCGGGTGAGGCTTTGACCCTCCTATGTGAAAGTTGTAACATTCTTGGGTGGCCGACAGAGTTGGGAGAGTCCCCTGGCCGGACCGAGGGGAGTTTTGGAAGGGTTAGATGTTGTCCGAGCTCTCGTCCGGTGGGTCCACGCAGTGGCGGCAGTCGCCTGGGTCGGGGGAAGCCTGTTTTATCTAGTGGTGCTCCGTCCGTCCCTGGTCAAGGCCGGGGTCGCCGACCGGGCCCTGGAAGCCGCCATCAACAAGGGCTTTCGGGACGTAGTGGACCTCTCCATCATCGGCGTCATCTTCTCCGGAGTCTACATGACGTTCGACAGGCTCTCCGCCGCCCCTGCCTCGACGCCCTATCTCGTGGTGCTTGGCCTGAAGCTGGCTACGGTCGTTGCGATGCTGGTTATGGCCAGGGACCTGGGGACCAGGCTGGGCCGATTCCTTCGAGGTGCCCGAACGACCCCGGCGTCACCCGTTGAACGCTCGATCGCCGACGCCCCTCCTGCCAGCACATTCCTCCGGCGGTGGCTCTCGCCCTCGAGGATGGTGCTTTCCCTCGGCCTGGTTGCCCTCTTTCTGTCCATGCTCCTCGTACTCTTGTTCGAGAACGCAGTGAGGGAGTTCTGATGTCCTGGTTGGGGCGGGGCGGCAGATCGGACCTTGCGAGCGGCCCAGAGCCGGGGGATGATCGCATCTGGGGCGAAGAGAAGGGCGGCGGCATTGGGGGGTGGTTTGAACGGGCTAACAAGAAAGTCCTCTTCGGCGGCGTCATCGTCGCCGTGGTTGTCGGGGCTCTCATCGCGACGCAGATGCGGGACGCTCTCACGTACTACTTGACCGTGGATGAGCTCAAGGCCCGAGGGACGGATGCCTACGGGGACCGTTTACGGGTTGGGGGGCGGGTGCTTCAGGGGACCTTCCAAAAGGACGCCGAAAGCAACGTCAACTTCATGATCTACCACAACGAACCCACTGACACAGTAGCCGTGCGCTACAAAGGGGCCGTACCCGATCTGGTCCAGGAAGAGGGAGACGTCATAGTGGAAGGCACGTGGCAAGAAAGCGGCGTCTTCCATGCCACGACCCTCCTAGCTCAGCACCCCCCGGAGTTCAAGATCGCCGAGACGGGCAGGCCGCACGACAAGGTGACAGACCGGGACTACTCAGCGGACTAGGCTGCATGCACGCCTCCGATATCGGCTTCGTGGCCCTGGTGGCGGCCTTGGCGGCTTCGGGCTATGCCGTGGGTGCGTCCATCCTGGGACGCAGGGCCGGAGTTGGAGAGCTGGTGGCCAGCGGCCGGAACGCGGTGTGGGTCGTTACCGCGATGATGCTGGCCGCGGCCGCGGTCCTCTTCTACGCTTTCGTCACCCATGATTTTGGGGTCGAATACGTCGCCCGAAACTCCAGCCTCGCCCAGCCCTGGTATTACACCACTTCGGCCTTCTACGGGGGGCAGGCCGGGTCGTTGCTGGTGTGGGCGACCGGCTTGGCGGTTTTTTCGGGGCTTGCCGTGTATGTGAACCGGCGCCGGCATCAGGCCACTATGCCCTACGTGGTGGCCACGCTGATGACGGTGCAGCTCTTCTTCCTCATTATCCTCGTTTTCCTTACCAACCCTTTCGAACGACTCTCGGTGCCGCTTGTCGATGGACAGGGGCTAAACCCCTTGCTGCGGGACCCGGGAATGCTGATCCACCCTCCCATGCTTCTGCTGGGGTACATGAGCTGGACAGTCCCCTTCGCATTCGCAATGGGGGCGTTATTCAGCGGTCGGCTGGACAACCAGTGGCTGAAGGTAGCCAGGCCGTGGATCCTGACTGCGTGGGCGGTCCAAAGTGTCGGCCTGCTGCTGGGGGCCTGGTGGGCCTACCATGTCCTCGGGTGGGGTGGCTATTGGGGTTGGGACCCCGTGGAGAACGTCGCGTTATTTCCCTGGTTGGCCGGGACGGCCCTGCTCCACTCCGTCATAGCGCAAGAGCGCCGAGGTGTGCTTAAGAAGTGGAACATCATCCTGGTGCTCATGGCCTTTTGGCTCGCCATCTTCGGAACGCTCGTGGTCCGAGGCGGCCTCCTCACTTCCGTCCACAACTTCGCTACCTCCGCTCTGGGGCCTTCCTTCTTGGCTTTCCTGGGCTTCGCCATCGCGGTCAGCCTGGGGATGTTCATCAAGAGGGCCCCGAGCCTGAAATCGGAGCAGCGGTTCCATTCGGCGTCCTCCAAGGAGACGGCATTTCTCCTGAACAACCTACTGTTGCTGGGGGTAGGGTTCGCGACCTTCTGGGGCACCATCTTCCCGTTGTTGACGGAAGCCTTCGATGGCTCACGCATCACCGTTGGGGCGCCGTTCTATGAGAAGGTGAACGGCCCAATCCTGTTGGCCCTGATCGTGCTGATGGGGGTGGGCCCGTTGCTGGCCTGGGGCCGCTCATCCTGGGAGGCCGCGAAGAGAAATTTCCGGTTACCGCTGGCGGCGGCGATCATCTGGACGATCGTCATGTACGCCGCTCTGGGGGTTGATAACGGATGGACGTTGGCCGGAGCCGGGGCCTGCGCGTTCGTTTTGGGTACAGTCGCGTTGGAGTACCACCGCGGCGTCCGCCTGAGGCGGAGGAACGCCGGGGAGCCGTATGCCCAGGCCTTCGGTACCCTGGTCGCCCGGAACAGGCGGCGCTACGGTGGGTACGTCGTTCATATAGGGATAGCTCTCATCGCGATCGGGGCCATCGGCTCCAACCTTCACCAACAGGAGCGGGAGGTCACGTTGGCGCCCGGGGACTCCGCGGAGATCGGCGCCTACACCCTGACGTACCGCGGCATCCAGGAGCGTATTAATGTGGACTCGCGGACCAGCGAGGCCAGTATCGATGTCACCAGGGGGGATACGCTCGTCTCGGTGATGAAGCCGCGCACCGAGGTCTTTTTGAACTTCGACGACCAGCCTGCAACCAGGATCGCGATCCGGAGCACCCCCATCGAGGACCTGTATGTCTTCCTCGCGGCATTCGACCGGGAGGTCGCGACGTTCGTGATCTTCCTGAACCCTCTCGTCATGTGGCTCTGGATTGGGGGTGGAGTCTTTGTGTTCGGGACGCTGATTGCCGTTTGGCCGGAAAGGGAGCCCGAGCTGACTGCCACCGGAGGACGGAGGGAAGCAGAGGCGGCCGTTGACGCGTAGGCTGATGGCAGCGTGGGGCCTGGCGCGGGCAGTCCTGGTTGGAGCTGCTTGCCTGGTATCCGTGCTGAACCTTGGCGCGGCCTCCGCCCAGGGCTATGAGGGCTTCGGCGATGATGTGCGGGCCATCGCTCGGAAGCTCCAGTGCCCGGTCTGCGAAGGGACATCGATTGCCGATTCTCCCTCCCAGGTGGCCCGCGACATGCGCGCCACCATCCGCCGAAAGCTCGACGCCGGCGATTCAGAAGCGGCGATCCTGGACTTTTTCGTGACGAGGTACGGGGTTAGGGTCTTGAGTGAGCCGCCCAGGTCCGGGTTCTATTCGGCCGTTTGGTGGGTGCCCGGGTTGGGGCTGTTGCTCGGCCTTGGAGCCATCTACAGCGTCGTCAAAAGGAGGCGGGGCGACCTTCCCGGCGATGGCGGCGCGCAGCCATCGCCGCCGACCGAGGATATCGAGGACTATCGGCAGCGGCTGCGTGATTTGGAGGAGGGAGGGCGATGACGGCCGCGTTGGTGGCCCTGGTCCTGGGTGTCCTGGCGCTGTGGGCTGTCGCCTATCCTCTCCTGCGGCGCCAGTCCATGGAGCTGGGTCCCGGCAGCTCCGATGGAGGCCAGGTCCAGGAGCTGCTGGACGCCAGGGACACGCTTGTCAACTCGATGAGAGACCTCGAGAACGACCGCGGCCTGGGCAGTCTATCCGAGGCGGATTACCAAAGCCAGCGGGCAGCCTACGAGCGAGAAGCCGCCGGCGTGCTGCGGGCTCTCGACGTCCTGGGAGCCGGAATCGAGGAAGAGGTCCAGAAGCAGGTTGCCGCCGCGCGCCGGCCCAGTCCGCCAGAAGCGCGCAACGGCGCATGATCTGGATAGTGAGTGCCGTGGCGGTCCTTGCGTTGGGCGCCGCGTTCTCGCTTCCCGCGAGTTCGATGGTCCTCGCCCAGGGGCCGGGAGTCCTGGAGGGCCGGGTGGTCAACGGGACCACCGGCGCGCCGGTGTCCGGCGCGGATGTCCGGGTGAGCGTCTTCCGCAGGATGACGCAGATCAGTGATCAACGTCACCCTGCGGGCCCTGAAGGGCTCTACCGGCTCGAAGGGCTGCCGGTAGAGCCGGACATCCGGTACATCGTGTCGGTACAACACCAGGGGGTGCGATACCTGGCGGCCGCAGTCGATCCAAACCAGGGAACATCTTCCGCCGACGTGACCGTCTACGAGACCACGACCTCGAGCGATGCCGTCTCGGTGCTCCGCGGCAGCGTGGCTGTCCCCAGCATCGACCCGCCGACGGGCTTGCTGCAGGTGCTGGCGGTCGTGACCTTCGTGAACCGGGGGAACAGGACATATATCGGAGAGACCCCCGATGACAATGGGACTGGCGTGCTGAGGGTCCCCCTTCCCCGGGATGCCTTGGACCTAGTCTTGGGGGACGGCTTTTCCCCTGAAGGTCCCATCCGGACTCCTGAAGGAGTCGCTGGGCGCCTCCCCTTGCCGCCTGGAGAGTCGGTGCGGGTGTTCGCGTACAAGCTTCCCTACACCGGGCCGGCGAGATCGGTCGAGATGCGCTATGCCTACCCGGTGGAGCGGGCCACCTTCGTTATCTCGACGGAGCTCCCGCGGCCCTCTTCGGACCGCCTGACGCACGTGGAGACGGTCGACATCAACGGCGTTTTGAACTTCTCACTTTCGGCGGAGGACATCGGCCCTGGGGAGCCCGTCGTAGTTACCCTGTCTGGCCTCCCCGACATCGTGGTGCCGGGCAGCGGCGGAGGTGGCTTGGACACCGCCCTTCGGGGCACCGGGATTGGACTGCTCGCCCTGCTTCTGGCTGGCTCGGTTCTCTATACTGTTGGGGCACGGCGCAGAGGGACCGCCGCTATTGGCGGCGGTGGGAGCGGAGCCCTCGATCAGGAGCGGCTCTCCCTCGTGAGGTCGATAGCGGAGCTAGACGAGCGGTTCGAGACGGGGGGTATCGCCGAGGAGCATCACGAGCGGCTCCGGGCCGGGGCAAAGCAGCGACTGATGGATATTTTGATGCTGATCCGGGAGGAAGCCGGGAGGGGGAACCAGGAGTGATCCCAGGTACGGAGCCCGCGGTCCGAGCTGATAGGGTGGTGAAACGTTTTGGCCGGATATCCGCTCTTAGGGGCATCGACCTGGAAGCGGCCCCTGGGGAGCGGATAGCGCTGTTTGGGCCCAATGGGTCTGGAAAGACGACGCTCCTCAAGGTTCTGGCGGGGTTGACGCGTCCCACCCGAGGACGCGCCCTGTTGCATGGGTTGGACCATAAGCGAGGAGGCCAGGCGCTCCGCGGCCGCATTGGGGTGGTCTCCCATCATACATACCTGTACGACGACCTGACCGCCGAAGAGAACCTGCTGTTCTACGGGAGAATCTACGGGCTGGAAGATCTCCAGCAAAGGGTTAGTGATGGGTTGCATTGGGTAGGGATGGAGCGCCGCCGCCATGACAAGGTCAGGACGTTCTCCCGTGGAATGCAGCAGAGGCTGGCCCTCGCGAGGTCGGACCTCCACAATCCCGACGTACTCCTGCTCGATGAACCCGATACCGGGCTAGACCAGGAAGCCCCGGAGCTCCTGGAGCAACTGTTTCACCGGCCGGGGATTCCGCGGCGGGCCGTCCTCATGGCCACTCACGACTTGGAATTGGGCGCCGCCCTGTGCAGCCGGTTTGTGGTGCTGGCTGACGGGAAGACTGCATATGAAAGCAAACCGGGGTCTCATCAGGCGGCGGATGTCCGGGAGCTTTACCGGAGCCATGCGTCCCCCAGTTGAGCCGGCCAGCCTCCCTGGGCCCATCGACGCTCAGATTCCCGCGGGCCGGGGCACCTTGGCGCCGGCTCGGTCGTGGCTGCGGGCATATTCGGCACAGGTCGCAGCACTGCTGTGGAAGGACCTTGTTGTCGAGCTGAGAACGCGCGACGTGTTGACCTCGATGCTGGTGTTCGGGCTGCTGTCGCTGACGGTGTTTACCTTCGCCTTTGACCTGCGAACGGAGGGCATCCTGCTAGCGACGCCGGGGATCCTGTGGGTATCCGTGCTGTTCTCGGGGATGCTTGGCCTCGGGCGGTCCTACAGCCACGAGCGGGAGCGCGGCTCAATGGAGGGGCTGCTGCTATGCCCCATGGACCGGAGTGCCATCTTCGTCGCGAAATTCTTGACGAACTTCTTCCTGCTGCTTGCGGTAGAGGTCGTGCTGGTGCCAGTCTTCGCGGCGTTCTTCGACGTAGCGGTGTTCAGCGGGGGGGTGGTGGCTATAATACTTCTGGGGACGGTCGGCTTCGCTGCAGTAGGCACCGTGTTCGGGGCCATGGCCGCGAATACCAGGGCTAGGGAGGTGATGCTCCCCGTCCTGATGCTACCGATCCTCGTGCCGCTTCTGATAGCGGCCGTCAAGGCGACTGGACTGCTCATGGATGGCGGCCCGTGGTCATCGGTATGGACTTGGGCCAACCTTCTCATTGGGTTCGACGTGGTGTACCTGGTGGTCTCCTTCGTCGTCTTCGAATTTGTTGTGGAGGACTGGGGTTGAGCGCGGCTGGACGCAACGGATGATTAGTGTCAGGCGGCTGCCGGTTGGCTGGGCGAGACTGCCCCGATTGAGCGGCCTGGACCTTTTGGGGGTGGTTGCCTTCCTTATGGTGGGGGTTACCCTGGCGATGGCTTTCCTGTACGCCCCCTTCGAGCTGACGCAAGGAGACCCGCAGAGGGTCTTCTATGTGCACCTTCCCATGGCCATTGCCGCTTACCTGTCCTTTTTGGTGGTCTTCGTGGCCAGCATCCTCTACCTCTGGAAGCGGAGCATCAAGCACGATATCCTCGCCCGGTCGGCGGCCGAAGTCGGCGTGCTGTTCCTGACCTTGGTGATCATCAGCGGTGGCTTCTGGGGTCTCGGGACGTGGGGCACTTTCTGGCAGTGGGAGCCGCGGCTGACGTTTACCTTTATCCTCTGGCTGATCTACGTCGCCTATTTGATGCTGCGGCATGCAGCCGATGACAGGGATCGAATGGCGCGATACGCGGCGGTGCTGGGGATCATCGGATTCATCGACGTGCCGCTGATCTTCATGTCGGTCTACCTGTGGCGGGGCCTTCATCCGGAGCCAGCGGGAATGCCGCGGGACATAGCGGTGACGTTCCTGGTGGGGCTCGTCGCTTTCCTGCTGCTTTTCGTCTACTTGCTTGTCAGACGCTACCGGATTGACCGCGAGCGGGAACGGATTGAGGACTTCCGTGCGTCGCTGGAGGAGGATTCATGAGCGGGCTCACGGTCGTCTATGTCGTGTTTGCAATAACTGTCGCTAGCATGTTCGGGTACCTCTTGCTGCTGTTGCGCCGCGAGCGGGAGGTGGCGGCGGAAACCGCAGAGTTGAGAGAGTTGGGATACCGGGGAGACGCCGAGCGTGATAGCCAGCCTTAGCCAGGGTCCCGGGCCGGTCGGTCGCTGGCGCATTTCGGCCCCATTCGCCTCGTTGGCTGACACTGCTCGAAGATGAGCGACCCGGATTGGGACCTGCAGCCCGGCCCCTCGATTCCTTGGCCGGCGCGCACGCAGTCATAGGCCATGGACCTGGTGCTGGCGCATACTGTTGGGCCGGGCTCCTCCGAGGGCTGGGCTATCGCAAAGCTGTGGTCCTGGGACGATCCTAGCCTGCTGGTGGTCTTGTTGCTGGGCATCCTCTACGCGCGAGGGCTGCGGAATTGGCCCCAGCCTAGGGCGCTCAGACCCTGGCAGCCTTGGTCTTTCTACACGGGCCTCGTGCTGCTTGTCTTGACCTTGGCCTCACCCATCGACGTCCTGTCGGACGACCTGTTCTTCATGCACATGGCCCAGCACCTCCTCCTGGTGATGGTCATTCCTCCGCTGGTGCTGCTGGGCGCGCCCACCACCCCGCTGCTTCGGGGCCTCCCCGCATGGGGCAGGCGAGGCGGGGTATTGCCGCTGATGCGGAGCCGGACCGTCCGTTCGGCATATCGGGCCATCACCTATCCGCCCGCGGCTTGGCTGCTCTTCACGATCAACATGTGGACCTGGCACTTCGCGGGGGAGGCATATGAGCTGGCGGTTCAGGACTGGGCCCTTCATATCTTCCAGCACTGGACGTTCGTGTTCACCGCTACGCTGTTCTGGTGGGCCATCATCGATCCGCGTCCGCTGCGGGCCCGGGTCCCCTATGGGCTGAGAGGGATATTCATTGGAATTACGATGTTCCAGAACGTTGCGTTGGGCGCGGGCATCACATTCCAGACCGAAGTGCTGTACGCCTACTACGCCGGCAGGGACCGGCTATGGGGCATTACCCCCCTGGGCGACCAGCAAGCTGGCGGCCTTGTAATGTGGATCATAGGGACGATGATGCTGGTCCTGGCGCTGGTGATCGTCACCGCGATCTGGCTGAGGAAAGACGAGGAGCGAGTCCGCCGGGAAGAGCAGAAGGCCCACGAGGCCATGAGGGCTGCGGCAAGCCCCGAGGCCCCGGAAAGGGTCCCCTGAGTCGGGGTTCGCCGATACACCGCAAAGGGAGTGGAGATGGCGAGCTATCTCATCACGGGCGGCGCTGGCTTTCTGGGCGTTAACCTTGCCCGTTTCCTGCTGGAGCAGGGCCACGACGTCACGGTCCTTGATCTCCAGCCCTTCGACTACTCCGACGTGAAAGACCGCGTCCGAGAGATCCGGGGGGATATCCGGGACAGGAGCGCCGTTGACCAGGCGTCGAAAGAGGTTAGCGTCGTGGTGCACACCGCGGCCGCCTTGCCCCTCTATAGCAGGGAGGACATTCTCACCACCGACATCGATGGGACGAAGAACCTGCTCGAGGCTGCACTGGCGAACAGGGTGGACCGCTTCATCCATATCTCCAGTACCGCTGTTTACGGCGTGCCCGACCACCATCCAATCTACGAGGACGACCGGCTTTGCGGCGTCGGGGAGTATGGGCAGGCCAAGATTGCCGCGGAGCAGGCCTGCCTTGATTACCGGGAAAAGGGCCTTTGCGTGACCATCGTGAGGCCCAAGTCCTTTGTAGGCCCGGAGCGATTGGGTGTGTTCGCCATGCTTTACGACTGGGCCAAGGATGGCCGGGGCTTTCCGATGCTGGGGAGCGGGAAGAACCGCTATCAGCTGCTGGACGTTCAAGACCTCTGCGATGCTATCTATCTGGCCGCGACGGCTGACAAAGCCGCGGCGAATGATACATTCAACATCGGCGCCAGGGAGTTCCAGACCATGGGGGAGGACTACCAGGCGGTGCTGGACGAGGCCGGGTTCGGCAAGAAGGTCCGGCCCCTCCCCGCGGGCCCGGCGATTCTTGTCCTGCGGATCCTGGAGAAGCTCCGGTTATCCCCGCTGTACAAATGGGTCTATGAGACCGCGGCCAAGGACTCCTACGTTTCGATCGAAAAGGCGGAGCGTGTGCTGGGCTTCAGCCCCAAGTATTCGAACAAGGACGCCCTCTTGCGGAACTACCGCTGGTACCTGGAGAACCTCGAACAATTCAGCTGTGCCTCCGGCGTGTCCCACAGGACAGCCTGGAAGCAGGGAGTGCTATCCCTTGCAAAGCGGTTCTTCTGATTATTGCGAGAGCAAGAACTCGACCAGCGCATCCAGGTCCGGCCCGGCCGTTACCAGTCCAGGGGGCATGGCATTCGTGAACCCCTCGGTCACAAATGCTCCCGGCTCCAACACCGATTGACGTATGTAGCCGTCCGCCTCCATGTCGGTTCTCGTCCCGGCCCTCGATCCAATGCCAGTGAGCTCGGGCCCCACGGAGCCGATCGCCTCGGGTACGCCCTGCAGCGTGTGACAGGCCACGCATCCGCTGGAAAGGAAGACCTGAAGCCCGCGGTCACCACCAGACACCCCTTCGGCACCGTTGCCGCCATTGGCTGGCGGCTCGTTGGGCGCTTCAGGCGTAGCCGGCACCACCTGGGCCGTTGGCGTCGGAGTGACACCTTGGACCTGGGAGCTCCCACCCAGTGAGAACGGCGTTGGGGGACCTGCCGAAGCGCCCCCGCAAGCGACCGCCAGGAGCCCAGCAGCAAGTGTGAGAAAGCCGAAGGACAAGGGGCGACGGCAGCGGCGGGGGAAGGGGGACATCCGAGCTAGAAATTCCGGAATAGGCCCACAAGGGCGACGAAGACGAACATTGCCAGGAAAAGGGGCGCCACGAAGAGGAGCGAGAACAGCGGGCGGTCTCCCTTGAGGTGCATGAAGAACATGGCTACCAGGGCAAACTTCGCGGCAGACATGACGATGAGGGCGGTGATCCGGAAGCTTATCGGGTTCCAGGCTGTGGCCCAAATCTCCACGATCGTGATAATTGCTAGCGCAATGAAGATCTTCAGGTAGAACATCTGGCTATGATGGCTTCCGCCGTGGGCCTCTTCCTGAGCGATGCGGTAAGAGACGGCGGGGTGTGACGCCGGGTGGGTCGTCGTCAGGACCGGCTCAGGCTCGGGCCGGACGCCGAGGAACTCCAGCACCTGTCTGGCCTTCTCATCGGACAGCCCTTCTATCACCTGGCGCAGTCGGTCCTTTTCGCTCATAGCGGCTTGTTTACCCTAGACCTCCGGAAGCGACGGCGTGAAGAGGTAGATGACGGTGAAAATGACCACCCAGACCACGTCGACGAAGTGCCAGTACAGGCCGGCGAGCTCCACGTTCAGCACTCGTTCCTCCCGTAAGCGCTCCTCTTCGTACTCCTGCATGGCCTGGACCTCAGGGTCTTGGACCACGGCAGGGGCCACCTGGGCGACACCCTGTGTGAGAGCGGTGTAGCGCCTCTGCCTTGGCCTGACCTCGACACGCTCGTCAGGACTCCGCGCTGGCAGGCCTGAAAGGAATCGCAGGAACTTTGGCAACAAGGTCGTGTTGACTGGGGGCGCCTTCGGGTCCAGCCTGACGAGGAACACAACCGCCACGAGCCACAAGATTCCGGCGCTCACGTGGGAGCCGTGGAACCCGGTGAGCAACATGAACGACGCGCCGAACAGGTTCGTCCGGGGAGTCAGATGATTGTGGTTGATGAAGCTCCAGAACTCATACCCCTGAGACGCGATAAAGAACAGCCCAAGGAAGGCAGTGGTCAACAGCCACACCGACATCATCTTTTGGTCCCCTCGACGGGCCGCGGCGAGCGCGAGGACCATCGTGAAACTCGACACGAGAAGAATGAAAGCCATCAGGCTCACGAGATAAACGCTGGACAGGACCTCCTCGCGAGGTGGACCTGCGCCGGGGTTGTTCTGGTAGACCAGGAAGGTCCCTATCAGCGCCCCGAAGAACATGCAGTCCGAGCCGAGGAAGGTCCACATGAGGACCTTCCGATGGGTCTGACCGGTATTGGTCCGGTGGTGTTCCGGTATCTCGAATTCAGGTGCGGCCGCGTGCTGGACCATGAGCGCGCTAGTGTCCTTCCTGAGTCACGGGCTCGACGACCCACGCCATCAAGGAGATAAACGCCGCGGCCAGCCCGAGAGCGATCCAGACCGGGTGGTAGAGCAGCCCGAACGCAGCGCAGGTGAATCCCGCCGCCATCACAATGGGCCAGTAGGAAGGGCTCGGGAGGTGGATATGCCTGTGCCCATTGCCGTGCCCATTTCCATGCCCATTGCCGTTCTCCGGCGGGGCAGGATGCTCGGCCGTCTCCGGGTACTTCTCATCCCAGAGTGGGCGTGAGCTGCGGACGGTGGGTATCCTGTCGAAGTTGTGGTACGCGGGAGGCGAGGTGGTCTTCCACTCCAGGGTGGCCGCGTCCCAGGGGTCGTTCCCTGCCTTCTCACCGCTGCGCATAGCCTTGAAGACGTTCACGATGAAGATCGCGATCGAGGCCGCGATGATGAAAGCTCCGACGGTCGTCAACGCATTCATCCACCCCAACCCGAGCTCGTCTCCGTAGGTGTTGATCCTTCGGGGCATCCCTTCGAGACCGACCCAGTGCATTGGGAAGAAAGTCAGGTTTCCTCCGATGAAGAACAGCCAGAAATGGAGCTTTCCAAGCCCTTCGCCCAGGAGTCTTCCGGTTACTTTGGGGAACCAGTAATAGATGCCGGCGAACAGGCCAAACATCGAGCCGCCGAACAGGACGTAATGGAAGTGGGCGACGATGAAGTAGGTGTCAGTCTGCTGAAGGTCGGAGGGGGGCGAGGCATGCATGACCCCGCTCAGTCCTCCTATGACGAACATCGCGACGAAACCCAAGGCAAAGAGCATCGGCGTCTTGAGTATGATCTGCCCTTTCCACAGGGTCGCGAGCCAGTTGAAGACCTTGACCCCCGTGGGAATCGCGATGGCCATGGTAGTCGTCGCGAAGAAGGCGTTGGGGATGGGGCCCAACCCCACCGAGAACATGTGGTGGCTCCAGACGGCAAACCCCATCACGCCGATGATTACCGTGGCCAGGACCATCGCGGTGTAGCCGAAGAGCGGCTTTCGGGAAAAGACGGGGATGACCTCGGACACAATGCCCATGGCCGGGAGGATCAAGATGTAGACCTCCGGGTGGCCGAAGATCCAGAACAGGTGCTGCCACAGGATCGGATCCCCGCCTCCGGAGGTGACGAAGAAGCTGGTACCCGCCATCCGGTCGGCTATCAAAAGCACGAGGGCGACCGCGATAACCGGCATCGCGAGGACCATCAGGACGGCCACCACGAGGGTGGTCCAGATGAAGATAGGGAGGCGCATGAATGACAGGCCTGGCGCCCGCATGTTGATGATAGTGACGATGAAGTTGAACGAGGCCACCATGGAGGACACGCCCAGGATCTGAAGGCCCAGGGTCCAGTAGTCGAGGCCGGTGCCGGGAGAGAACGGAGTGGAGGTCAGATTGGCGTAGGAGAACCACCCGGCGTCTGGGGCGCCGCCTATGAAGCTCACGTGCATGAACAGTCCGCCGAACAGGAACATCCAGTAGCTGAAGGCGTTGAGCCTTGGGAAGGCGACGTCACGGGCGCCGAGCATCAACGGCAATATGAAATTGAAGAACGCGGCATTCATCGGCATGATCGCGAGAAAGATCATGGTGGTGCCGTGCATGGTGAAGAGCTGGTTGAAGGTCTCGGCGGCAACGATAGACTGATTGGGCGCGGCAAGCTGGGTGCGTATCAGAAGGGCTTCCACGCCGCCCACGAGGAAAAAGATGAACGCCGTGACCCCGTAGAGGATGCCGATGCGCTTGGCGTCGACCGTGGTGATCCAGCCCCAGACGCCATCGATACTCGTCGGGCGTCTCAGGGCCCCGGTGAGGGTACCGGTTAACGTTGCCATGCATGGCCTCCGGAGCTCGGCGCGCGGCACAGGGAGCTGGAACCCAGCCCCGCCGAGACCACTACAAAGGGTAGCAACGGCCTGAGAGCGCAGTCAACGAGGGCCTTTGGGCTCATTCGGCCACCTCGAAGACCCCGCGCATCGGGCCGGAATGCCCGGGGAAGGTGCAGACAAAGGCGTAGGTCCCCGGCTCAGGGGCCGGGAACGCCACCTTGCCTGTGGCGCCGCCGTCGACGAGGGGCATGAAAGCGATCACGTTGGGGTCGTCTTGCGGCACGTAGTCGCTGTCGGGTCCCGCGATCGTGCCGGCTGTCCCCACCGCGTCCTCGGACCCGGCCCTGACCACCAAGAAATTGTGCTGGAGCACGGCGGCCTCCGCATGGTTGGTCAACGTCACGGTGATCTGGGTCCCGGCCTTAGCCGTCAACAGGTTCTTGTCGAACTCGAGATCGCTCCCTATCGTGCCGATTTCCAGATTTGAGCTGGGAGGCGAAGGGGTGCTGTCGGGAGAGGTCGCCGTTGGGGCAGCCGTCGGTGAAGGTCCTGGAGTCGTTCCGCTCGTGTCGGGCTTGAGGCTCCTCAGGTACGCGACCAGGGCGTCGACCTCTTCGTCGGTGAGCGGGGCCGCGTCTTCGGCGTAGGCTGCCGCCAGCTCACTCATCCGGTTGCCGGGTTTGACACGCTCGGGATCGCGCACCCAGCGCCGAAGGTTCTCCTCCGTGCTGTCGAGAATCCCGGCGGCGAAGGTCATCCTCGTCCCGAACGTCGCCAGGTTGGGCGCCGGGAACAGCGCGGACCCAGCGAGAAAGCCATCCATTCGAGCGTCCTGGATCGCCGCGTCGTCGGTCCCAGAGGTGGTGTGGCAAACGACGCAGCCCTTGATGGCGAAGAGCTGAGCGCCCCTTGCAGCCAGCTCCGTGGGTGGCCCGGCTGTGGGCGCTTTCTGCTCCTCGACCCACAGGTCGAATTTCTCCTGAGGCTCGGCCACCACGCGGAAGCGCATATTGGCATGCGCCACGCCGCACAGCTCGGCGCACTGGCCGAAGTAGACCTCTTCCCTTGGGGCAACGAACCAGAAGCTATTGCCCTGGTTGGGGACGACGTCGACTTTGCCCGCCAACTTGGGGATCCAGAAGCTGTGGATGACGTCGGCCGAGAGCAAACGCGCGACTACGGCCGTGTTCAAGGGGACGTGGAGCTCGTTCGCCGTCAGCACCCCGAGCTCCGGGTACCGGAACTCCCACCACCACTGGTGCCCCACCACGTCGACGTTCAGCACAGGCAGGTCCTCGGGTGGCGCATGCTGGTCGGCGATGGTCATGTAGGTCGGGATGGCCACCGCGATGAGAAGAAGGGCGGGGACAATCGTCCATATGATCTCGATCTTGGTGTTCCCGTGGATCTGGGGAGGCAGCCCTTCCTGGCCTGGACGGCGCCGGTAACGAAAGATGAGGAAGATGAGCGCCCCTTCGACGAGGATGAAAACTACGGCCGCGATCCAGAAGATGATCCAGAAAAGGCTGAGCTGCTGCTCAGCTACCGGCCCCTCGGGCCCGAAGGTGGACTGCGGCCTGGTTGTGTCACAGGCCGATAGAAACAACAGAAGGATGGGTATCGTCAGCAGGGCCAGGGATCGAGCGACGCTCTTGCGGGACAGCATTAGACTCTCTGGTCCACCTTGCCCTGGCCTCGAAAGTGAAGCACCGGCTAATGGGCAAACCCCGTCTGCGCGCCGACCGCGGTCGCTGACCGCAGCCTGATACCAGCGCGAACAAGCTGCTGGGCTACCCTGGATTTGGCCGACGGCGATGCTATCACTGGGGCCGCGGCATTGTCAAGAGTTTGTTCCTTCATTCACAATCGTTTCCGCGGGTCTTGTGAACCTGTTGGAGCCGCCTTTCACGGCTCCGCTGCGCCGCCCGCAGGTGTCCTCCTATGCTATACTTCATGCCCGAATTCACCCCAGAAATCCCCAGTGAAGTGAGCACCCAGATACCCAGGGCCCTGCAATCTGAAGCCGGACTCGCCGGCGCCGGCTGGATGCGAGCTTGGTCTCCGAGCGGCGTTTTTCTGGACTACGTCGCTCTCACCAAACCTAAGATCATCGCCCTCCTGCTCGTCACGGCGCTGGGCGGCATGTGCCTTGCGGCCCGGGGCGTCCCCGCGACGGCGACAGTGTTGATGGTCTTGGCGGGGGGCGGGCTAGCGGCCGGCGGTGCCAACGCGCTCAACCACTACCTGGACCGCGATATCGACGAGCGAATGTCCCGGACCCGCCGGCGGCCGTTGCCGGATAGGAGGATCGATCCTCGCCAGGCCTTGCTCTTCGGGCTGTTGCTGAACGCCGTCGCCTTCTCGTTATTGGCTTCCTGGGTCAACCTCCTCAGCGCCACCCTGACCCTTGGCGCCACGGTTTTCTACGTCCTTGTCTACACCTCCTGGCTGAAGCGCTCGACAGCGCAAAACATTGTGATAGGTGGGGCGGCGGGCGCCGTTCCGCCTGTGGTCGGGTGGGCAGCGGTGACAGGGGGCCTGGAGCTGCCGGCTCTCTATTTGTTCGCAATCGTGTTCTTCTGGACGCCTCCTCACTTCTGGGCCTTGGCACTCTTGATGCGGGATGACTACGCCCGGGCTGGCGTGCCGATGATGCCCGTCGTCCTCGGCGTGGAGCAGACAGTGCGAAGCATCATGCTCCACTCGCTGACCCTCGTGGCGCTGACGCTGCTTCTTTTTACGGTCGATGGGCTCGGTTGGCCATACTTGTATGGAGCCATGGCGCTTGGCTTGGGGTTCCTGTATTTGGCGTGGCGCCTCCTGACCATGAGCGGCGCGAGGCCCCAAGCGCTGCGGCTGTACCTCTACTCGCTGGTGTACCTGACGGGGCTGTTCGCACTTATCATCGTTGACAGCACGGTCTAGCGCCTGGGCGCGGGCCGACAGCCCCTTGCTCCTCCCCACTGGATGACGGCTCCCATCGAGAACACGACACCGGCGCAGCCATGGCGCCTCTCGCCGCGCCGGATTCCCCCTCGGGCAATGGGCTGGTTCGCTTTGGCCGCAGCCGCGCTAACGGTAGGGCTCGTCGCCTACGGGGCCTGGGTCCGCGTCTCCGCGTCGGGGCTCGGCTGTCCTAATTGGCCCTTGTGCGATGAGGATTTCTTCCCGGCTGGAAAGGCCGCGTTGATCGAGTCCGGGCACCGCTGGTACGCGGGTCTCGTCCTGATCATGTCGCTGATCGCGGCGGTGTGGGGGTTTTTCAGAAGAAATGAGCTCCCCGCAGCGTCGCGGGCCCTGATGGCTTCAGCCCTGATCATCGTCATACAGGCGGTCCTTGGTGGGATCGTGGTGCTTACCGACCTCCACCCCTTCGTCCGGCTCGTGCACCTTGCCCTGGCGATGGCAACTATCGCCTTTCTGACGGTCGGAGGCGTCCACCTTCTGGTCCCTCGTATTGCCGATGGTGGCGGCCGCCGTGGTTGGCACCTGCTGCTAGCGGGGGCCGGTGTCATCATGGTAGGGGGCTCGATCGTGGCGACCCGGACGACGTTTGATTGCGCCGGGCTGCCGCTCTGTAGCAGCGAATCGGCGATGGCAGCCTGGGTGCACGGCGCCCACAGGGTGCTGGGGGTCTTTGTATTCCTTGCCGCCGGAGGGCTAGCTTTGCGGCGATGGGTGGAGGACAGGGACGGGGCTTCGTATTGGGTGCCCGCCGGCGTCGCCCTCGCGGTCGCCGGTCAGGTCATCGTGGGGGTGAGCGCTATTGCGCTAGACGTTCCCGGCGAGCTACGTATCCTCCACGTGGGACTTGCCGCCTTAATCTGGTGGGGGCTGGTCGCGGCATGGATCTTACCGGGGAGGCAAAGCACTGCCTAGGCCAAGCCCGTTTGGGCTGGGCGCAGGCGCGGTAGCGGTCAGTCGCCGCTGCCCTGGAAACGGTCGTCCATTTCCTGAAGGAAGTCCTCGATCTCTGTGGACAGGGGCGCACCAGCGGGCGGTCCCTTGGTCTCTGACTGTAATTGGGCGTCGTACACTGCCTCGAGCTGCTTGATGACGGGTTCGAGCCCTGGCTTGCTAGAGACCGCCTTGTTGATCTCCTCGTACTGCGCGTTGCCGCGCTTGTAGTCAATCAGGTGGCTGGGCAACCCATACAGGTCCCTGAGTACCTCCATCACCCGCGCGACGCCGGTAAAGTCCTCATCCAACTGGACGTATTGGGGGAGGTGGACTATCAAGCTGGTCACGTCGATCCCCGCATCCTGGGCCCGCTGGGTGACCAGGTAGGTAATTGTGGTCGGCCCCTGATAGGTACTTTCTTTGACGCTCTTTGTTTTCTCGGAGGGGGCGCCAGTGATCTGGAGAGGACGCGTGTGGGGCACCGCGTCGTACATCGCTCCGATGAGCGCGTACCTGGTCACGTTGAAGGTCCGCAGCAGCTCCAGGATAGCATCGCAGTAGTCCTCGCCGAACATGTGTGGCTCGAGGAGGTGGAAGAAGAGGAAGCCCTGGCCCTGGTCCGGCTGGGCGTAGTTGATGAAGCTGTTGGGAGTAGTGATATCCCGCTTGCCGTCTCGCATCGTCATCGTCGGACGGTAGCGGGTATAGTCGAAGAAAGTTCCGGGCCTCGCCAGCTTGCCGAGTTCCCGGGCTCCCAGATGGCGCTCCATGCGGTTGAGGACCAGGCTGCCAACGCTCCCAACGTCGACCCAAGGGCGCAACATCACCAGTGCGTGAGGCTCTTTGAGCTCAGGGACGGGCGCGTTGATCTCGAAAGCGGCTATTCTCATGACCCTATCGTGTCACGATCCTTAGGGGGATGCAAGCTGCTCGCTTCTGTCGGGACCACCGGACCGGCGTTGAAGATGCGGCTATCCAACCCCCCGCAACGGCCGCCAAGTTGGCGCCTCGGACCGGGTCCGGCACAGCGTGCCCGGCGACGGTCAGGCTGGACGGCTCCGGTCGGGGCTTCGCCGTCGATAGGGTTGCTTCTTGAGCAGGACACGGTCCCTGGGCCGGGCCTACTTCGGGCTGAATATGGCGAAGGAGCTGGTGAACCCGTGGAGGAAGGTGTTTGGCCCTACTGGGCCGATCTCCCCGTTGCAAAAGAAGCCGCCCAGGGGCAACGCTCCGACTTCGTCCCGAAAGATGTCCGTGTCATGGTCGGGACGCCCGAACATGTGCTGGCCGCGCCCCAGGCAGGAGAACAGGAGAGCGCCCTCACCCCGCGAGCCCTCTCGCTCAGAGGTGTACTGGCGTAGCAGCGCCTGAAGGTCCTCCTCAGCCGCTTTGCCGTCCCGGACGTGAAATTGGATGACCTGTCCTTCCCTCAGCATCTCTCCGACCGCGATGCCACCTGTTTCTTGCTGGATCCCCATGACGTTGCGCATGAGAAAGTCACCGGGCCTGAACTCCTCCATGAGCGGGTCCATGACGATGCCCACGTGGAGCGCCCGGTTGATCAGGCCGCGGTCCCGTTCGTCTGCGGCGTTGAACATCTCTTGGAGGACTTCCAGCGGCTTCCGCCCTTCGATCTCCAGCATCATGTTCTGTTTGCATTGGGTGATCACTGCCGGCTCGCCGATGGGGCGGCAGCCCTGTGCGACCACCGTCTCGACCTGGAGGGCCCCCCGGAGAGCAACCCCCACCGCCCCGGACCGGTGCACCTGTCCGTTCAAGAACAGGGCATTCCCCCCCGCGCTGTTGGAGCCGCTCGCCAGGCCGCCCACCTTGACTCGCCCCGGGAACGCGTAGTCGAGCCCAGCGATGAGGTCATCGGTTCGAAGGGTGAAAGGGTCCGACATCATGACGAAATCTGTCTGCCGCTCGCCTTCTGAGTGCACTAGGCGCTCCCAGGCCCCGGGGTCTGCGTCCAGCGAAGGCAGGTCGCCGTCCTGCACGTGGAACGGCTGCACGGTGACGCCAGGCAGCATAGCCGCCGTCAAAGCGAACCCGGTTCGGTCTTCCACTTCCTTACCACCACCGATCACTCCGCCCCCGGAGCAGCCGACGAGGACACTCGCCCCCAGGCGCTCGCCCAACAGGGTGGGCATGTCGTCGAAATCGGGCGAATGGTGGGCTGAGGCGAACATCACGGCAAGGTCTGGCGCTTCGTCTCCGAGGTCCGCCTTGATATGGGCGACACACTCATCGATGGCATCTTTCGTATTGAATTGCTCGGAAACCTTTGAGGACCATTTCATGGCGTACTTCCCTTTCTCATCAGGGCTGGTGGGGCCATTATAGGGCTTGAAGGGGCGGGCCAATGAGTCCGCTTCCACGCCCCGGGAACCGTGGGTCAAGCGCAAAGCCGTCAATAGACCGAGCGAAGGGACCTAGACAGTGATGTTGTAGAGCCCAGCCATATTGCGGAAGAGGATCTTTCCCCGGACTGCTTGAGGGACGGGGGCGAAGGGACGCTATCCGTAGGTTGCTCGGCCGATGCTAGCTGGCGCCATTGGTGAGCTTTTACACCCGCATCGGTTTTCGACGAGGATCTGCCGCCGCTCCACCTCGGGCACGCATTGGTAGGCCATGGCTTCCTCCCCGTGGGGGTCTGAACGGTAGGCTAGTCCATGGGATTTTGCCTGTCAACTGAACAAAACAGGCCCCGGCAGAGTCCGAGCAGGTTGTATAATGGCGCTTTTCGGGGGCTTTGGTCAGCCGGCCGGGTTTGAACGGGGCCGCCGCACGCGAGGGAGTCGACATGCGCCCCAGACGGCATCTCCCACCCTGGCGGAGACTGGCCCTCGAATACATCGCTATCGTTCTCGTGTTCGTCTTGGTTTTTCGGCTGACCAGTAACACCATCCTGGCCCTTGTCGCAATGATCGGCACCATGTTCCTCCTCCGCGCAACCCGACCCAAGTACTACCAGGACGGCCCGCCTGGGCCTGATGACCGGTCCTAGGCCGTCCCTTCAGCTGTGCACCCCGGCGAAAGGCCCTAAATGCCTGAACACCTTCTGGACCTGACAGGCCGTGTCGCGATCGTCACTGGAGGTGGTACGGGGATCGGGCGTGTGACCGCCCAGGTCCTGAGCGGGCAAGGGGCCTCCGTGGTGCTCGCCAGTCGAAAGGCGAACAATCTTGAAGCGGCGGCCACCGAGGTGCGCGCCGCCGGGGGAAGGGCGCTCGTCCTCGAGACCGATGTCCGAGACCAGGACTCGGTGAGGTCGATGGTCAGGAGGACTGTCGACGAGCTTGGGCGGATAGACATCCTGGTGAATAACGCCGGGGGAAACCGTAGGGCCCGGCTGGAGGAAACCCCGCTCGCGGTGTGGGACAACATGGTCGACTTGAACCTGCGTGGCCCCTTCCTTTGCGCCCAGGAAGCGGGGAGGGTCATGATCGAGCAAGGGAGCGGAGCGATCGTCAACATCTCCTCTGGGGCTAGCGTGAACGGGACCTGGGGCGTCGCCCCTTACGGGGCCGCCAAGGCGGGCTTGAATCACCTGACCCGGCTGATGGCGGGCGAGTGGGGGCCGCTCGGCATCCGGGTCAACTGTATTGCCGTCGGCGCTATCAAGACAGAGGGCTTCCTGAAGAACAGGGCCAGGTTGGGGCAAGACCCGGATCAGGTGGCGGGCAAGAATGCACTCCGGCGAGGGGGCCTTCCCGAAGAGGTCGCCTATGCGGTGCTCTTCCTGGTGAGCCCCGCCTCGTCATACATTACCGGCGAGACGCTGGGAGTAAACGGCGGGCCGTTCTTCGACCTGACTGGGCCATAGGACGGCCGGTCCGATCGGAAGCCGGCGGGGGCTAGGGCCTGCTTACACTATGCTCGCGCTACACGAAAAGCGCTCCCCCGTGTCATTGCTATGAAAATGGGCACCGTCGCGCCGCTGTTTCGTAGGGGCGGGTTTCAAACCCGCCTCCGGCCCTGTCCTGGGACGCCGCCCTGTTTTCATCCCCTTACGTGGCCTCCTAAAGGCCATAGTGATTCCGAGGCGCAGCCGAGGAATCTAAGACGCTGCCCCGCCAGGCACCTTAGCCTCGCCACGGCTTTGGCGAGCCTTTGCCTCACAGCTAGTGTGAACACGCCCTAGTCGCCGTCGAGCGCCTTGTCGGCTGCGTCCACTCCTGCCCCGCGGGCTACCTCGAATCCCTGCTTTGGCAAGAGCTGCTCCAGCGCGCTGAGCAACGCCAGGACGTTCATGGGGCTGGAGTTGTAGCCCATGAGACCGATGCGCCATGCCTTGCCTTTGAAGGCGCCCAGCCCCCCGCCGATCTCGATGCCAAAATCGTTGAGCAGAGCGCTGCGGAGGGCGGCGTCGTTCACGCCGTCAGGAATGCGGACGGTCGTCAGGGGAACGGCCCGGTACTCTTCAGGGACCAGCAGCTCCAGTCCAAGGCTCTCCAGTCCCGCCCAGAGCGCCCTGGAGTTCTTGCGGTGGCGCGCCTGGCGGGCTGCCAGACCCTCCTCGTGCACTAGGCGGAGCGCCTCCCTCAGCGCGTAGATCATGGAGATGGGTGCCGTGTGGTGATAGACTCGGTCTTGACCCCAGTATTGCCGCAGCAGGCTCATGTCCAGGTACCAGCTGGTCACAGGCGCCTTGCGGGCATCGAGGACTGCCCCCGCCCGCTCATTCATCGTCACCGGCGATAGACCTGGCGGGGCGCCGATGCATTTCTGAGTGCCGCTATAGCAGACATCGATGCCCCATTGGTCAACCTGGAGGTCTGCCCCTGCGATGGAGGTCACGGCGTCGACCAGGAACAGCGCACCGTGGTCCCGGACGATGCGTCCAATCTCTTCCAGCGGCTGCATCACGCCGGTCGATGTTTCTGCGTGGACGATGGCGACCATCTTGACGTCGCGAAGCCCTTTCAGGGCTTCCTCGAACTGCTCCGGCGCGAGCGTCTTCCCCCATTCGGCCTGCACCTTGACGACGTTGGCCCCATACCGCGATGCGACCTCCGCCAGCCGCTCTCCGAAGAGGCCGTTCACGCCGGTGACAATGGTGTCCCCAGGTTCGACGATGTTGCAGACCGAGGCCTCGAGGCCCGCCGAGCCGGTACCGGACACCGGTATGGTCAGCTTGTTGCCGCTCTGGAACGCGTATCGAAGGAGCTGGACGGTCTCGTCCATCAGCTCGAGGAAGGCGGGGTCGAGATGGCCAACAAGGTGGGTCGCCATCGCGCGAAGGACTCGTGGGTGGGGGTTGGAAGGGCCAGGGCCGAGGAGCGTCCGCACAGGTGGGTTGAGCTCTCCGACGGCGTGTTCGGGCAAGGCAAGACCTCCGATGGGAGGGGGTTTTCGGCGCTGATAAGCCTATCAACGGGTGTCGTGGGGCGTCAAGGAAACCAGCGCGGTCCAGGGCAGCGGGCCACGCTCCCAAACGCGGGCCGGAAGGGTCCTGTTGTGGGCGCAGGGCCTAGTAGAGGATCAGCTCCCGGAGCTTTCTGACCCGGTCCTCCACTGGAGGATGGGTGGAGAAGAGCCCTACGAACATGGAGCCGCCTTCGCTGGAGCGATGGGCGCTGCGCGGGCCCAAGGGATTGACGATATACAGATGGGCCATCGCCTCGTTGGTGCTGCTGGCCTTCATCGGCCGGCGGTGGACCGTGTTCTCCAGTTTCATAAGGGCGTTGGCGAGCCCGTTGGGGTTGCGAATGATCCTGGCTCCAGTCTCGTCGGCCGAATACTCTCGCGTCCTGGAGATAGTGAAGCTCACCATTTTCGCCGCCATAGGCATCACGACGATCACGACGATGAGTCCGACGATGCCGATGATTGCTCCATAACCGCCCCCTCCGCCCCGGCCGCCCCCTCCGAATCCGCCAAAAATCATTCCCCACATGGCGATGGTCCCGATCAGGCTTATGACGCCGGCCAACACCGCGACGATGGTCATGGTCAGCATGTCGCGGTTCTTGATGTGGGCCATCTCGTGGGCAATCACCCCGCGAAGCTCCTCCTCGTCCAGGATGCGGCGCAGACCCGTCGTCACGGCGACGAGGGCCCTTTTGGGGCTCCTGCCGGTGGCAAACGCATTGGGGCTTTCGTTCTCGATGACCGCCACCCTGGGCTTGGGCATGTCGGCCATTCGGGCGACCTCCGAGACCATGTAGTGCAGCCTCGGCTCCTCTTGCTCGGAGACCTCTCGAGCGCCGGCCATCCTCTTGACTACGCCGTCGCTTCCCCAATAGGCCCACAGGTTCATCACGAGAACGATTCCCAGAAGGATGAACAGCATCGTCAAGCTGCCGTTGCCGAAAAGATATCCCGCCATGACAACCAGGGCGCTCAGAATGAGCATCAGGCTGACCGTCTTGATCAAGCTCATGGTCGCAAGTTTCCCTTTTGCCGAGGCTCGAGACCCCGGCCCAGAACCGGACTGTTGCCGGGTTTAGTATAGCATGCGGCCTGTCTTGGGCTGGCCGCTCAGTTCTGTTGGAGCCACGAATAATCGAACCCGGACAGGGAGTCCAGGACCCGGTCGGCGGCCGAGATATCCATATGGGCTGTCGATTTCGTGCGCAGGGCCACCACCCGCATACCGGCCCGCTTCGCCGCCTCGATTCCCCTGGGCGTGTCCTCGATGGCCAGGCAGGCGTCAGGTGGGACGTTCAAGCCTCGAGCCGCCAGGAGGTAGAGGTCAGGCGCCGGCTTGGCCTCCGCGACCATGTCGGAGGTCGCGATGGACCCAAACGTCTGGAGCAGGCCCAAGCGATGCAGGACCGCATCGACCCATTCTTTCATGGACGACGTCGCCAGCCCGAGCTTTTGGTGCCGTTGGTCAAGTCCTTGCAGGAGGTCGTAGATTCCTGGGGTGGGGTCCGCGCGCTGGCTGAGCAGACGGACAACCGCCCGGTAGTATGCGCTCTCCCAGCGCTCCCGGCCGCCGTCCAGTCCGAAGCGGTCGATCACGTAGTCCCAGGTGGCCTCGATACTGCTCCCCATGATCGCCATGTGGTCCGTTGCCGACAGTCTATGCGGGGTGCTGTCGATGGCGACGTTGACGGCCTCAGCGTACAGGGGCTCGCTGTCGGTGATGACGCCATCCATGTCGAAGATAACCGCCCGAATGGGGGCTCGCTCTAAGGCCACTGGCGCCGCCTCTGGAGCGGGTGGCGCGAAGAGGGCCCGCAAAGGGCATTTGATCTGTGACCGATCATGGCTCCAGCTTACACGCCCCGGGTGCGGTGATACCATGGCGCGGACTACCGAGCCCCGGGGGAATCATGAGAAAGGTCGCGCTCGTTACTGGCGCCAGCCGCGGCATTGGTAAGGCGGTCTGCGCTCACCTGGCGCTCGAAGGCTACGATCTGGTTGTGACCTCCCGGTCGGTCCAGCCTCGCGATGTGACGCCTTTCCCGGGCACCATCATGGAAACCGCGGCTCTTGTGGAGTCGTTGGGGGCCAAGGCGCTCCCCATCAAGTGCGATGTTGGCAAGCCCGATGACGTCAAGAGGGCGGTCGACCAGACCCTCGGGACCTTCGGACGGGTTGATTTGCTCATCAACAACGCCCGTCATGAGGGCCCTTCGATGTGGAGCTACTTCGTCGATGCCGATCCAGATGAGCTTCTGGAGTCGGTGGGCTGCAACCTGGTGGGACCCATGATGTTCTGCCGGCTGATCGCCCCAAAGATGATCGAGCAGGGCGGCGGCATCATCCTCAACGTGACCTCTGGCGTGCTTCATTCGGTGCGGGCTGACCCGCCGGGCGGAGGCAAAACGGGCCTCATGTACCCGATGGGCAAGACGGGTCTCGACGCGTTGACCTACGGCCTCGTCCCCGAGCTAAGGCCGCATAAGGTCCCGGTAATCGGCCTGCAGCCGGGCCGGACGCTGGTCGAGAGGCCCACCGGCGCCGGAGCCGACTACTTCGGGACGAATCTGGCCACCCGATTGACCCTCCACGTCCCGGCGAGGGTTGTCACCTGCCTGGTGACACACGGGGACCCCATGGTGTTCAGTGGGCAAATCGTGAACGCCCCGGCGTTTGCCAGGGAGCACGAGTTGATGGCGCCAGACGAGATGACGATGCCCTTCCGGGACGGCCAGGTCTATGACCCGTACGAGGAGCCCTACTGGCAGCGGCTGGTGGCGTCTCGGAAGGCGTAGGGACCGGAGGGTCGGCCGCGACAGCCACTCCCCGCGCGCCTTAGGGTTCGGGATTCGATGACCACATCCCGTCCTTCCAAGTGCGGGTCGCCCAGGTCCCCAGCATTGAAGGTAGCCCCCGCGGGCACCCCGGCTTCACGGATACCCCGCATGGCCTCGTGCTGGTCGTTCTGCACCTCCACCGCTCGATGGACTCATTGATCTCATCGCGGTGTGCGGGAGCGCCGTGTGTGGATAGCGGGCCGGAGTCCGATAGCCCAAGACTTGATGGGGCCAAAATGTGCCACGATCATTGACGTTCTACTGACAATTCCCATTCGGCGTGGACTGAACACACGTCCAACATGATCCCGCTGACTGTGATTTTGGCATCGGATCTATCCAGTGAAACTCGTGCAGCGCTTGGATGGCCTCCAAACGAACAATCGACTCTCGGGCCATCACTGTTGAACTGACTCAATGTCGTGTCCCGTAGCGATTCGAATATTACCGTAGGTATTTCAACTAGTTGATAACGCTCCGGAATCTTGTTTAGCTGCCGGAACGCGCGAAGTATCATGATTGAGTCGACGGCATCCATGTACTCCTGGAAAAGCGCTAGTGTGCGCGTTCGACGTTCGCGGGCTGAACGAATGTCTTGAATCCACGCAGCTTCCGTAAGTTTTGAGATGTGTATAGTTCTTGGAGAAAGTCTCTGAGCAGCAGTCGATTTTAGCGAGAGTCTGCGTCTCTTGTCCTCGTTGTCCGTGACTGTAAGGTCGCTGAAGCGATGTGTCATCGATTCAGCCCACTCTGTCTTCCAATTTACGGACTCGCACGCATTACCGAATGCAGTCTCGAACCCATTCAGGCCCAGCGCATCAACTGTTGTACCATGGTGCACCGAGAGGGCAAGACCGAAGTATTCCACCCAATCAGGCGTTCCAGATATCCAAGTGTTCGGTTCACTGGTATTCGCAGCGGGTGGTGAGGACAGCGAGTCTACCATGCGGGCTACGAACCTGATCGCCGTCTCTGAAAGGCCATCGATTCTTGCCTTGAGGGCGTCTCTGGGATTCATTTGGCAAGCCGGCGCTCGATCATGTCTGTAAAGACTGGATTCAATTCGATGCCAACCCACATTCTGTCTAAGTCACGAGCCGCGATCAAAGTAGTACCGGAGCCAGCGTAGGGATCAAGTACTAAGTCACCAGGACGGCTAGTAATTCTTATGCACCTTTTGGCCAACTCATTCGGCATGACGGCCGGATGACCCACTCCGTTTCCATATGATTGTTTCTGTGGGTCTGTTGGGATCGACCATGTCGTTCGTAACCTTCTGTCGTTGGGCCCCCGAACGGCGTGAACGTCGTAATAGTAATTCTGATTCTTAGAGAGCAGAAAAACTGTTTCATGGTCTAGTGTAGGACGATCTCGCACGGACTCTGGGTGTGCGTTAGGCTTAACCCAGATCACCTCCGATCGGACCCACCAGCCGTCAGCTTGAAGTGCAGAAGCGATTCTCCAAGGCACACCAATCAGATCCTTTGACTTCAATCCTTCGGGCGTCCGGGGACGGCTAGACATGGCCCGGGCCCGGTTCTTGCGGTCCGGTGCCCGGTAACTGCGGTTACCAGAAGTATAAGAGTCGCCGACGTTCAACCACACCGTGCCATCGTCCGTGAGAACTTTACGCAGTCTGCCGAAAGCTTGGACGATCATCGCTACATAGTCAGGAAGAGGGTCGTCCCTGCCAATCTGAAGATCGACCTCGTAGTCCCGTAGAGACCAATAAGGTGGTGAAGTTACTACCGTTCGGACAGTACCAGCTGGAAGTCGCTCCAATGCGTCATCAGCGGAGCCCCGAATGAGCAAGGACTGCGTGACTGTCTTGATGCTGAAGTCATCTGCGGTATCCAGTCTTGAATATTCGCTATGGCCACAAGACTTTCCTACGGGAAAAGGGAGGCGGCATTGAGTAGCATGGTTGGTCAGTTCCCCTGAAACAGGCACGCGATTCGCATTAACAGGTTCGGCAGTTGTGTCCATAGTGCTTCCTATTGTCTCAGATCAGGGCGTCGATTGAGAAATAGGTATGTCAGGTCGATGAACGCGCGCTCTTCCAGGGGATTGCCCCTGGCTGCGTACACTCCCCGCGCCCCGAGCTACACGACCCCTTCTTCGTGCAGGCGCGCCAGATCGTCGGCGCCCAGGTGCAGCACTTCTTGCAGCACCGCGTCCGTGTGCTGCCCCAACAGAGGAGACGGGGTGACCTCGACGGGAGAATCGGACATCTTGACCGGGTTGCCCATGAGCTTGACCCGCCCGCGCTGGGAATGGTCCACCTCTACGACCATCCCTCGCTCGAGGAGATGCGGGTCGTGGTAGATATCGTCTGCGCTCAGGGTAGCTCCGGCGGGGATGCCGACTGCTTGGAGCATCTGCATCGCTTCTTGCTTGGTGTGCTTCTTGGTCCACGCTTCTATGGAGTCGTTGAGCTCATCTCCGTGCTGCGAGGTCCACGCTCTGCTATGGGTCGAAGGGTCATTCACCAGGTCGTCGCGGCCGATGATGTTGAAGAGGGCCTTGACGGTGGCGGGGTTTGCCGGGCCGGTGGAGATGAACACGTAGTCATCGGGCCCCTCGGGCTTGCAAGCAAAGGTGCCCTTGGTCCCTCCGATGGCGTTGCCGACACGCTTGGGGTTCTCTCCCGACTCCAGGTAGCCGCTGCTCCAGACCCGGCATACGTTGGCGACGCTGTCCTGCATGGAAACTTCGACTTCTTGTCCCTTGCCCGTCAGGTTTCGCTGGTGCAGAGCTGCCAGGATGCCGATGGTCATGTGCATGCCGGTGCCGGTATCGCCCGTGGTGGAGCCGGGGCGCGTGGGCGGATCTCCGGGCCACCCGGTGGCGCAAAATGACCCGCCCATAGCTTGGGCGATCATGTCGAAGGCCCGAAAGTCCTTGTAGGGGCCAAAGGTGCCGAAACCCTTGATCCGGGCGAAGACGATACGCGGGTTGACCTCGTTGAAGGCGTCGTACGTGAGGCCCATGCGCTCCAGGGCGCCCGGACCCTGGTTCTCGACGACAACGTCGGCGGTCTTGACCAGGTCGAGGAGGAGACGACGCCCCGCCGGTTTCTTGAGGTCTATCGTGATCGCGCGCTTGTTGGCGTTAAGGATCAGGAAGTAGAAGGAATCATGCGGCGCGTCGCCGCCCATCTTGCGGCCGGGGTCGCCTCGGGTGGGCTCCTCGATCTTGATGACGTCCGCGCCGAGCTGCGCCAGCATCTGGGCGCATGAGGTCCCTGCCTCGAACTGGGTGAGATCGACGACCCGGATGTCTTCGAGGGCTTTGCCCATGGGGCGCCTCCTGAAGCGAGGTTGCCCATTGTAGCACGGGTCTCGGGGCCAAATGAGATGTTGCCGGCGAGCGCGAAAGAGTTTGACGCGCGATGCTAGCCCACCGAAACGTTCCCGCCGTCCACGATCAGAGTCTGCCCCGTCATCATGGCGCTGTCGTCCGAAGCCAGGTAGGCTGCCGTCCCGACGAGGTCCTCCGCGTGCATCGCCCGGCCCATTACGGACTCCTCGACCAGCCGGTTGGCGAAGTCTTCGCCGACGGCCCTTTTGGTGGCCTCGGTCATGATGACTCCAGGAGCGATTGCGTTGATCCGAATGTTGTAGCGTCCCACCGCCTGGGCCATCGATCGAGTGACGTACAGGACACCGTGTTTGCTGAGCCCGTAGGAGGAGAGCGGGATAGTGGGGGTCTGGGTGCGCCGGCCGCCTGATGGCACAGGCCTCGGGTAGGCGGCGACCGAAGCGATGTTGATGATGGACCCTGAGCGCTGCTCCTTCATGAAGGGGAAGGCCGCGCGCGAACAGTTGATGACTCCGAATACGTTGATGTCCATGACCTTCCGCATGTAGTCGATGGACTGGTTGCTGCTGTCCAAGTCGTAATACAGGGCGGCGTTATTCATCAATATGTCGATGCGGCCGAACCGCTCGGCAACAGACTTGAACGCGGCCTCGGTTCCCGCCTCGTCGGTAACGTCTGCGACCAGGGTCATGGCGCGGCCTCCCGCCTGGGCGATCTCGGCCTCCACCGCCATGGCCTGCTCTTCTCGCAGGTCTAGCACGGCCACGGCGGCCCCTTCTTCGGCGAACCGGAGCGAGTAGGCCCGGCCGATTCCCTGGGCGCCCCCGGTTACGATGGCCACTCTATTGGCGAGTCTCATTGCCTGACCTCCTGTTGATGGCGAAGGTGACGGAGTTTGCCTGAGCGGGGATGGAGCCCTCCTCGACGCATCGGGCGGCTTGGGATCAACGTACCTGGACCATACCCCCATCAACGACCAGGGTCTGACCGTTCATGAAGGCGCTGTCGTCGGATGCCAGGTAGACAGCGGTCCCCACCAGATCCCCGGGGTCCAACGCCCGACCCATGTGAGAGGTGGCGGCAATTCGCGTTGCGGCCTCTTCTCCCATGGAATGCTTGAGTCCATCGGTCAGCACGACACCGGGAGCGATGGCGTTGACGCGTATCTTGTCGCGGCCCACCGCCCGGGCCATGGATTGGGTGATGTAGATGATCCCAGACTTGCTGAGGCCATAGCCGGAGAGCGGTATTGAGTCCAGGTCCTCGCGGCCGCCTGGCGTCGAGCCGGGGAACGACGCGATGGACGCGATGTTGATGATGGACCCCCCGCGGTCCTTCATGTAGGGGTAAGCCGCCCGGGAGCAGATGATCGTCCCGAAGACCATGATGTCCATGAGGTCCTTCATGTAGCCGATGGACTGCTCCCGGAACTGCAGATCATGGACGACCCCCGCATTGTTCATGAGCGCGTCGATACGCCCAAAGCGGTCAGCCACCGACCGGAACGCCGCTTCGACGGCTGGTTCATCGGTGACATCGGCGACGGTGCTCATCGCCTGGCCCCCGGCCTTCATGACCTCGGTTTCCACGGATTTTAGCTGCTCAGCCCGAATGTCCAGGACCGCCACCGCAGCTCCCTCCTCGGCGAACCGAAGCGCGTACGCCCGGCCGATTCCCTGGGCGGCCCCAGTGACAACAGCGACTTTGCCGGCGAGTCTCAAGGTGGTCTCCTTGGCGCTCAATGGTGGACGGAGTATACGCGGACGAGGGCGCCCCATCGGGGAGGTAGCGCCGAGTGGACGTTACCGCAGTTGCGTTATGGTAAGATGAAACAGATAAACCCACACTGGCCTGAGGCGCGTGTGTGTGGGTCCCTAGGAGAGCCACATGCCCGATGCCTTGCAGCAGTTCCTGGATTACCTGACGGCTGAAAAGGGGTTCTCGAGGAATACCAGGGACGCATACGCAAACGATCTGAGCCAGCTTCGGGAGTACGTGGAAACAGCCACCGGACCACCGCTTGACTCCCAGGGATGGTCGGTCGTAACGCGCCCCATGCTTTCTGACTTCGCCGTTAGCCTCCGGGACCGGGACTACGCCCCAACGACCGTGGCCCGGAAGATCGCGGCGGTGAAGTCGTTTTTTGGCTTCCTGTCCGACGAACAACTGGTCGATGCCGATCCAACCGAGGACCTGGCTTCTCCCAGGGTCGGGCGGCCTCTTCCGAAATACATAAGCTTCGAAGACGTCGAGCGGCTCCTTGCCCAGCCCGGCAAGCGAGGGAATGGGCCTGAGGCCAAGCGGGACCTGGCGCTGTTCCAGATCGCGTATGCCACCGGCATGCGGGTAACCGAGATGATCTCCCTGAATATCGGAGACGTGAACCTGGACGGGGACGTGGTGCGGTGTTTTGGGAAGGGCTCGAAGGAAAGGATCATCCCGATCCATCGCCAGGCCTCGGAAGCGATCAGAGAGTACATCCAGTATGGACGGCCAGTGCTGATAAAGCGGGCTGCTGAGAAGGCCATTTTCGTGAACCGCCGGGGCGACCGGCTCACGCGTCAGGGGTTCTGGCTGATTCTGAAGACCTACGCCAGGCAAGCCGGAATCCAGTCCCAGATCACCCCTCACATCCTTCGTCACAGCTTCGCCACCCACATGCTTCGAGGTGGCGCCCCGCTGCGGAACGTCCAGGAAATGCTGGGGCATGCCAACATCTCCACAACCCAGGTCTACACCCACCTCACCAGCGACCACGTCCGCCAGGAGTACCAGAAAGCCCACCCCAGGGCTACCTAGCGTCCGGCGGGACGCTGAGGCGTCACCATGGTCAGAGAGCGGAGACGCATCGCCGTCGGCAGTGACGAGCAGACCGCGCTCACCGATGCCGTCCTCGACGACCTGAGAAGCCGCGGGCACGGGCTGGAACTCTTCGGGGCACTGACGGATGACAACCCCCAATGGCCAGTCGCCGCCGCGAAGGTGGCGGAGCGGGTGGCGTCCGGGGCATGTGACGAAGGGGTCCTGTTCTGCTGGACCGGCACCGGCGTCTCGATGGCCGCAAACAAGGTCCCCGGCGCCAGGGCGGCCCTTTGCGCCGACGCCGAAACAGCTCGGGGCGCCCGGAAATGGAACGACGCCAACATCCTGTGCATGGGCCTGCGGCTGACCTCGACTGTCGTTGCCCGCGAGATCCTCGATGCATGGTTGGAGTCAGAGGCCGACGAGAGTGAGCGGGCAAATGTCGAGATGGTAAAAGCCATGGATCGAGCACGTCGTCTCGAGGAAGTGCCCAAGAGTCAGCAAGACTCCACCTCCATGGGATGACGAGCGACGTCACACCCTGGATCGGCGGGGCCGCAAGTCTGCGGCGGGCCCCGTGGGGCCCCGTGAGGGGCCTCTTGACGGGCCGACCCCATCATGTACACTGTGCGGAATTCTGGCGGGGGCGCTGCTCCGCCGAAGGTCCGGGACCAGATTGGGGCGCCTGTCGGGCGCGGGCTATGGGAGCGAGCTATGCCGGTCGTCACGATAACGGGTCGAGTCGGGTCCCCGGCCCGCGCGCTGGGGTTGGAAGTCGCGCAACGCCTGGGTGCCGACTATGTGGATAATCAGATTCTCGCTGAGGCGTCCCGCAGGTCAGGCGCTTCACTGGAGACGGTGGCCCAGAAGGACGAGCGGGCCCTTCGTGGCCGAGAGCGGCTCGCCAGGTTCTTCCAGAACTTCCTCGAGAAATCCGCCGCGGCTGGTTCGGCGGGGGACCCTTTTCTCGGTCCGACGGGCGTCGAGGTGCTGTTGTCGCGGAGCATGGCTGAAGCCGCCCGCCCCTCGGAAACCCAAGCCCAGGAGTTGGACGACAAACGTTACCTGGAGCTCATCAGTGAGGTGGTGCAGGACCTGGCCTCTGGTGGCAACGTCGTCCTCATCGGCCGGGGGAGTCACGTGGTCCTGAAGGACTTACCGAACGCTCTCCACCTTTTTGTCGTTTCCAGCGAGGAGGCCCGTGTGGCCTACCTGCGAAAGAGGGAGGGGATGAGCGAAGACCAGGCTTCGAAGCACATCCGTGATACGGACCCCCAGCGGGTGGCGTATTACAAGAAGGTGTTTGGAGTCCGGCCCGAGGACCCGACGCTGTTTCACCTGTTCTTGAACCTGGACAGGCTCGGCGTGGAGCACGCTGCCCGGATCGCGGCTGATGCCGCGTTGACCCAAGAGGGCCGGCTGGCTGCAGCCTGAGCCTCCGGCGCTCGTTGCGGCGCTTCTTCTAGGCGGTCTATACTGAGAAGCAGTCCACGAGACTCTGAGTGACGCATGCCTAAACAGAACAAGCGCGTTGCATCTACGCAGGCGGCGCTTAGCAGGAGGAAAAGGCGTAAGGCAGGAGCGAGGCCACCCGGGGCCATCCCGGAGGCGCACGCTCCCGCTGTCGCCCCGCCGGATCTCGAAGACGGGACGGGCGGACCCGCTGAAGAAGATGGAGCCGGGGCTGTCACGGCGCCGGCGTTCACTCCGGCCCCCGCTCCGCCCGCCGCCGCTGCCCCCCGCTTTCAGGTCCCATCCAGGGTTGCGCAGGGCCCTGCAGCAGCCCCGGCGCACCGGGGCCTCCCCCAGAGTCCCTACCTCCGGTCCGACCTGAAGACCATCGGAAAGGTGTCCGGGGCGATTCTCGTGGTCCTCATCATCCTCGGGTTCATCGCCTGACCGTTCGGGCCGAGGCCGCGTTGTCTGTCGCACAACATCGTATGCCCTCGTTCGGCTAAGGCCCGGCACGGCGTTACACCGGGAGCGAAGCTGGCCGCTCCTTGTTAGAATCGGGTATGCAGTCCGAACGGGCCAGCAAGCTCCTGGCTTCCACACCGATGAAGCCCGGCGTCTACATCATGAAGGACGCCAAGGCGGCGGTCATCTATGTCGGCAAGGCGGCCAGCCTCCGCAGCCGTTTGCGTTCCTATTTCGGCTCGCCGGCGGATAGTACGCCGAAGGTATCCGAGATGATCCCCCGCGTGGATGATTTCGAATACATCGTTACTGACACTGAGGCCGAGGCGCTCCTCCTCGAAAACACCCTCATCAAGCGGCACCAGCCCCGGTTCAACATCCGCCTCAAGGACGACAAGACCTACCCCTACATCAAGATCGACGTTCTGAGCGACTGGCCAAGGATGGACATCACCAGAAGGGTGGTTGACGACGGATCGAGATATTTTGGTCCCTTTGCCAGTGCTTCGTCCCTCCGCAAAACGATGGCGCTGCTCAAGCGCCTGTTCCCATACCGTTCCTGCACCAAGACCATCACTGGAAAGGATCCCAGGCCGTGCCTCGAGTACTATATCCATCGCTGTGTTGCCCCCTGCGCGGGATACGCGGACCGGGAGGAGTACCACTGGGTTATCGGCCAGGTACTGTTGTTCCTCGAGGGCAAACATGACCGAGTCTTGCGGGAGTTGAAGGGAGAGATGCAAGCCGCCTCCGATGGGCTTCGGTTTGAGCGTGCTGCCACCCTCCGCGACCAGGTCAAAGCGATCGAGCGGGTGGCCGAAGAACAGAAGGCGGTGTCCATCACCCGCCAGGACCAGGACATCATCGCCTTGGCTAAGGGCCGTGATGAGGCTTGGGTGCAGGTCTTCTTCATCAGGCAGGGAAAGCTCATAGGCCGGGACCACTTCATCATGCAGGGTACCCGAGACGAGTCCGACCCGGCCATCATCGGGGGTTTCGTCAAGCAGTTCTATCTTTCCGCCGCTTTCGTGCCGCCCGAGGTGCTGGTACAGCACCAGCCCGAGGAGCTCGAGGGGATTCAGGCTTTGCTGGAGAAGCGCCGCGGCCGCCGGGTATGGGTGAAGGTGCCGGTCCGGGGGGATCGGCGCAGGTTGGTCGAGCTGGTGGCTCGAAATGCCAGGGAAGGACTCGAGCTGCGGCGCGTCAAGTGGATGGCGGACAGCGACAAGGTCGCCGCGGCTCTGGAAGAGCTGCAGGAGGCTCTCAGCCTTCCGGAGCCCCCCAACCGGATTGAGACCTATGACATCTCAAATATCCAGGGGACTAATGCCACCGGGAGCATGGTCGTGTTCGAAGGCGGCAATGCCAAGCCATCGTCCTACCGGCGGTTCAAGATCCGCGCCGCCGACGGTCCCAACGATTACCTGATGATGCAGGAGATGCTCCGCCGGCGGTTCCGAAATCTCGGAGACAGGTCCAACCCGGCGACGGTCCGTGCCAATGGGCCGCCGGGGGAATGGCAGAGTCTCCCGGACCTCGTGCTGATCGATGGAGGCAAGGGCCACCTCGGCGCGGCGCTGGAAGTGCTCCTGGAGCTGGGGATCGCCCATATCCCACTGGCCAGCATTGCCAAGAAGGAAGAGGAGGTCTTCATCCCCGAAATGGCCGACCCGGTCATCCTTCCGCGCAGCTCTCAGGGGCTGTATCTCGTGCAGCGGATGCGCGACGAGGCCCACCGTTTCGCGGTTACCTATCACCGCAAGCTCCGCTCCAAGAAGAGCGTTGGCTCCGCCATGGACGAGATTCCAGGGATCGGACCCAGGCGCCGAAAAGCGTTGCTCAGGCAGTTCGGTTCAGTCCAGGCGGTGCGGGACGCGCCCGTCGATGACATCGCGGCAGTGGTAGGGATGACGCGCGGGCTCGCCGAAAAGGTCAAGGCATCTCTGTAGACCCGGCGTCACTCCTTCAATCGCACTGAGGGCGTCGCTAGTAGATCACTTTCTCTTCTTCCAGCGCTCGGATCTCGTCGATGGTCAGGCCCAAGACCTCGGAGTAGACTTGGTCGTTGTCCTGCCCGACCGAAGGCGCGGGCGTCCGAACGCCTCCCGGGGTCTTGTCGAGCTTCCATGGCATCCCGTAGATGACCTCCCGGCCCAGATGATGGTCGACCCAGATGTAGGTGTCCCTGGCGGCGTAATGCTCGTCGGTGTACACCTCAATAGGGTCAAGGGAGGGGAAGGCGGCGATCCCAACAGCCTGGAGGAGCCGAGTGACGTCGAAGTTCGTCCGTTCGGCGGTCCAGGAGCCGATGATGGCGTCGAGCTCCTCCCGTTGACGCATGCGGCGAAACGCGTCCGCGAACCGCGGATCGCGGGCCAGTTCCGGTTGGCCCATGGCCGCGCACAATCTCAGCCACTCCTCCTCGGTCTTGACCGCGATCGTGACCCATAGATCTTCCCCTTTGGAAGGGTAGACCCCGTGGGGCGCCATCATCTCATCGGTGTTGGCCCTGTGCGACAGCGTTCTCCGGTTGAGTATCGAGTCCATGAACGGCCCGCCTTCCATGGCCCCCACGGCCTCCCACTGGGAAAGGTCGATATATTGACCCTTTCCAGACTGCGCTCTGTATCGCAAGGCGCAGAGCACCGCGAAGGCGCCGAGAACACCGACGAGCGGGTCAGAGATAGCAGTCCCAAAGGGTACGGGTTCGTTGCCGTCGATATACCCCTGGTGGAAGTCCATGCCGGCCAGCGAGGCTATGACGCTCCCGTAGGTCGTGATCTGGGCGCTGGGGCCGTCCTGGCCCGCGGCTGAGAGCGAGACCATGACAACGTCGGGCCGCACCTTCTTGAGGTTTGCATAGTCCAGTCCGTAGCGGGGCAGGACTCTGGGCGAGAAGTTTTCGATGACGACGTCGGCGCTGCGGACCAGGTCGTAGGCCATCTCCTGACCCTTCGGATGCGCTAGGTTCAGCGTGATGCCGTAGTGGTCCCTTAGGATGCAATGCCCAAAGAGGCTCTCCAGTGGCAGGTCCTTGGCCAACGGAGGGATAACGCGGACCATGTCCGGCCGCTTGTGGGACTCGATTTTGATGACCTGCGCTCCCATGTCGCCAAGGGTCTGGCCCAGGCTCGGGGCCGCCCAGACCCAGCCGAAGTTGATGACACGCAGCCCTTCGAAGGGGTGCTGGTGTGGCAGGGATGGTGATTGCGGGTCATGGGTCGTTCCTGATCTTGCCACTAGATCACCCTGGCCCGTCTCAGGTCTGCCAGGTCGCCTCTCCTCAGGCCCAGTCGGCCGCAGTAGACGTGCTCGTTGTCCTGTCCCAGCGTGGGGGCCGGCCGCCTCACGGCCCATGGGGTCTCGGAAAAGAGGTAGGGTCTTCCGGGGAGGTCCATGCGTCCATTGGAGGGGCTATCGGTCTCGGTGAAGAAGCCGCGGGATAGGAGATGAGGGTTGTCCAGGAGATCGGTGGTGCCGTTGACCGGTCCCGAAGGGACACGGTTTTTCTGAAGGACCTCGAAGATATACGCCTTGTCATGCTTGTCCAGCCATGGCTGCATGAGCGCATTGATCTCAGCGCCATAGGCCGCCCGCTCCCAGGCTGGTACCTGGAAGAGGGGCTCATGAGCCCAATCCGGGTCTCCCATCGCTTTGACGAAGCCCTTCCAGTGGTGGTCTTCGAAGGCAAAGATGAAGATATGCCCGTCCCGGCAACGGTACAGGCCCGAGGGGGCGTGGCCTCCCCTGGAGAACGTCCGCTTGGTCGCCTCTCCGGTCTGATGGTAGACCGTCACCTTCTGGTAGCCCATGATCATGGCGGCCATCATCTCCGCCTGTGACATATCGACGTGCTGGCCCTTCCCGATGACTTCCCGCGCATGCAGGGCCAGCATGGTTGCCGTCGCGCCCCCAATAGCGCCCCAATGGTCCGAGTGTTGCCACTGACCGCGCAGCGGTACCTTATCGGGGTGGCCCAGGTGGGCCTGACCTATCCCCGACCCGTGCCACGCTGTCAGGTCGTACCCTTTGTATCCGCTATAAGGCCCCGACCGTCCAAAGGCTGTGATCGAGGTCATCACGAGGCGGGGGTTGATGGCGGCCAGCGAGGCATACCCGAGCCCGATACTCTCCAGGACGCCCGGTTGCGTGTTCTCGATCAGGACATCGGCCTCCGCCGCCAGCCGCCGGAAAAGGCTTGCCCCCGTTAGGGCTGCCGTGTCCAGGGTGATGCTCAGCTTGTTGGTGCTGAGGTAGGCGTAGACGCCGCTACGCCCGGGGTCGGGGATGTCTTCCGGGAAGGGGCCATACCGGCGGGCTTCATCCCCCGCGTCCGGGTGTTCGACCTTGATGACCTCGGCACCCAGATCGGACAGGAGCTTCCCGCAATAGCCGGCGGAGACAAACCCCCCTAGCTCGATGACCCGTATGCCTTCGAGCGCCCTATCCGGCAACGGTTACTCCTGTCGCGGGCAGTGTCGCCAATCATAGGAATGGCCTTCAAGGGGCGTCAAGGGAATTTGGCGAAAGGCCTGGGGAAAGCTCTGGGGGCAGGGGTCATGCGGACCCAAGGGAGGGGAAGCTCCACCGGGGGCCGTGGGCACCTTCAGACCGGGGGGGCGACGACTCGGCCCCTGATGCTTTGGCCCAGGAAGGGTGAGCCCCCTTCGGCGATCTTGACCAGAAGCCAGGTGATAACCAGCCGGTGGATAAACACCGGGTCCGGAGCACAGGTAATGATGGCTGCTGGGGCGGCGTGAGCCGGGCAGACTTATCGGAAACGGGAAGCTGCTGCCGCTCCTGAAGCGATAGGTTCGTTCAGGTATACGTCGCCATTGCGGATCTTGATGTTGAATCCGCACGGAGGGTTCGTACAGACCCAAGCTTTCCAGTGAATGGGGGCGCCTTGGCTGCCGAAGTCAGAAAGGGGGACCAGATCGCCTACGGCGCAGGACTGGCACTTGGGGAATTCCATCAGCTCACCCACCTCCACACCTTGAGTTTGTCTGAGGTTCGCAACGGTTGGGGAGTATACACGAGGCCTCTGGAGGTGACAAGTAACCCCGGGGAGAAATAGGCGCCGGCATCGCACCGCGCTGACTCGATGTTGACGACAGGCGATATCAGCCGAACGGTATCGAAGCGAGCCGGGTGTAGACCGCGCCGGTGGGCCGCAGATCGCTGCGTATAAGGCTCATTGACGTTGCTTGCTGGGTCACGCCCTTCGCGTTGACCGCTAGCTCGCTCAACATGACTTGGTCCAAGCCCGGGCCGCGCACGGCTCCAGCGCGGGCTCTTGCAAGTGTCAGGTGGGGCCTGAAAGGCCGGCCCTCCCGGGGGAAGCCACGGGGGACCATCTCTGTCTCGATGCGGACCTGCAAGCCCAGCAGCTCATCGATGGGACCCCCTAGGCCGACCCAGACCACCCTTGGTCGCCTGACGTTGGGGAACGCCCCTAGAGGCCCCAGCGCCAGTTCAAACGGTGCTGATGGGGTCGCTGCCGCCTTCATCCCGGCCTCGATGTCCTCCAGGCGGGACTGCTCAACATCCCCGAAGAACTTCAGGGTTAGGTGCACGCCTGAGAGGTCGACCCACCGCAGGGGTAGCGCTGCCTGCTCCCGGAGTCCCCTTTGAAGCCGGCCCAACGCCGACACGAGGCCGGCTTCAAGCTCGATGGCGATGAACACCCTAACCGTGTCCATGGCTTCGCTTTACTTCGGCGATCAATGCCTTCAGCTCCAGCATCGCGGCTGTGATTTCCTGGAGGGGCACGGCGGCGTTTGCTGGGCTCGTCGATGGCAGGACGAACACCGTGGACCGGCCTATTGGCTGGCTCTGGCGGCCCAACCTGGCCGTCGCTAGCCCGCCTTCGGCGTGCCGGAGAAAATTCCTGTACCCAGTGAGCCCGTTGAAGCACACCACCTCCGGCCGGCAACGGAGCAACTTCTCGCGAAGGAGAGCGGCCCCCTCTTTGAAATCCGGCGTTCGAAGCTCAGACATCCTCCGAGTTGCCCGCTTCACGACATCGGTGAAGCCGATGCCGTGCTCCAGGGCCCTCGCATCCGTCTCCGGACCCAACGTCTCTGGGGTCATGCGGGCGGCGTTGAAGGCGGGCCAAAACCTGTTGCGTGACGTGGCGAAATAGTGCCCTGCCTGGGCGGAGCGCAGACCTGGATTGATACCAACGAACACCAGGTCGAGGCCTGCTTTCAGATGATCTGGGAGCGTCAGCACAGCTGCGAGGATATCCCTAGCGCCTCCAAGTTCACCAGCTCGGTTGCCTTGGCGGCGCAGTATCTAAGAGAATCGGAAGCATTTCAACGGGAGAAACCTCATGGACTTTGAAATGATCAGGTACGAGAAGCAGGGCCGCAAGGCCTTGGTCACCTTCAACCGCCCAGACGTACTGAATGCCATTAATCAGCAGATGAGGGCGGAGCTGCATGCCGCCTTCAGTGACTTCAGGGATGACCCAGAGCTGTGGGTTGCAATCCTTACGGGCACTGGTGAAAAGGCATTCAGCGTCGGCGCTGACCTGAAACAAAACGCTGCCAGGTCCAACGAACAGCGGGCCTCGCGGGCGCCGCATCCGGTAGGGGGCATCACGCGAAACGCCAGCTTGTGGAAGCCGATCATTGCGGCCATCAACGGCTACGCGCTGGGCGCTGGCCTGGAGATGTCCCTTGCCAGCGACATCCGCATCGCGGCCGATCACGCCCAGTTTGGGCTGCCGGAGGTCCGATGGTCACTGATCGCAGCTGCCGGAGGGGTGACGAGGCTTCCGAGGCATGTCCCCAAGGCTGTCGCTATGAAGATGCTCCTCACGGGACAACGCATCAACGCGGAAGAGGCCCTTCGCTGGGGCCTGGTGACTGACGTCGTCCCCCTGGACGATCTGCTCCCGCTGGCCCATCGAATCGCCGATACGGTCCTGGAGAACGCACCGCTCGCAGTCCAGGCCTGCAAGGAGATCGCGATCAGGAGCGCTGACCTCCCCATCGACGAGGGCCTCGAAATGGAACAGCAGTTCAGGCTGAACCTGGCAATGATGGAAGACCGGGTAGAAGGGCCCAAGGCCTTCGCGGAAAAGAGGAAGCCCGAGTTCAAGGGGCGTTGACGCTCGCGCCGGCCGGGCGTCACCTCTTGAGCAGGGGGATGATCTCGTTGGCGATGGTCTCCGGGAAATGGGCCGACTGGGCGATGGGAGCGTTGGGCGAAAGGATGAGATGCTCGGCGCCGGATTCGATGTATTGCTGCATTCGCTCGGCGCACTGCTGAGGGGTCCCGAAGATGGCGTACCGGCTCACGATCTCGGTGAAGTCCTGCCCGTAGCGCCCGCCGAGCGACTCCGCTGCAGTCTTGAGGGCGCGTTCGTAGTCGTCGTCGACGGTGATGAACCCAAAGAAGGTCCGTTCGATATCGCCGGGGTTGCGCCCGTACTCGCCCGCCATCTCCTCGATCTGTTTCCAGTCCTCTCGGAACATCTCGGGGCTATACATATAGGGCATCCACCCATTGCCGAACCTGGCAGTTCGCCGGAGCGAGCCGCGTCGCCCCGCAACGAGAATCGGCGGGTGGGGCTTCTGGACCGGCTTGGGCTCCAGGGTGACATCATCGAAGGAGAAGAAGCGGCCATGGAAAGACACGCCGTCCTCGGTCCACAGTCGTTTCATCAGCTCGAGGCTCTCGTCCGTCTTCGGACCTCGGACCTTGACGGAGTTGCCGGTGGCCTCGAACTCTTTCGCGTACTCTCCGCCGATACCCACCCCCATGGAGGCCCTGCCATTGGAGATGTGGTCCAGCGTGGTGACTGCTTTGCACATCAGGACCGGATGTTTCAAGGGTAGAAGCGTGATCGACGTGCCGACGCGGATCCGCTTCGTGACAGCTGCTGCTGCGGCCATCGCCATGAGGCCGTCGTGGGTGGGCGTTCTCCAAACGACGTGCTCCCCGGTCCAGATCGAGTCGTACCCGAGGGCCTCGACTCGGGACGCGAGCTCGCCCACGGCCTGCATGTTGCCGAAGATGGTGAGGCCGAATTTTGGCTCGGGCACGGTTTCCCTAGTCGTTCGGGAGGCTGCTCAACTGGAGTAGTCAGGTGGCCGACGGGGTCGGGCCATGATACCATAGCGCAGCCCTGCGACATGAGATGCTCAGGGGCGGGGGAGGGAGTTCGCTTGAGGATTGGGGCCCATGTCTCGGCAGCCGGCAAGTTGGAGTTGGCGTTGGACCGGGCGGAGGAGATCGGTGCGGAGGCAGTGCAGATCTTCCTCTCGGGGCCGCAGGCGTGGCGCGTGAGGGAATACCCGGCCAAGGAAACCGACGCCTACAAGGTGAAGTCCCGAGAGACCGGCATCGGTCCAACATTCTTTCATGGGGTCTACCTGATCAACCTGGCCACTCCAAACCCCGAGAACCTCGCCAAGGGGGTCGAATCGCTGGTCAAATACCAGAACGCCGCCGCTGCGATCGAATGCCAGGGGACGATTTTCCATGTGGGAAGCCACCGGGGTGCGAGCTTCGAGGCGGTGCTTCCGCAGGTGGTGAGCACTTTTCACGAAGTCCTCGAGGCCACGCCCGAGGGCCCATGGCTGATTATCGAGAACAGCGCCGGCATGGGGCATTCCATCGGGTCGAGCTTCCAGGAGATCGGCCGGATGCTCGGCGAAGTTGGAAGTGACCGGGTCCGAGTCTGCCTGGACACCCAGCATAGCTTCGCCAATGGATACAACGTCGCGACTCAGGAAGGGCTGGACGCGACCATGGAGGAATTCGAGCGCGAGATCGGCTTGGACAAGCTGGTCGCGGTCCATGCCAACGATTCCAAGTGCCCGCTGGATGGAGGCATCGACCGGCACGAAAACATCGGTGAAGGGTACATCGGGCGCGAAGGATTCGAGATGATCATGCAACACCCCGCATTCGCGGACGTGCCGTTCTTGCTGGAGGTTCCAGGGCCCGACAAAAAGGGGCCGGACCGCCAGAACGTCGATTTACTGAAGGAAATGCGAGCTGGCTGAGCATGCGGGACGATCACCGCAAAAGTCCTTTCTCGACCCGGGAGCGGATAATAAGCCTCGGACTTTCAGTCGGGGCGGGTATCGCCGTGATGGCGATCCAGCAGAGCTTGCTCTGGGGTTTCGTGACATTCCTCTTCGGGGGGATAGTCATCAATGCATTCTTGCTGTGGCGCCGCGGCTGGCGGCTATAACAACAACTGGAGGACCATCGGATGACGACGATTCAAGAGCAGCATGGCGGCATGACCCTCTTCGATGCGGCAAGGGCTGTCGGCATCACTTTCGCATCAGAAGCTGCCCCCGAGGACAAGTACGTAACCGTGGGCGGCATGCGGTTCCATTACCTCGATTGGGGAAATCCCGGGAAACCTAAGATGGTCCTGTTCCATGGCGGCGCCCAGACTGCCCATAGCTGGGACTTTTTCGCTCTCGCCATGAGGGACGAGTATCACATCATCGCCCCCGATCAGAGAGGCCATGGGGACAGCGACTGGTCGGAGGCCGGCGAATACGCCACCGAGTTCCACGTGCGGGACATGCACGGCCTGACGGACGCCATTGGATTCGACAGCTTCGTGCTGGTCGGGCTCTCAATGGGAGGGCGCAATGCCTATGGCCTTGCAGCGGCCCACCCGGAAAAAGTCCGACGGCTGATCATCGTTGACGTTGGCCCGGAGACGATGGAACAGGGGAGGAGGCGGATCAGCGACTTCCTCGAAGGCAGCGTCGAATTCGAGTCCTTCGACTGGCTGGTGGAGCGGGTCAAGCAGTATAACCCCTGGCGCCCCGAGAAGCAGATCCGGGGGAGCCTGCTCAACAACCTGAAGAGACAGGCCGACGGCCAGTGGACCTGGAAGCATGACAAGCGCCGGGGTATCGCCCGAGATCGAGGCGCCGAGTTCACAGGAAACGCCTGGCAGGATATTGAGCGGATCAAGGCGCCCACCCTGATTGTCAGAGGGGCTCAGTCCGACATCTTCTCTGTCGACACCGCAAAGAAGATGCTGAGCCTCATCCCCGACAGCAGGATGGTGGAAGTCCCCGACGCGGGTCACCTGGTACAGGGCGACAATCCGGTCGAGTTCGAGCGGGCCGCGCGGGAATTCTTGGCCGCCTAGTAGCCGGACGGGGGGCCCAGCGAGCACCCGTTACGATCCGCAACGCGCTGAAACCGGTCCCGTAGCCGGCCCGCGGAGCGGGTCCACCTCTCCACCGCCGCAGCGGCGAGCCTGGCGGCGGTTCGGGGCGCCCAAGAACCCGCGGGCCCGTGTGGTAGCATCGTCCTGCGCTAACCTGGGCGGAGGTCCCACATGGCCACGGTATTCGAAGGGATACGAGTCCTAGATTTTAGCCAAGGCATCGCCGGCAACCTTGCCACCATGATCATGGCCGACAACGGCGCTGAGGTCTTCAAGGTGGAGCCTCCGGGCGGCGACCCCGACCGTGCCAGGCCTGCGTGGCGGATGTGGAACCGCGGGAAGAAAAGCGCGGTGCTGGACCTTTCAACCCCGGAAGGCCGAAGATCGGCACAGGGGCTCGCCGCCGCAGCCGACGTGCTCGTCGAGACCTTCCGTCCTGGGGCCGCCGAGGACCATAGCATCGGCTATGACACCCTGGCGGAAGGCAACCCCAGGTTGGTCTACTGCTCGATCACACCCCTCGGCCGCCTCGGCTCCTACACGGACTTGCCCCTGGATGACGGGGTGCTCCAGGCGAAGATCGGGGGGTTTGTTGAGATTCGGGACGGCTGGTTCAAGACCGGGGCCACCGATCCCCAGTACCGCTCGAGGCCGCAGGCGAGCTATGGCGCAGCGAACCTGGCCGTACAGGGCATAGCCGCCGCGCTGCGGGCCCGGGAGAGAACGGGCTTGGGCCAGCGTGCAGACACCACCCTCTACCACGGCTGGAATTGCTTCGACACGTCGGCGGGACTGAGGACCCAGGTCGAAATGGGACTGGCGTCGGGAAACATCCCCATCGGGGGCGCGTCCAGCGCAATCGGCAACGTGAGCCTTCCCTACCTGGCAACCCGATGCAAGGACGGGCGGTGGATGCAGCTTGCAAACAACGCCAACCGGCTGTTCCCCAACTGGATGCGGGTGATTGGCCTTGAGCACATCTATGACGACCCGCGTTTCAAGGGGGCCCCGTTCAACCTGGACGGTGAGGAGACCGCCAGGGAGCTTCGGCGCTTGATCGTCGAAAGAATGCTGGAGAAGACCTTCGACGAGTGGATGGAGCTCTTCCTGAAGAACGACGTGGCGGGAGACGAGTTCCTCACGACGCAGCAATTCATGGACCACTCCCAGGTCTCTTACGTCGGCGGCGCCATCGAGGTCGAGGACCCGGAGGTCGGGCCCACAAAACAGATTGGACCGCTGGTCCGGTTCTCGGGAACGCCTTCGGCGATTGGGCTGCCCGCGCCAGGGATCGGCGAGCACCAGAATGAAGTGCAGTCCTGGGGCAAGGTATCGGCCTCTGGGGTCCGGGAGCCCTCGGCAGCGACGGAGCTGCGGACTCCCCTGGAGGGGGCCCTGGTGTTGGACTTTTCTACTTGGCTTGCGGCGCCGCTGGGGCCTTCCTTGATGGCTGACCTGGGGGCCAGGGTGATTAAGATCGAGCCCCCTGGAGGCGACGAGTTCCGGCGGAGCACGAAGGGGATGGGAAGGACCTTTGCCGGAAAGGAAAATCTCGTCATCGACATGAAAACGGAGGAGGGCCGCAGCATCGCCCACAAGCTCGTCGAGCGGGCCGACGCGGTCGTCCACAACATGCGGGGCGAGGCTCCGAGCCGGATCGGCATCGACTATGAGACCTTGCGCCGGGTCAACCCGGGGATCGTCTATCTGTATGCCGGCTCCTATGGATCAACGGGGCCCGGGGCCGGCCGCGGGGCTTTCCACCCCATCGGCGGAGCAATGACCGGAGGCGCCCTGTGGCAGCTCGGGCGTGGCAACGAGCCGCCACCCAACGATGTCCCGATGTCGACGGACGAGGTCATTGAGAAGGGAATGGATCTCCTCAGGGCGAACGAAGGCTCGCCCGACGTCACCTCGGCTATCGCGGTTGGCTCGGCTCTGGCCATGGCCTTGTTCGAGAAAGAGAGGACCGGCCGCGGGCAGTACATCGAGACTTCGATGCTCATCAGCAACGGCTACATGGCGTCGGAGGACTTCATTCAGTACGAAGGCAAAGTGGCGCGGCCGGAGCCCGACCGCAACCTCAGAGGGCTCCATGCGCTGTACCGCCTTTACCAGGCCGCATCCGGCTGGGTCTTCCTCGAATGCCGGAGCCAAGAGAAATGGGAGTCCTTGTGCCGGGCTATCGGGCGCCAAGATCTCCTGAAAGACGTCCGTTTCGCGACCGCTCAAGCACGGTCCAGGCACGACGGAGCCCTGGTCTCAGCGCTGTCGCAGACGTTTGCCGCGCGCTCTGGCGCCGAATGGGAAACGGCGCTGAGGTCCCAGGGGGTCACCTGCATCCAGGCGGACAGGAGCGGGACGGCCGAGTTCCTGTTGACAGACCATAGCGTCAAGCGGAACGGCTATCTTCAGGCCGTGGACCATGCGCCCATCGGGCATATGCTCAGGCATGGGCCCCCCGTGGCTTTCTCGAGGACGCCGGGGAAGGTCGGTCCCGTCCATCTGATGGGGGAGGATACTCCAGCGATCCTTGAGGAGATTGGCTTCACTAGCGCCGAAATCGAGGACCTTCGGAGCCGGAAAGTCGTCTATTGGCCGGACCCCGCGCCGGCGGGGTAGTCCTGCCGCGGCCCCGTAACCAGGGACAGGTGCTGGCGATCAGGCGCGGCCAGGGCTTGCGCGGATCCCTTGTGGAGCGCCGTATTCCCAGAGGCCTGTTGCGAGGCCCGCGAGACTTGTCTTCGGGACCTAGCGGCAAGTTAGCTCGCCAACTCCCATGAGGGCGCCGATCTCGGCCCGTTGCCTGCCCGTGCCATGCCAACCGCCGTCCTCCCCAATTTCAGAAATCAGTTCAAACTATTGACAACTTGAGCGGACAGCCTCTAGACTCGGAAATGGAATTGGTTCAAAACTTTGATGGCGATTAGCCCCTCTTGCCGATGGGGCCATGCCGTCCCAGCTTCGAACGCGAGGAGAAGGCATGCAGCTGGACCAGAACGATCTCAACGGGTCAGGGGAGCTCGTCGGCAGGGTCAAGATCAAGGTCGCGGGTGTCGGAGGGGGCGGGGTGAATGCCATCCGGCGCATGGCAGGGACCCAGGTCCCAGGCGTTGAGCTGCTGTGTGTCAACACAGACACCTCTTCCCTGGGTAGCGTTTCTGATGTCACCACGGTCGCCATTGGTGAGCAACGTACTCGAGGGCTTGGCGCCGGGGGGAATCCGGGTATCGGCCGTTCCGCGGCCGAGGAGACGCAGGAGCGGCTCCGGGCACATCTCGAGGGTGCAGACCTAGTGTTCATCGCTGCCGGAATGGGTGGCGGGACCGGGACCGGGGCCGCTCCGATCGTCGCCCAGATTGCGCGCGAGGCTGGGGCCCTGACCGTCGGAGTCGTCACTACCCCCTTCGGCTTCGAGGGGTCAAAACGCAAGCAGGTGGCAGCGAAGGGGCTGCAGCCCCTTCGGGAGATCATCGACACGCTTATTGTCGTCAGCAACGACAGACTTCTTTCAGCCGTGGACCGGCACACTTCAGTTCAGGAGGCCTTCGGGCTCGCGGACCGGGTGATGGTACACGCGATGCTCGGAGTGTCCCGGATTATCAACGAACCCGGAGATGTCAACATCGACTTCGCCGATATTTGCGCGGTGATCGAGAAGGGCGGCTTGGGGCTGATGGCTATCGGCATAGGAGACGGCGACCGGCGAGTGCTGAAGGCCGCAAAGTCGGCCCTCGCGAACCCTTTATTGGATGTCAGCGCCGAGGGCGCCAGGGGCCTTCTGTTCGTTGTGAGCGGAGGCCCGGATGTCACGTTGGGGGAGATGGGCGAGGCAGGGACGTTCATTTCCGAGGTCGTGGACCCGGAGGCGCAGATCTTCTTTGGCATGACAACTGACGCTGAAAGGAGCCCCGGCAGGGACGTCGAAATGGTGGTGATCGCTACGCGGCTCCCCCGGCAGCCCCAATATGAAGGCCCCGCCGAGCCCGAGTCGGTGCGCCGGCTCAAGGCGACCGTGCCCATCTATCAAGCCGAGACGGACCTGCCCCCTTTTCTCAGGAAGGGGTGGCTGGACCCCAACGAGACCCTAGCCAACGACCCAGTCGGCTACGACGACTGGATCCGCCGCGGACGGCTCAGCAGCAGCTCGTGAGTAAAGGAGCACAACATGTTCGGTGGGATGAATGAGCGCGAAGGCGCCCAGACGAGTGTAGCGGATCCCGAAGAGGTTACCCTCCGGGACCTGTTCGGCCCCGACGCAACGCCGGCTGAGGACGCCCGCGGGAGGGTTTACCTCCCGCATGCGTCCGAACGGGACGCCATGGCAGCACCGCCAAAGCGCCGGGTGACGCTGCCGAACAGGATGAACTTCTTCCACAACTATCCCCAGAAGTGGACCTGGGAGTCCTGGGGGAAGAGAGTCGAGCAGGAGTGGCTCATGATGGCCCGAGGGATCGAAGGGGTCATCTGGGGGACCGTCGGCGCTCTCTTGGGGGTGGGCCTCACGGCCGTCCCGGGCGTGTTCACCTCCGGCTACCCCTATGTTGTCTGGCAGCCGATCGGAGCAGCAGTCGGCGCGGCCATCGGGGCGACGATAGTTTGGCGGCGATGGAAGAAGGTCTTCGACTCTCACCACGAGCTGACCCGCTAGTTGCCCCGGGGGAGGCCGGGCCCGCTACCCCCTTGAGCGGTCTCCGCCTCCCCCAAGCAGCTGCCCTGGGTCCGCTTCCAGAGACCCGTCGTTGAACGGCCCGCACGTGGGCCGGTAGAATCGGGGCGCCAACCAGCCAGCAGCCCGGAGGCCCCGATGACCAGCCCTCGATACGTCCTCCTCGATCAGGACGGCCACGTCCTGATCATCACCATCAACCGCCCCGACGTCCTCAACGCGTTTCACAACGATAGCTTCATTGCCCTGCGAGACGCGGTCCTGGCTGCGGAAGAGGATCCCGACGTCAGGGCCATCGTTTTGACCGGTACAGGGAGGGCCTTCAGCGCGGGCGCCGACGTCAAGGCGTTCAAGGAGGCGGTCGAGCAGACCAAGGCGGCCGGTTCCCACCACGCGAGCCTCGACCAAGACGCGCTGGAGGGGTTCGGTGTGGCCATGGGCCGGCTCTCGACGCCGATTATCGCCGCGGTCAACGGGCCTGCGATGGGACTGGGATTCACGGTCTCGGTGGCCTGCGACATTCGCCTTGGAACGGAAAACACCCGAATGGGCCCGGTGTTCCTCCGCATGGGGTTGACCCCGGAGTTCGGGTCCACCTACAACCTGGTCCGACTCATAGGGCTTGCGAAGGCGTGCGAAATCGTCTTTAACGCAAAGGTCCTGGATGCCCAAGAGGCTAAGGATATCGGTCTCCTCAACCAGGTCCTCCCCCCGGAACAGCTGATGCCGGCCGCCCTTGAAATGGCGAAGAATATCGCCAGCTTCCCTCCGGTGGCGATGAGATGGGCGAAGCGCAACCTGTATAGCGGCGCTAACGGCGACCTCGCCACCCAGGCTCGACTGGAGATCGCGGCGAACCGGATTTGTCGCGTGACCAAAGACCATGAAGAGGCTGTGAACGCCTTCCTCGAGAAACGCCCGGCGGTGTTCCAGGGGCGATAGTTCGGTATGGGCCGATCACGCGCTTGGTAGGTCGGAGACGCGACGCCGAGCAGGCCGGACAGCTGAGAGGGTGCGGGTCCCTTACAGCCTGGTTTCCCGTGGCACGACGACCGAGTCGTCGGCAGAGGGGATGTCCGCCACCTCACCATTGCTCGAAGCGACGGAGATGGGAATAGCGGGCCCGGTCTCGGCTTTGGGTTGCCTGCTCCGGCGCTGCGGGCTCTTGGCCGGACGCCTTTCGAAGCGCAGGCCCCGCGTTCCAGCACTCATCTTCACGACGAAGGTGTCGCCGTCCTGGTATTTGCCCTGGAGGACCCGAAGGGCCAATGGTTCAAGGACCTCGGCCTGGATCAAGCGCCGGAGGGGACGGGCCCCTTGCAACACGTCATAGCCCTTCTGGGCGAGGTAGGCCTTCACGTCGTCGGCGATCTCCAGGTTAATCCCCCCTCCGGCTAACCGGCGATTGATGAGACCAACCTGGATACCGACGATATCCTGGATCTGGCTCTCCCGGAGCAGGTCGAAGAAGACAATACCGTCGACCCGGTTCAGGAACTCGGGGCGGAAGGACTTTCGAAGCTCTTCCATCAGCAGGCCGTGGAGGTCGACACCCTTTTTCCCCATCGTCTCGCGATAGAGATGCCCCCCGACGTTGCTCGTCAGCGTCAAGATGGTGTTCTTGAAGTCAACCGTCCGCCCATGCCCGTCTGTCAGACGGCCATCGTCCATGATCTGAAGCAGGATATTGAACACGTCGGGGTGGGCCTTCTCGATCTCATCGAACAGGACTACAGAGTACGGTTTGCGCCTTACCGTCTCGGTAAGCTGACCGCTGTCGTCATAACCGATGTAGCCGGGAGGAGCCCCAATGAGCCTGGAGACGGTGTGCTTGTCCATATATTCGGACATGTCGATCCGGACCATGGCAGATTCGTCGTCGAACAGGAACTCAGCCAGGGCGCGGCAGAGCTCGGTCTTTCCCACGCCCGTTGGACCCAGGAAGAAGAAGCTGCCCACGGGCCTGTTGGGGTCCTTCATGCCGGCCCTGGCTAGGCGGACGGCGTTGGAGACGGACACAACAGCCTTGTCCTGTCCCACGACGCGTTTATGAAGGGCCTCCTCCATCTGGAGGAGCTTGGTCCGCTCGTCCTCCATGAGCTTGCTCAGGGGAATGCCGGTCGAGCTTGAGACGACCTCCGCGATGTCCTCCTCGTCGATGTCCACTTTGAAAAGCCGACGGACCCTCTGCAAATCCGCTAGCTCCGCTTCATTGCTGGCGAGGGCCTGGGCGAGCTTGGATAGGGCTGCCTGTGCCCGGCCCACGCGGCCGACGGGCCAGCCCAACCCCTCGGCATGGGAAGCTACAAGCTCGGCCCACCCGGCCTGGTCGCGGAGACGCAGGACCCGGCGGGCCAGGTCCCGCTGTGCCCTCCAACCCGAGGCAGCGGCGCGGACTCCCTCGCGGACCCTGACGATCTCCTCTTGCTGGCGGCCGCTCCCCTCTCTCGTCTGTCGACCGTCGAAAAGGCCGGCCTTCAGATCGGACTCCATCTGGGCCGCCCGGAGTGCGGCGGCTTCGATGTCCACGGGCATCGTGTCCCATTCGATGCGGACCTTCGCGGCTGCCTCGTCCACGAGGTCGATGGCCTTGTCTGGTAGCGACCGCTCCGGCATGAACCGGTGGCTCAGATTCGCCGCAGCTACGAGGGCGCGGTCGGCGATTTTTAGGTCGTGATGGGCCTCGTAACGGGCGCGGACCCCGCGCAGGATGTTGACAGTCTCGCCGACGCCGGGCTCGTCGACCAGAATGGGCTGGAACCGCCTCTCCAGGGCTCCGTCCCTTTCGATGTGCGTGCGGTATTCATCGAGGGTTGTTACGCCAATGCATCTGAGGTCGCCGCTGGCCATCGCGGGCTTGAGGACGCCGCTGAGGTCCATGGTCCCGCCGCCGCCCCGGGCAACGGTGTGGAGCTCGTCGAAGAAAACGATGACCTCTCCCTTGGCGCTTCGCACGTCGCTGAGGACCCCCTTTATCCGCTCTTCCAGGACTCCACGGTACTCGGCCCCAGCGAGAAGGGCCGTCATGTCGAGGGCGACGATGTCCTTCCCCCTGAGGGGCTCCGGGACATCCCCGGAGGCCATACGCTGGGCGAGCCCATGGACGGTGGCGTTCTTGCCCACTCCAGGCTGTCCGATGAGGACGGGGTTGTTCTTGGTGCGGCGGCAAAGGACTTGCATCAAACGACGGACTTCTGCGTGACGGCCGATCACGGGGTCGAGCAGGCCGTCCCGGGCCATATCGGTCAGACACCGGCCGTAGGAGCGCAGGTTGCGGCCTTTGGAAGAGGGCTCTCCTTTGTCCTTGCCGGCGCCGGCTTGCTCCAGGAGGCCCTTCAGCAGGTCTTTGACTTTCAGCCCTTTCTCGGGCAGCCGGCCGCGGACCGAATGCTCCCAATCATCCTCGAGGAGCCCGCGGATGACGTCGGGCACATCGATCTGGTGACGGAGTCCCCCGCGGGTCCGGTCCCAGAGCGCGGTCAACAGTCCCTGAAGTCCCTTGGACGGCTGGAGCAGCGCCGCCTTCTGGGGCGAGGCCGAAGGGTTGGGGCCAATCAGGGCGTCTTTGAGGCTTGCGACGTCCACGAGGTAGTCAGCCAACGCCAGCGTCGTCTGCTCGCTGGCCAGGATGGCCAGCAGGACATCCTCTCGCCGTACTGCCGCCCGGCGACCGTCTTGAGCGGTCTGATGGGCGAGGGCCAGCAGGGCTCGCGCCGGCTCGCCAAACCTCGATGGTTGCATGCGGTCCAACCCTTTTGAGGAGCTAGGGTGTATTGTAACAGAAGGGGCTCCTTTCAAAGGGAGCACTAACGACAAGGACCGGCACTGAAGGCTGAACGGGGCGGAGGGACCCGTGGTGTTCCGGGGCTGGCCGCGACTCCGTTGCCGGAGTCCGATCACCGGCCCTTCACCGGCCCGCGATTCCGTTGACACCCTGGAGGGGCCGTCTTAGAATCGACTCGCCCCGGCGGGCGTAACTCAGTGGTAGAGTGTTTGCTTCCCAAGCAAAAGGCCGTGGGTTCGAATCCCATCGCCCGCTCCAGCTAGACAGAAAACACGCGCCTGATGGACACAGCCTCGCGCGTCGTCCCCGGGTCCCGCGTTTTATGGGATCGACCCGCCGACCAGGGGCTCGTCAAGGAGGGACCATGAACGTTGAAGAGATGCTCGCGCGCGAAGCCATTCGCTACACCATGTCCGTGTACAACAGCGCCGGTGACCGCGGCCGCATGGACGAGATGATGACCGCCTTTGCCGAGGACGGTTCGCTCGAGGTGCAGGGAGCGGTGCACACGGGACGAGAGGCCATCAAGCAGAACTTGTTAGCCGTGTCCGGCGTGGAGGAGCGGCGCGGCCGCTTCGAGACCGGCCAGAAGGTCTTCCTGCGGCACAACCTCTCGACCTCCCGCATCGAGATGCGCGGCCCCACCGAGGCCGACGCTTGGACCTACTTCTTTGTTATCACCGAGGCCGGCCTCACCTCGACCGGAGTCTACATTGATCAGTACGTCAAGGCCGGTGATCGATGGCTCATCAAATACCGGCGCGTTCGCACGGACGCGTCGTGGCCGGGCCAATCGCCTGGCTGACGGCAGCCGGGCGGCGCCGAAGCTGAGCCGCCCGCGACGGCTCAGCTTGCCCGATGCTCCGGCGGGTGGGCCGCCTACGCAGCATGAGAGCCTTCGCGTGACCCTATTGGAAGTTGGGCATGACCTTTTCGGCGAAGAGCTTGACGCCCTCTTCCACCTGGTCCTCCGGCAGCATGCCGTACCGGAACCAGCAAAGGATCTGGTCGGCCCCGCGGTCCTCCCAGCGTTTTAGGATCTCTGTGATCCGTTGTGGGTCACCGAATGCCAGGGTGTCGTTATAGACTCGCTCCGACGGCGTCCCTGAAGGGTGCTGGTAGCCGGGAGGATGCAGGCGCTCCTGCACCCACTCCTCGCCCTTGACTCCGCGATCGATGCCGGTCCGGTCGTCTTGGTGGCAGTACACGTGGATCATGACGCCAAACTGGTTGTTGACTACCTGGACCGCCGGTTCGGGGTCCTCGATGGCTTCACGGTATGATCTGATGCTTTCGTCGGTGGCCGAAAACGGAGTACTGAGGACACCCATGCCCAGACGCCCCGCCTCCGCCCAGCTCGGCTCCCGGATCACGGCGGTCCACAGGGGAATGTGGGGCTTTTGGTACGGCTTTGGGACGATGTTGCACGGCGGGATGGTGTAGTACTTGCCGTTGGAGGACACCTCGTCCTCGGTCCACAACCTGGGGATCAGGCGCACCCCTTCCAGCCACATGTCGTGGATCTCTTCGGAATCGACCCTGAACGGCGCGATGTCCTGGGCCAGGGCCGTTCGGCCCAACCCCGCATCCACTCTTCCGTGGGACAGCAAGTCCAGGGTCGCGAGCCGTTCGGCGACCCGCACAACGTGATTGATCTGCGGCACCAGCTCGATAATCGCGTGGCCCAGCCGGATGCGGTTGGTCCGCTGGCTGATGGCTGCGAGATAGACCTCCGGAGCCGAGCAGTGGGCGCGGATCCCGAGTCCGTGGTGCTCGCACGTCCAGGCATAGTCGAAGCCCAGCTTCTCGACCAGCTCGACCTGGCGAACCTCAGTCCAGAGGGCGTTATATTCATTCTGAGTAGTAAAGGGCTCGGGGGTCTGGACTTCGAAGAAGGTCCCGAATTGCATTGACATCTCCTGGGGGTGTGGTGGTCGAGCGCTATGCGGCCCTGGCGGCGGCGGGTGCCGGCGTCACCACGCCGCTCATATAGACCCGCCGCAAATGGGGTCTGATGAAACTGATCGGTATCACCGCGACAAAGGCGAGGCCGGCCACCCAAAGCAGTATAGGCGCGCCTACAACGTCTGCCAGGCTGCCGTTCAGCAGGTTGAAGCTGGCCATGACGCCCCCAATGTGCCAAAGGTAGATGCTCATCACCCTGCCCCTGATCTCGTCGGGGATGATGGCCTGGATCATCGCGGCACTGATGGCCATGAAGCCCGCCTGGGACGCACCCATGCTGGCTGCTGCTAACGCGGCGGTCCACATCGAGGTCGCCGCTGCCAAGCCCATAGGAGCGAGGCCGCTGATGACGCCCGTAAACAAGAGCAAGCGGCCTCTGGACTGTGCTTTGGTTATCGGGGCCAGCGCCAGGACTCCTACCAGTGATCCACCGCCCACGGCCATCATCAGGTAGCTGAATCCGGCGCTCCCGCCGCCGAGGCGCACATCGGACAGAACGGGCAACAAGGACTCGAAAGCCATAGTCAGGCAGCAGTGAAGGAAGACCACCATGACCAGGGGGTATAAGGTGGGGTGCCCATAGACATAACGTATGCCCGCGAGGAAGTTTTCGGCGATGCTTTTCTGCGCCTCTAGCTTACCTGTTGAAGTGCTCTGAATGCGAATGCTGAACAGGAGCGCCAATACGTAGAAACCGGTGCACAAGAGGAAAGCGCCCGCCCCGCTACTCCCGGCGATTAGCGGAATAACGACACCGGCCCCAACGAGGCGAGAGCCATGAATCGTCGCAGCGTTTAGCGCGATCGCGTTGAGGATACGCTCCTTCGGGACCAGGTTGGGTATCAACGCTGCCGTGGCTGGCATCTGGGCGGCCCGAGCAGCGCCATTGATAAAAGAGAGCAGCACGATGTGCCATATCTCTATGATTGAGGTGATCACCAGAATTGCTAGGATGAGATTGTGGGCAAGCTGGAGGGTGAACACGGCGCTCAGCAGGCGCCGTCGCTCGAGCCGGTCGGCCAGATACCCCGCGATGGGAGGCACCAAGAACAAGGGGATCATCGCTGCAAAGGTCGTGATGCCCACCCAGAGCGAGGAGCCAGATACCTCGTAAACGAGCCAGCCGCGGGCGACGATGAGGCCCCAGGCGGCCGCTCCCGCGAACAAGCTGGCCGACCACACGCGCCGGTAGTCCTGGTACCGCAGAGAGGGCAGAAAATGGTCGAACAGGGAGATGGCGGGGTTGGTGGCCTTCAAACGCTCTCGCTAGTCGAAAGGGGAGTGGCGGACTCAATGAGGTCCTTGGGTCGACCTTCGCCGTGGACAGGCCTGAACATACTTTTGGGAGACTTGCGTTGTCAAACCGGGTGTCCATGTGTCCAGGCGGGAAGCGCCTGCACCATGCTTGGGTTCCACGGCCCGTTTGCCCTGCAGCCGACCTCGCCTTATGTGCAGGCCGCCGCGTGGGGCGGGAGCTCCGAAAACGGCATCTCGTTCAACCGCCCGAGCAGCATCGCGATCGACCTCGAAGACATCAGGGTATGCTCCCCGTGTCTCAAGCGCCAAGCACGCTCCGCCGGGCAGCCGAGCGCTTCCAGGGCGTCACCCGCGTTGCCCTACCTCGCCCCCGCCTCGCCCCGCAGCTCTATCGTCCTCCCCTCTTCGCTTGTGCCAAGCAAGACTGCGCCAGGGCCGGGACGAAGGGTCCCCCACTTCGTAGAATGAGGGTGTATCGGTGGTCAGGGTTTCCAACCCAGGATCGTGGACCCGGTGGGGTAGTAGACCTGGAATGTCGTGTCGACGATATGGGTGGGACGCTCGTGGTCGAACCAGGTATCCACGGGCCCCCAGTGAATGGGGTGGGCCCCGTAGGCCCGGTACCCTTCCAGGTCCTGGAATTCCTGCTCCCACACCAGGGTCCAGGGGGTCTGCGGGATCGAGACCGTCCGGTTTATCCCCCAGTTGATGATACTGGGGATGTGCCTTGGCATCTCGGCGAGAATGCTCTCCAAGGCGTCTGTGTGTTCCGGGCGCGTCCCATCCTTCACCCGAATGACGAGGCTGCGCTTGATGCAGTCCCTGATTCCGGGCTGATTCATCACCAGGCGCCTGGGCTCGAAATACACCGACTCCCAGGTCTCGATGACTCCATCGGGCGACTCCCGGTTGAAAAAGGGGCCGATGACCTCCCGGTGGTACGGGTGTTCCATGTATGCATCCACGACATCGCCGTCTTCGAACACCGTGTCCCAGGTGAGGTTCCAGCCCGGGTATCGCCGGCTGATGATGTTCTTGCCTACCCACCCTGTCTGGACCATGGGCATATGCTGCGGGGCATCGGCAAGGACGCGTTGGAATTCCGCCACCCGCTCCTCCTTGGCCCCTTCTCGCAATCTGAGTGCTAGTGTCCGCTTGAGCATTTTGCTCTCCTTTGTGACGGGTCGCTGGAATCTGTTACCTACTGCATTGGCGAAAACGGGGTTGAGGTCATGATCCTGCGGACCCTTTCGACCTGGTAGTCCTCACACTCTTTCCACCACTCCCGGACCGAAGGGTCCGCCCCCGCTTGCCTGCGCATGCTGTAGTGGACGGTGGAGTCCTCGACCGACCACAGGACGAAAACCTCGGTGGGCTCCCCCTCCATCTCGAGTGAGGGGTCTATCCAGGAGCCCACCAGCTTCTGGCCGCGGGCGTTCGATGGCCCGACGTATTTTTCGTTGAATTGCTGTAGGAAGGTTTGCAGTTTTCCAGGCTTCACCTTGATCTGGTCCATGACGTAGTACAGCACGTTGCGCGCCCCCTGGGAATGATGGGCGACCGGGGCCTGAGGACCCGAAAGTATGTTGCCAGAGGCCGGGGCCGTTGGCTGGCAGCGTATGGGGCGCCCATGCGAGTGTCAAGCGCATTCAAGTCCTGAATTCCAGGAAGCGTGGCCGGTAAGACGTCAAATGGTGGTAGCATCTGCTGGACATCCCCGGGCCCGGCTGGCCGCTAACTCTTGGAAGGATGATATGAGTCTTCTACGCCCGATCTATATCCGGAACCACGTCTTGATTTATCGCCTGACCAAGGGAGCCGTCGGAGGGAAGGTCCGAGGTCTCCGGGCCCTGCTGCTCATCACAAAGGGTCGACAAACGGGGAAGGAGAGGACTGTCGCCCTGTCCTATTTCATGGACGGCGGCGACTACATCGTCGTAGGCTCGTTTGCCGGGCGGCCGCGGCACCCGGGGTGGGTGCACAACCTGATGGCGGACCCGAAGGCGGTCATCCAGACCGGCGGGACCAAGCGCAAGGTCGTCGCGACCATGCCGGAAGGTGAAGAACGCGAGCGCCTGTGGGAGCGGGCTGTCGAGCTCCAACCCATGTTTGGTGGGTACCGACAGCTCACGACCCGGGTTATCAAGATGGTGGTTCTCAGGGTCGAAGAAGCGGAATGACCGCGGCCTTTCATCCCGACCCCGTTTAGGCTGATGCCGAAAGGAGCCTCCGTGAGCAACGATGCACAGGACTACGTCGACGCGATGCAGCGGGAGCGGGGCTACATCCTTGACTTCCACAAGGTCCTCGCGGCTGAAGACCTGCCTTTCCTCAAGAGCTACAACGAGTTGGTGGAGGCGGCATATACGGCCGCGCCGGAGGTCGACGCAAAGACGAAGGAGCTCCTGTACATCGTTGGCTTGACTGCGGTAAAGGGGTCCGTAGACCACATCAAGACCCATGTCCGGCTGGCCATCGAGCAAGGGGCCACTCGAGGTGAGACGCTGGGTGCCCTGAAGATCGCCTTACTCGTCGCCGGCGTGCCGTCGTTCATGCAGGGCTTTGAAGCTTGGAAACAGACCGTCGCGCCCGGCTCCATCGAGCCAGCGAGCTAGCGTGAGAGGCGGCGTCAGGGCCCTGGGCCCGTTGCCTGCGAGCGGGTCAGATGGAATGTCGACGCGAATCTGAGGACCAGGGTTTCGTGGATGCGCCCAGCGTCCTCGAGCTCCTTCAGCATCGCCCGCTCTCGCTGCGGCTGGGTTCTCGTGTTGGGTCTCGTATAGGGCGAGATACTTACGCGCAAGGCCGGTATCGCCGGCAAGGGGTCAGCTGAGCTTGTAGACTTTCTTGGCGTTCTCGACCAGGATAAGCCTCTGCTCGTCCTCGGGGACCCCCTGGAGGGCCCTTGTCAGGAACTCCTCGGTGTCCGGCCAGAGGGCGGTTGGGTGCGGGAAGTCCGTCTCCCACATGATCCGGTCCACGCCGATCACGTACCGGTACTCCTGCAGCGCCGAGACCTCGTACCAGAAGTCCACGTAGCACTGGCGGTGGAAGGTCTCGCTGGGCTTGTTCAGCCCCCGCTCCCAGAGCTTGCCCCGCTCCCAAGCGTGGTCGCAGGACTCCAGCAGCCAGGGGAGCCACCCAATGCCGCTCTCGGCCCCCACGAAGTTCAGGTCGGGATAACGGTCCAGCACGCCGGCAAAGAGGAAGTTGGCGAAGTACTGCGGTTGAATGCTGAAGCCGGAAGCGGCGCCGGCGGCCGCCGAGCGTCGTTCTCCGGTGCTGGGAAGGGGCAATATCCGCATGCTTGCCGGAGCGGCGCCTGAGCCGTGCATCGTAATAATGATTCCTGCGTCCCTGACAGTCTCCCAGAAGGGCTCCCAATACGGATCGCTGTAGTTCGGCAGCCCGCGCAGGTGCGGCGTGCCGACGAGCATGACGCCTTTGTGGCCGTTCTTTGCGTTGTGGCGGATCTCGTCGAGGGTCCGCTCCATGTCGAAGTAGACGGGTACCGTCAGGGCGATAAACCGGTCCGGGCTGACGCCGACCCATTCCTCGGTCTGGAGGTCGTTGTAAGCGCGGACGCACTCAAACTCAAACTCGGGGTCCATCCCCTGGAAGCGGTCGCCGCTGACGCCGGTTGTATTGGCGTACATGACCATGGCGTCGATCTTGTCGTGGTCCATGTAGGCCAAGCGGGCCTTGGCGTCGTAGACGCCCTCCGGGATCTCTTCCCATTTCCTCGGGGCGCTGACCCGGTCGGGCATGACCGCAGGACAGACCGACAGATGGCCCGTGGGCTTCCCGTAGACCACCCACTGGTCTTTTCCATCGACCTCGGCGACGTGGGGGATCTTGTCGCCCCACTTGGTCTTCGACATGCGGTCCACCCAAGTGTCGCGGTGTTCCTGGATGTGGGAGTCGACGTCGATGCGCTTGTAGTCATAACTCACAGTGTTCGCCCCCTTCCGCCCAGAGAGTCCGAAGGTGCTGGTCAGACCTGCCCTGGCGCCGAAATCGTCGCGCCTGGCTAGACCGAGATGTTGTACAGCTCCGCTGCGTTCCTGGAAAGGATCCGTTCGCGGTCGCCATCGGGCACGTCCTCGAAGTTCTTCTCGATTGCAGCGACGGAATCCGGCCACATGGATGTCTCGAGAGGGAACTCCGAGTGCCAGAGGATGTTGTTCACCCCGATGATTCCCCGGAGGCGAAGGCCCACCTTTTCGAACCAGGTCGTGACGTAGCACTGCCGATGGAATATCTCGCTGGGGCTCTCGTCCATCTCGTAGGGGAGGTCGCCCTTCCGGCAGATCCGCTCCCGCTCGTGGTCCGACACCTCTAGCATGAACGGCACCCAGTCGATGCCGCTGGCCGAGAACACGACCTTCACGTTGGGGAACCGCTCGGCGATGCCCGAGAACAAGAACCGGCACACGATCATGCCGGTGGCCGAGGGGCGTCTGACGACATCGAACCCTCGTCCGATGGCGGGATCGAACCCCTCGTAGACGTCGAGCATGAGGCTCGGGAGGCTGCCCGAGTGGAAGCTGACAGGGACGCCGGTCTCGGACAGTGCGGCCCACCACGGGTCCCAGACCCTTTCGTAGAGATGCGGGGAGGCATCGTTGATCCGCCAAGGAGCGCATGGCAAGACGGCGCCCCTGTGGCCCCGCCCAACAGAGCGTTGCAGCTCCTTCACAGCCGCATCAGGCGAATTCACGGGGACCAGGCATTGAGGCACGAATCTGGGGCTGGCTTTCGCCCAGACATCCAGCATCCAGTCGTTGTAGGCCTGGACGCATGCCAGCTCCAGCTCCGGATCCTCGATGGCCCCCAACGACTCGCCTCCAAGGCCGCCGGCGCTTGGGTACAGCACCTGGGCCTCGATGCTGTCGCGGTCCATGGCCTTGAGACGCTCTGCCGGGTCATGGGCCGCGGCCGGGACCTGTTGCCACGTGGCCGGGTCCGAGTATCGCTCATCCAACAGTGCCCCAACCCTCGCCAGGGTGACGTTCTCCGTCGGTTTGCCCTCCACGAGCCACCGCTCCGTACCGTCGGCCTGCCGCTCGACGTGGGGGATGTTGTCCCCCCAGCTCTGTTTCGGCACCCGTTCCGTCCACAAGTCGGGCGGCTCGACCACGTGGTCGTCGGCCGAGATAAGCTTGAACCCAAAAGCCATCGGAGCCCCCTATTGTTCCTGTTCCCTTAAGTCAGACACCTCTCCAGGCGTCGAGGCATGGAGAGGTGTCACCTTGCCGACAAGCCGGCGACTGCGCAGGCCTGCGTAGTTAGTTGAGGTTGTATACCCTCTTCGCGTTCTCAGAAAGGATGAGTCGCTGCTCGTCCTCGGGGACCCCCTGGAGGGCCCTCATCAGGAACTCCTCGGTGTCCGGCCAGAGGGCGGTTGGGTGCGGGAAGTCCGTCTCCCACATGATGTTTTCCACACCGATCACGTACCGATACTCCTGCAGCGCCGAGACCTCGTACCAGAAGTCCACGAAGCACTGGCGGTGGAAGGTGTCGCTGGGCTTGTTCAGCCCCCGCTCCCAGAGCTTGCCCTGCTCCCAAGCGTGGTCGCAGGACTCCAGCAGCCACGGCAGCCACCCGATGCCGCTCTCGGCCCCCACGAATTTCAGGTCGGGGTACCGGTCCAGCACGCCGGCAAAGAGGAAGTTGGCGAAGTATTGGGGTTGAATGCTGAAGCCGGAGGCCGCGATAGCAGCTGCGGAGCGTCTCTCTTCGGTGCCGGGAAGAGGTGATATGCGCATACTTGCGGGCGCGGCGCCTGAGCCGTGCATGGTGATAATGATTCCTGCATCCCTGACGGTGGCCCAGAAAGGCTCCCAGTAAGGGTCGCTGTAGTTCGGCAGCCCGCGCAGGTGCGGCGTGCCGACGAGCATGACGCCTTTGTGGCCGTTCTTCGCGTTGTAGCGAATCTCGTCCAACGTCCGCTCCATGTCGAAGTAGACCGGCACCGTCAGGGCGATAAACCTGTCCGGGTTCGTGCCGACCCATTCCTCGGTCTGGAGGTCGTTGTAAGCGCGGACGCACTCGAACTCAAACTCGGGGTCCATCCCCTGGAAGCGGTCGCCGCTGACGCCGGTGGTGTTGGCATACATGACCACGCCGTCGATCTTGTCGTGGTCCATGTAGGCCAAGCGGGCCTTGGCGTCGTAGACGCCCTCCGGGATCTCTTCCCATTTCCTCGGGGCGCTGACCCGGTCGGGCATGACCGCTGGGCAGGTCGAGAGGAATCCGGAGGGGTTCCCGTAGACCACCCATTGGTCCTTCCCGTCGACCTCGGCGACGTGGGGGATCTTGTCGCCCCACTTGGTCTTCGACATGCGGTCAACCCAGGTGTCCCGGCGCTCCTGGATGTGTGAGTCAACGTCGATACGCCTATAGTTGTAGCCCACGGCGCCTCTCCTCCTGTGCCGGGAGCTTGCCCCGGCGATTTCGCAAGGCAAGCTAATCACCGCCATCCTTTTCTGTCAAGCAGCAAGAAAGGGGCGGACCCGCCGCATCTGCTGCAGGCGATGGATGAAGCGGAACGCAACCGGACGGAGACGGTGCCCGGCGACCTTGCTCACGCTGCCCGAGCACTCTACCCTATGCTCGCCCGCCAAGGGGATGGGCGAGGAGTCGCCTCGCGGCGCTGGTAAGAAGCGATGGCGCGGGCATAGGAAAGGAGCGAGAAATGATCGACGTCGGAACGCTACCGGAGGTGCTGCGGCTTGAGTCTCTGGGTGATAGCCGCTACCAGGCCCGGCACGAACACGAAGGCTCCGAGGTGGAGCGCGACGTGGTCTTCGGCGGCCAGATACTGGCCCAGATGATCATGGCTTCCGCTATGGCCAGCGACGGGGCCAAGGAGGTCAAGTCGATCCACACCATCTTCGCCCGGCCCGGCACGTATAGCGAGCCCATGGTGTATGAGGTCGATTCGATGCATCGCGGCCGGACCTTTGCGAGCGACACAGTGTCGGCTTGGCAACGCGGAAGGCTGGTATCTCGTGGAATCGTCCTGCTGACTGCGGACGAACCAGACCTCATACGCCACACGACGGTCGAAATGCCCGACGTCCCCGGACCGGACGACCCGGCGGGGCGCCCCGACCCGAGGGTCTTCCCAGGCTCGGCGGGTCTCGTGTGTCATGGCGTCGATACCCGGAACGCCGATCAGGATCCAGGGCCTCCCGAGCTGTTTGTGTGGACGCGTTATACGGAGACTTTCGATTCGCCGGTGGTCAACCAGGCCATACTGTCGTGGGCGACTGACGGCTTCTTGATCGGCACGACGATGCGACCGCACCCGGGGTTCGGAGAAGGGATAGCCCACCAGGCGATCTCGACTGGCCCGGTGGGCCACACCGTGAACTTCCACGAGCGCTTCTCCGCATCGGAGTGGCTGCTTCTGGCGAGCGAGAGCATCTGGGCGGGCCGGGGCCGGGGCTACGGACGATGCAATATCTTCACCCAGGGCGGCAAACTGGTGGCCAACTACACCCAGGACTGCATGGTCCGCGCCTTTCCCGAGGGTGGGGAGCCGGCCTCCGGCAGCAAGCGGGTCATGTAACCGTCCCCGCCGGGAAGGGTTGCCCGCTGGGCCCGTACACAGAGTCCTCAGGGAGCGATTTCGGAGCTGGAGCAGGCGGCCTCCGATCCTGTAGGGCAGACCGGCTGGAGCGGGCACGCGCCGCAGCGCGGTTGCCGCTTTCGGCAAGTGTCCTTCGCCAGGCGAACGAGAAGGGCGTGGTACTCGTTGAACATCGCCGCATCGGGGGGGAGGTGCCCCTGGAACAGGGCCTGGTAGGCCTGGTAGGTCTCCTGAGAGGGCGCCAGTCCGAGCCTCCCCGTGATCCGGCGGGTAAACGCGTCGATGACGAATGCAGGTCTTCCCGCCGCGTACAGGATGATCGAGTCGGCGGTCTCTTCTCCGACCCCGTGAATCGAGAGGAGCTCGTCACGCAGCGAGGTTGTGTCTTTGTCGAAGAGGGACTCGAGGATATCGTCGTAGGCCGCCATATGCTCTGCAAAAGCCCGGAGCTTGAGGGCTTTTGCGTTGTAGTAACCAGACGGGTACACCAGCCTGGCCAGGTCTTGGTAAGCCATGCCTCGCAGTGCCGGAGCCGACAGGGCCCCCGCCCCCTTCAGGTTCTCGATGGCCCGTTCCACGTTGGTCCACGCGGCTGACTGGGTCAAGATGGCCCCGACGATGACCTCGAAGGGGGAGTCCCCAGGCCACCATTCCTGGGGCCCGTATGTGTCATAGAGCCGCCGGTAGATGTCGGCGAGCCGGGAGCCAAGAGCGGTCCGGGGCGATTCGTGCCCCTTCGTCTTGTTCGGTTCCATCCCGAGCGGCATTATAGGCGCCGCAAAACCCCACAGGGAAGAATCATGCGCCTACCTTCGGACCTGCGACCCGCAGCGTTCATTGAGCGGCTGAACCGCTTCTGCGCAGCCGTCGAGGTTGAAGGTCAGCGTGTCTTGGCCCATGTCGCCAACTCGGGACGCCTGCGCGAACTCCTCGCCCCGGGAATGCCCGTGATGGTGGCACCCCGTTCCGGAGAGCACCGGCGGACGGCTTATGACCTGACCCTGGTCCGCCTTCCAGGGACCTGGGTCTCGGCCGATGCCCGCTTCCCCCCCGCCCTGGTGGAGGAGGCGGTTGGCCAGGGCCGCCTCGAGGAATTCCGGGGTTACGGGTCCCTGCGGCGAGAGGTGAGGTATGGGGACAGCCGCCTCGACATAGCATTGCACGGCGTCTCTGCGACTTGCCTGGTCGAGGTCAAGTCGGTGACGTTGGTCCGGAACGGCGTCGGCCTCTTCCCGGACGCGCCAACGGAGCGCGGCCGGCGGCATCTCCGCAACTTGATGTCGGCGGTCGCCGACGGGACGCGCGGCGCCGTGGTCTTCGTGGTCCAGCGGCCGGACGTCGACGGCTTCTCACCCAACGACGAGGCCGACCCGGCTTTCGGCGACGCTCTCCGGGAAGCCGCCTCGGCGGGCGTCGACGTCTACGCTTACCGGTGTGACGTCACAGAAGAATCGATTGCCATTGTCCAGAAGATACCGGTTGTATTGGGGGCGTGATACGGGCGGCGAGGCGGCCGAGCTCCGCCGGTGACCTCCGCGCCTTCCGCGGGCTGGTGTAAGGACCAGCCCGCCTCCGATGGCATATCAGTATCAGTCAAAGGCCGTCCCCGCAGAGGGCAATCCCCTGGCTGTCCTCCATCGATTACCCGTGGGGCTATACTGGCGAAGCAGCCCATGCGCATCATCCTGAGGATCCTCGGTTTCCTGAAGCCGTACAAGAAGCTCACGCTGGCGGCGTACGCGGCACTCCTGGGCTCCACCCTGCTGTCATTGGCGCTGCCCCGGCTCCTCGGTGAGTCCATCGACAAGGTCTTGGCGCAAGGCCAGCTTCGTCCGGTTGTCCTGTTCGGAGTGGTGATTATTGTCATTGCTCTGACGCGAGGCGTCTTCAGCTTCGGAGAGAACTTCCTCCGCGAGGCCCTGGCCCAGCGAGTCGCCTACCGCATCCGCAACGCCATTTACGACCACCTCCAACGCCTGAGCTTCGCCTACCACGACAAGCAGCAGACCGGCCAGCTCATGTCCCGGACCACGGTGGACGTCGAAAACATCCGGATGTTCGTCGCGTTTGCCATGATCCGGTCTACCTACCTCATCATCCTGGTCGGGGCCATAGCGGGGCTGCTGATCACCATCAACTGGGGGCTGGCGTTGATAACCCTGGGCTTCGTTCCTTTCGTGATCGTCCGGGGGACGTTTATCGCGCGCAAGCTTCGCGGGATCTGGATGATTGTCCAACAGAGGACCGGGGAGCTAGGGGTGATCCTCCAGGAAAGCCTGACCGGCATCAGGGTCGTGAAAGCGTTCGCCAGGCAGGACTACGAGGACAGGAAGTTCTCGGATAAGGCCGGCCAGCTCACCAACGAGAACCTGCAGACGGTGCGGGTGCAGGCCTCCAACACGCCGCTGATGACGTTCCTCTTTGCTGGTCTCATGGCCCTCGTCCTCTGGTATGGGGGCAGGGAGATCATCAGGGGCGCGTTGACGCCGGGGGAGATGGCCCAGTTCCTGCTGTACATGGCGATGCTGCAGGCGCCGGTGCGGATGAGCGGGTTCATGTTGAACATGTTTTCCCGGGTCATCTCATCGGGCCAGCGGGTGTTCGAGATTCTCGATGCGCAGTCGCCGGTCCAGGAGAAGCCTGGGGCCATCGAGATGCAGGACGTTCGAGGGCGTCTGTCGTTCGAATCGGTGGGGTTCAAGTACGAGGGCGCGAGCCCGGTCCTCCACGATTTGTCCTTCAGCGTCGAGCCGGGCCAAATGATCGCGCTCCTTGGGGCGACCGGAAGCGGCAAGTCGACCGTCGTCCACCTTATTCCGCGTTTCTACGATGTTTCGGACGGCCGGATCCTGCTGGACACGACTGACATCCGTGACGCGTCCCTGGAGTCTCTCAGGCAGCAGGTCGGTATCGTCCAACAGGACGTCTTTCTGTTTTCGGCGACGGTGCGGGACAACATCGCCTATGGTGCGGTCGATGCTTCCGATGAGCGCGTCGAATGGGCCTCCCGCGTCGCCCGCATCCACGACTTCATTGTCGGCCTCCCTGACGGGTACGAGACATGGGTCGGCGAGCGGGGGATCACCCTCTCGGGCGGCCAGAAGCAGCGGGTTGCCATCGCCCGGACCCTCCTGATCGATCCAGCGGTCCTGATCCTGGACGACAGCACTTCCAGTGTCGATACGGCTACCGAACACCTTATTCAGCAGGCCTTGGCGGAGCTGGTGAAGGGGCGCACCACCGTGGTGATCGCGCAGCGGCTCTCTACGGTCAAGCGGGCCGACCTCATCCTGGTGTTGAAGGAGGGGAGGGTCATCCAACGCGGTACCCACGCCGAGCTCGTGCAGCAGGAGAACGGGCTCTATCGGGAGATCTACGAGATGCAGCTCCGGCCACAGGAGGAGGCCCAGATCGATACGCTCGAGGAGGCCCGCTCATGATGCACGGTGGCGGCATGGGGCGAGGCGGCACGGGTGGGGGCATGCACCGAATGGCCGGCCGTCTTGGGGAGTGGACGGACGACGAGGTCTTGGGCAAGCCCTACGACCATCGGGTCGTCACGCGGCTGCTCGGGTATTCCGCACCCTACAAAAAGCTGGTGGCTATCGGAGCCCTGGGTATTCTGCTGTACACCTTCGCGACGGTATCGGTCCCATGGCTTGTCCGCTCAGGGGTGGATGAGATAGCCGCTGGCGACCTGGCAGGACTAAACCAGGTGGTGCTCGTGTTCGTCGCCATCGCACTGGTGGGTTGGGGTGCTCACTACGTCCACCTGATGGTAATGGCGCGGGTGAGCCAGAGCGTTCTCTATGCCGTCCGGACGCAGATGTTCCGCCATTTGCACCAGCTTTCCCTGAGGTTCTACGACAAAAACGAAGTGGGACGAATCATGTCGCGCGTCCAGAACGACACGCAGACGCTTCAGGAGTTCATGAACGGCGGAGTACTTGCGGCGGTGGACCTTCTGACGCTCGGTGGAATTGTTGCAGCCCTGCTGCTCATGGACGTGCAGCTAGCGCTCATCACGCTGGCGCTTTCTCCCGTGATGGTGCTGGGTCTTGCCATCTGGCAGACCCGGGCCAAGAGTGCATTCATACGTGTCAGACAGGCCATCGCCACGGTGAACGCCGGCCTTCAGGAGAACATCTCCGGCGTGAGAGTGATCCAGAGCCTGAACCGTCAGGACGAGAACAGCCGGCGCTTCGACGACATCAATGGGCGCCACCTGTCGTCCACCCTCCGGGCGGGACGCCTGGCCGCGGTGATCCTTCCTGGGGTCGAGCTGCTCATGGCGACGGGGATCGCCCTCATAGTCGTTTTCGGCGGACAGCGAGTCCTGGGGGGGACGCTTGAGATCAGCGTGCTCATCGCCTTTGCGCTCTACATCCAACGCTTCTTCGACCCTATCCGCAATCTATCGATGCAGTACACGGAGCTCCAGCGGGCGATGGCCTCGGGGGCTCGGATATTCGAGCTGTTGGACACGAAGCCCGAGATCGTCGACCGTGAGGGGGCGCTCGAGGTCTCGGAGGTCGCCGGCGACGTCCGGTTTGAGAAGGTCAGCCACGAGTACATTCCGGAGATCGAGGTGCTCAGCGACGTCGACCTGCACATCAGTCCCGGAGAGACGGTCGCTCTGGTCGGCGAGACGGGAGCGGGCAAGACGACCGTGACAGCGCTGCTGGCGCGGTTGTACGAAGCCACCAGGGGAAAGATTCTCATTGACGGTGTCGACATCCGGGACGTCACCATGTCGTCGCTTGCCAGGCAGCTGGGCATGGTGTTGCAGGACCCGTTCCTGTTCTCTGACACAGTCCGGGAGAACATCCGGTATGGGCGGCTGGACGCCACCGAGGCGGAGGTCGTCGTTGCGGCCCGGACCGTGGGCGCCCACGAATTCATCAGCCGTCTGGAAAACGGATATGAGACGGTCCTGAACGAGCGCGGTGGCAACCTGAGTGTTGGCCAGCGGCAGCTCGTGAGCTTTGCCCGGGCGGTCTTGGCCGACCCCCGGATCTTGATCCTGGATGAGGCCACCGCCAACATCGATACGCACACCGAATCGCTCATCCAGAAAGCGCTGAGGCAGTTGCTGAAGGGACGGACGTCCATCGTGATTGCCCATCGTCTGTCCACGATTCGAGACGCGGACCGCGTTGTGGTGCTGGACAAGGGACGAGTCGTCGAGATGGGCGATCATCGGGAACTCATGTCGGTCCGCGGCCGATATCACCGCCTGTACACCATGAACTATCAGATGGAAACCGGGGTGGACGGGGTCACGGGGGCGGACGGAGCGGCGGGGGCGGACGGAGCGGCGGGGTAGGACGGAGCGGCGGGGTAGGACGGAGCGGCGGGGTAGGACGGAGCGGCGGGGTAGGACGGAGCGGCGGGGTAGGACGGAGCGGCGGGGTAGGACGGAGCGGCGGGGTAGGACGGAGCGGCGGGGTAGGACGGAGCGGCGGGGTAGGACGGAGCGGCGGGGTAGGACGGAGCGGCGGGGTAGGACGGAGCGGCGGGGTAGGACGGAGCGGCGGGGTAGGACCCTCCCCGGTTCGGGTGTGTGGTGAAGCGACCCGATGCTCAGGGACCGTCTCTGCCGGCCTCGGGGTTGACGCAATGCGTCGGCGGACGTCCCTCCAGGACGTCGACGATGTTCTGGGCCGCCATCATCGCCATTTTCAGGCGCGTGGCCTGGCTCGCGCTGGCGATGTGAGGGGTGATGAGCACATTGTCCAGGGCATACAAGGGGTGGGACGGTTGAAGCGGCTCCGGGTTGGTGACATCCAGAGCGGCCCCGGCGATACCACCGCTCGCCAAGGCGTCATGAAGGGCGTCCTGGTCGACGATCTCGCCTCTGCTCGTGTTGATGAGGACAGCCGTTGGCCGCATCGAGGCAAGTTCGGCGCGGCCAAACAACCCTCTGGTGGCTTCCGAGAGCGGCGCGTGCAGCGTGACGAAATCGGAGGCTGCTAGCATCTCGTGAAGGCCGGGGACATACTCGACCCCAAGCTCGGTCTCCACTTCGGGCCTTCGGGTCCTCGTGTGATAGAGCACGCGCATGTCGAAACCCCGGGCCCTGCGTGCGACGGCGCAGCCTATCCGCCCGAGGCCGACGATCCCCAGGGTTGACGCGTGAAGGTCGGCGCCGAGCAGGGACATGGGGCTCCACGTCTTCCACTCGCCGGACCTCGCGAAGTCCCGGGCCTGAGGCACGCGGCGCGCCCATGACGCCAGCAGAGCAAAGGCAAAATCGGCGGTTGTCTCTGTCAGCACTCCTGGGGTGTTGCCGATGTATACGCCCTTGGCAGTCGCCGCCGCGACGTCGATGTTGTCATAGCCGACAGCCATGTTGCCGACGACGCGGAGTCGCGGCGAGCTCTCCAGCAGCGGTGAGTCGATTCGGTCCGTTAGCAGAGTGAAAAGGCCGTCGGCTTCGGCCGCCTGCGATCGCAGGGCCGCGTACGGCGGAGGCAGGTCCTCCGGCCATACGGAGGTTCCGGCGGCCGATGACAGAAGGTCGACGGCCTCCTGAAAGATGGGACGGGTGACGAAAACCCGAGGCGCCACGCTCCCGCTACGACCCCAAGAATCCGTCGAGCGCTTCCAGCGTCCGGCTGGATTGTTCGATCTGAGGCTGGTGCCCCGCCTCCGGGATCGTTGCGATCTTGGCGCCCTTGATCCGGTCCCGGAAGAGCTTGCCATAGGAAGCGGGCACGATCTTGTCGGACTCGCCGACGACCAGCAGGGTGGGACACGAAATGCGATGGATCCTTTTCTTCAGCCCCCTGTCTGGAATGGGGAAAAGAAACCTGGCCGCGGCGGATAGGGAACGGGTGCGCTCCAGCATGTCCGTGCGCTTGTCATCGTCCGTTTGCGGATCGGGGATGTAGCCTTTTTCGGCGGCGGCATCGGGGTCGTGCCATTGGGACCGGCTCCGCTGAGTATTGGTCATGGCGAAGATGTCGGCCACGGGGTGCGAATCATCCCACAGCCCCATTGGCGCCAGCAGCGCCAGCCTGCTAACCGATGATGGGGACAACGCCGCTATCTCCGCCGCGATGGCGGCCCCCAGGGAATGGGCGAGAATGGTGGGCGCTCTGAGGCCTACCGAGTCCATGAAATCAAGGTAGTAGACAGTCAGGTCCAGGAAATCCTCCAGGTCTTCGACTCCCGTCGAGGTCCCGTATCCAGGGTGCTGCGGGGCCATGACCTGGAACCGGCTCGCCAGCCCGTCCAGCCACGAGGGCCATTCCAGAAGGCCGTCCCATCCATGGAGGTAAAGCAGAGGGGCGCCGGTCCCCCCGACCCACATCCTGGTCCGGAACCGGCCATCACGAACGGAGACGTCTTTGGCTTCAGCCATCTTCCGCTCTCCTAGACAACGGAGACCGGGTGGACGGGACGGCTGCGGTCCTTCTCGGCGAGGGGCTGCGGGTACCATCGGTCGTCGTATTCGGACCACGTGTCGCGGAGGTGGGGCATGACCTCCCGAGCGAAGAGCTCGGTGTTGTGCAGGGTCTTCTCGCGGGGCATATCCCCAAAGTGCAGAAGGACCATGAGATGGCCCACGTTCAGGCGCTTGATCACGTCCTTGAGCTGGTCTGTCACTGTCGCAGGGCTCCCTGCGACCACGTATCCATCGTCGATGAAATTCTTCCAGTCGAGCTTCGACCGAGCGTCCCCAATCTCCCGGTTGAACTGGCTGGCCAGCCCAGCCTCCACGGTGCGCATCGTCCGGTAACCCGGGGCCTCGGCGAAGTTGGGGCCGATGTGCAGGCACTTGTCGTAGAAATACTTCACGTGGTCCGAGTAGAGCCTCTCCGCGTCGGCGTCGGTATCCCCGATGGCGCAGAGCTGGAGGAAGCCCCCCCGATAGGGGTTCGTCTCGATCCCCATCTTGTCCAGCGTGTCCCAATAGCCCTGCATCACCGTCTCGCCGCGCTTGTACCCGGAGTAGCTCAGATAGCTGTACATATAGTCGCGCTTGGCGACCCACTCCCAGGTCTCGATGCTGCCGCCCCCGGGGATCCAGACCGGCGGGTGCGGCTTCTGGATGGGCTTGGGCCAGGTGTTCACATAGCGGAGCTGGGTGTACTTGCCATTGAAGGCGAAGGGTTCGGGCTCCGTCCACGCGCGCTTGATGAGGTCGTGGGCTTCGTCGTACTTGTCCCTGAGCGTTGCCGGGACCTGCCCGTAGCAGTAGTTGGTGTCCATGGAGCTACCCACCGGAAAGCCGGCCACCAGGCGGCCGCCGCTGATGCAGTCCAGCATCGCAAACTCCTCGGCGACGCGGACCGGAGGGTTATAGAGGGCGATGCTATTCCCCAGCACGACGATGGCGGCATTGGAGGTGCTGCGGGCCAGGGACGCGGCGATGATGTTGGGTGAAGGCATCATGCCGTAGGCGTTCTGGTGGTGCTCGTTGCAGCAGATGCCGTCGAAGCCGGCCGCCGCGGCAAACTCGAGCTCGTCGATGTACTCGTTGTACATGCGATGGCCCGCGACGGGATCGTAGAGGTCGCTGGGGGGGTCGACCCAGACGCTCGGGTACTTCTGTGAAAAGTCCGGCGGAAGGTCCTGGTAGGGCATCAAGTGGAACCAGTGAAAGCGCATGCCTTCTCCTCTGGGGCCGGTCTGGCCGATCGCCAGTTTACATCATGATCCTGTCCCGCCGCTCGCTTCGTTCGCCAGCTCACCGTCGAGGGGCTTTTCCATGCGCCGCACCTCCTCCGACCCGCTGGCGAGCCGCACGAGGAAGCCCCGCCAGTTTCGAGTGGTCTCGTATCCCAACCGTTCGTACAGACGGATGGCCCCCTCGTTCTCTCCGATCACTCCCAACGACATCGTGCGCTTTCCCACCGATCGCGCCTTGGACTCGGCCCTCCGCATCAGAGACGTACCGATGCCCATGTCTCGATACGACGGATCGACGGATAGGGAATCCACGATGAATTCATGGGGCCCCACCCCTTCGGCAAGCAGCAGGAGGTTGAGCAGCACGCGGAGGGCCCGCAGCGGAGAGAACCTCGTCAAGGCCGCTCGCAGGTTCAGGCGGTAGAACTCCTGGCCCTCAATCTGGAAGGTGAGGATCCCCGCCAGCCGCCCATCGACCAACGCCGTGAAGCAGCTCGTCCTATCGATTGAGCCGCGGAAGAGCCGAATGAGGTCGTCGGCGTTTCTAAAGCCGGTGCGGAACTTTGCGGCGAACGCATCGTAGGCGATGCGGAAGGCATCGTGTACGTGCTGCTCGTCGATGCCGTCGATGATCTCAACGTTCGCAGTCGTCATGGCCCACAGTCCTGGATCATCGCTTCCGCGCCGGCCATCCGCGGCAACTCGACACGCTATCGCCTGCGTTAGAGCGGCGCACGCTCTTCCCTGAGCCTCGCGGCCAGGTCCGCCAGACCGGGGCTCAGGCGGACATCGAAAGGGGGAGGCGCTTGGAGCGCCTTGAACCGGTCCGGAAGGGCGGAGAATTCACCGCTGAAAACCTCTCGGGACTCCTCGAGGGCCGGTGGCGGCCCGACGCGGCGGCCACGCTCCATGACCGTAAGAAGCAGCGGGTCCCCTTCCGAAACGGACTCTCCGTCAAGCCCGAGGATGTCGTGTGAAAGGGAGCCGTCCGGCGCCCGGGCTCTGAAGACCTGTTTGGCCCCCGGCAGCGTTGCCTTCCCCTGGCTGAGCTTGAAGGTTGGGCGGCCGTCGTAGCTGACGAGCTTGTAGGCGATATCGGACCACGGGGCGTCCGCAGAGACTGCCAGCTTGGTCCCGACGGCGTAGGTGTCGATGGCCGCCCCAGTCCGTTCGGCGGCCTCGATGTCATGCTCGTCGAGCCCCCCGCTGGCGAAGATGCGCGCCCCTTGGAGCCCGGCTTCATCCAGGATGGACCGCACCTCGAGGCTGAGACCGGCGATGTCGCCGCTATCCAGCCGGACTCCGGCCAGCTCGCCGCCTCGGGCCCGCATCTCCTTCCCCACCTGGGCAGCCTTTCGCGCGCCTTCGAGCGTATCGTACGTGTCGATAAGCAGGATGGAGCGGTCCGGGAAAGTCCCCACGAAGGCGCGGAAGGCCTCCGCCTCATCCTCGAAGGTGCTGATGAAGGAGTGGGCCATGGTGCCTGCGAGCGGGATGCCGTACGTTATCCCGGCTAATACGTTGCTGGTGGAGCGGACCCCGGCGAGATAGGCGCTCCTGGCGAGATTCAGCCCGGCATCGGCGCCCTGGGCCCGCCGTAGCCCGAAGTCCACCACGGGCTTCCCGCCCGCTGCGTACACACACCTGGCTGCCTTGCTGGCCATGAGGACCGGGGCGTTCACCGCATTGGTGATGAAGGTCTCGACGATCTGGGCCTCGATGATGGGGGCGGTGACTTCCAGCACGGGCTCGTTGGCAAAAAAGAGTCTTCCTTCGGGAATAGCCCGCACAGACCCGGTGAACCGCAGCCCCGCAAGGTGTTCCAGGAAACGCTCTGAGAATATGCCGGTAGACCGCAGGTCGATAACGGCGCGTTGGGAGAAGGAGAATGACCTCAGGAAGTCCAGCACGTCTTCGAGACCGGCCGCTACAAGGTAGCCCCGGTTGTGGGGATAGCTCCGTATGGCCAGGCTGAACGTTGCCTCTCCCTGGACCCCTTGCTCCAGGTAGCTCTGGGCCATGGTGAGCTGGTAGAGGTCGGTAAGGAGGATGAGGTCTGAAGGGGATGTGAGCACAGGTTTCGAGTCTGAAGAGGGGGCTGGTGCGGACCGGAGCCCTCTCGCAGTCCGCGGCCTGACGGGGTCTCCCTTGGGCCCTTGGATGACGGTATGCGCGCCTTCGGCATCGCCCAAGGAGCGGACAGGTCGCCTTGGCTGGGCTCGTCGAGCATCCCACCCAAGGCGGCCTGGTCCATTTGCGGCCTGACGGCGGGGCGCTTGGCTTCTGGTCGCCCCCTTACTTCGTCGGGAACATTGTGGGGGTAATTTTTCGCACCCGAGGGGCTAGCAGACGGCCAGTGGGTTTATCGGGCTGCCCACGCCCCCGGTGATGGGCAGGGGCGCGGTAATGAAAAGGAATTCCTTGGACCCATCCTTGGCGAGCTCCTCCAGGTCCAGCAGCTCCAGCATATGCACGCCCAGGTTCCGGAGGCACTCCACGTGCACCGGCGAGATCAGGTTTTCCGGCCCGGCGTCCCAGGGGCCGGATTCGACGGCGGTGTTGTCGGCGCCGATGACCGCGATGTCGTACTTGCGAATAAAGTCCACCGAGTCTCGGCCGATCCCCGGCTGCCCCTTTCCCCACCGAGCCCGGTCCTTCCAAAAAACCGGCAGCCAGCCCGTTCTGAACAGGACCGTGTCGCCGGGTTCCGGGATGGTCCCCTGGGCGCGGGCGCAGTCCTCCAAGTCTTGACAAGTGATGATGTACGGGGGCTCGATTTCGGGGACACCCTTGTGGGCGGCGATGTCCAGCAGAATGCCCCGGGTCACGATCGAGGGGACCTTGTCGATACCGAGCTTCCTGGCGCCCGAGGTGCTGCGCACGTGGTTGCCGCTGAAGCCGTTGTACATCTTGTGGTCATACCACGTGTGCGAGAAGGCGTCGATGTGAGTGCCCCCATGGCAGGCCATGAGGATGTAATCATCCGCCATCTGGACGTTCCCAGGACCCACCGAACCGGCGGCGAAGGCTCCGCCATCGACCTGCATCAGGTGGAGCGAGGGGTTGCGGATATCGGACCCGGGAGCCTTGCGGTTGATGGGCAGCCCCAGGCTGTAGACATTGCCCTTCTTGACCAGCCTGGCCGCCTTCACCACTGCCTCGGCGGTCATGAGATTCATCGCCCCGCGCTCGTCGTCGGCACCCCACCGTCCCCAATTCCCCGGCAGCCGCTCTTCTTTCGTTTGCGTCATTGCGGTTCCTCCTCTCGTCGCAGTCGGTATTTCCGAAGGCCGTCGCGGAAGTCTTGGCGTCAGCGCTGGGTCCCAAACGCGTTCCGAAGATGGGAGCAGACCTCGGCGATGGCATCCCTTCCCCGATCGATCTGGTGCCATTGGCTGAAGAAGCCGTGGGTCATTCCGGGGTAGTCCGAGTGTGTTGTCGGGACGCCGGATTCGGAGAGCCGCTTCGCGTAGGCGGTCCCTTCGTCCCTCAAGGGGTCATACTCCGCGGTAATGACGAGCGCCGCGGGCAGCCCCCGGAGGGTCTCCGCCCTTATGGGGGCGGCGTACGGGTTCTCGGCGTCCTCGTCGGCCCGGATGTATTGCTTCCAGTACCAGGCCATGGATGGAGTGGTCAGGTTCCGCTCTCTTCCATTGGCCAGATAGGAGGGCCGGGTGAAGTCGCGGTCGATGACCGGATAGATCAGGGCTTGGTGGACGATCGGAGGGCCGCCCTGGTCTCGCGCCATCAAGGGCACGGCGGCCGCCAGGTTGCCTCCGGCGCTCGCTCCTCCCACGGCGATTCGGGACGGGTCCACCCCGATGGCCGCGGCGTTCTCCGCTACCCATTTGGTCGCGGCATAGCAGTCCTCGACCGGCGCCGGGAACTTGTGCTCGGGGGCCAGGCGGTAGTCGACGGACACGACGGCGCATCCCGCTCCGGCCACGATGTGGCGCATGGCCCCGTCGTTGGCCTCGATGCTGCCAACGACCCAGCCGCCGCCGTGGAAATAGACGAGGACGGGAAGCGGGGGGTCCCCTTCGGGCCAGTAAACACGGACCGGGACGTCGCCTTCGGGGCCCGGGACCACGCGGTCCTCGAAGCGCGCGATGTCGGGACCAGGCGCCCGGGGTGCCGCGTCGAAGTAGGCCCGGGCTTGTTCGGGGGTCTGTTGCTCCAGCGGCGGCCGGCCCAGGGCCCTCGCCGCATCTTCCAGCGCCTTGGCCTGAGGGTCTAGCGGCATCTGCGCCTCCTTGGGGGTTGGCTCCCGCGTGGGCTCGGGCTGGCGCCCGTCGCACCGGGCTATTCAAACACCGTGTCGATTGCCGCTGATTCCTCGAAGAAGGCCTGGAACCAGGGGGCCGCCCGAAAAAGATGCGTCAGCCGTTCATGATCCCGCCGGCATCCACGACAAGGGTCTGGCCGGTCATCTTGGCGCTATCATCGGAGGCCAGGTATACGGCGGTCCCCGTCAGGTCTTCGGGCTCCAACTCCATGAACATCGCCTTGTTGACCCGCTTCTTTTCGATCGCCTTTTGAGGCAGGACGCGCTTGGTGGCCTCTGTCATGGTGGTCCCGGGTGCTATGGCGTTGACGCGGACGTTAGCGTGGCCGCCGCTGCGCGCCATGGACTTGGTGAGGAACACGACACCGGATTTTGACAGGCCGTAGGCGTAGTTCGGATAGTTCTCCGTCCTCCCGTGGGTGTCCTGGGTCGGATAGGCCGCGACGGAGGCTATGTTGATAATCGAGCCGCCTCCCTGGGCGTTCATGTAAGGGAAGACGGCCCGGGCGCAGTTGAGCACCCCGATGACATTCACATCCAGCACTTTCCTGAGGTAGTCCAGGGAGTAGTCCCGCACGTCCAGGTCGTAATAGATCGCCGCGTTGTTCACCAGGACGTCGATATGGCCGAAACGCTCGTTGGCGTCGCGGGCCATGTCTTGGGCGCTGGCCTCGTTCGCCACATCGATCTCCATCGCGAGGGCTGTGCCTCCGATCTCGCTGATCTCCGCTTCGACGCCCTTGGCCTGCTCAGTCCGGAGGTCGGCTACGACTACGGCTGCCCCTTCCCGCGCGAACCTGAGGGAGTACTCGCGCCCGATTCCCTGGGCCCCGCCCGTCACGATTGCGACCTTGTCTTTCAACCTCATCTTGCCCCCAAGCGCCCAAAGTCTTCGGAGTAGCCAGCCCACATCATCGGCTGGCCTACAAGGGAAATCAAGGGCTGCCCTGCGGCGGCGGCACAACGGCGTCATACCGCACCATGTCCCTTCCGGGGAGATGGCGGGCGATGAGCCACTCGCCGTCGCGCCGTTCGAACTCGGTCTGGTATCGGACCCAGATGGTCCAGTCCCTATCACCGCCCCCGAGGCGGTGATAGGCCACCGCGTAGGTCTCCACGGAGGCCTTGTCGCCCTTGAGGTCCACGGTCTGGTTGCCGATGAAATGCATCGTTGCCTGGAACTGCTCGAGGGTCTCCTTGAGCCACTCCATGATGGCTTCCCGGCCCGAGATGCCCCGGCCAGCGTCCGGGTATTCGGTATAGGCGTCATGCGCCCAAACCGAGGCCAGGAGGTCGTAGTCCCGCCGGTCGACCCCCCGCGCATACCGGACCATCACACGCCTGATCTCGGCCTCGTCAAGGAGGCGCTGAGTTGCGGCTTCGCGCTGTTCGCTCATCGGTGCCTCCTAGACGCTTCTGGGAAAAGAGGTGAAAACGTCATCGACGGTCCAGCCCCCGGCTTTTGCGTAGTGTTGCGTCCCGGCCTGCGCGCCGATGACCGTGATGTGATCGCCGGCGACCTGGAATGTGCTCCCGGTAATGCCGTGACCCTCGTCGGAGGCCAGGAAGACGGCCATTGGCGCCATGTTGGCCGGCGGCTGCGCCGCGGCCATGATCTCGCGGACCCGCGCGTCGGACGTCTCGGTCGACTCCTTCAAATCGGCAATGTAGTCGTCGACGATCCGGGTGGCGGTGAAGCCGGGCGAGAGGCAGTTCGCATTGACGTTGTAGGGCCAGAGCTCGTTGGAGATCACGAGCATCAGGGAGTGAATCGCCCCCTTGGCGGCAGCATATGGACCAATGCGCAGAGTGCCGCCCCAGGCGGCCCCCGACGTGACATTGATGATCGAACCGCTCTTCTTCGCGACCATGATCGGGGTCACGTGCCGCACGTAGTTGAAGGTCCCCTTGGCGTGAATCCGGTGAACCGTGTCCCAGTCGTCCTCGGAGATTTCCCAGATCTGGCCGCGCCGCTCCATCCCGGCGTTGGTGATCAGAATATCGACGGTGCCGAATGTGTCGACACAGGACTGGACGGTCTTCTGGGCATCGTCGAAGCTGGCGACGTCGGCATAGCTTGGGATGGCTTTGGCGCCGAGCGCCTGGATCTCGCGGACCACGTCGTCTGCCGGGCCCTGGCCCAGTCCTCGTCCGTCGGCGCCACCCCCGTAGTCGTTGACCACGACATTGGCCCCCTCGCGGGCCAGGGCAAGGGCATATTCCCGGCCGATGCCGCGGCCGGCGCCGGTGATAATGGCGGACTTCCCCTTCAGCCTGTCCAAAGCGTTCCTCCGGGACGTACGGGTTTGCCATGGCATGCTCCGGGTGACCATGGCTGAGGCGCCGCGGGGATTGTACAACGGCGGAGATTGTACAAGGGCGGGGATTGTACAAGGGCGGGGATTGTACAACGTCGGAAGGGACCAGAGCCCCGGCGGGAAACGCTGGGCCGCCTTGTTCCTTGAAGCGCGCGTGGTCAGGAAGCGCGCATGATCGAGCCAAGCGACCGGCTGTTGCCCCTCGCCGGCACGTTCCTGAGAGCGGGCGGCGTTTAGCTCTATCAGCCGCCGACGTGGCTGGCCGTATCCTCCCCCTTCCAGGGGCTGGCGAGCTCCTCCGCGGTCATCAGGTCCATCTCCTCGACAAACCGCCGGGCGACGACGTTCGTCCCGGTGTAGGCCAATGGGTCAGGGCAAGTCGCCAGGTAGACGGCGGCGCGGGCGGGGACCCAGACCGTGTGGGTATCGCTGCGGTCCACCCCGGCGTGGCTGACCTTGGCCGCGTCTCCCGGCGCGACGTGCCGCTCGGTAAGCGTGTGGCCCGGGTCGAGATTGATGACGGCGACGTTGTGCTCGCGCACCTCCTTCGCCAGGGCCGCGACCAGCCGGTGAGAGGCTGCCTTCGTCACCGGATATCCCAGGCCCGTCGCGCCGTTTCCCGGTAGGTTCGGACTCTCATGGATTGCCCCGCCACTCGTGACGTTGATGAAAACACCCCCGCCCTGCTCGATCATGATGGGCAGGCACAGCTTGTGGAACAGCACGACCGCCCGGACGTTGGTGCTGATCATCTGGTCCAGGGCTTCCCACGAGGTATCGACAAACATGGCCACATAGCCTTCGCCCGCATACCTCGCGTTGTTCACCATAACGTCGATGCGGCCAAAGGTGTCCATCGTGGTGGAGACGACCTCGCGCACGTTGTCCATGTCGGCAAGGTCGAGTCTGACGGGCAGGGCCGTCCCGCCCTCGGCGCGGATGGCCTCGGCCGTTTCGTGGATGGTGCCTGGCCAGGGCGTTACCTCATTCACTGTCGTGGAGCGCGCCGTGACGACGACCGCATACCCGCGGCGCGCCAGCTCGATGGATATCGCTTTGCCGATGCCTCGGCTGGCCCCGGTGATGATCGCGACCTTCTCCGCCTGTGCCATGCTCTGTCCTTTCCCCCGTCCTGGAGTCTTCCTCGCCTTGCGGTCACCGAAACAGGCTTCCGGCCTGCCCTGTGGGATTATAGGTGCTTGACCTGCGGACCTGCTGCCCCACTTATCCGGGAGCATGCGGACCGGCTTCGTTGACGCCCGCCAAGGGTGCTGATAGTCTCGCCCTGCCGTATGGCCAGCCCGGCCCAGCGAGCGCGGCTGGCATCGAATTCCGAAGGAGGGGGCTATGGAAGGACGGTCGCACGGCGGGATTGTGGTGGCGAGGGCCAATTGCACGGACCCCTCCCGGGAAGCCGAGATGAATGACTGGTACAGCAACCACCACGTGCCGGACATCACGCGGTCCGGGGCCGTATCCAACGCTACCCGGTACGTGAACCCGGAAGCCAAGGGCACCGACGACGACCGGAAGTACCTGGCCCTGTACGAGTCGAACGAGGCGGACCTGGCGTCGTCGTGGGCGCGGAACCTCGCCCAGGCTGTGTGGCGTCCCTGGAACGATGGGATCATTATTCATCCTGCGCTTAGCAAGGTCTGGGTTGGTGTGTACAAGCGCTTTGGTACGCAGCCCGAGCCCCCGTCCGGCAAGAGCGCCGCGAGTGTCCTGATGGTGCTATCCGACTGTGAGGACCCGGGACGGGAGGAGGAGTTCAACCGCTGGTACGATGGCGTCCACGTGCCCGACATCCTGGAGACCGGGGCCTACTGGAGCGCGCGCCGGTTCGTCAACTATGCCCTCGGGCCGGACCAGCCCAAGTACCTGGCCCTGTACGAAAGCGAGGGGGACGGCCCATCGAGCTTGGAGGCCCTACGAAAAGGGCTCGAAGCTGCCAACGCCGAGCGCAGCGACGCCATAGCGGTGAGGCATCTCGCCGCCTTCAACCTGGTGTTCTCGGAGGCCAAGACAGGGGTTGAGGCGCGCTGATCGCAGGCGCGCCCGGATGCGTATAGGCGCGTAGCCCCGGGCGGGCAGCGGCGCCTCGTCGAATGAAAAGGTGGTCCAGATGGAGCATTCACTTCTTGGTTTGGAGGACAAGGTTGCCCTTGTTACGGGCGCGGGAACGGGAATCGGCAGGGGCATTGCCAGGATGCTGGCGCGGGCTGGCTGCCATATCGCCATCGGGGAGCTGGATGCCGCGGCGGGAGCGGACGCCGTCGATGAGATGAAGGCCCTCGGCCGGCGAGCCGTCACCATTCAGGTGAACGTGCGCGACCGCGAGCAGATCGACCGCATGCTCGAGGAGACCATCGGCCAGCTGGGCGGCCTGGACGTGTGCGTGAACAACGTCGGCAACTTCCCGGGCCACAGGCCCACCCCGTTTCTCGAGGCGACGCCCAAGTTCTTTTCCGACACCCTCGGCCAGAACCTCGAGCAGACCTACTTCTGCATCCTCGCCGAGGCGAAGTCCATGGTGGCCCGCGGGGTCAGAGGGGTCATTGTCAACATCGCATCGGTGTCGGGGCTGCGAGCAAGGGAAGGGATGTCGGCCTATGGGGCCGCCAAAGCAGGAATCATCAACCTCACGATGAACACTGCAAGCGAGCTGGCCAAACACGGCATCCGGGTGAATGCCATCGCTCCGGGGCTTGTGGCCACAGAGCGTCTGCAGCCCGTTTTCGAAAGCGGCTCGCTCAAGCCGGCGGAGGCCTCGAACCCCTTGGGCCGTGCTGCCCGTACCGATGAGCTGGGAGGCGTCGCGGTGTTCCTCGCTTCCGATCTGTCGTCCTTCGTGACGGGGCAACTCGTGGTGTGCGACGGTGGCGACTCCTTCACCTCGGCGCTGGGCGGGATCACCCAGGGCGGGCGCCTCTTCGAGATGACCGGCCCGGGCTCGTAGCGCAGTCTGCGCTGCTGGAGCGTCCCCTTTCACCCGTCCGCGGCCCTTCACTCTCTCGAGGCGTGATGCGGGGTCTCCGCCGCATCACGCTACGATGACGCAGACTGGGTCCCAGCGGCAGCTGTTCTCGAGAGCCTGTGCTCAAGAAACAAGGAACGCCTCATGCCTTGCAGCGTCTCCCGGGCTGCCTGTGAGGGCGACGCGACGACTGCCGGTGACTACTCCGCCGAGAATGCGGTTTCGGTGTGGCTGCCATCGCAAAGCGGCTTGTGCTTGGAGGCGCCGCAGCGGCAGAGGGTCATGCGGTTCCGGACTTCGATCTTCTCGCCGTCCGACCGCTCGAGGGTGACTTTCCCGCTGACCCAAAGCGGTCCGTTTGGTATGACGGTCACTCCTGAGGGAAGGTCGGGCTCGATGGCCTCCCCGTCCGGCTCGACGGAGTACGACAGCGCTCCTGACGGGCAACGCTCGATCATGGCCATGAGCTGGGCGCGGACCTGGGTGTCCTCCGTGTTCCGGACCATTTTCCATGCATTGGTCGTTCTGTTGGCACAGAACCCGGCATGCGCACAGATTGACCGATCGTCCTTGACCGTGACCCCGGTCCCCTCATAGACGGTCTCGCGGTCCGCGATGGGGCCGGCGTCTGCGGCCTCGGCCCCTTCGAAACCCACGCGCTCGTGGCTGCCGTCGCAAAAGGGCTTGGAGCCGGACTGGCCGCAGCGGCATAGAAAGTAGGAGTCTTCGGGAGGAAAGGTCTCGTGCTTCCTCCATGCAAGGGGCTCCCCATGCTCCGACACCACCTTCGATTTGCGCGCGAGCGGCACGCCGCCCTCGACGGCGTAGGGCCCGTTGGATTCCACGACGATGCGTTGGTCGTCCGACATGCTATTGAACCCCTCTTTGGCGCCGGCTTCTTTTGCGGCAACCCCGGAGACCGAATTTAACCACATCTTGGCCGGGCGATGGTAGTTGCGGAGGCATTTTACTGCCCTGGGATATACTGCTCTCTCAGCGGGCTTGATCGACAAGGGCTCTGAGAATGGCTGCCGGCGCGTCTTCGGCGCACGTGGCAATGCCGGAGGTGAGATATGGGACGGTCTATCGTCACACACATCGACGACGCGCCGATGCGCCGGGGAGAGCCCACCAAGATGGGAGAGCCCATCGTCCGCGGCAGCCGGTTCTTCGGCGACATGGAGATGGGGCCCTGGGTGATGATCAACGCGCTGCACCCGGGGTTCGTATCCCAGCCCCACAGCCACGACCAGGACGAGGTCATCTACATCGTCGAGGGGATGCTGACCCTCGACGATCAGGAATGCGGTCCTGGGACGCTGATTTTCAACGAAAAGGACACGGTTTATGGCTTTACCGTCGGCGACCAGGGAGTCCGGTTCCTGAACATCCGCCAGAGCCGGGAAGGCTTCGGAGGTATCCACTACGCGGGCAAACCCTCCGAGCAATACAAAGGGTAGGCCAGCGGGCAGGCCCAGCCGGCCATGGCGCGCTGGGAGTCCCGGCAGCCTACATCCCGCGAGGCCCGGTGACGGCCGCTGGCAGCGGAACGGCCGGGGCTAGTGCAAGGCTGAGAAGGCGGCCGGCTGGAGCACCTTGTTCTCCATCGATACCAGCCACTCGGCCGTACGGGGCGGCCACTTGTACTTGGGGTCCTTGGTCGCCTCTTCGCGGATTCGAGCCCGGTCGTTCAGGTCTTTGTACGGCCAGAGATGGAACCAGCGGTTGAGGGCGCCCAGCTCTGAGAACCCGGCAAGGGCGAGAGGCGATAGCGCCTCACGGGCTGGGACCGACTCAGTCCATATGTCGAGGACTTTCTGCATCGACCCCGGCCGGTACGTGTACATGCGCAGCTCGTAAACGCTGCCCAGCGCTTGGGGCTCGCCGGCCAGGGGCCGCATGAACGGGGCTGGCACCACGATCTCGGACTGCATCCCCATCACGAGGTCCCCCGTCTTCGGAGGCCATTTGCCGCTGGGGTCGCTCATTGCTTCGGTCCGCACCTCTGTCCGGTGTTTCAAGTCTTCGTAGGGCCAGATGTGAATGACCTGGTTCAGTGGCCCGATCTCCGTGTGCCAGAAGCCGGCGAGCTTTGAGTATTTCTCTCTGGTGGTAAGCCCTTCGGCGAATCCCGCCTCGTATGGGCCGATGCTGGCCGCCTTCAGCGTATAGGTCCGAATCTCATAGATCACGTGTCGCCTGCCCTTCTCTTCATCAGGCCCCGGTCCGTGAGCGTACCTGGGCCGCTCGGCCTTACCTTGGGACACCCGCCATAGTGCCGGCCCATTCTCCCCCATCGACCATCAAGGCCTGTCCATTGACGTAGCTGGCCTCGTCGGACGCGAGATACAGGACTGCGTTGGCCTGCTCCTCGGGCCTCGAGATGCGGCCAATGGGGTTCCGAGGGCTCGGCTGCTCCGCGTATTCCTCGGCACTGACGCCTTCGGGCCGGACCAGAGGGGTGTTCACCCCGGCGGGACAGATACAGTTGACCCGAATCTTGTGAGGGGAGAGCTCCATGGCCAGCGATTTCGTCAACGAGATCACGCCGCCCTTGGACGAGCAGTAAGCAATGCGGTTGGCGCGGCCTCGAATACCCGCCATCGACGCGGTATTGACGATGGCCCCTCCCCCGGCCCGGATCAGCTCGGGGATGGCATACTTGCAGCCCAGCCACATCCCTTTCAGGTTCGTATCCATGATCCGGTCCCACACCTCCTCTTCCATCTCGTGGGCCGGTCCTTCCAGAGGGAAGATGCCGGCGTTGTTGTGGAGGATGTTGAGCCCGCCATAAGCGTCGACGGCCCCACGGACCATGGCTTGGGCGTCGCTGGCCCGCCTCACGTCTGCTTGCACGAAGGTGGCTTCACCACCGCGCTCCTTGATGTCCGACACGGTCTGCTCGCCGCCTTCGGCGCCGTAGTCAGCCGCCACCACCTTCGCCCCCTCGGAAGCAAACAGCAAGGAGGTGGCGCGGCCGATGCCCGATCCGGCTCCCGTAACCAGGGCTACCCTGTTCGCCAATCTCATTTTCGCCCAGTCCTTCTGCCCCTCACCGGGGGCCGAGCTATCGGGAAACCATATCGTTGCCCAGCTATGTGGCCGGAATTATAATCGGGCATCCTGTGACCCGAAAGCCGGGACCCAGGGACCGGATGACGGGACAAAGGGGGAACGTCTATGGCTGGCTCGACCGTCGAAGTCCGCCGCGATGACCATGTGGGCGTCATCACGCTAAACAGGCCGGAGGTGCTCAACGCCCTCAACAGCCAGCTAAACCGTGACCTTCATGAGGCCGTCCTGGAGCTGAGCGACGACCCCGGGACTCACGTGATCGTTATGACCGGAGCCGGCAGGGCGTTCTGCGCGGGCGCCGACATCAACGAGATGGCTGACAGGGAGGCCGCCCAGGGTGATGGTCACGCGGGCCAGCGGGGTCAGTCCAACGTGCAGACGATCTCGACGGGCTTTGCATTCTCGCCGAAGCCGGTCATCGCGGCCCTCAACGGCCTCGCGTATGGCGGCGGGGCCCTCCTGGCCTCCGTCGCCGACATCCGGTACGGCTGCGAGCACTCCAGGTTCCGCTATCTCGGCATCGTGGCCGGGCGGATCAATTCCACCTGGAGCTTGTCGGTTGTGCTGGGCATCTCCAAAGCGAAGGAGCTGCTGCTGTCCGGGCGCGTCGTAGAGCCTGAAGAGGCGCTTTCCATCGGGCTCCTGGACCGCCTCGTCCCTTCGGGGGAGCTTCTGGACGAGACGATGAAGCTCGCCCACATGATCGCGGGGAACCAGCCGGAGATGGTCCAAGCGGGGAAACAGCTCCTGAACGACTACGCCGGCATGGGGCTTCAAGAGCGGGCGCACATGGAGCACGAGCTGCGTTCGACAAAGCTGACTCCGCCGCCCGTCCGGGAGGCGTTCAAGGACTTCCTGGACAAGCGGTAACGCGCCGCCGGCCCCAGCCGGCTACTTCACGGGCAGCTTGTAGAGACGCACGGCGTTGCCCGCCAGCATCTTGCGCTTGTCGTCCTCGGGTACCCCCCGGAACTGCTCTTCGATCCTCATTTGAGAGTTGGGCCATGTGCTGTCGCTGTGGGGGTAGTCGGACGACCACATGTTGTTTTCGACGCCGATGTACTCCCTCATGAGCACGCCCATGCGGTCCTCGATGAAGGTGCTGTAGACGTTCTCCCTCACGGTCTCGCTGGGAAGCTTGCTCAGGTGGAAATTGGTCCAATGCCGGTGGCGCCGGTAGCTCTCATCGGCACGTTGGACGAAATGGATCAGCCAGCCGATGCGGCCCTCCCCGGACACGATCCTCAGACGCGGGAACTTCTCGAACACCTTCCCAAACAGGAAATCCGCAATAGGGACGGAGTACATGAAGTCCGATTGGACCTGGCCTGCAAACCACATGCCGGGCCCCTCGCGGCTGCCGAAGGTCCCGAACGTTGGGCCGGGCCCCACCCCTTTGTGGAAGTTCACCGCGACGTCGGCCTCCTGGGCCGCGGCCCAGATCGGCTCCCACCAGGGCTCCCAGAACCGGTGCCCTGAGTACATCGGCACGAGAATGGAGGTGAAACCCATTTTCAACGCGCGGTCCATCTCGGCCAGGGCCTCTTCGGGAGTCTCCTCGGTAGCGGGGAGCATCGCGAAGGTGATCAACCGATTGGGGTCCAGGGAGCACCACTCGGCCTGCCAATCGTTGTACGCGCGGCACAGCTCGAGCCTGAACTCCTTGTCGGTGATCCCGTAGATGTGAGCGCCCAGACCGGGGTAGAAGGCGCCTGCGTCGATGCCGTCGATTTCCATGTGATCGATGGCAGCCTGGGGGTCCCAGCTGCCTGGGGCGGTCTCTTTGGCTTTCAGCCCGCTGAACACGAAGTCCTCGGGGGTTCTGGCCTTTCCTCGGGAGTGCACCGCGCTGGCCAGGCCGAAGCCGTGCTTTGGCGCTTCTCCTTCCCAAAGCCAGTTCTCGCCGCCATCGGGTGTGGGCACGATGCGAGGTGCGCGGTCCTTGTGCTTGGCAGGCAACCGGCCCTCAAAAACGTCGCCAGGCTCGTTGAAATGCATATCGGCGGAGATGACCTTGTATTCCATGCCCCTGGTCCTTTCGTGGGAGGCCTCAGCTGTGGCCGGAGTCCTCGCAATGCCGCAGGTTATCATGACGGGCTCGCGCCGGTACAGAGGCTCGGCGCGACCGTCCTCGCTTTTGCCGGGGTCGCTGCTTGTGCTAGCGTAGGCAGCATTCCAGGACGGGGCTCGGGGAGGAGCTATGAAAGCTGCTGTATTCCAGGGGGCAAACAGACCGCTGACCATCGAAGAGATCGACGTCGACGAGCCCATGGCCCACGAGGTTGCGTTGCGGGTCGTGGCGTCGGGGGTCTGCCACAGCGATCTCCATTTCATCGAAGGCACCTATACGTATCTCCAGGCGCCGGGAATCCTGGGACACGAGGGAGCGGGGATCGTCGAAGCGGTGGGCAGCCAGGTCGACTACGTCAAACCTGGCGACCGCGTGATCACGTCCCCGTCTGTCTTCTGTGGCTCGTGCGAGAACTGCCTGACCGGGCGCCCGAACATCTGCCTGGTGAAGCCCCAGCGGTCGCCGGACCAACCCCCTCGGCTCCGGTTGGCAAGCACCGGCGAGGCCGTCCAGACCCTCGCCCAGCTCGGGACATATGCCGAGAAGATGCTGGTCCACGAGAACGCCCTGGCGAAGATTCCAGAGGACATGCCCCTGGACAGGGCGGCGCTGATCGGCTGCGCCGTGACGACGGGCGTCGGGGCGGCCCTGAACACCGCGAAGGTGGAGCCAGGCAGCACCGTGGCGGTATTCGGGTGCGGCGGCGTAGGGTTGTCCGTAGTCCAAGGGGCCTATATTGCGGGGGCCAGGCAGATCATCGCCGTGGATATGGGGGAGTACAAGCTCGGCACCGCTAGGGAGATGGGCGCCACCGACCTGGTCGACGCGTCAGAGGGGGACCCGGTCCAGGCCATCGTCGAGATGACCGGCGGGGGCGTCGACTACTCCTTCGAGGCCATCGGATTGAAGGAAACGACAGAGCAAGCGTTCTACAGCCTGAAGGTCGGGGGCACGGCGACGCTGATTGGGATGATCCCCGAAGGACAGGAGGTCCACCTGGACGGGGTCATGCTGCGCGCCGAAAGGAAGATACAGGGCTGCAGTATGGGCTCCAATCGGTTCCGGGTCGACATGCCGCGGTACATCGACCTCTACAAGCAGGGACGTCTGAAGCTGGACGAAATGATCACTCGCCGCAGGCCTCTGGACGAGATCAACGACGCGTTCCGGGCCATGAAGGAGCGAGAGGTCACGCGGACGGTCCTGACCTTCGACTAGGGTGGTGCCCCAGCCAGGAATGCCCGGACCGGAGCCCGAGGCCGCTAGATACTGTCTTCCCCTTTGAGCGTCTCCACGGGCGAAGGGGCGGGGTCTGGATCGTTCAACTAGCCTCCCGAGACTCCGCCTGGCTCTGCGCGCCGCTCACCGGAAATACAGCAAGGGCCTGCCGCCGACGAGAAGCGGCTCCTATCACCGGCAGAGATCGCGGATGCTTGTTGAAACGCCCTGAACGCGACGATAGTCGCAGAGACGCGCGTTGACACCCCTGGGGCCGTATGATATATCGGCCCAAGAACCCCGAGGAGGAAGACCTTGAGCACGGTGAAGGTGGTCCTGCCGCTTGGAGAAGTGGAGGGGCAGAAGCAGGCCCTCGCCCCCAGGCTGGACACGATGCAGAACAAGACGATTGGCTTTCTCGACGACCAGCTATGGCACAGCATGGACATCGCGTTCGAGGTCCTGGAATCCGAGCTCAAGGAGCAGTACGGCGTCGCAGGAGTTGTCCGACAGAAGAAGCCCGTTGGATACGGGCTGAAGCATGACGAGCTGGACGCTCTGGCGGAACAGGTCGACGCTGTCATAACCGGCCTCGGCAATTGAGGGGCCTGCACCGCGTGGTGTATCCACGACAGTACGGAGATGGAGTCCCGGAGTACCCCCACGACGACGCTGGTTACGAAGACCTTTGAAGGTCTGGCGCAGGTGACCGCGAAGGGTAAGGGGATGCCCAATCTGCCCTTGACTCTCTTGCCCTTCCCCTTCGACCAGCTCCCGGAGAAGGAAATCCGAGAAATCACCCGGGAAACGATTCCAGGCCTTGTCAGGTCCCTTGCGCTTTCGGAAGACATTCGGGACAAGGGCTAGGAGAGCAGCTGTGGCTCTAAGAGCGAGCATGGCGCCAACTGTCGACCTCGAGGACTCTCTGGAAGACATCCAGGAGTACTTTCATAGTCACCGTTACACCGACGGCCTGCCGATCATTCCTCCCACAGAAGAGCGCGTGAAGCGGTTCATCGAGTGCACGAAGCGCGATCCGAGAGAAATCATCGGAGAGATGCCTCCCCTCTGGGCGCACGTAACAGTGGAGAGGATCGCCACCAACGCCGTCATGGCGGGCTGCAAGCCCGAATATATGCCGGTGCTCATCGCTGCCGTCGAAGCCATATGCCCGCCGCCTGGCACGAGGCCCGGGGCGGCCGAGCAGGACCCCCTGAACCTCCATGGGGCCCAGACAACCACCAACCCCGTCTGCCCGATCTTTTTCGTCAATGGGCCCATCCGGAAAGAGCTGGAGATCAACTGCGGCGCCGGGGTCATGGGGCCGGGGTTCAGGGCGAACATATCGATCGGCCGAGCGGTGCGGCTCATGCTCATCAACGTCGGCGGCGCCCTGCCCGGGGACGTTTCCAAGTCGACTCACGCGTGGCCGGGACGGTTCGGCCTCGTCATCGGGGAGTTCGAGGAGGAAAGCCCCTGGGACCCGATGCACGTTGACAAAGGTTTCAACCGGGATGACAGCGTCGTGACCGCAGTGCTGTGCAACGGGGTTGAGCACATCGCCAACACGAGCGAAAAGCCGGAGTCGATCGTCCGGTCGCTGACCACCGGTGTGAACAAGGGGGGCATCCACGGCGACCAGGTGACGATGATCATCCCCCCGACCCACGCCCGGCAGATCGCGTCGCTGGGGTTCACGAAGGACGCGTTCAAGAAGCACATCTATGAAAACGCGCGGATACCCCTGGAGTACGCCACCCTTTCCCTGGAGCGCTACGAGATGCTCAAGCGGGAGATGGAGCACTTCGGGCACAACCGCGGCGGCTACAGGCGCGTGGACGATGAGGGCCGGCTGATCCCCTGCTACCGCTGGGAGGACGTGCACATCGTCATCGCCGGCAATGAGGTCGGGTTCCACGACATGATTCTCGAGACCCACTCCTTCTCCGGCGCCCTTGACACGTGGATCTCCAGGGTGGTCCAGAAGCCCTGACCCAGGCTCCGCGCCTGACGTTACGAGCCGCGGTCGGAAGACGAGGGGAGCTAGGCACAGCCATGCGCTACAACGTCATCTCGACGGACGATCATCTCCAGGAGGCGCCCGGCGTCTGGACGTCGAGGATGTCCCGGACCAAATGGGGGGAAAACATCCCCCATCTGAAGCGCAAGGATGACGGCACCGATGCCTGGTGGGCCTTTGGCGAGGAGATCCTTCCCGGCGTGGGACACATCCACGCGACCCTGAAGGACCGGGAGAGCGGAGGCATCGCCGGGCCGCTCCACTGGGAGGAGGTCTCGAAGGAGGCGTACGTCCCTAGCGAGCGGATCAAGGCCATGGACCGGGACGGCGTCGATGTCCACACGTTCTTCGCCAATGTGGGCAGCCCCGCCGGTCAGCGCTTCAGCGCCCCGAAATACCCGGTGGAGTTCCGGTTGGAAGCTATCCGGGCGTACAACGATTACCAGATCGAGGAGTGGGCCGCTCCCTACCCGGGCCGGTTCATCACTCTGGCCCAGATCCCGTTGTGGGACGTTGAGCTAGCTACTGGTGAGCTGCGGCGGATGGCCGGGGCGGGCATCAAAGGGATCACCTTCGCCTTGCCGCAGCAATTCGACTATCCCCCGATGGTCGACCGCTACTGGGACCCGCTCTGGGACGCGGCACAGGAGGCGGACCTCTCGATCAATCTACATCTGGGCTCCGGCGGCTCTCAGGGTCTCGGGATGGGCCCCTTCCTCGTGCATCGATCGATGGGCCCCATGGCGAGGTCGGCCCTCGGCAACTGCAACGGAGCGGCGGCCAACTCCCAGATCGTTGCCCATATCCTGTTCTCGGGCCTGCTGGAGCGGTTCCCAAGGCTCAAGGTGGTCTCGTCCGAGAGCGGGATTGGGTGGGTGCCATACCTGCTGGAGCTGGCCGACCATAACTGGGAACGGCTCTCGGTGACGTCTGAGGGGCTGACCCTCAGGCCAAGCGAGTACTTCCACCGGCAGTGTTACGTGAACTTCTGGTCCGAGATTGTGGTGGACCACATCAAGGAGCGGGTGGGTATCGACAACCTGCTCTGGCTATCGGATTTCCCGCACCCCACGTCGACATGGCCGGACTCCCAGGACTACCTGGAGAACTCGATGGCCCGGCTTACCTCCGACGAGCGCCGGCGCATCCTCGTGGACAACCCGGTTGGGGTGTTCAACCTCGAAGGGGGCTAAGGACGCTTCTCCAGGGCAAGATAGCCATCGTCACCGGTGGCGGCTCGGGCATTGGCCGCGCAGCGGCGGTGCGCTTCGCGCGCGAGGGCGCCGGCGTCGTGATCGCGGATATCAACGGTGCAGCCGGCGCCGCGGTGGCGGATGAGATCGCTGGTGAAGGGCACTGGGCCCTGGCCGTTCAGGCCGACGTGGCTGACCTCGACCAGGACCGGGCGGTGGTCGACCGGACCGTCGAGGAGCGCGGGGGGCTGGATATCCTCATCAATGTAGCCGGGATGCCGGGAATAGCGACGCGGGGCGACGATTTCGAAACATGGGATGCCGGCATCGACCAGACATTGTCATCCGCTTTCAGGGCCAGCGAGGTTGCCGTCCCCCATATGGCTGCTCGCGGCAAAGGTGCCATCGTGAACATCTGCTCCCTCGCGGGCACCAGGAGCGCCGGCCCCAACCTGTGGTACCCGTCGGCTAAGGCTGGGCTCACCGGACTCACCCGCTCGCAGGCGGTCAAGTACGCGCCGAACGGGGTTCGGGCCAACGCCGTGTGCTTCGGCGCCATCGACACCCCGCGGTACCGAGCCCATTTCGGGGGCGAGGCACAGGCCCGGGGCGCCCTGAACCCAATGAGGCGCGTCGGCGCCCCGGAGGAAGCGGCTGCCGCCATCCTGTTCCTCGCTTCGGACGAGGCTTCCTATATCACGGGTGAGGTCTTGACAGTCGATGGGGGCAGGTCCGTCGTCTAGACGGCGTGCCATGGGCCGGATCGGCCACGCCTGTGGAAGCGAGGGGCGCCTCCTTGGGTGGATGGGCCGGCATCGGACCCTTTTGAACAAGCGCGTGGGGGAAGCCATCGGTTCCCCTTTGGTAAGCATCATGGGTATCTACCCGTGTCAAAGGCAAAACCCCAGTTGCCAAATGTAAGGAGTGCGCTGTGAAACTGGCAGGCAAGGTGGCCATCGTGACGGGGTCCAGCCGGGGCATCGGTAAAGAGATCGCCCTTGTATTTGCGCGGGAAGGGGCCGGGGTGGTGGTGACCGCCCGCACGGAGACGGAGGACCCCCGGCTGCCCGGCACCATCCACGACACCGTCGCGGAGATCGAGGCTGCCGGAGGTCGCGCTCTGGCGGTCCGAGCCGACGCTCTATCGGAAGAGGAAATCTCCGCAGTCGCCAGCAGGGCGCTCGAGGCCTTCGGGCGGATCGATATCCTGGTGAACAACGCCGCCGCGGCCGCCCACTCGATGCCCCTGCACGACCTGCCGGTGAAGCGCTGGGACCTGGTGATGGACGTGAACGTCCGCGGCTATTTTATGTTCATCAAAGCCGTGGCGCCCAGCATGATCGAGCGCGGAGCTGGGAACATTATCAATATCTCCTCCGGAGCGGGAGACATGAAACGGGAGCCGTCGGGTGGCGGGCTGTTCCTCGCCTACGGCATCTCCAAGGCGGCAATCAATCGGATGACCCTGGGGTTGTCGTCCGAGCTCGAGGGACACGGCATAGCGGTGAACGCCTTGGGGCCGAGCAAGGCCGTAGCGACGGCCGCGACGGTGGCTTTCATGGGGGGCAAGGTCGATCCTTCGTGGATCGGTCCTGAGCAAATCGCCCAGGCCGCCCTCTATATCGCCGGCAGGACCCCCGGGGAGCTCACCGGCTGGATCGGCAACGACGAGGAGCTGCGGCAGCTCACAAAGGGCTGGTAGCTGTCGCTAGCGAGAATAGTCTGTCCCGCGGAGGGTCTTGCCGCCCAGCTCTCCCGTGTGGCGGCCGTGCTCCATGGTCACCTGCCCATTCACCAGCGTGTATTCGATGCCCGCTGCGCGCTGGACCAGGCGCGGCGCTCCGCCCGGCAGGTCATTGACGAACTCCCGGTCGGATGAGGCCACGGTCTTCGGATCGAAGATAGTGATGTCCGCCGCCATTCCATCCCTGAGGTATCCCCGGTCCGTGATTCCCAGCTCGTCGGCGACGGCGCCGGAGAGCTTCCTGACGGCCTCCTCCAGGGTAAGGACCTCCTGGTCGCGCACCCAGTGGCCGAGGAGCCTGGTCGAGAAGCCGGTGTTGACCTCGCTGATGACATGCGCCCCCGCATCCGACATCCCGGGCACTACGTGCGGGGCTTTGAAGATCTCCATCATCGTCTCCGGGTCCCGGCTGTTCACCTGGCGGAAGCGCGTCTCCAGGTCCTCGTCGAGGGCTATGTCGAAGGCGGCGTCGAGGGGGTCCTTGCCCATCGCCTCGCCGATCTCCACCACGCTCATCGTCTCGAATTTCCTGTAGCGGGCGCTGGGGGAGGACGCCAGCGTGATGCCCCGCCAGTTGTATGGACGGTTGCCTCCACGCGGGTCGACCTGCATCTCATCTTTGAGTTGTTGCCGTAATCCCCCGTCGCGCATCATGGACTGCTTCTTGTCCCTGGGCTCGATGAGGAGGGCCTGGAACGTGGGGAACCGGTCGAACATGTTGGTGTCTTTGAAAGTGATCTCGAATTGGCTGGGCTGGCACTGCCCCATGGCGAAGAAGGGCGCTCCCTGCCGCCTGAGTGCCAGCATTGCATCGAGCTGTTCAGTCCGCGAAACCGTCATCCAGCACACCGGCCGCCCTGTCACCCGCGTGATTTCGGTAAGAGCCTCGAGTCCCTCATCGTTGGCCGGGTTGAGCTCGTCGGGCCCGTAGTTGAGTTGCACGAAGCCGGCCTTCGAACCCTTGAGCTCCTGCACGAGACCCATGTACTCGTTCAGCGATGCCAGCCGGCTGGGCACCGGGAGCCCGTCGCCGTCCCAATGGGAGGGCCCCCGCGAGGTCGTGAAGCCCATGGCGCCTGACCTCACCGCCGCGGCCACCACCTGCTTCATTCGCCCGAGCTCGTCTTCCGTGCATGGCCGCCGGGATGCGTCCGTGCCCATGACGTAGCGCCGCACGGCTGTGTGCCCTACCTGGGGAATGACATTGACCCCCAATGCCCGGTCCAGGGTGTTCAGGTAGCTCCCGAAGTCCTCCCAGGGCCAAGGAAGCGTCCGGCGGAGGACGGAGGCGTCCATCCCCTCGACGCGGGCGAGGGTCCGCAACATCCAGTCCTGGTCCTCGGGACGGCAGGGAGCGATCGTGAACCCGCAGTTACCCTGCACGACAGTGGTGACGCCGTGCCAGCAGGACGAGGACGCGATCGGGTCCCAGAGGAGTTGGGCGTCGTAATGCGTGTGGATATCCCAGAACCCGGGAGCCACCACGAGGCCGTCCGCATCGATGACCTTGTCGGCCAGCCGATGGGCGGGGGCGATACTGCTTATCTTGCCATCCTCGAGGAAAACATCGCCTCTGTAAGCAGGGTTGCCGGAGCCATCAACCACCAGACCCGACTTGATTAGAAGGCTATTGGCCATGTCTCGCGCCTTTCCTTTCCAGCCCTAACAAGGCTTCCACTCAGCCGATGCTACCCGGGGCTCATCCGATGTCAAGCAAGGCCCTGCGATTGCGATGCGGTGGCGCTAGAAGTCGCGCGGGAAGGATTCGAAAACGTCGTCCACGGTCCATCCGCCGGGCTTGACGAACGTGCCGGCGATGGCGGGGGGAGCCACGAGGTTTATCTGGTCTCCCGCCACCTGGAAGATCTTCCCGGTGATGTCGCGGCCTTCGTCGCTGGACAGGAAGACCGCTAGCGGGGCCATGTTGGCCGCAGGTTGTGGGACCATCCTGCCGAGCAGATCGTCGTCGGTGGCCCCTGTCGACTCTTTGAGGTCCGTGAAATAGTCCGCGGCGATGCGGCTGGCCGTTAGTCCTGGGGAAAGGCAATTGACATTGGTGTTGTGCGGCCTCATCTCCACCGACAGGGTCAGCATCATGGAGATGATCGCCCCCTTCGCGGCGGCATAGATCCCCTGTCGAGGCACCCGGCCCCAGGCGGCCCCCGAGGTGATGTTGATGATCGAGCCGCCCTGCTGCCTCCGCATCACCGGCGCGACGTTGCGAATGAAGTTGAACGTTCCCTGAGCGTGGGTGCCGATGACCGTGTGCCAGTCATCCTCGGTGAGCTCCCAGAGAGGTCCCCGGCGCTCGTTGCCGGCGTTGGTGATGAGGATGTCGATAGAGCCGAAGGCGTCGATAGCTGCCTGGACGGTCCGGGCCGCCCCTTCGAAGCTGCTTACGTCCTCATAGCTGGCCATCGTCTTCACACCGAGCTGTTGTAGCTCCTGCACGACTTCATCGGCGGGCTGCATGCTCTCCCCTCGGCCGTGGACCGTCCCCCCCAGGTCGTTGACCACGACATTGGCGCCTTCCCGTGCCAGTGCCAGGGCGTACTCGCGGCCGATGCCCCGCCCAGCCCCGGTGATAATGGCGGCCTTGCCTGCAAGCCGGTGCATGTCTCTCCTGCTTCTGGCGGTCGTTGCCGGCTAAACGGGCAGCGCCGGCTCCGCGTTATCGTCCGGAATTCCGACTTCGAAGGCGTTGATGTTGAATGCGAGCAGGGCATAGTAAGCGAAGAGGTTTGTCAGCTCCACGGTCCCGCGGACCCCGAACGACGACACCGCGGCGTCGAAGTTCGCCTGGCTGACCCTTCGGGTCCTGAAGTATTCCTGGCCGTAGTTCACGATCGCGGCCTCCTCCGGAGACAGGCTTGGAAGGGCCTTCTTATCGCGGAGGTCGTCGACGATCTCGTCTCTGATCCCAGCCTTACGGGCCGCAGGGGCGTGAGCGTACCAGATGAACTGGCAGTCCATCGCCCTGGCCGTGGTGAGCATGGCAAGCTCCTGCAGAGGCACTGGGATTGTGGACCCTCTCCTCAAGAAGTCCATCAAGTGACGCGCTCTTTTGGCTATCTCAGGTACGTTGATCATGATGGTGCTGGGCCCCCGAACAGAGCCTCCGTTGAGCTCCATCACCTCGTCGAACGTGGCCTGCTGTTCGGCGGGAACGGTGTCCCTGGCCGCGGCCGGTATTCGTGGCATTGTGGTCTCCCTCCTCGGTCTTGGCCCATGTTGGCGCCCTGGAAGTTTGGGGTCAATGGCCTCGTTCGCTAACCCGGTTGTTGGTTCCCGCGGACATGCTATGCGGGTTCGTACTCCAGGGCCTCTTCTGTCGCGAAGATCTTCGCTTCGGTCGCCAGGCCGAGCGCTACGCCATCGCTGGCGCGGCATACGATCTCCTGGGACCCATGAGAGCCTGCCAACGAGAGGGTGGCCTTCCACATGCCGTTTTCGTACCCGGTGATCACGACCTGGTCGATGCTGGCCTCCACCTTCTTCATGAGCTGCTGGAGGAAAAAGAAGAAGCTCAGCGCCGGTTCGAACTGCTCCCCCGCACGCTGGCGGAGGGACTTCTCCTCCAGCATGCCCATGATTTTCCAAGCGTCGTTGGGCCCCATGCCGATGGCGACGGTACGGGCGCCGTCCATCTCCCGGAATAGAATGGCTACCATCGGCGTGCCCTCCACTCGCCGAAGGCCTTCAAGCGCGACCGGTTGTATAGGCGCGGGCATGGGCACAGTGTACAGCCGGGGGGAAGGGGCATTGGCCGTCGCCGTATCTCGGTAGGCCCCGCCAGTCAGGCCTATCGAGATACGGCGTCTTTCGGGCGCGGGGGCACCGGCCTCTTTGCAAGCAGCATGGGGACCATCGAAATGAACGAAATTCCGGCGAAGGTCAGGAAGACCAGCCGGTAGCTGTTCGTCGCGTCGTAGCTGAAGCCGGCGAAGACGGGGCCGCCGATGGTCCCGAACACCAGCAGCATCGACCCGAGACCTCCGATGGTAGCGAACCCGCGTCTCCCGAAATACTCGCCCCGGATGGCGAACATGAGAGGGCCGGCTCCCCCCTGCGCCGCGGCGTAGATAACCAGGAAGATGGTGATCTGCCAGATGCCGTCAGCCCACGCGAAGAGCAGCATCGCAACGCCCTGGACCCCCGCGGTGGCGGCGGTCACCACGCGTTTCTCGAAGAGGTCCCCCAGGAGGCCACCCAGGAAACGGCCGGGGATACTCAGGAGTCCGAAGACCCCCAACAAGGCCGCGGCGGTAGTCGCCGAGAGGCCCTTGTCGTCCATGGCTGGGATGAAATGGACGCTGATGCCGGTCCTCACGAATATCCCCATCAAGAAGAAGAGGTGAATGAGCCAGAACGCGGACGTCGCCAGGGCTTCACGCGCCGTAAAGTCGATCTCGCCGAGCGCCGGGTCCGCTCCTTCGGGCGTGCTCTTCGGCTCTTCGGCCCCGTCGGGGAGCATGCCGTACTGCTCCGGGCGGTGCCGCATGAGCGACGCCAGGGGAAATCCGATGACCCATACCAGGATGGCGATGATCCGGGCGGCTCCCCTCCAGTCGTATGTCTCGACAAGGAAGTTGGTCAAACTGACGAGCACGGCCCCGAGGGCGATGCCGGACATCGCGATCCCCAGGGCCGCGCCGCGGCGCCTGATGAACCAGTTGGCTACGGCCGCGAAGGAGGGGGACATCAGCCCCATTCCGGCCCCAATGGCGATGAACACGATGAAGTAGACGAACAGCATGACGATGGACTGGGCATAGCTCAGCAGTAGGAAACCGGTGCCCATGACGGCGATGCCGGCGAACATGATCCGCCTGGGCCCGTAGCGGTCGACTACCCATCCCTGAAGCGGTCCCAGGGCTGCCCCCTCGAGGCCGGCCAGCCCAAAGACGAGGGAGAGGGTGCCGCGGCCGACCTCGAACTCCTCGGCGACCGGGATGAAAAAAGCCGTAAAACCGTAGTAGTAGAACCCGCCGCCCATTGCCGCCAAGGCTCCCGCGGCCACGGCGATCCACCATCCGTAATAGATCCGGGTGAAGGAGGGTCGGTGTCGTTTTGGGGTCTCTTGCCGCATGGTGCTTCGCGCGCTGCGGGGACTACAGGCGCCGCACCCGCCCGGCGAAGAGTGAGACCGCTGCTACGAGAGACGCCAACACAGCCCCCAAGATGAAGATCCCGACTTCGATGCCGTAGCGCTCCGACATCGCCCCTACGGGGAGCAAGCCCAGGGGCTGCAGGCCGAAGGTCAGCATCAGAAGGGACAGCACCCTGCCGCGATATTCGTCCTGCACGTTCATTTGTAGCATTGTCTGGTTCAGAGCTGACTGCGCCGTCGTAGCGGTGCCCAAGAGTACAAGGATGGCCATGCCGGCGGGGATGATGCTGGTGACGGCCAAGAGCATCAGGAGTATCCCTGACCCGAATTGCGCAACAATCAGAATAATCCCCTTGCGGGGAAGGTTGGTCGCGGCGATGACGAGGGCCGCCGCCATCGCCCCCGCCCCCGTCGCGGCCATGGCAAACCCGAAGCCCGTGGCGCCAAGCCCCAGCACTTCGCTGGTGTAGGCTGGCATCAGTGCGATGTAGGGCCAGGCCAGCACTGCGGCGATAAGGCCGAAGATGAGCAGCATTGCGATGGTGCGGTCGGTACGTGCGTACCGCAACCCTGTCAGCAGGCTTTCTCTAAAAGAGACGCGCTCTCGTCCCCCGCTCGGCCGGAAGCGGCCATGGATCATGGCTGCCAGGGCCATGGCTGTCATGGCTGCCGCCGCCTGCATGAAGAAAGCCCCCTCGACGTCGACCGTTGCCAGCAGGACTCCCCCTAGGCTGGGCCCCACCACCCTCATGGAGCTGCTGCCGAGCGAAGTCAATGCAACCGCGTTGGCCAGGTGCTCCCGGCCGACGATGTCGTAGGACATGGACTGCCGGGCTGGGGTGTTTATGGCAAAGAAGGCCCCGTTCATGGCGGCGGCGATGTAGATGTGCCAGACCTCAATAGCGTCGGTCAGGACCAGGAAGGCGACCATCAGCGCCAGGCCCATCATGAGCAGCTGGCTGCCGATCAGCAGTGTTCTGCGCTCTATCCGGTCGGCCAATGCCCCTCCGATTGGCGACCAGATCAGCATCGAAATGTTGGAGAATATGGCCACCAGGCTGAGCTGAAGCGGGGACTCAGTAAGCTCGTAGACCAGCCAGCCCTTGGCTATCTGCTGGACCCAATGGCCGATGTGAGTCGCCAGGTCGCTGCTGAGGAGGAACCGGAACTCCCGGTGGGAAAGGGCGCTGAGCATCCGCAGCCGGCCAGGCGTCTCTCGTGAGACCTCCGCTGAGATCTCGACCCGGTCCACCCCTCGTTCGGGCCCCGTCAGGAGCCGTCTCCGATTGCCGGCGCCGTTGCCGCAGCGCCGGCATGAGCGCTACAGGGAGGCGCGACCGGCCTGCTGGGCCATGGTGCGGGACCGGACAACACGCCTAGACCGGCAGGGCAGGCTCGGTGCCGTCGTCGGGAATCCCGACCTCGAAGGCGTTGATATTGAAGGCCAGCAGGGCGTAATAGGACATGAGGTTCGTTAGCTCGGTGAGGCCGCGGACGCCGAACTGGGTCATCGCGGCATCGAAGGTGGCCTGGCTCACCCGGTGCGTCCGAAAGAACTCGCGGCCGTAGCTCACGACGGCCGCCTCGTCCGGGGGAAGGCCGGGGAGGTCCTTTCTGTCGCGCAGCCCGTCGACAGTGTCATCCGCCAGCCCGGCCTTGCGTCCGGACGGGGCATGGGCGTACCAGATGAATTGGCAGTCGAGCTCCCGTGCCGTCGTTAGCATGGCCAGCTCCTGGAGCTTGCGGGGAATCGTTGACTCCTCCCGGAGGTAGTTTCCCAGGTGGCTCGCTCGTTTGGAGATCTCGGGCACGTTGATCATGATCGTGATCGGGCCCCGCGGAGTCCCTCTCTGGGCCAGGACCTCCTCGTAGGCAGCCCTCTGGTCAGCCGGGATGGTTTCCAGCGTTGCGGGGGGTATGCGTGCCATGACAGCCTCCACCTCGGGCATGGGTTGACGAGCAGGGGGTGCTCACCCGCAAGGATACAGACAAGCGGCGTAGGGCGCGAGGTCGGGACCGTTGGAGAGCCAGAAACCGGTCGGAGAGGCGGAAAGCGAACGATTCCAGGGGGCTCGGGTAGCTACATCATGAGAATGAGCCGCCCGCCGTCAGGTTGATCGCCTGCCCGGTCATGCCGTCGGATGCCTCGGAAGCCAGGAAAACGGCAAGGCTCGCGAGCTCGCTCTGGCGGACCATGCGGCCCAGCGATGTGCCCGAAAGCCGTTGCTGCCGCATCGTTTCCTCGGGGACGCCTGCCGCCGCCGACCTGCGCTCGATCTGCCATTCCGTCCGAGGCCCCTCCACTGTTCCCAGGGCGATGCAGTTGACCCTGATGCCCTGCCGCCCTACTTCCTGGGCCAGCGCCTGAGTGAGGCCAACCATCCCCCACTTCGAGGCGGAGTAGGCCGAGGAGTAGGGCACTCCGCGCTTGCCGGCGCTCGAACCGATGTTGATGATCGTCCCGCCGCCCTGGGGGGCCATATGCCGGACGGCCTCCCTTGAGCACAGCATTGTGCCCGTCAGGTTCACCGAAATGACCTGCTCCCACTCGGACAGCTCCATGTCTGCCATGGCTGTAATCGCTCCGGGGATTCCCGTGTTGTTGACCAGGGTATCGATGCTGCCAAAGGACTCTTTGGCTTGGCGGAATGCCCCAATCACCTGGCCTTCGTTGGTGATATCCGCCACCAACGGGACAGCCTGGACCCCCATCCCGCGCAGCTCGGCGCATGCAGCCTCCAGCTTTTCAGGAGTCCGGGCGATCAGGCCCAGATTCGCTCCTGCATTGGCGAATCCTCTGGAGAGAGCCATGCCGAGCGCCGTGTAACCACCGGTGATGAGGACGGACTTATCCCTCATGTACGGCCCCCACAGCCCTCAGGTCTCTATCTGATCTTCGCAACAGACGACTCCTTTGGAGTTCATGTAACCGTTGTCATGCAGCCGTTAACGAGGAGGAACTTCTGCTCCGCCGCCAGCCGTTGCCAACTCCCATTGCCGGAACGGTCATGCCCATTTGCCGCATGGACCAAAGCTTCACGAGAGGGAGTCTACCCCATCCACGACCCTGCGTTCACGTCGATGGACTGCCCATGCACTCCACGAGATTGGTCCGAGGCGAGATAGAGCATCATGCTGGCGACCTCCGACGGCTCGACGATCCGGCCCATGGGAGAGTTCGAGGCGTAGGCCGCCTTTTTTTCGTCGTAGGAGATCCCCTCTTGGCCGGCCTCGCGGGCGATCAACCGGTCGAGCAGCTCCGTGAAGATCGCGCCGGGAACAATGCAGTTCACCCGGATGTTGTACTTGCCGACTTCCTCGGCCAGCGCCCGCGTGATGCCCATGATCGCCGCTTTCGACGAGCAGTAGTGGACGCGTCCGCCCATCCCCCGCCGGCCGGCGGTTGACGAGACATTGATGATGTTCCCGGTCTTCCGGGGGACCATGTGCTGAAGGGCGTACTTGCAACACGCCATCGTGCCCCGGACATTGATCCCGTAGACGAAGTCCCAGTCCTCGAAGTCCAGGTCCGTCAGCTCCCTCACCGGCCCGGGCATGGCTGCGTTATTGATGAGGACATCCAGCTGGCCGAATTCCTCGATCGCCCGCTCCACCATCCGTTTGGCCTCCTCGGGCCGGGAGATGTCCGTCTCGACCGCCACAGCTTTTCCGCCTTCGGCCCGGATCTCGCGCGCCGCGGACTCGACCTCCGCTAACGTGCGCGATGCCAGCACGACGGCTGCTCCCTCCGCCGCGAGCTGGAGGGCGGCCACACGCCCGATGCCCCTCCCCGACCCCGTGATAATGGCGACTCGGTTTTCCAGTTGCAAAGCTGACTCCTCCGATGGACTTGGCCCCCCTGAGGCCAAAATAGTGAGTGCTGGGCCTTCCTGACGGTCCGCGGATTCCAGGGTCCTCTATGGTACAATCCCGCCTTCCAACCCCTCCTTCGGCGGCTCTCCATGGGGAAGTACTCCACCAGTATCGGTCTGAACGCACCCCAGGAGACCGTCTGGGCCTTCCTGAACGACCTCGATAGGAATCCCGACTGGGTGTCGAACGTCCGACAGGTGGTGTCCGTCAGCGAAGGCCCGGTCGGCATGGGGACCATCTTCCGAGAGCGGATCCGAGTCCTCGGCCCATTCCACGCCGAAGGCGAGTGGCGCATCACACGCTTCAAGCCCCCGGCGCTCCACGAGCACCAGGGTCCGGTCCCGATTACCGGCCACACGACCGTCCGATACACCCTCGAGCCCGCCGCCGCGGGGTGCACGTGCAGCGTGGAGATTTCCTACTTGCCGAGTAAGAGGCTGCTTGCCAGAATAGCCGATCTCCTGTTCGTGCGTCCGGGCCTTGCCCTCTCGTTTCGAAGGAACCTCCGCAAGATGAAGCGGCTCATAGAGGTCCGACGGTCCGCCGGCTGAGGCCAAGGAAGACCCGGACCCTCGCAGGGAAAGGGACTATTCGATCCAGCCCTGATCGACGAGATGGCCAGGACCCGGACCCTCGCAGGGATAAGGGACCATCTATTTGGCCGCGAAAGGTGCCACGGCTGTCGAGCCCGAACCCTCGCAGGGATAAGGGACCATACGCGACGCTGGCTGCGATAGTCCCGGGCGCCCGCCCGGATCGGGTCGCGGCGGAGCTCCGAAAAAAGCGGCCCGCCGGCCCTACGCGGCGATCCCGTAAAGCTTCGCGGTGCTCTGATAGACGATCTTGTCCCTTTCCGCCGCCGGCACGTCCCCCATGTTCCGCTGGATGAACTCAGCCGACTTCGGGTAGGTCGACGTCGAGAGCGGGAACTCCGACTGCCAAAGGATGTTGTCGACCCCAATGAAGCCGCGGTGCTTGAACGCGCTCTTGTCGAACCAGGTCGTCACGTAGCACTGCCGGTGGAAGATGTCGCTGGGCACCGGGACGTTCTCTTTCTGAAGCTGCGACTGGTGCCACTCCCAGTCCGAGTTTTCCAGCTGGAACACGATCCAGTCCAGGCTGCTCGATGAGAACACCACCTTGAGCCGCGGGAACCTTTCGGCGACGCCGCCGAGCAGAAATGATGCGGCTGCGATCGCGTTGCTGATGGGCCGTCGCACCGAATCGAAGGCGTTCCTGGTTGGCGCCTCGTACCCCGGATAGATATCCAACATGAAGCGAGGACTCGTGCCGGCCTCCCAGCAGAGCGGCACACCCAGGTCCTGCACCGTCGCCCAGAAGGGGTCCCAGGCGGCATCGTGGCCGTGAGGAAGCCCGGGCCGGACATGCCACGGGAACGGGTGCATCACGGCGCCCCTGTGCCCCTTCTTCACGGCGCGCTCCACCTCATGCCTCGCGGCCTCGATGGAAGATATCGGGACGATGCACTGCGGGACGAATCGCGGGTCGTTGCCCCAAGTGTCCAGCAGCCAGTCGTTGTAGGCCGCGCAACAGGCTGCCTCGAGGGCCGGGTCCTCGATGGACGAGAAGCCGTCGGCCCCGTAGCCGGGCGCGTTGGGGTAAAGAACGTGCACGTCGACGCCATCCTGGTCCATCGCCTTGTGGCGCTCCGCCGGGTTGTGGGCCGCGGCCGGGACCTCAGCCCAGGTCTGGGGCTCGGCGAACCGCTCGCTGGAGAGGGCCCCGGTCTTTACGAGCGCCTCGGTCTGCCGAGGCGCTCCCCCGAACACCCATCGCTCTGTCCCGTCGGCCTGCTTCGCCACGTGCGGGATGGCGTCTCCCCACCTATCCTTGGGAAGCCGCGAAGTCCACAGGTCCGGTGGCTCGACAACATAATCGCCTGCGGAGACGACGTTGAATCGTAGTGCCAAGGTCCTTCTCCTGATGTGTCTAGCGACCCGTGCCCGTCATTCAAAGACTCGCTCCCCCCCGCGGGAAGGAACCGGTCTTTGAGGGCCCTAGATGTGGTACACCTTGCGCGCGTTGTCCACGAGGATCATCTGGCGCTCTCTCTCGGGCACGCTCTCCAGGCTTAGCTCCACGTACTTGGCCGAGTGGGGCCACAGCGACGTGGGATGCGGAAAGTCGCTCTCCCACATGATTCGATCGGCGCCGATGAACTCCCAGTTCTTCAGCCCTTCGGCTTCGTACCAGAAATCGACGTAGACGTGGTCATGGAAGAGCTCGCTGGGCCTTCGGCTGAACCCGTGCTTCCAGAGCTCGTTCCGCTCCCACTCATGGTCGCAGGACTCAAGGACATAGGGCATCCAGCCGATGCCGCTCTCCGCCACGACGAATGTCAGGCCGGGGAAGCGGTCGAATACGCCGGAGAACAGGAAGTTCGACATGTACTGGCCCTGCAGGTTGAACCCAACCGAGCCCTGCAGGGCTCGCGCCCTCCGATGGCTCGTCCCGTCCATGATGTCCAGGCGCATCCGGGCCGCGCCGCCGGAGCCGTGGAAATGCACCGGGTGGTCCATCTCCTGGCAGATGTTCCAGAAGGGGTCCCAGTAGGAGTCGTTGAAGAAGGGCAGGCCCCGCTGGTGCGGGGCGCTGGTCATGATGACGCCGCGGTGCCCCTTCTCCTTCGCATAGACCACCTCGCCAATGGTGCGTTCGACCCCAGAGTAGGGCACGACCGTGAGGGCGATGTAACGCTGGGGGCTCAGGGCCACCATCTCATCCGCGAGGAAGTCGTTGTAGGCCCGTACGCATTCGGCCTCGAAGTCCGGCTCCTTGCCCTGAAACGCGTCCGCGGAGGGGCCGGTGACGTTCGGGTACAGGGCGGCGGCGCTGACGCCGTCGACATCCATTGCCTCGAGTCTCTCCTTGGGCCGGTAGATGCTCAGGGGCACGTCCTCCCACCGCGAGGGCAGAGTCTCCCGGTCGGCGGTGACGGCATGGCACAGCGCCGGATAGCCCATCCCGGGCTTCCCGTCGATCACCCAACGCTCCATCTTGTCATGCCTCTCCGACATGAAGACCGCGAAGCCCGGCTCTCCGCTGTACCACTCAGTGTGCGGGATGCGGTCGCCCCATTTGGCCGCGGACATGCGGCTCGTCCACATCTCGGGCGGCTCTTGCATGTGCGCGTCGACGTCGATGCGCGTGTACTCCATTGATCCCTCCCAGGAAGAGCGGCTCTCGGCCTCGCTAGTGTAATAGCACGTCTCGATAAAGGAAAGCGCGGCCGGGGTGCCCAAATCCACCATCTAAGGAGTGTGGAGGCGTTGGATGGGCTGGAGTGGGGGGTGTAAGGCGGTTCGGTGAGCGGTCCAGGGGTTGGCGAAAGCGGCCTGGGGGATGGTTCAGAGGCAAAAGGGGGTTGGAAGGGCAGTTTCGGCGGGTGTTGGGCGCAACGAACCCTCGGCACCCGGCCGGGCCCGATTTTGGTGGCCTCTGGGCCCGCAAGGGCCGAGTCAGCCCCCCGGCGGCCCGTGGGCTAGGGCGAGGATGCTCCGCCGCGCCGCCACCAACACCGTGTATGAGGGGTGGCCCCCACTCAGATTGATGATCAGCGTCCTGGCGTGGCGCACCACCCGACCCGGAAGATTGATGACCCCGAAGCGCACCGCCTTCAGCCTTCTGCTCACCCACTCTTGACCCAGGGCCAACTGCTTCATCGCCGAGTTCAGGTTGAAGGCCAGCACCGTTATCGCCCACCAAGCGGCGTTGGCTCCGAACAGTCCCGAGGGCAGCCGGCCCCCCGCCAGGTCTTCCTTCAGCACGGAGTGCGCCTCCTCCCCCTTGCCGCACCGCTGCCGGGACCACCAGACCAACGCCTCCGGGTCAACCTCCCGGTTGGTCACCACCCCGGTGACCTTGTACCACCCCTGCTGCCCCATCTCCATGATGGCGGGCAGGTCCAACTGGCCGGCCAGCCCCGGCAGGGGCGGGTTCCGCAGCGGCTCCCGGATGGCGATGAACCGGTACTCCGGGCTGGTCTTGGAGTGTCCTATCCAGTTGGGCACGACGTTCACTTCCGCCCACTGCTGGCCCGTTTCCACTCGCCGCCCGTCCACCTCCCGGTACAACTCCCGCCACTCCTCCTCAGCGCTCTGGGCCACCGCAGCCTTGAACTCCGGGGTCACGTCCACTCCCACAGCGAACTCGATCACTCCGAAGCGTTGGTCTTTGCCCTCGGCACAGTAGCGCAAGACCTCCTGCTGGTAGCCCGCCGTGTCCGAGCGCACCAGAACCCGCTCCACCCCCGAAGGCAGGTGCTCCAACGACTCCCGAAGCACCCGCAACTGCTGGTGGCCCGCCGGCACGTTGCCGTCCCGGAACTCCGAGTGCAAGACCAAGTCAGCTTCTGCCCAGTAGGTCGTCAGCGGCTGGTAGGCCTTGTGCTTCTTGTAGCAATACCGCGCCTGCTCCTTGTGGGTCTCGATGAGCGTGGCGTCCATGTCCAGGGTTGCCTGCTCATGCCGGCCCTGTCTCTGGACGAAGCCCACCAAGTCGGCGTTCGCTTTTCCCAGCCCGCGCAACCCACCGGTGGCGGCGGGGATGAACGCGGTGTGGGGGCGTCTTCTCTCCTCCTCGGCCGGGTCGTGGAACCGCTGGAGGAAACGGAACACGGCCGAGGCCGACGGCACACTGCGGCGGCGCTCCCGGCGCCACCTCCCCAGCAGCCCTCGGCACTCCCGCCGGCGCATCCCCTGAGTCTCCGCCAGCCGCAACACCCGGCCCAGCCCCTCGTCCTTCTCCAACAGGCGCAGGTCCTCCACACCCTCACCGCCAGCCAGGTTCAACAGCACCAGGGAGGTGACCATCTGCTCATCGGTCCAGCCCTGCTCCCCTTTGACGCCCAGATGCCGCCGGACCGACTCGGGTAAACCGGCAACCTGCCAAAGATCCAGGTACGCCCCCAGACCGGCGAGAGCGGTCATCCCCGTCGAACCCTTCTCCTGGGCGTATTGGAAAGGCAATGCTCCCTGGGGCATACTAGCTGCACCTCGTTGGTGATGGCTTTGTTTGAGCACTTTGCCATCATAGCCAGCTTCACAGCCGGCTCCAACGGGGTATCTCTTTCTATTCTGATGGTGGATTTGGGGGTGGCCAGTTTGAAACCTTCAGGGCGTCTTAGAGGCTCATGGAGGCCATGCGTTGTGTCATCCAGGTAACGTATGCCTTGCGGGTCATGCCGCGTCGGCGGGCCTCGTCGTCAATGAACCTGGCGACTTCCTCATCCAGAACGAGGTTGATCCGAACATTCTTCCCGGAAGGCCGCACCAGCGGGACCAGGACCAGCCGCGTTCCCGCTGGCGTTTCGATGGTCTCAAGGGCGGAAGGCTCCTGGACGTTCCGACCAGCCTTCAGCATCTCGGTCACGTAGTCCCGCAAGGCGTCCTCGGCGTTCAGAAGGGCATCGTCCACTGTCTGCCCCATCGCCAAACAGCCGGGCAGGTCTGGAAAAACCACGCCGTACGCGCCCTCAGAGCCGTCCAGGAGCGCCGGGTACCTGCTCATGAGCCTTTCCTCCTACTGCCAGCTTACTTGGTAGTCACCGGAACTGAGACACCACCACCAGCCAGGTGAGGTCGTACCTCTTGGTGAAGCCTTTCACGAGCTTGTTGTCATTCTGAGGAGCGAAGCGACGAAGAATCTAAAGGGCCTCCTCGACATCTCCGGACCACTCCAGCGACAGGTCTTTCCATTTGGGGTTCATCGACTCGATCAGCGCCACCTTCTTGCTCCGTCGCCAACCCTTGACCTGCTTCTCTCGCTCGATGGCAGCCACAGGGTCCGATGTCTCCTCACGGTGGACCAGCCAGGTGAGGTTGTACCTCGTTGGTGAAGCCTTTCACGGGCTTGTGCTTATGCTCATGGACTCGCCTCTCGATGTCGTTGGTAACGCCGACATACAGGGTCCTCACCCTGTTGGTCAGGATGTAGACGTAGTAGTGGCTATCCGGTCTTGTGGTCATGGGCCTTAGATTCCTCGCTGGCCTGCAGCAGGCAGGCGGCTCGGAATCACTATGGCCTTGTGAAGGCCACGTAAGGGGCTGAAAACAGGGCGGCGTCCCAGGACAGGGCCGGAGGCGGGTTTGAAACCCGCCTCTACGAAACAACGGTGCGGCGGTGCCCATTTTCATAGCAATGACAGGTGCGGGGGGGCGTCCTGCCTGCGTCAGGCAGGGAATCTAAGCGCGGCGCTGGCCGGATTCATCGATACAACCCCCAATACCTACCCCTATCAGCCCGTCAAGGGAGAGGCGGCCGCCCAAATCCACCACCTAAACCGGGCCGACGATCTGATCTTGGGAAGGGGCGGTTCGCGAACCGCCCGGGCCGGATGCTTGCTTCTCGCTCATGGCTAGCCTCCCAGCAGGTCCTCGTCCTCGAGCCAGCCGTTCTTCTTGCACAGGCGCACCCAGAGGTTCTGTACGCCGGCTATGTGACGTTCGTTCTGCGCCATCCTGGCGTCCATCCGCTCCATCAGCGCAGCGAATCTCTTCTCGTTCTGTTCGATCCTCTCCCTGTTCTGTTCGATCCTCTCCCTGTTCTGTTCGATGGTCTCCCTGTTCTGTTCGATGGTCTCCCTGTTCTGCGCGATGGTCTCCCTGTTCTGCGCGATGGTCTCCCGGTTCTGTTCGATCCTCTCCCTGTTCTCCCTGCTGATCTCGACCACCTGGTCGCTCAGTGCGAGGAGCCTGGCTTCCTGTCTTTCGAGATGGGCCAGCCGTCCCTCTGTCGTCATGGGTCCTCCCTTCTCTGTCCCCTCAGTCGTCCTCTATGATCGCGCTGACGATGCCGCAATTCCCGTCCGCATCCCGTAGGGGCGGTTCGCGAACCGCCCGGCACCCCAAAGGGCCCCGCCGCGGGGCGGGGCCTCGGACATCCGGCGTGTCCGCTCCGGCAAACCTGGAGACGACCCCTCCCGATGCTATAATGGCTCCGTCGATTCCCGCCGTCATCTCCCCGCGCTGCGAGGCCACGTCGATGGCCAAGACCGGCTCCCTCTTTCCCAGCCGTCCGGTTTTCATGGTGGTGGACGGCCACTCGATTGTCTACCGGGCCTATTACGCCCTCGCCCCTCGGATGGCGCTCAACGTCCGCTCCACGGGGGAGCCCATCGGCGCGGTCTTCGGCTTCGCCAACATGTTCCTGAAGGCATGGACCGACGTGAAGCCGACCTACTGGGCCATCGCTTTCGACCGGCCGGGCCCGACCTTCCGGGACGAGATGTACGCCGACTACAAGGCCGGGCGGCCGGAGGCGCCCGAGGATCTCTCCATCCAGTTCGCCCGGGTCCGCCGCCTGGTGGACGTCCTGGGCATGCCGGTGCTGGAGCTGGACGGTTTCGAGGCCGACGACATCATCGGGACCCTGACGGATATGGCCACGGAGCGGGAGATGGACTCCATGGTCCTGACGGGCGACACCGATATGGTCCAGCTCGTCTCTCCCCACGTCCGCCTGCGGTTCCAGAGCCGGGTCGGCGACATGGCCATCTACGACGTGCCCCGGGTGCGCGAGCGGTACGGGCTGGAGCCTTCCCAGTACGTCGATTGGAAGGCGCTGCGGGGCGACGCATCGGACAACATCCCCAACGTCCCCGGAATCGGGGAGAAAAAAGCGACGCGCCTGATCCAGCAGTTCGGCTCGATCGACGGGGTGTTCCAGCGCCTGGAGGAGGTCGAGCCTCCCAAGGACCGCGAGGTGCTGCGGGAGTACGCCGAGACGGTGCGCCACAACCAGCATCTCATCACCCTCGTCCGCGAGGCGCCGATCTCTTTCGATTTTCAGGAGGCGCGCGCGGACCGGTACGACCGCGCCGGGGTCGTGGACCTGTTCCGCGAGCTCGAGTTCCACAGCCTGATCGGCCGCCTTCCCCAGGTCGCCCAGGACCCGAGGGCGGACCCGGCCGCCGACGGCTCCCGGGGGGCGGAGGACTTCGCCGCGGTCGACACCATCGAGGAGCTCGACGCCCTGGCCCGGGACCTCAAGGCCGCCGGCAGCTTCGCCCTCGACGTCCAGAGTACGAGCCCGCTGGCAATGTCCGGGGAGCTGACCGGGCTGGCCGTCTCGGCCGGGCCCGGGACGGCCAGGTACGTTCCCCTCGGCCACGCCTCGGGACGGCAGGTCGAGAAGGGAAAGGCCCTCGATATCCTCCGCCCGGTCTTCGAAGACCAAGGGGTCACGAAGGTCACCCACAACGGAAAGTTCGACTGGGTGGTGCTGGCGAACGAGGGTATCGACCTCAGGGGCCTCGACGCGGACGTCATCGTTGCCGCGTACCTATTGGGAGGCAAGTCGCTGAGTCTCAAGCCGCAGGCGTTCGAGCGGCTGGGTGCGGACCTGCCGGCGCCCGCCGATCTCCTCGGGACGGGCAGCAAGGCGATCACCATGCCCTTCGCTCCCATCGAGAAGGCAGCCGCCTATGCGTGCGCCAGGGCCGAGGCAACCCTCCGTCTGTGGCCTCTGTATGAGCGCGAGCTCAAGGAGGAGGGTCTCGAGGGGCTGCTGAGGGATATGGAGATGCCTCTGCTCCCCGTACTGGCCGGCATGGAGCGCCTGGGGGTGGCCATCGACCCGGAGGTCCTTCACGCCATGTCCCGGGAGATGACGGACCGGCTGATGGAGATCGAGGCCGCCGCATACGATTGCGTGGGCCACATGTTCAACATGGGCTCCCCTCAACAGCTCAGCAAGCTCCTGTTCGAGGAGCTGGGGCTGCCGAAATCGAAGCGGACCAAGCAGGGGTATTCGACCGACGCCCAGGTGCTGGAGTGGCTCCGAGGGGCCCACCCGGTCATCGATCACATCCTGGAGTATCGCCAGGTCAGCAAACTCAAGTCCACCTACGTCGACGCGCTGCCCGAGATGGTGAACCCGCGCACGAAGCGCTTGCACACGACGTTGAGCCAGACGGTGGCGGCAACTGGAAGACTCTCGTCCAGCGACCCGAATCTCCAGAATATCCCCGTGCGGACGGACCAGGGGAAGCGCATACGGGAGGCGTTCATCGCCGAGGACGCGCCCGAATGGACGCTGCTCTCGGCGGACTACTCGCAAATCGAGCTCAGGGTGCTGGCCCACATGAGCCAGGACGAAGGGCTGATAGAAGCCTTCGGCAAAGACGAGGATATTCATACGGCGACCGCGTCGCAGGTGTTCAACGTCCCCATGGCCGAGGTCACCGCCGACCAGCGCCGGTTCGCGAAGGTCGTGAACTTCGGGCTGGCCTATGGCATGGGAGAGCACGGTCTGGCGGTGCGGTCCGACCGCTCCCGAGAGGAGGCGGCGCCAATCATCCAGGAGTACTTCCGCAAGTATCCGGGCATCCTCCGGTACCTGGAGCAAACGAAGGCCGATGCCCGAAACGAGGGGCACGTCGGGACGCTGATGGGCCGCAAGCGTTACCTCCCGGACGTGCACGCCAGCAACTTCCAGACCCGGAGCGCCGCGGAGCGCATGGCCGTCAACATGCCCATCCAGGGGACCGCGGCGGACATCATCAAGATCGCGATGATCGAGCTCGCTCAGCGGATGAAGGACCTGGGCCTCCGCAGCAGGATGGTCCTCCAGGTCCACGACGAGCTCATCTTCGAAGCCCCCATCGAGGAGATGGACGCCCTGAAAGGGCTCGTGCAGGAAACGATGCCCAGGGCCATGGACCTGGCGGTGCCGCTGAAGGTGGATATGAAGCAGGGACGCACCTGGGGCGAGATGGAATAGCGCCGGATGGCTTCCGCCCCTCCCGCCGTGACGATCTATACGGACGGCGCGTGCTCAGGCAACCCCGGGCCGGGCGGCTACGGCGTGGTCCTTCTCCATGAGGGGCGGCGACGGGAGCTTTCCGAGGGCTTTCGTCTGACCACCAACAACCGCATGGAGCTGCTGGCCGCCATCGCCGGCCTGGAGACGCTCGACCGGCGGTGCCGGGTCACCCTGTACAGCGACTCTCAATACGTCGTCAACGGGATCGCCAAGGGGTGGGCGAAGGGCTGGCGGGCGAAGGGCTGGCGGCGGAACAAGAAGGAGCGCGCCATCAATCCGGACTTGTGGGCGCGGCTCCTCGACCTGTGCGACGGCCACGACGTCAAGCTGCAATGGGTCCGCGGGCACTCGGGGAACGCGGAAAACGAGCGGTGCGACCGGCTGGCGACGGCCGCCGCCACCGGGCTGGGCCTGCGCGAGGACGCCGGATACGCCGGTTGACAAGCGCCTGCCCATCGCCTAGGTTGGGCTTGCGCCTAGGTTGGGCTTGGCCCGTTCCCGCCCACAGGAGGAAATCATGGAGTACACCCGGATCGACGTTGACGCCCATTTCCAGGAGCCGCCCGACATGTGGACCAGCAGGATGTCCGCGGCCAAATGGGGCGGCCGCATTCCCCACACGGAGTGGTACTCCCCCGAGGGGGGCGCGAGGGCCGGCATCGCGGGGGCGCCCACGTACATGATCGAGCCCCATGACAGGATGGAGCGTTGGGTCATGGACGGGAAGCCGGGCATGGGCTTCCCAGCCCTTTGCCATGCCGTCACGGCCGACAAGGAGACGCTCCCCTCGCGCTGGGAGGACATCCCCCCGAGCGTCTACCGCCCCAAGGAGCGGCTGGAAGCGATGGACGTGGACGGCGTCAGCGCGGCCGCCATCTACCCCAACGTTACCGGGCCTTCCGCCGACGCGTTCCAGGGCAAGGAGCCTGACTTCGAAGCCGAATGCGTCCGCGCCTACAACGACTTTCTGTCGGAAGAGCTGATCGGCACCGACCCGGAACGGTACATCGCGCTCACCGTCGTCCCATACTCCGGCATCGAGCGCACCGTGGGCGAGGTCGCCGACGCCATGGGCAAGGGTCATAAGGGCGTCATCATGACCAGCGCCCCCCACCAGAGGGGGCTCCCCTACTTCAACGACTCGTACTGGGACCCCCTCTGGGGCATGTGCCAGGAGGCCAATCACCCGGTGCACTTCCATGGATCGGGAGGGGCCGCCCGGATGCGGCTGGACCTCATGCCGGGCATGAGCTCCCGGCGCAGCCGCGCTCTCACGGGGTCAATCGGGTTCAACCTCCAGGGACAGTACATGTCCAACTTCCTCTTCTCCGGCGTGTTCGACCGCTTCCCCGGCCTGACGTTCGTCGTGGCGGAGAGCGGCATCGGCTGGATGCCCTATGTCCTCGAGGCCTGCGACCATGAGTGGGAGCGGAACGATCTCTGGAAGCATGGGTTCAGCCGGAGGCCCAGCGAGCTCTTCCATGACCACGTCTACGTCGATTTCTGGTACGAAGCCGAAGGGCTGAAGAACTGGGAGTTCATCGGCGCCGACCGGATCATGTGGGAGAGCGACTTCCCCCATCCCACGTCGCTGTGGCCCGACTCCGCCAAGTACGTGGAGCTGAGCCTGGAGAGCGTTCCGGAGCGCGAGCGGCAGATGATCCTCGTGGACAACGCCCGGAAGGTCTACAAGCTGTAGCCTGAGACCCCCTCCGGCGCCAATACGGTATCGGCCAGACCCCGCGTGCGAAGACGCGGGGTCTTTGCCTGCCTGACGCAGGCGGGACGCCCCGCACCTGTCATTGCTATGAAAATGGGCACCGCCGCACCGTTGTTTCGTAGAGGCGGGTTTCAAACCCGCCTCCGGCCCTGTCCTGGGACGCCGCCCTGTTTTCAGCCCCTTACGCGGCCTTCACAAGGCCATAGTGATTCCGAGCGGCCTGCCTGCTGCAGGCCAGCCCCGTCATTCCGAGCGCCTGCCTGGTGCAGGCAGCGAGGAATCTAAGGCCCATGACCACAAGACCGGATAGCCACTACTACGTCTACATCATGACCAACAGGGTAAGGACCCTGTATGTCGGCGTTACCAACGACATCGAGAGGCGAGTCTATGAGCATAAGCACAAGCCCGTGAAAGGCTTCACCAACGAGGTACAACCTCACCTGGCTGGTCCACTACCAGGAGACATCGGACGCTGTGGCTGCCATCGAGCGAGAGAAGCAGGTCAAGGGTTGGCGACGGAGCAAGAAGGTGGCGCTGATCGAGTCGGTGAACCCCAGATGGAAAGACCTGTCGTTGGAGTGGTACGGAGATGTCGAGGAGGCCCTTTAGATTCTTCGTCGCTTCGCTCCTCAGAATGACAACAAAAGACGCTCCTCAAACCCACCACGAACCGCCCCTACACCCAGCAGTCCGTATCCCGTGGGGGCAGGTTTCAAACCTGCCCCCACACCCCATCCCGGACACGTTCGAGAACATCCTGCCCCCACATCCTGCGATATCGCCAATCCGTCCCTTCACCCAGCAGCCCGTAATCCCGTAAGGGCGGTTCGCGAACCGCCCGGAATCCAAACCGAGGCAATGACCAGGAAACCGTCGGTTGTCAGCCAGACGTCAGCCTTTCGTCAGGTTCCCGTCAGGTTCAGGGCAATCGCCCCCCCCAGAATTCTCAGTGGCATGGTTCAGACACTGGGAAGGGTGCGCCTCAGGGAGCGAACGGCGGGCGGATGCGGGAGACGCATCTCGCTCTTCGACACGGAAGAAGGCTTGACAAACTCCTGTCGGCACCTAACAATAATTCTTGAATCGGTTTTGAACCGTTGCCTCGATCGGCCGCGAGAGGGTGGCCCCGGCGGAGTGCACGCCCCCGGACTCCCCGTCGATGCGGCAAATAGCGATAGCGAATAACTGGATACAAGCAGAGTGAGTCAGACAAAAGGAGGACCGGATGGTGCCGATACGATGCCGCGGGATGCCGTGAGGCGCCCAGACGGAATTGGGTATTGCCCGGGGCTGCGCCCTCCAAATCTAGGGCGCGGCGGCCTTCTCTCACCCGAGGCAAGTCATGAAAGGGGTTGTGAATGAAGAGAAGTGTGAGAAAGAGTTTCAAGTGGCTCTTGGTGCTCGGCATGATTGCCGGGCTTCTCGGCGCGATGCTGCCCACCGGGCCGGCCTTGGCGGGAACCTTGAGCTTTTCGACCACCTCGTTGCCCACGGATAAGGGCATGGTGGTGAACGACAACGCAAAGGGGCCGGGCAGCGCCAACGGGCGGAACGTCCTGGCGGTGTCGCCCAACTACGCCAACGATTCCCGGATCTGGGTAGCCCTGGACAGCGACGGTGATAACGTTGCCGACGAGACTCGCACAGATCAAAGCGACGAAACCGGTACCCCGGACCAGATCTTTGCCGACGGTACCGGAGTCGACGAGGTCGCCTACTCGAGCGACGGCGGCGTCACCTGGGCCGCCGTCGACCCGAGCAGGACGGACACGAGCCCCATCGTCGCCATCGTCCCGTCTCCGCGGTACGCCGATGACAGCACGGTCTTCGTGGCCTCCACCACGACGGTCTACCAGTCCACCAACGGCGGGAGCAGCTACACCCAGCTCGGGCAGAGTCAGGGCGATGCGGGCGACGACGTGGCGATCACCTCCCTCGCCGTGGCCCCGAACTACAACGGGGTGGGCGAGGTGGCCATCGGGCTGGCCCACACGGAGTCAGGGAGTTGCCCTGACAACGACTGTGCGCGGGTCTGGGGCCGGAGTAACCGCCTGTTCTGGGCCCCGCTTGCCACCACCGACATGACCGCCGACGTGACGGCCATCGCCTACTCGCCGAGCTTCTCCGCTGACGGCGTGATAATGGTCGTCGCCTCGGCGCTGAGCTCAGTCACCACACCGATTGCTGAAGTCGAAGCCGACCTCCCCATCGCGACAGGAACGAACCTGTACCACGTGGTCGGCCCGAGCGCGGCATGGGGCGTTGACTTAGACAGCATCGCGATCGACGATGCCCTGACCGATGTGGGCAACGGCATCGTGAGCTCCGCCCTTGCGGTCCCTCCCGACTACGATGGGTCCGACGACGCGAGGCGGGTGGTCTATGTCGGCACCAACTCGGCGAGAGGGGACGCCGCCCTCGACGGCATCCGCCGGGTGACGACGAAGGCAGGCGATCTCCACTCCGAGGGGACAGATGTCTCGAACATCGCTTTCGCGGGCACCATCGGCTCGCCGACGGTCCTCTTCAGCAGCGCCTCGCCGGACACCGGGAACGCCGCGTACCGGACCACCAACTTCACGTCCGGCAGCGGCACGACCATCAGCACGGCCAAGCCCGTACCGGGCGGGGACACTGACACGGCGTCGAGCAGCGCCGTGGGCATCTCCCCGGACGGCGGCACCGCGTTCGCGCTGGTGAATAGCGACCTCGACGCGGACGGCACCAACTACATGGCCAGCGGGAACGGCGGGTTCTCGCGCAGCACCGACGGCGGCAAGACCTACACCCAGATCAGCCTGCTCGCCAACACCGGGGCATTCACGGCTGGGTTCACGGCCGAGGTGCTCGAGGACACTACTGTACAGCCGGTTATAGAGGCAATGGACGAGGTGCCGGGGACGGTGATCGCGGGCTTCGCGGTGTCGCCGGACTTCGAGTCCAGCGGCCGCATGATCGCGGCCGCCTCCGGAAGCGGCTCCGACGTCACCCTCCTCAGCGCCAACGGCGGGACCAACTGGATGGTCGTCGACACGGGGGAGTTCGCTGTAGGTACACCACCTGAATCAGCTCCCGTCGTCTTCGCCTACAGCCCCGAATTCGCGACGGACAACACCATCTACAGCGCCATCGTGGGCAGCGAAAACCTGGAGCGCTCGACCGACGGCGGTTACTCCTGGGGCACCAGGAGCAGCGTGGCCTGCGGAAGCAGCACGATCAGCTCGCTCGCGGCCGCCGACGGAACTACGATCTTCGTGGGCTGCGCGAGCGGGAGCCTCCGCAAGAGCGTGAACGGGGGATTCCTGTTCACGAACGCAAGAGGCACGGGGTCGGAGAGCGTCTCCGACATCGTGATGTCGCCGAACTACTCCGAGGACAACAGCATCCTGATCGGCCAGGACGGCGAGGCGCGATTGTCCACCAACGGCGGCTCCAGCTTCTCACAGTTGGGGAGCTCCGGGTCCCGCTCGGGCGCGACGCATGTGGCCTTCCACAGCGACTACGCCAACAACAGCATGGTCTACGCGGGCACCCCCCAGGGCGTGTATCGCTGGACGGTTGGGACCAGCACCTCCTGGACGAGCATCTCAGGCGCGACGATGGTGGTCGGCCTGGGCGTTGGGGCCGACGGCACACTGTACGCCGCGTCAGGCGCCGCGTACGGCAAGGCCAAAGCCGCCACTGACGAAGATGCCGCCACTGACGATACCGGCGGCATCTTCACCTCGGCAACCCCGACGGCCACGTCCGTCACGCTCGCGCAGGTCGGCGTGACCAAGTCCGGCACGAAGCTGAAGGACGGCGAGATGGTGGGCGGCTTCGCCCATGCGAACGTCGACGGCTCCGAGCGGCTGTGGGTCTCGATCACCAACCCGGGCGGCGGCACTGATGCGTCCGGTGCGGACAACTTGCGGCACTATACGGACACCATCGGAAGCGCGCTGCGGCCGACCGGCCTGACTCCCGCCGACGGGGCGGTGGTCGGCACGTCCAACGCCCTCGGCACAGGGGTCACCGGCTTCAGGATCGGATGGGACGCGGTCTCCGGAGCGACCAGCTACATCTACCAGTGGAGCACCAGCTCGGCCTTTGACTCGGGCTGCACCTCCGCTGCGTCAAGCGCGCGCTCGGTTTCTTCGGTCGGGATCTGCGACGACGCAGAAATCCGGGCGGGCAACACGACCTACTACTGGCGGGTCCGGGTCGCCGCGCCGGTCGTCGGCCCTTGGTCGGCGACGCAGAGCCTGACGACGGCGCTCATCGCCGGAGAGGCAGCGGGCCTTCCGATGCTGTCCCAGCCGAATGCCGGCAACCTAGCGCCCGAGACGAGCCGCGAGGTGCCGCTGCGCCCGCTGTTCGTCTGGACGGCGGTGAACAGCGCGACGAACTACGACCTACAGGTGTCGACGGACGGCACGTTCATCGACCCGAACCAGATGGCCGTCGACAGGACCGGGTCAAACCGGCTGGGCAACCAGATCGCATTCCAGTCCGACGTCCAGCTGTCCCCGGGCACCGTCTACTTCTGGCGGGTCCGAGGCGTGAGCGCGACCTCCGTGGGCGGCTACCCGCCCGCGGCTGCCTTCACGACGACCTCCGCCGCGGCGGCGACCGGACGGCCCGCCGGGCAGACCCTGGCCGCCCTGGAGGCGACGGGGAACCTCGAGGTGGTGACCGGCTACGACTACGCCTCGGGGCTGTGGCAGAGCTACGTACCCGGACTGCCGGGGAACAGCCTGGTGACGATCCAGCCCAACTCGGTGCTGTTCATCACGGTCATGGAAGACACGACGGTGATCGTGAGTGGAGTGGCGTACAATATCAGCGCCGACACTCCGACCCCCATACCAGTTGGGGCGGCGGTTACGATCGTCGTCCAATAGGACGGACGCGATAGGAACGGACCCCCCGCAACGGAGGGGCGCCCCGATGACCTCGGGGCCCCCTCCAAGCGGGCGGTCCGACCGAAAGAGAGGCAGAGAGTATGACCAAGTTGAGGATCATAAGCGTCCTGGGGGCGTTCGCGCTCGTCCTGGCGCTTTTCGCTGCCAGCGCGTCCGCTCAAGGCGGCGTTACCGTTTTTACCGGTACCGTCGAAAGGGATGGCGCGGCGGCAGCCGCGGGCACCACGGTGAGCGTCACGCTCGCCGATGGAACGGTGCTGGGGAGCGGCATGACTGGTGCAGATGGGTTGCCGGCAGACGCTTACCGAGTCGACGTCCAGGCCACGGATGAGCTGGAAGGACAGACGGTCAACATTGTCGTCCCCGGCACGGACCAGGCGACTCAGGCTACCGCGGTGTTCGAAGTGAACCGCGTGCGGACGGCGGACCTGATGGTGAGAACGTTGCCGACACCGACGCCCACCCCGGTCCTCCCGCCGACGCCGGTTGCCGGACCGCCGGGACCTGCCGGACCTCGCGGACTGACGGGACTGCCGGGACCTGCCGGACCTGCCGGACCTGCCGGACTTCCCGGGGCGCCGGGCGCTGCGGGTGAGGACGGCGAGGATGGCGCTCGGGGCGATCGCGGTCCTCGGGGCCAGACCGGCCAGCCGGGAGAGATGGGCGCTCAGGGCGAGCGCGGTCCCTCCGGCGTGGCGGGTCCCACCGGGCCGCAGGGCCCAGGTGGACCCACCGGCCCCGCGGGGGCGCAGGGTGCCACGGGCGCGCAGGGTTCGCAGGGCTCCGCCGGTTCTGACGGCACCGCGGGCGCCACGGGTCCACGAGGAATCGCCGGCGAGGATGCCGCATCGGCATTGGGACTCATCGGGCTCATCCTTGGGATCCTGGGACTCGCTGGAGCAGGAGCCGCGATCTTCATGGTAATGCAGAATCGCGAGTAACCCTGCTGCGAGACGCTAAAGGAAACGGGGCGCCCTTCGCCTGAAGGGCGCCCCGTTTGGTTTCCGGGTATTTCGCTACTTGACACCACTAGCGAGCTATTCGTAATAGTACCGTTACGGATTCCGTTGCTCGCCCCTGTGTCAAGGCCCACAGCCCCTTGGACACAACCGTTGTGCTGGCGTAGAAACATCGGGCTGAAGGTATAATGTTCGAGTATGGGCATTGCAAGAGTCATCATGAACGCCACGGCATATTTGCCATTCACCTCAGTCCTCCTTGGCCATAACGGCTTGCTCCCTGCAATGGGGAGCCGTTCCGGGAGGATGTATGAGCGGTGAGGACGAGCGGCTGGCTGAACGAGTCAGCGTCATCGAAACCAAGCTTGATTATGTGGCGACGAAGGCCGACCTGGTCGAGTTGCGGGCGGCAACGAAGGCCGACCTGACCGAGTTGCGGGGGGCAACGAAGGCCGACCTGACCGAGTTGCGGGGGGCAACGAAGGCTGACCTGACCGAGTTGCGGGGGGCAACGAAGGCTGACCTGGCTGAGTTGCAAGTGACCCTGGTGAGCGCCATCAATGATCTGAAAGACAACCACCTCAAACACCTGGAAGAGCGCATCGCCGGAGTCAGCAAGGAGATCGTCGACCGGGAGAGCCGCCTGATACGCTGGGCGCTGGGGCTGGCCGTCGCTATTGTTGCTGCGCTGATTGTCACCATCGGACGTGTCCTATGAGGGCTTCCAAGCGGCACGCTAGCCCTCAACCAGGTCCCGGCGCCTGAGCCGTTTGCCTTCGGCGGCGCGGGCCATGGTCTCCATCTGCCGGTCCGTGTCAAATGACCGGCGGTTGTGCCTTCCCTCGAACTCCGAGACGTACCGCCCCATGTGCTTGGCGCTCATGTGCTGATACCACCCCGTCGTAGCCCCGCTTCAGCGTGGCGGGCCCCGGTGCCCCTAAAGGCTTAGCCCTGGCCGTCGACAGGCTCCAGAAGGACGACGCGGGGGCCGCCTCGGTGAACATCACGCTCGCCGATGGGACGGCGCTGGGGACCAGCTGGGATCGGCTCAGGGCGGGTTGGCGGCAGACCGGCACCGCGTCGATGTCCCAAGCCTCTGAGTAGTGCATCAGTCCAAGATCGCGGCCTTCTTTACAGGCCCGCGCGGCCCCGCTACCTCGCCGACCGGCTGTTAGTCATCGTTGTTGATGGTGACGCGGCCTGTCCGGCCCTCATAGGTCATCGTGAAGTGCTGGAGGGAACGTACGGCCCAATAGGGCAATATGGGGCTGTCCACCTGCGGTTAGATGCACACCAGCGAATTGGCCGTAGACGGTGTGTTCCAAGGCAGGGACATAAATCTGGGCAAGATGCACGTTGACCGTGCTCGCACCCTGAACGCCTGCGATCCCCATCTCGTCTATCACAGGTAACTCCAACTCTGCGGCGAGGGCCGAATCTATGCAACTGCTAAAGGCCCCCGTGTCCACCAGGGCGGGAAGCGATTGGCCTGGCAGGCTGGGCGTTCTGAGTCCTTCAGGCCGATATGCGACATCGTACCCAATATGCACGTTCAGGGTTGGGCCTACGTTGGCTAGCGCCTGCCTGCCCTGCTCGAATCCCGCGCTAGCGGTCGGCATTCGCTGGTCTGTACAGTACGGAAGCCGGCAGCCTGAACGGCGGCCCACCTATCTGCCGGATCAGGTAGGGGCCTCTTCCGAATCGACGGGCGGCGTCTACCGCAGCATCGTCAAGCGAGTCATAGATCCCCTGAAGCTCATCATCATGGAACACGACCCACTTGCCCAAGTGCTTTGATTCGAGCTCTGCTTGCATCTTCTCATATGCGGCGATCTGCTTGGTCAGGGCAGCCATCGGCCTCCTCCTTGTCCGGTACCTCCTGCTGCGCTCCAGAGCGGATGATAGCACCTACTCCTTCGAGATTTCCTTCATACGCATCTCTCCCGCCTGTGCTAGGCCGCTACCCTATTAATATAACCACGGAAGGATGACCCCGGACTGAAACAACCCGGTCCGGGGTCGATGCACAAGTCCGGCCTCGCGGACGCTCCCTGCGATATGGGTTGGGTCGTCGACCTCATCGAGCGGCGCTCAGACTGATACACTACCGGCCCTCTGCGGCCCTGGAGGGACAGACGGGCCCCGGTGCCCCTAAAGGCTTAGCCCTGGCCGTCGACAGGCTCCAGAAGGACGACGCGGGGGCTGCCGCCGGGGATGTTGGAGGAAGTCACCGAGTACCGGGCGCTCTCTTCCACCTCGGACGTGCCCATCTCTTTCAGGAACGCGTCGGCCGACGCCCCTTCTTCCGAGGCCCCGGGCTGCCCGTATTGCATGGGGATGACCACCTTCGGCTCGAGCTGGCCCACCACTTCAGCCGCCTGGGACGCGCTCAATGACTCTCCGCCGCCTACCGGAACGAACAGGATGTCCACGTCGCCTATCGATGAGGCCTGGTCGGAGCTTGGCACGTGCCCGATCGCGCCCAGGTGGCACAGCCTCAGACCGTCCATGCTCAGACGGAACACTGTGTTGACCCCGCGCTCCGTTCCTTTCGATGAATCAAGGAAGGTCCTGACTCCAAGGATGAATACGTCCGAGAGCTCATACTCCCCCGGGGCTCGAAGGGCCTTGCGGACCCCCTGGACCCGGCTCACGGAGCTGTGGGAGGGCCCCGGGTTGCTGACCGTGACCGCGTCCGCCTGGATCGGGCCGGGGGTGAAGGGCTGCGAATCGTCGAAGGGGTCGGTGACCACGGTCAGGCCCGAGCCCTTCAAGCGAAAGCAGGCGTGGCCCAGCCAGGTAATGTCCATCTTCGCGAAGACTCCGGTTCAGGGGCGCAGCATCGAGGTCCGTCTTCGGGCCGGAGCGATTGGGCTTGCCGGACAGCGGGCGAAGTATAGCGGGGCGGAGCGCGGGGATCAACGAGCCGGCGGAGTCCCAAATCCACCACCTAAACCGAGCCGACGATCTGGGCAGGGGCGGTTCACCTGTCCCTACGGGATACGGACTGCTACTCCCAGGGGAAGCGGCGCAGCCCCGCGTGGCGAAGGAGGTCCGGCGTCTCGCCGATGATGCCGGGGTCCAGGGACTCGAGGATTCGGTCGCTATCAGAGGCGCGCCGCAGCACGACGACCGGGACCGGAGCCCAGCGCCGTTCAAAGAACCGCAGGTTCTCCATCTCGGTCATGCCGGGGCGATCGCCAAGACCGTTGCAGACCAGCATCTCAGTCCTCAGCCCCCGGCTGGACGCGGCTTCCTGGGTCAGCAGCGTGTGGTTGAGCGTCCCGAGACCGGGACGCGCGACCAGGATGAGGGTTGCGTCCAGGGCGAGGGCGAGAGCCGCGAAATCGTGGCGTTCGGTGATGGGGACCAGGAGACCTCCCGAGCCCTCCACGAGGGTCACGTCGTGGAGGCTTGCGATGTCGAGGCAAGCCGCGGCAACGCTCTCGAAGTCCACCTCCGTGCCCGCTCTCCGGGCGGCGATGGAAGGCGCCAGGGGGTCGGGCAGCCGGCACACGGTGGCCGTCGTGACGTCGGAGTCCCCCAACATGGCGCGATAGGAAGCCTCATCGCCGTCGACCAGGGGGTCAGCCCCCGTCTGGACGGCCTTGACGAGGGCCGGTCGGTAGCGGCCGCGGAGCACTGAGCCCAGCCACGCCGTCACGACGGTCTTGCCGACTCCGGTGTCGGTGCCGGTGACCAGGAGTACCTTACCCAACGCCGACTACCCAACGCCGACTGGTGAGACCGCGTCCAGCACCCTTCGGATATCGGACTCTTCGTGGGTAGCCATGACGTTGAACCTGATCCGGGAGGTCCCTTCGGGCACCGTGGGCGGACGGATAGCCCGGGCCAGCACACCCTTTGACCTGAGACGATGCTCCATCTGCACCGCGGTCTCGGCGGCCCCGACGACCATGGGAACGATACCGGTTGAAGAACCGGCCGTGTCGCGCCCCAATCGGACGAGGCCGTCCCGCAGCCGCCCCGCCAGCTCCATCAGCCGGTCCCGCCGCCAGGGCTCGGCCTTGACCACGTCGAGGGCGGCCAGCGCAGCCCCGACGGCGGCCGCCGGCAGAGCCGTGTTGAAGATGAAGGGCCTGCAGGTATTCTGAAGGTACCTGATCATCCGCGCGTCTCCGGCGACGAAGCCCCCGGCAGACCCGAGGGCCTTGGACAGAGTCCCGACTACCACGAAGGGTCCCTCGGGGACGCCGAAATGGCCCAATGCCCCTTCACCCTCGGGACCGAGTACGCCGGTGGCATGGGCTTCATCGAGGACCAGCAGGGCCCCGAAGCGATCGGCGAGCATGACCAGCTCCGGCACCGGGGCCAGGTCGCCGTCCATGCTGAACACGGACTCCGAGACGATCAAGCGGCGCTGGGCTTCGGTCCGGCGCAGCAAGGCCTCGAGCTCATCCAGGTCGAGATGCCCGTAGACTTCGGTCCGCGAGCGGCCCAGCCGGCAGCCGTCGATGATCGAAGCGTGGTTGCGCTGGTCGCTGAATATGACCGTGTCGGGGCCGCCGAGGGCGGACAGCAACCCGAGGTTGGCCATGTAGCCCGAGCTGAACAGCAGGCATGCCTCCCGCCGCTTCAGCGCGGCCAGCCGGCGCTCCAGGTCTCCGTGCAGCGGGGTCGAACCGCACAACAGCCTCGACGCCGATACGCTGGCCCCAAACTCGCGGGTCGCGCGGACCGATCTCTCCACCACTCTGGGGTCGGTGCTCAGCCCCAGGTAGTTGTTCGAGGTAAACAGGGTGAGGGACTGCCCGTCCAGCTCGACCCGCGGCCCCGGTCCGGCTTCAAGGGTCAGGACCGAGCGCTCGAGGCCCGTGGCCTCGAGCTCGCTCAGGACGCTGCCGAGCGTCTCAGCCCACGGGTGCGGAAGTTTCCGAGACCCGTTCGATCCCATGGCGCAGTCCTTCGACGATCTCAGAGAGCTCGTCTCGTCCGATCGAAAGCGGCGGCATGACGACCACAGTATCGCCCAGGGGCCGAAGAAACACACCCTTCTCCCTTGCGGCCAGGCAGACGCGCCAGCCCGCCATCGCTTCCGCGGGCGGCGGCGCCTTCGTTGCGCGGTCGTCGACGAGCTCCACTCCGGCCATGAGCCCCTGCTGTCGCACTTCACCGATACTGGGATATGCCCCGAGGGCATCCTGCAGGAGCCCGGCGAGCTCTGCCGCTCGCTCGCGGACTCGCTCCAGCACGGGCTCCGACTCGAAGATGTCGAGGCTCGCGAGAGCCGCGGCGCATGCCAGGGGGTTTCCGCCGTAGGTGTGCCCATGAAACAGGGTCTTTTCCTTTACTTGTGCGTCATAGAACGCCCCGTAGACCCGGTCCGTCGTCATCGTCGCCGAGAGTGGCAGGTAACCGCCTGTGATCCCCTTGCCCATGACGAGGATGTCCGGTACGACATCCTCCAGGTCGCAGGCGAACATGCGGCCGGTCTTGCCGAACCCGGTGGCGACTTCGTCGGCGATCAGGAGGACGTCATATTGGTCGCACAGGCGCCTGACCTCGGCTAGGTGGCCCTCCGGGGCGACGATCATTCCGCCCGCTCCCTGGACGCGGGGTTCGATGATGACGGCGGCCACCTCGGCCGCGCGGAGCTCGAGCAGCTCCCGAAGACGGTCGACGCAGGAGAGGTCGCAGGATGGGAGAGCTTGACAGCCCCGGCAACGATATCGGTACGGGCTGGGGACCCGGAGAGGCTCGTAGAGGAGCGCTTCGTAGGGGTCGCGGAAAGGCCCTTCGGCTCCAAGGCTGCACGTGCCGAGCGTATCGCCGTGGTAGGCGTTGTCCAGGGCGACGATCCGGCGCCTTTGAGGTTGGCCCCGGTTTCCCCAGTACTGGACTGCCATCTTGAGGGAGACTTCGACGGCGCTGGCGCCGTCGCTGCTGAAAAAGGACCACTCCAGCCCCTTGGGGACATGTGAGAGGAGCCGGTCCGCCAGGGTCACGGCCGGGACGTGGCTGATTCCAAGGAGGGTGCTGTGCTGAAGCCGTTCGGCCTGGCTCTTGATCGCCTCGACGATGTGCGGATGGCTGTGCCCGTGGACGTTGGCCCACAGGGAGGCGACTCCATCGATGTACTCTCGGCCGTCCGTGGCGATCAGCCTGTTGCCGGAGGCGCGCTCCACGACGAGCCTGGGATCCATGTCGAAGCGGGCCATCTGGGTGAAGTGGTGCCAGACGCGGGAGCCGGCCCCCGCGCGGGTGCCCCTGGCGCGGGCGGTCATTCTACTGGGACGCGAAGCTTCGGCCTGGCCGGCGCTGGCGTCGGCGCCGGTCTGGCTGCCTCGTCATCGACGACCTCGATCTCGAAACCCAGGTCCTCGATCATCTGCCAGGCGTCCTTGGTCGTCTGCCCAGGCGTCGTGAGGTACCCCTCGGTAAAGATGGAGTCGGCCGCGTAGAGGGCCATCGCCTGCATCGACCTGAGGTGGAGCTCCCTCCCGCCGGCAACCCTGATCTCCTGCTTGGGGTTGAGAAACCGTGCAAGGCAGAGGATGCGCAGGCACCGGTTGGGGGTCAGCTCCGAGACTCCCTCGAGGGGTGTGCCTTCTATGGGGTGCAGGAAGTTAATGGGGATTGATTGGGGCTCCAGGTCCCGCAAGGCGGATAGGATGTCGATCAAGTCGCTGTCCGCCTCTCCCATCCCGAATATGGCCCCGCTGCACAGGTTGAGCCCTGCCTTTCGAGCGGCCTGGAGCGTCCGGACACGGTCTTGATAGGTGTGCGTCGTCGTGATCTCCGGATGGAAGCGCTCGCTGGTGTTCAGGTTGTGATTGAGCTGATCGACGCCCGCGTCTTTCAGGACAAGCGCCTGCTCCTCGGTCAGCAGGCCGACGCAGGCGCAGACCTTGATGCCCACCTCGTCGACGATTCTCCTCGTCGCGGCGGCCAGATGCTCTATCTCCCTGGCGGTCGGCCCTCGGCCGCTGGTGACCATGCAGAACCGTTTAGCGAGGGCGGCCTTGGCCTGCCGCGCGCCGGCCAGGAGCCGTTCCTGAGAGACCAGGGGGTATTTTTCGATGGGCGCCGTGGAGAGCTTGGACTGCGAGCAGTAACCGCAGTCCTCCGGGCAGAGCCCGCTCTTGGCGTTCATCAGGACGTGGATGTGCACCTTGTTGCCGCGGAAGGTCCTGCGCACCCTGTAGGCGGCGGCCAGCAGGTCCAGCAAGTCGTGGTCCGGCGACTGAAGGACGGCCCTGGACTCTTCACGGGTCAGGCACTCTCCGGCGATCGCCTTGTCGGCAAGGTCAGCGTACTTCAGCGTCTTTCTCCCTTGCGCTCCATGATATGCCAGAGGCCGTTCCCAGTCACCCGGAGGCCCGCATACGGTCGTACGCCCCTTCCGCGGCGATCCGCGATGTCTCCACCCTCATGCTAAGACCACGCTCGGCGCACCACGAGGAGACGGCGTTGGCCGGCCCCTCCAGCCCGTCATGGTAGCCCTTCAAGCTGTACAGGAGCTGGAGATTCGGGCCGGCCCCGGAGACGTTCAAGGCGACGCCGAATTCTCGGAACATCAGCCGCTTCAGCGAAGCAAGCTCGGCTGCCGTGAAGGGGCCGTACCCTCCGATGTCGGCCCTTCGGGGCTCATGGTAGCGGTCGCCCCAGGCCAGCTCCAAGAAACCATCAGTGTCGTCTGTCAGCAGCGCGGCGGTGGCAGCCGATACGAGGCCGCATTGAGCGGCGAAGTCCTCCGGAGAAACAGGGGCCCTGAGGACCTCTCGCATGCCCTCGGTCCCCGCCGTTTTGCCGTGTGAAGAGTAGCCGATGGCAACGCCAAGGTCCGCGGGGGGGTCGAATGTCCGCACCACGGGCCGCCCGGTATCGGGCGATAGCGCGACGATATTGAAACGGCCGTTGGTGGAGCCGGCCGCGTTGTCCAGGTGCCCTCCGGGCTCCCCTTTCGCGGCGGCCAGGACCACCTCATCCCGCGAAAGCTCCAATCCCCGCAGGGAAGCCGTGGCCAGGACCGCGCCCACGGCCTCCGCTCCCGACCTGCCCAGACCGCCAACGGGATATCCATCGTCCTGAAACGAAAGGCGGACCCCGTTCGGCAAGCCACGGTCTTTCAGGAACCGTTCGGCCGCCGCGAGGCCGGCGTGGCCAAGTCTCCGTCCCGCCGGCGGCCGGGATGGGCTGTCGACATCGCCGAGCTCGACCCCGAACGCAATGGAGGAGCCGGTCACCCGGAGCTGAGGGCCGGCCAGGCCAAGGCACCAGATATCGAAGCCGGGACCGACGTTTGCCGACGACGAAGGGACGAGGACGCTCACCTGTTCCATGGCGCCGGACTCAGAGGGGCTGCCGGCCCGCGAAGCCGGTGTCGGTGCCATGCCAGAACCCGACCTCAGGCTCGCCTCTAACCCAGCACAGGTAAATCTCCTGTCCATCGCGGATAGCCGGAAAGTCGACCAGCCCGCGGTCCAGGTCCCTGACGATGATCCCTCGCTCGGTGATCTGCTCGAGGATGTCTCGTATGCTCTTGTGGAGCTGTTCGATGAGCTGATTGACGCGTTCGAGCTCTTCCTGCAGGTGCCCGGAGCCATTGGTCCGCTCTTTTCCCGAAAGCTCCTCGGAGCGCGCTTGCCCGGACCGGACCTCTTTCAGGTATGGCTCCAGCAAAGAGAATCTTGCCTCCAGCCACTCAAGCTGTCCATCGGCCTCGTCGACGGTGAAGTGTCTCGGCATGGCACTCCCATTATGCGGCGGCTGTCCACCGGCCCAGCTCCTTTCCGGGGACGCCGGTTGGGGCCTTGTACCAGGAGGCTCAGCTTTGAATAGAGCTTGCGGGAGTGTCCGCGAGATGGCACGATGCTGCTGTCAGCATCTGGCGTCGCCGCCGCAGCGAAAGGAGACAGCCGTGAAATACAGCGTCATCTCGACGGACGATCATCTTCAGGAAGCGTCCGACACATGGACCGCGAGGATGTCCGAGAAGAAGTGGGGGAAGAAGGTCCCCGAGATCAGGGATAACGACGACGGCACGCAGAGCTGGTACATCTACGATGAGCCGAGGAGCGCCGCCGGAGTAGCCTCGGTCCACGGCGCCATGCCGGACCGGACCCAGCCCCCCAAACGGTGGGAGGAGGTGCCGGAATGCACCTACGTCCCGGCGGAGCGGCTCAAGGCAATGGCCCAGGACGGCGTGGACGTCCAGACTTTCTTTGGGAACATAGCGGGCATCGCGGGGAACACCTACAGCAATCCACAGTACAAGGACGAAGAGTTTCGCCTCGAATGCATCCAGGCTTACAACGACTACCAGATCGACGAATGGTCCGATCCGCATCCCGGCCGGTTCATCACGCTCGCCAACGTGCCGCTTTGGGATGTCGACAAAGCCGTCGCCGAGGTGTGGCGAATGAAGAAGCGGGGCGTCCATGGGATAAGCTTCGCCTTCCCCCAGCAGTTTGAGTTTCCCCATATTGGCGACAGGTACTGGGACCCATTCTGGCGGGCGGCCATCGAGGCGGACCTTCCTGTGAACTTCCACATCGGCTCGGGGGGCAGCCAGGGTCTCTCCTTCAGCCCCCCTGCCGAGGGCATCCATCCGCAGTTCACTTTCGCGGAGGTTTCGACCAGGGCCATCTCGGCAAACGTGCAGGTAATGACCACCGTCCTGTTCTCAGGAGTGCTGCCCCGCCACCCGGACCTGAAGCTCGTCTCCGCTGAAAGCGGCCTGGGATGGGTCCCCTACCTGTTGGAGACCGCCGATCATCAGTGGGAACAGCAGAAGCTCTACAGGTTCGGCATGCCGGTCCAGCCAAGCGAGTACTTCCACAACCAGTGTTACGTCAATTTCTGGTTCGAGGTCATCGGGGTGCGGCTGCGGGACTATATCGGCATCGACAATATCATGTGGGAGTCCGACTTTCCGCACCCAACCTGCACTTGGCCGAACTCCCAGGACTACATCCGGCGGGGCCTCTCCGAGCTCACCGATGAGGAGCGGCATAAGGTCCTGGTCGGCAACGCGGTGAAGCTGTACCACCTCGAGCGCTATCAGGACTGATCGACCAGCCCCTCGTCGGGCGGTTCGACCTGGAGCTGTCTCCTCAGCCCCCGCATGCGAGCTGATGCTCCAGCGGGACTTGGCGACGTCGCGGGTGACCTGCGCCGGATAGCCGCCTGACCTTGCTCCGGCGCGCCGCCGCCCAGAGCGCGCCTCCCTTGAGGCGGGGACGACGGTCAGATACGGCCCCGCGCCCAGGGCGTGCTATCATGGCGCCTCGGAGTCCGGCCCTGCTCTTGGCGACCTCCGGGGACGCGTTTTGGAGGGTGGCATGCCCCCGTTACCGGCGACCAGCCGCGCCGCGGTCCTTCGCGGCCACCGCGAAGCCTTCTCGGTCGAAGAGGTTCCGCTGCCCCGGGAAATCGAGCCCGGTGCCATCCTGGTGAAGATGGACGTGGCTACCCTTTGCGGCTCCGATGTCCACTCCTGGCAGGGAGACGGCGGTGGCCACACGGAGTTCCCCCTGATCCTCGGCCACGAGATGACGGGCCGCGTTCACGCCGCCGGGTCCGGAGTCGAAGCCGACTCGCTGGGCCAGCCGCTGGCCCAAGGCGACCGTATCGTCTGGACCCACGCCTCCTGCGGGCAGTGCTACCACTGCACGGTCAGCCACGAGGAGACCCTGTGCCCGAACCGCGTTCACACGCTCACACATCCAATCACGAAGTTCCCTTATGTCCTGGGCACGCTGGCAGAGTACTGCTACGTCCCCCCCACCGCTGGCCGGGTCAAGGTCCCCGACGAGGTACCCAGCGAAGAGTCATCGGCGGCTAGCTGCGCCTTCCGGACCGTCGTCCACGGGTTCGACCGGCTCGGGACGCCAGGCCCCTATGACTCGGTGGTCATCCAGGGAGCGGGCCCGCTGGGCCTGTTTTCGCTAGCGCTCGCAATCCAGGCGGGGGTCTCCAAGGCCATCGTAATAGGCGCCCCGGCGCAGAGGTTGGAGGTGGCGAGGAGCTGGGGCGCGTCGCACACCATCAACATCGAGGAGATGCCCGACGCCGCTGCGAGAGCGGCCTATGTTCGGGAGCTGACCGACGGCCAGGGCCCGAACGTCGTGATCGAGGTTTCAGGGGGCACGACGGCGTTCAGCGAAGGCATCGACATGGTGCGCCGCGGTGGCCGCTATCTCATAATTGGCCAGATCGGCGCCCAGACCGTGGAGCTGGAGCCGCGTGTCATCGTCACCAAGCAGCTCGATATCATCGGTGTGTTCTCGGGGTCCACCGAGCATTACTACAAGGCCCTGCAGTTCCTCAAGCTTCACCGGGCCAGGTTCCCTTTCTCGGAGATGATGACCAGCCGGTACCCGTTGGAGCGCATCAACGACGCTATCGAGTCGATGAGACGGTTCGCAGACGTCAAGGCAGTGGTCCAGTTCGATTAGGCTGGACCGGCCTCTCGAGCACATAGCTACAGTCCGTACACCGGAGGGCCGCGTGCGCTATCGGAAGCTGGGACGTTCAGGGATCGACGTTTCGGAGATCGGGATCGGGTGCCTCGAATTCGGGGACCGGGTGCCCGAGGCGGATGCCGCGAACATCGTCAACGCGGCCCTGGATGCGGGAGTCAACCTTTTCGACACTGCAAATGGGTACGCGCGAGGCAAGTCGGAAGAGGCCCTGGGTAAGGCCCTCAAGGGCCGGCGGCACGAAGCAGTGATAGCGACAAAGGTCCGGGGCCAGGGGTCGGGTGGGGAGCCTGGCGCCCTCTCGCGGAAGTACCTGATGGGCGCCATCGATTCGTGCCTCGAGCGGCTGGGGACTGACTACATCGACCTGTACCAGGTCCACTTTCCGGATTTCGACACGCCGATCGAAGAGACCATGAGCGCCTTCGAGGACCTGCGAAAGGCGGGGAAGATCCGGGCGTATGGCAGCTCCAACTTCCCGGCGTGGTACCTCTGCGACGCGCAATGGCGGGCGAAACAGTCGGGCCTGACCGGGTTCGTGTCCACGCAGATCAAATACAACGTCGTGTCCCGCGACGTGGAGCAGGACCTGTTCCCTCTTTGCCGCCAGGAAGACCTGGGAGTCATCGTCTACAACCCACTGGCGGGCAGCTTCTTGGCGGGCCTCTACTCGCAGGACCGGGAACCTGCGCCGGACAGCCGCTTCGGCTGGACTGGGCTGACCGATCTGAGGGCGATCTACAAGTCCCGCTACTGGTCAGACCGCAACTTCCAGGCGCTCGAGGCGCTTAGGAGCCTGTGGAGCGACTCGGACTGGACGATGGCGCAACAGGCGCTCGGTTGGGTCCTGCACAGCCAGACCGTGTCCTCTGTTCTCGTGGGAGTAGCCAGCGGGAAAGAGCTGGAGGAAGACCTCGCGGCGGCGAATATCGCCTATACGCCGGAACAGCTGGCGGACCTCGACCAGGTTTGGAGGACCGTCTGGCCGGTCCAGCCGTACTACGTGATACTCTAACCGACCCGGCGGGCATCGAAAGTCGGCCGCGCTTCGAGGGAAGAGCGGGATTGTGCGCCCGTTGACAGAGTAGGTATTGTGTCTGCCGTTGTCGCCGGCAGCCCCTTGACCGCGTGAAGCTGGGCGCGGCGGCAATGCTGAAAGCCGCGTATGCGTAAGGAGACCGGGATTGAAAAACAAGGTCAGGTTCCTGAGATTTGGGGCGCCGATACTCGCCCTGGCCCTGATAGTGGCGGCCTGCGGCGGCGCCGACCCCACGGCTACGTCCGTGCCGGCAACCGCGACCCCACAGCCGCCGGCGATCACCCTCTCGATAGCGACCCCGCCGGCGATGACCGAACCGCCGGCGACCACCGCCCCGACGGCAACCCCGGCCCCAACGGCGACCACCGCCCCGACGGCGGCAACCGCGACCCCGCAGCCGCCGGCGATCACCCTCTCGATAGCGACCCCGACCGCAACCCCGGCCCCAACGGCGACGCCGACCCCCATACCGCCGACTCCGATCGAGGACCTCCCCGTCCGCGGCGGGACGATCAGGTCCTACCTGCCTCAGGACATCCCGACCCTCGACCCCACCAAGATCGAGGCTTACCAGATCTTCTTCTCGCTGGATGAGATCTGGTCGAACCTGGTGCAGTACAAGTCAGACTCCTATACCCAGGTCGAGTTCACCGGGGACCTGGCTGACCGGTGGGAGGTCTCGGATTCCGGGGACCTCTACACCTTCTTCCTCAACCCCAACGCCCGCTGGCAGAACCTGCCTCCGCTCGACGGCCGGCCGGTCACAGCCGACGACGTGAAGTGGACCTTTGAGCTTTACGCGGATAAGGAATACGCGAGCCAGATGATCGCACGGGTCAACTTCGTCGAGAGTATCACCGCCATCGATGACAAGACGGTGCAGATCAAGCTGAACGAGCCCTCCAATGGCGTCCTGTTCGACTTCGCCTGGGTCACCACGAAGATCCACGCAAAGGAGCTCATGGAGCAGGGGCTGCTGGGCAGCAATGAGGGCGTCGTCGGCAGCGGCGCGATGGTCTTCGACGGCATCGAGACCGGCTCCCTGGTGAAGAGCATCCGCAGCACCAACTATTGGCGCGATGGTATCGACGGGGACCCGCTCCCGTACCTCGATGCCCGTGAAGTCCCCATCATCAACGACGCCCAGACGCATGTCGCCGCCCTCAGGGCGGGGCAGCTCTCCTACGCGGGCATCACCGGGCTTTCGGCCTTGGCCGTCGCTCCCCTCGAGGGGGTCGAGGGGCTGAATCTTATGGGCACCCATCCCATGTTTCTCCGGCCTCTTGGGATCAACAACACGCGGCCGCCATTGGACAACGTCAACGTTCGGAAGGCCATCCTCATGGCAACCGACATACGGTCGCTGATGCGCAACGCCAACAAGTTCCCGGACATGCCCCTCGAGAGCTTCGTCTACTCCACCATGGGTGACCTCTCGCTGTCCCAGGAGCGATTGGCCGAGATCCAGAAGTTTGACTTGGACGGGGCGAAGGCGCTCCTCGCTCAGGAGGGTTATGCCGACGGCTTCGAGATTGGGGTGTTGAACATCTACAACGGGCAACCAGCGAACGCGGTGCTCGCTCTCTGGGGACAGATGCTCCAGGACCTTGGCCTCAAGGTGACTCTCGAGACCGGCCCGAGCAGCGAGACCACGGCGCGCAGGGCCGCCGGCGACTTCGACACCTGCATATGCATCCTGAACCTTCTGGCGGACCCGGTGGCCCAGCTCAACGGCCAGTTCCGGACAGGGCAGCCGCGCAACTACTACAAGATAGCGATTCCGGAAGTGGATGCCTTGATCGACAAGGCCAAGGCGACCTTCGACCGCGCCGAGCTGAGAGAGGTGTTGCACGAGGCGCAAGAGATCCTCTGGGAGAATGTTGGGTCAATCCCGTTGTCGCCTGGCTTCAACTTCCAGGCGACCTGGGGCTGGGTCAAGAACTTCAATAACAACTACGCTTGGGGTGACCAGGGTCTCAAGTTCGCCTGGATCGACAGGAGCTAGGGAGCACCAAGCATCTCCGCCTCTCGAGCACGTTGGCGGCGTACCCCGGGCGCTTTGAACAGTGGCTCGGACTGGGCGTGGTCCAATAGGCGCCAGATCGGGTCCGGCACGGCAGGACTGCTCTTGAGGTTTCGTGATAGGCCCCGGAAATGTGCTGGAGGAAAGCTTGGCGCGAATATCGCCTATACGCCGGAACAGCTAGCGGACCTCGACCAGGTTTGGAGGACCGTCTGGCCGGTCCAGCCGTACTACGTGATACTCTAAACTGACCAAGCGGGCGTCCAAAGTCGGCCGCACTTTGAGGGAAGAACGGGATTGTGTGCCCGTTGACAGAGTAGGTATAGTGTCGCCATTATCATGGTGAAACGCCGGACCGCCTAACAAAGCTGGGCCTACAAGCGGAGTTCCTAAAGCGGTGAACGAAGGAGACCGAGATTGAAAAACAAGCGTAGGTTCCTGAAATTTGGTGCGCCGATACTCGCCCTGGCCCTGATAGTGGCGGCCTGCGGCGGCGCCGACCCAACGGCTACCTCCGTGCCGGCAACCGCGACCCCGCGGCCGACGGCGACCACCGCCGCGATGGCGATGACCCCAACGGCGATGGCCGAACCGACGGCGACCACCGCCGCGATGGCGATGACCCCGACGGCGATGGCCCAACCGACGGCGACCACCGCCGCGATGGCGATGACCCCGACGGCGATGGCCCAACCGACGGCGACTAGGGCGCCCGTGCCGACGGCGACGCCGACCCCCGTACCGCCGACGCCGACGCCGGTCGAGGACCTCCCCGTCCGCGGCGGGACGATCAGGTCCTACCTGGGTCAGGACATCCCGACCCTCGACCCCACCAAGATCGAGGCTTACCAGATCTTCTTCTCGCTGGATGAGATCTGGTCCAACCTGGTGCAGTACAAGTCTGATTTCTATACCCAGGTCGAGTTCACCGGGGACCTGGCTGACCGGTGGGAGGTCTCGGACTCCGGGGACCTCTACACCTTCTTCCTCAACCCCAACGCCCGCTGGCAGAACCTGCCTCCGCTCAACGGCCGGCCGGTCACAGCCGACGACGTGAAGTGGACCTTTGAGCTTTACGCGGATAAGGAATACGCGAGCCAGATGATCGCACGGGTCAACTTCGTGGAGAGTATCACCGCCATCGATGACAAGACGGTGCAGATCAAGCTGAACGCGCCCGCCAACAACGTCCTGTACGACTTCGCCTGGGTCACCACGAAGATCCACGCAAGAGAGTTGATGGAGCAGGGCCTGCTGGGCAGCAAAGAGGGCGTCGTCGGCAGCGGCGCGATGGTCTTCGACGTCATCGAGACCGGCTCCCTGGTGAAGAGCGTCCGCAGTAACAACTATTGGCGCGATGGTATCGACGGGGACCCGCTCCCGTACGTCGACAGCTACGAAATCCCCATCATCGGCGACGCCCAGACGCATGTCGCCGCCCTCAGGGCGGGGCAGCTCGCGTTCGCGGGCGTCACCGGGCTTTCAGCCCTGGCCGTCGCTCCCCTCGAGGGGGTCGAGGGCTTGATCCTCGAGGGCGCACACCCGATGTTTATCCGGATCCTCGGGATCAACAACGAGCGGCCGCCGCTGGACAACATCAACGTTCGGAAGGCCGTCCTCATGGCAACCGACATACGATCGCTGATGCGCAACGCCAACAAGTTCCCGGACATGCCGCTGGAGAGCTTCAACTACTCTATCTCGGGTGACCTCTCGCTGCCCCAGGAGCGATTGGCCGAGATCCAGAAGTTTGACTTGGACGGGGCGAAGGCGCTCCTCGCTCAGGAGGGCTATGCTGACGGCTTCGACATTGGGATACTCAACATCTTCGGCGGCTCGCCCGCCGGCGAGGTACTGGCCCTGACCGGACAGATGTGGACGGACCTCGGTCTCAACGTGACCTTGGAGACTGGCCCCAGGAGCGAGACCACTGCGCGCAGGGCCGCCAGCGACTTCGATACCTGTGTGTGCACCCTGAACCTGCAGGCGGACCCCGTGGCGCAGCTCAACGCGCAGTTCCGCACCGGGGTGGCCCGCAACTACTACAAGATCGATCTACCTGAGGCCAATGCCTTGATCGATAAGGCGAAGTCGACCTTCGACCGCGCGGAGTTGCAGCAGATCCTGCACCAGGCGCAGGAGATCCTCTGGGAGAACGCTGCAAGCATCCCGATATCCCCGGGATTCAACTTCCAGGCGACCTGGGACTGGGTCAAGAACTACAAGAACAACTTTGCCTGGGGCAACCAGGGGATCAAGTTCGCCTGGATCGACCGGAGCTAGGGAGCATCAAACGTCTCTGCCTCTCGAGCAGGGAATGACGCGAACACCCCTCCCCTGGCCTCACAGGCCAGGGGAGGGGTGTTGCACGTTGGCGACGTACCCCGGGGGCGCTTTGAAGAGTGGCTCGGACTGGGGCGTGGTCCAATAGGCGCCAGATCGGGTCCGGCACGGCAGGACTGCTCTTGAGGTTTCGTGATAGGCCCCGGAAATGTGCTGGAGGAAAGCTTGGCGCGGATACCGCCGATACGCCCGAGCAGCTTGGGGCGCTGGGCCATGTGTGGAAAACCGTCCGGCTGGCCCAGTCGTACTATCTGATACTCTGACCGGCGAGGCCCCTTCACCGCGGGCAACCCTCGATGCGGGGATCAGGATTGTCTACCTGTTGACACATTACTTATAATTTCAGCCACTGCCATGGTGAAACGCCGGATTGCTTAACAAGGCTGGGCGTACATCGGCGTTCCTGAAGCGGTGAACGAAGGAGACGAGATTGAGAAACAAGGTTAGGTTCCTGAAATTTGGGGCGCCGATACTCGCCTTGGCCCTGATCGTGGCGGCCTGCGGCGGCGCTGACCCAACGGCTACCTCCGTGCCGGCAACCGCGACCCCGCGGCCGACGGCGACCACCGCCGCGATGGCGATGACCCCAACGGCGATGGCCGAACCGACGGCGACCACCGCCGCGATGGCGATGACCCCGACGGCGATGGCCGAACCGACGGCGACCAGGGCGCCCGTGCCGACGGCGACGCCGACCCCCATACCGCCGACGCCGACGCCGGTCGAGGACCTTCCCGTCCGCGGCGGGACGATCAGGTCCTACCTGCCGCAGGACGTCCCGACCCTCGACCCCACCAAGATCGAGGCTTACCAGATCTTCTTCTCGCTGGATGAGATCTGGTCCAACCTGGTGCAGTACAAGTCTGATTTCTATACCCAGGTCGAGTTCACCGGGGACCTGGCTGACCGGTGGGAGGTCTCGGATTCCGGGGACCTCTACACCTTCTTCCTCAACCCCAACGCCCGCTGGCAGAACCTGCCTCCGCTCGACGGCCGGCCGGTCACAGCCGACGACGTGAAGTGGACCTTTGAGCTTTACGCGGATAAGGAATACGCGAGCCAGATGATCGCGCGGGTCAACTTCGTCGAGAGTATCACCGCCATCGATGACAAGACGGTGCAGATCAAGCTGAACGAGCCCTCCAATGGCGTCCTGTTCGACTTCGCCTGGGTCACCACGAAGATCCACGCAAAGGAGCTCATGGAGCAGGGGCTGCTGGGCAGCAATGAGGGCGTCGTCGGCAGCGGCGCGATGGTCTTCGACGGCATCGAGACCGGGTCCCTGGTGAAGAGTGTCCGCAGTAACAACTATTGGCGCGATGGTATTGACGGGGACCCGCTCCCGTACGTCGACAGCTACGAAGTCCCCATCATCGGCGACGCCCAGACGCATGTCGCCGCCATCAGGGCGGGGCAGCTCGCGTTCGCGGGCATCACCGGGCTTTCAGCCCTGGCCGTCGCTCCCCTCGAGGGGGTCGAGGGCCTGATCCTCGATGGCGCCCACCCGATGTTTATCCGGATCCTCGGGATCAACAACGAGCGGCCGCCGCTGGACAACATCAACGTTCGGAAGGCCGTCCTCATGGCAACCGACATACGATCGCTGATGCGCAACGCCAACAAGTTCCCGGACATGCCGCTGGAGAGCTTCAACTACTCTATCTCGGGTGACCTCTCGCTGCCCCAGGAGCGATTGGCCGAGATCCAGAAGTTTGACTTGGACGGGGCGAAGGCGCTCCTCGCTCAGGAGGGCTATGCTGACGGCTTCGACATTGGGATACTCAACATCTTCGGCGGCTCGCCCGCCGGCGAGGTACTGGCCCTGACCGGACAGATGTGGACGGACCTCGGTCTCAACGTGACCTTGGAGACTGGCCCCAGGAGCGAGACCACTGCGCGCAGGGCCGCCAGCGACTTCGATACCTGTGTGTGCACCCTGAACCTACAGGCGGACCCCGTGGCGCAGCTCAACGCGCAGTTCCGCACCGGGGTGGCCCGCAACTACTACAAGATCGATCTACCTGAGGCCAATGCCTTGATCGATAAGGCGAAGTCGACCTTCGACCGCGCGGAGTTGCAGCAGATCCTGCACCAGGCGCAGGAGATCCTCTGGGAGAACGCCGCAAGCATCCCGATATCCCCGGGATTCAACTTCCAGGCGACCTGGGACTGGGTCAAGAACTACAAGAACAACTTTGCCTGGGGCAACCAGGGGATCAAGTTCGCCTGGATCGACAGGAGCTAGTGAGCAGATCGCAGGACCGAGCCATGAACCCCGATCCACGCCCGATCGGGCGGGGATCGGGCGTGGCACGGGTGAAAATACTGAGTCCGGGCAGAGCCGCCGTTAGGAATGCGGCACGCTCGCAAGCAGGGGCAAGCTAGGACAAGCGACACATGAGCCGCTACATCATACGAAGGCTCCTCCTCCTCCCGGTCGTCCTGTTTATCGTCTCTGTGCTCATCTTCTTCGCGATTCGCCTGGTACCCGGGGATGCGGCGATGGCGATGGTCGAAGAGGCGAATATCACGAGCGACCAGGACACCATACAAAAACTCCGAGAAGAGTTGGGGCTGGACCGGCCGGCGATCGTTCAGTACGGGGTGTGGCTTGGGAAGGCGTTGCGGGGTGACTTGGGGAACGCCTTCTTCCCTCAGGGGACATCGGTGGCGGCCAACATCGGGAGGTCCTTCCCGGTTACCCTCGAGCTCGGGTTGTTTGCGCTCGTGGTGGGCATCCTAGTGGCCCTGCCGCTGGGGACTCTCTCCGCGATCCGCGCTGATACCGTAGTGGACTATGGGGGCAGGCTCATTGCGGTCGTGGGCCTATCCGTTCCGGACTTTATCTTCGGGATGATCATGATCGTCCTGCCCGCCATCTGGTTCAACTGGCTTCCGCCCTTAGTGTACGTGCCGTTCATCGACGACCCGTTGTCCAACCTGAAGCAGTTCGTATTGCCCGCCGCAGCCCTCGGTTTCCGTCTGACTTCGACGCTCACGCGGATGACGAGGTCGGCGATGCTGGAGGTCCTGCGCCAGGACTACATTCGGACCGCGTGGTCGAAAGGGCTCAGGGAGCGGGTAGTCATTGTCCGCCATGCGCTGAAGAATGCCATGATCGCTCCTATCACGATTATCGGCACCCAAGTGGCCTTCCTCATCGGCGGCACCATCGTCTCCGAGCTAATCTTCAACCTCCCGGGAGTGGGCCGCCTTACCCTGGTTGCCATCGAGCGGCGGGACTATCCGCAGCTCATGGGCAACGTTATGATGTTGGCTGGCGGGATCGTGATCATCAACATCATCGTGGACCTGAGTTATGGATGGCTCGACCCTCGGATCCGTTATAGCTAGGGGCGGCTATGGCGACACAGATTGAGCGAATTCCGATCGAGCTGACCCCTGGTCAGTTGGTCGCACAGAGATCGCTGCAATCGCTGAAGTGGCTGGGCAGTTCGGCGCGAAAGAAGCCCCTGGGAGCGATCGCAGCCCTTTGGCTCCTGATGCTAATAGTGGGTGCGGTCTTCGCGCCGCTCGTGACGATCCACGATCCACTCCGCATCTACAACAACGCATTCCATCTGCCCGCCTGGACCCGGACAGAAGACGGGGGTCTCTTCATACTCGGTGGGGACACCATTGGGAGGGACCTCTTTAGCCGGGTAATCTATGGCGCCCGCACCTCCCTGGCAGTGGGCTTCGGCGCGGTGGCCCTGGGGATTACGGGTGGAAGCGTCGTTGGACTCCTTTCAGGCTACCTGGGTGGTAAGGTCGACATGGTGTTGCAGAGGTTCGTCGATAGTCTCATGGCGATACCTCCCCTGATAAAGGCGCTGGTCGTTGTGGCGCTGCTGGGGGCCAGTCTCTTCAACATCATGCTCTCCATCTCTATCCTCATGGTTCCGCATACGGCCCGGCTCGTGCGGGGCCTGGTGCTATCGACGAAGGAGAACGTCTATATCGAGGCCGCCAGGGCCGTCGGTGCCAGCTCGATGCGAGTCGCCTTTCTTCACGTGCTGCCAAATGTGACGCATGGCATTATCATCGTCGCGGCTACGTGGCTCGGTGCCGCCGTGATCGTCGAAGCGACCCTGAGCTTCCTTGGCATGGGCCTGCCCCCGCCGCATCCGACGTGGGGGCAGATGCTGAGCCAGGAAGGACGGGCCAACATGATCCAGAACCCGATGCTCTTGGCGGTTCCGGCCATCACCATCGCGTCCACGGTGCTGGCGTTCAACTTCCTGGGTGACGCGTTGCGCGACCTGTTGGACCCGCGTCTGAAGCAGTAGGCAAATCAGAAGACGTAACAAATCAGAAGACGGAAGAGGGCGGCCTGGCTAGGCCGCCCTCTGTTATTTCAGCGCTTCTGCGGGCTGCACGGTGGCTACGGTCGGGTCGGCAGTTGGACCTTTGCCTCGCCGGTGATGTTGATCTCGCCGCGCTGGTTCTCGCCCCAGACCTCCAGCAGTACGAGATTCGCCCCGTCCTCGATACCCTTTTCCTTTACCCGGCCATGGCACCAGGTGGTATCGCCCATGACGTTGAATTTGACCAGCTTGGCGCTGATCCACCGGACGAAGCCGTCGTCCCCCGCCCAGTTCGTCAACGCGTGCACCACCCATGAAACGCGCTGCCCGCCGAAGTCGTAGGCCGCGGGCGCCCCGACCTCCCGCGCAAAGGCGCTGTCCCAGTGGGCGCGCTCCGGGAAGTCCGGAGCGTTGGTCTCCCTGTCTGGAACATTGGCTTTCGGATGTGCCTTGACATACCGTTGGGTGACCTCCGAGGCCATGATGAAAGGTCCGCCCCAGCCAACCACAAAGGCAACCGCCTCGCTCGTCGTGTAGGGGCCCTTGACGACCTGCGGCACCTCGTCGCCGGGCTGAACGTCCTCCCAGTAGCGGGGCTCCGCGCCTCTGACGACCTCCGCGTGGGCGTCGTCAGAAATCCTCTCGAGCTCTTCCTGGGTGTACCGGTAGACCTCGAATTGCTTGTGTTTGCCAATCCTGGCGGCTGTCTGGCGCTCGGTGTTCACGAAGTGCATCCGGTGGACCGCCAGCAGGTCTCCGTTGCCATCCCGGAACGGCTGCTCCGTGATGTCCTCCCAGGAGCGGCCGCCAAGGGTGCTCTTGTGCTCGACGATGTCCGCCAGTTTCGTCATGCCCCGGATCTGGTCGCCCAGACGGACCGGCCGGACCCATTCCCACTCCTCCCTCGCCCAGAACCGGTGCAGGCCGGGAAACCCCCTGAAGCCGCCTGAGCCGCGCCCCCGATGGATGGGGCCCTGGTTGCAGCTGTACAAGAAGCTCGGTGGCGCCAGCAGGGTCCCGTATTTCGTCTTGCCGGCGTAGTCTTCGTCGATCCAGAGGGGGTTGAGGTCGCCAATCCCGTCGGCCCAGTGCCGGATGTTGTCCCGTCGCGCCTCGGTGTTGAACGGGAACGAAATCGGCGCTTCCTCTCCGATGCGACTGCGGACGCGGGCCAGCATCTCCTCGGTCACTACAGAGCCGGTGTTCAGGTCTACGGACATGGGTGCTCCTTCTGCGGTGCCGTGTGGTGCGCCGCGATGAGAGGTTGGCGGCTAGTGTGGCCAGAGACGCGAGCGAGCATCCCGCTCGAGCTCGGCACGGAAATCCGGATGCGCGATGCCGATGAGCGCGTCAGCGCGCTCCCGGAGGGTCTTCCATCGCAGATGGGCCACCCCGTACTCGGTGACCACCACGTCGGTCAGGTACCGGGGGACCGACACGGAGGCCCCCGCGGGCAGCACGGGAACGATCCGCGACTGCTTCCCATCGTTGGTGACCGAGGGCAGCACCGTGATCGACCGGCTGCCGCGGCCAAGCATCGCGCCCATGACCATTGCCGGCTGGCCGCCAGGGCCGGAAAACTGCGTCGTCCCGATGGTCTCGCACGTCGACTGGCCCGTCAGGTCGATAGCCAGGGCCTGGTTGATGCACACCATGTTTTCGTGAGCGGCGACGGTCAGCGGGTTCATGATGTAGTCGACGTTGTACAGCTCGAAGAGGGGGTTCTCGTTTATGAAGGAGACGTCCTCCCGCGAGCCGCCCGAGGCGGTGCTGACGCACTTGCCCTGGTGGACTGTCTTGTACTTGTTGGTGATGACGCCCCCCTGAACCAGGCGTGTCGTGCCTCGGGGAGTAATCTCCGTGAACAGCCCGAGATCGGTATGGTTGTCGAAGGTCCCCACTCTAGGCAGCCACTCTGTGACCCCTCCCGCGCCAATTTGAATCGTGTCCCGATGCCCCACGAGCTTGCTGACATGCTCGGAAATCTGGAGGACGATTGGCGACGCTTCACTCTTGGGGGTGAGAGCGGCGGTCCATCCGGTTGGGGCCTCGTTCTCGACGAAATAATCGATCTCTGTCACGTGGACGAAGTTCTCGCCGAAGGTCCGGATCATGCGAGGATTGACCTCGCCCAGAACGGTCTTGGCTGTGCGGATCGCCATGGGCTTGTCCCATACGGAAGCCCCAAAGCTGCAGAACCCATGGCTGTCTGGCGGAGAGACTTCCACCATATACACGTCTGCGCCGTAGCTGGGGTTCTTCCCATATGCTGGCCAGCTTTCCGAAACATCGGTGTTGGCGCGATAGGTGATGAAGCCCCGCGAGAGCGAATCCCGGGCCAGGCCGCTGACGTACCCGATCTCGATGTCGAAGGTCTCGGACCAGGTCAGGTCGTCATACCATCCAAAGTCCCGCCCCGGCTGCGGGATGGTGACCTTGACGTTGTTGAGCTCGTCTTTGCGCGCCGCCAGGGCTAGACCGAGGGCCTGTGGCTCCCTTCCGCGACAGAAGGCGACGTGGTCACCCGAATTGACCCGGGCCACAGCTTCTTCAGGCTGCACCCGCCGGGTCTGGTAATGGCGCTCCCAGTCCCCCGAGTGCTCGGGTTTTCGTGTAGGAGGGATGTCGCGAAGACGGGCGAACATAGGTTCCGCCGGTCAGCTCGGTGTCGGCGTGATGGGGGCCTCGAGGTCCAGCCCGAAAAAGTCTGCCGGGGTCTCAAGGAGGACCTGGCGCTTGGTGGGTGCGGGAACGTCCTCGAAGATGATGTCGAGCCACTCCCGTGTCTTGGGGTAGGAGCCCACGGAATGAGGAAAGTCCGTCCCCCACATCAGGGTGTCCACCGGTAGATGGTCCCGCAGCTTCATGGCCATCGGGTCGCGGATGAAGCTGAACAAGAAATGCTTGCGGACATATTCGCTGGGCATCATCCGGAGGTCGGCCTTGAACCAGTCCTTGAACAGCTGATAGCTGTCATCCATGAAGTAGAGTGCCGCGGGCATCCAGCTGGCATTCGTCTCCGCGAGGTAGACGCGGAGGTCCGGGAAGCGGTCGAGGACCCCGGAGGCGATAGTCTGCGTCAGGGAATAAATCGGGGCCATGGACATCCGCTGGGTCAGCGCCCCCGCAAATGCCTGTCCCGCGGTGCCCTGGCGGCCCTGAACGAAGGGGGGCACCCGGTCGCCAAAGGAGGCATGAGGCGAGAGCGCCATCCCGAGGTCCAGGGCTGTCTCCCAAAAGAGGTCGTCCTCTTCGGCCGGACTGCCGCCCCCATTGGGGAATTGGTAGAAAGACACACTGCACAGTCCAAGCTCGTGGCACCGCTTCAGCTCGGCCACTGCATCGTCAATTCCCGTAATAGGGATCACGCCGTTGCCGATGAGCCGGTCGGGGGCCACGGAGCAGTAGTCCTGGCCCAGGAAGGTGTTATAAGCCTGGATCATCGACAGATAGACAGCCTGATCCGTGATCCCCTCGAGAAACCGGGTGGAAAAGATGGGTGGGAACAACACTTCGCAGTCGATGCCGTCCTGGTCTTGCTCCCGAAGGCGCTGGTCCGCCGGACCAGCGCCCGGGGCAAGGCTGCCATCCGGGTTGAAATAGGAATCGCCGCGAAACTTGACGGGCCGTCCTCCTGTGATGTTCTGACCGTTATGGAGGATGGGCATTCCTTCGACCACCCACGCGTCGCCGGCGCCATCGGGCAGGCGGATGAGACGCGGCGCTCGGTCCTTCCATTTGCTGGGCACGTATTTCACCCAGACACCAGGAGGCGTCTCCAGGTGCCCGTCGGCTGAAATGATCTGGTAGGTCCTTGCCATCGCCGCACTCCTCCGCTGGCTGAGACCCCTCGGGGCCTTTGGGGCAATGCTCTATTCTTGGGTGGTGTCCTGCCACAGTCAACCTTTATGGCAACAGATTGGCGGGACCCCCGTGCTACAATAGGCGCCGCAGTCTGGAGCAACGCGAGGTCGCGACAATGCCCGTCTACGAATACCGGTGCGCCGACTGCCGCAGGAAGACAGCGGTCTTCACAAGGACGATGGGCGACCCTGAAAGCCTGGCGTGTTCACACTGTGGTAGTGGTTCAATGCAACGGGCCGTCTCTTCATTCGCTTATCACCGGTCGATGCAGCGGGTGTGGGAGACCTCCGAGGCACCCTCGGCCATGGGGAACAGCGACGACTACTACCGGGACCCTCGCAATATTGGCCGCCACACCGAGGAGCGCCTGGAGCAGCTCGGTATAGACATGCCGTCTGAAGCCCAGGAGATGATCGACGCCGCCCGCGAAGGCACCATGCCGGCCCCGCTCGACGATCTTTAGGTAATGCCCGAGAGTCTCCCGACCGCCAACCTCGATACCATCGCCAAGGGCATCCGAGAGGCGCTTGCGGTCAAGCACCAGGCCCGGGAGCGGGCCTTCGCCCTTTCGCGGGAGGTGGTGCGGACCTCCGCCACCAGCATCCGAGCGGTCCATCGGGGTGAGCTCGAGAACGCCCGCGACCTGGCCAGCAAGGCCCAGTCGCTGCTTGGCCAGATCCTCGAAGCAGTCGTAGACTATCCCGACCTCCGTTACACCGGCTATGTGGACGACGCCCAGAAGGAATACACGGAGGCGAGCGTCACCATGGCCCTGGCTTCGGGGACCCCGCTCCCGTCCCCAGGCGACCTGGAAGTCTCGACAAGCGCGTACCTGAACGGCCTCGCCGAAGCCGCATCCGAGATGCGGCGTCGACTGTTGGACCTCCTCAGGCGGAATGAGATCTCCCGCTGTGAGTCGATCCTCTCCGCCATGGACGACATTTACAACGTGCTGGTTACGATCGACTTTCCGGACGCCCTCACTGGGGGGCTGCGGCGCACTACGGACCAGTTGAGGGGCGTGCTGGAGCGGACCCGCGGCGACTTGACGCTGGCTATCGTTCAGGGGAGGCTGGCGGAACGGCTTGAGCAAGCGGAGCGACGCCTCGCGGACTAGCCGCCGGACCCTGGGACTCGTCCCTGCACTCCGTGGCGGCCATAATGGGTCAGCCTTCTCGACGAACGCCGAATCCAGGTAAGAGACAAAAAGCAGGAGGAACGTATTGGCCGGTCGAATGGTGGAGTTCCCAAGCAACGGCAGCAGCGTCCCCGGATACCTTTCGCCGCCTACCTCGGGGCGGGGTCCGGGAGTAGTCGTTATCCAGGAGTGGTGGGGTCTCGTCGACCACATCAAAGACGTTGCGGACCGCTTTGCCGGGGAGGGCTATGTCGCCCTGGCCCCGGACATGTACCACGGTAAGACGACCTCCGAGCCTGATGAGGCCGGAAAGCTCATGATGGCCCTGCGAATGGACCAAGCCGCCCGCGACCTGTCAGGGGCCTACGAGTTCCTTATGGGCCTGCCCGAGGTCTCTCCGAAGAAGGTCGGCTCCGTGGGCTACTGCATGGGCGGAGGCTTGTCCCTGTATCTTGCGACGCTGAAGCCGATCGACGCCTGCGTCATCTACTACGGCGTCGTTCCCAAGGAAGCTAGCCCGGACCTTTCGGCCATACGGGGGCCGGTCTTGGGCCACTTCGCACAGAACGATGACTTCGCCAGCCCCGCTTCAGCCCACGACCTCGAGGGCAAATTGAGGGCCTTGTCGAAGAACGTCGCCTTCCACATCTATCCCGAAACACAACATGCCTTTTTCAACGATTCCAACCCTGGGGTGTATGACAAGGGGGCGGCCGGAGAGTCGTGGAGCCGCACGCTGGAGTTCTACTCAGTGAACTTGAGCTGAAGGAACTCGCAAAGGAAGAACGGCCGTGACCGCCTACCTGGTGGAAGCGGCTGGTCTCGAAGGCCTGGTGAGGATTCCTCAAGACCGGCGTGCGGCCTCAAAACCGGTCTAGGGGCTGGGTGCGCGAAGCTGCTTTCCTGCTAGTCCCCCGCCGGCGGGTCTGCGGGGGCCGTGAGCACCCTCAACACTGTGCTGATCGCCATGGACGAGGCCGGTGGAGGCCGCGCGCGAGGCCGGGGGTGCTTAGGGGCTGACCGCGGCCTTGGGCTGAAGCTTTTCTTTGATGATGTCCCGCATTTCCGCGATCTCCGGGAACCGCCCCGTCTCGCCCCGGGAAAAGACCAGATCGCCGTCGAACGAGACTTCGAAGGCGCCCTTGCTCCCGGGGACAAGCTTGACCGCGCTCAATTTGCTCGCGTACTGCAGGAGCATCTTTTCGGCCAGCGTCGCCGCGTCCGGCAGATAGCCGCACTCGACGCAGTACTCGATCGCCAACTCTGGCTTGACGGGCATGTCAGGTCTCCCCGGAGCAATGCTACTTTCATGATAGCACCCTGCTGCTCGATGGCCGACGCGAGCCCTGCGTGAGAGACCCTACGGCTCGCTGCGGTCCCAGCCATCCAGCGCCCAGAAACCTTCGAACGGCACTTCCGAAACGACGGGCAGACCCTGCGCCCGCTTGAGGCGCTGCACGTTATAGAGGTGGGTCGTCTGCTCGTAGTAGACCTGCCGCAGCGTTCCCTCCAGGTTGAGATGGTACAGTCCAGGACTCTCCAGGTCTTGGGTGACCCCCGTTGGATGGGCCTTTTCCATGACCCTCCACCCGCCGCCAACGTGGATGGAGACAGAGCGGCTGTCCCGCATCGACTCTGGCGTCTCCTGGGCCACGATCTCAAGGGCCAGGCCGATCCCGTCCCGGAGCCTGCCCAATAGGGCTCCGGCGTCGCCTTTCTCGAACATCAGGCGTCGCTCTTCACGGTCGGCCGTCGCCGCGACGATCTCCCTATACCAGGCTGCCGGATGGGTCACCGCTTGCCCTTCCCAGCGGTCGACGAGCCAGCTAAAAAAGACCGAGGTCATATGCCCGATCTGGCGCCGGATGCTCCATTTAGCCCAGCGCCAGCGGACCGAAGTGAAGTCGAGCCGGTTTTCGGTCAACCCCTCGATCTCCGGTTCGACCATGGGGTAGAGGGCCCGGAACCGGTCTTCGAAGTTCTCAGCACTGGCAGCCTCTCGTGGTTGTCTCATCGGGCCCTCCAGCCAGGACCGGTGACCCGCCGCGCTCAAGGGAAGGGTGGGCCGGCCGCTGTCATGCCGACAGGAAAGCAACAGCTATAATGGACCGCACGAGCTTACCCCGGAGGTATCGATTGGGCAACCTGCGAGACAAGTACTGCATCGTGGGAGTCGGCGAGACCGAGTATTCGCGCAACTCCGGCCGCACCCAGCGCGCCATGGCCGTAGAGGCGCTTCACGCAGCGATGAAGGATGCCGGGTTGGGCCCTGACGAAGTCGACGGCATGATGTCCTACTCGGGGAACGACTCAATTGGCAGCATGTCCGTGGCTAATGACCTGGGGATCCGGTTGGACTATTTCATGGATGTCCAGGGAGGGGGATCGAGCACGGAGGCCCTCGTCGGGATTGCCATGGGGGTGATCGAAGCGGGCATGTGCCACACTGTCGCTATCTTTAGGTCCATGAACGGTTACACGTTCAGACGGATCGGGGGCACCCCTGGAGGCGGCGTGGCGCCCATGGCGACCATTACGGGGGAATCGCTGAACGGGGCGCAGTATGGGCGGGCCTCAGCGGCGCAGAACTTCCAGTTCGCGTTCGCCAGGCACATGCACGAGTACGGCACCACCAACGAGCAGCTCGCCAGGGTCAAGGTTGCCCACAGCAAGCATGCCTCCAACAATCCGAAGGCCTACTACAAGCACAGGGTCACCGTGGAGGACGTGCTCAGCTCCCGTTGGGTCGTGAAGCCCGCTTGCCATCTGCTGGACTGCTGCGTCGAGACAGACAACGCCACCTGCCTTATCGTGACGTCCGCGGACAGGGCCCGGCACCTGCGGCAGCGACCGGTATATATCATGGCTGCCGCTGGCAGGGTCAACAAGCCGCTGAGCGCGGACTACCATCACCTGAACCCCATCACACAGCATCCCGGGGTCTATGCGGGCCGCATCCTCTGGCGCAACTCAGGAGTCGAGCCCAAGGACGTGCAGCTCACCGGCGCCTATGACGCCTTCACGTTCACCCCCGTGCTGCTGCTGGAGGGCTATGGCTTCTGCAAGCCCGGAGAAGGCGGCCCATATGTCAGCAGCGGCATCATCGAGCTGGGTGGAGAACGGCCCAACAATACCTCTGGCGGTCACCTTTGTGAGGGCTACACCCACGGGATCAACATGGTGGTCGAGAACGTCCGGCAGCTTCGGCACAAGGCGGATGACTACTGCCCGAATTGGGAGAATGAGGAGCACACGTACGACTACTCGGAAGGTCACTGCCGGCAGGTGAAGGACGTGGAGCTCTCAGCCAATCTCGGGTGGGCAATGCCCGCGCTGACCAGTAGCCTTGTGATGAGGAGATAACCGATGGCCCAGTACTTGGGAATGAACATCGTCGTCGCGCCCAACGACCACGAGCACCTGGGCCATTTCCAGGCTGCCAGGCGCCACAAGCTGGCGGTGCAGCGGTGTAACGATTGTGGCCTGCTGAGAGGTCATTTCGGCCGCGCATGTCCCTTTTGCACATCCCTCGAATGGCATTGGCACGAGGTCAGCGGGAAAGGTGCGATCTATACCTACCAGATCGTCACCCAGGCCATTCAGCCAGCCTTCCGGGCCATCGTCCCGTATCCGATCGTCCTGGTAGAGCTGGACGAGCAGCGGGATGTTCCATGGCGAGGCGGCCGCGAGGGGCACACGGTGTCGCTCCGCATCATGGCGAACCTCATGAAGCCGGACAACCTGGGCCAGCCCGAGGATGAGCAGAATGTGATGATCGGCAAACGGGTCACGGCGGCCTTCATCGACCTCGATGACGATATAGGACTGCTGCAGTGGGTCCTTTCGGATGAGCCGCCGGAGCACGAACCCTGGCGCAAGCGACTTCCAGGGGAGTAGGCGCGCACTTGCCTTCGGCCGCGGGCCTCCCGGACTGTGCCGGTGTAAGAGCCCTCCTGACGCCGTCGCTGGGAAGTGAGGGAGGGTTTCCCCCTAGCCCCCGCCTGGGCGTCTTCCAACGGGTTGCCCCACTCCGGCCATTCGATGGGTGCGAGGGGCAGGGTGTGTAGAGAAGGTCGCCGCCTGATCACGTTCATGCAACTATTTGACATAACCTCGTCAAGGGGACCAGTACGAACACCGAGAGACGGAGATAGATGAGCGCAAGTCTGAAGTCAGCGGTAGCCGTTGTCTGTATCACGCTGATGTCGGTGGCGTTGGCAGGGTGCGATTCCCAACCCACACCCACCCCAAGTCCGGAGCCCACGGCTACCGCCGCTCCAGTAGCGCCCACGCCCACTGCAAGTCCGGGACCCACGGCTACCGCCGCTTCAGTAGCGCCCACACCCACCCCAAGTCCGGAGCCCACGGCTACCGCCGCTCCAGTAGCGCCCACGCCCACTGCAAGCCCGGAGCCTACGGCTACCGCCGCTCCAGTAGCACCCACGCCCACTGCAAGCCCGGAACCCACGGCTACCGCCGCTCCAGTAGCGCCCACACCCACCCCAAGTCCGGAGCCTACGGCCACCGCCGCTCCAGTAGCGCCCACGCCCACTCCAAGCCCGGAGCCCACTGCTACAGCCGCGCCGGTATCTGAGCCCCACGCTCCTCTGGCCTTTGATCCATCAGTGGTTCGCGGCACCCTTTCCAATGGCCTCAGCTACTACATCAAGCACAATGAGGAGCCGCGCGACCGGGCCCAGATAGCGTTGGTGGTAAAGGCCGGCTCGGTCCTTGAAGAGGAGGACCAGCGGGGGCTGGCGCACCTCGCAGAGCACATGGCGTTCAATGGGACCGAGCGTTTCGCCAAGCAGGAGATCGTCGAGTACCTTGAGTCCATCGGAAGTACCTTTGGCGCCGACCTGAACGCCCGAACCGGCTTCGATGACACCCTGTATTTTCTGGAGATCCCGACCGACGATCCTGAGATTACCGAGACCGCGTTCCAGATTCTCAGTGACTGGGCCTACGCGGTGAGCTTCGACCCTGTTGAGGTTGATCTGGAGCGCGATGTGGTCCTGGAGGAGTGGCGCCTGTCACAGGGGTTCTACTCGCGTCTTGAAGACAACCTGTTCCAACTGATTTTCGGCTCTTCGCACTACGCCGACCGGAGCCCAATCGGCCTACCGGAGGTCATCGAGACCGCTCCTGTAGAGCGCCTGAGGGACTACTACGAGCGTTGGTATAGGCCTGACCTGATGGCCGTCGTCGCCGTTGGTGACTTCGATACTGACGTGATCGAGGCCAAGGTGAAGCAGCACTTTGCGCCGCCACCTGAGGGCGAGGCCAACCAGGAGCGCGCCGCCGTGGCGCCTTCCACCGATAGGCCAAGTTTCGACATTCCGGGCCACGAGGCGCCGCGCATCGAAGTGTTCACCGATTCCGAGTCGCCCGGTACCCAGTTCGTCCTGGTCCGAAAGCTGGCCCCTGACATGGGTCAAGACCAGGCGGCATTCCGGCGTATGGTGGTGGAGAGACTTGCATTCAGGATGCTGAACGCGCGACTGTTCGAGCGAGGCCAGGTGGCCGATCCCCCGTATCTGGTTGCTGAAGCTGGACGTTCTCCGTATGTGGAACCACTGGACATCATGACGTTTGCAGCGTGGGTGGAGCCGGACGGCGTCGAGGGCGGGTTGGCGGCTATTCTGGAGGAATTGCAGCGCCTTCGACAGCATGGCTTTACAGACGGCGAATTGGCCCGTGAGAAGGACAACCTGCTGCGCTCGGTGGAGAGCTTGTACAAGCAAAGGGACCAGATTCCGTCACGGAGATTCATAGACGAGTACGCCGACCACTTTCTCATCGGAACGCCCGCACCCGGCATCGAGGCTGAGTGGGAGCTGTACCAGAAGCTGCTAGCGCAGATCTCGTTGGCGGAGTTCGATGCCCTGGCAGAGTCCTGGACTCAGCCTGTGGACATGGCGCTCTTGGTCGTCCGACCCGAAGCGACCGACTCCAGCGCCGATGGTGATCTGGCCGCAGCGGCTCTGGCGCAACTCCAGACGGCCAACACACTGGTGGTGGATCCCTACTTGGACGCCCTTGACGACGTCCCGCTGTTGGCAACACTTCCTACTCCGGGGAGCATCACCGGGGAAGAGCAAATAGCGTCCATCGACGCTCTAAAGTGGACACTATCCAACGGCATTACCGTGGTAGCCAAACAGACCGACTTCCGAAATGACGAAGTGGTATTCAGGGCTTTCAGTCCTGGCGGGCACTCGTTGGTCGCAGACGAGGACTATGTGTCCGCTCGTTATGCTGCCCAGCTGGTTTCCGGCAGTGGGGTCGGTCCGCACGACAATGTGACCCTGGGCAAGCTGCTGGCAGGCAAAAGGGTCTCGGTGTCCCCATACATCGGGGAGCTGTTTGAAGGCTTTAGAGGCAGCGCATCCCCGGAGGACATGGAGACCCTGTTCCAACTGATTACGCTATATGCAACCGCCCCTCGGCTGGATCCGGTCTACTTCTCAAGGTACGAGTCAAGTCTGCGCAGCGTTGCTGACACTCGCGCCGCCCAGCCGGACGCAATTCTCTTCGACACCGCGAACACTGTGCTGAGCCAGAATCACTTCCGTGCGCGTCCTCTTACCGTAGAGCTGCTCGAGGAACTAAGCCTGGAGCGCGCGGAAGCCGTGTACGCCGACCGTTTCGCGGACTTGGGCGATGCAACCTTCGTTTTCGTGGGCGCGTTCGACTGGGAAAACCTGCGCTCGTTGACCGCCACATATCTGGCCAGCTTGCCGACCACCGGGCGCGCCGAGCAGTGGCGGGACGTCGGGGTCGACCCGCCGATTGGACTGGAGGACCACGTCGTCCGCAGCGGCATCGAACCACGCAGTAACACGGTGTTGGTGTTTGCCGGAGAAATGGAGTGGAGCCGCCAGGAGGCGCTGGCACTTACCGTGGCAGGCGAGATGCTGGGGATCCGTCTGCGCGAACGGGTGCGGGAGGAGCTTGGCGGCACCTATAGCATCGGTGTGAACGCAGCTGGTTCCAGGCTTCTACCGGACCCCGAGTACCAGGTCTCCATCATTTTCGGGAGCGACCCTTCCCGCGCCGAGGAGCTATTCGGCGAGGTAATGGAGGAAGTGGCCTGGCTGCGCGCGGGTGGTGAGCAGAAATACCTGGACACGGTCAAGGAGCTCCTGCGTACCTCCCGTCAGGAACAGCTGCGGGACAACGGGTTCTGGCTAAGCCAGATACAGGCTACAGTCCAGCGGGGCGAGTCGTTCACGCAGATAGTCGGCTTTGATGAATTGCTGGATGAGCTGACTCTGGAGGATGTCGCGGCTGTAGCACTGCGCTACCTCACCGAAGACCGCTACGTGCGGGTGGTGCTGCTCCCGGAAGAGGGTTAGCCTTCAAAGAGACTTGGTCGGGCTGCTCGTCCGGCGTTATGCCTCTCGATGTACAGCGAACATGTCCGCCCAACTGGTCAGGGAAAATGTCCATTTGAGCCACTGCGCTGACGCTGATGCCGCCAATCGCAGCGGGCAGAGGTCATGCCCAGGGGAAATGGGCGCGCCGCTGTAGGCAAATCCTCCCCCTCAATTAGGGTCGGTAGACTCGGAAATCAGCCGTCCCCGCTCAACGCCCTGTTTCATCCGCCCATATTCTGATGAGAGTTCGGCTCCTATGATCAGGATAAAGGCGCAGAAATAGGTCCAGATCATTAAAACGATAACTGAAGCTACGTTGCCGTAGAGTTGTTCGAACTGGGCGAAGTTCTCCAGGTACCATAGGAAAAGGCTCTTTCCCAGTTCGAACAGCACTGCCGTCAGTAGAGCTCCGGGCCAGATATAACGCCAGTAAGTTCTGGTATTCGGCAGATATTTGTATATGGCCAGAAAAATGGCGAAGCTAATGAGCAGGGCCGGCAGCCTCAAGATTATTGCAAAGACTTGGCCCCCCAGTAGGCTGTTTACCGTTCGGCCGTCAAATTCTATGCTAGTAGCCCACTGGAGGACGCTGGTCAACGTGACTGAAACGACGAAAAGGAAACCCACCCCGAGGGCCATGGCCAGTTGCCTAGGCTTGTTCTTATAGAAAGGCGGGTTTCCCCGCACGTCCCAGGCGCGGTTTATCACCCGGGTGATGGACCCAAAGACGGCGCTGGCGGACCAGAGCAACCCCACTACCGCCACTATGCCCAGAGTCTCGCGAAACCTTTCGGTTGCTTCAACACTGTCCCGTACGAATTGCTCGGAGCCGGGAAGGTTGTCTACGATGAAATCGACTAGTTGGTCTTGCTGGGATTCCGAGCCTGCCATCCAGCCGATAATAGCGCTCAGCGCGAGTACCAGCGGGAACAGGGAAAGGACGGCATAGTAGCTGACGCTGGCCGCCATATGGCTGGCGTCGTCCTCCCCCAGTTCATGAAATACCCTGACGATCAGCCGGACCGGCTTGCTGCCACCCAGCCGGGTCCCTCCCAACTCCGAGCCGAGCCGGCGGCCGCCTTGCCCGAACACAACGGAAGCGTGACGTAATCTAGATATGAACCGAGGGGTGGGCATTAGACCCAAGGGAGCCTAAAAAATTGGAGGCGGCGAAGATCATTCTCTCCGCCGCCTCCATAACGGCTCAAAAACGATTCGCCGGTTATTCCTTTTTCTCTTCACCTCCGAAGGGAGCCTGGATCACCACGCGCACGCCGGAAATCACTCCGGTCACCGCGTTTCGAGCCGAGGTCCCGACGGCATCACTGACTTGGCTGGCTGCCTCGACGGCCCCCGTCGCCGCCGCAGACGCTGCCTCCTCGGCTGTGACGCCTATGGCCCTGGCGCCTTCAATGGCTCCTTCTACCGCCTTCTGGGCCACCGTAGCCACATCTCCGCCCACGCCTGCCGTGCTCTTGACCACCTCACTACTGATGCTCCGGACGGCCCCCAGCGTATCTTCTCCCACTTCTTGTGCGCCTTGGACGGTCCCTCGCACCACCCCCTTCGCCGCGGCCGCCAGGTCACCGCCGACTTCATTGGTCGACTCGATGGCGCCCTTAGCAAGGCTGGTCAGTGAGTCTTGAAGGGTGAGTCCGACGCTCTTGCCGGTAACCAGCGCACCTTCGACGGCGCCCCTTCCGGCATCGGCTAAATCTCCTCCCACCTCCGAGGTGCCCTTAATGGCGGCGCGCACCGTATCGCTCAAAGTCCCCACGGTTACGGTGGCCACCTCGCCTACTCCTTGGATGGCTCCAATGATGGCCCCCTTGGCGGCTGAGCCGACACTCGACCCGACCTCGTTTGCCGCTTGTACGGCTCCGGTAACCCCGTCTACGGCGATGCCGGTGGCCTCCCCGCCGACATCCCTAACGCTTTGAAGGGCTTTCACAGTGGTCTGACGGGTAGTTTCTATGGTGGTTCCTACCACGTCCCCCGCGCCACTTATGGTGCCGATCAGAGCATCTCTGATTCCTTTGCCAATATTTCCCAGCGGCATCGTGATTTCCTCCGAGTAAGCTTTATCCTCGGCCCATTATATCCCTATCCTCTGCAACAATGAAAACAGAGATGAGCCAACCTCTCATCTCGCTCGAGCCGCCCTAGAGCGTGCCGCGAAAAGCCTATAGTCGGCCCCTCTTGCGCCGAGGAGTCCTCCGATAGGGGTCTTGCCCAGCAGGGTATGAATCGCGGCGAGCGCTTCCATGCAGGTCCCTGCTCCCTTCCATGCCGGACTCCGGGCAGACCCGGGCGCCGGCAGCGGTGTCAGGTCAGGGTTCGTTCCGTCGAGGCCGGGGCCCCATCGTTGGGCTGGGCCCAGCAGGCTGCCTCGAGCGGCATCCCATTGGGGTCATAGAAGTAGATGGAGTGGACCAGGTCCGGCCGGTGGTCGATCTCAGAGACGGGCCATTCAGCCTTCCGGAGCTTGTCCTGGAGCGCTCTGAGGTCCTCTAGGGTGTCGACGTTGAGGGCCAGGTGGTCCATCTTCCGTGGCACCTCTGGCGGGGGCTTGGCGATCGGCCAAAGCTTCGCGGCAAAGGACGTCTCGGGGGTCGTGTCCCGGTCGGCGTCTTCGAGGAGGGCGACCACGTCGCCGTTCCCCAACTCGAACCAGCAGAAGCGGCCGCGGACGCCGAGGCCCGTCACTGACGGACGGTCATCGAGACGCCGTCTGATTTTCAGGCCCAGGATCCCGTTGTAGAAATCCAGGGTCTCCTCCATGTTCTTACAAACAAGGACCAGGTGGTTGACCCCGGTAATCGATCCCAACTCCTTTGCCTGTTTCGCCGTCGTCCGGCCGGACGTCTTCGTGGCCATGTCTGCTCTCCTTTCCTGCTCGATCATGCACTATCGCGCCTGTCCTGGCCCGCCTCCGCCAGCTCGGGCCATAATACAACCCCCTGCTGACGCAGGTCTGCCATTTCTTGTTCCGAGAGGCCAAGCTCTCGAAGGATTGCCGGCGTGTCCTCTCCAAGCTCGTGAGGCGCTTCCGCCCTGGCCGGGGTCCGGGAGAAGCGCACCGGCGGACCCTGCCGCGTCATGCGGCCGGTGCTCGGACGCTCGACCTCCACCGCGAACCCGGCTTCTTTCATCGCCGGCGTCAGGAACATCTCGTCATACGACTCCCGGTCCGCGCGGACACAGGATACCCCATGCCGGCGGAGGTCCCGTTCCCACTCTTCCGCTGTGCGCTCCATGAACAGCATCGCTAGTCCGGCAGTCAGGCGGTGGTCGTGTTCTCTCCTGGCATCCTGTGTGGAAAAGTGCTGGTCAGAGGCGAGTTGGTGGGCCCCGGCGGCCCGGCAGAAGGACTCCCATTCGGCCTGCGTAGGACATGCGAGGAACACCCAACCTTCCGCGGTATCGTACAGGCGGTACAGGGCATGGAGACCCCGAAGGTGCCGGTCCGGCTCCCGGCGGGCGGGCTTGCCCTCATACCGGACGAAGTCCTCCGAACAGATGTAGGCGTTGCTCACCAGCATCGAGGTCTCCAGGTACTGGCCCTCCCCGGTGCGTTCCTTGTGGTACAGCGCCATGGCGAGCGCCGTCCCCACAGCGATAGCGGAGGTCACATCTGGGGACCCCTCGTTTGCCCTCCCAAGCTGGGAGCCGTAATTGGCGATCTCCTCGATCGACATTGGGACGTCCGCAGGAGGGGGCTGATTGTCGCGCCCCATCTGCCATAGAGCCCCCCCGCTCATGCCGCCGCCGATGGGATGGAAGGCGGCGCGTCCCGCTCCGGGCCCTGTCGAGCCATAGGAGCCCGCATAGAGGTAGACAATGTCCGGGTTGATCTTCCGGACGGTCTCATAGTCGGTGCCCGTACGCTCCGGCGCCTGGCCGCGCATGTTGTGCAGCAGGGCGTCTGCCTTCTTCACGAGCAGGTGCAGAACGCCCCTGCCCTTCTCCGTTTTCAGGTCGACGATGAGGCTCTCCTTGCCCTGGAAGGTGCGGCCTCGGCCTTGCGTCGTGCTGCGAAACTCGTCGCCGCCGGGAGACTCCACCTTGATCACCCTGGCGCCCAGGTCGGCAAGCAGCGAAGTGCCGACGGGCGCGGCCAGCCAGGTGGCGAGGTCCAGCACGACCATTCCTTCCAGCGGATAGCGAACCCCTGCTCCCCCGGTAGCGCTCGTCTCCGCAGCCGGCTCGGGTCTGGTTGCTTTCTGCTCCCCGCTCCCGTTGCCCCCGGCGACGCCCAGGACCTCGTCGTCGTGCTGGCCCACCTGCGGCGCTGGGACGCCGATCCGGGAGGGTGTCCGCGCGAACCGGGCCAGCGGCCCGATCTGGGTCGTTGCCCCCAAGGCGGGATCGTTGACCTCGACCGACCCTTGCAAGTGAGGCAAGAGCGGGTGGTCGATGAACTGTTGGGTCGTCAAGAAGCGGTCGGCGGCGACGTCCCGCTTCGTGAAGATATCCATCCATTCGTCCAGCGTCCGCTCCAGCATCCTCTCGAGGATCAGGTCCCTCAGGGCGAAGGCGTCCTCTTCCCGTTCGAAGATGAAAGGCGCCCCCTTGAACCGGGGGTCGTCGTAGATGGCTTCCAGGCCGATGGCCTTCATCCAGTTGGGGAACAGCCTCAGCGCCATGCACGCCATCTGGAGCCATTGGCCGTCCTTGCACCGGACCGGCAGGTACGGAATGTTGAGCTTGCGAAGCATGCCTGCCCTTATCCCAGCCTCGTACGGCTTCGAGAGCAGCCCCCTGGCGATCTGCAGCGGCAGGGCGCTGCTGAAATTGAATGCCGAATAGCCCTGGAACAAGCTGGTCTCGATCCGCTGCCCGAGGCCTGTCTTGAGGCGGGCCCGGAGGGCCGACGCGATGCCCTGCACTGCCAGGTTGGCCGAGCCGTAGCTGGCCATGGGCCGCACCCGGTAGGTCGGCGTTGCGCGGTGCATCATTCCCTGGAGCTCGACGTACCCGCCCGCTGCCGCCTGGACGACTCCCTCATCCATCGGCAGGCCGGCATATGGCCCCGTGGACCCCATGGCTGTTATGGCGCAGTAGACCAGGCCGGGGTTGGCCTCGGCCAGCGTCTCGTAGTCGAGGCCGTGGGCGCGGGCTGTGCCCGGAGGAAGCGTTTCGACGAGCACGTCCATCTGCCCCGCGAGGGTCCTCACCTGCGCCTGCCCTTCCGGAGAGTGCAGGTCCAGAACGATGCCCTTCTTGCCCCGGTTCCACATGGGCCACGCCGGCATCGAACGATGCGGGTCCCCGCCCGGAGGCTCGACTTTGATGACCTCAGCCCCGTTGTCGGCCAGCAGCATGGTGGTAAGGCTGCCCGACATGCCCTGGCTGACGTCCAGAGCTCGAATGCCGTCGAATATCGTGGTCACTGGGACGCTGTCCTCCAGCCGTCCTCTCAGAGGCGCCTGGCGTATCGAGGGGTGCGCTTGGCGTCTTGAGGGATGGCTTGGCGTCTTGAGCGATGATTGTAACCCAGCCCGCTCGCGGAGACGCTCGAGCAAGCCTTGGAGTGCCCGATGTGGCGATCGGTCTGGGGAGCTTGGGGGTCCCCGAAGGTGTAGAATCGCCGCGCGATAGCGTTGGAACAGCTCTTGAGCACCGCACGCTCAGCGCCGCTGCAGAGGTCCGATTTGAAGAGTCTCCAGGGGACCCGGGTCCTCGAGTTCCCAGACCCCAGGACGGCGCTATGCGGTAAGCTCCTCGCGCAGATGGGGGCCGCCGTTGTCCTCGTGGAGTCCTCAACCCTCTGGGCTGGCGCGCGCCGGCATAGCTGGGGCGCGCACCCGGAGGTCCGGAGGAGACGCTAGCACAGGAGCGATATATGGCGTACGACGCGCGGGCCATGCGCGAGATGCGGGGCAAGGTCGCAGTCGTGGGAGTTGGAGAGACTGACTACGGCGACGACTATCGGGCCGCGCGGGCCAAGACCGAGGGCCGCCAGCGGCTGGACTCCTATGGCCTCGCCGTGAAGGCCTTCCATCGGGCGCTGGCCGACAGCGGGCTCGAGAAGGAAGACGTCGACGGCCTCGCCGTGGGCAGCTTCACCATCCACGAGAGGGTGGCGGAGCTCCTTGGGATCAGCCCGATATACAGCGACTCCGGCATGCTCTGGGACATCCTTCCCGCCGCGGTCCAGGCTATCCACTCGGGACGCTGCAACACCGTTGCGCTGGTCTACGGGTACGCTCAGCGTTCCATGGGGGTCCGATACGGCGGTCCCCAAATCGCGTCCGGGCCGATGTCGCATTACTACTATCACCCCTGGGGATGGAGCGGGCAACCCGCTCACTGGGCGCTCATGTTCAAGCACCATCAGCTCAAATACGGCAGCACCGAGGAGCAGCTTGGGGCCGTGGCTGTGACCACCCGCAAGCATGCCATCCTGAATGAGAACGCGGTCATGCGGAGCCCGCTGACCCTGGACGACTACATGAGCTCGCGGTACATCGTCCGACCGCTGCACCTGTTCGACCTGTGCCTCGTCAATGATGGCGGGACCTGCGTCATCCTCCGCCGCTCGAATATGTCGTGGGACTTGCCGCACGCTCCAGTCTTGGTGGACGGTATCGGTGTCGCGACCGGCGGGAAAGATGCCAGCCAGATGCGGTGGCTGGTCAAGGATATGTTCTATACCTACCTGAGCACCGCCGGGGCGCAAGCCTTCGAGATGGCCGGCATGGGTCCGAAGGACATCGATCACCTCCAGCCCTACGACTCGGGATCGGTCCATGTCCCCATCTGCCTGGAAGGATTCGGGTTCTGCAAGCAAGGCGATGGGCTGGAGTTCTGCCAGGACGGCCGGATAGGCCTGGGGGGTGAGCTACCGGTGAATACGGGCGGGGGCATGCTGTCCGAGACCTATATGATGGGCTTCAACCACATCGTGGAGGCCACCCGGCAGCTCCGCCGCGAGGCCGGAGCGCGACAGGTGGAAAACATCCAGACGTCCATGTTCAGCCACTGCAGCATGAACGGCGCCGCGCCGGTGATCTTCAGAAGGGGGGCCTGAGGTTGGCGGAGAAAAGGCCGGACCGTACGTTAGGTCCCGCGCACGATGACTTCTGGGCCTACTGCAACCAGGGAGAGCTCCGTCTCCAGCATTGCCCCCGCTGCGACCGCCGGTTCTGGCCGCCCGCACCGGCCTGTGACACCTGCGGCAGCACAGATATTGCCTGGAAGCCGATGTCCGGGCTGGGCAAGGTCATCAGCTATTGCACCTTTGAGAGGCTGTACTACCATGACTGTCCGCCGCCCTGGGAGAGCATCGTGGTCGAGCTGGAGGAGGGGCCTCTCTTTCTGAGCAATCCCCAGGGTTTCGGCGGGGAGGACATCGAGGCGGACATGCCGGTCAGGGTGACGTTCCTCGAGTGTGAGGACGCGGCTGGCCCGTTCAAGCTGCCTGTGTTCGAACGCGCGTAGGGGGCCGGCCCCTATTCGATCGGCTTCGCCTGTGCCCAGAGTTCCTGAAGGCGAGCGCCGGCAGCGCCATTCCCTGCCCTGAAAGCGCCGAACGCCTCGTCAATGCTCACGGCGAGCTGTTCATCGGCTTGAAACACCCGGTCGCGGGGGACCTGCCAGCACACCGGTTCGAGGTCGTGCCGCTCCCAGCGCGCCCAGTATTCCTCGTGGCAGACGAAGGGCCGTTCAGGCGTTGGTTCCCAGACCCTGCGGATGCCGGGCCTTCCCTGAGAATCGCTGATGAGCACGATATCGCCCTTGTTCATGCCCGGGCGCCCGCTACCGTGCCGACCATGTGTTATCGGCCCTCCGCGTCCAGTTACCCGACGCGGCCCACATTCCGCCGTCGATGTACACCGTGGTGCCGGTGATGTACTTCGACATATCCGAACAGAGGAACACGGCGGGGCCTGCCATATCCTCGATGCCTCCGGCGCGCCCGAGCGGGATCTTCTCCCAAAAGTGTTGCTCCGAGTCCTCCTCCTGGGGCACTCCGGGCGTGATGATATGCCCGGGCGCCACTGAGTTCACCCGGATTTTGTGGTGCGACAGCTCCATCGCCATGGTACGCGTGAAGTTCTCCAGCCCGGCCTTGCAGGCAGAATAGACCGACCACGAGGGGGCCCCCCGGTGAGCTTCGATGCTCGTGACCTGAATGATTGAGCCCCCGTTCCCGAGGCGGATCATCTCGTCCGCGACGGTCTTCGTGCAGTTGAAGACGGTCTTGAGGTTCACATCGAGGAGAGTCGACCACCCGTTGGGGCTCAGGTCGAGGAAACTGGAAGGAAAGCCCCCGCCGACATTGTTGATGAGGATGTCCACCCGGCTGAACCGTTCCACCGTCGATTTCACCATCTCCTTGACCCGGTCGAGGTCCCTGACGTTCGTCACGTAGGGCATGGCCTGCGCGCCCATGCCTTCGAGCTCGCGGGCGGTGGCGTGGGCGGTCTCTTCGTTGCGGTCGACGACGGCGATGTTGGCCCCAAAGGCAGCCAGCCCCAGCGCCATTCCTTTACCGATCCCCTGCCCCGAGCCGGTCACGATGGCGACTTTGCCATCCAGGGAAGCCATCGATCGGTCGACCATGTCTACCTCTTTCGGCACTTGCCTGAGACAGTTGGCTATTCTACCGGGTTACAACGCACGCTGGAAGCACCGCGGTTGCCGATGGGTGCTCGTTGGCGCCTGTCGAGGGGGTCCTGGCCGGTTGTGGGTGCTGAATCCCGCCGGGGGAGATCGCGCGGGCTCACGATGCTGCGCCGTTACGTCGGAGGGGGTAGGAGCCAGCGCTTGGGCCCGATCCCGGCGTCCATGCTGGCGAGATCGGTGAGCAGCTATTCCGAGGTCCGGGTGCCGGCGAGCGCCGGCGCTCCAGCGTACGTGGCGGCGAACACCGTCTCGGAGAGCCACCGGCGAAACGACTCGTTGTCGCTGAACTGCTTGAACAGCTCGGTTGGGTCTGCGAGATAGTCGGTGACGGCGCGTTCCAGGGCCTTGTCGTGCTCGATCCGCGCGTTCTGCAGGTCGGAGTTGGCCATCGCGTTCCGGTAGGCCCTGTCCCCGGCAACCTTCGCGGGCAGCTCCTCGGTGATCACCTTCTCGATCTTGTCCTGGTCCTTCCAGTCGATGGCGCCGAACCGGTCGTTGAACTCCCTGATGATGTTGGAGAGACGGTCCATCTCCGGTTCCGGCTTCTGCCCTCCACCCTCGGTGGGGACCGGCCCGATCTCCCTGTCCTCGTCGGGAAGCTGGATGTCCCGCGCCGCCTGCTTCTCCACCCGGTAGCTGTCCATGTCGATGGCTTCGAGAATCCCCTTGGACAGGTCGTCCTCGGCGGGGGCGGGCAGCTTGGGAACGAGGAACGTCAGGAAGATGGAGAGCTTCTCCCACTCGGCGTAGGCGTAGGGCAGGATGGCCGCCAGGAAGCCGTAGGCCCGGAGGAAGGCCTTCCCCTTGCCCTTGAAGTCCACCTGGCCGTCCTCGTCCAATTGGTCCCTATAGAGCGTGACACAGGCGTTCAGGATGGGATCGAGCTGGTCGCGGTCGGCTCCCGAGAGGTACCGGTCCACCAGCTCGTCCACCTGCGCCGAGTCGTAGACCTGATAGCCGTCGAGCGCCGCCTTGAGGTCGTGCAGCCTGTCGGGGTCGGTCTCCTCCGCCAGGACCGTGGTCCGGTAGTAGTCGGCGAAGGCGTCCTGGATGGTGTCGGCGTCGTTGGCGAAGTCCAGCACGAAGGCGTCGTGCTTCTTGGGGTGCGCTCGGTTGAGGCGCGACAGCGTCTGCACCGCCTTCACGCCCGACAGCGCCTTGTCCACGTACATCGTGTGCAGCAGCGGCTCGTCGTAGCCGGTCTGGAACTTGTCGGCGCAGACCAGGAAGCGGTACGGCTCTTCCTGGATCTTGTCGACAATCAGGTTCGCCGAGAAGCCGTTGAGGGACGCCTCGGTGACCTTCCCTCCGTCCTGCTCGTGCTCGCCGGAGAAGGCGGCGATGGCCCGGTAGGGGCTCTTGAGCTCCGTCAGGTAGTCCCGGATGGCGTAGAAGTAGCTGATGGCCCGCCGGATGCTGCTCGTGACCACCATGGCCCGCGCCTGCCCGCCGATCTTCCGCAATCCGGCCGCCTGCTCGTGGAAGTGGTCCACCATGATCTCCGCCTTGAGGCGGATGGCTTGATCGTGGTCCTCCACGTAGCGGCGCAGCTTCTTCCCGGCCCGCTTGATGTCGAACTCCGGGTCGCCCTCCACCGTCTTGACCAGCCGGTAGTAGCTCTCCACCGGCGTGTAGTGCGCAAGCACGTCGATGATGAACCCCTCCTGGATGGCCTGCTTCATGGTGTAGGAATGGAAGGGCACATGCCTGGTGTTCCCGCCCTCCGGCGACGGGTCGCCGAAGATCTCCAGGGTCTTGTTCTTGGGGGTGGCGGTGAAGGCGAAGTAGCTGGCGTTGGCCAGCATCTTCTTGCTCTCCATCAGCCGGTTGATCTTGTCCTCGGTGCTCTCCTCTTCCTCTTCGACGCCGGCCTCTCCCAGCGCCCTGGACATCGACGCCGACGTGCGCCCGCCCTGGCTCGAATGGGCCTCGTCGATGATGATGGCGAACTTGCGCCCCCGGTGCTCGTTGCCGATGGCGTCCAGGATGAACGGGAACTTCTGCACCGTGGTGATGACGATCCGCTTGCCCTCTTGGAGCAGGGTGCGAAGGTGGCCGGAGTTCTCGGCGTGGCCCACGACGGAGCCGACTTGGGCGAACTGCTTGATGGTGTCCTTGATCTGCCTGTCCAGCACCCTCCGGTCCGTGACGACCACCACCGAGTCGAAGAGCGCTCCACCGTCCCGCTCCAGCCCGATCAGCTGGTGGGCCAGCCACGCGATGGAGTTGGACTTGCCGCTGCCCGCCGAGTGCTGAACGAGGTACCGCGGGCCGACTCCCCTGCTGGACGCGTCGGACAACAGCCTCCGCACCACGTCCAGCTGGTGGTAGCGGGGCCATATCTGCTCCCGCCTCTTGCGTCCCGTCTTCTCGTCCCTCGTCCCCACGGTCTGGGCGTAGTTCTCGATGATGTCTGTCAGCCCGTCGCGGGTGAGGACCTGCTTCCACAGGTAGTCGGTCTTGAGTCCGTTGGGGTTCGGCGGATTGCCCTTGCCGTCGTTCCACCCCTTGTTGAAGGGCAGGAACCACGACGCCTTTCCCCGAAGATGCGTGCAGAACTGCGCCTCGTGATCGTCGACGGCGAAGTGGGCCAGGCAGCGGCCAAGCTCGAACAGCTTCTCGCTGGGATTGCGGTCACGCTTGTACTGCTCGACGGCGTCGTCCACCGTCTGCTTCGTCAGGCTGTTCTTCAGCTCGAAGGTGGCCACCGGCAGGCCGTTGACGAACAGGCACAGGTCCAGGGCAAGCTGGGTCTGGTCCCGACTGTACCGGAGCTGCCGCGTCACGCTGAAGCGGTTCTGCCCGTACTGGACCCTGGCCTTCTCGTTCCCCGGTGACGGCGTTCCGTACATCAGGTCGATCTGGTGCGGACCGTGCTTGACGCCCTTGCGCAGCACGTCGATGGTCCCGCGCTTCGCGACCTCCCCTTGCAACCGGGCCAGAAACCTGCGCCGGGAAGGACCGTCCTCGTCCAGGCCGAGCGAGTCGGCGGCCTCGGGCTGGGTTTCGTGGAGGAAAGCGGAGAGCTGGGCCAGGTCCACGCAGTACTCCCGGTCGTAGTCCTGCGGGTCTCCGCATATCCAGCGCGCGCCGTAGCTCGCCGGCCGCTCGCGCACCATGCCGCCCTGCGGCGGGTCGCAGGCGGCTCCCGTCAGCGCCGTGCAGATGAGGCGCTCGAGCCCCTTCTCGCTGGTGTCGGTGGTCACGCTATCCCTCGCCTCTCATCGGAATGGGGACTTCCCTCAACTCCCCAGGCTGTATCCCCTCAATGGCGTTGCGGACGGCTTCCGCTCGCCGCGAAATTCGAGGCCATGCGGTGTTCATCAGGACGACTACGGCCACTCGCCTATTGGACATGTTCTGTTGGTATCGGATGCCCTGGTCGGTGGTGATCAGGACCTCGAGGCCGGCTTCCTCAGCCCGGTCCAACAAGTCCCCGTTGGACAAGGTATCCCAGCCGCGTTCCATGGCCGTTTCGACATCATGGCCGAAGAGCTGGCGGCGCAACTGCCTGGGCGTTCCCTTATCGAACAGGATGCGCATGGGCGGCCTTGGCCCGGAGGTCCTGCGCCACGTGCTCCAGCACCGCCTTCAACTCCGATTCCTCCACCCCCCCCTCGAACCAGTCGATGAAGTCGTATATCGTAGCGCCCTCCGCAAGGTTCTCGAAAAGGGTGTATAGCGGCAAACGGGTGCCCGTGAACACCCAGGCCCCGCTGACTCTGCCGGGCACGCTCTCGACCGCCGGGCACTTGCTCCAATCTGTCATGCTCCCACCTCGCTTTCGATTGTGAGCTCCTCTTCCGTTGGCTGGCTCTCATCAAAGGAACCGCCGTCCATATTGTCCAGCATGACAGCCCCTTCATCTATCGGGTCTCCCTTGTCGTCGTCCTCATCCGGCAGGTGCGCCGCCGCCTCGCGCACGTCCAGCTTTCCGGTCACCACGTCGGCGATGAGCCGCGTGCGGTACTCCTGCACCAGGTCGATCTGGCGGCGGGTGCGGGCGATGGCGGCGTTGGTGTCGGTGGTTTGCAGTCCGATACTTGTTGCTATAGTCGCCTGCTCCTCAGGGGGCGGAATGGGTAGCCAGAGGTTCAATATCCGTTCCACCGCAAGTCCCGGTTGGGCGGCGGCAATTGAGTATTGATTCAAATTCATCGTTTGCAGGACAGCGCCAAACCAGTCGAGGACGTGAGCGGGTTGGAGAGACGCAACGACTGCATGTTCAGAGGCCCAGAATTGGCCGCGAGCAATGTGAACGTTCCCACACAGTGCGCCTTGCCTGCCAATCAATGCGAAAGCGCCATCGTGGGTATAGTTCGATGCGTACCCCCTCAGTCCGTTGCCGCCGTAAACGGGGTATTCGCCCGTAGTCTCAATGGATTCGGCGGTGATGCCTTCTCCACTTTTCATGCTGCACAGAGTCTTGAGCCGCCGAACGTCCCAGTGCTCCGGCACGTCGCCGAGCCACTCGATGGCGGAGGGCTTGAGGCGGACGTTGGGGTCGAGTCCGCGGGTGACGGCCCGGTTGACGACGGCCTGCTTCTCCTCCTCCAGCAGCGCGGTGAGCTTCCGCTTGGCGGTGACGTAGCGACGGATGCGCCGGTCCACGTAGTCCAGGTACCGGACGATGGCTGCCTGCTCGGGGAGGGGTGGGAGGGCAAGAGACAGTGTGCCCAACTTGGTCTCGCTTATGGCTGGATAGGCAACGCCAACTGAGTTGGAGACCACTTGGCGAACAAACGCGTCACTCTGGACGATGTGTCCGAGCAGAGCTGGCACAATTGTTGCGGGGGGTCGCAGGATTGCAAAGCCAGTTGACGCAATCAGATCGGGCCAATCTCTCTGCAAATGGTATGCGGCCTTCAGATAGGTCCGCACTGTCGAAACCGCAGTATCTCCCGTGCGCATGGCTCGGCGTGCACGGGATGGCGCGTTGCCGAACCTTTGGCGTACAGGACGATTCACCATATAGCCTGCTCCCACAGAGTTGATGTCCATGTAATCAAAGATGTACTCCGGGTCCGTATCCTCCGAAAGCGTCTCTGGATTGATTGGGACGGCATACTTCAGCCGCCGCACCTCCCAATGCGCCGGCACGTCGCCGATCCAGGAGACATCGGAGGGCTTGCATGTGGGGTAGGGGTAGAGCTTCATAGCCTATCTCCTTACCATGTCCTGCTGAAGATCAATTAGCCCTGGCAGATAGCTCCTAACTAAGTTAGCTGAAAGGTTCCAGTTTCTTTCATTTTGAATTATCTCAATCAGCCGACCTGCTCTTTGGGCACCCTCTTCTTTTGTTTTTTTCGACAGATACTCTGGGTTAGTCAACGCCTCCCCATCCTTGAGAAGTTTTAGCTGACTCAAAGCAGTCGGTGTTTTGGATTCAAAATCACCATATCCGGATTCAACTCGATATAAGTATGCTTCTATTGCAGCCAGCGCGTGTACGGAGCGACTATTCCTTTCCTGAAGAGGGGGTATTCCATCAATGTAATTCATGACTTCGCTTCCAAGGCAGTTGCCCTGAATGAACTGCCTGTACAGGGTTGAGTTCTTGAGCTTCAGGGTTATAAGCAGACCGAGCAGCCAAGGGTACATGTAATTGCGCGGCTCCAAGTTTCTGCCAACCAGAGCGATCGACCTTACACAGTAGTCAATATCCCGGAGTAACAAACCTAAACGCACCCAAAGTGCAGGTAAATAGCTCCACAACACTCCGAATTCTTGGGCGTGTACCCAGCTATTGGCATTCTGGCTTCGCGCACTAAAGAACTCGCTCAATCCGTACTTCTGCATCAAATATCCACCAAACTTCTCGGAGTCCACTTCAGGCAGCGTAAACTCCATATCGAAGAAACGTCGAAGATAGACATCCGAGTCAATCTCCCCGTAGATTGACTGGAGCGATTTGCAGAGCTCGTCTCGGTTAACACCGAAGATGAACACCAGATTGGGAACGTCGAATATGTGCTTGACTCTTTCCAGAAGCTCAATGGCAAAGGTAGGGCGGCACCTATCTAATTCATCAATGATGAAAACCATGGGATGGCTGGTGTCAACGACTACTTTCTCGGACAACTTGGCCAGTTGGCTCTTTAGTTCATCCTTCGTGGCTCTCTGCTCGAGATAGGTATCCAGGGACGTCTTCTGACCTTGCTCCTGGTGGTCCACTTTAAGCGTTAGCCCAGTCGTCGCTTTCACAACGCCCAAGAGATTCTCCCGAATCAACGGCACTGCGACATTAGCCGCACGGCGAGCTAGCGCCTCAAATCTGGCCTCCTTGAAATAGTTTGACATCTGACCAAGTATGCTCAGGAGAGGGTCATCGCAGAAATCATCTTCCCACGCGTTAAAGTAGATGGCCCTGAAGTTCTGTTGTTCCAGACCCCTTTGCCAGCGTTTCAGCAGGAAGGTCTTGCCTGTTCCCCAATGGCCGTGGATGCTGATGACAAAGGGCGCCGACTGATTTCGAATAAGGTTGGTCAGCCTTCCAGCAATTTCCGCCCGGCCGAGGACATCGTCGTCCCAAGGCTGCTCTGCCGACACATCAGGTTCGGGTAGCTTCAGTTTCAACGCATCTCGTGGGTTTACAGGAGTTTTGACCTCTTCGCTCATAGCATATCTCCCCCCACAATCTCCGCCAGTAACCCCTCCGTCTCCCGCTCCAATTCCAGTATATCGGCCCGGATCTCCTCCAACGGCCGCAGCGGCTGCGGCTTGTAGAAGTGGCGCGTGAAGCTGATCTCATAGCCGACCTTGACGCTGTCCGGAGCGTACCAGGCGTCCGGGGCGTAGGGCAGCACCTCGCGGCGAAGGAAGGCTTCAATGCCGCCCTCCTCCAGCAGCGGCACCTGCTCGGTGTCCCGCAGGTCCGCGTCCGGCTCGTACTCGACCACGGCTGGCTTACCGCCAATCGTGGCTGGAAACAGGCCGCGCAGCGGGTCCGGGTCGACGCCTCTCCCGTAGACTCTCCTGACAACCGGCGGCGCGTTCTTGGAGCGTTCGCTGGTCTCTTTGAGCGCCTTGATCTCCTTGGCGGTGTAGGCCCGCTCGGGGTCTATGCCCTCCAGTCTCAGGGGCCGCTCGACGGCGACCTTCCAGTAGCCGAAGGCCGCGTTGGGGAATATCTTCGACTGCTCCGTCTCCTCGAAGGCCAGGAAGACCTCGCAGATGCGGCGGATGTCCTCCTCGGATAGCTCGCAGTTCTTGCTGCCCAGGTTCTTGCGCAGCGGCCGATACCATTGGGCAGCGTCGATGAGCTGCACCCTGCCCCGGCGATGCTCCGGCTTGCGGTTGCCGAGGACCCAGATGTAGGTGGCGATGCCGGTGTTGTAGAACATGTTGAGCGGCAGAGCGACGATGGCCTCCAGCCAGTCGTTCTCGATGATCCAGCGTCGGATGTTGCTCTCCCCCTGCCCGGCGTCGCCGGTGAAGAGGGAGCTTCCGTTGTGGACCTCGGCGACGCGGCTGCCCATCTGTGTGTCGTGCTTCATCTTGCTCAGCATGTTGGCCAGGAACATCATCTGGCCGTCGCTGGAGCGGGTGATGAGGGAGTGCTCCGGGTCGCCGTCGTGCTCCACGACGAAGCGAGGGTCCTTGATGCCGGACTTGCCGCCCATGCGCTCCAGGTCGCTCTTCCAGCTCTTGCCGTAGGGCGGATTGGAGAGCATGAAGTCGAACTCGCGGGCTATGAAGGCGTCGGCGGAGAGGGTGGAGCCGTACTGTATGTTGTCTGCCTCTCCGCCCTCCCCCTTCAGGATGAGGTCGGCCTTGCTGATCGCGTAGGTCTCCGGGTTCACCTCCTGGCCGTACAGGTGGACCGATGTCTCCTTGCCTCGCTCGCCGGCCAGCTGCGTCAGCGTCTCTTCCGCGACCGTCAACATCCCGCCGGTGCCGCACGCGCCGTCGTAGACCAGGTAGGTGCCGGACCGGACCTCGTCGGCAACCGGCAGGAAGATGAGGCGAGCCATGAGCTGCACCACGTCCCGCGGGGTGAAGTGCTCCCCGGCCTCCTCGTTGTTCTCCTCGTTGAAGCGCCGGATGAGCTCTTCGAAGACCGTGCCCATGCCGTGGTTGTCCAGACCCTCCAGTCGCACGGAGCCATCTCCGTTCATGACGGGCCTCGGGCTGAGGTTGACCGAGCTATCGAGAAACTTCTCGATCAGGAAGCCCAGCGCGTCGGCTTCGACCAGTGTGGGGATCTGGTTGCGGAACTTGAACTTCTCCAGGACCTCCTGGACGTTTGGCGAGAAGCCGTCGAGGTACGCCTCGAAGTCGGCCCGAAGCTGCTGTTGCCGCCCTCGGGAGGCAAGATCGCGGAGCCGGAAGGGAGAGGTGTTGTAGAAGGCCTCGCCGGAGGCCTGGCGCAGCGCCCGGTCCTGGTTCGTTATGCCGGCGGCGTCCAGCTGCGCCTTCATGCGGCGCACCGCGTCCTTCGTAGGTTCCAAGACGGCGTCCAGGCGTCGGATGACGGTCATGGGCAGGATGACGTCGCGGTACTTGCCCCGCACGTAGACGTCGCGCAGCACGTCGTCCGCTATCCCCCAGATGAAGCTGCTGACGTTCAGGGCGTTCACTGGCTTCCCCCTGCTGACGAAGTGCGGCCTTCGGCGTGCCGCCGGAATCACTATGGCCTTGTGAAGGCCACGTATGCGGATGAAAAATCGGCGGCGTTCCCATCGTCATCCCGGTGTGGGGCTTCGCTAGCCCCAATGCCTGGGCGCCAGGGCTTCTACCGTCTCACGCGCGACGTCCATCGTCGCCGTGCTCGGCAGCATCACCGTAGGAGCGCCGATACCCAGGCCCACCAGGTCGTCGTATTTCCGGCGGCAATGCTCCGGGGAGCCGGACACGGAAAGCCTGTCCAGCATTTCCTCACTGACCCCCGCCGCGACGGCTGAGCGGTCGATCGCCCAGAGCTCCTTGATGCGGGCCGCCTCTTCACCGAACCCGTAGCGGACGACCAGGTCGTAGTAGAAGTGGCCGTAGCCGGCGACGAAGAACCCCAGGTGGTCGCGGGCCAGCTCCCGGGCCGCCGCCGCATCCTCCAGGGCGCAGGTGAGCACCCATGGGGCCGCATCGATCGAGTCGACCGTCCGCCCGGATTTGGCGGCGCCGCTGGCCATGCCGTTGCGAAAGGTGGGAAGGTAAGCGTTATCGACGTAGGCCGGGACCCAGCCGTCACAAAGCTCCCCCGTAAGCTCCAGGTTCTTTGGTCCCAGCGCGGCCAGGTAGACCGGGATGTGGTCGCGGGCCGGAGTGAACTGCAGCCGGAACCCCTTCATCCGGAAAAAGCGGCCCTCGTAGTCCACCCGCTGCCCGCTGGTTACCAGGTTGATGATCTCGATGTACTCCCGGGTCCGCTGAAGGGGCCTGTCGAAGGGGACCCCATGCCAGTTCTCGGTGATCCGCTCGCTGCTGGCGCCCAGGCCGAGGACCGCGCGGCCCCCCGAGATTTCGTCCAGCGACGCCATGCTCTGGCCCACCAGCGCGGGGGTACGGCTGTAGACGCTGACGATGCCAGTCGCCAGCTTGATCCGGGACGTATGCGAGGCCATATGGGTAAGGGAGGTCAGGACATCGCGGCCCCATGTCTCACCCATCCAGGCCGTCTCATACCCCAGCTCCTCGGCCCGGACCGCCATCCCGGTCATCAACTCCCGATTGGCCTTCTCCGCGAACCCGATCACCAGCCCGGTGCGCGGTCTCATCTACGACCCTCCCCACAGGCCGGCGCACCGGGACCGAATGACAAGAACAGGGACGGCGCCCGGAGGCCCGTCCCTCTGCTCATCCGCGGCGGGAGCCCCGTCCTAGAACTTCTCGTAGTCAGGAGTCCTGTCCTCTTTATTCTTGTCCAGAGTCTCGTAGATGTAACCGCCGAGTCCTCCCAGGACCAGAGGCACGCCGGCGATGATGCCGCAGATGATCCCGATAATCGCCCAGGTGGGAATCCCGTCGGGCAGCAGCTCCATGGATGACCTCCGTGTACCGTGCCTCATTCTACAGGGAGCGGCGCGGGTTGTCCCAAGTGCCCGGTCCCTCGCTTGCGCTTCGCACGGTATCGCCGGACAATCGGGGCCGAGGACCGGATTGGGGAGGGCGAGACCATGGTCGTGAGAGAAGCTCAGGCATCAGCGACCTCAGAGAGGCCAGTCGACTACGAGACGGTTGACGGCGACGGCCACACGACCATCGCCGACCGAGAGTGGTGGAAGGCCTATCTGCCCAAGAAATATTGGGACTGGGCGCCTCTCAGAACGAGTGAGCCCGGCACCGAGGGGAACGTCCGGGCGGAGGGCCGCCTCTACCGCCTTCCGATGCCCTACCCCGGGTCCGGTGACCGGACCAATAGCGGCGGCCTGATGACCCCCGGCGGATGGCAGCTCGACGACCTCTCGTCGGTGACGGCCGAGCAGGCCCAGAAGGCCGGAGGAGCGCAACCCGAGGACAGGCTCGCGGCCATGGACGTCGATGGCGTCGGCATCGCCTACCTCTACCCCAGCGAGCTGCTGAGCCTGGGCTGGGCACTGTCCAGCTCCTCCTTCGCCTTCGCCATGGCGCAAGCCTATAACGACTGGCTCGCCGACTATTGCTCGGCCGACCCGCACCGGCTCCGCGGGGCAGCCGTCATTCCGCAGCAGGACCTCGTGTTGGCGGAGGAGGAGCTGCAACGAGTCCGCAAGAAGGGTATGACCGCGGTAATGCTGCGGCCCAACACGGTGGCCGGGCAGAATATCGACCACCCCAACTACGAACGCTTCTGGGCCGCCGCCCAGGACCTGGGCGTGGGGATCGGCATCCACGAAGGGTTCGGCGTCCAGATGCCGACGCTGGGTGTCGAGCGGTGCCACAACTGGATGCAGGCCCACGCCTTCGAGCATCCCGCCGAGCACATGATGGCCAGCATGCTCATGATCACCGGAGGCATCATGGAGCGCTACCCGGACCTGCGGGTCGGCTTCCTGGAAAGCAGCGCGGGCTGGGCCTCGTTCTGGATGCTTCAGGTCGACGGCCACTGGGAGAAATGGCACAAGTTCTACCCGGGCATCAAGGAGAAGCCCAGCTATTATTTCCAGCGGCAATGTTTCCTTGGCGTCGAGCCCGACTACGAGCTGCTGCCGCACCTGGTCGACCGCGGCTTGGAGGACACGCTGGTCTTCTCCACCGACTTCCCCCATTTCGACGCCATATACCCCGGGTCCGTTGCCGCGCTGGCGGAGAGGACCGACCTCTCCGCCGAGGTGAAACGCAAAGCCCTCCGGGACAATGCGCTGAGGTTGTACTGCGTGGAAAAATAGGTTGCGGACGACAGGCTAAGCGGTCTCGCAGGGGCGCTATTCCAGCTCCACCAGCCGACTATTCAGCCCCACCAACCGAAAAGGAGGGCGGCCGATGCCCGCTCACATCACTCGCTACGACACCATGCCGATCCCGCCTGTTCCCGAGCAGACGGAGTACTTGACGGCAGGTCCGGTCACGTTTGGCATCGAATACCGCCTGCTGAGCGCCGCTATCGGAGCGGCCAACGTTCTGCAAAAAGCCGTTGGCGGCGATAAAGGGTCGGCGACCAATGACCGTGGGGTCTCGGTCCATGTCTTCACCCGCGAGGAGGGCGACCCCCAGGAGTGCCTGCGGTTCGACTGCTTCAACGAGGACCCGCACTACCACTACATCTCGTGGAAGGGCCGTTCCAACGAGATGCTGCACCTGGACCCTCATGCCGATGGCGACTCCCTGGCCTGGGCGCTGGAGCGGATCAGGACCCGCCTCCCTCAAATGCTCGAGCGGGCCGGGGCGCGGAAAACGGCCGCGGCGGTCGACATGGCCGAGATCGAAGCGCTCATGCCTCATCTCGCCGAAGCGGCCTTCAGGGCGCGGTTCCAGCATGATGAGGAAGCTGTCCTCAGCGACGCCCTGAAGGTCTGAGACACCGACCCAATACGAACAAGTGGCGTCCGGCCATAATCGCCGGACCCGCTGCGCCAGGAGGCTCCCATGCAGACCGGCACCTTTCGAGGGTTCGATGTCGCTATCCATGACCCCGGCATCGCGCTGATCACCTTCAACCAGCCCGAACGGATGAACGGGCTCACCCATCCGACAAAGCGAGACCTCGTGGAGAGCCTTTTGGAGGCCCAGATGGACGATGCCATCAGGGTGGTCGTCATCACCGGTTCCGGTCGGGCCTTTTCGGCGGGCGACGATATCACGGGGCGCTCGGTCAGCTTCGAAGGGGCCCAGTCCCTTGGGCACGACGTGCCCCGAGGGGCCCCCGGCGCTGCAAGGACCTACGCCTCCCTGCGGGGCTTCTCACAGCCGCTCAACGTCGCCGTGCGGGCCCTCGACAAGCTGTCCGTCGCGGCCGTCAACGGCTTCGCCATCCAGTCTGGGCTGTCGCTGGCACTGGCCTGTGACTTCAGGATCGCGGCCTCCGATGCCCGGCTCGGCAGCGCGACGCTTCGGTTTGGGTACCAGCCCGACGAGGGTGGCCATTATCTCCTCGTCCAGCACATCGGCGTTGGGAGGACCATGGACTTCCTGATGCGGAAACGGATCGTCTCAGCCGCCGAGGCGCTTGAAATGGGGCTCGTCCACGAGGTGGCCGAGCCGGAGAAGTTGGTGGACAGGGCCTTGGCCTTGGCCCGCGAGCTGGCGGACGGCCCTCAGGTGGCGATGCGCATGTTGAAGCGGGCCGTCTACAACGCGGCGGAGATGACCTTCGCGCAGTCGTTGGATGATATCGCGTCCAAGACTGCCGTGACGGACCACCACCCGGACGCCGCCGAAGGGGTCTCGGCATTTCGTCAGCGCCGGGATGCGCGGTTCAACCAGGGACCGTCCGACTGATCCGCTGAGGCGCTCGCACGACCGCCATGGCGGCGATCGAGACAGCGGCAAGGGCCCCGTAAGCCGCGAAGATCACGGTGTAGCTGCCCGAAGCGTCATGAGCGGCCGCGGCGGCGATGGGGCCCGCGGTCGTTCCAGTCATGAAGATTGAGAACAGGACCCCCTGGACCTTGCCGAAATTGGCCCGGCCGAAGTAGTCGGCCAGCATCGACGAGACCAGTGGGTTCGAGGCCCGCGCGCCGACGCCCAAGAGGACAGCCATGGCGCCCAGCATCCAAACCGTCGTGGAGTAAGCGAGGAGGATCAGCCCGCCAGCCTGCAGAACGTAGGCCAATATGATCAGGTACCGGCGCTCCAGGTAGTCCGAGAGCCACCCCATCCCCAGGCCTCCCGCAAGCCCCGCCGCGCCCATGGCCGTGACGGCGACCCCAGCGGTCGTCCTCGAAAACCCCTGCTCTTCGAGGTGAGGAAAAACGAGGAGCATTGCCGACGCGCTGCCGAGTGAGGTGATGCCATGGCCACCGGCGAGGAGCCAGAAGGTCCTGCTGCGCATCACCTCTCTGAATGTGAACTCTCCCTGGGGCCGCGCCGAGGCATCTGGCGGCTCCTTCCGGAGGAGCTGGCCCTCGGACTCGCCGTCAGGGGATAGGTCGCCGTCCGGCAGCAGGCCATACTGCTCGGGCCGGTGCCTCAAGGCCATGGAAGTTGGGACGCCGATGACCATCAGCCCAACGACGATGGCGAGCAGCGCCGTCCTCCAGCCCCAGCGGTCCTCCATCCACACGAGGGCCGGTACCAGAAACGCTCCGACGGTCGCCCCGGCCAGGATGATGCTGATGGCCTTGCCCCGGTGCCGTACGAACCAGGTGGCCATGGCCGCCGGACCGGTCCCGGCGATGAAGATGGCGAATCCCACCGACGCAATGGCGAAAGAGAGGACAAACAGGACCACGGAATGTGACACGGCAAGCAGGGCCATCCCGCCGCCCCCGGTGAAGGTGGCTATGAGCATCAGCGGCCTCGGCCCGACCCTATCGAAGAAATGTCCAACGATGGGTGAGCCTACGATGGCCCCTGCCTGCCGTACCTGGATGATAGCCGTCGTCACGGTGCTGGACAGGCCGAAGGACTCCCGGATTGGGCTGAAGAAAACGGAGAAGCCCGTGAGGAGCGTGCCTCCCCAGTAGAAATTCAGGACAAAGTAGGAGAGGGCGATCCACCAGCCGTAGAAGATGCGCGGCCGGCGCCCGCTGGAAACGCCGGATGTGCCCAAGACCTGCACCCGCGGACGTGAATGGCGGGATTATACCCCTGTGCTGGAAACAGGCCGCACACGGGGCGGTGGCTCAATCGACACGGTCGGGCGGCTTGCCGCGGGCGACACGGTCGGGCGGCCTGCCGCGGGCGACACGGTCGGGCGGCCTGCCGCAGCAAACTCAGCGGAGACCGTTGTCCAAGCCGTCGCGGAAGCTGGGGTGCGCGATGGCGGTGAGCGCCTCAGCCCTCTGCCGCATGGTCTTGCCCTTGAGCGAGGCCACGCCGTATTCGGTGACCACGTAGTCGGTGCAGTAGCGCGGGGTGCTGACAATGGTCCCCGCGGAAAGCTGGGGTACGATCCGGGACACCTTCCCCCCGGCGGCCGTCGAGGGCAACGCGAAGACCGATATCCCGCCCTTGGAGTGCAGCGCAGCCTCGACGAAATCGAACTGTCCTCCAATACCGCTGATCTGGCGCGGCCCGATACTCTCGGCTCCGACCTGTCCCCCCAGGTCGATCTCGACTGCCGAGTTGATGGAGACGAAGTTGTCGTGCCTCTGGACCAGGTTGGGGTTGTGGGTGTAGCTGACCGAGTCGAAGTGGATGGCGGCATTGTCGTTCACATATCGAAAGAGCTCCGCGGTGCCCATGACCTCGCCGATGACCAGCTTATGCTTATCGAAGCTCTTCTTGGTATTGTTGATGATGCCCCTCTCGATCAAGTTGATGTAGCCGTCGGAGATCATCCCGGAGTGCACTCCCAGGTCCCTCTTGCCCTCCAACAAGCCGATGAGCGCCTCGGGAATGGCGCCGATGCCGGTCTGGATGGTGGCGCCATCGGGCACGAGCTCCGCAACGGACTCTGCGATCCTGCGCTCGGATTCCCCTACGGGCGTGCCCTTCCGTTGAATCACCGGGTAATCTGCGTCCACCAGGAGATCGATATCCCTTAGATGCAGGAAGCTGTTCCCCAGCGTCCGGGGAGTCTGGGCGTTGACCTCGGCGATGACAAAGGGGGCCTCTCGGGCTATCTCCATGATCGTGCCGACCGTTGCGCCCAGGCTCACATACCCGTTGGCGTCCGGTTGCGACACCTGGATCACGGCTGCGTCGACGGGGAATGGTCCGCCTCTCCCGAATGCCCATGGCACCTGGGAAAGCCGGAGGGGGAGGTACTCGACCCGCCCCTCGTCGGCTGCTTTCTGGATAGGCCCGGAGACCTGCCACGTGGTGACCGAGATGTTCTCGCCGACTCTTTGGACCCAGGGGAGGTCCTCAAAGAGCAGGCCGGTGCAGACCTCCAGCGACTCGAAATGGCCGCGTCCATCGTCGATGGCTTGCATCAGTGTCAGTGGTGTCCCGCAGGCCTGGGTGATCATGATCCGGCAGACGGGCGGAAGGGCGCGGATAGCGTCCAGGGCGCTGACTTGCTTGGGGGTGGCTGCCCGTTTCATGGGTGTCGCCTCTGGGTGGGGTGCGTCCCATGGTACAGGAAGGGGCCGGCCACGGAGCTGCCGCCTCTGACCCGTCGGCGAGCGAGCGCCTAGACGTATCATGGAAGACCGGAGGGGATTGGCAGGTGGTCGGGTGGCTGAAGAAGCATTATGTCGAATGCCCATCCTGTAGCAGCTCGGAGGTGGAGGTCCCCTGGTCCCTGGGGCGGACGAGGGGCCGCCGGGCGGCTGGGGTCTGGTTGGCGATCCTCTGGGCGACCATGGCGGCCTGGGCCGTGCTGGGCGTGGCTATCGACAGCATTTGGCCATGGGCGGCTGCGCTCATCGCGTTCTCAGCCGTCACCGCGTTCGTGATGGTCCGGGTCCGCGCGAGCCTGATCCGCTTTCGATGTCACGCCTGCGGGCATCGCTGGCCTGGACGGCCCTACGCGTAGCGCGCTGGTCATCCGTCGACATCGCGCTGGTCATCCGTCGACAGGGGGTGCTGATATCGCCTACTCTGGGAAAGCCCCGCCCGCCTTGAAGGGTCACCGGTCCGGAGGGAACGTTGTCGAGTCGAAGGACCCTGGTTTATGGCTTCAGGTACCTGCGCAATCGCGGTTATCCAGGGCCCGATATGACGTGGATCACCGGCTCCATCGCCATCTCCGGCAAGCTCCGGCCCCGCGACATCCCGTGGCTGTCCGAGCAGGGGATTCAAGCCGTGCTGGACCTCAGGGAGGAGGGCAGCGACGACCCCGCGCTGATGGAGCGGCACGGGATCGACTTCCTCCACATCCCGGTCCGTGACCATACGGCGCCGTCTCAGCCGAGCCTTCGGGAGGCCGCGCACTGGGTCCTGGGCCACCGGGCCGCCGGCCGCAGCACCCTGGTGCATTGCAGAGAGGGGATCGGGCGCAGCGCCGTTGTGATCGCGTGCGTTCTGATACACCAGGGCTTTGAGATGGCCGGAGCCGTCTCACTTCTTCGATCGCGGCGTTGGGGCATCTCGTTAAGACGGGGTCAAAAGGCGGCGCTGGCTGAATATGCCGAGACCCTTGCCGTCCATAAGGGGGAGAGCGATGTCCCACCAACCCAATAGCCCCACCGCCTTCGAGCAGGTCACATCGTTCCTCAACACGGCCGCCGACCACCTGGGCTTGGACGACGGGATGCGGGCTGTTCTGAGGACGCCTTGGCGCGAGCTGAAGGTGGCGGTGCCCGTACGGATGGATGATGGCCGGCTCGAGTCCTTCTGCGGGTTCAGGGTGCAATACAACGGGGCCAGAGGGCCATACAAGGGAGGCATCCGCTACCATCCCCATTCGGACATCGAAGAAGTCAAGGCGCTGGCGGCGCTGATGACCTGGAAGAGCGCCGTGGTGGATATCCCTTACGGCGGGGCGAAGGGCGGCGTGCAATGCGACCCCAGGTTGCTGAGCGAGCACGAGCTGAACCAGCTCACTCGCCGGTTCACCCAGAACATCTCCCACCTGTTGGGGGTGCAGCGAGACATTCCGGCGCCCGATATGGGGACCAACGCCCAGACTATGGCATGGATGATGGACGCGTATGGGCTGCTGCACGGCTACACCCCGGGTATCGTCACCGGCAAGCCCATCGAGCTCGGGGGGTCCTATGGACGGGAAGCGGCCCCCGGCCGGGGAGCGGTCAACATCCTGGAAAACTTCCTTCGGGAAAGGGGGAGGTCGCTGGGCTCGACCTCGATCGTCGTGCAGGGCTTCGGGCAGGTCGGCTCATGGATAGCCCGCCTGGCCCACGACCTTGGGTGCTCGGTGGTCGGCCTCAGCGACGTATCGGGTGGGGTCTACAACCCTGGCGGCCTCGACGTGGGCCGCGTCGTGGAGCATGCAAGGACGACGAAAACGGTCTCCGATTTCCCGGGTGGGGACAGTGTATCCAATGACGAGCTGCTGGAGCTTCCCTGTGATGTTCTCGCCCCGGCCGCGGTCGAGGGGGTTATCCACCACCGGAATGCCGGAAAGGTCCAGGCGGGTATCGTGCTCGAGGCGGCGAACCATCCGACGACGCCCGACGCCGACGCTATCCTCTCCGACCGAGGTGTTACGGTCCTGCCGGATATCCTTGTCAACGCTGGGGGGGTTATCGTCTCGTATTTCGAGTGGGCCCAGAATATCCAGAGCTTCAGGTGGGATGAGACGAGGGTGACCAACGAGCTCAGGCGCATCATGGACCGCGCTTTCGATGCCGTGCTGGCGCGCGTCGAGGCTGAGTCGCTCACCTACCGGCAGGCCGCGTTCGTGATTGGGGTCGAACGGGTGGCCTCGGCGTCGAGGATCCGAGGGTTCTTGTAGCCCGAAAGGGGCCGGACCGGACGAAATCGAGAACCGAGGCCGATTCCGACAGCGTCGCCTCTTCTCCTCATCCCCCGGACGACATCCTGGGCAAGATTTTCGCTGTAGAGAATTCGTCCACGCTCTCGATGATTCCCTCAAGCAACCTGCCGGTGGCGGTGTCGTCGGCCTGCTCGGTGATGGAGACCACCCTGATGCCCTTGCGCCGCAGCTGGGACTTGAAGGCCACGGCGTGCTCGCGCTGCCCTCCTCGATCATCTCCCTGAACTGGGGCCGGTTGGCGACTCGGCCGCTCTCGGCCTCGTCCACGTACTCGCGGGCGACGGAGTAGCCGTTGGCCCTCGCGTAGTCCTTGAGCGCCCGCAACTGGGCGGACACGGACAGGTCCACATCCTGCCGGTCGCTGGACACCCTGGCGTAGAGCGCCGCCGGCGTGAGCGGCTGTAGGTGCTTCTTCTTCATGCTGCCCTCCTGATGTTACCGAATCTTACTCTGTATCTCGAGACATCCGCCGTCCCATTGTCAAGAAGCTGGTTGCGGGCGTCATTCTCGCTTAGCAGTCGGCTCATCCGCGTCAAGGCAACAGATTCTCCCTAAGCACCTTCGAGTATTCACTCTCGGGATCCGTCCGGTTCAAGTAAATGGTCCCTTCTTTCTTCTCGTGTATCCCAAAGTTGTGCTCCGGGTTATCCGCGAAGTCCAGGGCCGCAACCTGTTGAGCCATCCCGTGTGCCCCGGCCACTTCGACGACCCACCATTCGCCGAACACCTGCAAACAGTGGAATCTAGGCACCAGCCAGTCTCCCTTGGTGAGACCACTCTCCCAATACTGCCAGCGGCAATGTCGGGGTTCAGGGTTGCAATTGATCGGTCTGGAGTTGGCGGAGTCTAAACTACCCGTGGAATAGTCCCCCTCTACAGGATTAAGGATGGGGCCATACATGCCCAAATATGTGCCGCCTTCTGGCGGGAACACCACCAGCTTGCGGTTCGGCGCGAGTTCCGTGGGGACCATGCGGATAATATAGTCCAAGGGGTCCCACTTTTCTTCAGTGCTCATGTGGGCTGCGGCCGAGGCCGGACACATGTAGATGCCGATGCGGTCCAGCTTGTCGGTATGCATGGATGTCTGCGGAATGACCCCGGCGATCAATTCAATGTAGTCATCCCCGGTCTGTTGATGCCCGGGTCGACCGCAGAACGGATGAGGAGACCTGCAAGCGCTGTGCCTGTCCATCAGGGCGCCACAGAGGGCGCGTACGGCATGATGTCGGAGCACCGTGGAGTCCTCAAGGTTGCCGCCGAAAGAGGCGGCATCGTTTGGTTCCTGCGCGGCCTTCCGCCGGGATGCTTTGCTCTTCTTCCAGGGTAGTCTCACAACAATTCTCCAAATGTAGGGTCAAGCTCTGACAACTTTTCGGCCGGTCTCATCTATCGCCCCACTGAAATCGCAAGATACCGAAATCTACCCTGCGACTTCCCGGGGAAGTTGGAATACTCTTGCCAGCGAATCCCATAAGAACCTTGTATCTCTATCGGTGATTCTCGACTCTTCATCGTTCCCGAACTGGCATGGGTCGCCCATGTTAGTTCTCCAGAAATCACTCGCTCCTCGTGAATGCGGAAGTTGGAATCGACCGTATCTTGGCTCCTTGGAGCCTTCCAGTACGATGAGTCGTTGGTCAGCAACACAGCATATGCAGCCTTGCATTGCTCCAGATTAGAGCGCATGAGCTCAAGTCTCTGAATATCCCTGAGGAAATCATACCGCCCTTGGTCTTGTGCGCTTTGGTTGCGGAGGGCAAAGGACTCGTCGTCTTGCTCCAGTTTCAATCTCCGAGTCTTGTACTTCAATTCGATGGCGACCCCTTCCACTGGAAGCCAGATGTCCAGGAACATCCTCTGGTGCTCTACCTGCATGACATCGACCTCCAATCTGACCTGGCTTTCCGGCATGTCCTCGTGAACCTGCCATGCCAGGGCATGCTGGAAATCTGCTTCCGAATGAAACACTTTTCTGCTGTCGGCCAAGCTCGTCAGAAGATCGCTAATATCGAACATAGTGCCTGCTTGTTTCCAGCCTGCGATGAACCCCTCTCTCATTTCTCCAGCACGACTCCGGGTCTTCCTACAACTGGGCGTTTGTAGATTCAGCGCCAATCATCGGACGGTGCTATATGGCCCTGTTATCCCCAGTTGGTTGATACCGATATCCGGTGGGAAGCTCGGCGGTTCGCAAGGCCGAGTCCATTGCGTTGCGGTCGGCTGCATATAGCTCTGTAGAACCTTCTATCATCATCCTGTTCAGTGTGTCGACGAACCCCGCACCGCCCTCTTGAGGCGATGGTGCTTGACATCGTAGCCACTGCGCTTCGGGTGACTTAACAAAGCTAATCCGGCCGGATTGGCGATCCACTTCTACGACGGGACCCAGAATCTGTCCTGCGTGGCCGTCTGACATAAGGCACAGCCCTGTGGATGGCGATAAGGGAAACCAAACAAAGGTCTCCCGCTGCGCAGATTCAGCCGTGCTGGCGCACATTATCTTGTCCGATGTCAAGAAGGACTGCGGCTCACTCAGCACTAGGGGGCACAGCAGATAGTGTGTCAATGTACGCGCGACGCTGTTCACTAGGTCTCGGAAGACCCCGCCGTCCTGGTGCGACGTCAGACGGTGTAGCTCCGTTTCAGCTTGTTGTTGGGTGAGCCCCGAAGTTTGACGACATTTGTCTACAACGTGTGTGATCTGGAGACGACAGGCTTGGGAACGTACGTAGTGCATGGCGATGAAGTCATAGATTTCACGGCCAACATCCGCCTTCGGGAAGTCTCCACGACTGAATCGGTGGAGGGTGTCTTTGAACCCGTTTTCAAGCTCCGTCATGAAATCGTCAACGCCCTTAGAGCAATCTACTTTGAAAATCCCCACACCTCTGATAGATCGTTCCGCTGGTCGATAACTTGACGTGTTCAGGTACCAGGTTCCCCGGGAATTGGGCTGGCGGCCCGCAAATGAGAAGTTCCGGAGTAGCTGTTGCTGAATTCGGTGCTGCCCCATGGCTACTGGCTTTCCTCCGTTCCACGTGTCTCGACCTCGACTGACAAGAACCTTGGAGCGTTGAGGATTCTTGCGCCCTGATGCTCCTCAAGCGGCAACAGATGCCGCCGGTCGCCGGTCACCAGGTAGTCGGCGGAAGACTCCACAGTGCAGTCCAAGATGCGGTTGTCGGCGTGACCGCCCTCGATCACCTCCGGAAGCCGTCGGGGGTCAATGACGGTGGCGGCATCCCCTAGCGCCCTGAGAGCCTGGGACGAGCGTTCCTCGGTCCAACCGAACTTACGTCCAAGTACCCCTGCAACCTCGTCCAGAATAAAGAGGGACAGGCATAACTCGAACCGACCCCTGAGAGCCAGTTCGAGAACGAGGCGCTCGTTTCCGGGGAAGTTCAGACCTGAGACTATGACGTTAGTATCTAGGACGACTCTCATGTACGGGAGGAACTGACCTCGGCCCGGTACTCCTCCACCAGACCGGCCACGTCCTCGGGGCCGATGCCCTTCTCCCTAGCCCTTTCCTCTCCGTACTGGAGCAGCTGCCTCCACTCGCACTCCTCGATGTAGCGGAGCACCGCCTCCCGAAGGAACTCGCTCCTGGACCGTCCCTGCTGCTTCATCACCTCGTCCACCCGGTCCGCCATCTCCGGCGGCAATGAGAAGGTGATGGTCTTGGTCGTTCGCGGCATGTTCATCTCTTGTTATCGAGTCTTACTAAGATATTGCGACATCGGCCCAGTTCCTGGCAACCGTCTTCGAAACGGCTCGCGCGTAGGGGGGCCTCACGGGGCGCGCGACTCGCGGGAGCTAAATCTCACAGCACGAAGGGTCTCGATGTTGTCCAGCTTGGTGGGCCGTGGGGTCCAGGAGCACGGCACGACCGACTCCCCCAAAGGGTGGAGTCTCCCCGGTCCAGCAGAGGCCCCCGCTACTCGGTGAACCGCTCCTCGGACCATGGGTCGGCGTCGTTGTGGTACCCGTGGGTTTCCCAGAAACCCGGACGGTCCTCCGCGATAAACTCGAGGGCTCGGACCCACTTGGCGCTCTTCCAGCCGTAGCGCTTGGGCACGATCAGGCGAAGGGGCCAGCCGTGTTCGGGCGTGAGGTCTTGCCCTTCGTGGCGATGCGCGAACATGACATCGTCGTCCAGGAGGATCCCAAGGGGCAGGTTCGTCGTATACCCCCCGTCGCAGTGGACCATAACGTGCTTGGCCCCGGGGTCCAGCTTGATCAGGGCCATGAGGTCGCGCACGCCGACTCCTTCCCAAGTGTTGGCCAGCCTGCTCCACTGGGTGACGCAATGGAAATCCGATACCTGGGCCTTTTGGGGTAGCGACATAAACTGGTCGTAAGAGATCTCGGCTTCGCCTTGCACCAAGCCGAACATTCTGAACGACCACGTTTCCTTGTCGAACCTCGGAGTAGCCCCATAGGTCAGGACCGGGAACTTCTCGGTCACGAATTGTCCAGGTGGGACCTGCTCCGGCTCGCTCATTCGGCTGTTCTCCTCATTCTTCCGCGCGGCGCGAAGGCTTCTCCTCAGGCCAGGCCTCGTCTCCAACGAGGGGAACGAAGCCGCAAGGGCCAAGCCGTTGCACCTCGATCTTGCCTCCGACCTTCGTGTACTTGAGCAGCTCCTGTTGCTGGCGGGGGCCCAAGGGGATAACGAGCCGGCCTCTTTCGTCGAGCTGCATCACCAGGCGCTCGGGTATCCTCGGCGCCCCCGCCGTAACCAGAATGGCCTGGTATGGGGCTTGATCCGGGCACCCGACTCCGCTCGTGGCCGGTAGGGCCTCGACGTTACGGATGCCCATCGAGAAGAGCCTCTGACGCGCGGCTTCCAGCAACGCCGTCTTTCGCTCCGTCGAGACCACAGTGGCGGCGAGTTGCGCCAGGACCGCTGCCTGATAGCCGCTTCCAGTGCCGATCTCGAGCACCTTTTCATCACCCCGCAGCTCGAGGGCGCTGGTCATGATAGCGACGATGAGCGGCTGGGAGATGGTCTGCTCCTCGCCAATCGGTAGTGCCCGGTCCTGATACGAGTATGGATGGAGCTCGGGTGGAACAAAGGCCTCCCGCGGGACCTGCTCCATGGCCCGGATGACGCGCGTGTCGGGTACCTCGAAACGGAGCTTGGCGAACAGCCGGCGCTTGGCCTCTTCGAGCGGCCCGGAGGGAGCTTCGAGCAGCGAATCAAGAAGGTCATCCCCTTGCCGGGCCGTCTCTGGGTTCTGATAGACTTTCTGCCACCGGCTCATTTCACCCCCGATTCGAGGATATTGTAACCCAGGGCTTCGGATGCCAAACAACGTGTCCGGAGAGCTCCGGCGGCACGCCGCCGGCGTGCGGACCGGGCTGCCTTGGCGTGGGCGGCCGCAGCCTGCCTGCCGCCTCCCTCAAAGAAAGCGGCTTGCCGACCACGAGCAGCGGCAGGCCGCGGTCCACCGCGGCCCCATACCACAAACAACGGCAACATGTTGAGGGCGGGCCACCAGATGCTGTATACTCAGCCATCACTGTTGCGGGGTATGCCCAATGAAGCTATCGTGCTTGCAGGAGAACCTCAGCAAGGCTCTGGGTATCGTCAGCCGGGCGGTGGCGACTCGGACGACCCTTCCAATCGCCAACAACGTCCTCCTCGCCACGGACGAGGGCCGTTTGAAGCTGGCGGGGACGAACCTGGAGATCACCATAACCCACTGGATTGGCGCCAAGATCGAGGCGGAAGGCAGCATCACGGTCCCGGCCCGGGTCCTCAACGAATTTGTCACCTCCCTTCCTAACGACCGCGTCGATATGGAGTTCCAGCCCAAGTCCCGCAGCCTTGAGCTCAAATGTGCCCGGTTCGAGGCGCGGATTAGCGGGATGGACGCTGAAGACTTCCCTCGGATCCCCGAGATCGACGACGGTACTGTGGTCCAGGTGGACCCAGACTCGTTGAAGCGGGCCATTAACCGGGTCGCATTCGCCGCCGCGACGGATGACTCGCGGCCGGTCCTGACAGGCGTGAACGTTGAGATCGATGACGGCAAGCTGACTCTGGCGGCCGCCGATGGCTTTCGCCTGTCCGTCGACCACGCCCAGCTGACGGGGGACACCCCGGACAAGACGATCGTGATCATCCCCGCGAGGGCGTTGGCCGAGGTGAACCGGCTCATAGGCGAATCGCAGGAGCCGATCCAGATCACCGTCAACCAGGCCCGGAGTCAGGTCCTGTTCAAGAGCGACAACGTGAAGCTGACCTCGCAGCTCATCCAGGGGACCTTCCCGAACTACTCCCAGCTCATTCCGACTGAGAGAGGGACGCGCACGACCGTCGACGGGGAGGACTTCCTGCGGGCGACGCGGGCCGCGGCCATCTTCGCCCGGGACGCGTCAGGCATTGTGCGCTTGCAGGTCTCTGGGAACGGCGGAAGCGACGGCCGGCTGGCGGTCTCGGCCAGGGCCGAAGAAGTCGGGGACGACGTGGGTGAGATCGATGCGCAGGTCGAAGGGGACGGGGCGAAGATTGCTTTCAACAGCAAGTATCTGACGGAGATTCTCTCTGTGCTCGGCAAGGGGGAGGTGGTGCTGGAGACCAACAGCCCATCGAGCCCGGGCCTCATTCGGCCGAAGGACGACGAGAGCTTCACCCACGTTGTCATGCCGATGTACGTACAGTGGTGAGTACCCCAGGTACTCGCCACTCCGTCAGGGCTGTTCCTCCAGAAATCACGAAAACCTCAAGTCCCCCGCAGCCTCGGGTCCAGCACATCTCGGAGTGCGTCACCCAGCAGGCTGAACCCGTAGATGACGATGCTGATCGCCATGCCGGGGAAGACCGCGATCCACCAGGCGCTGCTGATGAACTCCCGTCCCTGCGCAAGAATGGCGCCCCACGAAGGATTCGGTGGGGGCGGCCCGAACCCCAGGAAGCTCAGCGAGGCCTCCGCAAGAATGACGGACGCACCTTCGGCGGTCACCAGGATCAGGTAGGGGGCCAGAGTGTTTGGCAAGATGTGCGTGATCAAGATGCGGCGGTTCGTTGCCCCCAGGGCTATGCTGGCGGCGACGTAGTCCGTGCTCGACACCGCCAGGCTGGCGGACCGCATGACCCGGGTGGCTGACGGGATGAAGACGAGGCCGACGGCGATGATCACGTTGACAAGAGACGCCCCGAGGACCGTGACCGTGACCATCGCGAACATGATGGCTGGGAAGGCCATCAGCGCATCCACGATCCTCTGGACGAGCATGTCGAACTTGCCGCGGTAGAGCCCGCTGGCCAGCCCCAGAAACAATCCGGTGAAAGAGCCCAAGCCCACCGCGCCGGCGACGACCATCACCGAGGTCTTGGAGCCGTGGATGATCCTGCTCAAGATGTCTCTTCCAAACCTGTCGGTCCCGAGCAGGTAGCGAGACCCGGGACCTTCCAGCGTGTGCTCGTAGTCCTGCGCCAGAGGCTCGTGAGGCGAGATCAGAGGCGCGAAGATGGCGGCGAGGAGCAGCAGGGCGACGATGAGCATCCCGACCACGCCAAGGGGTTTCGTGCGGGCAAACTCGATTCCTCGCCCCAGCAGCCTTCTTCCCGCACCGGCCAGCCCCGGCGGGGCCGCCATCGTAGGACTCAGGGTTGGGTCTGGAAGCGCCACCTGGCGGGCTCCTACTCGTAGCGGATCCTGGGGTCGAGCCATCCGTATCCCAGGTCCACTATCAGGTTGATGACCATGAACATAAGCGCGATCAGCACGATGATCGTCTGGATGGCCGGGTAATCACGGAAGTTCAACGCTTGAATGAAGCTCGTGCCGATACCCGGCAGCACGAAGATCGCCTCCATGATGACCGTCCCGCCGAGCAGATGCCCGAACTGGATCCCGCTCAGCGTGACCACGGGGAGCAGCGCGTTCTTGAGGCCGTGCCTGAAGACGATGGTGACTCCCCAGATGCCTTTGGCGCGGGCAGTCCGCATGTAGTCTTGCCTGAGCACCTCCAGCATGGTGGCCCGGGTCATCCTTGCGAGGACGGCGGAGAAGAAGAATCCGAGAACAAGGGCGGGCCAGATCAAAAGCTTGATCGCCTCCCAGGGCTTGACGTAGAGCCCGGTCTTTCCCAGGGGCGGGATCCACTCTAGAAACGTCACTAGGCCCAGTATCAAAAGCGTGCCCGTGAAGAAAGTGGGCAGGGCCATGCCGCCCACGGTCACCAGGCGCACGACGTTGTCTATCCAGGTGTCTTGCTTGACCGCCGCCAACACCCCCAGCGGGATGGCGCTTACGAGCGAGATCAGGATGGAAAGGAGCGCGAGCTCAGCGGTCAGGGGAAGCCGCTTGGCCACCATCACCCGGATATCCTCGCCGTCCCTCAGCGAGTTTCCCCAGTCCAGCGTGACGAAGTTCCACAGCCACGAGAAGTACTGCTCGATCAGCGGCGCGTTCAGCCCAAGCTGTTCACGGAGCCCCGCGAGCTGCTTGGGATCGATCGTCGTTCCCTCTTCTCCGGCGCCCGCCAGGATGAGGAGCGCAACGTCCCCGGGGACGAGTCTCATGAGGCAAAAAACGAGCACCGACACCAGGAGAAAGGTCGGAATGAAAAGCAGGAGCCGCCGGGTTACGTACTTCCGCAAGAGGCCTCAGTGGGCGGCCCTGGACCGCACCATCATGGTGCGGTCCAGGGGGGCTACCACATTCTCCGGAAACGGCTATCCCTTGATGTGGACGTCGACATACGTCAAATGGGCCCCTAGGCCGATGGGGGCCGTGAACCCTCCCACCCTACTGGCCACACCCATCCACGCGTTGTCGAACAGCAGCGGCACTCCGTAGGCTTGGTCGAGATAGTGCTTCTCGAGCCGCTGAGCGAGCTCCTTCTTCTTGGCTACGTCGAGTGTGCCTTTGATCTCGGAAAGCAGCTCCTTGGCCCCGGAGTCATCGACATTCCACCCTGGTGCGAACGGCGTGCTCAGCGCCGCGTATGGGTCGTCCAGGGCCTGGTAATGGGTGGCCGGCTGGATCTCCCACTCTCCCGCGTTCGACAGCTCTGCCCATCGCGCCGTTTCCTGGAGGTTGAGCTTCGTCTTGATGCCGATCTCCAGGAGTTGGGCCTGGAGCATCTCGGCGTGCTGGATCCACGACTGGACCGTCGAGCGCACCAGGAATGTCGCTTCGAAACCGTCGGCGTAGCCGGCCTGGGCCAACAGACGCTTGGCCTCGGCGATGTCCTCCGTTTTGTCGGCGCGGACTCCCGGCATACGCTCGATCTCCGACACCGGCCTTGACCATGGGCCGGGGTTCATCAGCCAGAGACCAAGACGGCCGCCTCCGCTGTTCAGCACGGTGATGGCCGCCTGGCGGTTGGCGGTCAGATAGACTGCCCTGCGGACCTCGAGCTTGCCAAACGGGCCGGAAGACCCGGGATTCATGCGCGTCATTTTCCCGAGGAGGGAGATGTAAGGGAGCGTGGTGACAGTATCAGCGTGGTTCTTCTCCAAGTCTTCTTTTTCCGTCACGTTGATTCCCGCGCTGGCGGTGACCGTAAGGTCGAGCTGGCCTGTTTTCAATGCTCCGAGTCTCGTTGCCCTGTCGCTGATGATCAGGATGTCGATGGCATCCAGGAAGGGCCGGCCCTCTTGGAAGTAATCGACGTTTCGGTCGACCTTCCACACCGATCCGGCCTCATAGGTATTGAACACGTAGGCCCCAGTCCCGATGACGTCCTCGTCCATGTTGGGCTTGACGTCCAGGATGTGCTTGGGAAAGACCGCCAGCACGTCATGGTCGCGCAGCGCGTTGAAGAGAAGGGAGTCCGGCTCCTTCAAGTTGATGCGCACCGTAAAGTCGTCGGGCGCGTCTACGGTATCGATGGAAGAAAGGAGCGCGTGCGGCGCCCCGTTGCCCTCCGGGGCCCCGAATACCCTTCGGTCCAGACTGAGCTTCACGTCCGCGGAGGTGAGGGGCATCCCATCGTGGAATCTGACCCCACGGCGGAGATTGAACGTATAACTCAACCCGTCCTCGCTGATCTCCCACTTCTCTGCCAGGTCGCCGACGGCTCTGGAATAGTCCTGCTCGTCGAAGCGGAGCAGCCCGCTGTAGGAAGGGAACACCACGAAACGGATACGGGTCGTCCGGCTCTTGTGGGAGTCCCGCCCGGGAGGGTCGGCTGGCGTCACGGTCCTCAGCGTCCCGCCGTAGCTGCCCTGGATCCCGCTGGGGGGCGCTACCGTAGCGGTCGGGGCCGGCGTCGCCGTCGGAACTGGGGTTGCGGCTGGGGCCGGCGTCGCCGTCGGAACTGGGGTCGCGGTTGGGGCCGGCGTTGCGGTTGGGGCCGGGGTTGGGGCCGGGGTCGCCGTCGGAGCGGCGCCGCCGCATGCGGCGGCCAGCAGCCCCGCCACGATACCGAGGGCTATTGGCACGAAAACGGACCTCTTGATTCTCATCGCCGTAATCCTCCTGGGGGGTGTGGACCACACCTGATTCGAGCGGCAAGGGACTCAGCTATCGCGTGGCGTACCAGTCAAGGCTGGATTTCAAGGTGGGGTTTTCCAGATTCGGGTGTCCGCGTGATTTGGGGCCAGGATCAGCCTCCCTCTGTGAGACCGGCTTGGCAATGGAATCAGACCGGAGAGTGCCAGTGCTTTGTATCGCGGATCAGAGGCGACCGTCCTTCCTGAGGAGTTCCAAGGCGAAGGGCGGCGGGTCCGGGTCGTCCAGTCTGTAGGCCGCTTCCTCGTCGAAGAAGCAGGCGATCTCGACCGGCATGCCGTCGGGGTCGTAGGCATAGATCGACCGCACCTGGTCCCCGCCCTCGATCTCCGATACCGGCCAGCCGACGTCTATGAATCGCTCCCGGACTGCTCTCAAGTCATCCTCCGTGGCCACGTTGAGAGCGAGGTGGTCCATCTTCCGCGGGGCGTCGGGCGCCTTGCGGACTCCTCCCGGCCAAAGGAAGGCGAAGTACGAGGAGTCGGGCTCGATATCCATGCCTGGGACCTCAAGCAGGGCGAGGTTGTCCCCGTTGCCCATGTCCAGCCAGTAGAAATGCTTCCATTCGGACGTGGGCAGGCGGCCGGCGTACGGGTCTTTGGACAGATTCGATGAGTTGGTGCTCATCTTGATCTTGAGGCCCAGGATGCCGCCGTAGAACCTCAGGGTCCTCTCCATCTCCGAGCAGATGAGGACCAGGTGATTGATCCCTTGAATCGTGCCGAGGGGCTTTTCGGCGGCGGGAACGGCGACCCGTTCCCGTTTATTCGACGCGCGCGTAGCCACCTCTACCTCCCTGTACACCGGCGAGCGAGGCATGGCCCCCGCTCCTGCTTCTGACAGCGTTTCTGCAACCGATGGTCTAGCAGTAACGGACTCACCCTGGGAGCGACCCTACAATGATGCCATCGACAATGTCAATGGCACTATAGGCTCGAATCGGGCGGAAGCTCCTATCGGCGTGATTGCATTCGGCTTGCGAGGGCCCTCCGTAGTCCGAGGCCCTCTCCATTACCCAGGCTTGGGTGGCGGCCGCGCTCCGGCTCGGAGGTATACTCTAGCCCGGCCTGACCGCCCGGACGCAGGTTGCGGGGACGTCCAGGTCCAAGGGAGTGCCCGCGGTAGGAGAGGCGCCATGACAAAAGCGAAAGCCGCGGTGCAGATCGCGGCTGAAGAGATCGAGGTCCGGGAGCTGCCGGTCCCCGAGGTGGGGGATTCAGAGGCCGTCCTCAGGGTCGAGGCCTGCGGAATGTGCGGCACGGACTACGAGCTCTACTTCGGCCACATCAAGCCATACCCGGACCAAACCGGCAACCCGGGCTATCCCTTCATCCCCGGCCACGAGCCGGTGGGCATCATCGATAGCATCGGGGCTGAGGCGTCGGCCCGCTGGGGAGTCAAGAAGGGCGACAGGGTTGCCGTCGGGGCCAACAGCGGGATAGGGCTCACGAGCACCTCGAGGCCGCCCGCCCTTTGGGGCGGCTACGCCGAGTATATGTATATGGCCCCCCATTCGCGCGTGTTCCCGGTATCGAAGAGCGTCCCCGCCGAGGCGGCGGCGACGTTCAACGCCCTCGCCGGGGGCGTCTACTGGGGGGTGCTGCTCCCCGACCTGCGAATCGGCCAGAGCATCGCTATCCTCGGGCCCGGCCAGAGAGGGCTGGCGGCGGTCGTGGCGGCGAAAGCGGCAGGGGCTTCCTTCGTTGTGGTGACAGGCCTGACTTCCGACGCCTACAAGCTGGACCTGGCCCGAGAGTTTGGGGCCGATATGGTCATTGACGCCGAGCGGGAGGACGTTCCTGCGCGAGTCCTCGGGGTGCTGCCCGAAGGCGTCGACGTTGTCCTCGATACCACCCCCTACGACATCGACCCCTTCGTGCACGCCATGACGATGGTGCGGGAGGGCGGCACGGTGGTCGAGGCGTCTAGCAAAGCGGGCGCGGACGCTTCGTTCGCTTTCAGCACCCTGACCCGAAAGCGGGCCACGCTCAAGGCTGCCGCGTCGCCGACTGATGAGGCGGTGAGAGCGGCGCTGAAGCTCATCGAGGCGGGGAAACATCCTTCCGCCCAGCTCGTGACCCACCGCTTTCCCCTGGAGCAGGCGGGCGAGGCCCTGCGGACCCTGGCGGGCAAGTACCCCGACCGGCAGGCGATCAACGTCATCCTGGTGCCGGGGTAGGGATCGGCGCCCGGCGCTGCTGGGCGCGCCCGCTTGACTATCGGACGCCGGCAGGTCGTGGGTCGTCTGACGGAGCCCTGATGGTTGAGCAGCCTCTGCCGGCCGTGGGGCCGATGCCGTGGTCGCCTCAATTGACGGCCCGGCAGCCCGGGAATACGATGGCGCCCACAAGCCGGGGGGAGTGGGCGCAACACGTTCCATGGCACTCCGGAGAGCTTGAGGAGCCGGAGCTTCTGGATCGTGCCCGGAAGTGAGAGCGCAAGAATCGCAATAACCCCATGAGAGTGTTCAACTTCGATGTGGAGACGCTGTAGCCCGGCGTTCTCGATGCCCTGGAGGCGACGGAGTAGTCGCCCGCGCAAAGGAGACCTATGCAGTTCGGATTGCAATACGACCTGAGGAATCCGCCCCAGTTCCGAATCCCCTTCGACCAGTACTACGCCGAGTTTCTCAACCAGGTGGAGTGGGCCGACAAGAATGGCTTCGACCAGGTCAGCCTGCCCGAGCACCACTTCGTCGAGGACGGGTACATTCCATCGCCCCTGACGGCCGCGTCGGCGGTCGGCGCCCGCACCAAGAACATCAAGATCGTCATCAGCCTGGTCCTGCTGCCGTTGAGGCACCCCATCCAGGTCGCCGAGGACGCCGCCGTGGTGGACATCATCAGCGGCGGACGGCTGGAGCTGGTGTTGGGGCTCGGTTACCGGGACGCTGAGTATGAAGGCTTTGGGGTCTCCATCAAGCAGCGTCCGGGCCGGATGGAAGAGGGCGTGGAGATCATCAAGCGGTGTTGGACTGAGGAGGAGTTCAGCTTCGAGGGACGTTACTGGAACCTGAAGAACGTGCGCATGACTCCGAAGCCTGTCCAGAAACCCCGGCCGCCAATCATCATGGGTGGGGCCTCGCCTGCCTCGGCGCGCCGGGCGGCGCGTATCGCCGATGGGTACAACCCAATCTCTCCCCGGCTCTATGACTTCTGGAGAGAAGAGATGATCAACCAGGGCAGGGACCCGGGGCCCGAGCGGCCGGTGGACGTGCCCCAGCCGCCCCGGAACTTCCTGCACGTGTCCAAAGACCCCAGGGCGGCGTGGGGGATTGTGGGGCCGCACGCGATGCACGTTGCCAACAGCTACGCTGACTTTGCCGGCAGCCTGCGGCACTCGCCCTATTCGCGCACGACGGACCCGGACGAGCTGTGGGAGAAAGGGACCGACCGTGTGATGACCCCCGAGGAGGTGGTCGCCCTTGGCAAAGCCATCGAGGCGGCCGACCCCAAGGGGGCCGCATTGGTCTTTCGTCCATTGATGGGCGGGATGCCGGCGGAGCTCGGGAGGGAGTGTCTCGATCTTGTGGTCAACGAAGTGATGCCCCATTTCCGGTAGCTGCGGCCACCGGTCCCGAAACTGTAAGGGCCGGCCCCGATGCCGTTGACCCGGATCGCGAGCTTCACCGCCAGCGACTTGGCAACGGCTGCCAGGGCCGCCCCATAGGCTGCGATGGTGGGGCCTCTCTACGGGCGGGACCTAGCTCTTGGTGCTGCCCTTGGGCGCTTCCTCTTCCCCAGCCAGCCCAAGCTGCTCCATGAGCTTCCTGGCGCCGACCTCGAAGCTGGTCTGCTCGAGCTCTCCGCCCGTGGCCTTACCTTCCTCGGCAATGGGCCTGTTGAACGCCGCGAAGGCGGGGATATCTTCGTCCTTTAGGGGCTTCATCCAGGTCTTCCGCTCGAGGGCCTCCTCCACGTACGGCTTGAGGCTCTTCGCCTTGGCCTCCTCCCGCTCCTCTTCTCCAGCGTGAAACTCGGGCAGGACCTCCTCCGCGAACATCTCCATCGTTTGACAGATATCCTCATGCCGGTTCTTTCCGGCCTGCATGACGAAGACTGCCTGGTCGGCCCCGGCCTCCCGGTACTTCCGGAGCAGGTCCCGGCACTGGTCTGGAGTGCCAATGGCCGTTGCGGCCCCTCCTGCATTGGGGAGCATGGCCTCCCGGACTGACTGGAGCCGCTCCCAGAGGTTGATCCGGCCTGGCTTGTGGACTCCGGCGCCATAGTAATGGCCGCTGGCCAGGCCGAAAAACATGGTGCCGTCCAGCCCTTTCTGCCTGGCCTTTTCGTCGTCATGGTCCAGCGACATCTGGACGGTCATGGCGATGTTGGCGTTGACCGTATGCCCGATGGGCGTACAGTCCGTCTGGATGGTGTTGTAATAGTCGTCTATCCAATGCTTCGCCTCCTCGGGCCCCACGAAGGCGAAGGTCAGAGCGCCCAGCCCTAGCTGGGCCGCGACGTGTATCGCGTTCCGGTTCGAGCACGCCATCCACATGGGGGGATGGGGCTTCTGGACCGGCTTCGGCACCACGTTGCGGCAGGGCATCGAAAGGTACTTACCCTGAAATCCCGGATATGGGTCCATGGCGAGCATGTTCGCCGCCTGCTCCGCGCACTCGACGAACATCTCATGCTTTTTGTCCAGCGGGACTCCGTAGCCCTCGAGCTCGGACCGGGAAGCCGACTCCCCGGTCCCGAACTCGACCCGGCCGTTGGACACGAGGTCCAGCGTCGCGATTCGCTCGGCCACCCGCGCCGTCTGGTTGTAGCCGGGGGGCATCAGGACGATGCCGTGCCCCAGCCTGATCCGGCTGGTCCGTTGGGAACAAGCGGCAAGAAAGACCTCCGGCGAGGAGGAATGGGCGTACTCCTCCAGGAAGTGGTGCTCCACCTCCCACGCGCAGTCGAACCCAAGCTGGTCAGCCAGCTCCACCTGGTCCAGGCAGTCCTGGAAGAACTTCCGCTCGCCATCCGGCAGCCAGGGTTTTGGGAACTGCAGCTCCATCAGCATTCCAAACTTCACGACGGCCCACCCCTCTTCCTGAATGTGTCGCGCGCGGCAACCGGGCGCGCAAGCCCACGGCACACAAGGGCGCCGGGACATTTTGACACAGACAGCCGTGCCTGTCCCGTTTGGCTCGGGAATCCGCTGGTCAGACGGCGCAGATCGGCGGCTTCAGTTGGCGACTTCAGCGGCGCCTACCGAAGTCCGTGGTCCGCACGTTTACCAATGCAGCCCTGACGGCGGTGGCGCGGCTGGACGCAGGACCGGGTTCTTGGTCTGCCGCTCGGCTCGGGGCGCAGGGGTTCAGCTCCTGCGTCAGGGTCGGTAGTCGATTGCCCGTGGAAGCCCCTCGGGCTGGTTGACGCGCCCCGTCGAGGGCTTATCGGGGCAGGCCAAGCCCCCTGGACGCGATGACGCCCCGCTGGACCTCGCTGGTCCCGCCCAGAATCGTGTACGCGACCTGGTACCTGATCTGCTGCTCGACCTTTCCTTTCAGGTGCACGTAGGCCTTGTTGGCCGTCCCGGCGTCGATTTGCGCATAGAGGCCCAAGACCTGCCCGGCGACGTGCATGAAGCGCTGCGTCATCTCGCTGCCGAATATCTTCACCTGGGAGGCCTCGTAGCTGGGGTCTCTCCCCTCTCCGTACAGCCACACGAAGCGATAGTTCAGGATCCTGCACACCTCGATCTCGGCCGCGACCTGTGCCAGCTTGCTTCGAAGGACACGGGTGAGCGGGTCGTTCATCTTGTCACGGCCCTTGGCTTTCCAGAGAGTGATCAGCTCGTTCAAGAGTCGCGTTCCCGTCGACGCATATTCGACGAAGGCCCGCTCATGGTTCAGCGCGGTCGCGGCGATATACCAGCCCTGGTTCTCTTCGCCGATGATGCTCTCGCGAGCGTTGACGCGGCAGTTGTCGTAGTACACGACCTGCTGGTGCCCCCCACCGAGGTTCCCGAAGGTCTCGGCCTTGAGCCCGGGCGTATCGGCTGGTATCACGAAAAAGCTGATACCGCGATGCTTGGGGGCTTCCTGATCGGTCCTGGCCAACAGAAAGCTGTATTGGGACTGCTCCAAGTGCCCGCCCCAGATCTTCTGCCCGGAGATGATGTAGTCGTCCCCTTCCCGCCAGGCCCTTGTCTGGAGCCCCGTGAGATCGGAGCCGGCGTTTGGCTCCGAGAACCCCTGGTGAAACGCCACCTCGGCCTTGGAGATCGGTCCCAGGAAACGCTGCTTCTGCTCTTCAGTCCCGTGCTGCATGATGGCGACCCCAAGGTACCCGGTGCCCGCGTCCCGGGCGCCGACCCCGTGAAAGGCGCTCTCCTCAGCGAAGATCAGCTGGCGGGTCAGGGGAGCATCCTGGCCTCCATATTCTTTCGGCCAGGCCATCGTCAGCCACCCCATGTCGGCCAGCTTCTTGCGTATGCGACCGGTAATCACCCGAGTCCTTTCGGACTCGTCCGACATCCCGCCCACCCAGTCGTCGGGCAGCTCCTGGCGATAGAAATTCCGGACCTCTTGCCGAAAGGCTTGGTCTTCTGGCGAAAAGACTGGGCGCATACGTTCAACTCCGTCGGGCAGGTTGGACCTCTGAGGGGAGCCTAGGACATTAGAACGGAAAACCCGATTGCCGACAACGGGTCGTCCCGTCTGCGCGCCATGACCTCGATGGGGAAGAGGGCCGGGGGTATAATCGGCGCGCCGCCGGATGTCGGCCTGTGCCTCAGGCCGCTGGTCGGCGGCACTTTCCCGCTGGGGACGGCGAAACCGAAGGCAGCCCGGCTTCGATTCCGGACATGGAGGTGTCCCATGCAACCCTCGACAGTCTCCCACATAGCCTTCTGCGTTCGTGACGTGGAACGTTCGTTGGCGTTCTATCGCGACATCGTGGGCCTTCGGGTCGTGTTCGACCAGGTGCAGGACACCACCACCGGGGGCTTGCCTCACGTCTACAAGCACAAACGCGCCCAGCGTCGCACGGTCCACCTGCGCTGCGCAGAGGGGGACACGGGCCCCTTCCTCGTGATGACCGGGCATCCGGGCGAGGCGCCCGACGGCGAGCCCATCATGCTGGACCAGGTGGGGATCAGCCATATTTCCATGGCTGTGCCCGATGTCGACGCCCTCACCCAGGAGCTGCTGGCCAAGGGGGCGAAGACTCACGGCCCGCCGGACGCTTTCAAGGATGCGGAGGGAAGGGTCCGGACTGTCTACTTCGTAGACCCCGATGGGATGCTCGTCCAGTTCGACGAGGGCCGTGGCGGATAGGCGCGGCGGCCGCCCTGATTGCCGTTCCTTAACATTGGGGGGCCTCGGTGTGAAAAAGGGGAGCCCTAGCGAGCTCTTTGAAGCACCTTGAATGGCCTCCCGCGAAACCCCGCCTCGATCTCCCCCGTCCCCCGGCGCCAACCTGTTGCGCTCCCTGACGTCGTGGCGCACCGCCTACTACGGTTGGCGCATCGTGCTGGCGGGTGCGGCGTCCAACTTCGTTATCCTCGGCATCACCGTCTTTACGTTTGGTGTGTTCATCACGCCGATGAGGGAAGAGCTGGGCTGGAGCGTGGCCGCCATCTCCGTGGGGTTTTCGATCCGGACGGCGGAGATGGGGTTCCTGTCGCCGCTCTCGGGGTTGTCCATCGACCGGTTCGGCCCGAGAAAGACCGCCATCTTCGGCGTGCTCATGGTTGCGCTGGGCCTCGCGCTGTTCTCCCAGGTACATAGCCTCTGGCTGTTCTACCTCTCATCGGTCGTGATCGCCGTGGGCCAGAGCTTCGGGGCGATGAACCCGTTCAGCGCGGCGATCATGCAATGGTTTTCCAAGGCGCGCGGACGGGCGGTTGGCGTATTGAACACCGGCAACGGCATGGGCTCGTTCATGGTCCCGGTGATGGCGGCGATGATCGTCGCCGTCGGGTGGCGCCCGACGCTGGCCATTACCGCGGCCTTTGTCCTCATCGCTGGACTCCCGTTGGCGTTGGTCATCAAGAGCCGTCCGCAAGACATGGGTCTCCTGCCCGATGGAGAGCGGGTGGCCGTCGAGGACCCGGCCGGGGCCGCCGACTTGGAGCGGCAACGGCGAATGTCGGTCGCCGGCGAGGGGTTTTCGGTGGGGCAGACCCTGAGGTTACCGGGATTCTACCTTCTGGGGTTGGCCAGCGCGGTCGGCGGTGGCACCCAGGTCGCGTGGGTCGTCCACCAGGTCCCGCATCTCGAAGGCCGAGGATTCTCATTGGCAGCGGTCGGGATCATCGTCGCGGTCTATGCGGCGATACAGGTCCCGGCAAGGATCAGTATCGGCTGGCTGGGAGACACCATCGGCCGGCGGCGGCTATACACGTTCAGCTTCCTGTTCCAGGGCGCCGGAATGTTTTTCGCCGCCAACGTGGCCCCGGGGGAGTCCTGGGCCCTGGCTGGGTTCTTCCTGGCTTACCCGCTGGGACACGCCGCCTGGGTGGTGACCTTCCAGACGATCGTCGCCGACTATTTCGGCACGCGCCGTTTCGCTTCGATACGCGGCCTGATGACCATGTTCCACATGCCCCTCGGAGTCGCTACCCCAATCATCGCTGGTTGGATGTTCGACACGACCGACAGCTACCGGCTGATCTTCATGGCGTACGCCGCCCTCGCCGCCTCAGGAGCGATCTGGGCGTCCCTGGCCCGCAGGCCCGTGTTACCCAGTCCGCCGGCCTCGGCGCGTTGATTGGCGGCCCGTGAAGGGTGGTCGAAAACTGCGTTGCGGCTCCAGGGACCGTGCTCACCCCAGAGCGGGCTTTGGGCCGAGGCTATCCAGATGGGGCCACTGGACCCTCGGGCGGCAGTCGGAAGAGGCGGCGAATGTTGAGGCTGTAGATGTTCGCCTTGTCGGCGTCGGGCAGACGGGACCGTTCCATCTCCTCCAGCAGACGGGGCGTCCTCGGCCGGCCTCTGGTCGGATAGGATGCCGCGCCGCTGAAACAGATCGTCTCGGAGCCGTTGCTCCGCACCCACATGTCCACCGAGATGTAGCTTATGGGCCCCCCGATATCCCAAATAATGTTCGGGGACTGCTTCGCTGTCCCCCATACCTGGTTGCCGCGTTCGGAAGCGTAGAACGCGTCCATGGACACAAATGTCATCTCGGGGAACTCTGAGGCCAGCCGCTGGAGCTGCCACGCCGCTTCGAAATGCGACTCAGCATTCGTGTGAACGAATGGCACGAGCTCGAGGTCGGCCATGCGCCGCAGGATGGGCCTCATCCACTTACTGTCGATGGTGCACCCCTGGAAGCGATGGTGCCAGCTCACCCCTTCCAGGTGAAGGTCGTGCTTTATCCTGTCGAGCTCATCGAGGCTGGCCTCCCCGTGCATGGGCTCGACGGTCCCCAGGGCGATGGGGAAGTGGACCGGGTCGCGGCGCCGGTAATCGGCCACGCCGTCGTTGACGCGCATGGTGTCTTTGATCCCCTCCGCCTGAAGGTAGGCGTGGGAGGGTTGGACCACCGCCCAGGACACGCCGAACTGCTCCATGGCCCGGACACGATTCTTGATGTCTTCGTCGGGGTCCAGGTCCAAGGGGGGGCGTCCATGGTCCGGTAGGGCAATTGACAGGTCTCCGATGTGGACGTGGGCGTCGACGATCTCCATGGCTGCCTCCTCGTCTCCCGTGCTTGCTACACCCCGCGTCGCGTGTACGGCACATTGCACCACAGGCGCATCGCGCCGTGCCTGCTGCCGCCCGGAGGGAATGGCCCCGACGACAGACCCGCATCCGGCGCCTCATTCTCATACACGGCAAGGTACCTGGCCTGCCACGGCTTGGGGTTGCTGGCAACGTATCGCGTCGCGGCGTGGTGCCCCCGGTGGGCAACGACGTCGGGAATGTGCGTCCGGTCGTACCAGCTGTTGAAATCGCCCTCGGCGGAGGGGTCGGTGCAGTCCGTCAGCACGACGACAATGCCGCGAGTGGTCTTGCCGGAGGCGTGGCCGATCTCCGACACCTTCTCGTAGGGGGCGTTCAGAGCGCGAATCGATGGGGGCCGAGGGGCGGTGATGTGCTCCCGGAGCGCATTTGTCAGCTCCTCATAAGCGCCTTCGGCCGTTGGCCGGGTCGTCTGATAAAAGGTGAGGTATGTGGTATCGCCGGGCGCCTCGAACCCGGGGATGATCTTGAACCGGTCCGCTGTGGAGTAGGTCCCCGTCGCGAGAATCTCCGGCAGATGTGCATCGTCCTGCCAGCGGTTCCACTCCTGCTCGGCCTCGGCCGCGGACCCGGAGACGAGGGACGCCTGGGTGGCGTGCCAACTCCCGTTCATGACCATCAAGATCCCGTTGTGGGGCTTGCCGTCCATCCGGCCCTCCGAGCTGAGCGGCCCTCGTTTTCTCGCAGACGGCGCTAGTATCGCAGCCCCCTTTGGGATGTCAAGGCAAGCACGAACGGCAAGCTCGGTCCGACATGGGAGCCGAGGTGCTATACTGAACTAGGTTCTAAACTTTTCTGGTGATTGATGGGCCGATAGCCTCTCCTCTTTGGCACTTTAGGCCCAATCTGGCATGCTGCTCGAACAGGCCCAAGAAAACACGATATGGCTAGCCGTTGCCGTTGGCTTGGCCGCCCTGGCGCTGCTGGCCGCGTGGAAGTGGCTCCCTCGGGGCCTCCGCCGCTTCTTTGACGCCCTGGATCGGTTCGTGCCGCTGGACTTCGGGGTCCTGAAGCGGTCGCTGACCGGGATCGGGCTGGCCGTGTTCGTCGGATGCGTTCTGACCGGGCTCTCGGTCTCCCTTGCCCATTCCCTGGGTGCCGATACTTCAGGCATCACGGAGGCGCTGACGCAGTTTGGTGGCGACGCGGGCCAGTGGCTCCGTGATCGGGCGCTCAAGGTCCTTCTTATTCTGGCGATCGCTCTGCTCGCCATCCGGACGTTGAAGCGGTTGTTACCCTACATGGTCGGAAACTATCTGCGCCAGAGAGGTCGCATCGGGGCGACGGAAGAGGAGGCAGAGAAAAGGGCCACCACGTTGCAAAACGTTGCCTCCCGGTCGGCGGAGGCCCTCATCATCGTGGTGGCGGCCTTCATGGTGCTCTCGGAGTTGGGCATCGATATCGCCCCTCTGCTGGCAAGTGCCGGTGTTGTCGGCATCGCCATCGGCTTCGGCGCCCAGAACGTCGTGCGGGATACGCTGGCCGGCGCCTTCATCATCATGGAGGACCAGTTCCGAGTCGGCGACGTCGTGGAGATAGCGGGCTCCTCAGGCCAGGTCGAAGACATCAACCTGAGACGCACGGTCCTTAGGGACCTTGAGTTCATCGTTCACGTCATTCCCAACGGGGAGATCCGGACGGTCCGGAACATGACCAAGAGCAAGTCCCGGATGATGATCGACGTATCGGTCGCCTACAAGGAGGACCTGGACCGCTGCATTGCAGTGATCAACGATGTCGGACGCGAGATGCAAGAGGACCTGCAATGGGGGGTCCTCATCACCGAACAGATACATGTGCTGTGGGTCAACGAATTCGGAGGTTCATCCATCGACATACGGGTCCTTGGAGAGACGCTGCCGATGAAGCAATGGGATGTGGGAAGCGAGTTCAGGCGGCGTATCAAGCGGCGGTTCGATGCCGAGGGAATCGAGATTCCATTCCCTCATACCACCCTCTATTGGGGCGTGGACCAGCCGCCCTTCCACACTCCGGACAAGGAGCCCGCGCCCCCGCTTCAGTCCCGTCCAGCCGGCCGTCTTGGCCGCAAGCGGTCCTGGGGTCCCGAGCGGTTCCGTACGGAGATGCAAAAACACTCGGATGCGCGAGTGCGGGCCGCCGGACTGGACATACTCGACTTCGCCCGGGCCAACCGGGAGGGCCTCCAATGGGGCAGGGAGCAAAGCTACGGGGCGTTCGGGTATCGGGTGCAGGCGGGCCAGGAGCGGTTGCCCCTATTCACCTACCACACCACCGGGGCGATCGACCTCAATCTCGGCAGGGTGCGCGGCGGTCTTCCAGAAGAGGCGCTGCAGGAGTTTGTCGAAAGCGTCGCCGCTATTCCCGGCTTCGAGGGACTGCCGCACCAAATCGAAGGCATCGCCCGGTTCGAGACGGCGAGGGCCCTCGTCGACAGGGCAAGCCGCAGTAAGTTCAAGGCCGCTGTACGCGCCCTCCAGCGAGAGCTGGGAGGAACAGCCAAGGCGGCGCGACGCCCGCAGCGGCCAGCGCCGGTAGGGACCGTCGCGGCTGAGTCCTCGTCTGACGGCGGCGACGCTGCCTGAGGCAGCCGGACCTAGCCCTTGCCGTGGCGGAGAAGCTTCCCGGACATCGCCCCGGTGGCCTCACCGTCCTCGAAGGTCACTTCACCATTCACCAGGGTCCATCGGTACCCTTCCGGCATCTGGACCCGTCTCCAATCGCCCCCTGGGAGGTCATGGGCAACGCCGGTGGGCTTCAGGTTTAGCTTTTGGAGGTCGTACACGATGATGTCGGCGGCGGCTCCCTCTCTCAGGAGGCCGCGGTCCCGGAGACCGGAGACCCACGCGGGCAGATAGCTGAGCTTGTGGTGCGCCTCTTCGAGACTGACCAGCCCCTCGTCCCGCACCATCCACATGAGAAAGTCGGTCCCGTAGTTGCCGTTGCCGAACATCTTGACGTGGGCGCCGCCGTCGGAGACGCCGCCGACGGTGTAGGGCGAGCCGATGATCTCCTGCGTGAACTGCCGGTCCCGCCGTTGCTCCGCCCACAGATCAGTCTTCAGGTTGTCCCGCACCAGCATGTCGAACAGGGTGTCGACGGGGTGCTTCCCCTCCGACTCGGCGATCTTCCCCACCTGCTTGCCGGCGTAGTGGCCGTAACCCGGTGTCGCCGACTTCCGCACGAACATGTCCGTCAGGCCCGCGCTGGGCCCAGTGCCGGCGTCGAAGTCGGCCTTGAGGGCGGCTCGTAGCTCTGGGTCCTGCATCTTTGCCACACGCTCTTCGGTGCTTCCCAGGGTTACCTGCTTCCACAGAGGCCTGTCGTCCCAGAAGTTGTAGTACTCGAACGTGATCTCGTAGCCGCCGCGCCGGGTGTCCGTCTGGCCGTAGAGGCGCACGTTGTTCCGGGCGCATTCCTCCAGAAACCGCAGCTTCTCCCGGTGCGTCTCCGGGTCTGCCAGGTTCGGCAGCACTTGCTGGAAGATCACCGGCCGATTGGCCGCCTCGGCCACCCTGGCGCAGAACTTCATGCCGGCGTTGGCCTGACCCTCCAGGGCGGTGTTCAGCGAACGATAGGCAATCTCGATGGAGCCCTCGTCCCGCTCCCGAAGCACCCGTGCGAATGCCAGGATCTCCTCGTCGGTCATCAGATCGGTGATCATCGGGCTGGCGTCGAAGTCAGGCTGAATCGAGTTGGGCCCCAACACCTGGGCCGACCAGCCGTTGCCGCCCGCCTCCATTGCTTCGTGGAGCAGCCGGCACATTTCCAGGAGCTCCGACTCGTTCGGGCGCCGCTCCTTGGCCTCCTCGTAGCCGCCCATCACCCAGGCGTAGATGGGGGAGAGGGCGACCAGGCTGGACAGGTTCACGCCTTTGGGGATACGGTCCAGGCTGTCCAGGAACTCGGGGTAGGTGACCCAGTCCCAGATCATCCCCAGCTTCATCGCCTCGAAAGGGATGGCCTCATTGCGGGTCAGCGCGAGCATCAGGCGGTCCCGGGCCTGCTCGTCGGGAGGGCAAGGCGCAAAGCCGAAGCCGCAGTTGCCCAGGATGACCGACGTGACGCCATGCCAACCGGAGCCCGTGCAATAGGGGTCCCACTGGACCTGGGAGTCGTAGTGTGTGTGCAGGTCGACGAACCCAGGACCAACGACCAGGCCCGATGCGTCCAGGACCTGCGTGGCGCTGCTCTTCCGAAGGCCTCCGATCTGGGCTATCTTCCCATCCTTGATGCCGAGGTCGCCTACGAAGGCGGGCGCCCTGGTGCCATCGACGATCTTTCCGCCCTTGATGATGATGTCGTACTCCGCCATCTCCCTTTTCCTTTCCTCCGCCTGTACGCTTCATCCGCGGGGGCCGATAGCGCCCGGCGGCTTGGCATACGATAGCACTGGCCGGTGCCTGAGAAAAGCGCGGAACGCGACCGGCCCGAGCTGGAACGGAGGACCTGCATCCAACGGGTATATACTCCCTCCGACTCGCCGCATCTCAGGGCGGGGCATCCAGACAGCCGAAGGCAGGGACCACCATGGAGCTGATCAACCCAATCGTGAAAAGCGAGAGTGAGCTGGCGGCCGCTCACCCGGACGAGTACTGGGGCGAGGCTGCCGCCCAGCTCCACTGGTCCCGGCCCTGGGACACGGTCTTCGAATGGGACTACCCCCGGTTTCGTTGGTTCAGCGGCGGCGAGACCAACATCGCCCATAACTGCCTGGACTATCACGTCGACCGGGGATGGGGAGGCCACGCGGCGCTTATCTACGCCAACGAGCGGGGGGAGCGGCGGGTGTTCACCTATGCCCAGCTCCGCCATGAAGTGGAGCGGGTGGCGGCTGCGCTGAGAGGGATGGGGCTGCAAAAGGGAGACCGGCTGACCATCTACATGCCCGTCTGCCCGGAGGCCATCATCCTCATGTTGGCAACGGTGCGGATTGGGGCCATTCATTCGGTCGTCTTCGCGGGCTTCGGGGCCAATGCCCTGGCCGAGCGGGTGCGCGCCAGTGGATCGAGGCTGTTGTTCGCCTCCGACGTGACCTACCGCAAAGGCAAGGACATCCCGCTCAAGGGTCTGGTCGACGCCTGCGTCGACCAGACCGGCGACGTTGTGGAGCACGTCGTCGTCCTCCGGAGGACGCTGGAAGACATCCCCATGGAGGAAGGCCGTGACCTCGACTGGGACGAATTCGTCGCTCGCGGCCAGGGACACAGCGGGGACTACGTCCCCATGGAGTCCAATGAGCCCGCTTACATCCTGGCCACCTCCGGGACGACAGCGAGGCCGAAGCTCGCCGTTCATACCCATGGCGGCTACCAGGTGGGCGTACACGCGATGGGCCGGGTCTGCTTCGGCCTTAAACCAGAGGATATCTGGTGGGCAACATCGGACATCGGTTGGGCGGTCGGCCACAGCTACACGGTGTACGGCCCCCTGCTGGCCGGCGCCAGCTCCATCGCCTACGAAGGGGCCATCGATCATCCGAGCCCGGATGTCATGTGGCGGCTGGTGGAGGAATTCGGGGTGACGGGCTTATTCACCTCTCCCACGGCCGTACGCCTCCTGATGCGCTACGGGGAGCCCGTGCACGAGAATTGCGACCTCTCCTCATTGGAGCGCGTCTTCTGCGCCGGCGAGGTCCTGAATCCTCCCGCATGGGAATGGCTGCAGAAGGAGGTGCTGGGGGACCGAATCCCAGTGATCGACCACTGGTGGCAGACGGAGACAGGAGCGCCCATGATCGGCAATCCCTATGGAATCTCCATGCTCCCGGTCAAGCCTGGCTCCTCGGGCATACCGCTGCCCGGGGTGGAGCTCCAGGTGATGAGCCCGGAAGGTGAAGTCCTCGGCCCCGGCGAGAAGGGGATCCTGACGGTGGGGCGGCCGATCCCGAGTCTTACGCCGATGCTGTGGGGAGAGCCGGACCGGTTCGCGGAGGACTATTGGCAGCGCCTGCCGAACGTCTATTTCACCGGCGACTCGGCGCACATCGATGAAGACGGCTACGTCTGGTTCGCGGGCCGCGCGGATGAGGTGATCAAGATCGCGGCGCACCGGATCGGCACTGTTGAGGTCGAGACCGCCTTCATGCGGAACCCGGCGGTGGCGGAGGCGGGGGTGACGGGACGGCCGGACGAGCTCCGAGGCGAGGTGATCTCGGCGTTCGTGGTCCTCAAAGAGGGCCGCGAGGCATCCGATGCCTTGCGCAGCGAGCTTATCGGGACGGTCAGGCAAGAGCTGGGGCCGGTGGCGGTCATCGGGGAGCTCAACTTCGTGGACATGCTCCCCAAGACGAGGAGCGGCAAGATCATGCGCAGAGTGTTCAAGGCCATCACCCAGAACGTGGACCCCGGCGACATCACTACCATAGAGGACGAGGGGTCCGTGGAAGAGGCCCGCCAGGCTTGGGAACAAATGAAGGCCGATATCGGCTGATTGCCCTCGTAGCCGCGATGGCGCCGGAGAAGCGCCGAGCCGATGCGATGACTGGACCTCAGGGACCCTCCGAATTCCAGCACTACAACGCTCAGGTCCGCGAGAGGTGGGACCGGATCGCTCCTTTCTGGGACGGCCAGATGGGCGATGACGGCAATGTCTTCCACCAGAAGCTCATCGGTCCGGCGCAGGAGCGATTACTCGGCCTCGATAGGGATGACCTCGTCTTGGAGATCGCCTGTGGCAATGGCCAGTTCACTCGGAGGATGGTGCAGCTTGGCGCGCGGGTTTTGGCGGCCGATGTCTCCGAGAGGGTCCTCGACGCCGCCAGAGCCCGAGCGACGGCCGATGCCGGCCAGGCTGATTACCGCCTGGTCGACGCCACCGACCCTCGGCAGTTGTTGGCCCTTGGCGCCGGGCGTTTCGATGCGGCGGTGTGCACGATGGCCCTGTTCGACATGGCCAGCATCGGCCCCCTGTTCAATTCTCTGGGCCGGCTGCTGAAGCCCGGAGGAAGGTTTGTCTTTTCACTGTTGCACCCGTGCTTCAACTCTCCACCCGACATGCAGATGCTGGCGGAGAAGGATTTCTCCGGAGGCGTCTCCACGAAGTATTCGGTGAAGCTGTCGCGGTACGTCACTCCGACTGCTTATGAGACCGTGGCGATAGACGGGCAACCCGTGAGCCAGTGGCTCTTCCACCGGCCCCTTTCGGTGGTCCTCGCTGCAGGCTTCCGCGCCGGCTTCGTTGTCGACGGCCTCGAGGAGCCGGTCTTCGACGACTCGGCCCCGCCAAGTGGTACGACCTCCTGGGATGACCTTCGGGAGGTCCCACCGGTCATGGTGATAAGGATGAGGCTCTCGACGGGGAGCTAGTCCGACGTCCTGTTGGGGAGCCCAATAGTCGTGCCGGCCAGGGCCTGTTTACACTATGCTCGCGCTACACGAAAAGCGCTCCCCCGTGTCATTGCTATGAAAATGGGCACCGTCGCACCGTTGTTTCGTAGAGGCGGGTTTCAAACCCGCCTCCGGCCCTGTCCTGGGACGCCGCCCTGTTTTCATCCCCTTACGTGGCCTTCACAAGGCCATAGTGATTCCGAGGCGCAGCCGAGGAATCTAAGACGCTGCCCTCCAGGCACCTTAGCCCCGCCACGCCTTTGGCAAGCCTTTGCCTCACAGCTAGTGTGAACACGCCCTGATTAATCCCGCTGGCCAACCAAGCGTGCCGGCCTCGAACACCACCCATTCCATCGGCAGTTGGCCGTAGCCGGGGCGCCGCAGGCCCTTGTGATCGATTCGCAGGCTGGGGCCGATGACACTCCACCGAGCTTCGTATTAGGCTGTCCGCGGCCCAACAATCGAGAGGAGCTTCCAATCTGTCAGGGTGGTACAATCCCATCACTGATAGCTGGCCCTCATCGCTGACGGCTGGCCGGCGCCACATCGAGCGGGTCGACGTGGGCCTGATAGGTATCCTGGACGGATTTCGATGCAAGACGTGACCATCATCTCGGCCGACTCCCACGTAATGGAGCCGCCGGACCTCTGGACGAAGCACATCGATCCCGCGTTTGCGGAACAGGCCCCTCGCCTGGTGCCGGAAGAGGGAGGTGACTGGTGGTACGCGGGAGGCATTCGGGAGATCTCGGTGGCAGCGGGGGTAATGGCGGGGATCAAGTACCGTCCGGAAGAGGGCGACTGGCGATTCCGGAGCTACGAAGCCCGATGGGACGGAGTCCGCGAGGGGGCCTACAACCCCCGAGGGTATCTCGAAGACCTCGACCTCGATGGTGTTGCCGCCGGAATTGTCTACCCCACGATTGGGCTGCGGCACTTCTATAAGATCGGCGATCCTCCGCTGTTCAGCGCCGTCTGTGATGGCTACAACCGGTGGCTGGCGGAGTTCTGCGGCCACTGCGAGGGCCGGGTCCTGGGAATCGGCATGGTCAACGTGGACGACATTGAGTCCGGGGTGACGCAGCTCGAACGGGCGGCGGACCTTGGCCTCCGCGGCGCGATGATCACCGTATACCCGCCTGAGGAACGGCCCTACGGCGGACCGGGATATGAGCGGTTCTGGGCAAAGGCGTCCGAGCTGGCGATGCCCCTCAGCCTGCACCTGGGGACCGAACGGCCGATGACCACCACCCTCCAGCCGGAGGGCTCGCCGACGGCCTCCGCATTTCGCGTGGAGTGGACCCAGAGATCGCTCGCGCGGATGATCTTCGCGGGGGTCTTCGAGCGGTGGCCTGATCTGAAGGTGACGGTCGTGGAACAGGACCTGGGGTGGGCTGCATTCTTTATCGACATCATGGACCGCACCTACAAGCACCGGGTCTGGCAGCCGGGTTTCCATCGGTATCAGAGCGACGCTCTTCCCAGCGACTTTTTTCACCGGAATGTCACCATCGCGTTCCAGGATGACCGGCTTGGGGTCGAGATGCGGTCGCACATCGGCGTGGACAACATCATGTGGGGCAACGATTACCCCCACGCCGATGGCACCTTCCCACATACGCGGGAGGTCCTCGAGACACTGTTCGACGGCGTCCCGCAATCCGAGGTTGCCCAGATCATCGGCGGGAACGCGTCAGCCCTTTACGGCATCGCCGCGGAGGCGCCCTCCAAACCCTAGAGTGACGGGCGGCGGCTCCGTAGCCTTTCCAGCGGTCCGCGAAGGTCTTGGCTGGCGTCGTTGACGCCCTCCGGGGCCTCTTCGGATAATGGGCCGCACTGGTGACTTCTCGGGGGGTTAGTCATGGACTATAAAATCGTCGATGGGGACACTCATATCAACGAGCCGCCGGGAGTCTGGCTGGAGCGCGTGCCGGAGCGGTTCAAAGATGTGGCCCCAAGGATCGTCAAGGCCGGCCATGGGGGAGCTGCCTGGTCCTTCGACGGGGGCCGCGAAATCAAGTCGATCTCTCCAACCATCAACGTCCTTGGGGTCTCGCCGGTCAAGTGGACCCTGCTATGCGAGAATTTCGAGGACCTGTCCCCCGGCGCGTGGGTGCCGGAGGAGCGGTTCAAGGACATGGCGGTCGATATGATCGACATCCATGTCCTCTACCCGACCTACGTGATGGGAGGGGCCCAGTGCTACTCCAGGCGGGACCGCGAAGTCCAGATTGCCTGCGTCCGCGCCTACAACGACTGGATGAGCGAGTTCTCCAGCGCTGACCCTGAGAAGCTGTGGGGCCTGGCGACTCTCCCCGTCACCGGCGTTGAGGACGCCATGGAGGAGGCCCGGCGGGTGAAGGACCTTCCCGGCATCCGCGGCATCCAGCTCACCGCGTTCCCCAATGGCCACGACCAGCCCCGGCATGATGTGGACGACCCTTTCTGGAGCCTCGCCGAAGAGATGGACATGCCGCTGACGATTCACGTCGGCTTCTCCGACGGCGGGGAGATCGAGGACATGGACCCCGATGCCGTGGGGGACGATGCCTTCGGGAAGCTTACCCTGCCCTTGTTGAACGTCGGACGGCAGGCGGTGCCGAGCATCGGACTGCTGTCCCATTTTGTCCTTGGAGGCGTTTTCCAGCGGCACCCCAAGCTGAGGCTCGGTTTCGCCGAGGTGGGAATCGCTTGGATACCGTTCTTCATGGAGCAGACGGACTTCAACTATGTACGGCACCGGTTCTGGAGCAATGGCCACTTGGAGAGGCTCCCCAGCGAGTATGTGAGAGACCACATCTATTCCACGTTCCAGGAGGACAACTACGGCCTGCGGAACCGGGACCTGATCCTCGACAACATCATGTGGTCTTCGGACTACCCGCACTCTGGGAGCGACTGGCCTTTCTCGAGGCAGAGCATCAACAATCAGACGAGAGGATGGCCCGCGGAGGAGAAGGAGAGAGTCCTCTCCTCCAACGGGCATCGGCTGTTCGGTGTCCACTAGCGCTGACTGCGGCAAGATAGACGCAAGCAAGGTCAAAGGACGGAAACGTGATCCGGCGCACCACCGCTCTCAAGCTCAGGGATGACGCTCCGGCCGGCGGCGTGGCCGAGGCGGAGAGGGTCCTCCATGAGGCCCCCGAACGGATACCCGAGCTCCTGAACGGACGGCTGGGCCTGAACTTGTTGAACCGGGGGAGCAGGTGGGAGTATACCTGGGACACGATCTTCGAAGAGAGTGGCGCCTTGGACTCCTACATGAACCACCCATACCACACCAGCGAAATCAGGCGGTTCTTCAGCTTGGACAGCCCCGATAGCGTCATCGCTTCGTACGACACCCTGTGCTACAACCCAGGGTGGTTCGAGGTGCCGGAGCCCGAGATCGAGGACTGTTACAAGCGCAGCCTTATCATTCAGGTCCGTGAAGGCGCTTCACCCGAACGGACTGAGATGTTCGAGCGGAGGCTGATGGAGATGCCCCGCCACATCCCCAGCATTCGCAATTGGGCCTTCAGCCGCGCCTCCGCCGAGTCGTCGCCAACCCGCTTTACCCATGTCTGGGAGCAGGAGTTCCAGGACCTGGACGGCTACCGGGCCTACGGCGCCCATCCCTTCCATTGGGGCCCTGTCGATGAGTGGTTTGACTTCGAAAGACCCACCCACATCGTCGTCGGGTCGATGCAGGTGTACTACAAGACCAGCTCGACAGTCCTGGGCTGGCTTGCCTCGGCGGACCGGGTCTCCTGATGAAGGTATCCAAGAACAAGACCGTCGCGGCGTCCCCTGACGGCATATGGCGGGCAATAGCGTCCGTTGAGTCCATTCCCGGCTGGATGAGCAACGTCAACTCCGCGCAGCATGTGGGTGGCCCGGAGGCGGGCGCCGGGCGGCGTCAGAGCATCGCGCGATTGATCTACCGGCGTGACGTCGAGACGGAGCAAGAGGTCGTTGGTTGGGAGCCGAACAGACGCATGGAGCTGCTCAACGTCCGAGACACCTCCGAAGGACGGGAGCTCCGGGGTGTTGCCGACTTCCGGACTACCATCGCCCTCGAGCCGGATGGTGAGCGGACCCGGGTGAAGGCAACCTACTCGTGGGCGGCCAGGCCGGGGCTCTCATGGCTGTTGAGCCTCCTGTTTGGCGGCCGCACCATGGGGCGGGAGCTGACCGACACCCTGAAGAAGCTTGACCGGCACGTGGCGCCAAAACCCGAGTAGGGTCAGATCAGTCGCCACGCTTCCGGGACCCGAAGGTTGGTACATCCCGCGGCCGCTGGCTCAGCGGAGCTATCCGGACTGCTCCAAGATACTCATGTGGGGGTCGTGACCAATGGCGAAAAACCAAGAGCGCCTTCCAAGGCCGTTCACCATGCCTTGGGGGAAAGGCCAGATTACCGAAGAGGCGCAGGTGATCCGTGAGCACTGGGAGCCGACCATCCAGTTCATGGAGTACGAGGATGGCTCTATCGGAGTCCGTTTCTGCTCCTACCGTGGCGGCCGTTTTAGCCGAAATCCGCTGATCCTGGGCGAGGCGGATATTCCGCTTTTCCGTGCGGTCTTGCAGAGAGCGCCGAGGATCAGAGAGTTTCTGGAGCAGTTGCTGGCGTGATTCGTTGCCCACGCGGGCCGATGACGCTTGGACCCAGCAAGCGAAGGCCCGGGCCGCGGGGGTGTTCCTGCCGTGTGCTCCAGCGGCGCGTCCCGCCAAGCCGCGACTAGAGCTCGATCTCCTTCAGGTCGGGGGTGACCGCCAGTCGGGGCTCCGTCGCGTTCTGGACCTCTTCTACGCTATAGCCAGGCGCGGTCTCCTTCAAGGTCAGGCCCTGCGGGGTCACCTCTAGAACGGCGATGTCGGTGACGATGAGGTCGACGCATCCAACTCCGGTCAGCGGATAGCTGCATTCACGGACGATCTTCGGCGTCCCGTCCCTGAGGGTGTGCTCCATAACGACCACGGTCCGCTTTGCCCCGGTGGCCAGGTCCATGGCGCCCCCGACGTTTCCGATCCCGCGTTCGGGGAGCATCCAGTTGGCTAGGTCTCCCGTGCCTGACACCTGAAGCGCGCCCAGGACCGCCAGGTCGATGTGGCCTCCCCTGATCATGGCGAAGGCATCGGCCGAGCTGAAAACGGACATTCCGGGCATCGGGGCAACGAACTGCCCGCCGGCGTTGGTAAGGTCGATGTCGCCGTCTTCCAGCATCGGGCCATAGCCCAATACCCCTCCCTCGGAGTGAAAGAGCACCGTCCGCCCCTCGGGAATGTAGTTCGAGGCAAGCGTGGGAATGCCGATCCCCAGGTTCACGACGTCGCCGTCCCGGAACTCCTGCGCAACACGCATCGCCATGACCTCTCGGTCCAGAGGCTGCTTCATGGCGCAGCCTCCCTTGGCCGCTCGACAACCCGTTGGACGAACACTCCTGGCGTGACGATGGATTCGGGCTCCAGCTCCCCCGGCTGTCGCAATACATCGACCTGGGCGATGGTCACGGTGGCAGCCATCGCCATGACTGGATTGAAGTTCTGGGAACTGCCCCGATATGCCAGGTTCCCCATTCGGTCACCGGTTGCCGCGGAGATCAGCGCGAAGTCGGCTTTGAGGGCCCGCTCGAGGACATACGCCCGCCCTTCGAACTCCCTCACTTCCTTTCCATCTGATAGCAGCGTGCCCACCCCTGTCGGCGTGTAAAAGGCGGGAATCCCTGCGCCGCCCGCTCTGATCCGTTCCGCCAGAGTACCTTGCGGGACTACTTCGAGCTCCACCTCCCCGGCCTGCCACGCCCGTTGAAAGTCGCTGATCACTGAAGCCGAACGAGGGACCGGGAACGAGGCGATGACCTTCTTGACCTGGTGGTTGGCGAACAGGACCCCGGTATTGATCGGGGCCGGACCCCCCTTCTTCGCGCCGAAACCGGGCAATCCGGCCGAGTTGGTCACGATGGTCAGCCCCGTGGCTCCGTGATCCCTCAGGGCGAGGATAAGCTGCTGGGGCATGCCGCCGGGACCACCGAAGCCGCCGATCATGACGGTAGCGCCATCGGGAATGTCGCCGACGGCCTCCTGGAGACTTGCGGCCACCTTGTCTATTGCCATCAGCCCCTCTCTCGGCGCGCCGGCCATTTTACCTTTCTGCTGCCTTCGGCACTACATTTTGATCGGCGCCCGCGCGGATCGCCGGCAGGCCGATGACGATCATCGAGCCTTTCCGCTGCCTTCGGCACGACACTTGATCGGCGCCCGCCCAGGAGAGCTAACAGTTCGGGAAGCTCCCACTCCGTTGACATGCGAAAAATGCCGCTGCTATGCTACCCCCCGAACAGAGTCCGATGGGGGCCCCTTCTGATGTCTCTCGGACGCGGGAGCCCCGCTTCCGAGAACGGCGCCGGGACTGGCCCTGAGATCACTTCTGGGGGACCCAATGCTTGGCACAAAACAGATGCGGACGCTCGCAAAGCGCGAGGCCAGTTGGGGCAAGCGGCACGCCACCGCCAAGGAGCTGGACGAGCCGTTCACCACTATCTCGGGCGTGCCCGTCAAGCGGCTCTACACCCCAGCCGACCTTGCCGAAACGGATGAGCTCGATGATATCGGCCTCCCCGGCGAATTCCCGTACACGAGGGGCGTCCATGCCACGGGGTACCGCGGCAGAAAATGGACGATGCGCATGTTCGCGGGGTTCGGGACCGCGGAGGAGACCAATGAGCGGTTCAAATATCTCTTAGGCAACGGCCAGACAGGTCTCTCCGTCGCTTTCGACATGCCAACCCTTATGGGGTACGACACCGACCACGCACTGTCGCGAGGCGAGTTCGGGCGCTGCGGGGTTGCCGTCTCGTCGTTGGCCGACATGGAGCTGCTGTTCGATGGCATCCCCCTGGGGGAGATCAGCACATCGATGACCATCAATGGGCCTGCCGCCATCATCTGGGCGATGTACATCGCGGCGGCGGAAAAGCAGGGCGTTCCTATCGAGCGCCTGAGGGGCACCCTTCAGAACGACATCCTGAAGGAGTTCATAGCCCAGAACGAGTTCATCTTTCCCCCTGGGCACTCGATGCGGTTGGTGGTGGACACCATCGAGTTCGGCACGAAGCGCATGCCCGAGTGGAACACGATCAGCGTCAGCGGTTACCACATCCGTGAGGCTGGATCGACGGCCGCCCAGGAGTTGGCTTTCACGCTGGCCGATGGCTTTGCCTACGTCCAGGACTGCGTCGAACGGGGGATGGACGTCGACGAGTTCGCACCCAGGATGAGCTTCTTCTTCAATGTCCACAACGATTTCTTCGAGGAGATCGCCAAGTACCGCGCCGCTAGGCGAGTGTGGGCCCGGGTCATGCGGGAGCGCTTCGGGGCGGTGAACGAACGGTCGCTCTGGATGCGCACCCACGCGCAGACCGCCGGCTGCAGCCTTACGGCGCAGCAGCCCGAAAACAATGTCGTCAGGGTTGCCCTGCAAGCCCTCGCCGCGGTGCTGGGCGGTACCCAGTCGCTCCATACGAACTCACTGGACGAGGTCTATGCCCTGCCCTCGGCGCCGGCGGCGCTGACCGCTCTGAGAACACAGCAGATCATCGCTCACGAAAGCGGCGTTACCAACACGGTCGACCCCCTCGGGGGGAGCTACTTCCTCGAGAGCTTGACCAACGAGCTCGAGCGGCAGGCCTACGACTATTTTGAGCGGATCGAAGAGATAGGCGGCGTTGTCGCGGCGATCGAGGACGGCTTCTTCCACAGGGAAATCGCCGACGCCTCGTTCAGGTATCAGCAAGAGTTCGAGCGCAACCAGCGAGTGATCGTTGGAGTCAACGATTACTCGGCCGAAGAGCCCGAAGCCATACCACTCCTGGTGATGGACCCCGAGGGCGAGCGCCGTCAGCTCGATCGGCTAAGCCGCGTCCGGCTGGAGCGGGACAACGCCTCCTTGCAGGACAAGATGGCCTCGCTAAGACGCGCCGCTGCTGGGAATGACAACCTCATGCCGTACATCCTCGACGCGGTGAAGGAGTACGCGACCTTGGGAGAGATCACGGACGCCCTACGGCAGGTGTGGGGAGAGCACCTCCCCTTTGGAATGCCCGACAGGGAGGCCGCGGCGGTATAGCGGCAAGCCGGCCGGTCGCCGAGGGGCGTCTTCAGCCCGCCTGGACGGGTCGCTAGCCGAAGCTCCTGAACCGACGATATCTCTGGCGCACGGTCGAGACTCTTGAGTTGCCGGCGTCTGCTGAACGGGACAGGAGAGAGCTGGCATTCGCTCTCTCAGGAACCGCAGCGTGCCGGGAAAAGGAATGCAATGAGCACGAAGGTCCTCGAAGGGGTCAAGGTGGTGGAGCTGTGCCAGATGGTGGCTGGGCCCTATTGCGGCAAGCTCCTGTCCGACATGGGCGCCGATGTTCTCAAGGTGGAGCCGCCCCTGGGGGGGGACGCTGCCCGAAGGCAGGCCCCATTTGTCCACAACAAGCCAGATCAGGAAGGCAGCGTCCTCTTTCTTTACCTCAATACAGGTAAGCGCAGCATCCAGCTCGATATCTCCGATCCACTGGGCGGCGAGATTGTCCGCCGGCTGGTTGCCGGTGCGGACGTCTTGTTGGAAGACTGTTCCCCGGAGACATCCGAGCGACTGGGGCTGCGTTATTCGGACCTTGAGGGCGTGAACCCGGACCTGGTGGTCACCTCTCTTACACCGTTCGGCATTACCGGTCCCTATAAGGACTACAAGGCGTACCCGATGAATAGCTTTCACAGCGGGGGTGAGGGCTACCTGAGCCCGCTCGCGAACACGCTGTACACGAAGGACATCCTGGACCGTCCTCCTCTCAAGCAGGCCCGCTACGTCGGTGAGTACGAGGCCGCCCTGTGCGCGGCCATACCCACCCTCGCGGCGATCTATCACAGCAGCGCCGGAGGGGGAGGGCAGCAGGTCGACGTGTCGAAGCAGGAGGCGCTGTTGGGGTTGAACTACCTCGAGATGCACGCCTACCTCGCCAACGGGCAGGTCCCCACGAGGACCACCCGAATGATGGATATCGGCGGCATCATGCGATGCAAGGACGGCTATGTGGAGTTCTGCTTGCACGAAGAGCATCAGTGGCGGGGCCTCGTCAAGATGCTGGGGGACCCGGAGTGGGCCGAGGAGGAGTGGGCCCAGAAGCCCGACACTCGCCTGCAAAGGACCGACGTGATCAACCGGCACCTCCGCGACTGGTTGCCTCGGTTCACCAAGGCCGAGGTCATGCGACAGGGCCAACAGGCCGGTACGACAGTGGCGTTGTACAACACCATCGATGAGGTCGTGGAATCAGAGCAGATGAAGGTGCGGGAGTACTTCCGGCCGGTGACCCACCCGGAGGTGGGTACCCATGCCTACCCGTCCGCCGCATACCGGTTTGCGGGCGAGGCGCCGACCTTGCGGCCGGCTCCCGCGTTAGGACAGCACAACATGGAGGTCTATTGCGGGGAGCTCGGCTTCAGCCTGGAAGAGCTGGGGCGGATGCGGGAGCTCGGGACGATCTAGGAGATGTCGAAGGGAGCTAGGAGATGTCCATGGGAGCATTGAGCGGCGTCCGTATCTGCGACTTTTCCTGGGCATTGGCCGGACCCTCCGCCACCATGATGCTCGCCTGTCTGGGGGCTGAGGTCATCAAGATCGAGACTCGGACGCGCCTCGACGTGACACGGCATGGGAACGGCTTCGACGCGACCAACCGCGAAAAAAAGGCCATTACTCTCAACATGCGTCACCCCAGGGCTATCGAGCTGGCCAAGGAGCTGGCGGTGCGGAGCACCGCCGTGATGGAAAACTTCCGGCCGGGCGTCATGGAGGACTTTGGCCTCGGGTACGACACGCTGAGAGAGCTGAAGCCGGACCTCGTCATGCTGTCTTGCTCGATCGCGGGAGGCAAAGGCCCCTACGCCCGATACGCGGGATATGCGCCCCTCTTCGTCGCCCTTTCGGGCCTCGGAGAGCTCGTTGGCTATGAAGATGGCCCGCCAACGGAGATCCGCATCGCCTCGGACATCATCGTGGGAGTTACCAACGCGGTGGCGCTGCTGGGGGCCATCATCCATCACCAGAGGACCGGCCAGGGCATTCACGTGGACGTCTCGGCAGTCGAGGCGCTGGCTTCGATGGCGGGCGATTCCTTTCTGGACTACACGATCAACGGGCGCGTGCAGACCCGGCAGGGCAACGACGACGTAGCCATGGCCCCCCACAACTGCTACCGCTGCGCGGGAGAGGACAGCTGGGTCAGCATAGCCGTCGGGACCCAGGAAGAATGGCAGGCTCTCGTTCGGGCCATCGGCTCGCCGGAATGGGCTGCCGCCCGCCGGTTCCGCCATGCCCTCGGGCGCTCGCTCCACAGGGAGGAGCTGGACCGCCATGTCGAAGCGTGGACCCGTCAGCGCTCGTCCAATGAGGTGATGCGCCTGCTGCAGGGTGCCGGAGTTGCGGCGGTACCATCGTTCAAGGCCCCTGATCTATTTGGGGACCCGCATCTGAAGGAACGCGTCGTCACCGCCTCGGTGGACTCTCCGTCCGGTGAAACGCTGCAGGTTGTACGTCCCGGAGGGAAGCTGTCGAAGACCCCCTACGTTACCGAAAAGCCCGGGCCGGCGATGGGGGAGCACAACACCTACGTGCTGTGCGACATAGTCGGCCTCTCCACGGGCGAGGTGCGGGCCCTCGAAGAGGAGGGCGTGCTGCAGTAGCGGCGCCCTCGACGTCCCGCGCAGCCGCGACCCGCCCGTGGGCACCGTACCGAAGGAAGCATCTTGCACCCAGGTCAGCCCCCCGAGGTGGTCGCTGATAGGAGGCCTGCGCCGGCAACGAGGCCCGTTCATCAGAGTAGCCGCTGTTGCGCCGGGGTGGGCCATATGCTAACGTCGAACAGGCCGGAATTCGTCAAATCCGGAGGCTTGTCACACCGTGCAAACGGACCGAATCCCCATTCCCGACGCTGAAGATGCCTTCATGGAAAAATACCAGCGCTGCTTCATGCTGACGCTGAGGAAAGACGGCTCGCCGACCGGGCACCCCATGGCCGGGTTCTACGGCGGCGGCCTCTGGCTGAACATGTACCGGGTGTCCCAGAAGGCTAAGAACCTTTTTCGCGATCCCTCCATCACGTGCGTGATGACGACACCATCGGACACCCCGAACTTTCGCGGTGTCTTCTTCCGTGGTTATGCCCAGGAGTTGACTCCCGAAGAGACCGTGGCTGAAGACGCCCCCCCGGGGATGAAACGAGGCAGGGCCCCATTGGGGGTATCCGAGGAACGTTCCGAGCGGGCCGCTCCTAAGGACGCTCCCCCTGATGACCCAGCGGAAGCGAAGAGGAGGCTCACGGCGACTGCCGAGCGGGTGGCTGCGGGGACGCGCATGTTGTTCGAGGTTGTCCCCCAGCAGGTGGACTTCCTCGAGGACTTGAGAGGTAAGTAACGCGCTGATGTCAAGTAAGACGACGCGAGCGCCGGTCCCGGATGAAGTCGACCGGTTCATCAAGGACAACATTCGGACGTTTATGCTCACACTGCGAAGGGATGGATCCCCCACGGGCCACCCGATGGGCGGTTTCTACGGGGACGGCTTGTTCCTGAACATGTACCACGATAGCGTGAAGGCCAGAAACTTGTTCCGGGATCCCGCCATCTGCTGTGTGGTAACGACGCTTTCGGACTCCCCTGACTTTGAGGGGGTCATGTGGAGAGGCAACGCACGATATATGCCCCCGGAAAAAGTCTTCGAGGAGGCTGCCCCTCGGGGGGCGCTGAAGGCCGGCGACCCGAGGCAGATGTCCGAGGAGCGGTCGGCCAGAGATGCCCCGAGCGCTGATAATCCGGACGACCCCGTGGAAGCCGAAAAGAGGCTCAGTGCCGTCAGGGCCCGAGTGATGGCCGGGATACGCATCGTTTTCGATATCGTTCCAGAGGAAGTCTGCTTCCTCCGCCAGAACAGGAGATAGGCAATGCCGAGGGAAAGCATCAAGATGGACCCGGACGAGCTGCGCGCTTTTCTGGCGAGCGATAGCCGGCTCATCCTGGCCACGCTCGCCGAAGACACAAAGCCCTGGGGAGATGCCGTAGCCTACCTTTTCCAGAACGATCGGGTCTTCTTCCGGGTTCCCCAGAACGCTCCGTCTTTGCAGAACATCCGCAGGGACAATCGTGTCGCCTGTGTCGTCGAGAGCCATCCGGTGGGCTCGGAGTACTATGCAATAAAAGGGGCGACGGTCCATGGCCGCGCCGAAGAGACAGACGATGCGGCGGTCAAAGCCGCCCTCGCCGCGGTCCCGGACCCGGTGGAGCCCGAGGCTTCCTCGGAAGGAGTGGTGTTCTCCGTCGGCATCGATGATACCGCGAGCTTCTCCTTCGCCAAGATCAAGTACCGCTACGATGACCAGGCCTGACAAGACGGTACTCCCGCCCGCGCTTGAGCAAGAACCGTGAACCTAGCGGCTACTACAGAGACCGCGACCGACCGGCTCGGGCGGCCTATGAGAGACCTTCGGGTCTCGGTCACGGACCGGTGCAACTTCCGGTGCCCCTACTGTATGCCCAAAGAGGTGTATGGAGAGGCGTATGAGTTCACACCGAAGGGCGAGTTGCTGACGTATGAAGAGATTGGCAGGCTCGCTGCCCTCTTCATCCGGCAAGGTGTGACCAAGCTGCGGATCACCGGCGGCGAGCCGCTCGTCCGTAGCAATCTCGATCGCCTTGTCGCACTCCTTGCGCCCCTGGAGGGTCTCGAAGACCTGACGCTGACGACGAACGGCTACCTCCTGGCCAAACAAGCGAAGGCCCTCAAGGATGCCGGTCTCAAGCGGATCACGGTGAGTCTCGATAGCCTGGACCAGGAGGTCTTTGGCCGGATGAGCGGCCGCGGGCTCGAATTAGACCGAGTCCTCGAAGGGATTCAGGCGGCGGCAGATGCAGGCCTCGATCCTATCAAGATCAACTGTGTCGTCCAAAGGGGTGTCAACGACCATGCTATCGTAGACCTTGCACGCCGCTTCAAGGGGACTGGTTACATCGTCCGGTTCATCGAATATATGGACGTGGGGAACCTGAACGGGTGGAGGTTGGATGAAGTGGTGCCTGCCGCAGAAGTTGCGGAGCGGATCGGCAGCGTCTTCCCCATTGAACCCGTCGAAGCCAACTACTACGGCGAGGTGGCCGGCCGCTACCGCTATCTGGATGGCGACGGCGAGATCGGCATCATCTCCTCCGTTACGCAGCCGTTCTGCGCTTCATGTACCAGAGCCAGGCTGTCGCCCAAAGGGCAGCTCTTCACGTGCCTTTTTGGGACCGAAGGGAAAGACCTTGGAGGCCTTCTCCGAAGCGGCGCCAGTGATGACGAGATCAGTGGGGTGATCGGCGGCATCTGGAAAAACCGGATGGACCGTTACTCCGAAATTCGGGCATCGTTGACTGGCCCAGCGAGCCGGAAAGTAGAGATGTACCAGATCGGGGGGTAGTGGTTGGGCGCTCTCTGCCGTTTCCGTCCAAGCAACCATCGGCCTCGCGTAGCCTCTGGGCCGCTCTTGAGTACCGGCATGCGGCTTCCTCTGCCGCCCCAGGCCCCCGAGCCGGCAACCCGCGTCGCTGACGCTGCCCTCCGATAAGGCGTGCCAGGTGCCCTCCCATCCGAAAGTCCTCCTCGCGACGACGAATCCCGGAAAGATCCGCGAGTATCGAGAGTTGTTGCGGGGTTTCCCCCTCGATATTGTGACCCTGGAGGACGCCGCCGTCTTCACTGCGGTGGACGAGACCGGAGCGACGATCCATGAGAACGCCGTCCTCAAAGCCCGCGAGTACGCCAAAATGAGCGGCATGTTGACCATCGCGGATGATTCCGGGCTCGAGGTTGATGTCCTCGATGGCGAGCCCGGAGTGCATTCGGCTCGGTATGGCGGGGTGTCCACGGAGGAAGAGCGGAATGAGCTCCTGCTGGCCAGGCTCGCGGACGTCCCCGAAACCGCGCGCTGCGCGCGGTTCCGGTGTGTCATCGCGGTGGCGTTCCCCGACGCCCTTGCGGGAACGAGCCATGGCACTTGCGAGGGGGTTATCGCAAGAGAGCCTCGAGGCGAGAACGGGTTTGGCTACGACCCCATATTTCACCTCCCTGGTCTGGGCCTCCGCATGGCCGAGCTGTCCCAAGAGCACAAGAACCAAATCAGCCATCGGGGCCAAGCGCTGTCCGGTGCGCTGCGCACCGTCAGAGAGGCGGTTTCCCGCTAGGCGCCGGTCCGGCGGCCTTCGGGCCTGCTTGCTATAATCAGGAAACACTCCAGTGTATGGCATGACGACGGGCTGATGATCAACGTGTACACCAACGGGGCTTCCGGCGGGGATCTGGGTGCCTGGTCGGTCCTGATAGTCGATGAGCGGGGTCGGCAGACCCCGCATACCGGGGTCCTCAAGGGATCATCCATCCAGCGGATCGAGCTGACGGCCGCCATCGAAGGCATCCTGCGCACTCCCCCGGGTGCGGGAGTCACGGTCTTTTGCCCCACATCCTACGTCCAGCGCAACGTTGGCGGCGTCACTGCATTCGATGAGAACCGCGACCTTTGGCCTATCCTCGATCGGCTCCTTGTGCGGCGTTCAGTTGCCTGGGGCTCAGCCGATGACGACGAGGTCATGGGGAAGCTCTTTGAGGCCGAGTCATTGGCCAGGAAGACCGCGCGGATACCCGAACAAGAGGAAGAAAACGACGGCCCTGAAGCCGCAACCCTAGTGGTGGAAGAGCCGGCGGCCATTGGAGACGAAGGAGAGATGCCGGAGGATGACCGCGCCGGCGACTTTCCTGGCAGCGGCGAGGGAAATTTGGAGGGCATCGACGCTGGGGTTGCCCCGTTTGTGACCCAGAGTGTGGAACTGGTCGAACAGCCGCCCAGTATGCTGGACGAGCAGCAGGCCGAAGCCCTCGAAGTTGAAGCCCCTCCACAGCTACAAGGGGGACCGCCCGAGAGCGCCGGCGCCGAAGTTGGCCTCACTGCCCCGGTAGCGGATGAGTCCGGGGGAGACCCATCCGCCCCGGAGGAGAGTCTGAGTCATCTAGACGCCGCCGGTGCCGCCCGCATGGTGGACATCTCTGCCAAGGGCGAGACGGAGCGCCTTGCCGTTGCAAGGGGATGGGTTGCGATGGAGCCCAAAACCCTGGAGATGGTCCGGACCGGTCAGACCGCGAAGGGAGACGTCATCTCCGTGGCGCGGCTGGCTGGGATCATGGGAGCGAAGCAGACCCCTCATCTGATACCGCTGTGCCACCCGCTGATGTTGACGGACGTGGCCGTGGAGTTTGACCTCCACGACGATGAGAGCGCCATCGAGATCACCGCCACCGTCCGGACCACGGGGAGGACGGGGGTCGAAATGGAGGCGCTGACGGCAGTCTCCATCAGCGCCTTGACGATCTACGACATGTGCAAGTCAGCGGACCGGACTATAAGAATCGAGGGGGTCCGGCTTGTGAGGAAGAGCGGTGGCAAGAGCGGGGACATTGTCCTGGATTAGCGTCGTTGTTCTTCCGTGACCGGCTACGGTTCTGGGGCTCCATCTTTCTCTGCTGGGGCGCCGCGCTCGGGGGCCTCTATGTCCATCCAGTATTCTGGGGCCTCTTCGCAGTCCTCCTCGGGATTCTCCTCTTTCGGCAGTTCCAGCGTTGGGGCGCCGAAGGACAGAGTCCGCCTGAGCGGGGTCCGGGAGACTAGAAGGAATACTTCCTGGCCCGGGCCTCCTGCGCTTCGAGGACCTCTGCCATCTCCTTGATGGCGTTGTGAGCGTAGATGATGTACTCCTCCGGGGGTAGCTCAATGCGCTTCACCGAGTCGTCCCTGTCCATTCCCAAGTCCACCCCGCCCGGCGAGTCGAATTTCATTGTGAACTCGTACATCTCTCCGTCTGGGCATACGACGATGCAACCTCGGTCCGCTCGGGCTGCTCCCCCGGGCTCTGCCTCGATCGCTTGCACCTCCGTGCTCCCGAGGAAGTATGGGAAGGGAACGAGGTGCGCAGACATGTAGACCAGAGTATCGTGCAGATGCCGCGCAGTCTGGTCCACGGCCTCCTGCGCCCGCCGCATCTGCATCTGGGCGTTGAACGTTTCCTCCGGCATCCGGGTCCCCTCTTCTTGGTTAGGATGGCGCTGGGATTATAGCGATGGCCCTGGTGCCCATCAAGGATTTCGTGTCTCCGCTACTATGTGTCGGATAATGATGTATAACCCCAAGACAGGGCTGACACTTTGGAGACGCGTATGGGCGCTAACCCCGAACATTTGAAGCTGCTGGTTGACGGGATGAGCTGCGACAACTGTGTTCGCCATGTGGAGCGCGCGTTGCGCGCGGTCGCCGGCGTCGAGTCGGCGGAGGTGGACCTCGCCGCCGGGAGCGCGACAGTCCGTTTCGATGCGGATGCCGCATGCCTCGATGACTTCCGCAAGGCTGTCGATGAAGCCGGGTACGGCATTCGGGGATAAGCGGCCGCCGGCTGTGATGGCGGACTAGCGATCATGGGAAACCAGGCCGAAGCGAAGACGGAGCAGCTCGCGGTCGACAGGATGACCTGCGCCGCATGCGTGCGCCGCGTCGAGCGGGCCCTGGGTAGTACGCAGGGCGTTGCTTCCGCGTCCGTGAATCTGGCAACTGAACGAGCGACCGTCGACTTCACTGACGCCGTGGTCCCGTTCGAGGCGTTGGCGCGATCGGTTGAAGCCGCTGGGTACGGCCTGCGAAGGCCTCTGGAGGTCACGGAGGACCACGAGGACCAGCGCCGGGACCAAGAGGCCGCAGCCCTTGGGCGCAGAGCGTTGATCGCGGCGGTGGCCGGCGCGGTGCTGATAACCGGCTCGTTTAACGTCATCCCCGGCCTCAAGGACCTGTCGGACCAGTCCCGCTTCCTCGTGTTGTTCCTGGTGGCGACGCCCATCCAGGCCTGGGCCGGATGGCCGTTCTACAGCGGCGCTTGGGCGGCTGCCCGTCACAAGACCGCCAACATGAGTACGCTGATCGCCATGGGTACCGCAGCCGCGTACCTGTACAGTGTGGTTGGGACGTTTGCTCCAGGTTTCTTCGAGCGCGGGGACCTGGACACCCACGTCTACTACGATACCGCCATCATCATCATCGCCCTGGTGCTCTTCGGCCGTTACCTCGAAGCGCGGGCCCGACGGAGCACGTCCTTCGCCATCAAGCGGCTGATGGGGCTGCGGCCGAAGAAGGCCATCGTGGTCCGCGAAGGAGAACAGAAAGAGGTCCCCATCGATGAGGTCGAGATTGGGGACCTTGTGGTTGTCCGGCCCGGCGAAAAGCTCCCGGTCGATGGAGTCGTGCTGGAAGGTAGGGCCGCTATCGACGAAGCGATGCTCACCGGGGAGGCTGTGCCCGTGGACAAGGCTCCGGGCGATCAGGTCTTCGCAGCGACGGTGAACCAGATGGGGAGCTTCACGTTCCGGGCCTCGGCGGTGGGCAAGCAGACAGTCCTGGCCCAGACCATCAAGCTCATCGAGGATGCGCAGGGGTCCCGCGCGCCCATCCAGCGGATGGCCGATCTCATTGCCGGCTACTTTGTCCCAGGCGTCGTCGCTGTTGCTGCATTCGCGTTCGTTCTCTGGATGTTCCTGGGCCCCGACCCGGCCTTTACCTTCGCGCTGCTGACCTTTGTCGCGGTGCTTATTGTCGCCTGCCCATGCGCGCTGGGACTGGCCACGCCGACCGCCATCATGGTCGGCACCGGGCGAGGGGCGGGCCGGGGAGTCCTGGTCCGGTCTGCCGAGGTTCTGGAAACGGCCCACCGGACCGAGACCGTAGTCCTGGACAAGACCGGCACCCTGACTACCGGCCGGCCGGTAGTCACCGATGTCCTGGCGAGTGGGATGGGCGAGGCTGATGTCCTGAGGCTCGCCGCGTCGGTGGAGAGCCGTTCCGAGCATCCACTCGCCGTGGCGATCGTGCGGCGGGCCGAGGAGGAGGGCCTCCGACTCGAGGAATCATTGGACTTCAGCGTGGACCCCGGCAATGGCGTCCGAGCCGTTGTCGGCGGCGCATCGGTCCTTATCGGGAACCAACGCCTCATGGCGGAGCAGTCGGTCCGGATGAATGGTCTTGGCCAACAGGCTGCGTCACTGATATCGGAAGGGAAGACCGCGATCGTGGTGGCCGTGGACGGACAAGCCCGCGGAGTCCTTGCCATCGCGGACTCGGTCCGGGCGGAGGCTAAGGAAGCAGTCCAGCTCCTGCACGATGCTGGCATCGAGGCCGTCATGCTGACCGGCGACAATCGCCAGGCAGCTCGAGCAGTCGCAGAAGAAGTGCAGGTCGACCGGGTGATCGCCGAGGTCTTGCCAGGTCAGAAGGCGCAGGTCATCAAAGAGCTACAGGAAGATGGCAAGCGGGTGGCCATGGTGGGCGACGGGATCAACGACGCCCCGGCCCTAGCGCAGGCGGACGTAGGCATCGCCATCGGGTCCGGGACCGATATTGCCATGGAGGCGGCGGATATCACGCTCATCGGCAGTGATGTCCGGGGTGTGGCGGAGGCTATTGGGCTAAGCAAGATAACGATGCGGACGATCCGCCAGAACCTCTTCTGGGCTTTCTTTTACAACGTGATGCTGATCCCTGTTGCCGCGGGCGTTCTCTATCCCGTGTTCAGCGCCGTGGACGGCGTCCCCCGGGGGCTTGAGTTTGCCTTCGGCGATCAGGGGTTCCTTAATCCCGTGCTGGCGGCTGCGGCGATGGCGCTGAGCTCGGTGACCGTCGTGACAAACTCCCTCCGGCTCCGAACGGCCAGGCTGGGAGGGAGTCCCCGGGCATCCAGCGCGGCGGCGTAACCAGGCTCGAAACTCAGGAGCCAATCCGGAGGCCCCCCCGGCCGTTGGGTCAGCGACTCACATTTGTGCCCACGTGCTGAACTGGGTCCTTGGTCTTCCCATCGATCTGGAACTGCGCGAGTCCGGGCCTGACATTCAGGAAGCGCACCCCCTGTTGGCCGGCGGTGAACCCGTACTCCGTGCCCTTCTCCATGTAGACGACCGTCCCAGGGCCGCGGGACCTCCCAGAGATCTCGAGGTCCCCCTCCACGATGAAGATGACCTCATCTTGGGTATGGGAGTGGGGTGGGACCACCCGCCCAGGTGGCAGGTGGTTCACGTAGATCCATGGTCCGGCGTCTGGGTCACCGATGACCCGCGAAACGAAATGGCGCCCGTCCGCATTGGTCCCTTCATTGCGCGGCGGCGCATCGTCGATATGGACGATCATCGCTCTTCCCATGATTCCTCCGGTCAATCTGCGGCCTCTCTGCCCGAAAGCGGGGTGAGGATATCCATGCCGGCAAGCGAGCGTCAAGGACCACCGCGGGCTCGAGCGGACTGGGCCGGCAGTCGATGGCACCAGCCCTTCCACACAAGTTGGTTCACGTTTCCTGAACGGGTACGGACCGTTGCCCGGAAGCGCCCTCGCTGCTATAATCCCGGCGTTACAAGGACATGTTGCCTTGAGGGGAAAGTGGGGCCAGAGGTCCCACTTTCTTTGCACTAGGGGGGGAGGGGGTGATGAGATGAAGGGGGAGGGAGAGCGGTGATGAAGAACGGATTTCTGATGGCGATCACGCAGTTGGCGGCGGAGCGGAACCTGCCGCGTGAGGTGGTGGTGAGCGCGGTGGAGGCGGCGCTGGTGTCGGCGTTCAAGAAGGACCATTTGGCGGAGAAGGAGTTGGCGGTACGGCTGGCGCAGGGGGGGGAGGTGCGGGTGTACGTGCTGATGCACGTGGTGGAGGAGGTGGAGGAGCCGGAGAGCCAGTTGACGGTGGAGGAGGCGCGGCAGATCAAGGAGGGGGCGGAGGTGGGGGAGACGCTGGAGTTTGAGGCGACGCCGGCGAACGCGGGGCGGATAGCGGCGCAGACGGCGAAGCAGGTGGTGATGCAGCGGCTGCGGGAGGCGGAGCGGGACCTGGTGTTTGCGGAGTATGACGGAAAAGAGGGGGAGGTGGTGAGTGCGGTGGTGCAGCGGCTAGAGGGGCGGAGCATCATCATGGACTTGGGGCGTGCGGAGGCGATCATGCCGCCGCAGGAGCAGGCGGCGGGGGAGCGGTACCGGAACGGGCAGCGGTTCAAGGTGTGCATTCTGGAGGTGGGGAAGACGCCGAAGGGGCCGCAGATCGTGGTATCGCGGGCGCACAAGGAGCTGCTCAGGAAGCTGTTCGAGTTGGAGGTACCGGAGATCTACAACGGGGTGGTGGAGGTGCGGTCGATCGCGCGGGAGGCGGGGTTTCGGTCGAAGGTGGCGGTGGCGGCGTTGCAGGAGCGGGTGGACGCGGTAGGGGCGTGCGTGGGGCTGCGGGGGATGCGGATCCAGAACATCGTGAACGAGCTGCACGGGGAGAAGATCGACGTGGTGGAGTGGGTGTCGGACCCGCGGGCGTTCATAGCGAAGGCGCTGGGGCCGGCGCAGGTGATGCAGGTGCTGCTGAACGAGCCGGAGCACATCGCGATCGCGGTGGTGCCGGACCGGCAGCTGTCGCTGGCGATAGGACGGGAGGGGCAGAACGCGCGTTTGGCGGCGCGGCTGTCGGGGTGGCGGATCGATATCAGGAGCACGACGGAGGCGGAGGCGGAGAAGCTGGAGGCGGTGGCGGCGGTGACCCGGACGGCCGTTCCGGCGGAGGTGCTGGAGCGGGCTGCGGCGGCGGAGGCGGTGGAGGCCCCGGCGCCGCTGAGGCTTGAGCCGGCAGTTGCGGCGAGCGAGGAGCCGGTCTTGGCGGAGGCGGAGCCGGAGGCGGTAGTGGAAGAGGCGGCGGTGGAAGAGGCGGAGGCGGCGCCGCTGGGGCTTGAGCCGGCAGTTGCGGCGAGCGAGGAGCCGGTCTTGGCAGCGGAGCAGGAGGAGGAGGAGGCGCTGGGACTTGAGCCGGCAGCCGAGGAGGCGGTGCAGGTGGAGGCGGAGGAAGAGGCGGAAGAGGCGGCGCCGACCCTGGCGGCGGCGCTGGCGTCGGAGGAGACGTGGCGGGTGCCGCAGGCGGCGGCGCCGAACCGGACGGCGATTCGGTTCGCCGAGGATATTCTGGAGTACCGTGGCGGGGGTCGGGGAAGAGGGAGAGGTCGGGACGATGACCGGGGGGGGAAGAAGGGGAAGAAGGGGCGGACGGCGGGGGCGCCGGGGGGTCCTGGGACGCCGCCTCGTGCTCCGCAGGGGGGATAGCGGAGCGGGGGAGGGGAAGGGGGATGTCGAGCGGGGGGGCGGCGCAGCGGGGGCGGAGGGGGCATGAGCCCCAGCGGCGCTGCGTGCTCTGCGGCAGGGCGGGGGCGAAGCGGGGGATGGTGCGGCTGGTGCGGACGGGGGAAGGGCGGGTGCAGGTGGACCCGACGGGGAAGCGGTCTGGGCGTGGGGCGTATATCTGTCTGGGGGTGGGGGAGGGGTGTGAAGCGGGGGGTGCGCGGCGCCGGACGGCGGCGGAGGTGAGCCGGCGGATCGAGCGCAGCCTGCGGGTGACCCTGGGCGCCGAGGACCGGCGGGTGCTGGAGCAGGCCCTGGTGGGGGGATGAGGGCGGAGGGGGGTAGCGTGGGGGCGGGAGTAGGGGAAAGGGAGTAGGGGAAAGGCAGAAGGACCGGAGCGAGCCATGGCACGACGACGCGGCGGGGGAGGACGGAGGAGCGGGGGCGGACGGCGGAGCGGGGGCGGACGGAGGAGAGGCGGGGGCGGCGCCGGGGTGCTGACGCGGAGGCGGGAGCCGGTGGGTGGACCGGTGACGCTGCCGGAGACGATTATCGTGAAGGAGCTGGCGGAGCGGCTGCAGCTGGCGGAGATCGACGTGGTGAAGCAGCTGATGCGCAACGGGGTGATGGCGAATGTGACGCAGGTGGTGGACTACGAGACGGCGGCGCTGATCGCCGAAGACCTGGGGTATGCGCCGTCGGAGGAGACGAAGGGGGAGAGCCAGGACCTGGCGGCGCTGCACGCGCGGGCGGTGGGGGGGAGCAACGGGGCGGGGGAGAAGGAGGGGGAGGAGGGGCTGGAGACACGGCCGCCGGTGGTGACGATCCTGGGGCACGTGGACCACGGGAAGACGACGTTGCTGGACGCGATACGGGAGACGCGGGTGGCGGAGGGGGAGGCCGGGGGGATCACGCAGCACATCGGGGCGTACCAGGTGATGGCGGGGGGGAGGCGGATCACGTTTCTGGACACGCCGGGGCACGCGGCGTTCACGGCGATGCGGGCGCGTGGGGCGCGGGTGACGGACATCGCGGTGCTGGTGGTGGCGGCGGATGACGGGGTGATGCCGCAGACGGTGGAGGCGATCGACCACGCGAAGGCGGCGGGGGTGCCGATCATCGTGGCGATCAACAAGATGGACCGGGCGGAGGCGAACGCGGATCGGGTGAAGCTGCAGCTGACGGAGCGGGGGCTGGTGTTGGAGGAGTGGGGGGGAGAGGTGATCGCGGTGCCGGTGTCGGCGCGGACGGGGGAAGGGTTGGAGCGGCTGTTGGAGAACCTGCTGGTGGTGGCGGAGGTATCGGAGCTGCGGGCGGACCCGGACCGGCTGGCGGCGGGGGTGGTGATCGAGGCGAACGTCGACCGGACGCGGGGACCGGTGGCGACGCTGCTGGTGCAGGCGGGGACGCTGCGGGTGGGGGACCCGGTGGTGGCGGGGGATGCGTGGGGGCGGGTGAAGGCGATGCTGGATGAGGGGGGACGGCGGTTGAGAGAGGCGGGGCCGGCGACGCCGGTGGTGGTGCTGGGGCTGGACGGTCTACCCGGGGCGGGCGACCCGTTCGTGGCCTTTGGGGAGGACCGGAAGGCGCGCACGTTCGTGCAGGAGCGGGTGCGGGAGCGGGAGCGGCTGCCGTCGTCGGTGATGCGGGCGCCGACGCTGGAGGAGCTGTCGGGGCGGGTGGCGGCGGGGGAGGTACGGGACCTCCCGCTGATATTGAAGACGGACGTGCAGGGGTCGGTGGAGCCGGTGCGGGAGTCGCTGGAGCGGCTGTCGACGGGGCAGGCGAAGGTGCGGCTGCTGCACGTGGGAGCGGGCTCGATCAACGAGTCGGACGTGCTGCTGGCGATCGCCTCGGGGGCGACGATCATCGGGTTCAACGCGCCGGTGGAGGCGGGGGCGAGGGCGCTGGCGGCGGGGGAGGGGGTGGAGCTGCGGTCCTACACGGTGATCTACACGCTGGTGGAGGAGATGGGGAAGGCGCTGGAGGGGATCCTGGAGCCGGTGGAGCGGGAGGTGACGGAGGGGCACGGGGAGGTGCGGGCGGTGTTCACGGTGGGGCGTCGAGGGGCGAAGGTGGCGGGGACGTATGTGACGGACGGGCAGGTGACGCGGGGGTCGCGGTGCCGGGTGGTGCGCGGAGGCGAGCGGGTGTGCGAGGGGGCGATTGGGAGCCTGAAGCGGTTCAAGAACGACGCGCGGGAGGTGGGCAACGGCCTCGAATGCGGCATCGGCATCACGGGATGCGACCTGTTCGAGGAGGGGGATACCCTCGAGTTCTATCACCTCGAGACCGCTCCGCCATAGCCCCATAGGACGCTGCGAAGCGGACTAGGGCGTGTTCACACTAGGATGTACATCATCTCGCCTCACTACAGTTACCACCAACCCCCGGAAATGTCATTTCGAACGTAGCGCAGCATAGTGAGAAATCTAAAATCCTTGCACCCAGACTCGGACCTCTAGAAACGCAACGCCCCAAGGGAAGGACCTGTCAGTCGAGTTGCGTCATGATTCCGGACAAGACCCTTAGATTCCTTGCTGCGTTCGGAATCACTATGGCCTTGTGAAGGCCACGTAAGGGGATGAAAACAGGGCGGCGTCCCAGGACAAGGCCGGAGGCGGGGAACGACGGGCCGGGAGGCGGGTTTCAAACCCGCCTCTACGAGACAACGGTGCGGCGGTGCCCATTTTCATAGCAATGACAGGTCCGGAGTTTTCGGCGCCAAGCTTCATTGTTAACAGGTCCTAGTGTCCTGAATCTGGAGTTCCTTGTACTATTCAGCCTGGCATATGAACGGACGAGAAATGGATTACCGCTTTCGCGGTAATGACGAATGAAGTGTCGACGCCCCCTGTTTTATGCAACTAACTTATAACTCAGGACACTAGTCTCGAGAGGGACTCCTACCGGCGACGCGGGGCGAAGGTTTACACGCTCGCGGGGCTGGACGAAGCCCAAAGGGCTCCCGGCGCAGCCCTAAAGGGGCTAGGGGACCACCGGTTGGCGGATCTCCTCCTCCTGGCCGACCAGGACCTGTCCATCCTCTTTGTACCGCTTCAGCAAGAAATGGGTCACGGTCCCGTGAACAGCGTCAATAGTCGCTAGCTTGGTCGAGACGAAGCGGGAGACCTCGTAGATGTCCCTGGCGACGATGACGACCGCCAGATCATAGGAGCCGGATATCAGATAGACGTCGCGCGCCTCCGGGAAACGGAATATCCGCTCCGCCACCGAGTCGAACCCGACGTCGCGCTCCGGCACGATCTTGACCTCGATCAGCGCCCAGACTAACTGCTCGCCAAGTTTCTCCCAATCGATCATCGTTTTGTACTTGATGATCGAGCGCTGCTGCTCGGCCTCGCGGACGATGCTGGTAACCTCTTCAACCGAAAGGCCGGTCATGGTGGCGATTTTCTCGTGCGGCGTCCGGGCGTCCTGCTCCAGGATCCTAAAAACGTCCTTCATGGCGAAGCTCCTTCTTTGGCGGCCGCGGTCCGTGAGCTGTCCCGGGCGCTCGGGGGCGCTCCAGTCCCGCGGGCATTAACCCGGATCAGCCTAGGTTTGGGCGCAGCTTGTGCCAGCCCGTGGCTTGCTCATATGAGTACGCGGCCCGCAGCAAGGTCCCTTCGGCAAACGGCGGACCGATCAGCTGCATTCCCACCGGGAGGCCCTCGAGGAATCCCGCAGGAACGGAGACCCCTGGAAGTCCCGCGATATTCACTGGAATAGTGTCGACGTCGCTGAGGTACATCCTTACGGGGTCGTCCACGCGCTCCCCGATCTTGAACGGCACCGTGGGCGACGTCGGAGTCAAAAGGACATCGTACTTTTGGAACGCCGCCTCGAACTCCCTACGGATCAACGTCCGCACCTTCTGTGCTTTCAAATAGTAGGCGTCATAGTAGCCCGTCGAGAGGGCGTAGGCCCCCAGCATGATCCTCCGTTTGACCTCGGCGCCGAACCCATGCTGGCGGGTCTTCTCCATAGCATCCCACATATTCTCGCCCTCAGCCGAAAAACCGTACTTGACGCCGTCATACCGCGCCAGGTTCGCTGATGCCTCGGAGGGCGCGATGATGTAGTAGACGGCAAGGGCAAAGGGAGTGCTGGGAAGCGACGCCTCTCGGTCGACCGCCGCCCCGAGGTCCTCCATTTTCCGGATTGCTCTGTTGAGCACCTCCGCGACATCCCTATCGATACCCTGGAAATACTCCTTCGGAACGCCAACGCGCAGGCCTGTGATCCCCTCGTCGAGTCCGGATGTGTAATCGGGTACGGGGCGGTCTATCGACGTGGAGTCGAGCGGGTCGTGGCCCGCTATGGCGCCCAGCACCAGCCCTGCATCCACGACATCCTTGGCTAGGGGGCCGATCTGGTCCAGGGAGCTGGCGAAGGCGACGAGCCCGAACCGGCTGACCCGGCCATAGGTCGGCTTCAAGCCTACGACGCCGCAGAAGGAGGCTGGCTGGCGGATGCTGCCCCCGGTATCCGACCCGAGGGAGAACAGGCACTCGTCCGCAGCCACGGCGGCGGCCGGACCCCCGCTGCTCCCGCCTGGGACACGGTCCGGGTCCCAGGGGTTCCTGGTGGGCGCAAAGGCCGAGTTCTCCGTTGAAGAGCCCATGGCGAATTCATCCATGTTGCCCTTGCCCAGGAGCACCGCCCCCTCTGCTCTGAGGGTTTGGGTCACCGTGGACTCATAGGGGGGGACGAAGTCCTCCAGCATCCTGGAGGAGCATGTGGTCCGGACCCCCCTGGTGACAATGTTGTCCTTGATCTGCATGGGGATCCCCGTCAACGACCGGGCGTCCCCGGCGGCGATCCGCCGGTCGGCTTCGCCCGCCTGCTGCATGGCCACCTCTTCGGTGACAGTGGTGTAGGCCTGGACGCGCTCTTCGACGGCTGCAATGCGGTCCAGAACGGCCCTCGTCAGCTCGACGGAGGATATCTGTCGCTCGCGCAGAAGCCTGCTGGCCTCATGGACCGAAAGGGCGTGGAGATCGCTCATCGGCCAGACCCCGCCGCGCTACTCTTCAAGGATCGCCTGGACCCTGAAGTATTGCTCTTCCCTCCGGGGGGCATTGAGCAGGGCGTCGTCTTGCGGCAGGGCCTCGCCCGGCGCGTCGTCGCGGAAGACGCTATGCATGTCGAAGGTCTGCGCCGTTGGAGGGATGTCGGAGGTGTCGGCGCGGTCGAGCACCTCGAACTGCTCCAGGATCAGCGAGAGTTGCTCCGCGAAACGTTCCAGGTCCTCGTCGGTCATGCCGATGCGGCACAGGGTCGCGATGTGGGTCACTTCCTCGCGGCTCAGCCGCATGATCTCACCTTCTGGGGACGGGGAACATTATAGCTTCAGACGGCGCGGGGTTATTGGGCATGCCGCCCCTTCCCGCCGTGTTGAGAGCTAGGCTTTCATGTATCGGGCCCTGATGTCGAAAAAGGGGTCCCCCTCTTGCGGCCCGCGCCCCAGCATGAAGCGGGCCCCGTGGCACATCTTCGGGTGGGGCATCGCGTAGAACTGGGGGTTCCCTACGAGACCTATGCCCTTCGATCGAAAGTAACTGGTGGATTGCGGGATCCCTTTGGTCTGGATGGACAGGGCGTGAATGCCCCGGACCCCCTGCTGCTCGACGACCTTCGTCAGATCGGATGGGGTTCCCCGGGGCTCCAGGAGACCAATGACTGCGTTCGACCCCATGCCTACCCAGGTGGCCGCCCGGCTGGCTACCTCCCCTGGCCGGGTATACAGCTCCTCGGCCCCCAATGCCTTCTCGTAGAGCCCTCTCGCTTCGTCCAGATCGGGGACCATCGTGCTAACGGACCATATGCCCCGGAATCCTACGGGATGCTCATCCCACCAGAAATCGGGGGACCACCCATCTTGAAGGCGTGGGTCGTCAGGGAGGCCATGCTCCGTAAGCTCATAGCGAACGCCGAGAAAGTCGTCCGAGTCGAGACCGAAATACTCGGGGGTGTGCCGATCGATGCGTATTCCGTTGCCCCGCAGATGCTCCTCCGCCGCTGCGAGGTCCTCTACCTGCAAGGTGAGGGAATAGAAGCGCTCTCCATACTCCGCGAGGAACCTCCCAACACGGCTCGATGGGTCTGGGTCTGAGACAGGCTCCACGCAGAAATTGCTGACGACATAAAGCGTGGAATGACGTCTTTCGAAGTCGATGGGGCCCTCGTAGAACTTGCGGGCGCCCAACACCTCCTCGTAGAACGCACCGGCTGCGCGCGTGTCGCGCACTGCGTGTTGAATTCGAAGGAGGCGCTCTACGTGGATCATCGAGGAAGGGCCGCCCGCGCGGCGGCTCCTAGCATAGCATAGGGGTTGCGCCCACAAGCCCCGACCAGGGGCTTCAGTCGATTTGCCGCCCTCGCCCGGCTGCCCTACACTCAGGCATCCTTAGCTAAAGAGGGTTGCCATGACCGGCTCTCAGGCTGGCGGCTACTTCTACGGTAGGCGGCAGCAAACGCGGCGGCCGCAGGTGATGGGTCTCCGCGGAGTTGTCTCCTCGGGGCACTATCTCGCCTCCCAGGCCGGGATGCGGGTCATGCAAAACGGGGGCAATGCCATTGATGCGGGGGTGGCTGCCGGCCTGTGCTTGAACGTGCTCCTCCCGTATCTGACGAACCTCGGAGGTGTGGCGCCCATCATCCTCTACTCGGCCCGCCACCGAAAAGTCACCACGATCAGCGGCCTCGGCCGGTGGCCCCGGTCCGCCTCGATCGAAGTGCTGAACGAGCGGGGGAACGGAGAGATTCCCCGGGGGGTCCTCCGTTGCGTGATGCCGGCGGCCCTGGGCGCATGGGTGATGGCCCTGTCCCGATATGGGCGGCTGAGCTTCCGCGAGGTCGCGGCCCCCGCCCTCGACCTGGCGGACCGGGGATTTGCCGTGGACGCCTCCATCGCCACCGCCCTGGCTGCTCTCGAGCCGGCGGTCGCATCCTGGCCCGGCACCGTCGCCGCCTTTTACCGGAACGGCCGTTCACCGGCCCCTGGCGAAGTCCTGAAGCAACCCGACCTCGCCGTTACCCTCCGCTCGCTGATGGAGGCGGAGGCTGAATCGGCGGCTGCGACGAGAGAGGGTAAGCTCCAGGCTGTCCGGGACCGCTTCTACAAGGGGGACATCGGCAGGGCCATGGCGGCCTTCAGCCGTTCCGAAGGGGGACTTGTGACGGCGGAAGACCTCGCCGAATTCGACGTTGGGGAGGAGCCCCCCGTCTCCGCAAGCTACAAAGGCCACGAGGTCTTCGCATGCGGTCCCTGGTGCCAGGGACCGACGGTCCCGCAGGCGCTGAAGCTCCTGGAGCAGGTCGATCTCGCGGGCCTTGGCCAGGGGAGCCCCGCTTATCTCCACCATATCGTCGAGGCGGTCAAGCTCACCTACGCCGACCGCGACCGCTACTACGGCGACCCTGATTTCGTCCAGGTGCCCATGCGGGCGCTGCTGTCCCAGGAGTACGCCGCCCACAGGATAACGCTCCTCGATGGCGCGAGGGCATGGCCTGAGATGCCGCCCCACGGAAACCCCGAGTCGCTTACCTCGGCGCCCGCCCCGGCAGCCATCCCGGCCGCGCCGGCGTCCGGGTACCAGCCGGACACGAGCTACGTCTGCGCCGTCGACGAGGAAGGGAACGGCTTTTCGGCGACGCCCAGCGACTTCATAGGCGACGTGCCGGTCGTGCCGGGCCTGGGGTTCGTCATTTCCGGCCGCGGCTCGCAGTCCTGGCTCGACCCCGCCCACACATCGGCCCTTCAGCCTTGGAAGCGCCCCCGTCTAACCCCAAACCCGGGGCTGGTGATGCGTGATGGTGAGCTTTCGATGGTGTTCGGTACCCCGGGGGGCGATCAGCAACCCCAGGGCATGGTCCAGGTCTTCCTCAACATCGTCGAGTTCGGCATGAGCCCCCAGGAAGCGGTGGAGGTGCCCAGGGTAGGCAGCGAGAGCTTCCCTAATTCGTTCTGGCCGCACGCTTACCATCCGGGGCGGCTGAACGTGGAGGAGAGCATCCCGCCCCGTATCCGAAAGGACCTTGAGGCCCGGGGGCATCGAATAGACCTGTGGGGGGCCCTGGAGCCCAGGGCGGGCCACGTCTGCGCGGTCGTGCGCGACGCCGAACACGGGGTCCTGCACGGGGGGGCCGACCCGAGATTCCTCGCCTACTCCATCGGCTGGTAAACCGGGCCGAGACTCGCGCCGCCCGGCTGGATGCTCGCCGTCGGTGGATCGCTATGATTGCGTACTGGTCACTCGTACTGACCGATCACTGTTCAAACGCAGGGGGCCAGCATGCCCATAGACCGAGACCAGAAGTACCGGGAGATGGCGGTCCGGGGCAAGTATCACAGACTGTATACGTATCTGTGTGGTCTTCAGAGCGAAGAGTGGAGGACCTCCTTCGGGGAGATCGAGTCGATCATCGGTTTCGAGATGCCCGCGTCCGCACGTCTTCACCGGCCCTGGTGGGCAAATCAGAGCAGTGGCGCCGGCCACGCTCTTGCCTGGAGCATCGCCGGATGGGAGACGGCCGAGGTAGATATGGATTCAGAGACGCTATTGCTCAGACGGCGGAAGCGCCCAGAGACCGTTCGCAAGCTCAGGATCGATGAGGTATTGCCCGTCCATCCCACGGCGGTGTGGCCGAAAGGGCTGAGTCTCAGGCGAGAGGATATCTACGAGGACAGGATATAGCGCACCCATGTTTATAGACACCAACGTCCTCGTAAATTCTCGTATCGCTGATGCTCCAGACCACCAAACCGCCAGAGCGCGAATGGAGCGCGCCTCTCAAGACATTGAACCAATGCGAATCAGCCGCCAGGTACTACGCGAGTATCTGTCGGCCATGACTAGGCCGGGGTCCTGGACACCCGGTATCTGATTGATTTACTCGCCCTGGACGGGGATTGCACCCTTGTGCGCCTGCGCCAGGTCGTAGGAGGTCTGCCGGCGCAGCCAGAAATCCGCGTTGGACCAGCCAGCCTTCTCGAGGCGAATGGCCATGTCGGGCGAGATCGCGGCGTGGCCGTTCAACACCCGCGAAAGGGTGTGACGGGCCACGCCCAGCACCTCCGCCGCCTCGGTGACGCTCAGGCCAAGGGGCTCCAGGCAATTTTCCCTGATGCTGGGGCCAGGGTGCGGTGGATTCTTCATAGCCATGGTCTCTTCCCTCTCGCTCGTGATAGTTGGCTAGATCGACGTCGTCCGCGTCGCCATCTTCAAATCGGAAGGTGATACGCCAGTTGCCCGAAATTGGAATGCTCTATAGTCCCTTCAGGTCACCCCTGAGAGGATGCAGTCTGTACCCCGGCAAATCAACGTCGCTCGGCTTGTTGGTGGAATCGAGGTCTGCCAGAGCGAGAGTGGTCCGGTCCAGTTGGTCGGGGCCTATCCCGCTGGGGTCGTCTCGCTCATAAAGTCGCCTTAGCCCTCGATGGCGAAAACGATCGGATCATAAGCGAGTTTATACTGTGTTCCGGTACGCTTATCAATAGCTTCGGTGCATTTCATAGAGTTCTTCTGGAAGGTGACGGGTAGTGAGCAGACCTAATTGGTGGCACAAACATCCCCCGGCTTGTACTTGTGTGGATTGCAACGAAGCTAGAAGGTCAAAGAAGAGCCTTCCAACAAAGAAACATCGCCCCGAGGGAGGCGAGGCAAACCTGGCACCGAAGACGCCGGCGGCTGGACGACGCCAATGGAAACCATCGATTGGAATGCACCTGAGCGGACGGTCAGCAAGGAGGAGCCTTCCAACAAAGAAACATCGCCCCGAGGGAGGCGAGGCAAACCTGGCACCGAAGACGCCGGCGGCTGGACGACGCCAATGGAAACCATCGATTGGAATGCACCTGAGCGGACGGTCAGCAAGGAGGAGAGCAAGCAAGGAACGAAGCAAACGGATACGGGTGTCCCCTCTCATGGCTGGCTTGATTTTACTGACCGGAGCCGTGGTTGGAGTGCTCTTGATATTTCCCCTTCTACCCGATGCTGCTGCTGACCTGGTAGTTGATCTCCAGCAACAGGTGAGCGAGATATTCGGCTCGTAATTGGCAGAGCAATTGTGAAATACCTTGTCCTCTTCGCTCTGTTCATCATTGGTGCTGTGGTGGGTATGGCCATGGTCTCATTGCTTCCGGACAGCGTCCAGCAGGGGATTGCAGACTTCCAACAAGAAGTCAAGTACACATTAGGAAGAAAAGAAAGGCCAATGGATCTTGTTGTCCCGACGTCTAGTCCAACTGCCACACCACGCCTAACAGCTACCCCCTTACCGATCACCTCCTCAACCCAGGAACCGACAGCCACATCCCTGCCAGCCAACGTGCTTACACCTTCACCTGCGGTAAGGTCTAAAATGGCTAGCACTCCCACACCTTTACCGACGGTTACACCAACACCGACCGAAGCACCAACGCCTGCGCCGACACCGACAATAACACCGGTGCCGACGCCTATACGCGGAGAGGCAGTACTGACGCGGCCGCAGGTGAGCCCGACACCGACAATAACACCGGTGCCGACGCCTATACTCCAACCTGCCCTGCGTCATATCAAGGAAAAGCGCTATATGCTCGAACTCATTAACACAGAACGCATGCAGGCAGGTCTCAACCCCGTCGTCTTAGGCGACAATGCTGCCGCCCAGCTTCACGCAGAGGCCTCACTAGAGGGTTGCTTCTCGTCCCACTGGGGACTCGACGGCTTGAAACCCTACATGCGGTACAGCCTTGCCGGCGGCTATCAGTCCAACGCAGAAAATGGGCTCGGCAGAGCCTATTGCATCACGGCCTCCGACGGGTACCGGCCCATTTTCAATGTCGATCAGGAGATTCGTGAGGCCATGGAGGGATGGATGGACAGCCCGGGCCACCGGGACAACATCCTGCGTCCCTGGCACAAGAAGGTCAACATCGGTCTAGCGCGGGACCTCTACAACTTCTATGCCTACCAGCACTTCGAGGGCGACTACGTCGAATATGAGCGGCCGCCCAGTATCGAGAACGGCGTTCTTTCGATGTCTGGGACAGTGAAGAATGGCGTCACTTTCGAGGAAGACCGAGGCCTGGGCGTGCAGATATACTACGATCCGCCGCCCCACGCACTCGCCCGGGGACAGGTTGCGCGGACCTATTGCTACGATTCGGGGCTTCCGATAGCTGCGCTGAGAGCGCAGCCCGGAGCAAACTGGTTTTACAATGAGGACAAGTTCACAAGGACGTACAAGCCCTGTCCAGACCCCTATGACGTTCCCGAGGACGCTGGCGCGCCGCGTTCGCACGACGAGGCACGTGAATTCTGGCAGGCGGCCTACGATGCAAGCCAGGCGCGTGAGGAGCAGTCCATCACGGTGCCGTGGATTACGGCACTAGAATGGACGGCCAGAGGCGAATCCTTCTCTGTGACGGCAGATCTCCGAGGCCTGCTGGCGAAGCACGGCAAGGGAGTCTACTCACTCATCGTGTGGGGCAGCATCGGCAGCGAGCGCATCGTGATTTCAGAGCATTCCATATTTCATGATGTAGCCCCGCCCGACACGTACAAACACTGGTAACCCTGAAAAACCGGCTCGTGTCCGGGAGAAGGCATCGCAGGTACGCTACAACCGCGACTTGTAGTTCAGCTCGCAATCGCTGGTCGTGGCGGGTTCGGCAACGAGTGCGAAGGACACCGCGACGTCTGAGAGACAGGCCGGCCGATGCCGCGCGATACGGCGTGACGGTGTATGGTAGACTTGTAGATTGAGAATCTACCCTATAGGAAGGAGGTCCGGTGAGCCTCAACATCAAGAACAAGGAGACCTGTCGGCTGGCTGGTGAGTTGGCCCAGCTTACCGGGGAAACCATGACCGGCGCGATTACGGTGGCGCTTAGGGAGCGTCTGGAGCGCGAGCGGAGCGAACGCAGCACCGAATCCAGCGTGCAGAGACTTCTCGCCATCGGAAGGCGCTGCGCAAGCATGATGGGAGACGGCCCATCGGCCGTCGAGCACGGCGACTTCCTGTATGACGAGCGCGGGCTACCCAAGTGATCGTCGACACATCGGCGATCCTTGCGATCCTGTTCCACGAGCCGGACGCGGAGCGCTTCGCCAGAGCCATCACGGCGGCATCGCCCCGACGAATGTCGGTCGCTACCCTACTGGAAGTGACTATTGTTCTCGAAAGTCGTAGTGGCGCCGCAGCCGGGCATGAGCTTGATGCTTTCCTGCAAGAATCGGCAGTCCAGTTGGAGCCGGTCACGACTGACCATGCACAGGCGGCCCGCAGGGCCTGGCGTCGGTTCGGCAGGGGCAACCACCCGGCGGGGCTGAATTTCGGCGACTGCTTCGCCTATGCGCTTGCTGAGGCCACCCGGGAACCTCTTCTGTTCAAGGGCCGGGACTTCGCGCTTACTGACATTGAGGCCGCATGACGCCAGGACTGGGGCCATCTACGGGACCCGACAGGCAGCGGTTGATGACCATATCATGCAACTCAGCACAGTAGGTCTCAGCGGCTGAGGTCAACCTCGCCGTACTCATCTATCTGCCCAGGGGTTGATGACGTCGACCCCGCATCCGTCGAAGCCATCTACATCTCTCGTCGCCACCGACGCTCCCCGGGAGCGGGCGATAGCCGCTATCTGGCAGTCGGCCTGGTTGATGGGACGTCCAGCGGCACGTCTATCGGTAGCAATCATGGCATAGGCGTGGGCTGCTTCACTATCGAACGGCAGGATACGCCCGGCAAACAGCACATTCAAAGCGCGCGCCGCCGCGTTCTCTAGGTCACGCTGACGGGCTCCCGAAGGCACAAGTGCGATGCCGGTGAGTATCTCCGCCTCGGTGACGGCGGTGACAAAGAGGCTGCTCGTCAGTTGGTCATCCAGCCATGATAGGACCTCGGACCGAGGCGTGCTCCGCATCAACTCCGAGACGACATTGGTATCAAGAACGATCATCGTCGGGGACCTGTTCGAAGGGCGGGAGTTCGCGCATAGGACCTCTTGGCGGAATCTCCAATTCCACACCGCCTAGGGGCTTGAAGAGGGCGTGGATCGCGGTTCCGAGGTTCTTTGCCGGCACTGCCTCCTGGCTGAGTGCCGCTCTCAGGATGTCGCGGGCCTCCTCCTCCATGGAGCGGCTGTTCTCCGCTGCCCTGATGCGCAACCTCCGCTTCAGGCTGTCTTCGATGTTCCTGACCATGATGGTGGCCATGGTTCTTGTCTCCGCATGCAATATTTATCGATTATACACTGAATACATTGTAGTCAGAGTAGTCACACGATCACTCCATACGACCCAATACGATGGCGTTGGCGGAGCGCAGCGGCGTCTCGGGTACCGCCGAGCGCGGCGCCTTGCGTGACAACGCGTTGCAGCTATACCGGTTCCCGGAGCAGCTATCGGCTAGCAACGTCCAGGTTGGAAGCTAACAGGACGATGCATTCTTCAGTTAGACGCTATCCTGGAATAGAGTTGACGTCCGGGGCTCAGCGGGAGAGCACCTGATTGAATTCAGGGGGTCAGGGGTTCGAATCCCCCTCATCTCCCTTCGGCGTCCTTGAGCCCGTAGGTGACCGTCATCCCAAACGGCATGCCGGTCCGCATGGGGAGGCGTAATGGCGGTCCCCGCGATGCCTTCCCGCTAAGCTCGCCTGCGGACCGGCTTCGTGACGGACCAGCCGCCGAAATTCCCCCAGCCGCCGCAGATCGCCGACCAGGGTAGCTGCGTCCCTCCGGCGACGGTGATGACCAGGTCCTCCAACCTTCGCACTACGGGCACCAGGTCCCCTTCGCGCAACGAGCGCATCCACATGGGCCAGCGTGCCTTGTTGTCGGGATTGACCACTCCCCTGACTGCTTGCACCTCGGCGAAACGCTCTTGGGTCAGGCGGGCTCGCTCGTAGATGAAATAACGCATGTCCCGCTTGTCCCATCCCGCTCGATGGAGACTTTCCGCCACCAGGGGATTCAACACCAGCAGGAACTCGCCGCCCTGCCGGACATTATGGCTGAGATAGGTGATCTGCTCGGCAATCTGCTGGAGCGAGGCCGCCGGGTCGAGGTCCTCGGCGGTCGTGAAGGACCTGGGCCCGTCGACTCCTATGACGGTCACCCCGCTTTCGCCGGGGGCGAGACCGCGCTCCACGTGCAGGGGCTCCCAGGGGATTGCGGGAGATTCCGCGATGCAGTAGGAGAACTTCCCGGGATGCCCCAGAGGCGCCTTGTCTCCGGTCTCGGGGTAGCCCCCTCCGATGACGACCATGACCAGCCGCACCGCCCGCCCAATGGTCGCGTTTGCCCGGTAACCGTGCCCGAAGACATTGGTCCCGGAGTTCACATTCAGCTCTTGGACTATCGGGCCGCTGACGATCGTCAAGGGCGCCGCGGCATTCGTCGTCGCTTGGACCCCGTTGAGATTGAAAGGCTCCTCGAGGATCGCCTCGACCGCCGCCAACACGACCGGAAAGTACTCCGGCCGGCAGCCGGCCATAACCGCGTTGGCGGCGACCGCCTCGACGGTCGCGACCCCGTTGCGAGGCGGGACCTCGCCCAGCGCCTCCGTGGGGTCCCGGTGCACCGTTTCCAGCATTCGCTCGACGGTGTCTTGAGTAGGAGGGATGACGGGCAGCCCATCGGTCCAGCCCTTGTCGTAGAAGGACTCTATGGTCTCGTGGAAAGCCTGCCAGGTGCTCTCCGTCTCGGTCCTGGCTGCCTTTCTGGGGTCCACGGTGGTCAAACCTGCTCTCCTTCGATCAAGCCTCGGCCGGGAAGCGATGACAAGATTGGCCCGTCGCCGCAGCCCGGGGCGTTGGGAGACCTCCGGGAGTACTCGCCTAACGGGCCCCCGCCGGGGGAACCTCGGCCAGTGGCGGCCGGGGCTCCGTGAGCCATTCGACCACCCGTGCCGACGCCTCCTCGCCCTTCTTGCGGGCCTGCTCCGGAGAGCCCAGAACGCCGGGGATGAACACCGGCTCGAGGGCCTCGAGTCCCATCTGACGGCGCTTCATCAGCGCCAGCTCCCTGAAGCCTTCCTGGACGATGACCGCTGCGGGGATCCCGGCCCCTTCGAGCTTCACGGCATCGTGCATACAGCACGACGTGCAGGACCCTCAACCTCCGACCCCTACGACGGCAACGTCGGCCTCGGATACGAGCTGCTCCAGGAGGGCCACGGGCGTGGGAGCGGAGAGATTGGGTTTCCGGACTCTTATGACCCGGCCTATCCCATGCTCCTCTTTGAGGATGCCGGAGACCCGTTCCAAGAGGTCCTCGGAATAAGCGAGGGTGTCATCCAGTACGGCCAGGGTCTTCCCCTGCAGCTCCCCGACCCGAGGCGCCAGTCCCAGGGTCTTGTCTTCCAGGTAACCCGTTGGATTCAGCACCAGCACCGGTGCGCCGTCTGCCGCCATCGCTGCACCCTCTTTCTAACCGTGGGCGCCATGGGGCGCCGCCGGAACGTACGCTTGCCTGCCGGCTACCCCAGCAACCCTAGGCACCGCCTTGGAGCATGTCAACCCGCGGACTGCTGGCCATGGGTGCCGGTCTTCAGTCCATGAGCCCGTACAGCTTGCCCGCATTGGTGCAGGTGATCATCGCCCGTTCGTCTAACGGGACGTTGGCGAAATGCTCGTCAATGACCTTGCGGGAATAGGGCCAATCGTTGCCATGGTGGGGGAAATCAGTGGACCACGCCAGGTTTTCGAGCCCGACGGCGTGCCGAATCTTCACGCCAATCCGGTCGATGATGAAGGTTGCCAGCCAGTTGTCGTGGAAGTACTGGCTCGGCACTTTCTTCAGGGTGCTCTTTCCCCAGACACGGTTCCGCCAGTAGCGGTCATCCATCATCTCCAGGAAACGGTATCCACCCGGCGCCCGTCTCCACGGCCAGGACTTTCAGATCGGGGAACCGGTCGAACAGGCCGATGAAGATCATCTCCGTGAGAATCTGGGGCATGCTGCTGAATGTATCGGCGCCGACGGCCCACTGTACCTCCGGCGCAGCCGGCGGCCTCGGTCGGCCCGCCCCCAGGTTTACGTGGATGCTAATCGGGAGGCCCATCTCTTCCGCAGCCGCCCAGAACGGAAAATCAGCCTGGCCGTGCGTCTCGTTCCCGCTGGGCCACGAGGTGAGGACGGCGCCCCGGTACCCGCGCTCCTTGGCGCGAGTGAGCTCAGCGATAGAGGCCTCGACTCCAATTTGGGGCGGTATGACCGAGAGACCGATCAGCCGCGTTGGATCGGCTGCGCAGAACTCCTCGATCAGCCAGCGGTTGTAGGCGTCGAGGCACGCGGATACTGCCTGAGGGTCGATGCTGCCGGCCGCCCTGGCGACGAATCGAAGGGCGATAGTCGGGTACTCGATTTCAGCATCGATGCCGTCGGCATCCAGGACCTGTAAGCGCGCCTTGCCTTCGTGACACGCCGGATGGATCTCCTGGCCGTACCGCCAGCCCGGCCACTTGAGCTCATCGGGTGTTGTCCCCACGCACGCCACCAGCCCTACGGGGTCTGGCCTCGTCGATCCCGGCTGGAGCCAGGCGTCTCCTCCCAGCTCGTCGGGCGCGATCTTCGGAGCAACGTCGTGGTATTTGGACTCCAACCACGCGGTCCAGAGGTCGGGGGGCTCCAGAACGTGAGAGTCAGCGGAGATCAGGCTGTATGTCATGGCCTCGGTCCTCCCAGGCCCTTTGTCGATTCCAGGATTCAGGATTGGAGCCGCAGTGCGCTGACGGCTGGGAATCAGCCGAGCTGGCCGCTTAGACGACGCCCTCCGAGTACATGCATGTGCAGGTGGCCCACCGTCTGGCCTCCCTCTTCACGACAGCTGATCGCCAGCCGATATCCTTTCTCCGCGACGCCTTCGCGGGCCGCCGCCGCGTTGGCCCTTCCCACCATATGACTCAAGAGGCCGGCGTCATCTTCGCCGACGTCGGCGACTGCCGTGATGTGCTCCAACGGAACGACGAGGAGGTGAACGGGCGCTTGGGGATTGATATCCCGGATGACCATGACCCGGTCATCGCGGTCCAGCATGTCGGCCGGGATATCGCCAGCGGCAATCTCGCAGAAGATGCAGTCGGCCACCCTCGGTCCCCCAAAAACAACGGGGCTGGCCAAGGGCCAACCCCGTGTGCTGCCCGGTTGAGGCAGGGGCCTTCGGGGTCTCCCGATAAGGGCCCTGCTCCCCCCTAGATTCCCAGATGCTGGGCGACTAGCTCCCTGTGGAAGTCGCCGTCGCCGAAAGCCAGCTCGGCCGCCTTGGCCCGCCGGAAATAGAGCTGCATGTCATGCTCTTTGGTGAAGCCGATACCCCCGTGGATCTGGTGCCCCAGGGCGCAGACCCGCCGGTAAGCGTCGCTGACCCATGCTTTGGCCATCGAGACCTCTTTGGCTGAATCCAGGGCCTCGCTCACCCGCCAGATGGCTTCGTAAGCGATGTACCTCGAGCCATCGACGTCCGTCACCATGTTTGCGCAATGGTGCTGGATTGCCTGGAAACTGCCGATGGGCCGGCCGAACTGCACGCGCTGCTTCGCGTACTCCACGCTCATCTCGAGCACGAACTGGGCTCCGCCTACCATCTCGGCGCACTTGCCGGCGGCGCCCCACTCCTGGATCTTCTCGACAATGTCCCAGCCCTTGTTGGCCTCGCCCAGGATGTTGGACGCCGGCACTCTGACGTCTTTGAACGTGATCTCGGCCTGATGGTCGGAAGCGATGGTCTTGAGACCTTCGTACGCGACGCCGGGGCTCTTGGCGTCGACGAGGAGCAGGGTGATGTCCTTTTCGCCATCGCCGGTCCGTGCCACGACGAGGAGATTGTCCGCGGCTTCGCCGTTTGGGATAAAAAGCTTGATACCGTTGAGGACACAGAAGTCGCCGTCCGCCTTGGCGGTCAGCTCTACGCCGGCGGCGTCCCAGCTGGCGCTGGGCTCCGTCTGCGCGTACACCATGATCCGGTTGCCATCGGCGATGGCCGGAAGGTGCTCCTGTCTCTGGGCGTCTGAGCCAAAACTCAGGATGGGGAGTCCGCAAAGGACCACCGTATTGAAGAAGGGCCCCGGCACCAGGGCTCGTCCGTGCTCCTCGATCAGCACGCACAGATCCAGGAAGCTGTTCCCGGTCCCGCCGTACTCTTCAGGGAACGGGAGGGCCATCCAGCCCAGTTCCGCCATCTTCTTCCAGAGCTCGGGCGAGTAACCTCTCGCGTCCTCTTCGATCTCCCTGACCAGCGTCTTGGGACACTCCTTCTCGAGGAAGTCCCGCGCCGAGGTCTTGATCATTTCCTGCTCTTCGCTGAGCCCCAGGTCCATCCTTGCCTCCTGCTAGTCTCGCTAACCACCGTCAGAGTAGACGGCGAGACATGTCACCGTCCTGACGATACCTGCCACCGTGTGAATCCGCCCCGTGACTACATCGCCCACCGAGCTCAGGTCCTCCGCCTCCACCACCACAATGATGTCGTAGGGACCGGTCACGGCGTCCACCGATGACACCTCAGACACGCCCTGCAACGAAATGACCACTTCTTTGGTCTTCCCCACGGAGGTCTCGATAAGAACGAATGCGCGGGTCGCCACGACGCCCCCTGTCGGAGTATGGGACGCGCCGCCCGGAAGCGACGCGCCGACATTCTATCGGCGCGCATCAGGGCTGTCAACGTGAATGACACCTGTCCAGCACTGGTCCCAGCGCATGAGCTCGGAGGACCTCGAGTCCCAACCGAAAGTTGCTTGCAGACAGCGGGGCGGCCCGCTGATCCCTCAGTCCCTGGCCAGCAGCACGAAGGAGTGCCTGCCCATTGTCAACGGGCCGCACGCCACCGCCAGTTTCGGATTCGGGAGCTTGCGGCAAAGGGTGCGGTCGTAGGTATGGACCCCTTCGGACCAGCCAGGGCACAGGTCCGGGACCTCGTTCCTGAATTGCCTGACCGCCTCGATGATCTTGAAGTTATAGGGATTCCCAGGATGGCTGTATGACTGATTGCCGCCATCTGGGCATACGGGGTGGCGCTGGTTCAGGCCCATCGTCTCCATCAGGTACGGGCCACCCTCCCCCAAGCCGCAAAACCCCAGCGTTTCGATCTGCGTGACGATACCGATCGAGAAATGGTCGTAGACGTTGACCATGTCCGTCTCGTCATGCTTGATCCCAGCCCGTTGGAAACCGCCGATCATGTGCTCTCGGCTGCCCAGAATGTCGAGAGTCGGCGGCTCAAAATAGCTGGTGCGGCGGCTCTGCATGGCCCCTGAAAGGACCCAAACCGGAGGCTTCTTGCAGCTCCTGGCCCGCTCGGCGGTGGTCATCACGAAACAGTTGCCGCCATCATTCACGACGGAGCACATCAGCAGGGTCAGCGGCTCCGCAACCATCCGCGAGTCGAGGACATCCTCCTTCGTGTAGGGCCCCCGGTTGAACATGACCGCGTTTGGATTCCTCGACCCGTTGTTGCGCACCGTCGCGGCCGCGTGCGCCAGCTGCTCTGCGGTAGTGCCGTACTCCTGCATGTGCCTTCGCGCCACCATCGCGAACTGGGCTGGCGTGATCGACCCCGTCCATTCGCCGAACTCATACTCGGGCCGGGTGTAGTTGGCCGTCATGCCGCCGGATAGAGTCTGCGAGCCCGCGGCGGGCACGATGACCGTCTCCACGAGTCCGGCGCGGATGGCCGCCGCAGCCTGCAGGACGCCCGTCGCTCCAGAATGTTGGCCCACGAGGCTGAAAGGCTGGTTGAACTGGTAGGCGACATTCCCGTCGGTGGCCCCCGACCCATTTCCGGCGGGAAAGGAAAAACCCATGTAACCATCGACGTCCCGCTTCTCAAGGCCGGCATCGTCGAGCGCGCCGAAGATCGCCTCCATCATGAGCGACAGGGCCGAGCGGCCCAGGTTGCGCTGTTGGCGGGTGGAGTACACGCCGACGATGGCGACGTCACGCGGGTGGTCCATCGGGGATGATCCTGCTCTACTCGGCGCCTATGGCGGGAGACAGCCGTTGAATCCGGCGGCGAGAGGGATTGTACCCCATCCCCACCCTGCGCCAGTCGCATGAGGGCATCCCGTAGGCCTCTGTCGGTCGCGAACCCCCCATCCGCGGCAGAGAAGGTTGGGCAATGGTCCAAATCCCGCTGGACTGGGACTCCATTTGACAACGCATTGGCCGGTGTCTATGGTCGGGACTCGCCGAATCGCTATCACCGCCTATCGTCATGGAGGTCGGAAGACAAGGCGGCGATTGCTCTCTCGGTAGTTTTGTATCCCCGGACTAAGGTCACTCGTACATTTGCCAATCGTCATAGGCATGGCGCTCGCCGCGATGTCGGCCGTCCTGGAAGAGACTGGCTGCCTTGCTCTGCTGAAGCGCTGCAAGGGTGGCTTAAAATGGAGTCCAGGGGGTTTCCGAGCTTCCGGCGGCGGGGCGCAAGTCGGCGGTTTCTCAAGATAGCGCTGTAGTGGAGATGCGAGACCCAGCGGATGGCACGTGTATTGAATAAAGCCGGCTCCCGACTGAATGTCCTGGGAGTCGTCCAGTTGACCTACCCTATTCTAGGGGCTTATCGGCAGCAATGGACCGTTAGCGCGTCGCTGGCTGATCGGTTGGTCTTCATTGTCAGTACGACGACTGCCATAGTTGCCGTTATGGGATGGATTGCCAGCAACACTGAGTCCAATCTGGTGCTGGCGCACCTATCCTTCGGTGGTTTCATGACGGCCATCTGGACCAGCGCCGTATTCAGAGTCGGTTGGTCATTGATGGACGAAATACGGCTTGGCGTGCTAGAGCAAAGCATCCTCGCCCAAAGCCCTCTGATGCTGGTGATGCTCGGAAAGGTGTTGGCTTTCATCCTCAACGGCGCATTGTCAGGCACGATGGCATTCTTCGTGGTAGTGGCACTAGCGGGCCGCTTCCCTGAAGTTGCCAATCTCGGGTTCCTTGCAGTATCGCTCGTAGTTAGCCTCATCGCCTTAGTCAGCGCCAGCTTCATCTTGGCGCCGATGGTCGTGTCGGCCGGGGGTAGGGCAGGTTTCTTCAACGGACTGCTCCCTTTTGGGGTTGTCTTCAGCGGCTTCTTTTACCCACTGACCTCGCTGCCGCTGGGACTAGAAATCATAGGGCGTCTATTACCTACATCGTGGGCCATGGAAGGTTTGATCGGAGCTGTCGATGGGTCGGCTTCCGGCTGGAGGATGGCTTCCGATTGGGCAGTGGCGCTCGCCTTATCCCTACTGTACTTCGCCATGACACGGGTATTGTTTAATCGCATAGAACGGACCCTGAGGGATACCGGCTCTCTCGGCGTATATTGATCAGATTGGTCCCATTTCCGTAAATGACACAGGCTTACCTATCCTATAAGGGCCTATTTCTATGGTTGAACTGGCCGGCATTCGTTTCGAATGTGGCGATTCGGCCAGTCCTGACGTTGTTCATGTTCGCTCTTGTCGGCCGATTTGCCCTCGATCAGGATTCTGCCGAGTACTATATGATCGGCCTGTCTGCTCACGCCGTTAGTGGGATACTGCTCGGTGGGATCATTCAGGGGTTTTTCTACGAGCGGCTATTCGGCACGCTATCCATATCCTTCGCGTCCCGAGGCAGCCGGGCGCTTATGTATTGCAGCCGTTGTGTGCTGCACCTGCCGAATGGATTCGTGGCAATCGCCTGCTGTCTCTTGGCCGGCTGGGGATTACTTGATCTCAGTCTGGCGGATGTCAATTGGATTGCGGTCTTCCCGGCGGTGACGGCGATTGTGTTGGGGTCGGCCGGGTTTGCTCTGTTTGTCGGTACTTTCGCCATAGTCTTCCGCGAATGGGCCAGCCTTCTGGCGATCAGCACGGGGCTATTGCTTGGGTTGACTGGAGCGGTGGTGCCCATAGAAGCGTTGCCGATTGTTCTTGAATACATAGGACGGGGACTGCCCCTAACCCATGGTCTCGAAGAGCTGCGGGAGGTCGTTCGAGGAGATCCGTTAGGTCTTGAGCACGGAGGGGTCATAGGCATGGGTGTGATTCGGGAATTCGCCGTAGGGGTTGGATATGGTATCGCAGGATACGCCATGTTTCGATGGATAGAGATCTACGCGAAAAGGCACGGGAATCTGGAAGCGTCGGCAGGATGAAGAATATCGGCAGCGAAATGTCAGGGTCTGTTTCAGCGATCACGTGTGAAGGTGTCCGGAGAGTCTATCACACCAAATCAGCGAAGAGCCAACGACAAGATATCGTGGCGCTTGATGGGATAGATTTATCTGTACCGCGCGGATCGGTCTTCGGACTCTTGGGTCCGAACGGAGCTGGTAAAACTACTGCAGTAAGAATCTTGGCCACCCTACTGACCCCGACGTCTGGCCGGGCGTTCGTCCTCGGGTACGACGTAGTTAGAGAAGCGTCGCGGGTGCGCGGGCACATCGGCTTGATCTTGGGAGGTGACCGGGGGCTGTATGGGCGGCTCTCGGGCAGACAGAACCTCTTGTATCATGGGGCGATCAATAAGATGAAGCCAGCCATTGCTCGCGCCCGAGCTAGCGAAGTGCTTGAATTGGTGGGACTTACCGAACGCGCCGATAGTTTGACGGAGACCTATTCACGAGGAATGCGCCAACGGCTTCACGTGGCCCGAGGTCTTATGACGGACCCCGAAGTGTTGTTCATGGACGAACCAACCATCGGTCTCGACCCTATCGGGGCGCAGGAGTTAAGACGATTGATTCCCACCCTGGCCAAGGAGGGCAAGACTATTCTCTTGACGACTCATTACATGTTTGAGGCTGACCAGCTCTGTGACCATGTTGTCATGCTCAAAAGGGGCAGCTTGGCGGCTGAAGGGACCCCATCCGACATTAAGCGGAAATTCAGCAAGATTCGCGTCGTAGAGGTGATTCTGAGTGCGCCAGTCCCAAACATAGTCGAGGGTATTTCTTCCATTGAGGGTGTACAGCAAGTTGAGCTCGGCGTTGAGGGGTTGATGCAACGGTTGTCTGTCCAGGTTCATGCTGACCACGATCTCAAGGAGTCTATCGGGACCGCGATTGGACACGGTTGGATACAGAGCCTTGTGGAACGAGAACCGACCCTGGAAGAGGCTTACGTTAACCTGTTGGGCGATTAGCCGCTTGGGCAACCGCCTGTCTGGGACTCGATTTGACAACGCATTGGCCGTTGTCTATGTTCGGGACTCACGCCGGATCGCTATCACCGCCCATCGTCCAGGAGGAAGCCGGCCAATGCCCCACGAATCGCTGACCGAGGCCATGCGGACTCTTCGGGCTGTACGTCACTTCACCGCCGAGCCCGTGTCCCATGAAATGCTGAGGCAGGTGATGGAGCTGGCCACGAAGGCGCCAAACGACCGGAACCTCCAGGACTGGCGGTTCATCGCGGTTAGGGACCAGGAGACCCGGAGCCGGATCGGCCGGATTTACCTGGACTCGCTGCTGGAATATCACAAGCTGCCTACTGCGGACCAGGTCCTGGCCAAGCCCGATCTGCCCCCGATGCAGCGAGACAGCATCCTCATGGCCCAAGCCATGAGCGACGTGCCGCCGGTGCTCATCGTCGCGCTGTATCACCAGACCTCTGGCTTGGACCCAGGGATGTCCCTTTACCCTGCTATACAGAACCTTATGCTGGCCGCGTGGAGCTTTGGGTTGGGGACCGTCATGACAACGGTCGCGCGCCGTAAGGAAGCAGAGCTGCGGGACCTCCTCGGGGTCCCGGAAGACGTTGTGTTCGTCTCCCTGGTGCCCATGGGATATCCGGCGGTAACTCAGGGGCCGCCAAGGCGCCGACCAATAGAAGAGGTCGCCTTTGCGGACAAGTGGGGAGCGCCGCTGAGCGAAGCGTGAGAGGAGGCGCCGGAAGATGGTAATCGGAGAGCCTGACCCCAACGTCCAGTACGACCCGCTACGCACCCCTTCAGGGAACCGGATCGCTGTCCGTCAATACACCATCGAGGCCTCGGGCGAGGTCGTCCGGGACACCATCAAACGCGCAAAGGCGGGGAGGTGGGAGCTCGTTTGCGACGAGGGCCCCCGGCTCGGAGGCCTGGACATCGCTCCGGCCCCGCTTCAGTATTTCGCCGCCTCGGTCCTCTTCTGAGAGATGACTCAGATCGCGCGGTACGCGCATCAAATGAAGGTCTCGATCAAAGCCGTGAAGGGAAGCGCGAAAGTCAACGTGGCCGTCGCAGGGTCCATCCTGGCCCAGACCATCGAGGCGAGCGGTGAGAGCATCGAGACCAACTACGAGCTGGAATCGGAAGCAGACCCCGAGCGGTTGAGGGCGGTGTTGCGCAATGCCCGCCACGGTTGCTTCGTCCGGCAGATCGCCGCCAATCCGACGCCCTTCGTGGATACGGTCACCGTAAACGGAGAAGCCTTCGATCTGTGAGCGGACCTCCCGGGGAGCCGCAGGCTCGTCCCCGGGACCCCATTCACCGTCTGCGGTAGGTAACTGAGAAACGAGCCCCTTCCGGCACCGCGGGGCATGACGGGGCCTGGCTTCTCCGCGGCGGAGCGTCTCCCAGGCCGCACGGCTCAGCCTACCTATGTTCCGGCCCGAACCCCGGCCCGGACCCCATTTGGGTCCTGACTCTCGGGGTCATGGGTATCGCCGCCCTGCTCCAGGTTGAGCGCCCACTCGAGAGGGAGAGGGACGAGGGCTTGAACAGGTCAAGATCGCGCTCTCTGGACTCCCTGCTGCTCCATCAGTACCCCCGCTGCGTCTGGATCAAGCCACTGACCCATTGCATGTAGATGGCATTGTGGTGTACTACCACCACAAGCCTGACTGGATGAAGCGACATGCAGCCGGCAGAAGGGCTCTCGGTCCCTCGAGGCGCGGTGTATCTCGAAGTGAACGAGGAAACGGTTAGACGCAACATCCGCTCCAAGCGTCTTCCAGCGGTTCGCCACGGTACTCAATGGTTGATAAGCCGCGACGATCTCCTTGTGTTCGCCACCAGCGACGACCGCAAGTCTGGCCACGTCAGGCAAATGATCCAGTGATCCGGTAGAGATTCGCCCTAGCCGTATAGACAATAGAGGGAGCGAGCTCCCATTTGCCGGTGAGTCCTCTGCAAGCCGAATCACCTCTGACCAGATGCACTCCGTAATCGCCGGGTTGTTGGCAAGCGGCAGATGCATCGGGCGCTGATTCAAGATGCGTGGTGAGAAAGGGGCTTATCCTATGCGACAAACCAAGGGGTCTCGACCCTTCACGGGAGGGGCATGGGGACAGATGGCCTTGGCCGCTATAGAACCACCAGATCCTCGGGCGACTACCACCGACCATGTCTCCCTGGCTTGCGAAGACAACCTCTCCTTCATGGAGAGGCTTCCCGACGGACAGATGAAGCTGGTCGTCACTTCGCCTCCCTACAATCTGGGCAAGGACTACGAGGCCAAGACGTCACTCGACGACTACCTTGAGACGCAGGAGCGCGTAATCAGCGAGTGCGTCCGGGTTCTCCATCCTCAGGGATCGATCTGCTGGCAGGTCGGAAACTACGTCAATAACGGGGAGATCGTCCCCCTCGACGCCGTCCTCTATCCCCTGTTCCGGAATCGGGGGCTCAAGCTCCGCAATCGGATCGTCTGGCACTTCGGGCACGGCCTGCACTCCACAAGGCGACTGTCCGGACGATACGAGACCATCAACTGGTGGACGAAGAACGACGACTACACATGGAACTTGGACCCAATCAGGGTTCCGTCGAAGTATCCATCCAAGCGCCACTTCAAGGGTCCGAACATCGGCAAGCTGTCGGGAAACCCGAAGGGGAAGAATCCGAGCGATGTGTGGGAATTCCCAAATGTCAAGAACAACCACCCTGAGAAGACGATCCATCCTTGCCAGTTCCCCGTCGAGCTGGTGGAGCGCCTCGTTCTTTCCATGACGAATGCAGAAGATGCGGTATTCGACCCCTATATGGGAGTCGGGTCATCCATTATTGCCGCGCTCATGCACGGCCGTGCGGCCTACGGGTGTGACATTGTTCCGGAGTATGTTGATATTGCTCAACAACGAGTGCGCCAACTGCACACGTGCGATCTCCTCACCCGCCCAATGGGGAAGCCCATCTACGACCCCACGAAGCCCAATGGGGGACACTGATGCAGGTCAAGGCTCGCTACTCGCACCTGAACGGCGAGGAGTATCTGCTCGTTCACCGCAAGCAGCTGTGGGAGGAAGTCCAAAACGTGATAGCGGAGGTCGATGCCTCTGCATGCCGGACCAAGGTGTCGAAGGAAAAGACGATGCGAGGGAAAACCCTGTTCTCTCCCGCCGACATGAATCAAGCGTTCAAGGACGGGCTTCGGGCGCTAGGGTGGAGCGAGCGCCGGAGTACTTTCTGGGTGACTGCGGACGAGAAGCTCCTGCGCGGCATCTACGGCTTGCCAGAGAGCGAGCAGAGACGGGTAATCGAGGAAGCCGGACAGACGCCGATCATGTCTTACAACCAGACCGACTTCGTGAAGGATCGTGTCGCTGTGGAAATCCAGTTTGGCAAGTACGCCTTTGTCGCACACGACCTGTTCGTCAAGCATCTCAGCTTCTACGTCTCGGACATCATAGACGTGGGTATCGAAGTGCTTCCCATGAAGGAGCTGGAACGGGAAATGTCCTCCGGGGTTCCTTACTACGAACGGGACCTACTGAACGTGTTGCGGCAAGGGCGCGGGGTTCCGGCGGTCCCCCTAGTGCTCATCGGCGTAGCCCCGTGAAGATTCCAAGGGTCAGGGCATGTGTACAAGCAGAACTTCTCTGCTGGGCCTCCGATCTACGGAGACATCAGCCTGCAGATGCCGGACGACGGCACTTCTGGCGACGCCGCGGGTGCTGACTCACCGCTTGTGGGCGCGCCTGCCGCGGCGCCAGCTGACGACGTTCCTCCCCGAATAACGACCGACGTCAGTGGCCGCAAACCCGCGCTCGTGCCGAAGCACGGCTAGCCCCGTGGTCCGCTTCGACTGCGGCGCTGGCCGTTGACCTTGCAGGGGGCCGGTGCTACGCTGGCCCGAACTCTTCTCGAAGCCGGTCCATTGAACCGCGTCGGCATCGTCTACAATTTCAAAAGCAGACCTGCCCGTGACCTCGCCCACGCTCTCCACGCTAAGCTGTCGCCTGACCACACGTGTTGGGTCTTGGCCACGAACAAAGAAGCGAGGGGCCGCGAAGCCGCTTCCAGCAGCGACCTGATCATAGCGGTGGGCGGTGATGGTACGGTGCTCCGAGCTGCCCGGATTGCCGTCCCTTCCGGGGTGCCGATCCTCGGGGTCAACATGGGGCGGGTTGGCTTTATGTCCGAAGTCCAGGGCGCCGAGGCCCTGGAAAAGGTGCCTGCATACCTCAAGTCCGAAGAGCGCATCGAAGAGCGGGCGATGCTGGACGTCGAGGCCATGCCCGCCGATGGCAACCGCACCCGCTCGGCTACGTTCCTTGCGCTAAACGACGCGGTCCTGGCGCGTGGGGGCGTCGTGCGGGTCGTCGAGGTCGAGGCCCGGGTCAATGGCACTCTCGTGACCAGGTACCGCGCCGACGGTGTCATCGTTGCGACCGCCACTGGGAGTACCGGTTACGCGCTGGCATCTGGAGGCCCGATCCTATACCCCGAGAGCCGGCAGCTCGTCCTCGTTCCCGTCAGCGCCCACCTTTCCCTTTCCAGCCCGGTGCTGGTCCCTCCGGACGGTGCCGTCGAGCTTCGCCTGATCTCAGAGTCCCAGGCGCTGTTGAGCATCGACGGCCAGACGGACCACCCTGTGAAAACGGGGGATGTCATGACGGTAAAGCGCAGCGACAAGGTCACCCGCCTCCTGAGGGCGGCGCCCCCCTCGAGCTTTTACGCCTCGTTGCCCAGCCGCCTCCATAGGCCCCCGTCCTAGGCCGTCCAGGAGGACTCGCCGTGCCCCCTCGCAAGACGGTCGATAGCCAACGAATGTACGAGGGTCGAGTAGTGAGCTTACGGCTCGATACACTAGAGTTGGAGGGTGGGCAGACCGTCCAGCGAGAGATCGTGGAGCATCGGGGGGCTATCGTCATTGCCGCCCTTGACGCCGAGGGGGGCGTCTTGATGGTCCGGCAATATCGGCACCCGACGGGAGAGTCGCTCCTCGAGTTGCCTGCTGGGACCCTGGAGCCGGGCGAGGACCCCCTTGAGACGGCGGTCCGCGAGCTGCAAGAGGAGACCGGGTTCTTCCCGGGCGATATGCGCGCGGCCGGCGGGTTCTACAGCGCGCCGGGCTTCTGTAATGAGTTCCTGCATTTCTTCGTCGCCAGGGACCTGCACCCGCAGAAACTCGAAGGGGACGAAGACGAGGATATTGAGGTCGAGGTCCTGGGCGCAGCCCGCGCCCGCGAGCTCATTCTGTCCGGCGAGATCAGGGACGCAAAGACCATCGCTGGACTCTACATCCTGGAGCTGGCGCAACCCTGGAGTTAGCGCACCGTTGAAGCGGCGAGGCTCCCTCTGCCGCCCCCGGCGCCAAGAGTCTGCGCACCGGTCCGCCCGCAAGCCCTAACCGCCAGCCGCCGCCCCCAGAAGCTTGCCCGGCAGGGCCCCCGTGTGCTCGCCATCCTCGATCAGCACTTCCCCGTTCACCATCACGGCCTTGACCCCGACGGGACGCTGAACGATCCGCCGTCCTCCCCCCGGGAGGTCGTTACGCCACTCCCGTGGCAGCGCCTGGATGGTATCTGGGTCGAAGACCACAAGGTCGGCGGTCTTACCCGGTTGGACGAGGCCCCGGTCCGAATAGCCCAAGACCTTTGCGGGCAGCGATGTCAGCTTTCGGACGGCCTCCTCCAGGGGCATGATCTCCCGTTCCCGGACCCAGTGCCCCAGGAACCGGCCCGTGAAGTCCACCCCGCAGTCCATATCCAGGTGGGCGCCGGCATCGGAGACGCCCGGGATGCAGTGGGGGCCCCGGATGATCTCGGCGACCGCGTCCATATCCCCGTTCATCATCCCGAAATAGCAGAACCGGGTCCGCAGGTCCTCTTCCAGGGCCAGGTCCAACATGAAGTCGACCATGTCTTTTCCCCGGGCCGCCGCAATGTCCTTGACCCGGAGCCGTTCGAACCGCTTGTTTTCCGGGCGCTGCGTTTCCAGCACGTGGACGATCTCGGTGCGGTCTACCGCCGAGCCCTTGGAACCCGGGAGGTTGTAGTACTCATAGCGCAGCCGCTCGCGGGTGCCATGGTCCGCGAATAGCCGCTTCTTGTCTTCATGGGGCATCTTCAGAATGGAGTCCCATGTCGGGTACCAGGCGAACATGGTCGTGCCGGTAAGCTCGAACTCCAGGTCCAGCCTCTGGCATTTGGCGATGGAATAGACGCGGGCCCCTCGTTGGGCGGCTGTGTCCATGAACTGCAGCAGCTCCCGCCACTTGTCCGGCATGTCCCAACGGTGCTGAAACGCGTTCCATACCATGGGCCGACCACTTTCGAGGCTCAGCTGGATCAGGAACTCCTGGAACTCCGGGCTGATGTCGGCGGCTCCCGGATGTGGCGAGATGGTCATCACACCGGCGCCGGCCTCCCCCAAAGCGTTGCCTAACGCCCGCAGCTCGGGGAGGCTCGCAAGCTGGCTGGGGACGGGCTTGCCGTTCGGCCCCTTCTCGAAGTCCGCCTTGAGCGTCGAGAACCCGGCGGCGCCGTCCCGGATAGAGCGCTTCACTCCCGCGGCCATTCGATCTATCTCTTCCGGGGTTGCCTCGCGCTCATACGAATCGGGGCCCATGACGTAATGCCGTAGGGCCGAGTGGCCCACCTGCGCTGCGACATTGACCCCCAGGGCCGGAATCTTGCCCAGGAAGTCGCCGAAGCTCTCCCATTCCCAGCTCAGCACCTGGTCCAGGATGTCCAACGGCACCCCCTCGACCCGGCCGAACAGCTCTTTGACGTAAGACCGGTCCCTCGGCGCTGCGGGCGCGATAGTAAAGCCGCAGTTGCCCGTAAGAATAGTGGTCACGCCATGCCAGCATGACGACGTCGCCAGGGGGTCCCAAAAGAGCTGTGCGTCGTAGTGGGTATGAAGGTCGAAGAACCCCGGCGAGACCGCTAGGCCATCCGCGTTGACGACATGCCGGGCAGGCCCCGAGACCTCTCCAACCTCGGTGACCTTGCCCTGATCGACTGCTACATCCCCGAAGAATGACGGAGCTCCTGAGCCATCGAGGATGCGTGCGTTTCGAATCAGGATGTCGATCATGGCTCTCCCCTGCTCACAGCGGCCATGCCACGTTGTAATCCTGCCCAGCATACTGGCGGGCCGCCCGACTTGCCAATCTCCGAGCAGGACCTTTCGGCACGTTACAGATACGTGGTCGAAACCCCGCCCCTTCATTTGACGTCATTCGTCGCCATTGGGGGCGTACGCAACGCACCCCGGCATGCGGGGTTTTCCCCGTGATGGTGAGTTGACAGTTATCGGCAGCCTACTTACACTCCGGCTGTCGGATTCCGTATACCCGGGACGCGGAACACAGTCCGAACCCCTCGCCAGGAGGTCTGAGATGATGAGACGGTATCTGATTGTGCCAGCCGTCGCCGCGATCGTGGCCTTGATCGTAGCCGCTTGCGGGGGCGCCGACCCCACGGCCACACCAAGACCCACGGCCACACCGCTCCCCACGGCAACACCCGCGCCCACACCGACCGCGGTTCTCACGCCGACACCGTCCGGCCCCCAGCCGAAGTACGGCGGAGTCCTCCAGGCGAGGACGTTCACCGATTGGGGCAACTGGGACACCTACAACGCCTCCGGCGGTTGGACAGCCCATTTCACGATGCAGCTCCTCAGCCACCTCATCGTGATGGAGCAGGGCACCATCAACAAGATCGAAGGCGATCTGGCGACCGCATGGGAGCTCGGGGCCGACGGAAAAAGCTACACCTTCAGCCTCCGCAAAGACGCCGCGTTTCACGATGGCATGCCCGTCACTGCGCATGACGTGATGTATAACTGGGCCAGGGCCCTGGACAAGGAGCAGACCAGGCTCACATTCAACCGGGAACGGCTCGCCGCCGTGGATAGCATGGAAGCCCCCGACGACTACACCTTTAAGGTGCAGTTGAAGAACGTGAGCGCTTCCTTCTTACCCAGCATCGCGACTCCGTTCATGCTGGTCTACCCGAAGCATATCCCTGACATGGAGGAGTGGCAGAAGCGGACGCCCATAGGAAGTGGGGGCTTCAAGTTCAAGAATTACAGCGCCGACGTCTCGTACGATTATGTTCGGAACGACGGCTACTACAAGAAGGACGAAGCGGGCCGGGCCCTCCCGTACCTGGATGGCGTTACCTACAACATCATCCGGGACCCGAGCTTCGCTCTGGGGGCCTTCCGCAGCGGCAAGCTCCACTGCGGCTGCGCCTACGACCAGGACTTCATGACGGCCAATATCGAAGAGCTCATGCGGGATGTGCCCGGCGCGAAGCTTGAGCCGCTGCTCGGGACCCGGGTTGGAATGCGTTTCAATGCCGCTCGGGCCCCCTTCGACAACCTGGCGTTCAGGCAGGGCGTGGCCATTGGGCTCGACAAGGAGTCGGCCGCCCTCGCGGCCATCGGCGGAGATAAGAGCTTCTGGCCGACTCCTCCTATGATCCCATCGGAAAAGGGCGGCAGGTGGGCCCTGCCGCAGGAACAGATCAAGACGATTCCAGGCTACCTCCCGGACCAGGCTAAGAACCTGGAGATCGCGAAACAGAAGTTCGCGGAGTCCGGCATCGATCCCAAGAGTGTCGAGATCGAGTTGTTCGTCGGCGGCCGTTTCCACTCCGCCCAGGCGGAAGCCGTCGCCACGCTGATCTCGCAAGACCTCGGGGTCCGCATGGAGTTCAGACTTGCGGGATCGGTGGGCGAGGCCACGGAGAAAGCCATCAAGGGCGACTTCGACGCCAACTGGGTCACGGAAAGCCAGACCATCGACGACCCCATCGATAACTACACCAACTTCATCATGACTGGGGGCGGCAAGAACTTCGGTAAGTACTCCAATGCCAGGGTGGACGAGCTCCTGGCCGCGCAGGACGCGGAGCTGGACGTGATGAAGCGTCGTGAGATGCTCTGGGAAGTCCAGAGAATCAACTTCACGGAGTTCCCGGTCGTCTGGATCAATTGGCTGTCGCAGTTCCGCGGGACAAGGCCCGAGGTGGAGGGCTACCACGTGGGGGTCGTCCTGACGGGCAGCAACCTCAGGCTCGACAAGGTGTGGCTGGACCCCGACCTGGCGCAGTAGAAGCATAGGGTGCCCGTCCCCTCGAGCCGGGTTCCCGCATACTCGATACAAGGAAGCGCTTCTGACCGGCCCGCAAAGCCGGTCAGAAGCGCATTGAGGGGATGTCGCCGGGGAGAGATTGAGGGGATGCCGCTGGGGAGAGGTTGCTCATGGCCACCGAGACTACAGTCAGGACCAAGCTCGTCGACGCGGATGGGCACTACTACGAACCCCCGACGGCGATAGCGGAGTACATCGACCCGGAGTACAGGGACATCGCCCCCAGGCGCGTGATCGGTCCCGATGGACACGAGCGCATCGAGGGGAAGCACTGGGGGTCCTTCAACGTGGGCGGCGGTGGGGCCCCGCAGTTCAGGCGCGCCGGAGGCGTGGGCGATGGGCTCGTCGGTGTGGACCGGAACGATGGCGTGGACATCATGGACCGGACCGACCGCGACCGGCACGGCCACGAGGACCCGGCGACGCGCCTGAAGGTCATGGACGAGGAGGGCATCGACGTCGCGGTACTCTACCCCAGCGGGGCCCTCACCTGGATCCCTGAGCCCGAATACCACCATGTGCTGAGCCGGGCACTCAACCGCTGGTTGGCGGACTACGCCTCCGCCGCGCCTGGCCGCCTCTACGGCGCCGCCAACATCGTGGCTATACATGACGTCGAGGCCGCCTGCGACGAAGTCAGGCGATGCGTCAAGGAACACGGATTCAAGGCCGTGTTCCTCAGGACCTGCACAGCCAAGGAAAACGACCGGTGGTGGGGCCGTCAGTACGACCCGTTCTGGGCCACATGCCAGGAGCTTGACGTCGCAGTAGGCTTCCACCCCTTCAACGGCGACACGATGTTCGGCGCGCCCAACTACTTCGATTTGTGGGGGCCGGGGGCCGACAAGCTGTTTATGCGGACCCCGTTCGCCTCCGTCGTGGATGCCATGGCATCGGTTATGGGCGTCATCATCGGGGGTGTCGCAGAGCGCTACCCGGACTTGCGGTTCACGATCCTGGAGTCCAGCGGTGGCTGGCTGGTCTCGTTTCTGGAGCGTCTGGACTTCCGGTTCGAGACCCTTGGGCACACACTTCCTGAGCTCAAGCTCACCCCTAGCGACTATTTCAGACGCCAGGGTTGGGTCGCGTTCGACCCCGAGGAGGCCCCGCTCAAGCTCACCGCCGAATGGCTGGGCGCGGACCGGATCGTCTGGGGCTCCGACTACCCCCACCCCGACGCCTTTTACCCCGGGTTCGTGACCATGCTTAACGAGAACATCGCAGGACTGGATCCCGATGCGCAAGACCGGATACGGGGACTGAATGCCGTCGACCTGTATCATCTCCAGGGCTAGGTCGCCGAATCGGCAGGCGCGGGGCATATAATTGACCGATTCCGGTGGCGGGAACACCCCCCCGCCGGACAGGGATGGAGCGGGCCGGGGCCGTCAAGTCTCGGCAGGAAGGGTGGAGACATGGGTTACGACGCAATAATCAAGGGCGGGACCGTAGTGGATGGCAGTGGGAGCCCGGGGTTTCGGGCTGACGTTGCAGTAAAGGACGGCCAGATCGCCGCTGTAGGCGATCTCAAGACCGAATCCGGGCGCATCATCGATGCCGAGGGCCGCACCGTGGCCCCCGGCTTCATCGACATGCACACCCACTACGACGTCCAACTCTGCTGGGACCCGCTCGCTACCTCTTCCTGTTGGCATGGGGTCACGACGGTCCTTACCGGCAACTGCGGTTACGGGATAGCGCCTCTCAACCATGAGCACAGGGACTATGTGGCGGCGCTGATGTCCTACGTCGAAGGCATTTCTCTCGACGTCCTCGAGTCCGCGGTCGACTGGAAATGGAACACCTTCGGTGAATACCTCAAGAGGCTTCGGGGCAACGGGCTTGGCGTGAACGTCGCGCCCCAGGTACCCCATTCACCATTGCGTTACTACGTCATGGGTGAGGCCGCTTGCGAGCGGGAGGCGACCCAGGACGAAATCGCCCGCATGAAACAGGTCGTCAGGGAGTCCATCGCCGAAGGGGCCATCGGCTTCTCGACTCTCCAGGCGGAAGGCCGCCTCGGGGCATGGAATAAGCCGATCCCCAGCGAGATGGCCAGCATCGAGGAGCTGCGCGAGCTTGGGAGCGTCCTCTCTGAGTTCAGGGCCGGCGGGGTCATCACCATCTCCCCCAAGCCGGGGACCTCGAGGATCAGCCCGGAGTACCGGGAGTTCCTCATGGACTGGAGCAAGGCGGCCAACCGGCCGGTGGTCTGGAGCCAGTTCATGCACCGGTGGGACCTGCCGGATATGTGGAAGGACCTCATCGGCTTCATGAAGCACGCCGAAGACCAGGGCTCTCAGGTTTACGCGGTAGCCAAATGCCAGCGGCTGGACCTGGAGTTCAACCTGATCAGGACAGGCATGTTCGATTACTACCCAACCTGGAAAGAGGTGCTGGGCAAGCCTCACGAAGAAAAGAAGCGGCTCATGGCCGACCCCGCAACCAGGGCGAAGCTCCGTGAGGAGGCGACCCCGAAGGACGGCGACTCCCCCGGCAGGCGGCCCGAGATCATGGAAATCAAGACGACAGTGCTTGAGAAGAACAAGTCGCTGCAGGGCCGGCGTGTCGTGGATGTGGCCGCCGAGCAGGGGAAGCACTACGTCGACTGCTTCATCGACCTTGCCGTTGAAGAGGACCTGGCCACCCAGTTCATCTACGCCGGGATCATGAACGGCGACCCGGCGGCTGTAGGCGAGATCATCAAGGCCCCGTATTGCCTGCCCGGCTCGTCCGATGCCGGAGCGCACCTGAACATGGACTGCGGCGTGGATTTCAGCAGTCTGCTTCTCGGGCATTGGGTCCGCGAGAAGGGGGTCATGAGCCTGGAAGAAGCCGTACGCCGGTTGACCTCCCTCTCTGCCAACGTCCTCGGCCTCACAGACCGGGGATGCCTGGAGGTCGGCAAGGCCGCCGATGTCGTGGTCTTCAACCCGGAGACCATTCAGGCTATGCCAAGGGAAATGGTAAACGACATCCCCGGGGGCAACGAGCGCATCATCCAGCGGGTGGAGGGCGTCGAAACCGTCATGGTTAATGGTCAGGTCCTGCTGGACCACGGCGCCCACACTGGGGACCTGCCCGGGATGCTGCTAGGAGCCACGGGACCTCGATAGTCGGCCCCAAGGACGGGTCGTATAGTTCCATCAGGGGGGCATTCCGGATATGGAGATCTTCGACGCTCACCATCACGTGGTCACCTCGTACAGGGACGACCCGTCGAAGTGGGATAGCGAGCAGAGGACCCGTGTCGAGGTCATGGATGAGAATGGGATCGATATGGCGGTCGTGCAGCCTTCGCACGGGTACCTGCAACCCGATGGGATCAAAGACACCATGCGTCTCAATGACGCGATGGCGGAGTACCGGGACAAGAACCGTAAACGGTTCCCCGTCGCCATTGGTACCGTGGAGCCGGGCCACGGGCCCAGGTCGCTGGGAGAGGTCGAGCGCGCCGCACAGGAGTTGCGCCTCAACGGCCTGAGCTGGCACCATTTTCTCTGCGGTTCCTACATCGATACGCCGATCATGTATTCCATCGTCAAGAAGATGGACGAGGTCGGGCTCGTCCCGATGGTGCATATCTACGCGGAAAATGCGCTCGAGGCCCCATGGCGCCTGGCCAGAATGGCCTCGGACTTCCCCCATATGACGTTCATAGGCATGGACGGGTTCTCCAGTCACGACCAGGGCACGATGGTCCTCGATATGGCGAAGAAGACGCCCAACATCCTGTTCGATACAGCCCTGCTTCGTGTTCCCGGCTTCGTCAAGGAGGCCGTCGAAACGGTCGGTTCGGAGCGCCTGGTATTTGGCAGCAACCAGTACTCCGAGCCTGCCATATATCGGCAGTCCCCCAGGCCCCGATGGTCCGACGTCCTCGACCTGGTGAAGAACGCCCCCATCAGCGAGCCCGACCGGGCCAACATCCTGGGGCTGAACCTCCAGCGCGCCTTCAACTTGGTCGAAGTCGCGGCATAGCCGGCGAGCCGGACCGGCCGCGGGGCCGCCGGCGCGGGCCGACCTCAGGGACACCCAAGCGGCCCCAGTTCTCCCGAGGCCCTCCCGCGTTCCTCGCAGCCGGCCTGAGCGCCCGCCGCCGCCTCTCAGCGGCGCCCGCGCATCTCCGCCGGCCAGTGTTGCGCGGTGTGTGCCATCCTGGGCATGTGTTAGACTTGGGCACCACGGCGCTAAAGGAGCGGCTTGGTGGAGTGCGTCACGTTCCTCGAGAACCCGGAGCTGCGCCGGCCCATCTGGATCGGTGCATTTGTCGGATGGGCGGATGCCCAGGAAGGGGCATCCCGAGCCGTCCGCTACCTGGTGCGGCGCCTGCCGGCAACGAAGTTCGCCGAGCTTGAGCCCGAAGAGTTCTACGACTTTTCTTCAACGCGCCCCGTCGCTTACAACAACGAGCGGGGCGACCGGGTCCTTCGGTGGCCTTCCAATGAGTTCTATTACTGGAAGAACCCCGAGACGGAGCAGGATTTCATCCTCTTTCTGGGGACGGAGCCGAACCTCAAATGGAGGACCTACACCAGCGCCCTGTTGAGCGTAGTCGATGGGTACGACCTCGACCTCGTGGTCAACTTGGGCAGTCTCCTGGACGCAATTCCGCACACGCGCGAGCCCTTGCTTAGCGGTGGGGCCAACAAGGACGACGTCAAGAGCCGGCTGAGCGGCCTGCGGATCATGGGCTCCAACTACCAGGGGCCCGTGGGCATCACCTCCGCTTTGATGGACGCTTGCACGCGGGTGGAGCTCGATTACATGAGCATTTGGGTCCATGCGCCCCACTACGTCCAGCGAAGCCCGAACTTCAAGCTTAGCCGCGCGCTGGTCAATCGGGTCAACGACGCCTTCGGGCTGAGTGTCCCCCTGGAGCGCTTGGAAGAGCGGGGCCGCGCCTTCGAAGCGGAGGTGACGAAGGCCATCGGCTCGAATGTCGAAGTCAGCGCCTATGTCAAGCGCCTCGAGCGTCAATACGACGCGTCGCAGGACAAGAAGGCGGGCAGCGTTGAAGATCTGCCAGCCCCCGAAGAAGCCGTAGAAGGTGTCGAGGACTTCCTCAAGGGCGATTTCCCCGGTGGGACCTTCTCGCCCAACTGAGCCTGGGTCCTTGGCTCGTCCCGAAGGAGACCCCCAGGCTCGGCTCGCTTACCATAAAGGCGGCGGCTGATCCGCGAGACTTGCCGTCCACGGGCCGCCCGGTACAATGCCCCCAGCCATCCATGTGGCGTGCTCAAATCTCTGACCGCGATGGAGAGTCCCAATGCTCGCAAGGATCTTTACCGGACCCGACGGCCAGTCCCACTTCGAGGACATGGACTACCCCAACGCAGACGCCTCCGTCCCGCCTATCCAGAGTGGAGAGGGGGTCGCGTTCAGGCGCTTCCCGCCGGGCCATTTGATCGACTGGCACGTCGCTCCGCGGCGGCAATATGTCATCACCCTTGAGGGAGCGGTTGAGATCGAGATCGGCGATGGCACGGTGCGCCGCTTCGGCCCCGGAGACATTCTGCTCGCGGAGGACGTCACGGGGCAGGGCCATATCTCCCGGGTTGTTGGCAGCACGCCTCGAGTGACGGCGACCGTTCCGCTGACATAACCGTCCAGCCTGCTGGCCTTCAGCCGAAAGAGACGCGACGCCATGATCAAGCGCTTTTCCCCGCTGTATACCGGGCACGTCCTCGAGGGCGAGGGCATCGGGTTCGAGGGCACCCCAGCCAACGACCGCCGCTACGCCAACGAACGGCTGTCGGAAGCCTTTGCGATGAGCAAGGACCTCGCCCAACATGTCGACGGCCTCGGCTACGACACCCTCTGGATGGCCGAGCACCACTTCCAGCCGGAGGGGTACGAGTGCATCCCGAATCTGTTGATGCTGAGCCTCTGGCTCGCCCAGCACACGAAGAACATCAAGTTCGGCTGCGCGTTTAACATCCTCCCGATGTGGCACCCGCTGCGTCTGGCCGAGGACTTTGCGATGGCGGACCTGCTGACCAATGGCAGGGTTGTATTCGGCGTGGGCCGGGGCTATCACACCCGCGAGGTCGAGACCTTTGGGGCTCCGATGGAGGACCCGGACGCCAACCGCGAGCTGTTCGAGGAGCAGCTCGAAGTGGTGATGAAGGCCTTCAACGAGGAGTCCTTCTCGCATCATGGAAAGCACTACACCGTGCCTCCCGAGGTCCCCTACCGTGGCTATCAGCTCAAAAAGATCACGATGGTGCCGCGCCCGTCGCGCCTGCCGGTGGAGACCTGGCAGCCCATTGTGAGTGGCAGCCTGCGAGGCTTCGACTTCATGGCCAAGCACGGCTTGAAAGGGATCATCATGGGGACGGCCGCCGAGCATATGGACAAAATGGTCCATGCCTACCAGGAGGCTAATGCCCGCTACGGTCGAAGCACCGAGCTGGGAGAAGGGCTTGCCTTGGGCGTCTGGTGGCGCATCGACGACAGCCGCCAAGAAGCAAGACGATGGCTCCAGCCGGCCTTCGAGGAGCACGTCAAGTTCGCCGCTCCCCTCGGGATGCTCCGGTACAGTAACGAGCAGATGGAAGCCCTGGGACCCGGCGGCGTTGCGAGTCACATTGCCGCCGGAGGGGACTTTGAGGACGTGCTGAACAGCGGTGCATGGTTCTGCGACACTCCAGAGGCCATGACCGCCTTCCTCAAAGAGATCGAGGTAAAGTACCCGGGAGTGGAGCAGATTATTCTGCCCTGTCCTTTTGGCTGGACAACGGAGCAGTCCAAGCAGCAGTTCACGCGGTTCGCGGAAGAGGTGATGCCGGCCTTCATCGGCCGTCGCTGACCCCCAGGAATCGTGGGTCGGCATCCCTTGTGAAGCCCGCTCGTGACCGTAGTCCGCTCGCTGACCGTACACCAGGGGCGCCCCTATCCGGGTGTCCGTGGTGTTGGATTCCTGGTACCCCGCCATAGCCCCGGGGTTAGCAGCTTGCCTCGCGCGAGCAAATTGACTGCCCCAAGGGCCTCTGCTACAGTTGACCGCGCTTTTTCGCCCGGGATTCGCGCTTCGGCAAGGGGGTCGTGATATGTCCACGAGGATCGGGATCAACGGCTTCGGCAGGATCGGAAGACAGGTCTTCCGGGCGATTCACGAAAACCACCCTACTACCCTGCAAGTCGTCGCCATCAACGACCTTACCGACACCAAGACCAACGCCTACCTCTTGAAATATGACACCAACTACGGAGCCTTTCCCGGCACCGTGGATGTCCAGGATGGACACATCGTGGTGGATGAGCGGCCCGTGAAAGTCTTCAGCGAGCGTGACCCGGGAGCGATCCCCTGGGGGAACGAGGGCGTCGACCTGGTCATCGAGTCGACGGGGTTCTTTACCGACGCCACGAAGGCGGCTGCTCACACGAACGGCGGGGCAAAGAAGGTCATCATCTCGGCCCCCGCCAAGAATGAAGACATCACCCTGGTGCTTGGAGTCAATGAAGATAGGTACGATCCTTCTCGGCACCGGGTCATGTCGAACGCCTCATGCACGACGAACTGCGTCGCCCCGCTGGCGAAAGTGCTTCACGACAACTTCACCATCACCCGAGGACTCATGTCGACGGTCCACGCATACACCAACGACCAGAAGATACTCGACGTGGTCCATGACGACCTCCGCCGGGCCCGGGCTGCGGCCATGAACATCATCCCCACCACCACCGGCGCCGCGAGAGCGGTGGGCCTCGTGCTTCCGGATCTCAACGGCAAGCTGCACGGCATGGCATTCAGAGTCCCGGTCTCTACAGGCTCCCTCATCGATTTGGTGGCCGACCTTGGCCGAGACGTCACTGTCGACGAGGTCAACTCCGCCTACAAGAAGGCGGCCGACGGGTCCTTGAAGGGCATACTGCAGTATGTCGACGAAGAGCTCGTCAGCAGCGACTTCAAGAAGAACCCGCACAGCTCGATCTTCGATTCCCCTTCGACCATGGTCATGGACGGCAACATGGTCAAGGTGCTGAGCTGGTACGACAACGAGTGGGGTTACAGCTGCCGCACCGCCGATCTCGTGGAGTTCGTCGCGGGCAAGGGCTTGTAGCCCCCAACCCGGGATGATGCCTGGAGAGGGCGGCTGTGGGGCCGCCCTTCGCTCTATCAATGCCCACGGTCATCTTTGAGGGGTCCGCACAATGACGAGCGCCGGGGCCAAGTCCTTCACCTTCAACACCTCCCTGACCTGGATGGACGGCGTGGAGGGCAAGCTGTCCTCTCCGGGCAAGCCGGATATCGGGGTCACGCCTCCCCCCGAGTTCAAAGGTCCGGAGGGGAGTTGGAGCCCCGAGGACCTCTACGTCGGGGCGGTCGAGTCGTGTCTCATGTTTACCTTCCTATCGCTGGCCCGGTCGCGAAAGCTGGCGTTCACCGGATACGACAGCTCCGCCCAGGGATTTCTGGAGCAGGTGTACGGGAAGCTCGTGGTCAGCCGGATCGTCGTCAGGCCGAAGGTTACTCTTGGGGATGAGGGCGAGCGGGAGAAAGCCCTGAGTATCATCGAACGCATGCACACCCAGTGCTTCATCTCGAACTCCATCGAGTCCGACGTCGAAATCCAGCCCGAGATCATCGTCCAACCGGCGCCAGGGGGCACATCATGACCAGCGAACCATCGCCGGGACTGTCGAAGGCAACCGCCGCGGAGCTGGCAAAACAGCTTGGCATGGAGCTCACCGATGAGGAGCTGGAGGCGCTGCTGCCGCTGATCGCAACGCAGCTCGCTCAAGCTCAGGTGCTGCGGGGTATCGACATCGACCCCGCCGTGGAGCCCGACAACATCTTTATCGCCGACGGCCAATAGCCGGATGCCCAACCCGGCAACCCTCAGCGCCGCCCAACAAGCGCGGCTGGTGCGCCGGCGCAAGCTATCGGCCGTCGAGCTGGTCACCGCCACCCTGGACCGCATCGAGAGGCTGAACCCTGTCCTCAATGCCTTCATTACGGTGACCGCCAGCCAAGCCCTGCGGGAAGCGCGGCTGGCGGACCGTGCGTTGGCCAAGGGCCAGGAGCCGCGTCCGCTCCATGGGGTCCCAGTCGCCCTCAAGGACAACTACGAAACCGCAGGGGTCCGGACCACCGCCGGCTCTCGTGTTTTCCTGGAGAACGTCCCGTCGGAGGACGCGGAGGTCGTCGCCCGCTTGAGAAGGGCCGGCGCCATCATCGTTGGTAAGACCCATCTCAGCGAGTTCGCCCGGGGACCCATGGCCTTCGGCGACGTGCGGAACCCGTGGGGCCTTGACCGCACTCCAGGCGGCTCCAGCGCGGGCTCTGGGGCGGCGATCGGCGCCCGGATGATCGCCGTGGCGATGGGACACGATACCGGGGGGTCCACACGGATCCCCGCGGCACTCTGCGGAGGCGTCGGCCTCAAGGAAACCTTCGGACGCGTCAGCCGCAGGGGGATCATGCCCTTGGAATGGAGCATGGACAACCCGGGGCCCATCACGCGCACAGTCGAGGATGCCGCCCTGGTGCTCTCGGCCATCGCTGGGCGGGACATTCGGGACCCCGGCTCCAGCGACAGACCCGCTCACGACTACCGTCGCGGCCTCAGGGGCGGGGTCCGGGGTCTCCGCCTGGGACTCCCCAGGGAATGGTTCTTCGACGTGGTGGACTCCGAGGTCAAGCGGGCCGTTATGGAGGCCGTGCGGCTCTTCGAGGGGCTGGGGGCGGACACGCGCGAGGTCTCAATGCCTTCGGTCCGGCATACGGAAGAGATCGGCGACCACATTGTCTTTGGCGGCGCCATCTCCTACCACGAGGGGACCATGGCCAGCTCGGCTGACAAGTATGGGCCGTCATTCTTGGCCCAGCTCAGGGCGCGGCGCTTCATGAGCGCGGCGGACTATGTGACGGCCCAGCGTCTGCGTCGGCTCATGCGCGCGGAATTCTTGGAGGCTCTAAAGGACATCGACCTCATCATCACCCCCACGACGCCTCAGCCTGCGCCGCAGCTGGGACAGGCTGCCTTCAGCATCGAAGGCCGCCCGGTGTCGTCTTTTTACTCCCTGGCGGCCTTTACCCGTCCCTTCAGCCTGACCGGCTTACCAGCCATGACCCTCCCGTGCGGGTTCTCGAGGGCAGGGCTCCCTGTCGGCTTGCAGCTTGCCGGTCGCCCATTCGACGAAGCTACCGTGCTGCGAGCGGGTCATGCGTACCAGCGCCACACTGCATGGCACACGCGCAGGCCGCGTCTCGAAATGTCGTGAAGCGGCGCTGGGGGCTTGCCGGGTATTCATGCGAATGGCTTCCTCCTGGCGGCATCGGAAAGCTCCAGCAACCGTCAGGAAACTGTCAGGTCAGTTTCAGCCCCGCGGCAGGGCCGCTGGTTCCAGGACTGCAAAACTGAGCGGCGTCGTTGACGCCTATTCCAACCGGTGATATGATAGGCACTAGTTTCAAACTGGGTCAAAGATTTTTTTGGCTGACTCTTCCACGCTCGGCGCACTCTGTGACGCGGCCCGCTCGTGCGAGGCATGCGGGCTTGCTCACAACCGCACCCAAGTGGTTCCCGGTGAAGGGTCCCCACACGCCGAGGTCATGTTCATTGGAGAGGGTCCCGGCTACCACGAAGACCAGCAGGGAAGGCCTTTTGTTGGACCAGCGGGCAAGCTGCTGGACCAGCTCATCTCCTCGATCGGGCTCACGCGCCACGACGTGTACATCACCAACATCGTCAAGTGCCGCCCTCCGGGCAATCGCGATCCCCTGCCCTCGGAGGTGGAAGCATGCCGTCATTGGCTGGACTCCCAAGTCGAGCTGATCAAGCCGAAGGTCATCGCGACGCTGGGTCGGCACTCTCTCTCCAGGTTTGTCCCTGGGGAGACCATCGGAAAGGCCCATGGGCGGGCCCGCATGGTGGAGGGTAAGCTCATCTTTCCGCTGCACCACCCGGCGGCAGCCCTGTACCAGGACAGCTTCCGGAAGGTTCTCGAGGAGGACTTCCGCCTTATCCCCGCCCTCTTGGCGGAACAGCCTGCACAGCAGGAGGACGGCTCCGCCGAATCCGAGGCTGATGCCGCTCCCGAAGCCAAAGAGGAGCCCAAGCAGCTAGGTCTTTTCTAGCTGGTGTGCGGTCCCAATGGTGTGTTTCAACGCATTCCGCCCGATGCCGAAACGACTCGGCGCTGTAGCGGCATGATGGCCGGATCGCGGCCAGATACAGGGCTGAACGGAGTCCACCGATGCCTCAACTGAGAGTGATTCCCCTGGGTGGCTTGGGGGAAATCGGCAAGAACATGATGGTCCTGGAATACGGCGATGACATGATCGCCGTGGACGCGGGCGTCATGTTTCCGAAAGAGGGGATGCTCGGCGTCGATCTGGTCATCCCCAATCTGGACTACATTCGGGAACGGCGCGAGAAGCTGCGAGGAATCGTGGTTACCCATGGCCATGAGGACCACATCGGCGCCCTTCCCTACGTCTTGGGCCAAGTCAACGTCCCAGTCTACGCCTCCCGCCTCACCCGCGGTCTCATCACGGTGAGGCTCCGAGAGGCCCGCATGTTGCGCGACTGCGAGGTGAATGAGGTCGGGGTGGGCGACGTCGTGCGCTTGGGCCAGTTCGACGTCGAGTTCTTCCGGGTGTGCCACAGCATACCGGATGCCATGGGACTGGTCATCGATACTCCGGTCGGGACGGTGGTGCACACTGGCGACTTCAAGTTCGACCACACGCCCGTCGACGGGAGGCGCTCCGACTACGGGAAGCTCGCGGAGATAGGCTCGAGCGGCGTTTTGTTGCTGCTAGCTGACTCCACCTACGCTGAGATGCCCGGTTACACCCCCTCCGAACAGGTGGTGTCCAGGACGCTCGATCGCGTGATTCGAGAGGCGCCGGAACGGGTGATCGTCGCGACCTTTGCTTCCCTCATTTCGAGGGTGCAGCAGGTGCTCGACGCCGCGGTGAAACACGGCCGCCGGGTCGCTGTCGTGGGCAGGAGCATGGTTGGAAACGTCCAGATGGCCCTCGAGCTTGGGTACCTGAAAGCCCCCGAGGGCACGCTGGCCAAAGCGAAGGAAATCGGCGCAATCCCCAGGGAGCGCCTCATTATCGTGACAACGGGGTCTCAAGGGGAGCCGACTTCGGCGCTGGTGAGGATGGCCAACGAAGACCACAGGGACGTTGCGATTGTGCCGGGCGATACCGTGGTGATCTCGGCGACGCCCATTCCAGGAAACGAGGTCCTGGTCAATCGAACGATCGACAACCTCTACCGGCTCGGCGCCCATGTCCTGTACCACCGCCTCGAACAGGTCCACGTTCGAGGCCATGCTTCACAGGAAGAGCTCAAGACGATGCTCAGCCTGATCAAGCCCCAGTGCTTCGTCCCGATCCATGGAGAATACCGCCATCTGCGGATCCACGCGGAGCTTGCCGAGACCATGGGCGTAGACCCCGCCAACATCTTCGTCATGGAAGATGGTGACTGCCTGGAGCTCAGCCCCGAAGGGGTTAGTCTGGGAGAATCGGTCGACGCCAGCCCTACCTACCTCGATGGCCTGGGCGAGTGGGATATGGACACCGTTGTGCTGCGAGACCGGAAGGTACTTTCCCGGGATGGGATCGTTGTGGTCTTCGTCGCAATCGACGTCCATACGGGCGCGGTCGTTGGCAGCCCAGAGATAGTCACCTATGGGTTCCTCGACGAGTCGGAAAAGCCCGGAGTGCTGAGCAAGTCCCAGGACCTGGTCTTGAAATCATTGGACCACGGGGCCGGCCATGGCGCTGAAATGGGCTACGTCCAGAGCAAGCTAAAGGAAACGCTGGGCCGGTACTACTTCGAGGCCACAAAGCGCAGGCCCATGATCCTCCCCGTCGCGATGGAGGTGTGAAATGCCTGGGACCTCTGGATTGCTTCTCGCCGCCGACCTAGCCCTAACGCCCCCCTCCTGGGCCCTGCGAAGCGTGAGGCAATCACCCCGTGCCCAGGCAGCGGTCCTGTTGGCCCTCGGAGCGCTGGCGGCCCTGTTACTCTGGCAGATCGACGTCGCCTGGACGAATCTGGGCTTCGGAACATTCATCATTGTTCCGGGGGTCAGCCTATTGTTCGTTATCGCGCGGCTCTTGCCCGGTCAGACCCTGCGTCAATGGCGCCACGCTGCCGCCATTGGGGCGCTAGGGGCTCTCGCTTGGGGCATCCTCGGCCTGATTGAGACATCGTCCGGACCGCTCCAGGGGGCCAGCCTTGGCGGTCACTTTGGCCAGCGGATTGCGGGCGGCCCCGGTGCGCTGGGAGGCCTTCGCCTCGCGGGCTGCGGCTTGCTGGCGGTCGTGCTCTTCGCTCCTCGCCCCATCCTCATCGCCGGCCGTCAGGCCTCCCGGCATGGCTCGAAGGCAACGCTGCTCGCGTTGAAGGGCGTGAGGCAATCACCCCGTGCCCAGGCAGCGGTCCTGTTGGCCCTCGGAGCGCTGGCGGCCCTGTTACTCTGGCAGATCGACGTCGCCTGGACGAATCTGGGCTTCGGAACATTCATCATTGTTCCGGGGGTCAGCCTATTGTTCGTTATCGCGCGGCTCTTGCCCGGTCAGACCCTGCGTCAATGGCGCCACGCTGCCGCCATTGGGGCGCTAGGGGCTCTCGCTTGGGGCATCCTCGGCCTGATTGAGACATCTTCCGGACCGCTCCAGGGGGCCAGCTTTGGCGGTCACTTTGGCCAGCGGATTGCGGGCGGCCCCGGTGCGCTGGGAGGCCTTCGCCTCGCGGGCTGCGGCTTGCTGGCGGTCGTGCTCTTCGCTCCTCGCCCCATCCTCATCGCCGGCCGTCAGGCCTCCCGGCATGGCTCGAAGGCAACGCTGCTCGCGTTGAAGCGATTGAGAATGTCCGGAATCGGCCTTTCCAGGTTGGGGTGGCGGGTGCTGGTCCTGGGGAGGGACAGGGCTGCGGGACTCGTCCCGCATGCGGGCCGCGGGGTCCAACAGTTCCCGACGAGCACCCTTCGGAGCGTGGACAGGGGGGCGCAGGGTCTCTTCCCACCCCTGTCATCGCTGCGGGCCCCAACGGATACCGAGGAGGCCGCCCCTCCATTTATCGGCTCCTTGCCCATGGAGAATGGGCCTTCACGTGTCCCGTTGGGCAGCGCCAGACGCGTCATACCCCCCGGACCTCCGACGGTATCAAGCCTAGAAGACCGCAAGGCCTATTCCGGAGCCCCGGCTGAAATACCTACGGCAACCGAAAAGGACCGGGCTGTGCCTCAGCATTCGGTCGCCGAGCTCGGCCAGGACATCGCATACCTGGACGACCGGATGGCCGTCGAGGACCTCGCTGTAGATGGAGCCCCCTCGGTTCAACCCTTCGAGTCTATAGAGCCTCAACAAGGGCTGGATGCGCCCGCCGAAGGCCCTCGGTCGAGGGCAGGTCTCAATGGCTGGCGTCTCCCGCCACTTGAGGTCTTGGACATGGAGCCTGCAGGGGCGCCGACCCGTGTCGACAATGATGGCAAGGCCAGGGCCATCGAGGAGGCCCTGCGTAGCTACAACATTGACGCCTCCGTGGTGGAGATCAACCCCGGGCCCGCGGTGACCCAGTTCGGCATTGAGCCAGGTTGGGTCCGCAGGCATCGAGAAGTGAAGCTTCGAGACGCGGACAACAAGCCCCTATTCGACGAGCGCGGCAATCCTATGGTGCGGCGAGAGGAGGTATCGCGGTCCAGGGTAAAGGTCGACGCCATCGCCAACCTGGACAAGGACCTGTCCATGGCCCTGGCGGCCCCCAGTATACGGATCGAGGCCCCAATCCCTGGCAAGTCGATGGTCGGTGTCGAAGTCCCCAACATGCATTTCGAGACTGTGGCCCTCCGAACGGGTCTTCAATCCCAGGAATTTCGCAAGCTCGAAGAGAAAAGCAGGCTGGCGATTGTCCTGGGCAAAGGCAGCGGCGGCCAGATCGAGGTCGCCGATCTTGCGCAGATGCCCCACCTCTTGATAGCTGGGGCCACCGGCAGCGGCAAGAGCATTGGCCTGCGATCGATTCTCGTTGCTCTGTTGATGAACGCGACACCCGAAGAGGTCCGGTTGCTGCTCATCGACCCGAAGCGGGTAGAGCTCGTTGCGTTCAACAGCATTCCTCACCTCGTCGGGCCTGTGATCCAGGATGTGGAGCGGGTGGTGGACGTCTTACGGTGGGCCATTTCCGAGATGGAGGAGCGCTATAAGCGCTTCTCCGCTGTGGGAGCGCGCAACCTGGAGGGCTACAACAAGAACAGACAGGTCGTCGAGCCATTGCCATTCCTGGTCATAGTCATCGATGAGCTGGCCGACCTCATGATGGCCGCGCCCTACGATGTCGAGCATTCCATCACGCGCCTCGCCCAGCTCGGCCGGGCAACTGGAATACATCTGATCGTCGCCACGCAGCGCCCGTCTGTCGACGTGGTTACCGGACTGATCAAGGCCAACTTTCCCACCCGGATCAGTTTCGCTGTATCGTCCTTGCCGGACTCGAGGACCATACTCGACACGGGCGGGGCCGAAAAACTTCTGGGCCGGGGCGACATGCTCTACTTGCCCCAGGACGCGCCCAAACCAAAAAGAGTCCAGGGAGTGTTCGTATCCGACGCCGAGGTTGAGCGCGTCGTCCGCGCGTGGAACGCGCAACGCTCCGGCCCAGGGCCAACGCGGCTGCCCGACCGGTTGCTTGGCGCCGAAAAACAGGCGCCGGCCTCGCCGGAGCCGGAACGGGGTCCGAAGGATAGCGGCCCAGTCCTGGTAACAGGAGGAGGGGCAGCTAGCAGCGAGGCCGCGGACGACGCGTCGACCCGGGTCGAGTCCTCAGCGGCTGAGCGCCTCGTCGGCGGGCCAAAACCCTCCCGAACGCCCAGCAAAAGAGAAAAGGAAAGTCCTCCAGCAGCTCTCACCGAGGGGAAGGACCCCTTCTTGCCAAAAGCCAGGCAGCTAGCCGAGCGCCACTCGCGGCTGTCCACCTCGCTTCTTCAGAGAGAGTTGAAGGTGGGGTATAATAAGGCTGTCAAGCTGGTCGAGGCCCTCAGGGAGGAAGGCCTCCTCGATCAGAGCGAAGCGCCGACCACCAGCCAGGCGACATAACATCAGGGTTACGAAGACGTGGCCCTCGTCCGGCTCCCCGCGGCCGGCTGTAGACAGGGCCGCACCGAGACCGGCGAGAGGAGAGGGAACGATGTCCGCCAACGGGCATGGAACTGTCTCTACAGAGAACGCGGCGGCGGCTGAAGATCAGCCCTGCCTTGACTGTGGAGCGCTGTTGGCAGACTCCCTGACCTACCAGCGGTACCGCGTCTGCGATAAGTGCCGGTACCACTACTATCTGCCAGCAAGGCAGCGCATCGAGCTCCTCACTGACGCGGACACGTTCAGGGAGATGAACGAATCTCTGGTCCCGCTGGACCCGCTGTCCTTCGTCGACAACATGCCGTACAGGGAACGTCTGGGACGTGCCCAGCAGGTCACGGGTCTCGTTGAGGCAGTCGTCACCGGCACCGGCTACATCGGCGGAATGCCGGCGGTGCTGGGCGTGCTGGACTTCGGGTTCATGGGCGGCAGCATAGGAAGCGCCGTTGGCGAGAAGATTACACTGGCCGTTGAAGCGGCCGTTGAAAAACGGTTGCCCTTCTTGTTGGTGGTCTGCGGGGGCGGTCCCAGGATGCAAGAGGGCATCCTCTCGCTCATGCAGCTAGCCAAAACCGCCTCTGCTATGAAGAAGTTAACCCGCAGGGGCATCCCGTTCATCTCCGTGCTGGCGAGTCCGAGCACAGGCCAGCTGTATGCCACGGCGGCCGGCATGGCGGATATCATCATCGCGGAGCCCGGGGCCTTGATCGGCTTCGCGCCCCTTAGAGATGCCAAGGAGGCTACGGGCAAGCCGGTGCCCAAGGACTTTCAGACCGCCGAGTTCCACATCGAGCATGGCGCCATCGACGGCATAGTGGACCGTCAGTCGCTCAAGCAGCGCTTGGCGCTGCTGCTGGACCTCCTGACCTTCCGCTACCGCTTGACTTTGCAGAACCGCACTCGCCTCCATCCCGTGCATCAGGTCGAGGCGCCTGCCTGGGACCGCGTCCAGAAAGCGAGGCACCAACACCGGCCGACCTCCAGGGACTACATCGAGCGCATCGTCTCTAACTTCGTAGAGCTCCACGGGGACCGCGTATTCGGGGACGACCCGGCGATAGTCGCCGGGATGGGTTACGTTGCCGGAGAGGCCGTCATGGTGATCGGTCAAGAGCGAGGCAGAGGAGAGGACGCTGCCTGCGCTCACCAGGGCCGTGTCTTTCCCGAGGGCTTTCGCAAGGCGGAGCGCGCGATGCGCTTGGCGGCGAAGTTCAAGCTCCCCGTCGTGACTTTCATCGATACCCCGGGGGCCTACCAGGGGCTCGAAGCAGAGGAGCGCGGCATAGGCGGAGCCATTAGCTCCGCCATCAGCGCTGTGTCCGACCTCAAAACTCCCGTGCTGGCCGTGATCATCGGCCAGGGCGGAAGCGAAGCGGCGCTGGCCTTGGGTATGGCTGACCGAGTCCTGATGCTCGAGAACGCGATCTGCGCACCCACCACTCCGGAAGACGCGGCGTGGGTCCTTTACCGCGACCCGGAGCGGGCGGACGAGGTCGCATCCGCCCTCAAGTTGACTGCTCCGGACTGTGTGAGATTGGGCGTGGCCGATGCCATTGTGCCCGAGCCTGAGGACGGCGCCCATACCGATTTCGATGGGGCGGCCCGGGAGGTTGAAAGGATGCTCGTCCAGTCGCTGCTGGACGTGCAGATGACCTTCAACCGGACCTTGTTGCGAGACCGTCTCCAGAGATTTCGCAGGATCGGGATTTACGGCACCTCTTTCCAGGCCACTCTTGCCACGGAGGCCTTGCACGTCCAGGACCTTCTGCGCCGTGGCCTCCGCCGTGTGAAGGACCGGCTCCAGGGCAGTGTGCCCCAGGCCGGAGAATCTCCACCTCACGGTGTGCCTCAGGCCGGAGAATCTCCACCTCGCGGTGTGCCCCAGGTCGGAGAATCCACGCCTCAGGGACAAGCTCGGCGGGGCTGACGCTCGCCCCCCTCTCCGGGCCGGAACCAGGGGAGGCCCCGGCTCCGCCCCTGGTGTCATCGACATCTCGCCGCAGGTCGTACAATCGGCTACGATCGCTCGTACCCATTCCGAGCCTCTCTTCCAGATCGCGGACGGCGGCATCTCGTTGCGAATTCCGGAGGTCAGGGCAGTCGTGTCTGTGAGGAGGAAGCGCCATGATGCCTGAATACCGGCTGGATGGCCGCGTGGCGATCGTTACCGGCGGCAGTCAGAACATCGGTAAAGGCATCGCTCTTTGCCTGGCGGAGGCCGGAGCGGACGTTGTGGTGTCCGCGCGTACCCCCTCTGATGTCGAGGCCGCGGCGAAAGAGGTCGAAAGTATTGGCGTAAGGGCTCTGGGGGTCCCCGCCGACGCCACCAGGGAGGCGGACGTGCAACGGCTCGTAGATACGACGCTGGCCGAATTTGGCCAGATCGACATCCTGGTCAATAACGCCGGTGGCGGTGGGGTGACCAAGTTCCTCGTCCCTGTCCCCGGGTACAAGCCGAGGACCGATGACCCTGACGCTCTCACCCCGATGACGTTGGATGAATGGCGCCAGGTCATCGACCTCAACCTGACGAGCGTATTCCTGTGTTGCCGGGCGGTCGGCCCGCACATGCTCGACCGAGGCCGGGGCAAAATCATCAACGTCACCTCGCCCATGGGAACGCGGGGAGGCAAGCGCCAAATGATCCCTTATTCGAGCGCGAAGGCCGCTCAGGACATGTTCACCAAGTCCCTTGCCCTCGAGTGGGCGCGGCATGGGGTCAACGTCAACGGGCTGGGTCCTGGGTTCGTCCCCGGCAAGCGGTCCCGTGGGGACCCGGGGTTGGTCGACCGGATCGTGGCTTCGCTGCCGATGCGACGGGCCAGCACCGCCCGGGAGACGGGCCTGATGGCTGTCTACCTGGCGTCACCGGCTTCCGACTTCATGACGGGTCAGATCGTCCAGGTCGATGGCGGCCAGGTCCTGGCGTAGCGGCCTCGAGCTCCCGTTTCCCCGTGCGGCGCGGCCCGTGCCCGCCCGGGGCCGGTAACGGGCTTACTAGCCCGCCGCTACCGGGACGTCTATCGCGTCCAGCACCAGCCCCATCTCTCGCCGCGCATCCGCATCCACGAGCACGACAGGCTTCGCGGGCTCCCGGAAGGTCTTGCTCAGGCTGATCGATCCGAGGTACTTGGCGCCGATCTCCGCGGCAAGGTCCCTGCCCCCCCCGGTGCCGAAGATCTCACTGGACATGTTTTCCACCACGCCCAGGATCTCCACGTTCATCTTGCGGATCATGTTGATGGAGCGCTTGGCGTCCAGCACGGCCAGCTCCTGGGGCGTGGTCACCACGAGGAACCCGTCGAGCTGGAGGGTCTGCATGATGGTCAGAGCTGCGTCTGAAGTGCCGGGAGGCATGTCGATAACCAGGAAGTCCAGGTCGCCCCACTCGGTCAGCTCCAGAAACTGCGTCAGGGTATTGTGAATCATGGGGCCCCGGAAGATGACCGCCTCTTCTTCCTTTTCCTGAAAAGACCCCATCGAGATAACCTGCAGCCCATGCATGACGGCGGGGTGAATTCGTCCTTCCACCATGTGGGGATGGGATTCCGCCTTCAGAATCTTCAAAACGTTGGGACAGTCGATATCTGCGTCCAGAAGGCCGACCCGGTTGCCGCGTTCCGCCAGAAGGACCGCCAGATTGACCGCTATGGTCGTCTTTCCCACACCGCCCTTGCCGCTGTAGACGGCGATCTTGTTCTTGATCCGGCCCAGGCTCTCTCCAATACGCCTCTTCGACTCCCACGAGCGCTTCATCTGCTCGATGCGCGCCTTTTGGGCGTCGGGGCCCTGCCCATGCCCGTGCTGTTGCATCTCTCTACTCCTACCCCTTTGGGGGCGGATGCCAAAATCCCCCCGAGACGGGGGGGGGGGGGGTCTTGGCGGCTGCTTTCGGACCTCAGGCTGCGGTCCTGCCTGAGACTACTCGATGCCGAGCTCCTCTCGGATCTCATCGGTGATCTTGTCCGGGCTCCATGGCGGATCGAAGACCATCTCCACCTGTGCGTCCTCTACCCCATCGAGCTCCATGATCTTATCGCGGGCGTTGCTGGCCATGTAGGGCCCCATCCCGCAGCCCGCAAAGGTGAGCGTCATCTGGACGTTCACCACGCCGTCGTCCTCGATGTCACAACCGTATACCAGCCCCAGATCGACGATATTGAACGGGATTTCTGGGTCGTAAACGTCGCGGAGGGCCTCAAGAACTTGCTCCCTCGTGGGGGGTGCCATGTGCGTCCTCCATCTGATGGGTGCCGGGTTTCGTACGGTAGTTTATTCTAGCAGGGAGTAGTTTAGCCGGTCAATTGACCTTACGCGTTCACGACATGTGAGACGGCTGGGGTGGAAGGGGCTGCTGTGGCTGGCACACTGGCGAAGATACCCCAACGGGGTCTGATGGCCAAGGGACCTCCGCGGCCTGCCCGGCGGTCGCGCGCCGTATTCGCATTTCATCCCCAGTACCATACGGAGCCGGTGATGGGCCGTTTCCGTGACCTCCCCGTTTCACAACAGGTTTCAGGGTGCTCGCAAGAGTGCGTGCTATACTTCTGGCGAGCCTCCCAGACCAGGTGCGCAGGCTTCGGCGAGTGAACACTTTCAGGATCGCTCTGGCCCAGATCAATACCGTTGTCGGGGACTTCGAGGGCAACACTACCAAGGTCCTGGAGTACGTCGAGAAGGCCAAGACCGTCGGGGCGGACCTCGTGGCCTTCCCCGAGTTGGCCGTCAACGGGTACCCCCCGGAAGACCTGCTGCTGAAGCCCCACTTTGCTTCCGATGGAAAGGCGTGCTTGGACAGGATCGCCCAGGCGAGCCAGGACATCGTCACAGTGGTCGGCTTCGTGGATGCCAACTCTGACGTACACAACGCCGCCGCCGTCCTTTCCGAAGGGCGCGTCGCGGGCATCTACCACAAGATCTTCTTGCCCAACTACGGCGTTTTCGACGAAGACCGGTACTTCAAGGCCGGGACCTCATGCCCGGTGTTCGACTTCCGGGGCGTACGGATTGGCGTCAACATCTGCGAAGACATCTGGTACGCCCTCGGGCCGGCTGTCGTTCAGAAGGAGATGGGCGCGCAGGTCATCGTTACCATCACCGCCTCACCCTATAGCGCCGATAAGCTCGCTCTCCGGGAGACGTTCCTCGCCACGCGGGCCCTCGACAACGAGATATTCGTCTGTTACGTGAACCTGGTCGGTGGACAGGATGAGCTGGTCTTCGACGGCGCGACGATGGTGTTTGGTCCCGCAGGCGAGATGATCGCCCGCGCCAAGCAGTTCGAGGAGGACTTTATCGTCAGCGACCTGGATGTGGCTTCTCTGTTGCGGCGGAGGCTCCGCGGTCCGTTATTGCGGAAACAGCGCCTCATCGCTCCCAAAGACGATCTTGAACGCGAGACCATCCAGATCCCTGGCAAGCCGTCCAACGACCGTCCTGCGCTGAGGGCCCGGAAGCCGGAGGCAGTCCTCGGCCGTGAGGCCGAGGTCTACAGCGCCCTCGTGCTTGGGACTCGCGACTACGTCGGCAAAAACGGCTTCACGCGCGTCATCGTCGGACTGTCGGGCGGCGTCGACTCCTCCCTCGTCGCAACGGTTGCAGCCGACGCGCTGGGCCCGGAGGGTGTCGTCGGCGTGGCGATGCCGTCGCGGTATAACGCCCCCGAGAGCGAAGCCGACGCCAGGGCGCTCGCGGCCAATCTGGGCATCGAGTTTCACGTGATACCCATAGAGGACATGTTCAAAGCCGGCCTTGGCTCTCTGCAGGATGTGTTCCGGGACACGCAACCCAACGTCGCCGAGGAGAACCTCCAGGCCCGTATCCGCGGGAATGTCCTGATGGCTATCTCGAACAAGTTCGGCTGGCTTGTGCTGACCACGGGGAACAAGAGCGAGATGGCCATGGGGTACGCGACCCTGTATGGGGACATGGCGGGGGGCTTCGCCGTCATCAAGGACGTGCCGAAGACCCTGGTGTACGACCTCTGCCGCTACCGGAACGGTCTTCAGACGGGGGATGTCGTCCCGCAGAGCGTGCTCGACAAGCCGCCCACCGCCGAGCTTCGCCCCAACCAGAAGGACGAGGACTCTTTACCCCCGTATCCAATCTTGGACCCGATTCTCCAGGCCTATGTCGAAGAGGACCGGAGCTACGAAGAGATGATAGGGATGGGCTTCGAAGAAGCTCGGGTCAAGCAGGTCATCAGCGCTGTGGACCGGGCCGAATACAAGCGAAGACAGGCGCCTCCGGGCGTCAAGATCACTCCGAGGGCCTTTGGCCGGGACCGCCGGCTGCCCATCGTAAACCGGTACAAGGCCTACTAGGCCTCGCCGGCCTCCTACCTCGACCGAAGGGGGAGAAGGTGGAGATCGAGTTCGGCCATTCTGTTTGGATCGGCCTCGCGGCGACCGTCGTCATGAGCATCGCCCTCTACCTGTTGCCCCTGGTCGGCTTCCCCCGGACCGATGTGTACTACTACCTGGGCAGCTTCTTCAAGGTCCCGAAGAGCCGAGCAGCCCTCTACGGCCTGATGGTCCATCTCGGCATGGGCATCATCTTCGCGTTCCTCTACGGGCTGGCGTTCCTGTTCCTCGAGGTCTCGCCGCGGTGGTGGATCGGCTCGTTGGCGGGGGTAGTCCATTGGGTGGCGGTGATGCTGTCCATGGACATCTTCAGCGAGGTGAACCGGGAAGTGAAGGCCGGTCGCCTCAAGGGCCCCGGGCTGTTCATGTCCAATCTTGGCGTCGCCAGCGCGGTGGGCAGCCTGGCGCGGCACATCGTCTTCGGCACCGCCGTGGGGCTGCTCTACGACGTGTATGCCTCCGGCTAGACTGCAGACGCGTCGGCGAGCCGGCCTCCACCCTCTTTGACCGTCCAGAATGAGCATTGCTATACTTTCGCACCCGGGGATATAGCTCAGTTGGGAGAGCGCGGCACTCGCATTGCCGAGGTCGGGGGTTCGAATCCCCCTATCTCCACCAGCTTTCGTGGCCCCCGCCGTGCGCATCGTCCGCTCGAACAGTCTCCTCATGGCTTGCCGATGCCCCTTGTAGAACCTCCACAGCGTGTTGTGGTCCGGATGCTGCCACCCGGTCAGCCACAGGTACGGTATCTGGTCCCGGCATGCCGTCTCTAGCTTCCGGCACGAGCGCACCCCGGTCATGAAGCCGTACAGCCACACGCTCAACAGCGCACGAGGGTGGTACGCTGGTGCTCCAAGCACCTCTCCTTCGCTGGGATATCTCAATGCAAGAAGCCGATTAGGTAAGCCGAGTCGTGACCAGTGCTAGCGATATCCCCGCGGAAACCCATGTCTCCGCTTTTCTCCATTGAGGTTGTCTGACGGCCATATTACTTAGGGGTGTTCGAGATTGATCCACTACCGATCTGGTTTGTGCTCTTACGCAATGGACATCTCGGCCAAATGTCGCAGGCGCCGCTACTTCACCAATCAGCCAGGTTGGACATAACCCCTCAGGACTGGTCGGTGAGCTCCTCCAGGGCTATGCTCGCCTCGCGGCGTAGCTTGTTGGCATTATCCCGCTCCCGATCCACCGCTATAAAGGCGTCAACGGTGAAGGGCTGCCAGGAGGTGCGCAAGCTTCGGACAGCGCCCTCTTCCCTTTCCACTGCTTCTACCAACAGGGTGTACATGGGCAACAGGTAACCCGACTGCGGAAGGTCTCTTACCTTTAGCCCTAGCTCGCCAATGCGTATGTGGAATTGGCTTAAGTCCTTGAGCACTTCTGTACGGTCACATCCGCCCTCCGTCCTCCGCCAGTTGTTATAGCTCAGGTGGAATTCGTCCCAGTCCGTTAAGAGAATCTCGTAGGCGACGATGAACTCTTGAACTTCTTCCAAGTCTGCGATCGCGCTGCCATCCAGGTCATTATTTATGGTCCGGTTGACTGCCATGAGAGTTGTCTCAGCCTTCTTGACAATTGGCTGGAGTGACTCCAAGAGTTGTCCAGCCGTATGGCCAGACGCCTCCTCCACCGGGGTAACAGACTCGTCTTCCCGGGGCGTAACGGGGTCATCCAAGGGCACAGAGGGCTCCTTAGTACTCCGGCTGAGTGTGGCATATACCTTTGTCAAAGCCCTATGTTCAACTTCCGCCACCCCTTGAAGCTCCTTGATCGTGTCTTCGGTAGCATCAGTGGCAGCCAGTCCGTCTATAGCCTCTACTACGGCTGATGACTGCCGGATGAGTTGGTCAAGCCGTGCGAGTACTTCAATATCATCCAGTCTGAGTGCATCCTTCAACAGGCTATCGTAGTCATAGTGAAATATCTCCCAGTCGGCGCCAATAGGCCCGAGAGCTTGTGAGAGATCCTCCACTTCCTCTAGCCTTTCAGGGTCAGATACATCCTCAAGTTCTTCTTCCATCTCCAGCGCCAGGTCCTCCACATTCCTCTGGATACGGGCTGCCTCGGAACGCTGCTGTTCCACCGCTTCAAATAGTGAAAGATTATTGGGGTGCCACCGGTCCCGTAGCTGACGGAATGCCGACTCCTCCGCCTCGGTGGCAGCTATGAGCATGTCGGCGTATTCCCGACTGACTGAAGTCCTGGGAAGCTCTCTCGCCCGCTCTGTCACAGCGTTGAAACTTACGGCCAAGTCTTCCAAGGCCTCCCGCACCGCGTTCCTATGGCAGGCGTTCAGGCCAGCGCGCCATTGGTCAAAGTCCTGATGGAATTGGTCCCATTCTTGCCCGACGTCTTGCATCTGTAATTCAAAATCTTCCACTGCCATCAAGTCGCTTGTCGATAGCGGCCTCGGAGACAAGGGAGTAGCATCTGCAGGTATGGTCACTGGTACAGTTTCAGAACTGGCGCCATTACAAGCCAGCACCAGCCCCAGCATCAATGGTAATGTGGGCAGGAAGATATAAGAGACAATTCGTTTCTTCATGGAAAACTACTCATCCCCAAGAAATCACTTACCAGGTCTTTCTTGAACTCACCGCTGTACAAGCCGTCGACAGCTTTAGTCAGAGCATCGGGCATATCCGCCAAGATTATAAGTACGTGCCGGCCTTGGTCTCTGTGGAGTAGGGCAATGGCCGTTCCTGCCCGGCCTAGGTCCTGGGCAAAGGGAACACTTAGCGTATCATCAATCTGGATGCCAGCGGCTTGGAGATAATGATTTACCTGAATTGAGTCTTCATACAACCCTATGAACACCGTGTCCCGACTTAGATCTTCTTCTGTGCGAATCTCTGAGGACAGCCCATAGGACCCAAGGCCGCTTCTCATCTCTGTACCGATATTCCAGAGGGACGGCTGCCCCAGCAAGATGTCTAATCCGTCTTGCGAGCTCCCCTCGTAGAAATATGGGAAGTCGTCCAAGTGATACTCTCGTTGGCTGTCCGTCAAATAGTCTGCCAAGTTGGACAACAGCTTGTCGTTGTCCAGCAAAGAGTTATAGGGAGGGGCCATAAATGTGAAGTCTGCGACCGCAAGAACATTGCGGTCATCTCCCCAGGCGATGGGGTTGAAGTCCCCGGCGGTTTCCACCAAGGAAGATCGAGTATTAGTATCGGTAAAGGCTACGCCGTGACCGGAAGAGCGGACCGACCCGGCGATATATAAGGCTACGGTGCCCAAGCCACTGGTGAGGGGGTCGGGCTGGAAGTCCCGGACGAATATGTGCCGGAAGTTCTGGTCATATTCCACCGTGTTGTAGAGGTAGTCGGGTTGGAACTCGATCCCAAACCTCTTGGCCAGAGCGTTTATCCGGTTGGGCCGAGTCGGGTCCGAGACCAGGACCAGTTTCCCGCCCTTCTCCACAAACCGTTCCACCAGATCCACTTCGGCCTCGCTATAGTCAACGCGAGGAAGGATGACGAGGAAGCTGTCGGCGCGCCGCAGTTTTTGCTCCAGCAATTGCAGTTTAGTCTGTGCCACCTCAGGAGCAAATCCGCCGATAAGTTCCACTTCATATCCGCGGTTAGCCACCCACGAGGCGAGGGTAGCCATTTCGCTTTCCTTGAAGGAGTTTGCGTGCTGGGCGTCTATAATCATCAGGCCATCGCTAGCTTGGGTCACGCCCGAATCCTCAGCAGTGACCGCGGGTACTCCGGGCGAAGTTATCTCTTCGTAGGGAATATCCGCGGTAGGAGGCGGATCATAGCTGCCTCGGTAAAAGAAGAAAAACACTACCGCAAAAGTGGCGGCAGCAAATACGGGCAACAGAGCTAAAGCTATTAGCTTAGCGGCCATGCCCCACATACAGGTAATAGATGTTCGGACGGTGTATGTCGAAGGGGAGTTCTGGGAGAGGGTCCTCGCCATTTGCTCCAAGGCCTCCCTGGAGCATCAGGGATTGCAAGGTCTGGAGTCCTGTCGTGATGTTGCCCAACTCCGCTCCCTCAAGGTCATCTTCTTCGCTGTTATAGACCTGAGAGAGCGCGACCAGGGCTTCGACGAGACTGCTGCCGTCATCCCCGGGTGCGAGGATCTGATTCAGTTCCTGGACGAATTCTCGCAACACCTCGGAGTTTACATCTACGAGGCCGTAGTTGGAGATTCCGGACAAGTCGGCCGCCTTCTGGATGCCGTCGCTGTCACCGCCGATTTCATCGGCCAATCCGTGTCTCACAGCGATCATTCCGGGATAAAGGCGTCCTTCGGTTAGTTCTTCTTCGGAAATGCGCAGTTTGTCTCCGCGCTCGCTGATTACCATTTGAGCAAAGGCGGAATTGAGCAAATCGACTGTCCCAACCCACTCTCTCCTGGTACCCCCATCCAGCTTATAGGGACTGCTGACCACCACGGTCTCATCAGGCAGATCGGGAACCAGAGGACCTGCGACGGAAATAACTCCTACGTTACCCACCAAAGAAGATGTTTGAGCATAGGAGTACGAAGCCCCCATTGACATCATGTACCCGCCACTGGCGACCAAGCCACCCATGACTATGACGACAGGTTTTTCCTCCCGCAGTTTGCGGGTCTCAATATACAAACGCTCGCTGGCGGAGGCGAGCCCGCCCGGGGTGGTCAGCTTGATCACTACGGCTTTGATGGAGTCGTCGCGCCGGGCGTAGTCGATGTATTGGCTAATCACATTGGCCACGCGATCATCGATAACGGTATAGGGCACTTCTATCACGCCAATATGTGGTTTGCCGGGAGACAGATAAACGAAGGCCAATGCACCTGCCGCTATGCCCAGGCCCACCATAGCCGGCACGAGGACGTACCAGCTGACGAAGAATCTACCTATAGGGGAACTGAGGAATATGATCCACCTCTACGGTCCTGGTAAGGCGCTGAGAAACTCGCGAGGACGAACTCTGTGTCGATGAACTGTTGGTTTTACGAGATTGTCCTTAGTGATTTTGCGATCCACAGCTGCGATTTGAACTATTTCACTGTAGGCGTGCATTGGGGCCTTCATATTAATCATTCGTCAGAAAAAGAGATGCCCCGTCTCGACCCACCGCCCGCGGGACTGGAGGGGGTAGCCGACGCAGCCCGAACGTTTCAGGGGCCTGTCGTAGCGGGTGGCCCACCAGCCCACGCAGTCCCTCAGGGACATCCCCGCCTCGATCAGGGGGTAGCAGTTCTCGTTCCACCGGTCGCGGGAGGTGTTCATGCGGATGGCCTTGTCGGTGGAGATGCTCCAGCCACAGCTCGGCGGGTTGTGCCGGCGGCGACTCGCTGGCCGCTCCTCAGTCCCAGCAACTCGCGCATCTTGCTGCGCACCGGTCTGATCTGGAGGTGGAGCGGGCCAGAGTGTACCGTACTGCGAACTTTTCGCTGGGAGGTCCTGAGATAAGGAGCAGGTCGGGAGCCCCGGCTTGGCCCACGAGCCTCCGGCCCGCCAGCCTCCGGCCCGCCAGGGTTAGAGGCTCAACCATTTTCATCGGGGGCGGCCTCGCCACGCCCAACCAGCGGGCACGAGGGCAGTGCAGCCCCCATTGTCGCTGCTGCCCCCTGCGAAGACAAGGGCGTGTACTCGTTCGGTACCGCAGTACACAATAGACACCAAAAAAACGCAACGCCCCAAGCGAAGGACCTGTCAGTCGAGTTGCGTCATGATTCCGAACAAGATACTTAGATTCCTCACTGCGTTCGGAATGACAGGTCCGGCGCCAAGCTTCGATGTTAACAGGCCCTAGCTTGGCACGATGGGAGATTAACGGCCCTGAGTCAGAAGAAAACGGAGCCCAAGCAGAATGCGCCAGGATTTCATCTCCTTCCTTGATTGGCCCGGTCACGGCACAGAGTGAAACGACCAACTCGAAGATGTTGCTGTCTACCGTCGAATCAGACCCACCAGAACGTACTGTACTGCGAGTCGCCCGTTCTCTATTGGGCATCGATTAAGTTACTTTGCCTCCTCGGCAAATATGATCCTCCACTCCCCCGCTACCTCCCGGAAGGTCATGCGGATGCGTCGCTTGCCCAGGGGCTCCTTCATGGTCAAATACATTTCCCTTTGGTCGTCGCTGACCACCCACGGAGCGGTCTCCTCGCTCAACCCCAGCTTTACGCGAAAGCGCTTGATCCTTTGTATCTCGCCCCGGACCTCTTCATCCCGCTGCTGGCGGTAGTCCTCCTCCAGGTACCCCAATGCCCTGTCAGCATCATAGGCGTTGAAGGCCTCCCAATAGGCGAAGGCGAGCTGCCTGAGAGCGTCCGCCTCCTGGGGGTCAGCCACGGGGCCAGGATTCGGCGTGGCAGTTGGCGAGCTCTCGCAGGCAACGCCGATGACGGCTAGGGTCACGAGCACCCCGAAGGTTGTTACCCACCGTCTCAGCATCGCTCTCACACGCCTCCGAGGAGCCCCGCACCGCAGGTTCGGTCTCTTTCGATCAGGCATATCCAGGGGTTACCCGAAGCATAGTCGTGAGCTAAACCCTTGTCAACAAACCTTTGGTGGCTCTGAATTGACGGCCCATGAGCATCTCTGTTTTCCGTTGCTATTGCGCCGCACCCAACAATACGCTTAGGCCCACCAAGCTATACAAAATCAAGAACCTTCGTGTTGCGGTTCAGGTTGGCGGTATAATAGCGGGCAGAAGAACTCCAAATACCTGCCGCCACGGGCGGGCGGACAAGGACCCAGCTAAATTTCGATCACACTCTCAATGAATTGGTTGGCGCATTGGTATTGCCAATTCGTTCGCCCTTTGGTGAAACCTTTTAGCTCGCACCCAGGCGCGCTTGGGGGGGTCGCAGAATTGTAGAACACGATCTTCCGGCAATTGAAAGGGCGCGTCAGCTCACAAAACAGCGGCACATATTTCCTGCTGCCGAAGAAGACAATGGGGTCTTTGAGCTCTTGGGGGAGCAGGCACAAGTCCCTATAGCGGGAGCTCTTGTCCCGTTTGCTCCCTTTGCCGCCACTTGCGGAGAAGGTGATGTCGTAATCGGGCGTTAGGAATCCGGCAGTAATCAACCCCCAGCCAGCCGAGAGGATGTATACGCGCTCGGCGCCGTACGTTTTCACCAACCTGGAATAGACTGGATTCTGGTAAAGCTCCCATGCTGGCAGAAGGCCCAGAGGATTGGGTCCTGGGCACCTGTTGTAGTCGAGTAACCGGTCCCGCCACGATGCCCCGGAATCGGATATTTCGTCCGGATGCGCGTAGACATGCTTCCCGTCGTTTGGCATCTCCCTGGGGTTGGCCACGAACATGACTGGCGAGCCGTTACTATCCCTAAGGACGCCGGCGCCGTTTGTTTTGCTGCCAGCGCACTGGATAACGAAAATCATCAATCTGCTCCCATCGCACCGACAGCGGAGTTCAGCACTTCGAGGAACTTCGGCTGGTATTGCTCATCGACGTGATTGGAATTCCACAAGCGGACTTCCTCACCCGTTCCCGGTTACACCAATTACCGAGCCATCTGGACGAAGGCGGGTCGAGCGAAGGCTTGCCATAATTGCTGAGGAGCGCGATAGCGTTGCGCTCGATGTATCCCCGCAGGCTATCGGGACCCGGCTCGCCCTTTATCGCAAGCCAAAGAAATGGCATCGCGCCAAGTACGGCGCTAACCTCTCTCTCTAAAAGCACCTCGGTTCCTCTGACGGAACGCGGCGCGGAACTGCCCTTCCCCCAAGACGGGCATAGCAAGCCATCTCGTTCGATCAGGGCCTTCCCAACGAGAGACCTGAAGATTGAGCCGCGGTGATTGCCACCGCGAGGATGGTTGGTCCTTCTGTGTTGACTCAGACGCTTCCACAATGTAGTACGTGAGCCGACTTTAAGTGCATGAGTCCCAACGCGCACGATTCGCAGACCATTCCCGGTAGATGAGCGTTCCTCATGGCGTTCCCGGAAGAAATAAATGCCACGGTCAGGCCAATTCATGCCCCGGAACAACCGGCGAGGGTCCGGCCGTCCCTGACCTTTCGTTCCAAGGCAGCAAGTATCTCATGGAAACGTTGCAGGTCGTCTAATCGCGCCATGCTCGACGGTCCCGTCCGGTCACCGACCGGCATCTCCACTTTGGCTGACGTCCTGGATGTTCCAGCCTTGACTCTGGATCAGTCCCCGGACCGTAAGGGCTGGCCCTATCGGCGGCATGTGGTCCCCCCTCCCGCTGGCGCCCCGCATTCGGCATTAGCGCGGTTTATCGTGGCGGGTTATCGTGATTGCAAGGCGGGAAGGGCCCTCAGGCCCGACGCCCCATGCGTGGTTTGCCGCTATCCGGCTTGGGTCGCCCCCTCGCGCAGCAGCCGGATACCGGTCGAAGCCAGCAGGAGAGGAAGCGTGGCGTCGATCAGTGTCCATAGCAGCCCGATGTCGTTGCGGGGGTCTACCCACTCGACGCCGAACCAGTTCCATAGAAGCCCGAGGAGAATCGCCGCCGAATAGTAGAAGGTGAAGTTCGCCTCCAGATACTCCCGGTCGAGCGATTGAGCGGCTTTATCGGCATCACGGCGGCACTTTCTACAGGAGGCAACGATCAGTGCCATCACCACGCCCGCCACCATCAGCGGGTCTAGGATTCGCCACACGGTGAGCGCCGTACCCTCCAACATCGGATCGTAAAACTGGTTGACCAGGAAATGCACGGCCACCACTGCCGCCAGCAGAAGCATGTAAGCCGCTGCCAAACGCTTTAGAGCAGTCACTTTGGGCCTCCCTTCGGGCTCAATGAGCCTATTCTACAAGGCCTAATGCTGCCGACCCTCTCCTCCCCCTTCTCGTCCACCCGGCGCAGGCCAACGGCGGAGCTCTCAGCCCAACGGAGCGGCCTCACAGCGGTCCGCACCCAACGAGTTGGTTTGAGGTCTCCCTATATAACGACTTCCCATCGAAAAGTTCGCGGCATGGTACGCTTAGGCCCGCCAAACGACACGACATCAAGGACCTTCGCACGGTCCATGCACTATATTGAAAAGCGCCTATATGAAGGATTGATCAGGTCACGAGAGGGATGGTGCGCGTGAAGCTTGTCGGTATTGCCTTGGCTGTCGCTGTACTCGTCGTGGTTGGGGTCGTCGTGTACTCCGTCATTGTGTCAGGCCCCCGGGGCTCGACGCCGGAACACTCGGCCCGATACTACCCCGACGACATCATGGCTTACACCTGGTTCACTCGGGACCCATCGATGGGACAGCGCAGTCAAATGTCGGATATCTGGCAGCGTTTCGACGGCATGCGCGATTTTCGGGAATGGGTGGACGACCTCGAAGATGGACTGGACGATGAGGTCGGGGTCAATCTCGAAGACGATCTGCTCCCTTGGCTCGGAGACGAGTTCTCAGCGGCCATCCTGGATATCGACATGGACGGTGAAGAGATCGAGGCGGCTGCCACCATCGCCGTCCGCGATCGAGCCGCCGCCGCCGGCTTCCTCGCAGACTGGCTGGACTATTGGGAGGACGAGCACGGCGCGGACTTTGATCGAGATACCATCGACGGCTACGAGGTCTGGGTGGATGAGGACAACCTTCAGGCCTATGCCCTGACCGAGGACGTGCTCGTGTTCGCGACTACCGACGGCGTCCTGGAAGACATCCTCGACCGCCTTGATGGTGAACAGAGCCGGACCTTGGCCTCCGATGAGGACTTCATGGAAGCCCGGGGCGCGCTGCCCGACCGTCGATTCGCGTCTGTCTATGTGGACTATCGGCGCTTGTCCGAGGCCCTCGGCGGCGATCTGTTGGGTCGGGGCCTGCCGCTGGCGGGAATAGGCGGCTTTTACGGCCTGGGGTCTCCGCTGGTGGGTTCGATGGGAGACGCCTGCGATGGGAAATTGTTCCAGAGGACCGACTGGACGATGGCTTCGGCTGCTTGGGTGGACCGAGGACTGGTCCTCGACTTGGTGTCGCCGACCGTGAGTGATCTGTGGCCAGGTTCGTCTGATGTCGTGGACGCTGCCGAGCTGCTTCCTGAAGACACTCTGGGCTTTCTTTCCGTCTCATTCGACCCGGATGCCGACAGCTGGCGGGAGGTCCTTCGCGAATGCCAGATGGCGGACCTGATTCCGGACTGGGAGGATGTGCTCCAGGAGATCAATATAGCCATCCCCGACATTATTCGAGAAAACAGCTTGCTGGACCGACCCGCGGCGGATGATGTACGAGCATTCGGCTCCGACTCGACCCTGGCGGATGCCCTGGACATCGGACTGTGGATGGTGGACCGGCTAATCGGTATACACCTGGAAGAAGACCTCTTCGACTACCTCGGGGGAGACTTGATTGTGGCGGTCCATGATCTCGATCTCGAGGGTGCCTTATCCAGCGGACCCACGGGCACCCTGGTCGATGCAGTATCGATGCTGTCGTACCAACCCGACGGGGCGGAGGAGTTGAGTCGGACCCTGAACGACCTTGTCGGCAGGCTTGAATCCCTCATAGGCCAGTCCCCGGAGCGGATGGACGTGGGTGCCGAGAATGACGCCCAAATGTTCGACTTGGACGGACAGCTGCTCCAGCCCGGGTACGTGTTCCATGACGGCTACCTCACTTTCGGAACGACCAGGGATGCGCTGGAAGCCGCGGTGGGGCGGCAGAAGGGCGAGGGCGGCCGGCTCTCAGCCGATCAGGAATACCAGCGGATCGTCGGCTTCCTGCCCGGCAGTCGGCAATTCCTCATGTACATAGACCTGAACCGAATCGTGGGTGATCTGTATCTTGATGAGCTGGCCGTGGACGAGGACCTGTACGACATGCTGTCGGATGGCCTTGGCTCAATCGCAATGAGCTCCAGCCTGGGTGAGGACTACAGCAGGGCTACCTTCGTTTTGTCGCTCTTTCCCGAGGAGTAGCCGGTCCGGGTGCCGTCCTGGTGGAGTTCGCAGGCGTGGAAGGACCACTGCTCAAGACCAAACGACAGACCCGCGATGACGATGAATGAATCGGCCTGCGGGATTCAGGTGCTCGAACGGCCGAATGTGAGATGCCGCGAACGTTCAAAGCAATCGTGTTCGACTTCGACGGGCTGATCGTTGACACCGAACTGCCCGATTACGAGGCGTGGCGGAGCGTCTTCAGGATCTACGACGTCGATCTGCCATTGTCGACTTGGGTGCCGTTAATTGGAGGCGGTCACGACTCCTTTGACATTTACGACCACCTTGCGGAGGTTTCCGGCCGACGGGTAGACCGAGACCAGGCGCGCCACGAGCATCGGGCAGCCTTTGAGGTACTGTTCGAAGAGAGTACTCCGCTGCCGGGTATCGAAGACTACATCGCCTCCGCGCGAGAACGCGGTCTCCGGATTGGCATCGCCTCAAGCTCACCGCGATCGTGGGTGCGTCCGAAGCTTGAGCACGTCGGGCTCGCGGACGCCTTCGACACCGTCGTGTGCTCGGACGACGTGGGGAGTGTCAAGCCCAACCCTGCTTCGTATCTGGCGTCCCTGGCCAACCTCAGCGTGACAGCCGAGCAGGCATTCGCTCTAGAAGACTCGCCGAACGGCGTACAGGGCGCGAAGAACGCCGGATTGCTCTGTGTTGCCGTTCCTGGGGCCATGACAGGTAGCCTCTCGTTCGATCATGCGGACATGCGCATCGAGTCGCTCGCCAGCGTGTCCCTGGAGGGGTTGCTGGAGGCACTCTCATGACCGAACGCCGTTGTGTCACGGGATATCTGAGTACAGCTTCCTTGGCTTGCGACCCCCGCAGTGTCCCCTTCGCCCCTCTCGGTCCGCCGTCCGATCGCTGCAATACATGGGCTCTTGCCCGTCAACCCTTTACCGCCGCCACCCTGATCCTCCTATAGTCGACGACCCACGATCCGTCGCGGTAGTGCGTTGGGGCCAATCGCTCTTCAACCGCGCCTATGACCCTCGATCTGTCCTTGTCCGACAGTCCCTTGAGGAGTCCCCCGGCGAACATCGCCATCCAATTCCGTAGTCCTTGCCGTCCGGCCTCCAGAGGCGTCGGCCTGTCGAATACGGTCGCGTATGTGACGAGAAAACCCTGTCGCTCGAGAAGGGTCGCATACTCGCCCATGCTGGGGAAAAACCAGGGATGCTCGAACGAGGGCCGCTCCGGAGACAAAGCCGTCACGGCAAGGGTGATAGCCTGAACGATTGCCTTGACATTCCCCTTCGCGCCCAGCTCCGCGACGAACCGTCCACCCGGCCTGAGGGCTTCCCAGACGCGCCGCGCGACCCGTTCCGGCGGCCGGATCCAGTGTAAAGCGGCGTTGGAGAACACCGCGTCGAAGGCCGTTGTGTATTCCATGGACAGCGCGTCGGCGACCCTGAACGTTAGCGTTGGGTACCGTCTTCGCGCCTCGTCGATCATCTCCACGGCGCTGTCGATGCCCTCCACTTCACATCCTCTGCCCGCGATCTCGTCGGTCAAGCGCCCGGTCCCGCAGCCCAAGTCCAGGACTCTCTCCCCCGCCTGGGGGGCTAGGAGCTCCACCAGATCGGCGGCGGACTTCCAGACGAAGGCGTGTTTCTCTTCGTACAGCCCGGGGTCCCAGGACTGCCCGCCTTCATTTGGGGCACTCCCCGGGGTGCTGTCCAGGTCTTCTCCGTCAAGTCGCAAGGCTGTCACACCTCATGAGGCCCCCTCGTTCCAGCCCAACCCAAGCTTTCGATGGCGCCGGCCATAGTCTAAAGGTTGCGCTCGAAATCGGTCCCAGGTACGATGCCTCGACCTCGCCGGAGCCTATACGTGCGTGGGAGGGTCGAACGGCCTTGGATATCGCCGAGCGCGTCGATGTTCTCGTGGTGGGCGCCGGCAACGCCGGCCTCAACGCCGCATTGGCCGCCGCCGAGAAGGGCGCCTCTGTCCTGGTGCTGGAGAAGGCCCCCCAGCACCTTCGCGGCGGGAACACGTTCTTCACCGGGGGCCTGTTCAGGTTCGCGTACGACGGCTGGGAGGACATCCAGGAGATCGCGGGCCTCTCCGACCACGAGCGGGCGTCCGTCGACGTCGGAAGCTATCCCCAGGCATCCTTCTACGGCGACGTCATGCGGGTGACCGAAGGACTCTCGGACCCCGAGCTCGTCGATATCCTGGTTTCTCGTTCGCTGCCCACCATGAAATGGATGAAAGACCAGGGGGTCCCCTGGGTCCTCGCCTACGGCCGCCAGGCGTTCAAGGACGGTGAGTTGCTCCGCTTTTGGGGTGGCTTGATCGTTGAGGCGGTGGGCGGCGGCAAGGGACTCTGCGACCGGCAGTTTGAGCTGGCGGAGCGCGCGGGGGTCACGGTCGGCTACGAGTCAAAGGTCCTCTCCCTGGTGACCGGCGACGAGGGCTCCGTAAACGGCGCCATGGTCCGCGGCCCGCTGGGGCGAAGGGCCGTCGGGGCCGGGTCGGTGGTCCTCGCATGCGGCGGATTCGAGGCCAATCCCGAGATGCGGACGCGGTACCTCGGACCCGGGTGGGAGCTGGCCAAAGTCCGGGGTACCCGTTACAACACCGGGGACGGGATCCGGATGGCGCTGGACATCGGGGCCCAACCCTTCGGCAACTGGAGTGGCTGCCACGCCGTGGCCTGGGACCTTAACGCGCCGCCCTATGGCGACCGAAAGATCGCCGACCTGTTCCAGAAGCACTCCTACCCCTTTGGCCTGATCGTGAACGTCAATGGGGCCCGGTTCGTCGACGAGGGGGCCGACTTTCGGAACTACACGTACGCGAAGTATGGCCGCGAGATACTCAAACAGCCGCAGCGGGCGGCCTTCCAGCTCTTTGACGCCAAGGTGACCCACCTGCTGCGGGACGAATATCGGATCCCCCAGGTGTCCAAGGTGGAGGCCGGTACGGTCGAGGAGCTCGCCCGGGGGCTGGGGATAGACCCCCCCGGTCTCGCCCGGACCGTCGAGGAGTTCAACGCATCGGTCCAGCCGGGCGACTTCAACCCGACGGTGCTCGATGGCAAACACACGGATGGGGTGGACCCCCCCAAGTCCCACTGGGCTCTGGCCCTCGACACTCCGCCCTACGCCGGTTACGCCGTGACCTGCGGCATCACCTTCACGTTCGGCGGCCTGCGGATCGACGGTCAGACCCGGGTCCTCGACACGGAGGATGTGCCGATTCCCGGCCTCTACGCCGCGGGTGAGCTCGTGGGAGGGCTGTTCTACCACAACTACCCGGGAGGCTCGGGGCTCATGGCGGGCGCCGTGTTCGGGAGGACTGCCGGCTCCACCGCCGCCGAATTCTCTCTCGATCTCGGTCCCGCCGCCTGAGCTCATTGCGCTGAGCCGGTCCGACCTGGGGTCCGGCGCCAGCCGCCTCGATCTCGGTCCCGCCGCCTGAGCTCATGGCGCCGGGTCTTGCGAGGATTGACACCTTTGAGGGGCGAGACCTATGTTGGCCGCACCCAACAAGACACATCCTGAGGTGGCGGACCATGACCATTGCATCGAAAGCCGGGACCCTTCGCAATCTGTTGGCCCGCCCCGGGGGGCTTGTGGCCCCGGGAGTGTACGACCCGATGTGCGCCCGGCTGGCCCTCTCGGCGGGGTTTGAAGTGGTCTACATCAGCGGCAGCGCCACGGCGGCTTCTAGGCTTGCCCTGCCCGACATCGGTCTTATCTCTCAGACGGAGGTCGCCGGATTCATCCACTCCGTCAGCGAAGCGGTCCCGCTGCCCATCATAGTCGATGCCGACACCGGCTTCGGAGGGGTCCTCGGCGCGATGCGGACCGTCCAGGAGTTCGAAAAGGCTGGCGCGGCGGCCCTGCACATCGAGGACCAGATTTCGGAGAAGCGCTGCGGCCACCTGGACGGCAAGCAGCTGGTAAGCGCCGAAGAGATGGCGGCAAAGGTCCGGGCGGCGGTGGAGGCCAGGAGAGACTCGGACTTCGTCATCATCGCCCGCACCGACTCGAGGGAGGTCGAAGGGTTCGACAGCGCCGTGGAGCGCGCCGGGCTCTACCTGGAAGCCGGGGCCGACGTGATCTTCCCCGAGGCGCTCCACGACGAGGAGGAGTTCAGGGCCTTCGCCAGGGCGGTCCAGGCGCCGCTGCTGGCCAACATGACCGAGTTCGGCAAGACCCCCTACTACACGGCCGGCCAGTTCTTCGACTGGGGATACAAGATCGTCCTCTTCCCCGTCTCCGCCATGCGGGTCGCCCTGAGGCCCGTTTACGAGTTCCTCACCGACCTGCGCCGGGATGGCACCCAGCGGGACTGGGTGTCCCGGATGATGCCCCGCCAGGAGATCTACGAGCACATCGAGTACTCTCGCTACGAAGAGCTGGAGCGCCGCTTCTCCCCGCCGCCGGAGCGGGCCTGACGCCCGCGTCAGGCCCCCAAAAGCCCATCGGGGTCATGAATGGACATCGGCGGCTATGAGCAGATCAGCCCGATGATGGCCAGGCCTGACGCCCCCTATTCGCCGTAGAGCGCCATCGTGTTGTCCCAAAGGGTCTTGCGCTTGATGCCCTCCGGGATGTCCGCGCGCTCGGCGAAATCGGTCAGCTCTCCCGGGGGATGGTCCACGTGCGGGAAGTCCGATGAGATGACGGTGCGGTCCTCGCCGAGGAAGTCCACGATGACGTCCATGTGAGGCTCCGTCGGCTCTACCGCGACCCAGCACTGGCGCCTGAAATAGTCGCTGGGCTTCATGGTCATCTCCGGAGACTCGAAGCCCAGCTCCTTGTACTGCTGGTCGAAACGCCAGAGATGGTAAGGGACCCAGCCCGCCCCGGACTCGAGGAAAGCGAAACGCAGCTTGGGGTGCCGCTCTAGGACTCCGCCTCCGATGAGAGCAAGGACGTTGGACATCTGCTCCATCGGGTGGGAGGCGGTGTGACTCTGCAGCCTTGTGTTGAAGCGGTGAGACCCGAGTGTGGGCACCATGGCGTGGGTGCTGTGGTGTAAGCCCACGGCCATGTCCAGCGCTTCGAGCTCCGTCCACAGCCCTTCGTAGACTGGGTCGTCGAGAATCCGGCCGTCGTGCGGCTCCCCTCGCACGAAGACCCCCTTCGACCCGTACGCATTGGCGCATCGGCGGGCTTCTCCGATCGCTCCCTGCGGGTCCTGCAAGGGGACCATGGCCACGTGGGCCAATCGTCCGCGATCGGCCGATGTGAAGTCTCCTAGCCAGTCGTTATAGGCGCGTGCGACGGCCAGAGCGACGTCGGAAGCGATCCCGTCGTTGGCCAGCACGTAGAGCCCCGACGTGGGGTACAGGAAGGCCAGGTCGATGCTCTGCTGGTCCATGCCGCGCAATTGCGCCTCGGCCGTCCATCCCATGTCGTACATCTCGCCATACCAGCGCCGGACATTGTCGCGGCCCCGCTCGAGGGCGATGGCGCTGTACTGGTTGCTCCCCCGGCTCTTTCCGGTCCCGGCGCCTTTGACGGTCACCGATGTGCCGTCATCCCGGTAAAGGCCGGGCCGGTCGGAGACCCGGGTTTCCAGGCGGTCGGAGAAAGCGGGGTCCATGTACCTCTGCCAGAGGTCGACGGGCTCGACGATGTGCATATCCGTGTCGCTGACTCGAAAGCCGTTAAGCATCTCCCCTCCAACTGCTGTGCCGCGCTTGCTGGGGCCTTTGTCCGGCCTGAGGTGGGCCGACCAGATAGCGGCAGCTTATCGGCGCGGATTTTCCCCTGTCAAGCTTCGCGCAAGGGTCCGGACGGACAGGCCTCACTCACGCGATTCGGCCGCAGCCTGGGCCCCCGCAATCTTGCCGAAGACCGCCCCCCGGACCAGCCCCGTGCCGCCGGGATAGTTCTCGAAGAAGAACCCGCCGGTGATCTCCCCCGTGGCATAGAGGCCCGGTATCGGGGTGTCCTCGGTATCGATCACGCGCGCCAGGTTGTCCACCTGGATGCCTCCAAAGGTGAACGTGATGCCGCCGGTTACCGCGTAGACGGTGAAAGGAGGGGAGTCCAGCGGCAGGGCCCAGTTCGACTTCGGGGGAGAGATTCCGGCTGTCCTCTTCCCGTCCTTCTTGGAGGGGTCGAACTCCCCAGGCTGAACCGCGGCGTTGAACTCCCGGACGGTCGACAGGAGCGCGTCTCCCTGGATCGGCAGCCGCTCGGCTATCTCCGCCATGGATTGGGTCACTACTGGGACGCCGGTCGAATACCGCTCCTCGAGCAGGTGGGTGGTCTTGCTGTCGAAGATCTGATAGGCCACCGTGCCCGGTTGAGCCAGGATAGCCCTGCCGAACTTGGCGTAGGTGTAGCCCCCTACGTCCTCTCCCTCGTCCACGAACCGCTGGCCCAGGGCGTTCACCATGATGCCGTACGGGTAGGACAGCCGGTTGGTCCTGTCTGTTAGCCTCAGGTCGCCGACATCGGGCGCGTCGGCGTCGATGGGCGTTGAATGGCACCCCTGCCAGTGGCCTACGGCCTTGGCGCCGATGTCCAGGGCCATTTGGAGTGTTTCTCCGGTGTTGAACCGAGTGCCGCGGACCTTTACCCGGTCCCAGCCTGGGCCGAGGTAGCGCGCCCTCATCTCTGTGTTCGCCTCAAACCCTCCCGACGCCAGCACGACGGCTTGCGAAGCGACATCCTCCGTCCCCGCCGAGGTCCTCATGCGGACTCCCGTGACCCGCCCCGACGGGTCCTGAAGGAACCCCACCATCTTGGACCCATAGGCCACCGAGACCCCCGCTTTCTCGGCGAGATCGAAGAGCTGCTGGACGAGACCGATCCCCTTGCCGCGGGCCTCGAGAATTGCGCCTGGACTGAATTTCAGGCGCCCTTCCTCCTCGACTCGCCATAAGACGGACCACTGCCACTTTAGCCCCAGGTCCGTCATCCAGATGACTGTGGGGAGTGACTCTTCGACCAAGACCCCGGTCAGCATCCTGTCGGCCTGTCCCTGGGTGACCCGCATGACGTCGTCTGTGAAGCGGTCGCCGCCATAGGGTTGGGCCTCGATACGGCCCCACTCGTCGCCTGCGAGGTCTCTCTTCACCCGTCGAAGGTCCTCGGTCCCGTCGTAAGCGAAGCGGAACAAACCGCCGCTGAACCGGCTGTTCCCCCCCCTCTCGACCTCGGGGGCCTTCTCGAGAACGAGTACGCGGGCGCCATTCTGGCGGGCGGAAATCGCGGCTGTCAGGGCCGCGTTCCCCGCGCCGATAACGATCACGTCGTAGCGGATATTCGAGGGTCGTGTCGTCATTGCCTTGGTCGCTCCTGCCATGTCGTGACAGCACACTCTACGGTGTGGGTGCACTGCCCGACAACCCAAAGGCTTGGCTGTACCGGGACCGGGCTCAGAGGCAGGGTCATGCGAGGGCCCAGTATCGGGGCGTGTAGCCGCCGGACAACGCGTAGGACGCGGCTGGCGCGTCGTCGCGGAGGACGTACAGCCTCGTGCCCTGCGCGCTGAGCATCGGCGCTCGTCCGACGTAGTTCGCGACCTTCTGTATCCTGTCGGAGCTGTCCATGACGTAGACCTGTGGATGGTTGGACTCGGAGTCCAGCAGAATACGGTCCGTGCTCGTGACCCTGTCGAGGATGGCGATCCCTTCATCGACGGGAAGCAGCATAAGGTAGTCGATGGACCAGTCCGCCCTCCCGTAGTGGAGCGTAACGTGGCCTCGCGTCTCGTACGCGGTGTAGATGTCGACGTTGAACGTATCCAACGTTTGGCCGTCGGGGTCGGTCGTCGCCGGGATGCGCAGCTCTCCGAAGTCGATGGTCGTCCATCTGTCGTTGGCGACGGGCCTCTTCGTGTCGATGCCGAGCCTCGGCCTACTCGACAGCCCTCCGGCGTCCCAGCCGACATAAAACGACATGTTCGACCACGCCGCGGAGTTGGGCTGTGTCAACGTGGCCTTGACCCTGCACAGAATGCGGAACACTCCCTTGGGCGGACCGCTCATGGCGAATCGCCAACGGCCGTAAAACCGCTTGTTCAGCGTCAAAGGATAGTTGTCGGCGCGGCCTATGCGCGTGCGTTGGGCAGCGCCATCCGAGGTCCCGGCCATTGTCTGGGTCGAGTCCACGAGCTGCTCGGGAGCACGGGCCTTGTACTGCCGGGCAAAGGAGTCTCGTGATTCACCCTGGCGCCATAGGGTGTCGGTGCGTCGGGTCCCCGTCCGTGTGGCTATCCATACCTTCACCGTGCCGCTGGCGCCGCTCGGTGCCAGCTTCAGCTGGCACGGGGCGTCGACATCGCCTTCGATGCCCGTGATGTCGGCGTAGTTCAGGTTCGCTCCGCCCTGGTGGTTCTCCAGCGTGTCGGAGCTCAGGGCTACGACGGCGCGGCGTCCGAACGGCAGGCACCACAGCCGCAATCGGGTGTTGTTCAGCCGCGGCCCGTATTCGAGGTCTGTGCGGCCCCAGAAACCTCGTCCGTGGCTGAAGCCGCCGTCGATCACGTCGAAGAGGACGTTGTTCGTCGCTGCGTCCCATTGCAGCTCGAGGGTGACTCTGTTGCCGTATCGGGTGAGTTGGCGGTGCCGCGCCTTTTCAAGGAGCTCTTCGATAGCCTGGACGTTTGCTATCAGGTTGTCCTTCGTCGTCCCGAGCACGTTGAGGCCGATGTCGATGGACCGGTTCTCGTACGACTGGGATACGAGCCGCGTCCCGTGGCTGAGCACCGTCGGCGGTGTCGTCGAACGTCGGGGCTCTGGGGGGGCGATGAACAGGCTGGCGTTGATGGCCTCGTAGTTGGTGCCGTCGACCAGGTCGAGCGTGGTGGCGCTATCGGAGAGCTTGAGGACGTAGGCCATCGGGGTTGCCTCCCGGAGGGTGTTGAGCTGGTGGGGTGGCGGGGTGGGGAAACCGCTCCCCCAGCCCCTCTCCGTCCGACGGAGAGGGGGCAAGAAATGGTCATCCGGTGATGTTCTCGCGTTGGAGAATTGCCGAAAGGGAGCGGTGAGATAGGTCCGGGCGGATGCGCAGGACGTGACGGTCGTGGTCGTAAGCGGTGGCGAGGACGTAGAACGTCCGGAGGCCGTCGAGCGTGACGGCGTCGAGACCGGCGGACGCCGGCACCAGGTCGTCGATGCGTAGAACGCCGCCGGCCCGTATACGGTACAGGTCCGTGGGGCGCCGGTTGCTGTCGTAGACGGTCCCCTGGATGGCGAACGAGCCGTACTGCCTCGGTCGTGACAGGAGCGCTCCCAGCGTGTCCCGGGCCTGTTGCGCGACGGCGTTGGGGACTTCCCTGTTGATGAGCAGGGCCTTTGTCCGGCGGCCGTAGCGGGATCGTGCACCGGCGTCGGTGGCCAGGGCTGTCAACGTCGACCCTCTGCCCGCCAGGTAGTCGGCGTACACGTCCGAGTAGTAGTCGGACGTGGAAAGCTTGAATGACCACCCGGGGGCAAGCTCCGAGAGCATCGTGTGGTAGTTGACCCTCCCGAGGCTCCGCCGCGCCAGGTGGGCCTTCCGGTCGTCCCAGATGGCGGCGTACCACGGGGCGTCGCCGCTATCGCTCCAGTTGGTGACCGTTATAACGGCGCGCTGGCCGGACTCGTTGCCCTCGAACGTCAACGGGTGCGTTCTGTCGGCGACCACGAGCGCCGGGCGGGCGATGTTCGCCGTATCGGTGTCGATGTGCGAGGCCGGGAGCTTCGCCAGGACATCCTTGAATACGTCGTCGGCGTGCTCGTTGGCGTTGTACGTGATGCGAGCTGGGGGACTGCGGCGGTAGTCGAGGTGTGGGTGGTCGGCGAGGTTGGCCCAATAGCCGAAGAACGTCAGCTGCAACCCTTCGGCGGTCAGCGTCGTGACTTCCTTGCGGCCCTCCCAGATGAGCGAGCCTCCATCGTAGATGCCCAGCCGGTGCCAGTGGCGGTCGTTCAACCAAACGCTCCATGCCCGGGGCGCGGTGCCGGCGTCGATGTGAAATCGGCAGGCGTTGAAGCCGCCGTGGAGCTGAGTGCTGAAGCGAAGGTCTCGAACGAGACCTGTCAGGTCTTCGAGGGTCGTCGTTGAGGTCGGGCCGGCGAATATCAGGACCGAGAGCAAACCTCACCCCCCCGGCCCCCTCTCCGTAAACGGAGAAGGAGCCTCAGAATCAGTGGTCTCGCCGAAGATGCGCCCAGCTAGCATCGGGTTCTCGCGCGACGCGGGTTCTTGCGCGACGCGGGTTCTTGCGCAACGCGGGTTCTCGCGCGACGCGGGTTCTTGCGCGACGCGGGTTCTCGCCCGGGGGCGCTCGTTCGCCTGGCCGCCGGCGGGGACGCGGCTCTCCGATTGGATGAGCTGCCGTATTCTCGATCGCTGCCTCTCTCAAAGGCGTCGCCCCGTTGTGGAAGTGGATGGGTCGTTCAGGCGCGCAAGGCGCGCGTCATTGGGGCAGGTCCGACTGCATGCGGCGTGCCTCGTCGAGCTCGTCGGCGATGGCCTCCGCTGCGGCTGCCGCGGCGTCGGCCGACTGCAGGCTTGACAGCGGCTGGGACGGATCGAGAGCCTGCCCGACCCCCTCCTGGACGGCGCTGACGAGCACCTCGATGTCGGAGCGTGTCAGGGCGCCCTGGGTGCCGTAGATGTTGATGGTGAATCGGAACAGGGTGCGGCCCGAGACGCGGTCGATGCGGGTCGTGGAATCGAGCATTGAGGTCCCTTCTGCGCCTCTGTTGGGCCTGGGTGGTGGCGGTGGCCCCGGCTCCGGCGTCCTCTCAGATCGCTATGGCTTCCGTGCGGCGGACGCTCCCCAGCAAGAAACGCACGTCTTCGTCGAGGCCGCCGACGCTGGGTATGTCGTCCCAGCCGGGCAGGCGCCGGCGGGCGGCAAAGGCAGGGTCTCGAGAACGCCATCGTCGGAGGCCCTGTATCAGCGTTCCTTCGACCACGGGCCGGGGGTACCGGTAGATGTTGATGTCGGTCGAGTCGGCGTGGGAGGCGGCGGTGCTGCCGTTGACTCCCCGGGTGACGGTGAGGTCGTTGGTCGAGATGGCCGAGATGTAGAGCTGCTCGGACTCGATTTTGATGGTCTGGCCCACGGCAAACTTGGAGCCGTCGGTGACGGTCAAGGTGGTGTCTGAGCCGGAGAAGGAGCCGCCCTCGTTGATGTCGGCGCCTGAGTCGTCGGACTCGTCGTTGTATCCCCAGTCCCCGGCTATCTCGATTCCCCTCTGGACTCCGTTGTTGAAGTCGGCCTTGCTCCCCGAGCTCCGCCGGTCGACTGTGAGGGCGGCGTAGGGCTTGTCGGTGTAGGGGATCGTCAGGTAGTCGGCGGCGGCCCAGGTTATGTCGTACGTCCCGTCGTCGTTGTCGTCGGTCTTGAGAGACGTGACGCTCAGCAGGTCCCTATCGAGCATCAGGGTGAGGCCTGCGCCGTCGAAGTAGCGGGTCTCGGTCTCGACAAAGAAGGTGCGGCCGCAGTAGTTGTCGATGGCTCTGGAGGTCGCCATCAACATGGCCTCGATCAGGCTGTCTTCGCCGGTCCCCTTGTGACCGATCCGGTCTTTGAAGGCCGTCAGGTCGACGTAGAGGTTCAAACCTCACCCCCTTCCCCCCGCTCCGCGGGCGGAGAGGGGGGAGCGGCATCCCTCGGCCGGTGGCGTGCGAGGAGCCGGGATGCCTCACGGGTCAACATCAGGCAGAAGTCGATGAGTAGGGCTAAGGCCCTGCGGCGGATGCGGGCGGGTATTCGCTTCATGGGAGTAGCCTCCGGATCGTGCCGGCTTGGAAAGCCGTCGACATGGGATTGGACGCTTTACGACGCTCTCGGCTTCGCCTCGGCGTCCTCTGGGTGATCACAACCGTGAAGGTCTGGAGGCCATCGCAGGGGCCGGCGTGGTCGACCCATGGCCGTCCGGCGGGCCTCGATGTGCGGCGCGATGGCTGCTCTCAATGGCCGCTCTCAATGGCCGCGTTGGTGTCGTTGGACTCGACGGCGTACCCGACGCTAGGCCGCTCGGGATCGCAGTAGGTGGTCTTGCGGCGGCTTCCTTCCGTCTTCCGGTCAACGCTTCCGTCTTCCGGTCAACGCTTCCGTCTTCCGGTCAGCGATTGTTAGGGCTGCGCTCGACATGTTCCCTCCCCTTGAGGCGCTGCAGCAGGTCCTCCAGCACCATGCTTTGAATCCAGTTCACCTTCTGGTCTGCGAGCTCGATGAGCTGGCGCAGGACTGCGATGTCGGCGCGGTTCGCCATGCTCTGCCGCATCATGGCCACAAGCAGGCCGAAGATGGCCCCGCCGAAGACAGTGTTGACGATGGCCAGGGCGTCCACGGGGGCTATTCCTCGTACCGGCGGCGGGCCGTGCCGAGGTACATACGGGGCGACGAGCCGCGGCCTTCGCGGTAGGACGGGAGGGCCGCGGATATGGTCCCTGCCGCCGATACGGTCTTGCTGCTGTGGGCTGTCTTCATCGTTGATTTCCTTCTACTCGTCCCCTGCGAAGGGCTCGCCGGTGAGTCTCGGGCCCGGCGCCCTCCGGGCTTGCCTCCCGGCGCGGGGTGTGACCCTAGGGGGATCCGGGGGTTGGGTAGAGAGCTCGCTAACTCCCGAGGCGGAGGTGTGTGCAGCCCCGTATGGTCGCTCCCCAGGGCTCCCGCGTGTGCTGGGGGTAGTTGGGGCTAGACCCCTGTAATGTCGTAGGCGAGGGCGGTGTGCCTGGCGGAGGACCGGGACCCTCGGGCTACCAGGGCCATGCGGAAGCTGACCACCATCTTGATCTGGGTCTTCTCGATGTCGCGCTCGGTCTCGATGAGCATCTCCCGCCGGAAGCCGTGGAACCATCCGTTGCGGTTGACGCCGAGGACTCGGCCGGTGTCGGTGGCATTCCCGCCGGAGGTCACCTTGCCGTCGGTGTCGGCCACGCCCATCTGGCCGCTCACAAGCCACGGGACTCCGTAGATGCTCCCGAGCTGGCCGTTCCTGACGGTGGCCTGGGGGCCGTACTTGTCGACGGTGATCACCTCGGCTAGGCCGAGGCCCTGGAGCCATGTCCGGAGGTCGCTGATGAATACCATGTCGGCCGATAGGGCGTTGTTCCCGCCCACGGGGTTCAGGGCGTACTTCTCCATCTTCTTCATGGTGCTCCGGAACATGGCGGCGCTGATGGCGGCGTTGTGGTCCGTCCCCTGGCCGGTGTTGTCCACAAGGGGCAGGTGCAAAAGGCCGTCCCCGCCTCCGTACAAGTAGCGGGAGCTGGCGGCTAGCGCGGCGCCGTCGGCGGCTATGCTATTTGCGGCTGTGGCGTCGGCTTGGAGCAACAGGTCGTCGATGGTCTCGGCGGTGTTCCGGACGAATACCTCCCGGACGCTCGGGAGCATGGCGATGATCGAGTCCTCATCGAGCTCGTAAGACCACGTGCTCATGGCCTTCACTCCGCCGGCCGTGAGCGTGTTCTTGGCCGTGGCGGGGTCGGACTCGTCGACGGCCGCATTCTCGGCGGCGGCTTTGTAGAACGTGATGTCTCCGAGCTCGAGGGGGATATCGAAGGGGTTCGAGGGCATGTTGATGCGGGGCAGAAACCCGCTGATCACGGTGGCCAGGTGAACGTCCCGCCATGCCTCGGCCCTCTCGAGCGTTGGGACGTTCTCGTCGCCCTTGGCGCTCGTGGTCGAGTCCAGGGCCCGCTTCAGCCCCTCCCAGTCCGGATCGTTTGGGATCGTTCGGTTGTTGATGGGGCTGCTCCCCAGCATCATCCGCGTGGCGTCCAGGTCGAACACCGCGCGGCCCTTGCCCAGCTCGGAGGCCTCCCGGAGAGCCTTCACGATGCTGAGGTCGAAGTGGGTCAGGCCGTCATAGCGGCCGCCGCGGACCTCCGGCACATTGCTGCGGCCGAAGATCGGGGGCCTCTGCACGGCAAGCCTGGGTGTGAGGTCGCTGACCATCCGGTCGAGCTCCTCCCGCGTTACGAGCTGTGGGGCTCGCTCCTCGATAAACTGGCGGGCCTCGGTGATGGCCCTCGCGGCGTCGTCCATGATTTCGGGCATGGCCTGGTGCTCCTTCCTGATTGACTACTCTCTGCGCCTTTGCTGCTGATGGGTTGTCGGACCTTCAGGCCCGCGGGCCTGGATGGCGGTGTCGGCGTTCTGTGCTCGGCGTCCTCTTGTTCTATCCTCGAGTCTTCCTTGGCTGCGCAGGCTGTCCAGTCCGGCCCTGAGTCCCTTCACGGCCTCCCGCAGTCGGACCGTGCCGCGGCCGGACTCGTGGGCGTGGCAAACGGGGCACCTCTCGTCCATCGGGTCGGCAGCGCGGCTCATGGCGTCCCACGAGAACCCGCAGTCGTCGTGGTGGAGGAAACGGGAGTCGATAGAGAACGTTCCATGGCTGTTTGTCCAGGTCCGTCTGTTGGATGGGAGCGGCTCCAGCCCAAGCTCGACCAGGGCGCGGGTGTGGTCGTCGCTGCGGCTGGCGCCGGGGTCGATGGGGACGGGGGCCAGGGACCATTCGAGCAGGCTCGACCTGGTGTGCCGCCGGCCTCCGGCTGCCATCGGCTCCCACCGGTACGTCCGCCATCCGATGGAGGCGGTGTTGATGAACCCCTGATTCCATGCGTTCCGGACCCGGTCGGCAAAGGGGTCTCCCTGCAGGAATTCGAAGCCCGCCGCGATGCAGTCGGCGTTCCTGGTGAGGCTGCGGGTGCGCGCGATGGGCAGCCCCGCCGACGGCGTGAGGCCGATGCGGTCGTGAATCCATAGAACGACGGGGTTGCGCTCGTACTCGCTCGTGTCCATGCCCAGGGGCTCGATCACGTCTCCGTCCCTGGCCCGCTGGCCGGTCATGATGCGTATGTGGTGGAAGCCCTCTCCCGAGTCGACGCGGGACGACTCGAAACGGGCGCATGAGATGTCGGTGTCGGGGTTCATGATGGGTGTGCCTCCTCTGGGGCTCTTCCGGCGGATGGGTCTGGGGGGACGGGTCGGGGGCGATGCCGAGAAGCCATGTGACCGTATGGCAGCCGTTGGCGCGGCCCTCGACGATGTCGTATGGGCCGGGCGTGCTATCCCTCCTCGGATGGGACGGAAGAAGCGTCTGAGCTGGTGCCGTTGAGCTCGAAGGCGGGCCTGGTGAACGTGGGGGGCGGCTCGTCTCCCCAGAGGACGGACGGCAAACCGTCCTGGGCGCGGAGCTCGTTGATGGTCATGATCCCGGACTCGGTGAGGAGCTTCTGACGCTTGGCCTTCTCGCTCTGGTCTTCCCGAAGGGCGGCTATCTCGGACAGGTCGAAGTTGGCCGTGAGGCCCGAGCCAAGCTGGGGGGTCAAGACGTGGTTGATGAACCCCTCGACCAGTTCGAGCTCAGGGACCATCGTCTCGTCCCAGAAGGATGTCTTGGCCACGCGGAAGTTGTTCAACGTGGCGTGGCGGAGGTCGCCAATCAACATGGGCGGGACTCCGAAGGCGCCGGCTATCTCCTCCTTGGTGAACCGTTGTCCCTCCGTGAAGTCCATATCCTTTTGGGACACTCCCAGGCTGGCCAGGTCGGCGCTCTTGTCGAGGACGGCGATGCGATGGGACTTATTGGGGCCCTTGAAGGCTTCCTCCCAGCGTGCCCGAAGGGCCGTGGCCTCGGCCCTGGTCAACGTGGCCTCGGTCTTGATGTAAACCCTGCCCGGGGTGCCGTCGTTCTGGAAGAATCGCCGGTTGAAGGCGACGGCGTCCGTGTTCATGTCCACGGTCATGCGGAGGGCGGCCAGGGGCGACAGGGCCGCGTACTCATCGATGGGGTTGGGGTACCTCAGCCACATGACTTCATGGGGCTCGAAGGCAATCTCCCTGCCGTCTTTCTCGTAGATGTAGCCCTGGATGTAGTCCGTCTTGTGGGGCACCGCGCGGAAGCGGTGCGGGTTCAACCACCACAGCTCGGCCGGTGTGCCGGCGCCGTCGTGGAATATGGCAATGGGGGCGCTTCCCCAGAGGCACAGGGATGCCTCCACCTGGTACCAGAAGCTGCGGCATGTCCAGTGGGGATTCACGTTGTCGAAGAGGGCTTGGGCTGGGTGGCTGGGAGGGACAGGGACGGACCGCGGATTGCGTGCTGGTCCTCGCGCAAGCGCTCCGGCGCCCCGCGCCTCCCCAGCCGTGGTGTGTATCCGAAGTGTTACGCGGGCAAGGTTGCGGGTACGGAGCATGACGCATGAATAGAGCGTGGCGTTCGTGGCGATGTAGTCGCCATAGGTCGAAGGGACCCAGTCCTGACCGGTCCCGTGGACTTGCTGCCAGGGGTCGACGAGGACCGGGGCGACGGCCGAGGAACGGCGCCGGAACGGCCAGGGGAATCTCATACCTCACCTCCAACCCGGAGAGGGCGGCAAGATGGGCCGGAGTGGTACCAGCCGCGGGTGATACGACGCGGGTGCATGGCCGGGCCCATCGGGTCGTCCCCGGATGCCGCGGTCGAGGCTGTCCCAATGTCGAAGGTGCCCCTCTCCGCCCGCGCGGATGGGGGATTTTGGGATGTGGCGCTCACAGGAACACCCCCGACGGCATGTTCACCCGATGGGCCGCTTCGACCGCCAGGGCCAGGGCGTCGGCGCGGTCCGGGGAATCGGCGTGCCGCCCGATGCCGCGCTTGTACACGCGGATGGCGCGGTCCGACTCGAGCTCCCACTCGATCTGGGTGAGCTGGGCCCAAAGGCGGGGCTCGTTGGGCATCACCAGCTTGCCCTCCCGGAGGTCCTCCCGCAGCACCCAGTACATCTCGCTGAGCTTGTTCCTGAAGTGCTCGGACAGCCGGCCGTCGGGCCGGCCCCCGAAGGTAATGCTGGCAACCGCTACGTCCTGCTCCCGGAGGCGGTCGACGACCCCGCCGCCGACTCCGCCGTCGTCGATCGCGATGGTGATGCCCCGTCGCTCGTCGGCGAGTTGCCGGACTCGGCCCGCGGTCCGCATGGTGTCCTGGCCCCGGAAGGCCTCGACCCCGGTCACTCGGTTCCCGTTCATGTGCACGATCACGGTTTCCGCCTCGCCGTTACGGGCAACGTCGACTCCCAGGGCTTCGGGCCCTGGGACCTGAGGGGCGGCGACGGCGTCCTCCAGCCATGAAAGCTGCACGAGGCTGGAGCTGGAGGCCAACGGGAATTGGCCCAGGATGCGGACCGCGTAGAGCGAGGAGTCCTTTCCCCAGTCCTCGGTGGCCCGCTGGACCGCCTCGGGCCCGACAAGGCCAGGGATGCTACCGGGGCCGATGGTGAAATTGGGAGTGTCGAACGCCGAGACCGCCAGGGTGCGCCACAGCTGCTGACGGCCGTGGAAAGCGTCGAAAAACTCCCCGTGCAGGCGGGTCGGGTTCCCGATGGCAAAGATGACGGCGTTGCCGGCAAGGGCCGAACCCTTGATGGCCTCCCAGTGGGCCTCGGGGACTCCAGAGGCCTCATCGAGGATGAACAGGATTAGGGGGGCGTGGAATCCCTGGAAGCGCTCCGGCCCGGCGTTGTCGGGGGACAATCCCAAGGCGTACCGCTGAGCGGCAATCTCCCAGCGGGGCTGGCGGTTGTAGAAGCGCCCTCCCAGGGGGATGGCGGCTCCCAGGTAGGCTCCGCGCGCCTCTCGCCACAAGAGCTCGTTGACCTGCCGTTCTGTGGGTGCGGTGGTGATCACGACGGCTCCGGGCCAGCACCGGAGGGCCCAGAGCATGATGCGGGCCGCAATGGCGGTCTTTCCCACGCCGTTCCCCGAGCGGACGGCGACTCGCTTCGGGCCGTCGTCGTAGATGGCGTCCCGGACTGCCTCGGCGATTTCGAGCTGCTTCCCCCAGGGCTCCCAGCCCAGGACGTCGCGGAAGAAAAGGCCGGGGTTCCGGCGGTAGCCCAGGAGGCGGGGCGTCCCTGGGGCCTGTACCTCTTCGCCGTTCACCGTCATTCTCCGCGGCTCTCTGCCTCTCGTTCCACGGGGCCCCAGTCGGGGCCGTCCCCTGGCTCCTCCTTGGGCGGCAGTTTCCCAGGGAGCCCGTATTTCTCCGGCATTTCGGCCTTGAGCTTGAACCGCAGCGCCGCCCCGTTCCCGCCGCGGTCGATTCTGTTCATCAGCCTCTCCTCCAACGTGTCCCTGAATTCGGCCATGGCCTCTTCGTATCGTTCTCTGAACGCCGGGTCTCGATCGATCCACCGCTTGGCCGTCGTCGCCGTTACGCCGGCAGCCTTGGCCGCGGCGTTGACCCTGCCTGAGCGGCGCACTTCGTCCAGGAACCGCTGCTCGGATGATGCCCCGCCTCCTTCGTCCTTTGGCTGCTGTCCGGTCAAGGGGCCCTCACGCAAAGAGGCCCGCCAGACGGCGGGCCTCTTGTTCGGCGCCCCAGCTTGCTCGCGGAGCGCTCTAAGACATTTGTACGTACTGTAACCGTACAGCCCCTTGACAAGGCCTGTCAAGTCTCATTGACACATCCAATTTCCAGAAATGCCCCCCGATCACCAGTGGCGTCATCCACCAGGGCTTCCTTCGCCCCACGAATGCGAAGAGCTTATTGACCTGGTGGGAGGCTCAGGCCGGTAGCGAACGGGCGTGACCTGTTACCCAAGCAGAGCGGAAACGATCCGCCGCGAGGCGCGGCCGGGGTCGTCCAGGAGGGCTCGCGCTTCAGCGGCCCCATCGATGTGTGACGGGAGATCAGGCCCCGCTCGCGAGAGCGCCGTCCTTGATCTCCAGAATCCTGTGGGCCGCCTCCAGGATGAGGCGGTCGTGGGTCGCGACGATAACCGCGACCTTGTCGGCGAAAACGATCTGGCGCATTAGGTCGAAGATGGTCTTGGATGTGGTTGAGTCCAGCTCGGCCGTGGGCTCATCCGCCAGGATCACCGGCGGACGGTGCACGATAGCCCTCGCGATGGCGACGCGCTGTTGCTCGCCCCCGGAAAGCTCATAGGGCCGGTGCCTCATGCGGTGCCCCATGCCGACGACATCGAGCGCGCGCCTCGTCAGGTCCTCCCGCTCTTGGCGGGGCTTTCCCGAGATCCTCAGGGGAAGCTCGACGTTCTCGAACGCCGACAGCAATGGCAGCAGGCCGAAGCTCTGGAAAACGAATCCCAGCCGGTCTCGCCTGAGCTTGCTGACTTCACTACTGGACAGCGTGGTCGTGTCTCTTCCGTCGAAATACACCGCCCCCTCGGTCGGCCTATCCAGGCCGCCCAGCAGATTCAGGAGGGTGGTCTTGCCCGATCCCGACCTGCCCATCAGGGCGACCATCTCACCGGGGAACAGGTCCATGGTGACGTCGTTCACGGCGTGGACCGTTTGCCCACCGACATCGAATGACCGGCTCAGAGAGTCGGCGGAGAGGACCGCCCCTTCCACGGGTTCCGGCATCAGTCCGCCGCCCTGATGACCACCTGGTCGCCCTCGAGGGTGACACGGGCATGGCCGGACAATCGCAGCCGGTCGAGGAAGTCTTTCGGAATCTGGAGCCGGCCGTGGGCGTCCAGGATCGAGAGCTCCAGAAGCTCCTGCTCATCCGTCCCATCACTGTAGCGATGAGCCCGGATCACCTCGACACTGGTCTTTCCATCCGAGATGGCAACCACCCGGTCGACCCTCGACGCGACGTCTAAGTCATGGGTCACGATGACGATCGTGGTGCCATATGTCGAGTTGACGGTTCGGAAGAGCCCCATGATTTCTTCCGAGGTCTGGGTATCCAGCTCCCCCGTAGGCTCGTCGGCGAGGAGTAGCGGCGGGTTGTTTGCCAGGGCGGTTGCTATCGCGACTCGCTGCTGCTCACCCCCCGACAGCCGGTCGACCGTATGCTTCATCCGCTCACTCAGGCCGACGAAGTCCAGAAGGCTCACCGCTCGCTCCGTCCGCTCAGCCTTGGTCCGGCCGGCCAGGAGCATGGGCATTTCGACATTTTGGACGGCCGACATATACGGCACCAGGTTGCGTGTCACCTGCTGCCAGACGAAACCGATGCCCTCGCGGCGGTAGTCCACCATCTCGCCGGACGTCATCTTGAGCAGATTGCGGTTCTCAACCAACACCGACCCCGCCGAAGGGAGGTCATACCCTGCAAGGATGTTCAGCAACGTGCTCTTGCCGCTCCCGCTGGGACCCACGATGGCCATGACCTCCCCGCGCCGGATTCGCATGTCGAGACCGCGGAGCGCCACGACCTCGAGGTCCGCGATCTTGTAGATCTTGAACAAGTCCTCGCAGACGATGTACTCGTCGGCTGGACTGGCCCGGCGGGTCGTCACCATCACACTTCACCAAAGCGCAGCACGCGCTGGATCGCAAGTCGTGAGAAAAAGCCGATGAGCGTCACCGTCGCGAAGAGAAAAACGACGGCCATAATACCATAGGCGGTCAGGATCGCCGTCCAGCTCACACGGACGTCATACGGCGGCAGAATCTGGGTCCCGGCCTCGTTCAGCCCGAGGAATGGCAGCAGGATGGAGGTAAGCTGTACCCCCAGCCAGCTCCCCAGGGCGAGCCCAACGACGATGACGATCATCTGTTCCAGCATCACGGTGCCGACGAGCCCCGCGCGGGAGAGCCCGATGCTCCGGAGCATCGCGAACTCGAGCTGCCGTCTCTGGGCCTGGGCGTAAGAGTAGACCGCGAAGCCCATCAACGTCGAAAAGACAACGGCAATATAAGAAATCCGCAGGATGCCGTTCCAGCTCGCGGCCAGCAACGGGTCGGCCTGGAACGACCCCGCAAGTTCCCGCCGGTCGACCACTTGGCGGGTCGGGTTCTGCACCCCCGGCAGGGTGACTGAATCCCCCAGCCCGCCTGGAATGGCGGCCCAGATCTCGTTCGGCTGCTCCTCAATAGAGTTGTCGGCGGTGTTGAGTCGCTCCATGAGAGCTGCGAGGTTCAGCACCACGAAGCCCCCGCCGTATGGGTCTAGGGTCGGGAAGAAGTCCACCACTTCAGCGACCCGCGTCGAGACCATGTGACCGTCGATGCTGAGCAGCAACGGGTCGCCTATCGAGATGCCTTCGTTCTCCAGCGCCGACCGGCTGACGACGGCGGCCAGGGGGGTGCCCGGCTCCGATACCGAGGCAAAGGCCAGCCCCCTTGTCGAGAGAAGGGACCCGCCTCCCCAGATGAACACCCCGGACGTGCCTCCCGGCTCCCGCACGACCGACGTGCTGCTCTCCAGGCTGTCTGCGGCGGCTTGCTGGCTGTCTCGGATCACCCGCCCGGTTCCCGGTCCATCAAAAGTCTCCAGCAGCACCGCTTTCCCGGACACAGAGGCCTGGAGATCATCCAGGTAGACGGCTCCGGGGTCCAGGCTCAGCCCCCCTCGCTGGCGGATCGTCATGGAGACCAGCCTGAGAGGCGGCTGAAGCCGGATCTGGCGGGAGAACCGGCTCTCCCGGAATGGCGGCAGCGTCAGCTCTAGGAACGTCCAGTCCCTCTCGTCCAGCGCCCCCACCGTATAGTCCAGGTAACGCCCGTTGACGTCTGCGATCCGGGCCCGGAGGCTGAGGTCGCCCCGGGGCGTCGTGGGGAGAGCCCAGACCCCCAGCGACTCCGCCCCGCTGGGAATGGCAAGGCCGTGCGCTGCGGGGGGAGTGTCCTCCTCTATCGCCGCCAGGACGCCTCCCAGCGAGCTCTCCGAGAAATCGTCCCGGTACCACCCGACGTCCCGGAACGTTTGGGGATCGACCGCGAGTAGCTGAAACCGGGACCTTCCGAATAGCTGCAGGGCCGGGGAGGTGTTCGCCCTGTAAGCCGGGCTGACGCCGGTTGCCCGAGGCACCTCGCCGAAAGCCTCGCTGAATGACTCCGAGTCGCCGCGCCGATTGAGCGTCATGCCGATAAGCCGGACATCGCTCCCGGCGGCATAACGGGCGCGGTCTTCGTAGCTCTGGTCGACAGTGGCGCCAAAATTCGCCGCGAACATCGCGACGCTGGAGGCCAGCATGAGCAGAAGGATAGGAAGGGCGAACGGCATCGGGTTCCGCCCCATCTGCCAGAGTCCCAGCGCGAGCCACGCGCTGCCGAGGCGAGACGATATCGCGCTCATGACTTGCAGTGCGTAGGGGAAGATGCGGAGGAACAGCAGCGACACCGCGAGCAGGATCAGCGCGGGAGCGGCCAGCAGGACCTCGTCCACCGAGCTCTCACCCAGCAGCGTCGTCGTCACCAGGCTGCCCCGTTGCGTCAGCTCCCAGAACAGCAGACCGGCGATGAGGCCGATGAACACATCGATGTAATACCGGGTGAAGAACGACCCGGCGGGCGGCCGCCCGCCCGACTGCTTGAACCTGAGGATGTTGAGGCTGAACGCCCTGATTGTGGGCAGGAGCAGGGCCAGGAACGCGATCGCCGCTCCCGCGAGACCCATGAGGATCGCCGGCGCCGTCAGGCGGCCCGGCAGGGCGCTGCCTCCGGTCAGGTCCGAAAAGACCGCCGTGTAGCCCATTGCCGATGTCGCGCCCCACGCCAACAGGGGGCCGGCTATGAAGGCAACGACCGTTATGATGACGGCTTCCCATACGTAGAGCGCAAGAACTTGCGCGATGTCGGCCCCCCTCGACCGCATCAGGGCGATCTCCCCAACGTGGCGGTCCACGACGACGCCCGCCACCATCACCAGGTAGTAGCAAACGATCGCCATGATCATCAGAACGACGATCAGAAGGGGTATGCGGCCGAAGAGGTCCCTCGTGGCAAAATCGGTAAGCACGGTGTCGAGATGCGTCCTCGCCAGATAGCTGCTCAGCCTCGTCCGCAGTTGGCTGTTCATGCGGGAAATGCCGAACTCGGCGAGCTGTGAGTTCCGCACGTCGATCCGTTCGGGGTCGACAAAGAGTGAGAAGGAGTAGTCTGCGAGCATCTTGGGGAACAGGGGGCCCAGCCCGCCAAGAAAGGTCTCTTGCGAGACATACAGAGGCATGAAATTCTGGCGGTGGAGCCCCCCAAACTCCGCGGGGAACCCCAGATGCCAGAACTTGTCGTTTTGGTCGACCGGGCGGACGACCCCCGCCACCCTGATGACGGTCCACGGGGAAACGTCCTCCCAGTGCGGGACGGCGAGGACCCGGTCTCCCACGCTCAGGCCGTGCTGCCCAGCGGTCTCTTCCAGGACCATCGCTGGGACTTCGTGCGACCCGATGGGTTTCCCCGTCGAATCAGTCTGCACGCTCAGGTCGGGCGGCTGCTCACCGGCAACCAGCGTGGTCCGGTCGAGGAAGTCTTCGAGGTGGAAAAACGTCGCCCGTTGGCGGGGGTCCGTTGCCGCTTCTTCGTTGGCCTCCATGACCTCCGGGGAGGTGTCCAGGGCGGCGGCGCTCCGGCCGACCTGGTTCACGAAGAACGTTGAACCCTTCATCCCGCGTCTGGCGTCGTCAACGAACCAGTCCACGTTCCGGTCAATCGCCACTTCCACTTCATGCCTGATCGTAGCGTAGGGACTCGTCCCTGTGGGGGCGTAATAGGCCAGAAGCTCCATGTCCAGGTCCCGGGGGGACGCCTTATCGAAAGCGTGCTCCAGTCCCAGTTGGCGGACGGCGTCCCCGTAAATGAAGGTGCTGGAAAGAAGGGCCACCGCTAGCACCGCCCCAATCAAAAGCGGCAGCACGAGCTGCCAACGGGCAAACAACCGTTGCATCGCCAGGGGGACCAGTGTGAGGAACGCCGGCATCCTACTGCTCGCTCGCCCGCAGTACCCGCCAGATGGGGGTACGCGCGAAACTCCAGGCCAGCCAGGCCGCGACTACGGCCAGGACCCCCAGCGAGGTCAGGAGGATCACGGCAAAGCCGCTCCAGTCGGTGTGAGGAGCAAACGGAGGAAGCACCTCTCGTCCCCGCTCGGTGTGCTGCAAGAAGGTGATCATGATCGAATGGGCCCGCGCGCCTACCCACGTCCCCAGGGCCAATGCCGCTGCGATGACTGAGGAATGGACGAGAAGCTGGAAACTCAGGAGCTGCCCCCCGGAGAGACCCAGGGCCCGCAGCACCGCGAGCTCCAGCGGCGTGCGGAACGAGGACACATAGAAATAGCCCAGGTACCCTCCCACGGTCACGATCACCAGTACCACCATCGCCGTGAAGACGATACCTCTGCTCCCGGAACCCACCAACGGGTCCCGCTCCAGCGTTGAAAGGGTCGCGTCCTGGTTGTAGACGGCGTACCTCCCGTACGGAGTGCTGCCGAGGTCGCGAAGAAACGCATCCCGGACATCCTGATCGTCCACGAGCGCTATCCATACCTCATTGGGAAGCGCCCTGAACCCCCTGAACAAGTTCGCATAGTGGAGCAGCGTATCGAGGTTGCCGAGTACGAAGGGGCGGTTGGGGTTCATCGTAGGGAAGAAGTCGACCGAATCCGCGATCCGGACCGGGACCGGGATGCCGGCGACCGAGACCTCGACGACCTCCCCCACCCTTCGGCCGGTAGCCGACAGAAAGCTGCTGCTGACCACCACCGGAACAGCATCCTCGTAGTCGGTCGGAAACATCCCTCGAATACCCACCCCGGACGAGCTCTGCCACGTGAGCCGCGACACTCTTTGACCGTTCCTCGACACACTGTCCGAACGCTCCAGCACCTCGGGGGATAGGGCGCTCGTGGCGAGCGGCCTCCACGAGTCCGGCTGGGCGAAAGAGTCGATGACGGTCCCCGCTGGAGTCGTCCCGGTGAAAGCGGTGAGCCCGCTGAGGTTGACCGTGCCGCTGCTCACATGTCCGTGGACCAGGAGCTCCGTCGGGAACGGCTCCTTGGGAAAATCAAACTCCCACAAGTAGATGGCCTCCAGGACCAACGGGCCCTGGAGGGCCGAACGCCCGCCGAAGTCCGCGCGAAGCATGCGCCAGTCGGCAAAGTCCAGCCGGTCTGTCCGGACTCGGGAGATCTGGCCCTCCTCGTTGCGGACCCGGAACCATAGCGACATGTTGCCGTACTTGGCCGACGGACGGACCCAGAGGCCGAGACCCGTGGTGCCTTCGGGCAGCTCCATGCCGCGAACAACGGAGCGCCCCTGGTCGAGGTGTCGTAGCAGATTGAAAAGCGGACGGTCCGAGAAGTCGTCCCGGTAGAAGCTCACCCTGTGGAACTTGATCGTATCGATAGCCAGGAGGTTGTAGGCCCGTCTGATGACCCCCCCTCCTCCTTCGGTAGTGACCCGGTACACGGGCGCTGCGGAAGTCACGCCGCGCCTGGATTCGAACTCGTTGGACAGCTGCTCTTTTGGCCCGGTGAGCGGGCTGGGAATGCCGACCAGCCGCACATCGGAGCCCGCTTCGTAAAGCCCCCGGTCCCGGAAACTCTGCTCGACGGTCCTGTTGAAGCTGGCGGCAAACATGGCCAGCGCTGCGACCAATGTCAGCAGAAGGATCGGGCGCATATAGTGGACCGGGTTTCTGGCGATGGTCCACAGCCCTATGACCAGCCATACCTTTCCCATTCGTGATGCCAGAGTGCTGAGGACCAGCATCACCGGAGGCAAGAAGCGGAGGACCGCCAGCGAAACGCCCAGGATAAAAAACGCTGGGGCTGCCAGCAGGAGGTAATCAGTCGAGTCGCCCCCGAACAGCTTCCTGGTAACCAGCGACCCTCTCTGAGTCATCTCCCAATAGAGGAGACCCGCCAGCGCCAACAGGAAAAGGTCCAGATAGTACTTGTGGAAGAACGACACGGGTGAAGGCCGCGCGACAATGGCCTTGGCGTTCAAAAGGTTGAAGCGCGCACCGCGCAGCGCTGGGACCAAGAGCACGAGGAAGGACAGCGCTGCGGCCGCCAGGGAAAAGATGAACGCCGTCAGGGTCAGCTCCACCGGCAGGAGCTCTCCCCCGGTCGCCGCTTCGAACGCCGGCGCCTTGCCCAGCAGCGGTACGAGGACCCTCCCCAAGAACGGTCCCAGGACGAAAGCAACAGCCGAGAGAATCAGGGCCTCCCAAACGTAGACGCCCATTACCTGTGCGCCCGCTGCCCCGCGCGAGCGCAGCAGAGCGATCTCCGTCAGGTGCCGGTCCACTACGACGTTGGCGACCATGACCAGGTAGTACAGAACGACAAGGATCACCAGGATCAGCACCACCAGGATGGGGACCCGGCTGAAGAAGAGCTTGTTCTCGAAGCTCTCCAGGGTGCCGGTGAGCCCGGTGAAGAGCGTCGAGCCCGGCTGCTCGACGCTTAGCAGCGCCTCCATCTCTGCCAGGCTCGCCTGTATCCGGTCGGTCTCGTCAGCCCGGATTAGGCCGGCGTCGACGTAGAAGAACCACCAGTAGGTGACCAGGGTCCCCCTGAAAGAAGAGGCCAGTTCCTGAAAGAAAGTGTCGTGTGCGACGATGACCGGCAGCAGGGGGACGTCCTGCCCGCTCGAGCTGTCGACCTGGGGGGCAAAGGGATTGATCGCAAAAGACCAGTACTGCTCCCCGATGTCCACTGGCTCCAGAATGCCGACAATCCGGGCCGTCACCGTCCTGGACGGGTCCGACGACGACGGAGTGAGCACCGTGAGGTCGTGCAGCTTGAGCCGGAAGGCGTCTGCCGAATCGCGCCCAATGGCCGCTTCGATCAGCGGTCCTGACTCCCCGGTCTGATGGGTCGCCCGGGGGAAGGCCCCCTCGACCACCCGGGAATGCGCTTCGTAGCCCGAGTAGCTTTGCAGCCCCGCGAACACGCTTCCGCCGGGGATGAGCCCGGTCTCAGGAAGCCGCAGGTCCAGCGGAGGAGTCCTGACAACAGCCACCCGCTCGTTTACGAGGTCCGATAGGGCCTCTTCGCCCCGGGACTCCACAATAGAGCGGACCCGCTCGTAACCCGATGGGTCCAGGGGGCGGAAGGGCACCGCCACAGCCGCGTCCAAGGCCCCCCTCCGCTCGAACTCCAGAGCGTGGCGGAGGCCGAGCTCCTTGATAGCGCCCAGGTACAGAGGAGAGCTGGCGAGCAGCGTCGACGCCAGTAAGACCCCGCCGAAAAGGACCAGCAGGAACTTCCAATTAGCCCTGACCCGCCGCCAGACGAGTACCAGCGGTGCGCTGAACCTGCTCACCAGGGTTGGCTTCCCCGTCCCCGGTGGCGGTCGCTTAAATGCTCCAAGGAAGTCCTTTCATCGCGGCGGCGCGGGCCTCGAGCATACGACAAGGACCTCGGCTGCGGATGGACATCACCGTACGCCCCGGCTGGGCGTACGACCCTCGGCCCGCCGGCCCCGGTCAGTCCTTGAACAGGGGCATGACTTCCGTTGCGAACCGCTCCATGTTCTCCATGTGCTCTTCAAGCTCGACTCCATGGAAGCTTGCGTTGAAATAGGTGGTCCCGGCATCGATGTACGCCTGTACATCCTCCGCGATCTGCTCGGGGGTCCCCCAGAACGGTTGGCGCCCCGGGCCTCTGATCGGCTCCGCCGTCACGTTGGCCCGCTCGGCTCGCATGACGATCTCGAACCCGTCCCGCCTGCCTCCTTCTTCCGTCCACACTTCATCGAAGAAGCGCATCGCCTGTCGCAGCCCCTCCAGGTCGAGGTTGAACGGCATCCAGCCATCCCCATGTCTGATCGCCCGCCTGATCGACGGCCTCGTGCGCCCGCCGATCCAAATAGGTGGGTACGGTTTTTGGACCGGCCTTGGCCAGAACGCGATGTCGGCGACCCGGTAGTACTTGCCTTCATAGCGGGGCTTTTCGGAGCTCCACAGCACCTTCATGATCTCCAGGTACTCGTCGGTCATTGGCCCACGCTCTCTGAACGGGACTTTCAACGTGTTGAATTCTCCCTCCAAATAGCCGACCGCCGCGCCGAATATCACCTTACCGCCGGTGATGAAATCCAGGGTCGCGATGCTCTTGGCAGTGTGGAACGGGGTCCGGTAGGGCACGACGACAACGTCGGTGAGGACCCGCAGCTTGCTGATGGCGCCAGCGTACGACAGAAACGTGAACGGGTCGAACCACACCTCGGTCGCCACATGCTGCCAATACTTGGGCATGAAGAGGTGGTCCCCCGCCGAGAAGGCGTCGAAGCCAAGCTCGTCGGCCCTCTTCACTAGCTCTATAAAGGTCTCCCGTTCCCGGTAGGACTGGTACCGCAGGATCCGGCGATACGGGAAAGAAAAGGCAAACTTCATCGACTCTGGCTCGGGCGGGCTGGAGAGTAGTATAGCCCCGCCGGGCTCCTGGGCAAAAGGGAAGGACAGTAGCTATACTTCGGCAAGCCCAACGAGCCGCAACCCCCGCGCACCTTCTCCTGCACCCCGATGGCCGACGTTCGCCCATTCCGAGGACTCCGCTTTGACCCGCTAAAGGCCGGCTCGCTCGGACGTGTGATCGCGCCTCCCTACGACATAATCTCGCCCGAAGAGCAGACCGCCCTTTACAGGTCCAGCCCGTACAACGCTGTCCGTCTCGAGCTGGCCGATCCGGCCCATGGGGACCCCTACCGGAGCGCCTCTGAGGCCTTCTCCCGGTGGAGAACGGAAGGTGTCCTGGTGCAGGACCAGGAGCCCGCCCTGTACCTCGCCCGCCGCGAGTTCTCCTACGCCGGCGGGCGGATGTCCCGTCTCGAGCTGACCGTCGCGCTTCGACTGGCGGCCCTGGATGCTGCGGGGCCGGTCAGGCCTCACGAAAACACCCGCGCCGGGGCCAAGCGGGACCGCATGAGCTTGATGCAGGCAACGCAGGCCAACATCAGCCCGCTGATGCTGCTGCATCACGGGAGCGCGACCGAGCAGCCTCGGGAGGAGCCGCATTGGACGGCAGACCTACCGGAAGGAGACCGGTACGAGGGATGGATGCTCGACTCGCGAGAGCTTGTGGACGCCATTACCGCTTCTCTCGCCGACACGCCCTTGTACATCGCGGATGGGCACCATCGCTACGAGACCTCCCTGGCCTATCGTGACGGCGTTCATGCCGGCCCGGAAGAAGCCGCGTCGTTCGTGTTGGCGACCCTCATCGCCATGTCCGATCCGGGCCTGCTTGTCCTCCCGTACCACCGCCTGGTGACTGGGCTCAATCCGGCGCAGACGCAGGCGCTGCGGGACCGTCTGTTGGAGGTCTGCGCGGCAGAGCATGTGCGGATCGGCGATGGGGTGGCGACCGTGGCAAGCCGAGCTGAACAAGCGCTTTCGGGCGCCGGTGTCTTGTTCGCGGTGTGGGGGGTTGAGCCGGGGGCCCTCTCTGTGCTTTCGCTGCGGAGTCAGGACATCATCGATCAGATCGCTTCGGCGGGTCACTCGAGGGCCTGGGCGGGCCTCTCCAACTCTGTGTTCCGAGAAGCGATTCTTGGGCCGGCACTCGGACTGGATGAGGAGAGCGCGGAAACTCGAGGCCTGCTGGGCTTTTGCAAGGACGCGCGGGAGGCGATTGGACAGGTCGATGCGGGCGAGGCCCAGATCGCTTTCCTCTGCCGGCCCGTGACCCTGGATGCTCTGAAGAGCGTTTCCGACCTGGGAGAACGCTTGCCCCCCAAATCGACCTACTTCTACCCAAAGTTGCCAACCGGCCTCGTCATGCGCTCCCTCGAGGGTAGTCTCTCGTAGCGGCGCCGAGCAGACCTGTAGTGTTCGACCGCGGCGAAGCAACCGCGGACACTGCCGCCCCCTCTGACAAGCACGCCCTTGATGGCGTTTGGACCAGCTGTCCATGCCCTCAGGGTGGATTCCCCGTCCGGTTGGGAAGCATCCCTCGAAACTCGCCGGCGTCGCAGCCGGGCAGGTGAGTTTCCGGCTCCAGGGTCCGCCCGATACCCGGCGTATAATGACCCGCAACCTGGGCCGGGAGGGCCGGAATGACGACCGCAGTCAAGGACTTCACCGATCACAACATTAGGCTGGGGAACCTGAATTTCCACTATCTCGACTGGGGTAATCCCGGGAAGCAGCCGATTCTTTGCCTGCACGGAGGCTCCCAGACCGCGCACAGCTGGGACGAATTCTCTAGGGCGATGAGGGACGACTACCATGTCGTCGCTCTGGACCAGCGGGGCCACGGCGACAGCGACTGGTCCCCCAGCCGCATCTACACCGCAAAGGCGCAGGCCCAGGATGTCCATCGCTTCATCAAAGCCTTGGGCCTCAAGGACATCATTCTGGTCGGCCTGTCCATGGGGGGGCGCAACTCCATCGTCTACGCCGCCATGCACCCCGAGAGGCTATCCCGGCTCGTCATCGTGGACATCGGCCCGGAAATGATGAAAAAGGGTGGGCAGGCCATAAGGAGGTTCACGGCCAAGGACGTTCTGCCGACTTTCGATGCCTTCGTCGAGCGGGCCCACAAATTCAATCCACGCCGGCCCATCGAACAGCTTCGGGAGCGCCTGGGGTATAGCCTGCGCCCGCAGGAAGACGGTACCTGGACATGGAAATATGACCGCCGGTTCAGGAGCGCGGCCCGGAATGGCGCGTACAACCAGGAACTGTGGCCCTACGTCCATCGCATCAAGACACCCATGCTGCTGGTCAGGGGCGCCCAGAGCGACATCCTCGCCGCGGGGCCGGCGAAACGGTTCCACTCTGCCGTCCGCGGAAGCCGGCTCGTTACGATCGACAACGCCGGCCATACCGTCAACGGCGATAACCCACCGGCCTTCAACGCCGCCGTCAAAGACTTCCTCCGGTCGAGCTGAGGGCCCGGCAGGGGTGAATGTGGCCAATCGATACTTCCTCTACCACGCCCATTGCGAAGATGGGTTCGCCTCCGCCCTCGTCCCCTGGCGGATCTTTGGCCGCGAGGCGACCTATGTTCCAGTGGCCCATGGGGACCCGCCGCCCCCCCTCCCGAACGAGGCGTCGGTAGTCATCACGGATTTCTCATACAGCCGCGATGTCCTGGTAGCGATGTCGGAGCGCGTGAACGACCTCACGGTGCTCGACCATCACAAGACCGCCGAGGACCAGCTGCGGGGCTTGCCGTTCGCTCACTTCGACATGGAGAAATCTGGCGCAACCCTGTCATGGGATTTCTGGCACCCGGACGAACCTGTCCCGGAGCTGCTCCGCTACGTCGAGGACCGCGACCTCTGGAGGTTCGCCCTTCCGAGGAGCAACGAGGTGAACGCGGCGATCGGCTCCTACCCATACGATTTCGGCACGTGGGACCGCTTCGATGTCGCTGCACTGGCCGAAGAGGGGGTCCACATTCTCCGGGCGAGGGACCAATACGTCGCAACCCTGGCTGACCGGGTTGCATGGAAAGAGGTCGGCGGGCACAGGGTCCCGGTCGTAAACACCGCCAACTTCAACAGCGACCTTCTGTCCGAGCTCAATCGTCGCCACCCTGAGGCCCCTTTCGCCGCGTGCTACTGCGACCTGGCCGACGGACGGAGGCGTTGGAGCCTCGCCTCCGTCGGGGACTTCGACGTAGGGTCGCTCGCCGCCAGGCTGGGCGGCGGCGGACACCCTCGACGCTCGGGCTTTATCGAGCCGGCCTGATCGTCGGGGTCTACCCCATCGAGACTCCTGCCCCGGCCGCAGCCCGTTGAGGAGGCTGGCCGGTCCCGTCAGCCCTCCTCGCGGGAATACTCATCCCTGGTGGCGCCGGCCACGGTTATCATGGCCGGTCCGGGCCGGGCATTCAGGAACCGGACCCCGCTGTCTCCCACGGTGAAGCCGTACTGCGTGTCCTTCTCCACGTAGAGGACGCTCCCGGGGCCGAGCACTTTCTTACCCACCTTCATGTCGCCCTCCAGGACGTAGATCACTTCATCCTGGGTGTGGCTGTGGACCGGCGCCACGAGGTTCGCCTCAAGGGACTGGACAAAGACCCACGGCCCCTTTTCCTCGTCGCCAATCAGCTGGGAGGCCCTTGTGATCGGGCCGCCAGCCAGCCGCTCGCCGCGGATAAAGGGCGCATCGTCGACGTGCATGATGACTACTCTGCCCATGGAGTGCCTCCCGGTCGGCGCCGTTAGGGCATTATGCCATGTCGGCCCGGGCTGCAGACGCGCGGCGCGAATGGTCTGGTATAGTACCAAGAGCACCGTGAGGAGGAGTCCCGATGTCCCACAAGCCCCAGATGAAGGGCGCGAAGAAAAACCGGGGGGCGCGTCGTGGGGGCATCTCCCAGGCCAAGGCCAACCGAAGCAACCGTCCGAAGGTTGTTTCCATCGAGGTCCTGAACGGGGAGAAGCCCTGGAAGTCGTAGACAGCCAAAATCCTGGTCGCGTAAGCGGTCCATCCGGGCCGCTTTTCTTTTGGCGGTTTGCCCAGGCCGGCGTCGAGAGGCCCTTTTCAAACTGAGATGATACCTTGCACCCTGGGATAGACTCGCAGTCGGGTAGTGTCTCAGTCTGGTAGGGGCCTTTCACAAGACCTCAAACTGAGACACTACCACTACCCGCAGTCGAACGGAGGTGACTCGTGTTGACCCGAGAAAAGCCGACCAGAGAGCAGGTCGAAGGCTACCTCACCGAGCGGAGGAACTGGGGCCGCTGGAAAGAGAACCCCGGCGCCGGCACCATCAATCTCATCACCCGCGAGAAGACCGTCCAGGCGGCGGGACTGGTCAAGAAAGGCCGCACGGTCTCCTTGAGCAGGGCGTTCCCCGTCACGCCGGGCCCGGGGAATGCGAAGCCCGCCCATCACTACGTCTTCGAGTCGAAGAGCCCCACCGGGTCGCACTTCTCGATGGACTACATAGGCGTCGCCTATCACGGCCTGTCGACGACCCACATCGACGCTGTCTGTCACGTGTACCAGACGGACGGGGTCATGTTCGATGGCCGCGACAGCAAGAAGGAGGTGCTGTTCGATGGCGCCGGCGCCCGCTTCGGCGCGGTCACCGAATGGAGCGGCGGTATCATGACCCGCGGCGTCCTATTGGACATCCCGAAGCTCCGAGGGGTGCCGTACGCGACCGTCGACAGCCCGGTCCACGGCTGGGAGCTCGAGGCCGCGGCGGAGCGGCAAAGCGTCAGCGTCGGACCGGGAGACGCCCTCGTCGTCTATTCCGGGCGTGACGCATTCTCGCGAGACCAGGGCGAATGGGGTGGCCATGCCGAGAAGCCTGGGCTCCACGCTTCATGTCTGCCGTACCTGAGGGACAACGACATCTCACTGCTCGTCTGGGACATGATGGACAGCTCCCCCAACGAATACGGGCTGCCGTACACCGTCCACGGGGCCATTCACGCGTACGGCCTGGCACTGCTCGACAACGCGCTCCTTGAGCCGGCGGCGCTAGCCTGCGCGCAAGAGGGGCGCTACGAGTTCCTGCTGTCGGTCAATCCGCTCAACGTCGAAGGTGGGACCGGTTCGCCGGTGAACCCCATCGCGGTCTTCTGAGGGCGGCAGGTCAGACCCTCAGAAGCGCCTCGCAAAACCGGGCGGTGTCCATCAGGTCCGGCACCGATACGTACTCCCGGACGGTGTGCATCTCGTTGGTCGACATGCCGACCACCACACTGGGAATCCCCATCCGGTTGAACACGTTGGCGTCGGTGCCGCCCCCGGAGGGCTCCAGGACCGCCCGGAGCCCCACATCTCCCAGGACCTTGCTGGCCATTCGGACCATCGCATCGTCCGGCCCCAACGCGTACATATGGAACTCGATCTCGATCTCGTCCCGGATCACCGCCTCGCGATAGTCGCGGCGGGTCTCGTCCAACGCCTCCCGGACCTGCATCGTCAGCAGGTCGAACGTCTCCATGTTGCGGCTGCGGAACTCCCCTGAGAAGGACGCCTCTTCGGGCACCGCGTTTCGCACGGTGCCTCCCTGTATGGTCCCCACGTTGAACGTGGTCTCTTCGTCGAGCCGTCCCTGGGGTAGGCGAGAGATAATATCGACCGCTACCCTGATAGCGGAAAGCCCCTTCTCCGGCTCCACCCCCGCATGGGCCCCCCGGCCCGTGATGGCGACGTCGAACTTCATATAGGTTGGGCTCGCTATAGTCACCCTGCTGACGGGGCCGTTGCCATCGAACACCACCCCATTGCGTGCGCGAACCATGCTCATGTCGAGGCCGCGGGCCCCCAGCAGCCCCACCTCCTCACCCCTGGTGAGCACGATCTGCACGGGCCGGTGCTGAAGGTCCTGCTCCCGGACCGACTCCAACGCCTCCAGGATCGCCGCGACCCCCGCCTTGCAGTCCCCCCCCAGGATGGTGGTCCCGTCCGACACGATCCGGTCGCCGGCCACCGACGGCTTGATGCCGCGCCCAGGCTCGACCGTGTCCATGTGCGCCGAGAGCATCAGGGGCTCGTCGCCACCCTCGGAGGCGACGAGGTTGCCGTTCTCGTCCTCCTCCACCGCGAACTTGAGCTCCTCCAGGCGCGCCCGGAGGTCGGCCGCGATGGCATCCTCCTCTCCGGAGGGGCTGTCGATCCGGACGATGTCACAGAAGGTCTGGACAAGCCGGTCGCGATCGATCATGAGTCCTCCTGGAGAAAAGGGCCGGGCTTTTCGGCGCCCATTATGCCACGGCCCGCGTCGCGGGCTAAGCAAGCTCCAGTTGGCCCGCGAATCAGCTAGACTCCTTACTGATCGTCCCGCTTCTCTGTCTGGCCATAAGCTCCGGTTGGCCCGCAAATCAGCTAGACCCTGGTTACACTATTCTCGCGCCACGCGAAAAGCCTCCCCCGTGTCATAAAGCGCTCCCCCGTGTCATTACTATGAAAATGGGCACCGCCGCACCGTTGTTTCGTAGAGGCGGGTTTCAAACCCGCCTCCGGCCTTGTCCTGGGACGCCGCCCTGTTTTCATCCTCTTATGTGGCCTCCTAAAGGCCATAGTGATTTCGAGGCCTTTTCATTGTCACCCCGAGCGACGGCGAGGGGTCTAAGACGCTGCCCGCCAGGCACCTTAGCCCCGCCACGCCTTTGGCAAGCCTTTGCCTCACAGCTAATGCGAACACGCCCTGGACCCCTCACACACCGTTGACTCTCCCGAAAGCCCGTTGCTAGACTCCCGAGGTCGCCGTGTCGACCAAGAGTCCACCCAGGGTCTGGGGAAGAGCCACGGGCATCGACCCTTCATCCAATCGATTCGCCAGCCACCTGTTTGCCGGCCTTGCCCGGTCCTATGAGGCTCGGGCCCAGACACTCGGACTTTGGCAGTACCGGAAATGGCGGCGGGCTCTGGTGGCCCGAGCCTCGACCGGGCCGGGGTCGACCGTGCTGGACGTCTGTACGGGCGCCGCCGGCGTCGCATTGGAGCTGGCCCGGCAAGGGGCGGAGGTCGTTGGCCTCGATATCAGCTCCGATATGCTGTCGGAGGCGAGGCGGGCGGTCCACGAAGACCAGGCGGGCGAGAGGGTGACCCTGGTCCGAGGAAGGGCGGAGTCACTGCCCTTTTCCACCGCCTCCTTCGACAACGTGATATTCACGTTCTTGCTCCGTTACGTTGAGGACCCGGCGGCGACAATCGCGGAGCTCTCCCGCATGGTGAAGCCGGGTGGGCGTATGGCATCCCTGGAGTTCTTCGTTCCCAGCTCGCCGGCCGTCCGGGTCCCATGGCTGGCCTATACCAGGGCGGTCCTGCCCATTGCGGGCCTTGCGGCCTCCCTGGCCTGGGGCCGCGTAGGGCGCTTCCTCGGTCCGAGCATCTCCGGCCTGTACCGGCGTTATCCCCTGGCAAGTCAGGTGGAGATGTGGCGGAGCGTCGGCTTGAATGACGTTGCGTGGGATACGCTTTCGTTGGGTGGAGCGATCATCATATGGGGGACCAAGAGCGAATAGGCCGGGGCGCCGGGCTTCGACCGGCCTTTTACGCCCTGAGTTCAGGTGGGTGGCGGGACTACGTCACCCTGCTGCACCCGCCTTACACCCTGTGGCACCTCAGCTACGTCACTTTGGGAGCGGCGGCAGCCCCCAGCGTCGATCTCTACCGCTATGGCTGGGCGGCCCTGGCCTTCTTCCTGGCCGTGGGGATTGGGGCCCATGCCCTGGACGAGCTCCAGGGGCGTCCGTTGAACACCAGGATCCCTCGTCCGGCCCTCTGGAGTATGGCGCTGGTCTCCATAGGGGGCGCCATCGCCATCGGCATTCTCGGCGCCATTAGCGTATCGCCCTGGATCGGGTTGTTCATCGCTGCGGGAGCTTTCCTGCTCTTTGCCTACAACCTGGAGTGGCAACGAGGGTTCTTTCACTCCGATTTCTGGTTTGCGCTCTCGTGGGGCGCTTTCCCCTTCGTGACCGCCTATTGGGCCGTGTCCGCCAGTTTCGATGTCGGCCCGTTGTTCCTGGCATTCGGATGCTTCCTTCTGAGCATGGCGCAAAGGAAGCTCAGCTCCTCGGTGCGGAAAGTCCGGCGCGATGTCCGCAGGATTTCCGGGACCATGGAGTACAACGATGGGGGGTTGGGACAGATCGACGCCCGGGCGCTCGTCGGTGCCCCCGAGGCGGCGCTCCGTGCCCTGACCCTGGCGGTTATCGCGTTGGCTGGCGGGTGGATGGTAGTCAGGGCAACGTGAGAGCCGAGTCCGATCAGGGGCGCCAATTCCGGTGCGCACCCCATCACCGGGGGAAACAGGCTGGCTGGAGCGTATAGATAGCCCAGGTGCCGGCGGTTCACTTGGGTGTTACGCTCGACTCTGACCCAATCTCACGGCATCAGCGTCCCGCCGTTGACATGGATCGTCATGCCGCTCACCTGGCTCGAGTTGGGGCCGCAGTAGTACATCACCGCCTCGGCGATCTCCTCCGGCTCGACGAAACGGAGAGGGTGCGTCACCCCGGCGATCTCCTCCTGGGCCGCCCGTCGGCCCTCCTCCGTCGAAAAGGTCTCGTTCGCCTCCGTCATGGGGGACCGGACGTAACCCGGAGCGACGTTGTTCACCGTGATGCCGTAGGGGCCCGCTTCGATCGCAAGGCTGCGCGAGAAGCCCAACATGGCGGCCTTGGCCGCGGCATAGGCCCCCGTCCCTTCACGGCCCTTGAACGACGCTCGCGAGATGATGTTCACGATGCGCCCCCAGCCCAGCTCGATCATCGATTCCATCACGGCCTGGGAGCAGAGAAAAGTGCTGCGGACGTGGACCGCCATGACCCGGTCGAAGTCCTCCACGGACATGTCCCGGATAAAGCCTCCTCCGGAGATGCCGGCGGCGTTGAGCAGGATATCGATCTTGCCAAACCGCTCGATCCCTGCCTGAACGATCCGGTGGACCTGCTCCTTCTCCGACGTATCCGTCGTCATCGCGACCACTTCGCGCCCGGCGGTCAACACCTCCTCGGCGACTCGAGCGTGGTTCGCCGGCGCCGCGTCGGCGATGACGATGTCGGCGCCCTCGCGGGCCATCATGAGGGCGCATGCCCGGCCAATGCCGCTGCCCCCTCCCGTGATCATTGCTACGCGTCCTCCCACTCGCACCGACATCCTCCAGGGCATTGAGTGCAGCGACCTTGTAGCATCAGGGACCTCGGATGTCAAAGAGGACCGGATCGGCCGCGAGACGCAACAGGGACCGGAGGGCCGGGCTGGACAAGACCGAGGACCGAGGCCGATTCGCTGGTCGCTCCGTCGCTTGGCATGGGGATGGTGTAAGTCAGCGTGGCCTCGTCTCCCACAACCTCGATGCCCTCCACGAAGTTGCGAATCAGGGACTTGAGCTCGGGGAACGTCCCATCCTGCAGAGACTCACGGAAGACCGCCACGTATCCCTTTGATCTCCTCGGTAGTGGGCAGCTCCAACCGGCGCTGCTTAGGCTGAGCGGCAGCGTCCTTTCTTGCAGCCTCCAGTTGCTCCTCACGGTGCCTCAGCGACAGGATGCGGGGCAACAGGACCTCCAGCGTCAACCCGCTGGTTTCAAGGGCCTCGTAAAGCCTCTCAAGCCGCTTCCTCACGTCCCCAAGCTCGGCGTCTATCGTTTCCAGCCTACCGGCCAACTCCCCGGCCATCGCGTCTATCTCCTCGGCCACCGGGGTCATAAACCCTCCATTCTGATATCACACGCTTAGGCAGAACGACTGGTTACGCACTTCGTGACCGCCGCACCAATGCAGCATCTGTTGTATCGAAGAGCAATGCGCGTTAGTTATCCGAGTCGGCTATCCATTCGTATCGCGGCTTGAGAGCGGTAAGTTGGCTATAGCCGATATAGTTCTCCTTCTGTAGTCTGCCAACCACTATGAAAGGAGCTATCCCGACCGAGTGCGCGAACTCCTCAACCGAGTCTGCCGTGAAGTAGCCCTCATCACAGAAATCGCTCCAATTCTGTGGCGCAATGAGGAAGTCTCTTGCGAACCGGTCAGCCTCTGCTTCAATCTCCGCGATGTCCGGATCCGCATCGAGACCGTCTATCACGATCCGGCGCTGCGTTCTATGCTTGAGCAGGTGAGATGCCTCGTGGAAGAAGGTGAACCAAAAGATGTCGGCCCACTTGTTCCTAATGCTCATCTGGATCAATGCTCTACGGTCGGTTAGCCAGCGAGTAGCACCATTGGCGCCACTCTTGGGGAGCTCTTGCACCATGCAGAACGCTACCCCCGCCTCCGCGCAAAGAGCCGACATCGCCGGTATGAACTCTTCAGGTGACTGAGAGGTCATCTCCCTGATTCGGGAGAGCGCCTCGGTGAAGGCTTCCTCGTCGTAGTCAGCAGTGGATACCTCTTGTGCATCAAGCTCTCCCTTGCGGAGCCAGACCGCCAATGCTCCGAGAGAGACTTTGTGCTGAGCGGCCTCGGTAATTCGGAACCCAACGGCCTTCTGAAAAGCTTTTGGCTCTGCTACGGCCACCCCTAGAAAGCTCATTAGTGCTTTCAGCCTGCTCGGCCTATCCCGCCCGGCCTGTATCCATCCCCGCTTCAGCATGTCCCCTACAGGGTAGTCGTCCAACCATTGCACATTGGCTGTGAGCATGCCCTGTTCCCGCCTCCGTGCCAAGGTCATGCGGTAGTCGGCTTCAAGGTTCGTCCAGAACTGCGCGTCAATCCCGAGCACCTTCCCCAACCCTATTGCAGTTTCCGGCGTGATGGACTTCTTCGCCCTGATGATCTCGTTGATAGCCTGTGCGGGCCTACCGAGCCTTGCCGCAAGCTCCTTCTGGGTCATCCCACGAGCTTCCAGCTCCTCCTCCAGAATTTCGCCCGGGGGAATCGGCAGGTCCGAATATGCACGAGGGCTGCTAGTCGTCATAATGGTTGCTCACCTCCTTTACTATTACACGCTCCTCTGTGTCGCCCTTCGTCACTATGAGGCGCCACTTATCTGTTAGATAAATGGACAGTTCCCCGCTCTTTGATCCCTTCAGGGGATGCAGACGCAACGACCGTATGTCATAGCCCTCTTGAAAGTCCTTGACCGCATAGAGTTCGTTGATACGAGTGATGTACTTCCGCCCGACATCCGCCCCCCACTGCCGGGCTGCTCTGGCCGACTCTTGATAGTTTCGCCGAAGCTGGTTGGTTCTGAAGGCTACTTCCACCATTCACCCTACAGGTGAATATAGATGGATCGACAGAGTTTGTCAATGTGTAGTGGCCCGCCCCAGAAGCCCGCCCCCTAGTTGCCGAGTAGTTTCTGGGGGAAGTGCGCGCGGGTACAGTTCTGTATCAACTGATGGGCTCAGGCTCTCGTCTGACGTGCTACGAACGCGTACGTGGGCTCTAAGACCTCTGGGCTGGGCCACGCCACGCCTTGCCCAGCGGCCCCCTCCTTCTCCAGCATCTCCCAACCCACGTGTCTACCTGGAGCGCCGATCCGACCTTCCGCTAGGAATCCGCAGTCCCGACTGCCTGCCCGAAGGCCAAATCGGCCGCCCCTAGGCTGACCCGGCCCTCGACTCCGATGGCATCGGGGGCGCCGACAATGGCCTCGCCGCGATGCTCCGACCGATAGTCGAATACACCTGGGAAACGACCCCAATGCTCTCAGGATGCTGCCATGAATCGCGGCGCCATCCTCCGGATGTAGCGTGTCCCTAGCCGCCGAAGCCGCGGCCGCCCTGTCCGCCGCCGAGGAGCCCACCGAGCAGCGATTGCAGGTCGGGCGCGGCGACGATCGACTTCGCCGAGCCGTCCTCGGCAATGGTGACGACGACCTGCCCTCCTGGCGTCAAGTCCGCGATCGGTGTCTCGATCAGCACTTGGAGTAGCGTACTTTCGGGGTCGATGACGGCAGAGACGGCGCCGCGCTCGGTCTCGATGGTGACCGTGTCGCCGTCGACGGCGGTGATGGGGCCCCGGAGGAGGTTCGCGGCGAATCCGCCGCCGAAGCCGCCTTGTCCCGCCGCGCCCCGGCCCGCGCCGGGCCCTGGCCGGCCGGCGCCCGCGCCGAAGCGGTCCAGCACCCCGGAGTCCGCGGGCGCGGCGAGAAGGAACCGGGCCGCGACGCCGCCCTCTCGGGGCAGGCCGAACAGCACCGCCTCCTGCCCAGCCTCGAGGTCCCCCGCGTCGCCGGGAGCGAAGCTCAGCGCCGTCGTGTCCTCGGCGAGCGCGATCTCTGTCTCCAGGCCGCCCGCGCCGGCGATCACGATGGCGTCCTCGCTCACGCTGCGCAGTATGCCGTTGAGCATCTCGGCCTCGCCTGTATCGGGCGGCGACGCCGTCGCCGTTTGTCCGCCGTCTTCTGGTGCGGCGTCCTCGGCTCCCGCGCCGGCTGCGCCGAACTGGGCCTGGATATCGCGAAGCCGCTCCGTGTCGCCGCTGCGCAGCGCGTCCAGGATGTCGGCGGGGCTGGCGGGCGCATCCATCTGCGCCGCGCCCTCTTCTTCGGAGGTGAGCGAGCCGATGAGCCCACCGATCGCGCCGCCGACGACTAGAGTGAAGATGAAGGTTGCGATGAACGGTATCGGTCGCATAGGCGAGGTCTCCGAGGGAGGACTACTCGTGGCGCAGAGCTTCGATGGGATGCAGGCGCGCCGCCCGTATCGCTGGATAAATGCCGAAGAAGAGGCCGACGGCGGCGGAGACGACCAGCGCGAGCAGGGCCACGTCGCCGCTGAACACGGTGGCGAGCGTATCGCCGCCGATGGTGAGGCCGTCGACCAGCTCCGAGACGCCCAGCCCCAGGCCCACTCCGGCGATGCCCCCACCGATGCTGAGCACTGTCGCCTCGGTCAAGAACTGGAGGGCGATGTCGCGCCGCCGCGCGCCGACCGCTTTCCGTATGCCGATCTCGCGTATGCGCTCAGTGACGGAGACCATCATGATGTTCATGATGCCAATGCCGCCAACAAACAGCGAGATGCCCGCGATTGCGGCGAGCAGGACCACGAACGTCGATTCGGTGGCCTGGAGGGTCTCGATGGCATCTTCCTGGTTGGTGATGGTGAAGTCTTCCTCGCCGTGGCGCAGGTAGAGGGTGCTGGTGATCTCGTCAGCCGCCTGCTCGGTGCGGTCGACGTCCGTCACCTGCACGTTGATGCTGGTGACCGTCACCTCTCCCAGCGCCGTGCGCTGCGCGGAGAGCCGGTAGTACGCCGTCGTGATCGGCACCATCACCTGCAGGTCTTCGATCCCGAAGGCGTTGCCGCCCTTGCTTTCCAGGACGCCAATGACCCTGAACCGGCGTCCGGCAACACGCACCTGGGCGCCCACGGGATCGCGGTTGCCGAACAGGACCTCGGCCACCGACGAGCCGAGCACGACGACCTCTTCGCTGTTGATGACGTGGGCTGGCGAGATGAAGGCACCCGACAGCAGATCGAAGTTGCGGACATCGGCGTAGTTCGAGGTCACGCCCGTGATCTGAGCGAACGTGAAGTCGGTTCCCGCCTCGATCGAGCCGCCGCTGCGGATGTCGGGAGCGACCTCCCGCACGCTGGGGAGGAGTTCCCTCTTGGCCAGCGCCGACGCGTCGCTCAGCGTCAGTGTGGCGTCGCCGCCCTGATTAGACTGCACGAAGAGCAAGTTCGTGCCCAACGCCTCGATCTGATCGCTCACCTGCTCCTGGGAGCCGCGGCCTATTGCGATGGATGCAATGACGGCGGCCACCCCGATGATGATGCCAAGGAGGGTGAGCCCTGCCCGCAGCTTGTTCGTGGAGAGCGAGATCAGGGCGGTCTGGACGACTAGGAAGGGCGTCATCGGGGGCCTCCCCCCGCCCGGTCCGAGAGTGGGCCGTCGGAGACGACGCGTCCGTCGTGGAGCGCGACCACGCGGTCGGTACGCGCCGCAATTTCGGCGTCGTGGGTCACGACAACGACGGTGATGCCCTCGTCGCGGTTGAGAGAGCGCAGGAGGCCGATGATCTCAGCGCTCGACTTCGAGTCCAGGTTGCCGGTGGGCTCGTCGGCGAACACGATGCGGGGGTGCTTGACCAGGGCCCGCGCGATGCCGACGCGCTGCTGCTGGCCGCCGGAAAGCTCCGTGGGCCTGTGGTTGGCGCGGTCGCCGAGGCCGACGAGGTCGAGGGCCCGTAGCGCGCGGTTGCGCCGGTCGCGCCCCCCGCCGTAAAGGGTGGGCAGCTCGACGTTCGCCGCCGCAGTCAACCGGGGCAGCAGGTTATACGTCTGGAAGACGAACCCGATCTTGCTCCCGCGGATGCCCGCGAGACGGTCGTCATCAAGCGCGCCGACCTCTTCGCCGTCAAGCACGTAGCTCCCCGTGGTCGGAACGTCGAGACAGCCGAGGATGTTCATCATCGTCGACTTGCCCGACCCGGAGGGGCCCATGATAGCGATCATCTCGCCGCCGCCGATGGTGAGGCTGACGCCGTCAAGCGCCCGCACCTCGACGGCGCCCATCCGGTAGACCTTCGTGACGCCGGTCAGGGTGATCACGTTGTCGGCTCCTGGGCCTTGCCCCGCAACCCGGTTTACCTGCCGGCACCCGGAGGGGGCCGTCCTCCGATGAACTGCCGCAATCTTTGGCCGCCGCCAAAGAGCGCGCCGAAGATGCCCAGGTCGCCGCCGGTGGACTCGACGACGACCGCGTCGCCCTCATTCAGGCCGGCGAGTACCACCACGTTGAAGTCGTCGCCGTCGCCCAGGCTCACCGGCTGCTCGCTGATGGCGCCGTCCCGCTGGACCAGGACAGTGGGCTGCAGGAAGCTGCCGCCGATGGCCGCGGAGGGAACGAGCAGCGCGTCCGTCGTCTCACGGAGCACGACGCTGGCCGCGGCGCTCAGACCCTCGCGCAGATCGACGCCGGGCGGGGCCTCGACGCGCACGCGCACGGGGAAGCTGACCACCCCGCCCGTCGTCCTCCCCGTCGTCTCGATGGAGGAGACCTCGCCGGCCAGGGTCTGGTCGAGCAGGGCGTCCATCGTGACCACCGCCTCCGCGCCCACGTTTAGAAAGAGCACGTCAATCTCATCGACCACGCCGTCGACCTCGGCCACGGAGGTATCGACGATCTCGACGGCAAAGGCCATCGGCGTCACCGTATCGCCGGCTTCGGTGTCAACGGTCTCGACGACGCCACCGATGGGCGCGGTGATCTCCGTCGAGGCCAGGTCCCGCTCGGCGTTCGCCAGATCGGACTCGGCGCTCTCGATCTCGCGCTCGCGAAGCGCCCGGACCAGCGGATCGGGGCCGTTCACAAGGTCGGCAAGGGCTTCCTCGGCGTCGCCGACCCTGGCGGCCGCCACTTCGACTTCGGCTTTGCGCTGCCCGATGAGAAGCGCGTCGGTGGGCGCGAGCATGTCGTCGAGCCGCGCTTCCTCCTCGGCGAGGGCGGCTACGGCGGTGGCGACGCGCGCCCGCTTGAGCTCCAGGTCGAGCGGGTCTGGGGTCTCGTCGAGCATGTCGGCGAGCCGCTCTTCTTCGTCGGTGAGGGCGGCAACGGCGGTGGTGACGCGCGCCCGCTTGAGCTCCAGGTCGAGCGGGTCTGGGGTCTCGTCGAGCATGTCGGCCAGCCGCTCTTCTTCGTCGGCGAGGGCGGCAACGGCGGTGGCGACGCGCGCCCGCTTGAGCTCCAGGTCGAGCGGGTCGGCGGTCGCGTTGAACATGTCGGCGAGCCGCTCTTCTTCGTCGGCGAGGGCGGCAACGGCGGTGGCGACGCGCGCCCGCTTGAGCTCCAGGTCGAGCGGGTCTGGGGTCTCGTCGAGCATGTCGGCGAGCCGCTCTTCTTCGTCGGCGAGGGCGGCAACGGCGGTGGCGACGCGCGCCCGCTTGAGCTCCAGGTCGAGCGGGTCGGCGGTCTCGTTGAGCATGTCGGCGAGGGCGTGCTCGGCCTGGGCTAGGTCTTCCTCGGCCGTGGCGAGGGTGGCCTCCTTGAGGGCAATGTCGAGCTGATCGGGCGGGGCGATCAGGGCAGTCAAGGCTTCCTCGGCGTCGGCTAGGTCCTGCTCCGTTCTGGTCAGGGCCCGCCGAGCCTCGGTGACCGCCTGCTCGGCCTCCGCCGCCTCGAAGGCGTCCCGCGCCTCGATGAGCGCGATCCAGGCGTCGAACGCCGCGTCAAAGACCGGCGCGCCCGGGGCGATACGATCCCTGAGGACCCTCGGGTCCAACAGCAGTTCGTCGTCCCGCAGCGGGACGTGCGTCCTGGGGTCGAGGAGCGGGCCGTCGCTAAAAACGACAAACGCAATCTCCGAGTCCACGAGCGCCTGGTTATAGACACGCTGGGCTGCGTCGAAGGCGCTCCTGGCCGCCTCGAGTACGCCGGGCTGGTCCTTCTCGACTTTGATCAGCGTCAGGGCGTCGGCGGCGCGGGCGGCTTTGGCGGCGTCGATCTTTGCCTGGGCGGCGTCGACGTCGGCGGCCGTCGGCGGCTCTTGTGCCTTCGCTAAGCCCTCGCGAGCGTCGGCCAGCTTGACCCTGGCCGCGGCCACGGCCTCCTCTTGCTTCCGTATCTTCTGGAGGTCGGGAGACGGCTCGGCGTCGGCGAGCGCCTCCTCCGCGGTCTGCAGATCGGTCTTCGCCTGCACGACCGCCTGGCGCTGGGTCAGAACGGCGAGACCGTCGGCGTCGGCCACGGCCAGAGTGTCGGCAAGCGCCTCCTCCGCGGTCTGCAGATCGGTCTTCGCCTGCACGACCGCCTGGCGCTGGGTCTGGACGGCGAGACCGTCGGCGTCGGCCACGGCCAGAGTGTCGGCAAGCGCCTCCTCCGCGGTCTGCAGATCGATCTTCGCCTGCACGACCGCCTGGCGCTGGGTCTGGACGGTGAGACCGTCGGCGTCGGCCACGGCCAGAGTGTCGGCAAGCGCCTCCTCCGCTGTCTGGAGATCGGTCTTCGCCTGCACGACCGCCTGGCGCTGGGTCTGGACGGCGAGGCCGTCGGCGTCGGCCACGGCCAGAGTGTCGGCAAGCGTCTCCTCCGCTGTCTGGAGATCGGTCTTCGCCTGCACGACCGCCTGGCGCTGGGTCGCAAGCTGGAGTTCGGTGAACGGATTGCCAGCGTCGTCCAGGGCCTCCCGTGCGGCGTCAAGGTCGGCGCGGGCCTTGACCACGGCGGCCTCCGCTTCGGCGATCTCGACGGCGCTCGGAGGGTCGAGGCGCTTCCGCGCCTCGTCGAGCGCGACCCTGGCTTTCGCCGCGGCCTCTTCAAGCTTGGCGACGGTCGCCGCGTCGAGTGCCGCGAGGGGCTGACCGGCGCTCACCCGTCTACCCTCCTCGACAAAGACCTCGCCGACGGTCCCGCTGATCTCGAAGTGGACCCGCTCGCGGTTGGGGAAGACGATGGAGCCATTGATGTCGACGGCGTCGATGAGGTCGCCGCGCCGGACGAGGACGAGCTGCTGGTTCTCGCTCAACGTCACCGCGGCGGAGGACTCGAAGCCGCCGGTGAGGGTGAAGGCACCGAGCCCGGACCCCAGCAAGGCGAAGATGAGGGTAAGCGCCTGCCAGAACCGGATGGGTGTGAAGATCGAGACGGCCCGCTGCATGTCCTGCTCTTGGAAACGGCCGCGCCGTGGCGGCTCCTTATGGAGTGGTTACGGAGATGCTCCTTACCGCGGTTTTATAACCCCGGAATATCGGGAGAGTATCGAGGTCCCGCTACACTCGCGCCGCGGCGATCATACTCGAATCAGAGCGGCTGGGCTGTCATCCCTGGGCTAATCCGGCCCTCGATGCCCGGTGGCATCGGGGGCGCCGCCCGCGGCCCGCGCTGGTCCGGTTGACACACCCCACCGGCGCCCCTAGGCTTCCGTCGTCCGGCTGGCGAATACCGAAGCGTGCGCCGGAATGGAGTGGCCCATGGCGGGGCGTCTGGAAGGAAAGGTGGTCATGATCACCGGGGCGGGCGGCGGGATCGGCTCAGCCGGTGCGATGACCTTCGCCGCCCAGGGCGCCAGGATCGCCGTGGCGGAGATCGACGAGGCGCGAGGGCTCGCGACGGCGAGGGCCATCGAGGACTCCGGTGGCGATTCGGTCTTCGTCCGTACGGACGTGACCGATTCGGCGAGCGTGCAGACCGCTTTGTCCACCGTTCGGGATGTCCTTGGCCCTCTCAACGTTCTCTACAACAATGCCGGATACTCCATGGAGATCGATGCCGATATCGCCAACGTCGCCGAAGAGGTGTGGAAGGAGACCTCCGATGTTGTCCTGTACGGCAGCTTTCTTTGCGCAAAATACGCCATACCCGCAATGATCGAGAACGGCGGGGGCGTCATCATCAGCACGGCGTCCGTGGCGGGGGTATCCGGTATGGGCGGTTCGACCGCCTACCCTGTTGCCAAGGCGGGCGTCATAGCGCTCACTCGCAATATAGCCGCCCAGCACGCCGACCGGGGTATTCGGGCCAACTGCATCAGTCCAGGCCTCACGATGAGCCCCCGCCTGCGCGAGCGGGTCGAAAGGCAGACCGCGCTGGGTCAGAGAGTCGGCTCACGGCAGGCACTGGGCTATTGCGATCCTCAGGACATCGCCAACGCTGCCCTGTTCCTTGCCTCCGACGAGTCCAGGATGATCACAGGACAGAACCTCATCGTCGATGGCGGCTACGTCATCGGAGCGGGGGCGCCCCCGTGAGCCCCGGTCGGTGCAACCCTCGCTGAGTTCGGCGGCCGAATAGCGCCCGCTTCCCGCCTACCGGTGGCAGGCGGGCCGAGGCCCCTCCATCCCGCCCAGGCGAGACCGTCTCCAGCACTCAGGATCCGTTGGTCCACCGGGGACTTTGTGCGAAATTTCACTTGAAAAACCGGGGGTGCCGTGCTAACCTCTGCACCGGATTGCAATAGAGGCGGGGCGCCGTGCTCAACGAATTTGGCTTTGTGGGGATCTTCGCCCTTGTCGCCGTCGCAGTCCCTGCCAGCATGCTCCTGATCCCCTACGCGTTGACGTTGGCGCGGGTCAAGCCGCACCGTCCGGACAAGAGCAAGACCGGTACCTATGAGTGCGGAATGCCGACGATCGGGGGCTCCTGGGTCCGGTTCAACTTTCGATACTACTTCTTCGCCCTCCTGTTCGTCGTCCTCGACGTCACCGTCGTGTTCCTGTACCCCTGGGCTGTGCACTTCAGGGAGCTCAGGTGGCTCGGATTCACCTCGATGATCGTTTTCATCGGGATCATCTCCGTCGGCCTGCTCTACGCGTGGCGGAAGAGGGCCCTCGAGTGGAGCTAGTCCCCAAGCGTCGCTTCGACGCCGGTCCGGAAGTAGTCCGTGGCCGGCCCCTTCCGTGGCGAGGGTGCTGGACAGCGGTCTCTACAACGCGAAAGCTGGGTGTTAGGGCATGAGCCAGGAGTTCCGGGCAGGCGTCCTCAACGCTGAGTGGTCTCACCAGCTCGACAAAGAAGAAGGCGCCGAGATCGAGGCGCTCATCGCCTCCTCCCCCCGGCAGGTCATGGATGACCCGCTCGTCGTTCCCGATGACCTCAACAAGAATGTCCTCGTCACCTCGGTGGACGCCCTGGTCAGCTGGGGGCGCAAGAACTCCCTCTGGCCTTTGACCTTCGGCCTGGCCTGCTGCGCCTTCGAGATGATGGGCAGCGCGATGAGCCGCTTCGACATCGCTCGCTTCGGCATGGAGGCCTTCCGCGCCTCTCCGCGCCAGGCCGACCTGATGATCGTCTCCGGCACCGTCACCTGGAAGATGGCCGTACCGATCCGAAGGCTCTACGAGCAGATGGCGGAGCCCCGATGGGTGATCTCCATGGGGGTGTGCGCCACCAGCGGAGGCCCCTATTACGAGTCCTACAGCGTCGTCCCCGGCGTGAACCGGGTAATACCTGTCGACGTGTATGTGCCGGGCTGTCCCCCCCGTCCGGACGCCCTGCTGTATGCAATCATGAAGCTGCACGAAAAGATCAAGCGGGGCAGCATCGGAAAGCGCAGGGCCTTCCTTCGTGACTAGGTCCCTCGGCGGCGCAGATATCGTCAGCCGCATCGAGGCCCGTTTCCCTGGCAAGGTATACGGGTCGAACGAGACCGATGTGTTCGTCGACTCGGGGGTCGTCGCGGACCTCGGACTGTTCCTGCGGGACGACCCCGATCTCCGGCTTGACTACCTTGTATCCGTCACCTCCGTCGACTACATCGACTATTTCGAGGTGGTCTACCGGCTGACCTCCATCACCCACAATCATTCCGCCGTCTTGAAGACGCGGGCCTACGGCCGCGAGGAGCCAGTCGTCCCTTCGGTAACACCAGTGTGGAAAGGCGCCGAGCTTCAGGAAAGAGAGGTCTACGACCTCATGGGGGTGCGCTTCGAGGGGCACCCCAACATGAAGCGGATCATGATGTGGGAGGGTTTCGAAGGACACCCCCTCCGCAAGGACTTCTTGTTACAGCGCCCCTGACCTCTCCGGATGCTCAAGACTGAACCCATCACCCTAAACCTTGGGCCCCAGCACCCCAGCACCCATGGGGTGTTCCGGTTGAGGGTGACCTTCGACGGCGAGGTCATCCAGGAGGTCGAGCCCGTGTTCGGCTACCTCCATCGCGGGTCGGAAAAGCTCGCCGAGGAGCGGACCTATACCCAGATCGTGACCCTCACCGACCGGCTGGACTACACGGCCTCCATGTCCAATAACCTGGCCTTCGTCCTCGCCGCGGAAAAGCTGCTGGGCGTTCAGGCGCCCGAGCGCGCCCAGTACATCCGGGTGGTCATGGCCGAGCTCATGCGGATCGCCGCCCACCTGATGGGGGTCGGCTTCTTCCTCCAAGACCTGGGTGCTTTCGCGACCCCCCTCATGTACACCTTCCGGGAACGGGAGCGCATCCTCGATCTGACCGAGATGGTCTGTGGGGCGCGGATTACGCACACCTACATGCGAGTGGGCGGTGTCAACGACGACCTCCCCCCGGAGTTCACCCCGGCGTTGAGCCAATTCGTCGCCGACATGCCGCGGCATCTCGACGACTACGAGCAGCTCCTCCGAGAGAACGAGATCCTCGTCACCAGGTCCAAGAATGTGGGCGTTCTCTCCCCCGAAGCCGCAATAGCCGGCTCCACGAGCGGCCCGGTGCTTCGGGCCAGCGGCGTGCCTTGGGACCTCCGCAAGGCGGACCCGTATGAGGTCTACGCCCGCTTGGAGTTCGACGTGCCCGTGGGCGAGGTGGGGGACAACTACGACCGCTTCCTCGTCCGCCTCGAAGAGATGCGGCAGAGCGTGCGCATCGTGAAACAGTGCATGGAGCAAATGCCGGCCGGGGAATACCGGCTCCCCGGCCTGCCTTTCTTGCACAGGCCGCCCAAAGGCGACGCCTATGGCCACGTCGAGGCGCCTAAAGGAGAGCTGGGCTTCTACCTCGTCAGCGACGGGCGGTCCATCGCTCCGTACCGCTGCGCGATACGCGCCCCATCGTTTATCAACCTGACCGTTCTCCGAGACCTGCTGATCGGCTGGAAGATGGCCGACCTCATCACCATCTTCGGCAGCCTCGACGTCAACATGGGCGAGGTGGACCGCTGATGCCCGAGACCCTCGCCACCGGATGCCAACAGCCGGGTTTCTTCAACGGCATGAACATGTGGGAGGAGTGGGTCCTCAATTTCTTCCCCCGCGTTGGCGACTCTATGTGCCGAGCCATGGGAGGCCACTCCCTCGGCGGGTTCCCCGATTGGCTGATCTTTGTCGTCTTGGGACTGGCCGGGAGCCTCATCATCGTCAATGTCGCCGCCCTTGGCGTCCCCTACGTCGTGTGGCTGGAGCGGCGCCTCCTCGGACGGTTCCAGCAGCGCATGGGCCCCAACAGAGTAGGCGTGTTCGGCCTCCTTCAGCCCATCGCCGACGCCCTCAAGCTCATGACAAAAGAAGACGTGACCCCCAGGGAGGCCGATAAGGCGGTCTTCGCCCTGGCGCCCCTCGTGTTCGTCGTGCCGATCGTCTTGATGTTTGCCGTCATCCCTTGGGCCCAGCACGCTGTGCTCGCCGACCTCGATGTCGGCATCCTCTACATCGTCGCTATTACAACCGCCGCCGAAATCGGCATCTTCGCCGCCGGGTGGGCCTCGAATAACAAGTATTCTCTCTTCGGTGCCATGCGGTCCGTAGCCCTGTTGGTGAGCTACGAGTTCCCCCTCATTCTCTCCATCGGCAGCGTGGCCCTGCTGGCGGGGACGCTGTCGCTGAGCGGCATCGTAGAGGCGCAAGAATATGTTCCGAACCTTCTCTTCCTGCCGCTTGCCTTCATCATCTTCATGGTCGCGGTGTCCGCGGAGCTGAACCGGGCCCCGTTCGACCTGCTCGAGGCGGAATCCGAGCTCGTGACCGGGTTCCACACCGAGTACAGCGGCATGAAATGGGCCTTGGTGCAGTTGGGCGAATACGCTGCCATCATCGGCTTCTCTGCCGTTATCGCCACACTATTCCTGAGTGGCTACAAAGGCCCGAATTTCCTGCCCGGCTATATCTGGATCCTGCTGAAGATGGGCGCCATCATCGGGCTCTTCATCTGGGTGCGGGCGACCATACCGCGGCTGCGTGTCGACCAGATCATGGGGCTGGGCTGGAAGTTCCTGCTGCCCCTTGCCCTCGTGCAGATATTCGTCACTGCGGGCGAGGTCCTGGCGTTCCCCGATGGACTGCCCGAATGGCTTATTCCGGTGAACCTGGGAATCGCCGTGATCGCCGTCGTGGGCGCAGCCCGGCTCCTCCGCTTCCAAGGGGAGACTCGGCAGGTCCTCGTGCCGGGACGGGAGGTCATTACACCGGCCAATACAGGCTACGACCCTGCGGCTGCCGGGGGAGGTTAACGATGTACGGAGAAGGCATCTTGAAGGGGATGGCTGTCACCTTCAAGCACTTGTTCAAGAGGCCGTTCACGGTCCAATACCCGGAGGAACAGCACCCCACCTACCCCAGGTTCCGCGGGTACGAGTTCGTCTGGTACGAGGACCGGTGCACTGGCTGCGCCTCATGCGCCAAGTACTGCCCTTTGGGGACCATCAAGATCGAGACGGATCCGACTCCCCAGCCCAATGTAGGCGACCGATACAAACTCGAGGTCTTCGATATCGACACCGGACGTTGCATGTTCTGTGGTCTCTGCGTCGAGGCGTGCCCCTACGACGCCCTGTTCATGGGGACCGGTTTCGAGCGGGCCACCTACACGCGCAGGAGCATGGTGGTCCATATCGACGAGCTCCGCTCCGCGGACAAGAGGCCCAGCGCCTTTGCCAGGCCTCACCTCGAGGGCGCCGAGTACGACGGCCGCACGTCGCTGACCGGCGACGAGGCGGGAAGGTAACCCCGATGAAGCACCAGGCCTTGATGCAGGGCGCAGCGTAGATGGACGTCGGCGTAGGCGCGTCAATCGCCTTCTGGGTGATGGCTGCCGTGGCCGTCATCTCCTCGTCCATGGTGGTGATACTCCGGAACATGTTCCGGGCGGCCTTGTTCCTGGTCGTTTCCTTCCTCACGGTCGCCGGCCTCTTCGTCACCCTCAACGCTGATTTCGTCGCCGTTGTCCAGGTCCTGATCTATGCCGGGGCGATTTCGATACTGTTGATCTTCGCCATCCTCCTGACGCAAGGGGTCCAGGAGGGTAACCCCTCGAACAGCATCCAGGTGCCGGGCCTCTTCCTGGGAGCCGTCCTTGGAGTGACGTTGATTGTCGTTTTCCTGAACACCACATGGAGTCTGTCCGCCGAAGACCCCCCGGGAGCCACGACAGCCGCGCTGGCCGAGACGATGTTCAACCAGTTCGTGCTCCCGTTTGAGATCGCGTCTGTCCTCCTGTTGGCCGCCGTTATCGGCGCCGTCGTCATCGCCCGGGGCCGCGAGGAGTAATGGCGGGCATAAACCACTACCTCATCCTCTCGGCCATCCTGTTCTGCATTGGCCTTACGGGGACCCTGGTCAAGAGAAACGTCGTCACGGTCCTCATGTCCATCGAGATCATGTTCAACGCCGTGAACGTCGCTTTCCTCACATTCGCGCGGTTCGTCACCCCAGGCCTGCTGACGGGCCACATCTTCGTGCTTTTCGTCATCACCGTGGCCGCCGCCGAGGTCGCTCTCGGCCTCGCCCTGGTCATCGCGCTTTTCAGGAACCGTGAGACCGTCGATATCACCACGGTCAACAGCATGAAGGGCTAGACCTGTGTCCTGGACTCCTTACAAAAAAGCCCCCAATCTCGTCATGGCGGAGATGTGGAAAGAGCTCTTCGAAGCGGAGGGCCTGCCCTGCCGCATCTTGCCCGAGAACGACATTCGCTCCTGGAGCGCCACCAGCCCCTTCGTGGTCTATGTCCCCCGAGGCCGCGAGCACGTGGCGGCCGAGATCCTGAGGAAGATCTAGGGATATGCCCGAGCTAGCAGCCTGGTCCATCTTCCTTGCCCCGCTGCTGTCCTTTGTCCTCATAGCAGTCCTGCGGCCTGTCCTGGGGCCGGAGCACCGCCTCAACGGCCGTATCACTGTGGCCGCGCTCCTCGCGGCATTCGCGCTCTCCTTGTACGCCCTGGCCGCCGTCATGGGCAACGATGGGCGCAGCCTGGAGTACCCGGCCCACGAATGGCTCACCGTCCCGGACAAGCTCACCATCAACATCGGCATCGTTATGGACTCCCTGACGGCGGTCATGGTCGTCGTCGTAACTGGGGTGAGTCTGCTCGTCCAATTCTACGGCCAGGAATACATGAAGGGGGACAAGAGCTACGCCCGCTACTACGGCGCCATGTCGCTCTTCACCGCCTCCATGCTCGGCCTCGTCATGGCGTCCAACCTGATCCTCCTCTACGCCTTCTGGGAGCTGGTGGGCCTCTGCTCGTACCTGTTGATCGGCCACTACAACGACCGACCATCGGCGAACGATGCCGCCAAGAAGGCCTTCATCGTGACCCGCCTCGGGGACCTCGGACTTCTGGCCGCCATCGTCTGGGCCTACGTCGCCACGGGCACCTTCGAGATATCCGAGCTTCATGGCATGGCGATCGCGGGGACTCTCGGCGGAGTGGCCCTTACGTGGCTGTGCCTGGGGATCTTCGCTGGGGCCGTGGGCAAGTCAGGCCAGTTTCCCCTGCATGTCTGGCTCCCGGACGCGATGGAGGGGCCCACCCCCGTTAGCGCCCTGATCCACGCGGCGACGATGGTAGCCGCGGGCGTATTCCTCGTTGCCCGAATGTTCCCGTTGTTCGAACACTCGGAAGGGGCCCTCACGACTGTTGCCTGGATCGGTGGAGGCACAGCTGTCTTCGCCGCAACGATGGCCCTGGTGTCCACCGACATCAAGCGAGTCATGGCCTATTCGACCGTGAGTCAGCTTGGGTACATGATGCTGGCCCTCGGCATGGGGGCTTTGGGCCCCGCAATCTTCCATTTGTTCAACCACGCATTCTTCAAGGCCCTCCTCTTCCTGGGCGCTGGAAGCATTCACCATGCCGTAGGAACCTACGACATGCGCTACATGGGAGGGCTCCGCAAGGTGATGCCGTGGACGTTCGTGTCACTGGTCGTCGCCGGTCTGAGCCTGTCCGGCATCTTTCCACTGTCGGGATTCTGGAGCAAGGATGCGATTCTTCACTCCGCCTCGGCCAACGGCATCGTGGCGGGCGCGGAAGGATTGTACTGGCTTGGCGTTCTGGCCGCGGCCCTCACCGGCTTCTACGTCTTCCGTATGATCTTCATGACCTTCACTGGGCAGTACCGGGGAGGCGCCGAAGCGGAGCGCGCGGCAGCCGGTAACGGGGAAGGCCATGAGGCGATGGCTGGGACCGGGCATGGCCACCACCTCCGGGAGTCCCCTTGGATGATCGTCGTCCCGTTAGCCGTCCTTGCCGTCCCATCTGTGCTCTCGGGCCTGGCAAACCTTCCATGGAACTTTATCGGAATTCCCGCGGAGTCCATGACCGAGTTCCTCGGCGGACACGCCGAGGCTTTCTCGATCAGCGTAGCCGCCATCTCCTCGGCGGTGGCCGCCGCGGGGATAGCCTTCGCTTACCTCGTCTACGTCAACAAGGCCATCGCGGCCGAAGCCCTTGGCCGTACCTTCCGCCCCGCATATGTCCTTCTGTCGCGCAAGTACTACATGGACGATCTGTACGAGGACCTCTTCACCTCCCGCTTCCTCTACGGCGGCGTAGCCAGGACCGCCGACTGGCTGGATGCCAACGTGGTGGACCGCGGAGTCAACGCTACCGGCTGGGTGGGGCGAAACGCGGGGCGCGTTCCATCCATGCTGCAGACCGGACAGGTCCAGGTCTATGGCGCGGTTATCTCGCTGGGACTGGTCGTCATCGTCGCGGCCTTCTGGATCTGGGGTTGATGCCATGAGCCGCGCCATTCAACCCTTCGCCGCCAGCCCAATCCCATGGGCCCGCCATCGCCCGCGCCTGGAGAGGCGATGCTGACCGCCATCGTCTTCCTTCCCGCCATGGCTGCCCTCGCCATCGCCCTTCTGGGGCGGAACGACCGGCAGATCAAACTGGCCGCCCTCCTCGTCTCCGCCGCGGTCTTCGTCCTTTCCCTGGTGCTCTGGGGCATGTTCCAAGTGGACAACCCGGACCCGCAATTCGTGCAGAAGCACGAATGGATACCGGCCTTCAACGTCCAATACTTCATGGGCGTCGATGGTCTCAGTATGCCCCTGCTCGCCCTCACCGGCCTCCTGGGACTCGGGGCGGTCCTTGCCTCCTGGGGGATCGCTCATCGCGTCAGGGAATACTTCATCTGGCTCCTCGTGCTGGAGACCGGCGTCCTTGGAGTATTCACCTCCCTGGACTTGCTCATGTTCTTCCTCTTCTGGGAGGTCGAGCTGGTCCCGATGTACCTCCTCATCTCGATCTGGGGGAGCGGGCGCAAGGAATACTCGGCGATGAAGTTCTTGATCTTCACCCTCGCCGGGAGCGCCCTGATGCTGGTGGGCTTCCTGGTCCTCTTCTTCACCGCCGGCACCTTCGACATGATCGAGCTCAGGGACATGCAGCTCATGGGCACCGCCCTCGTGGCATCGCAGGGCGTGTTCTTCCTGCTCCTCGCCGCCTTTGCCGTCAAGCTGCCCATATGGCCCTTCCACACCTGGCTGCCGGACGCCCACACGGACGCGCCAACTGCCGTCAGCGTCATGCTGGCTGGCGTCCTGCTGAAGATGGGCGGCTACGGGATACTGCGGCTCTGCGTCGGCATACTCCCGGGCGTCGCCCTGGAATGGGCTTGGCTCCTCGCGACGCTGGCAGTCGTCAACGTCCTGTATGGCGCCGTTGTCGTTCTCCGCCAGCGGGATTTGAAACGGCTCATCGCCTATAGCAGCATCAGCCATATGGGCTTCGTCCTCCTGGGCGTTGCGTCCATGAACCATGTCGGACTCACCGGCGCTGCTTTCCAGATGTTCACCCACGGCACCATTACAGGGCTGCTCTTCATTCTGGTGGGCCTCGTCTACGACAAGGCGCACACCCGTCACATTCCCGACCTGGGGGGCCTCGCCCGGCGCATGCCGGCGATCACGGTCGCGTTCATGATCGCCGGGCTCGCGTCGCTGGGCCTGCCTTTGATGAGCGGCTTTGCTTCGGAGCTCCTCGTATTCCTGGGCAGCTTCTCCGTCTACCGTGCCGCCACGATCCTGGCGATGTTCGGGATCGTCATCACGGCCGGCTACATCCTTTGGATGGTCCAGAGAGTCTTTTTCGGCCCCGATAAGCCCCGTTTCGCGGATATCCGCGATGCCACCCTGATCGAGCAGGCCCCCGTTGTGGCGCTGATCGCATCCGTCATGGTCGTCGGCATCTACCCGGCGTTCGTCACGGACTACTTCCGGACCGGCGTCGAAGCGATGTCTGCCTTGTTGAGGTAAACGATGGTGGTCGATCAACACATGCCCCCGGGACGAGTGATCGTGGCGGTCGGCGCCATCGTTCAGGACGACGCCGGGCGGACGGTCGTGGTGAAGCACCGGCCCGAGCGAGGGGGGTTCTGGAAAGACCGTTGGATATTTCCCGGAGGCAAGCTGAATCCCGGAGAAACGATGGAGGAAGGCACTCGCCGGGAAGTCCTCGAGGAGACACACCTGGAGATTGATGTACTGCGGCCCAATCCCGTGGCCGAGCGAATCGTCAAGGACCGTGATGCGCTGCTGCTGCACGTCCTCTACGTGACCCACATGGCCCGCCGGACCGGAGGCGAGCTTCGAGCGGACAGCGACGTTGGCGAAGCGCGGTGGATGGATAGGAAGCAGCTGGCGGAACACTGGGGAGAGCTCCACGAGGACACCCAGAAGATCGCCCTGTTGGCGGAGATCGTCTGACCCTATGCCGTTACGCGACTTTTTCCTGCTTTCTCCAGAGATCAGCATCGTAGGGATCGCGCTGCTGACCATCGTTCTCGACCTCTTCATTCAGCGGAAAGGCATCGTAGGGGCCTTCGCCGGTCTGGGGCTGCTGCTGCCCCTGGCCTTCTCCATCAGCCTCTGGGATACGTCCGAGCGGGCTTTCGGCGGCGTCCTGATCGTCGACAACTTCAGCCTCTTCTTCAAGTTTCTCTTCCTCGGCGCGGCCGGCATGGTAATCCTGGCGTCGCAGCAAAACCTCCAGAGATTCGGCCGGTTCCAGGGGGAGTACTACGCTCTCGTGCTCCTCGCGTCCGCCGGCATGATGCTCATGGCGGGGACTGGGGAACTCATCGCCATCTATCTTGCATTGGAGCTCAATGCCATCAGCCTGGTGGCACTGGTCGCGTTCTACAGCAACAGCCGCTCCACGGAAGCTGGTGTCAAGTTCCTCGTCCTCAGCGGCGTCAGCTCGGCATTGCTGCTCTATGGCATCGCTATCGTCTACGGGATTACCGGCAGCACCAGCCTGGCGGGCATCTCGACGGCGATCCCTGTCGCCAACCTGTTGGACAACCCAAGCTTGCTCGTTGGGATCGTGCTCATCGTGGCGGGGTTCGGGTTCAAGATATCGAGCGTCCCCTTCCAGATGTGGGCGCCGGACGTCTACCAGGGCGCGCCGACCCCAGTGACCGCCTTCCTCTCGGTGGCCAGCAAGGCCGCGGGGTTCGCCGTGCTCCTGCGCGTCTTCTACGTGGCCTTCGGCGATGTCAGCATCGACTGGAGCATGATGTTCGCCGTGCTGGCTGTCACCTCCATGACCGTGGGCAATTTCCTGGCCATGGTGCAGGGCAACATCAAGCGCCTGCTGGCCTACAGCACCGTCGCCCACGCTGGATACATCATGATGGGCCTGGCCGCAGTCGCCGCCCGCATGGGGGATGGAAGCATCGTCGGCCCGCAGAGCGTCCTCTTCTACCTGGCCGGGTACGCCTTCACGAACCTGGGCGCCTTCTTCGTCGTGGTCGCGATCGCCAACAGGCTCAACAGCCACGACATCAGTGTTTACGCCGGCATGGCACGGCGGGCTCCTGTCCTGGCCGGGCTGCTGGCCCTCTGCCTGCTGTCGCTGACAGGTGTCCCGCCTACGGTCGGGTTCTGGGCCAAGCTCTACTTGTTCAACGCCGCCGTCCAGGCCGACCTAGTGTGGCTGGCCGCTGCTGGGGTCATCAACACCGTCTTCTCGGCTTACTACTACCTCCGCATCGTGAAGACAATGTATCTGGACCCCGCGCCATCCGAAGAAGCGGTCCCCTCCGCGGCCCCGCTGAAGCTAGCGCTGCTCGTGAGCACCGGCGGAGTGGTGTTCTTCGGCATACTTCCCGCCTTCCTGCTGGACTTCGCGGTCCGGGCTACGGACGGCTTCCCTGGATAGGCCCCAGCTCCAGCGAAACTTGTCGGCCGCAGCTCGAGCCGTCCCCAGCCGCCGCGCGGGCCCGATGACCGCCTGCGGACGCCTCTTCCGCGGCATCCCTGAGCGGCTGGCGATGCCGGCGCCTTTGGTGTATCATAAGACCCGGTTCGAAACGAATTCCATTGATGGGCCTCTGGTGATAGACCTCTGGTCCGGGGAGAAGGGCGTAGCGCTATGGGGAAGCTCAGGTTATTCATCGCTATCATCGTCGCGGCAATGGCTCTCGCACTTATCCCTGCAGTCGTGTCCGCGCAGGGTGGTGTCACTACCTTCCATGGGTACGTGACCATCGATGGGCAAAGGGCCCCCAGCGGCACGACGGTCGTGGTCACTCAGGCCGATGGGCCCGAGCTCGGGAGGGGGACCACCGGTGAGGCGGACCTTGCCGCGAACCAATACCGGATAGATATTCAGGCGACCTCGGGACTGCACGGCCAGACCGTCAACATCAGTGTCCCGGAAACGAGTCAGGCCATCCAGGCCACTGCCGTATTCGAAACAAATCGCGCTACTAAGGTGGACGTGGCTGCCCTGACCGTCATGCCCACGCCGACCCCCACATCGACGCCTACCGCGACCCCGGTGCCGACCTCCACGCCGACTCCCGTCGCGACGGCGACGCCCATCCCGTTCCCTACCCCGCTACCCACCGCGACGCCGCAGCCCACCGCGACGCCGCAGACAATACCGAATGCCATTCAAGGTCCTCCGGGGCCTTCCGGTGCTTCGGGGCTGGCGGGGCCCCAGGGCCCCGTGGGCGCGCAGGGGATCCAGGGTTCCCGAGGTGAGCGGGGCGACCAAGGGGTCGCTGGTCCAACCGGAGCCGAAGGATCTACCGGGCCGGTCGGACCGTCGGGCGCAGTCGGCCCGCGCGGATCTCAAGGGACTATCGGGCCAGCCGGGCCGGAGGGCGAGAGCATATGGTCGGTGCTGGTCATCGTCGCGTTGGCCGTCGGATTCCTCGGCCTGGTCGCTGCTGGAGTAGCGGTCTACAGGGGGCAGGAACGCTATTGACCTCTGAGAGAGGAGTGGGACTGCGTCGTCCTGGGCCGAGGCTACTTGATGACATAGGGGTTGATCGGTGATCCCACCGCTTTGGTGATGGGCAGCGGCGGCGCCACGAAGAGGAATTCGTACACCTCGTCGCGGGCGCAGTCATCTCCCAGCTCCTCGAGGTCCAGGATCTCGCCCAGCATCGTGCCCATATTCGCCAGGCAAGCCAGGTGGACCGGCAGGAACACTCCGTCGACGCCCGAGGGATTCATCTCGACCCCCACGGTGTCGGCCGTGACCACCGCGACCTGCTTCTCATAAAGCCACGGGATGCACCGGTAGTCTATTCCGGGCCATGGCCCGCTGGAGAAACCGTCCCAGTCGCCGCGCCTTCGGTGCTTCCCCACGGTCCCGGTCCTCACCAGCAGAAAATCACCTTGCCGTACCGTAACCCCCTGGCGGGCCGCGCAAGCGTCCAGCTCGTCCGGCCCGATGCCGTCTCCCGGCTCTAAGTATTCGAGACCCCGGTGCCTCGCGACGTCCAATAGCACCCCGCGGCCCACCATGCGGTCCCGCACCTTGTCGATGCTGTTCGCCTGCGCCCCCTGTCCATTCACCATGGTGGCCGGACGCCCGTTGTACATCTCTCCCTTGAATATGACGTGAGAAAGAGCATCCCATTGCGTGGCGCACTGGAGCGGCATGCTCACCATGTCGTCGGTGCTATGGAACACCGGGGGGTCGTCCGTCAGCATACCCTCGACGTCGGTGCCCGTCCGAAGCATGACATGGATGGGGTTGAACCTTGCTCCCTGCGGGTTGATCTGAGGCCCCGTCCGGTCGAAGGGAATGGCCAGGGCGAACACCTTCCCCTTCCTCACCAGGTGACACGCCTCCACGATGTGCTCCGGGGTCACGTGGTTCAGGGTCCCAGCCTCATCATCGGGGCCCCAGCGGCCCCAGTTCTTGTATTCGTCGGCGAACTGCTTGAACTCTTTGGCGTCCATCCTTCGTCCTCTCTTTGAGCTAGCGCCTTCGCGGCGCAGCGTCGCCAGTCAGACCCCCGCGCCCCCGGCCCCTCGCCGCATCAAGGGGCCGAAGGACCGAACCGCTCGGTCCTGACCCGGTCTGGGGGCACACCCGTTTCGACGAGCGCGTTCGCCGCGCTTTCCACAAAAGGAGTCGACCCGCACACATAGGCGTGGGCGGGCTGGCCGAGGACCTGCATCGCTTCCCCCAGCATCTCCCGGTCGATTCGGCGCCCGTATCCTTTCCAATCATCGGGCCGGGAGCGAGTCAGCGTGTGCAGAATGGTGGGGCCGTCGCCGCGGGATTCCATAGCCTCCAGCTCGCTCCGGTAGATGATGTCCTCGTAGCTGCGCGATGAATAGAGGAGCAGCGCTGGAAGCCTGGGAGCCGTCGCCGCCTGATGGCGCAGCATAGACATCAGGGGGACTATCCCCGTTCCTCCTCCAATGAGCAGCAGTGGGCCTCCCTGATTGGCAGTCCAGGCGAAGGGTCCGCCGATGGGCCCCCTGGCCTCGATGCTGTCCCCAACCTCCACAACCTCGTGAAAAAAGGGCGACACCTCGCCGCCTTCCAGGAGCTCGATGGTAAGGTCGATGGCCCCTTCGTTCTCGGGGGCGGAGGCGATGGAGTAGCTCCTCTGCGCCTGGTAGCCGTCGGGCGCGGTCAACCGGACGTCGTAGTGCTGTCCGGGTTTGAACCGCCTCCACTGAGGTAGGGCCAGGGTAAAGGTCTTGGTCCTTGGCGTCTCGGCCACGATGTGCTCCACCGTGCCCGTCTGCCAAGGGACTCCCCTGGCGCCCAGCGGGGGTTCAGGTCCGTTCGTCACCATATGGGTCCAGGGTCTGAGCGGCCTCACCCGTGCAGAGCAGCTTCACCGCCCTTGGCCCTGACGCTCCGAACGCCCCGGCTCAGGTCTAGTCGCCCCAGTAGCGTTGCTCGCGCCAGGGATCACCGTACATGTGGTAGCCGTACATCTCCCAGTAGCCCGGCTGGTCTGCGCTCATGAAGCGCAGGCCGCGGACCCATTTGGCGGACTTCCAGAAATAAAGATGCGGCACGACAAGCCGGGCGGGACCGCCATGCTCGGGCGCCAGGTCCGCCCCCTCGTACTTGAAGGCCACCATCCCCTTGCCTTCCACCAGGTCCTCGAGCGGAACGTTGGTGGTGTAGCCGCCGTCGCAAAAGGCCATGAGGAACTTGCCCGGCGGTTCGATACCTGCGGCGTCCAGCAGGGTGTCTACGGTGATTCCTTCCCACGTTGTGTCCAGCTTGCTCCACTTCGTCACACAATGAATGTCTTTGGTGATGGTCGTGTGCTCCAGGCCCAAGAACGCCTCCCAGGTCCACGTTGCTATCCGGCTCCCATCCTCGGCTTGAAGGTCGAAGGTCCACTCGTTCAGGACGGCTTTGGGGGTCGGTCCCGCGGACAGCACCGGGAAATCCCGGGTCAAGTACTGCCCAGGGGGGATCGGCTTGGGAGGTTCAGGCCGCTTTCCGCCGAAGAAGCCGCGGGTGGTCATGAGGGTGTTAGAGCGTGGGAGTTCCTAGGGAGGCCCCAGCCTCCCAGCTTGCCGGCTAGTGTAGTGGCAAGGCCACGCGCACGCAACCTGCCCATCGGAGAGTCGGATGCGCCTCCGGTCGCGGCGCTTTGACAGCGCTCTCGGCCCCTGCCTATGATGCCGTGCAGCCATGTCGGGACCGAGGTGAGGTGATGGCGGCGCTCAAACTCGAGTATGGCGTCGTTTCCACCGACGAGCACATTTACGAAGCGGACTTTCCCCACCCGACGACGACCTGGCCGTTCCCGTGCGGCTGGCATATGGAGGACAGATGATCGTTCGGATCTACAACGGCCCCGACGGCAAGTCTTGCTTCGAGGACCTGAAAGAACCGCCTCACCTCGGCGTCGACGTCCAGAGCGCGGGGGCGCGCTTTACTCTCCGGCAGGCGGGCACCGCCACAGACTGGCACAATCCCGCCGTGCCCACCTACGTCATCACGCTAACCGGCAAGAGCGAGGTCGAGGCCGAGGACGGGACAAAGCGTGTGCTCGGGCCGGGAGACATCCTTTTGGCGGAGGATTTCACCGGGAAGGGGCACGTCTCACGGAATATCGGCAGCGAGGACCGGCTTTTCGTTTCGATATCGATCCCCGGGTAGACCCTCCGGGCGCGGCCTACCGGCCCAGGGTCATTCGCCCCCGATAACCACGTTCCATTCCCGGACGCGCCAGCCCGTCACCAGGCCGTTGACAACGTAGGGGTCCGTTCTCACGAAGGCCTCGACTGCTGAGCGGTCCTGTGCCTTGAAGACGATGGCGGCGCCATCGAGGGGGTCGGTCCACGCCCCGCCCATGACCACCTCTCCCTGGCGGACCAAGCCCTCCAGCAAGTCCAGGTGCGCGGCCCGGTAAGGGGCCCGTTTGTCCCCGACGTCCTCAACGTAGTCGTACAACAGCATGTAATACATGCCCGTCCCTGCTCCCTGACCCTGTAAGCCCTCAATACCTCATCAACGACTCATCGAGCTGGTATTGGGCGTTCGTCCCCCGGCGGACCAGGCAGTCTGCGCTCTCCTGGCTGAAGAATGGCACGACATCAATGTGCGCCTCGTGATCGATGTAGTACCCGAAGTCCTCGTCCGTCATGAACTCCCACTCCCAGACCCGGTGCCAGGGGTTCAGCCCGCTCCGAAGGATCGCGGTGCCCAGGCAGAAGTTCCGCATCTGTGGGATGTTCTTCGGCATCTCTAGCATCATGCTGTCGAAGCGCTCGATCTGCTCGGGCGTGATGTCCTCCCGGAACTGATAGATGAGCTGCTGCTTTCGGGGCCGGGTCTCACGATTCTCACAATGGAAAATCTGAGGCTCGAAATAGACGAAGGTCACATGCTGGACGAGCGAGCCCGGGTGCTGCGGGACGAAAAGGGGAGCGAGCACGTCGATGAGGTACGAGTGCTCCCGGTACGAGGCGACGCCGTCCATCCCGTCGACCGCGGTGTCCCAAACATAGGTCCATGGGCCGGGCAGACCGTCGGGCATGTTGGACTCGTAAACGTTCCGTCCAAAAGAGCATACGGTCAGAAACGGCATCCGCTCCGGCGTCTCCCGCACCCGCCCCTCGAAGTGCGCGGCCTGCTCTTCCGAGATGCCGTCCTTCATCTTGATGAGCATGATGCGGCGAATCATGGCAGCCCTCGTGAAGCGTTCGACGCCTGGGCGGCGGAGTGCTCGTCGAGGAAGTCCAGGACCCACCCGCGTATCCGATCGGGGGTCTGCCCTTCCACCGGACCATCGTGGTACACCGATCCTTCGATGCACTCCCGAAGGTATACGGCCGCCGAAGTCGCGTGGTAGAAGTCGTTCCCGGGGATGATCATCGTCGGGACTCTGAGCGCCAGCAGCTCCTCGGCCTCGGCGCCGGGGGCCGTATCCCGGTCGAACATCGAGGCCCCGGCGGCCCGGACGAGAGCGGCGTATCGGTCCGGGTCCTGCTGCGCGAAGTCCCGGGCGAACTCGTCGCTATTCTTGATGGTGTTTCCCCAGGGGCCCGGGGCCGGGTTCCCCAAAAATCCGTCTTCCTCACCGGACCGGACGTGCCTGACGACGGCATCCAGTCCCCGCTCCTTGACGAAGTCCGCGTGCTTTTCGAAGGCGCTCCCTGCGTAGTTCCGCCAGCGGTAGCCTCCGGCAGGCCAGTGCAGAAGCAGACCGGAGGTCCGTTCCGGACATAGAACGCCGAATGCGATGCCAAAGCTGCAACCCATGCAGCCGCCCAGGACAAAAGCCTTATCGATTCCCAGGTGCTCCAGCAGCCCGACTCCCTCTTCTACGTAGAGCCTCCAGGACAGCTTCTCGACACGCCCGCCTGACTCGCCGGACTCCCTGCGGTCGTAGGCGATGCAGGTGTAACGCTCGGAGAAGACCTCGAGCGGCCGCACGGGGGCCCAGACGCCGGTCCCCGCCTCAGCCGACCACCTGGAAACCGTTGAGTCGAAGCCCCCGGGGGCCGACATCAGCAGCGCTGGCCCGGAGCCGTACGTCTCGTAATGAACGTCGATGCCGTTGATGGTGGCACGGGGCATAACTCCCTCCTCTTGCTGGGTCCTTCGGCTGGAGCTTCAGGCCTCCGTCGTCAAAGGTCGCCCAGACGCCAGCTTGGCCGGACGTCCAGGTCCATGCCGCTCCGGAGCCCTCGCTGCAGCCGCTGGTACCCGCACGCCGCGATCATCGCGGCGTTGTCGGTGCACATGATAAGCGGCGGTATCCCAACGGGCACGGGAGAGCGTTCCAGGAGACGCTGCCTGAGCGGCCCGTTCGCGGCGACCCCTCCCGCCAGTATCACGGACCTTGCGTCGCTCTCGTTGACGGCTCGGACCGTCTTCTCGACGAGGACGTCCACCACGGCCTCCTGGAACCCGGCCGCCACGTTGGCAACCGCCTCGGTCCGGCCGTCATCGTCCGGCCCCTCCTCGCGCGGATAGAGGCCCATTCCCTCCGCCATGTGCAGGACGGCGGTCTTGAGCCCGCTGAAGCTGAAATCATGGGTCCCTTTCAGCCAGGCCCGCGGCAGGTTCACGGGCTCCCTGGCCTGCTCGGCGACCCTCTGGATGGCCGGCCCGCCGGGGAACCCGAGGCCCAGCACCCGGGCGGCCTTGTCGAAAGCCTCTCCGGCAGCGTCGTCCCTGGTGCGGCCCAGCATCTCGTAGTCGCCGTGCCCGCGCATCAAGACCAGCTCGGTATGGCCGCCCGAAGCAATCAAGCCGATCAGTGGAAAGTCCGGGGTGCGGGACGGCTCGCCCGCTGAGCCTGCCCAGGTTGCATAGATGTGGGCCTCCAGATGGTTCACCCCAATCAGCGGGACCCCCCGCGCAAAGGCGATGGCCTTGGCGGCGCTCACTCCAACCAGCAGTGCCCCGGCGAGGCCCGGGCCGGCGGTGACGGCAACGGCGTCGATGTCATCCCAGTCCCCTCGTGCGTCGGACAACGCCTGCTCGACGATCGGGATCATCTGGAGCATGTGCTGGCGGGAGGCTACCTCCGGGACGATCCCGCCGTATCGCGCGTGGATGTCCACCTGGGACGCGATGACGTTTGACATAACGTCGCTCCCATCCCTGACAACCGCCGCTGACGTCTCGTCGCAGGAAGTCTCGAGGCCCAGTACCCTCATGACTTCACCAGCCCCGCCAGGCTGTGGAGCAGCCGCTTGATGCCTGCCTCCCCGCGAAAGGCCACAGTGACCTGGTGGTCGTCCCCCGTCCTATCGCAGTTCACGACAACCCCTGCGCCGAAAGCGTCGTGCTGCACCCGGTCTCCCGGGTTGAACGGTGGCGGGCCGGCCTTGACCGCGGTTTGCGCCCTTGAGACGCCTTCATGCCCCCATCCCACCGACCGTTGCTTCACCCCTTCTCTCAGACCGGCGACGGTGAGCTCCCCTGGGATGTCCGCCAGAAAGCGCGAGGGGGGGTTCTGGCCTCTCTGCCCCATCATCGTTCGCCGGTAGGCCCGGAGGAGGTACAGCCCGTCCTCGGCGCGGGTCATACCGACGTAGCACAGACGCCGCTCTTCCTCGAGCTGCTCGGCGTCGGGGACGGCCCGATGGTGAGGCAGGACCCCCTCCTCCAGTCCGATCATGAAGACGTACGGGAACTCCAGGCCCTTCGCCTGGTGGAGCGTGATGAGCGTGACCGAGTTGGCGCGCTGGTCCAGATCGTCGGTATCGGACACAAGGGCCACGTTCTCCAGGAAGCCGGTGAGCCCCTCCTCGAAAGGCTGGTCGGCAAAGTCCAGCGCGGCCCCCCGCAGCTCCATGACGTTCTCGACCCGCTCCTCACCCCGGTCGTTGCTGGACAACAGGTGGTCGCGGTAACCGGTACGCTCCAGGAGCAGGTCAAGGAGGTCCGTGACCCGCCCCTCCTTGGCATCGTCGGCGACCGTCTGAAGCGTCTCGATGAAACCGCCCAGAGACCTCAACGTCCTCTGGGTAAATTCTGGGGCCCCGGCCCCATCCACCCCCGCCGCCAACAGCTGGAGGCTTGGGTACAGGGGTAGCCCCTCGGCTGTCGCCCAACGAGTCAGCTCGTCCAGGGTCCGCTGGCCGATCCCCCGCGCCGGGACGTTGATGACCCGCAGAAGGCTCACGTCGTCGTACGGGTTGTGGACCAGCCGCATGTAGGCCAGCATGTCCTTGACCTCGCGCCGCTCGTAGAACCGGGTAGCCCCCACCAGCCGGTAGGGGATTCCATACCGGATGAACGCCTCCTCGATCGGCCGGGACTGGGCGTTGGTCCTGTAAAGCACCGCCATGTCGCCGTATCGGCGGCCTCCTTTGCGGAGCCTCTCGGTCTCCTGGGCCACGACATGCGCCTCGTCTTGCTCATTCATCGCGTCCGCGATCGTCACCAGGGCGCCTCCAGGCTTGTCCGTCCACAGGTCCTTGGCCTTGCGGCCCCTGTTCCGGGCGATGACCTGGCTGGCGGCGTTCAGGATCGACTCGGTCGATCGATAGTTCTGCTCCAGCACCACCACCTTGACGCCCGGGTAGTCACGCTCGAAGTCCAGGATGTTCCCGATCTCGGCGAAGCGCCACGAATAGATCGACTGGTCCGGGTCGCCCACGACGCACAGGTTCAGGTGCCTGCCCGCCATCAGCCGCGCAAACCGGTACTGGACCATGCTCGTGTCCTGGAACTCGTCGATCATCACATGGACGTAGCGCTCCTGGTACTTTTTCAAGACCTCGTCGTTCCCTTCGAGCAAACACACCGACTTCATCAACAAGTCGTCGAAGTCGAGGGCGTTGCTCTGGGCCAGCAGATGCTGATAGCGCTCGTAGACCCGGAACACCACCTCGTCGAAGTACGAGGCCCTCCGCTGGGCGAAGCCTTCGGGATCCAGGAGCTTCGCCTTGGCGGCGGAGATGCCGTTCCGCATGGCGCTCGGCCCGAACCGCTTCGGGTCGACCTCGGCATCCTTCATCGCCCGGCGGACCAGGCTCGTCTGGTCGTCGGCGTCGTAGATGGCGAAGGCCTTGTCGAGGCCGGCATGCTGCGCCTCGACGCGCAGGATCCGGGCGCACAGGGCGTGGAAAGTGCCCATGGATACGTCGGTGGCTGCCTTGCCTAGGAGCCGTTCGAGCCGCTCGCGCATCTCCCGCGCGGCCTTGTTCGTAAACGTCACCGCCATGATGCGGAAGGGCCTGACGCCGCAGGTCCGGACCAGGTGGGCGATTCGGGCCGTGATGACGCGAGTCTTACCGCTTCCGGGCCCGGCTACGATCAGCAGCGGCCCTTCGATGGCTTCGACGGCCTCGCGCTGCGCGGGGTTGAGCCCGTCCAGGACATCCATAGGGCAAAATTATACATAGGCAGAATGATAGCAACGGGCCGGCTGCCCCGGAACGCGTTGGCAGGGTTTCGGCGACCTGCCTCAGGGCATAAAAACGGGGCTGGCCTCGGTGATGAGCCGGGTTTCGGCCTCAATCGATCGGCGCAGCCACTTGGGCAGGCCGAACATCCCCCGGTGGGCCTCCCCGTCATAGAAGCGCAGCTCCGCGTCAACCCGGTCGGCTATCCGCCGATCGATCTCCTCAGCGGCCGCGGCCTTGGGGTCTTCCGTGGCCGCTAGAACGATGCCCCAATCACTGCCGAAGGACAGCACGTCTATCCGACAGACGTGCGCCGTCCCGAAAACCGAGCGCACCGTATTGGCCACGGCGGTGAGGATGCCCTCCATGCCGTGAGTCGCCGGCCCCGCCTGGGTGGCGAGGACGCCGCCGGGGGCCAGCCGGTCCCTCGCCAGGGAGTAGAAGTCCGCCGAGAAGATCTTCGTCGACGGACCCCCATCCGAGGGATCGGTGACGTCGACGATGATGGCGTCGAAGACCCGCGCCTCGCTCTCGAGGTACGCGAAAACGTCCGCATACCGCAGGGCCGATCTGGGGTCGTCGAAGGCGCCTCGATGCCACTGGGGAAGCCGCTCTCGGCAGAGCGCCACAAGCTCCTCATCGAGGTCCACCATCACGGCCTCTTCGACGGTGCGATGGGCCAGCACCTCGCGAAGGGTCGCCCCCTCGCCGCCGCCGGCGATGAGGACTCTCCGGGGGCCTGAGTGCCCGATCAGCGCGGGGTGGACCAGCCCTTCGTGGTAGATGAACTCATCGGACTCGGCCGATTGGGTCTTGCCGTCCAGCACCAGCGTCGTGCCGAAGGGGTTCGTATCGATGATCTGGACGTCCTGGTACCGGGTGCGTCCCCTGTAGTGGACGGCCTTGAGCTCCAGTGAATGATGGAGCGTTGGAAGCACGGGCTCGGTGTACCACCTCTTGATGGTACCCGTCATGTGTGCCCGACAGCCTCGGCGTAGACGTGGAGTCTCCCACGCGGGACCTCCATGATCTCGGAGTCCCGGCTCTCAAGCCGTCCGATGACCGATGCGGCTGCCCCCTTGGGGTCGAAGCCGGAACAGGTGAAGATATCCAGGGCGGCATAGCCGAACTCGGGCCAGGTGTGGATGCTGAGATGCGACTCGGCAATCGCGACGATGCCGGTCACGCCCTGCGGCTCGAAATCGTGGAATGTGTCGCTCAGGACGGTTGCGCCAACTTCTTTGGCGGCGTCCAGGAGAGATTCCCGGATATACGAAAGGTCGTCAAGATACTGACTATTGCAATCTCTCAGCTCTACAAGAAGGTGAGTACCTAGTGCATTCAATCACCCGCCCCCCTTGAAACGAATCGTTGGCACGCAATCCCGTAGTCTATCATCCTTCTGACGGATTTCAAGACCACCTGGCCAATATCCGCAGGGCAATCGCATATTAAATTGATTCTAAGACAAGATATAGAATTGTGGTCAATCCAGGGTAAGGAGGGACCACATGGACGCTACGCCTGCAGCCAACCTGATCGATCGGTTCGCAAAGCTCAACGACCCACGAGACGATCGCGCCAAGCGCCACAACCTGATGGATGTCGTGGTCATCGCTATCTGCGCGGTCCTCTGTGGTGCGGACTCGTGGGTGGACGTGGAGTTGTTTGGCAAGTCGAAGAAGGACTGGCTCCGTCGGTTCCTCGAGCTGCCCAACGGCATCCCATCGCATGACACCTTCGGCAGAGTCTTCGCGAGACTGGACGCGACGCAGTTCCAGGAATGTTTCATGGACTGGGTGAGCGCGGTCAGTGAGGTGACCAGAGGGCAGGTGGTGGCGATCGATGGCAAGACGCTCCGTCGTTCGCATAACAGATTCATGGGGAAGTCAGCAATCCACATGGTGAGCGCGTGGGCATCATCCAACCGTCTGGTGCTCGGACAGACCAAGGTCGATGAACGCTCCAATGAGATCACGGCCATACCTCAACTGTTGAGCGTGCTGGATGTGTCCGGATGCATCGTCACCATTGACGCCATGGGGTGCCAGAAGGAGATTGCGGCAACGATCATCGACCAAGGTGCTGACTACGTCCTGGCCCTCAAGGAGAATCAGCCCCAACTCCACAGGGACGTCAAGGAGGCGTTTGCCGATGCCCTACGGACCGGCTTTGCCGATCTTGATCACGACTTCTGCGAGACGGTCAACAAAGGGCATGGTCGAATCGACATGCGGCGATGCTGGTCTGTCTCAGACCCCGACCACATCGACTACCTCAACGACCGTCAGGAGTGGACGGAACTCACCAGTGTGGCGATGGTCGAGTCAGAACGCTGTGACGGAGCCGGCAGAACGTCCACGGAAGTCCGCTACTACCTATCGAACCTGCCGAACCGGGCCGACCGAATCCTCTCAGCGGTGAGAGGACACTGGGGCATTGAGAATTCGGTCCACTGGGTGCTTGATATCGCCTTCCGCGAGGACGATTGCCGAGTCAGGACTGGCAACGCCGCCGAGAACTTCTCCACCCTGCGTCGCATGGCCCTCAATATGCTCAAGCGCGAGTCCATGTCGAAAGGGGGCATCGCCGCCAAACGCAAGAGAGCCGGATGGGATGAGGACTACCTCCTCACCGTGCTCAACACTTAGTATGCGATTGCCCTGGCCAATGAACTTGGTCTTGGATTCAGTTTGCGAAAAATTTCTCTATCGTATTGACATCCCTTCAGGGCCACTCCTATAATTCTGCAGGCTCCAAGAAGGGTGAGCGGTGTGCAGTTCAGCGTATCCCATCTCCTCAAATCATCTATCGGCGAAGAGCGCCGTTACAGCTTTGAGGAGGAGGAGCGAAGGTACGAGGAGCTGTCCGGGGTCGTCCGCGGCTCGGTCCGGCTCATGCGGACCCACCAGGCGGTCCTGGTGAGGGGACAGCTCGAAGCCGGCGTAACCTCCACATGCAGCCGGTGCCTCGCCCCCTTCGTTCAGCCCGTGGGTTTCGAGTTGGCCGAAGAGTTCTTTCCTAAAATCGACGTTTCTTCGGGGGTCCGCCTCGAGGTTCCGCCCGAAGGCTCCTTCGAAATCGATGAGCGGCATACTCTTGATCTGGGCGAGGCCGTAAGGCAATATGCCGTCATGGCGGCGCCAATGAAGCCCCTTTGTGGGGAAGAATGCGCGGGGTTCTGCTCGATCTGTGGGGTGGACCTGAATCAGGGGACCTGCGCCTGTGCCGCGCTCGCAACCGATAGCCGCTGGAGTAAGCTGGCTGCTCTGAAAGGCGCGCTTCAAGACGCGTGAATCGAAAGGCGAACGATGGCGCCGCTACCCAAGAGAAAAACATCCAAGTCCAGGAAGCGGACACGGTCGTCCCACCGGGCGCTTGCTCTCAAAAGCCTGTCGCCATGCCCGGACTGCCAAGGGGGCTACAAGCTGCCCCATCGAGCATGCCCAAAATGCGGCTCGTATAACGGCCGCCGAGTCTTCGAGGTCGCGCCCGTGGAAAGCTAAGCTCCGGTCGGCCCCCGCGCTCGACCGGTCGTCTTGTGGTCTAAATTGAGAGGTACCGATGGCAGTCATCACCGATCCGAGCCCTTCCAGAACGGCTTACATCTATCCGGGGCAGGGCTCCCAAGCAGTGGGCATGGGGAGTGACCTGTATCAGACCTCCCCGGCTGCCAAGGCGGTCTTCGACGAGGCGGACGAAGTCATGGGACGAAGCCTCTCCCGGCTGTGCTTCGAGGGTCCTGAAGAAGACCTGCGGCAGACGGTGAACGCCCAGCCCGCCCTTCTCACCTCCAGCGTGGCGACGATGGCATCCATAAGGGAAGCTGCTGGAGGAGGGTTCGCCCCTCACCCCCGCTATGTGGCGGGACACAGCGTCGGCGAGTATGCCGCCCTGGTGACGGCCGGGGCCATCCCCTTCTCCGATGCCCTGGGCCTGGTCCAGCAGCGGGGCCGCCTGATGCATGAAGCGGGGCAGGTCCGCGAGGGCTCCATGGCCGCCATCCTCGGGCTCGATATGTCGGCGGTCGAGCAGCTCTGCCGTGAGACGGGAGCGGAAATCGCCAACATCAACTGCGACGGCCAGATCGTTATCAGCGGCGGCAAGCAGGAGTTGGTGCGGGCCATCGACCTCTCACGCGCGCTCGGCGCCAAGAAAGCCGTCCCCCTCGTCGTCAGTGCGGCGTTCCATTCCAGCCTCATGCAACCCGCCGTCGCCGCCATGAAGGAAGCCCTGGGCGCGACCGCTTTTCGGCAGCCGGACATGCCCATTGTGAGCAATTGCACCGCTGAGCCCCTTTCCGATGCGGCCGCCCTCCCCCAGGAGCTGGCCAACCAGATCTGCTCATGTGTCAAATGGTCCCAGTCCGTCGAATATATGGTGGGAAACGGGGTCGATACATTCGTCGAGGTCGGGCCCGGCAAAGTACTGTCGGGGCTGGTCCGCAGAATCGCTAAAGACGCCAACGTCGTCTCCGTCAACGACGCTTCTTCCGTGAAGACCTTCCTCGGATAACCCCCCGAGAGCCGAGTTGCGGCAGGAGCTTGCAGGCAAAGTCGCCCTTGTCACCGGTAGCAGTCGCGGCATCGGCCAAGCAGTCGCCCTCCGTTTGGCGCAAGCCGGCGCGCTGGTCGGCCTGAATGCCACCCGGGACACCTCCGAGACCGCTCGCCTCGTCCACGAAGCTGGCGGGTCCTGCGCCTCCTACATCGCGGACGTCAGCCGGGCCGAAGACGTCGACAGGCTGATCGAGTCCGTTGTGGCCGGCCATGGAGGCATCGACATTCTGGTTAACAACGCCGGGATCAACCGGGACACCCTGGTCTTGCGCCTTTCGGACCAGGACTGGGACGACGTCCTCAACACGAACCTGCGCGGCTGCTTCTACTCGACCCGCGCCGCGCTGAAGCATATGGTGCGCCGGAGGTCAGGACGCATCATCAACATGGGGAGCCTCGTCGCCGTGCGGGGGAACGCCGGGCAGGCCAATTACACCGCGGCCAAGTCCGGCCTCATCGGCTTCACGCGTACCGTCGCGCAAGAGGTCGCGACGCGCGGCATCACCGCCAACGTCATAGCCCCCGGTTTCATCGAGACCGAAATGACGGCCCGCCTCACCGGCTCGCAACAGGAAGGTATCCGAGACCGCATTCCCCTCCGCCGGTTCGGCATGCCCAAGGAGGTCGCGGAAGCGGCCGCCTTCCTGGCCGGGAATAAGGCAGGCTTCGTCACGGGGCAGGTACTTTACGTCGATGGAGGTCTGGCGTTAGCCTAGGGCCATGCCAAGGCATCGCAGGCGGGCCCGGACCCTCGCCCTTCAGGTCCTGTACGAGGTCGATTGCACCAGCCACGGGCGGGAGCAGATCCTCGGACGCGCCTTGGGCCAGCACGATCTCGAGGGCGACTCACGCGAAATGGTCAGCGAGCTCGTGCACGGTGTGACCAGGCGAAGGGAGCATATCGACGGCATAATTCACCGCCATGCCCCCGCATTCCCGGTGGACCAGCTCTCCCCTGTCGACCGCAACATACTCCGTATTGCGGTGTTCGAGATTCTGATGAATAATAGAACGCCGCCGAAAGCCGCCATCAACGAAGCGGTTGAGATATCCAAGACCTTCGGTGGCGAGAACATCCACCGTTTCATCAATGGAGTTCTCGGCTCCGTCATGGACGAAGTCGAGGCGGGGCATCACACACCAGCGTCCAGGGGGTAGCAGACCGTGGCGACCGTCTTTGATCGGGTGAAATCGGTTGTCGTCGAGCAGCTCGGCGTCGATGAGGCGCAGGTGACCCCGACCGCCTCCTTCTCGGAAGACCTCAACGCCGATTCTCTGGACCTCGTCGAGCTCATCATGGCCCTCGAAGAGACCTTCACCGAAGGCGAAAAGAAGCTCGAGATCTCCGACGAGGACGCGGAGAAGATCGTCACCGTCCAGGACGCCGTCGACTACATCAGGAACCAGGGCTCGACCGACAGCTAGCCCCCGAGGGTGCTGTCCGATTCGTAGCGGCTCCCGACCGGACGCTACTGAATACTTGCGGCCCGCTTCGCCTCTTGCCAGAGCTCCTCTTGCTCGGCCAGAGGTAAGTCTTTGAGCTCCCTCCCCCTTGAGTGGGCGGTCCGCTCCATGTACTGGAAACGCTGCCGGAAGCGGGCGTTGCCCTTCCGAAGGGCAGTCTCGGAATCGATCCCCAGCTTCCTTCCCACGTTCACCAGCGCCGCCAAAACATCCCCCAGCTCGTGCTCCAGCTCCTCCCGAGTGTGGGCGCTGTCGAACTCGTCCAGCTCCTCGCGGACCTTGTCCAGCACCCCCGCCATGTCGGGCCAATCAAACCCCAGACGGGCAGCCCGGCCCTGGACCGTCTGGCTGTGAGCCAGAGCTGGCAGTGACGACGGTACGCCGTCGAGGACCGAGGCGTCATCGCCGCGCTCCTCCCGCTTCAGGGCCTCCCAGTTCGCCTCAACCTGGCTCGCCCCGGATACGGTCAGCTCCCCAAAGACGTGCGGGTGCCTGCGGACCAGCTTGCTATTGATGGCAAAGAGTACGTCGCGGATCGTGAAAGCATCCTCGTCCGCGCCGATCTGCGCGTGGAGTCCAACCTGTAGGAGCACATCTCCCAGCTCCTCGGTGAGCCGCCCCGGGTCCCCGGCGTCGATCGCCTCCAGGGCTTCGTGGCACTCCTCCAGCAAGTATCTCGTCAACGAAGTGTGGGTCTGTTCGCGGTCCCAGGGGCAGCCGTCCGGGGCGCGAAGACGGGCCACGATATCCAGAAACGCGTCGAAGGTGCCAAGCTCTTCGTGCTCTTTCATGGGCCGCTCACCGTGAGGTCCCCAGGATTATAACCCTTGGGTCTCCGCATCCCGTCGGCGCCCGGTCGGAGATCGGACGTGCCGAGGGTCCTTCTCCTTGACATCCAGAAGCACCCCCTCAATGATGCTCAAGCTCAATGATGCTCAAACAGCCTCCCAGAGCTCCGGCGATTCATGGGCCAAAAACCCTCTGACCCCATCGCAGCCTCAACCCCCCCAAGCCCCCGGGAGCAGCGCCCGCTATTGGTCAACACGGCGGTCCGCGGGGGCCTGCTGTTTTTCTTGATGGCCATTCCCCTCTTCCTGGTCACCACCAACCTCCTGATCGTCATCCACAGCGGTTGGCTGTATACCTTTGGGTTTACGAGACATGACGTCGCGAGAAACGCCGGCATCGAAATCGATGAGCTCCGGCGCGTGTCGGACGAGATCAAAGCCTATTTCGGCTCGGAGCAAGGGCCGCTGCACGTTACGGCGGTCGTCGACGGTGTATCGCGGCCCCTGTTCAACAACCGCGAGACCGTCCACATGGAGGACGTGAAGGGGCTGGTCCGCGGGTTGAGCTTCTGGCAGCGGGTGAGCTTGTTCTACCTCATTGGGGCGGCGTGCGCCGGCATCCTGCTTCTCCAGCGCGACCGGCGGTTGGAATTGCTCGCGCGGGGTGTCTTCCTGGGGTGCGCTCTCACGCTGGGCATCTTCCTCGTTGCGGGAGTAGCCTCGCTTGTCGGGTTCGAGACACTGTTCGAGCGCTTTCACGTCCTCAGCTTCTCCAACGACTTCTGGCGGCTGGACCCGAGCACCGATTACCTGGTCCGCGTCTTCCCTCAGGGATTCTTCCTGGACGCTACCCTGATCGTGGCGGGCCTGACGCTGGGTCAGGCGCTGCTGGCCGGCTCGGCCTCGGCGCTGTACCTCTGGCGCCGGCGCAAGGCCGTTTCCCCACCTGCCTCATGACACTTCCTGTGCCCCGGTCCGATGCCCTTGCCATCACCGACGCGGCGGAGGACCTCGTGCGCCGGAACTTGAAGACCGGCATCGACCCGGTCACGAAGACCCGGTATTCCTACGTGTGTCCATCCCTAAAGGACTACCCGTGGCAATGGTTCTGGGACTCGTGCTTCCACGCCATCACCCTTTGCCATATCGACCCATCCCTCGCCAAAGCGGAGCTGCGGACCCTGCTTTCCGCGCAGCACCCCGATGGGTTTATCCCCCACGTCATCCACTGGGGCCGGCGCATCATTACCAACGTCCTGACCTATGCCGAGAGCAAGCTCTCCTTCAGCCCGAAGAGCACCGCCCTCGTGCAGCCGCCCGTCCTGGCCCAGGCGGTGCTGCGAGTCGTGGAGCAGGCCCAAGACCACGCATTCCTCGCCGAGGTGATCGAGCCGGTCAAACGTTACTACCTCTGGTTCCGTGACAACCGCGACCCCGACGCAGATGGGCTCGTTTCGGTCATCTCCCCCTATGAGACCGGCATGGACCAGCTGCCTGCGTACGATTCGGCGCTTGGCGCCCGCTCTCCAACCGCGCTGGGCATACACATCCGTGACCGACTCATGGACCTCCACAACCTCGTGCTTGGCCGCAACTACAACCTTGATGTCATCTTCAGGCGCGATCGGTTCAACGTCGAAGATGTCATGTTCAACTGCGTCTACGCCCAGGGGCTGCGTGACACCGCCCGGCTGTGCGTCATGGACGGCGATCAGCCGTCGGCTGATGCGTTCAATCGATTGGCCGAGCGGACCGAGCAAGCGGTACTCACAAAGTGTCACGACCCCGAGACGGGTGCCTTCTGGGGGCTGGCAGGCAAAGGGGAGCGGCGTTTAGAGGTCCGCACCGTCGCAAGCCTGTTCCCCATCATCCTCGAGTCGATCGAGCGTCCAGTCCTCGACAGGCTGGTCCAGGACCAGCTGCTCTCGGAGGAGCAGTTCTGGCTCCCCTACCCGCTGCCCTCGGTGTCCAGGTCCGAACCGACGTTCAGGCCGGCCGAAAAATTCGCAATATGGCGGGGTCCAACCTGGATCAACATGAACTGGTTCCTGGCGAAGGGACTGGCCCGCCACGGCTACTACGGACCCGCCCGGGACCTGGTGCATCGCTCCGCGGAGATGGTGCTGAAGTCGGGCTTCCGCGAGTTCTACAACCCCTTCACCGGCGAGGGGTATGGGGCCAAGGACTTCGGCTGGTCCACGCTCATCGTAGACATGCTCTAGCCCCTGTTGACACTATGCTCGCGCTACACGAAAAGCGCTCCCCCGTGTCATAAAGCGCCCCCCCGTGTCATTCCGAGGCGCAGCCGAGGAATCTAAGGCGCTGCCCGCCAGGTACCTTAGCCCCGCCACGCCTTTGGCAAGCCTTTGCCTCACAGCTAGTGAGAACACGCCCTGGTCCAGCCCGGAAGCGCCATTGACGGGGCATATGCCGCTTGATACCCTGCCGCCATTCCGAGTCGGACTCGGCCCAGCCGCCCACAGGAGGGCTTGCCTCATGAAGTACAACGTCATCTCCACGGACGACCATCTGCAGGAGGACCGGTACACCTGGACCAACCGGATGTCCGAGAAAAAATGGGGGGACAAGGTCCCCCAGGTCAGGGAAAACGGCGATGGTACCGAAAGCTGGTACATCTTCGGTGAGCGCAGGGACCAGACCGGGGGCGTCGCCATCGTTCACGGGGCCATGCCCGACAAAACCAGGGTGCCGATGCGCTGGGAGGACGTCCCTCCGATCACCTACGTCCCATCGGAGCGGCTGAAAGCCATGGAGCGGGATGGCGTCGACGTCCACACCTTCTTCGGCAACGTTGCGGGCGTTGCCGGCAACACGTTCAGCAACGACGCTTTCGACGAGCAATTCCGGATGGAGGCTATCCAGGCCTTCAACGACTACCAGATCGAAGAGTGGGCCGAGCCGCACCCCGGCAGGTTCATCACGCTAGCCATCGTCCCGATGTGGGACGTCGAATCGGCCGTGGGGGAGGTGCGGCGCACCCACAAGCGCGGCATCAAGGGCATCTCCTTCGCGTTCCCCCAGCAGTTCAGGCACCCCCACATCGCCGACCCCTATTGGGACCCACTCTGGGCCACGGCCCAAGACCTGGGGCTTTCTGTGAACTTCCACCAGGGCGGCGGTGGCAGTATGGGCGTCAATCCCCAGACGCCCTGGGAGGGGCACGGCGCCATGATCAAGCTGGCTGAAGGCTCCACCAAGAGCATCTCAGCGAACACCGCCATCATGACCACGATTCTCTTCTCCGGCATGATGGAGCGCTTCCCGAGCATGAACATCGTTTCCGCCGAAAGCGGCATGGGGTGGGTCCCCTATCTGCTGGAGCTGGCCGATCACCAATTCGAGGCGCAGAGGCTCCGAGATACTTGGATGTCGATGAAGCCGAGCGAGTACTTCCGGCGGCAGTGCTACGTCAACTTCTGGTACGAAGTTACCGGAGTAAAGATGCGGGACTACATTGGCGTGGACAACATGATGTGGGAGTCGGACTACCCGCATCCCACGGGCACCTGGCCGGACTCCCAGGACTACATCCGTCGCTCGATGCAAGAGCTCACCCCCGAGGAGCAGCGCAAGGTCCTTGTCGAGAATGCCGTGAGGGTGTTCAACCTGCGGGAGGACTAGCCGCGCGGTCGCGTGCCGGGGGCGCCCTGCCCCAATCCTTGGGTAGCGTTGACTGCCACCCACTGGTGTGCTATCAAGTCCCGGGGCTAGGTGAAGGTCACCGGGAGGAGGGACGCAATGGGCTACGATTACAAGCGGATCGATGTCGATTCTCACATCCAGGAGAAACCCAACACGTGGACGAGCCGGATGTCCAAGGCGAAATGGGGCGACCTGATCCCCCATCTGCGGGACTGGGAAGGGGCCGACAGCTGGTTCATCTACGGTGAGCCCGCCGCACGCCGCGGCCCTGCGCTGTGTCCTGCGGTAATGCCCGATAGGGTGACCATGCCCGACCGGTGGGAGGAGGTCCCCAAGAGCGTCTACGAGGCCGTCGACCGCATGAAGGCGATGGACCACGACGAGATCGACGCTCAGGTCTTCTATCCCAATACCACCGGCCCTTCCGGCAACACCTTCCAGGGCATGGAACCCGACTTCGAAGCCGATTGCGTGGCGGCCTACAACGACTACACGGTCGAAGAGTTCTATCAGGTGAACCCCAACAGGTTCATCCCTCTGGTAGTCCCTCCCTATTCCACCATGGACCGCACCGTGGCGGAGGTCCGTCGGGCTGTTGGCCGAGGCCACCGCGGCGTCATCATCCACGGTGCCCCCCAGACCGTCGGCATGGCGCACCACAGCGATCCCTATTGGGACCCTCTTTGGGCAACCGCGCAGGAGTTGGGGGTCCCAGTGCACTTCCACTCCGCGGCCGGGGCCCCCAAGATGCGCCTGGATTCCCCGGAAGACACGGAGCCTCGTCGGGTATCCGCCTCCGGTCCCAGCAGCAGTTTCGGCCAGATGGCCCAGAACTACGCGAACTTCCTGTTCTCCGGGGTGCTGGAGCGGTTCCGGGACTTGACCTTTGTCGGCGCCGAAAGCGGCCTTGGGTGGGTCCCCTACGTTCTCGAGGCCTGCGACCACGAGTGGGAAAACTGCCGGCTCTACGAGCGAGGCCTTCCATCCAGGCCGAGCGAGATGTTCCAACGACAGGCGTACATCGATTTCTGGTACGAGCATGTCAGCCTGCAGCGGTACCGCCACATCATCGGCGTCGATCGCATCATGTGGGAGACCGACTTTCCCCACCCCACCGCTCTGTGGCCCGATACCGCCAAGTACGTGGCCGCCAGCTTCGAGGGAGTTCCCGAGGAGGAGAGGCGCCAGATCCTGGTGGAGAACCCAAAAAAGGTCTACAAGCTCGACTAGTCACGCCGGCGCCGCAGCCGATTCAGACGCCATCTCCGGGCAGTCCGTCCCGGAGGTTCGCACGGTTGTCTTCCCCCAAGGAGGTACTAGGTGGCCGCTGCAACCAGACTGATATCCGCCGACGACCACGTCCAGGAAACCCCTGACCTCTGGACCGGCCGGTTGTCCGCCGAACGCTGGGGCGACCGTGTACCGCACGTGGCGCGGCAGGCCGACGGCACCGAGCGGTGGGTCATCGATGGACGCGTCAGAAGCGATAGCCGCCTGGCGGCCACCGGCGCCCTTTGTCCGGTGCGCTTCGAAGAGCCCCAGCTTTGGGATGAAGTGCCGGAGGCAAGCCACAGTCCCGTTATGCGCCTCGAGGCCATGGACCGGGACAGCGTGGAAACCCAGGTGCTTTACCCCTCGGCCGCTGGTATCAGCGGGGAGGCCCTGGGAGAGATCCAGGACCCGGAGCTCCAGGCTGCCTGCGTCGAAGCCTACAACGATTGGCTTCTCGATGTCTGGGCCGGTGCCAGCCCGCGCTTCGTCCCTCAATGCCTTGTGCCCATCACCTCAGTCGCCGCGGCGGCGAGCGAGATGGAGAGGGCTGTGAAACGGGGGCATAAGGGTGTGGTCATGACCGCGACTCCCTGGCTCGTCAATCCCGATATTCCACACCTCTACGATGCAGCCTGGGACCCGTTCTGGGCATCGGCCAGCGATCTGGGCATCCCCATATGCTGGCACTCCGGTGGCCAGCCCATCGGCCTGATGCAGACATATGAAGGCTTTGAGCGTCCACTCGCCCGGGCGTTCGACAGTGTCCGCGGTCCTGTTTCGAGTTGCTTGATCGTTGGGAAGTTCCTCTTCTCGGGGATAGGGGAGCGATTCCCGGATCTCAAGTTCGTCTTTGGGGCCAGCGGTATAAGCTGGATGTCATTCGAGCTCGAGGTCGCCGATCACGAGTGGGAGCGGATCTGCCGCAAGGGCCCGCAGCCATACGAGATGGACACGCCGCCGACCGATATCTTCAGACGTCAGTGCTTCGTCACCACGTCCTTCGATAGGGCGGGCCTGGCCGCCCGCTCCTTCATCGGGGTGCAGAATATCATGTGGCAGTCCGAGTTCCCCATGGAGTCCTCGACGTGGCCGAACTCCGCCGAGACGGTCCGGAAGAACTTTGAAGGTATACCGGAAGAAGAAAGCGCGCGGATCCTTTTCGGCAACGCGGCGTCACTGTATGGGATCGACGGCTCTTCCCAGGCAACCCACCCGGACGGCGAAGCCCCAAGGGCCCAGACGCAGTAACACCCCCTGCGGAGCAGCGGGGCATCCCGCGGACCTGGACCAGCGGTTTGCCGGCCCGAGCTATCGGCTCCTCTCCAGCGTACAGAGGCCCCCGGCGATCGCCGGGGGCCTCTGTTGCGTCCTGGATTGAGACTTCTCTACCCCTGGGGGGACAGGAGAAGCGCCCTTGGCTGGTTTTGCTAGCCCCGGTCCACCCAAACCCGCTCCTGCCGGAGGTAAGAGGTGGTATTGAAGAGCCCCATCTTGAACCCGAAGACATGCCCGTGGGTCACCTGCACGTTCGGGTATGTGATCACCGGCGAGAAATAGGACTCCCTCAGCAGCACCCGCTGGAGCTCGCGGACGAGGTCCCGCCGTTCCGCGAAGTCCAGGGTCCCCTCCTGCCTCGCGTACAGCTCGTCGATCTCGGGCAGCGCCCACTTCCCATAATTCTGAGGCCCGTCGCTCAGGATGTAATTGGGTATCGAGTCCGACGGATCATCAAAAGTGGTGTTGGCGAAGAAGAATGCGATGTCGAAATCCCCTCCCCTGACCCTGGGTGCGCTGGACCGCTCGATCTTCAGGTCGACCTGAATGCCGGTCTCCGAAAGGACGCCCTCGAACGCCTCGCCGAAATCCCCCTGGAATGAGCCCGTGGAGACGATGGCGGTCAAGTCCTCAGGTTTGACTCCGGCCTCTGCGAACAAGCGCCTGGCTTCCTCCAGGTCCCCCGGGTCCTTGTTCCCGTCCGTGCCGATTCGAAAGCCCGGGACCTGGAGCATCTCTTGCGCGGGGAGGCCCCACTGTCCGCCGATCTCGGGGGAGTTGAAGATCGTTGGCGGATAGTGCGCCAGCCCCAGCCGCCACAGCGAGTCCAGCTTCACCCTATCCAGGGCCGTAAGGATGGCCCGCCGGACCAGGGGATTGGTCCAAGGCTCCCGGTTGTAGAAGTACATGTCATAGGAGCCGCACTGGCATAAGAAGGTCTTGACCCCAGGGAGCCGACGGAGCACGTCGTACTGGGGCGTCATGTACTCCGAGTCGTAGACGCAGCCGCAGTCCGTCTTTCCTGACCGAAACGCCGCAAGGGCCGCCGTCGGGGCGGTGATGATCACCAGGGAGACGGCGTCCAGGTAGGGCAGCGCCCGGCCCGCCTCGTCCTTCTTGTAGTAGTTCATGTTGCGCACCATCTCCAAGCCCACGTCGACATTGCGGCTCTTGAGCTTGAACGGTCCTGTGCCGATGATGTGGTTTTTGTACTCCTGGCTGTTGGGCTCGTACTGGCCCTGAGGGGCGTACAGGAGCATGAAAACGGTGGCCAGGTTAGGCACGAAGGAGGCGCTGGGCTGCCTCATGGTGATCTTCACCGTCGACGAGTCCGGTGCCTCGATGCGGTCCACGTTGGCGAACCGGGTCTTGTTGAAGGTGGTAGTCCCGGCCGCCTCTCTGCCCCGCTCCAGGTTCCAGACAACGTCGCTGGCCGTGAGGTCCTTTCCATCGTGCCACTTGACCCCTGGGCGGAGGTGGAAAGTCACGCTGCTCCCATCCGCGGCCTGCTCCCATCGCTCCGCGACATCGGGCAGGATCGTCGGGCTGGTGACGTCGAAGGCGATGACATTGCTGAGCATGTTCATCATGTGGCTGGTGGAGTTTCCGCCGCTGGCGTCCCAAGTGTCCCAGTTGGCCCATTCGAAGAGCATGCGCGCGACCAACGTGCCGCCGTACTTGGGCTGCTCCCCGGCAGGTGTTGGACTGGCGGGGGGCCGGGCAGTAGGCGTCGGCACCGGCGTTGCCGTGGGCACCAGCGTTGCCGTAGGCACGGCGGTTGCCGTGGGTACGGCGGTTGCCGTGGGGTCGGCCCCACCGCATGCGGCCACCACCAGGGTTACTATGGCGCCCAAAACCGCGGCGACAACAAACCGGGATCGCACCTTTTTCTTGAACATCATTCCGCCTTATCCTTCCGACCGAGCGCCGCTTCCACCGGCGCCGGGTCTATGCTGTTTCCTTGACCGACACACGTGGCTCGACCCCTAGCAGCTTCCCCACGTTGCCCCCTAGCAGCTTTCGAATCACACCGCCGCTCACGTTATGCTTCGTGAGGTTGTCGATGCTTTCAGCGGGGGTATAGGTGTCATGCATGGGGTAGAAGGAGCCCCAGGCGGCGCAGTCCTCGAACAGGTCTGGAAGCTCCCAAATCGCGGACTCGCTGGTGTCATAGTTGATGAGAGTCGAACCCCTGAAGAAGATCTCCTCGGGCTCCAAGCTCACGGGCTCCTTCTGGACCGACAGCCACATATAGCCCTCAACCTTCTCGAGGTAAAGGTGCACCCACGAGGCCTTCGAGTGGACCAGGTAGAGCTTGATGCCTGGGAACCGCTCGAGCAGTCCCTCCGTCATCATGCCGGCCAAAAAGATGCCGTTGTCCATGTTGCCGGCCATGATCTCAGCCACCGGGTGGCCGAGGCGGGCATGAGCGGTGATGCGCTCCAGGTAAGGAGCGCTGGAGTCCATCTCCGAGCCGTTGTAGCCCCACGAGGGGTGGCTGCAGAAGACGACGCCCAGCCTCTGCATCTCCTCCCATAAAGGGTAATAGTACGGGTGGTGGGGGAACCGGCCTTTGATGAACACGGGCCGGATGAAGGCCGCCTTGAATCCGGCCTCGGACACCCTGCGAAGCTCCGAGATGGCGGCGTTGATCTCCTGCATCGGCAGGACCGCGACGGGGAAGAGCCGGTCGGGCGCTGCGCTGCAGAAATCCAGTATCCAGTTGTTGTAAGCCCTGGCCAGGGCGTGAGCGACGTCAGGGTCCTGGGCCAGGGGGAAGTACTCCGCGAAGTAGGTGGGGAACAGGAGCGCCTGGTCGACTCCCATCCGGTCCATGTCCGCCAGCCGGGCTTGGGGATCGCTGGCGCCGGGGTTCGTGGGGTTCGGGGCCCCCGGATCGAGCTGTCCTATCTCGTCTGGGCTCATGCCCGGGCGCCAGACGCCATGCCGGCGAATATTGACATGGACCACGGCATGCCCCGGCCGTCCGGACATGGGCACGGCCGGCTCCACAGGGGCGTAGAGCTCGGTCGCCACTTGGCCGTTGAGAATCGTAACCGGCGAGACGTCGCCCTCTTTGTGCCAGAAGACCGAGCGCGCAGGCACTCGGTACTCAGGCTCCAGATAGCGCTCCCAGATGTCCGCCGGCTCCAGCACGTGGCTGTCGCCATCGAACACGGGAAAGGGGCTTCCTCGTGCGTCCTGGGTCATGATAGGTGCCTGGACCCCCCGACTAACGGGCCGCTGTGCCCGCCCGCGGCTCGCCTGCGTGCGCGTATTCCCGCTCGATCTCCTCCGCTCCGGGGAACCACTCGGGTCTCGGAATCGAGGCCGGCTCTTCTGTGGTATAGACCTTCGCCCGGTCCTCCAGACCATAGAACTTCAGGGCGTTTCCTCCCAGTAGCTTCGCCTGTACCGCCTCCGGCACCTCGTACTTGCGCATCAGGTCGATAGCCACCCAGGCGTCTGCGCCGTCGTGATGGTATGTGTCCGACGACCACAGGGCGATATCTTCGAAGTAGGGCCAGCGGCGGTACACCCATTCCTCGTCGGACTCGAAGGAGATCAGGCAGCGCTTGCGGAACTGCTCGCTCGGCAGCTCCCGGACTGCGGGCAACCGCTGGCTCCCGTACAGGTGGTACGCCCGGTCGCACGCCTCGAGGATCATCGGTAGCCACGTCGCATTGGCCTCGAAGATCGCCATCTTCAGCCTGGGATAGCGCTCCAGGAACCCGGAGAGAAGCAGGTTCGTCACCCAGGTCTGTGCCTCGTAGATGAATCCAAGCGCCTGATTGGCGACGTTGAGCTGCTCCTGATTTACCGCCCGGTCGATCAGCGCCGAGTGGTTGCTCAACGCCGTCGCCGTATGCATTCCGCAGACCACCCCTGTCTCTTCGAAGGTCCTCCACAGGGGGTCGAATCCCGCCTGATTCGGGAAGCGGCCCTGGACTTCCAGGGCGCGGACGAGGCCCACGGAGAATCCTAGCTTCGCCGTCCTTCGCAGCTCCTCGGCCGCCGCGCCGAGGTCCTGGGGCGGCAGCATCGCTGCCGGGAAGAGCCGGTCCGGGTCGGCGTCGCAATAGTCTTCCTTCACCCAATTGTTGTACGCGCGGGTGACGGCCGCCGCTGCCCTGGCGTTCCCCAGCTCCATGAACCGCGTAAACAGAGCAATCGGGATGATCAACACCTGGTCGATCCCCATGAGGTCCATGTCCCTGATGCGAGGCAGCGGCTCGATCGAGCCGCGGTGGGCGACCTGCTCGAGCTGCTCCTCCGTCAGAGCGGTGTAGTTCAGCTTGCGGATGATCTTCTTGTTCATCCCCGGACCGGCGATGTCGATGATGCTCGCCCGGATTCCGCCAGGCCCCGGCTGAAAGCCCATGTTGTCGATGTACCACTTCGGGTAATGCATCCCCGGCTGGCCGTTGACGATGATATCCCGGCCGTCGTGCCAGTACAGGTCTCTAACCAGCTCCTTCTCATCTTCGGTAAAGTGGCCCTGGTACTGGGCCACGAAGTCATTGATATGAGCATCGCAATCGAAAACCGGGTAGCTCTTACGCGTTGCGGTCATCACCAACCTCCATACCCGTGCCAACCGTCCCTATATCGGCCGACGAAGCTACTCCTCGCTTAAAAACCGCGAAGCTTAAAAGACCGCGAACGGGTTTACCGGGCAGCCCGTGCCGCCCTTTGTGCGCAACGGCGCGACGGCGAACATGAATTCCCAGCGCCCGTATCTCTCGCACGCCGCGGTCAGCTCCTCGAGGTTCGTATTATCCAGCAGCCAGAGCCCGAGAGCGACGTGGGCGATCTCGTGGACTGGAAACGGAAACGTATCCGAGTAGCCGCTGGGCCGGACATCATTCGAACCGTCTGACGACAGGATCGCTACCTGGCGCTGGTGAAGCCAGGGGATGGAGGCGACGTGGTACCCGGGATAGCCCTCCGTCCAGAGATTCACCGGTCCTTCCTCACTGCGCCGGCGCAAGTCGCCCATGCGCAGCAGAATGACGTCCCCTGATTCCACCCGGACTCCCTGGGCGCGCTCGGTCTCCTCCAGGTCCTCGGGGAAGACTCCCTGGCCTCGCTCCAGCCACTTGACTCCTTTGGTCCTCGCCACGTCCAGGAGCACGCCCCTCGTCATGATCCCGTCTTTCAGGAGATCGATGGACTCCATCGTCGCCCCCTCGGAGGACGTAACGGCTTCCGCCGGATGGCCGTTGTACATCTTCCCGTCCCACATCTGGTGGGCTAGGCTGTCCATGTGGGTCATAGTAAAGCCGTGATAGTTCAGGATGAGGACGTCGCCCGATCCGCCGACTCCCGACCCCTTGAGGGCGTGCGACTCGCCGGTGCCCGTCATCAACCGGAACGACGACCCGCCCAGAGTGTCGGCCGCGATCCCCGGCTCGATCAATCGGCCGCAGCTCACCGAGACGCCTTCTTTGACGAGGCCGGCGGCCTGCTTGCGCTTCTCCGGCGTAATGAAGTTGATCGTGCCGAGCTGGTCGTCTGCTCCCCAGCGGCCCCAGTTGCTGTACTTCTGGAACCAGCCAAGTATCTCCTGCTCGGAAGGCGCTTGTCCGGCCATATGACCTCCTGGTCGCTGTCCTGCTGGCGGCACTCCGGCTCGATCGAGGTCCTGCCGAAGGGTCCGGATTCGCTGCTTGTCCCTATGAGGCGCTTCGTGCTGATCCTAAACGGTTCTGGGTGTCCGCCATGCTATGCAGGACCAAAAGGGCTGTCAACGTTGCGCGCTCTAGGGCTGCCCCCACCCGCCCACGTGACGGATTCGGTTCTCGACACTCCCTTTCATCGACCCGCCCCCTGAGTATAATAGCCTGCCAGGTCAGTGCGGCCTACTGAGTAGAGGTGGCTTGATGAAGGCAGCGGTCTTCCACGGTCCGCATCAGGATTTGACGATCGAGGAAGTCGACCTCGCCCCGCCTCTCGAGCATGAGGTGGTGGTCAAGACAGCCGCTAGCGGCGTCTGCCACAGCGACCTCCACTTCGTCGATGGGTTGTACCCGTTACAGGCGCCCGCTGTCCTTGGGCACGAGGCGGCGGGCGTTGTCGAAGAGGTGGGCGCTCTCGTCACCTACGTGAGTCCCGGTGATCGAGTCATCCTCTGCTCGTCGGCTTTCTGCGGCCAGTGCCGGGAGTGCCTGACGGGCCACCCATACATGTGCAGCAGCCGCCCGGACCGCTCCCCGTCCGATCCCCCGCGATTGAGCCAAAACGGCCGGCCCGTTGCCCAGTTCGCTTGGGCCTCGACCTACGCCGAGCGCATGCTGGTCCACGAGACCAGCGTCGTGAAGATCGATGACAGCATACCCCTGGACCGCGCCGCCCTCGTTGGGTGTGGGGTCATAACCGGAGTGGGCGCAGTTCTCAACACGGCGAAGGTCGAGCCCGGCTCTACCGTCGCCGTATTCGGTGCCGGTGGCGTCGGGCTGTCCATCATCCAGGGGGCGTATATCGCGGGCGCGCGGATGATCGTCGCCGTGGACGTCAACGAGTTCAAGCTGGCCACGGCGAGGAGTCTGGGTGCGACCCATGCCGTCGACGCCTCGTCTGAAGACCCGGTTCAGGCAGTGCTGCGCCTCACCGATGGCGGGGCCGACTACTCCTTCGAGGCCATCGGCAAGAAGGAGACGGCGGAGCAGGCATTCCATGCTGTCCGTCCTCGGGGGACCGCCACGATTGTCGGCATGGTCCCCATCGGCGAAAACCTGGAGATCCCTGGCAACATGCTGTTGACCGAAAGAAAGCTCATCGGCTCGCTCATGGGCTCCAATCGTTTCCGCGTGGACATGCCCCGTCTCCTCGACCTCTTTCGCCAGGGAAGGCTGAAACTGGACGAGATGATTACACGGCGCGGTCGCTTGGCGGACGTCAACGAGGCGTTCCGCGCCATGAAGGCCGGGGAGGTCGCCCGAACGGTTCTGCTGTTCGACTAGACGAAAGACCCGACTCGGCAGGGCTAAGCACCCTCGTTGCAGTGCCCCACAAAAGCCCGTAACGGGCGCGCAGGTGTAGGGATGGAGTCTTGCGGCTACGACCCTCCCCGCAACTGCACCTCAGCGGGATTCACGCCGTAGCGCGTCAACAGCTTCTGGGTCTCCTTCCGAACCCGTGGAGCGCTCATATTTATATACACAAACAGCCTTCCATCAATGCTTTTGAAATTGTTGAATGGCCTGCCCGTCGGGTGTATTGGCTCAGTATGCACAACAGAATAACTGGCGGTCATTTGTACCGGCACGTGATCGACGGTAAGTCGTCCCTCGGAGTAGAGCTTCTCGACAACACCGGTAAGTATTTCGTACCAAAACTTCAGGGGCCGTTCGCGGCCGTCCCAGAACCTTATGGCCGCTGGACATGGCGTATGACGCGGCGGATTGTACTCGGATAGCGCAACCCAGCCCGCCCGCGCCGGTCGTAGTGGAGGGCCCCCGTCATCTCCGGGAGGTGTCGGCGCGGCTGGTGTCGGCGGGGGTCGTTGAGCTTCACCAGGAATCCGAGCGCTGACCTGCGTTGGACGGCCCGACGCCAAGTTGGGCCGCCAGAGGAGGAGCAGTTTCAGGGCGCATTCGTGGGCAGGTGTATCGACAATAGATACCTCCAATATACGCTTTTCATCCAGCTGAACCGGCTCGAAGACGCTGTACAATTCCCAATGGTTGCCGTCAGTCAACGCGGCGTATTCAACACCAAACGCGTTCGCATAGTTCAGCATCTGCATCTGGTGGGAAGCCAGGGCCTCCCCTAGCTTCTTGGCCTCCACGGTAGCGGCTGGCTTCCCGTCGGGTCGCAGCAGCGCGTAATCCGCCCAGCCGTTTCCTATTTTGTACTCCGGCTTCACCACTCCAGGGTCGGATACATCCCAGCCCAGGGCATGCAACAGTGGGTCGATGAGCGCCATGCGTGTGCGCGTTTCCTTCTCCCGCAGCTCGTAGCCGTGCGACGCTATACGCGCCTTCAGTGCTTCAATACGGTCAACCAGCTCGCCCAGCACCATGGCCAAACCTCGTCTGTCTTCATTGTCTTCCCCCTATTCTCTCACGCGACGTTGAGGGAGATGGCCAAGCACGCCCCGAACGTGAGGGCGATGGTGGACTGTCTCGACGAGAGTGCCGCGCCCGATCAATTGGAGGCCTGCTTCTCCGGTCAGACGCGGACGCTGCCTTGAGCTGCGTTCCCGTGCTTCGTCTTGGCCCCTGACATGGCTCCCCAGGGACATGAGCAGTAGAGCCGGCTTCCTCACTGGACTGCGCCCGTAACTGCGCCCCGGTGGCCGCGCGCCGCGCACCTCGCCGCCGTCAGGGGAGTAGCTCCCCCATCTGTGCTACCATCGGCCTGGCGGCGATGCCTGGGACACCGCTCGCCGCCGGGAGCGTGCGCATGAAGGCTCTACTGCTGCCCAGGACCGGCGGCGTCGACAATCTCGAATGGGGGGAGGTCCAGGAGCCAAGGGCATCCGGCCGGGAGGCGTTGGTCCGTGTGAAGGCCTGCGCCATGAACCATCTCGATGTATGGCCGCACAAGGACGCTCGACCCCGAGAGCTATCGACCCCCCGGGTCCTGGGCAGCGACGTCGCCGGCGTCGTCGAGCAGACCGGCGATCAAGTGGCCAACGTCAAGACCGGTGATAGGGTCATGGTGTCCCCCGGAGTCAGCTGCGGCACCTGTGAGGCTTGCCTGTTCGGACGGGACAATGAGTGCCCCGAATACGACCTCATCGGGGTCGGCCGCCCCGGCGGCTATGCCGAGCTCCTGGTGGTGCCGGGGGCCAACCTCGTCCCTATCCCGGATGCGATGTCATTCGCCGAGGCCGCATCGGTCCCGCTGGTCTTCGTAACGGTCTGGAACATGGTCGTCGATAAGGCCAGGGTGCGCCCTGGGGAGTGGGTCCTGGTCCACTCGGCCGGGAGTGGGGTTGGGATCGCGGCGATTCAGCTGGCGCGCGCCTACGGAGCGCGCGTCATCGCCACCGCAAGCACCGACCAGAAGCTCAGAAAGGCCAAGGACCTGGGAGCCGCCCACGGCCTCGACTATTCCAACGACGGCTGGGACGAGGATGTCATGCGGCTGACCGGCGGCCGTGGAGTGGACGTGGTGCTCGACAGTGTGGGGACCTCGGTCTTCGCTCCCAGCCTCCGGTGTATGGCCCGTGGGGGCAGGATGGTGATCTGCGGCGTGACCTCCGGCGCCGAGGTCTCCAACTTCACCATCCGCGATCTGATGAACAAAGAGCTCCAGGTCATGGGCTCCCGGATGGGCAGCAAGGGAGGCCTGCTGGAAATGATGCGGCTCTTCGAAGCCGGCGAGCTCAAGCCGGTCGTCCACAAGGTCTTCCCTTTCGAGCAGGCGGCTGATGCCCACCGCGAGATGCTGAATCGGAGCAACTTTGGGAAGATCGTGTTGACTTGGGAGTAGAGGCGGGGGCCGGCTAATACCGGCCTCCTCCGCCTTAGCTGGGACGAGGGGGAGAGGTCATGGCTTTCGAGAGCGGCGGATCGGCCATTGTCGGACTCGGGTTGACCCCGATGACCCGGAAATATACGAAGCCCGCTCCCGCCCTGGCGGCCGAGGCGATCATGGCCGCGGTCGAGGACGCCGGCCTCGAGAAACAGGACCTCGACGGCCTCCTCGTCAATGTCGGGATGTCCGGCAACGTCGATCTCCTGGCCCTCCAGACCTCCATGGGCCTCCGGGACCTCCGGCTGGGGACCAACATGAGCGCCGGGGGATCGACCGCGGGCCAGATCGTCCAGTACGCCGCGATGGCGGTGCAGGCGGGGCTCGCCACCGCCGTGGCCTGCGTCTATGCGGACGCTCCCCTTGCCGTCGGGCAAAAAGGATCGGACGCCTACGGGATGCGGGCAGGCCGCGGCGGGCCCCGCATAGGTGAGCAGCGCCTCGGAGGCCAGGCGGGCCTCAACGCCGCATACGGCTTCTTCGGCGCCAACACCGGTTACGCCCTGGCCGCCCGGCGGCATATGTCGCTCTACGGGACCACCCAGGACCAGCTCGGCGCCATCGCCCTGGCGACGCGTCAATGGGCCTCAAAAAGCCCTCTCGCGGTCTATCGAGAGCCGATCACGATGGAGGACTACCACGCGTCCCGATGGGTCGTCGAGCCCTTCCACCTTCTCGACTGCTGCATGGTCGTCAACGGCGCGGTTGCCGTCATCGTCACCACCAGCGAGCGCGCCCGAGCCCTCAAACAACCCCCGGTCCATATTCTGGGTATGGGGCAGGGCCATCCCGGCAACGCGAGACGGACAGGCTACGAGAACGAGCTGAACACAGGCGCCGTCTTCGCCAGGAAGTCGGCGTTTCCCATGGCGGGCATCGACAACGACGATGTGGACGTGTGCGAGTTCTACGATTGCTACACCTACACCACCCTCGTCACCCTGGAGGACTACGGCTTCTGCCAAAAAGGCGAAGGTGGCCCTTTCGTCAGCGACGGCAAGCTGGGTCCGGGTGGCTCGTTGCCGGCGAACACCGGCGGCGGCCAACTCTCCGGGTATTACATGTGGGGCATGACCCCCATCTCGGAGGCTATCATCCAGACCCGGGGGCAGGGAGGGGAGCGGCAGGTGCCCAAGCACGATGTGGTCCTCGTGTCATGCCAGGGGGGCACCCTGGACTACCACTCCTGCCTCGTCCTCAGCCCGCACCCGTCCTCGTCATGACGTAAGGAGGTCCCGATGGCCGATAGCGCCGGCTCCGTGCCGAAGCCCATACCGGATGTGGATGAGGAGGCCATGCGCCCCTTCTGGCAGGGCGCCGGCGAAGGACGCCTCATGATCCAGCGCTGTCAGCAATGCGGGACCTTTCAGGGGCCGACGGCCGGCCTCTGCATCGAGTGCCTGAGCGAGTCATTGGAATGGGTCCAGGCCTCCGGCAAAGGGACGGTCCACGCCTACGGCGTCATGCACCAGCGCTACCACGCGGGATTTGTCGACGAGATCCCCTACAACGTGGGCGTCGTCGAGCTGGACGAAGGCCCGCGGCTGAACACCAACATCCTGGGCGTGTCCAACGACGCCCTCCGCGTTGGCATGAAGGTGACGGTGACCTTCGAAACAGTCGCCGAGGGCGTTTCCCTGCCCAAGTTCCGCCCAGCGGAGGATTGACCGCTCCATTGCGACCCATCGCCCCGTCGACCCGGGGGATTCGCCCATGCCGAAAGAGCATCCCAACACCACCACCACGCGAAGGCACTTCAACGATATGGCGGCCGACTACGACCGCTACGTCGTCAGGCGCATCGAAGCGTACGGTCAGGCCCATCAGGTCATCGCCGGCTTGGTCGGCCCTGATCCCGAGGCTCCGCTCCGCATCCTGGAGCTCGGGGTTGGTACCGGAAACCTGACCCGGGTCCTGCTGAGGCGGTTCCCTCGCTCGGTCGTCTCTGGCTTCGACATCTCGGAGCAGATGCTGAAGAGAGCGCGCCGCAAGCTGGCCTTCGCCGGCGACCGGGTCGGGCTCCACTGCGCGGATATCGCGGCGGCGGCGTTCCAGGGCCCCTTCGATGTCGTAGTCTCCGCCATCGCTCTGCACCACGTGCCCCCGCGCTCCAAGCCCCGGCTATTCGGCGCGTTGCTCCGGGCCCTCGCTCCCGGAGGCTCTGTCGCCGTGGCCGATGTCTTCAAGGCGCCCACTCCCCAGCTCCGCGAGACCTACCAGCGGTTGACGGCGGGCGAGATGGAGCGGGCTGGCGCCGACTCCGGGGGCTACACGGCCGCCCAGGCCCGGAAGGGCCGATCAGGCGGCTCCGAGGCGAGGCTCGAAGACTACCTGCGCTGGCTGAGGCAGGCTGGGGCCGGTTCGGTCGACTGTGTATGGAAGTTCTACAACCTGGGCGTCGTCTACGGACGAAAAGAATAGCTCGGACCGCCTGGCCCGGAGGGACCAATGTTCTACCGCATCTACACCGATGACGCCGGTGTCACCCGCTACGAGACTATTGAGGTCGACGTGGCCCCGCGGCGGACCTATGACGAGGTCCTGGAAGGCCAGCCCGTCGGCAGGCGGAAAGCTAGGAGCATGGGCTTTCACAGCCAGGCGGCGGGCTTCTTCGCGCCTCCTCACCGGGTCGAACGGCCGGTCTTCGTCATCAACGTTTCCGGAGAGCTCGAGTACGGCCTCGGTGATGGCACCACCTTGCGGATCGGCCCCTCGGACGCAGTCCTCTTCGAGGACTTCTCCGGGACCGGCCATACGACCAGGGTCCTGGGTGACGTTCCGCGCCTCGCCGTGACCGTGGAGCTGGAGGCCGACGCCTGAAGCCGGCGCCGGAGCGTGCGGGGGGCCAATCCGCTTGCAACCGATCTGCTTGGCAACCAATCTGCTGGCGACCGATCTGCTCGGCAAAGGAGGACCGCGATGGGTGAGACACTCCTCAAAACATCCGGCCTGGCCGCCAGGCTCCAGGAGTTCGACTTCAATAGCCTGTCCCGGCTGCCTGAGCAAGTACCCGACGTCTCCAGGATAGCCCCGGGACGGCAGGGCGGCGGCGTCCGGCTCACTTCGTTGCTGCGGGCCGTCCTGCCTTCGCCCAAGGCCCGATACATGACGCTGGAATCGGACGATGGCGGCTTCAGCGCCAGCATCCCCATCGGGCCGGTGGCGGAGCGGGCCATAGTCGTCTACCGGATTGGGAAGGGGCCCTTACCCGTCGAAAAGGGTGGCCCGGTCCGCTTCCTCATCCCCGACGTCGCGGCTTGTGGCGTCGACAACCTGGACTCGTGCGCCAACGTCAAGCACCTCGGCCGCATCGAGCTTACGGAGCGTCCCGGCCGCGACACTCGGCCGTCCACGCAACCAGAACACGAGGCCCTGCACGAGGCCGAGGGGCAGCGCTAGGATCGGGCCAATCGTCCCGGGACCGCGGTCCAGGACTAGGAGACAACCAATGGACAGCGACGGCCGCTACCGCGTGATCGACATCGATGGACATGTGGAGCCGGCCCTCGCCTGCGATTGGACCAAGTACGTCCGCGCCCCCTTCGGCGCGCTGGTCCAGCGCCTCGCAGAAGAGCGGTTCGACCGCCTCGGACACATGACCTCGACCCGCCCCGGCGCTTGGGACCCCGCCGTTCGCATCCAGGACATGGACAGAGAGGGGATCGACTCCGTCGTCTTGTTCGGCTCCGCGATGGGGTTCAGCACCAGCGCGGAGAGCGTCGGCGACCTGTTCGAATACAACTTCGATTTCGGCGAGGCCGATCTATCGCAGTTCGGCCTAGCCTTGGCCGAGGGGTACAACGACTGGCTGCACGACTACTGCAGCCACAACCCGGAGCGGCTGAAGGCCGCCGCCCTCGTGCCGTTGGAGAACATCGACGATGCTTGCCGCGAGGCCAGGAGGGCCTGCGGAGAGCTGGGTGCCGTCGGAGTCCTGACCATCCCCACATTCAAGAAATTCACCCTGGACAGCTCCTATTTCTTCCCGCTGTACGAGGCGGCTGAGGCCCTGGACGTTCCGATGCTGGTCCACGGTGGAGGGCTTCCCGGCAGCCACGAGCGCTATCGCACCCACTTCCGGCTGCACGCCGTCAACTTCCCCTTCACCCTCATCATGGGGACCATGGACGTGGTCTGCGGGGGCCTGCTGGAGAAATTCGGGAAACTGCGGATCGCCTTCCTCGAGGGCGGCGTCGGCTGGGTGCCGTGGTGGATGGACCGCCTGGATGAGCACTTCGAGAAGCTGCCGCACCACGTCCCGTACATTTCTGAAAAACCCGAGACGCTGATCAAAAGGTACGTCGAAGAGGGCCGTCTCTACTGGTCATGTGAGGCGGACGAGAGACATCTCCCCTATGCGGTGGACGTGTTGGGAGACCGTTGCTTCCTCTATGCTTCCGACTACCCCCACTGGGACTCGATCTCGCCTCACTCCGTGGCGGCCATAGCGGACCGGGAGACCCTCGACGTCGAGTCCAAGCGCAAGATTCTGGGGGAGAACGCCGCCCGGCTCCTGGGAAGGGTCTGACCAGGATCACGCCTGAGGCTCAGGTCCCCGGGAGACCGGCTAAGGGTCCTGCCAGTTGGGCTTTCGTTTCTCAGCGAAGGCGCGAGGCCCCTCCACCCCATCCGGGTGGTCTCGATAGGTCTCGCTGATCTTCATCATCTCCTCGTGGCCCTCGGTCAGCCCCTTCTCCAGGGCAGCCCACAGGATCCGCTTGGCGGTTCGCATCGCGGCTGGAGAATTGTTGCGCATCGTCTCGGCCAGTTCGAGAGCCCGGTCCAGGAGGGGCTTGTCCTCCACCACCTCGGTCACGATGCCCATCTCCAGGGCCCTCTGGGCCGGCACCCGCTCGCCCGCCCCCATCAACGCCATGCGCATGTTGGACTGGAACGGGACCCATTTGGCCCAGGTCACCTGTCCCACCAGCGCCACGATGCCGACGCTGACTCCAGGGTTGAAGAACGCCGCATTGGGCGACGCGATGGTGATGTCGCTGTCCCCCACGAACATGAGGCCGCCGCCCCCGCACAGACCGTTCACGGCTGTGATCACCGGCTTCGTGACGTTGTTATGCCGGGCTGTGGCCTTGATCCCGGGACGCTCTCCATCCGCGGCCGGACCCCGTCCCCGCTCCGCCGTGTCCTTCACGTCGACGCCCGTGCAGAAGGCCCGGTCCCCCGACCCGGTGAAGATACAGACCCGCGCCTTGGGGTCGCTTTCGAAGTCCGCCCAGATCTCCGGCAAGCCCGTGGTCCAGACGTCGATGGGGAGCGAGTTCATCCGATGCGGCCGGTTGAGCGTCATGATGGCGATGCCATCCCTTTTCTCGTAGAGGACTGCGTCGTCGGGCATGCTGTCTCCTCCGCGGTGCCGCTGGCTGCTTTCTCTGGACGCGAAGCTGGATCAGTCTAGGTGTGGCCTGCTGAAGGTGTCAACGGACTCACGGAGCTCCCGCGACGTTCCGTTTCCGCATCGTCCTCTCCCCGCCCGCAAGGAGTGCCTCCTCGCTGAGCCGCCCTCTTGCGGCGAAGACGGGCACGCTGATACCCCATCAAGAATTACGTTGCGACACCTCCCGGCGCTGACCCTGTGGACTCCCTCTCCGCCGCCATGCTAGGCGGAGCGCAGGGCCGACAATCCGGCGGAGCCCAGGGCCGACAATCCGTAGGTGTGCGTCTTGACGCGACCGGCGAGGCGGCCGACCTCGCCGAGGATGGCTTCCGGCGTGCCCCTGAGGTCCAGCGAGGCGACCTCGATCGTCTTGCCCGTGTGCTTGATCTTGTACGAGCCTGGTTCGTCCTCACCGGCGGCATAGACCAGCAGGCCCGAGGGCAGATCGGCCGCCGTGCAGTAGGCGAGCATCTGGTAGATGTCCGCGTGCTCGAATCCCCGCGGCTTGAGCTTCTTGTATTTCGCGTCGCCGACGAAGCTGGGCCGAGACCCGTTCTTTGCCGCACCCGGAGGCCACCACGACAGGTCCGGCTTCATCGAGATGCGGCGGTCCTCGTCCAGTATGAGGCCCGCCTCGTGTTTCCACTCGCGTTCGGGGAGGCCGAGCGCCTCCCTCAGTGCGACGTGGAGGAACCGCTCGAACACCATGTTCATGTCGATGAGAAGGGACGCGCCGGCGACCTTGCCGTGGAGGAGCTCCAGGCTGGAGTTTTCGATGATGAGCCGCGCCAGCTCCACCGCCGGACGGTAGTGCTCATTCAGCCGCGTATATCGGACTTCGGGCGCCACGCCCCGCCGGTATGAGCCGAGCCCGACCGTGGTGAAGGCGGGCCGGAGGCTGCGCACCTCCCGCCTGATGTGCTCCGAGCGGATGAAGGTGTGCCCCAGCCGGTGTATCGCGGTCTTGAGCAGCCGGTTCTCCTCAATGTCCTCGGTGAACTCGTCGTACGCGACCTCGATGGGGATCGGGATGCCGAAGCGCCTCCCGATCTGCTCGCCGAAGCGGATGCGGCCCCGCACGGTGTTGAGCGCGTCCTCCTCCCGCCGGTAGCCCTGGAGCAGGCCCCGTTGGATGGCCCGCTGGGTGCGGCGGGCGAAGGCGAGGGCGATCGCTTCAAGGATGTCGTCGTCGCGGTCCAGCTCCACGGAGTCCGTTCGCCAGTCCTTGGGGTCCATCGCGTAGGCGATCAGGAACATGACGCGGTCGATGGGGATCTTCGGCCGCACGACGACGGCCAACTCCCCAACGTTCACCGCGCCGACGTGGGACGACGGCGTGAGCTTGTACGCGCCGTCCTCATCGGGCGAGGACGTCACCTCGACTCTGGCTTCAGCCAACGCCCGCAGCTGGTCTCTGTCAAGCGGGCCGTTCCAGGGGCGTGACTTGTACTCTTTTAGCTCAATCTTGTGCATCGCCAGCGCCGTCCTCAGGCTGCCCGTTGTCCTCGACCAAGCCGGCATCGAGCTCGGGCGCCGCGCCGTCGAGCTCCCGCTTCAGCCGGTCGTAGGCGAACTCTTTAAGCTTCTCCTCGTCGCCGAAGCACTGCTCCTCGATGTAGGGGATGACCGCCTGCTCCCAGATGAAGCGGACCCGTTTTTCGTCCAGCGGCGGGTCTTTCTTCATGAAGTAGCTGGGGCCGATGCCCAGGTGCCGGTCTTCCAGCTTGCGGTTTGCCGAGTCGACGAGACCGGCGACCCACTTCGCCTCGGGACTGTTCTCTTCGAGCCAGCGGTCCAGCAGGCCCTTGACGGGGGGCTCGTCGGGGAAGAAGCCGAAGAAATAGAACCGGCGGCGCAGCGCCGCGTCCACGAGCGCGATCGAGCGGTCCGTCGTGTTCATCGTGCCGATGAACCAGAGGTTCTTGGGCAGGCTGAACGGCTCGTTGCTGTACTGGAGCCTTACCGGCTCATCCCGGTACTCCAGAAGGAAGTAGAGCTCCCCGAGGACCTTGGCGACGTTGCCGCGGTTGATCTCGTCGATCACGAGAATGAAGGTGGCGTCCGGGTTGGCCTCGGCCTCCCGCGCGATGCGCCGCAGCGGGCCCTCCGTGAGCTTGAACCCGGCCTGGCCGCCATCGAGCGTGGGCCGGAACCCCTCGACGAAGTCCTCGTAGGAGTAGGACGGGTGGAGCTGGACGATCTGGTAGTCGCCGCCGTGCTCTCGACACCACTCGGCGATGCGCTTGGCGACGTAGGTCTTGCCGGTCCCCGGCGGCCCCTGGAAGATCGCCTGCCGCTTGTCCTTCAGCCCGTCGACGATCTTCTGCAAATAGCGGGTCTCCCACCGAAGCTCCTCGGCCAGCGCCTCTATGTTGGGGAGCGCCCACGGGTCGGGAGAGGGAAGTGGAGGTGGAGGTGGAGGTGGAGGTGGAGGGTCGACCGGGTCTTTCAAGATGCCCCAGACGTACGACTGCGCGTCAAGGGGGTGGCGCATGCTCAGGCCGCGCTTCTCTGCCTCTTCCATGAATCGGTCCAAGAAGCCGAGAGCGTGCTCATACAGCGCTGCTTCATCAGCGTCCTTTTCCGGTTTGGGGTATTCGGTCTGCTTGTACGCTTCCTTGAACAATCTCACTTGGAACGGCGGGGACTGCTGAGCGTCCAACCCCATCAGCAAGGCGGATGCAACATTCGTACGACCTCCCGTTCCGCTGGCCACTGACTGGGACAGCAGGTCGCAGAAGCCGCGGATCCGCTCGGCAACGGAATGGTCGTCCCGCGTCCATATCGCCTTTAGTGCCGTCAACGCGTCGTCAGGATGCTCAACGCACCACTTGTTAAGGTTGGAGATAAGACGCCAGCTGACGAAGTTGACCTCGTTTGTTTTCAGAGCACCCTTTAGTAAGTCGGCCCAGCCGTCGGCGCCGTCAAGCACCGCTTCCCGCGCCGCCGCAAGCTTACGGCCTATCTCCAGCTTGTAGTTAACTTCATAGGTGTCCAGGTTTCTCCTGTTGGAAAACTCCCGCGCCCGCCTGACGAAATCATCCCAAAGGTCGGGCTCGCCCATCATCGTGGGTCCCACTGGGCGCGGATTTCAGGCTTGTAGAAGAGACCGTCGCTTGGCCCGTACTTGGCCTCGAGGGCCGGGCGAATCTGCTCAAGCCGGCGGTCGACGTCATCCGTCGATTGTGTGACGTGGTCCGCGAAGGTCTTGGCAATCTGTTCTTTGTGATGTCTGTTGACTATTGCCTGGAAGGTGTCAGGTTGGACGAGATGGAGCAAAGCGTTCCGTTGCATGCTCGGTCTGTTGGGATAACCTTGCAGCAGCCTGCTTCGGAACCCGAGCCGCATCACGAAATCCTTGAAATCCCACGGATCAGCGAGTAGACGGCGTTGCTCATCCGGCCCCTTCTCCTTCCACTGCTCGACGAACTCGATGAGGAACCCGGCCTGAAATGGACGGCTTTGGTGGAAATGCTGTCCCATTCTGACAATGCCCGGCGTAAGGCAGGCAACGAGCTCCTGCGGAATTGCTACGGGAGACGGCGACCATCCGAGCACCGTATCAATCACCCGCTGTTCGGCGCGGCTGGTCGTCGTAGAGACGATGAGGAAGTGGAAGTACAGCACCTCCCCCATGAGCTGATAGACCTCCGGCGGGCTGTTTGCCAGTTGCCCCGACAACTTCTTTAGGAAGCTGTCACTCGACTTATCCGGATGGTTGATGAACCGCTCGTGGAGCTCCCCAAGCCACCGGCTCGACCAGATAGCCTTGCCCGGCGTAAACAGCGAGTCATCCGTCCGCAGCGCCCTTTCGACCCACTTCTCGGCCGCTGCATACACCCTCTCCGCGCCGCCGCCCGTTATTCTCGTGCCCATCGCTCTCCTTCCGCTATCATGTCCGGCCGCCGCCCCGTTGCAGTCTATCTGTGGGGCGTGACAAAGGGTGATCTGTCTTTGATCTGTGGACTATCCGGCTGCACCCGGAAGAACGGCATTGCTGCTCTGTTAAGGAAGATTCTTCAAAAGCACGATTTGCGTCAATAGCGATCCCCGCGCTCTTCAGTTCTTTAATGAGCTCCATCTTCCAACCTGCGGATTCATCTAGCCGAATATAGATAACTCCAGAGTAGTCCGAGGGTATCTCTGGGTTTCCTTTTACCAAGGCGCGAACCCTGTCCCGGCCAAACTTCCCAATAAAATACCCAAACTCAAAGATAACGTTCTGCCTTGCGCGGGGTTGTAGGAGGTCATTATCAGATCCACCGACGTCGTCCGGTGTAAACAAAGCTACTGCGAAACCACCTTGAACGCACTGCTCAAACTTCTCGATTACCGTGCGTCCTTGGTCAGGCTGCTCTTGCAGTATCACTGCTTCAAGACCCAAACCCTCAAGGAACCTTGCTACTGTATCTCTGGTTCCATGATCTCTGCCATGAATGACGAATACCTGGTTCGTGTTGGTCCGCTGGGGTCTTTCTGGAGCCTCAGAAGAGTTTGGCTTCTGCAAATCATCCTCCCAATACTCTTCAATCATGGACTGTAGGATGGCAGCAGCAGAGTTCAAACCTCTGACGTACGCTTCTTGAAATTCAGACTCAGGCGTTCTATCCACAACAAACGCCGACAGATGATACCTGATGTCTTCAAAATCTTTAGCCTTGGAAGGCGATTCCTCAAAAGTGTTGGCAATCGCCACTTTAGTGTCTCTGCGCCACTTATCGAACTCTGGTGATCCTCTCTGTAGCTGTTTCAGATCAGCTATCGCATCCAGAACTCTCTGAAGGCGCTCTCTAGCACGGGTTTTAGTAGGTCTGGGCATAATGCTCACTCCCATGTGAAGGTTTTCAGCTAGTGCCAGATGTCCTGACCAGAGCGTAGCTGGTGCTCCGCCCGCCTTCCGGACGCCGCGCGAGGATGCCGCGCCCCATGAGGTCCGTGATGTCGCGAAGGGCAGTATCCTGAGAGCACTTCGTCATCCGTGCCCATCTGGACGTCGTGAGCTTGCCTTCGAGACCATCCAGAAGATGGTTGATGACGGCACGCTGGCGCTCGTTGATTGGAAGACTCGCCATTCCTTCCCAGAAGCGGGCCTTTGTAAACACCGCCATGAGCGTCGTCTCGGCGCCCTCTATGGCCCGGCCCAGGCAGGCCACGAACCAGCTCATCCACTCGGAGACGTCCGTCGTTCCCCTCTGCGTCCTCTCCAGAATGCCGTAGTAGGCAGCCCGCTCCCGCCGGATCTGAGATGACATGCTGTAGAAGCGTTGCGGGCTGCCCTCGGAGCGGGCCAGGGCCATGTCTGCGATGGCCCTGGCAATACGTCCGTTGCCGTCGTCGAAGGGGTGGACGGTAACGAACCAGAGATGGGCCAGCCCAGCCTTGAGCACCTCGTCGGTATCGGCAGGCGCGTTGAACCAGTCCAGGAAGGCTCGTGTCTCCCGGTCGAGCCTCGCCGCCGCCGGAGCCTCGAAATGCACCCGCTCCCGGCCGATGGGACCTGAGACGACCTGCATGGGACCGGAGCGGTCATCACGCCATCCGCCCACCGTGGTCCGTCTCAGGCCGCTCCGTCCTGTGGGGAACAGAGCGGCGTGCCAACCGAATAGGCGCTCCTGAGTAAGGGGCTGGGCGTAGCGCTCGGTTGCGTCCAACATCAAATCGACGATGCCGTCGATGCTGCGGTCGGCGTGACTCAGTCCGGCGATGTCCATGCCAAGACGCCGGGCGACCGAGGAGCGGACCTGCGCCGCGTCGAGTATCTCGCCCTCGATCTCGCTGCTCGTAACCACGTCCTCGGTCAGGGTATCGAGCAGGGCCTCCTGGCGAAGGTCGAAGCCAAGGGCTTCCATGCGGCCCAGTAGTCGGCCCTGCCGGTGCCTGACCGCGGCGAGCTGGTCAACCAACCCCTCCTGTTGCCACTGAAAATGGGGCCAGTCGGCCTGCTCGTGAATAGACATACTCCGCATCATATGCGGACATCATGAGCCCTGATCACCGCAAGGCGCAAGCCTTACGCCGCATCTGGTGCGGAGAATAGCGCCAACATTTGCCGCGACTGTTGCTTCCAGGAGCATCGGCGCATGAAGCCGGATCATCTCGTCCGGGACCCCTCTCCAGGTCCGCTGCCCGCGAGGACCGCAGCTCTTGTTGTCTATTGGAAAACAGAGAAGCTACAATCCCCCCAATGTACGAACACCAAAGACCGTACGAATACCAATGACCCCCCTCCGGCTTGATAACCGCGCCGCCGTCGTCACCGGCGCCGGAAGGGGCCTCGGGCGGGCCGCCGCCATCGCCTTGGCGCAAATGGGCGCCGGCGTCGTCGTGAACGACCTCGGCGTCAGCCGGGACGGGCAGGGCGACCAGCCCCACGTTGCGGAGACCGTGGCCGCCGAGATCAGGTCCACTGGGGGTCGGGCCGTGGCCAGCTTCGAGACCGTCGCGGACTACGAGTCGGCCGGCCGCATCATCGAGACCGCGGTGAGCGCCTACGGCGGGGCCGACATCCTCGTCAACAACGCCGCCATCACCAGCGGCTCCCCCGTCTGGGAGACGCCTCCGGAGCAGTTTCGGGCTGTCGTCGACGTCTGCCTGTTCGGCGCATTCAACTGTACCCGTCACGCTGCCCCGATCATGAAAGACCGGGGATGGGGCAGGATCGTCAACGTCCTGTCACGCTCGGGCTTGTGGGGGACCGCCGGCGGCGGCCCTTACGGCTCCGGAAAAGGCGGGATGTTCGGCCTCAACAACGTCATCTGCCGCGACTTGGCCCCCTTTGGCATCACGGCTAACGCCGTCGTGCCGGGGGCCATGCTGACAAGGATGATCACCGAGTCCGCTGAGCGCATGCGTGACGAAGGCCTCGACCCGGCCGTCGCCGACCGGTTCATCTCCGATGCGCAGGACCCCGCCGATGTCGCGGCCGTCATCGCCTACCTTTGCTCGGAAGAGGCGGCCGCCGTCAATGGCCAGGTCCTCTTCGTCAAGGGTGGCCAGGTCGGCTGGTTTGCGCCGCTCGAGGTGGCGAAGCAGGCCCACTCTCCGGGTGGTTGGACGGTCGGCGGCCTTGCCGCCGCCATCCCGAAGCTCGATATCCCGCCATTGCCGCCCGCATATGGAGGTTAGCTTCTGGCGCGCCCGAAAGGACTGCCGCGGTTTGCCCTCATAGCCCGGGGCCTCGGCTGGGCGGGCTTGGCCGTTATGATCGTAGGCATCGTCGCCGACATCCACGCCATGTTCCTGGCCGGCGTCGTCACCGTCATTGCCGCGGTGTTCCTGATAGCTCTCTCCTACCTCTACACGTTTCGTGCCAGGACCTGAGCCGCTGGATCAGCCGGCCCGGCCGCGCTGCCTCGGGGCCTACCCCAGCCCGTACAGACGCCGGGCGTTGCCGCCCAGGACCTTCGCCCGCCGCTCGGGCGAGCTGCGGCCCAGGTTCTTCTCGATGTAGTCCTGCGACTTGGGCCAGGTCGTCACCCCATGGGGATAGTCCGACGACCACATGATGTTCTCATCCCCGGTATAGTCCAACATCGAGCAGCCCACCTCGTCGTCCATGAAGGTGCAATAGAACTGCTCGCGGATGTACTCGCTGGGCTTCTTGTCGGCGTCGGACCCGTACCACACGGCGTACCGGGAGTACTGGTCGTCGCAAATCTGCATGAGGAAGGGCAGCCATCCGAAGTCCGTCTCCGCGGTGACCATCTTCAGCCCCGGGAACCGCTGGAACACGCCGTGGAAAAGCATGTACGTGACGGGAGTGACAGTCGAGTAGAAACGTGCCGAGACGCTGGACGCCTGGTCCCCCCATGCCCTGCTGGCCGTGGACATCCCCCTGGGGAGGTTCTTCATCTGCCCGTTGGCCCGATGCCAGTGCAGCGGGACTTCCAGCTCCTGGGCCGTGGCCCAGAGAGGGTCATACATCGGGTCGTGAAAGGGGACGTCGGGGTACGAGGCGATGAACGCGCCCTTGTGCCCAGTCTCCGCTGAATGGACCAGCTCCTGCACCGCGGTCTCTATTCCATCGTCCACCGGGACGCACGCCAGCCCAAAAACCCTATCGGGAGCCCCCGGCACGAATTCTTCTGCCAGCCAATCGTTGTACGCCCGCATCGACGCAACCCGGAGATCGGGGTCCTTGATGTCCCAGAGGCTCATGCCCCTGCCCGGATAGATGATGCTGGCATCGACCCCGTCGATGTCCATGTCCTCGCGGCGGGCGCTGGCGTCGTAGTTCCCGGGGCGGTACATGTCGTAGAAGCGCGCCGGCTGCCTGTCGATCTCCTCCGCCATCTCCCGGGTGACGTTGACCATGCCCCCGACCTTGTGGGCCAGCTTTGCCAGCGCGCCGTCCCCTCCGCCCATGCGCGTCGGGGCTTTTCCTTCCCAGGTCCAACCCTGGTTGCCCCCGTCCATCTCCACCACCTTGGGCCCCAGCTCCCTCAGATGGGATGGCAGCCGGTCCTCCCAGACGTGCGGCGGCTCGTTGATATGGGAGTCCGTATCGAAGACCCGGTATTCCATCATCGCCCTCCTGTCCCGTCAGGCGCTAAATCACCCCGTCCGTCTTCAGCTCCTCCAACTCCTCCCCGCTGAGGCCGAGCACCCCTCCGAACACCTCGCTGTTGTGCTCCCCAATGCCGGGACCGGTGTGTTCGATCGCCCCGGGGGTCTCCGAAAGCCTTGGCAGCGCGGTCACCATCTTCACCGAGCCCAGGTCCGGGTCCGGCACGTCGATGTGCACCTGGCGGTCCTGGAAATGCGGGTCCTCCAGGATGTCGGTCGTGTCGTACACAGGCCCAATGGGGATCTCATGCCGCTCCATCAGGCGGACGAGGTCCGCCCGCGTGTGGCCCGCGAAATAGCCCCTCACGGCGGCGTGAATCTCCTCCGACCGCTGCGCTCTCGCCTCCGATCCCGGTGGGTAGCTGGCCTCGTCGAGGTAGTCTTCGCGGCCCATCGCCTTCATGAGCCGGACCCAGGTGCTCCAGGTGCTGGGCGTGAAGGTAACCCACTTTCCATCTCCGGTCGCGAAGACCCCGTTGCACCTGAGATCGCCCATCTTCGCCGCCCGTGAAGGCTGAGTGGACGGCGGCTTGGCTCTGGCCGGCAGCCCCAGCACCGACGAGGGTACGGTGTCGCCCGAGACGATCCGGAGCATCGCCTCGGCCGCCGCGTTGTCGACGACCTGCCCCGGTCCCCCGTGGACGTCCCGGTGGTACAGCGCGAACATGACCCCGTAGGTCGCCATCAGCGCCGCCGTCGGGTCCGCCAGCGTCGAGAGGACAGGCGGGACGTCGGAATAGCCGATCGAGTTCGGCACCCCGGCGAAGGCCTCGACGATATAGCCGAACGAAGCCCTCTCCGCATAGGGGCCCGTTTGGCCGAAACCGGTGCCCCGCGCCATGATCAGCTTCGGGTTCACCTCTTTCAGTACATCCCACCCGATGCCCCAACGCTCGAGCGTCCCGGTCCTGAAGTTCTCCAACAGAACGTCCGTGCGCGCCACAAGCTTCTTGAACAGCTCCTGCCCTCGAGGCCTCCTCAGGTCCAGGGTGATGCACTTCTTGTTGCGCCCCATCACCTTGAAGGAAAGGGAGACATCCTTGTAGCGGCCCAGCCGGCGCATGTCGTCGCCGGTCCCCGGCATCTCTATCTTGATGACCTCCGCCCCGAAGTCGCCCATGATCGAGCCGGCCATGGGTATCGCAATCAGCTGGCCCGCTTCGAGGACCTTGACGCCTTCAAGTGGCCGCTTTGCCATGCCGTTTCCATCCGGACGGGACGGGTGTCGGCCGCCCCGGGAATCGAGGCCAGCATAGCCGCGGCCCCTGAGAGCGTCAACCGAGTGGGGGCGGCGCGGAGACCGGGAATCCTCTTTGGACCCGTGCCGCCGGCTGCGTTGCCGTCGTTGCCGGAGCATCGGCTGGAGTCGGCGCCGGACCGGATGCGCGGCCGGACGGGAGGTTCTCCCAAGTACGGCTCCAGGACCGCAGCGGCCCCGATGAGGGTCGGGTAATGCGAGAGCTAGGGCCTGTTTACCCTATGCTCGCGCTACACGAAAAGCGCTCCCCCATGTCATTACTATGAAAATGGGCACCGCCGCACCGTTGTTTCGTAGAGGCGGGTTTCAAACCCGCCTCCCGGCCCGTCGTTCCCCGCCTCCGGCCTTGTCCTGGGACGCCGCCCTGTTTTCATCCCCTTACGTGGCCTTCACAAGGCCATAGTGATTCCGAGGCGCAGCCGAGGAATCTAAGACGCTGCCCGTCAGGCGCCTTCGCCCCGCCCCGCCTTTGGCAAGCCTTTGCCTCACAGCTAGTGTGAACACGCCCTAGCCGCTAAGGGCCGGGAGGATCGTCTCCTCGAATGCGAGAAGCTCTCGCTCCGGAAAGGTATACGTCTCGGGGGTCATCAAATAAAGCCGGTCGATGCCCGCGGCCTCCAGGTCACGAAGTCTTCGAAGGCAATGCTCCGGCGGGCCGATGAGACCCATGATGTCGCACATCTGGCCGAGCGCCTTGTCGGGTAGAAAGGAGCAGAGCTGCTGCGCTCTTGCCCAGTCCTCCGCATGAGGGACGTCCGGGTAGAGCTCCCACAGCCCCTTCGGAATCTCGCGCCCCTCGAGGTCGATTCCCGCCTGGTCGTACCAATGGCGGTGATGGGGCTCTATGAGCCGCTGCACGCAGATGGGCCGGACCTGCTCCCGCGCTGCGGCCAGGTCGTCGTGGAGGACGACGCTGGCGCAGAACACCACGTCGAGGGTGCCGGGGTCCCGGCCGGACCGAGCGGCGCCCGCTGCCAGGAGCTCTCGTGCCCTGGCCAGGTTGTTCGGGTGCAGTCCCACGTTCAACAAGGCCCCGTCGGCGACCTCCCCCGCGAGCTCGATGCCCCTGGGACCCGTGGCGGCCACGTAGATCGGAACGGCTCCTCCCCCGGCATGCCGCAGCTTGCTGGAAGCCCCCCCGGGAAACGTGACCATCTGCCCAGCCAGCAGGGCTCTCAGGATGCCGACCGACTCACGCATCCGTGCCAACGTGGCCGGAGGCTCTCCAATGGTCCGGACAGAGCTGTACCCCCTCCCAAGCCAGATGGCGGTCCGGCCGGGGGCCATCTCGTCGACCGTCCGCGCCGCCGAGGCCAGCACCGAGGGGTGCCGGGTGACCGGGTTCGTCACTGCCGCCGCCATGCGGATCCTCTCGGTCCGCTCCGCCGCCGCGCCCATCGCGACGAAAGTATCCCGCACCAGGAGCTGCGAATCGACGACGCCAACTCCCTCCAGGCCGGCCTCCTCGCAACGGAGGATGAAGGCCGCAACCTCGGCCGGGGGTGCGCACGGCGGCACGCGGAGATGAAGCTCCATACCCGCACCATACCGGCTGCGGCGGGGAAAGATCAACCGGCGGCGAGCAGGCGCCGGGAATCCCTTCGGCCGCCGAAGAGACTCCTGCAAGGGAGCATCGGATATAGTAGAGGCGGAAATCCGAAAGGGCCCGAAACGAGGGTGTCATGCCGCGACCTGGACGGGCACCGCCGCCAAAAGGCCGGCGGAAGAGGGGACAGCCGAAGCGCGTCGGGCCTCCGAGCCGGGCAGGCCGACGGCCGGGGCCGTCGGCCCCTCGGCAGCGCGAAGCCCCTCCCCCCGCGGAAACGGCGGCCCGTCCATCCGAGCGCCCCCGTCCTGGCGGCGCCACTCGGAGGCCTTCGAGCCGGGCAGGCCGCCGGCCCGGGCCGTCGGCCCCTCGGCAGCGCGAAGCCCCTTCCCCTGCGGAGACGGCGGCCCGTCCATCCGAGCGCCCCGGTCCTGGCGGCGCCCCTCGGAGGCCTTCGAGCCGGGCAGGCCGCCGGCCGGGGCCGTCGGCCCCTCGGCAGCGCGAAGCCCCTTCCCCTGCGGAAACAGCGGCCCGTCCATCTGAGCGCCCCGTTCCTGGCGGCGCCCCTCGGAGGCCTCAAGCCAGGCCCCAGCAGCGCGAGCCACGGGAGCGCCCTGACACCCCCTCCGAGAGCGACACCATCGAAGGGCGCAACCCGGTCCTCGAGGCCTTGCGGGCCGGCCGCCCCATGAACAAGGTCCTCATCGCCCAGGGGACCGCCGCCTCGGTGCCCCTGACCGAGATCATCCACCTGGCCCGGGAGGCCGGCGTGGTCGTGGAGCGGGTCGATCGGAAAGTCCTCGACCGGCTGCTCGCCGGCCGGCGCAGGCAGAGCGTCCTCGCCATCGCTGCAATCAAGCCCTACGCCGGCGTGGGTGACATCCTCGAGAGAGCGCGCCGCCAGCACGAAGCCCCCTTACTCGCCCTTCTGGACGGGATCGAAGACCCCCAGAACCTGGGTGCCATTATCCGTACCGCGGAGGCCGCCGGGCTCCACGGGCTCCTCGTGCCCTCGCGCAGGGCGGCTGGCCTCACCGGCGCCGTGGCCAGGGCCTCGGCCGGGGCCGTGGAGCACCTCCCCGTGGCGCGGGTTAGCAGCATGGCAAGCGCGGTCGCCCGGCTGTCCAATGAATCGGTCTGGATGGTCGGCATCAATCCCGGCTCTTCGCACGACTACACCCAGGTCGACTACCGGCAGCCCACGGCCATCGTCGTTGGCGCGGAGGGCAGGGGGCTGTCTCACCTGGTGAAGGAGCGCTGCGACGTCCTGGTCTCCATACCGATGCGCGGCCGCGTGGGGTCCCTCAATGCCGGCATGGCCGCTGGACTCGTCATGTACGAAGCGCTCCGCCAGCGCCGGGCAGAGTAGCGGTCGCCGAGGCCTAACCGTCCCGCCAGAGGTTCTCCCACCGGTCCTTTCGGGCCACCTCTTCGATGGGCCGGCGCCTGGGGCTTCCCAGTTTTTCAGCGGGATAGCCGACGAAGATCGCGGCCTCGAGGAACATCCTCGGCGGCACGTCGAGCAGCCCCTTGATATTGTCCTCGACTAGCCTCAGAAACGTGGTGAACAGGGAGCCGATGCCCAGCGCCTTGGCTGCCAGCATCATATTCTGGCACGCCGGGAACACGCTCGAGCCCCGGCCGCCCGCTCCGGGCCTGAGCTCGGCCACCGTCCCATCAGCCCTCACCTCGTACTCGTTCTTGAAGCGGATTCCCCGGTCCGGGTTCCAGAACACCAGGATGATAGCCGGCACGGTCCCGATGTTCCTGACCGCCGCGTGCCCGGTGATCGGCCGGCCGACACCGTCCTTGAGCTGCTCGTCAGGCTGGGACCGAGTCGCGTCCACGTGGGAGAAGGCCTCCGCCATCCAGTCCTGGACCTGCCCCCTCAGCCCGGGGTCCGTCAGGACAAGGAACTCCCAGGGCTGCGTGTTGCCCGAGCTGCAGGCCATCGTCCCCGCCCGCAGGATCCTCGCCAGCGCATCGTCGGGGACGGGATCGGGCAGGTACTCCCGCACGGCCCTCAGGGAATGAATCGCATCGAATACGGTCACGTCCGGCATGGGTCACCTCCGCAATGCCCGCGGCGGCATCGCGACTCTCGGTTCGCTTCCGGGGCGCGCCGGACGCTGGACGTGAAACGCAGCGAAGGCCAGGCCTCGCGGCTGTGCCCCTCTAGTCCCTTTCGAACTTCCCGTCGATCTCTTCCAAGAACTCCTCGACGGCCTGGGGCAGCCGGGTCTCCGATGGCTTCCCCTGCTCGTCCGACGACTTGTCGTCGTACACCGATTCGAGCCGTTCGACGTAGGGACGCAGCTTGGAATCGTTGGCAAGGCGCTTGGAGATGTCCTCGTACTGCGCTTCGCCCCGTTTGTGGTCGATGAGATGGTCGGGGAGGTTGTACATGGGGCGAAGCACCTCGAGGGCTCGGGCGACCCCGGAAAAGTCCTCCTCCAGGTCCGTGTAATGGGGGAGGCGGACCATCAGGCTCACCGTATCGAGCTCCAGGTCCGGGGCCCGTTCCGACAGCTGATAAACGATCGAGGTCGGCCCCTGGTAGGTGCTGGGCTGCATCCCGCTCTGTGGAGCGTTCTGGCCCGAGATCGTTCCGCTGACCTGGAGCGGCCGCGTGTGCGGGACGGCGTCGTACATCGAGCCGATGCGCACCATCCGCTTCGCGTTGAACTTCCTCAGTACCTCGAGGATCGAGTCGATATAGTCCTCCGCGAACATGTGCGGTTCCAGCATATGGAGGAACAGATAGTCCCGGTCCCCCCGGGCATAATGAAGGAATGTGTTGGGCACGGTGATCTCCCGCCTGCCGTTGACCGTGGCGACGGTGGGCCGGTAGCGGGTGAAATCGAAGAAAGTGCCGGGCCGGGAGAGCTGCCCCAGCGGCTTCGCTCTGTAGTGACGTTCGAGCCGGGCCATGCTGAGCGTCCCCACGCTGCCGACGTCCACCCATGGGTGCAGCATGGTGAACACGTGAGGGTCCTTCAGCTCGGGAAGGGGCTCCTCGATTTCAAAAGCGCCGATTCTCATGGGCCTATCTTGGCACCGAATCGGCGGCAACGCAACGACGTATGCCCCTGGGGCCTTTTCATTCACAATGCCATGTGGACACGGACCCCCACCGCCTATGGGCACCGTCGCGCCGCTGTTTCGTAGAGGCGGGTTTGAAACCCGCCTCCGGCCCTGTCCTGGGACGCCGCCCTGTTTTCATCCCCTTACGTGGCCTTCACAAGGCCATAGTGATTCCGAGACCCCCACCGCCTATGGGCGCCGCCGCACCGTTGTCTCGTAGAGGCGGGTTTCAAACCCGCCTCCGGCCCTGTCCTGGGATGCCGCCCTGTTTTCATCCGCATACGTGGCCTTCACAAGGCCATAGTGATTCCGAGACCCCCACCGCCTGTCATTGCTATGAGAATGGGCACCGTCGCGCCGCTGTTTCGTAGGGGCGGGTTTGAAACCCGCCTCCCGGCCCGTCGTTCCCCGCCTCCCGGCCCGTCGTTCCCCGCCTCCGGCCCTGTCCTGGGACGCCGCCCCATTTTCATCCCCTTGCGTGGCCTTCACAAGGCCATAGTGATTCCGAGGAGCGGAGCGACGAGGAATCTCATAAGCCTCACGACTAAGACGACACTGCGGACAGGACTTTAGACCCCTCGCCGTCGCTCGGGGTGACAACGAGAAGTCGCTCGGGGTGACAATGAAAAGGCCCTGCCCTCTCTGGTGGCATAGGCTGTCCCCGTCCCGAATCGGCGGCAACGCAACGGCGTCTCTGGTAGCATAGTCTGTCCCGTCCCTACGGGCGCCGAATCCACCCGATCAACCCATGCCAAGCGTCACCGTCGTCACCGATAGCTCATCGTGCATCAGCCCTCAGCTCGCGGAGTCCGAGGGGATAGAGGTCGTCCCCTTCGAGATGGTCTTCAAGGGCCGGGTCTATCGGGACGGCGTTGACGACCCCGGCGATTTCTACCGCATGTTGCGGCAGAGCAGGGATCTGCCCACCACGGCCGCCCCCTCCCCGGGTCTCTTTCTCGAAGCGTTCAAGCGGGCCGCGCGGCAGGCGCCCGGCATCCTGTGCCTCACGCTTCCAGCCAACCTGAGCTCCCTGTATAACTCGGCCCGGCAAGCGGCGGACCTGGCCCGCGCCGAGCTCCCGAACGTCGAAATCGACGTCATGGAGACGGGGACCGTGGCGGCTGCGCAGGGCCTCATAGCCCTGGAGGCTGCCAGGGCCAGCGCCGAAGGGGCCGGGATACAGGAGGCGGCCGTCCTGGCCGCGAGGCTGGCGTCCGAAGTCCACTTCTTTGCCACGCTGGACACCCTCGAATACCTGGCCAGAGGTGGACACGTCCCCAAGGTCGCCGCCTGGCTGGGCAACGTCGTTGGCCTTCGGCCCATCCTGACCGCCCCCGGGGGAGACGTCAGGCGTATCTCCCAGACGATATCCCGGCGCGGCGCCGTCCAGAAGATGCTTGGCCTGATGGCGGAGCACAACCCTGATCGGCGCCCGGTCCAGGCCATGATCATGCATGCCGGTGTCGAGCCGGAGGCCGTCGCCTTCCGGTCCGAGATCGAAAGCAGGTACCAGTGTGCGGAGATGCTGATCACCAGCTTCACCCCCGTCATGGGGGCCCACTCAGGGCCGGGCGTGCTCGGCGTCGCCTTCCGCGTTCTCTGAGCTGGCCCGCAAGTCACCGAATGAGCGCGGACCCAGAGCGGCTGCCGCGGTCGGCGGCGCGTTTGGTCTTGTGCCCTCCGTGCCACTTGTACCGGTCCCGACCGGTGCCGGGGTCTTTGCCGACGTAGACGACGGCCCAGGTGGCGCCCTCCAGCCCGACGCGCTTCCGAATGTGCACTTTCACGGCTACAGGATGCGGAATTCTATGATGAGGTTTGCTCCTCGGCCCGACGGAGGGCGCTTGATACAGCGCACAAGCTCCACCCTTGCTTCCTCATGGAACTTCCGTCCTTCCAGCACCTGGCAGACGTTGGGCATGGAAGCCACCAGGCCAAGGGCTTGGTGAACGTCACCGGCGCGGAGGGTGACTGTCTTATCGCCTCTCCCTCGCGCCAATGCCACCTGACCGCGTAGGTATCGGCGAATCCGCTGCGCATCTCCTGTAGCCATGGTTATTTCACACCGCCGTCTCCGCGAGGCGGGCCATGAGGTTGCATGCGCCGGCGGATGTTGCCTCTCACATCTGTTTCCTAGCCCGGAACACGAATAAGGCTGCTAGGACTGCTATGACCAGGATGCCCCACCAGTGTTGCGCCAGGGCAACAACCGCCGTCACGAAGACGGCCACGATGATGATGAGCTCCAGGATATTTTGACGTTTTCTCATGCTGCCGTCTCCTTCAGCCGAGCCACGAGGTACTCCATGGGGCGGTCGCCCTTGAGCGAGTTGCAGGCCCCGCAGAGCAGCTGCAGGTTGTCCAGGTGGTCGGTCCCTCCCCGGTTCAGAGGCACCACCTAGCCGATGGTGAAGTTGCGGAACGGGAACATCATCCTGCACCCGTTGCACAGCCCCTCCTGCCGGCCGAAGAGGACATGCTTGTTCTGGCGCTATGGGACTGGGGCCTCGATGTCCGTCCGCCGCGGTATGTCCGTCCTGGCGGTGACGTAGCGATGGTGAAACAGGCTGCCCATCGCCTGCTGGAGCCGCATGTTCACCAGCTCGACGGCCTTCGGGGAGATGTCGATGCCGACCCAGCGGCGTCCCAGCTTGTCGGCGGCGACGCAGGCCGTAGCGCAGCCACAGAAGGGGTCGAGCACGATATCGCCCGGGTTGCTGCTGGCCGCGATGATGCGCTCCAGCAGGGCCAGGGGCTTCTGGGTCGGGTATCCGACACGCTCTTTGGCCCACGGCATAACGCCTTGCATCTCGATGACGTCGTCGGGCAGCTTGCCCTTCCTGTAGCTCCGCTCCGGTCCATCCGCCCCACGTTGGCCCGCTGTCCACTTGTAGGGGACTCGGACATCATCCACGTTGAAAGTCCACCCTTGAGCGGCCATCGTGTAGAACAGCAGCGTATCGTGCTTTCGTGCGAAACGCTGAGTCGATGCTCCTCCACCGCTGTAATACCAGACGATCTCGTTCTGAAACCTCCCCGGCCCAAACACGGCGTCCATCAGGAGCTTCAGGTAGTGGCTAGCCGTGGGGTCGCAGTGGAGGTAGATCGAGCCGGTGCCCTTCAGCACGCGCCGCATCTCGAGCAGCCGGACGGCCATCATGGTGAGGTAGGACTGCATCCCCTTCCCGTGCGTGAGGCTGGCGGCGTGGAGCAGGTTCGCGACGGCGGGCTGCTCGTCGGCGATGAGGCCCGTCCACGCCACGTCCAGGTCCGAGAGCGTCCACGTGTCCTTGAACGCGGCGCCGGCCGCCTTGCTCCCCACGGGCGCGGCGTAGTTGCGGTTCGAGTTGAACGGCGGGTCCAGGTAGATGAGGTCGACGGTCTCGGAGTTCAACCCACGCAGGATGTCGAGGTTGTCACCCGTCCAGATGGTCTTGTCGGCGAAGTTGGGGACCATACGCTACACTATGTGCCCTTTCACGGCTTCCTCCGCGTTGGAGGCTTTATTGGGATTCTAGCTTGTCCTTTAAGGGGTTCGTTGGTCTGATGGGGTACAGTGAGTCGACAGTGTCGAGCTGGTTCAAGAGGTCGCATAGTTGGCGGCGAATGGGTGGGCTGCAGGAAATGATCGCTTCAATCAGGTCGGAGACCCTTCGGTCTGGGTCTGTGTGTTGCTGACTGAGGTATGCGCTAGCTGGTATGTTGATGTTGAACGAGGGGCGGGCACGAGGCGTCGGGGACCCGAACCTGAACCCTGAATCCCGCCGGCACAGGTCCATAAGGTCTTGGATCTTCCCGACCTTGATCACCACTACATCGACGCCACGCCGTTCTAGGAGCATCAATTTCTCTTGCTTCGCCTTGTCGGGAGGGCTGGAAACCACCACTTCAATGATTCTGAGCGGCTTGCTAGCATCCTCTCCGTATAGTATGAGGTCAGGCACGATGCCGCCTACGCTGTCCCACTCGCCCGGAACCTTAACACTCTCAACCCCTGCACGTAGGTCGTCCGACCAGTCGCCGCCAGGAGTCAGTCGCACCCTAACTTCGGGTTTGGGTTCAGGCCGGGTCAGCTCGTCGTACAGCAGCGCAACGGCCCTTGCGTGCAGGAAGGACTCAGGGTTCATCGACGTCCCCACATTTCGACTCATCTCTTGTTCTGCCATGCGGTCACCCCCCTCTTTGGGTTCAGGCGAAAGCCGGTCACTGCTCGCACACCACGCCGGCTTCACGCTCAGCGCTCTCGGCCTGGTCCCAGGGGAGAGCTCTTTCCCCACCAGCCGGCACGCGCACCCTTCCAAAATCATACGCTGCCTCCGCACACTCAAGCCAACGAGGATGGCGTATATGACCGCCGCCCCGACGCATAGGGCGGACACCGTCCACAGGCCTCTTCCACTAGCGACGACAATGTTCCTCTGGTCGACCCAGCCGTGCACGACATGGTGGCCTCGGGGCTGAGCGCTCACGTTGCTCGGCAGACACCTGCACGGCGAGACCGGCGCGGGCGGTATGCTATGCTGCCCGCACCAGACCCTTCGACTCCAGGAGGCTCGAATGGACCTGCAGACCGTCCTCTACGAAACAGAGGACACCATCGCCACCATCACCTTGAACCGCCCGGAGCGGCTCAATGCCTACGGCGGCACCATGGGCCCCGACCTCCTGGCCGCGCTCGAGGAGGCGGAGGGCGATGCCGGCGTGCGGGCCATCATCCTCACCGGGGCCGAGCGGGCCTTCAGCTCCGGCCTGGACCTCAAGGAGCGGGCCGAGGGTACCAGGACCATGAGGGTCGACTACCTGGTGGGATCGAATTTGGCGAAGCGCGTCCTGCGGATGAACAAGCCCATCATCGCCGCCGTCCACGGCCCAGCCGTCGGCTGGGGCTTCGAGCTCGCCCTGCTCTGCGACTACCGCATCGGCTCGGAGCAGGCCCGGATGGGAGACGTCCACACCAGCCTGGGCATCGTCCAGGATAATGGCGCCCAGTACACCCTGCCCCGGCTCGTGGGCTGGGCCAACGCCTGCGAGATCCTCCTGACCGGTGAGCTGTTCGACGCCGAGCGCCTCCGCGAGCTGGGAGTGCTCCAGAAAGTCGTACCGGCGGAAAATCTCATGGACGCCGCTCGGGATTTCGCCCGCCGCATTGTCCGGAACGCCCCGATGGCCGTGCAGATGTCCAAGCGCCTGATGCGCATGTCCCTGCAGTCCGACATGGAAGACTCGATGGACTATTCCATGCTCATGATGGGGGCCATGATGAAGTCCGAGGACTCCCAGGAAGGCTTCAGGGCCTTCGCCGAGAAGCGGACTCCGGAGTTCAAAGGCAGGTAGGTCATACCATGGTCGCGGCCCCCCCCAGGGCCCTGGAGGTCCTGGACCTTGGCCTGATGGACTACCGAGCGGCGCTCGCCCGTCAGCGGGCCCTGCGGGAGGAGCGCATAGCGGCGGCTGTCCCTGACACGCTGCTGCTCGTGGAGCATCCTTCCACCTTCACCCTGGGTCGGCGCGGTGCTCCCGGCGACTTTCGCGTCCCGCCGGAGGTCCTCAGGGCGAGGGGATTTCACGTCGAGCAGGTCGAACGGGGAGGCCGGGTCACCTACCATGGGCCCGGCCAGCTCGTCGGGTACCCCATCGTCTCCCTCCGGGATGCCGCTCTGAGCGCCCCCGCCTATGTCCGGTGCCTGGAACAGTCTCTAATCCATTACCTCAACGGCCTCGGGCTCCATGCCGAGCTGCATCCGGGATTCCCCGGCGTCTGGGTCGCCGGACGCAAGATCGCCGCCGTGGGCGTCCATCTCAAACGATGGGTCTCCATCCACGGCTTTGCCCTGAACCTGGACCCGGACCTTGCCCACTTCGACGCCATCGTTCCCTGCGGTCTGATGGATGCCCAGGTCACCTCGGTCCGCGGAGAGCTGGGCCGCGCTCCACCCTTGTCGGACGCGAAGGTCGGCGTCACCCGCGAGCTTCGACGCTCCCTCGGTTACCCCCCCGCATAAGCCCGTCTCCGGTCCTCGCCTTACAGGAGACCCGGCCTATGCCGCCCGGGTGCGCGCGAACGCCGGGAACACCACCAGCGTCAGCGGTGTCAGCGCGCAGACAAACAGCGCCATGTACATGGACCCGGTCGCGTCGGAGATGGCGCCTGCGATCACCGGCCCGATGACCCCGCCCACCATCATCAGGGTCATGATCATCGTCGAGGCCACCGCCACCTCGCGGGGTTGGATCCCCGGGATCTCGAACGGGATCGTGACCGCTATCGGGACGAACGCAAAGCCCCCGCCGCCGATCAGTGCCAGCGCGACGAGCAGCCAAATATTCGTCGTCAAGACGAGTCCGACCAGCGAGACCGTCATGATGATGCCGGAGGCCGCCAGGAGCGAATACCGGGCCTGAATGCGCTTCGCCAGGAACCCCGCCCCGACCGATGCGGGGATCATGCCGATCGACATGAGCGAGAACACAAACCCGGACCGCGCCAGCGAAAAAGAGTGCTCTTCCAGCATGTAGGAGGGCCAGAAGGTGGCGAAGGTCCACCACCCCAGTCCCGTTCCGATGCTGCCCAGGCCGACGAACCACAGCACCGGGTACTTGAAGAGGGCCCCGAGCGGGAGCTTCCCCTCGGCAAGCACTCGCTGCTGGAACTCTGGAGTCGACCGCTCCCGGCCGGCGACCAGCCACAGGGCAAAGACCGCCAGCGATCCCGCCCCGAAGATGTAGTAGGTCGTCCGCCAGCTCCCGGTGACGTCCAGAAGCAGCGGGGTGACGTTCAGCGCGAACGCTTCGGCGATCCCGGTCAGTCCGATGACGATCCCGTTGACGACCACGATCTCCCGCAGCGGAAACCATTGCTGCATCAAGAGCGTCCTCGCGGGGACCCGTGCCGCATACGAAAGCCCAAAGCCCAGGCGCACTAGGAACAGCACCGCGAAAGACGAGGCAACCCCATGTCCCAGGGTGAAGAGCCCGCCCAGGAATGCCGAGAGAATCGAGAGGCGGAGGGGGCTGTACTTGCTGAGAAAGATGGCTGCGGGGAACGCCATCCCGATGGTCCCGATGCGCATGGCGGCGCTGAGCCAGCCTCCCTGCAGGTCGGTCAGCCCGAGGCTGTCGGTGATGTCGGGCAGCAGGAGCCCCAGGGAAAGGCCCGTGACCACCATCGCGAAGTTGTTGCCCGTCAGCAGCCCGACGATCGTCCACCGGTAGGACGACACGGGGGTCCCCGCGACCGTCGTCTCGGAGAGGCCCCCGGGGGAAGCGCCAGTGGCCACAGGAGTGGCTGGAGTGTCCGCCATAGCGTGGGCTTATTGTAGGCCCTGAGGCTTGTCTGTAGGCCCTGGCGTCTGTCTGTACCCTGAGGCTGTCAGTAGGCCCTGAGGCTGTCAGTAGGCCCTGAGGCTGTCAGTAGGCCCTGAGGCTGTCAGTAGGCCCTGAGGCTGTCAGTAGGCCCTGGCCGTTGTCGGGGCGCGAATCGGGGGTGTCCAGACAGGCGGAGAGCCCTCGCCTGTACACCCCTACGACGCCTGCCTCCGCACAAACGCCGGGAACAACACCAACGTCAGCGGCATCAGCCCGCAGACGACCAGCGCGACGCGGAGTGACCCGGTCGTATCCGATAGGGCCCCTCCCATGATCGGCCCGATAACGCCGCCCACCAGCAGCAGCGTCGTGATCATGGTGGACCCCACCGCCACCTCTCGTGGCTGGATCCCTGGGATTTCGAATGGTATCGAAAAGGCGATTGGGATGAACGCCCACGAGGCCCCGGCGAGGAGCGCGAAGACGGCCAGCAGCCCCATGTGGGTCGTCAGCGTCATGCCCACCAGGGAGCCCGCCATCAGCACCCCGCAACCGGCCAGCAACAGAAATCGCGACCGTACCATCTTCGCCAGAAAGCCCACCCCGATGGAGGCCGGGACCATCCCGGTCGATATGAGGGCGAACAGCAAGCCCGATCGTGCCAGGGAAAACGAGTGCTCCTCGAGCATGTAGGTGGGCCAGAACGTGGCATAGGTCCACCAACCCGCTTCCGCCCCCAGGCTCCCTAGTCCGACAAGCCACAGCTCCCGGTACCGGAAGAGCGGCTTCAAGGGTAGCTTTCCCTCGGCCTGGACCCTGGCCTGGAACGCCGGTGTCGTCCTCTCCCTGCCCGCGAGCAGCCAGAGGACGAACACCAATAACGCGCACGCGCCGAATAGGTGATAGGTCAGGCGCCAGCTCCCCGTCGCGTCGAGGAGCAGCGGGGTCAGGATGAGGGTCAGCCCTTCGGCGACCCCCGTCATCCCGATGACGACTCCGTTCGCGAGGACGACCTCCTTCAACGGGAACCAGTGCTGAAGGAGCAGCGTCCTTGCGGGAAAGCGGGTGGCGAAGCTCATCCCGAAACCCATCCGGGCGATGAAGAACGCTGCGAACCCGGGCGCTATGCCATGGCCGAAGGTGAAGAGGGCCCCAAGGAAAGTGGACACGATGGACAGCTTTAGCGGACTGTACCTGCTCAGGAAGACGGCCGCCGGAAACCCCGTCACCACCGACCCAATGCGCATCGCGGCGCTGAGCCAGCCCCCTTGAAGATCGGTCAGTCCCAGGCTGTCGGTGATGTCGGGCAGCAGAAGCCCCAGGGATATGCCCGTCACCGTCATGGCCCAGTTCTGGCCGCTCAGGAGTCCGATGATGGCCCACCGGTACCCCGCGACGGGGGCCCCGGCGACGGTGACCTCGGCGGCCCCCCGCGTTCGGGCGCCGGAATCCAGAGGGAGAATCGGGGCGTCTGCCATAATTGGGGCTATTGTAAATAGGGGCTGCTGTAAATAGGGACTACCGTAGGCCCCGGCCCGCCGAAGGAGACAACCGATGACCAGCATCCAGGCGCCGCCGGCGGGCAGCATCTCGGTAGGCGGACTGACATTCCGCTACCTCCAATGGGGCCCCGCCGGCGCTCCCAGCCTTCTCCTTCTCCATGGCCTTGGCAGCAACGCCCACGCCTGGGACCACTTCGCCAGCCGGGCGAGCGCCCGTCTGAACGTCGTCGCTCTCGACCAACGGGGGCACGGGGACACGGGCTGGGCAACCGACGGCTACCGCCCTGATGCTTTCGTGCAAGACTTCGCCGGGACCGTCGAGGGTCTGGGTGTGCAGCGCTTCGCCCTAGTGGGCCACTCTATGGGAGGCATCACCGCCATCGGCTATGCGGCCGCGCACCTTCAAAACGTTGAGCGGCTGGTCATCGTCGACATCGGGCCCCGCATCAAACAGGCGGGGGTCAACCGCATCGCCCAGGGACAGACCAGGGACGAGTTCGACTCCATCGACGACGTCTTTGCGGAGATGCGGTCCCAGGACCCGGCGCCTCCGGACCACATGCTGCGTCACCGCGCCGAGTTCGCCGTGAAGCGGCTCCCCAGCGGCCGGTTTGGCTGGAAGGCTGACCCCATGCTCCGAGATCCCCATCGCGGCTTCGCCACGCCCCCGTCCGGGGAGATCTGGCAGCAGCTCGAGGCCATCCAGTGCCCCACCCTGATCGTCCGGGGCGAGACCAGCGATCTCCTGGAGCAGGATACCGCCGAGGAGATGGCGAAGGTCATGAGGGACGCCCGCCTGGTCGTCGTGCCCCACGCCGGGCACCGCGTCCCGCTCGACAACTTCGATGGCTTCTGCCAGGCCGTCGAGCCCTTCCTCTCACCCTGAAGCGCCCGCCGGAAGGCCGTCCGGCCGCGGTGCGCTACCCCTTGCCGTCTCCCCGCGCCTTCGCTTGAAGCTCGAAGAGCTTGGTGATCGCCTCCAGGGGCGTCAGCGAGGCGACGTCCAGCTTGGCGAGCTCCTCGATCACCGCTGGGGGAGTACCGAACAGTGGAAGCTGCGGCGGGGGACTCTCCGGCAGTCGCCTCCGGCCGTTTCGGGGCCTCGACGTCCCGGCCTCCAGCCCCTCCAGGATCTCATGGGCGCGGGCCACCACGGGGCGTGGCAAACCGGCGAGCTGGGCCACGTGGACGCCGTAGCTGCGGTCGGCGCCCCCCGGCCCGATCTTGTGCAAGAACACCACCTCGCCGTCCGTCTCCGACACGGCTACGTTGGCGTTCACCACCCGAGGCAGGTACTGGGCCAGCTCCGTCAACTCGTGGTAGTGGGTGGCGAACAGCGTCTTCGCCCCCAGGCGAGGGTGATTGTGGATGTACTCCGCCACCGCCCGGGCGATGGACATGCCGTCGTAAGTGCTGGTACCCCGCCCGATCTCGTCTAGGATGATGAGGGACCGGGCCGTGGCGTTGTTCAGGATGCTGGCCGTTTCGATCATCTCCACCATGAACGTCGACTGCCCAGCGGCCAGATCGTCCTGAAGGCCGACACGAGTGAAGACCCGGTCGACGGTCCCGATCGTCGCCGCGTCGGCCGGGACGAAGCACCCTGTCTGGGCCATCAGCACGATCAGCCCCACCTGCCGCAGGTACGTCGATTTTCCGGCCATGTTGGGGCCGGTCAGAAGGACGAGCTGTACCTCGTTCCCGGTTAGCCGGGTGTCGTTGGGAACAAAGGCGCCGGACCCAAGGGTGCGTTCGACCACGGGGTGCCGTCCATTGACGATGCTGATCTCGTCGCCGTCCGTGACCTCCGGTCGGACATACCGGTAGCGGATGGCGCCCTCGGCGAAGGCCGCCAGGACGTCCGTCTGGGCCAGGGCCCCGGCGGTGGCCATGATGCGCGGAGCGGCCTCGGCGGCCTGGCGGCATACCTGCGCGAACAGCGATCTCTCCAGCTCGGACGTCCGCTCCTGAGCGTTGAGGATGAGGGACTCGTACTCCTTCAGCTCCGGGGTGATGTAGCGCTCGCCTCCCACCAGGGTCTGCTTGCGGATGTAGTCGTCGGGCGCCTGCGCCGCATTGGCCTTGCTCACCTCGATGTAGTAGCCGAAGACCCGGTTATAGCCCACCTTGAGGCTCCTGATCCCGGTCCGCTCTCGCTCCTTCCGCTCCAGGTCCGCCAGGTGCCCCCGGGCGTTGCGGGAGGCGTCCTTTAGCGTGTCCAGTTCCTCGCTGAAGCCGGCCCTGATGACCTCCCCCTCGCCCAGCACTGCCGGGGGGTCGTCACTGATGGCGCCGCCGATGAGAGCGACCACGTCCTCGCAGGGCTTGAGCTCCCCGACGAGTGCGGCGACCGCTTTCTCGGTCCCGCCCTGCCCCGGCTCCTCCAGGACCCGCCGCACCTCCGGCACGAGCTCCAGGCTTCGGCGCAGGGCCACGAGCTCCCGGGGCATCGCCAGCCCGGAACGAACGCGGTTGCACAGCCGCTCCAGGTCGGAGATGCTCCCCAGCAGCCCCATGGTCCGTTCCCGGGAAATAGTGTGCTGTGCGAGCCACTCGACGGCGTCGAGGCGGCGGCCGAGCGCCGCTCGGTCCAGAAGGGGCTGGCCAAGCCACCGGCGGAGAAGCCGGCCTCCCATGGCGGTCCTGGTCAGGTCCAGCACCCTGATCAGCGAGCTCTCCGCCCCGCCCCATCGCCCCCCCTCGAACAGCTCGAGGTTTCTCCGCGTCTGGGGGTCCAGGGTCATGTAGGCCTGCGTCGAGTAGGTCGAAAGACCGGTGATCTGGGCGAGGGCCCCCTTCTGCGTGTCCGCCAGATAGGCCAGCACCGCTCCGGCAGCCCCGACCGCCAGGGGAGCATGATCGCAGCCATACCCCTCCAGCGTCGTCACGCCGAAGTGCCGTAGCAGCAGCTCTCGGGCGGTCTCCGTGTCGAACGCTCGGGGGTCCAGGTCCGTCACAGACCCGCGGCGCCACTCTTCGAAGGGCTCGAAGCCTGTGGCGAGGAGCAGCTCCGATGGCCGGAGCCTCCCCAGCTCCAGCGCGACGCCGCCCGCCTCTAGCTGCGTGGTCGCGAACTCGCTCGTCGTGATGTCGACGTAAGCGATCCCCGCCTCTTCCCCGTCGACGCACACCGCCACCAGGTAGTTGTTCGCCTTGGCGTCCAGGAGGTTCGGCTCGACGACGGTCCCCGGCGTGACGACCCGTACCACCTCCCGGTCCACCAGGCCCCTGCTCTCGACGGAGTCCGAGGTCTGCTCGCACACCGCGACCTTGTGGCCGGCATCGATCAGCTTCCCGAGGTAGTTGTCCAGGGCGTGGTGGGGGATGCCCGCCATCGGCACGCGCTGGCCTTTGCCCATGTCCCGGCCGGTCAGCGCGATGCTGAGGACCGACGCCGCGATCTTGGCATCGTCGTCGAAGGTCTCGTAGAAATCACCCAGGCGGAACAAGACGAGGACGTCTGGGTACTGCTTCTTGATCTGCAGGTACTGCCGGCGGAGGGGGGCGACGCTCATAGCCCTGCCCGGTGGGACTGTGGGCCCCTTTTAGTAACGGCCCGTAGCAACGGCTGTAGTAGCGACCCATTGTAGCAACGGGGGTTGGGCGGCGCGACATGCCGTCCTCCGTTCCTTGGGCCCCTTCGCCTCCAGGGCGGCCCCTATGGCATGTGGGTGCCGCCGTTGACGTGAATCGTATTGCCGGTGGTGTGGCCGCTGTTGGGCCCGCAGTAATAGAGGACAGCCTGGGCGATCTCATCGGGGACCCCAAAACGGTAGGGCTGGAGGACCATCCCGGCCTCGATCTGGGCTTGCACATGGGCCTCCGGGCCCCCCGAATACTGTCCCCCCGAGGTCATGGGGGTATCGATGAACCCTGGGGCCACATTGTTCACCGTGATCCCGTGCTCGCCGAGGGCGTAGGCCAGCGACCGCGACAGCCCCAGCATGCCGGCCTTGGCGGCGGCGTAGACGGTGGTCCCCTTCCGCCCTTTGAACGAGGCGCGCGAGATGATGTTCACGATCCGCCCCCACTTCTGGGCGATCATCGAGTCCATCACCGCCTGGGTGGAGAGCATCATGCTCTTCAGGTGGACATCCAACGTACGGTGCCAGGTCTCGTCGGTAAGGTCCCGGATGGTGGCGCTGCCTGGAATCCCGGCGCCGTTGACCACGATGTCGATCTTGCCGAAGGCGTCGATGCCCGCCTTGGCGATCCGCTCCATGTGCGACCGCTCAGCCGTATCCGTTGGGATCGAGACCGCCCTACGGCCCAGCCCCTCCACCGCGCCCGCTGCCTCATCGCCCAGATGGGGGCTGATATCTGCAATCACGATGTCGGCCCCTTCCCGGGCCAGCATCAGCGCGCAGGCGCGCCCGATTCCGCTCGCGCCGCCGGTGACCATCGCCACGTGTCCTTCTACCTGCATGGGTGGGACTCCCTCATGCTCAGTCGGATGCCGGCAATTCGGCAGCCCTTCACCGCGCCGTAACACATCCCCGAGCGGCTACCCCTTCTGCTTGTTCCAGACCTCCGGGGCCCCTTGGCGCCAGAGGTCGCACCGGATGCATCGCTCGGCCTCCGCTACCGCCTGGTCCCTGCTGTAACCGCTGTCGACCAGCTTGAACGTGGTCCTGCGCTCTCTAACCCCGGCCCGTGGCATCGCCCCAACCGGCTTCCCCTGCTCCGCCAGGTGGGCCGGCATCGTCATCTCATCGCCCGCCTCGGGCGCGAAATGCTCCGAGATATCCCCGTTGCCTCCAAGATAGATATCGATGGCGGCTGCGGCCTTCTTTCCCTGGGCCATCGCCTCCACGATGCTGTCCGGCCCCGTGACGGCATCCCCTCCCGCGAAGACTCCCGGTCGGGAAGTCACCAGCGTCTCCGAGTCGGCCCGAATGGTCCCGGACGGGTCCAGCCTGACCCCCCAGGAGTCCGGGGCGGCTGTGTCCTGCCCGGCCGACACGAGGGCGAGGTCCGCTCGAAGGCCGAAGGCCGTTCCGGGCTCTGGCTCGACCGTCGCATGCCCCCACTCGTTGGTTGCCGTAACCCGGAGCCGCTGCATCGTGAGCCTCAAGCCGCTCTCCGACCTGCCGATCCAGAAGGGCGCCGCAAGCTCCATGAAGCGCACCCCCTCCTGCTCCGCGTCACTCTGCTCGAACTCATAGGCCTGCGCGCTCGACCGAGGCCCGGGGACCGCAATCGTGACCTCCGATGCCCCCAGCCGCACCGCGCAGCGGGCGCTGTCCACCGCGATGTTGTTGCCCCCGAAAACAACGACCCTGCTCCCCACCGCGGGCGGGTCTCCGAGGTTCACCCGTCTTAGGAACTCGTCGGCCCGCATGATCCCCTCGTTCTGCTCGCCCGGGACCCCCAGGGCCCGGGCCCGCATCTGCCCAATCGCCAGGAACACCGCGTCGAACCCCGACATGAGGGGGTCCAGGGACTCGACCAGCGCGCTCGTCCTGACCTCCACGCGCGTCTCCGTGACCAGGTCGATGTCCCGCCGGAGCTGCTCCCGCGGGACCTTGTACTCGGGGAGGCCGGTCCGCAGCTGGCCGCCCAGCTCGGGCATGGCCTCCAACAGGGTGACCCCGTGCCCTTTGCGCTTGGCAAGATAATACGTCGCCGTCAGCCCCGTCGGCCCCGACCCGACGACCGCCACCCGCTTGCCCGTGGGAGGTCCGATGCTCTCCGCCCAGCGCTGACGCCATATCCGGGACGCATCGTGCTCGCCCGCCGCGCGCTTGATGGCGTTGATGGCGACCGGCTCTTCCATGATCCCGCGTCGGCACCAGGGCTCGCAGGGCCGGTAGCATATGAGCCCGCAGACAGTCGGCAGGGGAATCGACTCGCGGACCACGGCGTCCGCTTCCGCGAATCGTCCCATCCCGGCGTACCCGATGTACCGCGGTATGTCGATGGCCGCGGGGCAGGCCGTCACGCACGGTGCAATGAGGCGTTTCGAGTCCTTGGACTCCAAGAGGCTGGCCCTCTACGCCTTCTGGATGCGCACCGGGTAGGCCTTGACCTGCGCATACGCCGCCAGCGGGCCCGGTGTAGCCCTGTTGAACATCTCGGTCACCATGGTGTGATGCGGCATCGTGACCAGAACGGTCCCGCTCCCGGCCCGGCCGTTCACCCTGGCGGTGGCGGTCATGGTGCCCATCGCCGACATGAGGTTGACCGAATCGCCGTCCGAGATGCCCGCCCTGCGGGCGTCGGCGGTGTTGATTTCGACCGTGGTCTGAAGGGCCGTCTCGAATATGCCCTTCATCTCCCGAGCGACGTTGGCCAGCGCGGTGAGGCCGTCGTCTGCCCCCGGTGCTGGCTGATCGAGGGGAACGAACCGGCCGCGCCCCCGGACGAACTGGCCCTCGTGAAGCACCGCCGTCCCGCCATGGCCAGCTGCCGGGCACGGCCATTGCACCCCGCCCAGGTCGAGCCTCTCGTAGGAGATGCCGCCATACCCGGGCACCACTCCGGCGATCTCGTCCATAATCTGCGCTGGCTCCCCATAGTCGAACCCCTGTCCCCCCATCCTGCGGGCCAGGTCGCTGAGAACGTCCCACGCGGGGCGGGACTCCCCCTGGGGCTTGATGGCGGCGCGGACTCGCTGGACCCGCCGCTCGAGGTTCGTATAGGTCCCCTCGCGCTCGGCGAAGGTCGTGGCTGGCAGCACCACGTCGGCCATCCCGCCCAGCTCTCCGGGCAGGCACTCGTGGACCGCCAGGAACTCCAGCTTGCCCAGCGCGCTCATCAGGGTGCCGTCGGCATCCGCCAGGACCTGCCCTTCGCCGATCGCCAGGGCGGCCTTGATCCGCCCGGAGTCGATAGCGGCGATGGCGCCGGCCACTCCCTCGCCCCCCGAGGGCAACGACTCGGCGCCCCAGGCCTGCCGGATGTGCAGGCGCGGGCCCGCCGCGCCGATAGGAGCACCCCCCGGCAGCGCATTCGGCAAGCAGCCCATATCCTCGGCGCCCTGGCTGTTGTTCTCCCCTCGAAGGGGGAACACACCTGAGCCTACCCGTCCCACGTTCCCGGTGAGCATCGCAAGATCGGCCACCGCCCCCCCAAGGTTCGGGTTGCCGTCGTTCAGAGCGGCGCCGAATAGGAACGCGGCCCCCTTGTGCGTGGCCAGAATCCGGGCCACCTGCGAAAGCTGCGCCTCCGGGACCCCCGAAAGCTGGGAGGCCGCCTGTAGGGTGAAGGCCTCCGCGCTCGCCCGAAGATCGTCCAGCCCGCCGCAGCGCTCCTCGATGAACCTTCCGTCGTAGAGCTCCTCGTCCAGCAGCGCCCGTATGACCCCGGCAAGCACGGCAACCTCGCTGCCGGGCTTGCATACGATCTTCTCTGTAGCTTGCAGCCCCAGCTCAGTGTCCCTCGGGTCGATGACGATCAGGTGAGCGCCCCGGCGCACCGCCTCCTTGACCTGCAGGCCGCCCACCGGGTGCTCGAAGGTCATGTCGGCGTCGATGACGACGATGGCCCGGGAGTCTCGAATGCTCCATACCGTCCCCGTAGCCGCGGTGCTCCCGAAAGCCTCGGCCATCGCCGAAAGCGCCGAAGGATGGCAGGAGCTGTCAACAAAATCGATGTTGCCGGTGCCAATCACCGAACGTCCCAGCTTCTGCAGGACGTAATTGTCTTCGTTGCTGTTCTTGGGAGAGGCCAGGAGAAACACCTCTTCCGGCCGGTACTTGGAGAGTTTGGTGGCCACGGCGTCCAGGGCCTCGTCCCATGCGGCCTCTTTCCACTCATCCCCCTCCCGTAGCCGAGGCTTGAGCACCCGGTCGGGGCTGTAGACCCACTTGTGCCCGAACTTGCCCCGCGCGCACTCCTGCCCGTGATTGGTCGGGCCGTCCATGTCGAAGGTCGCCCGCACCAGCTTGTCTTTCTTCACGTTCAGATTCAGCGTGCAGCCGATGCTGCAGTGGGCGCAGGTGGTCGTGACCATGTCATCGGCCCGTCCCGCCCACTTGCTGTCTTTCTCGGTGATCGCCCCCACGGGGCAGACGTCGACGCAGAGTCCGCAGAAGGTGCACCCCGACTCCGCCAGCGTCCCGCCCTGGGAGGTGGCGATGAGGGTATTCCCGCCCCGCTCCTCGAACGTGATGGCGTTGGCTCCCTCTAGCTCGTCGCAGGCGCGGACGCATTTCCCGCAGACGATGCAGAGGTTCATGTCGTGGTCGATGAACGGGTTCCGCGTCTCCAAGGGCACGCCGCGGTACTTGTAAGGTAGGGGCACCGCGTCCAGCTTGATCGAGTACGTCACATCCTGGAGCTCGCAGCGCTCGTTCTGCGGACACACGACGCACCGGTCGGTTACGGTGACGTTGCGCAGGCACACGTCCCGGGGGCCGCAGTGCTCGATACGCCAGCAAGTCAGGCAGCCGTGAGGGTGCTCGGAAAGGGTCAACGCGAGAATATCCCGGCGCGTCTGCTCGATCACCTCCGAGTTCGTCGTGACCTCTTGTCCTTCGGCCACTGGGGTGTGGCATGAAGCGGGCAGGCCGGGGGCGTTGCTCGCCTGCACCACGCACATGCGGCAGGCGCCGAACGGCTTCAGAATGGGATGCCAGCACAGGTACGGGATAGAGATCCCAGCCTCGCGGGCCGCCTCGATGATCATCTGGCCCGGCTTGGCCTCGATCTCGACCCCGTCGATCTTCAGCCGGACCTTCTCGGCCCCGGTGGTCGTCATGGACTCCCCATTCGGGTCGCGGCAAATGTGGGGGTCTTCTCCTTGACCCCCGCGTCGAATTCCTCTTTGAAGTACCGGTACCCCGACTTGACCGGGTTCTCGGCCAGGTGGCCGTGGGCGCAGAGCGCGGATTTCATCGTGCCGCCTATCCTCATGGCCGTATCGAGCTCCTGCTCCGTCCCTTCCTTGTGATGCAGCCGGTCCAGGATCTTGGCCATCTGCCGGGTGCCAATGCGGCATGGGAAACACTTGCCGCAGGACTCCTCGGCGTTGAACTCGGCCAGGACCCGGGCCATGTCGACGACATCCACCGTCTCGTCACCGACGATAATGCCGCCGGAGCCGAACATAGCCCCGGCGCCGATCATCGCGTCGAAGTCAACCTGCATGTCGACTGCCGAAGCGGGCAGGAACCCGCCCAGGGGGCCGCCGGTCTGTAGCACCTTGAGCTTCCTGCCGTTCGTCACCCCGCCCGCGATCTCCTCGATGACCTGCCGCAGCGTTATGCCGAACGGTACCTCATACAGCCCCGGACGGTTCACGTGTCCCGAGAGGCAAGCCAGGGCCGTGCCCTTGCTGCGCTCGGTCCCGATCCCCGCAAACCAATCGCCGCCATTCTTCACGATGCTCGTCACATAGGAGTAGGTCTTGACGTTGTTGATGTTGGAGGGCTTGCCCCATACCCCGGACGCTGCGGGGAAGGGCGGCTTATACCGCGGCATGGCCCGCTTGCCTTCCACCGCCTCCATCAGCGCCGTCTCCTCGCCCGAGACATAGGACTCTCCCGTAAGCGAGATCTCGATGTCGAAGGAGAAATCGCTCCCCATGATGTTCTGCCCAAGGAGGCCCGCCGCGTAGGCGTCATCGATAGCCTTCTGTACCCGGGAGATGGGAAGCGTCCAGCCGGTCCGGATGAAGATGAAGCCTTTGCCCCCGCTGGCCTTGGTGGCGTAGCCCCCAATGGCGACGCCTTCCACCACCTTGTGTGGGTCGCTCTCCAGCAGGTGCTTGTCGTTGAATGCCCCCGCATCCCCCTCTTCGGCATTGCAGAGGTGATACTTGGGCGGCCCGGGCGCCCCAAGGAGGAAGCTCCACTTCAGGGCGCACGGGAAGGCGGCGCCGCCCCGGCCTCGCAGGTTGGACTTCCTCATCTCATCGATGATCTCCTCCGGCTGCATCTCGAAAATGGCCTTCCGCAGCCCCTCGTAGCCGCCGTTGGCGATGTAATGACTCATGTTCGCCGGATCGATGATCCCGCAATTCTCGGTGGCGATCCGCCGCTGCAGGACGAACTCCGGACGGGAAAAAAGGTCCGGAAGATTCCCATCGTTGGCCCCGGTGACGCCAAGGAGCATCTCCTCGGGCACACTGCCCTTGGTCATGCATTCGTCGACCAGCCGCTCCGCCGATTCAGGAGTCACATTGCCGAAGAACATGCGCGGCGAGCCCGGCATCACGATGCTGACGATGACCTCGGCATAGTCGAGGCCGAGGCCCCCCGTCTCGTGGATGTCAGCCTCGATATCCCGGTGGCTGAGGGCTGTCTCCAAGGCTTCCCGCACCTCGGGCCCCCCGGCCGCCAGCCCGTGGATCCCCATCCCCACGAAGACCTGAGGACGGCTAGGCTCTAGGACCTGGTTCCAGGCGGCTGTCGCCTCCTGCTGGAGCTGCGAGAAGTCCGTCACGCTAGACGGGCCTGGCGCCGTTGAGGCCGCTCAAGAGCTGCCGCAGCCTGGCGTCATCGAGGCGGCCATGGAGCTTGCCGTCGATCTTCCCAACGGGAGCCAGGGCGCAGGCGCCGGCGCATTCGAGCCCTCTGACGGTATACTTCCCGTCCTCGGTGGTCCCGTCGCCCTCGAGACCCGCGAACTCCTGGGCTGTACCCCTCAACCGAGGCGCGTCGAAGATGTGACAGGAGGGTCCCCAACAGATTTCGATCTGGTGCTCGCCGGGAGGCGTGAACCGGAAATGCGAGTAGAAGGTCGCCACCCCGTAGACGTCGTTTACCGACGCCCCCGTGTACTCGGACACCGCCGGGATTGCCCCTTCGCCGAGATACCCCATTTCCTCCTGGATGGCGATGAGTGACGACAGGACGGTGACGGTCCGTCTCTGGCGCTGCAGGACCTCCCGGAACTTGGCGTCCAACCCCAGCCACACCTGAAGTAATTGGTGATTTTCGGAACTATCGAGATGCTAGCACAGGGCCACCCGCTGTTCAAGGACGGGTTCGGCCCACCGTGTCCGGCCGCGCTCCTTCACGTCGACGGAAGCGAGAAATCCCCCCTCCCCTACCACATCACCATCCCGCCATCGACGTTGATACTCTGCCCCGTGATGTACTCCGCCCCGGGCGAGCACAGGTACGCGGCCACCCCCGCGATCTCGTCGTCGCTCGCCGCCCGCCGCATGGGTACTCCCCTCAAGTTCCGCTCCCATGCCTCCGCCCTCGGATAGCCGAGGTCGTCCATCCTCGCCGTATCGGTGACGCCCGGGCAGATGACGTTGCAGCTGATCCGGTGTGGGGCCAGCCATTGGGCGATGCATTGGGTGAAGCCTTGGACCGCGAAGTTCGAGCTGGAGTAGGCTGCTGTCGTGGGGCTGCCCCGTTTGCCCGCTACCGAAGAGATACTGATGATCCTTCCTCCCTCCCCCTGGTCGATCATGACCGTCGAGACCGCCTTGGAGAACAGGAAGGAGCCCACCACCTTGATGTCGAGGACCGCGCGAAAGATCGATTCGTCCAGCTTGTCGATGGTGACCCGGTCAGGACCCCGAGCATAGGCGGCGTTGTTGATGAGAATGTCCACCCGGCCAAACTCGTTCATCGTCGCCTCGACCATGCGCTGGACGTCATCCGCCCTTCGGATGTCCCCCGTGACCGGCAAGGCCCGGCGCCCGGCTTCCCGTACCTGCTCCGCGGTGCTCTCCACGTCCCGCCATCCGGCTTCCTTCTCGTCGGGCGGATAGCTGTCCGGCGACCTGCCTGTACCGGTAACCACAACGTCGGCCCCCTCTTTCGCCAGCGCCACGGCGCTGGCGCGCCCGATGCCCCGGAGCCGCCCGGCCCCCGTGATGATCGCCACCTTGCCGTCGAGCTCGCCCATTCCTTCGGCCTCCCCGCGAAACGTTCGAGCTATTGTTACAAAGCAAACGCCCTGCTTCAATCACGACCGCGGAGAGAGTCCAAAGCGCGGCCTCTATAGGACCCAGCCTCGGCCGGTTGCGGCCATGCCGCATCGGGGCTTAGCATGGCGCCCATCGATTCACGCGGAGGAGGGCCGGTCATGGCCGACGGGAGAAAAGCGGCGCTCGTCACTGGCGCCAGCAGGGGAATCGGACGGGCATGCGCCCTGGCGCTCGCGCGAAAGGGGCTCGATGTCGTCGTCTGCGCCCGGACGCTCAGCAAGGGCATGGCATTCGAGTACTCCGCTACGGCCAGGGAGTCGGCCGTCTCCGAGATGCCCGGCACCCTCGAGGAGACCGCGGCCGAGGCCGAGAAGCTGGGCGTCCGCGCTCTTCCCGTCAAGATGGACCTGCTGGAAAGAAAAGAGATCGAGGATGGCGTCCAGCTGGCGCTCGATTCCTTCGGCAAGATCGACGTGCTGGTCAACAACGGCCGCTACTACGGTCCCGGCCAGATGGACATCTTCGAAGAGACCGACATCCAGTACTTCGACAAGGCCGTGGAGGCCAACCTCTTGGCCCCCCTCTACCTGATCAAGCTCGTCATCCCGTCAATGATCAAGAGCGGCGGCGGCGTGATCGTCGATCTGACCTCCAGCTCTGGCTCTAAGGAGGTGCCCAACCCTGTGGGACAGGGCGGATGGGGACTGAATTACTCCGTCAGCAAAGCCGGCATCAATCGGGCGGGGGCTGGCCTGGCCAAAGAGCTGCGCCCCCACAACATCGCCGTGATCAACATGTCCCCCGGCTATGTGGCCGTCGAGCGGGGCTGGAAAGAGGCCGGCCGCTACGGGTTCAACCCCGAGACCGGGCTCAACCCCGACATCCCCGGGGCCGCATGCGCCTTCCTGGCCACCCACAAATACCCCATGTTCTTCTCCGGGAGGGACTGGCAGGCGGTGGATGTCTGTGTGGAGCACGAGCTCATCGACCCCGATACCCTTCCGGCGGGTCAGGGCCCTGCAACCTGGGGGCTGCCCCGCCCCGGCGGTTGATTCCTGGCGGCTCAGCCGGACGGAAAGCCCAAGCCGCCCCCTACCCCATCGCCCCCTTGAACTCCCGGAACACCCGGATGTGGTCGGCGGGGCCGCCGAGCCCCGCGCGCATGGTATTGAAACTGACGTGAGTCGCCCCGAGGGCCCGCCACTGCTCGGCCTCGGCTACGGCCTCCTTGATGCCCCCCGATAGCAGGTTGGCCCGGCCATCGAGGCCGATCGACGCGGGGTCCCGCCCGGCCTCCTCCGCATAGCGGCGCATCCGGTCTATCGCCCGCGACCCGCGCTCGTCCGGGAGGTGGTACGAGACCACGATGAGGCCGTCCCCGGAGCGGGCGACCCGGCGTAGCAGCGCGTCCGCCCTGCCGCCGAACCAGAGCGGGATGGGCCGTTGGACGGGGAGCGGGTTGATCCCCGCCGCCTCCACCGTATGCCATTCCCCGTGAAAAGTGACCAGCTCGTTCGTCCAGAGCTGGCGCATCAAGGCAACCTGCTCCTCGCTCCGTTTCCCCCGGTTGCGGAAGTTCTCGCCAAGCGCCTCATACTCCACGTCGTTCCACCCGACGCCGATCCCCAATCGCAACCGGCCCCCGGAGAGCACGTCCACCTCCGCCGCCTGCTTCGCCACGAGGACCGTCTGGCGCTGCCCCAGCACGATAACTCCCGTCGCAAGCTCCACCCGCTGCGTTATCGCCGCCAGCAGCCCTAGCAAGACAAAGGGCTCGTGGAACTGGCTCGTGTGGTCGTACGGACCGTCCCATCCGGGCCGGACGCGGCTGTCCGCGCCCATCACATGGTCGTAGACCAGGAGATGGTCATAGCCGGCGTCCTCGACGGCCAGCGCCAGCTCGCGGACTGCGGCGGGGTCCGTGCCGATCTCGGTCTGGGGAAAGATAGCGCCAACCCGCACGTTCCGCCTCCAGGCTCGGCCCTTCCGGCGGGCCTTCTGAGCGCGCTATGCTAACATGGCATCCCGTGGTCAGGCTGTTCGGTCGTCAGAAGGAAAAGGTCGAAGCAGGGCTCCAGAGGACCCGCCGGGGGCTCTTCGCTCGAGTGGCAGGTCTGATCGACCGCTCTGAGGCGGGCGATGAGCTCTGGGATGATCTGGAAGAGGCGCTGATCGGCGCCGACGTCGGCGTCTCGCTGACCGCGCAGCTCATCGATCGGGTGCGGGACCGCTCGCGCTCCCAGGGTCTCCGCGATGGAGCTTCTATCGGCGGACTCCTCCGTCAAGAGATGCGGGGCATCCTTCGAGATGAGGCGCGGTCCCGGAGCCCTCTGGCCGACACCCAGGCCGGCGATACCCTCCCGTCGAAGCCCTACATCGTCCTGATCGTCGGGGTGAACGGCGTTGGCAAGACCACCAGCATCGCGAAGCTGGCCCACCGCCTCTCGCAGGACGGCAAGAAGGTCATCCTGGCCGCCGGCGATACCTTTCGCGCCGCGGCCGTCGAGCAGCTCAATGTCTGGGGTGACCGGGCGGGCACCGATGTTATCGCCCACCGGCATGGCGCGGACCCCGGGGCCGTCGTCTACGACGCCCTCGAGGCGGCCAGGGCCCGCCGGGCCGATGTGCTCATCATCGACACCGCTGGACGGCTCCACACCAAGGCCAACCTGATGGAAGAGCTCAAGAAAGTGCATCGGGTAATCGGACGGTTCGACCACAGCGCTCCCCATGAGACCATCCTCGTCCTCGATGCCGCGACAGGCCAGAACGGTGTCGCCCAGGCCAAGGAGTTCGGCAACGCTGTAAAGGTCACCGGAGTGCTCCTTGCAAAGCTGGACGGGACTGCCAAGGGGGGCGTGGTGCTGGCCGTGGCCGACCAGCTCAAGCTCCCCGTGCTGTTCCTCGGGACCGGGGAGCAGATCGACGATCTGGCCCCCTTCGACGCCGACGACTTCTTGGAGGCCCTCTTCGCCCGAGGGGCCTAGCCCTTGCTCGACGCATTCCTCTGGTGGCTCTCCCTCCTTGTCCTGGGAGTGCTGACCCTCCCAATCACCATCGCGCTCCTCCGGAATCTTCCCGACCGGGGCTACGCATTCAGCCGGCCCTTGGGGCTCCTCCTCGTCTCCTATGTTTTCTGGCTCCTTGGAATGGCGCGCATCGTCCCCAATGACCGCCTCGGGGTGATCGTCGGGGTAGTCGTCCTGACCGCGGCCGCCTCGATCGTTCTATGGCGAAGGCGGCGCCAGACCCTGGAGTTTCTGCGTCGCCGCAGGGGGCTCGTGCTGACGACGGAGATCGTCTTTGCCCTGGTATTCGCTTTCTGGGCTGCGGTCCGCAGCTACACGCCGGAGATCGTCCACACCGAGCAGCCCATGGACTTCGCCCTCATGAACGGCATCCTCCAGAGTGCCCACTTTCCACCTGCCGATCCCTGGTTCGCCGGCGAGTCCATCAGCTATTACTACTTCGGCTATTTCATGAACGCGGCCCTCACTCACCTCACCGGCTCTCCGTCGAGCGTCACCTACAACCTGGCCCTGGCATCCACGGCGGCCATGGCCGCCGTCGGCGTGATGAGCGTGGTGGTCAATCTCGTCCTGACGCTGCCCCGAAGGCGAAAGGCCGCCGCGCCTGCCCTCGAAGACCCCGCCGGAGAGTCGGAGGATGATGGGCCTGACCCCAAAAGGCCTCTTTTCCGTCATGCCCTCCTGATCGGAGGGGTAGGCGTGCTGCTCCTCCTCTTTATCGGCAACCTCGTTGGCCTCCTGGAATTCCTGAGGGCCAACGGGATCGGATCACGCGGGTTCTTCGATTGGGTCGGCGTCGCCGGAGTCACGGCGGACCCGTCCAGCTCCGCGTGGCACCCCACCGAGTTCTGGTGGTGGTTCCGCTCCTCCAGGGTCATCAACTCCTTCGTGGGAGAGGCCGGGGTCGACTTCACCATCTCCGAGTTCCCCTTCTTCAGCTTCCTCCTCGGCGACCTTCATCCCCATGTCATGTCCCTGCCGTTCGTCGTCATGGCAATCGCCCTCGGTTACAACGTCATGCGCTCCCGGTCCTCGCCGTCCCTGAGCTGGCTGCGGCGGCGGCCGGCCGAAGTCCTGGCAGTGATGCTGGCGCTGGGGAGCCTGGGCTTCCTGAACAGTTGGGACCTGCCTACCTTCACCGCTCTCTTCCTTGCCGCCCTGCTCCTCCGGGCCTATCAGCTCAAGGCCCGGGGGGTGCCCATCGGCTTCCACTCTGTCGTCCTCTTGATGCTCGTTATCGCTGTCGGAGCGGTGGTGCTCTACGCGCCCTTCTATGCGGTCCTCGACACCCAGGCCAGCGGTGTGCTCCCCGTCCGCCGCTCCATGACCAGGCCGCTCCACTTCTTCATCGTTTGGGCGCCTTTCCTGCTGCTGACACTCTCGATGCTGGGAGGTCTTGCCTGGAGCGCCTTCCGGAAGTCCTTGGGTCCGGGCCTACTAAGGCTCCGGCCGGACCCGCCCGAAAGAGGCCCCGTACTGCCTCCCGGCGCCATCCGAAGCAGGTCATGGCCCCGGCTCCGCTCCCCGGTGTGCTGGGCGGTGTTGCTCCCTCTCGTCCCCTTCGCGTTGTGGGCCCTCGTCGAGCTCGGCTTGGGTCTTTCCGGGACCCGCAAACTGCTCCAGCCTCACCATTCGGGCGCCATGACGGAATCTCTGCTCTCCATCGGCAGCCGCGCGTGGCAGCTTCTCCCCCTGTTCATCATCCTCGCCCTGGCCCTCACCCTGCTGTTTCGGCGCGCTTCACGGGGCGGCCCGCACTCCTCCTCGGTCCAGTTCGCCCTGCTGCTGATCGTCTTCGGCTTCCTCCTGTTGATGGGGGCTGAGATCTTCCACATTTCAGACTTCTTCGGCAACCGCATGAACACCGTCTTCAAGTTCTACTACCAGTCCTGGGCGCTGCTGTCCGTGCCCGCGGCCTTCGCCCTCTATTACTGGGTCGCCCAGCCCGCCGATGGCCGTCTGGCGAAGCGGGCCGCCATCCCGCTCATGGCGGGCGGCTTCGCCGTGGTCATCGCCGCCGCCTTCGTCTACGTCCCCGCTGCCCTCTACTCCAAGACCGATGGGTTCGGGCCGCCGCCGACGCTGGACGGCCTTCGAGCCGCCGCCCAGCGAGACCCGGGCGAGTTCGAGGCGGTGCGCTGGCTGCGCGATCGCGCCCCGCGGGGGTCGGTTATCGTGGAGGCTTCGCCCGGCCGCGACGGCCGGCCGATTGGGGACTACGACTCATCCGTCAGCCGGATCTCGCAGCGGACTGGCGTCCCCACGATCATCGGCTGGCCCGGACACGAGCACCAGTGGCGCGGCAACCCCTTCGAGCCCATCGCCGAGCGCTACCGCATCGTCGAGACCATATACCGCGACGGCGACTCCCAACAGATACGGCAGGCCCTCGACTCTTTCGATGTCACCTACGTCATCGTCGGCGGGCTGGAGCGGCGCACCTACGGCCAAGAAGTGGCCGAGCGGTTTGCCGGGTTCATGGACATCGCTTTCAGCAACGATAGCGTAATAATATATGGCCGCCGGACATGAGGGAGCGGGGCTCGATAAGCCGGCCCCTGCTCCCATCGATGCTTGGTGCCCGATTGGGCCGCCCGCGCTGCCAGACCCGGTAATCCCCTCTCAATGCCAGAAAACGCCGAGCCGCAAACGGCCCCCGAAGCCCCCGTGAAAGATTCTGGTGCGGACCGTGGGCAGGGCCCTCGGGGGCCGTCAGACGCGGACCCCGGGCACGGCACAGGTTCCTCCGAAACACCAGGGGTTAACCTCCGCATAACCGGGATGCCCTTCGAGGTATCCGCTTACATCCTCCTGGCGGTCACGGCCCTTGCCATGCGGCTCTGGGACCTTGGCTCCCGGGCCTACCACCACGACGAGAGCCTCCACGCCTACTACAGCTGGAACCTCTTTCAGGGCAAGGGCTTCGATCACAACCCCCTCCTGCATGGCCCGTTCCTCTTCGACGTCTCAGCCCTGGGCTTCTTCATGTTCGGGGACAACCTCGTCGCCCCTCGCGTGTTCCCGGCTCTCTTCGGGGCATTCCTGGTCCTCATGCCTATCTTCCTCAGGGACAAGGTGGGGAGATGGGGTGCGCTGGCCATGGCCCTCATGCTCGCCTTCTCCCCTTCCCTGCTCTATTTCAGCCGGTTCATCCGTAACGATATCTTCACGGTCGTATTCGACCTCGGTCTCATCATCGCGATGTGGCGCTACATAGAGACCAGGAAGAATCGCTACCTCTACATAGGGGCAGCGCTCCTCGCCCTGGGCTTCTCCTCCAAGGAGACCACCTTCATCACCTTCGCCATCGTCGCCAGCTTCCTCCTCATCTGGTGGTCCCGGGACTGGCTCCCGGCACTGTGGTCCAAGGGCAGGGGGAAGGCCCGCAGATTCTGGAGAGCGCTCAATCTGTCGGGAATGCCCGCGCATGCCGGCTACTTGATATTGCTCGCGACCCTGACCCTCCCCCTGCTCTCCGCGGCCATGGGCTTCATCATCCAGCACGTGCCCGGGCTCGATGTGGAGCTGGTCAACGATGCCACCAACTGGCAGGCAGGGCCGGTCGGGGCGCCGCTTTCAGGGACGGGTAACTATCTTAGTGCGGGCCTTATCGCTGGCGTCCTGTTCGTCGTCGCCTTCGTCGTCGGGTTCCTCTGGCGGAAATGGACGTGGCTGATCGCCTTCGGCCTCTTCTATGGCATCTATTTCTTCCTGCACACCACGTTCCTCACCAACATGGTCGGCCTTGGCAGCGGCGTCTGGGCTTCGTTGGGCTACTGGATTGCCCAGCAGTCCGTCGAACGGGGCAGCCAACCCTGGTACTACTACTTCATCATGCTTCCGCTGTACGAGCTCCTCCCCTTCTCCATCGGTGTCGTCACCATCGGGATCATGGCGATGGAGCGGGGACGGCGGTTCCTGGTGGGGGGGTTCGTGATCGCCGCCGTGTCCGTTGGCCTTGCGGCCGCTTTCTATTTCACGACCGGCAACAAGGTCCTCTACGCCCCCATCGTCCTGGGCCTCGTCGCCGTCACCTGGCTGGCGCTCCGCAGAGGCGGCAGTACGTTCGACTGGTTCCTCGCTTACTGGGCGGCCGCGAGCGTCGTGCTGTACATCATCGCAGGCGAAAAGATGCCATGGCTCGTTACCCATTTGGCCCTCCCCTTTATCGTCCTGTCCGGGCGCGCCCTCGGTCGGCTGCTGGGCGCCGTCGAATGGTCGCGGACCCTGCGCACGGGCGGTGTCGCCGTTCTCCTCCTCGTCCCCCTCATGCTATTTGCGATACGGGCGCTCGTCCTGTCCGCGGAATGGGAGAAAACCAACGAGGGCATATGGAGCTTCGTCGGGGCGCTGGCCTTCACCGGAGTCGCCCTGGGTGTTGGCGCCGGCCTCTGGGTGAAGATTGGCGGGCAGCGGGTGCTGCAAATGGGGGCCGTCGCCATAGCGCTGGTGCTGCTGGTGTTCAGCGTGCGGGCCGGCGTCCAGGCCGCCTATGTCCACGGGGATGTCCCGGTCGAAATGCTCGTGTATACGCAGACCTCGCCGGAGATACACCGTACGGTCTCCAGGATCGACCGCATCGCCGACGAGACCGGCAAGGGCAAAGACCTGCCCATCCTCATCGACACGGCCGATGGATTCGGCTGGCCCTGGTTCTGGTACCTCCGCGACTACAAGAAGGTCGCTTACCAGGACATGAGTAACCACGAAGGAAAGATCGCCACCGATGTCGTCGTCCTCAACGGCCGGAACCGCAACAAGATCGCGGCCTCGGCGTCAGAGTATACCGAGGGGGAAACGGTCCCCTTCCGGCAATGGTTCCCGGAGGACAACTACCGCCGGTACACCGCCGGGAAGTTCTACGACGACTTCTTCAGCGCCCATAGCTGGAGCAGGCTTCTCCACTTCTACACCTATCGAGACCTCTCGGTCCCGCTGGGACACATCGACTCGGTTGTCTTCATCGCCCGGGAGCCGGCCTCCTGATAGCCGTTCACCATTCTTGACGGTAGACAGTACCGGGCCGTGAAGAGCGACCTCCCAGCCATCCATTCCGGGTATGCGGCTCTCGTCGCTCCGTCAACTCAACTGTGATGGCGTCCCCCGTTCATCCAGGTATGCGGGCCTTTATTGTTGCCTGGACGTAGCCTCCTTCGGAGCGGCGCGAGTTCACGGATCCCTCTTGACACACTTGGAACGATGGTGTACTCTCGTCCGCGTACATAGAACAGAAGGTGTGCTTCGGTTGAATGGAGAGGGGTGCTGTGTCTCTCGGTGACACGATCAATAGGGCCAGAGTCGACAAGCGGCTGGGCTTGCGCGCACTAGCTAGGGAATTGGAGATTGCTCCTTCGTACCTGAGCGACATCGAGAACGACCGGCGAGTCCCCTCAGAGGCGGTGCTCCATAAGGTATCTCAACTGCTTGACCTGGATTTCGACATGCTGATGCAACAAGCGGGTCGCCTGGGAGAACATGCCGAGCAGTACCTGAGGCAACAGCAACTCGCCGGGCAACTCTTCAGGAGAATCGCGGAATCTCAACTCGACCAAGAGCGCTTAAAGGAACTCCTGACAAATCTCGACGAGATGGAGCCTCAGCAGGAGGAAGAGGAGTGAAGGAGTATCGAAGCTCAACCGGAGAACGACGACTGTGGTTCGAAGAGAACGAGATTGACCAGATTATGGAAGATGAACTTCGTAGAGGAGACATGTTTCCTGGCTCCACCCATCCAGCGATGGACGTTAAGTCGTTCCTCGAAGTCCATCTTGGAGTAAAGCTCGACCAGCACGCTCCCTTGGAGTCAGATCTCCTCGGACAGACGACGTTGAGTCGGGGCAGCAGGCCTCTCGTCCAGATTAATAGGGACCTCACGTTGGAAGCGGAAGGGACGAGCGCCCCAAGTGGCAAGCTGGGGCGTTGGAGGGCAACGTTAGCGCATGAAGCCGCACACGTGATTCTACATCGGAAGTTCTTCGAAGCACCCTCCGAACAAGCGTCGTTCTTCGATGCCGGTAGCCGTTTCGATCACGGTTTGATGAAGTGTTCCAAGCTGAACGTATCCTTTAATCGGGGCCCGGGCGATTGGAAAGAGGTTCAGGCGAATCGAGGTATGGCAAGCTTGCTGATGCCGCGGAGTCTCTTTCCAGGATTGGTTCATACAGTCGTGGGCGCAGGTGGTGACGACGATCTGCTTGCGCACGTCCCGGAGACAGACTCTGCTGCTCATGCGAAGTTGGTCAAGGAGCTTAGCAAGCTCTGTGAAGTTTCTCGAGAGGCGGCTCGAATCCGACTAGAGACCCTCGGGCTCACGCGCAGCTCAAATGAGCCGATGTTGGGCGTGAAGCCGACAAAGAACCGCATGAGCTCTAGCAAAGGAGAAAATCATGGTAACTAATATAGCGGTCAACTGGAAGGGCATATCTGGGCAGATCTACTCCTACACGGTTCATTCACTGAATGAGCGGTGGTATAATGAGCCTGGCAATTACCTCTTTGCCAAGCAGGTTACAGGGGGAGGTTGGGTTGCTGTATATATAGGTGAGACCAGTAGCCTGAAAGATCGGCTAGCTCCCTTCTCGAATCACGAGAAGGGAGCTAGCGCTCACCGCAATGGAGTAACTCACATACACGCTCACAGAAGTAGTGATCAGCAACAGATACGACGCAGTGAAGAAGCCGACCTAGTAAATAACTACCGCCCCGTTTGTAACGGGACAAGCGTTCCCTAAAACTCCGGGTGGGGCCACTCGGAGTTTTCCTTGGAAAGCGGCTGTTCTTCGGGCCCTTTTACCTCTGAAGATTCATCTGTGATTCTCTCTGACTCGCTGCCGTAACCCAGAACCTGGGCGACGGTGATAAAATAGCTACTCGGAGTACGCCATGCCACGACGAAGTCGCACTTACCGGACCAAGAAGCCCATTGAGGCCTACGACCACCGGGACAAGGAGCGGCTGAACAACCCTCCGGTTGGCCTGGTTACACCGGAGACCGACCGGGATGAGGGCCGGAAGACCTACGCCTACGACCCACACCTGGACCCGCAGCTCCAGTGGGCCGGGAAGGCGGAGCACACCACCTTCGAGGTGCCCACGGTGTCGCTCCACGTCCACGAGCGCATCGACCCCCGCACCATTGTCGAGGCCACGCGCAAGCGCAACGGCAATGGCGGTCCCGTGCAGGGCAGCCTGTTCGAGCTGCCGGAGGAGAACCCGCCGGTCCGCAGTGCCATCGAGTTCTACCAGCACCGCCACAACTGGACCAACCGCCTGGTGGCCGGCGACAGCCTGCTGGTGATGAACAGCCTGCTGGAGAAGGAGGGCATGGCCGGCAAGGTGCAGATGGTCTACATCGACCCGCCCTACGGCATCCGCTACGGCTCCAACTTCCAGCCCTTCGTCGACAAGCGCGACGTCAAGGACGGCAGCGACGAGGACCTGACCCAGGAGCCGGAGACCATCAAAGCCTTCCGGGATACCTGGGAGCTGGGCATCCACTCCTACCTGTCTTACCTACGGGACCGCCTGCTGCTGGCACGGGACATGTTGGCCGATAGCGGGTCGTGCTTTGTGCAGATTTCCGACGAGAACCTGCACCATGTTCGGGAGCTGATGGACGAGACGTTTGGTCAGCGCAATTTTGTCTCCATCATTTCCATCCGAAAAACAACTAGCCAGGGCACTGCGGTACTTCTCGGTACGACGACGGATTTTATAGTTTGGTATGCCCGTGATCGGAACGCGGTCAAGTACCGACAGATCTTCACTTCTCGCAGCGATGCGGCAGACGAACGGTATGACCAGGCACTGCTTACGGACGGTTCCGTTGTTCCGGCCGGGACGCTGGACAACACGCAAGGCGGTGATGGGTGGGTCTTTCGTGTCGACAATCTAACGAGTTCGCGCCCTGCCGGGGACGGTGACGTAAGGGAGTTCGAATTTCTCGGGCGCAAATACACTCCGGGCAAGGGCACCTTTAAGACCAATCTTGACGGCTTGGTGCGGTTGGCTAACGCGGAACGATTGCACGCCACAGCAGGAGCCACATTAAACTACCGAAGGTTCAAGTCAGATTTCCCGATTGCGGCAATTGGCAATCTGTGGAACGACATCAGTGGAGCCGTACAAAGCAGATCAGACCCGAAAGTGTATGTAGTCCAGAGTTCGACCGAAGTCATCGAACGTTGCATCCTCATGACGACGGATCCCGGCGACCTGGTGTTCGACCCCACCTGCGGATCCGGCACCACCGCCTACGTCGCCGAGCAGTGGGGGCGGCGCTGGATTACCTGCGACACCTCCCGCGTGGCCATATCCCTGGCCAAGCAGCGGCTGATGACCGCCCTCTTCGACTACTACAAGCTGGCCCACCCCAGCGAGGGCGTCGGCAGCGGCTTCACCTACAAGAAGGTGCCCCACGTAACCCTGGGTTCCATCGCCAACAACCCAGACATTCGGGAAGGAATGTCCCAGTCCGAGATTGACGCTGCCATCGCCCGCCACGCCCCCCAGGAGACGCTGTACGACCAGCCGTTGGTGGACACCGGCAAGAGGCGGGTGACTGGCCCGTTCAGCGTCGAGGCGGTGCCCGCCCCGGCGGTGAAGCCCATCGACGATGTTGAAGAGCCTGATGCAACCCCTGCCGACAGTTCGGTTGCCCGGTCTGGAGAGACCCTGCGCCAGTCCGACTGGCGGGACGAGCTGCTGAGGACCGGCATCCGGGGCAAGGCGGGCCAGTTCATTCGCTTCGCCCGTTTGGAACCCCTGCCGGGCTGCCGCTGCCTGCACGCCGACGGGGAGAGCCTGCCCAACGACGCCGGCGCCGACTCGGTCCGGGAAGGGCCGGCCCGGGCGTCGCAGCGCGTCGTGGTGTCCTTCGGCCCCGAGCACGCCCCGCTGGAACAGCGCCAGGTGAACCAGGCCCTCGAGGAAGCCCAGACCCTGGTGCCGGCGCCCCGGGTCATCGTCTTTGCGGCCTTCCAGTTTGACCCCGAGGCGGCCAAGGACATCGACGAGACCAACTGGCCGGGCATCACCCTCCTGAAGGCGCAGATGAACGCCGACCTGCTGACCGAGGACCTGAAACGCAAGCGCGCCAGCAACGAAAGCTTCTGGCTCATCGGTCAGCCCGACGTGCAGGTCCAGACCATCGCCGAGGGTGAAAACGCCGGCAAGCTGCGAATGAGTGTCCTGGGATTCGACTACTACAACACCAAGAGCGGCGGCGTGGAGTCGGGCGGCCAGGACAAGATAGCCATGTGGATGCTGGACCCGGACTACGACGGCCGCAGCCTATACCCGCGCCAGGTGTTCTTCCCAATGGCCGGCTCCACCGACGGCTGGGCGCGCCTGGCTCGCAACCTCAAGGCTGAGATAGACGAGGAGCTCATCGAAGCCTACCGGGGCGCGGTCTCGTTGCCCTTCGAGCCGGGGGATAACCGGCGGATCGCGGTCAAGATCGTAGACGACCGCGGCATCGAGAGCCTGAAGGTGATCGGGCTGGACGCTGCTCCGGATGGCGGGACGGCCTCTGAGAAGAAGGGCCGCACGTTGGATGAGATACTGAATGACCTAGCCAAGAATGTTCCGGCAGAGGAATGGGCCAAGCTACCTGCAGACCTAATAGACAATCTGGACCACTACACTGCTGGGGCGGACCGCGTCGATGGCTGAGGTGTTTGTCGATACCGCATACCTGATTGCGGTCGCACGCCAGGATGACCAATGGCATACTGCGGCAGTTGAGGCGCGCCAGAGGCTGGACAGGACATCGTTCGTTACCACCGACGAAGTGCTTACGGAGTTCCTCACAGCATTGTCCAGAGGCGGTTCTAGTCTTCACACTGAAGCCGTCGTACGAGTGAGAGAAGCGCTTGGGGCATCCGACATCCGAGTTGTTCCGCAGTCCCGTCAATCCTTCATGGATGGACTGGCCCGGTACGAGAGTCGGTCAGACAAGGGCTACAGCCTTCAGGACTGCATCTCCATGAACGTCATGGAGGCTGAGGGAATCACGGAAGTTCTAACCAGCGACCACAACTTCGAGCAGGAAGGCTTCACCATCCTGATGAGGCCAGACCTATAGAGCCGAACATGGAGCAAGCATCCATTGACCAGCTCATCATCAACAAGCCCTATGAGGAGCCTGCGGGGCATTGGAGCTATAGCCGGGAGACGCGAGCCTTTTCTCGGGAGCCGAGCCGCCGACCGGCAGGCTACCTGATTGCCTCGGGGGATTCCAGGACTTTCGACGATCCGGGCGTCTTTGTCGAAATCCCTCTGGTCAACCAGATTCGGCCTCGGGTAAAGGCATGGCGCGAAGAAGGGTATCCCGGCGTCTCTGCCATCACGAAACGCCTGCTGGAGTTCTGGACTGACCCGGAGGAGTACGAGAACCGCCGGTTCTTCTTCTGCCAACTGGAGGCGGCTGAAACCCTTATCTGGCTGACTGAGGCTGCGGACAACGAGAAGGTGGGCTTGGAGATTCCCAGCGATGGCGGCGAGTTTCAGCGCCTGTGCGCCAAGATGGCCACGGGCACGGGAAAGACCATCGTCATGGCTATGGTCGTCGCCTGGCATATCCTGAACAAGGTCACCTACCCCCAGGACACCAGATTCGCAAAGAACGTCTTGGTCATTGCCCCGGGCCTCACCGTCAGAAGCCGTCTCGCCGTCCTGGAACCGTCCCATCCCGAGAACTACTACGAGGCTTTCCGCGTGGTGCCCTCACCCCTATTGGACCAGCTCCGCCAGGGGAAGGTGATAGTCCGCAACTGGCACGCCCTCAACTGGGAGTCCGAGGATCAAATCGGGAGAAAGCGCAGTGTGGACAAGAGGGGTGCCAAGAGTGACGAGGCCTATGTCCGCGACGTGCTGGGCGAAATGGCCGGCGCCCGGAACCTCCTGGTCATCAACGACGAGGCGCACCACGCCTGGCGGGTCCCCGCCGAGTCCAAGGTGAAGGGCGTCGCCAAGGCCGACATCGAGGAAGCCACCAAATGGGTGGGCGGCCTGGACCGGATTCACCGTGCTCGCGGCATTCTCACCTGCTGCGACTTCTCCGCCACGCCCTTCGCTCCTTCCGGCAAGACAAGCTCGGAGGAGGCGCTGTTCGATTGGATAGTGAGCGACTTCGGGCTGAACGACGCCATAGAGTCCGGTCTCGTCAAGACACCGCGAGTCGTGGTCCGGGACGATGCGCTGCCCGACGTCAAGACGTACAAGTCGCGCCTGTACCACATTTACAACGATCCCGACGTGAAGGACGACCTGAATCGCCGGGCCAAGCCCGAAGAGCCGCTGCCCGATCTCGTGGCCAATGGCTACTACCTCCTTGGCTATGACTGGAGAGAAACGGCCAAGAGATGGGAAGACACCGGATTCAAGACACCACCGGTGATGATTACCGTCGCCAACCGCACCGAGACTGCGGCCCGGGTCAAGCACGCCTTCGACCGCAAGCGAATCTTCATAGATGAACTCTGCGATGGGGAGCGGACTCTGCACATCGACTCCGGTGTCCTGAAGCGAGCGGAGGAGTCAGAGGAACCCATAGCAGAAGTCCTGATTGACGATGAAGATGATTCTGACAATGGTGTGGTCCTTCCCAGGCTCACTGCGGACCAGAGGGCCGAGCAGCTGAGGAGGATGGTCGACACCGTGGGACGCCCGGGGCAACCAGGAGAGCAGATTCAGAACGTGATTTCGGTGGGGATGCTCTCCGAGGGCTGGGACGCCAAGACCGTGACCCACATCATGGGACTCCGGGCTTTCACCAGCCAGTTGCTCTGTGAGCAGGTGGTTGGGCGAGGCCTTCGCCGCACCTCCTACGAGGTGAATGACGAGACCGGTATGTTCGAGCCTGAGTACGTCAACATATTTGGCGTCCCGTTCACTTTCCTACCCCACGAGTCAGACGACGGCGTAGCTCCGAAACCGCCTACGCCCAAAACCGCCATCGAGCCGGTAGCGGAAAAGGCTGCCTTCGAAATCAAATGGCCCAACATCATTCGCATCGAGCACGTTTATCAGCCTCGCCTTTCTCTTGACTGGGAGCGAGTTGAGCGTCTGGAGCTGAATGCCAGCGAGACGGCGCAGGTGGCCGAGCTTGCTCCCATGGTGGATGGGAAGCCCGATATCTCAAAAGTCAGCAGTATCGATCTGGAAGCCCTGGCTCAGGAATACCGAACTCAGAGGATCGTCTTCGAGACGGCGCGGGACGTCTACGACCAGATGCAGGCGTCCTGGTCGGGAAGCCGCGAGTCTCTTATCGCTCAACTGGTCAAGCTGGTCGAGCAGTTTCTCCCATCGGACAGGCTGCTCATCACCCCTCCGATGTTCTACCAGGACGACACTGCCCGGCGGCTCATTATTACCCTCAATATGACAAAGGTGGTGCAACACGTTTGGGATGCCGTCCGCGTCGAGAACACGGAGAAACTTGAGCCTGTGTTTGACCGAGACCACCCCATACGCTCGACGACCAACATGGCGACCTGGTACACAGGCAAGCCGTGCCATTTCACGGACCGCGGCCACATCAACATCTGCGTCTACGACAGCACATGGGAAGCTTCGGAAGCCTTCGAGTTGGACCATAACCCCGTGGTCGATGCGTGGGTCAAGAACGACCACTTGGGATTTGAGGTGATCTACGTCTATCGAGGCGTGGTGCGGAAATACCGCCCGGACTTCATCATCCGTCTTAAGTCAGGCAAACTGCTAGTCTTGGAGACCAAGGGCCAGGAGGACGAACAAAGTCGCTCCAAGCGCCGTGCCCTGGAACAGTGGACCCAGGCCGTCAACCAGCACGGCGGCTTCGGCAAATGGTCTTCCGACGTCTCTACCGACCCAGGGGACATCAAGGACATCCTGACGAAGCACCAGAGTTTCGCCGTTGGTAAGCCTGTATGACAATTCATCCATCCAAGCCCACCGATAGGTAGGGAACCCCGGGCTGGTTACAAGACCAGCCAGATCTCAAACACGGTACTGTCTGCCGTCACACCAGGCCCCCTATACTGGACTCGTCCCCCGTCCCGCGCGTGACAGCCTGGGCCTGAAGAGGAGCGCAGCGTGCTGAAGAGCCGAAGGTTCTGGCTCGGCGTCATCTTCAGCGCCGGCTTCCTGGCCCTCTTCTTCTGGCAGGTCGACCTCGGGGAGACCGCGGACGCCCTCAAGGGCGCCAACTACTGGTGGCTCATCCCGGGCATCCTGGCCTACTTCATCGCTCTCTTCTTCCGGGCCGTCCGGTGGCGTTTCCTCCTCGACCCGATGAAGAGCATCCCGGTCCGTCGCCTCTTCCCCATCATCTCCGTCGGATACATGGCCAACAACCTCCTCCCGGTCCGGCTGGGCGAGCTGGTCCGAGCATTCCTTCTCGGCCACAAAGAAGGAGTGAACAAGAGCTCGGCGCTGGCCACCATCATCGTCGAGCGGGTCATCGATGGTGCCTTCCTGCTGATACTGGCCCTCGTCGTCTGGCCATTCTTGCCCGTCGCGGACCTGCTCCAGGACTTCTCGGAGAAAACCGGCATCGCCAGGGGACTCCTGGTGCTCGCCGTCTCCGCCCCCTTCGTCATCGTGCTTGCGGTCTTCTTCTTGGTTGCCGCCTCGCCGCGGCTCGGCCGGAGGCTCGTAAGGACCATCCTCCTCTTGATACCCGGCCGGGCCAAGGGGCCGGCCGCGGCGCTGCTCTCCGGCTTTCTGGACGGCCTCGCTGCTCTCCGGAGTGGCCGGCGCATGCTGGGGACGCTATGCTTCACAGTCCCCATATGGCTCGCGGAAGCTGCGATGTACTACATCATCAGCCTCGGGTTCTCCATGACCGTCCCCTATCAGGGACACCTGCTCGCCACCTCGACCTCCAACCTCGCTACGAGCCTGCCCTCGTCGGCGGGCGGGGTTGGCCCCTTCGAGTACGCGACCCGCCTGACCGTCGAAGCACTGGGTAGCTCGGTCGAGGTGGCGGCGGCCTTCGCCATCACCCTTCACGTCGCCCTGCTGGCCCCCGTCACCCTCCTGGGGCTGTTTTTCCTCTGGCAGGAGAATATATCGCTGGGTGAGGTGGCCCGGCAGCCGGGCCAAGTGCTCGGCGAGACGACAGCGGGGGAGGCCCAACAGTGAACATCGGCATCATCGGTGGAGGCGCCCTGGGGCTGGCGGCAGCCCACGACCTCCTCAAGCGAGGCCACAAGGCCACCGTCTACGAGCGAGCGCCGGTCCTCGGCGGACAGGCCTCGACCTTCGACATCGGCAAGGGACGATTGGAGCGAGGCTACCACCACCTATTCCGCAGTGACCAGTACATGGTCGACCTCATCGGCGAGCTGGGGCTGGGCGATAAGCTCGCATGGATCGAATCGAAGGTCGGCTTCTTTCACGACGGCAAAATCTACCCCTTCACCACCCCCTGGGACCTGCTCTTCCGCTTCAAGCCCCTGAGCTTCTACGAGCGCTTCAAGCTCGGGGTCGTGACCTTCTACCTACAGAGACAGAAATACTGGCCCCGTAAGTTCGAGAGCGTCACCGCCGAGGACTGGATCACGAAGCGCTTGGGCCGGCACATCTACGACGTTACTTGGGGGGCCCTGCTCAGGGGCAAGTTCGGCGCCCGTGCGTCCGAAGTCGGCATGGTCTGGCTCTGGGGGAAGATATTCCTCCGGGTCTCGTCCCGAAAGGGGGCCACCGGCCGCGAGAGCCTGGGCTACCCGATGGGCAGCTTCGGGGAGGTCTTCGAGCGGCTGGAGCAGCGGATCGTTGAGCTGGGCGGCGACATCAACTACCCCGTCGTCGTCAAACGAGTCGCCGTCGAAGGCGGCAGGGCCAGAGGGCTGGTCTACGAGACCGCCGAAGGGGGCGAGGAGACGCGGGACTTCGACGCAGTCCTCTCCACCACCCCCTCGTACGTCTTCCCGGCCCTCGTGCCCGGGCTCCCCGAGGGCTACAAGTCGATGATGAACAACGTCACCTACCAGGCCGCCGTCCTGATCATCCTTGAGCTGGACCGCCCTCTTTCATGGGCCTACTGGCTGAACATCGCCGACCGCTCCATCCCGTTCGTGGGGGTCATCGAGCACACCAACTACGTCGACAAGTCCCATTACGGCTTCGATAACCATATCGTCTACCTGGCCAACTACATCGGTCGCGAAAACGAGATGTACCACATGAGCCCCGACGACCTCTGGGCCCGCTACGTCCCCGCACTCAAGAAGATCAATCCCGACTTCGACGAGTCATGGGTTGTTAAGCGCCATTACCACCGCGAAAACGCGGCACAGCCCATCATCGGCGTGGACTACTCGGGCCAGATCCCTCCCCACGAGACCGGCATCGAAGGGCTCTGGCTGGCCAACACGACCCAGATCTACCCCGAGGACCGAGGCACCAACTACAGCGTCAAGCTCGGCCAGGAGATCGCCCGCAAGATCGCTCCTTGACCGCAGCAGCGGCAACAGCTCCCCACGCCAAGAGGGGCCTGGGATGAGGTCCCCCCTGGTCCCCCTAACCGCTCGTTGATGTTTCCCCATCCATCTGTTACAGTGGGCGCGCTTTGTGCCAGAGGGTCGCTGAAGGTCCTTCCGCGCCGCCACAACACCTCTAGGAGGTTGCCCTGTGGGCCCGTTGACAGACAAATACTGCATTGTGGGAGTCGGTGAGACGGAGCACATGCGCCCGTCCAACCGGACGACGCTCTCGATGGGCATCGAGGCGGTCAAGAATGCCTGCGACGACGCCGGCCTGGACCCCCGGTCCATCGACGGCATCACCAGCTACCAGGCGGCAGACTCGGCCTCCGGTACCCAGATCGGCCACGCCCTCGGCATGCGCCTCAACTACACCGTCGACATCATGGGCGGCGGCTCCTCTACCGAGGCCCTCATCGCCCACGCCGTCGGACTCCTCGAGGGCGGCTACTGCAAGCGAATCGCCGTCTTCCGCTCCATGAACGGGCGCTCCGGCCGCCGCATGGGTGGACAGGCCCCCGGAGGCCCCATGCCTCCCATGCCCATCATGGGCCCCGGCGACCTGGGCCGCGTCTGGGGCTTTACCACCCCGGCGCAAACGTTCGGCATCTCCTGCATGCGGTACATGCATGACTACGGCGTGGGCTCCGAGACCCTCGGAAAGATCGCCATGGCCCACCGCAGGAGCGCAACCCTCAACCCCAAGTCCATCATGAGAGAGCGCGGCGAGCTCACCATGGAGGACTACCTCTCATCGCGATGGGTCTCCAGGCCCTTCCGCCTGCTGGACTGCTGCTTGGAGACGGACGTCGCGGCGGCCCTGATCATCACCTCCCGCGAGGAGGCCTACGACCTGAAGCAGCCCCCGGTCTTCATCATGGGTGGCACGGCGAGGACCATGGCCGACCAGCCGACCTGGAACTACGGCCGCGCCGAGATCCATAAGGTCGGCGGTTTCTATGGTAGGCAGCGGCTGTTCGGAATGTCCGGCGTCAACCAGGACGACATCGACCTCATGTCCTCCTACGATGCCTTCACCTTCACTGCCCTGATCCAGGTCGAGGCCTACGGTTTCGCCCCGCGGGGCGAGGCAGCCGCCTATATCGATGAGGGGCACCTGGACATCGACGGCCGCCGTCCGCACAACACCTCCGGGGGCCATCTCTCCGAGGGCTACACCCACGGCATCAGCATGGTCATCGAGAACGCCCGGCAGCTTCGGCACCGGGCCGATGACTTTTGCCCCAGGTGGCAGGAAGGGATCCATACGTTTGACCGCACCAAGGGATGCCGCCAGGTGCGGAAAGCCGACGTCGCCGCTTGCCTTGGCTGGGGGACCGAGACCACCTCTAGCTCTTGCATCCTCAGGGGGTAACCAGGATGGCTGAACCCGGACCGATCGACTACGCCCGGCTGGCGATCCAGCCCGACCCCGACATGGTGGGCTGGTGGGATGCCACCAAGGACAAGCGGTTCCTTCTGCGCCAGTGCAACGAATGCGGGAACAAGTGGTTCCCGCCGCTGCCGGCCTGCTCCAAGTGCACCTCGATGAACGTCGGCTGGTTCGAGAGCAATGGCAAAGGCTTCGTGTATACCTACAACGTTATCACCCAGCCCATCCTGGCCCACTTCGTCGGCGTGGTGCCCTACTCAGTCTGTATCGTGGAGCTCGAGGATGGGACCAACACCGACGGCTCCAAGACCCGCATCGCGGGCGTCCTCGTCGACGACGCCGAAGATGCCGCCATCGGCCTCCCAACCGAGCTGGCTTGGGACGACCATCCAAGCCAGGACTACAAGATCCCGCGCATCAAGCTGACCGCCAAGACCGCGCCCGACATGTGGAAGCACCCGGGGGTCTAGGGACCTCCAGCCGTCCCCATCTCCGCCGGCCTCACGGGCGTACCCGCGTCTTCGCGTGCGGAGAGGGGCCGGGGGCGTGGTTCCTACGTGGGTCCCCTCTTCCCGCCGCCTCCGCTTCAGTCAATCTCGTCGGGCCCGGCCCGTGGCTGGCGGCGCGCCCTCGCCTCGCACCGTACCGTCTTGACGATGAACCCTGTGTGGGCCACCATCCGGTGCGCCGGACGGGCGGACGTGGGCGCCAGGTGCCAGGGACGCTGCATAACCTCGAAGGCCTCCACAAGGTCGAACCGCACCTCGTCGGCGATGGCCTCGTAGAGCCGGTGGATCTGGATCGTCGTTGGAAGGTATGACAGCAGTATCCCGCCGGGCCGCAGGGCGTCCGCCGCCGTCCGGACCGCGCGCCAGGGCTCCGGCAGGTCCAGCACCACCCGGTTGACGTCCCGCTCCTCGATCCCCTCGTAGACGTCCGCGTGCCGCAGAATGAAGTTCTCGACGCCCGGCATGAACGCCTCGACGTTGCGCAGCGCCTGGGTCGCCAGGTCCTCGCGGACTTCATAGGTCGTCAGCCGGCCCATGGGCCCAATCGCCCGGAGCAGAGCCATCGACATCGCACCGGACCCCATGCCCGCCTCGACAACCCGGGCGCCTGGATGGATGTCCCCCGACACCAGCATCGGGCCGATGTCCTTGGGATAGATTACCTGAGACTGGCGCGGCATCTTGAGGATATAGTCGGCCAGGCTCGGCCTCAGGACCACCATCTCCCGGTCCATCTGCGTCTTGAGCCGGCTCCCCTCTTCCTGGCCGATGATGTCGTCGTGAGCCAGGTGCCCGTGATGCGTGTGGAACACCCGCCCGGCGCCGAGCCGGACCATGAACCGGCGGCTGCGGGAGTCGATCACGATGGCCAGGTCGCCATCCTGGAAGGTGTTTGCCATGCCTAAAAGTCCCCCGCCGCAAAAACGGGTAGTGTCCTAATTTGACTTGAGGCGATACAGAGCGGGGTACTGGCTGACCTGCACAAAAAGTTCTGTGTAGCCGCCTGGGTTACCAACTCAATGTTTCGGTAGGAAGCGTCCTGCCCAACCAATCGAGAGTGCATCTTTCACGCACTGTGGACTAAACGGTTCTATAAGGTTCCCGTGACGTACCGCATCTCGAATACGTCGGATGGTATTTCCTTCACGCCTATTCATTGAGACTCTTTTTGTTTCCTCCGCAATAGCAGCCCTCAAATTAGGACACCCAAAAACGGGAGGATGACGGACCATTGTACCTGTACTAGTACTCACTATCAATAGACAGCGTTAGGTGATAGACTCCCTCCATGGGAGTTGCAACACCTATCGATTTGACTGACGACGAACGGGACACCTTGACGACCTTGGTGCGCAGTGCCACCGCTGAGCAGCGTCTGGTGCAACGAGCCCGCATAGCGCTGGAAGCAGCAGCGGGTAAGCCGACGAAGGAGGTCGCCGCCTTGTTGCACGTGCGCCCCGCCACGGTGAGCAAGTGGCGCACCCGGTTTGCCCAACACCGTGTGGCGGGATTGGCCGACGCGCCTCGGACAGGGAAGCCCCGCGTGTATGACGAGACGACGGAGCGGCGGATAGTGGCGCAGTTGGACCAGCCGCCGCCGGATGGGTACACGACCTGGACGGGCGGGCTGGTGGCAAAGGCGTTGGGAGACGTTCCGGCGCTTCAAGTGTGGCGGGTCTTGCAGAAGCACGGGATTCCCTTGCAGCGACGGCGCAGCTGGTGCGTGAGCACCGACCCCCAGTTCGAGCAGAAGGCTGCTGACATCGTGGGGTTGTACCTGGACCCGCCGGAGAATGCCGTGGTGGTCAGCGTGGACGAGAAGCCCGCCATCCAGGCTCTGGAGCGCGCCCAGGGGTGGCTGCGGCTCCCCAACGGCAAGGCGGTTCGCGGGCATACCCATGAGTACAAGCGCCACGGGACCACGACCCTCTTTGCTGCCTTGGAAGTGCATACCGGGACCGTCGCCGTGGGCCACTACCGCCGTCGCCGCCGTCGGGAGTTCCTGGACTTCATGAACCGGGTGATCGCCCAACATCCCGAAACGGAGCTGCATGTGATCCTCGACAACCTGAACACGCATAAGCCCAAGCATGACCGGTGGCTTGCCCGCCACCCGTCGGTCTCTTTCCATTACACACCGACCCATGCTTCCTGGCTGAACCAAGTGGAGGTGTGGTTCAGCATCCTGACCCGAGCCGTGCTCCGGGGCCTGAGCGCCACGTCTCCCCACCAGGTACGCCAAGCCATTGACCGCTTTACTGATTCGCGTAATGAACACCCCGTGCCCTTTGAGTGGACGAAGAGTGTGGCGCACCCCGGTGGGCTCAAACAACGTTACGCTGATTTAGGATACTAGGTACTAGTTCAGTACCCCGCGTCACCGGAGGCCGGGGGCGGAGAACACGGTCGCTACCTGGCCCCGGCGTGCCCCGAAAGAAACGCCGCCATGGCATCGAAATACTGCTTCATGCCGGCCCAGAGCAGGTCGTTGTGCCCAGCCCCGGGGATCAGCTCCATCGTCTTGTCCGCCGACCCGACGCTGTCATAGAGCGCGGTGGCGGTCTCCACCGGCACCAGGTCGTCCCACTCGCCGTGGATCACGAGGAAGGGGACCGTGATCGAGGCTACCTTTTCGGTGTGGAGCCGCAGGGTCTTCTGCATCGCCGGCGACGTCAGGTCGAGGCCCCACCGGGAAGCCATGCGGTCGGCCGCCGCCGATCCGCTCTCCGATACGAACCCATTCAGCTCGTCACCGTACCGGGCCGCCACCTCGACCGCTGAGTGACACCCCAGGGAGCGGCCCTTGACAAACCGTGGCCCGGAGTAGCCCTCCGAGGCCAGGAGCTCCCGGAAGTACTCGTAGACCTTCCTTGCGTCCGAAACCATGCCGGAAAAGGACGGGGTGCCGGTGCTCTTTCCATAGCCGCGAAAGTCGGCTGCAAACAGGTTGGCGCCCGCCTCATGGTAATAGGGCGCAATGTCGTCGTACTGGCAGGCGATCTCGCCGTTGCCATGAAAGAAGAGAATGGAGGGCGATGCCTTGTCTCGCGGGTAAAACCGGGCTGAGATGAAGACACCGGTGTCCACGTCGACCATGTGGTCGCTTGCCCCCGCGGGTGTGGGCGACCACATCCGCTGCGGGTAGAACATCATCTGGGAGATCTGGGGGAGGTCGAAGGCGCCGTAATCGATGGGCTCGGCCATGCACCACTCCTGACAGACGCCGGCCTGGGCGGGAGCTTTCCTAAAACCCTCGCGGCAAGCCGAGCCCCCGGGTCGCCATGATGTTCCGGTTGATCTCCGAGCTCCCCGCGGCGATGGTGGAGGGGATGTTCCCCATGTAGGCCTCCGGCATCGCGCCGTCCAACACCGTATGCCTGTCGCCCATGCGCGCCTGGGAGTACAGGCCGAGCATCTCCATGCCGATCCGGCACATCCGCTGCCAGAGCTCCGTAGCGAAGAGCTTGGCCATCGAGGCCTCGAGGTTCGGCCCCATATTGTTCTGCTGCATCCACCCGGTGCGGTAGGAGAGCTTCCGGCTGACTTCCAGCTCTAGGCCCATCTCCGCAAGTTTGTGGACCATGACGCGGTCCGTGCGGATTCCCCGGATGTGCCGCGTCTGGCGCAGGGCCTCGGTAGTGTCATCCCACTGCCGGGCGGCCCGCGCCACGTCCCGGATACCCGAACGCTCATTGTCCAGGGTGGTCATGGCGACATACCAGCCCATGTTCTTCTCGCCGATCATGTTCTCCTTCGGCACCCGGACATTGTCGAAGAACACCTGGTTCAGGTGATGCTCCCCCCGGATGTCGATGATGGGCTGGATCGTGACCCCGGGCTGTCGCACGTCCAGGACGAAGTAAGAGATGCCCCGATGCTTTGGAGCGTTCGGATCGGTCCTCGTCAGGATGTGCACGTAGTCGGCCCTGTGGCAGTACGTGGTCCATATCTTCTGGCCGTTGATGACGTATTCATCCCCGTCTTCGGTGGCCATGGTCTGTACGTTGGCCAGGTCGGAGCCCGCATTCGGCTCGGAAAAGCCCTGGGCCCAGACGATCTCCTGGTTTGCGGTGGCCGCCAGGAACCTGCTCTTCAGATAGTCCGAGCCGTGCGCTATGAGGGCTGGCCCAAGCTGGTACGCCTGCGGGTCCAGTGGGCCGTGGGCATAGATCATCTCCTCGTGGAAGATCATCTGCTGAATGATGGACGCGCCGAGGCCGCCGTATTCAGGGGCCCACCCGATGCCGATCCACTTCTTGGCCCCTAGCTTTCGCCGGAACTCCATCGTGGCTGGGAAGTTATCGTCGCTGTAGGGCTCGTCTCCCGCGTAGATGTTGGCGGGTAGCTCCTTCTTGATGAAGTCGCTAACCTCCGCCCGAAAGGCGTTTTCTTCCGCGGTGAAGTTGAAGTCCAATGCAGACCTCCAAGAACGGCGATTGGATGTGGCCGCGCGGTCGATTGCAGTCTAGCAACACAGCCTATCAGTGTAAAGAAGAGGCCGTACCGGCCCTCTTCGGGAGGTCATCGGCGGACAACCCGGCGCCTGGGCTTGACACGAATTGGGACGGGAAGGCGGGCGGCGCCTCGGGCCCGCTCTGGTCAGACCACTATCTTTCTCTTGCGGTCCTTCAGGTAGTCCACCAGGATGTACTGCCCCAACCGCTCCGGAGTCGTATAGAACAACCTGCCCCTGTTGAGCCGCGTGAGCTGCTCGACGAAGTCCACGAGGTAAGAGTTGCGGTCCAGCATGAATGTATTGATGGTAATGCTCTGCTTGGTGCAGCGGCGCACCTCTGCGAGGGTCTGCCGGATCGTCCTTGGACTCGGCGGGTACTGGAGAAAGACCTGGCCGGCCTCCATGTGAGCGGTCGGCTCTCCGTCGGAGATCATGATGATTTGTTTTGTGCCGCCCTTCACCCGGCTCAGAAGCTTCTGAGAAATCAGGAGGCCGTGCTGGATGTTCGTGTACGGATCGAACTCGTCCCAGCCCATCTGAGCAAGGCTCTCGGGCTTGATCTCGCGTGCATAGGTGGAAAAGCCTACGATGAACAGCTTGTCCCGAGGGAATTGGGTCCGCATCAGGTTGTCCAGTGCAAGGGCGACCTTCTTCGCCGCCATGAAGTTGCCGCGCATCGCCATGGAGAGACTCAGGTCCAGCATCAGCACCGTTGCCGCCTGAGCGGTCTGCTCCGTCTGATAAATCTCAAAATCGTCGGCGTGGATCTTTACCGGTACCCCGTTGGAGTCACGCATCACCGCGTTCATGATGGTCCGCGGCAGATGGGGAAGGAAGGGATCGCCGAACTCGTAGGTCTTCGTCGCGTCGGCGTATTCGAGGCCCTGGCCGGAGCGGTCCGTCTGGTGCGAACCTATGCGGTCCTTCTTGATATATGCGAAGATCTCCTTCAGGGCCCTGTGGCCGATCTTCCGCATCCCCTTAGGGGTGAGTTCAAACCGGCTCCCTACCTTCTTCAAGTAGCCCGCCTCCTCCAGAGCGTGAGCAATGCTGGCCAGCTGCTCCAGGGCCCGACGAGCATCCTCGCCCATCACCTCCTCGAGTGTCGAAGGGTCGATTTCTCCGAGACTTCCACCCTGTTGCGCTTTCCGCAGCTGGCTGTCCAGGCGGTCCATCTTCTGCAGCTCTTCCATGAGGTCGAGGGCATCCGAAAGGTCCAGTTGCTCTTCCCCGGCAAAGGGGTATTCCTTCCGAACGCCGCTCATCGGGTCCAGGCTTTCCAGGTGCGCCGCCAGCCGCTCGAGCTGGCGCTGAAACTCGGCATCACCGAAGGCAGACTGGATCAGGCCCTGCAACTCCCGTCGGTTCTCTGGGGAAAGGCTATCCACTAGTGATTGCATCTGCCCCATGCTCCGCTGCATCCGCTCGATTAGCTCGTCAAGGTCCTTGGGCGGGTCGGCTCCGAACATCGAGCCGTACTCCTCCATGAACCGTTGGAAGTCAGCCTCCTCCCCGCGGAGCTTCTGCTCCATCATCTCGTTCAGGTCCCTGGCCATCTGCTTCAGGGCTTGAAGCTGCTCGGGGGACGTGTTCTGAAGGCCATGCATGAGGTCCTTGAAGAACGAGTCTGCGACCTTTTGCTGGAGCATCTGCATCAGCTCGTCGAACTCCTCCTTGGCCCGAGGGTCCGTGAACTCATAGTCCCGCAGCTTTTCGATAGCCTGCGCCGGGTCATCCTTTGGGACTTCGGCCAGCCGCTCGCGGCTGGCCGCCGCGCGGCGCTCCATGTCCGCTAGTAGCTTGTCGATCGTTTCACGGTCCAGCGCCGAGTCTTGGGCCTGCCCCGACTTGTCCCGCGTATCCCGCGCCCGGTCCAGCTGACGCTGGATCCCCTCGTCTTCGTGCTGCAGGATGCTCTCGAGGCGCTGCCGTATGTCGTCGAGTGCGGAGGAGAGATCGTAGCGGTCCAGTGACTCCTGGCGCCGCTGCTGGAGCTGCTCCATGAGGTCCTGCAGCCCCTTCGTCCTCCCCTCAAAACCCTGGAGCCCGCGCCGCATCATGTTGCGAAGAGCGGTATTGACATCCCCATGGTTCAGCAGCTGTTCAGACAGCTCGTCCATTAGGGCGTCCTCGTCTAGCGGGAAGACCTCTTGGGTCCCGTCCCACCGCGAGTACTGGAAGAGGAGGGCCATGCCTCAGCCCCCGTAGCGGAACGCCCCTCCCACCTTGTCCCGGTTCAATCGTCGGTTGAGGTGCAGACCCTCGAGGACGAACTCCAGCGCCGAGGCGATGAGCGGCGGAGACTCCTTGGCTTCGAGTTTGGAGAAGGCTTCGGCGAGCTCTGGGGCCTCCCGGGCCCGGGCAACGTACTCTTCGGACGAGATAAGGTCGGAGGCCTCGACGACCCAGCCCTCCTCGAACCGCTGGACCAGCGGCTCAAGGTCCTGCACGGCGAAGTAGCGGCTGAACGTGCTCAGGATCGCCTTCTTCACCGTCTCCTCCAGTATCTTGCCTTCTCGCCCGTCTTCTACCGTCTCGAGCTCGACCTTCCCGATGGTCGAAGCGAGCATGAATGGAAGATCGGTAACCCTTGGCGCGGCGGGGCTCTCATGAAGCCGGATCGCCCTTCGGAGGGCGTTGCTCACCAGGTTCTGATAGTTGCAGATAGAGACCCGGACACTCACCCCGGAACGCTGGTTGATGTCCGGGCTGCGGCGCGCGAGCGCGGTGACCTCTCCGACAATCTCCCTCATATACGGGGGCATCGCCACGCTGACGCTGCTGTCCTCGTACACCGTGACCTCTTGGTCCACAATGTCGAGCTCTTCTTCCACGGTCTTCGGATAATGCGTCCGGACCAGGGAGCCGTAGCGGTCCTTTAGCGGCGTGATGATACGGCCGCGGTTCGTGTAGTCCTCCGGGTTGGCGCTGGCAACGACGTACACATCGAGCGGTAGCTGGATGCGGTAGCCCTTGATCTGTATGTCGCGCTCTTCCAAGAGGTTGAACAGTCCTACCTGGATCCGTTCAGCCAGGTCGGGGAGCTCGTTGATACAGAAAACCCCTCGGTTGGTCCGGGGAATCAGCCCGTAGTGAATCGCGAGCTCGTCCGAGAGGTAGCGCCCTTCCGCCACCTTGATCGGATCGATCTCTCCGATCAGGTCGGCGATCGTGATATCAGGGGTTGCCAGCTTCTCGGCGTACCTTCGCTCCCTCCCCACCCAATCGATGGGGGCCTTGTCACCCTTTTCCCCCACCAGCTCTATCGCATACTTCGATACCGGGCGGTAGGGGCTGTCGTTGATCTCGCTCCCCTGCACGATCGGCATGTATTCGTCGAGCAGCTGCGCCATGGCGCGGATCAGCCGCGATTTGGCCTGCCCCCGTTCTCCCAGGAAGATCAGGTCATGTCCCGACAGGATGGCGTTCTCGACTTGCGGGATCACCGTTTCCTGGTACCCGACTATGCCGGGGAACAGTTCCCTGCCCTTCTTGATGCTCTCGATGAGGTTCTTGCGAAGCTCTTCCTTGACCGACATGACCTTGTAGCCGCTTGACTTCAACTCCCCCAAGGTCGTTGGCCTGGTTTTTTTCGGCATCAAGCGCTCCCATCTCAGGAAGGGTACCTGCAAGTGTCCCGGCTGCCCAGGACGCCCTATTACAACCCGCTTGGACGCCGAGAGTCAAGGCAAATCCACGGTGCCGATGGCCGGGGCGCAAGAGGGCCGCGACAGTCGCGTCAGTGCATGCGGAAGCCGCCGTCGACGTTGATCGCCATGCCGCTGATGTTCGACGAAAGGTCCGAGGCCAAGAAGGCCGCGAGGTTCCCTATATCTTCCGGACCCTGGCCGCGGCGAAGGGGGACCCGGCTCACCGCGCGGGCGTAGAGCTCCTCGTTGCTCTCGCCCAAACGGTCGGGGCTGCCGACCTTGCCCTGCTCGTAGATGCCCTGAAGCATATCGGTCAGGAGCATCCCCGGCAGGATCGCATTGGCGTTGATATTGTGCCGGCCAAGCTGAATGGCCAGCGACTGGGTGTAGTTGATGTCGGCGGCCTTGCTGGCACAGTAGTGCGCCAGGTTCGCACCCCCCTGCACGCCCCCTATGGAAGCAATGTTGATGATCTTGCCGTAGCGGCGCTCGATCATATGGGGCGAGATGGCTTCCGAGCAGAACACCCGCGACATGAGGTTGACCCGAAGGACCTCCGCCCAGTCGTCGTCGCTGGGCTGGGGACGCTGTTGCCAGCCGGCGGCGCCGACCACGCCGGCATTGTTCACCAGGATGTCGATAGTGCCGAAGGCCTGTTTCGCCGCCTCGATCAAATGGGCCGCCCCGGCGCGCGTCCCAACATCGCAGGTCACTGCGATGGCTCTTCGCCCCAACGCTTCTACCTCGCTGCTCACAGCCTCGGCGTTCGCGGTGTTGATGTCGCCGACTGCCACGCCGGAGCCTTCACGGGCGAGGGCCAGTGTGATACCCCGGCCGATACCCCTGCCCCCTCCAGTCACGATTGCTGTCCGCCCATCGAGCATTCCCATGGCTCACCTCCACGGCCGCTTCCCGTCGCCGCCTGGACCCGGCCCTGAGAGCGAAGGCGCTGGTTGGTGCCGCCTGACGCGTGGCATCGGAACTCTAGCACCAGGGCTTGACCCGCACAACGGCGCCGATAGTTAATAGAATGCAGCCGCCCTGAAAACGGTCCCTATGCCATCTCTTCCCCACCTTCGTGCGCTGCCATTGGCCCTGGTAGGCGCATTCATTGCGGTGGCCTGCTCGTCCCCGTCCCCTTCCCCGTCGCCGACACCCGATCCGACTCCGGTCCCCACGCCTACCCCGACGCCCAGGGCGACGGCCACGGCTGAGCCCGCGGAGACCACGGCGCTCCTCGAGGCCTTGGCCTCTCTGCCCGCTTCCGTCAAGGAGGACGGGGTCTGGTTCGGCGATATTCGGCGGACCCTGGAGCTCGCCGGCATCGAGAAGGTCGATAGCCTCGCCGGATTCCTCGCTCTGGGCGCCGGCGCGATGGAATATCAGAGCACCTTGGCCCAGATTGCGCAGCCCGCGGTTGCTCTCACCGCGGGGGAGGGGAACCTCCAGTGGGGTCGTCTCTTCGGGTTCGACTCCTTCACGCCCGATGTGGTGGCGGGGACTGGAGTCAGGAGCACCACCCCCGGCGGCCTCGTCTACATGCGCGGCCCCTTCGATGGCAGCCGCCTCTCCCAACGGCTGGAGGCCGCTGGCTTCGAACGGACCACCCATGAGGGGGTCGCCGTCTTCTCATTGGGGGCCGACTACAGCGTTCCCGACGGCGAGCTCGGGAACGTGGCCGGGAGCAGGATGGCCCGGGTCGCCCTCAGCGACAATGGGACCGTGGCGGCGGCGCCGGCATCGTCGCTCATCGAAGGTTTCGCTTCTGCGGCCTCTGGGACGGGGCCGTCGTTGGCCCAGGACCCCGCCTTCGGCGCGCTGGCCCGCTCGCTGGGCAATCCCCTCTCCGCGACGCTCATGACCATAGAGAAGGCCCTGCTGCCTTCGGGGACGCCTCCTCCTTACCTGGACGCCTTCCAGCGCCCCCCCGGCTGGGGCTTCCTGGGCGACTGGGACGCCATGGCGGCAGGCTACCGGGAAGATGGAGCGAAACGGTCCTGGAGATGGTCGCTGCACTACGCGGCGCCGGCGGACGCGGCCCGCTATGGGCCGGAGCTGGCCATGCGCCTCCAGACATATCCTTCCCTTCTGCCGGATCTCCCGACCACCGGCCGGCTCCTCGTCGCCCAGAGCTGCGAGACCATCGACTGGGCTCACCGGCCCCTCGTGGAAGGCTCGATCTTGACGGCGACGTGCATCCTTGCCGACGATCCTGCTACATCGTGGATATTCCTGGTCAACCGCAGGGACCTCGGGTTCCTGATACCTTAGCAATCGGGTGCGGCTGGAAGATGGCGAACGAGCGCGGTGTTGTCGCCCCGTTGCGTCCAGGGGATGCCTGACCGCCGCCCCTTCGAGAGCGTATTCCCGGGAGGGTAAACGTGAGAGCGTGCCAGATCACGAGTCCCAACGGCATCGACGGCCTGGAGTTGACCGGACACGGCGAGAGGAGGCCCGGGCCCAACGAGGTGTTGGTCCGCATCCGCGCTGTCTCCCTCAACTACCGCGACTTGAACACCGTCCGTTACGCAGGTCAGCGCAACCTGAGGCTCCCCTTTACGCCGTGCTCCGACGGCGCTGGCGAAGTCCTCGAAGTCGGCGCCCTCGTTAGTCGCGTCAGGCCGGGCGACCGAGTGGCGGGCATATTCGTACAGAGCTGGCTCGACGGTGAGATGCCCGCCGACGCCATCGCGTCTTCGCTCGGTGGAGGGCTCGATGGCGTGCTCGCCGAGCAGGTCGTTCTTCCTCAAGACGGCCTCGTCCACTTGCCCCGCCACCTTTCTTATGAAGAGGCGGCGACCCTCCCCTGCGCCGGCGTGACGGCATGGCATGCCCTCGTGTCGAAGGGCGCGCTCAAGGCGGGCGACACCGTGCTCGTGCAGGGCACCGGAGGGGTCTCCATCGTTGCGCTGCAGTTCGCCCTCATGACGGGGGCAAGGGTGATCGCCACATCCAGCAGTGATGAGAAGCTCGAGAGGGTCCGAAAGCTGGGACCGGTGGAAGGAATCAACTACGCCTCTACTCCGGACTGGGACCAACGGGTCCTCGAGCTGACGGACGGCGTGGGCGTGGACCACGTCGTGGAAGTCGGTGGGGCGGGGACGCTGGAGAGGTCCTTTCGCGCCGCTCGCGTCGGCGGGACGATTAGCCTCATTGGGCTGCTTAGCGGCGCCGCCCAGGTGGACCCCATGCCGGTGCTTACCAAGCGCCTGCGCGTCCAGGGGGTCTACGTCGGCTCGCGGCGGATGTTCGAGGATATGGACCGCGCCATTGCCTTGCACCAGATGCGGCCCGTGATCGACCGCGCCTATTCGCTCGATGAGGCCCGCGATGCTTTCAGGCTCATGGAGAGCGCCGGTCACTTCGGCAAGATAACGATCGTCCTCTAGCGGCGGACGCTCGACACACTGCCCTCAGTACTCGGTCGCGCCGGTGAAATTCCACCCGGCAACCTTGAGTGCGGGGACGCGGTTCACAGAAAAAAACTCCGAGACGAGCTTGGTGTCCCTACCGATCAAGTCTGCCCGGTTCATGGCCTCCAGATAGCTTTGGGTGAAGCGGAGGTTGCGGACCGGCCCCGCCGTCTCCCCGTTTTCGATCAAAAACGTCCCATCCCTCGTCATGCCCGTCATGGTGACCGTCAGGGGATGGACAACGCGCGTATACCAGAACCGGGTGATGAGAAGTCCATGCTTGACCGACCGGATCAGGTCCTCCCTGGCCGAGCTGCCGGGCCCGAGGAACATATGACGCGGCAGCGGCCCGATCGTGGACCCCGGTGGCAGTGAATGCCCCGTCGACTCGGTGCCGTCCTTGGACGCTGTGCGGCGGTCGTAACACGGGCCTCCAGCGACGCCGCCGGAGATCAGGTCGACACGCCTGGCCGGCACCCCTTCGAAATCGAAGGGCTGGCCTATCCCCGATGGGTCCAGCCCGTCGTCCCAGATCGAAATGTTGTCCCCCATCAGCTTCTGGCCAAGCTTCCCCGTCATGAAGCTTCGCCCTTCCTGCACGGCCTGGGCCCCGAAGGCCAGGTAGGACATGAAGTCCAGCATGTCGCTCACCGCATACTCTTCCAGGACCACCTCGTACTCTCCCGCGCCGATCGCCCTGGGGTTGCGCCCGGCCACAGCTTTGCCCACCGCTTCGGCGGCCACCGCTTCAGGATTGATCTCGCTCACGTCCGATGCCAGCTGCCCCGAGTGCCCCGAGCTATCGTCCGACATCGCTACCGCCATGAGCTCGGACATCGTGGACGAGTGCTGGGCCAGGAGCCCTTCGGAGTTGGCGACGGTGATGCCATCGATCTCGACCTTGAAAGCCCCGGCGGCCGTCAGCCGATGCTCCTTGGCCCGCTCGCATATGACCCTCACCCCGCTGGCCCTCTGCAACGGACCAAATTCGGCCGTCGTTATCGAATAGCTCGTCGCTGAAGCCGTCTCGGCCGGGGCTGCCGGTGGCAGGAAGCCGTCGAGCTCCGGGAGCAGTCGCGCCATCCCCGTTGCCCGGTCGATGGCTCTCTCCAGGCCCTCGTCGGTCAGGTCATTGGTGCTGGCGACGCCATACTTCTTGCCGATTGATGCCTTTACCGTGATCGAGGCGTCCCGCTCGGCAACGTTCTGATGGATCTGATTATTGGCGAAGCGGGTGAGGGAGGAGTCCTCGGTATGGACGAGGACCTCCGTCGCCTCGGCGGCGGACAGGTGCAGGGCCCGTTGAGCGATGCGCTTCGCTTCAGATTCAGAGAGCATAGTCTCCTCTCCGCGGGGGAGTCTGGCCTCCGGTCATCCCGAGCCGACGGCAACCCCGGGTGTCCGGGCCTGAGGTCCAGCGGCCAGGCCACGGGCTTCTGCGCAACCGATGATATAATATCGCCCGACTCGACAAGGCGGGCGTCATTCCATGCAACGGGTCCAGTCGACTGCCCCTTGCGTCGCGATCGATGGGCCTGGGGCCTCCGGCAAGACTGTGGTTGGAAAAGGTGTGGCGCGGCGCTTGGGCTACCGGTTTATGGATACTGGCACCATGTACCGGGCGGTCACCTGGCTCGCCCTCCGACACCGGACCCCTCTTGACGACCACGATGCGCTTTCTCAGACTGCACAGGTCCTGTCGCTATGCATCGGCCACGAGCCCGAGGACGGCAGCAGCCCCAGAGTTGTCGTCAACGGCAAGGACACCGCCGACGAGTTGCACAGCCCCGAAGTCGACCGCTCCGTCTCCGCCGTCTCCGCCGTCCACGGAGTCCGCAAGGCCATGGTCCAGCTGCAACGGTCCATGGGTGAGGAAGGAAGGGTGGTGATGGCCGGAAGGGACATCGGCACCGTGGTCCTTCCGGATGCCAGCCTCAAGGTCTTCCTCCTCGCTTCGTCGGAAGAAAGGGCCCGAAGGCGTCACGCCGAGCTGCTCGCCCGAGGGGTGCGCATCGAGTACCAGGATGTCCTGAACGATCTCCTGCGGCGTGACCGCCTCGACTCCGAGCGTGACCTCTCTCCCCTCACGCCCGCCGAGGACGCCTGGCTGGTCGATACCGATGGCCGAACCATCGAGCATCTCATTGGGCAGATTATCGAGCGATCGGAGCAAGGGTGAGCTTCTACGCCCTGGCAACCAACACGATGCGGCTGCTGCTTCTCCTCTTCTCCCGCTGGAGGGTGGAGGGACGCGAGGCGGTGCCTCCCGGGGGCCCGCTCATGGTCGTCTCGAATCACCTCAACACCATCGACCCGCCTCTGCTCGCCGCCTCCCTCCCCCGCCGGGTCGCCTTCCTTGCCAAGCGGGAGCTATTCCGTCCGGGATTGACCGGCCCTTTCGTGAAAGCGTACGGAGCGTTGCCCATTAACAGAGGCAAAGGCTTCCGGGGCACCTTGGAGCAGTTGCTTGGGCTCTTGGCAAAGGACAAGGCAGTGGCATTATTCCCCGAAGGGACCAGGAGCCGCTCGGGGAAACTCCGTTCAGCCAAGCCCGGGGTCGCCCTCGTTGCCCTCCGCTCGCGCGCGGTTATTCTACCTGTTGGGATTGTAGGCTCGGAGCGTGTCAAGGGGTTGCGCAGCATCTTTACACGCCCATCGATAACCGTTAGCATTGGCCAGCCGTTCACCCTCCCGAATCTCGAAGGGCCGGTCGGAAGGGCCCAGATGAACGCCATGACGGATATGATCATGCAGCGCATCGCCGCCCAGCTCCCCCCCGCCTACCAGGGCGACTACGCGCCCGAGCGCCGGGAGCCGGTGCGCTCCGGCTAACCGCTCGGTGCCCGGCTTCCCCTTCGAGACCCTGTGATTCCGCCAAGCCCAATCCTGGCGCCTTTGTCACCGTCGACGAGAGAAAGAACCGCAGGTTCTCTATCTCGGTCATGTCAGCCTGCAATCCTGGTGCCTTTGTCACCGTCGACGAAAGGGGGCGTAACATGTGCGGGATCATCGGCTATGTTGGGGACGAGCCCGCTCTTCCAATCATCCTCGATGGCCTCAGGCGCCTCGAATACCGTGGCTACGACAGCTTCGGCGCTGCCGTCATCGAGCCCTCCGGCTCCATGCACATCCGGAAGGAGGCCGGGAGGCTGACAGCCGAGCACTTCGACGTTCAGTCGATGGGCTCGCTTGGGATCGGACACACTCGATGGGCCACGCATGGCAAGCCGACAACCCGGAATGCGCACCCCCACACCGATACCGATGAGCAGATAGCCGTTGCGCACAACGGCATCGTTGAGAACCACGCCGAGCTCCGCAGGAAGCTCGAGCAGGCGGGGCATGTCTTCCGCTCCCAGACCGACACCGAGGTAATACCGCACCTGATCGCCCGCCATCTGGCCCAAGGCGCGACTCTGGAAGAGTCCGTGAGGCAGTCGGCGAGCCTGATCGCCGGCGCCCAGGCCTTTGTGGTCATCAGCCGGAAGGAGCCCGATAAGATCGTCGGTGTCCGCATCGGCCACGCCGGCGGCATGGCCGTGGGCTACGGCGCGGGGGCCATGCTGCTGGCCAGCGACCTCCCTGCTATCCTGTCGCACGCCGAATCGGCCTCCTACCTTGGGGACCGGGAGATGGCGACCATCACCCGGGGCACCGCCAGGTTTCAGAGCCTCGGTGGCGGTCCCCTTGCCAAGGAAAAGCTGCCGGTCCTTCAAGAGCCCGCAACCGTCGCGAAAGGTCCCTACAAACACTTCATGCTCAAGGAGATCATGGAGCAACCGGAGACCTTGATCAGCGCCCTGCGCGACCGCCTGGACTTTAGCGAGGGGCGGGTCATGCTCCCGGACTTCCCTTTCAATCGGGAGCAAGTACGGGGGTTCACCCGGGTGGTCCTCCTGGGGATGGGAACGAGTTTTCACTCGGCGGTTGTCGGCCGGCACATGATCGAAACACTCGCGCGCGTCCCCTGCTATGCCGAGAATGCATCGGAGTTCCGCTATCTGGACCCCGTGGTCGGTCCCGAGACCCTGGTCGTGTCCGTGACCCAGTCGGGCGAGACCGTCGACACCCTCGCCGCGATGGTCGAGGCCAGGCAGAAGGGAGCGCCGCAGATTACGGTCTGCAACGTCGCCGGGTCCGAGGCAACCCGGATCGCGGAATATACGATGCTCATCAACGCCGGCCCTGAGATCGGCGTGGCCAGCACCAAGACCATGACCGGCTCCATGCTGTGTCTTTACTTGTTGGCGATCCACCTAGGACAGATCAGGAACACCCTCGGCGAGGACACCGTCCGGGAGCTGCTCGATGAGGTCGTCCGCTTGCCTGAATTGATGGGAAAGGTGCTGGCCGGCGCCCTCGAATACGAGCCGCTGGCCAGGAAGTATTCCCAGTCGCTGAACTTCCTGCTCCTGGGCAGAGGGGTGAACCACCCCATGGCGCTGGAAGGTGCCTTGAAGATGAAGGAGATCAGCTACATTCATGCCGAGGGCTACCAGGCGGGAGAGTTTAAGCATGGCCCCATCGCCCTCATCGACGAAAACATGCCGGTGGTCGCGATTGCCCTGAGGGACAAGATGTATGACAAGATCATGAGCAACATCGAAGAGGTGAAAGCCCGGGATGGCCGCATCATCGCCATCGCGACCCAAGGGGACGAGGAGGTCGCCGCGAGAGCCGACGACGTGATCAGCGTGCCGGACGTCTCCTACCTCGTGTCCCCAATCCTCACAGTAGCGCCCATGCAGCTTCTGGCCTATCATATCGCGGTGCGCCGGGGCGCCGACGTCGACCAGCCCAGGAACCTCGCAAAGACGGTCACCGTTGAGTAGCTGGCACCCCGCCGCCCGAGCCAGTATCGCGCGGCCAACGCGAGGGTCGACCCCGAGGCTAAGTCCCCGAAAGCCCCCTGATCGCGGAGCTCCCGCAGACCAGTATCATTACCAGAGGAACGGCAAGGAGGTTGACGGATGGTCCAGGAGAACCAGAAGAAGTTCGGCATCTATCTGAGTGCAAGCGAGAACAAGGTAGTGCGCATCAACTCGCCCTACTGGTTCCCCCCTGAGCCTGAGTGGGTCTTCTTGACTCCCGAAGTGAACATGACGCTCCTCAAGATCCGGGAGCTGGCGGGTGAGAAGAAACTGGTCGACGCCCCTGGCGACATCCAGTGGGGGTCGATTCCCCTTCTGGACTGATCACCGGTCGCAGCTTCCCACCCTGTGTCCCCCTCGCCATCCGGTGTCTCCCTCGGATGATGAGTCCGCTGGGGGAGCGGGCGCGCCATCAGGTCCGCGAAAGGAGCGCAGCCTTTGGGCTCGTTGACTCGCAAGGCCGCTATCTCGGGGGTATATGAATACCCCTCCCGCAATATCCCGGACAAGAGCCTGAACGCTATTCAGGCCGTCTGTGCCAGGGAGGCACTGGCGGAAGCCGGCCTCACCATCAGGGACGTCGACGCCGTAATGACGCCGTCGAGCTTCCCCGGGGCAGTCGCGCTCGCGGAATACATGGGGCTCAGCCCGGACATCGTCGACATGACCGGTGTCGGAGGCTCGACCTTCCTCTTGCTCGCAAACAGGGCGGCCGCCGCTATTGCCGCGGGGCAATGCGAATGCGTGCTCATCACCTACGCCGCGAAGCCGATCTCCGAGGCCCGCGCCATCGGGACCGTGGCGGGCGGCGGATCAGCCGGCTGGCCCGACCCCTTTGAGGCGCCCTACGGCCCTATCCTTGCCTCCCTCTATGCCAACGTTGCCTCCCGGCACATGTATCAGTATGGAACCACCAGCGAGCAGCTCGCTGAGATCGCTGTGACCACCCGCCGTCACGCCAGCATGAACCCGGACGCCCTGTACCGGGACATCATCACCATAGACGATGTGCTGAGCTCCAGGATGATTGCTTCCCCCCTGCACATGCTGGACTGCTGCGTCATCTCCGATGGAGGTGGGTGCGTGGTGGTCACCAGCCCCCAACGGGCCCGCAGCGCCAGGACCAGGCCGGTCTGGTTCCTGGGGGCTGGAGAGGGTTATCGGCATACGTCCAACGGCAAGCGCGACTTCCTCGACATCGCCGCCGCGCAGTCGGGCCCAACAGCGTTCGAGATGGCCGGGGTCCGGCACGAAGACCTTGACCTTCTCATGATCTACGACTCCTTCACCATCACCGTGCTGGCCACCTTGGAGAGCTTGGGGTTCTGCAAGCGGGGTGAGGGAGGGTCATTCGTCCAGGGCGGCCGGCTGGCCATCGGCGGGGACCTCCCCATGAACACCGATGGCGGCGGGCTTTCGTCCAATCACCCGGGGATGCGGGGCATCTTCCTGATTATCGAGGCGGTGAAGCAGCTCCGAGGCGACTACCAGGGCACCGAGCGTCACGTGAGCGACTGCAAGCTGGCCCTTTGCCACGGGACCGGCGGGAACCTGGGTTCGCGCCATAGCGGCATCACCATGGTCCTCGGGAGCGACTGACCATGGCCTACGAGAAGCCGCTGCCCACCGTCGACACAGACAGTAGGGAGTATTGGGAGGGCTGCAGGCGCCACGAGCTCCTGCTCCCCCATTGCCAGAGCTGCGGCGACACCTTCTTCCCTCCAAGGCAGCTCTGTCCCGGCTGTCTGGCCCCGGACCTCATCTGGCGCAAGGCCAGCGGCAAGGGGACCGTGTATAGCTGCTCAGTCGTCCACCGGAACCAGGGCCGGGGTTTCCGCGACCAGGGGCCCTACGTGGTTGCCTACGTTACCCTCGAAGAGGGCGTCCAGATGTTGACCAACGTCGTCGCCGATGATCCCTACGACGTCAAGGTCGGAGCTTCGGTCGAGCTCTTCTTCGAGGACGCCACCGACGAGATCAGCATCCCCAAGTTCCAATTGGCTTAGGGCGCGTCCCCGGGCTTCCACCTCGACCATGACCTACTGCGGCCCTTCTGCCCGCTGGTGGACGAAACCTCGTGATAAGATGGCGGCGCTATCGCGGCATCACCGACGCTCGGGGGAGTCACAATGACTGCGGACGTCAGAGTCTATACACGCCCTGGCTGATTCAGCTGTCGGACGATTGCTTCCATGCTTTCGTCGAACGGTGTTCAGTTCGAATACCTGGATGTCACAACCAACGCCTCGGCTGCGCGCTTCCTCGAGTCCCGCGGCATCCGGACGATCCCCGTCGTTGCTATCGGGGATGAGGTGGTCTTGGGCTTCGACATCGCGAAGCTGACCCGGAAGCTCGATCTGGGCAACGGCGTCGCCATCGCCAGCAGCCCCCAATGGCTGGCGGACAAATATGACGTAGTCCTCGGCGCCGTCGTCCGGGCCGCGCGGCAGCTCGCCCAGCACCAGCTGGAGGCCGATATCCCCGAACGGCTGATGAGCCTGAGGGACCACATCCTCCACGTCCTCTCTTTCGCCGAGCTCGCGTGCCTGAGTCATCGCTCGGGGACGATGAGCACCAACGACATGGGGGGAGCGCGCGAGAGGACGCAGACGGTCCGGACCGTCGACGAGCTCTGCGCGTACGGCGACAAAGTGCGCGCGGACATCGTCCGTTTCCTCCGTACCGCGGACGGCCCCACCCTGGGCAGGACCGTGCAGTCCCATTACGGAGGCGAGGTCTCGGTGCAGGAGGTGCTGGGCATCCTGCTGGGGCATAGCACGCACCATCTGCGGCAAGTCTACTGGTTCATGGAGACGCATCTGGGATTGCAGCCCGTCGAGCCGGTTGGCGACCATGACATCGAAGGGATCGTCATCCCCCGGGAATTGTTCTGACCGGAGACCCCGCCGGGGCGAGCGGGACGGCTCGCATTTCGCCCATTGCCTGGCAGGCTGGTCTCCCGGACTCGTAGCGAGGCCCGCCCCGGTCCCCCCGTTATCCCACAGCGACTCCTGTGGCGTTCATCTTCAGGCTGTAAACGGTGTCCGATGCCGTCAGGAACAACGTATTCCACCCATCGCCGCCCCACGCCAGGTTGGCGGTCGTGGCCGGAATTCTCAGGCGGCCAAGCAGGCTGCCATCGGGGGCCAGCACATGGACGCCCCCGGGCCCCGTGCAGTACACGTTCCCCTCGACGTCCACCTTCATCCCATCCGGGCGCCCCGTCCCGTCGCCCGACACCGTTGCGAAGATACGCCCATTTGCCAGCAGACCGTCCGGCAGTACGTCGTACACGCGGATGTTCCCCTGCTCGGTGTCGTCGATGTACAGCAGAGACTCGTCGGGCGAGAAGGCCAGGCCGTTCGGCTTCGAGAGATCTGCCGTCACCCGCGTGACCGCCGAGCCGTCCGGGGAGACGCGGTAGACCGCCAGGGCGTCCTGCTCTTGAGGCGCGGCCTCGCCGACGCGCCCTTCGATGATCCCATAGTTGGGGTCGGTGAAATAGATGCTCCCGTCGGACTTGACGACCACGTCGTTGGGGCTGTTGAGCCTCTTCCCCTGATGGTGGGAGGCGGCGGCGGTGACGGTGCCGTCCGCCTCCGTACGGGAGACGCGCCTCCCCAGGTGCTCGCAGGCGATGAGCCGCCCCTGGCGGTCATAGGTGAGACCATTTGACTTCTGGGTCGGCTCTCGGTACACCGAGAGCCCATCCCCTGGAGACCACTGATGGATCCGGTTGGCCGGAATGTCGCTGAAGCGAAGGTGTCCCTCGCGATGGCTCCAGACCGGGCCCTCGGTGAAGATAAATCCGTCGGCGACCTTCTCCAGATCGGCGTCCTTGGAAACAATGCGCTCGAAGCCCGGCGCTGCCATGTCATAGATCATTCAGACCTCCTTGAGTGACCGCCGCGGTTTCTCATCGTCCTGGATCAACTCTTCGCTCGAGCCGTATTGTCGCCGCTGCGCCTCGAGAGGCCAAGAGCCCTGCCGTTACTCGACGTCGGCCCGGAGCAGGCCGGCCTGAGTCCCCTTCTGAGGCTGCGGCATGGAGGCCGCGCTTTGCCGCGGCCTGTCCGGCGGTGGACCCCGCCTGCTGTCCTTGTGGCATCCTGGCCCATCGCGGCCTTGACAGCCGTAGATGCGGGACAGAATATGGGCCTCTCTCGAGCGCCGGCTCCAGGGAGGAGCACTCCATGACCGTTCCCCTGTCCTCGGCCGCCTATGACGTGGACGGCTTCGAAGCCGCCATAGAGCTCTTCTATGAGAAGGGTTGGACCGATGGGCTTCCCATCGTGCCTCCTACCGAGACCAACGTCGCCAGGATGGTCGAGGCCTCGGGCAGGGCTCCGGACGACATCGTCGGAGACTACCCGACGCGCCGCCGGAAGATCCGCGTCGGGAAGGTCGCGATCAACGCCGTGATGGCCGGGTGCCGCCCCGAGTACTTCCCCGTCGTCCTGGCTATCATCGAAGCCATCGCCGACCCCGATTTTGGCATCCACACCGTCAACTCCACCACCGGCGGCTCCGCTGTTGGATTCATCGTCAACGGGCCGGTCCGTACCCGTTTGGGGATGAACGTCCGGGGGAATATTCTGGGCCCCGGCAACCGGCCCAACTCCACCATCGGCCGGGCGGTGCGCCTGACGCAGATCAACGTCATGGGCTCGATATCGGGGGCGGGCAACGATGCCGGGGAAGGGAGGCCGATTCTCGACCGGAGCACCATCGGGCAGCCCGGCAAATACGCCGGCTACCACATTCCGGAGAACGAGGAGGACTATCCCTCGATGACCCCCCTTCACGTCGAGCGGGGGTATAATCCGGCGCAGAGCGTCGTCACGGTCTTTGCCACCGCGGGCCACATCCAGATATCGGCGCATTCGGAGCACAGCGCGGAGCAGATCGCCGAGACCATTGCCCATTACACGGTCGGCTCAGGCAAGCTGGGGTCGCGGTGGTGCGTGCTGGTGCTTCCACCTGAGAACGTGGACTACTTCGTCCGCGATGGCTGGTCGAAGGGGGATATACGGCAAGCGGTCCACGATAAGACCAGGAGGAGCGTCGCCTGGGCCAGGGAGCAAGGACATGTGGCTACGGGAGGGATCATCGATGCCAGGGGAGGCGCCGTCTTGCCGGGAGACCGGGAAAAAACGGTCGCGGTAGGGAAGGACCCGGAAGACATATACATCGTCGTCGCCGGAGGGCCTGCCGGGGGATTCATCGACTTCCTCACCCCCTATGGAGGCCCGCCCGTATCCAAGGTCATTCGCGATTAGAGCAGGGTTCATAGACGGAAGGGGAGGAACAAATGGTGACCACTGACCGGCTTCTGGTGCTGGACCCAACGGAGGAGGCGGAAATATCCCCCAGCGGTCTCGCCCCGAGGCTCGACAGCCTGCGTGGCAAGACCATCGGGCTCTACAGCAACGGCAAGCTGAACGCGACGGAGCTGATGGACGTCGTCGAGGGAGTCCTCCACGAGCGGTTTGACCTGGGCGGCATCGTCCGGGGCAGCTACAACGCCGGGCGCCTGATGGGCAGGGGCGAGTGGCAGGACATCGGCCGGTGCGATGCCATCATGCTGACCCACGGCGATTGAGGGTCGTGCAGTTCGAGCGGTCTGCTCAACCAAATCGAGTTGGAGAAGATGGGAATCCCGGCGATGCTGATCGGCACCGACCGGTTCATCGACGCCTGTAGGGTCATGGCGAAGATCGGCGGCATCCCGGACGTCAAATGGGCTATCGTGCCCCATCCGTTGGGTTCTGCGACCCGGGAGGTCCTGCAGGAGCGCGCCCAGGAGGCCGTCGACCAGTTTATCGGCATCGTGACCAACAGCGGCTAGCTGGCGAGGCGGCGATGAAGGCCGCTAACCCCCTCTTCATGGACGCGGTCGACCGCGTCCATGAAGAACATCAGGAGCGGCGAGGGCCTCGCCATTCTAGGCGCGTCGAAGTAGCCGGTGCGCCCGCGCCCGGCCGGGGCCGTCCGGCCCTACTCCAGCACGCCTTCCACCACCAGCTCGACGATACGCTCCTCGGAGTAGCCCAACACCGATTCGAGGACGTGCTCGTTGTCTCGGCCGAAGGTCGGGGCCTTGGTCTCGTCTCTGGCGGGCGTCCTGGACAGAATGAACCGCGTTCCCTCCACCGTGGTTGTCCCGTGTTCAGGGTGTTCCACGGACACGAAGTGGCCGCGGTGCGCCATCTGCGGGTCCCGGTACATCTGGGTGCTGTTCTGCACCATCGAAGCCGGCACTGACGCTGCTTGAAGCGTCGCTTCCGCAACCTCCGCCGGACGCTGACTCGTCCATCCGGCCACGATAGCGTCGAGCTCGTCCTGGTTGGCCAGCCGGGCGGACTTCGTCGCGAAACGCGGGTCGGTTGAGAGGCCGCGCTGCCCGATGGCCCCGCATAGCGCCTCCCATTGCTCCTGGGTGCTGGCCGCTATCGCGATCCACCGGTCTTCCCCGGCCGCCGGGAAGACGCCATGCGGCGACATGGACGGGTCGCGGTTCCCGGCCCGCGTCTGGACGCGCCCGTTTGCCGTGTAGTCGAGAATGGCCGGCCCCAGAAAGTGCAGGGCCGATTCCATCTGCGACTGATCGATATACTGCCCTTCGCCCGTCCGCCTCCGATGATCGAGGGCCGCCAGCAGGGCCGCGGCGGTGAAGCGGGGCGACACATAATCGGTATAGGCGGAGAAGGGGCCCGACGCCGGGCGGTCGGGCCAGCCCGTGATGTTGAAGAAGCCTGAGAACGCCGCCGCAAGGTTCCCAAATCCGGCGAACCTCGCCAGGGGCCCGGACTGTCCCATAAGGCAGGTGCTCAGCATGATAATGTCCGGCTTCACCTTGCGCAGCGACTCATAGTCGAGCCCCCAGGCGTTCATGGCCTTGGGCGAAAACGCCTCCGTTACGACGTCAGCCCACCGCACGAGATCGAGAATGACCTCACGCCCTGAGGGCTTGGCAAGGTCGATGGTCGTCATCAGCTTGTTGGCGTTCATGTTGAAGAACAGCCCGGCGTTCTCGGCGTTGGGTTGACCGCCCTGGTAGGGGGATATCGTCCGGGCCGTATCGATCCGCCGCGTCGACTCGACGCGGACCACAGTGGCCCCGTAGTCCGCTAGAGTCCGGGTCGCTGCTGGCCCCGCCATCACCCACATGAGGTCCAGGACCTTGATGTCGGAAAGGGCGCTCATCCAGATCGCGTTCTCATCTAAATGACGTTCTTGTCGCGGAGCGCTGCCAGCTCCTGATCGCTCAGGCGGAGCTCGCCGCTATAGATATCGTGATTATGCTCCCCGACCCGAGGAGGCCGGTGGCGGTACTGAAGAGGGGTCCGGCTGAAGCGAGCGAAGGGGCCGGGATACCGGAACGCCTGGCCCAGCTCGGGGTGCTCGACCGCCCGCCAGTATTGCCGGTCGGCAAGCTGGTCCATGCCCACGACCTCGTCCACCGTGGTGACGGGAGCGATCAACAGCCCGCGCTCCAGGGCGTTCTCCAGAAGCTCAGCTTTGGTCTTGGTCCTCGTGAACCTTTCGATGACGTCCTTGAGCCGGTCGTATTCCTCTATCGGCTCCCGCCCCGTGAGGAGCAGCTCCGTGTAGGCGGTCCAGTCCTTGTCCCGCGTCGCCTCGTCGCAGAACCCCTCCGCGAAGACCCATTCCATCAGCCTGCGGGTGAACGGCGCGACGGCCGACCCGAAGAGGAAGGTTATCGCAACCGACCCGTCCCTGGCCGGCCACAGGAGCCGGATCGTGAGCCGGCCGGCCTTCAGCCCTCCCGCGAGGCGCTGGGCATCATCGTCGCCGAGAGGGTTCGCGAGAATGAAGGACTGGGTCGCCTGGGCAACCGCCTGCTGCGCCGAGACATCCACGTGCTGTCCCAATCCGGAGCGCATGCGCTCGTGATGGGCCACGAGCGCGGCCACCGCGGCCTCGGCGCCGGCGTGTAGATAACCCTGAGGGACGCTGACCCGGACCGGCGGCCGGTCGTCGTCGCCGGTCAGGACCAGCGGGCCCCCGGCTGCAAGGACAATCAGGTCGCTATCCGCATACCCCGCCTTCGGCCCGTCCTGGCCGAACGGGGAGATGGAAACGTACACGAGGGCGGGATTGATTGCGGCCAGCTCCTCATAGCCGAGTCCCAGGCCGGCCATGTGTCCGGGGGTGTCAGACTCAATGAAGAAATGAGCGTCCGCCGCCAGCCTGCGCAGGATGCCCTTCCCTTCGTCGTTGGCGACGTCGAGGGTGACGCTGCGCTTGTTGCGGTTGTACGCCCACCAGAAGATCGAGCGGTCGGGGTCGGGCCTGTCCTCGTAGAACGGGCCGATCGAGCGGGCGGCGGAGCCGCCCGGCGGCTCGATCTTGATCACATCCGCCCCGAGGTCGCCCAAGACCTGGCCGCAAAGCAGGCCGCGCTCATTGGCGAGATCGAGGACTCGGTAGGGACTGAGCATCGCCGCCTCCGCCACGTCCCTGTCGGAGGGCGCGTCTACCATAGTGTGGGGCCCGGGTCGCGTCAACCCGCAACGGCGGCCGCGAGGCCCGGGGACCGGCTCATTTCAGGGTCGGCGCGAGGACCTCGGTCGCCGCCTATCGCGCCCGTTCATCGAGCGGGCGGCGGAGCCGCCCGGCGGCTCGATCTTGATCACATCCGCCCCGAGGTCGTCCATGACTTGGCCGCAAAGCAGCCCACGCTCATGGGTCGCCGCCTATCGCGCCCGTTCTTTGAACGCAGGCATCACCTCCTTGGCGAATAGAGCGAGCTGCTCCCGGTGCTCGCGGTGGCCCATCCCCGTCGGCCGCGAAAGGGATACCTGCTCCAGGCCCGGGTACGCTTCCTCCAGGCCGCGGACCTTGGCGATGAGGCCGGCCGGGGTCGTGGCGGTCCAGATCCCGCGCGCCAGCCCCTTTTCATAATCGGCCCTGGATGCAATGTAGCGCTCGGCCTCGTCGGGGCCCAGGGCCCGCAGGTTCTCGTTTCCGTAGCCGGAGATGCCCAGGGGACCGGCGAACTTGGAATGCTCCTCGAAAGAAGGCCGCAGGGCCTGTTTAGCCTCCTCCTCGGTGCGGCCGATGTAGCACCAGAGCCCGAGCACCAGACCTTCGCCGAGCTGCATTTCCCGGCCGTGGCGGGCGTTGGCCGCCTGGAACTCACGGACCATGGCGTCCGTCTTCTCGCTGTCCGAGCCGGCCATGATACCTCGGACCCCATGCCTGGCCATGAAATCGATGCCTCGCGGGCTGCCGCTCACGATGGGCTGCCAGACCTCCACCGGCCTGCGGAGAGGCCTGGGGACCATGGTAATCTGCCGCAGCGTGTACCCCCGGTACGGCACCTCGGGCGGAATGGTGTAGTGCTTCCCCCTGTGAGAGAAGGATTCTTCGTTGAAGGCCTTGAGAATGACCTCGAGCTGCTCCTCGAAAAGGTCGCGGTTGGCCTCGGCGTCCTGCATCGGCATGCCGAAGGTCTCGACCTCCCGCGTGTGATAGCCCCGCCCAACGCCGAAGGTCACGCGCGCCCCCGTCAACACGTCGACCGTCGCGAAGTCCTCCGCCAGACGGAGGGGATGCCACATGGGGGCGATGTTGAAGGCGCAGCCGAACTTCAGGCGCTCTGTGTGCTGCGCAAGCCATAAGGCCAGCATCAGCACGTTGGGGATGCACTCGTAGCCTTCGGGCTGGAAATGGTGCTCGGCCAGCCACATCATGTCGTAGCCCAGCTCCTCCATGAGCTGGGCGGTCTCCCTGGCATTCTCGAAGGCGCTCGTCAGACGCTCGTTGGGGTAGCGCCGGTCCTTTGCCAAAGGGCCGGCGAGACCGAGCCGGTCCCCATCGAGGACGTCGCCGATGAAGGTGTGCGAAAAATGCTTGATCATGCTGGTGGGTCTACTCTACCGGGATGGCCCCTCCGGGCCATGGACGAGGCTGGCAACGAAAGCGGCGCGGGCCTTCGGGCGCGCCGCGCCGCTTCGTCTTGCCGGTGAGGACCTGGCCAGTACTAGTGGCCAGTACTAGTGGCCAGTACTAATTGAAGCCGAAGAGCCTCGCGGCGTTCTCCGCCTGGATCAAGTGCCGGTCATGCTCGGGGACGCCCAGGAAGATATGGTCTCGGAACCTCGCCGAGTCCGGCCAGCTACTATCGGCATGCGGATAGTCGTTGGACCACATCAGGTTCTCCAGGCCGATCCACTCCCGCACGGCCACGGCGCTGCGGTCCCAGATGAAGGTCAGGGCGATGTTGCGCCTGAAATACTCGCTGGGCATCATCCCCGTCTTCTTGATCGCATGGTCGTGGGCGAAGTGGCGGTCCTCCCTCAGGATCAGGTGGTCCATCTTGTCGAGGAGCAGACCGACCCAACCCGCCTCGTTCTCGGCCGAGATGATCTTGAGCCTGGGGAATCGCACGAACAGGCCGCCCCAGATCATGCTGGCGAAGGACTGCTGGGCCGTGACATTGACGAAGGTCTCGATCATCACATCGTTGAAATCCGGGAGGGCGTTGACGTTGCTGATGACGTGCAGCGCCACCGGCATTTCCAGGTCCTGGGCTTCGGCCCAGAACCGGTCGTGCCTGTCATCCCAATACAGCCTGGGATCATCGCTGGCCAGGGCGATCAAAACGCCCACCAAGCCCAGCTTCTTCGCCCGGCGCATCTCTGAGATCGCGGCGTCCTGGTCCAGGATGTCCACCAGGGCCATCCCCTTGTGGTGGTCGGGGTGGCGGGAGCAGAAACCATGGGCCCAGTCGTTGTACGCGCGAATGCACGCTTGCCGGTAAGGCGTGTCCTTGAACGAGAAGGTCCTCAGCGCGGCCGTTGGGTAGATGACCTCCGCCTCGACCCCGTCCTGGAGTTGGGCTTCGATCCGCGCGTCGGGGTCCCACGCTCCAGGGTAGACGTGCTCCAGCTTGTCGCTGATCGCATCTCCCGGCTTGCCTGCCCGGCAGGTGCCTGCGGGGTTCCCGAATACCTGCCCATCGGCGACGAACGAGTCCTTGTCGTCGATACGCTGGATGCGCGGGGCCCGGTCCCTGTACTCCGGGTCGATGTTGTCCGTCCAGACGTTGGGCGGCTCGCAGATGTGCGAGTCCGCTGAGATGATGGAAAATCGGCTCATATCGATGACCCCGTTATGAGCTGCTCGCCCTTGATCACCGCGTCCTGAATCTTCTCTTCCCACATGTCCTCGGGGATCATGACCCCCTCTAGGAACGGAGCGGGGATGATGACATAGGGATAGTCTGGAAAGCCGTGCAGCTTGGCAATCATCCTGCCGACACTCTTGACGAGCGTGTCCACCGCAAAAGCCGATACCGGCACGCCTTTGGCCTCAAAGTTGATCGCGTCGACCCCAAGGGCCGAACAGCACGACCCTCAAGCACCTATCGCAGTAAAGACAGCGTCGCAGGAGGAGACCATCTCGTCGAAGATCTCCGTGGGCGCGGGCTCACCGATATAGCTCTTGTGCCTGGTGACCACCCCCTCGAGCTCGTACTTCGACTCGAGGATCTCCTCGACTCGCTTGAGCATCCGGTCGGCCCCTCCGAAATTGTTGCCCAGAAGACCGACCACCTTCCCGTTGAGGGTATCGAGCCGGGGCGCCAGCTTGCCCTTGCTGACCGGGTAGCTGATCGTCGGGTTCAGGATCTTCAGCTTGTCCATGCGTCCCTCCTTCTTCCATACCTGGCTAGCCCGGCGACCGGACGAGCTTGCTCACTGAGTTTGGCCCCGTGGGATAGGGCTTGATCATCACCGCGAAGGCCCCAACGTCGCCGCCGGCCACTGCAAAGAAGTACTCCGTCTTCCGGGGCTCCGACCGGGCGTGGTACGTGAAGGTCTTTTCATCCTCCGGGTCGATCACCGGCACCCCTCTGACCGAAGGGGCGCGGTCGTCCGCCTCTCCACCCTCGCCGGTGTCCTGCGACCGGTACCGGCCAAGTCGCCCCTTCCGCTTTAGCCTGGCGACGTTGGTCCGGGTGTGCTCCTCAAGGTATTGGCCCACATCCCTTTTTGTCCAGCCGGCTTCGAGGTAGAGCCGGTGCCAGGAAGGGGAGAACAGGATCAGGTGCGGGCCGGCGCAGAAGTATCCCTCCGAAAGGAACTCGGCCAGTACGGACGTGAGCCCCTCCGCGGTATCCACGTGAGGCATGCCATAGATGCGGACATCCTGCGGCGGCTCCATCGTGGGGAAAGCGGTCACCACGTTCGCGCCCGGCTCGAACCCCCGCGTGACACTCAGGGGCTCCCAAGGAGTGTCCTCCTTTTCGGCAATGACCATCCCGCCCATCCGGTAAGGACTTCCCATCGTGCCCTGCTGGACGCCCCCAACCTTTGCGTCCAGGCAGTTGGCCAGCGTCAGGCTGACCGCCCGCCCGATGGTCGTGTTGGCCCTCCGGCCGGGACCCATCACATAAAGGCCGTTGGCGAGACCGATCTCCTGGGCGATCGGACCGTTCACGACGAAGGACGGCCAGGGACTGGATGTGCTGGCGATGTGGTTGAGGTGGAACTCCTCGTCGGTGACCGCCTCCACCGCCGCGACGACCACGGGCATGTACTCGGGCCTGCAGCCGGCCATGACCGCGTTGATGGCTACCTTCTCAGCCGTGATCTCGCGGTTCCGCACCTCGTACCCGCCGATAACCTTGCCCGGGCTAAGCTGGGCGTGATCGAGGAGGGCCCTTACCCGGTCAGGGGTTGGCGGGACCACGGGTAGACCATCGGTCCATCCCTGGTCCCACGCGTACTCCATCGCCGAGTAGACGTCGTCGACCTCGACGGTGTTCGAACCAAGGTCCGTCGTCATAGGCCCGCCTTGCGCAACCGAAGATGTCCCTGCGCGCGGGCGCACGCGCAAGCGGCCACATTATAAGGCATACGTGCTATACGGCATACGTGATCGTATGCCGTATAGCACGTATCTCCGCCAGAGTCCGGGGACGGCGCCGGCGGGTGGGCCTCGAAGGTGGACCGGCACAAAAGGAAGAGAGGCCCCAGTGCCCCTGGGGAACATCAGTCCGAGGGGCGCACCTGGCCGGTGCCCGTAATCACCCACTTGTACGAGGTCATCTCCCGTAGCCCCATGGGGCCCCGGGCGTGGAACTTCTGGGTGCTGATGCCCACCTCGGCACCGAGACCGAACTGGGCCCCATCGGTGAACCGCGTGCTGCTGTTGACATAAACGGCGGCGGCGTCGACCTCGTCGACGAAGCGGCGCGCGGCGGCATAGTCGCCGGTAACGATCGCCTCCGAATGGCCCGAGCCGTACCGCTCGATGTGGGCTAGGGCGTCATCCAGCCCATCGACGACCTTTATCGATGCCACCAGCGCCAGGAACTCTTGCCCAAAGTCCTCCTCCGAAGCCTCTCGAGCGTTGGGCACCTCCGCCCTGCGCAGGACCTCCAGCGACGCAGGGTCGCACCGGAGCTCCACGTGGTCGCGCACCAGCGGCCGCGCGATCTCCGGAAGCAGTCGGTCCGCGATGTCCCGGTGCACCAGCACGGTATCCAGGGCGTTGCAGGTGCTGGGTCGCTGGACCTTGGCATTGTGAATAATCGCGGATGCCATTGACCCCTCCGCCGAGACGTCGACGTAGGTGTGGCAGACGCCGACTCCGCCGGCGATGACCGGCATCGACGCCCCCGCCGCCACCCGGCGGATGAGCGCTTCGCTTCCCCGCGGCACCATGAGGTCGATGTGCTCCCGCATCCCCAGCATTTCGTCCACCAGCGCCCGGTCGGTGGACTCGACGAGCTGCACCGCGGCCGCGGGCGCCCCGGCCTCGGCAATGGCGTCCCGGAGCGCGGCGGCCAGGGCCTGGTTGGACCGCAGGGCCTCCTTGCCTCCCCGCAGCACGACGGCATTGCCCGATTTCAGGCACAACGCCGAGATGTCGATGGTCACGTTGGGACGGCTTTCGTATATGGACCCGATTACCCCCAGGGGCACCCTGCGCTTGCCGATCTCCAGCCCGTTGGGCAGGCGGCGCATGTCGAACGTCTCCCCGACAGGGTCCGGGAGCTCCGCGATCGCCAAGACGTCGGCGGCGATGGCGCCCAGGCGCTCCGGCGTCAGCAGTAACCGGTCCAGGAGGGACTCGCTGAGACCGTCATGCTTGCTCTGCCGATAGTCCTCCTCGTTGGCGGCGAGCACCTGCTCCTCCCGCTCCTTCAGCAGGCGGGCGGTGTTCGCCAGGGCTCTGTCCTTGACGGCGCTGGGGAGCTTGGCCAACTGGCGCGAGGCTGCTTTCGCCTCCCTGGCCTTCCCGAGCAGCTCGCTCGCCCCGACGGTCGTCATCCCATCATCCCTCCCCGCCGCCGGGTGTCGGCGGCGGCTCCACCACGACGAGGTCGTTCCGGTGTATCACCTCGTCGCCGTACTTGTAGCCTAGCAATCTCTGGATATCCGATGACCTGGCGCCCCGCAGCTTGTTCAGGTCGCTGGCCCCATAGTTGGTCAGCCCGCAGCCGACACGCTCCCCATCAGTGGTGCAGACTTCGACGAGGTCGCCCCTCCCAAAGGTCCCAGCGACGCCGTGAACTCCCGCCGCCAGCAGGCTTCTCCCCTGCTGTGAAAGCGCATGCGCCGCTCCCTGATCGACGACGATCTGTCCCCGGGCGCTGACCATGCTCAACATCCAACGGCGCCGGCTGTCCTGCCTCGTCGTGGTCGGCTCGAACTTCGTCCCGATCCCTTCCCCCCGAGTCAGTCGCACCAGCACGTTGGGGACATGACCGCTGGCGATAACCACCTGTACTCCCGAGGCGGTGGCGAGCTTCGCGGCCTGCACCTTGGTGACCATGCCGCCTCGCGCCCTTCCCGAGCCGATGCCTCCCGCCAACGCCTCTATGCCCGGGTCGATCTTGTTGACCACCGGGATCAGGTCGGCCGCGGGGTCCTTCCTGGGGTCGCCGGTGTAAAGCCCATCGATGTCGGAGAGCATGACCAGCAGGTCCGCGTTGACCACGTTGGCCACCATGGCCGAAAGGTTGTCATTGTCGCCGAAGACCACCTGCCCCATCTCGGCCAGGTCGACGACGTCGTTCTCGTTGATGATGGGCACGACCCCCAGGTCGAGAAGTCCTTCCAGGGTGTTCCGGACGTTGAGGTACCCCTCCCGGTCGTCCAGGTCGCCCTTTGTCAGCAGCGCCTGGCCGACGGTGATGCCGTGGGGCTCGAAGTGCCGCTGATAGGCCTGCATCAGGCGGCCCTGCCCCACGGCTGCCAGTACCTGCTCGTGGCGCGCGTCCGCGCGGCGCTTCGCTCCTTGGAGGGCCTGGCGCCCGGCGGCGATGGCTCCGGACGTCACGACGAGCATCTGGACGCCCTCGGCGTGCAGCGAGGCCACCTGTTCCACCAGGGATCCCATGACGGCGTCGTCGAGCCCGTCGCCGCCGCCCGTGAGGACGTTCGTCCCGAATTTGGCGATGATACGGCGGCGGCCGGTCTCTCCGTTGGCACGGCCGTTATTGGATGGCGTTCTCACCGGTGGTTTCGCTCGTCGTGGGGTGCCCAAAGTATAGCACGCACCTTATGTCACGAAGGGCCGCCGCTCCTGTTAGAATGGCCGAGAAGGGCTATTCGCGCGGCGTTTAGCCCGTTTAGTGTTGTCAAAAAAGGACGGATCTGTGGCGCTGGAGGGTCTCTTATCCCTCGTCGAGGGACTGCCGCAATACGCGGGGTTGGCCGGGCGTCTCCGCCAGGGCGGCAAGGTGCGGATCAACACCCTCGACGCCGCCCGGCCGCCGCTCCTCCTCTCCCTGTGGAGGTCCACCGATCGCCCCATGCTCGTCGTGACCGCCCGGGCTGAAATGGCCCGGCAGCTCTTCGACCAGCTCGCTCTCTACACGGGGGACGGTCCCGCGGTGCAGCTTCTCCCCGAGCCCGACCTCCTGCCATATGAGCGCCTCGCCTCCGATAGGACGACCGTCCACCAGAGAATCAATGTGCTGGGACGGCTGGCCGGGGTATCGGCGGGTCCGCCCCCGTTGGTCGTTGGCTCGGCCTACGCCGTGGCCTGGAAGACCGCCGCTCCCCAATTAGTGCGGAGCTCCGCCATGACGGTATCCCGAGGGCAGAGCCTCGACCCCCTAGCACTGGCCCGGCGTTGGGCGGCCATGGGCTATTCCATGGAGCCATCCGTGGTGGCCCCTGGCCAGATGAGCCGCCGCGGGGGCATCCTCGACGTCTTCCCGCCCATATATGACACCCCCTTCCGCCTCGATTTTTGGGGCGACGTCGTCGATACGGTCCGCGTCTTCGACCCCTCGACCCAGCGGTCCGAGGAATCCGTCCATTCCGTCACCGTCACACCCTCTACGGAGATGTTGCCGGAGGGGAGGGATTTTCTGCGTGAGCTGGACCTCGAGGGGTGCAGCAGGGAGGCCGGGGGACGCCTCACGGAGGAGCTGCGGATGCTGGCGGAGGGCCAGCACTTCGAGGAGATGGAGTCCTATGCGGGTCTGGTGAACTGTTCCACGCCGCTCGACTATCTCGACCCCAATTCGATTGTCGTCATCGACGAGCCGGTAAGCATCCGCCAGGCCCTCGAAGACATCGAGGCGCAGGCTGCCGAGCTGAAGGCCGCCATGGCCGGCCGCGGGGAGATCTCGAAACGGTTCCCGCCTCCTTTCTTCGGGTCCAAGGACTTCATGAGTGGGGCGGAGGGCGCCGCCCGCGTGGCCGTGTTCGAATCGTTGGGGGCCGAAGGCGATGAGCTCCCGTTCACCCCCTCACCCGCATACGCGGGCCGGACCCGGGTGCTGATGAACGACCTGGAACAGATGCTGACCGACGGGCGGCGAGTCGTGCTCGTGAGCCAGCAAGCGCCCCGCCTCGGAGAGCTGTTGTCCGAAGCGGCGGTGCCCTTCACCGCGGCGGAGCACATCCCCCAGCCGCCGCGGTCCGGGACCCTTACCCTGGTTCATGGCTCGCTGGCCGAGGGCTGGACCCTGGCTGGGCGGGACACCGTGCTGCTGACCGATGCCGAGGTCTTCGGACTGGCAAAGCAGCGCCGCTACCTCCGGCGCCGCCGCGTGGCGCGGCAGTCGTTTCTCACCGAGCTTACGGTGGGCGACTACGTCGTCCATACCGACCACGGCGTCGGCCGGTTCGTCGAAACCCTGACCCGGCTTGTGGACGAGCGCGAGCGGGAATACCTCGTCCTCGAGTATGCCGCCGGCGACCAGCTGATGGTCCCCTCGGAGCAGATCGACCGGGTGGGGCCGTATGTAGGGTCCAGCGACCGGCCCCCCAGCCTCACGAGGCTCGGCACCCAGGAATGGAACAGGATGAAAGCCCGCGTCCGGGCGTCGACGGCCCAGGTCGCGCGGGAGCTCCTCGGGATCTACGCGGCGCGGGAAGTGGTGTCCGGGCACCCCTTCGGCGCTGATTCGCCCTGGCAAGAGGAGCTCGAGGGCTCCTTCCCGTACGTCGAAACGCCGGACCAGATGCGGACGATAGCCGAGGTCAAGGCCGACATGGAGCGTCCCAAGCCCATGGACCGGATCGTTGCGGGGGATGTGGGTTACGGCAAGACGGAGGTCGCTCTCCGCGCGGCGTTCAAGGCCGTAGTGGACGGCTACCAGGTGGCGGTCCTCGTCCCCACCACCGTCCTCGCGCAGCAGCACTTCAACACGTTTAGGGAACGCCTGGCGCCGTTTCCCACCGAGGTGGAGATGCTCAGCCGGTTCCGGTCGGAGCGGGAGCAGGACCAGGTGGTCGAGAGGCTGGCGAAGGGCGCAATCGACATCTGTATCGGAACGCACCGGCTCATCCAGAAGGATGTCCACTTCAAGGAGCTGGGCCTCGTGATCGTGGACGAAGAGCAGCGCTTCGGGGTGGCCCATAAGGAGCGCCTCAAGGAGATGCGCCGGGAGGTGGACGTCCTCAGCCTGAGCGCCACCCCCATTCCCCGGACCCTCTACATGGCGATGGCCGGCGTGCGGGACATGAGCGTCATGGAAACGCCGCCGGAGCAGCGGCTGCCCATCAAGACGTATGTCATGCAGTTCGACGATGGGATAGTCCGCGAGGCGCTCTTGCGGGAGTTGGAGCGCGGGGGCCAGGTCTTCTTTGTCCACAACCGGGTCTACAACATCCGGATGATCGCGGAGCGGCTCCAACGCCTGGTGCCCGAAGCGAGCGTCTCGGTGGGCCACGGGCAGATGAGCGAGCACCAGCTCGAGTCGGTGATGTTGGAGTTCGCCGACGGGAAAGCCGACGTGCTGGTCTGCACCACGATCATTGAGTCGGGCCTGGACATGCCCAACGTGAACACCATGATCGTCAACGATGCCGACCGGATGGGGCTGGCCCAGCTCTACCAGCTCCGAGGACGCGTTGGGCGGGGCGCCAACCGGGCCTACGCCTACTTCTTCTACAACAGCGACAAACGGCTGACGGAGACGGCGGAGAAGCGGCTCAAGACCATTCTGGCGGCGACAGAGCTCGGGGCCGGTTTCCGGATTGCGATGAAGGACCTGGAAATCCGCGGCGCGGGGAACCTGCTCGGCACCGAGCAGCACGGCCACATCGCGGCGGTGGGCCTCGACCTGTATGTGCGCCTCTTAGGTGAGGCGGTTGAGGACCTGCGAGTTGAAGCGGACGGCGGGCCGCCCTTCACCGCGCCCAGGGCAGCCGAGCCCTCAGTAGACTTGCCGCTGGCGGCCCACATTCCCGACGATTTCGTCGCCGATCTCACCGCGAGGTTGTCACTCTACTCCCGAATGGCCCGGCTCAGGGAGCCCACGGAGGTCGATGACATCGCCGACGAGATGAAGGACCGATTCGGCCCTCTGCCGGAGCCGGTCGAGAACCTGCTGTTCATGGTCAAAGTAAAGCTGCTCGCGCTCAAGGCCAAGGTCCTGAGCGTCCACCATTCCACCGGTGAGATAGTCCTCGCCGGCGACGACAAGACGTGGACCGGCCTGTTGGGTGTGCAGCGCCCCTACGGAGATGGGGTGCGCATCGGCCACACCCGGGTCCGGCTGGACATCAGGCGCCTGGGCAAGAGCTGGCGCACGGTGCTGCAGGGCTTGCTCGCGGGAGCTGGCGAGAAGCTGGGCGCCTGACGGAGCTACCGCCAGCGGCCGCCCGAGCGGTTGCGGCGGGGGCGCCCTGCCTGTCGCGCTTCCCCCGGCGGGGCGCCGTTGGCCGAGACGCCGGCCCCGACCCGCTCGCCGGCATTCGGGATGCGGGAGTCCTGGTCCAGCGCCATCGCTTTCCGAAGGTCGATGATCTGGTCTCGGAGAGCCGCGGCCTTCTCGAATTCCATCTCCCGGGCGGCCCGCTTCATCTGGCTTTCCAGGTCCTTGATGAGGCGCAAGACCTCGTCCCTCGGCATCTCCTGTGAGACCGTGTAGGGCGCCTGCTCCTCGGCGATGGCCCGGACCCGGTCCGTTATGTCCTTGATGGACTTCTTGATCCCGTGGGGCACGATCCCGTGTTGCTCGTTGTGCGCTTGCTGGATCCCCCTGCGCCTATAGGTCTCGTCGATGGCTGTCTGCATCGAGCCTGTGACCGCGTCGGCATACATGACGACGTGCCCGCTTTCGTGACGGGCTGCCCGCCCGATGGTCTGGACCAGCGAGCTCTGGGAGCGAAGGTACCCCTCCTTGTCGGCGTCCAGGATCGACACGAGGCTCACCTCGGGGAGGTCCAGTCCCTCCCGGAGCAGGTTGATGCCCACGACGACGTCGTACACGCCCAGACGGAGGTCGCGGAGGATCTCGCTGCGCTCCAGCGTGTCCTGCTCCGAATGGAGGTAATGGACCCGGATCCCCATCTCCCGCAGATAGTCCGCCAGCTCCTCTGACATCCGCTTCGTCAGGGTCGTGACGAGGGCGCGCTCTCCCCGGCCGACGCGGTCCTTGATCTGGCTCAAGAGGTCGTCGATCTGACGCTCGGTAGGCTTCACTTCGATCGTCGGGTCCAGGAGGCCCGTGGGGCGGATGACCTGTTGGGCGACCCGGCTGCTGACACGCATCTCATAGGGCCCCGGCGTCGCGGAGACGAAGATCCCCTGGTTGTAATACTCCTCGAACTCCTCGAAGCTCCAGGGCCTGTTGTCGATGGCGGAGGGGAGCCGAAACCCGAAATCGACCAGGGTCTCCTTCCGCGACCGGTCGCCGTGGTACATGGCGTGGAGCTGGGGAACGGTCATGTGGGACTCATCCAGGAACAACAGGAAGTCGTCGGGGAAATAGTCCAGCAGCGTCGAGGGCCGGCTCCCTGCGGACCGGCGGGCGAGGTGACGGGAGTAGTTCTCGATGCCGGAGCAATAGCCCGTCTCCTGCAGTATCTCCAGGTCGTAGCGGGTCCGCTGCTCGAGACGGGCCGCCTCCAGGACCTTTCCTTGCTCCCGGAGCGTCTGGAGGCGCTCTTCCAGCTCCACCTGGATGTCGTCGATCGCGGCCAGCATCTTCTCCTGGGATGTCACGAAATGCTTGGCTGGATAGATCTCGACCCTGTCCCGGTCCGCAAGCAGCTCGCCGGTCAGGGGGTCCAGCTCCTGGATGCGCTCGATTTCGTCGCCAAAGAACTGGACCCGGAGCCCCAGGTCCTCGTACGCCGGCTGAATCTCCAGAGTGTCGCCCCGCACCCGGAACCGGCCTCGCGTAAAGTCCATGTCATTGCGCTCGTACTGCATGTCGATGAGCTGGCGGAGCACCCGGTCCCTCCGCGCGGTCTCGCCCTTCGTCAAGCTGACCCGAAAGCTCTGGTATTCGTCCGGGGAGCCCAGTCCGTAGATACAGGACACGGAGGCGACGATGAGGACGTCTCTCCGCGTCAGGAGCGCCCGCGTAGCCGCGTGGCGCAGCTTGTCGATCTCCTCGTTGATATCCGCGTCCTTCTCGATATAGGTGTCGGTGCGCGCAATATACGCCTCCGGCTGATAGTAATCGTAATACGACACGAAGTACTCGACGGCGTTCGCGGGCAGGAATTCCTTGAACTCGGTGGCGAGCTGGGCGGCCAGCGTCTTGTTCGGGGCGATGACCAGGGCGGGACGCTGGACCCGCTCGACGATGTTGGCCATGGTGAAGGTCTTGCCGGACCCGGTCACGCCCAACAGGGTCTGGGAGCGCATGTTGGCGTTCAGGCCCTGGACCAGCTCATCGACGGCCTGGGGCTGGTCGCCGGTCATCTTGAAGTCGGAGACGATTTTGAACTCGGGCATATTCGAGGTTCGCGTGTCCTTTGCCCTGACCGCGCGGTCCTAGCCGACGGTGGTGGACCCGCGTGGCCAAGCCCATTCTAATCCCGGGGGCGCGGCGGCCGCTATTTCCTCCGGCCCATCTCCCTCACTCCCGCGTTACCATGACCGACGTCGCCTTGACCATGGCGACCGCCTCGTCGCCCACCTTGAGGTCGAGCTCCCGGGCCGCCTCGGCGGTGATCAGCGCGACCAGGTGGTTGTCGCCGACCTGCAGCCCGATCTGGGCCATCAGCCCCTCGATACGGACCTCGGTCACGGTCCCGCGTAGCCGGTTACGAGCGCTGGCTCTCATCTCCACCCTCCATCAGAGGCTCATCCGGGCGGACCCCAAGCAGCCTGGGGTCCGCGAGAGCCCAGGCGACCAGCAGCAGGAGCCGCGTCCTTCGGTCCCGCACGTTGAGGCCGCACAAGTCTTCGATTCGCTGGAGACGGTAGAGCACGCTGTTCCGGTGCAGAAACAGGTGGTCGGCCGTCGAGGCCAGGCTCCCGCCATGTTCGAGGTATGCCCGCAGGGTGTCGGTGAGGTCGGACCTGGTGCGGGAATCGTACTCGACTATCGGCGAAATGACCCCGCACAACGCGGCCGATAGCCGGTCCCGGCCCGGGGTGCGTCGCAGCGCATCCGACAGCGCTTGGAGGCCTCGCTCCTTCACCCCCGTAACGTAGCACATTTTGTGCAGTTGGTACGAAGCCATGGAGGTCCCCGGGCCCTACCATGGGGCGAGTTGCGCTATGCGGTTGCTCCTCCTTTTCTCCGTGACCGTCTCTCTCTTGCTGGCCTGCGGAGGCGGGCGGAGCGGCGACCCCCTGACCGTCTTCGCCGCCGCTTCCCTTACCGGTGCTTTCCGAGAGCTCGGCCGGATGTTCGAGGAGGCCAACCCGGGCGCGGACGTCACGTTCCAGTTCGCCGCGACCTCCACGCTCAGGGCCCAGCTCGAGCAGGGGGCGAGGGCGGACGTGTTCGCTTCGGCCGACCTCCCCAACATGCGGAGGGCGCTCGAAGCCGGAGTAGTCGATGGCCCTCCGCGGACGTTCGCCGGGAACACCCTGGCGATCATCGTCCGCGAAGGCAACCATGACATCAAGGGCATTCGCGACCTGGCCGCCGCAGGGCTGCGCCTGGTCGTCGCCGCCCCCCAGGTGCCCCTTGGGGCGTACACCCGCGAAGCGCTGCGAAGGATCGAAGGGGACCCGCGGTATGGCCCCGGGATCGCCCGGGGAATCACGGACAACGTCGTGTCCGAGGCCCTGAACGCCAGGCACGCCGTGTCCGTGGTGCAGATCGGCGAGGCCGACGCCGCCATAGCGTACGTGACGGACGCCCTCGTGGCCGGAGGGACCGCTCTGCGCGCAATCCCCATGGGGGGTGGGATCTCTCCGGAGATCACCTACCCGATAGCCATTGTCGAGGCGGCCCGCAGCCGCGGCCTCGCGCAGCGGTTTCTCCAGTTCGTGACGTCGCAGCGGGGCCAGCGGGTGCTGGCGGCGCACGGGTTCGGCGGTCCGCCTTGACCGCTCATGCCGCTGTAGCCGGCGGCCCCGGTCCGCCACGGCCCGGGTGGCTCGCCGTCGGCGGGCTGCCGCTGGTTCTGTTCCTGCTATTCGTCGGACTGCCCTTCGCCGCGCTGTTCATTCGCGGGGTCGGCCAGGAGGGGTTCTGGGGATCGTTGGGAGAGGGGACGGTCCTCAGCGCCCTGCGGGTCTCCTTCGTAACCAGCGCGATCACCGTAGCCGTCACCGCCGTGGCCGGCACGCCGCTGGCCTATCTCCTCGCGCGCAGCCGGTCGAGGTGGAAGGGGCTCATCGACTCCCTCGTCGAGCTGCCCATCGTTCTCCCCCCGATAGTCGCCGGCTTGAGCATGCTGATGGCCTTTGGCCGGGAAGGGATTATCGGAGGAGCGCTCGAATCAGTGGGCGTGTCGCTGCCGTTCACCATGACCGCGGTGGTATTCGCCCAGCTCTTCGTCGGCGCGCCCTTCTACATTCGGTCGGCCAGGATCGGGTTCGAGGGCGTGGACCCTGGGCTCGAGGATATCGCCGCCACACTCGGGGCTGCGCCGGCGAAAGTCTTCTTGCGGGTCTCCCTGCCCATGGCTTCCCGGGCCCTCGTGGCGGGCATGGTGCTGTGCTGGACGAGAGCAATCTCGGAGTTCGGGGCCACGATCATGTTCGCCGGGAACCTTCCTGGGAAGACCCAGACCATGCCCCTCGCGATCCTGGCGGCCCTGGAGACCGACATTGCTTCGGCCCTGGCCCTGGCGGCGGTGCTGGCGGTGATTTCCCTGGCGGTCCTGGCCGCGGTCCGGCTGGCGTTTAGAAGAAGCTGGGTGTTGGGGTCATGATCGAGGCATCCATTCAACACCGGCTTGGGGGGTTTGCTCTCGATGTGACCCTCTCCGTCGATAGGGGGCAGATCCTGGGCCTGTTTGGCCCATCCGGGTCGGGCAAGACATTGACCCTTCGGGCCATCGCGGGCCTCGAACGGCCCTCGGGCGGACGGGTAGCCCTGCACGGGCGAGAGGTCTTTGACGCCGCCCGCCATGTCTGGGCCCCCCCGCACCGACGCCGGATCAGCTATGTGCCCCAGGAGTACGGGCTGTTCCCGCATCTCCTCGTGCGCCAAAATATCTCCTTCGGTATCCCGAAGCTGGACGAGGCCGGCCGCGCCGGCAGAGTCGAAGCCCTCCTGGAAACGATGGACATGGCGGGGCTGGGAGACCACTACCCCAGCCAGCTCTCCTCGGGCCAGCGGCAACGTGTGGCCCTGGCCCGGGCCCTGGCCGCCGGGCCCGAGGTCCTTCTGCTGGACGAACCCTTCTCGGCCCTCGACCAGCACCTGCGCCGCGGCCTGCGCAAGGAGATCGGGGCCCTTCGGGACCGGTCCGGAACGCCGATGGTCCTGGTCACCCACGACTGGGAGGACGTGGTCTCATTGTGCGATAGAGTCGTGGTCCTGGAGAACGGACGGACCGTGTCGGAAGGCACCCCGCTGGACCTGCTCCGGCGCCCCTCCGGCGAGGTCCTCTCGCGGTCCATCCAGATGGAAAACGTCATCGAGGGGACCATCGAGGCGCTCGACCGGGATGCCGGGCTGATGACCCTGCGGTCCGGCGAGATAGCCGTGGAGGTGCCCTACGCGGACCTGAAGACGGGCCAAAGGGCCCGTATCGGGGTCCGGGCCGGGGACATCATCCTCGCAAGCGAGCCCCCTCGAGGCCTCTCCGCCCGCAACATCCTTCGAGGGAACGTCACGGCAATCTCGGACCATGGGTTCGAAAAGCGAGTGGCGGTGGACTGCGGGCTGTCCTTTCAGGTCGAGGTGTCGCCGAAGGCTGTCCAAAGTCTCCGCCTCGAGGAGGGCCGGACAGTCTGGCTCGTCGTCAAGAGCAATTCGTGCTTCTTGATAGAATGACCGCGTCGCATCCGGTCGGCGCTGGGTCGAACCAGACGATGGCCTGGTAGTCCGTACCGAGTCAGACAGTTCGGGAGGCCCCATGGGAAAGGTCGTCGTAAAGAAAGAGCAGGACTCCGCCTGGGAGCCGATCCAGGGGATGCCGGAGGTCGACCGCCGCTTCGTCTTTGACGGAAAAGAAGGCATGCCCGAGGTATTCCTCATCAGGCGAGATGCATCCTTCGTGGGCCCGGTCCACAGCCACTCGCAGAATGAGATCATCTATATCCTCGAGGGCGACGTGACCGTGGGCGAGGAGCATTGCCCGACCGGCACGGTCCTCTACGTTGAGAAGGACACCATGTACGGCCCCTTGCGGTCGGGGCCGGACGGGGTGACCTTCCTGAACATTCGCCCGACCATGGCGGGCACCAGCACCCAGGGCCGATAGCCCGCCAACGTGTACTGTTCTGGGGCCTGTTCACGCTATGCTCGCGCTGCACAAAAAGCGCTCCCCGTGTCATGAGGCGCGGTAGGGGCCGTTCGCGAACGGCCCCTACTAATGATGCCCGCCAGGCACCTTAGCCCCGCCGCGCCTTTGGCAAGCCGTTGCCTCACAGCCAATGTGAACACGCCCGTTCAGGGCGACCTCTGCGGCGTCGGCTCCCCCTCGGGACTATCCTCCGAGGTGGGGATCGTGTAGTGGATGACGGTCCTGCCGGGCCTGACCTCGATCTCCTTGACGAAGCACTCGATGAAGGCCCGCGACTCGGTTAGCTCGCTGGTCTTCAGGAGATCGCTCATGTCCTTCGCGAAGGCCGTGATCGTCTCCACCTTGTCCAGGGTCACACCCTGCGCTGCAGGAGCATCGCCCTTGCCTCCGTCGCCGCATCCTCCAAGCGCTTCTGCCGCTCCCGGTGCTCCCTGATGCGGTCCGAGGCGTCGGCCATATCGGTGTCGGTCGTCTCTATGAAGTGCCAGATGCGGCCCAGTTTCTTCTTCGCCTCCTCAAGCTCCGAGTCGATGGTCTCCAGCTGCTTGCGCTGCTCTCATCGGGTAGGGCCGGCGCCCCGGCAACGGTGCCGGGCAGGTTCAACCGTTGATTGGATGCTGCTGAGACCAAGATACGATTGCTTCCTCTAGGGGATCTAGACGCCCCTTGATTGAGCCGTACCAGTACTTTCGCTCATCACCCTCCAGCGAGCTAGCTCCGCGAAGAAATGCCCTCCGTTCCCAAGGAGAAAACTGTTCCCAATCAGTCTTATGTCGTCTAAACCAGTGATTCTGTCCAGATCTACCTAAGGCTAAAATCAATTTTCGCCTCGTGAAATGGTCGGCAAATTCGGACAGAAGTGCTGTGAGTTCCTGAATATTATCCCACTCTGAGTTAGTTGCGAATAGGTTGAGTAGATGCATTCGATGGTACTCGAGATGTGAAACTATAGAGTCCCCTATGAGATTGAGTATCTTCTTGCCAGTATCACGTCGATCATCCTTTGTAAAGTTCTTGAAGCTATCAAGATACCCAACGACATCTGTGAATACAGGGTAGAGCTTATCGATAGACGTCAGAACCTCATCCGCTCCAACTGGATCCTGGAGTTGGCTTAGGCGTCGCAGGACAAATCTGGTGACTTGGATATCGATGTCCTCACAGCCCAATTGTTCAGTCAGTAATCCCTCCAGATTGAGGGCATCCACATTGGCCTTTTGCTCATCATCTAGATCATCGTAGTCTGTGTTTTCGTACCAAGTATCAAGTCCTAACTGATATACAAGGTCGTCAAACGAGTCCGACAGGCGCTTCATTTCCGCTTCTCTTCCAGAGCGAAAATACCGTTGCTTAAAAACCTCCACCGGTAGAATCTGTGTTTTTTGTCCTGCAAGTGTGAGCCCGTGATTTTTCCAAAGAATGTCGGCCAACGTTGCCAGTGCAATGTAGGCATCCTTTCGACTATTGCAGAATATTCGAAAGTCATCTACGTATCTTGTGAAGGTTAAGCGCTCTCCAAGCAGTGCTTGGTCTACGTCATGGATGGCCACTTCGGCAATTAGCCGAGAAGCACTGGGGCCGACGGATAAGCCAAACGACAGACCTGCTCTCCAGGCACCAAGAAGATGCATGGTGGCCTTAACGTGGTTTGTTTTTTTCGGAGCTGCCAACCTGAGGGCGTTCTCGACCCTGTGATGGTACAGGCTGGGAAAGAAGTCGGCTATATCTGCGACTACCACGTATTGCTCATTGTGGCGACTAGCAAGTTCGCGCGACCTTTCTTGGAATTGCCTATAGGTTGTATGTCGGCTGAACATAGTGCCGTTGGGTTGAGGTTCGAATCTACATGAAAACACGATTCCTTCTTTCGGAGGAAGACGGAAGGCTTCCAACTCCTCTCCAATCTCGTAGATCAGAGCACTGTAGATAAGCCAATCCAGCGGGTCCAATTGGGTGGAAATCCTGAAACTGTAGGCACTCTTGGGACTCAGACACTCGCGATTCGGACGCACTGCCCAGTTAAGAATATTGCTTGAACCGAGGAGGTCTGCCAATCTATCCCAGTCATGCCGGATGGCCGAAAACTCGAAAGGCAACGGGAAGATGTCGGTGTCACCGAAGCGCTCCGCTTGTTTGAGAGCCCAATCAAGACTTGGACGTGACAGTGTAAGCACGATTATCTCCAGACTCAATGCAGGTAGCACTTGTCGAAACTCCCTCACAAAGCCTAGTTGCGACATACTGGAGTGTCAAGGGCGGAGATGATTCAGGCCACCCGGTGTAGATGGCGTTCGGGCTAACCAATCGGAGGCTTTAGCACAATCCTCAGGCGCCGTGACACACCTTAGCGAGTCATGGGAGGGCGTCATGGTTACGACCGATCGGATGGCACGCAGTTCGTCGCAATTGCCTTCTCCCTCCCGACTCACCTCGATCTGTTCCACCTGATGTCCACCAGCTGTTAGGAATATCAAACCGACATGGAAGTCATTGGATGCCGGCGATCCGTTTACCCCTCAAAAATGGAGCACACACATGCGCACTCTTGTAGGGGAGTCCCCCTAACATTCGCAGTACACAATAGACACCAAAAGCTGCGCTACTCGTGGGCATCAGGCTTGGACGCCTCCGGTGTTGACGGCGCCGAGGCTTACCGGCCGGTAAGGATGCAAGTCCTAGTTCATAGCTGACTTCGCTGTCCGCACTTGCATCATCCCGAGGGCGTTCACCGCCATGGTCCGGAGCCTTCCTGCGTCAACCACGGCAAGCGCTGAGAGTCCGGGAACCAATCTGCGCCGGGCTGCGTCTATTATGGATATGGCCCAACCTCGTTCTCGTCACCGAGGGTGCTGGATGAAGACCAAAGTGAGGACCGCCCTGTTTTCGGTTATGGGCATCTGGATTGCCCTGACGGCGGTTGCCTGCCAGAGCGAGCCCGGGCCATCCAACACTACGTTGGAAGTGGCGTCGGGTCGGGACCCCAACGCATCGGTAAGCGGCACCGTCACCTACCGGGAGCGGTTGGCCCTTACTCCGGGCGCAACCCTCATAGTAGAGCTACGGGACGTATCCTATGCCGATGGCCCCGCTCCGCTTATCGCTCGCCAGACCATCTCCGGCCCCGGTCAGGTCCCCATCAAGTTCGAGGTTGAATACCACCGTGAGGACATTAGCCCCCGGAGTAGATACTCGATAAGTGCCAAAATCGTCGAATCCGACGGCCGCCTTGCCTTCACCAACGATACGGTCCATGAGGTAATCACCCACGGTAATCCCGACAAGGTGGATATGCTCCTGGTGCTGGTGCAGCCCCCGCCCGACCTGGTCGGGGGCAGTGACGCCGGGGAGGACTGGCGGATCTGGATAGAGGTCCCGGCCCCGGTAGTTTGGGCCAACCTGGTGCCGAACGAGCCGGAGCACTTGCTCCGGGTGGCCTATTACCAGTCCACGATAGAAGGCTGCGCCCGCCCCGGTGACCAGGAATTGGAGCTGGACGGCTACGACATCATTGCACGGGTTACGCTGATGCAGCCGCCACCGACCCCCTGGGCAATTCCCTGTCACGAGCAGGTGGTGGAACTCGACACTGTAGAGCCTATTGGAACGTCTCTTGAACCTGGGCGAACCTACCGGGTGATAGTAAACGGTCTGGAGACCACCACTTTCAGCATCCCGGAGACCAGCCTTCGGGACACCTTCATCGCCGAGTCGCCCATTCAAAGTGTGGAGGTGGTGACATTGGAGAGCGCGCCGCCCCAGTACCAGCTACGCGTCGTCTCCGGCATCCCCAAGGGCAGTAGCTGCTCTCAGCTCAACGGCTACGAAATACGGCGAAGAGAGCCGAACAGGATAGACGTGGCTATCACCCACCATCAGGTGGCAGACCCGTCTGTTACCTGCACCGCCGACTCTCCCATAGTAAGAACCATCGTCCCCCTGGGTTCCGATTTTGAGCCGGGCGTGGAGTACACCGTTAGCGTAAACTCGGAAACCACCAAGTCATTCGTAGCGCGTTAGCCTCGATCGCGAAGCCCGACAGGGCCTTCTTACGGTAAGGCTCTGGCGCGAATATGGCAGGTTGCGAGTCATTCTTGATCGGAAGATGGATCCTGCCTTCTGGCATGATTTACGAAAGGCCACGACTTACCAAGCGACCTCCCGGCGAAACATTCGCAGTGCAGTCCACGTAGGCCCGGCTAGAAGAACTCCACCGGGTTTCCTACCGCCGCTGACCCCGGCAAAACGACTGTGGCACAGACACCTAGGTCATGCCTCACGCGGCGCACCAGGGGCCGCATCACTCCACGATCGCGCTCGAGCCCCGGGGCTGTGCGTGCGTCGTGTTTCCGCACCGGGCGATGGAGCGCCTGGGCATCGACCGGGCCTTCAACATCCTCGACCAAGCCCTCAACCGGAAGGCATCGAGGAGCGACCCCCAGGGCTTCGTCAGGCGGAGGGATTAGGGCGGTTGTGCGGCTCTAGGGCGTGAGAACGTCCCCCGGAAGGTTCTCCCGGAAATTCCCCCACCACCCGCGGTCCACTCCGTAATGGACCACGTAGCCCCCGTCCTCATGCTCCCCGACCCGTCCCGCCACTCGGACCCGTCTGCCCACTGAGACCTGCTCGAAGACCTCCGCCGGTCCACGGACCCTCACCCGCTGCACGTACTCCCCCCGGTCCACCTCCACCACCAGCTCGCCGACGTCGTGCGACACCACCTCTCCGGCAACGTTCACGCACTCATCCAGGAACACATCAAGGATCACAAGAAGCTGCCCGGGCGGCGGGATAGTCGGAGAGTCCGCCGGACACGGGTCGACGGCCGGTGAAGCCAGGTTGATGCCGACCAGGACCGCCACGACCAACGCCCCTATGCCGAGCAGGCGGACCACCCACATCAAGCAACCGCCGCACCCCCGTCCGCCCTTCGTCTCCTCCACCTGCTCCGGAGACTGGTATTCCCGATAGTCCAGCGGCGAACTCGGGGGATCTGCCGTTGTTTCCCCTCGCGCCTCCGTCTCAGGCGTGACGCCCTCAGTTTGTGGTCTCTCATACGCCGTTCCGACACCGCCTTCGCCGTTCGCCGTTCCTTCAGCCTGCTCGGTGTTCCACAGCCCCAATTCGATCTGTTCCGACTCTTTCAGCCAGGAAGCCGCGTCCGCCGCCTTATCAGACCGGCCGCTCAGGTACCACTCTACCGAGTGCATAAAGCCGTGATAGGCCGCGTCCAGGTCGGGACCCCGAAGGGAGGATGCCTGGCCGGAGCCGAACCACAGCGGAGCCGAGACCGAGACGTCCAGCCATGGCTGGGCCACATTCAGCCCTACGGCATAGGCCAACATGGAATCGGGTTGGTCCCGGGGGGAAGGCGAGTCGGATCCGGCAAGGGACTTTTTCCAGCCAAGCCACTGATCTATTTCGTGTGCACCCCTCTGCGTCGGCGGCACCATGCCCGTCTGCACCGACGGCGCATCCAGCATGTACATGAAGCCTATGAACGCGCCGACCAGGGCGTTCGCCCACCATTGGGACAGCCATAGAGCCAGCCAGAGCCCGCTGCCGACGCCCATAAGAGCCCCGGCCAACATTCCCCATTCGACTGCATCCCCGAGGTTTTCCCTCCTTACACGCACCGGGTTGTCATCGAAAAGGCCCTGGTGTTGCAGGAACTCTCCCAACTTGTCGCCGATGGCATCCTCGTGCTTCTTCAACCGGTCATGCAGTGCCTCGACCGTTGTGGGGCCCGGCGGCAGGCTGTTGCAGATGAGCCGCTCCCAGTCATATACGACAGGACCCTGCTGAGACAGCCGGTATAGGAAGCCGGGTCCTGTTCTGACACACTCCAAATGGAGCGTGCCGCGCTGGCACATCTCGATGATGGAGGCCAACAGCGTCTTGCTCAATATAAAATGGCCTTCCAGCGCCGATACCGCTGCCGCCGGCAGTGAACCGGACTGTGGAATTGCCGGGTACGATGAGCGCCAATGCGCCTCGGTCCCCTGCGGGGGCCGGTACTTGGGCCACAGCCACAGCACAAGAATGAGCAGCAGCCCGACGCCGACGCCTATTGTCCGGAAGCCCCAGGCCGTGAGCTGCGTCCAATCCATTTCCCTGTAATCGGGGAAGCCACTTGCGGCGATGGCCCCGCCAGGGTCCAGCGCGAACAACAGACCAATGGCAACAAGGGCCGCCAGCGTCGCCACCACACTCACCATAGGTCCCCTTCCTTCCTTACCCTCACAGGTCTCCTTGCGCCACGCCCGGCTTGTACCACCTACGCTCGACAGTGCAGGGAATCCCGCTGCTCTACGCAGCCAACTGGAACCCCGCCGCTGCCTCCAACGGGTTTGTTGACCTGTGTTGTTGTTCTACGATTATGGGCCTGATTACAGGTCCAGCACGAAACCTCAAGGAGAAGGTCTTGATTCTGTCCAGTTTGGTGGTCTATGTCCGAGGCTGCCAGTTTAGGGCCTCCTCCAGGTTGGAGAGATACTCTGCGAATGCGCGTCGTACTCCTATAATCTGCTCACTTACCTCTGGCTGTGTGGGACATGGGGCGTGGAGACGACAATCGGCACGCCCATCTGGGTCTCCTTCGCCTATCTGGGAGGGATAGCGGCGGTCTGTGTTGCCGCCAGCGTGCGATTGTTTCGGTGGGACTAAGCTGAGGCAGTGTGGTCGTCGCGCTCAGTGTCACGGTCTGTGGATCATAGTGCCAAGCGGAACCTCAATACGAAGGTGTGAAGCGCAATGGGAGACTTAGTGAGGACACGAACGCCCCTTGGTGGACAACTGAGTCATGAGGACAAGCTCTGCAGGGAATTGGCGAGCATGGAAAGTTCTTACAGGGAAAGAGCATATCTGGCCCTAGGAGCACCTGGAGAGGCAGCATGGTCGTAATCCCAGATAGGCACACAAGATGGTACCAGGGCATCCAGAGAATCTACAGGAATGCTGTGGTCAGGCATCTCAGGACTACCTTGCGAGACGAGTATCCCGAAGGCTGGGAAAGCGTCCTTGGGGGGCCGTTCGCTAAGGAGTGGCCTACTATAGTTGAGAGCGCTCATCTCTCGCGAACGATCGGCGTCATCAGTTCAACGCTGCGAGATGCGGCAGACTATCTGGGCGTCAATCATTTCTACAATCTCTTCGACGCCCAATTCGAACTGCTATTTCCCGCGCAGAGAGAGACCACCCCGGAAGCACGGAAACAAGAGAAAGCTGCGGTACTGGGCTGGGCAAAGGAAATCAAGACTGTCAGGGATCCGGAGTCACATCCCCCCAGTGAGGACATGGATATCCATGATGTCGTGCGGCAGTTGGACAACGCTCGGCGCATCTGCTCCAAATTTGACAGGCAATCAGCCGATGAGCTATCGGCGCTCATTTACCTCTTGCACTCTGATCGTCCAACCGATTTTGGGCGCGTCGAGAAGGGAGCGTCCCATCGCCAGCCTAGCCAGGTAACCCCACCCAGCGACCTTCATGCAGAAGCGCTGCTACTTGGTCCAGTGCAAGCCCTTGGTCTGGCGTCACGTGTTGAGAAGGCTCAGCAACTGGCCTCCTATGCGCCCGCCGATGCCGGCCGCCTCTATGCAGAAATCGCAGACGCTCTCCGTGAACGGTTCCCTGGATATGCAGATCGATTTGAGCGGCTTCGCGCCACTGCTCTCAGGGCGGCGGGAGACTCCGAGGCTAGCCATGACCTTCTGATGCAACTCGCCATTCGAGACCTTTGGGAGCGGGCCGAACCGAAACTGGGCTCAGAGGTGGCGGCCGGTGTTGAGGAGCTACACAAAGAGGTCGACGCGATTCGGCAGGCACGTGGGCGTGCCTTAGTCCACTTTGGAAGGTGTCACGAGTATTCCGGGGAACTTGAGAAACTCGCGGAGTGTTTCGAGAACCTCGGACCGGATGATGACTTCGCTCCTGTCATAGCAGTTCTCTCTGCCGAGGCTGCGCTTGCCGACCGTGCCTACCAATTCGTTCTGGATCGGAGAGAGAGCCTGCAAAGGGCAGCGATGGGTGGAAACACGGAAATCGAGCTACGGGTTCGTGCCGCCTTGGGTGACGCCGGGGTATCGGACGTCTGGACCGATCTTATTGACAGAGCCAGTTCACTCCGGTTTCCAGCGGCTGAAGGAACCTACATCTGTCTTCGAGGAGCCCGTTGGTGCGCATGGAACGGACAACTGGGCAAGGCTCAGTCGCTCTATCGGTTGGCAACCAAGCTTGGTTCGGAGGCAGGGCTTGACCTGGACGTGGAGAACGCTCTCTGGTCGCTCACGCTGCTCTATTCGCTTGGGGATCTCTCGGTAGAGCTCTTCGGGGAACTCTCCGAGACGAACCGCATGGCGCTCTCCATCGAAGGTTCACGCTCTTTCGTGAGAGTGAACTCGCGAACCCAACGGCGTTCGTATCAATACCTGGCCAATCGACAATTACCAGAAGCACATCTGTGGGCGCAGTACCATCTGCTTGAGTCCATCCGCAGTGGATGCCTCATGGCCGAGCTGGAATCACACGCGATCCTTGCGCGTATCTACGCTCAATCAGACGAAACCCTCGATGCTCTCGAGCACGCAGTCCTTGGCGGCTCGCAGCAACTCGTGAAGGAGATAGCCCCGAATCTTGATGAGTGGCCGCAATTCCTCTCGAACATGGTGGTCAGCAATACTCCTTGGGTGCGGCAGAGTGCCCTCCTAGCTCTGGAGTATCTCGGTGATCTCGCGCCACCGGAGTCAGCACGCAGACTTGTTCCTGAACTCCTAGGTGAGCTGCACGAAGCCGCGAATGACGCTCGGGTAGCTCCCGCTCTGCTCAAGGCGCTCGGGACTCTGATCCTTGAGGCGACTGACAATGACCTAGAGCAGCTCATGCCTTACCTTGACGACTACGCGGCTCGCGAACCAGATACATACCGACTGACTGACCCTGGCGTAATGACCTTGGCCGCACGGCTGTATCGGTTTCGGCCTGCTTTCAGGCAGAAGGCCGCAGCGATACTTGGAGAGATGGCCATCGGTTCTCACACAGGAGAGTGGTCGCGAGCGCTCGACGAATGCGGAGACGATGCGGGAGAACTCATCGAAGCGTTTCAGCGAGTTGCTGAACGTGAGAACGTTGATCTCGCTCGTGCCTTGTCTGATCTGGGCCATTTGACCGGCAGGACACGTGCGGTCTGGTTTCAGCGGCTGCAGTTCGTCACCGATCATCCTTTGGGGCAGCGCTCTGAGCAAGCAATTGGTCCGAGATACGATGTCCCAATCGCGTTTCTCCGAGAGCAAAGTCCTACAATCGTCTTCCAGTACGTGGATAAATTGGTCGCAATTGGTTGTGATGTTGGCCAATTTGTTCTCAACCGAGCGGCTGCGCTTGCAGCTGCGGCGAACGTTGTCGATACGCTTTCGGACAGCGACAAGAGGTGTCTCTTCAAGCGGGTGAGACCACTGGTGGAGCAGTCAATCCAGATCTCTGAAGCGGATCGAGTCAATGTCAGCACCCAGCATCCGCTAAGTCGGTTCCGAATATCACTCGGAAGCGCAACCAATGTGCGAACGTCGGCCGGATGGCTACTAGCGCGCGCTGCTACAAGCCCAGACGAATGCTCTGCGGTCGCGGAGTTGGCACTCGATTGGGTGCGGTCTGACGAGTCCACACTCCAAGGAGCTGGGGCTGCTATCCTCACCTTGCCGAACCTGTCTTCCGGTACGGCGCGAGGTTCTGTGCTTGCCAAACATACGAATCCATCGGTGCGCAAGGAAGTAATATGGATGCCCAGCATGCAGGAATCCCCGGACGCAGTGACGTTCAAGCAACTCGCAGATGACCCGAACCGAAGCGTTCGGATAGCGGTCGCGCGAGCTCTGCCACATGTCGTATCTATGGACGCCGACTCCTACGAGTGCATTCGAGTACGCCTGAACAATGACACGAGTGCAATCGTTAGAGCCTGTGCGTCTGCGCTTTGAAGAAGGCAGCAACCTCAGCAGAGTGAACTGAAGCGGGGACCGTCCCATGGTCGCGAAGGCCCTTCCTACAACATGGCTTGTCCCTTGGGAAGGGCAACCGGAAAGGCGATGTTTGGTTATCCGGCGCATGTCTTGAGTTCCAGGAGAAGTGCAGATCTACGTTTCCTCTGAAGTTGGCAATTCAGTTCAACTGGCCCCGGCTCACAGCCCCATCTGCAACTCGAAGATGGTTCTGCCTTCAGTAAACTCTAGTCCACTAGTCCTTCCGGGCTGGGCCAGTTCAGATCCAGACGGGGTAGCAGGGTTCGTTGCCTGAGTTGCGCGCCACGCCCGTTCCCAACGGCCCCACCTTCTCCGGCAGGCTGTTGTGGGGCAGGCTACTGTCTAGCAATCCGACCTAGCTTGGATGGACCCGAATCGACCGCCCATGAGTACCGTACGTTTCCGTAGCTATTGAGTCCAGAGAGTGAAGGTTCTTGATTTAGTCCAGTTTGGTGGGCCTGACTTGACGGTAGGCAGTACCATCTTTGATTTGTGGCTGGTCCTGTAAGAGTCGCGAGCTTCTACACGTCATCCTTGTGTCATCTTCCTGAAGCATCGGCCTAGCCATGCGCGCGGAGGTACCGGTCAAAGAGGTGGCTCTTGATCACCTCACCGAATGACGGATCATCCGTGATCCGCTTGTACAAGGTCGAAGTTCAGGTCAACGATTTCGTGGATGACCTGCTCTACCTTGTAGTCGTTCAAGCCACTGGCAGGGCGGATATAGGCGAGGCGGAACCGGCAACCCATATCCCTGATTCCTTGGCGCTGCACGTCGAGTGCGACCCTACGCTGAGTTCGGCCTGACGCTGAAGCACGTCCTCTTTGCTTGGCGCTAGCACACAGTCAAGCCGGCAGGATGACATCCTGGTACTTGCCCCGTTTGAAGGTGTCCCGGATCAGGTCCGCGACACCCCATATGAAGCTGACAATCTCGCTATGGTTCATCGTCCCCAAACTCGCCAATCCAATGTGCGCTTTCGACAATGGCGCTGCCGATTTGAAGCGTCATGCCCCGCCAACCCATCTCGACAACCCCCGGGTCCTCTCCGATGGGCTCTACCAGTCCCGAGTCTCATGGCCGATGCTCCTCGGACCCCGGCGATGTGCGGACGAGGGGCGGCGCCTAGTTCAAGCCGTAGAGCCTCGCCGCGTTGTCAGCCACGATCTTGTGGCGTTCGTCGTCCGGGATATCGCCGAAGTGCTCGTCGATGTACTGCCGGGACTCAGGCCAGGTCGTATCGGAGTGGGGGTAGTCCGACGCCCACATAATGTTGTCGATTCCGATCAGATGCCTCGCAAAGACGCCGGCCTTGTCCTCCTGAAAGGTCCCGTAGACCTGCCGCTCGAAGTAGTGGCTGGGCTGCTCGGGCATCTCCAGCTGCGTCCAGAAACGGTGGCGCCGGTACACGTTGTCCATCCACTCCTTGTAATAAGCCAGCCACCCAATGCCCGCCTCCGCCATGACGATACGCAGTCCCGGGTGTTTCACCAGGGGGCCGCCGAACATCATGATCGCCAGGGGCTCCGCCATGGTGATCTTGCTTATCGACAGGTAAGCAGGGGAGAGGCGGTCCAACCGGACCCAGTGGGGCTTGGCGCCCAGATGCATCGAAACGGGCATCGACGTTTCCTCGAACGCCGACCACATGGGGTCCCAGACGGGGTCATGGTACTGCGGGTCCCCTGGAGCCCAGGACGGTATGATGGCCCCCTTGAGTCCCTTGCCGGCCGTCCGATGGATCTCGGCGACGGCCTGATCGACATCGAACACCGGGACCGCCGCCAGTCCGATGATCCTCCCGGGAGCCCCCGCGCCGAAGTCCGCCAGCCAGTCGTTGTATGCCCGGTACATCGCCACGCGCAGCCCCGGGTCGCTCGCCGAATCGGCCATCATCCCTCCGTAATAGATGACCTCGGCGTCGACTCCGTCGATGTCCTGATCGGCTACCCTGGCGGCCGAGTCCCAGCTTCCGGGGCGTACCTCGTCGAACCTGATCGGTTTGGCCGTGTACTCCTCGAACTTCTTCCCGGCCATCGCCCCAAGGCCGATCACCGCCGGCCGCTTGACCCCCTGGAAGACCCAGAAGTCCCCTTCCGCGCTGGACTCGACCTTCGGGGCCTGGTCTCTTAGCGAGGCTGGCATGTAAGCTTCGTACATATCTTTTGGCGTATTCATGTGTGAGTCGGCCGATACGATCTCGTACGTGGTCATGGGTCTGCTCCTTGGGGCCGGTATGGGCGGATGATAGCATGCCGCCCAAGGCCAATGGCCTAGGGGCTACAATGGCCGAACCGTTTCAGGAGGCGACATGGCCAGAGGCCTCTACACCATCTACACCAACTGCACGGACCCCGCGCGTCACGAGGAATACAACCGCTGGTACAGCCACACGCATCTAAGGGATCTGAGCGGCGCGCAAGGACTCGTTAGGGCACGCAGGTACACCGCCGCGCATCCCGAGGCCGCAACCGCCCAGTACCTGACCCTCTATGAGTTCGAGAGCGACGACCTGCGAGCGTCGGCCAGGGACCTGACCCGTATCGCCCGCGGGACGATCGAGGCCGGCCGGCACATCGAGTGCCTCACCCTGGTCGGCGACGACCTCTTCGCCGAGATCGACGAGAGCCCCTTCCAGCCCCTGGAGCGCGTGGAGTACCCGCCCTATCCACCGCCCGAGGACCGCCCGGACCCGGCTTCGATGAATCCCCTGGCAGCAACGTTGGACCGTGCGGTCAACGCGATCATGACGAACTGCTCCGACCTGGCCCGCGAGGAGGAGTTCAACCGGTGGTACAAGCACGTTCACGTGCCGGACCTCAGGCCGTCGGTGGGGATGGTCAAGGCGACGCGCTACCGGAATGCCCTGCCCCATCGGGGGCCTGCGGGTTACCTCGCGCTCTACGAGTTCGAAACCGACGACCTGGAGGCCTCGTTCCGGGATATGGCGCAACGGGCGCTGGACGCCCGGGCGTCGGGCCGCCGGATCGAGTGTCTGGAGGCGGTACGCGCCGACCACTACCTCGAGATCGACGCGGCCGCCTACCAGCCCTTGGAGGTCCTCGACTATCCGCGAGATTGGCATTTCTAGTCGCGGCGCCCATAGCCGCGGTTGAGACCGCTCCGCACTGAACGGGAGGCAGCATGGAGAGAGGCGTTTTCCTGGCCTATACCAACTGCACGGACCCCGCGCGTCACGAGGAATACAACCGCTGGTACAGCCACACTCACCTGGGGGACCTGAGCGCCGCCAAAGGGTTCGTTCGGGCTGCCAGGTACACGCAGGCGCGCAAGCGGGATGGAGCGCCCCAATACTTGGCTGTCTACGAGTTTGAGAGCGAGAGCCTCGAGGAGTCGGTAAACGACCTCCGGCGCATCGCCCGCGGAACGTTCCCTGTTGGCAGGCACATCGACTGCCTGGAGGCGGCAGCTCTCTACACCTACCACCGCCTGGACCCCGCGGACTTCCAGCCCATCGACAAGGTCAACAACGGGCCTGTTCGGAACGACAATATCCTGGGATGGGAGCGAGGCGTGCCGTTGGCGGCTACGCTGCGGAAAGCCGTGCTCCTGTAATGACGGACTGCACGGACGCCAGCCGGGAGGATGAGTACAACCGTTGGTACTTTCACATGCATATCCCGGACCTCTTGGCCGCCGATGGCCTCCATCGGGCCGCGCGGTACCGTGTGGGGCCCTCCGGGGAGAGTTCCCCCAAGTACCTCGCCGTCTATGAGTTCGAGAGCGCGGACCCGTGGCTCTCGCTGCACGACATGTTCCGTGTCGCTTCGGCAAGCTTCGAGACACGGCAGATCGACTGCATGAAGGGGTCTGGCCCCGGGGGGTTCTGGCTGGAGGTCGATGCGGCCGCGTACCGGCCTCTCGAAACCCTGGCGTACCCAGACCGGATGCGCTGACAGGCGGCTGGCCAGGATCGAGTCGATCAACTGCCCCCGGCGCACCCTCGCCCCCCGAGGGTCGAAGGCCGCCGGATGGCGGGACCCCGCCTTCTTGGCGGCCTGAACCGTTCCGGCCCGGTCGAGTTTGAGCCCCGAGTCGAGCTCGAGCCCCGGGAGGTCGGCCCTTACTCCGCGTGCTCCGGGGCCAGGCCTACGGACTCCATGAGCATTCGGATGGCCACCTGCCAGTTATCCTCTGCGACTTCTGCCCCAGTTGCCTGGTGTCCATGGGCGATTGGCCTCCGGTAAGCGGAGTAACGGGGGATATCCTCGTCCGCGAGCGGCTGCATCCACACCTTGCGCTCCATCGCAGCATCGATGTAGGGCCCCAGCTCCTTGAGCTTCTTCGCCTCCCGCTCCTCTTCGCCCTGGGCGAATTCGGGCATGACATGGGTGGCAAATAGCTCGAGGCTCTGGAGGATATGTTCGTGCTTGGCCTTGCCTCCCTGCGCGATGAAGCATACCTGGTCTGCGCCCGCATCCACCCACTCGTGCATCACCTCGCGGGCGTGGTCGGGAGTGCCGATCGCTGTTGGCCCGCCGCCAGGGGGGAGGGTCGGCTCGAGCAGGTGCTTGACGGCCTCGTATTGCTCCCACAGGTTCACCCGGCCGGGCTTGTGGACGCCGAAGACGTAATGGTGTGAGACGGCCATCTGAAAGAAGAGGTAAGCGTCCAGTCCCCTGGCGCGGGCAGTGGCATCGTCGTGGTCCAGGGACAGCTGGGATACCACGCAGACGTTCGGGTTGACGGAGTGGGCGATGGGGCGGCACCTGCTCTTGAAGATGTCGTAGTACTCTTCGATCATCGGCTTGGCTTGCTCGGGGGGGACCAGGGAGAAGGTGAGGCAGCCGAGGCCAAGCTCAGCGGCAAGGCGGACCTGATCGCGGTTGGAGCAGGCCATCCACATGGGGGGATGCGGCTTCTGCACGGCCTTGGGGACGAAGTTTCTGCAAGGCATGGAGAAGTACTTGCCATCGAATCCGGGGTAAGGGTCCAGGGCCAGCATGTTGGCGATTTGCTCGCTGGCCTCGAGGAACATTTCCCGTTTTTGCTCCAGCGGGACCCCGTAGCCTTCCAATTCGGCCCGCGAGGAGGACTCGCCCACGCCGAACTCGACTCGGCCGCCCGAAACGAGGTCCAAGGTGGCGATTCGCTCGGCGACCCGACCCGGCTGATTGTAGCCCGGGGGAGTCTGGACGATGCCATGGCCCAAGCGGATGTGCTTCGTACCCCGGGCGGCGGCCGCAAGGAAGACCTCTGGGCATGAGGAGTGGGCATATTCTTCGAGGAAATGGTGCTCGACCGCCCACGCGAACTCAAATCCTAGCTGGTCGGCCAGCTCGACTTGGGCCAGGTTGTCCTGGAACAGCTGGAGTTCGCCTCCGGGCAGCCAGGGCTTTGGGTATTGCAACTCCAAGAACATCCCGAATTTCATCTGAGCCCTCCTCTACCGCCGCGCCCGCGACAAGTATGCCCAACATCTTACCAAGGCTGCCCCCTCCTTGTGTGGGGCACAAGCCCGTTGAGCCGCGACGGCTTTGGGTGCATGCCGACCCCGGGCTCTTTGCTATACTCTGTTATCGCCCCAGTTCAAGCTCCGCACTCTCTGCTTGCCCGGCGTTCGACCTCGGAGGACCCTATGGCTGATTACCAATTCGAGCGTGAGTGCCGGACCCCACACTCGGAGGCCTACACCGTCTTGGAGGGTGAGAGCCCCGTCGCCCGCATCGATCTCCATTACACCCCTTCAATCGTCCACGGCACGTTGAACGTTGCCGAAAGCGTTACCCAGGAGGAGATCCAGGAGCTCATCGAGACTATCGACCAGGAGCTGGTCATGTCGGCCGACGTCTCCAACGAGGATTTCGTCGTAGTGGTCTACCAGGGGCGAGAGGTTGGGACCTTCAGCTCCCAGGACTTCGAGGAGATCGAGGACGATGACGCGGAATCAGAACCGAAGCAGTGGTAGCAGCGGGCGTTTGACCTGGGTTTCCCCCGCGTTCCTGGAAGCGGCAGCCGGCCGGCCTCTAGGTGCTCCTGACTCCAAGCAATGCCGGGAGCTCGTCCAGACCCCTGACTTTGTCCACGTCGTCGTAGGTGAGCAGCCCATCCCGGTCTAGCAAAACTGGCCTTATTCCTACTCCTCGCGCCCCCGTCACGTCCCCGTTGTACTGGTCGCCGATATGCACGGCGTCGCCCGGCCCCACCCCCGCCTTGTCGAGCGCAACCTCGAAGATCTTTGGGTGCGGCTTTTGCGCCCCTGCGCTCTGGGAGCTCACCACGATGTCGAGATAGCGGCTCATCCCCAACCGGTCGCACAACGCGGTCAAGTCCTGGTAGATGTTTGAAATAACTCCTACGATGAGAGCCGCCCCTTTCAGGGCTCTCAATGCCGGTAACGAGTCCTCGAACAGCTCCAGGTGGTACGGGATCTCTCGGACTCTCGTCCACACCCGGTCTGCCAACTCGTCCGAGGCCTCGACTCCTGCGCCCCTTAGGACCAGACGCTCGTACTCGGTGAAGAACGCTCTCCGTTCGACACTGGTCATCTTCGCGATGTGACGGCGGGCGTTCTGTTGGGTCATGAGATGATCGGCGTCGACGTAGCCTCTGAGGAGCCCCGCGGGTTCCAGGTCGAGCCCCAGGTCGCGGGCGGCTATCGCCTGCACCTCTTCACGCCGTGGCTGGAATCCGGCGATGGTGTTGTAGAGGTCGAAGAAGACCGCTTTGACCATGAAGAGGGGCCCCGACGGTGGCCGGACAGGGTGGTGCTGCCTGCACCGGGGCCACCATTGTACCATGACTCAACTGAGTAGCGATCGGGTGTACATGCAGCCTGGTGAACGTATTGCTGGCCTCCTGACGAGGGCCGCGAACAGCGTCCTGGACTTCGTCTTTACGCCCCGATGTGTCGGGTGCGGGCGCGAGGGGACCTATCTTCACCAGGCCTGCTTGGGCCCCAGTCAAATGCCGGACGCCGTTCATCACCCAAGGGCTGGCGATGACCGTTTGGCTGGGGTCCTCTCGTCCTTCGCCATGGACGGGGCCGCCCGGGAAGCGGTCCATCAGCTGAAGTACCGTGGCCTCCGGGCCCTGGCGCCGGTCATGGGCGAGACGATGGCGCGGAGCCTGATTGACAGCAGCCTGAGACCCGACATGCTCCTGGCAGTGCCCCTCCACCCAAGGCGGCTCAGGGAGAGGGGCCATAACCAGGCGGAGCTGCTGGCCCAGGCCGTCGCCCGTAGGCTTGGGCTCGGACTTGACCTCTCAGGTCTGGAGCGGGTCCGCCACGGCGCGCCGCAGGCGCGGGCGGCAAATCTGGAGGAGCGGCTGGCCTCTGTCGATTCGGCTTTTCGAGTGAGGGCTAATGTCGAAGCGCTTACGGTCGTCGTCGTCGATGATGTATGCACCACCGGCGCAACGCTTGCCTCGTGCGCCCGGGCACTTCGTCAGGCGGGCGCCAGGGAGGTCTGGGGGCTTACGTTCGCCTGCGCGCTCTAGCTGCGGATCGTCTCGGAGCCTGATCAACGGCGTAGTCCTATTTTGACACTCCCCGGGCGAGACCCTATTATCGCCGCTGCCCCAATCCTGGAGGCTTCAACGCCGTGAACCATCTGCTCGCTTCGATGCGCCCGCTTACGCTCCCGCTACGGCGCTCTGCATACGGCACGGCTGCCCTGCTCGCGGCGGTCCTGGTGATGGTGCTGGCAGGTTGCAGTCGCGACGTACCCGTCATCGGGCTCCTGGAAGTCGACCTCTCGGACGACATGGTGGAGACGAGGACGGGGTTCCTGGAGGCCCTGCGCGAGAGCGGGTATGCCGCCGGCGACACCGCCAGGTTCCCCAGACGCAACAGCCAGGTTCGCGAGGAGCCGTTGTCCATCCTCGCCCGCGACCTGGTCACGCGGGACAACGCAGCTATGGTCTTCGCGTTGGGGACCCCGGCCCTGCAGGCTGTCCTTGGGGCGGGCGTCGATGTCCCAGTGATCTTCGCAATGAGCGCAGACCCCTTTGCCGCGGGTGCGGGAGAGGGCTCCGCGCGCCACCGGGACAATGTGACCGGTGTCATCGCGGCTCCCCCCGGCCGGCGGATCGTAGGTCTCATCCGCCAGCTGGTGCCCGAAGCTTCCCGCGTCGGCATCCTGTTCGACCCCGCTGACCCCGACTCTTCGGCCGCCGGTGAGGGCGTCAAAGCCGCCGTCGTCGAGGCGGGCCTCGACACTGCCATGGGGCGTATCGGCAACATGACAGCCGGCCAGCTTACGGATAGCCTGGTCGAAGGCGGAGCCGACGTTATCTATGTTACGGCTGCTGAGGTTCTGCACAGTGCCTTCCCCGCTATCGTCGAGGCCGCGGACCGGGCTAAGATACCGGTGTTCGGTACTCGAACGTCCCAGATCAGCGTCGGCGCCCTGGCGGCTTACGAGATTGACTGGATTGCCCACGGACGCAGCGCCGGCATGCTCGCTGCGAGAGTCCTGGGGGGCGAGGACATCGGGGGCATCCCCTTCCTTGCGGAAACCGCCTTCGACTTCAGCGTCAACCGGCAGGTGGCGCAAGCCCTTGGTATCGTCGTTCCACCCGAGCTTGGTTAGGGGGTTGCCCGTCGGGCTTCGTTGTGCGTCGGGCTGGAGTATCCCGCTGGGGCAGCCTCGTTGCTAACGATATCTAGCGTGTGTTAACATGAGTGAAACAACATACTCGTGGCAGGTGGGGGCCGTCGTGGATGCTTCTGTCCTGATAGGTCTGGCGAAGATACGAAAGCTTGAAGTGCTTCCGGGGGTCTTCGGTGAGGTCCTGATGAGCCCTACCGTTAAGGTGGAGGTGATCGACAGGGGCCGCCAGACGGGCTGGCTCCAGGCCGGCCTCGTTGAGGCAAGCTTGCAGGAGGGTTGGCTCTCAGTCGCCGAGCTAACAGCCGAGGAGCAGGTGCTTGTCTCGAGAATCAGCCGGGCTGCGGCCCTGCACTCGGGAGAGACGGAATCTCTTGCGCTTGCCAAGGCAAGGGGTCGCCTGCTGGTGGTGGACGAGAAGGAGGCGCGCGCTGTTGCCCGATCGATGGACCTGCCTCGAGTCGGGACGGCGGCGGTCCTGCTGGAAGCCTGCACGGAGGGCCTGCTGGGTTTGGCGGAGCTCGAAGAAGCTGTTCTCGAGCTTGCGAGGGCAATGTGGGTGGGCCCCGATGTCGTGGCCGAGATCATGCGAAGAGCCAGGGAGGTGGCACGATGAAGAAAGACCAGATGGTGGGCTCCCGGCTGCCACTGGAGCTGGTGAAGGACCTCGAGCTGATAGAAAGGGTCGAGGACACCGACCGCTCGACGACGATACGCAAGCTTTTGCGTCGGGCCGCACAGGAGTGGAAGATGGAGCACTATGCGGCGCAATATGCCCAGGGAAGGGTGTCCTCCGCACGGGCTGCGCAGGAGGCGGGGGTTTCACACTGGGATATGCTCGGATTCTTGCGCGGGAGGAAGGTCCCGGCACAGTATGACCTCGATGACTTGGAGCAGGACCTGAAAGTGCTCCCGATGAGACCCTCCGAACGTCATCTCCGTTACGTGCAACGGGTTGCTGATGAGCCCGGGAGCTACGGGGCGTCCGGACCACCCGAGTAAGCACGGGCGTGACCAGCGCGGCGATGACGGCCTACTACCCACGCATGGTGAAGCTGAGAGGGCGGTCTACGGCATGAGGATCGGGATCACCTTCCCGCAGCTTGAGATCGGCACCGACCCTGAGGTGATCAAGGAGTGCGTCCAGGCTGCGGAGGACCTGGGGTACGACCATCTCACCATCTACGATCATGTCCTGGGTGCGAATACCGCCGCGCATGCATCCAGGAACATCCGGTGGCCCTACGACCATACCAGCCAGTTCCACGAACCCATGGTGCTCTATGGTTTCATAGCGGCCTGCACCAGGAGGATTGAGCTCAACACCGCCGTGATGGTCCTCGGCCAGCGCCAGACCGTTCTGTTCGCGAAACAGGCGGCCGAGGTTGACGTCTTGACGAAAGGCCGGCTCCGCTTAGGGATCGGTACCGGGTGGAACCCGGTCGAGTATGAGGGACTCGGCGAGGAGTTCGAAAACAGGGGAGCGCGTTCGGAGGAGCAGGTCGCGGTCCTGCGCGCCCTCTGGACCAATGAGATCGTCACCTTCCAGGGCCGATGGCATAAGATCACCGCGGCGGGGCTGAACCCCCTCCCGGTACAACGTCCAATCCCGATCTGGATCGGGGGCTTCGCCGATGCCGTACTGAGGCGGATCGCCAGGATAGGCGACGGCTGTTTTCCAATCAGGCCCCCTGATGAAAAGGCCCAGGAGTTCCTCGATCGTCTCTACCGGTACACCAAGGAGGCGGGGCGAGACCCGTCGGCCGTGGGGGTAGAGGCGCGGGTTGGTCTCAACTTCGGGCGCATCGTCGGCCAGAGGGTCCAGGCGGAAACCAGGTCACCCGAGGACTGCGTGGATGAGGCCCTATCTTGGGGGCGGATCGGCGCGACCCACGTGACGCTCAACACGATGGATGCCGGCCTCTCCTCGCCGGACGCCCACATCGACGCAATGCGGCGGTTCAAGGAAGCCATGGGCCGCAGCTAGGACGGCTCAGGGCTCTGCGGACCTCCCAATGTGCCTTGGCCCCGCTACCAAGGGGTTGAGTTCCCGCCGTTTGGCCTGATGATCTGACCGGTCACAAACTCGGATGCATCCGAGGCCAGCCAGAGGATGGCATGGGCGATGTGATCGGGCGTCCCAACCATCCCAAGGGGCGATGTGGACCGGATTCGCTCTGTGTACGCCTGCCGTGTGTCCAGGTCTACCGACCCGTCCGCCCCCTGGAACATACGGTCCAAGAATGGCGTGTCGATGAGCCCCGGAGCCACGCAGTTTGCCCGGACCCCGTACGCCCCAGCCTCCTTTGCGACGAATCGAGTCATCATCGCTACGCCGGCTTTACTGATCCCATAGGCCCCGTACGGGGAGCCGTTCCCGTCGATGATTCCGGATGAGATGTTGATGATGCTCCCCGACTGCTGTTCCATCATCACTTTCATCGCCGCCTGGCAGCCGTAGAACACGCCCTTCATGTTGATAGCCAGAACCCTATCGAGCTCCTCCTCGGTCGTATCGAGGAGGAGCTTTTCGAAGGGGATGCCGGCGACGTTGGCCATCACGTCGACCTTGCCAGAATCGGTTACGGCACGGTCGATCAAGGCCTGAACATCCGGACGCTTGCTGACATCCGTCCGGACCGCGACCGCCTGGCCTCCGGCCCCCGCCACCAGCCCTGCCGTCTCTTCGACTCCCGGCACGTCTACGTCGCCGAGGAAAAGACGGGCCCCAGCACTGGAAAGGACCAGCGCGGCGCTCCGCCCCTGGCCGCTGGCGGCGCCAGTGATCACGGCGGTCCGGCCTGTAAGGTCGAAAATACCTGCGACGCTGCTCATGTCGGTGGGCCTGTCGCCGAGAGGCTCCTCCCCGGCCCAATCGAAGGGGCTGCGGGTCCATCGGCCGGCCGGCGTATTCCCCTGGGGGGGTGAGCCCGATCAGTCGACCTTATGAGGACGCTTGACTTCGTCGATATTCGGCTGCTCGACGAACACTTTGTAGAGGCCGTCGAAGGTGCGCGCGGCCTGCTCGCTGTTGTCCGGGGCCTTTATTCGCAGGAAGAACTTTTCGCCGTTTTCGAAGACGAAGGTCGGGGTGCCGAACACCGCGAGCTCTTGGGCCTTCGCGTGGTCCTCCGCTACCAGGTCCAGGATGTTGGGGGCGGCCATGTCCTTCCTGAATTGGTCCATATCCAGCCCTGCCTCCTGGGCGAGGCCTTCGATGTCCTCCATTTCGCGGAAGTCCTTGCGGTGCTCGTGCCGGCCTTCCAGCAGGGCGTATCGCATCCGGTCGAACGCCTCGTCCCCTTGCCGCCGGGCTGCTTCAACCGCCCGGAAGGCCCCCAGTCCACGGCTTGGGTAGTCAGAGCGCTCCCAGATGCGGAACTCGGGGTCCTCTTCCTTCGTGTTCTGCTGTTCTAGGACAAAACTCCTCCACGTGAGCTGGAGCTTGTCTCCGTAGACCTCTTTTACCTGTCGCAGCCAAACTGCTGCTTGGTAGACGTGGGGTCAAAGAAAGTCGCCGTAGACGTCGACCGCGATGGGCTTTTCCATACCCCTTCCTCCCCCTGCAGAATAGGCTGATTCTAGCAGCGGAGGCTTTCTAGCGGCAACCGGAGTGCGCCCGTGAGCCGCTCCGGTTGGGGGCGCCGAGCGCCGGTGTCGCCTGCGGACCCGCATCGCTGCGGATTGCGCCTCTCTAGCGGGTGTCTTCCGAGATCGCCCTGGCGCGCTCGAGAAGGTACTGGAGCGCTTCGGCGGAGGGGGCCCGAAGGGCTATGTCGCAGGCATCGCTTAGGGCCGTCTCGAGGGGATTGACCTCGACGAGGAAGGCGCCCCGGCGGCGGGCGGCGAGGGGAAAGCCCGCCGCCGGATACACCACAGCCGAGGTCCCAATAAGCACCATGGCGTCGCACAGACCGGCTTGTTCCTCGCACAGGGCCAACACGTCTGAAGGGATGGGCTCCCCGAACATCACTCCATCGCCCTTCACCAGCCCCTGGCAGTGGGGGCATCGGGGCGGTAGAGGGTCCAATGGGATCTCCTCATGCTCGAAGCGGGAGACACAGTTGATGCATCGTAGCTTGGTGCGATTGCCATGGATCTCGGCGACCTTCTTGCTCCCCGCCTTTCGATGGAGGTTGTCGACGTTCTGAGTCAAGATGTATTTGATCAGTCCCTCCTGTTCCATCTCGGCGAGGGCGTAGTGGCCGGGATTGGGTTCGGCGGCCTCGATCGCGTCGTTGAACGCGGCCATGTCGGGGTCGGGCGGGTTGAGACGGTTCTCCCACCAGGCCTTGGGGTCCTGCAGGAACTTTTCATAGCCTCGCATGTCAGGCTCGCCCTTCTTCGTCCACAAGCCCCCCGGGCCGCGGAAGGTTGGGATCCCGCTCTGAGCGGACATGCCCGCGCCGATAAATGCCAGCCCGTGCTTCGCCCGGAGAAGTACCCGCGCGGCATCGTCGAAGTCCCTCTGAAGCCGGTCGTTTAGCTCGAGTCCCACGGCTCCTCCTTCACAAGCACCAGCGGCCCTCGGGCGGCTCCTAAAGCCCAACTGGTTGGCTTACCCGGCCTCGGTCGACTTCGAGGAAGGTGGCCCGGGGCAGCAAGGCCCTGTCGAGGCGCTCGGGCTCCGCCGTGGTCAGCAGCGCCTGGCCGACGCGGGCCACCCACGATAAGAGGTAGCTGCGGCGGAAGCCGTCTAGCTCCGAGAAAACATCGTCGAGGAGCAACACGGGCGGGTCAGCCGCACGCTCTTCCATAAACTGGGCCTCTGCCAACCGGAGTGACAGGGAGGCTGTCCGTTGCTGTCCCCGCGAGCCGAATACCCCCAGGTCCCGGCCATTACAGATAAACTGCAAGTCGTCGCGATGCGGCCCCACGAGTGAGACCGCCTGAAGCAGTTCTCGCTCCCGCTTCGAGTCGAGCGCCTCGCGGAACGCCTCGGCCACGCCGACCTGGCCGGCCGCCACCGAAGGGACATACACAAGCTCCAGGACCTCGTTTTCGCCGGTGAGCTCTCGATGGACCTGGCTTGCCAGGGGCTGCATAGCGGCCATAGCCTCGGTGCGAGTCTCCGTAATGTAAGAGCCTGCCTCGACAAGCTCCTTGTCCCAGAACTCCAGCTCGTCCGGGCCGGACCTCCCTTCCCGGATCGACTTCAGGAGGTTATTACGCTGGGACAGCACTCGGCCATACCGTTGCAGCTCCCGTGCCAGTGGCCGGTCCACCTGCGAGAGCGTCATGTCGAGGTAGCGTCGTCTCACAGAAGGAGCGCCGTGCACGAGCTCGATGTCCTGCGGGGTGAACAAGACGGCCTTGATCTCCCCGATGAGGTCCCCTCCCCTCTTCGGGACGCCATTGACCCGGACCCGCTTCTGGAGATGCCCTCCCCGATCCAGGTCTCGGGGTGCGTCCCCCGCTGGAGGGCGGCCAAGTTGAATGACCACTTCGAGACCAACCGGCCCGCCTATTCTTTCCGCCGCTCCTCGCACGCGGGCAAAGGGGACCTCCTCCGCGAGCGCCTCCCAACGGACCACCTCGCGCTCATGGGTGGCCCTTGCGGCCTTGCCCGTGGCGAGCATATAGATCGCCTCCAGCAGGTTCGTCTTCCCCTGGGCGTTGCCGCCGGACATCACGGTTCGGCCCTGGTCCAGGTCCAGGTCGATCTCCGCGAAATTGCGATAGTTCTGGAGGGTCAGGTGGGTCAGGTACACAGGCTGTGGTGGATGCGTGTGCTTGGCGGCCATTATAGAGGCGGCCCTGGGGAGACCGTGTGGTCCGGTTCAACCATGCGGCCCATGCCTGAGCGGTGATATCGGCGTGGACCCTAGTCGTCGGTCTCCCCCCGGCATCTCTGAGGACTTCCCAACACGAAGCCTGGGGGTCGGAAGCCGCTGGCCCGGCGCGGTCCACCCATAGCGCGCCGTGTTGCGGCCCGTCTGAAAGTGTCCGGCCCCGCGGCCGGCGGTTGACGAGCCGGGAAGTCTCGTCGTTTTGGGGTTCAGTCCCTGCGGATTACGACGTTACGGTAAGGGTCGACCGTCCCGCTGTACTGGGGCGGGATGACGATGGTCGAATCGGGCTCCTCGGTGACCGCGGGACCAGCGATCGCGTCTCCCGGAAGGAGCCGCAGCCGGTCGTAAACGGTGGTGGGCAAGAAGCCTCCGGACTCCTTGAAATAGACCTGCCGGGTGTCCTTCAGGGCGTGAGACGGGTCGCCGCCAGTCACCTCTGCCGAGGACAACTCGACCTTTGGCACGATGCCCACGGCTCGAACACGATAGTTCACGAGCTGGGTCGGGCTGCTCTGACGGATGCCGTAGAGCTCGAAGTACAGGTCCTGGAAGGCCTGGCTCGTCGTCGCGATGTCCTCCGAGGTTATCGTACCCGCGTGGACCGGAACGGAGAGCTCGTGGGACTGGAACTTGAACCGCAGGTCGATCTGGCGCTGGAGATGGATGTCTTCCCGGGCGATCCCCTCCCGGCTCATGTGCTCCAGCCCCTGAGACTCGAGGTCACGGAACATCGTGTTGATCTCGTCGAGGTTGGCCTCCTCCTCCATGAGACGAGTCCGAACATAGTCGTAGGTCATGTCGGAGACCAATAGGCCAACCGCCGAGGTCAAGCCGGGCGTGACCGGCACGATGACCGTCGGAATATCGAACTGCTCGGCGACTTTCACGATGTGGGCCGGGCCCGCGCCTCCGAAGGCGATGAGGGCGTATTCGCGGGGGTCGACGCCGCGCTGCACGGTGACGACCCGGACGGCGGACGCCATGTTGGCGTTGACGATCTCGAATATCCCGGCCGCCGCCGCCGTCAGGTCCATTCCAAGCGGCCCGGAGACATGCCGCTCGATGGCCTCGCGACTCTTCTCCGGGTAGATCGTCATGCCGCCGCCCAGGAAGTAGTCCGGGTTCAGAAACCCCAGGACGAGGTTGGCGTCGGTCACCGTGGGTTCATCGCCGCCGAAGCCGTAGCACGCGGGGCCGGGGTTGGCGCCCGCGCTTTGGGGGCCCACCTGGAGGACCCCGCCCGAGTCGACCCAGGCGATGCTGCCGCCCCCAGCGCCCACTTCGGCCAGGTCGATCACCGGGGTCTTGATTGGGAAGCCGGAGTTCCGGCGGCCGCCGATATTGGCCTTACCCCCAACGTGAAAATCATGGGTAATGTTGGGCTTGCTGTCGCGGATGAGCCCCGCCTTGGCCGTGGTTCCCCCCATGTCGAAAGAGATGATGTTCTTCTCGCCGAACCGCTCCCCCAGATGGGCGGCGGCGATCACCCCCGCCGCCGGCCCCGACTCCACGCTGTAGATGGGACTCGTCGAAGCAGTGGCGACCGACATCACGCCGCCGTTGGACTGCATGATCTGGAACGACCCGTCGATGCCGAGCTCCCTGATCTCGCGCTCCAACCGGTCCACGTAGGCCGCCATGACCGGCCCAACGTAGGCGGACATGACTGTGGTCGAAGCGCGGTCATACTCGCGGAACTCGGGCCAGACCTCCGATGAGAGGGAGACGTACGCGTTGGGCATGTAACGCCGGACGATCTCGGCAACGCGCCGCTCGTGGTCCGGGTTCGCATAGGAATGCAGGAAGCAGATGGCGACGGCGTCCAGGTCCGCCTTGGCCAGCTTCTGTACGGCGGCGGCCGCCTGCGTTTCATCCAGAGGCACGACAACCTCACCCCTGAAGTTCATGCGCTCATCCACCTCGGCCGTCAGGCGGCGGGGGACCGGCGGCGCGGGCTTTTCGTAATAGAGGTCGTACCGGTCGGCTTCGATCCGCCGGTCGCGGCCGATGACGATGCTGTCAGCGAACCCCTTGGTCGCGATATAGCCCACGGTCGAGCCCTTGCGCTCGAGGATGAGGTTGGTGGCCAGCGTCGTGGCATGGACGACGCGCTCGACCCCTTGGGGCTTCGCGCCGGCCTTGGCCAGGGCATCCTCGATTCCAGTCAAGACGCCTTTCGAAGGCTCCTGGGGAGTCGTCAGCACCTTGGCCGTGTAGAGGTGTTGAGTGTCCTCCTCGGCGAGGATGACATCGGTGAAGGTCCCGCCGATATCGACGCCCACAAAGAACTTGCGTTCCTGCATCTATAGGCACCTCGGTCCCCGGCCAGCACCCCGTCGGGTACCGGGCCGAGGGATTGCGCACGGTTTCACAAGTCGAGCACGGCCAATTTCAGCATACCGGTAGAGGGGAGGTCAACCTGGGGTCTCGGCCTCCGCACATGGCGATGGGGATTGCTGCGGCAAAGAAGGTTTGCCCGCGCCGAAGAGTGTCGTACATCCCGCTTCACTGATACTGGGGGCTCTTGCCAAGTTCAGAAACCAAGTAGCCGATCAGCATCGCCCGCGCCATAAGGCCGGCCGCTAGTCGCCCGGTCGAAGGTAGTGGGGGAGAGGGCTGATGCGGTAGCTGTCGGCCCCGCGGGCCACGGACTCGACCGCGGAAGCGGCCGTGTCGAGGGAAGTGAAGCAAGGGATCCGGCGCTCGGCGGCGGCGCGGCGGATGTGGAAACCGTCGCGCATCGGGCGCTTCATCCCAGTCACGGTATTGACGACGGCCTCGACGGTGCCGTCGGCGATGACGTCCAGGACGTTGGGATGCCCCTCTCCCAGCTTCTTGGTGATCCTCGAGGCTGAAAGCCCCAGGGCCGCGATAGCGTCGGCGGTGCCCTCGGTCGCGAAAAGGTCGTAGCCGCACCGGGCGAGGCCTCGCACCAGGGGCTCCGCCTCGGGCTTGTCCCGGTCGGCAATGCTGAGCAGGACGCCCCCGCTCCTCGGCAGGGTCAAGCCGGCCGCCAGCAGCGCCTTCGCCATGGCTCCGTCGAAGGTCCGGTCCACGCCCATGACCTCACCCGTGGACTTCATCTCAGGCCCGAGGTAGGTGTCGACTCCCGCCAGTTTGGACATGGAGAATACCGGGGCCTTGACGGCGACCAAGGGCGGCGGCTTGACCAGGCCCCCATCAAAGCCCTGCTCTCTTAGTGTTCGGCCAAGCATCACTTTGGCGGCGATACAGACCAGTGGGACGCCGGTGACTTTGGAGATGAATGGCACCGTCCGGCTGGAACGCGGGTTGACCTCCAGGATGTAAACGGCGGGCCGGCGGGGGTCCTCGCTGGGCATGACGATGAACTGGATGTTCATCAGGCCGACGAAGCCCATACCGACCGCTATCTGCTCGGCGTACTCCACAATGGTCTGGACCTCGTAGTCTGTCAGCGTCCTCGGGGGGTAGACGCACATGGCGTCGCCCGAGTGGACGCCGGCCCGCTCGATGTGCTCCATGACCCCCGGGATCAGGACACGCTCCCCGTCAGAGACGGCGTCGACCTCGATCTCCTTACCGTTGAGGTACTTGTCCACCAGAACAGGATGGTTGCCGCCGGCCTCGATCGCGCGGGCCGTGTATTCGGCCAGCTCGCCATCCTCGTGGACGATCTCCATGGCCCGGCCGCCAAGGACGAAGCTCGGCCGGACGAGCACCGGGTAGCCGATGCTCCGGGCCACGGTGATGGCTTCGTCAATGCCGCGTACGGCGCCGCCGGGGGGCTGCGGGATCCCGAGACGGGTCAGGAAGTCTTCGAACTGGCCCCGGTCCTCGGCCAGCGCTAGAGCCTCGGCGCCGGAGCCCAGGAAAGGAAGGGATGCCTGGGACAGCGTCGCCGCCATGTTGACGGCGGTCTGGCCGCCGAACTGGACGCATGAGGCGGGTAGTTCGACGCCGCCGGCCCCATCGTCGACCCCCTCGTTTTCCAGGATGTCCCGTACGCTCTCGGGGTCCAGGGGCTCGAAATACAGCCGGTGACTGCTGTCGAAGTCGGTCGAAACCGTCTCCGGGTTGGAGTTGACCATAATGCTCTTCACGCCGCACTCATCGAGAGCCCAGGCGGCGTGAACGCTGCAGTAGTCGAACTCGATGCCCTGCCCGATTCGGATGGGACCGCTGCCGATGACGAGGGCCTTGGGTCCCGGCTCTGACACGGCCTCGTTCTCCGACTCATACGTGCCGTAAAAATACGGGGTCTCGGCCTCGAACTCGGCGGCGCACGTATCGACCATCTTGTACACGGGGCGAATGCCCCACTCGTGGCGTACCTCCCTGATCTGCTCCGGGAGCCGGTCCGCCAGCGTTCCGATCGTCTCATCGGAGAAGCCCATCCGCTTGGCCTCGCGGAGGAGGCCATGCCCCAGCGGCTCGGACAGCAGGCGCCGCTCCATGGCGACGATGTTCTGAAGGGCGCGCGTGAACCAGGGGTCAATGCCGGTCTTCTTCGAGACCTGCTCCGGCCCGACTCCCTGCCTCAGCACCGCCAGGACGGCCCAGAGCCTCAGGTCGTTGGGACGCAGCGAAATCCGGTCGGTATCCAGGGACCCCTCCTGGGACCAGGCGGGGTCCTGCCACAGAATGGACTTGCGGCCGACCTCCAGGGAGCGGACCGCCTTCTGCAGCGCCGCCTCGAATGTCCGGTCGATGGCCATGACCTCGCCCGTGGCCTTCATCTGCGTCCCAATGGACCGCTCCCCCTCGGCGAACTTGTCGAAGGGCCACCGCGGCACCTTGACGACGCAGTAGTCCAGGGCAGGCTCGAAAGCCGCCAACGTCTTCTTCGTGACGGCGTTGGGGATCTCATCCAGGCGTCGGCCGATGGCTATCCGGGTCGCCACTCGCGCTATGGGGTAGCCGGTGGCCTTGCTGGCCAGCGCGGAGCTCCTGCTGACCCTGGGGTTCACCTCGATGACGTAGTAATCGCGGCCGCTCTTCGCGGGACTTGCCGTTATCGAGGGGTCAGGGGCCAGCGCAAGCTGGACGTTGCAGCCGCCCTGCACGCCCAGCGCGCGGATGATCTTGAGGCTGGCGGAGCGCAGCATCTGGTACTCATGGTCCGAAAGGGTCTGGCTGGGAGCCACCACGATGCTGTCCCCGGTGTGGACCCCCATCGGGTCCAGATTCTCCATGTTGCAGACGGTAATGCAGTTGCCGGCGCCATCCCGCATCACCTCGTATTCGATCTCCTTCCAGCCGACCAGGCTCCGCTCAACCAGGATCTGGTGAACGGGACTCGCCCGCAGTCCCTGAGTGGCGATGCGGCGGAACTCCTCCCAGCTCTCGGCAATGCCTCCGCCGGTCCCTCCCAGCGTGTAAGCGGGACGAATGACCACTGGGAGCCCAATCCGCGAGGCTGCCTCCTCGGCCTGGTCGATGTCGGTCGCGGTGGCGCTCTCGGGTACCGGCTCGCCGATCTCCTGGAGCATCGCCTTGAAAAGCTCTCGGTCCTCGGCCTTCCGAATCGTCTCGACGGGCGTACCCAGCAGGCGAACGCCGTAACGGTCCAGGATGCCCGCATCCACCAGCTCCACCGCCAGGTTCAGGCCGGTCTGGCCGCCCAGGGTGGGAAGCAGGCCGTCCGGGTGCTCCCGCTCGATGACGCGCTCCACCGCCTCGACGGTCAGAGGCTCGATGTAGACCACGTCGGCGATCCCTTCGTCGGTCATGATGGTGGCCGGGTTGGAGTTGATCAGGACCGAAGTGACGCCCTCTTCTCGGAGGGCCTTGCATGCCTGAGTTCCCGCATAGTCGAACTCCGCAGCCTGGCCGATGACGATGGGACCGGAGCCCAGCACCAGGACCTTGTCGGGCCTTTCTCCGGCCGCGGATGACCGGGTCACAGCTGCCCCTCGGAATAGATCTGCTCCGGCTTCGTCCAGTCGACGTCCGGGTCCCTCGAGAGGAATTCCCCCAGCCGCCGATAGTCCTCGGCTTGGCGGTCAAAGGGGCGCCGGGCCATGGCCCGCCCTCCGGGGTGATACAGCGGCACGACCTTGAGGCCCCGCCAATCAATCAGGCTCGCCACATGGTCCTTCAGCGTGATGTTGTGGGGATCGACCTGGTGGAGACCGTCGAGGGCCTTCTGGCCGAGCGGGACGACGTAGAGGGGCTGGACGAGGTCCAACACCTCCCTCAGATAATCGGAGCAGTTGCGGACCTCGGCGGCGGTAGGCCTGCCGTTCCGCCCCTGGGAGTCCTTGGGGTTGCACATGGCGGCGTTCGTGATGAAAACGTTCTCTCGGACCAGGCCGGCGTGGGGCAGCAGCAGCTCGAAATTCTCCCCGCTCTTGTCTCCGTGGAAGGGAACCCTCGTTGTGGCGGAGCCGAAGCGGCCCGGCGCCTCGCCGACGAACACGACGCGGGCCTCCAGCCGGCCGTTCAAGGGCCCCAGTACCGCGGAATGCGCCTCCATTCGCGGGCAGAGGCGGCATTCATATGCCCGCTGCGCCAGGTTGCTGAACCACACATACTGCTCGGTGGTGGAGCGCACGCTACGAGCCTCCCCTGGCCATCGCCAGGAAACGCTCGAACATATAGACGTTGTCCATGGGCCCCGGCGAAGCCTCGGAGTGGTACTGAATGGAAAGCATCGGGAGCTCTCGGTGCCGGATCCCTTCGACCGTTCCATCGTTCAGGTTGACGTGGCTGACCTCGACACCCCGAGGCAGGCTATCGGCGTCGACGGCATAGCCGTGATTCTGCGCGGTGATGTGCACGGCCCCGCTCTCGATGTCGCGGACGGGGTGATTCCCTCCCCTGTGTCCGAACTTGAGCTTGTACGTCCTCCCGCCCGCGGCCTGCGCAAGCACCTGGTGCCCGAGACAGATACCCAGGACGGGCACGCGGCCAAGGAGCCCCTTTGCCGTCTCGATGGCGTAGCCCAGCAGCGCGGGGTCGCCGGGACCGGGGGAAAAGACCACCCCATCAGGTTTGCGGTCGAGGATCTCGGTTGCCGACGTCCGGCAGGGGAGGGCGGTTACCGTGCCCCCCATGCCGGCCAGGATGCGCATGATGTTGCGCTTGACCCCGTAGTCCACCACCACGATATTGAGCGGCTTCCCTTGGGAAAGGTTGGCCGGGGGCTCACCCCAGGCATACGCCTCGTCCGTGCTGACGCCGGCCACGAAATCGGTGCCGTCATAGCGGGGGCCGCCGCGCAGGTTCCGCAGGGCCGCCTCGCGCGAGTCGCGGGAAATGCCCCCCATCAGAACGCCGCCGCTGCGGAGCCTTCGGGTGACCGCCCTTGTGTCGATGCCCGAGATGCCGGGGACGCCGTTGGACTCCAGGAACTCGTGGAGGGTCTGCGTGCTCTCCCAATGACTGGGCCGGTCGCAGTGTTGTCGGACGACCAGGCCCCTGACCTGAATCCGCCGGGACTCGAAGTCATTGGGGTTGATACCGTAGTTGCCGACCAGGGGATAGGTCAGCATGACGATCTGGCCGGCGTAGGACGGGTCAGTCAGGACCTCTTGATAGCCGGTCATGCTGGTGTTGAATACGACCTCTCCCATCGTGGAAACAGGGGCCCCGAACGGAGTCCCCTCGAAAACAGAGCCATCCTCCAGCACCAGCAGCGAGCTATCGGGCATTCGGTGCCGCCTCCAACCGGTCGTCGTGAACGATGCGTCCGCCATACAGCGTGAGGACCGGTCTGCCCTTCAGTGTCGTCCCCTCCAGTGGCGAGTTCTTGCCCTTGGAGGCCAGCCGGGCCGCTTCGACGGTCCACTCCAGGTCGGGGTCGAAGACTGTGATGTCGGCGGGGCCGCCGGCCTTCAGGATGCCAAGCCCCGGGGCGCTCCGTTGGAGCACACGCGCCGGGCCCGCCGTCAGCCGGTCTACCAAATCGGGCAATGTGATCCTGCCATCGTGGACGAGCGACAACACGCTGCCCAGTGCGGTCTCGATGCCGCTGATGCCGAAGGCGGCCTCATCGAAGGCGCAGACCTTGTCCTCGAGGCAATGGGGGGCATGGTCCGTGGCGATGGCGTCGATTACCCCGTCCCTGAGTCCATCGATCAATGCTTCCACATCGGCCCGGTCCCTCAGGGGGGGGTTGACTTTCGTGTTGGTGTCGTAGGCCCTGAGGGCGTCCCCCTCGAGGAGAGGCCTACTCAGTCCGGGACCGGTCTCCCCCGCGACCCAATCGTGGGTGAGTGTCAGGTGATGGGGGGTCACCTCCGCGGTGACCTTCAGTCCCCTGGCTTTGGCCTCCCGGACCAGCGCGACGGAGCCCGCGGTGCTCAGGTGGCACATGTGGGCATGGCCGCCCGTCAGCTCGGACAACAGAATGTTGCGGGACACCATGGCCTCTTCCGAGGCCGAGGGGATGCCCTGGAGGCCCAGCCTGGTCGAGACCCGGCCTTCGTGCATCACTCCGGCGGCAAGGGTCCGGACCTCGCAGTGGTCCATGATAGGCAGACCGAGGGGAACGGTGTAGGTAAGGGCCGCCCGCATGATGTGAGCGTCCTCGATGGGGCCGCCGTCATCCGAGAACCCCGCTACCCCCGCGGCGGCCAGCTCACCCATTTCGACGAGCCGCTTTCCATCGCGTCCCCTGGTGGCCGCGGCTATGGGGAGCACGCGGACCGCTCCCTGGGAACGGGCCTGCTCCAGGACGAACTCGACGGTCGCCCTGCTGTCGATCGCTGGATCGGTGTTGGGCATGCAGCAGACAGTGGTAAAGCCGCCCCTTGCAGCCGCGAGGGTGCCGGTGGCGATCGTCTCCTTCTCTTCGAACCCGGGCTCGCGGAGATGGGTGTGCAGATCGACGAACCCTGGGGCGACGACGAGCCCGGAGGCATCGAAGACGGGAGTCCCTTCGGGACCGGAGAGAGCTCCTCCAGGCGCCACGGCGCTGATGCGGCCGTCGAGGACCAGGACGTCGCCCTCGGCGTCCCTGCCGGAGGCGGGGTCGATCACCCTCCCCCCGGATATCAGCAGCGACCCGGTCATAGACCGTTCCTTCCGGCGCAAAGAATGTATAGGAGGGCCATTCTCACGGCCACTCCGTTAGTCACCTGCGCCTCTATGAGGGAGCGGGCTCCGTGCGCCAGGGCCGGGCTGATTTCGATTCCCTCGTTGATCGGGCCCGGGTGCATGACGAGGGCCCGCGGGCTCGCCTGGGCGAGCCGCTCCTCGTTGACCTGGTAATACCGGACGTATTCACGCTGGCTGGGCAGGAGCCCCGCGTCCTGCCGCTCCTTCTGGAGTCGGAGGGCCATGACCACGTCCGCCCCGCGGATGGCCGTATCCAGGTTGGTCTCGACGGACAGGCCCGCGCCGTCGCCAGCGGCGCCGAAGGCCCCGAGAGGGTCTGCGGGGAGCAGCGTCGGCGGCCCGCACAGGACCACCTCAGCCCCCATCTTCCTCAGGCCCCAGACGTCGGAGCGGGCAACGCGGCTGTGGAGAATATCGCCGACGATGACGGCCTTGAGCCCCTCCAGACGGTCGAACTTTTGCCGAACCGTGTATATGTCTAACAGGGCCTGGCTGGGATGGGCGTGCCAGCCGTCCCCCGCGTTGATAACCGCGGTGCCGACATTCCGCGCCACGACGTGGGGGGCCCCGGCCATGGGGTGGCGGACCACAATGATGTCCGCGCCCATCGCCTGGAGGGTGCGGGCCGTGTCGACGAGGGACTCGCCCTTCCGGACGGCGCTTGTAGACGACGAAAGATTGATGACGTCTGCGCTCATCACTTTCCCCGCCTGCTCGAACGACGCGCGGGTCCTGGTGCTGGGCTCATAGAACAGGGTGACGACGGTGTGTCCGCGGAGTGTTGGGACCTTGCGGACCGGCCTGGCAAGGACCTCCCGCATCGCGTCGGCGGTCTCGAGCACCTGCTGAAGCTCGGCGAGGCTGAAGTCGTCGAGGTCCAAGAGATGACGCCTGCCGTCATATTTCGCGGGGGCTTCTTCGGCGGGAGCGGGCCTCGCGATGGTCTCAAGCGCGTTCATCGTGCCCTCCCCTATCGCTTCTCGCTGGCAACACCGTGGCGCAGCAGGACGCAGTCCTCCCCATCCACCTCTCGAAGCCGTACCTGGATGTCCTCGTCCAGGGCAGTGGGGACATTCTTCCCAACGTAGTCGGGACGGATGGGAAGCTCCCGGTGGCCCCGGTCCACCAGGACGGCGAGCTGTACGAGCCGGGGGCGGCCATAAGACATGATCCCGTCCATGGCCGCCCGGATGCTCCGCCCGGTGAAGAGGACGTCATCGACGAGGATCACCCGCATGCCGTCGACGCTGACCGGGATGTCGGTCTTGTGGACGATGTGCCCGCCGGCGCCCCGGCTGGTCAGGTCGTCCCGGTACAGGCTGATATCCAGCGACCCAAAGGGGACCTCGACACCTTCGAACTGGCGGATGTGGGCCACGAGGCGATGGCAAAGAGGAGCGCCGCGAGTCATGACCCCGACGAGGAGCAGGCTGTCCACCCCCCGGTTCCGTTCCACCACCTCGTGGGCGATGCGCACCAGGGCCCGCCGGATGTCCTCGGGGTTCATGATGCTTTTTTCTCTCATAAGAAAAAGCCCCCCGCCAAAAGCGAGAGGCCTTGCTCCATCCCGTTACCAGAGTGCCAGGCACTCTTCCGGACAATTGCTGGTCTTCACTTTGCTCCCTTGTCAGCCTCGCGGGACTGACTTAAAGGCACCATGGGCATTCTAGCGCCGCGGGGGGCGCTTCGCAAGCGGCTGAGCTAATTCAGCGACCGTTGCGGCCTAGGCGACCGCCGCGCTCCGCTTCTGACCCAGGTCCTCCATGAGATCATCCATGGACTTGGCGAAGGCCGCGACGCCGTCGTTCTGGAGCTGCTCGGTCACGAAAGTCAGGTCGATCCCCCACCCGGGAAGCCGGGCCAGGACATCCCCCGCCTCCTGGAGACCTTCAGTCACCGTGGCGCCCCGGACCTTCCCGTGGTCCTTGAAGGCGTTCAGGGTCTCCGGCGGCAGTGTGTTTATGGTGTCAGGACCGATGAGCTCGTCGACATAAAGAACGTCCGAATAGGCCGGGTCTTTGGTGCCGGTGCTCCCCCATAAGACCCGCTGCACGCGCGCTCCTCGGTCTTTGAGAGCTCCAAAGGCGCCGGGTGAGAAGGCCTCCTGGAAACGCTCGTAGATGGCCTTGGCGTTGGCGATGGCGGCGCGCCCTCGGAGAGCCCTGGCTTCAGGGGTCCCGATCGCGTCGAGCTGCTTGTCCACGGCGGTATCGACCCGGCTGACGAAGACTGACGCGACCGAGGCGACATCCCGCGGCGACGCGTTGCGCGCCAGTCCGCGCAGGTAGGCCTGGGAGACCGCCTCGTAGTGGCCGGTCGAAAACATCAGGGTGATGTTGATGTTGATCCCTTCGGCGATGAGCTCTTCGACGGCGGGGATTCCAGGAGGCGTGCCCGGGACCTTGATCATCACGTTGGGACGGTCGACGGTCCTGAAAAGGCGGCGCACTTCGGCGAGGGTCCCCGCCGTGTCGTACGCGAGGTCTGCCCGGGGCTCCAGGCTGACGTAGCCGTCGGCGCCGTCGGTCCGGTCGTAGACCGAACGGAGAACGTCCGCCGCCATTCGGATGTCGTCGACTGCGAGCCGCTCGTAAACGGTCTGGGTGGGGGCGGCGGGCTCCCTCTCGAGGATGTCGCGGACGGCGCCGTCGTACTCCTCGCCCTGGGTGATGGACTTCTGGAAGATCGATGGGTTGCTCGTAACGCCGGTGAGGCCATCCTCCTCGACGAGCCTGCGGAGCTCGCCGCTGCAGAGCAGCTCGCGGCTGATGTAGTCAAGCCAGACGGCCTGGCCCTGGTCACGCAGTTGGTAAATAGGGTGCATAAGCCGTCCTCCGATCTTGCTCGCTGCCCGTGGCCGAGAGCCCGGGAGGATGGGAGCCACCCTTTGGAAGCTGCTGCGGTCCGAGGCTGCCGCGGTCAGCGGTCCCGATTTCCGGGCCTCGCTCGGCGCCTCATTGTACGACACGGGAACGCCTGGGAGGGCGGGAAGCGGCGGCCCATCGAGGGCTGATTTCTCCGAGCGGGCTCAGCGGAGTGCTACTGCCGGAGGGCCGCCCGACCGCGTATAATTCCGCGGGGGCTGGGCACGCCGGACCGCCTGTTTCAAGAGTCCAGGGTTGGACTGATTCAGAAGGGGAGCGGATGAGTTTCGCAGCGTCGGTGCATGCCAAAGCCATCGAGCTGACCCGGCTCTCTCTGGAGATGACCGCCAGCGCCGGGTCGGGCCACCCCAGCTCCGCGGCCAGCCTGGCCCACATCGTGACGGTGCTGCTCTATAGCCACATGCGCCACGATCCCCCCTATCCGGATCACCCCGCAGCCGATCGGCTGGTGCTGTCCGAGGGGCATGCCTGTCCGATCGTTTACGCGGCGGGTGCCGACCTGGGGATCGCCATAGGCAAGGACTCGGACCGCCGCCCCATGACGCGAGACGACGCGATGCGCCTGAGGGAGGTGGACAGCGAAATCGACGGCCATCCCAACCCGCGAGAGGGGTTCCCATTCTTCCCCGCGGCGACCGGGTCTTTGGGACAGGGCCTGTCGGTGGCGGCTGGCCTCGCGTTGGCGGCGAGGCTCGATGGATCGGACAAGAACATCTATTGCCTGATTGGGGATGGCGAAAGCCGGGAGGGACAGGTCTGGGAGGCCCTGGACTTCATAGCCGACCACGACCTCAAGTCGGTCTGCCCCATCTTTAACTGCAACGGTTATGGCCAGGCCAGCCGTGTCAGCCGGCAACAGTCCCCGGAGGCGACGGCCGCCAGGCTGGTGGGGATGGGGTTCGATGCCCGGTCGATCGACGGGCATGACCCGGAAGCAATCCGGTCGGCCCTGGGCGAACACGTCGAGCGCCGCGGCGATCCAAAGGCCAGGCCCTTCGCCATCGTGGCTAGCACGGTCAAGGGGTGGGGGTTCTTGGCCCCCGAGGACGGCAACATCCACGGAAAGCCGGTCGAAGGCAACGACTTCGCGAAGGGGCTCGCGGTGCTCGATGAGACTGCCACCCGATTGGGCGCCGAGTTGACCGAGGGAGACCTGGCAACACCGCGCCTGCCGGCCGCCAACGGGCGCCGCCCTGCGCCGTCTGCTTTTCCCACTTTCTCCCAGGCCATGCGGCAGTTCGGGCATGGAAGCGCACTCGAGAATAGGAAGTACGCGACCCGAAAGGCGTACGGCGTCGCCCTGCGGGCGCTCGGCCATGCTCGGCGTGATGTCGTGGCCCTGGACGCCGATGTCAGGAACTCGACGTTCGCCGAAATGTTCTCCGACGATCCCGCCCTCAGCGACCGCTTCTTCGAGTGCCGGATCGGGGAGCAGAATATGGTGTCCTGCGCTGGAGGGCTCGCGGCCGCCGGAAAGGTCCCCTTTGCCTCGAGCTTCGGGAAGTTCGTGACCCGAGGCTATGACCAGTTGGAAATGGCCCTCATCAGCCGCTTCAACCTCAAGCTCGTAGGATCCCACTCCGGGGCGAATATCGCTGCGGATGGCCCAAGCCAGATGGCCCTCTCGGATATCGCCTTCTTCCGGGCCTACACCTCACTGAGGGACGATTCGGGCAACCCGGCGCTCTACCTGTTGAATCCCGCGGACGCCGGGTGCGCCTATGCGCTGACCCTGCTGATGGCTGCCTTCAAAGGGGCCTGCTATATGCGGACGCTCCGGCCGGACACTGCGTTTCTCTACGACGAGGGGACGGAGTTTACCCTGGGCGGTTACGGGGTGCTGGCCGAAGGAAAGGACCTGTTGATCGTGGCTTCGGGCTACATGGTGCACGAGGCCGTCAAAGCCGTTGCCGCCCTCAAAGAGCTGGGGGTCGGGGCGACCCTGGTCGACCTGTACTCCCTCCCCTTCGATGGGGAAGCCATCGCCGCGCTGGCCGCCCAAAACGGTGGCCGGATCATAACGGTCGAGGACAACTACGGCGCGAGCATCGGCGGGGCCGTTCTGGAGGCGATCGCCGAATGCGGTGGCGCGGTTACCGCCAGGCAGATGTACGTGCGCACCTTCCCCAAGTCCGGCCGCACGCCCGACGACGTGCTCCGCTACCTGGGCCTTTCGGCCCAGGATATCGTCGACGTGGCCACAGAGATGGCTCCGGTGAGCGCGCGGTAGAGCGCGGTAGAGCGGGAGTGGGGCACCGGCAGCGTGATGATCCCCGGATGGCTCCGGTGGGCGCGCGGTAGAGCGCCGGTCGGCTCCCCCTTCGGGCCCCCTACGAGGGTTCCGGGAGCGACCTCAGCATCGCATAGGGGTAGATGCCCGTGTCGTGCGCGTCGCTCCATAGGAACTGGAGCGCATAGCGCCCAACCGTCATCCAGTCCAAGGCCTCGACATCCTCGGGGATGTTCTCGGGCCCCACGACGCGCTTCCCGGTCATTTCATGGACGCACGCCGCGCACCGGCATGAGCCCCGAAGGTAGCGGTGTGGGAAATGGCTCACATGGCCGTCGGTCCACTCGATGTGCACCCCGTCCGGCTGGACCTCTACCCGTTTGGGCTCGACGGTGTCGCTCACGGCACTCGTTGCAATATCGGGTCCTGGCTGACCGGGGGCGGCTGAGTCACCGATCGTTCCAGTCGTAGTTCTTGGGGTTGGCGATAGTCTCGTAGGGCCCGGCCAGGATGGTCTCCATGGACTGGCTGGTGTCCAGAATACGGCCGGCCGCCTGCCACTGCGGCAGCTTCTCCCTCAGATCGGCCATAACGTTGAGCGGCTCTTCGTCCAGATAGTACAGAAAGGCCTGCCGGCTGTTGGGGTCGCCGACGCCGTCGGACCCAACGTGCTGGCCCATGCTCTGGAACCAGTAGGCCCCCATCACCCCCTTGACGGTCAACACGTCGGGGATGTGCACACGGTCATGCCACTGGGCGCACTCCTGCTGTTTCGAGGGGTCCTTCAAGTCTTTCATGACCACGAAGACACCCGTATGGGGCCGGAAGGGAAGAGCGTCCACCGAGACATTGATCCTGGGAGCGACATACCCCTTGAGCAGATGGTTGTGGGTGGCCGAAAGAATGGTCCTCTTCCCGAAGAACCGGCCCAGGGCCCTCGTGGTAGCGCCAAGCTCGGAGAAATTCTTGAGCGCCTCCCCCAGCGGGTCGGTCATCAGATAGTGGACCAGGTATTGGTGGTTGGCCCATCCGGGATGCACCGCCAGCCGGGCGTCCATGTAGCGCTTCGGGGCTCCCCATCGTGTGCCCAGGACGACGCCTTCTAGACCCAGGTTCTCGGGAATGTGGTCGCTGCTGTGCCACCAGTTGTAGTCGACGTGGCCTTGGGGGTCGTTGTGCTCCGTGACGGCGAAGAAGCCTGACCGTATCTTGTTCATCGACCCTCCTGACGCAAGACGACTGACCCGTCCGCGGTACGCCGCTTTCATCGGCCGCCGCCGGGGCGGTGTCATACTAGCATAGGGGTCCCATGGACCGGGCCGGTTGCGCGGGCTTCGGGGCGCAGGCTACGATGGTCGGGCATGCTTGAGAGCGAACGCGCACGGACCGTCGAGGAGCTCGGCCATGAGTGCGACCTCTGCGGGCATCCCGTCCTGGAGGTCCATTGCAAGGTCCGTTGCCCGAACTGTGGGTTCACCAGGGACTGCTCGGACCCTTAAACGTTGGTGACTGCCGTTGGTGACTGGCTTGGGCTCTACCGACCAGTCTCCTATGCCCCTGAGATGCCGGCGCGCGAGCTGCTCCACCGCTGACGAGGCTCCATGAAGATCGCTGTCGCCGGAGACCATGCCGGACTAACCCTGAAGAACCAGGTCGCCGGCTGGCTCCGAGAATGGGGCCACGACGTCATCGACCTCGGGGCCCATTCGCACGACCCCGACGACGACTACCCGGACTTCTCGAGCTCACTCGCCGAAGCCGTGGCCGAGGGTGGAGCGGAGCGGGGCGTGCTGGCCTGCGGCAGCGGCGTGGGCGCCTGCGTCGTCGCGAACAAAGTGCCGGGCGTGCGGGCCGGGACATGCCACGACACGTACTCGGCGCACCAGGGCGTGGAGCACGACGACATGAACGTGCTGTGCGTCGGGGAGCGGGTCATCGGGGTCGAGGCTGCCAGGGAGGTTGTTCGGTCCTTCGTCGAGGCGCGGTTCACCGGGGAGGCGCGTCACGTCCGGCGCCTCGGGAAGCTGAGCTCGCTGGAGAGCAGGTACTGGCGTAAGGGTCGTAAGGCGGGCTGAGCTCCTTCGGCGGAACCCTCCCTTCCCTTTCGTCGTCGACCGAGATACGACTGGCGGGCCCGGGCTATCGCCGTTGGCGTACCCTACGCTAACGCCGTCTGCTGGCGCTTCTCGGTATCGGGGATCTAGTAGGGGGGCTGGTCACGCTGGATGTCACCGCCTTCGCCGCCGGCGACGATAGCGCCGTACAGTCCGGGCCGGCGGTCACCGAAGAGGTCGATCTCGAAGGCGCCGGGCTGGAATACGACCCGTTTGGCGCGGGCTATGTCCAGGTCCAGGGTCGCGAGGATGAGCTCCTCGTCGCCGGAGCCCGCCTCCGCCAGCGCGTCGCCCGTAGGACCGACGATCTTGCTCTGTCCGATGAAGGTGAACCCGCGCTCGACACCCACCCGGTTGCAGGCGACCACGTAGGCCCGGTTCTCCATCGCCCGGGCGTGCACGATGTACCGGGGGATCTTCTCCCTGCCCTCGGGCCAGTTGGTCGGGAGGGCCAACACATCGGCGCCTCCGAGCGCCATCGCTCGGGCCGACTCAGGGAAGTTGGCATCGTAGCAGATGTGCATTCCCACCGTCCCGACGGGAGTGGAATGGGCTGTGAAGGGGCCGGGGCCGGGGTCGGCGAAGCGGTCCACCCCGAGGTAGGGGAGGTGGACCTTCCGGTAGGTTGCAATGGTCCCTTGAGGCCCGGTGAGCACGGCGGCGTTGTACAGCAGCTCCCCGTCGCGCTCGAGCATGCCGAAGACGGCGTGAAGGCCAAGCTCCCCGCATACCGTGGCGACTGCCTGCGAAGCCGGGCCGGGGATGGGCTCCGCGAGTTGCATCGCCTCTTCCCGGCTGTCGAAGCAGTAGCCCGTCACCGCGGCCTCGGGGAAGATGACGAGCTGGGCGCCCCGATCGGCGGCCAGGCGGGCGTATTCGTCGATCTTCGCCAGGTTGGAGTCCCTGTTCCCCAACAGGGGGTTTATCTGGGCCGCGGCCACTACGACGTTATCGCTCATGCATAATTCCCCGGCGCATATGGCCGGTATCAGGCTGCTTCAGGGCCGGCCGATACCGGGGGGCCCAATCGAATCAGCCTGCGTCACCGGGCGAGGCGGCGGCGCGCGAACGGCGGACCATGGAAATCGGGCCCCGCGCTGCCGACCGGGGCTCTGGCCCTCTCAGCCCTAGTTGGGGTTGATGCAGCACGCGGGCGCCCCGCAGCCGCCCATCGACGCCGCGGGCATCCCGCAATCACCGCCGCTGACCACCGACGCAAACATCGACAGCTTCTTCTGGGCGCCGCCGTGTCCCTCCGGACAAGCAGCCCCCTCCTCCATCTGGTCGATGGCCTGGCGGACCTCGAAGCTGTCGTCACAGCTCTTGCAGTAATACTCGTAGATAGGCATGGCACTCACGCTCCTGTGCCCTCGATTCTAGCACGGCCGGCGAGACTGGCAATGCCCCGCTATCGATAGGCAAGCAAGATACCCGAGGCCATCCCCAGCCACAGCAGGTTGTTGATCATGAGGGGGAGGTCCGTGAGGAAGATCTCCTCGGGCGCGCCGCCCAGGTTGCCCCTGTGAACGACATAGAGGTACCGGAAGATCCCGTATATGACGAAAGGGACGGTCAGCATCATCGAGCTGTTGTCGGGCAGGTTGTCCGCCGTGAAGGTGTACAGGGTATAGGCGACGGCCGCGGCGGGAGCCACGACAGCCACGAGCTGGTCGACCAGCGGCAGGGTGTACTCCTTGAGGACTTGCCGGTGCTCGATGCCCGCATCGCCAAGAGTGCTCAGCTCGTTGCGGCGCTTGCCCAGCGCGATGAGAAGGGCGCCGAGGCTGGTCATCACGTAGAGCCATGGGGAAATCGGGACGTCGATGACGAGCGCGCCGGCGGCGGCGCGGAGGACGAAGCCGCCGGAGATGCTGAAGACGTCGAGGATGACCATGTTCTTGAGGGTGGCCGAGTACATCAGCATCAGGACCAGGTACGCGAGGGCCACGAACCCCAGGTCCCGGTCGAGAACGAAGGACCCCGCCAACCCCCCGGCCGCGAGGACTGCGGAGGCGGCGACCGCCGCGGGGGTGGAAAGGCTGCCGGAGGCGAGCGGACGCAGACGCTTCCTCGGGTGGAGCCGGTCCCGCTCGACGTCAAACAGGTCGTTGATGATATAGGTGGCGCCCGTCAGGAGCGAGAAGAGCAGCAGGGCCAGGGTCACCCGTCCCAGCAGGCCCGCCTCGCCGGCGAAGCCTTCCACGTCGTGCTGGCCCAGAGTGAAAAAGAAGGCCAGGTAGATCAGGAGGTTCTTGGCCCACTGGCGGGGGCGCGTGGCGCGGAGGAGGGGGCCGGCCTGTCGCCAGGGCGGACCCCCGGCGGCGGCATTCTCGGTGCTCACGTCGGGGATGATAGCGACGCGGGTTCTCGGGGGTCAAGGCGGCCCCAAGCCATGAGCGCGCCGCGTCATTCCCCGCACCCAAGGCTTCAGGGCCAATATCAGGGCCAATAGACGATTGGGGTCTTGGACCGGCCGTGATGAGGAACGTTGACCAACCCGGGTACCGCATCGGCATGGATTGGTTTCGCGCTGGAAGCAGTATCCTCCACCTCGAACCACGTGACGGTGGAGAAGTCCACAAGGTCGACGCCCGCTCCCACCTACTGGGCCAACCACGCGTTCCTGCGGTGCTCCAGTCCCCAACTGGGCGGTGTACTACGTAGGCTTAGGCTGCGGCTCGCGCTCTCTCAAGGTGAAGGGGATTGTGCAGAAAGCATCCCTGCGGCTGGGTTGCCTTAGTTACTGGGTTGCCTTAGTTAAAGGATTGATTATGCCTCGCAGGAGTGTATACTCTCCTGCGAGTGATGGAGGGGATGAGTAAATGGTCAACCAGGGTAGTAAACCCGCCCACATCCTGAGTTTCGGCGCTGGAGTCAACACTGTTGCGCTCATGCTGATGCTGGTCCGCGATAGGGCACCGTTGGACGGCGTCGTCTTCGCTGACACCGGGGGCGAAACGCCCGACACCTACGAATCAGTTGAAGTTGCGCGGGCATACCTTGGTGAGCGCCAGATACCCTTTACCGTAGTCCGGGCTCGTCGCGGGCAGGCCGACCTTTACGGGACCGCGCTACGTCGACGGGTGATTCCATCAGTGCAGTGGCGATGGTGCACCAGGGATTTTAAAGTGAACCCCATCCACCAATACTACAGAAAACTCGGAAGCCATGTGAACCAATACATCGGCATCGCATTCGACGAGGTATACCGGATACGGGACAGCCGTGAACCGTACGTCACGAATCTATACCCGCTGGTTGACAAGCGACTTACCCGCCGAGACTGCATCGACCTGATCTCGGAGGCCGGACTGCCAGTGCCCGAAAAGAGTGGGTGCTACTTCTGCCCATTCAACTCAACCGAGCGTTGGAGGCGGATACTCGAACGCCACCCCGACCTCTTCAACAAGGCTATCGAACTGGAAGAGAGATCCAAGCACTTCCCGGGCCAGCGCCTCACGGATCAAGTGTTCCGCGAGCGGGACCGCGTTACACTACGAGAGTATCGTACCCGGCTTGAGTTCGGGACGGACAGTGCGCAAGTTCCTGAGGGGATGGCTTGCGGCGGGGAGTGCATGACATAGGCGGCCGTGTTAGGCGTCTCCCATCCCTCCAATGAACGAGCGTATCTCCAGCAGCTCCCTCATAATCCGCACGAGCCCAGCGCATCCTTGCTGTAGCTGATCATAAGCGTCGTGGACATCCTGGAAGCCGCCTTGCAAGACCTCAACCATCACGCCGTCGTAATTGCTAACAGCCTCCGGCAGATCCCCTTGATTGATAGTCCGCAACCGTACCACGGTGTTCTTGATACGGTCTCTTAGTTCTCCTTCTGCAATCTTCTCCTGAAGCTCTGCCTCAATCAGTATGGCCTTCAGTTCTGCCTGGACCCATTCACGCAGTTCCTGACGTGTAGTTCGGGCGGCGCTATACAACCCCTTGATGAGGGTGTCGTCGCGCTCTATCTCCCGGTCATGAAAGTCGGACGTCACGGTCTTCTTCCAACCACCGGTTGACGATCATCGACACCAGGTCGTTCACTCGAACCCGCCGCTCCCGGGCCTGCGCTGCCAGCGCTCGGTACGCATTCTCATCAAGGGCCGCGTCGACATGGTACTCATGCGAGACGTTGGGCTTGGCCGCTTCCAGCGCCGCTAGAGCCTCTTGGACTGAAACCGACGGCGTCCGAATGAGGTACTCGACGAAGTCCCGCGCTTCCATGGCCGTCATGGATCCCATTGCTTGCGCCGCATCCTCAACCATCGACGGCCGTGCCTGATCGAGTTGCCAAAGACGCCGGCCTTGCTCCAATCCGAGTGTTCCCTGTTCGAGATGCGACTGGACAGAGGGCGGCAGGTCCAGCAACGCAATGAACTGCCTGACTATCTCACCGCTAACTCCTACCTCTTCGCCCAGGCGCTTGTTCGATTGGAACTCAGGGAGTCCTTTGAGGTATTTGAGCGCCCGAGCAGTTAACAACAAGTCCTTGGCCTTAGTACCCTTGAGGTTGCGGAAGCAGATTGCCAACGCCTCCCTCTTATCCAAAGCCAGGGTCATCGCAGGTACTTGTTGTCTTGAAGCCACTGAATCGTGGCGCTTATCGCAATCTCGTTTACCTCAGTCGACTGGGCTCGGGCTGCTTCATCGATCGCGTTCGCCGACGACTCCGTCAGGATGAAGTGGATATGCTTCTCCTCTCGCTTCTCCTCAGCGCGTCGAAAGATGGTCTCGACTGAGCGCCCAGGAAGCTCCGCGACGCTCTCCAGCACGCGGTCTCGTTCCGCCTTCACTGGCTTCTCTGCTACGCGGCGGGCGATGTCAGTTGCAGTCTGCTCGTCGTCTACGTGCTGTGCGATGCGAATAGCCTGTTGCCTCGTGAGGCCTTTCGGTTGCACGAATGCCTTGACGGCATCAGGCACAGCGGCGAACCCCAACCACTTTCGAACCGTCTGGGAAGTAACTCCGAGCACCTCGGCGACCGCGCTCACGGACCCGAACTCTCCGCGCAAGTACGAACACGCGTCGGCCTTATCCTGCGCCGACAAGTCCCGACGCTGGACGTTCTCGCTAAGAGAGAAGATGGTTGCTTGAATCCGGTCAAGCGGCTGAGACAATACCAGGGCTGGCATCTGATCCCATCCGAGCTGCTTGGCGGCCAGATAGCGCCGCTGGCCAACCACGACCGCGAAGCGTTCGCCCTTCGGTGCGACCACGATGGGCTGCTGCAGCCCAAATCGGTCCAGGCTTTTAGCCAGTTCATCTAGGTCGGCAGTGATCTCCCTCCGCCGGACATTGAGCTCTGATATGTCGAGATCCTCAAGCGGAAGGAGCCTGACCTGGCTTTCGATGAAGTCTGCGAGTCGGCCCGTCACGAATCCACCAATCTAGCGAAAGTGTCAATGCCCACCGGAACGATTCCTCACCCTAGTGTATGCCGCCTGCCTTTTTGGGGGCAAGCAAGCCCATACTCCCCGGCGGCAGGCACGCTGAACGGCCGGCGGACAGCCCGGAGCCGTCTCAGCCCCGGAGAACGGAGCCCGTCTCCCGGCTCAGGCGCTGGAGCAGACGGTCCTGCGCCTTCTGCGCCTCTTCGTTGGTCAGGGTGCGGCCGGGGGACTGGTACACCAGCCGGTAGGCCAGCGACTTCTTGCCCGGGGGCACCTGGTCCCCGGAGTAAACGTCGAACAGGACCACCCGGGCGACCAGCGGGGTCGCCGCGATGATCGACTCGATCTGGCCCGCCGAAACCGACTCATCCACGATCAGCGCCATATCGCGATGGACGCCGGGGAAGCGTTGAATGGGAGCGTACGCCCGGGTCTGCTCCGGGACCGACGCGAGCAGTTTCTGGAGGTCGATTTCAACGTAGGCCGCGGGGCGCTGAAACAGATCGAACGCCTTGCGGGCCGCCGGATGCAACTCCCCCATGACGCCCACCACCGTTCCCCTGACGGAGACCTCGGCGGTGCGGCCGGGGTGCAGCATGGGGTCTTGAGAAGGAGCATACGCGCCCTGGGCGCCCAGGGCCGAGAAGAGGGCGTTAGCGAGCCCCTTGACGTCGAAGAAGTCGAGGTCCGCAACGTCCGCTCCCCAAGAGGGCTCCTGCCTTGGACCGGATACGACGGCGGCAAGCACCTCCCGCTCCTCGGGAAGCCCCTCGGCCTGCGGTGCGTACGCCCTCGCCATCTCGAAGAGCAGCACGCCGCCTTCGGCCTGCCGCTGGTTCGCCGCCAGTGTGTGCAGCAACCCGCCGCGGAGGCTCTGCCGCAGCTCGACAAGCTCGGTGGAGAGGGGGTACAGCACCCTGAGCGGCTCGGCGCCGTCGATGCCGGTCTTCGCCCGGGTGGATGGGTCTGTCAGCGGATAGTTGATGACCTCCTGGAGACCGGCGGCGATGAGGGCATCGCGCAGGGCTTCCTTCATCTCCAGCATCGGCTGGGGCTCGTAGGCGGGAAGATCGCCGCCCGAGCTGCTCTCCGGCACCCAGTCGTAGCCCTTGATGCGGGCCACCTCCTCGATGAGGTCGTCCTCGATCTCGATATCGGACCGCCAGTACGGCGGCGTCGCGAGTACGGCCGCCTCCTCGGCGGCCGCGGAAAAGCCCAAGGAGCCAAGCACCTGGGCCATCTCCACTGCCGAAACGTCGGCCCCCAGGACTTTCTTCGCCCGTGCCGTGGTGAGGCGGACCGGTGCGCGCTCGGCCTTGCCCGGATAGGCGTCGATAAGACCCCGGCATGCGCTCCCCCCCGCGGTCTCCACGATGAGGGCCATGGCCCGCCGCGCCGCGTACATCGGCAGGTCGCCGGTCAGCCCCTTCTCGAACCGAAGGGAAGCCTCCGTCCGCATGCCCAAGGCCCTCGACGTCTTTCGGATGGACGCGCTGCTGAAGCAGGCCGATTCCAGCAGAATAGTGGTCGTGCTCTCCCGCACCTCGCTGTCGACCCCTCCCATGACCCCCGCCACCGCGACCGGGACCGAGGCGTCCGCGATGGCGAGCATTTCGGGCTCCAGTGCCCTGGACTGGCCGTCGATGCTGGTGAGGCGCTCCCCCTCCCGGGCCCGCCGCACGACGATGCGGTTCCCGCCCAGGAGGTCGTAGTCGAAGGCGTGCAGCGGCTGCCCGAGCTCGAGCATGACGTAGTTCGTGACGTCGACGATGTTGTTGATGGGGCGCATCCCCGCGGCTTCGAGGCGCCGTTGCATCCAGGCCGGAGACGCCTCGATGGTGACCCCCATGACGACCCCCGCGATGTAGCGGGGACACAGGTCGGGGTCGAGCACCTGGACGCTGCTCCTGCTCTCGGCAGCCTCTCCCCTCTCCGGGTACTCCAGGACGGGCTCGCGAATGCTCTTCCCCATCAGCGCCGCCGCCTCCCTGGCAATGCCCAGCATCGACAGGCAGTCCGGCCTGTTCGGGGTGGGAGAGAAATCGATGACGGTCTCCCCGAGATACTCGCCGAGAGGCGTCCCCAGGGGCGCATCCTCGGACAGTACCAGTATGCCCTCATGCTCGTCGGACAGCCCGAGCTCCCGCTCCGAGCACACCATGCCGCGGGACTCGACGCCGCGGATCTTCGACGGCTTCAGCTCCATGCGCCCGCCCGTGTGGCCGTCGATCAGCTCGGCCCCCACCCGGGCAAAAGCGATCTTCTGTCCCGCCGCGACGTTCGGGGCCCCGCAGACAACCGTCTCGCTGCCCTCCCCGGTCTCCACCGTGGCCAGCCGCAGACGGTCGGCGTTGGGATGAGGGTCCACCGATTCGACGAGCCCGACCACGACGCCGTCCCAGGAGTCGCCGGTGACGGTGACCTCCTCCGCCTCCACCCCGGCCAGGGTCATTCGCTCGGCAAGCTCGTGGGGGCTGATGTCGATGTCGACGTAGTCGGCGAGCCAGGACAGGGGCACTTTCATGACGTTGCTTCGACCATAACGCTGCTTCGACCGGTCTCCCGCTATGGGTATAGGGCGGCCGCCTCGATCCCCGCGGTCTCGGGGTAGCCCAACATCAGGTTCATATTCTGGACCGCCTGTCCCGCCGCGCCTTTGACCAGATTGTCGATGACGCTCACGACGATGAGGCGGTCGGTCCGGGGGTCTACCGTGGGGTACACCACGCAGTCGTTGCTTCCCAGGGTGTGCTTCGTGGCGGGCGGCGAGTCGACGACTCTCACAAAAGGCTCGTCCCTGTAGAAGTCCCGGTACAGCTCCATGATCTCCCCCCTGCCCGCGCCGCCGCCAGCGAGTCCGCCGTTGCTGAGGGGGGCGTAGCAGGAGCTCAGGATGCCGCGGGTCATGGGGATGAGGTGGGGCACGAATGTGATCGAGAGGTCGAGGTCGGGGTCGATGATCCCCAGCTCCTGGCCGATCTCCGGGAAGTGCCGGTGGCCGTCGAGCCCGTAGGCGGAAACGCTCTCGTTGACCTCGGAGTAGTGCGTGGTGAGCTTCAGGGACCGGCCGGCTCCGGAGACGCCCGATTTGCTGTCGACGATGATATCGCCGCCGATGACGCCGGCCTTGACCGCCGGGGCCAGCGCCAGGATCGCGCTCGTCGGATAGCAGCCCGGGTTCGCCACCAGCGTCGAAGACCGCAGCTCCTCCCGGTGGAGCTCCGTGAGGCCGTAGACCGCCGTGTCGAGCAGCTCCGGCTCCGGGTGTTCCGTCTCGTACCAGCGCGTGTACTCCGCGGCGCTCTTCAGCCGGAAGTCGGCGCTCAGGTCCACGACGGGAGTGCCGCCGTGAATGTAGGGCAGGCAGCGCTCGGCGCTGGCCTTGTGGTCCAGGGCCGAGAAGACGAAGTCGACGCTCCCATCGAGCTCCTCCGTTATGGCCATGTCGATGGGGGCCAGGTGCGGAAAGACCTCGGGCAGACGCCGGCCCGCGTTGCTGCGGCCCGTGACCGAGGCCAGCTCGACCTCGGGATGGCGCGCCAGCAGCCGCGCCAGCTCGATCCCTCCATATCCCGTGACGTTGATGATTCCGGCCTTCGTCTTGCCCATCGGCCTTCCCCTCCTACCCCCGCGCCTTCCGCGCGGCCCTTCGCCGCGATTCCGTCCCTTGCCGCCGCCCGCCTTTTCATGGAGGCCAGCTCGACCTCGGGATGGCGCGCCGGCAGCCGGGCTAGCTCGATCCCTCCGTATCCCGTGACCCATATCCCGTGACATCCATGATCCCGGCCTTCGTCTTGCCCATCGGCCTTCCCCTCCTACCCCCGCGCCTTCTGCGCGGCCCTTCGCCGCGATTCCGTCCCCTGCCGCCGCTTGCCTTTCAGTGTGCTGGAAGGGCAGCGCTCTTCGAGCACGCACTCCCCGCACGCGGGGCGCATCGCCTTGCACACCCTTCGCCCGTGCGTAATCAGGTATATGTGAAAGGGCAGCCTCTCCTCGGGCGCGACCATGGACTCCAGCACGTCGTGGGACTGGTCCGGCGTGGTGCTGGGACCGTAGAGGCCCAGCCGCTGGGCGACCCGGTAGACGTGCGTGTCCACGGGAAGGGCGGGCATCCCCATGGAGAACATGAGGACGCACCCCACCGTCTTCGGCCCTACTCCCGGCAGCTCCCGCAGCCATGCCTTGGCCTCTTCGAGGGGCATTGCTCCCAGGAACGACAGGTCGAAGCCGCCGAGCCTGCCCCGGAGCTCGCGGAGGACCGCCTGGACGCGGGGGGCCTTGATCTGGGCCAGACCTCCCACGCGAATGGCGTCGGCGACGACCGCCGTCGGCGCGTCGGCGACCGCGTCCCACGTGGGCAACGTATCCACGAGTCTCCGATAGGCCGGCACCGAGTTGGCGTCCGAGGTGTGCTGGGACAGGATGGTGTACACGAGCTCGGAGACCGGGTCGAACCCGCGGGGGGGCTCCGCCGGCCCGTACAGGGGCTCGAGACGCTCCAGGACCCGCTCGATGGGCCAGCTCCCCCGCCTGCGGCGCGTCTGGGTCCGAGTTCTGGCCGTGCTCTTGGTCGAGGCGCTAGGCGGCGGCACGGCGCGTCTCCGGGGAGCAGGCCTCGTTGACCGCCGCAACCCTTAGCGCGCCGCTCGGCCCGATGTCGAACTCGTTGACGGCCGCGTTGGACTGGAGCAGCCTCCGGAACGCTGACAGCGGGACCCCCAGGGTCCCCAGCACCAGCACGCGGCAGATGGCGTTGTGAGAGACGATCAGGGCCGTCTCTTCGAGGCCCGTCGCCGCCAGGACCTCCTCGAATGCCGGCCAGGCCCGCGCCCGGACCTCGTCCAGGGTCTCCCCTCCAGGCACGCGGGTCGTGTGGGGGCTGCGCCTCCACCGCTCCAGGGCGCCCGGAGTGCTCTCGGCGATCTCGTCGAAAGTCTTCCCTTCCCAGTCTCCGAAGTCCATGTCCCTGAGACCGTCCTTGCAATGGACGCGCAGGCCGTGAGCCGCCGCGACGGCCTCCGCGGTCTGGGCCGCCCGCCGCAGGGGGCTCGAATAGACCGCGGTCGGGGGGTGGAGCAGGCGACCGGCGAGGGCGTCGGCCTGGGCGACGCCGGCGTCGCTCAGGGGCACGTCGGTGCGGCCGGCGAACCGCCCCTCGGCGTTCCAGCCAGTCTCGCCATGACGGACCAGGTACACGCGGCCCACGGGCGCCTCTCGAAGAGATTCCAGGAAAAAGACCGCCCCCATTCTATCACCGGAGCCCTTCAGGCCGCCACATGGCCCTAGGCCCGGGTTGTGTCTGCCGTTACGATTGGAGAGATACAGGCGGGAATCGAAATCACCCGTGAGCGGCATGAGGCGAAGGCGGAGGAGTAGGAAGCCTGGCTGGACAAGGTCCTGGCTTCCTACGGTGTATTGCCGATGGACGCCTCCCCTTCCGGGAGTGGGCGCGGCTCATGCAAGCGAGGTCGTACACGATAACCGAGGACGCCATGATCGCGGCGACACGATACACCGGCTGACGGTGGTCACCCGAAACGTGAGTGACTTTGACCAGCTTGGGGTCGAGCTGCAGAACCCATTCGAAGGCGAGGCTCAATTACTACGACATGGGCCTATCACGGCAATTGGTATAACCCGGGGAGGAGTGAGAGCGTCTCGTCATCTCGTCGGGAGCTATGAGCAGAGTTAAGCCCCTCGGTCAAGGTGCTACAACTATTCTATTTTTTTCAACAGTTGGGGCTTGAGTTTATCTCTATCTACAGTGCCGGCACGAACAGCTTGCCGCAATCCAGTTTTGATCTCTTTCCTCGGTATCCGAACGTGTTCACCTAATGAAACAACTTGGGCGAGCTGTACAAGTCTCCCCACCGTTAGATTTGTGATGTCATAGTGTAATTTGTTCACTCCCACATCGGGAGTCTGCCCCTCCTGTTGGTTAATTGTGATGCCAATCGAGGCCAAAGGGTTGTCTTCAAAGATGGCGTAGTCCAAGTTAGCCAACGCTTCCCTATTCGCAGCCAACGCAACAATAACGCGCTTGCGGTCCGTTTCGTTCTCAATTCTGTAGACCGACAGTGCGTTATCGCTGGTTGGGAGGTCACGGAGAGCGTCAGCTTGAAGGTCGCCATTTGGCAACCAGTTTATTTCGGGATACTTATGCCATCGTGACTGTCTAACTACCCTCAAAAAGTAGGCCATTATGTCGCTTGCAATTGATCCAATACCAATGTCAGATTCCGCCTTAATTGTGGAGAGAGTTCTCGGTCGATTGCGTCCCGTATATGTTCGATGGCCGCCGGGTCATCAAGCGCCGCAAGCCCTATGGAAGCCGCATCCCGAATCCGTGGATCAAGTGACCACAGATTGCTCATTAGCACTACCAATCTGCTGTGGTGCGTCCGCGGGTCTTCCTTAGAACCTAGTTGCCTCAAGGTTTCTCCAACAGCCTCAGCATCAACGCGGTCAGAACTTATCAAATCCTTAATCGCGTAAACAGCGATATCGCCATAAGTCTCGACAGCCATACTTATCCCATTAGAGAAGGCAGATTCCATGCCATCAACGAATACCTCGTCAGCCGCTTCATGGACAAGCCTGTTAAAGTATTGAGTGAGCCGTTCTTCTAAATGTGAAGTAGAAACCTCACCTTCTGTCGACCCTTCTGGCATTGGGTACTCTTGATTAGGTACGATGGACTCCGACCCTCTTAGGATAATCCGGGTGCTTTCTACGGATAGCGGTAAATCAGCCCATCCTATAGTGCCCGAGTTCGCTCTCCTCATGACGGACGGCAGCTTAAGATCGAACGTTCTGACGGACGGGGTAACCCTGTAGTGGGCAGTGGGAGCTTGTAGATATTTCAAGCCGCCAGTAGCATGTGAGAATATCAGGTCGAGTATGTCTTGGTAACTTTCTGCTGTGCTGGATTGGAAATCGTCCGGTACTTGAGGTAAGCGGTTTTCTGACCAAATGGCCGGCAGCAGAAAGTTAGGCATCCAGCCAAAGTTCCCAGTATCTGCCAGGCTGGTGGATTGGTTTTCGCTTGGCGATGCTATGACAGTAGATTCTGTAGTCAGTTGGCTCAAGGAATGTCTCCATTGGCTGCTATTTCGCTTCCAAGGTCTACCAATTCCTCAAACAGTGCCTGAGTCTCAGATCGAGGGATCAGATTCCGTGACTGCGCCGAAGTATTTATGTCCAACTCAAGTCGGCAAGCTACCTGACGCGGTCCGCTCACTAGCATCTGTTCAGCACTTGGCCCAATGGCGATCTCAATGGTCCCAACCTGCATCACAGACCATTTGGTCAGCCGATTGATTCTAATTCCTACGCCTGACTTCGATGTTCGTGGTCGATTGATCTGATAAAGAAAATCGGAGGAATCTGCTTGGGCGAACTCCACTTTCGGAAGGAACTGAGAAAGTTTTTTATATGCCAAAGGTATATCTGTAGCTCGTATAATCAGAACGGTACCAAATGCCAATCTGATTGCATCCGGACTTACCCTCAACCACTCTCCAACGACTTTGTGGAGCGGTTGCAATGCATCTGGGAATGGTCCCAAGGTTGGCAGTCCTTGCATCGGTTCATCTGGAGGGTCCGGCGTCACCTGGAGATTCCAGTCAAATCGGTCCGGCCGACCACTTAGCACTAACTGTTTCCCCTCGAAAAAGCCGGATTGCTGTACAAGGCTCTCTCTGGGGCGCCTGAGCATCTGCTCTGGCTTATCCCCGATTACGTCCTCCCACCAATTAGTGAGTTCCGGGACATCTGCACCCGGAAGGTGGAAAGTGGTCGCCCGCAGGCGCTCTACTTCCCACGTACCTGCACCCTGGGCTGTATCTTGCTGCTGTCGCATCATGGAATCTGCTTTCTCATCAATCCATAACTGTACAGGACTGGGCAGACCAGTCTCGGCAAGCCATTATAGGATAAGCGGTCTTGATTTACTAGTCGGCCGAAGCGCTGAGTGAGCTTTGCAGGAGGTAGGCCAAGTTCATCGATGAATTCACCAAGCCCGTCCACGCCCTTTTGCATGAGGCCGGTGACATTGATCCACAATGGGTCGTCCCTCATCTTTATGGGCTGGTAGAACTCGAACGTTTGGTCTTCGACGTGGAACATTAGGTTGGAGAAGGCTTGGGCATTCCCACCGAAGAATGCCGGCGGCCTGCCACGGACCTCCGTAGAGGGTCGTCATCCGCTGTTGACCGTCCAGCAGAAGTTTCACGACCCCAGCGGGCAGTTTCTCGTCACTGCGGTAAGCAGCCGACTTGGACTGCATGACCCACACCAAGAGGCCGCCGACGGGATGTCGACGAAATAGGGACTCGAATAGGCTTCTTGCCTGCTCTCGATCCCAGACATACCCACGCTGAGACTCAGGGAGAGCCATGTGACCGTTGTCTATGTGGTCGAGGATAGTCGAGATCTTCGTGTTGGTTCTCTATTCACGATGGTGATGCGCTAGCCTCGTACCCACAGCACCAACCTGAACCTCAGCATGAAGGTTCTTGATTTTGTCCAGCTTTAGTGGGCGCTGAACGACTCGGACCTACGACCCCTTTCTTGTGAGGGAAGTGCTCACCTCTGAGCTAAGCACCCGCGCGGCGGTTCGGACCCTCCAGGTGCCGCGCAGTCCAACTTGAGCTCTCGTTCCGGGGGTGTCAAACCGTACCCGCGACCCCTGCCTTCAGCCGTCCTGGTAGGGGCGGGTTTCAAACCCGCCCCTACGTGTCAAACGGTACCCGTGCACCGCCCGGAGCCGTGCCGCGGCTACATGATCCGGGGGGAAGAGAGCAAGTGGGCGGCGATCTTTGTTGATGGCTTCCCAGTCCTGGCTCGTGGGGCTGAATCGCCTGTCCACCTGGAGTGTCCACCCCTGGAATTCCTTGGAGTAGCTGCGCTACAAGCTCGGCGGCTACCAGGTCCTCAAGAAGTCCGTTGCCGGCGTTCGGCTCCGTTCGGCGCGGCATATCCCTCATTCAACCGGTGTTCAAACCAGTTCCCCTGTCCTTAAGAGATTGACGGGTCGCTGGATACAGCCGCCAATGCCTGGTCGAAGGTCTTGATCTCCCGGACACCCCTCCGCCGGCAACTGGCTAGGTGGCAGAGGTCCCGGGCTTGCAGGCTGGGATACTGCTCGTGGAGTTGCCGAGCCAGGGCCGCGTCGGCCTCTTCCAGCGGCCAAACCTTCACTGCGGCGCTCGCCAACAACACTAGTGTCCTGAGTCAGAAGTTCGTCGACAAAAACGGGCCAAGCTGGCGAGTATTTCGTCAGCGGTTTTGGTCCATATGAAAGGCTTAGGATCGGCGTTGGTGCAGTCGACACAGCGGCGGATGGCATGCTCAACCTCGCGCGTGCTCCGGTAAACGCCTCGTCGGAGTTGCTTTTCGGTCAGCGCGGCGAACCAACGGTCCACGAGATTGAGCCAGGATGAGCCAGTGGGAGTGAAGTGGAGGCGGTAGCGCGGCCGCTTGGCCAGCCATCGCCGGATAAGCGCGGTCTTGTGGGTTGCGGAGTTGTCCAGGATGATGTGGACGTCCAGGTTGGGTGGCACCGAGGTATCGATCTCATCGAGGAACCCGCGAAACTCCACCGCCCGGTGGCGCCGCCGACAGGAGGCGATCACTCTCCCGGTGGCCACCTCCAGGGCTGCAAAGAGGTCGGCGGTGCCGTGACGGGAATAGTCATGCGTGCGCCTTTCGATCTGGCCGGGCCGCATGGGCAACAGGGGAGCGGTTCGGTCCAAGGCCTGAATGCCTGACTTCTCGTCCACACACAGGATCAGGGCCTTGTCGGGAGGGTTGAGGTACAGACCCACAAGGTCACGGACCTTTTCGATGAAGAGCGGATCACTGGACAGCTTGAAGGTCTCGGTACGATGGGGCTGAAGGGCGAAGGCTCGCCAGATGCGACTGATGGCGCTCTGGCTCAGACCCGAACGCTGAGCCATGGAACGGGTGCTCCAGTGCGTGGCATCAGTGGGTTTCGTCTCCAGCGTCAGCGTGACCACGCGCTCCACGTCGGCATCAGTCATCTTGCGGGGCCCACCAGGCCTCGGCTCGTCCAGCAGTCCGTCCAGGCGTCTGTCGAGAAACCGGCGACGCCACTTACCCACAGTCTGGGGGGAGAGCCCCACCTGAGCGCTCACCTCCTTGTTGGACGCACCTTCTGCACAGCCAAGCACCGACCGGGCACGTTGGGCCAAGCCTTGGGCTGTCTTCCGGCGGGCGATCCACCGTCCCAGGGTCTCTCGTTCCTCAGAGCTGATTGCCAACGGTGGCAGCGGTCTACCTCGGGGCATGAGCACCTCCCTGAACGCGATGGAGTTCATGCCTCTAATTATACCACTTATTCATAACTCAGGACACTAGCGTCGCATCGAAGGTCAGCAGCCTTCCGGTGGGCAGGTATACACGGGCCAGCTCCTGCATCACCTCTGCTGAAGTACATAGGGGCGTGCCACTCCGGTTGGCTTCGACGAAGAAGCGCTGGGCAGGGGTCTGGAGCGCATGAGGGCGTCCTACCGCGTACATGAAGACGTTCGTGTCGACGAATATCACGGTGCGGCCACCCCTCGTCCACGTGACTCGCTCATGACGCGCAAGTGCTCCCTCCAGTCCGGCTCCGTCTCCGGACCTTCCAGCGCGGCGCATGACCTGAAGAATTCCTTCACGTCTTCCGGGGACTCGAACAGCTTGACGCTCTGGCGCGTTTCGAGGCGCTCATGGGCGGCTGTTCGCAGCCAGGCGCTGAGGGACATACCCTCCCGCTGTGCTTGGTGAACAAAGCGGTCTCGGTCCTCGTCGGGCATCACCAGCTGCACTCTGGCCATGTGGCCCTCCAGTCGGGTTAGGGAGGATGTGTAACGATATTACACATCCGCTTGTCCAAAGTCGAGTGGAGTGTTTGCGTTCAAGGCATACCGCATATAGGAGTGGTGACCGAGGGAAGACGGCGCGACCAAGGTGTTCCCGCAGAGCACCCGGCTCCGGGGCCGCGCACCTCCTACTAAAGCGCCAAGCGGAACCTCGGCGTGGAAGTTCTCGAAGTCGTCCAGTTTGGTGGGGCGCTGAAGGATTCGGACCTACAGGGGAGCGCCGATCTATTTGGCCGGACGGTCGGCACGGAGCAGCTAGGTGATGGGATTCCAGTTCAACCATCTCGCCGCCCACTCGCCTCCCCATGCAAGAAGGTAGTAGCGCGGCAGCCGACCGGCAAGGACCGCCGTCACGTAGCGCGTAACGGGGTAGTCGGCCAGGGGAGCGGCGATTCGGACTGGATAGAACGGAAGGGGACTGAATGCGAACACCACGACCGTCCACCAAGGCTGCCAGGAGAACGCGCGCTGAGTGAACCTGGAGATGCGGCTCTGTTTGGCTTGGACGAAAGGCCGAAGTCCAAATATGCGTTTGAAGAGGTAGTAATCGATCGCGGAGGCGGGTATCGTTGCGAGGCCGCCTACAAGGGCCACCAAGAGTGGATTGTAAAGCGTCCCCGCATAGAGTACTGCGGGCTCGTGAGGAAGCAGCAGAAAGCTGTTGCCGGGGATGGAGTACCAGAAGTACGCAGACAGCGTCCACCATTCGGGCAGCAGACGCCAGACCAGCAACGTGCATACCAGAGCAGGCAGCAGTAGCGCCGCCGCATAGGTAAGGTAGGCCGCCGGCGAGTTGCTCCGAATACCGAAGCCCTTTTCCGTCGGCCCCCTCTGGACCGTGCATGAGCCTTTCGGTCTCAAACGGCTCTCCAAGGACACTCCAGGCGCTTGCCCTGGATGACCCGAAAGACGGGTTCGGCATGTCGCATCTCGCGTGCCTCCCTGTTTCGTGTCTGTGTCAGCCTGCCCCCCTTCGCCATGTGGACGGCTATTCCCATCCTCGGACTGCTACGGGAGCTCCGCGACCATGGGGCTCACGCCCGTTAAGCCATCCCGTGCTTTTCCAACGCTGAACCGTACTAGCGCGACTATAGGCGGCCCTGTCGTTTCCTTGAATGGGGTCATTCCTCATCGCCCATCGACCAGAGGCTCGGAACCCCCACCCCACATGGAGATCCTGGGGCGGCGGCGCAGCCAATGAGCGTGGTGGCGGCGGGTGACGGGTTACACCGCTGGGAGCTGGGCTTCGAGCAGTCCAGCCTTCACCATATCGCGCGGGTCTTGCGGAGCGATGCTTTACACGCTTTCCGGCATCCTCCGCTTCACCGACATGCTCTCGTCCCCTTTGGTTTTCTCCCCCAGGTTAGGGCCTGTTTACACTATGCTCGCGCTACACGAAAAGCGCTCCCCCGTGTCATTACTATGAAAATGGGCACCGTCGCACCGTTGTTTCGTAGAAGCGGGTTTCAAACCCGCCTCCGGCCTTGTCTCGGGACCGCCGCCGATTTTTCATCTCCTTACGTGGCCTTCACAAGGCCATGAGGAATTACTATGAAAATGGGCACCGTCGCACCGTTGTTTCGTAGGGGCGGGTTTCAAACCCGCCTCCGGCCTTGTCCTAAGACGCTGCCCGCCAGGCACCTTAGCCCCGCCCCGCCTTTGGCAAGCCCTTTGCCTCACAGCTAGTGTGAACACGCTCTAGTCGGTTGACCCTAGAGCTTTACCTCCAGGCTCTTCCTGCTTCGCAGGAGATTCAGCGCCGAATATCACGGCGCACCAGGCGGCATGGCGCCGGGGCATCCGGGTCCGTGCGACTACGCGATCACAGCAAGCTGCGCCCGAAGTGCGGCTTTGTGGGCGTCAGGCCCAGCCCTTCAGCGACCGTTGAAAACAGGTCCACGGTACGGATGCCGCCGTCGGAGACGAGGGGCCGATTGCTAAGCATGGGGACCGCCATGTGCCCTCTGCATAGCGCCCCGTGTGAAGAGCGGTGCTCGGGGAACTCGCGCCAGCCGCGCAGATCGTATCCCAACTTGGCGGTCACGATAATATCCCCGGTACGTTGGCTTTTGAACAGATGCCAGATCTGCTCCAGCGAGTCGGGAAAGTCCGTTTCAATCGTCCGGGCGAGCGCCTCGGACCGAGCGACGCGGCTGTGCCGAAAGGGCAGGCGCAGCGGATCGACGCCGTCGAATCCATAGGTATAGTGTTCCTCCTGCAGGTCGAGAACAGCCTCGCCGTCCCGCGACGCTATCTTGACCGCTCCATCGCGGTGTCGATAGGCGCACCATTCCACCTCTTCGCGGCGGCGTATCGCCTGTAAGGCAGCACCGTGCTCTTCTTCGATCTCGCCGGAGGTCAGAGGCGCCTCCCACCTACCCTGGGATGAAAAATAGAGATTGGCGAAGGAGTTGCCCGAGATCATCACTGCGGCGCTGGCGCTCCGTCGGTAGACGTTGGGATGCTCGAAGACGCTGTATCCAAGCTCCGATAGCAGAGTCGATATGTCCAGGTGCTGCCCGGTCTTTGTGTGGCCGTGGTCGCTTGTCAGCATGAGGTGGGTACGATCCCACAGGCCGTGTTTGCGAAGCCAGTCCAGCATCGTACCCACGAGGGCATCGATACGCTTATAGGCGTCGATGGTACGCCTATGCTCCGGGCCGCAGCTGTGTGACACCTTGTCCACGTCCACAAGTGGCAGAAAAATGAATCTCGGCCGGCGCCCGTCGGTCCGCGCCAGCGACTTCATGGCCTGGGCCATCGCGATCCGGTCGACGAAGTCGCCTCTCCTGAGGTAGTGGGCGAGGAACATAAAGGGCATTGAGATCGCATGGGAGAAGCTGTTGTTCTCCGCCGACAGCCCTCTTTTTACATCGCAACGCACGGCCAGCGAGTCCGGGTTCAGTTCGAATATAGTCTCCAGGTCTGGAGAAAGGTCACCGTTGAGCTTGAGATGAGAGGGAGCCATGTACGAGCGGTGGCCCTGGAGCAGCAGCCTGCCCGAAGTGAATTTTGACTTGTCTACCCAGCGGACGCCGGGCACGTTGGCCGTCCCCGGGTACTGCCCGGTCAGCATTGGAACGTAGCCGACGTTCGAGACGCTGGGTAGAACGGTGACGCCTTCGTAGTCGTAGCTCTCGGCCAGCAGGCCCCCGGCGAGGTGTGGGATCTCGCCGGACTTGGCCAACGCCCGCAGCACGTCGGGCCTGGCGCCGTCTGCCATTATGAGGATGGCTAGCTCTGTATCGTTGCCTGCTGCCAATACTCTCCCATCGAGCGACTGGAGCCGTCCCCGCGCGATCCAGTCTTCCGCCCCCGGCAAACTTTGTATGGACTGGGTGAGGTGAATCGACACCGGTCGATCCGGCCACGGACCGTCTTGGTCCCGAGCCATGCACCGTTGTCTACCTGTTATAAGCGGTATTATATGAAGGGTGACAGCGTAGAGCAATCGATTTGTGCCCGTTTTCACGCAGGGCCCGGGCGAGAAGGACATGAACGCCTTCCTCGCGAATGGTTTCAGGATCGCTCTGTCGAGCCGTCATTTTCGAAACTGCCTGCCCTGTATCAGCTTGCCCTCGACCCGAAGCGCCATTTTGCTACCCCCCGTCCAATTCCCGTACACGTATATGGCATCACATCAGGCCCCGTCTAAAGTCTCCCCAGCCGTTCCAGGCACCTCTCCTCCAGATGGGCGTTGAGCGCATCGAAGACAGTACCGATGCAACCTTTGCCTCCTCTGTGGAAATAGTAGCAGGTGATATAGACGGCATATTGAGAAATTGTGGTCTGAGCCTCGCGACGGCTGAACAGGGCCTCTACATCGGCGTTGGCGTGCCGTGTCAGTGCACGATTTCGCCATACTTAAGAGGGGGGCAGTCACCTTCCCAACCTGAATCGGCGGTTGTGCTATGGGTTAGCGATGCACATCTCACAGCACCAAGCTGAATCTCAGCACGAGGGTTCTTGATTTTTTTATAGTTTGGTGGGGCGTGACTACAATCGTTGCAGGCATCGGCCGCGGACGCGCTGCTGACGGGTTGTTCAAGCGGTGATGCGGCTACGGGGTTCGGGGGGGAAGATAGCAAATGGGCGGCAATCTTTTTGATGGCTTCCCAGTCCTGGCTTGTGGGGCTGAATCGCCTATCCACTTGTAGCGTCCACCCCTGGAACTCCTTGGAGTAGCTGCGGACTTCCAGGTTGCCTATGGCCGTTGCCAGGGCCTTCGAGGACTCATCGTTGGAAAGAGTATGGACTAAGCCAGTACCGCAGTCTTCGCCTCTCCAGGTTACATGAATCACCTTGCCGAAGAGTGGGAAGTACTTTTTCCGCACGGCCCTAACCTTGACCTCTTTGTCAAAGAGGACTGGTCTTTCATCTGGAATGCAAAGGTTGATCCACCATCTGGGTGGGCTGTCCTTCCCCCCATCCTTCTTGATGATATTTATCCATTTGATGGGTCCCTTTTGCAGATCGATGACGCCCAAGGAACGTTTGTACCATGAGCTGTTTACTTTTTCCTCGATTCGTCCGCGCTCTGCCATTTCCGCCCTAACGCCCAAGGAGTTGAGGGCGCCGGCTAGTTCGTCTCTCGTTTTGTCGCGGAGTTTTTCCTTCACCTGTTCACCTGGCCAAGCCTGCGGCGGCTTATGGCCTGCCCCGGTCTTTGTACCACCTGCTGTGTTAGTCCGACAAGCACAGGAAAGGGACCAGCAGCAGCACGGTCTCCGGTGCCGGCGGCCTGTAGCTCAGGGAGGGGAGATCGCCGGTCCGCCCCTACGGGATTCGGTGATGGTGGTCGCGGAGTGTCCCCGTCGTCGTCGTAGGGGCCGTTCGCAAACGGCCCCTACCGAGGGACGCCCCAACGGGAGGGCTCGATTCCCACTTTCGGAAGCGGCAATCTCGCCAAGCCGCGTTCTCCTATAGACCTCTTTGTGTGAACAGGCCCTGGCCTGGTGGGCCGAAGCGTACTGTACTGCGAACTTTTCGGTGGGAGGTCTCGATATAGCACCATGCAAGGCGAATGCTGCAGTCCTTCCAACGCTGCGGTCATCGTCCAAAGGTGCGTCCGGCTCGAACTAGGTAGGAGTAAGCAGACACTTTGCTCGAATCGGCGTCTTTCGAGCCGAGTATGCCCGAGACCAGCCCCGATGCGGTGAGGACCAATCCTAATGGGTCACCTGTAGCAGCCGACCAAACGCCGCCAGCAAGCCCGAAGGACCACGAGGGAAGGTTCCTCCCCAGTGCCCTGCGAGTAGAGCGTTGGAGATCGTGGGCCGCGTCGGCGATTTCCTGCCGTCGCTGTAGTAGAAGGGCTTCTCGTTCCTCTGGGAGGCTAACGTCGGCAAGCTCAGCCATAAATCCGCGCAGGTCCCGAACATAGGCTCGGTGTGCAGCCTGGTGTTCAGCCCGGAATTGCAGGAGTTCATCAAGAGGCACCGAGTCCATGTTGAAGCTGACGGGTTCGAGGTCGAACGCGATTACACTTTCACGCGACGGCATTCGCTCTCTGGAAAGAGTATCGATGAGGTCTTGATGGGCTTGCACGTCATGGGTCGCTGGATGCACAGATAAGTTCTGCTTGCTGCCCGCCGAGCGCGCGAGTTGCGCGAGAATGACGAGGATGGTTGTGCGTACTACTGGGTGAAGCGGTATCGACACGCCATCCTTGCTGGGCCTTGCAAGTCCCTCCCCCTGGAGTTGCGATACCAAGGACTCAGCCAGGTCAACGTCGGCCCCATAGCCCATCCGGGATTGAGACAGTTCATGGAAATGAACCTCTTTGGGAAGATCGTCGAATACGCCGTTGGCAAGCAGACCGTTAACGGCTTCAGCCAGACTCTTGGCCATTTCCTCGTCGACCCACTTCTTCGGTTCAAGAACTTCCAGCAGACCCTGGTCCTCAAGCGGCTCGGCCAGCACGGGATCAGCTACATGGTGCCGACCATACATATAGTCTGGAAGCAGGATCGAGACCTTATCGAAGAACAGGAGCAATGACTTTACCCAGCCACCCTCACCCACGCCCCAATAGGGCGCGGGATAATAGTATGCAACATCTAACCGTTCGCTCATTTCATTCCCTTATGGTTGTTATTGGGAGGGCACCCTTGGCAGTCCTGCCCTTGAGTTGGTGGTGGGCGCTGAAGGATTCGAACCTACGACCCCTTCCTTGTAAGGGAAGTGCTCTAACCTCTGAGCTAAGCGCCCGCGCGACGGTTGGGCCCCTCCAGGGGGCCGCGCGGTCCAACGTAAGCCCTCGTTCCGGGGGTGTCAAACGGGGACAGGTCCCGCCTTCGAGCCGTCGGGTGCGCAGATGGGCGCACCTCCTCCCCGCCCGGAGCGGTGCCGCGGCTGGACCTGGACAGATAACAGGTGGCGCGCTTGGTGGGATTCGAACCCACGACCTCAGCCTCCGCAGGGCTGCGCTCTGTCCTATTGAGCTACAAGCGCGGGTCTCGGAGCGAACGCTCCTCGGGACGTCATCGATACTAGCCTAAATCGGATGCCCGCGCCAATCTTGCGCAAGGCCGCTCGGGAGGTCAGGCCACGAAGCGCCAATAGTCGCCCTCTCTTTCGAGGACCCCCATGGCGTTGCCCGGGAAATGCGTCCCCAGGATGCTGACCCCGGACCCCGAAAACTCCTCGACGAACCGCCTCCTGGTCTGGGCCGCCAGGCCCTGGTCCACGTCCGCCACGGAGGACCACTCCGGCCGCGCGAGCTGGGCCGGCGAATGGACCAGGTCTCCCGTGATCACGCCCTCGGCGCCCCCGGAGGATATTCGTACGCTGACATGCCCCGGCGAGTGTCCGGGAGTCGGGACCAGCCGCACGCTCTCGCTGATCCGGTGATCGGGGCCCACCGAGTCCACCCGTCCAGCGTCGAGAAGGGGTTGGACCGCCGCGTCGTAGCTGTACCCCACGGGCTCCCCCCGGTGGTCCCTCCAGTAATCGATATCCGCCTGGCTGAAAACATATCGGGCGTTTGGGAACGTGGGGACCCAGCGCCCGTCTTCGACCAGCGTGTTCCATCCCACGTGGTCCATGTGCAGGTGGGTGCAGACCACGACGTCGACGGACTCGCGGGCGAAGCCCGCCGCCGCGAGGCGGCCCGTGAAGTCGTTCTGGAGGTTGTTGAAAAACGGCGTGATCTCGCCGAAATCCTTCCCGTTCCCAACGCACGTGTCCACGATGATCCGGTGGTCGTCGACCTCCACGCCCAGCGCCTGGACACTCATGACCAGGCCGGTCTTGTCCGGAGTCATATAGGGGGCCATCCACTCGCTCAGGGGCTCTAGCTGGCTGTCCTCGAGGCCGGGGACGAACCCAGCCGCCGGTGAGGCGAATCTCAGCTCCTCGATGCTCGTGATGGCGGCCTTGCCGATGGTCCACTGTCCCATGGGGCTCCCTCCTATTGGCGCCTTGGCGCCGCAGCAGGCTCAGGATCAGCGCGGCAGCAGGCCCAGGAACTGCGTCGTCATGGCCGCGGTCGCGCCGAAGATCACATGCTCCCCGAACCGGTAAGAGACGAACGGGACGGGCCCGTCGCTCGCGAGGAAGCCCTCCACGTGGTTCGATGCGTCGGTCAGGTGCGAGAGCGGGACCTCCAGCAGCTCGCCGACCTCCCGCTCCAGCAGCTTGAAGTCGTAGGGATGGCCCAGCACCTTCCCCACCACCGGCGTCACGGAGAAATGCGTCCTGGTCATGATGTCGTCCATCAGGCCGAGCACCGCCACGTCGTCCGAGCTCACCCCGATCTCCTCGTAGCCCTCCCGGAGCGCCGTCTCCTCGATCGACCCGTCGCCCGGATCGCAAGCCCCGCCCGGGAACGAGATCTCCCCCTTGTGGTGCTCCACCTCGTGGCTTCGTACGGTGTACAGGACCCGATAGTCGGGGCCGGGACCGTACAGGGGGACCAGGACCCCCGCCCGGCCGCGGGCGCCGTCCGGGATGGTCCGCCGCTCGCGGCCTCTCAGGGCCTCTTCCAAGCGCGCCAAGTCCATCGAATAGGGCCTGTTTACACTATGCTCGCGCTACACAAAAAGCGCTCCCCGTGTCATTGCTATGAAAATGGGCACCGCCGCGCCGCTGTTTCGTAGGGGCGGGTTTGAAACCCGCCTCTGGCCCGTCGTTCCCCGCCTCCGGCCTTGTCCTGGACCGCCGCCGATTTTCATCCCCTTACGTGGCCTTCACAAGGCCATAGTGATTCCGAGGCGCAGCCGAGGAATCTAAGACGCTGTCCGCCAGGCACCTTAGCCCCGCCACGACTTTGGCAAGCCTTTGCCTCACAGCTAGTGTGAACACGCCCTAGCCTGTGCGGTCCTTCGGCTGCCTCGCGTCGCACGCTCCGCCGACGCGGACCGGACGCCCGTTTTCGGCGGCGCCCCCCGTTTCGGCAGTGCCCTTATGATATACTGGCCGCGCCAAATACCGGAAGCTCCGAGGTGTCCCGATGCCCGGACCGTGCCAGGGCCTTCGGGTCGTCGACTTCAGTCAAAGTCACCCCGGAGCCCTTTCCACCATGGTGCTGGCCGATGCCGGCGCCGAGGTCGTCAAGGTGGAGCCCCCCGGCGGCGACCCCTCCCGGCGCGAGCCCGCTTCCGTCATGTGGCATCGCGGTAAGAAGAGCGTCGTCCTCGACCTCAAGACCGCCCGGGGCGTGGACGATGCCCGGCGCCTGGCCTCGGGAGCGGATGCCGTGGTGGTGGCGTTCCGCCCCGGCGTCGCCGAGCGGCTCGGCATCGGTTTCGAAGTCTTGTCGGAGGCAAACCCGGGGCTCGTCTACTGCAGCATCACCGGGTTTGGCGAAAAGGGCCCCCTCGCCGGAATCAAAGGCTACGAGGGCATCGTGCAGGCCGCCGCCGGCCGGTTCGACGCCTTCCATGGCATGGTCGAGAAGGACGGGCCCATCTACGGAGCGCAGCGGCTTGGCAGCTACGGCGCCGCCATGCTGACCGTTCATGGCATGATGGCCGCCCTCAGGGTCAAAGAGGCCACCGGACGGGGCCAGAAGGTCGAGACCAGCCTGCTCCAGGCGCTGACCTGCTTCGATATCATGGGGTCCGCCACGTGGCACCTCTCCCGGATCACCGGAGAGGCCAGGGCTAGGGGCTACAACGGCGGCTCCTCCCCCCCGTACATGACCGGCCGCGCCCGCGACGGCCGATGGCTCCAGTTCGCCAATCTTACCGTTGCGACCCAGTGGAATTTCCTCGACGCCCTGGGGCTTACCCACCTCTTGGAAGACCCCAGGTATGCCGCGATGCCCGGCTATGACGACCCGGCCCATGGCGAAGAGGTCCGGCGCCTGTGCCTCGAAAAGATTCTCGAGAAGGACAGCGGCGAATGGCTGCGGATCGCGATGACGTCGGACTTCGCCTGCGAGCCCTTCAGGAACACGCAGCAGGGGCTGCGGCACGAGCAGGCCGTCCACAACGGCGACGTCATCGACCTTCGCGACCCGGCCGTGGGCCCGACGAAGCAGCTGGGACCGATTGCCCGGTTCTCCGAGACTCCCGTGGCCCCCCAGGGCCCGCCTCCCCCCGTGGGCCATGACTTCTTCGAGGAACTGCTACGACCGGCCGCGTCCGGGGCTGCGCCGCCGGCCGGCGGGCCGCTGGAACACCCGCTCAGCGGCGTCACGGTGATGGAGTTCGCGACCTACATCGCGACCCCCTTCCTCACGGCGCTCCTGTCCGATCTCGGGGCCAGGGTCATCAAGGTCGAGCCCGTCACCGGCGACCTCCTCCGGGCATCGGCCTTCCCCAAGAACGCCAAGTGCCTCCAGGGCAAGGAGGCGCTGTCCCTCGACCTCAAAGACCCCCGCGGCCAGGAGGTTGTTCACCGCCTCGTCGAAAAGACCGACATCCTGGTCCATAACTTTCGTCCCGGAGCGCCGGAACGCCTGAGGATCGACTACCGGACCCTCCGCGAGATCAACCCCAGGCTAATCTACATCTATGCCGGCGCGTATGGCTCCACGGGGCCGCACTCCCATCGGACCGGCTTCCACCCCATCGCTGGGGCCATCACGGGGACTCCCATATTGCAGTTGGGCACGGCCCTGCCGCCGCCGGCCGACAAGCCCATGACGCTGGACGAGGTCTATTCGGTCAGCGTCAGCATGTCCCGCGCCAACGAGGGTAACCCCGACCCCGTTTCCTCCCTGGCGTGCGGCGCCGCGGCCATGATGGCCCTCCGCGCCCGCGGCGAGACCGGGCCCGGCCAATACATCGAGACCTCCATGATCGGGCTGAATTTCTACGCCCATGCCGAGGAGGCGCTTGCCTACGAAGGGAAACCCAGCCGGCCCTTGACGGACGAAGACTACAACGGCGTCAACGCCCTTTACCGCCTGTACAGGGCGAGGGAAGGGTGGCTCTTCTTGGCCAGTCAAAGCGAGGCCGAATGGCAGGCCCTGGCCCGAGCCGCGGGCCTCGACGAGCTGTTGTCGGACAGCCGCTTCTCCAGCCCCGAAAGCCGCCTCGTCCACGACGCCCCCCTCGCCGAAGCGCTCCAGCACACCTTCCTCGAGCGCACGGCTTCAGAGTGGCAAGCCATCCTCGGCGAGCGCGACGTGGCCTGCGTGGAGGTGTTCGATGGGGACTGCGGGACCTTCTTCCAGACCGCCCCTTGGATGAAGGAGGCTGGCCTGATGAGTCCGGTGGAGCACCCTTCCATGGGCGGCGCCTACTGGCGTCATGCCCCCCCATACATCTTCAGCCTGACCCCGGGCCAGGCCGGGACGAGCAACTATCTCGGAGAGCACACGGTCTCCATCATGCGGGAGCTGGGCTTCTCCGGCGATAGAATCGATGAGATGCTGCGCGATGGGACGGCACTGTACACGCCCCGCGAGACTGGCCAGGCGGCAGGTGCTCTCGGCGGCCCCTGATTCTAGCCGGCCGATGGTAGCCGACCGAGTCGATCGATGGTTAGCCGATCGATGGTTAGCCGATCGATGGTTAGCCGATCGATGGTTAGCCGATCGATGGTAAGCCGATCGATGGTAGCCCGACCGAGCCGATCGATGTTAGGACGAGCGGCGTTGCTCGCTATCGCAGCCATCGCCGCCGTCGTCGTCTCCTGCGACGTCGGGGAGCCGCCGAAATTCCTCACCGCGGACGAGATCAGGCAAAGCGTCGACCCCGTGTTGGAGCGCGCCCGCGAAGCGATGGCCTCGGTGCGCTCCTACCGGATGGCCAGCGACATCAGGGGTGCGGAGCCCGACGATTACCAGGAGGCGGAGGGGGCATGGCAGGCCCCCGACCGGTACTCCCTCAGCTTTGATAGATCGGATACCGTCGTCATCGGGCAGCGAGTCTTCCAACGCGCCCGCGATGCGTCGCGTTGGACCGAGGCCCCGGCCCCCGGGCCCGCCCCGTTGGCGCCACTCCTCGCGCCGCCGCCGGCATTGCTGGACCCCCCGCCGGGCTATCGCCTCGCCGGCCTCAACCACGTGGAAATCCACGACCTCCGCTCAGGCGGGCCCGGCGATGAGGGCAACAGCGTTCCCGTGTACCGCGTCGCTTATCTTCGGGAGGGACCGCCTTCCACTCCCGATAGCGGTCCGGGTGTGCACGTCCTCTTCATCCGGAAGGAAGACGCACTCCTTGCAAGGGTCTCGACACAGGCGACGGTCCGCGGCAGGGCCCGCGCCATCCACCTCGACTACTTCGACTTCAACACCAGCGTGACGGTCGAGCAGCCGCTCCCTTAGTGGAGGGCGTACCGGCGGCTCTGGCCGCCGGCCCCTAGAGCCGGCTCTTGCCGGCGGTCTTCGGGGGAAAGCTGGGCTGGACTGGACGAAATCGAGAACCGAGGCCGATTCGCGGGCACTCCATCGCTGGGCATGGGGATGGTGTACGTCAGCGTCGCCTCGTCTCCTACCACCTCGATACCCTCCACGAAGTTGCGGATGGGGCCTTGCGCTCAGGGAATGTCCCATCCTGCAAGAACTCCCTGAAGTCCGCCACATACCCCTTGATCTCATCGGTGGTGGGAAGCTCCACCTTTCGATGCTCGAGCTGACCGGCGGCGTCCTCCCGCGCAGCCGCCAGTTGTTTATCGGTTCGTCGAAATTGGAGAATGCCGTAGAATAAGCCGTTGCTCATGAAAATTGTTCACTTCTCTGATCTCCATCTGGACTCCCCTTTCGCGTGGGCCAGCGCGACAGGGGAGGCAGCCCGGCGACGGCGACAGGCGCTTCGCGACACTCTCGTGCGCATTGTCGATCTGACGCGTGAGGTGAACGCCGATGCGCTCTTCTGTGGTGGCGACCTTTACGAGCATGAGTACTTCAGCCCCGACACCGCAGAATTCCTGAAGCACACGCTCGCCGGCCTCGCCCCACTTCCTGTCTACCTCGCGCCGGGGAACCACGACTGGTACGGGCCGCAAAGCTTGTACGCACAGGTAGACTGGAGCGAGAACGTCCACGTCTTTCGGGAAGCGGTCCTCCGCGGGGTTGAGCTGAAAAACGGCCTATGGCTGTGGGGGGCGGCCCATTTGGGGCCGACCAATACTGGCAATTTCCTCAACGGGTTCCGCGTGGAACAATCCGGCATCCACGTCGCCCTGTTCCACGGCGCGGAGCGGACGTGGCTCGCCGAACAGGGCGCCGGGAAACAGCCGCATGCTGCGTTCGACGCCCACGAAATCGGGGCGACAGGGCTCGTCCACGCCTTTCTCGGCCACTATCACCGCCCCAAGGATGCGGAGTCCCACACGTATCCCGGTAACCCCGACCCGCTGGCCTTCGGCGAGGATGGCGTACGCGGCGCCATCGTTGCGACCATCAGCCCGGAAGGACACATCGCGCACGAGCGCCACCGTGTTGCGGTGACCGAAGTGCACGACCTGGAGCTTGATGTCACGGGACTGACGACCCAACAGCAGATTCTCAACCGGCTTGAGGCGGAGGCTTCATCCCTCTCGGGATTCGCCCGCCTGACCGTGAGGGGCGAGATCGCCTCGACCATCGACATCCACGAAGGCGACCTGCGCGACAGACTGAACAGCTTCGAGGCCGCGCAGATCGTATTTGGCGACCTTCGCCCGACCTACGACATGGAGTCGATCCGCCAGGAACCCACGGTCCGCGGGCAGTTCGTACGCGATGTGCTCGGCTCCGATCTTGCCGAGGATGAGAAGCGCCGCGTGGTGGTCACCGGCCTGCGAGCATTGGAAGGTCGTACCGACCTGGAAGCCCTCTGATGCGATTCGAGTCCGTGAAAGCGTACGCATTCGGGCCGTTCAGGAACGAGAGTCTTGAACTCGCGCCTGGCATGAACGTCGTGTATGGCCCGAATGAGGCTGGGAAGTCGTCGTGGCACGCCGCGCTCTACGCCGGCCTCTGCGGGATGCGGCGCGGGCGGGGAAGGGCGTTGAAGGATGACGCGGAGTTCGCCGAGCTGCACAAGCCATGGGACAACGACACATCCTGGGATGTCGGTGCCATCATTAAGCTTGACGACGGCAGGCGCGTCGAATTGCGCCACGACCTTGCAGGGGGCGTGGACAGCAGCGCCCGCGATGTTGACCTCGCCGGGCGCGACTACTCAAACGAGATCATGTACGGCGGCGCCCCCGACGGTGCTCGCTGGCTCGGACTCGACAGGCGCTCGTTCGTCATGACCGCCTGTATCCGCCAAGCCGACATCCTTGGACTGCTCAAATCTCCGTCCGAGCTCCAGGATGAGCTGCAACGTGCCGCCGATAGTACTGACCGCGATGGGACGGCGACTGAGGCTCTCGCTCGGCTACGCGACTTCCGCGCCGAGTCCGTCGGTAGCAGTCGAGCGCCGACCAAACCGCTTAGGGTTACAGAGGAGCAATTGCAGCGCGCCGAAAGGCAACTGAAACAGGCGCAGGGCGAGCACGAGGAATACCTGACTCGTTGGATGAATGTGGACGAGCTCGACAAGCAGGCTCGCGATGCGGAGAAGAGGCTCGGCGTTGCGCGCGCGGCGTGTGCAGCGGCCGAGGCTTCGGGGGCAAAATTGCGGCTCCAACGAGCGCGGGAACTGCACGCCCACTTTTCAAGAGGAGCGCCCAGACGCCCCAGCCAGAATGACAACCTCGTTCGGCAGGTCGTCAGCGCTATCACCACTTGGAACCAGCGACCGAGCGTCCACGAGCCAGAGGGGGAGACAAGACCGGCCCTTGAAGCGCGACTGACTGAGACCAACCTTCACCTCGCCGTGGACGCCGAGCGAGCGGCCAGGGAAGTCGAGAATCGGCTGGGGCGAGCACGGGAACTCAACGCCCTCTTCCCGCATGGACGGCCACCTCGCCCGAGCGAATACGACCAGCTCGTACGGCGCATCGCGAGCGCGCTCACCGCCTGGGAGTCGCGTCCCGACGCCCATGAACCGGCCAACCCGACAGTGGCTGAGCTCGAACAGGACCTCGCACGTGTCGGGGCGCAATTGGGAGAAGCAGGAGCGCCCGCAAAGCACGAAGCGCGAGATGCCAGTGATGGCCTGTTCGCCACGCTCTTCCGCGCCATTCGCGCTGTCTTCGCGGCCTTGTTCCGGCTGTTCGGCGGTGGGCGTCATGAGCCATCAGTGCAACGAGAGAAGAGACAGGCGCTGGAGGAGCGGCGGGCGCTCATTCGGCAACGGATAGCGGCGCGGGAGGATGCTGAACGGCAGTGGAAGGAGAATATGCAGCAGGTTCGCCACGCTGCTGACGCTGTGCAGGAGGCGGCTGCGGCCGTAAGGCTCACGGCGAGCTCTCCGGATGCGGCCGCTGCGTCACTCCGTGAATGGCAGCAGCGCCGTACCGAGGGCCTCATCGAGATCGGCAACCAGATGAAGGACTGGGAAGCGCTTCAGCAGGTCCTTGGCGAGGGGACGCTGGACGAGCTTGCGAAGAAGGCCGCAACCGCCCGTGACGAGGCGGTGTCCGCTGCCGCCCGCACGGACGTCGAAGCGCTGGCTGCGGCACTCACAAGCCCCGAGCCGCAAGCAATCGGAAAAACGATCACCGAGGAGCACCGCATGGCCCTCGAGCATCAGATCGACGAGCGTCGCAGGCAGGAGGGGGAGCACGCGGAAGCCATCACCAGCGTTACCTCGGCGGGGAAAGCGGTAGCGGAAGCCTCACGGCTCGTCGGCATCGAAGGGGAAGGCCCTGACGAACAGATCGCGGCCCTCCGCGCCTGGCAAGACGATCGTCAGGCCAAACTTGAGGAAGCGGACCGCCAGATCGAGGAATGGGAGGAACTGCAGCGGACTCTGGGCCAGGACTCGCTGGACGAACTAGCCGACAAGGTTGAACGCCTCCGCGCCGAAGCTCGTGAGCTATCGAACGATGTTGGCGTCGAGGACATGGCCAAGCTCGCTAATCCTCCTACCGACGCTGAGCTCAGGCACGCCGAACGCGAGGCCCGCGAAGCACGTACCGCCTTTCACCGCGAACAGAGCCAACTTGAGGCGTCCGCGCGGGGGCTGATGGATGTGGCAGAAGAAGAAGAGGCACTCGTTGGCGCAAGACGTGAGTACGATCGGGTTCGGTCGCTTGACCATACGCTGGACTTGACGATTAGCTTCTTGGAGGATGCCGAGGAGCGCGTCCACCGGACCGTCGCGCCAGTTCTCGCCGAGACAGTGCGAGAGTGGCTTCCCAGAGTCACCGGCGGTCGGTATACGGGCTGCCGCGTCGACCCCGAGAAGCTCGCTGTCGAGGTCGCAACGGCGAACGGTCGCTGGCATCAGGCCGAGGTTCTCTCGCACGGGACCGCCGAGCAGGTGTACCTGCTCCTGCGCCTGGCGCTGGCCCGCCACCTAGCCAGCCAAGGCTGCCCGCTGATCCTCGATGATGCTTTGGTCGCTTCCGACAGCCAACGGAAACACGACCTGCTTGAGACGCTGCTCGCCGTGAGCGAGTCCACGCAGGTGATCCTCTTCACCCATGAGGACGATGTCTGCGAGTGGGCGCGGGGACGGTTGGTGGGTGGACCGCACAAGCTCACTGAACTTAACGGGGCCAGAGCGCTGTCGTAATACCCCCGACTCTTGTTCAGCCGATCCCCAGCTCGGCCCTGCGCCAGGATGATCTACACCCATCCTCCAAGGCCGCCGTGTAAGCCATACCGGCTCCGGGCACCTCAGGCACCAAGTCCCGCCTATCTCACCCCGCTGCCGTGTGTCGAACGCGGAACTTGACCCCTGCGGCCGTCTCATCGGCATCCCCGGGCTCGAACGTCGCGGGCATGCCGATAAAGGAGGCGCTGGGAGCCCTGGCGTCCAGCCCCTCGATCCGGGCGGGAACGCGCGGCCCCTCGTCGAGCTGGACCACTCCCGAGCAATAGGGGTTCTCGCGGCCATACCCTCGCTCGGCCATGGAGCTCGGCACGACGGCGATGGCGGTAAAAGCGGCCACCACGCCGCGCCCGCTCAGCTCCCGCCATTCCTGCTCCTGGAACCCGCAGCGCCCGCACAGCGGCTTCGGGGGTACCGATAGAGCGGCGCACGAGCGGCAGTCGGAGGCCATGAGCTTCCCCTCGCCCAGGTAAGCATAGAAAGAGCCGGCGGTGAACGGCCGCTTCTCCTCGGACATCGGACTAGCCCTTCTCGAAGATATGGACGATGCTGGTCCCTCCGGTGCCGCCCACGTTGTGGGTCAAGGCCAGGTCCACGTCCCGGCCCGGGACTTGGCGGGCTCCCGCCTCACCTCGCATCTGCTTCCACACTTCTATTGCTTGCGCCACCCCGGACGCCCCTACCGGGTGTCCCTTGGCCTTCAAGCCTCCTGAGGTGTTGACGGGGTTGGGGCCGTTCAGCGCCGTCAGCCCCTCCGCGACGGCGTGAGCGCCCTGGCCCGGCTCGAAGAGGCCGATATCTTCGGTCGCGACGATCTCGGCGACGGTGAAGCAATCATGGACCTCCGCGATCTTCACATCCCGTGGTCCGATCCCCGCCATGTCGTATGCCTGCTTCGCGGCATACCTGGTGGCGGACAGGGAGGTCAGCGACTCGCCCGCGTGGAGCGGAGGACCGCTTCCCTGGCCGGTCCCGGCTATGCGCACCGGAGCATCGGTGAAGGACCTCGCTATATCGTCGGCTGCCAGCAACACGCACGCGGCGCCGTCGCTGATCGGCGAGCAATCGAAGAGCCGCATCGGCCAGGCCACCACCGGGTTGGCCGAAGGGTCTCCTAAGAACTCCATTTCGTCCCGCCATTCGGGAAGCGGCTGCCCGCGGTCCCTGGCCCGCGCGACCCGAGAGTCCATGATCTGCTTCACGGTGCTGCCAAGCTGCGCCTTGGGGTTCAAGGAGCCGTTCTCGTGGTTCTTGATCCCCACTTGCATGAAGTGCTCCTCCCGGGTGCCGTACTCCTGCATATGGGCCGTAGCGATGGTGGCAAAGATGCCCGGGAAGGTGAAACCGGCGGGCACTTCATAGAGCGCGTCGCTGGCCATCGCCAGGGTATCGGTGGCGCGGTCCGTCGGTAGGTTCGTCATCTTCTCGACGCCGCCGACCAGGACCACGTCGTACAGGCCTGATGCGATGGCGATGATGCCTTCCCGCAACGCTGCCCCGCTGCTGGCGCAGGCATCTTCGACCCGAGTGGCGGGGCGAGGCAGCAGCCCCGCCCAGTCCGCCATGATGGGCGCCAGGTGGCCCTGGCCCTCGAAAAGATCGCTCGAGAAGTTCCCGATGTACAGGGCCTCGATGTCCTGCGGATCGAAACCCTTGTCCACCGACTCGGTCGTCTCATGGAAGGCCTCGACGAACAAATCGCGGCTGTCCAGGCCTCGAAACGCCCCGAAGCGGGACATCCCCGCCCCGACTATGGAGACTCCCCGTCCGAGTTTCCGTTGTCGTTTCCGCATGATCGCCTCCAGGTCCCGCTCCTCGGCTCCGCTTGCGTTGCCGTCGACACCGCCTGGGGCCTGTTTACACTATGCTCGCGCTACACGAAAGGCGCAGCCCCTATGTCATTGCTATGAAAATGGGCACCGTCGGACCGTTGTTTCGTAGAGGCGGGTTTGAAACCCGCCTCCGGCCTTGTCCTGGACCGCCGCCGATTTTCATCCCCTTACGTGGCCTTCACAAGGCCATAGTGATTCCGAGGCGCAGCCCCTATGTCATTCCGAGGCGCAGCCGAGGAATCTAAGACGCTGCCCGCCAGGCACCTTAGCCCCGCCACGCCTTTGGCAAGCCTTTGCCTCACAGCTAGTGTGAACACGCCCTAGGTGTACGGGACGCCGAACCGCCCGCGATGGCTGATCTCCCCCAGGGGTTTTCGCCGCTTCCCGCCCGCCAGCGCGTCTTCCGTCGGATAGCCGAAGGGCATCACCGTCACCAGCTCCATCCCCTCCGGGATCCCCAGGAGCTCTTTGATCCGGTCCCGGTCCATCTGGCCGACGTACGATGTCCCAACCCCATGCTCCCAGGCCACCAGCAGCATGTTCTCGATCGCGCGGGCGGCGTCGAATTGGACCATTCGTGCGCCCTCTTCCATCGCGAACGCTATCGCGACGGGCGCCTCCGCTATGTAGGCGCCCGACGAAGCCAGCGCCCCGATCTGCTCCAGCGTATGCCGGTCCTCTACGACGACGAGATGCCAGGGCTGCCGGTTCCGCTGGCTGGGGGCCCATCGCGCAGCCAGGAGGACTCTCCTCACCACGTCGTCGGGCACGGGGTCGCTCTTGAACTCCCTGACCGCCACTCTCGAGCGAATGGTCTCGTACACGCTCATCGGGCGCCTCTCCACGGACCAGCCGACGTCAGTGCCGCCCCTCCTCCGCCGACCACCGCACTACCGGCATCATCCCCTCGATCGACTCGAAAGCGTCACAGTCCATGGGCGGCCGGAGCGAGCTATTCACCTGCGCTTCGCCCCCGCATCGACGTCCCGGCCGAGTGAGTTCGTCGGTGACAAGTCGGCGCTGTGCCGGAAAGCATGCCCTTGGTCCCGGGATCACCCTCGCCCCATACCCGGGACGCGAGTCGCTCTTACCTGTTTCCAGGCGCGGGTATCGTAGCGTAGGCGTTGCTGGAGTGACAAGGAGATGTACTCGTTCACAACACCTGAGACGGCGGGGGTGGCGGACTGCGGAACGCGCCGAGTACGCTTAGCGCCGTAAACCGAACAAAAAAGCGCGATCCAAGTTGTCCCGAGGGGGTTCAGCCCCCTAGGCAGAGGCGCCCCGCCCCGCTGACCGCCCCATCCAAACGATCCCTAGCTGTAGGCGTTGCTCCTGATCAGCTTCCCGGGCAGCTCGCCGGCCTCCTCGCCGTGCCGTATCGTCTGGACACCGTTCACCCACACGTGCTCGACCCCCGAAGCCTTTTGGATCCATCGGAAGCCCCCGTTGGGGAGATCGTAGGCCTTCTCCTTGGGGAGGGCGTCCAGCTTGTCCATGTCGAACACGGCTACGTCGGCCGCCATGCCGTCTTTGAGCACTCCCCGGTCTGGAATCCCGATCCATTGGGCCGCCTGCGAGGTGACCCTGCGGACCCCCTCTTCGATCCCCATCAACCCTTGCCCCAGGACCCAGTGCTTCAGGAAATACGTGGCCTCCCCGGTCTTGCATTCATTGGCCAGGTGCGCGCCGGAATCGGAGTTTGTCGGGAAGAGGTTCGGGTGGTTGTACATCGATGATTTCGACTTGTCCAGCCAGATGGACTCCGGCATGAACCGGTACACGAACTGCGTCTGAAGGTCCTCGGAGATCGCCACGTCGAGCATCGCGTCGACTAGGTGTTTCCCCTGCCTCTCGGCGATCTCCTTGATGCTCATCCCTTCGTATTTCTTGTTCTCCGGGCGGGTCGCCCCGGTAACCCGGACCTCCTCCCACACCAACCTCGGCCGCCTCATCTTGGTGCCGTCCATCAGCGGCTCCTGGTCGACCTCCTCCCGGAGCTTGGGCCGCACCGACTCGTCGGCGAGAAGGCGGTGGCGCTCCTCCGCCGATCCCGTCATGATCGCGTACCAGGTCTCCATGCTGTTGAAGGCGTTCGTGCCGTAGTCGAGGTCGAAGAACCGGTAGAAGGGCTGGGAGCCGACGACGCCGTAAATGTTGACCCCTTCCGTGCCGGCCTGGCGCATGAACTCCCAGTTCTCCTCCTTGCTGATGCCGTTCAGCTGCATGGTCTTCCCGCCGCTTCGCCGCGTCATCTCCCAGATGATCTCTTTGTCGTCGGTGGTCATTCCCGTGAAAAGGCCTCGGGGATTGAGGCCCATGGTCCCATGCTTCGAAGCGGCCAGCACCTCGGCGAGCTTGATGAACTCTTCCTTCTCCGCCCAGCGGCTGGGGACCGGCTCCCCGTTCCAGGCGGAATGGCTCGGCGCGCGAGAGGTGGTGAAGCCAAAGGCGCCGGCCGAGACGCTCTCGTGGAGCACCTTGCACATGGACTCGATCTCCGCGGCCGTGGCCTCCCGCTGAATCGACTCCTCCCCCATCACGTAGTAACGAAGCGTTGAGTGGCCCACCTGCGACACCGCGTTGATGCCGAGGCCCTTGTCCATCGACGCCATATACTCGGGGAAGGTGACCCAGTCCCAAGGAAGCTGGTCTCGAAAGATCTCGGGCGCCACCTCCTCGACCCTGGCGAACATATGGATGATGTATTCGCGGTCCTCGGGCCGGATAGGAGCTAAGCTGTAGCCGCAGTGGCCCATGAGTATCGTCGTGACGCCGTGCCACGAGGATGACGTCCCCTTGGGCTCGAAGTAGAACTGCCCATCCATATGCGTATGAGGGTCGATGATCCCCGGGGTCACGGTAAGACCGGTGGCGTCGACAGTCTGGCCGGAAGTGCTGAGTCCCTTGCCCACCTCCTTGATCTTGCCGCCCGAGAGGAGAACGTCGCCTTCGAAGCGAGGCGCCCCCGTACCATCGATAACAGTCCCGCCCTTGATCAGCGTTTCACCCATCATTTCCTCCTGGACCCCTATCATATCTTCCTGGACCCTGAGAACGGTGCCGTGACAGGGTAAGCACAATTATAATCCATGCCGATACCATCGACCTGAGGGAGCAGACCTCACTTGTACCCCGATGCGCGGGACCAAGCCATGGCCGGCGCCCGGTGCTCCTTTCGGCTGCTGCCAACCGCGGGCATGGGGTGGCTGGGATGGCCGCTAGTAGGTGCGCTGCCGGCTAGCAGGTACGCTGCCGGATAGTAGGCGCACTGCCGGACGGGTGTCAATGCAAGCCGCTTCATTCTGGGTTTGGGGCGAGGCCAGACGATAGCGGCGCGGAGTCAGCGGTTGCACCTCCTCCCGAGAAAAGAGCACCAAGACCTGGTCCGGATCCGGTACGCCCTGTACGCTGCGATCCGAGTCCTGAGCGCGTTTCCCCCTGGTGCTGTCGAGGCCGAGCGCAAGCAAACAGGCGACCTGGTCACCGAAGCGGACCGCTGTGTGGACCTCGCGGTCCGCGAGACCCTTGCCTCGGATGACGCCGGATGGCTCTCGGAGGACACCGCCGACGACCTTTCCCGGCTCGGCAAGCGGAGGGTATGGACCGTCGATCCTCTGGACGGCACCCAAGAGTTCCTGAATGGAGTCCCCGAATGGGCGGTGTCCGTGGGGCTCGTCGAGGATGGAATCGCCGTCGCGGGAGGCATCGTGAACCCGCAGACCTGGGATACGGTGGTTGGGATTGCGCCCGAAGGCGTCACCCTTAACGACGCGCCTGTTTGCGTAACCGCAGCTCAGTCCCTCGAGGGGGCCCGGGTGCTCGCCAGCCGGAGCGAAGTCGGCCGAGGCGAGTGGGCCAGGTTCGAGGAGGCCCCGTTCAGCTGCGTCCCAACAGGCTCCGTGGCCTACAAGCTGGCCCTGGTGGCCGCGGGGAGGGCGGACGCCACGTTCACCCTGCAACCCAAGAATGAATGGGACATCGCGGCGGGGGTGGCGCTCGTGACCGCAGCAGGGGGCAGGGTGCTGGACCTGCAAGGAGCCGACCTGCGCTTCAATGAGCGGAATACGCTGCGCTCCGGCCTTGTTGCGGGTCCCCCGGTCTTGGTCGATGAGCTCATCGGATACTTGCGAAGCGTTGGCGCCCTGTAGCCGAGAGCTCAGAGAGCGGCTGCGAGCCATCAACCTGAGGCGCCGGAAAGCCCACTGATCTCGTTCAGAAACATGTGGGCCGCCGGGGTTTCCGGTATCATTGCCGACACGACCTCCTGGAGCGCCAGATGCCCCTTCGCAGCCCTCAGCAGTACGTCGAAAGCCTCCGGGACGGCCGCGCCGTCTACTACCGCGGCCAAAAGATCGAGGACGTCACGGCCCACCCGCTGTTTCGGGTGGCCGTCGACCACGCGGCTATCGACTTCGAGCTCGCCGAGGACTCACAGCACCGCGACCTGGCCGTAGCAACCGACCCGGACACGGGGGAGCGGATCGCCCGGCTTTACCAGCTGCCGAAGACCGAGCAGGACCTGCTCGACAGGTCCCAGATCATCGACCTGGTGACCCGGCGGGGCAAGACAATGGTGACCCTCATCAAGGAGATCGGCACCGACGCCCTCTTTGCACTCCACGGGGTCGCGACGCGGATGGACGACGCGTTGGGGACGGGGGTGATGGAGCGGGTCCGGAGCTACTATCGGCACTGCGCCTCGAACGACCTGGCGCTGTGCGTGGCCCAATCAGACCCGAAGGGAGACCGGTCTCTTAGGCCTTCGGACCAGGAGCATCCGGACTACTACCTGCGAATTGTCGACCGGACGAGCGATGGCATCGTGGTACGGGGCGCGAAGGTCCATACGTCCGTCTCGGTGAACGCCAATGAAATGATCGTGCTGCCAACGCGGAACATGGACGAGCAGGACAGGGACTACGCCGTTGCGTTCGCGGTGCCCATGGCCGCTCCTGGCTTGAAAATGGTCACCTCCGTCTATACTCCGCATCACGACAACGAGTTCGAGTTCCCGTTGAGCTCGAAGCACCGCATGTTGGAGACCCTCACCGTCTTCGACGATGTCTTTGTGCCGTGGGAAAGGGTCTTCCTCGATGGCCAGCACCAGTTCGCCGGACCGCTTGCCCTCGGGTTCGTCGACTATCACCGCTTTACGGCGGTCTCCTACAAACAGCCTCTCCTCGACCTGCTCGTCGGCTCGGCGCTTCTGATGGCGGATATGAACGGTCTCAACCGCGTGGCCCACGTGCGCGACAAAGTCACATGGCTCATGAGCTACACGGAGACGATGAAGGGCCTCCTCCGCATGGCGGCCAAGAACTTCCATACCATCCCGCCGGGACTGGCCGTGCCGAACACCTTGCAGGTGAACGTGGCGAAACTCCAGTTCGCTTCGGAGTACCACCGCGCCCTGGGCTACGTCCAGGACATCACCGGGGGGCTTCTGGTAACCCAACCCGGCAAGGAAGACCTGGACAACCCGGAGACCGGGGAGTACATCCGGCGGTACCTGGGCGGACGAAAGGGTGTCTCAGCGGAGGACCGGCTTCGGGCAATCAACATGATCGCCGACCTGACAACCTCCGAGCTCGGCGGGTATCATGCCGTCCTCGCCATCCACGCCGAGGGCTCTATCGAAGCGGAGAAGCTGGCGATCCTTCGGGACTACGACACGAAGTCCGCCATCGAGTATGCCCGCAACATGGCCGGAATCGGTTGACCGGCATCGGTTGAGGGGGAGAAGAGGCCATGCGGCGCACCCTGTTGGATATCCTGGTCTGCCCCCTCTGTCACGGAGAGCTCGATCTCACCGTTGCCGAAGAGAATGCCGAAGAGATCGTCTCGGGCGCCTTGCGCTGCAAAGAATGCGCCACAACCTACCCCATCGAAGAGACAATCCCGAACATGCTGCCGCCGGAAATCCGGGAGGGCCTAGAAGAAATCGCGGAAACCTGAAGAAAGGCGCGAAGACCTGAAGGCTGCCCCTAGCGGCCGTGATTGGAGTGGCGCCAGAAGCGGTACTTCGCCGCCAGGGCGCTGACGGCTTTCTCGGCGGCGTACGGGTAGGCGGGTATGCCGTGGGCCTCCAGGCGCCGGGCGGCCTCCTCGACTTCGGTGTCCCCGGCCAAGGCCGCCACCACGGGCTTGTTCAGCCCCTTGGCTCGTGCTTCCTCCACGGCTTCTAGCATGACCCGGACGAAGACCATCGGCGGCGTGATGATCGTGTGCCAATAGCCCACAACCAGCGCCCCGACGCGCTCGTCGGTGAGGCCGATACTGATCGCCTTGCGATAGGTCTCCGGAGGCTCCCCGCCGGTGATGTCGACCGGGTTTCCCGCGGCGCCAAAGGGTGGAATCACCTCCCGGAAGCGCTCATCCAGGTCTGTCGGGATGTCCATCAGCCGGAGGCCCCGGTCAGAGCAGGCGTCGGCCAGAAGGACCCCCATGCCCCCCGCGCCGGTGATGATGACGACATCCTCGCTGCGTGGTGGGGGAAGCATCTGGAGCGCCCGGGACCAGTCCAGCAGCTCCTCCAGAGTGCCGGCCCGAATGACCCCCGCCTGCGAGAGCGCGGCGTCGTAGATGGCGTCCTCTCCAGCCAGGGCCGCGGTGTGGGACGCCGCCGCGCGGGCCCCGTAGCTCGTCCGCCCGGCTTTGAGGACCACAATAGGCTTTCGCCGCGTTACCCGCCGGGCCGCATCGAAGAACGCCCTGCCGTCCTTCAGGTCCTCCATGTGAATGGCGACGACCTCGGTCAGCGGGTCCTCGCCGAAGTACTCCAGGAGATCGTCCTCGTCGATATCGCATTTGTTGCCGAGCCCGACGATCGCCGATACACCCATCTGGCGCGAGCGGCTATAGCCCAGGATGGCCATGCCAACCCCGCCGCTCTGGGAGACCAGGGCGACGCCGCCTCGCTCTCCGTAGGGGGTGCAAAACGTGGCGCTGAGGTCGGCGTGGGTGTAGTAGTACCCGTAGATGTTTGGCCCCAGCACCCGGACGCCGTGTTCGCGGGCTTGCGCGGCCAGCTCCCGTTGCATCTCGACCTGCCCGGTTTCCGCGAAGCCGGAGCTGATGACTACCAGGGCGGTAATCCCCTTTGCCCCGGCGCTCGCGACCATCGCGCCAACCCCTGCCGCGGGAATGCTCACCACCGCTACGTCCGTGTCCGTCGGAAGATCGTCCACCGATGGGAAACAGGTTAGTCCCAGGATCTCCTTGGAGCCCGGGTTGACGGGATAGACGTTGCCTGCGAAGCCCCCGTTCTTCAGGTTTTCGACGATGGCGTACCCAAGCTTCCCAGGTGTGCTCGAAGCCCCCACCACGGCGACCGCCCGAGGCCGGAACATCCGCTGCATCTGTTCCAAGACCGTTCTGCGGTCGAGCTTCTGGGTGATGGCTGAGTCTCCGGGGTCGTTCGCCGGAATAAGGGCGCCGAAAAGCGATCCGGTTGCCTACGTTGTATACGGCCCGGCGGACACCGTGTCAAGCGTTGGACCACCGGCCCCACACCGGCCCCGACGGCCTTTTCATCGCTCGTAGCGAAACTCGTAGCGAAAGGGCGGGTGAGAAGGTCGAGGGCTTCGCGGCGGCGGCCAAGCTCGCAGCGATACCGGGGAACACGGCCGGGCGCCCGGCCAGTGGAGTAGCCTTCAGGGGAGGGTGAATCGGGGCCTCACAACGGACCTGAGAGCAGGTGTGTTGGGTTCAGTAGCCCCGGAGGTCTAGGCTGCCGCGAGGGCTGGCGCCGCCTTGGGCAGGTAATTGGGGAAATAGGCTAGGCTTGCGTAGGCCGATGGCAGCATCGGGGAGTACTGCCCTTTGTCGTCGTCGTGCGCCGGGAGCTTTAGCTGAATACGCCAGTCCATGTCTCCGAGGATATTGAACAGCGGCGCGAACGCCTCTTTGGCGTCGCTGTGACGCTGCAGGAACCCCAGCCGGAATCCATGGATATCCAGGCCGACGATCTTCAGTGTCTCAGGCTCCACCCGCAAATAGACATCGTCCTCATGAGCATCCACCGGGACTGACAGGGCTTCCTCGGGATCGCCGAAGGCGATGTACAGAATATCGGCTTCGTGGTCCAACTGGAGGTCGTTAACCTCGGAGAGGGCCCGCTTTGACCACTCTCGATTGGCCTTCCCAACTGCCTCTATGGTCACTTCCGTCGTAGCCATACCAGGTTCCCCTCGAGCCTGTCTCATAAGTCCTCACCCGTGATTTGCGTCAAGAATGTCAAGATGATTGTCGACGTTTACCCCTTAAAAAAGTGTGGAATCCGGTCCAAAACCCGTCATTCCTGCGAAAGCAGGAATCCAGAGAGGTCGGTTCCAGGCGACGTCAGCTTTCTGAGACAAGCTCCCTTGGGTGGATTCGTATTGGAGTATACGGTGAGGACGTTTCCGCTGGGTGGATCGGAGCGGAGGTCATACCTGACGACTACCTTGAGCAATCGTCCGCCTCCGGTGTGATCATTGGGAGATGCCGGCCAGGTCCGTTCGGCGGCCCGCGCCGGTAGCCCGACACCCTCCCTTATAATGGCCTGACGGGTACTCACCCCAGGGGGGTTATGACGTCACCCATCGCCCGACCCACGGCCGCCGAGGCCGTGACCGGAAAAAAGATCGTCGTTATCGGCGGGGGGACTGGGAGCTACAGCGTCCTTTCAGGCCTCAAGGCCACCGCTAACGACATCACCGCTGTGGTCGCAATGACCGATAGCGGTGGCAGCTCGGGCCGGCTCCGGGATGAGTTCGACCACCTGCCTCCGGGCGACCTTCGGCAATGCCTCCTGGCCCTGAGCACGGACGATCATGCCAGCGCGCTCCTGAGACAATTGTTCAGCTACCGGTTCTCCAAAGGCGATGGCCTCGGTGGACACACCTTCGGGAACCTGTTCCTCACGGCTCTGACCGAGATCACCGGCAGCACCGAGGCGGCCGTCACCGAGGCCGGCCGTCTTCTCGGCATCAAGGGCCGAGTCCTGCCCGTCACCTTGACCAATGTTTCCCTCGGAGCCCGGCTCGAGAATGGGAAGGAGGTGCTGGGGGAAGCCAACATCGACCGCCGCACCGTAGACCCGGAGGTCCCCATCGATTACGTCTTCCTCAAGCCCAACGCCTTCGTCTACCCGTATACGGCGCAGGCCCTGGAGGAAGCCGATGCTATCGTCATCGGCCCCGGCGACCTGTACACCAGTATCATCCCTAATCTCTTGGTCGACGGGGTCAGATCGGCCATTCGAAGCTCGAAGGCCAGGAAAGTCTACGTCTGCAACCTGATGACGAAGCCTGGCGAATCCGACGGCTTCAAGGCGTCGGACTTCATCAGGGAGGTGAATGCCTATATCGGCTCGAGGTCCGCCCTCGATTGCGCCATCGTCAACAACGAGTCCCTGCCGGAAAAGGTGCTGCAGCGCTACGCGCCCGAGGGCTCAGCCCCCGTCGAGTTCGACGAAGAGACGTGCCGCGGCGAGATCCCCGAGGTCCGTGGCGCCCCCCTTCTCGCCGTCGGAAGTCTCGTGCGCCACGACCCCCAGAAGCTGGCGGCGGCTATTTTGGAAGTCATCGCGGCGTAACCAGGACTGCCTGCCACCCGGGCCGGCTTGCCGTGGGTCGTACAATCTCCACACGCCGGCTCCCGTCGGCGACACTCATCCCTTGGGGGCCCTCGATGCCAATCCACGTCGATATCAAAGAGCACGTCGCGACCGTCACCATAGACTTTCCGCCGGTCAACGCCATGTCCATCCCTCAATACCGGGAGATGATGGAGGTCTTCGACTCCCTTTGGGATAGCGACGCCCGCGTCGCCATTCTCACGGCGACGGGCGAGCGGGCCTTCTCAGCCGGCGTCAACGTCCGGGCCAGGCTCGTCGGCGAGCCGGAGAAGGACGACCACGGCCGCACCGCCCGAGAGTGCTTCAATGCCATCTACGAGTGCGCGGTCCCCGTGATCGGGGCGATCAACGGCGCGGCTCTGGGGGCCGGACTGGCCGTGGCGGCCTCGTGCGATTACCTCATCGCCTCCGAAAGGGCTGTCTTCGGTCTTCCCGAGATCGACGTCGGCCTCTTGGGTGGTGCCCGGCATCTGGGGCGTCTTTTCCCCCAGAACTACGTGAGGCGTATGCACTACACCGCCGAGCGGGCCACCGCCGAAGATGCGCTCCGGCTTCACGCCGTCACCCGGGTAGTTCCCCACGACCGGCTCATGGAAGAGGCGATGAAGGACGCCAGGACCATCGCCGCAAAGATGCCGGTTGGCATCAGATTGGCCAAGGAGGCCCTGAACGTCATTGAATTCCTGGACCTCAAGAATGGCTACCGGTACGAGCAGACACGGACTGCCATTCTCACCAAGACCGAGGACGCCCAGGAAGCGAAGTTGGCGTTCCTAGAAAAGCGGCAGCCGGTCTTCAAGGGCCAGTAGGCCTGGGGAGCGGCCCGTCTCGGCCGTCTACGACCCCTCTCGCCCTTGCCAGTAACCCAGGGCTTTCCGGTAGGCGATCGCCGCTCGCTGAAACGTGGGGAACGCCAGCACGCCGGCCTCCGTGAGCATCTTCCGAAGGTTGAGCGCGTCCGCCTCGGATGAGGTCGGGGTCATCATCGTGAAGAAGGGCTTCTTCGCCCTCGCGGCATGGCCCGTAATGGCGTCGAAGAACGAGCTGTCGCCTTTCTCGGCTTCCTTCACCCGTCGGGCGACGCTGGCGACGAACATTTCCAGGGCCACGAAGTCCGTATTCGCGTCGGCGTCCAGGATGCCCAGAATCCGGGTCATCAGGTCCCCGGAGCTGGAGTTCCAGCTAATGTCCAACGGGTTCCGATAGAACCCGCCGATAACGCTGAAGAAAGAAGCGAATTCCCTGTAGCTTTCCTCGCTCAGAGAGGGAGCGCGGAGCCCTTGCTTCGCGAACGTGTCCGTAATCACCACCGACTGGCCGCCGGTCATGCACATGAGGGCTGCGCCATCGCCCTTGAGCTCGCCCAGCTTCAGGAGCGCCGCGGTCGTGTCCACCAGCTCGTCGAGGTTGTCGACCGCTATGGCGCCCGTCTGGCGGATGAGCGTGTCCCAGATAGCCTGCGACCCCGCCAGGGAGCCGGTGTGGGTATTCGCCGCGTTCGCCCCAAAGTCGGTCTGTCCGCCTTTCCACACGAGCACCGGCTTCTTGGGGGCTACCTTCCGCATCGCGTCGAATAGACGCCGTCCTTGCTTCACCCCTTCGATGTAAGCGCCTATCACCTTCACCTCGGGGTCCCCGCCGAAGTACTCCAAGAAATCGGCGACGTCGAGGACCGCTGCATTGCCAAAGCTGACGGACTTGGCCAGCTTGATCCCATGGACCGCATCGAGAGTGGTGCTGAAGAAGATTGTGTGGGTCCCGCTCTGGCCGATGAATGCCACGGGGCCGCTCTCCCCGGCGTATTGCTCGGCGCTGTGACGAACGCCTGCTGTTGGATTGAAAAGGCCCATGCAGTTGGGACCGATCAGCGGGAGCTCCGCCTCGGCGGCCATCTCGGTAAGCCTTTTCTGGAGCTCGCGGCCCTCGTCGTCCGTCTCGGCGAAGCCCGACGTGAACATGGCCACGCCGCCCACCTGGGCCTTGATGCAGTCGGCGAGGACGAACGGTGCGACCTTGCGGGGCACTGCCGAGAGCACGTAATCGATCGGACCCGGCACGTCCAGGATGCTCTTGAAGTTCGCGACGCCCAGGTCCTCGATGCCGGGTATTTCGCTTTCGTCCAGCTGGACCGAGTAAAGCTTGCCCCGGACCGTAAGCATATTCCGGAGCCATGAGTAATTCCCAGCCTTCTTGTCGCCGACAACGACCACGGTCTTCGGATTGAAGACGCGGTCGAACCGGGCCGAGCTGAAGGGCATCGCGAGCGCTAGCCCTCGCCCTCGAGCACGACTCGGGCGTCGACGGCGGCCAGGCCGTCCTTGTACGCGAAGATCGGGTTGAGGTCGAGCTCTTTGATCTCGGGGTGCTGCTCGACGAACCCGGACACCTTTAAGATGGTGTCCTCGATCATGGGCACATTGGCCGGCTCCTGCCCGCGGTACCCTTCGAGCAGCGGATAGCCCTTGATCTCATGGATCATTTGCGTCGCGTCACGCCTCGTGAGGGGCACAATCCTGAACGCGACGTCTTTCAGCACCTCTACCAGCACCCCGCCGAGGCCGAACATGAGCACGGGCCCGAACTGCGGGTCCTTGGTCATTCCGACGATTATTTCGAGCCCTTCCTTCGCCATGGGCTGGACCGAGACGCCATGGACGTTCGCTCCGGGACTGGCCTTCTTGGCCGCCGATATGACCTCTTCGTACGCCGCGGCCACGGCATCCCTGTCCGCAAGGCCGAGCTTCACGCCGCCAATGTCGCTCTTGTGGACGATGTCGGGTGAAACGATCTTGAGGACAACGGGGTAGCCCAGCTCATCCGCAATACGCTGGGCGTCGTCCTTGCTCTTCGCCAGCAAGGAGTCGACGACGTTCACCCCCGCCTCCTTGAGCACCTGCTTTGCCTCTACCTCGGTCAACAGGATGCGCCCTTCTCTACGAGCGGCGTCGACGATCTCCTCTACGGCCATGAGTAAAGCTCCTTGGGGACGGTCTGGCCACGGGTAAGCGGCCCAGCGAAAGGGACGCGCGAAACCCCGGACAAGTATAGCGGCGGGCGAAACAGAATCAAGACGAAGCCGCGAGGCCCCTACCCCCGTCCCAAGCGCTGCAACGCTTGGCGGACCTGTTCTTCCAGGGGCATTGACGCCCCTCCCTCCACGGCGCCAACCGCGGCCCGAGCCTCCGACTGACCGTAACCCAGGGCCACGAGCGCTTCGATCGCATCGGGGTCCGCCGGCCCAGCCGCCACGGCGCCGGCCATGACGCCCCAGTCCTTCTCCAGAGAGCCCTTCAGCTCCAGGACGATGCGAGCGGCAGTGCGGCGGCCGATTCCCGGCACCCGAGTCAGCGCCTGGACATCCTCGGACAGGATCGCCGAGGCCAAGTCGTTGGGCGGCATTACCCCAAGGGCGCTGAGGCTCGTCCTTGGGCCCATGCCCGCGACATTCAAGAGCATCCGGAACAGCTTGAGCTCCTCCGCGGTCTCGAAGCCGTACAGGGCCATGCTCTCTTCTTTGAAATGGAAGTGGGTCTGCAGACGCAGCTGCTGGCCAGGACCCCCGATCGAGCCGATCGTCGACGCGGACACGAAAACCTGGAGGCCCACTCCGCCGACACGGACGACAACGTGGTCGGGCCCCACGGCCTCCAATGCCCCCTCGACAAAGGAGATCACTTGCGTCTCTTCCTCTTTGCCGTCTCGGGGGGGCCCTGCTCGTCCATGAGCGCTCCGAGGGCGGCCTGGCGTAGATGGCAGATGGCGACCGCGAGAGCGTCGGAGGCGTCCAGCGAGAGGCCGTCGACGGACCTTCCCAGCAGTAGTCCAACCATCTGGCGGACCTGCTCCTTGTCGCTCCCGCCGTAGTTCGCGACGGTCTGACGGACGTGGGTGGGCGTGTACTGGAAGACCGGGACGTCGGTCTCGGCGGCGACCATCAGGGCCACTGCGCGGGCCTCGCCCACCGCCGTCGCCGCCCTTCGAGGCGCTCGCACGACGAAGGATTCCTCGACGGCCATCGTCGAGGGCTGGTGACGGCGGACCAGGGCTAACAGCTGCCGGTGCAGCCCCAAGAGCCTCTTGCCGATGGGGTCCTTGGCTGCGGCCTCGAGCACACCGCAATCTAGGAGGATGGGCCCGTCGCGCTCCTCGACCAGGCCGTAGCCCATCCGGACAGTCCCAGGATCGATCCCCAAGACGCGCATTGGCCCCATTATAGCTTCCCGGCGCGGGGCGTCGGGGGCTGGCCCGCGTGTACACGATCGTCGACAGGGGCCTCTTCGATTGGGAATGTCAGTGAAGCACCTCCATAGGTATACCGCCGAATTCGAGGTGCGCTATAACCAGCGCCCCCCGGACAAGCGGACCAGATGGCAGCGATGGGGCACCAGATGGCAGCGATGGCGCGGAATATGGACGGCAAGCGGCTTCGGTATCGGGACCTTGTGGCGTAGGGGGTAAGACGATGGTGAAGCAGACTCGGATCACCTTTTGGGCTTGAGGATGTGAAGGATATCGAGCAGTCGGTCAAGGACTTGCTCAACGATCCCGGCTTCTACAAGAAGGATAAGATCACAGCCCAGCGTGCCCTCTCAGAAGCCCGCGAGGATGGCAGCAGGTAGTACACTCAGGTGTATTGGTTGACTTCAGGGCCAGGAACAGGTGTGGCGGGATGGTGCGCGGCTGTGCGAGGGTAAAGCTGGCCGAGGATGCAGATGGGAACTGTAGTATCGTCAGCACCACCATAGAGAGCTAGGGACATTTCTTGGCTTTGCCAAAGGGAGGATCATGACGACAGAGCAGCGGCTGGCCCATCTTGAAAGGCAGGAAGGCAGGCTCCTTACGCTGCTCGAACGGATGGATGAGAGGATTGAGCAGAACAAGGTCAGGATTGAGCAGAACAAGGAGAGGATCGAGCAGAACAAGGCGAGGACCGAGGAGAACAAGGAGAGGATTGAGCAGAACGAGCGTCATCTCGCCGCCCTACAGCGCCTATGGGTGCGCTTGGCGCAGAAGCACGGCTGGCTTGAGGACGAGGACCTGTTGGGCTAGGCATGGCGACGAAAAAATCGCGAGGCGGGGGATGGTCAAGCCGACGCCACGCCCGATGCCGCAGTCGGCCCAAGAGCTAGCGCAGGCTATCTTACGGGACGCTGACCGAAAGCTGAAGGAGAAGCTGGGAAAGCGCACGAAGCCCTAGTTGGGCATGTCAACTTTTCCGTACAATTCCCTTCGATTGGTCAGCCGGCCGCCTGTGCCAGCACCTCGTCGGGGAAGTCGGCGTTGCTGTAGACCTTCTGGACATCGTCGAGCTCTTCCAGCTGGTCGAGAAGCCGCAACGCCCGCTCGGCCGTTGTCGCGTCCAGGGCGGCGGTTGTTGTGGGCACCATCTGAAGCTCCGAAAGCTCGAGGGTTGCGCCATCGGCCTCGAGCGACTTGCGTACCCCCTCAAGAGTTTCCGGCGCGGTGACGACCTCGAGCGTCTCTCCCTCGACCTTCACGTCGTCTGCGCCGGCGTCGATAGCCGCGAGCGCGATATCGTCCGCCGCCTCCCGGTTGGTCTGAGCGGCGATCACGCCCTTGGTCTCGAAAATCCAGGCCACGCAGCCGGGGTCTCCCAGGTTCCCGCTGTTCTGCGAGAAGATCCGACGGACCTCCGATATGGTCCGGTTCCTGTTGTCCGTCATGGCTTGGACCAGCACCGCGGCTCCCCCCGGTCCATAGCCTTCGTAGGTGACCTCCGAGAAGCTCGCCCCATCGGCTGCCTCCCCGGAGCCTCGTCTTATGGCCCGCTCGATGTTCTCAATGGGCATGTTGTTGTCACGGGCCTTCTGGACTGCGATCCTCAGGCGAAAATTGGCGCCCGGGTCTGGCGATCCAGAACGGGCGGCGACGATGACTTCACGAGCCAGCTTCGTGAACAGGGCCCCCCGCTTCGCATCGGCTGCCCCTTTCTTTCGCTTGATCGTCGACCATTTAGAGTGACCGGACATGGGGTCCCCTCCCTCGTGGGGCATTCTAGCACGGGGCTTCAGGGTGGTTGCCCCTATGGGGCCGCACCCTGAAGGTTCAGAGAAGGCCGGGCATAGGCTCGATCGTCACGACGCCGCTCCGAAGGTCGATACCCCTGACCACGTCCTCGATGGCGGGGACCAGGAACTCCGCTGTGGCATTCTTCACGACATACACGTCGTTGCTCCCGGTCGAAAGGATGTCGGCCACCTCGCCGAGGTCTTCACCCTGGGGGGTCACTACCCTTAAGCCCACTATCTGGAAATGGTAGTAGGTATCCGGAGGGAGTTCGGGCAGCGAGGACTCGGGGACCTCCAGGGCGGCGCCGCGAAGGGCGCCGGCTTCCTCTCTCGAGTCCACACCCCTCAGCTTGACGACCACACTCCCGCGTTCGACCCGGACCCGCTGGACGTGCAGCGAAACACCTCGAACTTGGACCGCCCGGTAGCCGCGCAAGCGGTCTGGAAGTCCGGATGTGACGACAACCTTGACCTCCCCGCTGGCCCCCCAAGGGCGGACGATACGGGCGACGTGCACCAGGTCGTCACCGGGCGCTTCAGCCAAAGCCGTCCTCACAAAAAAGCGGCAGCGACAGGGATCGAGGCCGAGGTGGAGCTGGGGTATGCCGGAGTATGGGGGATGCCGGAGTATATAGAGAGCGGCTACACGATCTCGAGCGTGACCCGCACGCCCTTCTTTACTGCCGCGACTCTCAACAGGGTGCGCATCGCCTGGACGACGCGCCCCTCGCGCCCAATCACCTTGCCCTTGTCCTCGTTGGCGACTTCCAAGCGGATCACCGTCCGGTCCTCTTCCTCTGACTCCGTGACCACAACGGCGTCCGGACTGTCGGCGATGGACCGCGCGATGTACTCAATGAGTTCCTTCATCGGCCGTCACCCTCTCAATCAGGTCCCGCTTGGCGAGGATTCTTGCCACCGGATCGGATGGCTGGGCGCCCTTGCGGAGCCACTGGGCCGCCTTCTCCTCGTCAAGTCGTACCTCGGGCGGGTCCTTTAACGGGTCATAGAAGCCAATGATCTCCTTGAAAGCGCCATCCCTTGGAGACTTGGCGTCCGCGACGACTATCCGGTAGCTTGGGGCCTTCTTGGCGCCGACGCGGCGAAGCCGAATTCGTAGCATTGTTGAAAGATCGCCTCCGCGACATAGAGGGTGGGAAGGGGCTCTACCCCCCAATCTCCTTCGGGTGTGCCCCCAATCTCCTTCAGGTGTGATTGTAGACCGGGGGCCTACCCCTGTCAAACCGAGCCAAAAAGCGGTAGTGCCTCAGTTTGAACTGAGACACTACCCAAAAAGCAGCCAGAGCCTTTTCATTGTCACCCCGAGCGACTCCTCATTGTCACCCCGAGCGACGGCGAGGGGTCTAAAGTCCTTGTCCGCAGTGTCGTCTTAGTCGTGAAGCTTATGAGATTCCTCGTCGCTCCGCCCGTCGGAATCACTATGGCCTTGTGAAGGCCACGTAAGGGGATGAAAACAGGGCGGCGTCCCAGGACCGGGCCGGAGGCGGGTTTCAAACCCGCCTCTACGAAACAACGGTGCGGCGGTGCCCATTTTCATAGCAATGACAGGCGGTGGGGGTCCGTATGCACATAACATTAAGAATCAAAAGGCCCTGAACAGTAGCGGTAGCCCGAAACATGTCTCCGGACCCCGGTCCTGAGTCCCCGTTTCCCTCGCGCCCCCATGTACAATGGCCCCAGCCTGCTCGTCGCGCCCCTCCGGCGCGGAACCTGGAGGAGAGCCCATGACTATGGCTGAACGCGCAAAGGGAGAGTTCCGGGTCATCGGAAAGCGGCTGCCCAAAGTTGGCGGTCCGGAGATGACGACCGGGCAGGCCCGCTACGGCGCCGATATTTATCTTCCGGGCATGCTTCACGCAAAGGCTCTCCGAAGCCCCCACGTTCACGCGATTATCAAGCGGATCGACACCAGCAAGGCTCTGGCCCTTCAAGGTGTGAAGGCGGTGGCAACCGGGGCCGACTTCCCCGATGTGCCCAAAGGCACCTTTGTCCCAATCGGCGAGCTCCAGGTGGATCTGGCCGACATGGCCAAATTGATCATCGCCCGGGACAAGGTCATCTGGGACGGCCACCCGGTCGCAGCCGTCGCTGCCACGGACCCCTTCATCGCCGAAGAGGCCCTGAAGCTCATCGAAGTCGACTATGAAGTGTTGGAGCCTGTCCTTGATGTCCTCGACGCGATGAAGCCCGGGGCCCCGGTTGTCGATGATCAAATCCAGACCAGGTGGGTCAGCCCCGACAAACCGTACTCGCCCACGTTCAAGGGAATCGAGTCCACGGGTGGCACCAACGTCTCGCTCCATATGGACCTCGAGACGGGCGACATCGAAAAAGGGTTTGCCGAGGCCGATCTCATCCTCGAAAAGGAATACCGCTGTGGCATCGCTCATCAGGGGTACATCGAGCCCAAGGCCAGTACCGTCAAAATAGACGCCGATGGACACATCACCGTCTGGACATCGACACAGGGGCACTTCAGCTCCCAGATGACCGTCGCCGGGCTCCTGAATATCCCGCAGCACCAGATCACGGTCATCGCCACGGAGCTGGGCGGCGGATTCGGCGGCAAGGGCTACGCCATGGCCGAGTGCATGTCCGTCGTCTTGGCCCGCAAATCGGGGCGGCCGGTCAAGCTGGTCCAGACCAGGGAGGAGACACTGCGCGGCTCTGGGCCCGCTTCGGCTTCGGTCATCAGGGCCAAGGCCGGATGCAAAAAAGACGGGCGGTTGACGGCCCTCAAGTGGTGGGTCGCGGTCGACGCAGGCTGCAAGCCGGGAGCCCCCTTGTTCAACATGCTGACGTGCCCCGTGGCGCCCTACAAGATCGAGAACATGCGCCTCGAGGGCTACGACGTCGTGACCAACAAGGTGCGCGTTCAGGCCTACCGCGCTCCTGGCGCTCCTCCGGCCCACTGGGCAATGGAGCAGACCGTGGATGCCCTGGCCGCCGAGCTGGGCATCGATCCGCTGGACTTCCGCATGAGGAACTCGGTGGACGACGGCGACGTCCGGGTCCCCGGGCAAGTCTGGGAGCAGATGGGGCTTCAAGAGGTCCTTCGGCGCGTAAAGTCGAGCGACCATTGGAACAGCAAGCTGGAGGGGGCCAACAGGGGCAGAGGCGTCGCCCTCGGCTTCTGGCATGGCGCCATATTCAACTCCGGGGCCGACATCTCGGTCCACACCGATGGGACCGCAACCCTCAAGATCGGCGCGGTGGACATGACGGGGACCCGGGGCACGCTGCTCCAGATGGCGGCCGAAATGCTGGACCTGGAGCCGGACCAGGTCTCTGTGGTCATCGGCGACACCGATAGCGCCGCTTTCGCCGACCCCAGCGGAGGCAGCCGCATCACCTACACCATGAGCGTAGCGATCGAACGGGCGGTCCAGGACCTCTTCGCGCAGCTCCGGCCCAGGGCTGCGGAGCGGCTGAAAGCTCCTCAGGAGGAGCTGGAATACTCCAACGGCTGCTTCCTGGTGAAGGGCTCCCCGGAAGAGACGGTGCACCTCAAAGACCTCGTCCGCGACGGCGACGGCATCGTTACGGGGTCCGGGTCGGTCTCCCGGCTGCCTCACGCCGTCACCTTCGGCGCCCATATAGCCGACGTCGAGGTCGACCCGGATACCGGCAGGACCCAGCTGCTTCGGTATACCACGTTTCAGGACTGCGGCCGGGCGATCAACCCCACCCGCGTCGAGGCGCAGATGCAGGGTGGCGCCACCCAGGGCATCGGCTGGGCCCTCACCGAAGAGTACATCTACGACGGTAACGGCCGCTTGAGCAACGCCTCCCTTCTGGACTACCGGCAGCCCACGGCCTTGGACCTCCCGATGATCGACTGTGAAATCATCGAGGTGCCCGCCCCGGTCGGCCCGTTCGGCGTGCGAGGGGTCGGTGAAGTGTCCATGTGCCCGGCCCCGGGAGCGGTGGCAAACGCCATCGCCAACGCGGCGGGAGTGCGGGTCACCGAGATGCCCATGACCATGGAGCGGCTTTTCTGGGCTATGCAAGCGGAGAAGAAGGGCTAGGAAGGGATAGAGGCCAGGATCGAGGCTCCCGGCTCGCCCTGCCCTCACCAGGACCGTCGCCTGCGGTGCCGTGATGGCCGCCGGTCCCCATCGCTGAACGGGTCCTCCCCGCTCCTCCGGAGCCCGTTGCACTCTAATCAACCGGCCCCCTTTGGCCCCGCATCGCCGGCCGTGCATAATACTCGGGACTGCAACGGGGGATGCAAATGCCGGGACCAGAGAGCCCTTACCCCTCAGAGTTCTTTCGGCGGGTCGATGAGTCTCCCGATCCATCCTTCTATGTGCAACCCCGGCTCGTCGTCCACATCGACGACCCCGCGATCGCGGCGATCCGGGATTTCCTGAGACAGGTCCTGCCGATTCATGGGGCCGCCTTGGACCTGATGAGCTCCTGGCGGTCTCACCTCCCCGAAGGAATCCCGCTCAAAAAGGTTGTGGGCCTGGGGCTGAACAGCCTCGAGATGCAGGAGAACCCTCAGTTGCACGAGCGCGTTGTCCACGATATCAATGCCAGTCCCATCCTGCCCTTTGACGACGCCGCCTTCGATGTCGCGCTGATTACCGTCTCCATCCAATACATCGCCCATCCCCTGGAAGTGTTCCGTGAGCTCGCGCGCACCCTGAAGGAGAATGCGCCCGTATACGTCTTCTATTCCAACCGGATGTTTCCAACAAAGGCGGTTGCCATCTGGCAGTCCCTCGATGATAAGCAGCGGGCGGCTCTCATTACGAGCTACTTCAATAATGCCGGCGGGTGGACCGAGCCCCGGGCGCTGGACCTCAGCCCCCAGACCGGCGTGCCGACAGACCCGCTCTACGTTGTGACCGCCTCCCGGAGAAACAGCAGCTAAGGCGTCGCTGCCCCGGTGCTATACTCGAAAGCAGTTGGGCTCCTGTCACGACGGAGGAAACCCGTGGCGGCACACCGGAGACTTCCCCCATGGTTCAAAGTCCCTTCCCCTGGCGGAGAAAACTACCGGCGCGTGAAAGGGCTCGTCAAAGAGCACCGGCTCCATACCATCTGCGAAGAGGCCCGCTGCCCGAACGCCGGTGAATGTTGGGAGCAGGGGACGGCGACCTTCCTCGCCTTGGGCGATGTCTGCACCCGCGCCTGCGCCTATTGCGCCGTGACCAGCGGCCGTCCCGGAGCCGTCGATTGGGCGGAGCCGTTCCGGATCGGCAATGCAGTCAAGCTCCTCGGCCTGAGCCACGCGGTGGTGACCTCGGTCAACAGGGACGACCTTGCCGATGGTGGCGCGGAGATCTTCGCTCGGACCGTCCACCAGATCAGGAGAGCCTCGCCGGAATGCCGGGTCGAGGTGCTGGTCCCGGATTTCATGGGTGATTGGGACTCCCTTCGCCTGGTGATGGAATCCGCTCCGGACGTTCTCAATCACAATATCGAGACCGTAGAGAGGCTCTTTCCTCGAGTGCGCCCCAAGGGGCGGTACGACCGGTCCATCGAGCTGCTCGCCCGAGCCCGGGAGATGAAGCCACGCACGACCGTCAAATCGGGCATCATCGTAGGGATGGGGGAGCGCGTGGATGAGGTGCACGAAACGATGTCCGACCTGCGCGAGGCCGGCGTGGAGGTGATTACCCTCGGCCAATACCTCCGACCGTCGGATAAGCACCTCCCCGTCGACCGGTATTACCACCCTGATGAATTCGAAAGCCTCAGGTCCATTGGCTTGCGGATGGGCTTCGGTCACGTCGAGTCAGGCCCGCTGGTGCGGTCTTCATACCACGCGCATGAGCAAGCCGAAGCATCGGGGATGACTCCCCAGGTCCGCTCGGCAAGCCAATCAGGAGTAGCATTGACTGAGGAGCAGCATTGACGGCATATGACCTCATCATCGTGGGGGCGGGCCCCGGCGGATACGTCGCCGCCATAAGGGCTGCCCAGTTGGGGATCAAGACCGCGATCGTCGAGCGCGAGGAAGTTGGTGGTGTATGCCTCAATTGGGGGTGCATCCCGAGCAAGGCCCTTCTCCGCAACGCCGAGGTCGTGAATCTGGTCCGTGACGCGCCCGCCTGGGGCATCTCGGTCGAGAACCCCGTATACGACATGGGAGCCGCCATCGCCCGGAGCAGGGATGTCGTCGACCGGATGGTCAAGGGAGTGAAGCTCCTTCTCAAGAAGAATCGGGTCGATCTCCATTCCGGGATCGGCCGCCTCTCCAAACAGGGCGAGGTTACCATCGAAGACACCGGTGCGAAGCTGACCGCCCCGAACGTCGTCATTGCCACGGGGGCGCGAGCCAAGGACCTCCCCAATCTGCCAATCGACGGCAAGACCGTCATCACCAGCCGTGAAGCCCTTGGACTGCGCGAGCCGCCCGGGTCCGTCGCCATCATAGGCGGGGGCGCCGTCGGCATCGAGCTCGCCTATTTCTGGCACGCCTACGGAGTTCGCGTCACCATTATCGAAATGCTGCCTCATTTGCTCCCGCTGGAGGACAAAGAGGTCAGCGAGCAGATCGAAAAGGCCTTCAAGAGCAGACGGATCGATTTCAGGACCGGATCGACCGTCGAAAGCCTCGCCGACGTTCACGGAAAAGCGCGGCTCGTGCTGAGCCCCGGCGAGGAGACCATCGAAGTCGATAAGGTCCTCATCGGAGTCGGTGTCGCCCCAAACACCCAGGGGCTCGGGCTGGAAGCGCTTGGCATCGAGACCGATCGCGGCTTCGTGAGAACAAACACGTCCGGGGGCACCAATCTCCCGGGGGTCTACGCCATAGGAGACGTCACCGGCAGGATGCCCCTGGCCCATGTCGCGTCCGCGCAAGGGGTTGCCGTCGCCGAGACCATTGGAGGTGGCAGTCCGGGGCCGCTCGACTACGGCAGAATGCCCCGAGCCGTGTATTGCCAGCCCCAGGTCGCCAGCATGGGCCTTTCCGAGGAGGCTGCCATCGAACAGGGGCACGAGGTGCACGTCGGGAGGTTCCCGTTCGCGGCCAACGGGAAAGCTATGGCGGCCGGCCACCCCGAAGGCTTCGCCAAGATCGTCAGCGCTGCCCGCACGGGCGAAATCCTCGGGGCCCATCTGGTCGGGCATGACGTGACCGACCTCCTGGCGGAAATATCGGTGACCAGCGTGCTGGAGGGCACGGCACTGGAGATCGGAAGGACGGTCCATCCTCACCCAACACTGTCGGAGGTCATCATGGAGGCCGGCCTCGCGACCAGCGGTGAAGCGATCAATAGCTAGCGATGCCCCTTCGGGCCTGCCTTGACGCCGAAGCAGCTGCGCGTCGAGGGCGGGCACGCTGGCAAGAGACCACGATGCAAGAGACCACGATGGCGGTAACTAGCGGCCCGAGAGGAGGCCCGGTGTGACGACGACGGTCGGCGAGACGGCTCTGGACATCTCCCTCGCGAAGCGCCTGTATCGCACGATGCTCCTGATGCGCAGGTTCGAAGAGAAGGCCTCGGAGATGTACGGGAGGGCCAAGATTGGCGGGTTCCTCCACCTGTATATCGGCGAGGAGGCCGTTGCGACGGGGGTGATCCCGCTCCTCGAGCCCCAGGACACGATCGTCACCCATTACCGAGAGCACGGCCATGCCATTGCAAGAGGCCTCGATACCAGGCGTGTCATGGCGGAGCTCTTCGGCAAGTCTGGCGGCACGAGCCGCGGCAAGGGCGGCTCGATGCACATCTTCGACGCCTCCAAGGGATTCCTCGGCGGGTACGCCATCGTTGGAGGCATGATGCCCATTGCCGTGGGTCTCGGCCTGGCCAGCAAAGAGCTGGAGCAAGGCAGCGTGAGCCTGTGCATCTTTGGGGATGGCGCTGTCAACCAGGGTGAGTTCCATGAGTCCTTCAACATGGCCGCCTTGTGGAAGCTCCCGGTGGTCTTCTTGCTGGAGAACAATGGCTTCGGCATGGGGACCCGCGTGGAACGGGCCCACGCCGGCCCCGCCATGGCCCGCCTGGCCGATGCGTTCTGCATTCCGAGCGAGCAGGTCGATGGGATGGATGTCCTCGCGGTGCGCGACGCCGCGGCCAGGGCCATCGAGCATGCCCGCTCTGGACAAGGCCCATTCTTCCTCGAAGCGCTGACCTACCGGTTCCGCGGACACTCCATGGCCGATCCCATCTACTATCGCGACAAGGAAGAAGAAGAACGCTGGAGACGTCGCGACCCCATCAAGACCTTCCAAGCCAGGATGGAGAATGCTGGGCTCGACCGGCCGGAATTCGAGGCCATCGAGCAGGACGTGGAGCGAGAGATCGAAGAAGCGGTGGACTTCGCCGAGAGCAGTCCGCCGCTGCCCATCCACGCTATGTATGAAGACGTCTATAGAGAATGACTTCGATGCCTGAGACCACCTACCGCGAAGCCATCCGTCAGTCCTTGCGAGAGGCCCTCCTGGAGGACCAGCGCGTTTTTCTGATGGGCGAGGACATCGGCGCGTACGGAGGCCCCTACGCCGTCACAAAAGGGCTGATGGAAGAGTTTGGCGCGAGGCGCGTGAAAGACTCCCCCATCGCGGAATCGGTGATCGTGGGCGCCGGCGTCGGAGCGGCCATGAGGGGTATGCGGCCGGTTGTCGAGATCATGACGATCAACTTCAGCCTTCTCGCGGCTGACCAGATCGTCAACAACGCGGCCAAGCTTCTCTACATGTCCGGAGGGCAGGTATCGGTGCCCCTGATAATCCGGACGGTCAGTGGAGGCGGGAGCCAGCTGGCGGCGAGCCATTCCCAGAGCCTTGAAGGATGGTATGCCCAGGTGCCGGGCCTGAAGGTTGTGGCCCCGGCGACACCCTACGACGCCCGAGGACTGCTCAGGACCGCGTTCCAAGACCAGAACCCGGTGATCTATGTTGAACACTCGCTGCTCTACGGCAAGAGAGGGCCCGTCCCCGAAGAGCCGTACGCCATCCCATTCGGCCAGGCCGACATCAAGAGAAGTGGAAAACACGTGACCATAGTCGCCTACCTGAGGATGCTTCATGTGTCCTTGGAGGCCGCCGACCTGCTTGCTGAACAGGGAATCGAGGCTGAGATCATCGACCTCAGGACCCTGCGCCCCCTGGATATGGACACGGTAGTCGAGTCTGTCCGGCGTACCGGGCGGGCAATCGTCGTAGAGGAAGGCTGGAAGACCGGTGGCTTCGGCGCGGAGGTGGCCTCCTCGATCATGACGGAGGCCTTCGACTACCTCGATGCCCCCGTCGAGCGCGTCGCCGGCAAGGAGGTCCCCATGCCCTACAACCGGGACCTCGAGCAGGCGGCGATTCCCAGTGCTACCGAGGTCGTGGACGCCGTCAAGGCCTTGCTCTAGGCCCCGGGAAAGGAGGCGCCCCGTGGCAGCTGAAGTCATCATGCCCCAGATGGGGTTCGATATGAAAGAAGGCACCGTCGTCCGCTGGATCAAGCGCGAAGGCGATGAAGTGGCCAGAGGCGAGCCGGTTGTGGAGATCGAGACGGACAAGGCCGTCGTCGAGGTCGAGGCCGCTGCCGCTGGAGTCCTCAGGAAGCTGGTCGTCGGGGAAGGTGTCACCGTCCCAGTCGGGCAGATCATCGCGGTCATCGCCGCCGCCGACGAGGAGCTGCCTGAAAGCGCCCTGCCGCCCGTCCAGGTGTCGGAGACAGACCCCCTTGCCCACACGGCCCCCCAGCCGCGGGCGGAGGTTGAAACAGGGCAGCGGGGCGGGGCTCCCGAGCTTGATGCACCCGCTCCCCCTCCGGCCCGGCAAGATCAGCGGCTGCGGGCCTCCCCCCTGGCGCGCCGAGAAGCCGAGGAACGCGGAATCGATCTGGCATTGGTGGTCGGGACCGGGCCCAACGGCCGGATCACGCGGAGCGACGTGGCGAAATCGGCGAGCGGCGCGCCTCCCGCCCCGGCGCCCCAGCGCACATCTGCCCAAGCGCCTGCGGGCCAGGTCGTTCCTCTTTCGCGCATGCGGCAGGCCATCGCTGCAAACATGACCCGGAGCAAGCAAGAGGTACCCCACTTCTACGTGTCGGTCGAGGTGGATATGACGGAGGCCGTCAAGCTGAGAGGCCAGGCCAACGAGGCCCTGGAAGGGGACGCCCGAGTGTCGATCAACGACATGGTCATCAAGGCCTGCGCCATGGCGCTGCCGAAGCACCCGGTGTTCAACGCCTCCTACACCGGGCAAGGGCTCCACCTCCACGGCGAGATCAATATCGGTATCGCCGTTGCGTTGGAGGAGGGGCTCATCGCCCCCGCGATCGTCGACGCCGGCTCCAAATCACTGGTGGAGATCGCCCAAGCCAGCCGGCGGGTCGCGGAGCGGGCCCGGGCGGGGAAGCTCAGCGCCGACGAGTATACCGGGGCGACGTTCAACGTTACGAACCTCGGCATGTACAACGTGGAAAGTTTCAGCGCCATCATCACGCCGCCGCAGAGCGCGGCCCTGGCTGTGGGATCGGTGCGGCAGGTGCCGGTCTTCGTCGACAACGGTGAAGTACGGGCCGCAGGTCTGATGAAGCTCACCCTCTCGATAGACCATCGCGCGGCGGATGGGGCCCAGGCGGCATCGTTCCTCGCCGACATAAAGAGCTCCCTCGAACGGCCGATGACCCTCCTCTTGTAGGACCAAATGGTAGTGGGACCAAATGCTAGCTGTAGGTTACATTGCGGGATCGAGAGCCGTGGGACGAAGGGTTGTAGGATGGTAAGCAATTCGTCAAACAGGCCGGATTTCTGTTTACTCGATTGGACAGCTGTGCTAGCATATGCCCCGCTGCGGGCCCGGTAGGGTCAAAACCAGAGCAAGGGGAGCTTCATGGCGTACAGTACGGTAAGCAAGAAGTCTGGCAAGACCTACTATCTCCACTCCAAAGAGGTCGTCCTCAAAGGCGGACAGAAGCAGACGATCTATTACTTTGCGGGGAAAGCGGGCTCAGACGCCATTGACAACCTGCCGGGGAACTACAAGGTTGTCGAAAATGAACGGACGGGGCTGCCGCTGCTGAAGAAGGCCTAGTCACCTAGCCAAATGGTCCGTTCGCTCTTCTCTACTTGCTGTTTCATGCTCCCGCGGGGGACGCCCCGGTAGAGTGGCCACCTCCAAGGTCCCGGGGAACGGCGATACGAATATTCGGAAACAGTACACCGCCTGACTCTGGCGGTGTACTTCTGTTGTAGGGCATATGGATCTCGCGACGCTCAGCGCGGCCCGCCAGGCCCGCCTCATTCGCAGGGGCACGGTCTCCGCCCACGAGGTCGTTCGCGCCACACTGGGCCGCATTGACACCCTCAACGGCCGGCTGGAAGCTTTCACCGACGTTCACGACGAGCGCGCCCTCGCCGCGGCACGTGCGGCGGATGCCGCGGTGCGCGATGGCTCGCCCTTGGGCCCCCTTCACGGGGTGCCCGTTGCCCTGAAGGACCTCTACGACGACGCCGGCGTCGTCAACAGCGCTGGTTCCCGGGTTCTCGAAGAAAATGTCCCTTCACGGGATGCGACTACGGTCGCTGCGCTCAAGCGGGCCGGGGCCATTATCGTGGGCAGGACCCAGCTGAGCGAGTTCGCCATCGGCGCGACGGTCTTCGGCCAGATGCGCAACCCCTGGGACACGGCCAGGCTGGCGGGGGCCTCGAGCGGGGGGTCGGGCGCGGCGGTGGCGGCCCGCCTCTGTCCCGTCGCCATGGGCAGCGATACAGGCGGGTCCATTCGGATACCAGCGTCCTTCTCCGGGGTGGTGGGGCTCAAGCCAACCTACGGCCGAGTGAGCCGGGCGGGCATCATACCGCTCGACTGGTCCCTCGACACCGCGGGCCCTCTGGCAAATACCGTCGAAGACGCCGCCATCGTGCTGTCCGCCATCGCGGGGTATGACAATCGAGACCCCGCATCGGCAGACCGGCCGGTCGAAAACTACCTGCGAGGGCTGCGGCGTGGCGTGCGGGGCCTCAGAATAGGGGTCCCCAGGGAATGGTTCTACGGCCTCATGGACTCGGATGTCCGCCAGGCCGTACGCAAGGGTCTGGCGGTCCTCAAGGGCCTGGGGGCAACGTCGAGGTCCGTTTCCATCCCCATGGTCGCCCATTGTCTCGAGATCGGCTCGATCATCCAGTGGGCGGAGGCGGCCGCCTATCACGCCGAGTGGATGGACGACCGCCCGCAGAAATATGGCCCCGGTCTCCTCAACCGCCTGAGGGCTGGAAGGTTCATCATGGCGGCGGACTTCGTTCGCGCCCAGCGCCTGCGGAAGATCGAACGAAGACAGTTCCTGCAAGCGCTATCCCGGGTGGATGTATTGATCACCCCGACCACGCCTATCACGGCGCCCATGCTCGATCAGACCGAATACCGGGTCGACGGCGCGACACCGGCCGACCGGACCTACGCCATCGCCGCGTTCACCATACCCATCAACCACGCTGGGCTCCCGGCCGTCTCGGTCCCGTGCGGCTTCACCAAGACGGGCCTTCCCATCGGCATGCAGATCGTGGGACGGCCCTTCGACGAAGCCACTATCCTGAGAGCGGCCTACGCCTTCGAACGGGCGACCGACTGGCATAACCGCATGCCCCCCGCGTCCTGAGGCGGGCGGCGGGTGCTGGGTTCGCCCCGTTGGGCGGCAGGCTACCTACTTCTTCGGCAGCTGCGGTACCAGCCAGGAAAGGAAAGACCCCTCGCTGCGGCTCTGTATGAATACCCTGCCCGGCCCTGAATACGTGGCGACGAGGCCTTCCCCGCTGAAGAGCGTCGACTTCAGGCCCCCAACCCGCCGGACGTTGTAGCTCACCGACTCATCGAAGGCGACCATGTGGCCGGTATCGACTGTGTACGACTGCCCTGGGTTGAGCGGCACCGGGTGAATAGCCCCGTAGCTCGTCACGAACAGGTCCCCTGTGCCGTGGACCTTCAGCAGAAAGAGCCCCTCGCTGGCGAAGAAACCCTTCGCGCCGCCCCACTTGGTGTCCACCGATATCTCCGGCGAGGACGCTAGGTAGGAGCCCGACTGGACCATCAGGGTCTCCCCGTTCAAGCGCATATGCATGATGTCGCCGGGCAATGCGGGAGCAAAGGTCACCTCGCCGGGAACGTTCCCCGCGGTGAACGTGTTCTGGAAGAAGCTCTCCCCGCCTAGGACCGACCTCTTCAGGCCGCCGAAGATGCCCCCGCGAACGGAGGTCTGGATATCGACGCCGTCCGACATGGAGACCATCGCCCCGGCCTCGGCGACGAATGATTCCCCGGGGCGCAGGACAACCTTGGCCAGGGCGTAGGAAGGCTGATAAAGGATCTCGAATTCCATGGGGGTGCGCTCCTGGACTATCGGACGTCCGCTCGGCACCTGCCAGCCTAGCATCGACGGATTCGGCTGTCAAAACAGGCCTAGAGATTCGGCTGCCAAAATAGGCCCAGGAATTCGGCTGTCAAAATAGGCCCAGAGGTCCGGCTGTCAAAATAGGCCAAGAGCAAACTTGTCCGCTACAGCCCCGGGCCTCGCCTTGCCCCGTTCTCGAGCCAGCCGGTACAATCTTCTCCTATAGCCGCCCCTTACGACTCCCATGAGCCAACACGCCTACCAGCCTTCAGTAATCGAGCCCAAATGGCAGGCCCGCTGGGCCGCCGATGGCCTGTATCGCGTCTCGGACGACCCCTCGCGGCCCAAGTGGTACGAGCTCACGATGTACCCCTACCCCTCCGGCGACCTGCACATCGGGCATTGGTACGCGTACACGCCCTATGACGCCCACGTCCGATTCATGCGCATGCGGGGTAGCAACGTGCTGCCCCCCCTTGGCTTCGATGCCTTCGGTCTCCCCGCCGAGAACGCTGCCATCAAGAACGGAGTCCACCCGCACACGTGGACGATGGCCAACATCGAGCGGATGCGCGGGCAGATCAAGAGCATGGGCGGCGCCTTCGACTGGGACCGGGAGATCATCTGCTGCCTCCCTGAGTACTACCGCTGGAACCAATGGGCCTTCCTCCAGTTCTACCGGCATGGGCTCGCCTATCGCGGCATGGCGGCCGCCAACTGGTGCCCCTCCTGTCAAACGGTGCTCGCCAACGAGCAGGTGATCAACGGCCTTTGCGAGCGCTGCGACAGCCCCGTGGAGCGCCGGGACCTCGAGCAGTGGTTCTTCCGCATCACCAAGTACGCCGACGAGCTGCTCGATTTCGGCGGCCTCATCGACTGGCCCCAAAAAATCAAGACGATGCAAAGGAACTGGATCGGCCGCAGCGAAGGTGTCGAGCTATCGTTCGATATCAGTCATTACGGACTCGACCAGAAAGAGATCAAGGTCTTCACCACCCGGCCCGACACCGTCCATGGCGCGACCTTCATGGTCTTGGCCCCCGAACACCCGTTGGTGGAGAGGGTGACGGCCCCCGACCACACGAGGGACGTCGAACACTACGTGGCCCAAGCCCGCCGGGCCTCGGAGATCGAGCGCTTGTCCACGGAGCGGCCCAAAACGGGAGTGCCCCTGGGCGCCTACTGCGTTAACCCCTTCAGCGGCGACCGGGTCCCGATCTATATCGCCGACTACGTGCTCGCGGGCTATGGGACTGGGGCCGTGATGGCGGTCCCAGCCCACGACCAGAGGGACTTCGAGTTCGCCGCCAAGCATGGATTGGAAATCAAGGTGGTCATAACGCCGCCCGATTGGGACGGGGGCGCTCTCTCCGAGGCTTACACCGGGCTGGGCGTGATGGTGAACTCCGGTCGCTTCGACGGCACTCCCGGAGAGCGGGCCTACGGAGCGGCGGCGGACTTCGCCGAATCTCAGGGCATCGGTCGGCGGACCGTTTCCTATCGCATGCGGGACTGGCTCATCTCCCGCCAGCGGTATTGGGGGACCCCGATTCCCATCGTCTACTGCGGCTCGTGTGGAACGGTCCCCGTTCCGGAAACCGACCTTCCCGTACTCCTGCCCGAAGACGCCGCGTTCAAGCCGACCGGGGAGTCGCCGCTGAAGTCCCACGCCGGCTTTCTGCACACCGCCTGCCCGCGTTGCGGCAAAGGCGCGACCCGCGAGACCGACACGTTGGACACCTTCGTGGACTCCTCGTGGTACTTCATGCGCTACCTGAGTCCCCACTTCACCGAAGCTCCCTTCGATCCCTCCCAGGCCGGGTGGGCCCCGGTGGACCAGTACACCGGCGGCGCCGAACACGCGGTCATGCATCTTCTCTATGCCCGATTCTTCACCAAGGCCCTCCGGGATGTGGGCGCGCTGAGCTTCGACGAACCCTTCCTCCGGCTGTTCAACCAGGGGATCATCTTGGGCGAAGACCACGAGAAGATGAGCAAGAGCCGGGGCAACGTGGTCAACCCGGACGACTACGTCCGAACGCTGGGAGCGGATGCCATCAGGATCTTCCTGATGTTTATCGGCCCGTGGGATCAAGGCGGGAGCTGGAGCGCTTCAGGGATCCAGGGGGTCTCCCGATGGCTGAACCGGGTGTGGAGTCTGGCCTCCCACGATGCTTCGGCTCTGGGGGATGGAGACGCCGGCGCGGTCCGCGATCTCCGCAGGGCAACGCACAAGACGATCAGAAAAGTCACCGCGGACCTGGACCGGTTCTCCTTCAACACCGTGGTCGCGGCGCTCATGGAGCTCTCCAACTCCATGAGCCGGTCATGGGAGGCCAAGTCGGTCGATCTGGGGGCATGGAGCGAGGCCATGGAGGCCCTGCTCTTGATGCTGGCCCCCCTCGGACCCCACGTGGCCGAGGAGCTGTGGCAGCAGTCGGGGCGGGCTTACAGCGTCCATACCCAGGACTGGCCGGCCTGGGACCAGGAGCTGGCCAGGGACCAGGAGATTACCCTGGTCCTGCAGGTCAACGGCAAACTGCGTGACAAGATCTTGGTCGATGCCGGAATCGAGCAGCCGGAGGCGCAGAAGCTGGCCCTCGACAGCGCCAAAGTGAAGGCCCAGATGGACGGGAAGCAGGTCCGAAAGGTCATCTACGTCCCGGGCAAGCTGATCAACCTGGTCGTCGGCTGAGCGGCGGCCCCCCATGCCCTGCCGCATTATCGAGGACCTGGCCTCCCCAGCGGGCCGCCCGTTCGGGCGGTGGCCGTCGTCGATGAAGCCGAGAAGCGGTGATGCCAGAGGAGGACTGCGACCATGTCCGTGACCGGATTTGACCATTGCTCCTTCCCGACCGATGACCCCGAGCGGAGCCTCGAGTTCTACAAGAGTCTGGGCTTCGGCATCCTGTACGAAGAGGCCTGGCGGCAGGGCAAGAGCCGTATCTTCTCCGTCCGCATCGGCGCCGGCAGCCTCATCAACGTGCATGCCGGGTTCAGGCCCCCCCTGCGAGGCAAGACCGCAAGCCCCGGCTGCGCCGACATCTGCTTCGTGTGGGACGGGACCGTCGATGAGGTCCTGCATATGCTCCAGCGGGCGGGCGTCCCGCCGGTCGAAGGCCCGGTCAAGCGCACCGGGGGCAGAGGCGCGGGGTCCCTCCCATCGCGGAGCGTCTACATTGAAGACCCGGACGGCAACCTGTTGGAGTTTATGGTCTACGACAGCTGACCCGGTCAGCCGCTCCGGCCGCCCTGGGCCTCGTCCACCAGCTCCACTACGTGAGCAATCCTGGCCCTCTTGCCAGCCCTTCGGAGGCCCCGCTCCAGCTGAAGCATGCATCCGGGGTTGGCCATCGCTATGACGCTCGCCCCGGTGGCCGACGCGTGCTCGATCTTGTGGTCGAGTATCTTGTTTGAGAGCTCCTGATGAGTGAAGCTGTAGATGCCTCCCGCTCCGCAGCACATGTCCGAGCCCTCCATTTCGGAGATCTGGAGTCCCGGGATTGCGCTCATCAGAGCGCGGGGAGCGTCCCGAATGCCCTGGGCGTGGGCGAGGTGGCACGAGTCCTGGTACGTGACCCTGGTGTTCAGCGCGCCCAACGGCTGCGAAGGGAGAGCGGCCAGATACTCGGTCACGTCCCGCACCAGGGACGCAAACCGGGCTGCCTTGTCTCGATAGGCATCGTCCTCGGCAAGCAGGTCGGGATACTCCTTCATTGCGGCGCCGCACCCGGCGGAGTTGACGACGACAGCCTCCACTTCGGCCTCGAGGAAAGCGTCGATATTCTTGCGGGCCAGGGCTCGTGCGGCCTCCCGCTCCCCAGCGTGGGTATGTAGCGCCCCGCAGCAGGTTTGGCCCTTCGGAAAGACCACGTCACAGCCGCCGCGAGTCAACACGCGGACCGTAGCTTCGTTTACCGGGCCGAAGACCAGGGGCATGACACACCCGTCGAGCATTGCCACGCGGCGCTCTCCCGTCCCCTTGGCGGGGGCCACACCCCTCCTGGGGGGTGTGAAGAAGCGCGTGGTCCTGGGCTGCTGCTGCTCCAGTGCGTGGAGCGTCTTGAAAGGTCTCAGGAGGCCGAATTCTCTCACCGCCCATTGCAGGCCGCACATCTGATAGAGCCTCAGCAGCCAAGCCGCCGACCTCAGAAGGCGCCGCCGGGGCAGCAACAAGCGAAAAACGGCCCACCGGGCGAGCCGCTCCCTGAGTGACTGCGGCCGCCTCGTTGCGATCTGTGCCCGCGATTGCTCCATGACGCGGCCGAAGGGGACTCCCGAAGGACAGACTGCTTCGCAGGCGCGGCATTGGACGCAGAGCTCGAGGTGCTCCACCAGTCGGTCAGTCAGCCCGAAGCGCTCCTCTTTGACCGATTTCATGAGCGCGATCCGGCCGCGGGGCGACGCTGTCTCGAGGCCGGTCTGGACATAGGTCGGGCATGACTGCAAACACAGCCCGCAATGGACGCAGCGGTACAGGTCGGCGTCCTGTGGGACATCTCGACCGGAAAACCGGATCGGTGCCTCGGTGCCCGTCAGATGCCTCCCACGAATCGCCCCGGGCTGAGCAGCCGCCCAGGGTCGAACAGCTCCTTCAATCTTCGCATGATCGCCAGCTCCGGCCCAGCCGCGCCCCATACGTCGATGGCGGCCTTGACGCCTGGCGGGCAGCTCTCGACGACGAAAGAGCCTCCCAGATGGCCGGCCGCGGTCCGGAGGGTCGATACCGTTTCCACCAGCATCCGGGAATCTGCGGGGCCCTTCTTCTCACCCCACCATGCGCCCCGGATGAGCCCGTGGGAGAGGTGCACGCCGATACCGCACTCCAGCTTGCCGCCTTCAGCCATGGCCTCATGCCCGTGTACCATCTGGCCGACTTCGCTGAACATGACGGAGCACCTCGTGTGCATGGAAGCCGGTGCATCGTCCCGCCGGCCCATGTTGATCACGGCGCGCCAGAACGCCTGGCACTGCGAGGCGCCTTCCACCAGCACGGACTTGCCTCCCGCGTCCACAACGACCCTGTGAACTTCATGCTTCTCACGGTCCACGGCGGCGGGCCCCCCGCCGATGTCGGCTGCCAAAATGTAATGCCGGTCGGACATGGACGGTAACCCGACCCGAGAGGCAATGAAGTCGAAGCCGGCTCGGTTCAGCAAGTCCAGGGCGAGGGGCGACGTGTACCCCGACCTCACCTGCTCCGCCGCGGCCAGCGCCTGCTCCAGGGTATCGAATGCTCCCAGGGCTGTTGCCCGCCCTTTGGGCACCGGGGAGAGCTTGAACGTGGCCTCCACGATGATCCCCAGGGTGCCGGCGGAACCGATGAATAGTTTGTTCAGGTCGTAACCCGCCACGTTCTTCACAACCCTCCCGCCCCCCTTGAACACCGTCCCCTGCGCATCCACCACGCGCACCCCGATGAGCCGGTCCCTCGGCCCGCCAAAGCCCAGCCTCCGCGGCCCGACGGCGTTAGCCGCCAGGATGCCGCCAATGGTAGCGCGCTCCGCCAGCGGCGCGTCCAGGTGCACGGACTGGCCCGCCTTCGCGAGGGTGTCGTCTAGCTTCCGGAGAGTGATCCCGGCCTCAACGGTGGCCGTCAGGTCCGCGACTTCGTGGGCGATCACCCCGTCCATGCGGCCGGTGCCCATGACGACATCAACCCGTTCCGGCGGGTTGCCGAGGGCCATTGCGGTGCCGCCGCCCCTGGGAACGACAGCCATCCCCTCGGAGGCCGCCGCCGCCATGGCCCTGGACATCTCATCGATGGACGTGGGAAAGACCACTGCTTGCGGGACCACACGGTCTACGGCGTACCGCTTCAGCTGACCGGGAGAGACACTGTTTGCGGCCCCGACGATGCCGGAGAGCGCTTCCAGGGCGGACGACGTCATCCGAAGCAGCCCTGCCGGGGCCGCTGGGCCCGGTCTCCCAGCCGAACATCGGTCACGGGCAGGCTCATGGGCTGAGACCCCGAACCGCTGGCCAGAGGGACTAACCCTCCAGGTGATAGAGGCCCGCTGCGTTGCCTCCCGTCATCTTCCGCCGGTGCTCCTCGGGGACTCCCTCGAAGTGGTCCTTGATGTACTCCTGGGAGTTTGGCCAGGTGGTCGCTGAGTGCGGATAGTCCGAGGACCACATGATGTTGTCCACCCCGATCATCTCGCGAATGGCCACTCCAGTCCTGTCTTCGACGAAGGTAGCGTACATCTGGCGCTTGAAGTAGAAGGCCGGGGGGTGGGGAAGCTCCGTTTTGCTCCAGAACCGGTGGCGACGGTGAACGACCTCGCACTTTTCCAGAAAGTAAGGGATCCACCCGATGTTTGCCTCCACGGAGACGAATTGCAGCTTCGGGAACAGCTCCAGGATGCCCGACCAGAGAATGGAGGAGAGCGCCTGGTAGTGGGAGACGGTCGTATTGGTGACGGCGGCGGGCCGGTTGCCCCGGCCGGGCCAGGGCTCGTTCCCCTGGCCCGTGTGAATATGTACCGGAAGCCCGGCCTCCTGCGCCGTCGCCCATAATGGGTCGAAATAGGGGTCATTCAAGAACCTCCCGTGAGGGAAGGTAGACACAAGGACCCCCCGCATGCCGGGAAGCGTTGCGATATGGCGCGCCTCCGCTACCGCGTCCTCGATGTCGTCACTGGGGACGAGACCGACCCCCACCAGGCGCTGAGGACTCGTCACGCAGAACTCAGAGAGCCAGTCGTTATAGCCCCGCATACTTACGCTCACCAGCTCCGAGTCCTGGACCCCAAAGAGCTTGCGGCCGACGTTGGGGAAGAGGACCTGCCCGTCCACGCCGTCGAGGTCCATATCCTTCAGACGCTCCCCGGGATCGTACCCCCCGGGCCGAATCCTCTTGAGACTGTCCCCTGTAGCCACGTACTCCTCGAATCTGAGGCCGGCCGAGACATCGAGGCCGAGACCCCCGTGGAGGTCTCCGTCGATCACCCAGGCGTCGCCCCCATCTGGGCCGGGCACCAACCGGGGGACCCGGTCCTTGAACCGCGCGGGGACCCGGTCCACCCATGTCTCTGGAAGCTCTTGTACATGGTCGTCAGCAGAGATCACCCTGTAACCCATATCCCCCTCCCTATCATTACGCGCCGGAGCTCTGGACGAGCATACCCCATCGGAGACCCCTTGCCCACATAGCCCGGCCCTTGCCCCCCTAGCCTGAAAACGTCCGCCCCCGCCGGCGTCGACGAGCCCCTCGAACCTTGACACCCTCCTACTGCGGTCCTACGCTACCTCCCGCATTCCACTTCTGATAACTGTCCGGAATGGACTGCGAAGGAGGCAATGTGGACTTCCGGTTCACCCCAGAGGACGAGGCCTTCAGGCTGGAGGTCAGGGAGTTCTTGGACCAGGAGCTTCCGCCGGACTGGGTGGGCGGTGCGGGCGAGCTCCAGCCCAGTGAGTTCGACCTCGACCTCAAGATGCGCAAGAAGCTTTCCCAGCGAGGATGGCTCGCGCTGGCGTGGCCCAAAGAATACGGGGGAGGCGGGGCCAACATCTTGAGACAGGTCGTCTACAACGAAGAGATGACCTACCGGCGCTCCCCAGGGAGAGATTTTCAGGGCGTTGGCATGATCGGCCCGTGCATCATGGTCCACGGCACCGATGAGCAGAAGAAGGAGCACCTGAACCGCATAGCGGCATCGGATGCCATCTGGTGCCAGGGGTTCAGCGAGCCAGGCTCCGGCTCGGACCTCGCGTCGCTCCAGACGCGGGCCGTCCGGGACGGCGATGACTTCATCATCAACGGGCAGAAAGTCTGGACATCCTCCGCCCACCGTGCCCAGTGGATGCACATCCTGACGCGCACGGACCCCGATGCCCCCAAGCACAGGGGAATCACCTATTTCCTGCTGGACATGAAGACCCCGGGCATCGAGATTCGCCCTCTGATCAATATCGCCGACGGCCACGGGTTCAATGAGGTGTTCCTCAGGGACGTGCGGGTCCCCGCTCGAAACATGCTCGGGGAGGAGAACCGGGGCTGGTACGTCGGGACCACCACGCTGGACTTCGAGCGCTCCTCAGTCGGGATGTCCGCGGGGACCCAGCGGATGCTCGATGACGCCGTCGCATTCTTGAAGGAATCCGACAAGGTTGGCAGGTCCCGGTTACAGGACCCGGTCGTCCAGCACAAACTTGCCGAGATGGCTATCGATACCCAGGTCTCCCGGCTCCATTCCTACCGCGTCGGATGGATGCAGCACAACGGGCAGGTGCCCAACAGGGAGGCCTCCATGAGCAAGCTCTTCGGCTCGGAGATGAACCAGCGCGTGGCCGCCGGATTGATGGAGCTCCTTGGCCTCGACGGCGCATTGCGCCCCGGCGGCAGTCGCACCAAGCTTCACGGCCTCGTGTGGAGAAGCTATCTCGGCTCCCGGAGCAATACCATCGCGGCCGGGACCTCTGAGATACAGCGCAACATCATCGCCACCCGAGGGCTGGGCCTTCCTCGATAGACAGACGCGGCGGCCCGGTTGCCGCCTCGCCGGAGCAAGGCGGGTGGGCACAGGCCCTTGCCCGAGCCCATATCCAGGAGAAAACCTTGAGATACCTCTTCACCGCCGAAGATGAGGCGTTTCGGTCCGAGGTGCGTGAGTTCCTCCACCGAGAGTTGGGCTCCGATTGGTCCGGCTCCGTGACCGAGCTTCAGCCCGACGAGTTCGACTTCGACATCCACATGCGCAGGCGGCTGGCGGAGAAGGGCTGGCTCACCCAGGCCTGGCCGAAGGAATATGGCGGCGAGGGCGCCTCCATCTCCCGGCAGATGGTCCTCAACGAGGAGATCGGCTATCACCGCTCTCCCGGCAAGGACGGCCAAGGCATCGTGATGATCGGTCCCTGCATCATGATCCATGGCACCCAAGAACAGAAGAAGGAGCACCTGCCTCGGATCGCGGGGGGCGAGGTCGTCTGGTGCCAGGGGTTCAGTGAGCCAGGCTCTGGTTCGGACCTGGCGTCGCTCCAGACCCGCGCGGTCCGCGACGGCGACGACTATGTCATCAACGGGTCCAAGGTGTGGACCACCCACGCGCACCGCTCCGACTGGATGCACGTCCTGACCCGGACCCTGCCGGACGCGCCCAAGCACCGGGGCATCTCCTATTTCCTTCTCGACATGAAGACCCCGGGGATCGAAGTCCGTCCCCTTATCAATATGGGCGGCGGCCACGGGTTCAACCAGGTGTTCTTCAACGATGTCCGGGTGCCCGCCCAGAACATGTTGGGCCCTGAAAACCGGGGCTGGTATGTGGCAACCACGACCCTCGACTTCGAGAGGACGGCGGTGGGAATCTCCGCCGCCATGCAGCGCATGCTGGACGATGCCGTAGCGTATCTCCGCGGTCTCGACCGGGAAGGCAAATCCCCCGCGAAGAGACCCGTCGTCCGGAACAAGCTTGCCGAGCGGGCGATCGACGTCAACGTCGCTCGCCTGCATTCGTACCGCATCGGATGGATGCAGAGCCAGGGCAATGTCCCAAATGCCGAGGCATCCATGGCCCGGATGTTCAGCACCGAGCTGACCCAGAGGATGGCCGCAACACTGATGGAGATCATCGGAGTCCCCGGCCAAGACCGCTCGCAGCTGCGCCAGGCCGGCTTCCCCGCGTTGGTGTGCCAGCTCTATCTCCACTCGGTGAGTAACACCATCGCCGGCGGCACCCGAGAGATACAGCGCAATATCGTCGCAACAAGAGGGCTGGGCCTTCCCCGGTAGCTGCATGTCGAGCGAAGCCGCGTGTCTAATACTGGGTTCGAGACGCGTTGAGACGCTTGTTGGTCAGGCCTGGAAGTGACAAAATCGCACGCATGGCTTGGCATTTCCGATGACACCTCGCCTCCGCCGCGGGCGCTGCCGTCGACAGTATCCAACGCCGCGTTTCGGCTCCTCTGAACGAGTACAACGTCTTGCATTCCGACCCTGAATGCCGTACCGTGAATCGCCGCTTGACACCCCTTCACATGGTTAGAGAATAGTGAGAAACTTTCCGGCGAGAGATGCAGGCCCTGTGGCCGCGGCCTTTGACCGCGGTTCGAAAGTGGAGCACAGCCCAAAAGGAGTGAACTGGATGAGAATCACCGCGCACCACACACGGCTTTCCCTGGGTGTGATTCTGGTCACAATCGTGGCCCTCGTTACCGCCGCCTGCGGCGGGGGGACCGCGAACGGGCCGAGCACGAGCTCCTCCGGACAGCCGCTCCCCACGATTGCACCGCCGAGCTCTGATGGCCCTGCAGCCGTGGTCTCCCAACCCGCGGCCGAGCCGATCCAGCTTCCGGCTGCCGCCCCTCGAACGGCTGGGCTGGCTCAGACCGCCGACGCTCCCACCTCAATCAGCATCTCCCCCGTTGAAGACTTCAACCCGATAAAGACGCACCATACCCTCACGGCCACCTTGGGCACCTCGAGCGGGTCCGCGGCCCGGGACGCCCAGGTCGATTTCATCCTCAACCGTTTCGGAGCGGCTGTGGGGGACATCGTCAGCGTGCATGGTGGCAGCCCCGAAAAGCGGGACAACACCTATGGCATCGCCCGTACCGAAGGAAACGGGCAGGCGTCCGTGACGATCACGTCGACCCGCCCGGGCGACACCGATGTCACCGCTTCTGGACCAGCAATCGCAGACCCCAACGTCCGCAACGCCTTTGCCGTTAAACACTGGCTGGACCTCGACGTCCGGTACCCGACGGGCGCGCAGAACATCATCGGCACTGACCGCGTCATGACCGTCGAGCTCTTCCGAGTGAGCTCGAACGCGCCCGTGGCCAACGTTCCGATTCGCTGGACGATCACAGACGACGACCCGGACGCCCTGATCGTGCGAGGGGGTGCCTCCGCCAACACCCACATGAATAACACCGACTCCGCTGGCCGGGCGTCCATTACCCTCCGGCAGGCGAGTCCCGCACGGGGCGACAACACTGTCGGGATCGAGGTCTTTGGCGACACCGAAGGCTTCCCGGGGCAAGTTATCTACAAAGGAAGCGCCCGCAACGAATGGCTAACCCCCCTCCTGCGTATCACCAAGCAGGGCTCGGACCGAATCGGCCTGCTGGACGAGGCTACCTACAACATTACCGTCTCGAACGTCGGCGACTCCTCGGCGAGTAACGTGATCGTGACCGACACCATCCCGGCCGGTATGTCCTTCGTGAGCGCTGAGCCGTCCGCGGTCGTGGCGGACGGAACGGCTACCTGGAATCTGGGGACCCTTCCCTTCAACGCCCCGATGACCTTGTCCCTCGTGCTCCGCGGCGACACCGTGGGCGAGTGGACCAACATGGTCGAGGTGACATCGGCGGAAGGACTCCGGGCCGAGGCCAGCGCCGTGACGACCATCCTCCCCGGCACCATCGCGGTGACCAAGACCGGGCCGGAGCAGGCCGAGGTCGGCTCCCAGAGCACCTACGAAATCTCGGTTGCCAACATCGGCCAGGGCGGCCTGACCGGCGTCGTGCTGACAGACACGGTCCCGACCGGCATGTCCTACGTCTCATCCGACCCGAGCGGCTCCCAGGCCGATGGCTTTGTCACCTGGAACATCGGCACCCTGGCTGTTAACGACAGCCGGACCTTCAGTCTCACCCTGCGGGCCGACGAGGCCGGCAGCTGGACGAATGCCGCAGAAGCCATCTCCGCCGAAGGGACCGTCGACTCGGCGCAGGTGGCCACCCTGGTCGTGGCGCCCAGCCTCGCGGTCTCCAAGACAGGCCCCGACACCGCCCTCCTCGACACCCCCTTCGACTACACCATCACAGTCACCAACCCCGGCGCCGGCCAGGCAACCAACGTGACCCTGACCGACACCCTGTCGTCAGGCCTGACCTTCGTCAGCGCTGACCCGGCCGCGACGGTGGCTGATAACGTCGTCACATGGAACCTGGGCACCCTGGAAACAGGTGGCTCTGTCAGCGTCACCCTCACAGTCAGCGCCAGCGCCGAAGGCGACCAGGAAAGCCCGGTGGACGTTACTTCCACTGAGGGCAGCATGGCCTCGGATACCGCGACCACCCGGGTCCTCGTCGCATCCGTGAGCGTCACCAAGACCGGGCCGTCCAGGATCTTCCTGGGCAGCACGAGAGAGTACACGCTGACCGTTACCAATACCGGGACCGCCACCCTGAACGATGTCGTCATCACCGATGAGATCCCGAACGGCCTGTCCCACAGCTCCTCGACCCCGCCGGGCGTGGTCGCCAATGGCACCGTCACCTGGGAGATCGGCTCCCTCGGTCCCGAAGCATCCGCCACGGTGAGGATGGTCCTGAGAGGCACTCTTGCCGGTCCATGGATGAACACTGGGCAGGTCGCTTCCAGTGAGGGCGCTGCCGCCACCGCTACCCTGGATATCGATGTCCTCGGTGTCCCGGGTGTCACCGTGACCGTGACCGACGATCCAGACCCGGTGCCGGTCGGCGAGCAGACGACCTACATCATCACGATGGAGAACCAGAGCAGCGAGTCCGCCGTCACCGACTTCCAGCTCAACTTCACCATACCGGACGAGATGAGCTTCGTCAGTGCCTCTGGCGACTCCGCCTACACCGTGACGAGTCAGGTCGTCCAGTTCGTCGCAGTGGACACCGTCGCGCCCCTCGGCACGCTCGAGTACCGTGTGGTGGTCCGGGCCGACCGGACCGGGTCCGCCCTCGGAAGCGTCTCCTACGTCTTCCACGAGTTCAGCTTGGCGGTCACTGCCGAGGAGCCGACCATCATCTTCGACCCCGAAGCTTAGCCCATCAGTCTCAAGGAGGACGCGAAAGCAAGAGGCCCCGGCGGTACCAACCTCGCAGGTTGGTACCGCCGGGCATGACCGATACCGGGGGACCCCGCCAGGCGCGTAAGCGTCATCGAGGGGTCCCCGCGGTCGGCATGATAGGCGGGGGCCGCCCGGGCACGGACCTGGGATCGGGCCCTCGTCGAAGAGTTCATCGCGGACCCTGCAGGCGCGTCCCGGTGCCCTCGCCCGAGCTTTCCGAGACCCAGGACCCCCAGGTTTCCTTCCGTGTGCCGACTGGTGGCCGAGACGGGAAGGCCTCTGCTCGAGCGCCCGGATGGCCAAAATCCTCTCAGGTTCATCACCGCCCCCCGTTCTCCTATAGACCTCTTTGTGTGAACAGGCCCTTGTCTAGGAGTGCTCCAGAGCTCCTTCAACCAAACGAACGGGCCTGACTTCAGTTGAGGCCTCATGGGGCCTCTCGTATAATGCGGGTACCGGGCCGGAACCATCCCAAAGGAGGACCCCCATGGAATACCAGGTGATTTCCGCCGACTCCCACATCAACGAGCCGCCGGGGACCTTCGTGGACCGCGTCCCAGCCAAGCTGCGCGACCGGGCCCCCCATGTCGTGGAGACCCCCGACGGCGGCCAGGGATGGCAGTTCCCGGACAGCAAGGCATCCAGCTTCGGTCTCTCCACCGCGGCCCAGTGGACCTACGAAAACTACCGCCCCAGCGGACTTCGGTTCGAAGAGATCATCAAGGGGAGCTGGGACCCCGCTGAGCATGTGAAGGACATGAAAGACGACGGCTGTGACGCCAGTGTGCTCTACTTCGGCGTTGCCGCCGGTTGCTACAACATGAAAGATCCCGAGCTCAGGGTCGCGAGCCTGCGCGCGTACAACGATTGGCTCGGCGAGTTCTGCTCGCACGACCGTCGTCGGCTGATCGGCCCCCCCCTCTTGCCCACGGAGGAGGAGACCATCGAGCCGGCCTTGGAGGAGCTCCAGCGCAACGCAAAAGAGCATGAAATCATCACCGCCCAGGTCCCCATCTTCCCGTGGCGCCGCTACTTCGACTCGTTCTACGACCCCCTCTGGGCGATGGCCCAAGAGATGCAGATGCCCATCGCTTTTCATCGCGGACTGCAACGGCCTTTCGCCTTCGGCTCCCCCTCGGAGGGCGGCCCCTGGATGGCGAATCAAGTCATGAGAGACTTCTCCTACACCATGCCCGTGGCCGATCTTATCTTCGGCGGCGTGTTCGACCGCTTCCCCGACCTCAAAGTCGTTGCGTCCGAGGGCCGGACCGGGTGGCTCGTCCATTTCGTCCAGCGCGCCGACGAGAGCTACCGCCGCCACAGGCACTGGCTTAAGGCCGAGCTCAAGAGGATTCCCAGCGACTACCTGAAAGAAAACGTCTACTCCACCTTTATCGAGGACCGGGTGGGGGTGCTCTTGCGAGAGATGATCGGGATCGACAACCAGATGTGGTCCTCCGATTACCCGCACAGCGATAGCACCTGGCCCCGCTCCCAGGAGGCCATCGACCTTCAATTCGAGGGGGTGCCGGATTCGGACCGGCGCAAGATGCTGGCGGAAAACGCTGTCAGGCTCTACAGGCTCAACTAGTGTCCTGGTTACACTATGCTCGCGCTTAAGACCCCGGATGAAGAAGGGCGCCTTTGTGACGCCACACGAAAAGCGCTCCCCCGTGTTATTCCCTCCCCCGTGTCGTTCCGAGGCGCAGCCGAGGAATCTAAGACGCTGCCCGCCAGGCACCTTAGCCCCGCCCCGCCTTTGGCAAGCCTTTGCCTCACAGCTAGTGTGAACACGCCCTAGATGGAGTGCTCGCCTGGCCCCCGTTCACCGGCTCGGTCCCAGCGGGGCCAGAGCGGCGGCGGCCAACAAACGGCTCATCGCCGCGGCCCCCGTCCATCGGCTCGGTGTCGGCGGGGCGATAGCGCCCCGAAGCCAAGGTCCCCCGCATGCACCTGATGTACTTCACCGAGCAGCCCATGTCGGCCTATCCGAGCGCCCAGGCCGAAGCGTACGGCTACACGGCGCTGATGTTCCCCAACAGGTTCTTCGACCCCGTGGAAGGGAGCCGCCTATACGGCGAGCGGCTGCAGGAGTACCTCCAGGTCGAAGAGTCCGGGTTCGACGGCATCATGCTGAACGAGCATCACAACGCCCCATTCTGCATGCAGGCCAAAGCGAATGTCTTCGCCGCGATCCTGGCCGGCGCTACCAAGAAAGTGAAGATCGTCCTCTTAGGCAACCCGCTGCCCATCGTCGACAACCCCGTCCGCCTTGCCGAAGAGCTGGGGATGATCGACCTGATATCCAGGGGACGGCTGGTCTCGGGCTTCGTCAGGGGCGGCGGCGTCGAGGCCCTTGCGGCCAACTCGAACCCCGCATACAACAGGGAGCGCTTTATAGAGGCCCACGACCTGATCGTGAAGGCCTGGACCGAGCCCGGCCCCTGGCGGTGGGAAGGCAATCACTACCAGATGAGGGTGGTGAACCCCTGGGTCCGTCCGCTGCAGCAGCCGCATCCCCGCATCTGGGTCCCCGGCATCTCGAGCCGGGAGACCATCGTCTGGGCGGCCCGGCACCGCTACCCTTATATCGCCCTGAATCTCCCCATTCCGGAGGCCCAGAAGGTCTGGGGCATCTATGACGCCGCCGCCGCCGAAGCCGGTTACGAGTCGGGACCCGAGCAGAGGGGATACCTGATCAGGTGCTCAGTCGCGGCGAACGAGGTCAAGGCCCTCCAGAACGCCCATCAGTTCATGTGGATGCAGGGCGAGTTCACTGGGCTCCAGCACCCCGTCTGGGCGGCCCCGTCGGGCTACCTCGATGCATGGGCCCGCCGTCCCCTTGCGGAGCTCCGGGCCAGCCGCCGCAGCCTCCCGGCTCCCAGCTTCGAAGACCAGCTCGCCGGCATGTCCATCATCGCTGGCACCCCGGAGCAGGTCCTCAAAAAGCTCCGCATCCTCCTCGAGGAGACCCGGCCTTCGATCATGGCCCTCTGGGGGAACGACGGCCGCGTCACGCACAGCGACGCGATGGAGTCCATTCGCCTTACGGGCCAGGAAGTCCTGCCCGCGTTGCGGGAGATGGGCAAAGAGATGGGCTTGTTCAGCCCATTCGAGCTCGACACCCCCGTGAGCCTTGCGCGAGCCCAAAAAGAGCAACCGGCTCCCGCCGGACGTTGACCGCGCTGCGCTCGGCTTGCCCTCACGAACGCAGCGAGCGTTCGGTGAAGCCGAGGACCGCCCCCAACGAGTCCTCCCTGTTCAACACCATCGACCCCGTGCCGTCAGGCTCTACGCGGACCTTCTGAGACTCCAGGAACGAGGCGGCTGCCCCCAGGTCCTTCACCTTGAACGTCACCGAGTAGATCGTCTCCCCGCACATCTCCAGCTCCTGCCCTTCGGGGGCGGCCGGGGAGAGGGGCTCAGCCACCTCCATCACCGTCTCCTTCCCCAGGGCGAAGTAGGCGCTCCTCTTGCGGCCTGCGATCTCCTCCTCGAGGATGCGCCTCCCGCCGAGCACGTCAGTGTAGAAGGGCGAGGCCTTGGCGAGATCTCGAACCAGAGTCGTGAAGTGGGAGGCCCCTTCGATGCCAAGAGGGTGCTCATCCCGCCAGAACGCCGCCGACCAGTCCGGTTTCAGCCGAGGGTCCCGGTCGGGCTGAAGGCCGCCGAGCGGGGCGAACTCCAGGATCCCGTACGTGTCCTTGGGATGAGTGAATACGGCCCGCCCCGGCCGCAGCTCCTTCAGCGCATCCCCTCCGGCGCTGTACATCCTGACGTTGCTCCCGCTGAGGGTCTCGAACGCCGATTCCATGCTGTCGACAAACCACGCGACAGAATGAAGGCGCGCTCCGAACCGGGCGTAGAACTTGCCGATCGCCGACCCCTCGGCGCCCGGCACCTTGGCCAACGCCACCGGCTCCATGACGAAGTCACCGATGGCCAGAAGGGAAGCATCCCGCATCGCCTCGGCCATGTAGCCGTGATAGTAGCGCTTCGGGGAGAAAATCCGGTCGTACCAGGCATCGGCCTCGTCCAGGTCCCGGACGACGTGGACCACGTGATACACCATCCCAATCTTGAACATCATTGCCTCCTTGTCCACGTGAGGGGCGCGGCGAACTCCAATGAGACAGCCCGACGAGACAGCCCGACCGGGTCACACGCACAGAGTAGACGCCGGTGGCGCGTTTGGCTATCGTTCCCGGGGGCTGGGTCAGGGCCTTTTTGTTGTCACCCGCCTTTTCATTGTCGCCTCGAGCGACCTTTCATTGTCACCCCGAGCGACGGCGAGGGGCCTAAAGTCCTTGTCCGCAGCGTCGTCTTGGTCGTGAAGCTTTTGAGATTCCTCGTCGCTCCGCCCGTCGGAATCACTGTGGCCTTTAGGAGGCCACGTATGCGGATGAAGAATCGGCGGGGCCCCATCGTCATTCCCACTCCCCTGGATTCCGGCTCAAGGCCGGAATCCAGGGGAGTGGGGACGTGGATTCCCGCGTGCGCGGGAAAGACCGAAGAGGGGGCGCTGCAAGCCATTTTCATAGTAATGACAGGCGGTGGGAGTCCGCCCGGCGTTCCAGGTCGATGGACCGGAGCGCGTCGTTCGTGCGGCGGCGTCTATGGCGCCGGCGGCAGCCGGCCCCCGCCGATTGCCGCCCGTCACCTCGGCTCCTATACTTCCCGCAGCCGAGTCGGTATCCGATCGAGGATTCCGGAGGTCCGATGCCGTCCAGATACGCCGCGCAGAACAAGGTCGCCATCGTTGGCTACGGGCAGACAGAGGTCCAGCGCAAGTCGACGCGCCCCCTCGGCAGCCTCCAAATCGAGGCGGTCGATAAAGCCATCGAGGACGCCGGCCTCACCCGGGCCGACATCGACGGCGTGTCTACCTACCCCGTCCTCCCCGGAGGAGGCGGCCGCCACCGCCTCGATGGACTCCACGTCGTCACCTCCGACTTCGTCGCCGAGCACATGGGGATCAAGCCCCGGTGGCTCAACAACTTCGACCAGAGCAACGGCCAGGTCGGCGCCAGCCTGATCCACGCCGCCAACGCCGTGGCGGCCGGCGCCGCTGACTGCGTCGTCGTCCCGAGGGCCTTGCATAACCCCGGGGGCAGCTACCACTTCACCGATGCGCTGGATGCGGACGGCCCCCGCCAGTGGACCCTCCCCTATGGACAGGTCGGAGCTCCGGCCGACATCGCCTTTACCTTCAGCGAATACATGCAACGCTACGGCGCGTCCAAAGAAGAGATCGGCACCCTGGTCGTGCAAGTCCGCAAAAACGTCCAGCGGATCCCCCAGGCCTACTGGCATGGGGCGCCCATCACCCTCGACGACTACATGCAGGCCCGCGTGGTCGCCGACCCGGTCAGCATCCTGGACTGCGACATCCCGTTGGACGTCGCGGCCGCCTTTGTCGTCACCAGCGCCGAGCGCGCCAGGGACCTGCCCCACAAGCCGGTCTACGTCGCCGGGTTCGTCCAGGTCCATCAAAGCAGGGCGGCCGAGCAGCGCGGGTACGGACGGCGGTACCTCACCCTGGACGAGCGCATGGAGTCCGGTCTTCAGAGTGGAAAGATCCTCTGGGAGATGAGCGGGCTGAAGCCCAGCCAGGTTGACGTCCCGCAGCTGTACGACGGCTTTTCGATCCTCACGCTGTTATGGCTGGAGACCCTCGGGTTCTGCCCCGTTGGCGAAGCGCACAACTTCATCCAAGACGGCGCCATCGACGCCGGCGGCAGCTTCCCCCTGCTCAGCGGCGGGGGCAACTTGGGGAACGGCCGGGCCCACGGCATCTCGCACATCCGGGAATGCTATCTTCAGCTGTCGGGCCGGGCGGGAGAGCGGCAGCTCGAGAAGGCGACGGTGGGGATATCCAGCCACAGCTTCCCGAACTGGGGGGCCGCCTTGTTGTACTCGGCTGAGCCGGTCAGCTAGGGAGACGAACATGTCCTACGCCAAACCCATCCCGGTCCCCGACGAGAGGTCCGCCCCCTTCTGGTCCGCGGCCAGGCGGCACCGGCTCGCTATCCAGAGGTGCCAGAGCTGCCGGGCCTACGCGCACCCTCCGGAAATCGTATGCCCTCGTTGCCAGCACGTCGAGTTCGCCTTCGAGGAAGTCAGCGGACGTGGCAGGGTCAAGGCTTGGACCATCATGCGCCAGCCCTTCGCTCCCGGATTTGGGGAAGAGGTCCCGTTCGTCAACGCCATCGTGGAGCTCGAAGAGCAGCCTTGGCTGAACATCATGGCGACCCTGGTGGATGGGGCCGATGCCCGGATCGCCTACGACGATCCGGTGCAGGTCGTCTTCGAAGACGTGACTCCGGAGGTCACGCTCCCCAAGTTCCGGCTCGCCAGGAGAAACGGCTAGGGCCTGTTTACGCTATGCTCGCGCTACGCGAAAAGCGCTCCCCCGTGTCATTCCGAGGCGCAGCCGAGGAATCTAAGACGCTGCCCGCCGGGCACACCTTAGCCCCGCCACGCCTTTGGCAAGCCTTTGCCTCACAGCTAGTGTGAACACGCCCTAGCCCGTCAGGCCCAGATGGCGTTCCAGCCCTCGAGGCACTCATTCACCAGGGTCCGGCGCCGCTCCTCCGTCAAATCGTCGATGACCTCCAGGTCGTAGTAGCGGTCGTACCCCCGGGCGTCCAGGGCGTGCAGCAGCCGTTTCAAGGGCACGATCCCCTTGCCTGGGGGCAGCCTCGATCCCCCTCCCGCAACCCTGCGCCCGCCGAAGACCAGCGGGTCGTCGAAATCACTGACCTGGACGTTGTAGATCCGCTCGGCGCCTCGCTCGATGTCTTCGAACACCCGGCGGTCCCACCACGTGTGGTAAATGTCGAAAAGGACCCCCATCCCCGGCGCTTCATCGCAGATATCCAGGGCGTCCCCGAGCGTGTGGACGAAGGACGAGAAGGCAAGCCTGGGGTGAAGGGCCTCTAGGGCCAGTTCCACCCCACTCGCCTGGGCCGTCGGCGCGATCGCATGTACCCCTTCGAGGAAGAGCTTCTTCCCCTCCTCCCACGTCAGACCTGTGCCTGGACCCGTGACGACGACCAGGCAATCAGCCTCGAGGGCCGCCGCGTTCTCGATACAGCGCCGCGCATGCTCCACCTGGGCATCGAGCTGGCCGGGCCGCGTGAAGTAGCCCGCCGCGTGGTAACCGGCGGTCTTCAGACCCGCGTCCCGGAGCGCTTGCCTCGCCCTGCCTGCTCCGATCTGTTCGACCTTGTCGTGGATGACCCCCAGGGCCTCGATGCCATGACGCGCGGTCTCATCGACATGCTCCTCGAAGCTCCTGGACATGTCGTACGTGAGCTCGCAGATGGAGAGTTTTCGCATTTCGCGCGACCTGGGCTCCTCAGGCATCAGGAGCCGTTCGATGCGGGCGGAGGAACAAAGGTGCGGGGACTGGGAAGCCTCCCCGCGGCCGTGTCGGCGACAAGCTGCCCATGCGAGCTCGACAGCCCCTGGGACCACCCGTTGAAGTGCGGCATCACGTGGCGGGCGAAAAGCTCCAGGCTGTGGCGCCACTTGGCCTGCGGGGCCCAGTCCCCGCAGACAATGATGAACGTCCCGAAGCCCCCCGTGTCGCGCTCAAAAGCCTTGAGCTTCCCGAGCGCATGGTCCGGGTCCCCCACGATCCAGCCGATATCCTCGGAAGACCTCTCCACGATCCGCTTGACGCCGATCTCCTCGTCCGGCTGGCCGTCATACTCCTGCCAGTGGCGCTTGCCCACCAGCTGAAACCAGTAGCCGTGGACCTGGGCCTCCACCCCCCGCTTGATATCGGCTAATGCCTCCTCATCGCTGTCGGCCAGGTACACGTAAGCCACCATCCGCAAGTCCCGTTGACGGTCCAACCGGTTGCCAAGCTCGGCCGCCTTCCGCTCGGCGTTGAGCCAGTTCTCCTTCAGAGACTTCGCCGATGTGCCCCCAAAGAACCCGCCGGACAGCATGCCGAGGCCATGTTTGGTGATCAAGTCGAAGCTGGCTCCGGGGCCTCCGCAGGGCATGGCGATGGGCATCCTGGGGCGCTGATAGGGCTTCACCTGGAGCTGCATATCCTTGATGCTCCAGTATTCGCCCTCGTGCGAGACCGGTCCATCTTCGTGATAGAGCTTGAGGATGATCTCAGCCGCCTCCCTGGTCCTCGGACGGAGCTCTCCCACCGGAATGTCGAACATCTTGATGTCCGAGACCAGGGCCCCGGACCCGAAGCCCAGCATGGTGCGGCCGCGGGTGAGCTGGTCCAGGAACGCCCACCGCTCGGCGACGTGGAACGGATGGTGATAGGGCAGGTTCACGACCCCCGCGCCGAGCCTGATCCGCTGAGTCTCCCGCGCGACGGCGCTGAGAAAAACATCGGGCGCCGGGATGTTCTCCCAGCCGCCGGTGTGGTGCTCCCCGACCCATGCCTCGTCGAACCCCAGCTCGTCGGCCCATCGGATGGTGTCGAGGTCCCGCTCGAAAGCCAGCGATGGGTTGTCGAGAGGATGGTGGATGGGCATCAGGAACAGGCCGAAATTCATGACGCTCCGTCACGGGTGAGGTGCCCCATCATACACCCGGCACCCAACCGTCCGCCCCCTAGGGCAATCGCATACTAAGTGTTGAGCACGGTGAGGAGGTAGTCCTCATCCCATCCGGCTCTCTTGCGTTTGGCGGCGATGCCCCCTTTCGACATGGACTCGCGCTTGAGCATATTGAGGGCCATGCGACGCAGGGTGGAGAAGTTCTCGGCGGCGTTGCCAGTCCTGACTCGGCAATCGTCCTCGCGGAAGGCGATATCAAGCACCCAGTGGACCGAATTCTCAATCCCCCAGTGTCCTCTCACCGCTGAGAGGATTCGGTCGGCCTGGTTCGGCAGGTTCGATAGATAGTAGCGGACTTCCGTGGACGTTCTGCCGTCTCCGTCACAGCGTTCTGACTCGACCATCGCCACACTGGTGAGTGCCGTCCACTCCTGACGGTCGTTGAGGTAGTCGATGTGGTCGGGGTCTGAGACAGACCAGCATCGCCGCATCTCGATTCGACCATGCCCTTTGTTGACCGTCTCGCAGAAGTCGTGATCAAGATCGGCAAAGCCGGTCCGTAGGGCATCGGCAAACGCCTCCTTGACGTCCCTGTGGAGTTGGGGCTGATTCTCCTTGAGGGCCAGGACGTAGTCGGCACCTTGGTCGATGATCGTTGCCGCAATCTCCTTCTGGCACCCCATGGCGTCAATGGTGACGATGCATCCGGACACATCCAGCACGCTCAACAGTTGAGGTATGGCCGTGATCTCATTGGAACGTTCATCGACCTTGGTCTGTCCGAGCACCAGATGGTTGGATGATGCCCACGCGCTCACCATGTGGATTGCTGACTTCCCTATGAATCTGTTATGCGAACGACGGAGCGTCTTGCCATCGATCGCCACCACCTGCCCTCTGGTCACCTCGCTGACCGCGCTCACCCAGTCCATGAAACATTCCTGGAACTGCGTCGCGTCCAGTCTCGCGAAGACTCTGCCGAAGGTGTCATGCGATGGGATGCCGTTGGGCAGCTCGAGGAACCGACGGAGCCAGTCCTTCTTCGACTTGCCAAACAACTCCACGTCCACCCACGAGTCCGCACCACAGAGGACCGCGCAGATAGCGATGACCACGACATCCATCAGGTTGTGGCGCTTGGCGCGATCGTCTCGTGGGTCGTTGAGCTTTGCGAACCGATCGATCAGGTTGGCTGCAGGCGTAGCGTCCATGTGGTCCCTCCTTACCCTGGATTGACCACAATTCTATATCTTGTCTTAGAATCAATTTAATATGCGATTGCCCTGGTCCGCCCCCCGCCAATGCTTGACAGTCGCGGGGGCTCCACTACGATATCCCCATCCCGGCAACAAGAGCGGCTCCAAGGAGGAGAGTGCCATGACCAGTTTGCAAATATCCAAGGACGAGATGCTCAAGAGAGTTGCCCGGTACAAAGACCTCAAGCCGAACAAGCAAGCCTTCGTCGATAGCCTGCTCCCCGGCCACCAGCGGGAGAACTTCAGGATCATCGGCCGTGGCGTCAGCGAAGACCCCTCCCACATGCCGTCGATTACGGACCCCCACGATTTCAACGTCGGCGGGATCAAGGCCGCGCCCGGAAATGGCGCGGCCCTCCACAGCCACAAGACCGTCGAGGTCTTCATCCCCTTCGCGGGGCAGTGGGCCATCTATTGGGGCGATGACGGAGAAAACGAGGTCGTCCTCGGCCCAATGGACACCTTCTCCGTCCCTCCGGGAGTCATGCGAGGCTTCCGCAACGTCAGTGGAGACGACGCCTTCTTGATGACCATCGTCGGCGGCGCCGACCCCGGCAAGGTGACCTGGCCTCAGAAGCTGCTCGACGAGGCCCGCGAGAACGGGGCGGCCCTGGATGAGCAGGGCAACCTCGTCAGAGCCGGCTGACCGCCCCGGGTCCCGGCCTCGAACGGGGGACTCTTCCGGCTACAGCTCGCCGGCCCTGGGGCCCACCCTCTCGGCAAGGGGATCGAGCAAGGCCCTGTCGAACCCGTAGACCCTTGCCGCGTTCTCCCCGACCATCGGCCGGATCTCCTCCGAAGGCATCTCCCCGAACGTGGCGTGGAGCTTTTGCGCCGTAAAGGGCCATGTGCCCTCCATGTGGGGATAGTCCGATCCCCACATGATCCGGTCGACGCCGATCGCGTGCCGGCGCTCTGCCTCGAACGGCTTCATGAACGACGCCCCGACCCAGCACTGCCGCGCCCAGTAATCGCTGGGCTTCACCGACAGCTCTCGCCGGAGCTGGGTGAACATCGGCCCTTCGTAGACGGAGTCCATGTGGAGCAGGACGTCGGGGATCCACCCGGACCCTTGCTCGGTGCAGACGAACTTCAGCTGCGGGTGGCGCTCGAACACGCCCGACCAGAGCATGTGCCAGAAGACCCGGCGGGTCCACCACGAGACCTCGGTGACATAGACCGCCATCGCCCCTGGCAACTCGCCGTACTCCGGCGTCGGCCCGCCGTGGCTGTGGACGGGCATCCCCAGCTCCTCGCAGATGGACCAGATGGGCTCGTACCGGGGGTGGTTGTAATGCGGCAGGTCCGGTGGGATGGAAGGGATCACGATGCCGCGAAGCCCGGCGTCCTTGGCCCAGCGCGTGTCGGCGACCGCCGTCTCGATATCGGTAACGGGCACGACCGCCACCCCGGCACGCCGCTCGGGGTGGGCGGCGCAGAGCTCGGCCAGCCACCGATTATGCGCCCGTGCCCCCGCCAGCTGCAGCTCCGGGTCCTTCTCCCCGGTCGTGGGATGAAATGGGTACGCGTTGTCGTTCTGGCCGTCTGGAAAGATGACCTCGGCAACTACGCCATCGGACTCCAGCTCGGCGACTCGCCGGCCGGGGTCCCACAGCCCGGTCTTCCCCCCTTCGGCCACGGCTTGTTCGCTGGAATGCTCCCTCTCCCAGTCTTCGGAGAAGAGCCGCCCTCCGATGTGCCGCCGCTTGGCGGCCGCCCGCATCTCCTTGAGCCCCCCGAGGACCTCGTCGAACCGGCCCTGGTATCGCGACTCGAGGTATTCTCGGTACTCGCCCGTGGGCGGGCCCGCATGGCAGTCCGCCGATATCATGAGGTACCGCTCCACCGCCCGCCTCCTCGCTTGCCGGGTGTGCGACAGTATATACCTGCGCCGGAGTCGAGCTGCGGACCCCAGGAGGCCCCAATGGTCGTCGCAACCAAGAACGTCACGGAAACACTGGCCGCCTACGCCCTCACTCTCCAGTACGGCGACATCCCCCCTCCGGTCATCGAGCGCGCCAAGCACCTCTTGCTCGACTTCTTGGGCGTCGCATTCGGAGGTCGGCAGGTGGCGGACTCCACGGGCCCCGTCATCGATGGGGTCCACGACCTGTTGGGGGACGCGCGCGGGAGCGCCACCGTCGCCGGCGAGGCGCGCCTATACCCGCCCCATTACGCCGCCCTGCTGAACGGGACGATGGCCCACAGTATGGACTTCGACGACACCCACCGGGACGCGATCCTGCACATCGGCACCCCGGTGTTCGCCACGCTGCTGGCCCTGGCGGAAGACGCCGGGTCCACCGGCAAAGAGTTCCTCGCGGCCTCAGTGGCCGCGTACGACATCGCGGCGAAGATCGGGAAAGCCCACGGGCCAGCCATGCACCATCGGGGCTTCCATCCCAGCGCCACCACGGCGATCTTCGCCTGTACCGCGGCGGGGGCGCGGGTCCTGGGGCTCAGCGAACGCCAGGCGGTGAACGCCATGGGGCTGAACAACAGTCAGATAGCGGGCACGCAGCAGTTCCTCGTGAACGGAGCATGGAACAAGCGGCTCCAGGTCGGGCTGGCGGCTCATAACGCCGTCCTCAGCCTCTTCCTGGCGCGGCGTGGTCTCATCGGGGCCGTGGAGCCTATCGAGGGGAAATACGGCTACTTCCCTCTTTACTCCGGCCAGCCGTTGGACGCCTCGAAGGCCGCCGAGGGGCTGGGGAGCGAGTTCGAAGTGATGAACACCGCGGTCAAGCCCTACCCCTGCTGCCGGTACGCCCATGCTGTTATCGATGCTGTCCGCGACCTGGTCTTGGAGCTGGACCTGGAGGCCGGGGCCGTGGAGTCCATCGACGTCGATCTGGGTGACACGGGCTACCAGATCATCGCCGACCCCCAGGAGGCCAAGCGGCAGCCGTCCAACCTCGTTGAGGCCCAGTTCAGCGTCCATTTCGCTGCCGCCGCGGCCTCGACCGCTCCGTACACCTGGGATAGCTATCAACACGTCCACTCCCCGGAGCTCCGCGGTCTCATGCAGAGGGTGAACGTCCGCCGCGACCCGGCCCTGGGCGGCATGTCGGCCCGGACGGCGATCACCGCCAGTGACGGACGGCGGGCGAGCCGGGACGTGCTCTACCCAAAGGGTGAGCCCGAGAACCCGATGAGCTGGGAGGAGATGGAGTCCAAGTTCTCCCGCTGGACTGCTGCCGTCGTCGGCGAGCAAAAGGCCGCCAGGCTCGCCAAGCAGGTGTCCGAGTTGCAGCACCTCGGCAGTATCCGGGAGCTCACGGAGCCCCTGCGCCCCTGAGCTTCAGCCTGCGCGATGCCGGGCCCGCCGCCCGTCACCGCTTCGCGAAACCCACGGCCGCCTTCTGCTTTCTCAGCACGATAGCCGTGCCGGGTCCCAGGACCTCCCGGTGCTCCAGGGACGTGGGTCCGAGGGTGAGGGACTCGTCCGTGATCTCGACTTTGTAGTCGTCGACCCAGAACGTCCCGAGGACCTGCACCGCCCTCGAGCTCACCCCCTGTACCGCTGCCACCGGACGTTCATCCGGCTCCTTCACTACCGCGCACGCCGGTCCGAGGTCCTCAAAACGATACCCGGACGCCAGAAACTCCGCCCGCCCGTTTCGAACGGTGGCGATCCGAGCGTTCGCAGGCCCTCGAATATCGAGGTCGACCTTGATGGCGTTGTCGTGCTCCCTGTCCCGGAGCCGGAAGACCTCAACCCCCTGGACCACGAGCACGCTGGCGCAGTCGATCACCCGGGTGCGCCCCAGGTACACCGTGTCGGACATCATGTGCCTCAGCGAGGCGGCGCCGGTGTCCAGTTGGGTGCCCTTTTCCGGATTGTGCTCGTGCTCCTCCCAGGCGATGGGCGCAAGATAGCGGCGACAGACGACGCAGTACCGGAGGTCCCTGTCGGTGCGGCGGCCCCATTCTTCTTCCCGCAGCGGCATGGACCTTCAGGTCCTCGGCTCGAGCTTCATTTCGAGTCCTCCACCGCCAGGGGCCGGGAAGACCCTTGAAGCGCGGGCGCCATCGTAACACGCCCCGGGTCGCCAGGGCCGCTAATCCCGTGCTGGACCGGGAAGACCCTTGAAGTGCGGGCGCCATCGTGACACGCCCCCGGTCGCCAGGGCCGCTAATCCCGTGCTGAACCGGGAAGACCCTTGAAGCGCGGGCGCCATCGTGACACGAAGGTATACTGTGCTTCCAAATCGCGGGCTGGCCCTCGCACTCGGCCCGGAATCGCAAAGGACTGCCTCATGGAATATCGAGACTTCGGGCGGACCGGCATGAAGGTGTCAGCTCTTGGGGTTGGCTGCTGGGAGATAGGGGGCGGCTATGGCGACGTCACGGAGCGGGACTTCCAGGTCGCCGTCCATCGGGCCATCGATCTCGGCGTCAACTGCTTCGATACGGCTGTCGCCTACGGCAAGGGAGAGTCAGAGCGAATACTGGGCAGGGCCCTGGGCGGCAAGCGCAAGGATGCCTTGGTCGTCACCAAGTGCGGTGTGGGCTATCGCGACCGGCCCAAGGGCAGGGACAGCCGCCGCGAGTCCATTCTCGCTTCCATTGATGGCAGCCTCCAGAACCTGGGGACCGACTGCGTCGACGTCCTCCTCATCCATTGGCCCGACCCATCGACCCCGATGCCGGATGCGATGGAGGCCATGGACGAAGTGGTCCAACAGGGGAAGGCCCGCTTCGTGGGGGTGTCCAACTTCACCCTCGGGCAGCTCCGGGAATGCATGTCTGCCAGGCGGGTCGACGTCGTCCAGTATGGGCTGCACATGTTCGACCGGCGCATGGAGAAGGACCTCTTCCCGTACTGCAAGGACAACGGCATCGGCGTGATGACCTATGGCTCCCTCGCGTTCGGCATGCTGGCCGGGGCCTTCACGAAAGAGACCAGGTTCGGGGAGAACGATTGGCGCGCCAACGAAAACATGCTCCCCGCCCTGTTCCTCAAACTCTTCGCGGAGGACAACTTCGCCAAGGCGATGGATGTCGTCGACGACCTCGCGCCCATCGCCGAAGGGCTGGGAAAGCGGCTGCCTCATGTCGCGCTCCAATGGGTCCTGTCCAACCCCGCCGTTAGTGTCGCCCTTGTTGGTACCAGGAAGGCTGCGGAGGTCGAGGACAACGTTGGGGCATTGGGCTTTGATCTGGCGCCGGACGTGGTGGCCGCCATGGATGCGGTCTTCGACAAGCACGGCTTCGACACCTCCCCGCGGTTTTGGATCGACCCCGAATAGCACGGTGCTCAGGTCTTGACCCGGAGGTTCCCGCCGCTCCCTTCCCGGCGCCCTCACACCCTCCTGAGCAGGGGCGATTCGCGAATCGCCCCTGCCCTGGCCGTCCGAGCTCGGGCTTATAATCCCCCTACCCTTTCGAAGCACAGGTAATCGACCATGCCCCAGAAGCTCCTCGAAAGCGCCAATGTCCTAGACTTGAGCCTCGATACCGCTGGAGCCTACTGCACCAGGCTGCTTGCCGATCTGGGCGCCACGGTCTTGATGGTCGAGCCCCCCGGCGGACACCCCTTGCGCGCCGCGGGTCCCTTCGCAGGCGGGGAGCCGGACCCCGAAAAGAGCGGCTCGTTCATTCACTTCTCCTCCAACAAGCGCAGCGTCGTCGCCGACGTCGAAAGCAAAGAAGGACGAGAGCGCGTCCTGGAGCTCGCCCGGGACGCGGACATCGTGGTCGAAAGCTTCGTCCCGGGACGTATCGCGGAGTTGGGGTTGGGGTACGACACGCTCAGCGCCCTTCGCGAGACACTCGTCCTCACCTCGCTCACCCCCTTCGGGCAGACCGGCCGCTGGAGCCAGTGGCAGAGCGAGGAGATCGTCGATTGGGCCCTCGGAGGATATATGTACTTCGGGGGCGACCCGGCTCGAGAGCCCCTGATGGTCCACAACAAGCAGGGCGCCATGCACGGGGGCGCCCACGCGGCCTATGCCTCTCTGGCCGCCCTGTGGTGGGCCCGCAAGAGCGGGCGCGGCCAGCACGTCGATGTGTCTATCCTGGAGTCCCTCCTTACGGCCCACATCTGGACGACGACCAGCTGGACGCAGGAAGGCCTCGTGATGCGCCGTGAGGGTTCCGACCTCCTGCGGTGCAAAGACGGATGGGTCCATTTCCTCTCGCTGGCGATGAACCCCAACCTCTTCATCCTTATCCAAAGGCCCGACCTGATCGATGACCCCCGGTTCCAGGACCAGCAGACCTGGATGGAGCACCAGGCGGAGGTGAGAGAGCTGGTCCAGCAGTGGTGCGGAAGCCAGCCGAAGGTGGAGATCTGGAAGCTCGGACAGGAGCTTCGGATCCCGTGCGCTCCCGTCTTCGATATGGCGGACCTCGCCGAAGCTCAGAACCTGAAGGACCGCGGCTTCCTCGTCGAGGTCGACCATCCGAACGCGGGCAAGGTGCTCATGCCTGGCGCGCCCTATGTCTTCGATGGCTCGCCCTCTCCGGCGGGGCGGCCCGCGCCATCCCTCGGGCAGGACCAGCAAGGCTGGCCAGAGAAGGCTGCCAGGCCCCCCGATGCTCCAGCAGTCTCCCTCCGCAGACCCTTGATGGCCTCCGGACCGGGACGCGCCAAGCCCCTCCCCTTGGAAGGAATCAGAGTCCTCGAGATGACCAACAACTGGGCGGGGCCCGTGGCCGGTCGGAACCTGGGTGACCTCGGGGCGGAGGTCATCCGCATCGAGTCGCCAGGCCGGATCGGCCCCAGGGCGAGCAAGCCCACCGCCGGCCAGAACTTCCGCTACCACTACAACCGAAGCAGCTACAACGTGAAGCTCAACCGTAACAAGTACGGGATCACCCTCGACGTCGGACAGCCCGAAGGCCGCGCGCTGTTCCTTCGCCTCGTGAAGGAGTCCGACGTCCTGATCGAGAACAACAGCCCCAGGGTCATGCGCAACCTGGGAATCGAATATGAAGTGCTGCGAGAAGCGAATCCTGGCTTCATCATGGTCCAGATCGCGGCCTACGGCCAGACCGGCCCCTTCAGGGACTTCATCGCCTTCGGCGCCAACATCGAAGCAGCCTGCGGCCTCGCCTCCGTAACGGGCTACCGGGACGACGAACGTCCGTACCGGACCGGGTACTACTACGCCGACCCGGTCACGGCTACCCATGCCTCCCTCGCCGTTTTGGCCGCCCTGCACAGGAGAGAGCGGACCGGCCAGGGGTCCCACGTCGATCTCGCCCTCCAGGAGAACGGCATCGCCTTCTTCCCCGAGGCCTTCCTCCAGTACTCGATGTCTGGACAGATGCCGCAGCGCCGCGGTAACCGGCATGCGGTGCACGCGCCGCAGGGCTGCTACCCCTCCATGGGCGACGACATGTGGATGGTCCTCTGCGTCCGCGACGACGACGAATGGGGCCGCCTGGTGGACCTCCTGGAGGACGATCGCCTGAGGGACCCAAAGTTTCGGACCCGGGACGGCCGCAGGGCCTGCCACGACGAGCTGGATGGGCTGATCTCGGAGTGGAGCCGCGGGTACGACCACAATGAGGCCGCGAACCTCCTGCAGGCCCGGGGGATTCCTGCAGCCCCGGTGCTCGCGAACTGGGAGATGGTGAGCAACATCCACATCCACGAGCGGGGGTTCTACGTGCCCGTCCCCCATCGCGAGATCGGGGTCTTCCCGTATCCGGGCATCGTCTGGAAATTCCCCGACACGCCCGGAGAGGTCCGCATGGCCGCCGCCGACTACGGGGAGCATAACGCGCTCGTCTTCAAAGAGTTCCTCGGCATAGGTGACGGAGAGCTGAGCCGGCTCTACGACAAACGAGTCATCGCGGACGACCCGTTGCCCCAGTTCCGGCTCTGGTAGAGGCCCCCGCCTGAGGCCGCGTACGCCGTTGACCGGGTAAACGGTAGGGCCTGTTTACACTATGCTCGCGCTTAAAACCCTGGATGAAGACCGGGCGCCTTTGTGACGCCACACGGAAAGCGCTCCCCCGTGTCATAGCTATGAAAATGGGCACCGCCCCACCGTTGTTTCGTAGAGGCGGGTTTGAAACCCGCCGCCGGCCCGTCGTTCCCTGCCTCCGGCCCTGTCCTGGGACGCCGCCCTGTTTCATCCCCTTACGCGGCCTTCACAAGGCCATAGTGATTCCGAGGCGCAACTCTCGTGTCATTCCGAGGCGCAGCCGAGGAATCTAAGGCCCCTGCCCGCCAGACACCTTAGCCCCTGCCACGTCTCTGGCAAGCCTTTACTATGAAAATGGCTTGCGGCGCCCCCTCTTCGTCTTTCCCGCGCGCGGGAATCCACGTCCCCGCTCCCCTGGATTCCGGCTCAAGGCCGGAATGACGATGGGACGCCGCCCTGTTTTCATCCCCTTACGCGGCCTTCACAAGGCCATAGTGATTCCGAGGCGCAGCCGAGGAATCTAAGGCGCTGCCCCGCTGGGCACCTCGACTTCCGGCCTCCGGCGTCGTTCCCGCGAAAGTGGGAACCCAGAGCAACGGGACCGCGAAATAGCGATAACATCGACTTTGCAAAGGCCCCGGTACTGCCCGATCACCCCGGTACTGATAAAATGAGCCCCTCGCGTCCTGGTCTCTGGGCCGCGGGACCCTCGGAGAAGGGCCGCCCGTATGGATAAGACCGTCCGCAGCCTCGAAGAAGCCGTCGCGGATGTCTTCGACGGCGCTACCGTGGCGGTCGGTGGGTTCCTTGGCTCCGGTACTCCTCACAACCTCTTGGCCGCCCTCGCGAGGCACGGCGCGAAAGACCTGACCGTGATTGGCAACGGCGGCTCCGAATGGTGGCCTCTGGTCGAAAACCGGCAGGTCTCGCGGTTGGTCTCATCCTTCGGCATCTACAGAAGGCGGCCCGAATCGACTCCATTCATCGCGGAGCTGCTGGATCGGGGCGCCCTTGAGATCGAGATCGTCCCGGCCGGCATCCTCGAGGAGCGGGTGAGGGCCGGCGGCGCGGGAATCGGTGCTCTCTACAGGGAAGCGGCGGAAGGCACCGCCTTCGACGAAGGAAAGGAAAGGCGGTCCTTCAACGGCAAGCCATACGTCCTCGAAGAAGCCCTGCATGTCGATTTCGCCCTCGCGATGGCGTGGCGGGCGGACCGATGGGGCAACGTCGCATGCCGGCTCGGGGCTGGTAACCGTAACATCTGGATGGCCCAGGCGGCCAAGCAGGCAATCTTCGAGGTCGAACAGGCGGTCGAGTTGGGAGAGCTGGACCCAGACCGGATCGACGTCCCCGGCGTGTTCGTCTCCAAGATCGTCCAGGCCCCGAAAGTCATCAAGTGGGCGAAAGACGAGCCGGGTATCGCCGCCAAGGCCGGAAGGCCGCCGTCGCCCCTGCCGGGCCTCACCAGGGAGAGGGAGCTCATCGGGCTGCGGGCCGCCCGGGAGCTGCGCGATGGCATGCACGTCAACCTGGGCATCGGCATCCCCGTCTTCACGTGCAACTTTATCCCCGAAGGCATTGACATCGTGCTCCACTCGGAGCAGGGCGTGCTGGGATATGGCCCCGAGGCCGTCGACGAATCAGATTGGGACTACGACCTGATCAATGCCTCGGGAAGGCCGCTGACCTTGCTGCCCGGCGCCTCCTGCTTCGATTTCGGAACGTCGTTCCAGATGACCAGGGGCGGCAAGCTGGACATGAGCATCCTGGGAGCCTTCGAAGTCTCCGAAAAGGGCGATCTGGCCAATTGGGTCCGCCCTGGCGAGAAAGCCGGCGGCGTCGGCGGCGCCATGGAGCTCGCAATGGGCGCGAGACGGGTCATCGCCACCCTCGAGCACACAGACCCCGCGGGCCGCTCTCGCATCGTTCGGACCTGCGCGCTGCCCATTACCGCTCCCCGGGCTGTCGACACCATCATCACCAACTTGGCCGTCATCGACGTAACCCAGAACGGGCTGGTTCTTCGGGAGGTGGCGCCCGGGGTGACCGTCCACGACGTGTGCGCCGCCACCGAAGCCAGCGTGGCGGTCAGCGAGGACATCCGGGAGATGTCGCTCTAGCCCGTGTTCACACTAGGATGTACATCATCTCGCCTCAATACAGTTACACGAACTCCGGAAATGTCATTTCGAACGTAGCGCAGCGTAGTGAGAAATCTAGAATCCTTGCACTCAAACTCGGACCACTAGAAACGCAACGCTCCAAGGGAAGGACCTATCAGTCGAGTTGTGCCATGACTCCGAACCGGACCTGTCATTGCTATGAAAATGGGCACCGCCGCACCGTTGTTTCGTAGAGGCGGGTTTGAAACCCGCCTCCGGCCCTGTCCTGGGACGCCGCCCTGTTTTCATCCCCTTACGTGGCCTTCACAAGGCCATAGTGATTCCGAACGCAGTGAGGAATCTAAGGGTCTTGTTTGTAATGACAGGTCCGGAGTTTTCGGCGCCAAGCTCTAATGTTTAACAGGCCCTAGCAGCGGTCCGCGGGGACCCATCGTAACAGGAGGGAAAAATGCCTGAGATCGTAAAACTCTTTCATGGGAGCAAGATCGTTCACGACGTCCTGCAAGTCGGGGGGTGGTACCACGACTTCTTCGGGAGCTGGGTCTACGAGGCCCAGACCCTCCCGCACGAGGACAGCTGGAATAGCGCCAACCTGATGGGGGGCACCTTCTCCATGGAGATGCTCTCCCCGAAGGACCCCGAGGGCGATAAGCCCGCGGCCAGGTTCCTCAAAAGGCATGGCAACCATTTCATCAACATCGCCTTCTGGGTGAGAGACTGCCCAGCCCTGGCGCAGCAGCTCCTGGACAAGGGGGTCCGAATTGCCCTGCCCGGCGGCGTCCAGGTCAAAGAGCTGCCCAAGGAGCCCTTTACCTTCTTCGTGCCGCATCCCAAGGACGCTTTCGGGACACTGTTCGAGTTCATCGAGGAGAACCCGGACTTCCACGACCCCAGGCGGGCTGCCTGGTGGAGCCCTGACTACTGGCGAGACCAGCACCCATTGGGCAACGAAGGTCTGTCCCACGCGACCGTTGCCGTCGCCGATCTCGATGGGGCCGCGGGCTTCTATCGAGACGTCTTGGGCTGCCCCATGGTCCATGAGGAGATGAACGAGTCGCAGGGGACCCGCAGCCTGTTCTTCGCCGTGGCCGACATCCTGGTCGAGCTGGCCTCCCCCGTGTCCGAGGACTCCCCCATCGGCCGGCACATGGAAGTCCACGGGCCGATCGTCTACTCCTTCACCTTCAAGGTGAAAGACGTGGCCAGGGCTGCGGAGCACACCCGGTCGAAAGGCCTCAGCGTCCACCGGCGAGGCGATCACACCATCGAGCTGGACCCCGCGCAGTCCCAGGGAGGGGTCTTTGGATTTACCGACCGCGTGCTCCCTGGACATCCAACATTCGGGTAGGGCGAATCACACACTGACGACGGCCTCACCGCTCCGGCCCTCTGCCCGTTTGGCCAGCGTCCATTCGTCCTATACGCGGTGCTCCGCGCGTGCCTCGGCGTGCCGCATGGGCGCAGGCAGTTCGGGAATGCCGGTTCTCCACCGCGTGGCGGACCATCGGGGACTGCCCCCGCCTCGGTGAATGAGAGAGAACGCACAAGCGGGCCTCCGGGTGACGTTCGGGCATCTTAGCTATGCTATTAGCTAAGATGGAGGCATCAGGAGTTGGCGATGGTAACCGTAAACGTGCACGAGGCGAAGACGAACCTGTCGCGCCTGTTGAAGCAAGTCGAGGCGGGTGAGGAGGTCGTCATCGCCCGCAATGGCAAGCCGGTCGCCCGGCTCGTGAAAACCGGAGGCAAGATCGGAAAGCGGAAGTTCGGCATAATGAAGGGCAAGATAGCCATCCCCGACAGCTTCTTTGACCCGCTGCCGGAGAAGGAGTTGGCGCTTTGGGAGGGGAGATAGCCCTTGGAGTTGCTGCTAGACACTCACGCATTCCTTTGGTGGTTCGCCGGCAACGAACGGTTGTCGCGGCCTGCCCGCCAATCCATGTCGGAGCCATATTGGCGTTTGGGGAAATTATCATACGCTGCGGCTGGGCCGGATTGCCGGGGGCGTACGTCGAGACGGGCCTATTTTGACGATAGACAGAACCGTCTTCGAGCTTTTGCTGGGGACTCTGTAGGTCTGCTCTTGCCCGTAGACAGTACCATTTGCGGCCCGATGGGGCGAGCATCTATTCAAGGTAAAGGGGTCTAGCGTCTAAACTTAGCTAGTTCTCCGCCCCCTGTCCTCCACCCAACTCTATAGCGGTCCAATCGGGCCTCACACCACTCTCAATGACCTTGAGCAGACATCGTTTGAAGAGGTTTTGCGACCTCTTGATGAACTGTCCTATGGGAACATTCTGCCCGTTGACCGTAACATCGCCGGGTAGCGTCCCCTCGTGAACGGCACTAGAACGACACCCATAAATCTCCCTGAATTCCCTGACAAGCAACCTTCTCTGTTCTATCGTCTGTCCCAGATACAAAGAACCTCGCAGCCTGAAGCGGAATGTCAGTTCCTCACGTATGCCGCTCAGGAAGAACGACTCCATGGCAATGCCGAGGTCAATCATGTTGTCAACGTTTCCATCCGGCATCATCGATCTCGTCCAGCGATCAATCGGCATTTGTAGATGGTTGAGCACATCTTGTGGAAGGCCAACGATCTTATGGCATAGGTCAGTGGCTCGTCTGATCTGGTCTTCGGAGAAACTAGTGGAAGCTGTCATTCCTAAAGATGATGGGGACATGAATGTAAACCCGGTAGCCCTGCAGAAGTCAAAAATCGCGTCATCACTATGGTGTCTCCACATGATTGCGTCTTTGACCGGCTGCTCGCCCACCAAGGTCAACGCTTGGAAGAATCGTTGGGGGTGGAAGTCTTTAGACTCAGCGCCATGCACCGTCGTTCGGAATCGCTGCTCCGGCCCAAAGGCGAATGCGTAGCGGTCAGCGGGCTCATGTCGGGTCAGGGGCACGGACCGATCTATCTTTGAGGACCGTCTTGGATACAAACTGCTGTGGAACTACGTCGTGTACGTCGGGCAGGTAACCGGGCAGGTCTGCGGTGGTGGTAGGAAGAGGGATGAGCGATATGCCATCAAGTACAGGCAATTCCTTCTCAACCTTGATGCCCGTCAAGAGCCAACAGTCATGAAAGAGAAAGTTTCCTTGGGCGATGCTGCTGAAGAACGACCTCGCGGCATTATCAGGTCCATCCAAAATGGCTGCTCTAACAAGGTTCCTACGAATGATCTCTACTGGCGGTTCCTCATCTGCACCAGGGACAATTACGACCGATGCAGAAAGCCTTCTGAAGAAGTCCTTGTCGTTAAGGAGGAATTCCTTGAGCTCATCCCTGAGTAAATCGAGGATGGCTTCCGCGGTACTGGCATCCTGTATCTGGATGTCAAAGAGGTTGGCGTACATCCGTTGATTCGGTTCATATGTCGACCGATACCCACTTAGCATCTGCCTATAGTGATTGGGATTGATGGTACCGAATCTGCTGTGTGTGACATTGACGCCTCTCAGCGCGTCACGCAGCAACGCCGCCAATTTCTGTTCGTTGTCGAGATTCATGGTCCTCCTTGGTCGTTGCAGCCTTGAAGTCCAAGGATCGTTGATCAACTTCAGGGTCCTGTCATGCAGGCGCGACTTGCGACCCCACGGCACGCGTCTTCCAGGAATGACCTCAACCGGCGTGGGGATCAGCCACTCGGCGCTGGTCTTCACCGCTCCCCGCACCTCCCGTCCCGGGCCAGCTTGCGCACCCTGCGTTCCGACACGCCCAACCGGATGGCTGCCTCTCGCACCGTGACGTTGGCGACACCATAAAGGGGAGGCTCCTAGGCTGCCCAGCAATTTGTCGGAGACGGTTCTATCTACTCTTGCCGTTGGTGGGCCGCCCCCAAACTCTCACTCAAAGTGAAAAAAGATACTCAAAGGCGACGATTTGTCCTCCGTCCGCGAAGGGTTAAGTCAATTGGAACAGTATCCCAATGGACCCGTCGTCGCGAACGGTCACGGTGCTGGGCAAACCCCAAACGCGATGTCGGTGGCCGACTAAATGGCAAGAGGGAATGATGGTGAAGGATGTGGCGGAAGCCCCAACCTTCACGGATGAGCTCTCGCTGGCACGAGGAAAGATCCCCGCTGCGCTCTCTCCTGGGTCAATGCGTTGAGTGGTTCCTGGTTCCAGCATTGCGTATTTGAAATGTAGTTCGCCCAGCATTGAATCAGCGAGTGCCCTTCTAAGGGCGTTTGCCATTGTTATTCGGTTCCACCTGTATATTAATGGTCCGATAAACCACCAAGCCAAGCGCCGGATTGAGCGAAAGCGTATTGGTGGCGACGGTTCCGGCTTGCCGAACTTCTTGGCGAGTTCTGGCGGCAACTCCCAAGGCGTATGAACCTTCCAAGAGTCCACGATGACTGGAATCTTACCGTGGTTGGTGATGCTTATGAGGATGCCGAAGTCCGATCGTGACCTTTCTCCGTGTGTTGTCAGCGAAACCTTAAGGCGACTGCGATACAGGTAGATTCCATAGCCTATGAGACCCAAAATGGCCGAAGCTATGAGCGGCCCTAAGACTGCCAGCGCCAGCGTGCTCAGCAAGCTATCTCTCTGCCAGACGCCAGGACAAGTCTTCTCGCATCCCCTATCCCTTTGCTCCACGAAGGCCCTGGGCCTGACGATCCTACTGCTTCCATGTTGGACATTGTCGCCTGTCCCACCAACGCAACTAAGTTCACTGGCTTATATGATATGGCAAGGCCCGGTGAAGGAAACAGCCCCATCACTCGGGTTTGTCTTAAATCGGCAGCCACTGCAGGTTCACAGTCCGCCGAGCCACATCTCGAACACAGTTCTGTCTATCGTATACGTTGGTGGAGCTGAGGGGATTCGACCCTCTGACCCCCTGAATGCAATAATCAACGCCCTTGTCCTCTTGAAGGTCCGCCTGGGCCGGCGCCCTATTCCTCAACCCTTGGCAGCGACCCAACAAGCAGGTCCGGGCCGAGGCGGCGGCGTGGAGCTCTACCGCAAGACACGCCCTGTCGGGACCTCCGGCTGAGAGGGCCTTCACGCAGGCGGGGATCATCTCGCCTAGGTGGGGTGCCCGCTACGCCGCGGTGGAAACCCCGCTCGTGACCACGTGGAAAGGAAACGTCCGCGGCGGCGCATCTTTGACGCGGGCGACGGCTTCATAGGAGCCGAGCTTCTCGACCTTCCACCCGATGTTCATTGCTAGCTGGGTCCGTTGGTCCTGTCCAGGAGCGATCCCTGGGGCGCGGCCAACCTCGAACTGGCCCTTCGCGTTGACAATCTGGTGTCCATCCCCATCCAGGATCTCCAGCTCGAAGTCGTGCTTGATGTTCGTGTCGTTCCAGGGCACCCTGAAGGCTACCGCGACCGACATGCTGTGAGGGGCGGGAGGCTCCTTTGGCAGCGTCACGCGGTCGTAGCCTCCACCCAGCAGATAAAGCTTGCCCCCGACCACCTGCGCCGCATCCGCGATGATCAACCACTCCACTTCCATCGAGCATCGCTCCTACTGATGTAGTAGACTTGTAGTATAATTGTAGGAAGTCGCCGTATGCCGTGTCAAGCCCGGCAATTCACGCTTTCCTCGTGACGCTTGCGAGACGCGGATGAAGAAGGAGGGACTGGGGATGGCCGAGCGAGAAACGACTGACCTGAAAGACTCACGGAGCTGGGACTCGGACAGCCCCGAAAAGTCGGGACCGGTCAGGAACCGCAGGACCGTCGTCTCCGTCTCCTTTCCGAGCGGCGACTTCCAGGTTGTAGCCGCGGCCGCGCACGAAGCTGGCCTCAGCACTTCGCAGTTCATTAGGGAAGCAGCCATGGCCAAGGCGTCGCCTGCCCATCCCGAGGCCGGAATATCGTGGGCGGGAGGTACAGCGTCGGTCGTCATCCACATCCCGCCTCGGCGGACCACATTGGTCGCGAACACACGCGAGCCGAAGGTGGAGTACACAGCCAGAGGAGCCGACGTCTACACGTCGACCTAGCTCCAGTGGAGTCCGCCGGGTAGGCTGCGAACGGCCTCACCGCTCCGGGGCCCTGCCCGCCTGGGCCAGCACCCATTCGGCGAACGCGCGGGCGGGCGCCGGAGGCGGACGCCTCCTCCAGCGGACAAGGTACAGCGGCCTGCGAAGGGACACCCCTTTGAGGCGCAGCGCCCGTACACGCTCCGAAGACCGCCTCTCCAGGAAGCGTCCGGAGACCCAGGCCAGCCCATGCCCTCGTTCGACCGCCGACAGCACACCCTCGGACGTGCTCAACACCATCACGACGCGGTAACTGGGAAACTCCAGGCCCCTGGCCGCGAGGGCGGCCCGCACCGTATGCAGTGTGGCCGAACCTTCCTCCCTGTCGATGAAGGGCTGTCCCGCAAGCTCCGAGGGCGCGATCTCGCCCAGACCGGCGAGGCGGTGCGCCCTCGGCGCGGCGAGGACAACCTCGTCATCCGCGACCTCGTCATAGACGAGGTCGCGGGCTGCGAGCCGCGCGCCGACGAACCCCACGTCCCATCGGTCCCCGCGAAGCTCCTCGATCACCTGCCCCGAGTCGGTGATCAGCACCTCGGGCCGGACCGCCGGGTGCTGGGCTGCGAACCCGGCCACAAGGTCCGGTACCAGGAACTCGCCGGGCGTTGTGCTGGCCGCGATTCGGAGCTCCCCTGCCAGCGCCTGCGTCGCCTGACCGAGCCTCTCCACCAGGGCCTGACGGCTCGACAGGATGCCTTGAGCCCACTGCTCGACCTGGGCCCCGGCCTCGGTCAGCCGGACCCGGCCGGCGTCCCGCAGAAATAAGACCACCCCAAGCTCCTGCTCCAGTTTCTGGACCTGCCTGCTCAGCGCCGGCTGCGAGAGCCCCAACGACCGGGCCGCCCGGGTGAAGCTGCCCTGCCGCGATACCGCCATGAACCCCTCGAGATGCGAAAGTTCCACCGGCCAACCCCTTTATGCAAATCACGCATGATCGTTGCGCTATGCATGTTCTATCGGTATTGTAACTCCGGTGTCGGTGGCGGCGACCAGGAGTACCTTACCCAACGCCGACTGGTGAAAGGCCCCTGCGCAGGTTGTGCGGCTGGACCGACGCCCCCTACCGATTCGACAGCCCGGGGCCCCGTCTATTCCCAAGGGAGCTTTCTCGATGCGTCTTCGTCGGCTCCATACGGCTCTCCTGCCACTCGCCGCTGCTTTGGCGGTCGTACTCGCCGGGGCCTGCTCGTCGAGTACCCCGACGGTGTATATCGGGGGCATCCCGGACCAGGACGCGTCTGTGCTCCAGGACCGCTTCGACAGTCTCGCGGAGTACCTGAGCGATGAGACCGGCCTCCGCGTGCGTTATCAACCCTCCAGCGACTACGCGGCTGTCGTCACCGCCTTCAAGCAGGGGGACCTCCATATGGGATGGTACGGCGGACTCACCGGCGTGCAGGCCCGCCTCGCCGTTCCGGACGCTCGGGCGGTCGCGCAGCGGCCTCTGGACGAGGAGTTCCAATCGGTGTTCATCGCCCGCAAAGCCTTGGACGTCGGCTCGTTGGAGGACCTCAAAGGTCGGACCTTCACCTTCGGCAGCGAGAGCTCGACGTCGGGCCGCCTGATGCCGGCCTACTACCTTGCCGAGGCTGGAATCGACCCCGACAAGGACTTCAGAGCCGTCAACTTCAGCGGCTCCCACGACAAGACCTGGAAGCTCGTCGAGGCGGGAGCCTTCGACGCCGGCGCCCTGAACGCCAACGTCTGGGAGACCCGGGTCGAGGCGGGCGACGTCGACCTGAGCAAAGTCGAGGCCTTCTGGACCACTCCGGCCTACTACGACTACCACTGGGTCCTGCGCGGTGACCTCGCCGGCGACTTTGGAGAGGACGCGCAGGCCAACATCACCAGGGCGCTGTTGGCCCTCGACGCCGGGAACGGGGACTCCCAGAGCAAGATCATGGAGGCCTTCCAGGCGGAGCGGTTCATCCCCACGCAGAACGATAACTATCGGGCTATAGAAAACGTTGCGCGAAGTCTCGACATCATCCGATAGCAGCCAATTCGTTGGCAGCCAGTCCGCGGCCGCGGCGAACGGCGCCGTCCCGGCCCTGACGCTGGACGGCGTGACCATGCGCTACGGCCGGCAGGTCGCGGTGGAGGACCTTTCCCTTACCGTCCGGCAGGGCGAGACCGTCGCCATCCTGGGGCCAAGCGGCGCCGGCAAGACCACGATCTTGAGAATCGTGGGCGGACTGCTGGAGCCCACCGCCGGCCGCGTCCTGCTTCATGGAGTCGACGTCGCCCGCATGGGGCCCGGACCCCGCCTTGCGGGCCTCGTTGGCATGGTCCATCAGCAGTTCGACCTCGTCCCCAATCTCTCGGTGCTCCACAACGTCCTCGCCGGACGGCTCGGATCCTGGGGGTTCTGGAAATCGATGCTGTCCCTGGCCTGGCCCCAGGACCATGGCCGGGCCATCCGCGCCCTCGAGCGTGTTGGCGTCGGCGGCCGGGCGGCCCAGAGGGCGGGCCGTCTCTCGGGGGGCGAGCAGCAGCGGGTTGCCATCGCGCGGCTCCTGGTCCAGGACCCCCTGATCATTGCCGCCGACGAGCCCGTTGCATCCCTCGACCCGGCCCGCGCCGAGGAGGTGGTGCGGCTGCTGGTTTCCATCGCGGCGGAGCAGGCGAAGACCCTCGTGTCGAGCGTGCACTCCGTCCAGCTTGCCCGCGCTCATTTCTCCCGCCTTGTCGGCCTGAAAGACGGGCGGGTCCGGTTCGATCTGCCGGCTCGCCAGGTCGGCAGCGCCCTCCTAGACGACCTCTACGTTCTCGAAGGCCCGAGGAGTGATTAGCAGGTTCCTGGAGGGCCGGCTGCTGCTGACCGTCCTGCTCCTCGGGGCCCTCGCCTGGAGCCTCTCCAACGTCGCATGGTCCCCCGGCCTGGTCCATACGGGCGGCGGACACGCCCTTCGCGATATCGCCGGTTCCCTGGTCCAGCCAAACATCTCCGCCGGGGTCCTCGGCACCGCCGTCAGAGAAAGCTGGACCACCGTCGCCTATGCAGCCGCCGGCCTTACGGTCGCCCTGGCCATCGGGTTTCCGCTCGGGATCGCGGCCTCCGGGGTCCTCGCTCGAAGGCCCTGGACTCGACGCTCGACCTCGGCGATCGTCCGGCTGGTCCTAGCGCTCCTTCGGTCGGTCCACGAGCTGGTCTGGGCCTGGCTGTTCGTGGTGGCGGTGGGCCTGTCGCCCATCGCGGCGGTCCTGGCGCTCGGAATCCCCTACGGCGGGATACTCGGCCGGATCTACTCTGAGTTGCTTCAGGACGTGCCCGAGGGGCCGCTCCTTGCCCTGAGAAGCACCGGCGCCTCCCGGTGGAAGGTCCTATGGCACGGCCGGCTCCCCATGGCTCTCCCCGACATGCTCAGCTATACCTTCTACCGCCTGGAGTGCGGCATCCGGGCCGCCGCCATCATGAGCTTCATCGGCTTGGGAGGCCTGGGGCACCGTATCCAGCTATCGCTCGACGACCTCGACTACAACACGGCGTGGACCTACGTTCTGGTCCTCATCCTCCTCGTGGCCCTCGTCGACCTCTGGAGCTCCCTGGTCCGGAGAAGGCTGGCGCCGTGAGCCTCTCCCCCCAGGCCCCCAGGAGGACCCTGCCCCCGCTCCCGCGGCTCTCGTTCGTGCGGGGCTCCTTGCTCCTTGCCCTCGCCGTCGTGGCGGCATCGTGGGTCTTCGTTGTGCTCTCCGACGCCGATTCGCCTGGCTCCTTCTTCCGGTCGGACCTCTTCTCCAGGGCCTGGTCCTTCGTCAGGGATCTGCTGGGAATCGATTCGACCGCCACTCCCGCGTTCAGGCAGAGCGGCGAGTGGGTCCGTACCGGCCGTCTCGCCGTCGACACCCTGGCGATGAGTCTGCTGAGTATAGGGATCGCCGCCGTGGCGGCCCTGCTCACCTTCATGTTTGGGGCCAGCAACGTGATGATGGGAGAGTTGGCCCCATACCATTCGCGGGCCTGGAGCGCGGGCTTTCTGGTCACCAGGCTCGTGTTCATCCTCACCAGGGGCGTGCCTGAGCTGATATGGGCCATGCTCATCCTGTTCGTCCTCTCTCCCGGCATCCTTCCAGGCGCCATCGCCATCGGCATACACAACGGAGGAATTCTCGGGAAGCTGTCCTCCGAGGTCGTGGAGGGGCTCGACCCGGGCCCCATGCAGGCCCTTCGAGCGGCCGGGGCGGGACGGTTCCAGGTCCTGGCCTATGGAGTCCTGCCCCAAGCCCTGCCTCGCCTCATCACCTACATGCTCTACCGGTGGGAGGTGATCATCCGCACCACCATCATCGTTGGCTTTGTAGCCGCGGGAGGGCTCGGGCTGGAGTTCCGGCTGGCCATGAGCTATTTCCACTACACGTCGGTGCTGCTGGTCATCCTCTGGTACCTCGTCCTCGTGCTCTTCGTCGACCTTACCGCGGCTGCCCTGCGGAAGCTGGCCAATAAGCAACCCGCGTGAATTCCGCCCGTTCGGACGAAGCGCGGCACGGCAGCCCAGAGATCCCAAGCAACCCGCGTGAATTCCGCCCGTTCGGACGAAGCACGGCACCGCAGCCCAGACGTCCCTAGCAATCGGCGTGGACCCCGCCCGTTCTGTACAATAGCCCGACCCGCCGCACGGCTTCTTTCCCTCACGGCGGAGCAGGGGTGTCGATGCGAGAGCTGACTGGCCTGAGAGTCATCGAGATGGGCGATTTCATCCAGGCCCCGTACTGCGGCAAGATGCTGGCCGATGCCGGCGCCGAGGTCGTCAAAATCGAAAGCCCCCATGGAGACTCCTCCCGCCGCTACGGCCCCTTCCGCAACGACGAGCCGCATCCCGATAAAGGCGGGGTCTTCCTGGCTGTCAACGCGGGAAAAAAAAGCGTCCGCCTGGACCTCGACTCCGCCGAAGGACAGGACTCGTTCAGGCGGCTGGCCTCCGGGGCCGATCTCCTCGTCGAAAACACGCCCTACGGCTTCCTCGAAGAGCGGGGTATCCACTATCCCCGGCTCGACGAGCTGAACCCCCGGCTCGTGTTCGTGTCCATCAGTCCCTTCGGGCGGACCGGGCCCTATAAGGACTACAAGGCCCACGACCTGCAGATATGGCACGGCGCCGGCGTCGGGCACCGGTACCTCGGTCAGCCTGACAGGGAGCCGCTGCGGGGCGCCTGGAACATGGCCAGCCATTGGGCGGCGATCAGCGCCGCCGCCGCCGCCATGATGGGGCTCCTCGGCCGCGACGTGACGGGCCGGGGTCAGTTCGTCGATGTGCCCGCGGCTGAGACCATTGCCACCCTACTGACGGGCTCCGGATGGGTCAGCGTCTACTTCGAGCGCGGTGAGACCTTCGCCCGGACCGGAGAGATGCGGGAGGGCCGGGCGGCCAGCGGTCAGCTCGCTGCCAAAGACGGCCATATCTTCATCATGACCACGACTCCGGGGCAGTGGGAGGGGTTCGTCGCCGCCATGGGCAACCCCGAATGGGCTCAGGACCCCAGATTCAAGGGGTCGACCCATGACCGGAGGCCGTATGCGGATGAGATCCAGCCTCGCGTGGATGCATGGCTGCGTGGACTGACGGTCAAGGAGGTCTTCGACGCCTGCCTTCGACACGGTGTCCCCGCCGCGCCGCTCTACACGGCCCAGGACGTCTTCGATAGCTCCCACCTCCAAGAAAGAGGGTTCTTCGTCGACCAGGACCACCCCACGGCGGGTAAGCTCAAGCTCCCCGGCGGAGTCATCAGAGGCGCCGGCGAATCGTTCCCCGTACCCGCTCCGGCGCCCCCCCTCGGCGAGCACACGGGCGAGGTCCTGGCGGCGTGGCGCAGCGCCCCGGGGATACCCGCCCCAGGGGTACTTGATAGAGGCGAGGGCCGCGCCGGAGCGGTCGGCGCGACACCCGGTCCGCTCCAGGGTCTGCGGGTCCTGAACTTCGGCTGGTACTGGGCGGGGCCCTTGGCGGGCCAGGTCCTTGGCGACATGGGGGCCGACCTCTTGACGATCGAGACCCGCAAGCGCCTGGCCACGGCCCGGCACGCTCCCCCATGGATGCGCGACGACAATGACCCCGACCTCAGCTACTGGGGTCACAACATCTACCGCAGCGCTCACAACCTGACCCTCAACCTCGCGCACCCGGGTGCCAAGGAGCTCTTCAAGCGGCTTATCGCCGTCGCCGACGTGCTTATCGAAAACTTCACCCCGAAGACCCTGGGCCGCTTGGGGCTGGGCTACGAGGTCCTTCGCCAGGTCAACCCCGGGCTCATCATGGTCTCCATGGCGTCGGCCGGAAGGACGGGTCCTCTCGCCGACCTCCCGATCTTCGGAAGCGGCCTGGGGTGCCTCGCCGGGATAGACGCCATCCAGGGCTACGTCGGGGGAAGGCCCATGAGCCCCAATATGGCCATCCCCGACCCGTATAACGGCGTGGTGGGCGCCTTTGCCGCCCTCGCGGCCGTCTGGGAGCGGAAGACGACCGGCCGCGGCAGGCACATCGATATTTCCCAGTGGGAGGTCTTGACCGCTTCCCTCAGCGGGCCGCTCATGGACTACTGGCTGAACCGCCGGCTGGGGAGTCCCATGGGCAACCGCGACCCGATCATGGCTCCCCATGGCGTCTACCCGTCGCAGGGTCAAGACCGCTGGGTATGCATCTCCGTCGAGACCGACGAGCAGTGGCGGGCGTTGTGCGGCGCTATCGGCGAGCCGGGATTGGCGGAAGACCGACGCTTCGCAGACCTGCGCTCCCGCTTGCGGCGCCAGGACGAGCTCGACGCCATCGTCTCCCATTGGACCCGCTCCCGGACAAACTACCAGGTAACCGAGCTGCTCCAGCGCCGGGGGATCGCCGCCTTCCCGGCCGTGAGCCAGCAGGAGCTCTACGACGACCCCCATTACCGGGAGCGGCGGGCCTGGGTGGAGGTCGATCACGAGTATGGCCGCGAGACGATCTACGGGGTGCCGTGGAAGTTCAGCGAGACCCCCGGGGAAGCCCGGCCCAATCACCCCCTCGGTTCCGGCAACAGGCCCGTGCTCCGCAGCCTCTTGGGTATGACCGACGCGGAGATCACCCGCCTCGAGCAGGACGACGCCCTCACGTAGCCGGGAGCGGGCCGCCGGCCCAGGGCCTGTTGGCCACCCAGGCAAATTCCCGCACGGGCTCGGAGCGCCAATGACTACCGAACTCATCACCCAACCGGCGCCCCCGATTTTCATACCTTGGTGCGCCGGAGACAACCGGCATGAGCGATTACTATGAAAATGGGCACCGTCGCACCGTTGTTTCGTAGAGGCGGGTTTCAAACCCGCCTCCGGCCTTGTCCTGGGACGCCGCCCTGTTTTCCTCCTCTTATGTGGCCTCCTAAAGGCCAGAGTGATTCCGAACCGGGCCTGTCATTGCTATGAAAATGGGCACCGTCGCGCCGCCGTTTCGTAGGGGCGGGTTTGAAACCCGCCTCCCGGCCCGTCGTTCCCCGCCTCCGGCCTTGTCCTGGGACGCCGCCCTGTTTTCATCCCCTTACGTGGCCTTCACAAGGCCATAGTGATTCCGAACGCCCGGACCTGTCATTGCTATGAAAATGGGCACCGCCGCACCGTTGTTTCGTAGAGGCGGGTTTCAAACCCGCCTCCGGCCCTGTCCTGGGACGCCGCCCTGTTTTCATCCCCTTACGTGGCCTTCACAAGGCCATAGTGATTCCGAACGCAGTGAGGAATCTAAGGGTCTTGTTCGGAATCACAACGCAACTCGACTGGCAAGTCCTTCCCTTGAGGCGTTGCGTTTCTAGCGGTCCGGGTTTGAGTGCAAGGATTTTAGATTTCTCACTACGCTGCGCTACGTTCGAAATGACATTTCCGGGGGTTGGTGGTAACGGCAGTGAGGCGAGATGATGTACATCCTAGTGTGAACACGCCCTAGAAGGACGGAAGAACAGAAGGACAGAAGGACAGGGGACCCATATGCGCTTTGGGATGCAGGTGTCGGGACAGGAAGGAGTCTCCTGGGACGCGTGGCGGCGCGTGGTCGAGCTCGCCGAAAATCTGGGCTTCACGACCGTATACCGCTCGGACCACTTCTTCTCGTACTTTGGCGATACCACCCAGGACTCCCTCGACCCGTGGATGGCCCTGACCGTCGCGGCCCACGACACCACAAAAATCCGGCTGGGGACCCTGGTCACTCCGGTAACGTTCCGGCACCCATCGCTGCTGGCCCGCATGGCCGCCCAGGTGGATGTCCTTTCCAACGGAAGAGTGGAGTTGGGCATCGGTGGGGGCCACGGCGAGAAAGAGCACGCGGCCTTCGACATCCCCTTTCCCAGGGTCGGCGTCCGCCTTGACATGCTGGAAGAAGAGGCCCAGGTCCTGCAAAAGCTCTGGGGGCCCGGGCCCTCAACGTTCGAAGGGAAGCATTTTCAGCTAAAACAGGCCGAATGCTACCCGAAACCCGTTCAATCACCGATGCCTCTCCTGATCGGGGGCCGGGCGGACAGGACGATGCGCATCGCGGCGAAATACGCCTCCCACTGGAATACCGTCGGGCTCAAGCCGGGCGAGTACGCATCGAAGGTCCAGGTGCTGGAGGAGCACTGCCGCCGCCTGGGCCGCGATCCAAAAAGCCTGCACCGGTCCGTGCTAAAGGGCTACCTCATCGGGCGGAGCCGGGCGGAGATGCGGCACCACCTCGAAGGCGTCGTCAAGCGAATGCCCCTGATCCCCCGCGACCTCGAGGAAGGGGTATCCTGGCTGACCGAGCATATGGGCTGGCTCATAGGGACGCCCGACGAGATCGTCCAGCAGGTGGGCGGCATGCGGGACGCGGGAGCCCAGGAGATCATGTTCCAACACCTGGCGATTGAGGATGACGCCAAGCTGGAGATCCTCGCCTCGCAGGTGCTTTCGAAGTTCTAGCCGGCGCGCCGATTAACAAGAGCGTGGGCCGGACTAGACGGTAGGCGGTACCGTCTCTGAGCTGTGGCTGGTCCTGTGGACCTCCCAGAGTGGGCCACTCCGCTATTGTGATAGGACCCGTGGCTGTGCTCACTGCTGGGAATGGCTACCTCATGGTGTACTGCCAATACGGCAAGCAAAGTGATTTTAAGGGTTCTTGGGACCTAAGGGGGCTTGAGAGCCAGGAAACAGTACAACGGCGTGAAGACCCCAGCCTTGCCGGCTGCGACACAGGCGTTGGCGGTACGGTCCAGCAGCCCAACGACATCCGCGGATCCCTTCGGGAACATCCCCAGCGCCTCGGCCAGCCTAGATGTCGCGATGAACGCCTTGCGGCCCAGCGGAATCCTCCGCAGGGCGTTGTCCAGCGTCTTGCCCCGGGTCTCCATGGGCTGATACCACGGCGTGGTCGGACCGTTCTCCTCGACGGCCCGATCCTTTGCCTCGATGACCTGAAATCCCACCGTTTCGAGGGCCCGGTTCACCTCGCCCATAGTTGCGATATCCTTGAGCGCGATGCCGCGCATCAGATCCTTGTTGATGGCCCGGTGCCGATTGTCGTCGGGATCGAACTTGTCCGTCATGCACATTTCCTGACCCCAGAAGAGGGCTCCTGGTTTCAGCACGCGGTAGATCTCGGCGAACGCACCCGCCTTGTCCGGCGCATGGCACGTCGATTCGATCGCGTATCCCCGGTCGAACGTGTCGTCCGCGATGGTGCCCATGTCCATGAAGCTGCACGCGAGGTAGTCGACCATGTGGTCGAGCCCCGCCTCAAGGTTCAACGATTTCGCCTTCTCCAACTGGATTTCATTGCTATTGACCCCGACGACCCTGACACCAGCCTCCCGGACGACACGGCGCAACGGGCCGCCGATCCCGCAACCGACATCGATCACCGTCATCTCCTTGCGCAACTCCAGCTTGGCAATCATCAGCCGCTGGTGCCGGATCTTGGAGTCCTCCAGGCTCTCCCGGGGCGATAGCGGCGCGAAGTGGAGGGATTCGCCCCAACCGAACACCATGAACTCGCTGCAAAGGTCGTAGTATTCCTTGACGGTTTCGGTGTGGTCGTAGCCCGTCGGGCCGGCATCCTCCACGCGCTCTGTCCATCCATCGAAGTGTTTCACACGACGGTGGACGTCCGACCCACGGTACGCGGCCTTCAGCCCGTTGGATAGTTTGCGGAGTTCCATGAGCCTCTTTCCTACGACGAGCCCTGTTCCTGCTCGTGACGCCGATGCACGGCTTCGATCGCCTCGTCGAGTTCGTTGGACCAGCGCTGCATCGTCGAGCGCAGTCGCATGTTCTGGTACGCGCCCCAGACCGTCATCGCGGGAGGCACCACCGGGATGGAGACTATCAGCGAGTAGGCGATCGCGCCGTGATGCCGAACTGCTGGGACGCAGCCAGTGGCGAGGCCACCAGCACTCCGAGCCCGAGCGCCGTCGTCAGTGCGGAACCAGTGGTCGCGAGCGTCCGGGTCGCCGCTTTCTCCGGGTCGCGCACAAGTGAGTACTCCTCGCGGTAGCGATGAATCATGTGGATGGTGTAGTCAACCCCGATCCCGATCGAGAGCGCCGTGATGATCGTGTCACCCGTGCGGTTTGTGTCGGACGAAGACCAGTTCCAGCGCACCCCTCGGTATCCTAGCATACCCGTCGCCGACGTCGACGAATTTGCCCTCGGAGTGCTGGGTTCGTCCGGAACTGCTTACGCCCCGGCATAGTGATGGAGCCGTTACCCTTCTACCCGCGGGTGTGTTCGCGCCCGACGCTCACGAGGGCGAATTCGCCTTCGCTAATACCATCGTTCCTCCCTGCAGCCCCCACGGGCCTAGCCGCCGCTGCGCTTGGGGTCCCTGGGCTCGGCATACAGGTCCAAGACATCTTCCAGGAGTGGGGCGGCGTCCGGGTGATGCTGGAGTAGGTTTGGCGCGTCGTCAAGCTACCCGGCCGTTGCCCGGTGGCGGATGGGCCGGGTAATGGTCCGGCAAACGTCTCCGAAATTGGGGAAGAACGCCGATTGATGGCCTCCATCGCCACCCGCCACGGCGATGAGGAACTGCTCCGGCACCCGGTGCATGTACAGATAGCCGTCCCGGTACGCGGGCCGCTGCATCAGCTTCTCGTGATAGTAGGGGTGGAAGTCCTCGATTGGCCGCCGGGCGTGCTCTAGCAGATACTGCTGCACGTCCTCGCGGGACAAGCCGTCCCGCGCAATCACGTTGGCGTGGTCCGGGCACAGCACGATGAGCGTCGGGTTGAAGTCGTCCACACCGCCGTGCCAATAGGTGTTCGTGCCGCAGTAGTTGATCGAGTTGAAGACGCTGTAGAGCATCATCTCCGCGGTCTTGCAGTCTGCGTTCACGATGTTGGCCACGCTTACCGCCGGGTAGACCGTGACCGTGCTCTCGGAGGCGTCGAACCCCTGGGTGGTGTGGAAGGGCGGCCAGGGGCTCTTTTCCTCCAACTCCCCGAATACCAGTCCCCCGTACCGCGCAGGCTGGGCGTTGGTCGCCTTGCTCACCTTGCCGGGGATGACGCCCCCTACGTTCCGCTCAGTCAGCTTGATGGCTCGGCCGATCGTCGCGTTCGCTCGCCAGCCCGGCCCCATGAAACCGTAGCTGCAATTGATCTCCAGCTGGTGCCGAATGGGCCCGTTTACGATGATGCACTCGGTGACAGGGTTCGTGGTGGTGGACATGCCGAAAATGTTGAACACCGGCTCCACGATGATCTCGGCCACCGTCAGCACCACAGGAAAATAGGCGGGTCGGCAACCGGCCAGCACGGCGTTGATGGCCAGCATCTCCACCGTGAGCTCCGCCCGCCGGGGTGGTAGCTCCCCAATGACGTGGTCCGGCTTCAACTCTGTGGCCGCCAGCATAGCAGCGATGCGGTTCTCGGTGGGCGGGACAATGGGCAGACCGTCGGTCCAGCCCCGGCGCTCGAACTCGTCGTAAATGTCCCAGTAGTCGTCGCTGAATTGAACGGGCTCCGCCGTAAGGTTGACCATGCAGATGACACCCCTGTCCGCTCCTGCTCCGGCCCGGACCGTCCGGCCCGCGTATGGCATGGGATAGCCGATGTGAGTCGTCCTCAGGAGTCGGGCGACACACTGTCCCCCTGCCGCGTAAGCATCGTAACGATGTCCTCGAACTTTTCATCCGCAATCTCGCGGATGCGCTCTTGGGGCAGGTTCTCGAAGGGGTGGGGGACCACCAGGATGGGAAGCTGGGGGTACTTCAGCGACCTGCCCACGGAGTTCGCCATGTCCACGAACGCCTCCGTGACCACGCTGACCGTCGGCACCCCCGCGCGCTGGGCCTCAATCGTGTCGTGGATACACCACGCCGTACAAGACCCTCAGGTGGCAAGGCCGAGGATCGTCGTATCCACGTTTGCGAGGAAGTGCTCCCAGTTCCGGGCCTCTTCGCCGACCCGTCCACTCTGGGCTGAACCGGACCGAGACGGTACGCGGATGATGTTGGCGATCTCGTAACGCTCCCGGAGCAACTCCTCGATGCGGTCCATGAAGACCTCGAAGCTGCTCCAGCCGATCTGGAAGCCGATAGTCTTGCCCCGAAGGTCCTCAACGTTCCGGTTCAGCTCGCTCATCTGGGCGGGATTCGGAGCAGTTGGGTCGAACAGGGTAATGGTTCCCATAGTCACCTCCGTCAGCCTAGGCTGTGATACGCCGATCAGTGGGTCGCGGTGCTTCCCCCTCAGACAACACCTCGGCCGCAAAGTCCTCGACGGCCGTCCCTTTGAAAAAGTCAGGCTTCATGCTTCCATACAGTCTGACAGGGTTCTTGAACAGGAACTCGCAAAGCTCATCCTCTGTGAGCGTACCGCGTGATACAAGCTCACGGGCGTCCGAAACAACGTGGGTCATGTCTTCGACGTCCCAGTGGCCTATGTCCGAGCCGAAAACGGCTCTGAGGCGCCCGCCCGAGGGGTTCAGATGATCTGCGGTTGCCCAGGAAATGAAGGGATCGTCACCTTCGCAGCCAAAATAGAAGCGGGACTCGAAGAGGTTCCTGACATCCCGCACCGTCTCAATCTCACAGGCGGCCCAGTGGTCCAAGTTGTCCGGTCGCGGCTCCCGCAGCTCTAGTTCTGAGCGAATCGCCCCGAGTCGAGCTTTGACTCTTTCGTTGCCATACGCATTGAACAGAGGCATCAGGACATCGAGGTCCAACAAAGTTGGGTCCAAATGTTCGAGGAGTGATCGAGGGTTTCGCTTCTTCCACCGGCTCACCATGGCGGCGTAGAGGTTGCATGCCCAGGTGACCCCACCCTCCAAGAAGGCGAAGTTCAAAGTCGGAAATCGCCTCGTGACTCCACCCATGAACAGGGACCGGCAGAGTGCCTCTCCCGTGGCACCAAAATGACCCGTCAGGTTGTACTGCCAGTTGCTGACGGACTGCCGTCCATCCCAGCCGCTGGCTGCGGAATGGGCGGCGGGGACTACGCCCAGCTCCACGCATCTGGCCCATACCGAATCATAGTCGTGAGCACTATCGACTCCGAACGTATCAATCCAATGTGCTCGGCCTGAGCCACCATTGGCTGACGCCGGGATCGGCCGTTTGACGTAAGAAGCAATCATGCCTGCTTTCAGACCGAGTACCTGCGTGGCATGGTTTATCTCTTCGATGGCCTCCTCAGGTGTGTGCATAGGAATCACGGCCGCCGGCGTTAGACGGTCCTCAAGGCCGCGGAACATGTCTGCTTGGTATCTGTTGTAAGCCCTGCAACCGAGTCTACGAATCTCTTCATCTTCATGCGATGGCAGGGCGATGCCTCGCGTTGGGTAGACGATGCCGTAGTCAATGCCCAGCTCCTCCATGCGACTGTAGAGAAGGGCGGGCAGGTGTGCGGTTGCTCGGTCGAGCGTGTTCCGAGTCGGAGTACTCCACCAGCTCGGGCAGAGGGCCCGCTTCGCGAATCGCTCCTTGGATGTCATCGACCACCAGGGATTGTATGGTCCAGCGCTACCATGCGAGAAGTAGGCACTGAGGTGTTTGTGGACCGTCAGCCCACCCACTTCGCGAACGTAATCTAGCAGGACGGGGATGATTTCCTGAGCGTGGGCGTCCACATCGATGACCGGGTGGCCGAGCATCTCTCGGACCCCTCTTGACCTCGTTGTGCTTTGCTTGGTGATGTCCACCCTCCCCACGCGATGCGGCCTACGACGACATTGGTGCTTGTGATGGGTTTCCGCCCTATTCTCATCCATTTGAGCCGATCGCCTCGACAAGACACGCCATAATACCGAAGCGGGGGATGAGCTGCTGAATGAACGAAGGTTGGGTTCCGCACCACGGGCGCGAAAGTCAGCTAGAGCAGGCCAGCCTCCTGGGCACGCGCGACTGCCTGGGTTCTTCGAGCAACACCCATTTTCTGGAATGCGTAGTGTGTGTACTTCTTCACGGTGCCTTCTTCCACTACGAGTGCTTGGCCAATCTCACGGTTGGAAAGACCTTGGGCCACGAGACGCATCACCTCCAGCTCGCGGCGTGTGAGAGGTTCCGTGATATCTTGCCCGCTGACATTCGCCCGACCGCCCAAACCTTGGCGAAGCCGGCGCCAATAGTCCGGGGTCGCTAACACGGACATTGCAGGAAAGGTCGTACTCCGTGGTTGAGACAGCCACGTCACGACCTCGCGAACTACGAGCTCGCCGAGATCCACAATGGTCCGCAAGTACCCCTGTGGCGCCGCGAGGCTAACGCACTCGCCAATGGCGGATCTGCCCTGGTCGTTTGCCCCTAAGTGATTCAGACAGGTCCCCCGAAGCGCCAGGGCTGCGATGGCAGCCCCACGCAATCCGGTGGAGCCCACGAGCTCGAGCATGCGGTCCGCTGCATCGAGCGCTGGTTCCCAATACCCGTTTGTAACGAGTGCCTGGGCCGTAAGCTGGAGCTCTGGAAGATGTGCCAAGGTGGACGATACCTTGAATGAAGGGCCAAGGGCTCTGCGTGCCCACCGAGTCACAGCGTCGACATCCCCCTGTTCAAACCAGATCCGAGCGTGAAGAACTTCCATTTCCCGGTAGAAGCTGGACACGTTCAGGCGTTCCGCATGGCGGCGGGCCTGGTCGAACTGCGCGATCGCGTCCTCGAGGCGGCCCTGGCCGAGGCGTAGCTGGGCAAGGGAGAGGTGCCCCACCAATCTGCCGGCTCCTCGGCTAGAGGCTCCGATAGAGATGCCTCCAGTCGCCCATTGCTCGGCTAGCTCCAGCTCGTTCCACTCATAGTGAAGATTCGCCAGCCGGGATTGGGCGATTCCGGAAGCGTAAGAAACTTGTGGGTCGGCTTGCTCGACAAGCTCGGTCGCCCGAAGGTAAAGATGGTGCGCCTCTTTGAGAAAGCCAAGCTCCTTCAGGACATCTCCCTGTCGGTACGTGCAGTGCGCCTCTCCGCTGACGTCGCCTTCAGATGACCGTATCCGCGCCGATTCCGCAAAGGCGTCGGCCGCCCCCGCGAGATCACCTTGCCGCCAACGGGCCCAAGCCAGGTTGCTGATGAGCTCGGTGCGGAGTTGTGGCCCGGCGCCCGGCAGGAGTGCCGCTGCAGTCTCGTTGAGCTCGAGGATCCTCGAGGGGTCCGCCCCGGCATGGGTCGCGGAGGTCGCTCGCAATACGGCGATGACCCCTGCCGTAGACGGTGGCGCCTCAGTGCCGGCGGCAACCAGAAGTTCCGCCGCCGCAAGATCTCTTTCAAGATCCCGCATCTCGCCGATGCGCATCATCCCCGTGGCGCGCACCAGCAACAGGGAGGGGTTGGACTCCAGATCGCCGGGTGGGAAGGCCGACGCCCACCGCAGCAGCTCCTGGCCGTTCCGATGCCTTGCGATCAACTCGAGGTTGTGATCGATCAAGAGTGCTGCCCGCTCCGTATCGCCGGAAGCCAGACAATGGCTGATCGCGAGGAGGGGTGAATCGTTCCGTTCGTACCAGGCGCTCGCCCTGGCATGGAGGACGGGTGCGGCGTCTGGGGATTCCCGTTTCACCAAGCCCCGAAGGAAGTCCGCGAAGAGGGGGTGATACCGGTATATCCCTCGGGCCTCGTCCACTTCCGTGATGAAGAGGTTGGCGCTTAACAGCGACCGAAGCGTTTCGTCTCCCCTCGTATGACCAGTAACCGCGTCACACAAGGGTCCTTCGAGGTCCTGCAAGATGGATGTCGTCAGTAAAAACTCTCGTCGCTCGATTGGCAACCGGCTGAAGACCTCCTCCGCCAGGTAGTCCCAGAGCGGGTCGAGCCCTCTCGGTATCGTCGTCCTCAGTTGACCAGTGTTGCCTGATTCGCGCATCGACAGCGCCGCCATTTGCAGCCCGGCGATCCAACCCTCGGTCAGATTGCACAGAGCAAACCGATCCGCATCGGGAATGTCGAGGTTCATGACTTCAGTGAGATACTCGTGGGCCTCCTCGTGGGAGAACAAGAGGTCCCGGCCGGTGATTCGAACGGCTCCGCTCCTAAGGTGGGACGGAAATGGCAGCTCCGCCTCTCCCCGTATGGCCAGGAAAAGGTGGGCCTCTGGAGGCAAGTGCCGAGTCAAGAGAATGATATCTTTCCACATAGCTGGCGATGTCATGAGATGGCAGTCGTCCAAGACCAAGGCGAATTGGTGTGGCCAACCGGCCAACGTGTTCAGCACGAAGGTGACGTGGGCTTCACTCGAGTGCGCGTGGTCGTGTTTTGGAGGGGGAGCTCCTCCGAGGCTTGGGTCAATCAGCCGCAGCGTCGCAATCAAGTGGCTCCAGAACCTGGCGGGGTCATTGTCAGCCTCGTCCACCGATAACCAAGCCCATGCCATGGCCGTCCTGTCCAATCCGTGGACCCAATCTGCCAGTAGTGTTGTCTTGCCGAACCCGGCAGGAGCGGACACAAGGGTGAGCCGGGTGTGTATCCCTTTGTTGAGCAACTCAATCAAACGAGGTCGGCGAACCATGGCAGTAGGGGCGCGAGGCGGGCGCAGTTTGGGCAGGAGCATCTGTGGCGTGCGGCCCAGGGGGGAGCCGTTCGCCCTCCCGCCAACTCGAGGGGCTCCTCCAGAGAGCAGCCCCCGGCTATGTCCAAGGGCGTTCCTCATAGCTATCGCGGAACCCCCGCCAGAGTCATATCCAGCGCAGGCGTTATCCTCGCACACAACTGCAGGGGCGTCGAGGGGCGGAAAGGCCCTCTAACACAAGAGCACCCTGGAGATCTCCAGGGTGCTCTTGTCAGAGCCTCGGTTATTGGGCGCTGCCTTCGTCAGCGATCACTGGCTAAGCCAGACTCCCTCAAAGGACTGGCAGGGCGACAGACCGAACTGGCATGTGGGCATGTGTTCCACTTCGGGCCGCCAGTACATGTCCCCGGTTCGCCACACCAGGGGCGCGATGATGAGGGTGTCCAGTATCTCGCGGGCCAGGTCCTGGATGATGTTCCGCCGTTGGTCCTCATCAAAAGTACTCTCCGCTCTCTCTGTCAGGTCATCGATCTTGGGGTTTGACCACCCGCCCCAGTTGTCTGAGCCATCAGACCTGACAAACCGAGTAAGGTTGCCCGATGGATGGTCAATGGCCCCTGTCCCCACGACTATGCCGATGTCGAAGTTACCAGCCCGCATCGTCTCGACTCGCTGCGCGGTGCCCAGACCCTGGATACCGACGGTGATGCCCACCGCACGGAAATATTCAGAGAGGATCTCCATGCCGGGGACGTAGTCTACCCCAGGCCCCACCAACCTGAGTTCTGACTTGGGGAAGTCGGCCTCGGCCAACAGCCGCTTGGCCTCTTCTACATTGGCCGCCTGTTTGCTCTCATCAAACTGCGGATAGGAAAGGATCTCTTCCCTGGGCAGCGCCCATGCCCCGTTGGGCGCATTCGGGTCCGCTACCGCTATCTCACGGCCGCCCGTCCAGACCTGGCTAAACTCAAAGCGGTTTATCGAGAGGTTGATGGCCTGCCGGACCCTGAAGTCCTGGAGGGCTGGGTTGCTCGAGTTGAAGTGCAGGTCTATACGGCTGCCGCCCACCTTACTGGAACGAATTCCTGGCACAAGGTTGGGAAGATTGCCTCTTTGAGTCCGAAGCCAGTCGTTGTCTCGACCGGTCGCGATTTGATATCGACCGGAACGGAAGGCGGCGAAGGCTGTGGAGGCGTCCGAAATGAAAAAGACGGTGAACGCGTCGACATACGGGAGCGCCCGCCCGGCATCGTCTGTTTTGAAGTAGGCCACGTTCTTCACCATGGCGGCCATGGTGTCTGGGCTACCCGAATCAAACTTGAAGGCCCCGGTGCCGATCATGTGATTGTTGAACGACGAGATGTCCGTGACGTGCGCGGGGAGAATAGCGACCGCGGGTTGGGCGATTTGGTCCAGGAACGTTACACTCGGCGTCTTCAAGCGGATGGTAACGGTGTTCCCGTCCGGAGTTTCGAGGCTTTCGACGTTCGCAAACGTGGTTTGGTGGGCCCTCACCGTCGGGTCCGGAGGATCTATCGCTCTGCCATAGGAATACGCCACATCCGCGGACGAGAACGGTCTCCCGTCATGAAAAGCGATGCCGGTGCGGGTCTTGAACGTGATCGTCGTGCCGTCGCCGCCGACGCTCCAGGTTTCCGCGAGATCCGGCACCAACGTCGAAAGATTCTGGATATCGTAAGGATTGTAGGTGATGAGCGTGTTCATCACGGGCATCGTGACGTTCACGGCGAACCGGCCACGGGTGTCATAGGTGTCACGAATAGGCCACCCCTGGGCTGAACGGACAGCCAAACTGCCGCCCTGGCGAGGGGCGCCTTCCGGCGTTGGTGTCGGCGGCGGCGTTGTCGCAGTGGGTACGGGAGTCGGCGCCGGGGGCCTTGTGGCCGTTGGGGCAGCGGTCGCGGTGGGTGGTACCGCGGTGGGTGGTACCCGAGTCGCCCCGGGGATTGCCGTGGCTGCCGTTGTTGCCGTGGGAACCGGGGTCGCAGTGGGAACCGGGGTCGCGGTGGGTGGTACCGTGGTTGACGTGGGCGCCGGAGTGGCCGTGGGGTCTGCGCCGCCGCAAGCGCTGACAACCAGCACCAACGCGGTGGCCATGCCGATGAATGCGGACCACTTTGAGCGAAGGATCGACTTGAGCTCCATGGCTCCTCCTTATCGAGCGCTGCGTCCTCCGCTTGGAGGTCTAGTAACGCTTGTCTTCCACCCAAGCCCGATAGTCTGGGATGGCCTTATCGAGGTCAGCGAACTTGGGTTCGTACCCAAGGTCACGCTGTGCCCGTGAGATGTCGGAAGCTGGGCGTAATGGCCCGGTGTGGGGATCGCTGGCGGCGACACCCAGCCAGGGACCGGGGCCGACATTGATCCTCACCTGAGGAAATGCTCGGTTGAGGGCGTCGGCTATCTCGCCAATGCCGTACACCCGCCCGGCGCTAATGTTGTACAGCCAGTTGGGCAGCTCCTTTGCACGCAACGCTAGAAGGTAGCCGGATACCTCATCCTTGACATACGTCAGATCGATCTGCGAGTCCCGGCCTTGAGGGATCTCTACAGACTCGCCTGCCACGGCTATTTCAAAGAGCGCTTCCATGGGAACGCCGGCGGAGCGTCCCGGCGCCCGGCCCGGCCCATAGACGCGGGCCGGCCGGAGGATCGCACAGTCCACGCCATGCTGATAGCGGTACATGTTGGTAAGCTCTTCGCACATCAGCTTGGTTGACGCATAGGGCGCGATGCCGTCCTTGGCGTTCACTGGCAGGGCATACTCGTCTTCGGGTATGAGGCGGGATGGGTCCTTGCCGGTGCTGCCGGACGCAGCGAACGAGCTCGTACAGACAACCCGCCGCAGGTCCATGATGCGGGCGGCTTCGAGGACGTTGATGGTGCCTTCCACGTTCACCCGGACCGTTTCCAGCGGCCGCTCCTTGGCGCCTCCCATGATAGCAGCCAAGTGGAGGATCGCGTCCACGTTGTACTGCTTGATCACGTTCAGCAAACGGTTGAGGTCAACGACCGAACCCAGCTCAAAAGGGAACTTGCCCGCGAGCGGGTCCACGACGGTGAAAGGCGGGGGTGGAGCAACATCGAAGCCAACGACCTCTTCACCCTGCTCTAGCAGGGTCCGTACGATGTTGGACCCGATATACCCGGCCGCTCCTGTCACCAATACCGTCATCCCACCACACTCCTTGGATAAACGCTCAGGTGGTCACCGTGGACCCTTGGCTCAGCCGCTCGCTGCTTCCTTGCGGCTGTCCAGAACATGCTTCGTCACCCGTGCTCCATTGACCGCGACAGGGAATCCTGCGTACATCGCCAGGTGAAGCATGACCTCACCGAGCTCCTCCTTGGTCACACCGTTGTCGAGGGCGCGCATCACGTGACCCTCTAGCTCGTTTCGATACATGGCGGCCAGTGCAGCCACGGTGACCAGGCAGCGGTCCCGCTTTGACAGCCCCGGCCGTTCCCAGATGTCGCCAAACAGCACGTCGCGACTGATATCGCTGAAATGGGGCATAATCTCTTTGATAAAGCTGAAGTCCCGGTCCATGCCTGCCTCCTCAACGACGAAGTCTTCACTCCATGGTGCGGCTTTCGGCTTTGGCGACGATAGCGCCGGAGTAAGGCGTCCGAAATGAACGAAAGTTGGTGCCTCTTCTTCCTTAGGGCGGCCCTGAACCAACTTTCGTTCATTTTGTGAGACGGAGGGCGTTGGCTAGTGTGGACAGGCATAGCGGGCTGCCACGGAGCCTCGGTTGTTTCTGGCACGCCAGAGATTCAGGAGGAACGTGATGGGAGTATCTGGGGGGCGTTACCGGCTGGTCTCTGCGGACTCACACGTGGTTGAGCCGCCTGACCTGTGGGAAGAGTGGCTGGAGAAGAAGTACCAGGACAAAGCGCCCAAGCTCGTCAAAGACCGGGCGGGGGGAGACGCATGGCAGTTCAACCCTGGAGAGGAACCCGCATCCCTTGGGCTGATCGCTTGCGTCGGTGTACCTCCGGACAAGATCAACTGGTACGGTTGGCGCTATGGTCACGAAGTGCACCCCTCTTGCCATGAAGGCAACGCGCGCCTGGAGGCTCTGGATGTTGATGGTGTGGATGCAGAGGTCCTCTATCCCTCGCCCCGAGCAATCTGGGCGTTCATGGGTTATGAGCCGGAAGTGCAGCTGGCTGGCATCCACGCCTACAACCGCTGGCTGTTCGATGGGTTCTGCAGCGCAGACCCTGATCGCCTCCTGGGCTCCTACGTCATCCCCAATCTCGGGATCGAAACCTCGGTGGCGGAGCTGCGGCGGGCGCATCAAATGGGCGCAAGGTCCGTTGTACTGAACATGTGGCCCACCGGCAAAGAGCTCATAAGCCGGGAGGACGACCCCTTCTGGGCCGCTGCCGAGGAGTTGGGGATTCCCGTGAGCATCCACTTCAAGCTAGCCTCCCAGAAGGCCGCTCCCCATCCGCCAGAGGCCCGAGGCGCCATGGGGGCCGCGGCCGGCATGTCGGACATGGTCCATCTCATGGTGGACCTGATCTTCACCGGAACGTTCGACCGTTTCCCCAACCTGAAGGTCGTCGCTGTCGAGACGGGGTGCGGATGGATTCCTCACTTCCTGGCGATGATGGACGATCGGTACTGGCGAAACCGAGCGTGGGCAGGTACCACGCTGCGGTTGCTGCCCAGCGAGTACTTCCACAACAATTGGTTAGCCACCTTCGTATCCGGCTCTGACCGCATCGCCATAGAGATACGGCATGCCGTCGGGCTGGAAAATATAGCGTGGTCAACGGACTTCCCTCATCATGGGAACGATTGGCCTCAGTCGCGAAAGGTTCTTGAAGACCTCTTTGTGAATGTGCCGGCAGGCGAACGGGACCTGATCGTCGCCGGCAACGCGGCCCGCCTCTATCACCTCGCCTAACACCGCGAGCAGCACTCCAAGTAAGGGGGAAGGATGTTCAAGGGGTACACAATCATTGACGCGGATGGCCATGTCCACGAGCCCCTCGACCTTTGGGAGAAGAGGCTGGACCCCGAGACCCTGGCCCAGGCGCCCCAACACCGAGGACGGCACTGGTTCTACAAAGGCCAGAAGGTCCCGCCAAATGTGCCTGAAGTCTTGGACGAGGAGTTCAAGAAGCGAAGCGCGCGCAACTACAAGGAGGCCATTGCCCTGGATTGGAACGCCGAGTCCCATGTCAAAGGGATGACGGCCATGGGCATCGATGTTGCTTACCTCTACCCAACGACGGGCCTAGGTATGTGGGCCTACAAAGACATGGACCCAAAGGTGGCCAAAGCCCTCGTGTGTGCGTACAACGATTGGCTCTTCGAGTTCGCTTCCTATAACCCGGAGGTCCTCAAGCCCGTGCCGGGGGTGAGCCTCCACGACCCAAAGGACGCGGTGGAAGAGATGCGTCGCGTCGTAGACATGGGCGCTCGGGCAATCTTCGTCCGCCCAAACCCCATCAATGGACGGACCATCGGCGATCCTGCCTACGAAGAGCTGTGGTCCGAGTGCGAAGAGCGGAACATTGGCGTCGGGGTTCATGAGGGCGGCGGCGCGCTTCCTCGCGTCGCCGATGGGCGGTTCACCACGCAGTTCGCGTGTCACACCAACCATGTCACCGAGCAAATGCTCGCATTCCTGGCGGTCCTGGAGAAGGGCGTCCTGGAGCGGCACCCCACATTGCGCTTCGCGTTTCTCGAATCCGGCTGCGGGTGGCTACCGTTCTGGCTTTGGCGCCTGGACGAGATCGAGTACAAGACCAACGGTCTCGAAGTGGAGCATCACGTCAAGATGAAGCCGTCCGAGTACTTCAAGAGGCAATGCTACGTCTCTCCCGAGGACGAGCCCTACCTGGGTGCCCTCGTCGAGTACATCGGAGAGGACCAGATGCTCTTCGCCAGCGACTACCCCCATCCGGACCACGGCCCTGGGATGACCCAGGAGATCGTGGAGATGGAGGACTTGGTGGGCAAGCGCGTCCTGGAGAAGATGCTCTACCACAACCCCCTGGCGTTCTACGGCGAAGCCGAGCCCGCCCACGTCACGTGACACCGGGCGTTATCGCCTGTCACCGGGCCTCGAGGCCGGAAAGGATGCGGCGGAGGGTTTTGACACCCTGCCTACCGTATCGGAGTTTGCCCTCCGGAGCGGCTCTCCTCAGGCGTGACTTCTCCATGCCTTCCGGGGTGGAGGTCGGTCCGTCCTTCACTTTGAGCGCCACGAAGGTGGGACCCTGGGTCTTCACGAGCTGAGGCATCGCCTGGTCCAAGTCTTCGAGCATGTCGAAGCTATGGACCTCCTCGATCCCCGCACCACGAGCGATGGTCGGGAAATCCCGTTTTCCAACCCCCGGCGTGGGCAGGCCCACGAGGCCGTAGGCCTCGTTATCGAACAGGAAATGGATCAGATTGGGCGGTGCCATGTTCGCGATGGTGACGAGGCCGCCTAGGTACATGAGCAACCCGCCGTCTCCATCCAGGGCCCAAATGCGCACGTCTGGCCGCGCCAACGCTATGCCCAGGCTCACCGGCGCCACGGAGCCCATGGGATCTGTGTAACTCAGGTCCCTGTCGCTCTTGGAGACGAAGGGCCAGAGGCTGTTGGGGCTCATAGAAGCCACCACGAACTCATCGGTCCTGTGCTGGCTGAGTACGTTGAGGCATGCCTCGAAGTCCATGCTCATAGCCGGAAATCTCCCGCTTCTACGCCGCACAGGAGCGCTGCCGGGCCGCTTCGCCTGCGGGCAGTATCGGCTGCCCATGGCACGAGTTTCGCTCCTTCCGGAGCGTCGATGATGCCGTAGGGGATGTCCCAGAACCGCATCCAGGGCTCTGTAAGCCGGCCCTGTTGATCGATGTGGCTGAAGGCGCTGTTGCCCATCGCTACCTCCTCGCGGTCAGGGGCAAGATTCGCTTTGGGCCGCCCGAGGTAGCTCGTGACAAGGACGATGGGTATCTGCATGTCAATGGACAGATTCCGAAGCGAGTCCCCGCTGTGGAACAGGCCGGCGTTCTCCATCACAACCAACGGCAGCTCGCCCGCAATGGACAGCCCGCATCCGATGGAGATGGCTTCTTCCTCGTGCACGGCTGGGACCACATGGAAGAACGGGTCCGAGCGCCAGATGCGCTGGAGCACCCTCGTGGTGGAATCCGGCAGCGTCACGATCCATCGCAACCCTGCCGCCTTCATCTCTTCGATAAACGGCGCCGCGATGGGGTGGTCGCTCATGGTCACGGGGTTCCCCCTAATAGCGGCCTTCTTCGAGCCATTTCTTGTAGTCGGCCAACGCTCTGGGCAGCTCCGCGAAGCGCGGCCTGTATTCCAGCTCTTTTTCCGCCCTCGTGATATCCGGCGCCGGGCGCATCGGTCCCAGATGACGGGCCGAAGCGCTGATGCCGACCCATTCGCCCGGGCCCACGTGGACCTGGGCGCCTGGAACCGTGGCCTTCACGGCGTCCACCATCTGTGCAACGGAGTAGACCTGGCCACCGCCGATGTTGTAAACGTGGCTCGGCGGGTTCTCGGCTTGGAGCGCGAGGAGATAACCCATTGCCTCGTCCTTGGCGTATGTCAGGTCGATCCAGGAATCGCGCCCTTGGGCGACATTGACCGCTTCGCCCCGCAATGCTCGATGGAAAAGGGCCTCGATCGGGAAACCGTCATATCGGCCGGGGGCTATCCCAGGACCATACACTCGCGCGGGACGTATTGCCACCGCGCTCACGCCGTAGCGGGCCTTGTAGAGGTAGGTAAGCTCTTCGATCATGAGCTTGGTCGATGCGTAAGGGGCGAGAACGTCATGGGCATTCACCGGGAGGCTAAACTCGGTCTCCATGATTCGCTGGCTGTGGGGGTCCTTGCCCGTGTTGGAGCCCGATGCCGTGTGGGAGCTCGTCACGATCACCCGGCCCAGGTCCATGATGCGGCCCGCCTCCAACATGTTCTGGCTGCCCTCCACGTTGACCCGAACGGCTTCGATGGGTTTGTCCTGCGCCCCGCCCAGCATGCCGGCGAGATGAACAATGCTGTCCACTCGATACTTCTTGACGGTATTCAAGAGGTTGGCTGAGTCGAGGACGCTCCCTGTCACGAACGGAAGGGACTTCATCTTGGGTGCCAGGACAGTAAATGGAGGAGGGGAGACAGCATCGTAGCCAACGACCTCGTAGCCGTTGTCGAGAAGCGTCCGCGCAACGTTCGAGCCGATGTGTCCCGCGGCGCCGGTAACGAGGACCGCCATATCTCAAAGCCTCCTTGAGATCGAGACTGTGGTCAGCACATGCTCCGTATCCAGTTGGTTACCGCCCCTGAAGGTAGGCGGATGGATGAGCAGCGGCGGACGACGTTACCCTAGCGAGAAGTGGCAACGGTGGACATGAACAAAAGTTGGTGCGCCGCGTGGAGAAGGGCTACGGGGACCCTGGTAAGGGCTGCACCTGGGCAGCCTCCAATTCGGCTGCGCATCCTGCCGGATCGAGGAGAAGGGCGAGCGACGGCGCGGTCCGAAGCATCCCGGCGGCGTGCATCCGATCTTCAAGGAGGCTGAGGCGGCAAAGGGTCTGCTCCGTCGCTACGCCGCCGGGAACGGGACCCAGGTGCAACTCTCGTCCTGGCTAAATCGCGAAGGATATCGGACACGGGCCGCCAACGGTCTGTGTCCCTTCGACTGCGCTCATGGAGGGCTTCATGTTCGCGTCAGTGGTGCCGATGGAGAAGTTCCTTTTGCCGTACCGTACATGGGATTGCGCGATTCCGCGTTGCCGGCGCCGGTGGTCATGGCGGTGCCCATAGGGTGGTCCTAGTGGACGAACTCCAAGCCCGGGCTGGCCGTTGGGCCTCGTCAATGAGCGGAGATGAAAATAGCTGAAACCTTTACTATCGATTTAGCGCCTCTGCGAAAACAAGCCTAGGCGGTCGTCATCCCACCAGGATTCCCCACAACACAAAGAGTACATGAGCGACTTCCTCGAGACCAGCGAGCTCACCGAGTCGCGGGCCTTCATCGAGACCTTCGTCAAGGAGATCGTCGTCAGCCCCGGCAACGCCGTCGTCCCGCTACTCCATCCCCATTCCCGACGGCTGCCGGATACCTGGAATGGACGCCGAAGAGGCCGCTCTACACGGCCCGGCACTGTCTACGTCAAGAATGGTGGACCTAAGGGGACTGTACACAAGTACCACGTTTGAATTGGTGGTGGCCCAGTAATCGTAGCTACCATCTGCCGCGTTCTGTCCGCCCTCGCGCATGGCGACGCTCAGATACCGAGATTCGCAGCGGCGCGCGGTCACATGCCCAGATCTGCACCTTCGCGCCCGCTCTCATGTGCCACACCGCGCTCATTGAGAAGTTCTCTTATTCCAATACGGGCAAGAAGACCTTTCTCAGTGGGACTAAGGTGCGGGATTCGGAATCGAGGGTTTCGTAATAATCCACTAGCAACTCCCGAAGGTCGGCCATGTCAACGAGTGTCAGAGGAATCGAGGAGCGGTCCCCCTCGTAGCGCGCTTCCTTTGTGAATCCACCGGTGCTGACATACAGGCAACGATCACCTTGTTGACGGCCGCCGAGGAAGGCACGAATCAGTGGAGCACCGACAGGACCTGCACGGTGCTTGACTTCAACAAAAATACGTGGCTCGACTAGGCCCAAGCCATCTGGCGATGCGAAAACATCAACACCGCGGTCAGGGCCCGGGTTGGAAACTTTGGTCCGGTAACCCATGCCGCGCATAATCCCCGCGACAAGTTCTTGAAGCTGTTGCCCATCGAGTGAAGCGATTTTGTCTTCGACGAACTGTTCGGATTGGGATATGTACTCCTGCAAGATGTCTACAGCATCTAATTGGTCTGATATAGGCGACATATCCTCGTCGCGGGGGCCGGTGGAGCCCCACTCTGAGAGGTTCCGTTGCAACTCAGCAGCCGCTTCTGCTGGTATCCGGAAGAAAGTCGCAATGCTGCCCAGGCTATTTCTGGTGCCTGCTGACAGATCGTCTCGAGGACATGTACCTGTCCAGTCGACGTTACGAACAAATTCTTGGCGTTCTTGCTCGTCGACTATCCGGGGACATAATACCGCCGGTGATCGAACTATCCCTATGTGGTAAAGGCGGGTCCCAGGGTCGTAAGTGACAACAGCGTCACCCTCTTCGACTTCCCGCAGGAACCTCTTGGCTTGAGCAGCCCACGTTGCCCGTGTTCGAGGCTTTTCAGTAGGCCACTTTTCATCAAATCGGCGTCTAATCTCAAGGTCTGGGAGGGTATATTCCATTTCTCCCACCTCACCCCAACCAATCGCAACCACTCCCTTTTCGAGAAAATATTCAGCATAGACACCGTTGCGCCCAGCCCGGACTACCCATACTTTTGTACTTGGTGACTGCATATTGCCTTCTTTTTGCTCGGGTCTCGCTTAATCGCTAGACCAAGATGGTCCACCACCGGTCCCCCGGTTCCTCTTTTCGTGAGGTCAAAGAGAGAAACAGATCAAACCTATTGGCACTCTTCAAGTAGTCTGGTGTGGCGCGCTATTCATGAGCCTGCTTACTGGTCAACGCTAGGTCCCTTGCTCAGCGAGCGCCAGTCGTTACAACGGGCTTGCTACTCTCCACACCCAAGGCGCTTACAACCTTCTTGATTCGAGTGAGACCGGCGGATGCGTAGTCGGTGGCCTCGTACCTCTGTATCTGCTGTTCCTTCAGCCCGATCCGGTCTGCCAGGTCCTTCTGACTCAGACCCTGTGCGACCCGTGCTTTGATCAGAACAGCTGGCAGGTCAGCAATCACGTTGAGCTCATCTAGCTGGAACTTGCCGGCCTTCAGAGACTCATACTCTCGCAATTCACCCTTGAGATCCGCGATCTGACTGTTCAGTGCGTCCTCTTGAGCCTTGGCGATTAGGGGATGTACCCCCTTGGTTTCTCTGGGGCGCTTTCTGAGGCTGTGAAGCGTCTGGGAGAATCGGTCTGCCTGAGCTTTGGTGATCCGGTATTGCCTTCGTTCTTGATCATGTGAGGCCACTCAAGGCTATGGCAATGATCCCTTTGCCTCTTCCCAGCAGGCATTATAGTCGTCTGGGATGTCCTTGCTCGTCACGAAGCTTCCATCGAGATACACGGTCCTACAACCCGCGGTCTTCAGGTTCTCCATTGCGGCTCCGAGTCCGGTCATGAGCCGCTGCCTCCTTCTGCGCCGCGAATCTCTCGACCTCGATTTGCTTGCCGCGGGACCTCGCCTGCCAGAGGTCGTAGGCTGTCTGCAAGCCGAGCCAGGTCTCCGGCGTGGAGCCGAAGGCCTGAGACAGGCGAAAGGACATCTCGACCGACACGCCGGCCCTCTCGTTCACCAGCTCCGACAGCGCCTGACGGGTTACCCCGAGACCTTCCGCCGCCCTCGTTACCGTCAACCCCAGCGGCTCAAGGCATTCCCATCTCACGATCTCGCCCGGATGGGGAGGGTTCTGCATGGGCATCATCCCACCTCCTCAGTGGTAGTCCGTGTAATCGACATCAACGGCATGGCCATCCTCGAACCTGAAGCTCACCCGCCAATTGCCCGATACCGAGACGGCGTAGTGACCCCTCAGCTCGCCTGCCAGCGGGTGTAGGCGAAATCCCGGCAGGTCCATGTCCTGCGGCGTCCGGCTTTGATCGAGCACCGCGAGGATGCGCGTCAACTTTCGGATATGCTCCGGAGCCACCCGCCGCGCCCCTCGGCCGTTGTAGAGCGTCCTCAGACCCCGGTGCTTGAACGATAGGACCACATCGAGAGTCTGCGCCGTCACCTGTCGCCTGTCAATGGACACGATGGCAGAAGCCGCGGAACGGCGAATCAGGCGATGGCTCGTTTGGCAAGCTCTGTCACTGCAGGCTAGGTGAGACATCGAGGCTCTGGCACGACAGGCTCGTGGTGGTTCCAGAACCTGTCGGGTCAATGGTCTGTCGTAGGTAAGGTCGGCCTTGACCGGCGTGGATTGCCACTAGTTCTCGAAGAGCACCACGTCAAGTTCTTCTATACGCTCGTCAGTTGTGAACCGCCACGTGCCTATGTGACCTCTGAGGAGGTCGCCGTTTCCGTCCCAATCCAGCGTATTGGCGGCACCGTCGAAGTTGATTTTCCGGCCTTCAGCAAGCAGGGCAAGGCCGTCGGCGACCCTTCCGGAGTGCCCGGAACGGTCCGACCGGGTGGTCCTGCGATTTCCCGCAAATGGTCGCGGCTCGCGGCTCCGTCGACACTACCAGCAGCTTGGGCGGCAAAGGCGAGGGCGACGGTCGCATCGTAGGTTTCTTTGACGTAGGCGAGAACGGGCAACTCACCGTATTCAGCGATGAAGGCGGCCTCCCACTCGGCTGTGGCGGCATTGTCAGGAGCAGACGCTCCGGCAGTACCGTACATACCGCCCAGCCTTTCGCCGCCGATCTGTCTGACGAGACTTACCCTTTTGGCCGCGTCGCCAAAGACGAACTGGTTGTATATGCCCTCATCGATAGCCTGGCGCACTATGACCAAGGCCTGAGCCTCGAAAGCAATGACGACCAAAGCCTGTGCCCCCAGATCGGCGCTCCGCGCCAACTCCGAGAGGTAGCCGGTTTGAGCCTTGCCAACGGAGACGAGCCGCAAGGTTCCGTCCCAGGAAGTCTCGAAGGCGTCAGCCAACCCCTGGCCATAAGCGTCGTCTTGGTAGATCAAGCCGACGTTGTCGAAGCCACGATTCCGGGCCAAGCCGGCGAGGACAGGACCTTGCGCGGCATCTGAGAGTGCCGTACGGAAGAAGTAACCGTCGTCTTCGACATCGCTCAGGTACGGAGAGGTGGCCGAAGGGCTGATAGTGGGAATACCAAGTGTGCCGGAAATGCTCTGGGAAATTGGCAGTGCTGCCGCGCTGGCGTTGGGGCCGACTATCGCATGTACGCCCTCTACCTCTACAAGACGCCGAGCCACCTGCACGGCGGTGGACGGATCGCCGGAGGCATCTGCTGCGACACTCTCGACATGCATTCCAAGCACTCCGCCGCCCTCGTTGATGTGTCGTATGGCAAGGTCGAAGGCTCGTTTTCTGTCCGAAGACGCTTCCGGAGATCCGGTGAAGTCCAGCAGCAAGCCGATCTTCAATGGAGTCTTGGAGGGCTGCCTGCTCGAATTGCCATCGCAGCCCGAGCTAACCACAGTCAGGCCGGTCACGACCGCCAACAAGACCGCGCACAACTTCATTGCTCCACCGTTAATTCGGCGACTCCGGTTAGCTGACGGCGTTTTCAAGGCAGTATCGAATCGATCGCCTCTCCCGTGTCCAGGCGACCCATGTGCCCGAGAGGCAGGTTCCGCCGTGTCCCGTATGTTGATTATGGCCAGATGACGGGGCAGAGGTGTGACCTCTGCAACGGCACCATCTATTCGCCCGCGATTTCGATCAGCAGACGGCAGTGGTCGCTTGCGCCCCACTCCTCTACGGAGTTCATGGCCCGTACCGTGACGCTCTTGTGGAAACCGCGCGAGGCGAAGGCGTAGTCGAGCTGGTTCTGGGCGGTCTCGGGGGACTGTCTCGTGGTGTGGTACGTAGGCACGTTCCGGGTGTCGCGCGGCAAACCCTGAGGCGTGGGGCATGCCCGCCTGCCGGCCGGGTGCTGAGGACCAAGGAACTCCATGCCGAGGGCGTCCATCCTGTCCGTGATGGTGCGGTCGCGGGCTGGCAGGGCTAGCTGGCTGTCATCCGTAGCGCCGTATCTCATGTTGAGGTCGCCCGCCGCCAGTATGCGGTGCGTGCTGGGGTCGGTGCTGCCGATGAACGCCGACAGGTCCGAGATTATGCGGTGCGCCGAGCCATCCGGGTAGCCGACACGCCACCGGCTGTTGGCGTACGGGTGCGGCTTTATCCACCGCGCGTACATGGACACCGCGATGAAGGGCGGCGCGTCTTTCGGGACGACGCGGGCGGCGGCGATTGTGCCAATGCCGCTGACGGCGATCTCGTCCTGCTCTGTCCAACCTATCGGACTGACCTGCTTGAACCACTCGACCTCGACCCGGTCCGACAGCTTCACCGCCATCGGCCACCGGGTCGAACAACTTCTTGAACCGACCTTTGTACCAATGCGAATTCCATACGTGCGAGTCCCAATGCTCCACGGGGCCTGTGTTGACCTTATCAGCCACGTCAGGCGGCACGCGGCCCGCTTCCTGCAGCAGGGCAACATCGGCGTCCATCTGCAAGAGCTGGCGCCAGGGCTCATGGCTCTTGGCGACGTTCCAGCTCACTACTGTTGTGGCCAATTCGTCCTCCGTGCAGCTTCCGTTAGAATCCTGTCAGGTCTCTCCGCCGGTCCACTGCCCACAAGAACAGATTGCAGGAATAGCTACGACGCTACCGGAAATTCCGGGCAGTCAGGTCGGCAACAACACCATTCGCAGTGACATGTCGAAGTAGGGAACAGTCGCACCATGAGCAAACACGAGACTCCGCTCACGCTCCGTTATTGGGATTCGGTCGGCGGGACTTTGATGTTGGAATTCTGTGCCGTCAGGGAGTCTAAACGCCGCGGGCGTCGATTCTTGGACGGGGTGATCGTTCTAGGGGAACCGAAGCGTCTCTTGTCTCGCGACGAGCACGCTTCACAGGCAATACGGGGCAAGGACATCATCGTCGTCCAGACCAAGGCTAGCAGGGTTGGCATGTACCTCCTCGGACAAGCGCTGTTTTCCAAGGAATTAATGCGGGCATTCAATCCCAGGTCCGTTAGGACCGTTGCCGTCTGCAAGCGGGATGACGAGGTGCTACGGCCCCTGGCGGAGAAGTACGGCATCAAAATCGTCTGCTACGCCTAGTGGCCGCCACTGTCACCTGCACGAACTCCGCGCCGCCCCTCGATCGTTGCAGTTCGTCAGGCGTGCCGCTGAGGACGTCTTACAGCGCCAATCCGAACCTCAGGTAAAGGTTCTTGATTTTGTCCAGGAGTGGTGGGCGGTGCTGGATTTGAACCAGCGACCCCTCGCGTGTGAGGCGAGTGCTCTAACCGCTGAGCTAACCGCCCGGGCTGGAAGGGCTGGTGCCAACGGTAGGGTTCGAACCTACGACCTAGCGCTTATGAAGCGCCCGCTCTTCCACTGAGCTACGTTGGCACCCGAACGCCGGACGGCCTGGCGCCGGTCCGGCGTTCTCGAATTATCTCACGCCCTTCTGTTGAGCGTCAATTTCGCCGCTGCCCGGACACCCGGCGGCGGCCGCCGCTGATGGCGCGAAATGGCTCGAAACGAGCTCGAGGATTGGCCCAGCGGCCATGGATGCTCGGGCGGCCCGAGGACCCCGCTGGACCATGGAGGACCCCGCGTCCGCTAGGACACCATGAACGCTCCGCCGTTGGCATGGAGCGTCTGGCCCGTGAGAGCCGTGCTCTCCGTTGTGGCGGCATAAACGAGGACGTCGGCCACCTCCTCGGTCGTCGGGCCCCGCATGAACGGCTGGCCGCGCGAGCCGCGCTCGTAGTCATCCTGGTTCGGGCCCGTCTCCTGGCCCATCGCGGTCGGCATGGACCCCGGAGCGATGTTGGTGATGGCGATGTTGTCCCGGGAAAGCTCCCATGCCAGCACCTTTGCCATCATGGTGATGCCCGCCTTGCTGGCGCTATAGACCGCCAACCCCTTGAGAGGTTGCAGCGAGCTCCCCGAGGAAACATTGACGATCCGGCCGCCCCCCTGTTTCCGCATCACGGGCGCCACCGCCTGAATCGCGAACAGCGGCCCCCGGACGTTGACGTTGATAATGGCGTCGAACGTCTCCTCTTTGATGTCGTCCAGCCGCTCCCGCGGCGATATCCCGGCGATGTTGCACAGGACGTCGATCCGCCCAAACTCAGCGGTCACCCTGTCCACCATGGCCTCGATGTCAGCCTTCTTCGTCAGGTCCGTCTTCACATACAGGGCGTTTGCCTCCACGGCCTTGATCGCCTGCACCGCTTCGTTCCCCCAGTCGTCCCGCACGTCGACGACAGCGATGTCGTAGCCCTTCTTCGCCAGCATCATCGCGCTGGTGCGCCCCAGCCCCCACGGCCTCGCCGCCCCCGTCACTACCGCTACTTTCTCCGATGCCATCGTCGTGGCCTCCTGACCGGTAACGAACCTCAATCGACTCTTTCGGGCCCCCGAGCGATGATAGGTTGGGGCTATGTGAGTGTCAAGGAATCCGCTCCTGGGATGAGACGCCCCAAGAGGGACGCGAAGCCTCCGGCCCGGCCCCCTGGGAACGCCGCCCCGCGTGATAGAATCCACAAGCCCATCATCCGACCGGGCGCACCCATGGCCAACCTGTACATTACCTCCCCCGCAGCCGGCTCCGGCAAGACATCCTTCGCCCTTTCCCTGACCGCGCTCTTGCGGGAGCGGGGAAACAGCGCGGGGTACCTCAAGCCCTTCTCCCTGGTCGCCGACGATGCGCAAGCCCTCTACAGCGATCCGGACATAGCGTTTGCGGCCCGGGCGCTGGCTGGCTCGAGTCCCCCTCAACCCTTGGTGGCGAGAGAGCCGGTTGGGTCGGTGGCGGCGATGTCGTCCAGGCTCCAGGACCACATTCGGAGCGGGTCCAGCGGTCTCTCGACCGTCCTGATAGACGGGCTGACGGCTCCAAACGGCGCCGCCCAGGATTCCGTCGATCTGGCCGGACTCGCCGAGGCGAAGGTGATTGCCGTCGTCCGGTACGAGCGCGGCCTCGACGTTGGTCATCTCTCGGCCCTGGCGGATTCCTTCGGCGGTCTCCATGGTGTCGTGCTCAACGCTGTGCCGACCCTGTCGTGGAGGACCGTGACGCAAGAGGCCGTCCCGGCAATCGAAAGGGCTGGCCTGACGGTCCTCGGCGTCGTGCCGGAGGACCCTGCCCTCCTCGGGTTCACCGTCCGGGAGTACGAGGCGCGGTTGGCGGGGCGAATCGTCAACAACGGCGAAAAAGCCGGGGAAATCGTCGAGCGGCTCCTGGTCGGGGCCATGGTCCTGGACGAAAGTACCCATTACTACCAGGGTGTCGAAAATAAGGCCCTGATTACCAGAGGCGACCGCCCCGACCTCCAGTGGAACGCCCTCGAAACGTCCACCCGGTGCTTGATCTTGACCCAGGGGCAGGACCCGATTCCATACGTCGTCAACAAGGCCGAAGAGGCCGAGGTCCCGATCATCGTGGTTCCCAACAGCACCCTCGATGTCATCGCCGGCATCGAGGGGTTCATCGGAGCCCCATCCTTCCATCACCCGAAAAAGCTCGCCCGTTACACCGAGCTCTTGGCGGAGCACCTCGATCTGACCCGTCTCGCCCCCTGAACACCCCCCTAGCCGGCGACCAGCCCCTGACAGCCACCCCTTGCCGCGCCTCCCGGCATGGCGTACCGTTGTATTACGTACAGATGCTACGTCAGGCACAGGGAGATGCAAGCCCTATGACGAGAGCCCCAGCAGCACGCTGGAAGAAGCGGGCCCGGCGGCAATCCCGGTTTACCCGGCCCTTCGCGCGGGGTGGTACCCTCCGCGCGGCCTGCCTTGCCGCCGGTATCTCCACGGCCACCGCCCTCCGGTGGTCGCGCACCGACCCCTCCTTTCGGGAGCGATTGGCCGGTGCTTGGGCGTCGTTCCAGGACGCGCTGCAGGGGCGCCTCCTCGAAGACGCCGATGTGCAGGCCATGGCCCCTCGCTCCGCGCCCTCTGCAGGATCGTCCTGCCGGAGAAATACGGTCCGCTCCCCCGGGCGCGAGCGTCCATCCTGGACATGGCCCTCCGGGCTCTGGTCACCGACCGGGCCCGCCCCGCCCGCCGGCCTCCTATCGGCGGGCACCACCGGCCCTCGCGGCCACCGGCGGTGACGCCGCGGGACGCCGGACCGATGCGGTGAGCGCTCTCGCCCTGCCGTCATTCGCGGCGGCATCTCCCTGAGCCTGCGACTCGGGCCTGTTCGCTTCGCCCTCCCGCCAAGGGCGCTATGCCCCATGCCAACAGACAACCCTCCTGACGGCCGCACGGCCCCTCACCGAAACGTGCGGCCGTCAGCTCTATTCGTAGTTCGTAGCGGGACCGTATCTTGACTCCCCATTCCAAGCCTGACCCCCCATTCCGCCGATAGCCCATCCCCCACTCCTCCCGGCTCGCGCCGCCCGGATTTCCCTACCTCCAAGGTCTTTTCGTTGTCATGCCTTTTCATTGTCATTGCTATGAAAATGGGCACCGTCGCACCGTTGTTTCGTAGAGGCGGGTTTCAAACCCGCCTCCGGCCTTGTCCTGGGACCGCCGCCGATTTTTCATCCGCATACGTGGCCTTCACAAGGCCATAGTGATTCTGAGGAGCGAAGCTTCATTGTCATTCTGAGGAGCGAAGCGACGAAGAATCTAAAGAGCCTCTTCCAGATCTCCGTACCATTCCAGATCTCCGTACCATTCCAGCGACAGGTCTTTCCATTGCCCTCGATTGACACCCTTCAGACCCCGAACCTATCATGCCCCGAACCTGCGATGCTCGCGCCCAGGCCCGCCTATCATGCCCGCAATGAATTCAGACCTCATCAAGCCCGACCTCATCAAGCTGGACGTCTCCAATGGGGTTGGCCTCATCACCCTCGACCGCCCCGAGAGGATGAACGCCGTCACGCGCGAGATGTCCCTGGAGATCGACCAGGTAATGGAAGCCTGGCGGGACGACGATGACGTCCGGGTGGTCATGCTCACCGGGGCCGGTGACCGGGCATTCTGTGCCGGCGCCGACATCGAGAACCTCAACACGCGCGCGCTCGAGGGTCCCACCCGCTCAGGCATGGATATGGTGCGCGACCGGGGCAGGGTCAGCCGCATCTTCTACGAATACCCCAAGCCATCGGTGGGCGCCATTAACGGAGTCGTGGCTGGGGTCGGCATCGGGTACTCCCTGGGCTGCGATCTCCGTATCGCCTCCGAAAATGCCCGGTTCGTCCCCGCCTTCGTGAGGCTGGGACTCACCCCGGATGGCGGGACCACGTTCCTGATGCCGCGGACGGCGGGGGTGTCCCGGGCCTTTCAAGTCCTCTCTAGCAACAAGCCCGTCGGCGCGGAGGAGGCCCTCGAGATGGGTCTCGTCAACAGAGTCGTCCCGGCGGAGGGCTTTATCGGAGCGGCGATGGAGTTCGCAACGGTCATTGCCCAGGGACCGCCGATTGCGCTGGAGCTTACGCGCAAGGCCGTCTTCCGAGGACTCGATACGGACCTCCTCTCTGCCCTGGAGCTCGAGTCCCTGGCCCAGGCCGTCTGCCTGAGCACGGAGGACCACCAGGAGGGGCTGAACGCTTTCCTGGAAAAGCGGGCCCCAAGATTCGCCGGCCGATAGACCGCAAGCAGGTGGACATGGACTACAGCTCGGTGACCTACGAAGTGTCCGAGGGGATTGCTCTTCTGACGCTCAACCGCCCGGACAAGCTCAACGCCTTCACGGTGGATATGGTGGCGGAGATCGAAGATGCCGTCGCCAGGGCCAAAGCCGACCAGGGGGCCCGCGTACTCATGATCACGGGCGCCGGGCGCGGGTTCTGTGCGGGGGCGGACGTCACCGCGGTCGCCGAGCAGACCCCTGACACAGGCGGGCCGGCCCCGCTGCCCGAACGGCCCACCAGGCCCGTCGGCGAGTTCGTGATCCCGATCTACGAGTTCCCCAGGCCGACCATCGCCGCCGTCAACGGCGTCGCCGCGGGAGCGGGGATATCGATTGCCCTCGCCTGTGATATCCGCATCGGATCAGAGGCCGCGACGCTCGCTGCCGGCTGGAGCGCCCTGGGTATCGTGCCCGACGCGGGCGCTTCATGGCTGCTTCCAAGGACCGTTGGGGTCTCGAGAGCCTGCGAGCTGCTGTACACGGGCAGACACTTGGACGCCCGGGAGGCCCTGCAATGGGGGCTCTATTCGCGCGTCACGGCGGTCGAGGAGTTCCCCTCCGCCGCCCGGGAGCTGGCCCAGTCCATCGCATCGGGCCCTCCCGTCGCCCTGGAGTTCACCAAGACCGGTATCAAACGGGCCGCGGATATCCGGCTCCCCGTGGCCCTGGACTTCGAGACCCGGGCCCAGCGGACGTGCTTCCAGACCCAGGACTTCAAGGAGGGGGTCGCTTCCTTCCGAGACAAACGCGCCCCAAACTTCCAGGGCCGGTAGCTCTAGGCCGCGCCCTCCCGCGAGCGGCCCCGGCGTCGGGATGGACGGCCTTCCCCCGCCGTAGCCTCCCGAAACAGCCCTCTTCCCAGGTCCCCCGCCATCCAAGCCTGTAACGATGGTGCCGCCTCGCGGCGCTGCCATTCCCGGACCTCCGCGGCGTTCAGCTCGTCGTCGAGCGAGTCCCTCCCCCGCGATAGCCGCTCCATACTGACGGTCGGCCACAGCAGGGGCGGGTCCAGCCCGAGCCGTTTCCCGAGGTCGGACCGCCACCCCTTCAAGCCCTTGAGCCGTTCCGCGCGCTTTGAGCTCTCTTCTGGGGAGACACGCTCGCGGGGAGCCCGCGGACGCTGTACCGGCGGGCTGTTGAGTCCCTCCTGGACCGCCTGGCGCAGGCCGCGGCCCCAACGCCTGAGCGCGTTTGGCCCCAGCCCGGGGACCTCGTCGAGCTTCGTCGATGGCTCTAGGGCCAGCTCCACGAGCGCCTTGTCGGGAAACAACCGGAACGGTGGCCTCGTTGCAAGCCGGGCCTGGGCCTCCCGAAAGCGGTGGAGTGCGCGAAACACGGCAAGGGCCTTGGGGTCCAACCCTCCGGTGCCTTTGACCGAGAGAAAAGCGGTCTCGAGGTTCGGCGCGACGTATCGGACTCCGGCGAGCCGGCGGCACTCCTCGGCGACCCAGTCCGTCCTTCCCAGCTGCTTGAGGCGGCGCCCCAGAGCCCCGCGAAGGTCCACCAGATGCCGCACGTCGTCGGCAGCATATTCGAGGGCTTCCTCGCTGAGTGGCCGAGTGCTCCAGTCCGCCCGCTGCAGACGCTTGTCTTTGGCCAGCGTCGTGCCTAACACCTCCTCCGTCACCGTCGCCAGGCCCGCCTTGTCGATGCCCACGAACTTGGCGGCGATTCCCGTATCGAAAAGGTTGCCGATCTCGAACCCCCAATCTCGGTCCAGGCTGCGGAGGTCGTAATCAGCCCCATGAAGGACTTTCTCGATCGATTGGTCCGCCAGTACGGGCCCCAGCGGGGACAGGTCCTCCAGAGACAGAGGATCGACGAGATAGACCGCTCTCGGAGTCGCAAACTGAAGCAGACAAACGCGCTCCGGATACCGGTGGAAGCCATTCGACTCCAGGTCCAGCGCGAAGGCGGGCTGGTTGAAGAGATCGCGGACCAGCCCCCGGAGTTGGGAGGGCTCTGCAACGGTCTTGAGGGGGCGTGAGCTCAACGAGGTGTGCGGGAGGCTCAGGTCCTAGCCGGGGAATGCCATGGGCCAACCACGCACAAGACTCAACCCCGCGTGCCGCTGGAGCGGGCGCTGGCAACGGCGTTGGTGATGAAGTCGACGATCGCTTGCGTCGAGGTCCCGGGGCCAAAGACACCCTGGATCCCCTGCTTCTGGAGCTTCGGATAGTCCTCCTCGGGGATGATGCCCCCGACGACGATGATCGCATCTCCCTTCCCGCGCTCCTCGAGCCCCTCCACCACCAATGGGATCAGCTCCAGATGGGCCCCGGACAGGATGCTCAGGCCGACGACGTCGACGTCTTCCTGGACGGATGCCTCCGCAATCATCTCCGGCGTCTGGCGTATTCCGGTATAGATCACCTCCATGCCGGCGTCGCGGAGAGCCCTGGCGATGATCTTGGCTCCCCGGTCATGGCCGTCCAGACCGGGCTTGGCCACCAACACCCTGATGATGTCCTGCGCCGTCGTCACGCATCACCTCCGAGGACGCCCCGCGAGCGGCGGCGTCTCGAATGCCTCAGGGCCGCGCCGAGTGAATCGGGGTGCACAGCTCGACCAGCGTGCCCATTGTCGACTTCGGGTGAAGGAAGCCGACCATCCCCGCCAGCCCCGGCCTGGACTGCTTGTCGATGAGCTGCGTCCCCTTCCCCTCGAGGGCCTTGAGCGCATCGTCGACTGCCGGCACTTGGAAGCAGATGTGATGGAGCGACTCCCCCCGCCTTTCGATGAACTTGGCGACGCCTCCCTCCGGATCGGTCGGCTCGATGAGCTCGAGCTCGACGTCTCCAATGGGAATCAAGGTCGCCTTCACGCTCTGGGAGTCCACGTGCACGACCTCCGTCTTTGGGAGGCCCAGGAGATTGGAGTAGTCCTCTAGGACAGCGTCAATGTCCGAGACCGCTACCGCCACGTGATGCAGGCGCTCTATCAACGCGCTCCTCCTCTTCAGGGATGGGATGCGGGGCGGGCAACATTGTAGCACCGCTATAAGGCCGGCGTAATATCCAGAAAGCTGGCGTAATAGCTGGAAGGCCGGCGTAACATCGCCGCGATGCCCGCCATATCGCCGCCCCGAGCGCAGGGCCTTTCGATTATCCTCATGTGAGCAGTCCGAGCAGTCTGAGGGGGCCATTAGGCTGCCATCCGATGTTCCTGATCGCTGCTGCGATGTTGACCGCACCGGACAATCTGAGGATCGTGAGCACCAGGTTTCTCACAGCGGCCATCACCTGTGGCGCTGAGCCGGTCCGTATCTGGGAGCCATCTTCTCCCAGCGTGACGTCCCGCACATAGTGGAGACCGTTTTCGATTCCCCAATGGCCTCGAATCAGTTGGAGCAGGCTATCAGGGGTCCGATCCCCCAGGCTGGTGATCGCGTATCGGACCTGCCGAGTGGTCTTGCCGTTCACCCGGCACCGACGCTCTACCTTCATCACCTGCTGGTGTCCGGGCCAGTCCAGATAGGTCCTCAGCGTGTCGGTCGACCACAGCCTGCGACGGTCCTTTCGGTCTCCATGCCGGTCCTCCGTCTCGGCATAGGCGTAGGTCTCCCCCGCCACCGGCTCCTCGAAACACAGCTCGATATCCTCGTAGAGGCCCTTCTGGTTGCCCTTGACGATCAGCAGGTAGTCTCCACCTTCAGAAACCACCTGCTCGCACCACCGCTTCTGGCAGTACAGGGCGTCTGCGGTGACCACCCTGTTCGTCAGCGGGACCGTCCCCAACAGCGCACCCGCAATGCTCAACTCGGACTCATGCCGCTCAGCCCGCACCCCCCTTTTTGGCCCACCACCAGACCCTGGCGATGGGTGTAGGCAGCCACCAGGCGGACTCCAGGCACCTCGTCGTCCCCGTGGATCCCTCTCAGCGCCTTGCCATCTATCGCTAGGGCCTCCTCCCCTGTGCCCAACTGCGATTCGACCCATGCACCCAACACCACCTCGAAGGCATCCACGTCCATACTGCGAAACACCTTGTGCAACGTGGACACGGCAGGGGTCCTGTCCCTACTGAACCCCAATGCCTTGAGCGTATCCGGGTCCTGCATCCTTCCCCATTGGGCGATGGCATAGAGACTACGGGCGCCGCTGGTCATCGCGCACACCGATAGCGCCAAGATTGCGCTCAGCGGGTGACGACGACCATGACCAGACCGGGGATCAGGCACCTTTCCCAACGCTTTGAGCAGGCTCTTTCCCAATCCTTTCGCAATCATGCACGAAGTCTAATACTTCTTTTAAATAATCGAAAGGCCCTGGCCCCGAGCCAGGGCAATCGCATATTAAATTGATTCTAAGACAAGATATAGAATTGTGGTCAATCCAGGGTAAGGAGGGACCACATGGACGCTACGCCTGCAGCCAACCTGATCGATCGGTTCGCAAAGCTCAACGACCCACGAGACGATCGCGCCAAGCGCCACAACCTGATGGATGTCGTGGTCATCGCTATCTGCGCGGTCCTCTGTGGTGCGGACTCGTGGGTGGACGTGGAGTTGTTTGGCAAGTCGAAGAAGGACTGGCTCCGTCGGTTCCTCGAGCTGCCCAACGGCATCCCATCGCATGACACCTTCGGCAGAGTCTTCGCGAGACTGGACGCGACGCAGTTCCAGGAATGTTTCATGGACTGGGTGAGCGCGGTCAGCGAGGTGACCAGAGGGCAGGTGGTGGCGATCGATGGCAAGACGCTCCGTCGTTCGCATAACAGATTCATAGGGAAGTCAGCAATCCACATGGTGAGCGCGTGGGCATCATCCAACCATCTGGTGCTCGGACAGACCAAGGTCGATGAACGTTCCAATGAGATCACGGCCATACCTCAACTGTTGAGCGTGCTGGATGTGTCCGGATGCATCGTCACCATTGACGCCATGGGGTGCCAGAAGGAGATTGCGGCAACGATCATCGACCAAGGTGCCGACTACGTCCTGGCCCTCAAGGAGAATCAGCCCCAACTCCACAGGGACGTCAAGGAGGCGTTTGCCGATGCCCTACGGACCGGCTTTGCCGATCTTGATCACGACTTCTGCGAGACGGTCAACAAAGGGCATGGTCGAATCGAGATGCGGCGATGCTGGTCTGTCTCAGACCCCGACCACATCGACTACCTCAACGACCGTCAGGAGTGGACGGCACTCACCAGTGTGGCGATGGTCGAGTCAGAACGCTGTGACGGAGACGGCAGAACGTCCACGGAAGTCCGCTACTATCTATCGAACCTGCCGAACCAGGCCGACCGAATCCTCTCAGCGGTGAGAGGACACTGGGGGATTGAGAATTCGGTCCACTGGGTGCTTGATATCGCCTTCCGCGAGGACGATTGCCGAGTCAGGACTGGCAACGCCGCCGAGAACTTCTCCACCCTGCGTCGCATGGCCCTCAATATGCTCAAGCGCGAGTCCATGTCGAAAGGGGGCATCGCCGCCAAACGCAAGAGAGCCGGATGGGATGAGGACTACCTCCTCACCGTGCTCAACACTTAGTATGCGATTGCCCTACCCGAGCGGGAGCGTATTGACAATCATGAAGGCCAATTATTATGATGGCCGATGGTCTAGCACTCGGCGTCGGTGACTGCTAAACCAAGAGGACGATAAAGGATTGTTTGGCCTTCAAGGAGGTAAAAAGGTGGCGCGAAAGTTGGAACCCCTGGGAGACAGGGTCGTTGTGAAGCCCCTCGAGGCGCAGGAAGAGGTGCGGGGAGGGATCATCCTCCCGGACACCGTAAAAGAGAAGCCACAGGAGGGTGAGGTCCTGGCTGTGGGCCCAGGACGGCTTGAAGACGGCAAGCGGCAAGCGATGGACGTGAAGGTGGGCGACAAGATCATCTACGCCAAGTACGGCGGCACCGAGATCAAAGACGGCGCGGATGACCTGCTCATCCTTCGAGAGAGCGACATCCTGGCCAGGGTTGGCTAGGGTCCATCAGCGGACGGATTCTCACAAAGAGACTAGGAGGAAGTTGAAACATGGCCAAGCAGATCGCCTATTCGGAAGAGGCTAGGCGAAGCCTGATCAGGGGGGTCGACTCCCTGGCCGATACAGTGAAGGTAACCCTGGGTCCCCGGGGTCGGAATGTTGTCCTGGACAAGAAGTTCGGTCCCCCCCAGGTGTGCAGCGATGGCGTGACGATCGCCAAGGAGATCGAGCTCGACGAGCCCCTGGAGAACATGGGGGCCCAGCTCCTCAAAGAAGCCGCCACGAAGACCAACGATGTCGCCGGTGACGGCACGACCACGGCCACGGTCCTGGCCCAGGCCATCGTTCATGAAGGTTTCAAAAACGTCGCGGCTGGCGCCAACCCCATGGCCCTCAAGCGGGGCGTCGAGGTCGCGGTGGTGGCGGTGACGGAAGAGATCAAGAAGCTGGCTATCCCGGTGGCCGGTAAAGAGCAGATCGCCCAGGTGGCCTCCCTTTCGGCCCACGACAACGAGATCGGCTCCCTCATTGCCGAGGTCATGGAAAAGGTCGGCAAAGACGGCGTCATCACGGTCGAAGAGTCCAAAGGTATCAAGTACGAGACAGAGTTCGTGGAAGGCATGCAGTTCGATCGGGGCTACATCAGCCCCTACTTCGTCACCAACCCCGAGCGCATGGAGTCCTCCATCGAGGACCCCTACATCCTCATTACCGACAAGAAAGTGTCGGCTGTGGCCGACATTCTCCCCGTCCTGGAGAAAATCCTCCAGGTGAGCAAGAACTTCGTGCTCATTTCCGAGGACGTCGATGGGGAAGCCCTGGCGACGCTGGTCGTGAACAAGCTCAGGGGCACCCTGAACTGCCTGGCCGTCAAGGCCCCCGGCTTCGGCGACCGCCGAAAGGCGATGCTGGAGGACATGGCGATCCTCACCGGCGGGACGGTCATCAGCGAGGAGGTCGGACGGAAGTTGGACTCGGCGACGGTGCAGGACCTGGGCAGGGCGCGCAAGATCGTCTCCGACAAGGACAACACCACCCTTGTCGAGGGCCACGGCGCCGATGATGGCATCCGCGGCCGGATGACCCAGATCAAGTCCCAGATCGAAGAGACGACCTCCGAGTTCGACCGGGAGAAGCTGCAAGAGCGGCTGGCGAAGCTGGCCGGCGGCGTGGCCGTCATCAAGGTTGGGGCTGCCACCGAGGTGGAGCTTAAGGAGAAGAAGGCCCGTGTCGAGGACGCCCTTTCGGCGACCCGAGCGGCAGTCGAAGAGGGGATCGTTGCCGGAGGCGGCGTGAGCCTGATCCGGGTTGGGAACATTCTCGATTCGCTGAAGGGCGCCGACGACGATGAGACCACCGGCGTCCGGATCCTCTCTAAGGTCCTCGAGATTCCGCTCCGGCAGATCGTCGCGAACTCCGGCGGAGAGGGCTCCGTGGTGGTCCAGGCCATCCGCGGCTCCGAGGATGTCAAGTACGGGTTCGACGCGGAGAAGATGGAGTACGGCGACATGGTGGAGTTCGGGATCGTGGACCCGGCCAAGGTTACCCGGGCAGCGGTCGAGAACGCATCGAGTATCGCCAGCATGATCCTCACCACAGAGGGCATGATCACCGAAATCAAGGAGAAGCAGGCGGCCCCGGCGATGCCTCCTGGCGGCATGGGAGAGTTCTAAGCCGCACCTCCACACCGCCGAAAAAAAGGGGAGGCCCGGTCCGGGCCTCCCCTTTTTAATTGGGATGTATATCCCAAAGCAAACCCCATTCTTGTGGCAAAAGGGGGCTCAAGGCCCCAGCGGGCCAACGCTGGGGACCTATCCGGCGGGGTCGCTTGTCCCTAACTGACTGAGGTATCAATCCCCCCTGGCCGGCGCTCGAGCCGCTTGGCGCCCGCCGCTGGCGAAAACCCCTTGTCGACGATGGCGGGAATGAAATGCACCCCGACAGAGGCCGCCGTCAGCACGCCGCTAGAGAGCCCGGCGGCGCCCCTCCGACGATGGAGGTCGGCGGAACCTCCGATGGCCCCAATGGTCCCCAGCACCGCCGCTGTGAGGCCCCCAACATCGTTGACCGCATTCGTGGGCGCTCCGGGAGCCGTCCCACAAATCAAGGGCCCCCTTCGGGTGAATGCCGTATGGCAGCTTTCATATGGCGTCGCTAAAATGGCGGAGGAGCGCCAATGCCAAACATCGAGGACCTCGCAGCGGCCAACCCCCGCCGCTATCCGCGCCTCGAGGAAGCCTAAAACAAGAAAGCCTGCAACCGTTGCTTGAGCAGCCTGGCCGAATTCAGCTCCACCCACTGGAGTACGCCGGACGGGACATCCAGTCCCAAGGGGAGGTATGGTGGAGGCGAGCGGCCGGGCCGCAGGCGACATCGTGGCCAAGCCCGGACCCGGATAACCCCACTGGCGTGGGAGCAGGCGGGACTCCCTTCATGCCGTACCTCGCCAGGCATCCGGACGAGACGAGCAGGCGCCTGATCGGCTAGGGCCTGTCTACACTATGCTCGCGCTACACGAAAAGCGCTCCCCCGTGTCATTGCTATGAAAATGGGCGCCGCCGCACCGTTGTTTCGTAGAGGCGGGTTTCAAACCCGCCTCCGGCCCTGTCCTGGGACGCCGCCCTGTTTTCATCCCCTTACGTGGCCTTCACAAGGCCATAGTGATTCCGAGGCGCAGCCGAGGAATCTAAGACGCTGCCCGCCAGGCACCTTAGCCCCGCCGCGCCTTTGGCACGTCTTTGCCTCACAGCTAGTGTGAACACGCCCTAGGAGGCCCGCCGATGGCGGAAAACCTGGTCAACCTCTTCGACTACCAGGCCATGGCTGGAGAGAAGCTGGCGCTGTCCTCCTACGACATGATCGAGGGCGGGGCCACGGATGAGATCACGATGCGCCGGACGCGAGAGGTCCTCGACGCAATCCTCCTTCGCCCGCGCATGCTGACGGACGTCAGCGAGGTGGATACCTCGACAACCCTCCTGGGACACGCCGTCCGCGCCCCGATCATGCTCGACCCCGCTGGCGGTCACGCCACGGCGCACGCGGACGGCGAGCTTGCGACCGCCCGGGCGGCCGGAGCGGAAGGCGTGATCATGGCTGTCAGCGCCATGGCCTCCCGGCCCTGGGAAGAGATAGCCGCCGTGGCGGCCGGCCCCTTGTGGGCCCAGGGATATCTGCTGCGGGACCGGGAGAGGACCCGGGAGCAGGCGGAGCGGGCCCGGGCAGCGGGCTACTCGGTGTTCTGCATTACCCTCGATACCGCCGTTCCCCCCAAGCGAGAGCGGGTCCTCCGCCATGGACGCTCCGTGGACCCGCCGGAAATCGATTCGTATGGGTACCGTGGGTCCACGTGGAAGGACATCGAATGGGTTGCCTCCAACATCGAGCTGCCGGTGGTCGCCAAGGGGATCATGACCGGCGAGGACGCGGCGCTCTGCGTGGAGCACGGGCTGCGGGGGCTCATCGTTTCCAACCATGGGGGGCGTCAGCTCGATACGACCTTCGCCACCATTGAGGTGCTGCCCGAAGTCGTCGAGGCGGCCGGTGCCTCGCTGGAGGTATACCTGGACGGCGGCATCCGGAGGGGGTCGGACGTCGTCAAGGCCCTTGCGCTGGGGGCCCGGGCGGTCCTGATCGGACGCCCGTTATTCTGGGGGCTGGCGGTCGATGGCGAGGCTGGGGTGCGGAGTGTTATCCGGATTCTCACCGAAGAGCTTCGGATGACCATGGCCATGTGCGGCCGCCAGAATGTCTCCAGCCTGGACGCCACTCTTCTGGGCCTTGCCCGCGGCGCGATTGGCCGCGACCTGTCCCACGGCTAAGGGGAGGCCGGGGGGGGGGCGTCAGCCCGATACGATATCCAACCTGCAGCCCGCGTCGTTCGTTCAGCCGGACCAAACGACCGAGGCCGGGGGGGGGCGTCAGCTCGATACGATATCCAGACCCAACTCAGGTCTGTTGACACCCTTCTGGCCCCCCAGTATCGTTCGGCCCGTAGCGGCTAAGACATCATCAGGAGGACGAGATGGCGGACAAAGAAAAGACCAAGGGAAACGGCTCCGTGCAGTCCGAGAACCCCTACGTGGAAAAAGACCCGGCGGACATGGTCCTCTACGAGAAGATGCCCGGCCATATCGCCAAGATCACACTGAACCGGCCCGAGAAGGGGAACGCCATCCTCGCGGGCGTGATGGACGACGAGCTCAACAACAAATTCCAGATGGCCCAGGACGATGATGAGGTCAAGGTCATTGTCCTCAACGGAAACGGGCGCCATTTTTGCGCGGGCGAGGATACCCGGAGGATGCCGGTCGAGACGTTTGGGCTGAAGAAGGGCCAGAAGCTGCCGCAGTCCTACCGGATGCGGGGTGCCGCTCGGAACACCGAGAAGAGCCGCACCACCGTCCTGTACAGCTCCAAAACGACCATCGCCTCATGTCATGGGGCCGTGATGGGAGCCGGATTCCGGCTGGCCCTGACGTGCGACATGATCGTGTGCGCCGATAATGCCAAGTTCGCCCGGCGACAGAGTAGGATAGGCTTCGCGGGGTTCGATACCCTGTTGCCGCTCACGCTGCTCAAGCTGGGTGTGAACAGGGGCTACGAGGCCATCATCACGGGCCGGATAGTGACAGCCCAGGAGATGAAGGACTGGGGCACTGCCGCCTCAGTGGTCCCGCAGGAGAAGCTCGAAGACGAAACGATGCGCTACGCCAAGGCCGTCGCCGCCCACTCGACGGACAGCCTGATGCTGGGACGCCATTGCATGCAGATGTTCTGGGACCTAGTCGGCCTGGGCACCTACATGAATTTCTTCAAGACGGCCCATCCCTTGTTCACCAACGTCGTTTGGAGGGAGGACGAGGCCAACTGGTTCAAGATGCGCCAGGAGTACGGACCCAAAGAAGGGATCGCGAAGCTTCACAAAATCTGGGAGGACCTGGGGTTCGAGTAGGCGCCGTCCATACCCCGGACGGCGGGAAGCATCCTCACAAGGACGCCTCTTCTGCTGTAGGGGACCGGTGGGACCGCGAGGCTTGGCCGCCGTCGCCTCCCGGCGTCGGCCGCTCTTCTCTATGCGGCGGGAGCCGTTGCGACGACTGCCTCCTTGACCTTCTTCCATCCGGTCTTGAAGGCCCCTCCGTCCACTCTGTCCGCCAGCTCGTCGTAGCCAGCGGCCTTGAGCATCTCGGGGATGTTGTCCCTCACTTGGGCCATGGCCCAGTCCACCCCGTCGCCTACCGCGGCGGTATCCAGCGCCGTGTTGATGTTCTTGCCCATGGGAGCGTGGTGATAATGGGGCGCCTTGCGGAAGCAGTCGAAACGCAGGACTTGGAGGTCCTTGCCGTCCACGTCACCGAACACCTCGATGCTGGCCCCGCCGTCATCGCCGATGGCGCGGTGTATGATGACGAACTTTAGCCCGCCAAGCTCGATCACCGCCTCGTCACCAGCCTTATAGTTGGCCATGGCTGCTCCTCCCCTTCTACTTGGAAGCCCTTCGTTCAGCAGAGGATACAGCATCGATCGGTCCACCGCACCGTCCGAAACCCCAGGCAAGTGGGGACCTTGGATGCGTGGTACGATCAGGGGAGAGACACCGTTGAAGGTGCGTCGGCAGCGTTGACCAGGGCCCAGAAATGGATCGGCGGCATGGCCGCCCTTGGCGCCTTGCTCCTCGCTCTAGGCATCATCCCGCCGCTGACCATGCCCCTGGTCGGAGCCGGGACGCTCCTGTCGCTGCCGGCCGCTGGATATGTTGTCCTCAGCGCCCTTGAGCGGTTGTATCTTCGAATCCGTTGAGCGATCTACCCCTGTCGGCACCATGAGGAGCGCCAATGCCATTCAACGTCGGAGACCGGGTACTCGTTGATCTGCGAGGAAAAGAGGCGCACATCAACGTCGAGTTCCTAACCCAAACCGAATGGCCGGGAAAGGTCGTCGCCAAGCCCGGAGGGGTCGTCTACAACGTCAAGCTCGATGGGTCGTTCACCGCCATCGATACCCTCACGTACCTTCGCGAGTCGGACCTTCGTCCGCTGAAGGGAGAGGGCCCGGAGCGGCTCGCGGTAGAATACCGGCAGCGGGTGGTGGAGTGGAAAGAGGCGATCGACGCGCTGACGCGCGCCCTGGACGAATATGCCCCTCCCAGCGGAGTCACTAGCCACGAGCTAGTGATAGGCAATATCACGAGTCTTAAGGACATCGACCAGGTTATAGACCGGTGTACCGGCTCGCTTGCCAGGCTGCAAGAGGCGTACCATCGCCTCGTGCAGGGGTGACGAGGCGCGGCGGACCCCGGTAACCGCCTTTATCGCCTCCCGAAGGCCGCTTCAACCGCATCAGGTCGCGGCGGGAGGGGTCTCCGGATCAGCCTCCGGCAGAAGGGTGATCCCCCGCTCATCGAGGACCTTCCGGAAGCTCTCAGGCTCTCGCCCCATCAGCCCATTGGCGCCGGGGCCGATGAACACCTCCAGGATCAGGGCGCCCTTCTCCCCGGCAACGAGCGGACCGAAGGGGGTGTTCTTCTCCAGGACGATGGTCGAGCCCTTCCTGGCCGGCTGGTCGCCGATCATGACGTCGCCGTCGATGACGTAGATCACCTGGTCTCCCACATGGCCGTGCCGTTCCAGGACGAGGCCGGGGTCATAGAACGTGTAGAGGATATTCCCCACGTCGCTCCGGTCGATCTGCCGGATGTGGACGGCGGCCTTGCGGCCGTTCTGCGTCTGCGGCCGGACCTCCCGAGCTTCGGGAAGGTCGTCGCGGTGGATGACCCTTAGAGCCATGGTCACGCCTCCTCGCCGTCCGGAGCCAGGATCGGTTGCTCCAGGACAGGCTGAACGGTCGGATCCGACTCGGGAAGGAGTGTGATGCCTTCCTCGGCGAGCAGCCTCTTGTACCCCTCGGGATCGGCCCCCGCTGGGCTCGAGGCGTTGGGCCCCAAAAAGATCTCCAGGATCGTGGCCCCATTCTCCCCGGCTCGTAGGGGGCCGAAAGCCGTGCCCTTCTCCAGGATGATCGTGGACCCTTCCCTCGCCGGAAACTCCCCGACCATCAGGTCTCCCTCGATGACGTAGATGACCTGGTGGCCCATGTGGCCGTGCCGGTCCAGCACGAGGCCGGGATCGTAGAACGTCCGCAGCAGCGTACGGTCCTCGCTGCGCTCGATCTGGCGGATGTGGACGGCGGCCTTGCGACCGTTCTGCTCCTGGGGCCGGACCTCTCGAGCTTCGGGAAGGTCTTCAACATGGAATATCTTCAGGGCCATGGTCACCTCCGAGTCCAACAAGTAGCGCCATAATGCTACCGCTCTGCGGGAAAGACGGGCCAAGCGCCGGCCCGGGCCGGCCTCCTATCGGACAACGCCGGCAGCTTGGCGGGCACGCTTGTCCTTCTCCTGGAAATGGGGGATCACGTGCTTCCCCCACAGCCGGATGGACTGCATCACCTTGTCGTGAGGGATGTGGCCCGCCTGGAATATCGGCATGAGCTGGTCCACGCCGTAGGACGCATATTTTTCGGCTGCCGTGATGCAGGCGTCGGGATCGCCCGCGCAGAAGGAGCCGTTGTCGATCAGCTCGTCCGCTGTGGCGTCAGCCCGCCTATGGGACTCGAAGTCCTCTCGGCCGATATGATACCTGTAGTCATCCGGGACCGACTCGCGGTCGACCCCTTTCCAGTCGTTGGAGTGTCGCGTTCTCGAGTGCTGGAAGTACCACACCCCGGCCTCTCCGCCGATCTCGCGTCCTCGCCTGTCATTCTCGTCGCAGTAGGCGATCGTGAAGGCGGAGACCTCTTCGTTCACGAACTTCCCAACGGGCTCGGCAGTCTTGATTGCCTCCCGGTAAGCACTGATGCGGCTGGTCAGCTCTCCAGGGTTCCCAATGGTGAAGCACAATGCTCCCAGACCTCGCTCGCCGGCGAGCTTGAACGTCTCCATCTGCGTGCAGGCAACCCACATGGGCGGGTGCGGGTCTTGGACGGGCCTTGGGATGACCTCCCTGGCTGGAATGTTGTAGTAGGTCCCCTCGTGGGAGAATACCTCTTCCGTCCACATGCGTGGGATGATCCTGACCGCCTCCTCCCACATTCCTCGGGTGTCGTTGATGTCGATGCCGAAGGGAGTGAGCTGGTAAGGGGTCCCAGAGCGGCCCGTACCGAAGTCGACCCGGCCCCCGCTCATGATGTCGAGCGTGGCGACGTACTCGGCGACGCGAATGGGGTGATTGACCGGGAGGAGGACGACGCCGTGCCCAAGCCGTATCTTGGAGGTGCGCTGGCTTACCGCCCCAAGGAAGACCTCGGGAGAGCAGGAATGGGCGAACTCGGTGAGGAAATGGTGCTCGACAATCCAGATGTATTCGAAACCCATCTCCTCGGCAAGAATAATCTGCTCCAGGGCCTCCTTGAACGTGTTCTGCTCGGTCTGAGCGGACCAAGGCTTTGGCATCTGCAGCTCATATAGCATGCCGAATTTCATGGCGTCATCCTCCAGGAGCTTGGCGCGAGTCTAACCCGCCGCCTTCTCTGGGTCAACGAGAGCTTCGGGGCGGTCGAAAGTGTATGCGGCGAGGCCTGTGCCCTACGCCGCCAGGTACTTCCCGAACCAGGCGAAGACCCGCTGCCAGCCATCCATGGCTGCCTCGGTCCGGTAGGCGGTGCGGTCGACGGCGAAGAACGCATGGCCGGCGTTTTCATAGGTATGGAACTCGTAGGTCTTCCCGTGCCGCTTCAACTCCTGGTCCATTCGGGCCACGTGCTCCGGCGAAGGGTTTGAGTCCTCGGCGCCAAACAGCCCCAGAAGCGGGCACCCCAGGTCCGGCGTCATGTCGATGGGGGCCACCGGCATGCGGTCGGTGAGCTCGTCGGGGCCCTGAATCACGCGGCCGCCGTAGCAGTCCACGGCCGCGTCCAGGTCCCGCAGATTGCAGGCGACGATGTAGACCTGCCTGCCCCCTGAGCAATACCCGATCACGCCGACCTTGCCGTTGGCATACGGGAGGGCGCGCAGGTGATCGACCGCCCCGCGGACGTCGCCGATGCACCGGTCGTCCGGGACTCCCCCGGCGGCCCGGGACGCGTTGGTCGCCTCGGGCGGGTTGTCCGGGTTCTCCCGGTAATGGAGGTTTGGGCAGACCGCAACATAGCCGTTCGCCGCGAAATTCCGGGTGATCTCCTTCGATCCCGCGTCCCACCCGGGCATATGGTGGATCACGACCACGCTCGGATAAGGCCCCCCGCCGAGCGGACGTGCCAAATAGCCGTTGATCTGGTCGCCGTTGTGGCCCTGGATATGGACAGTCTCAGCCAGCAACCCTTCGTACATGACCCCCTCCTTCTTGCCGCCGCTTCATTTCGTGCCCGCGCGCCCCTGTTGTCAAGTATCGAGCCTGTAGAGCTTCGCGGCATTCCCTACCAGGACCTTGTGTTTCTCCTCCGGCGTCATCCCTTCGGTGACGCTGGCGATATACCGCTGGGAGTCGGGATAGGTGCATGTCGGGTGTGGAAAGTCCGACTGCCACATGAGCCTGTCGATGCCGATGAGGTCGCGCATCTTGACGCCCAGCGTCTCGAACCAGAAAGTCACGTAGCACTGGCGCTCGAAGAGAGCACTCGGCCTCTCCTTCATGCCGCTCTCCCAGAGGCGCCCGCGCTCCCAGTGGTAGTCGGCGAACTCCAGGAAATATGGGACCCAGCCCAGCCCACTCTCCGCGGAGACGATCCTGAGATCGGGGAAGCGCTCCGGGATGCCCGAGTAGATGATGGTCGACATGATGGCCGTGTTCATGGAGAAGATGCGGAGCGAGGCCTCCGCCCGCAGGAACTCGAAGCCTCTGCCTGCCCAGGCGCCAAGGTTCAGGTCGGGGGTGATGCCGGCCCCGACGTGGAAGTTCAGTGGTACGCCGGACTCCTGGATGGCATCCCACAGAGGGTACCAGCAAGACTCGCCGATATGTGGGTACCCGAACTGCTGCGGAAAGGCGAAGCTCACGCCCTTGATGCCGCGGCCCGCGGCCCGCTGGAACTCCGCCACCGCCTTCTCGGGGTCCCACATGGGAAGGACTGCCATGGTAAGGAACCGTCCTGGATAGGGCTCCGCGAACTCCTCAACCTGGTAGTCGTTGTACGCGCGGATGCATTCCAGCCGAAACTCTTCGTCGAAGAGCGGGTTGCTGAACGTATTCCCCGCGTTGCCCGACACGTTGCCGAAGAATGAATGGACATCCACGCCGTCGGCCGCCATGGCCTCGATTCGCCGGGCCGGGTCGTAGGTCTCGGGCGGCACCTCGTCCCAGGTCTTGAGGCGATAGTTGCGGTCCGCCTGGGCCCCCGCGACGTTGACGGCGCTCCCCGCCACATCGGTCCTGCCGTATATGGACCACCTGTCCGCGCCGTCCTCCTGGCGGACCACCTGGGGGACCTTCTCCCCCCATTTTTGGGCCGACATCCGGGAGGTCCAGCAATGGGGCGCTTCCTGGAGATGATCGTCGGCCGATATCACGCTGTACTGCATCCCATGCTTCCTTTGCGGCTGTCCCCCCAGTGTCCGTGGCCCCCGCTGGGTGGCGCCCCCCGCCGCCGTCAAGACGCGGGCCAGTTGGTGCGGTCCAGGTTGATCCCCTCGAAGGCTCCCAGCATCACGGTCTTCGTCCACCCGCTCATGTCGAGCATCCGCCCATTGGCCTTCCACTCCGGTATCCGCCTTCGCAGGTCGTCGACGACCGACAGCGGGTCCTGGTCGAGGAAGTAGAGGTGGACGAAGCGTCCCGGCGGATTCGCCAGCCGGGATGCCGCGCTCGGCGACCAAGCCCAGAACGAATAGACCCCGGTTACCCCGTTCACCCCCAACATGTCTGGGAAGTGGACCCCCTCGTACCAGTTCAGGAGAGTCTCCTTCATCCCGAGGTCGCTCAGGTCGGCGATATTGACGAACACGCCTCTACTCGGTCGGTAGGGCAGCGCCTCCGCGGAGATGACCACGCGCTCGTTGACCATGGCGTTGAGAAACGTGAAGTGGCCTGCCTGGTGGATGTGCGCCCGTTCGAAGCGGCCGAGGCCCCGAGTCTGGAGACCCACTGTGGAAAAGTCCGCGACCGCCTGGCCCGCCGGCTCCCCCATGAAGTAGCAAAACAAGTATTGTGACGGAGCGACCTCCGGAGCGGCGGCCAGCCTCGCCTGCGCCAGTGCCGGAGTACTCACCCACCGCCGGCTGTAAAACACCCCTGGAGCGGCCAGGTTCTCGGCCATGTGGTCGCTGCTGTGCCACCAATTGAAAGCCGTGTGGTCATCGGGGCTCCGGACCTCACCGAGACCGAAGAAGGCCGACCGGAGCTTATTCAACGTCTCATCCCCTCTGAAGGAGCGCTGACGAAGTCGTCAGCGCTCCAGGCAGCCGCGACCCTCAGTATTTCCCCTCGGCCACTGCCTGTACCGACCGGACGATCTTGTCGTATCCGGTGCACCGGCAGAGGTTCCCTGCCAGGTTCAGGCGTATCTCGTGCTCGCTCGGCTTGGGGTTGCGGTCCAGCAAGGCCTTGGCCGAGACGATCATGCCGGGGGTGCAAAAGCCGCACTCGAGGCCGCCGATCTCCACGAAGGCCTTCTGGAGAGGGTGCATCTTGCCTTCCTGTGCGATGCCTTCGATTGTCTTGACGTCCTTCCCTTCCACCTCCATCGCCAGGACGCAGCAAGAATCGACGACCTTGCCGTCCAGCATGACGGCACAGGCCCCACAGTTCCCATTGCTACAGCCTTCCTTGGTCCCGGTCAGGTTCAGGGTATCCCGCAGCACGCCTAAAAGTGTTTGCCGGGTATCGGCCAAGAGCTGATGCGGGTCGCCGTTCACCGTTGTGGAAAGCACCTTCTTCATGCAGCCTCCCGCATCCCGCACCCCAGGGCTGCCGCGCATCCCGTCAGGACCTTCCTGGTCAGTGCCTTGACCATCTCTCTCCTGTAGTCCGCCGAGCCGCGCATGTCTGAGATGGGCTTCGCCGATAGCGCGGCGCGCTCCGCGGCCGTCGATACCGACTCCTGGGCCAGCTCTCTTCCCTTCAGATAAGACTCGGCGCGGGCCGCCCGGACCGGGGTCGGCGCCACGGACGCCAGTGCGATCCGGGCCTCCCTGACGGTCCTCCGACCGGGGCCGGTCGTCGATACGTAAGCCCCGACCCCTACCACTGCGATGTCCATTTCATTCCTGGGGATGAGCCGCTGGTACCCGCCGGCGCTGTTGGGCTTGGGCGACGGAACTGCAATCTCCACGAGAAGCTCGTCAGCGGCCATGGTGGTGCGGCCGGGCCCGGCGAAGAATCTTGCAATCGGGACCCGCCGGCTGCCCTTCGGCCCCGCCACGACACAGGTGGCGTCCAGGACCAGCATGGCCGGGGCGGTATCGGCCGAGGGGGCGGCATTACAGAGGTTTCCCCCGATACCCGCGCGGTTCTGTATCTTGACGTCCCCGACCAGTGACGTTGCCTCCACGATGATGGGGTAGAGCTCCCTGACGGAGGGGTGGTCGTAGACGGTGGCGCAGGGCACAGCGGCCCCGATCCTGAGGCCGCCGGTCCTTGAGTAAGAAAGGCGGTTCAGCTCGGGGATGCCCTTGACGTCGACAACCGTCGACGGGGTGCGGCGCTCGCTTCGGACCTGGTCGATGAGATCGGTCCCCCCTGCCAGACAGCACGCCTTCCCCTTCTGGCGGGCGAGCACGGCGATCGCCTCTTTGAGGGACGATGGGGCGACGTAGTCGAAGTCCTGCAAGGCGCCTCCACCTCTCTGCTGGGAGCCTCTTGGCCGGGCCGCGGCCATAGTATCACAGAGATGTCCGTTGTTGGGCGGCGTTCGCTTCCGTTACAATGGCCTCAGCGGGCCTCCTGGGCCCGCCTCCTCCGCCCCCATCGTCTAGAGGACTAGGACACCGCCCTTTCAAGGCGGCGACGGGGATTCGAATTCCCCTGGGGGCACCACACCTCGATGCTGGTGGCCAGCCCAGTGCCCGGAAACAGTATTGGGGCCAGGCGGCAAGGAAACCCTTCCAGCCAACCTTCCAAAGAAGGGTCCGGCCCCGCCCTGTACCCGCGATTCGACGGGGCACGAACATAGGCCGCTGCGCAAGGGCGGGATGCTAGAATTGCTCCACCGGGACCTCTTCGGGTGGGTTCTTCGGGTACACGGACCGCGCCGTCGCCCGGAGGGCACCCCCAAGTACCTTGGCATGCGGTAGGACAAATCTGCTGACCCACACAGACCAAGGAGGATGCCCATGACATCTTCTTCCGCCTCCGGCAGCGCTGCGCCGTCACGGGAGCTCAGCCGCAAGGTCGCCATCGTCGGGTTGGGCGAGACCGACTACGCCGCTGACTACAAGGCGGCCCGCTCCAAGGAACCAACCTACGTGCCGCCCGACCCCCAAGCTCTTGGGGCTCGGGCCTTTGAGCGGGCGCTGGCCGACAGCGGGCTCGAGAGGGAACAGATCGATGGGCTGAGCGTTTCCTTTACCTACGGAGGCCCCGATCCGGAGACCATGGCAGAGGTCCTGGGTATTCGCCCGCGGTATGCCACCCGGGCCCAAGGCTTGATGGCCGGGGTCATTCCCCTCGCGGTCGAGGCTATGGTCAGCGGGGAATGCGACACCATGGCCCTCGTTTACTCGGTGGCCTCACGCGCCATAGGACGACGGTATGGCGGCGAGACCTATCAAGGAGTCGGCCCCTCCTCCTACTTCTACCACGCTCCTTGGGGGTGGAGCTCCCAGGCTGCCCATTGGGCGTTCATGTTCCAGTACTACCAGGCCACCTACGGAGCAACGGAGGCGGACCTCGGATCTGTTGCCGTCTTGCTCCGCGAGAACGCGATGCTCAACGAAAACGCCGTGATGCGGATGCCCCTCACCATCCAGGACTACCTGGAGTCCCGCTACATCGTGAGGCCGCTGCATCTCTTCGATATGTGCTTGGTGAACGATGGCGGCGTCTGCTTGATTCTCCGCAAAGCGGATGCGCTGTCGGACCTGCCGCGCACGCCGGTCTTCGTAGCTGGCTGGGGAGATTCCGAGGTCCACGACAGCAAGATGCAGTACATGGTCAAAGAGCGGCTGCGGCCGCAGATGCAGGAGGCAGGGGCTCCGGCCCTCGCCATGGCCGGCATGGACCTCTCGGACATCCACCACTTCCAAGGCTATGACGCCTCCAGCATCCACCTGATCAACCAGGTGGAAGGCTATGGGTTTGTCAAGCCGGGCGAAGGCCTGGACTTCTGCAGGGAAGGCCATGCGGCCATCGGCGGCAAGCTCCCCATCAACACGAGCGGCGGGATGCTGTCTGAGTCCTACATGCATGGGTGGAATCACGTGGTCGAAGCCACGAGGCAGCTCCGCCATGAGGCCGGCGCCCGGCAGGTTGAGGGCGTTCAGACCTCGATGTTCTCGCTGGCCACCACGGAATCGGCACACCCCCTGATTCTCGCCCGAGGAGCCTAGCCATGACGGATGTACGCCCCAACCGCACCCTCGGCCCTGTTCACGACGATTTCTGGGCCTATTGCAGCAAGGGAGAGCTCCGGCTGCAGCGTTGCAGCTACTGCCGCCATATCCCCTGGCCTCCCGTCCAAGCATGTGAGAGCTGCGGACGGTCAGGCCTGACTTGGGAGCGCCTCTCCGGGCGTGGCAAGGTCATCAGCTGGTGCACCTTCGAGCACCGGTACTATATGGAGGTCCCTATCCCATGGGAGGTTATTCTCGTCGAGTTGGAGGAGGGCCCGCTGTTCGTCAGCAACCCTAAGGGATTTGCCTGCCGGGACATCACCCCGAACATGCCGGTGAAGTTCGAATTCATTGATTGCGAGGACGCCGCCGGCTCCTTTCGTCTTCCCGTCTTCGGGAAAGCCTGATCCCGGTGACTGCGATGGCGGTCCAGCCCAGTCTCCTGCATGCAGCCGCCGTCTCCAATGGGGGTGGGCTCGGTCCTGCCGTTGCCGCCCCATCGTCGACGTCATGACATCGTAGCTGCCTATCGCGCCCCCGGAGAATACAGCCCGGACTGGCCTGAAGGGCCTTCTCATTGTCACCCCGAGCGACGGCGAGGGGTCTAAAGCCCTTGTCCGCAGTGTCGTCTTAGTCGTGAAGCTTATGAGATTCCTCGTCGCTCCGCCTGGCGGAATGACAGGCGGTGGGGGTCCGTATCCACATAATATTGAGAATGAAAAGGCCCTGGACTGGCCTGCCTGCGCCCTTGGCCGTATCGCTGCGAAGCGGTCCGCCGCGTGCAAGGTCTTGGCCATGTGATTCAGTTAGGACGGGGTTTCGGTTTCCGCCCCCGGTCGGGAGCTAGTAGACTGTGGGCGCGCAGCGCCAGGCCTCGGACGGCGCCGCTGGGGCACTCGGGCCCGGGAGGTAGGAGACGCATGAAAAACAAGGTCGAGGCGGCACTGTTCATTTTCCTGAGCGTCGGGGAGGGCGAGCACGCCGCATACAACAGGTACTCGAGCTACGACCACATGCCGGAGTTCCAGATGCTGCGCAGCCAGGTCCACTGCCAGCGCTACGTGTCCACTCCCGAGCTCATGGCGTCGCGGACGAACACCGACCCTGCTCTGGCGCCGTCGCAGTACCTGATTGGCTACTACCACACCGGGCCGGCGGAGGAGACACTCAAAGAGCGCGCCGAGCACAATGACTGGATCGTCGCCAATGCCCCCGTCTTCGAAGGCAACCGCACGCTCCAATCGATCGGAGCATTCGACTTCGTGAAAGGGCACGTGGCGCCCCGGCTCCCCATTTCACCCGAGGCGGTCCTCTACCGCCCTCACACCGGCATCTACGTCACCATGTCGGACGTCAACAGCCCCGGGGACTCGGAGCCGCTGGAACGGTGGTACGAACAGGTGCACTTCCCCGAGATGTTGAGCTTGAAAGGGTTCGCGGGGGTCTGGCATTTCGTCAGCCGCCATCACCCGGACTTCCCCGTTCCCCCCGGCCGCTTCCTCCACATCTACTTCCTGGATGAGGAGCCGTCGGAAGCCCTGTCCAATATGCGGGCCAGGATGCCGGATGGGTTTACTCCGGGGCGGGGCCCTGAGACGCAATTCGGCCCGTCGCTTATCGAGTCGGCGTTCCGGACCATCGTCGACACCATGGACGCCAAATACGATTGGTTCGAAAAGTAGGCCCCAGGCTTTATCCAACCAGAATCTGGCGCGGCGAGGTGGGGGATGGAGGACAACATATGGCGAAGGGCGCTCGGCGGGTCGTAACGGGATCAGGCGCGGACGGCGGGGCTGTGTTTGTCAGCGATGGGATGCCGCCGGCTGTGGCTGCCCTGCCCGGTGGCGGGCTGTCCACTGAGATGTGGCGTTCCGATGGCCTGCCCGCGGACCTGAAATCCGACGGCACGCCCTCCGAATACATCCCGCTGCCGCCGGAGCAGGGCCTGGTCTTCCGTATCGCCGAGCTGCCGCCGGAGCGGGGCGTGGTCGACGAGGAGGAGCACGGCATGCACGGTAGCGCCACGCTGGACTTTATCGTCATCATCTCGGGAGAGGTGTGGCATAAGATCGGGCCGGGGCCGGAGAACGAGCGGCTCCTGAAGCCGGGCGATACCCTCATCCAGCGAGGGGCCCGTCACGCCTGGCGCAACCGCAGCGACAACCCCTGCGTTATGGCGGTGGTGAAGCTGGCGGGTCAGCCGGGAGCCGCCTGACCCCTTGGTCCAGCGATCTCTGCTCAGACGGGGAGCTGGTCCCTGGCGGTGGGATCTGGCTCGACCTCAAACGCGTTGAGGCAGCACGCAATCATTCCGTAGTAGCCCGCCAAGACCGTCAGCTCAACGAGGCCCTGAGTGCCCAGCATGGCCTGCGTCCGATCGAAGAGCTCCTGGGGCACGCGTTTCGTCCGGAAGAGCTCCCGGCAGTATCGAATAACCGTGGCCTCAGACTCATCGAGGCCCTCCACGGGCTTCCGGTCCCGAACAGCTGCAATGGTGGCGTCGCTGATGCCGCCCTTTCGGGCAAGGGGAGTGTGTGCGGCCCACTCGATCTTCGCGTCGAACTCCCGCGCTGTGGCGATGATGGCGAGCTCGCGAATGCCGTCTGAAAGGTTCCCTTCGAAGCGCAGGAGGGTGCCCAGGTGCGTCGCTCGCTTTGCGAGCTCGGGGTAGTTGAGCAGCACCTGGAACGGGCCGCCGACCGTGGGGCGCTTTTCAGCGATCTGGTCCCAGATTTCCTGCTGTTCCGGGAGCAGGTCTTCCCGCGTGATTTCCGGCGTGCGCATGGAGTCCTCCTGGGCTGGATGGGGTGGCAGCTACAGTGTAGGACCAACTTCCCCATTTTCCAATCGCCTGTCGCCTCAACCCAGCAGTCCGTATCCCGTAGGGCGGTTCGCGAACCGTCCCTACACTAGTGTCCTGAGTTAGAGGTTCACCGACTAATTGGAGCGCCCTTCGACAGGCTCAGGGCGAGCGGAATAACCCTTGTCGAACCACGGAAGCCAAGTCTAATGGGGCCTACAAATAATACAAGGAACTTACAAAACAGGACACTAGTGTGAACACGCCCTAATCATGCGAACCGCGAAGGCCCCATCGCATCGATGGTCTCGCGAACGATCTCCATGGGGGCCGTCTGCGGAACGCAAATGGAAATCGGGCCAAGGCCCTGCTCCTCTAGCTCGAGAAGGCGGTTCCGGCACTGCTCCGGAGTCCCTGAAATCGTCAGCGCCTCCAGAAACGCGTCGCTGACTCCCGCGGCGATGTTCCTGCGGTCGGTGTTCCAGAGCCTCTCGATGGCTGCCGCCTCTTCGGCGAACCCCAGACGGGCGGCCATCTTTCGGTAGAAAGGGCCGTAACCGCCGACGATGAATGCCAGGGCCTCCCTGGCGAGCTGCCGGGCCAGCTTGGCATCCTCCGACGCGCAAGTATGGCGCTGGATGTAGAGGTCGACGTTGGCGGCTTCCCGGCCCGAGCGCTGGGCGCCTGTCTCGAGATGCGCCCTGAACCTGGGAAGCGCTTCCGCGCTCATGAAGTTGGGGAACCATCCGTCGGCGACCTCTCCGGCAAGCTCCACCATCTGGGGTCCAAGGGCGGCAAGGTAGATGGGCAGATGCTCCTGGACCGGGCGGAAGAGGGGCCTGAACTTGTTGACCCGGTAGAACCGTCCTTGGTAATCGACTCGCTCGCCGGTGGCGATGGCGCGGACGATCTCCGTGTACTCCCTGATGCGCTGCATGGGATTGTCAAAGGATTGGCCATGCCAGTTCTCGGTGAGCGCTTCACTGCCGACCCCGAGGCCGAGCGCGGTGCGTCCCTCGGCGATTTCGTCCAGCGAAGCGATACTCTGGGCCGTAATCGCAGGCGAACGGGCATAAACACTGACGATGCCTGGGGCCAGTCGAATCCTGGAGGTGTTTGCGGCGATATAGGTCAGAATCGTGAAGGCATCCCTCCCCCAGGCTTCGCTCATCCACAAGGTGTCGTAGCCTAGGGCCTCTGCTCGCTGGGCCAGCTCGATGACCTGGGGTCGGGTGCATCTCTCGACAAACAGGATGGTGATTCCGATGCGCCGGTCCACGCGGCTCCCCCCATCAATCGTCGCTGCTTGCAACGATGGTCCGTGCCCACAGTACGTGCCCACAGTATAGGCGCTGCGCCTTCGAATCCATCACCGGGACGCTCGAGGACCGCGGCATAGTTGGTGGTAACATCAGCCGAAACGCAAACCCGCCGTAATCGGAGCAATACATGGAGTACAGACGTCTCGGGAGATCGGGCCTCCAAGTGTCCGTCGTGGGGCTGGGGGGAAACAATTTCGGAATGAACCTGAATGTGGCGGGGATGCCCATTCGGGCCGATGAGCGGCAGAGCATCCGGGTCATCGACGCGGCACTGGACGCCGGAATCAACTTCATTGATTCGGCAAATGAGTACGGCGAGTCAGAGGTCTTCGTGGGGAAGGCGGTCAAGGGCAAGCGCGACAGGGCGGTGCTGACCTCGAAGTTTGCCAACAAGGCGGGCGAAGGCCCCAACGACACGGGCGGGTCGCGCAAGCACATCATGCATGAGGTCGAGAAAACCCTGCGGCGCATGCAGACGGACTATATCGACCTCTACCAGATGCACCGGGCTGACCCGATCACTCCCATCGAGGAGACGTTGCGTGCGCTGGACGACATGGTCCGCCAGGGCAAAGTCCGGTACATCGGGTGCTCGAACTACCAGAGCTGGCAGCTATCGGACGCCGTCTGGACCTCCCGATTCCACAACCTGAGCTCCTTCGTGTCTGTGCAGCCCGAGTACAACCTGCTTCGGCGTGGGGTGGAAAAGGACCTTCTACCCTGCTGCGAGGCTCTTGGAGTCGGCCTGATCCCCTATTTCCCGCTGGCCTCTGGATTGCTGACGGGCAAGTACCGGGCGGGAGAAGCCCCGGACCAAGGCACCAGACTGGGAGACATGCCGGCCGAGACGACGTCGCGGATGCTTTCGGGACGGAGGATGAAGATCGTCAGCGAGCTCAACCGGTTTGCCCAGGACCGGGGTCATACCCTTGGGGAGCTGGCCATTGGCTGGCTGGCGGCGAACCCGCTGGTCGGCACGATTATCGCTGGGGCCACCAAGCCCGAGCAGGTCGTGGCCAATGCCAAGGGCGCCGATTGGAAGCTGACGCAGGCGGACCTGGACGAAATCGACACGATCGCGCCCGCGCGCTGATGGACCCATGACCGCCTCGCTCTAGGAGATGGCGTCTGCTCAAAGGATAGGGACGGTCGTGCGAGTGGCGTGCCCAGCCCTTGCTGCGTGCTAGAATCGGGGCGCCATGAAGACGCTCGAGCGGCAGGAGGGGAGCAGCCGCAAGCGCATGGGCTATTTCGTCCGGCCAATGCGGCTGGAGGATATCGCCCAGGTGGAGCAGGTCGAGCGGGAATGCTTCCCCACCGGATGGTCCCCAACCCCGTTTAGGAGAGAGCTTCAGAGCCGCACCGCCGCGTATCTCGTGGCGTGTACTGCACCGGACCCCTCGAGAGCCCAGGATGAGGCCTTCGCCTATGTGGCTATCCCCCCCGAGCCGCTGCGCCCCCTTACGGCCCGTCTCCTCGGAGCGGTCCGGGCGCTCGTGGCCCCTCCCGCGCAACCGCCCCCGGACTTCTCTCAGCACATCGCAGGGTACGTCGGGCTGTGGTTCGTCGTCGACGAGGCGCACATCACGGCTATCGGCGCGAGGGAGTCCCAGCGGCGGCAAGGGATCGGAGAGATGCTGCTCATCGCGAGCATCGAGCTGGGGCTAACGAGGATGTCCCAGGCAGTGACCCTCGAGACCCGGGTCTCGAACTATCCCGCCCAGGCGCTATACCTCAAGTACGGCTTCAGACGGGCCGGGGTGCGGAAGGGCTACTACTCGGACAACGGCGAAGATGCCCTCATCATGACCGCTGATGCGATATCGTCGCCGTCCTACCGAGACCGGCTCCAGCGGTTGTCAGCCGAGCATGCAGACCGGTGGGGCGACAGCGTGCGCAATCTTGGGATGGGGCTAGGACCCGGCTAGTAGACCCCCGGCGCTTGGGGCGCTACCTCGCCACGTAGCCCCCGTCGACGGTGAGCACGGTCCCGGTGACGTAGCTGGCGTCATCCGACAACAGATATGCGAACGCTGCTGCGATCTCTTCTGGAGTTCCCGGGCGGCCCATCGGGTAACGCTCCTTGATCCCCTCGATGGCATCGTCGGAGAGCTCGGGGCGGTTGCCGCGGAGCATGTTGGTGTTGGTCGCTCCAGGCGCCACCGCGTTCACCCGGATTCCATATGGGACGAGCTCCAGCCCCATGACTTTGGTAAGTCCGACGATGCCGTGCTTGGCGGCCACGTAGCCGTGGAGGTTCGGGTAGCCGACCAGCCCGGCGACGGACGCGGTGTTCACAATGGCGCCGCCTGTCCCCTGGCGCCTCATCTGGCGGACCGCATGCTTGGAGCACAGGAAGCAGCCCTTGAGGTGGGTGTCGATATTCTTGTCCCACTCCTCTTCAGGAAGCTCGTCGACGGTCACGCGGAGGCGCTCGCGGGGAGGCTCTTCCGGGCTTACCCCTCCGCCTGCGTTATTGACCAGGAAATCGATCTTTCCAAAGGCGCTGACGACCGCAGCCACGGCGTCTTCGACTTCCCGCTCCCTCGAGACATCACACTTCTGAAATAGAGCGGTGTTGCCGGTGGACGCATGCAGCTGTTTGGCCAGGTCGGTGCCGCCCTCCTCCCATATGTCGAAGATGGCGACTCGGGCCCCTCCCTGCGCCAGGAGGGTGGATACAGCCCTGCCAATACCGGACCCGCCTCCCGTGACGATCGCGACTCGGTCTTGGAAACGCATACGGTCCTCCTGCTTCGAGATCTCTGCAGGCTTGACGGGGCTGTCAGGCCTGAGGGACGGGGTCGGCCTGGAAGGCCTCGTTCAGGGCCTTGAGGGCTCTGTTTTTAACCTCCGAATCGATAAGGCATGAGATGCGGACCTCGCTGGTGCCGATGGCGAGCACGTTCACCCCGGCATCGGCGAGGACACGGAACATGTGTCCGACATAGGAAGGGTCCGTCAGGATTCCCGTGCCGACGAGCTGGACTACGGCGAGGTCCTGGATCGAATCGATGGCCGCGGCGCCGATTTCGTCCTGCTTCCGCAGCAGGGCTTTCAAGACGGGGGCCTCCTTGCCAGCTTTCAGCGTGAACGAAATGTCCGTTACACGCTCCACGCTTGCATTCTGAAGGATCATGTCCACCGATACTCCAGCGTCGGCGACCGCGCGGAAAATCAGCGCGGCTACGCCCGGGCGGTCGGGGACCCCGGTCAGCCGCACAAGGGCCCAGCCATCCTCTCCCACCACCTCGCGGACTCGCTGCCGGACTTCCATGTTGCTTACCCTCCCCGGTCCCCGCTCCCTGAGGAAGCCTGCCGCTGCAAAGGGAACAGAATGACGTCGCGTATGCTGGCCGCGCCTGTCAGCAGCATGACCATGCGGTCCAAGCCCAAGCCGAGGCCTCCGGTAGGGGGCAATCCATACTCCAGGGCGTTGAGGTAGTCCTCGTCGACCGGATGCGCCTCCTCATCGCCCGCCTCGGCTTGCCGCCGCTGGGCCGCGAACTGCTCGGCCTGATAGGCGGGGTCGGAAAGCTCCGAGAAGGCGTTGGCGCATTCCACCCCAGCAATGAACAGCTCGAACCGCTCTGCCAGCCTGGGATCGTTGCGATGACGCTTGGTCAGAGGGCAGAGGCTGGCGGGGTAGTCCATGACAAAAGTGGGCTCGATCAGTTTGTCTTCGACCAACTCTTCAAAGAGATGCAGAACGATCTCATCGGCAGACATATCCCTTACAGCCTCGCCTGCGACCCCCGCTCCCTCCGCGGCGGCCGCCGCTTCTTCCCGTGTCGACCCAGGGTTGAGGTGGACTCCAGCGAATTGGGCGAGAGAGTCGTGAAGAGTGATCTTCTTCCAAGGCGGAGAGAGGTCGACCCGCGTCTCGCCGTCGTCTCTGGTTCTTGGTGGGAGTGTCAGTCCCTCGTTGAGCCCATGTGCGGCGGTCCGGTAAAGCTCCTCCGTCAATGACATGATGTCCGTGTAGTCGGTGAAGGCCCAATAGAGCTCCAGCAGGCTGAACTCCGGGTTGTGGAAGGAGTCGATCCCTTCGTTGCGAAAGGCGCTGGCGACTTCGTAGACCTTCTCGAAGCCCCCCACGACGAGGCGCTTGAGGTAGAGCTCTGGGGCGATCCGGAGATAAAGGTCTCGCTTGAGGTCGTTGTGGTAGGTGGTGAACGGGCGAGCGGCGGCCCCGCCGTACAAAGGCTGAAGGGTAGGGGTCTGGACCTCGATGAAGCCCCGGGAGTCCAGAAAAGAGCGGACCAATGACAGGACCCGCGTGCGCTTCCTGAAGAGATTTCTCGCGTCCATGTCGACGATGAGATGGAGGTACCGCTGACGGCGCATCGTCTCGCGGTCCCGGAGGCCATGGTATTTCTCCGGTAGGGGCTGCAACGCTTTCGCCAACAACGTGAGCTGCGCCACCGATACCGTCAGCTCCCCCGTCCGAGTGTAGAACAAATGGCCCGTCACACCCAGGATGTCCCCACGGTCGATGGACTCCCGGAAGAGACCGTACTCTTGCGTCTCATCGGCCGTGAGATAAAGCTGGACTCGGGAGTCCTGGTCTTCGAGCTGGGCGAAGCTCGCCTTTCCCATGCGCCTGACGGCGACCAGCCGCCCCGCAAGGCGGACCACCGGACCATGGCCTTCGGACCCTTCGGGCAGAAGGCCACGGGCCTCCGCGATGGCATGAGAGCGGTCAAAGCGATAGGGGTAAGGGTCTACCCCCTGCTCCTTCAGGCGTGCCGCCTTCTCTATCCGGACCGACCGCTCGTCCACGGGTCTCGGACCAACCTTCTTATGGGAGTGGCCTTTGGGGCGAGAGACGCGCTCCTCCGGCCTCCAGACTTCCTGAACCGGCGCCGCGCAGCGGGACCACCCAGCTCGGGCCTATGTTCCTGGCTTGAAGAGGTTGGGCACCATGAGCTCCTGCCCGGAGCCCCCAGCGCCAAAGGCCCCCAGAACCGTGCCTGCCAGGCGGTCCATATAGACCCCCAGCCCGGTGAGAGACCGGCCGGATGGCCAGCGTTCGAGATGGTCCAGGAAACTCTCGTCTGGCTCGGGCAAGAGGTCGTACCCAAGCCGCCTGAGCCGGTCCAGGTGCTGGAACCGCACCTTCTGCGCTTCGGGGTCGACGAGCTCTCTCTCAGCCAGGGCCACCCTCACCCCATTCACGTAGAGCTCCCACTTCTCTCCATGGATCCCATCCGAAGAGTCGGCGAGGGGACTCGATTCTAACGGCAGCCGGTGGACTATGACCGGCCGCACGAGGGTCGGCGCAACTTTGACCGCAAAGGCGTGCTCCACAAAGTCATACCAGTAGCCCTGGGGGCCAACCTTGAGATAGCGCCCGAGGTCGCCAGCCTTGAAGGCAAGGCTGGCCGCCGCATCCCGAAGCCGCGCATCAGATGCTCTGGCCTCGATGGCCCCGGCTTGTACCTCGGCACGCCCGAGGGCGGCTCCCTCCGGAGGCGCGGCGTCCCCGAGCAACCCGTCCAGGTCGAAGTCTGGGTCGATAGCGCTGAGCAAGTCAGAGAACCCCCGGCGCTCCCATGGCTCTTGCAGGGCTGCGAGTCCCTGCCGCGCTCGCTCGGGGACCAGCCCGTCCTTTTCCAGGCGTGCTATGCCGTTGTCGATGAGGCCCCGGAGCACGGGCTCCAGGGCCCAGGGGTCTGGTTCGGTACCGTACAGCTCCAGCAGGGTGAGTTCCGGACGGTCGAAGCTGTTCTGCGGGACGGACTCGTCGAACTCATCCCGTAGGCAGATGGCCATTTCGAACACTTTGTCGATGCCGTGGTCGAATAGGTCGATGATGAGGCGTTTCAAGTACATCTCGGGGGCAGCCCTGAACCAAAGGCGCTCCCCCAAGGACGCCGAGAAAGTACTGAAGCCGGTAGCCTTCTCGAACCCGCTCAACCGAGGCTGGAGTACCGGGGTCTGGACCTCCACATATCCCTGCTGGTCCAGGTATTCACGGGCGGCTGCAAGGAGGCCCATTCTGCCCCTGATCAGCATGGGGTCTATATCCCTGGCGCCCTTGTCACTCAACGAGCTCAATGGTCCTCTCCGATCGCGCGATTCATCCTCCCAGTCTCGCCCGCTGGTTAACCGCCGACGGCCCTACCGAGAGCGGGGCCGTCCAGAATGGGGAGATACAGCACATCCAGAGATGTCCTCCCGGTGCCAAAGCGCTTCAGCACGCTCTCCAGTGCCGCCTCCATGGCTCCGAAGGATACTGGGCCCGTGATGAAGTACCGGAGATTCGGTGCGGAGGCGCTGGCGTGGATGTGGTCGGCCGGGACTCCGGAGTCGCTCAATGCCCCCGCCATCGCGTCGAAGCCATGGCCGCGGTTCTCATCGTGGACAAACCTGAGGAAGAAGCGCGCGGTCAGGTCATTCGCAAAGTGCAGCGAAGGTCTGCCGAGATACGACTGCGGTCTGCTGAATGCGTCTGACCCGTACATATACATTGGCCGGGACTCTCCCCCAACGCCGCGGGCGCTGTCGAGGCGTCCGCTGACCGCCATCTGGCGGGCGCAGAACTCGATGTCGGCGATGACAGACGAGGCTGTCTCGGGGCCCCCGGCCCCTGGCCCGCGCACGACGATTGTGTATCCGCGTCCGGAGCCCCGTTCAGCCGCGGCAGGTGACTCAACCTCCAGCAGGCAAGCATTATCGGAACCCTGGACCCCCGCCAGAGGGTGTTCCGGCCGCACCACAACAGGAGATACCCAGGCAACAACCCGGTCAAGCCCATCCACCACCGTCCGCTGTGCGCCAGCCACCAACCTTGGGGCGAGGCCCAGTCCGTCCAACACCAAGAGGTCTTCGTCCCTGAAGACGGACTCGCGCGTCATCAGGTCCCGCCGAGCGATGCCCCGGACGTATACGTCAGGCAGGCGAAGCCGGACCCCGAAAGCCAGGCCGGCCAGGATGATCAGCTTGCTTCGGCTGTCTTCGCCCAACACATCATCGCCGGGGTCGGCTTCAGCGAGACCCGCGTCCATGGCCGAAGAGAGGGCCTCGGCGTAGAGTCCAGGAGACTCTGCCCCAAGGGGACCATTCCGGCTGCCCGCCATCATTCTGGAAAGTATGAAGTTGCAGGTGCCGTTGACGATTGCCGAGAATGCTTGAACGCGCCCCCCGATCGATGTGCCCATCATCTGGACGATAGGCATCCCACCCCCGGCCGCCGCTTCATAGGCCAGCACGGAGCCCCGGGCCTGGGCGAGCCGCACCAGCTCATAGCCCGACCGGCTCATGACCTTCTTGTTGGCGGTCACGACCGACTTCCCGCTCCACAGGGCCTCCTGGATGATGGCCTCCGCGACGGGCGAGCCAGTCAGCTCCACCACGATGTCGACCTCGGGGTCTGAAACGATACGCCGCCACGCCGGGTCTCCGGGAGTAAACGCGGAGCCTGGGTTGGCGGGGTCGTGGTCGTAGGCGAAACGGGCCCCACCATCGCCGGCCCGTTGGAGAACGGCGTGAATCAGATCCTCGGACGCGGCCTTCTGCTTCGTCCGGGACCTTCGGGAGGCGCTCCAGACGTGCACTGGGACCGAGGTCCTGCGCCCTATCTCAGAGCCGGCCAGACCAAGGGAGAGGGGTCCTTCGGCGAAGAAATCCAGAGTCGCCGTGCCAACGGTCCCAACTCCAATGAGACCGCAGTTGACCTGCATGCGTGACGATTCCGAAGCCGGAGGGGCCATGTACAAAGTCCGAGTTGTCGAAGGGGTGAACAGGGAGCCGGACACAGTCCCATTGTACGTTGGGCGGGCTAAGCCATTCAACAGCGGAAGACCCCCTCGTGAGGGCTCGGCGTTCGTGGAAAACCGCTCCCCCAGCCCCTCTCCTTACCCGCCGCCAAATCTGTTTGACACTCGCGGAGACGTGCCCATATAATGCCGCCGTTGAACTGGGTTCGACATGAGGTGGCCGTTGAAGGTCGGCACTACGCCCTCTTCAATGTGGCGCAAAGCCGCTATCTCGCCGACCCCTTCCCCCAAAGACCGCTCAGGTTTCCCCCACGGACATCTCCGGCCCCAACAGGCCCCTCGCTCGGGCCCAGGTTAGCTTGTGGCGAAATTCATCTTTGCAACGGGCGGCGTCGTTAGCTCCGTAGGAAAAGGGATCGCCGTCGCCTCCATCGGCCGGTTGCTCAAGTCCCGCGGCATATCGGTCTCAGTCCAAAAGCTGGACCCGTACCTCAATGTCGATCCTGGGACGATGTCGCCCTACCAGCATGGAGAGGTGTTCGTTACTGTCGATGGGTGCGAGACCGATCTCGACCTCGGGCACTACGAGCGATTCATCGATCTCGAGCTGACCAGGAGCTCGAACCTGACCTCGGGGGTGATCTATAGCTCGGTCATCGGCAAGGAGCGCCGGGGTGATTTTCTCGGGGGCACCATCCAGGTAGTTCCTCATGTGACCAACGCGATCAAGGAGAACATGCACGCCCTCGCGGAGGAAAGTGGGGCCGAGGTGATCGTGGTGGAGGTGGGAGGCACCGTTGGCGACATCGAGGGGCTGCCGTTCCTCGAGGCGATCAGGCAGATGCGGAATGAGGTCGGCCGTGACAACGTCCTCTACATACATGTCACCTACCTGCCCTTTATCAATGCCACTCGGGAGCTGAAGACCAAGCCCACACAGCACAGCGTCAAAGAGCTGCGGAGCATCGGCATCCAGCCGGACGTGATCCTGAGCCGAAGCGACTACCCCGTGTCCGATGAGATTAGAGAGAAGATTGCCCTCTTCTGCGATGTACCGCCGGATGCGGTGATCCCCCTGGCCACCGTGCCCAACATTTACTCCGTGCCCGTGATCCTGGAAGAGGCCCGGCTGGGAGAGATCATCATCGGCGAGCTGGGGTTGAAGGGTCGGCCCAGCGACTTGGCCGACTGGCAGGCGATGCTCGCGGTGATGGAAAGAGCCAAGGAGCCGTTGCCCATCGCGATCGTTGGCAAGTACGTCCAGCTTGAGGACGCATATATCTCAGTGAGAGAGGCCCTTCGCCACGCGGCTATCTACCATGGCCGCGAGGTGGAGATCAGCTGGATCTACTCCGAAGACCTGGAGGAGGACGGGGCGGAAGGGGTGCTGCAGACAGTGAGCGGAATCATCGTGCCCGGAGGGTTTGGCTCCCGGGGGATCGAAGGGATGATCAAAGCTGCCCGTTTCGCGAGGGCGCACCGCATCCCCTACTTGGGGCTGTGTCTGGGCATGCAGATCATGGTTATCGAGTTCGCGAGGCAGCTGTTCGGCACTAATGAGCCCAACTCCACCGAGTTTGAGTTGGAGACCCCCTATCCCGTCATCGACATCATGCCGGACCAGCGGGATGTATCCGGCATGGGGGGAACGATGCGGCTCGGTGAATACCCCTGTGAGCTGGTTACTGCTACGATCGCCAAGGAGGCCTACCAGGTCCCGATGGTGAGAGAACGCCACCGTCACCGTTTCGAGTTCAACAACGAGTACCGCCAGCAGTTCCAGGATGCGGGCCTGGTTGCGAGTGGGGTATCGCCGGACGGCAGGCTCGTGGAGATCACCGAGATTGAGGACCATCCGTTCATGGTCGGCACGCAGTTCCACGCCGAGTTCAACTCGCGGCCCCACCGTCCTCACCCCTTGTTCCGCGCATTCGTGAACGCCGCGAAGGGTATCGTGCCGGTAGGTGGACAGCACCCCTTGCCGTTTAGAGAATAGCCACTGTGTTTCAATTAGACGTTGTGCTATACTGCAAGAAGGCACCCTCCCTCCGATGAGCGCTGTTCCTTGCGCTCACGAGTCTTCATGTACGGCACTCGATTGCGAGCTCCAAACATCCCGCCCAGGTGCGCCAGCGATTCTCTGAGGACACGCTCGGCATAAGCTCCCAGGCCTTTCCACACTGGTCCAGGTGGGCGGCGCGTAGGCGCCGGGGGCCCATCACAGACAGAAGGATCACCTCCAACACGGCCATCGGCCCCTTTCCCGAATCACCGATCTTGGTCACCGCCTGACTCCAGTAGAGTCCGGTATGTGGCGCCATCGTGACGTGAGTGGCTTGGGTGGGCATAAGGCCTCGATATCGGACACTACGCGACTGGGCGAACGGACCTGAAAGGCATCGAAAATGGAAATCACAACCCAGGATGGTCACCAAGAGCGCTCGCTCTCCGGTAACAGCTCCGGCGGCAACCACATGGGAAGACGCAACCTCCGCTCTAGGCGCAGGCGAGGCAACAGGTTTGCGGAGCCTCAGGCCGACGCAGGTGTGAGCCTGGCCGAGCTCGGCTCCAAGAGCAAGGAAGAGCTCTTGGACATCGCAAAGGAGGCGGGCCTCTCGGGCATCTCTACGCTGAAGAAGGAGGACCTTGCCCGCAAGGTCTTCGATGCCACAGCCGAGATTGCGACAGGCGTGCTGGAGATCATTGACGACGGCTACGGCTTTCTTCGTCACGAGGGGCTGAGGCCGGGTGCGGGGGACGTGTATGTCTCACCGTCGCAGATAAGGCGGTTCGCCCTGCGTACCGGGGACCAGGTTATGGGGCAGGTCCGTTCCCCGAAGGACGGCGAGAAATACCTCGGCCTGTTGCGGGTCGAGACGGTGAATGGACTCGAACCGGAGGAGGCCAGGCAACGGCCCATCTTCGAAAAGCTTACCCCGCTTTTCCCGAACTCCCGAATCACGCTCGAAACCACCCCTCAGAACCTCTCCAACCGGCTGATCGATCTCCTTGCCCCCATCGGACGCGGCCAGCGCGGTCTCATCGTCTCGCCGCCTAAAGCGGGCAAGACAATGCTGCTGAAGAGCATCGCCGAAGGCATTGCAAAGAACGCGCCGGAGATGGACCTCATGGTCGCCCTCGTCGGGGAGCGGCCCGAAGAGGTCACCGACATGGAGCGGTCCGTAGAGGGAGAGGTCTTCAGCTCTACCTTTGACGAGCCAGTTGAAGACCATACCAGGGTCGCCGAGCTCGGCCTCGAACGGGCGAAGAGATTGGCCGAATGCGGGCGCGATGTAGTGATCCTGCTTGACAGCCTCACCAGGCTGACTCGCGCCTACAACCTCGCGGTCCCCACGAGTGGCCGGACGCTCTCAGGAGGCATTGACCCCGTCGCCCTGTATCCACCCAAGCGCTTTTTCGGCGCTGCCCGGAAGATGGAGCAGGGCGGCAGCCTCACGGTGATCGCGACATGCCTGGTGGACACCGGGAGCCGCATGGACGAGGTCATCTACGAGGAGTTCAAGGGGACCGGCAATATGGAGCTTCACCTGGAGCGCCGGCTGGCCGACCGGCGTATCTACCCGGCGATTGATATGCTTCGCAGCGGGACCCGAAGGGAGGAGCTCCTGCTGGAAGAGGACACGCTCAAACAGGTCTGGCTCCTGCGCCGCATCGTTTCGATGATCAACAACGACCCGAACAACCCTACAGAGGCAGTCGAGAAGGTCCTCGACCGCATGAAAAAGACCACCAGCAACGCCCAATTCCTGGCGTCCCTCAACCAGGGGAAAGGCGCAACGGTCTAGGGCCTGTTTACCCTATGCTCGCGCTACACGAAAAGCGCTCCCCCATGTCATTGGTACGAAAATAGGGCCTGTTGGCCACCCAGGCAAATTCCCGCACGGGCTCGGAGCGCCAATGACTACCGAACTCATCACCCAACCGGCGCCCCCGATTTTCATACCTTGGTGCGCCGGAGACAACCGGCATGAGCGATTACTATGAAAATGGGCACCGCCGCACCGTTGTTTCGTAGAGGCGGGTTTCAAACCCGCCTCCGGCCCTGTCCTGGGACGCCGCCTTGTTTTCATCCCCTTACGTGGCCTTCACAAGGCCATAGTGATTCCGAGGCGCAGCCGAGGAATCTAAGACGCTGCCCGCCAGGCACCTTAGCCCCGCCACGCCTTTGGCAAGCCTTTGCCTCACAGCTAGTGTGAACACGCACCAGCCCGACCGTCCAGAGGCATAATGCGGGACCTGGCAGTAAAGCTGGCCAACGAAAGCACTCAGCCGGCCCGCATCACCGCTAGCTCGACTTGCGCCCCATCGATCTTCTGGCTCTCCGTGAAGGCGCCTTCCTCTGGGGGTCCCGCCACGATACTCTCGGCTAGCGTCTCCTGCTCGATGTAGGAGCCGTGCTTCGAGAAGACATCACCGATCTCGTCACCCGCTTGGTAGAAGAGCTGGATGCGGTCCGAAATATCGAAGCCCGCCGACTTCCTCATGTTCTGGACCCGGTGGACGAGCTCCCGGGCCTTACCCTCTAACGCAAGGGCGGGCGTTATCTCGGTAGTTACCGCGACGGTAAGGGGCCCATCGGCTGAGACCGCGTAGCCCGGCTTATCGATGCCCTGCACCTGAAGCTCGTGGGGCTGCAAGGTGAACCCCTCGACCTCGACCGGGGTCCCCCCGCGGATCTTCGGCGCAACCGTTGCCGCGTCCGCCTGTTTGACTGCGGCCACTACCCCGCCTATCTCCCGGCCGTACTTGGGCCCAATAACGTCCAGCCTGGCCTGGACCTGAATATCGACGAGCTCCGACTCATCCTCAACGAAGGAGACCTCTTTGACGTTGAGCTCCTCGCGGATGTGACTTGCCTGGCGTGACAGGGCTTCGCGCTCCGAACTCGAACGTGTGGCGACCTTCAGGGCTTCCAGAGGCTGGCGCACCCTGATTTTTGACTTGTTGCGCGCTGCCCTCCCGAGGCTAACGGCCTTGATGACCAGGTCTGTTGCCCGGGAAAGCTCTTCGTCAGTCTTCGCGGGGTCCGGCTCAGGGTAGTCAGCCAGGTGAACGCTGTCCGGGGCATCCGGCGAGATGGAGCAGACCAGGTTTCTATACATCTCTTCGGCAATAAAAGGGGTGAAAGGAGCAAGCAGCTTGGTAAGCGTCACCAAACACTGGTACAGGGTCGCGTAGGCGGAGGCTTTGTCCGTGTCGCTTTCGCTTTTCCAGAACCGTCGGCGGCTTCTTCGGACATACCAGTTGGAGAGGTCATCGACGAAGGCCTGGATACGGCGGGAGGCGGCCGTCGCGTCGTAGCCGTCAAGGAGGCCGGTGACCTCCCCGCCGAGTGCGTTGAGCCGCGACAGGATCCACCGATCGAGCTCCTCGGTGGGCTCGATCAGCGAAGCCTTGGCCGGGTTGTACCCATCGATATTGGCGTAGGTCACAAAAAAGGAGTAGGTGTTCCACAGTGTAAGGAGGAACTTGCGCACCCCCTCGGCGACGAGGTCTGCGGAGAACCTCCGGTTGTTCCCGGCGGGAGCAGCCGAATACAGGTACCAGCGGACCGCATCCGCGCCGTGGGTGTTCACCACCTCAAACGGGTCCACGACATTGCCGCGAGACTTGCTCATCTTTTCGCCCTTGGCATCCAGGATGAGGCCAAGCGAGACGACGTGCCGATAGCTGGGAGCGGAGATCCGGCCATGCGTCGCCGTTTCGACAAGGGCGGCGATAGCGTGGAGGCTGTAGAACCAACCTCGGGTCTGATCGACGGCTTCGCAGATGAAGTCGGCCGGGTACCACTCGCCGCCGTCGATGAGGGCCGCGTTCTCGAAAGGATAGTGCCACTGGGCCAAAGGCATGGCGCCCGAATCGAACCAGCAGTCGATGACATCGGGCAGCCGGCGCATGACGCCGTGGCAGGCTGCGCAACGGTAGGTCACGGCATCTATTTGGGGACGGTGCAGGTCGATGCCGTCGTGGAAACCCTCGATCCCGGGCTTGCCCCGAAGCTCGTCGCGGCTGCCGATGGCCTCCACGGCGCTGCAGGCTGAGCATTCCCATACCGGCCACGGGGTCCCCCAATAGCGCTCCCTGGAGATCGCCCAGTCGACGTTGCCTCTGAGCCATTCCCCGAACCTGCCGTTCTTGATGTGATCCGGGTACCAGGTGATCTCCTCGTTTGCCGAGAGAAGACGGTCCTTTATCAGGCTCGTGCGCAGGTACCAGGACGTCTTGGCGTAGTAGAGCAGCGGGCTGTCGCACCGCCAGCAGAAGGGGTAGGTATGCTCGATGGTCTCGCGCCGATAAAGCAGGCCCCTTTCTTTGAGCTCGCGCAGTATTCCGGCGTCCGCGTCCTTGACGAACTGGCCCGCCCACGGGTAGGTCCCTACGAATGTGCCGGTGAGATCGACGGGCTGGACGAAGTACAGGCCGTTGGAGGAGCCGGCGTTGTAGTCATCCTCCCCAAAGGAAGGGGCGCTATGGACGATGCCCGTGCCGTCGTCCATCGAGACGAAGTCGGCGGAGATGACCGGATAGGTCAGCGGTTGGGGTCTGTACGAAACGGGAGCGAGCTCGTTGGAGCCCGTCTCCACGAATCGCAGGAGTTCGGCCCCGTACTCGAGTGGGTCATAGAGCGGCCTGTAGCGGAGTCCGACGAGGTCCGAGCCCGGGAACCTCGCCAGCACCTGATGTTCACCGGGGACCGCCTGCTTTACCAGAGCCTCAGCCAGGATGAGTCGCTCGCCCGAGTCCGAGACTCCGAGGACGACGTAGATATCGTCGGGGGAAACGGCCAGACCCGTGTTCCCAGGCAGAGTCCATGGGGTCGTGGTCCAGGCCAGGAGATAGGTCCGGTCGTTGATGTGGGCTTGGATGGCTTCGGGGACCTCTTCCGCGGCCACCTCGAATTTGACATAAACGGAGGGGTCGCGGGTATTCTCACGATAGCCCAACGCGACTTCGTGACTGCTCAGGGTGGTGCCGCACCTGGGGCAATGAGGGGCAACCCGGCGCCCCCTGTAGACGAGGCCGGCTTCCCACAGGGTCTTGATGATCCACCAGCCTGTCTCCACGTAGCCGTTCTCATAGGTGACGTAAGCGTTCTCCATGTCGGTCCAGAACCCGACACGGTCGGTGAGCTCCTCCCACTCCTTTACATAGCGGAACACGCTGGACCGGCACAGGTCGTTGAACCGGTCCAGGCCGTGCTCTTCGATCTCGGCCTTGGAGCGGATGCCGAGCTGCTTTTCCACCTCCAGCTCGATGGGAAGGCCATGAGTGTCCCAACCGCCCTTCCGGGGCGAATGGTAGCCCTTCATCGTCTTGTAGCGAGGGAAGATGTCTTTGAAGACCCGCGAAAGGACGTGGTGGATTCCGGGGCTCCCGTTGGCGGTGGGAGGACCTTCGTAGACCGTGTACCGGGGCCCGCCTGCCCTCTGCTGCACGCTCTTGTCGAAGATGTTCTCGCGCTTCCAGAATTCCAGAACGCGCTCTTCCATCTCCGGGAACCGCGCATGACTCGAAACAGCCGCGAACAGTGGGGCCCTGCTCTCCGATTCCTTCGTCTGCTCCGGCAACGCTGCACCTCTCAAAATCAGGAAAGCCCGCCCCTATCAAGGGACGGGCTGCATCAACCCGCGGTACCACCCTTGTTCCCCGAATCAGGTCCGGGGCGTCTCTGCCGGGCACGCGCTCATGCCCTTGCCCGGTAACGGGGGCTTCCGGCTGCGCCTACTGACGTCGTGTTCGGGCAGCGGCTCGGGAGGGATTTTCGCGTCCTAGAGCGTACCCGCTTTCACCGTACCGGGCTCGCTGAGCGCCCTTGGGGGCCGCTACTCGTCTCCGTCTTCGCCTTTTACATTGAGGCAGCATAGCAAGGTCGGTGGAGTGAGGTCAACGGAGACCTTATTCCACTCTCCGTAAACGGATGGGGCTTTCGGACAAACCCTGAATACCTTGGCAGCTCGCGGGTTACCGCTTCAGGCTGCCGGACCGGGAGCGACCGCGGTCGGCGCTGTCGATCATGAGGGTGACCGGCCCATCGTTGGTCAGGTCGACCATCATGTGCTCCTGGAATCGTCCAGTGTGGACTGTCAGCCCCGTAGAGCGCATGCGGCTGGCGAAGGCCTCGAAAAGGGATTGGGCGACCTCGGGAGGGGCCGCCCCTACGAAGCTGGGCCGGCGCCCTTTGCGCGTGTCGGCGTGCAGGGTGAACTGGCTTATGAGCAACATCTCGGCCCCGATATCGAGGGCCGAGACGTTGAACCGACCCTCTGAGTCAGGGAAGACCCGGAGGCCCGCCAGCTTGCCAGCCAGGTAGTCCCCGTCCTCTTCAGTGTCCCCCATAGCGATACCCACGAAGACGGTGAGGCCGTGACCGATCGCCCCTACCTCCTCTCCCCCGACGCTTACGGAAGCGCGGCTGACGCGCTGGAGGAGGGCGCGCACCTACGAGGCCCCGGTTGCGGCCGGTTCCTCACTGGACTCGGCGCTGCTCTTGGGAGAGTCGCTCGAGGTGGAGTCGCTCTTGCTTTCCCCGTTGGAGCTCGGGGAGCTGGAGGGCTCGGTCTTCTTGGGACCGTAGTCGTTCACGTAGAAACCGCTGCCCTTGTAATGGACGGGGACGAGGCTGATCAGGCGCCGGGCCTGGGCGTCGCAAGTGGGGCAGGTCGCGACAGGCTCGTCGAGAAAGCTCTGCTTCAGCTCGAATTTGTGGTCATTGGGGCACTTGAAATCGTAGAATGGCATCGCGACGGCCCTCGTCAGGTCATCAAAGTAGCACTTGGCTGCGCCAAGTGCTACGCCCGAAATGTAGCAGACGCTTTTCTGTGTTGTCAACTTCGGGGCTTCGCGCGGGGCTGCGCCAGGGACCTCACCCGGCCCTCCCCGCGGAGAGGGCTTCCTGATCGACGGAGACGTGCGATAACCCCGCGGACGCGGGGAGGTTTCCGGCAGACGGACAAAAGCCAGGGCGCCCCTCTCCGGACCCGGAGAGGGGCTGAAGGTTAGATTTCCTGCGTACGCCTGCAAGACCACCCGGAGGGCCTCGGCTCCCGTGGGTAGCGCCGAGCCCGTTTCGTTGACTTCGGCCAAGACGCCATGCTAGCGTGCCGCCCCGGAGGTCCTATGCGAGCCCAAGACTTCGATATTCGGTCGGACGAGTTCAGGGGCATCCTGACAGCGGATTCGCAGGTCGATAAAGTCTGCGAGGGGCTGGAGTTCACCGAAGGGCCAGTCTGGTCCCCCTCCGAGGACTGCCTCTTCTTCAGCGACGTGCGCGGGAACCGGACCATGCGTTGGTCCGAAGCGGACGGGCTTACCGTCATCCGCGATCCGAGCAGGTTCGCCAATGGGATGACGCTGGACCGGCAGGGCAGGCTCGTTGTCGCGGGCCATGGCGGCCGGACAGTGTACCGGCAAGAGCCCGATGGCTCACTCACCACCCTGGCCGAAAGCTACGGAGGAAAGCGGCTGAACTCTCCCAACGACATCGTCGTGAAGTCGGACGGCACGATATGGTTCACCGATCCTCCCTACGCCATCAGGCCCGACCAGCAAGAGCAGCCTGCGAGCTACGTGTTCAGGCTCGACCCGAGCGGCGAGCTCGTCCCGGTGACGGACGACTTTTCTCGGCCCAACGGTCTTGCATTCTCGCCAGACGAATCGGTCCTTTATGTCGCCGATTCGGACCAAGAGCTGGCCCACATCCGTGCGTTGGAAGTGACAGCCACTAACGCCCTCACGAACTCGCAAGTTCTCTGCACCATCGAGCCCGGGATCCCCGATGGGTTTCGAGTTGACACCGAGGGGCGGCTCTATACCTCCGCAGGGGACGGCGTTCAAGTATTCAGCCCCAACGGGACCCTGCTCGGCAAGGTCCTGTGCGAGCAGTCACCTTCCAACTGCGCCTTTGGCGGCCCCAACAAACGCACGCTGTACATGACCGCACGGACCGCGGTATACCGCGTGACGCTGGCCGCCACCGGCGCGCAGACCCCGTAGAGGAAAGCGCATGCGGGCAGCCGTGATCACCGCGCCCGGTGGCCCCGAAGTCTTCCGGGTCCAGGAAATCGAAGACCCGGTGCCAGGGCCCGACGACATTCTGGTCGACGTAAAGGCGACCGCCCTGAACAGGGCCGACCTCAGCCAGCGGCAGGGGGGCTACCCCGCGCCGCCGGGGATACGGGGGGACGTGCCGGGGCTTGAGATGGCGGGGGCCGTCCTCGACACCGGGGCGAGGGTCCACGACGTCAAGAACGGGGACCGTGTTATGGCCTTACTGGGAGGCGGCGGTTACGCCCAGCGGACCGTTATCAACGCCGCAATGGCCATTCCCATCCCCTCGGGGATGGACTTCTTGGAAGCGGCTTCCATCCCGGAAGTCTTCTTCACCGCGTACGACGCACTCTTCAACCACTGCGGCCTCGGCATGGGCGAATGGGCGCTGGTCCACGCGGTGGGGAGCGGAGTTGGTGTGGCGGCCTTGCAGCTTGCCAAGGCGGCGGGCGCAAAGACAATGGGGACTGCTGGTTCGGAGGAGAAGCTCCGGCGCGCCTACGAGCTGGGGCTCGACGCCGGGATCAACTACAAGGAGCAGGACTTCGCTGAAGTGGTCCGCGAGCGGACCGGCGGCCGAGGCGTCGATGTGATCCTCGACGTCGTCGGCGCACCATACTGGGACCGCAACATCGCATCCCTGGCTGTGAAGGGTCGCATGGTGCTTGTCGGGACGATGGGGGGTGGAAAGCTCGAAACGAATGTCGCCGCGCTCATGCCCAAACGGCTCCGGGTCCACGGGACCGTCCTCCGGCCGAGGCCCCTGGCGGAGAAGATCGAAGTCACCAACCAGTTCAAGCGCCATGTGCTGCCGCTGATCGCATCGGGGAGGATGAAGCCGGTCGTGGACCGCGTGTTCCCCCTGGAAGAAGTCGTCGAGGCGCACCGGTACATGGAGAGCAATGCGAACTTCGGGAAGATCGTCCTCAGCATCTGAGGCCTGGCTGTCATGGGAAGTCGCGTCGATTGGAGCGCCTGAGGCCGCTGGCTTATAATATCCACCACACCCTGATGCGGATACCGGACCCAGTGTGGTAGGGCCGGATGGGGGCGAGAGACCGATGCCAAGCTACGATATGTTCTGCTTCTCGTGCGAGGATATCTTCGAGGTCCGCCGGAGCATGAGCGACGATTCGGCGGTCATCTGCGCCTCATGCGGCAGCAACCAGGTGAAGCAGGCCTTCATTCAGGTCCCGACGATGTTCGTGCGGAACATCGACCATCCGGATTCCCCCCTCGACGACATGCCGAACGCCCCCCAGATGCGCGCCCAAGCCGACATGGCCATCCGCAAGGCCATGAAGGACATGGGGATGAATCCGTAGGCAAGCCAGGTTCGATCGCTCACCCTGAGCAGCCTCGCTCTCGCGAAACCCGGCTGGTCGATCATGCGCCCTCGTAGGGGGCCTCCCAGAAGGCTAGTTCATGCTCGAGCGTCTGGCGGAACAGGTCGCGGACCCTGTCGCGCTGCTGGGTTGAGAGTTGCTGCTCATCAAGCAGCGCCAAGAGCCAGGTGACGAACTCGGTGAATTCCGGGTTTGAGTGGATCTCGGTCCAGGCCCTGGCAACCGGCATCTGGGGAAGCCGGCCGGCATCCACCAACCTCGTGGCCCAGTCGAGGTAGGTCCACTCGGTTACGACGAGAACGGTCAGGACCTCCTGGAAGCTCCCGCTGTAGGCTACTTCCCTGATGAGCTCGCCGAAAGCTGATGCTGCTGGACCAGGTGTTGGCGGCGTGTAGGCACCCTCTGGAAGCCCCCAGTCCTGAAACGCTTGCCGGAACAGGCCCTCCTCGCCTTGCAGGACATCAGTGAGGAAGCTGGAGAAACGCCGCGCGGAGTCGAATCCAGGGGCCTTGGCGATTGCCAGGGCCAGCAGGGTCGAGAAATCCCGAAGGAAGACGTAGTCCTGCAGAAGATAGCGTTGGAATTTCTCGAGGGGCAGCGTCCCTGCGCCCATCTCGAGAACGAAGGGGTGTGTGACCATCTGCTCCCACAAGGTCGCGTTTTCGTCCCTAAGCTGTTGCGTCAGCGACATAGAACCTTGTCCGTAGCGGTCAGGCTGGATTGGCGGATGGTACGAGGCGGTTCTTCGCCACGCAAGCGATGAGGTGCCGTAGTGGTACCGTTATTCTCGGGACATCCCCCATAAGAGGGCGCCGCCGATCGTGGGGTAGGAATACCTGGGACCGGACCGAAGCGGGTGCGCCCATGATCTGACCATAAGAGGGCGCAGCCGATCGTAGGGTAGAATATCCGGAGCCGAGAACCCGATGTTCACGGTCCTGACCCACCCACGGAGTCCAGGCCCTTGCTCGAATGCCACGCACTCACGTTTGGACGGCTCCACACGTGGACGCTCAGCTTCTTCTACGAGAAGCCCGCAGACCGCCTGACCATCCGCGCCCCGTGGCGCGGCGGTGGCACAGTATGGGTGGAGCTGCCCGATGGGGTGAGGGTGAAAGCCGATCCTCAGACGGGCGAAGTGGTCGAGTTCCAGATCGAACGCCTGATGGGCAGTTTTCTCCCCGCGAGGCCTGACCTGCGCCCGCTGTGGGGACAGGTGAAGCCCACACCGGTGGCGCTGCGGCGGATGGAGAACACCCCTTTTATAGAGCGTTTCTTGGAGCACATGGAGCGCCTGGCGTACGACCGGGAGAAGCTCATCGACCCCAGGGCCACCCGGTAAACTTCCAGACGAAGCTCCCCCGCCCGGGGCGAGTGCCCTCGTAGACCTGGGGCCTGACCAGCGAGCGGTTTTCTCCTTGCTACCCCATATAGGCTGTGCTATATTTCCGTCGACGGAGGGATCGCATAGCCTGGTCTAGTGCGGCCGCCTGCTAAGCGGTTGTAGGGTTAATCGCCCTACCATGGGTTCAAATCCCATTCCCTCCGCCAGAACACTCTCCTCAGAGGACAGCCCACCTCAGGAGGGGTTTTTGTATCTCGGCCAGGGGTAAACTTGGTGAAAAGTTTCACAAAATGACGACCTATCACATCTGGACAGTGGGATGCCAGATGAACGTCGCCGACTCGGAGCGGCTGGGCAACGCCCTAGACCGGCTCGGGTGTGACGAGGCGTCTGTCCTGGAAGACGCGGATGTCATCGTCCTGAATAGCTGCGTGGTCAGGCAGGGCGCCGAGGACAAAGTGTCTGGGCGCCTGGGCTCGTTGAGAGGGTTGAAGCGAGAGCACCCAGAAAAGACCATCGCCCTCATGGGCTGCATGGTGGGGCCCAAGACGGATGACCTGCGGCGGCGCTTCCCCTATGTCGACTGTTTTATGAGGCCCCAGGAGTTCGGCGACCTTCTTCGCCTGGTCGAGGCACAGGAAGGCACCTGTATCGACAACTCGCTGCCCCTGGTGCCGAGCAGGCCGTCCGTCGCCACCTTCATCCCCATCATTCACGGCTGCGACAAGTTCTGCACATTCTGCATTATCCCCTATCGACGCGGCCGGGAGCAGAGCAGGCCCATCGACGATCTGGTGCAAGAGGCCGTGATGCTTGCCCACAGGGGGGTCAAAGAGGTCACGCTGCTGGGCCAGAACGTCGACTCCTACGGTCACGACCTTCCAGGCCAGCCGGACCTGGCAGACCTTCTCCATGCCATCGGCGGTGTGGAGGAGATAAAGCGGGTCCGGTTCCTGACATCCCACCCCAACGACATGAGCGAGAAAATCATCCAGACTGTAGCGGCGGAAGAGAAGGTCTGCGAGTACATCAATCTCCCTGTTCAAGCCGGTAACAACGAGGTGCTGGCGAACATGAGGCGGGGCTATACGAGGGAGGACTACCTCGACCTCGCGGGGCGTATCCGGGAAGCCATGCCCGGGGCCGGGTTGACCACGGACATCATTGTGGGGTTCCCGGGCGAGACGGCCTCGCAGTTCGACGAGACCGTTGACCTGGTGGAGAGGGCCCGGTTCGACAAGGTCCACATCGCCATGTACTCGCCCAGGCCGGGGACGGTGTCATATCGCAAGATGCAGGACGATGTCCCTGATGAGGAAAAACGGCGCAGGCGAGACATCCTCGAGGCCGTGGAGCGGGAGATATCGCTGGAGAACAACCGGGCCCTCGTCGGGAGCACCGAAGAAGTGCTGATCGAACGGGAGAAAGACGGCCGCTGGCAAGGCCGGACACGCTCCAACAGGCTGGTGCATGTGCAAGGGGGCGAACGGCACTACGGAGAGCTCGTGGATGTGGAGATCGGGTCTGCTTCTCCGTGGTCGCTGCAGGGAAGAGTCACCCAGGGGGCCCGGGCAGTGTTGCCCCTGGACCGATAGATGCGGGGTCAATGATGAGTTTCAACCTAACGGTCGCGGACAGAGTCACCCCTGAAAAGGCATGTGACGCGGACCGGTCGCTGGCCGATCTCCTGTTCCGGACGGAGATGTCACTGCGGCCGGGAGGGAGCCAGCTCCCCAGACACTACTTGGGTCTTCCGGAGGGCGAGATGCACGAGCGCATCTCGGCAGCCAAGGCGGCGTTGCGTGAGCGGCTCGTCATTCTGGGACACCATTACCAGCGAGACGAGATTATCCAATATGCAGACCTCCGCGGCGACTCCTTCAAGCTCGCCCAGTTCGCGGCCGGCCGGCCGGAGGCCGACTACATCGTGTTTTGCGGTGTGCACTTCATGGCCGAGAGCGCGGATATCCTGAGCCAGCCGCACCAGGCCACGATCATCCCGAATCTTTCAGCCGGCTGCTCTATGGCTGACATGGCCCCAACCGAAGATGTCCTGACGTGCTGGGAGGACCTTCAGTCGCTGGACGGCGTGCGGAACGGCGTCTTGCCTGTCACCTACATGAACTCGGCGGCGGCCCTGAAGGCGTTCTGCGGGATCAACGGTGGGCTGGTGTGCACGTCGTCCAATGCGAGGGCGGCCGTCGAATGGGCCTTGCAGCAGCGGCAGAAGGTGCTCTTCTTCCCGGACCAGCATCTGGGCCGCAACACAGCGCTCAAGGTGGGGTTCTCAGAATCGGACACCGTCGTGTGGGACCCGTTCCAACCCCTGGGAGGCAACACCGAGGAGCAGCTCGAGCAGGCCACATTCATTCTCTGGAAAGGGCATTGCTCGGTCCACAAGCGCTTCACGGTAGAGCAAATCGAAGAGGCGCGGCAGCGCTTCCCAGACGTCAACGTCGTAGTCCACCCCGAGTGCGAGCGTGAGGTCGTCGCCGCCGCCGATTCCGACGGGTCGACGGAATTCATTATCAAGACCGTGACCGGGTCCCCCGCCGGAAGTGTTTGGGCGGTGGGCACCGAGATAAACCTCGTCAACCGGCTTGCCAAGGAGCAGCCGGACAAGACGATATTCTGCCTCGACCCCGTGATCTGTCCTTGCTCGACGATGTACCGGATCCATCCGGCATACCTGGCCTGGGTCCTGGAGGGGCTAGTCGAGGGCCAGGTCATCAATCAGGTCAAGGTGGACGACAAGGTGGCCCACTGGGCGAGGGCCGCCCTGGAGCGGATGCTGGCCATCAGGTAGCCGGCCCGGCCGGCCAAGGCGTCATGCCGAAGGACTTTCCTTAAACTGCCGTGGGCTATTACGACTACGTCATCGTAGGCTCGGGCATTGCGGGGCTCTATACTGCCCTGCTTGCGAAGGAACATGGCAGTGTTCTCCTCGTCACCAAGGGGAGCATCGACGAATGCAACACCCGGTACGCCCAGGGGGGCATCGCTGCTGCCATAGGACCGGATGACAGCCCTGCCCTCCACCAAAGCGACACGGAGGGGGCCGGGGCCGGGCTCAACGACCGGCGGCACACCCGGATTCTCACGGAAGAGGGGCCCGAGCGGATCGCCGACCTGATCCGATTCGGGGTCCCATTCGACACCCTGGATGGAGAGATCGCCCTCGCCCGAGAAGGCGCCCATAGCCTCGAGAGGGTCTTGCACGCCGGTGGCGATGCGACTGGCAAGCACATCGAGCAGGCGCTGGCCGAGCGGGCCCACACACCGTCCATCGAGCTTCGAGACTACAGCCTCCTCAGTGGCATTGACGTAGCAGACCGAGCCGTTCAAGGGGTGTCGGTGTTCGACATCCGGAACGTGTCCGTAGAGGAGGTCTACTGCCGGGACGTCGTCCTGGCCACTGGAGGGGCGGGGCGTCTATATCGGCTCACCACCAATTCGGAGGTCGTCACCGGGGATGGGGTGTCTCTGGGCTACAAGGCTGGTGCACAGGTCATGGATATGGAGTTCTTCCAGTTCCACCCCACGGCGCTGCGCCTTCCGGGCGCCCCGGTGTTCTTGATCTCCGAGGCTGTGAGAGGGGAGGGCGGCATTCTCCGCCGCGAGGACGGCAAGGCCTTCATGGCGGAGTATTCGGACCTTGGTGACCTTGCCCCGAGGGATATTGTCGCCCGGGCCATCGTGACGGAGATGAGGAAAGCCGGTGGAGACTGCGTATTCCTGGACGTTCGCCACCTTCCTCCTCAGCGAGTATCTACCCGCTTCCCGCAGATCTTCCAGTTCTGCATGGACCGTGGTCTCGACATCACGGGTGAGCTTATCCCGGTGGCGCCGGCCGCCCACTACATGATGGGCGGGATCAAGGTGAACAGCTTCGGCGAGACTGGCGTTAAGGGGCTGCTGGCAGCGGGGGAGACCGCGTGCACGGGAGCCCATGGGGCCAACCGCCTCGCTAGCAACTCCCTCCTGGAGACGGTAGTGTTCAGCAAGCGCATGGTAGACCGTACGATAACGCCGATGTCGGCGCGCGAGACCGAGACCAACGGTAGGACCGAAGAGATGAGAACGCTTCCGTCGCGCGACGAGGACCCGTTCGATTACCCATCCCCCAGCCCGGCCGCCGTGCAAGAGTTGATGTGGGACAACGTTGGCATCGAGCGGTCGGGTGAGGGGCTGGAGCGCGCGGCCCGGACGCTTGCTGCCTGGGAGCTAACGCTACCGCTCCCCTCGGATCGCCCATCATATGACCTGCGCAACGCAGTGATCACCGGGCGGTTGATGGCCGAAGCGGCACTCTACCGTACGGAAAGCCGTGGAGCGCATTTCCGGACCGACTATCCCGAGACGTCGGAGTCATGGTTGCGCCATGTGGTTATCGAGGGTGGCGGAACGGCAAACCGCGGGGCACGAGACTCAGGGCCCGCAGATGGCTGATCCGCAAAGGGGACGCTCATGGTCAGCCTCCTGAATGGTGTCGAGCAGATCGTCCGGACGGCGCTCAGCGAGGACTCCGCGGACAACGACGTCACTTCAGCAGCCCTGATCGGGGAGACGATGCGCGGGTCCGGAGTCATCCTCGTGAAGGAACAAGGCGTCGTCGCGGGGCTGCCGGTGGCCGGCGAGGTGTTCAGGCAGGTGGATCTGGCGGTCCGGTGGGAGCCCGTGGCCACCGAGGGCGCTCGGGTGCGGCCCGGGGACGTCGCTGCGAAGGTCGAAGGGCCGATGAGGTCGCTGCTGGCGGGCGAACGCGTCGCCCTTAACTTCCTTCAGCGGCTGAGCGGTATCGCGAGCATCACAGCCCGTTACGTCGACGCCGTTAGCGGGACCCGAGCCGAGATATTGGACACACGGAAAACGACGCCGGGCCTTCGCAGCCTGGAGAAGTATGCGGTTAGGATGGGTGGCGGCCGCAACCACAGGATGGACCTGTCGGACGGTGTGCTGATCAAGGACAATCACATCGCCGCGCTGCGAGCGCAGGGAATGACACTGGCCGAGACCCTTCGCCGGGCCCTAGCGGGCGCCCCGCCCGGCATCCCGGTCGAGATCGAGGTCGCCTCGGTGGAAGAGGCTCGCGAGGCTATAAGCGCAGGCGCCCGGACGCTGCTCCTGGACAACATGGGGCTCAAAGAGATGCGCACCGCAGCGGCATTGGCGTCGGCAGCGGGGTGCCGGACCGAGGCCTCGGGAGGAATCAACCTCGACACAGTCCGGACGGTGGCTGAGACCGGCGTGGACCAAATCTCGTCCGGGTCTCTGACCCATTCCATGAAGGCGCTGGATATCAGCCTCGAGATCGAGGGAGGCTGACCCGCTGCCCGCGCCGCCTCGGGGCGGCTTCTTCAGAGGCCCGGATCTCGGGGCGGCCTGGGGGGATAGCGGTCGCCCGGCGGCCGGCGATTTCCGCCGGGCTGGCCTCCTCCACCTCTTCTTGGAATGATGGTGACCCGCCGCTCCTGTCCCTCGCCGAAGCTCTCGGTACTGACCCGTGAGTTGTTCGACAGGGCTAGGTGGATGATCCGGCGCTCCCGGGCCGGCATGGGCTCGAGGCTGATGCGGCGCCCGGAGGAGGTGGCCCGTTCGGCCATGCGGTTAGCCATGGAGCGCAGCGTGTCGTAGCGCCTTTCCCGGTAGCCCTCCACGTCAATGGCGACGTTGACTCTGGTCTGGGCCTTTCGGCTGAGGATGAAGTTGACGACAAACTGCATCGCGCTCAGGGTCTCTCCCCGGCGGCCGATCAGCAGCCCGGCATCCTCGCCATCGATGTTGAAGGACAGGCCTCCCGACCCCTCATCGGCGCTTGGACCTCCTCTGCTCCTACCGGCGGGACGACGGCTGGAGCGTTGCGGTAGGGCTATCGAGGCGTCGACCATCATGGCGCTCAAGAGCTCCTCAATGGTCTCTTTGGCCATGTCGAAGAGGTCGTCATCAACGGCTTCCTCTCCTTCGTCGTCGTCCTCGAGCTCGTCGTCGTCGGGATTGTCGTCGTCGTCGTCGAGATACTCGGTCTCGTCCTTCAGGGACACGATCACGCGGGCCGCTTCAGCCCCGCGGCCAAGTATGCCCCGGCGGCCCTTATCGACGACGGCGACTTCGATGTCTTCCAGATCGACCCCGAGCTCCTCCAGAGCTTTGTCGATAGCTTCTTCTACTGTCCTGCCGGTCTTTTCGACTGGTGGCATCACGTTCCCTCTCTGGGGCAGGCGCTGCCCCGTCCCCATCGGAGGCCGGCTCCTCACCGGCTTCGAGCTGGGGTTGGGCCCCCTCCGCGTTGGCGCTTGAGCTCGCGTCAGGGGTGGGCGGCGTGCCCAGGAAAATGCGTTTCAATATGCCGCCGAGTCCGCCGCTGGCAGGCCCCGTTGGGGCGCTGCGGACTGAGCTGTCGGAAGACTGGTGCCGTGCCGCCGGGACCTTCTGCCCCTCGATCGTTGTCTCGCCGACAGCCGCCGGCACTGGTGCCGGGGCCTCTTTCCGTAGACCGCCCCAGCCAGTCACCCGGTACTGGAGAGCGATGCTGATGAGGTTCGAGGCTACCCAGTACACCGCTAGCCCCGAGGGGAAAGCGAGCGTCCAGAACCCGAACATCACCGGCATCATCCAGTTCATCATGCTGGTGGTGGACTGCTGCCTGGGGTCCAGGCTCGGAGTAGCGGCCATCTTCTGGACGACCCACATGCTGCCGCCTACCAATAGAGGCATGATGATAGGACTGGGGTCGGGCAGTCCCAGGTCCATCCACAGGAAAGTGCCATTGAGCGGCACAGCCTCATCCACCATCGGCAGCCAAGAATAGAGGGAGTTCGAGAGGCCGACGAGGCGCTCCGGGGTGTCGGCGACCGTATCACGAATAGCGTAGAAAAGGCCGATCCAGATAGGGAACTGGATGAGGATCGGCCCCAGACAACCTATTGGGTTGACTCCGGCCTCCTTGAACATCTTCATCTGCTCGCGCTGGAGCCGCTGCTTGTCGTTCTTGTAGCGCTCTTGGAGGTCCTTCATGCGCGGCTGGAGCTGCTGCATGGACCTCGTGGCCTTGAGCTGTTTCATCGTGAGCGGATACATGAAGATCCGGATCACGACCGTGAAGGCAATGATGGCGAGGCCGAAGTTCCCGGCGAGGACGGAATAAAAGAGCACCAGGCCGTTGGTCATGGGCCGGGTGACGACTTCGGTCCAGAGGAAGCTTATGACCTCCAACAGACCCTCCGTCCTCTCATTACGGGCTGACCCCAACTATCGGGGCGTTTTTGAAGTGCGGTCATCGCCGGAGGGCCTCCCGCACCTGGAGACGCTGGTCAAGGTCATGAACATACAGGGTGTCGTTGGCCCAGGCCGGCGTCGCCAGGGCCTTTTCGTCGAGGACCAGCTTACGGCGCTCCTGTCCGGTTTCCATGTCCAGGACCAGGATACTGCCGTTCTCCGAGGTGACGTACACACGGTCCCCAACGATGACCGGCGCGGCGCGGACCGGGGACTCGGTCTCCACTTCCCATTCCAGCTCCCCGTCGGCAGTATTCAGCGCGTAAAAGAAGCCGCCGAGGGAGCCGACCAGGACCAAACTGCCGTCCCGGGTCGCGACGGCATCGTTCCAGAACCAGCCATTGCCTTCAAACTCCCATTTCTTCTGGCGGGTAACGGTATCGATGGCGTAAAACTTCCGGTCGAAAGCCCCAATGTAGATGACGCCGTCGCGGAACAGCGGAGTCGAGGCGAATGCGCCGCCGGCCTCGAAGTGCCAGGTCTCTCTGAGGGTGTCGGGGTCAACGGCATAGAGTCTCTTGTCCATGGAACCGATGTAGAGGGCGCCGTCCGCCACGATTGGAGAAGACCAGAAACGCTCGGAGGACACCCTGAAGGGAGCCCGGGCGCGGCGGCCGTCTTCGAGCTCGAACGAGTGGAGGTATCCTTCCTCATCGGCCAGGTACACCCGGGCGCCGTGGAGCACAGGGCTGCCAAAGACATGGGCATTGATCCTGGCGGGGTCTGCCCAAGCCTGGCGTCCGTCACGGGCGTCCACAGCGAACAGCTCCGCCGACTCCTGCCTCCGGCCCTCTTCCCGGTTCACCACGAGGTAGGCGTTGCCGCCCTTGAGGAGCGCCTGTCCGTAAGGAGCCCGCAGCGTTTCGTCCCGTTCCCGGGGAAAGCGCCACCGGGCGACAGTCTGCTCATCATCTAGCTTGATCCTGTCTCCCAGGGCGAGGGTGTGGACATCGAAGGCGAGGTACTGGCCCGACCGGGCGCCGACAAAGAGGATGCCATCCTCGACCACCGGCGCCGACCAGCCTTTCTCTTCAGCAATTCGCCCGGCGCACGCGGAGAGCAGGAGGGCAACCCCCAAGATGAGGACCGACACGAGGGCGCGCTTTCTTTCGCTAAGCATTTTGCGACCCGCGCGCCCGTTCCGGTCCAACGATGAGTCCTGCTCTCCATCATGCGGTAGGACGGTCATGGCACCGGGTCGTAGCCGCTGCCGCCGAAGGGAGTGCACCGGGCTACTCTTCTGACGGCCAGCCATCCACCATGGAAGAGGCCATGCTTCTGGATCGCTTCCTCGCCGTAGTGTGAGCAGGTTGGGTAATAGCGGCAGGAGGACATGAGGAGGGGAGAAAGCGCCACCCGATAGACCCGGATTCCGGCGACCGCCAATGCTTTCAATTTCGGACCTCTGGTCCCGTGCCCTCGTCACCCCCGGGGGACAACAACCGTCCCCTGCGGTGGAGGTCACGGACGGCAGACTGCAGAGCGCCGAAGGTGGCCTTGGCCGAGCCTGCCCTGGCGATCAGTACTACGTCCCACCCGTTGCGCACGGGTTCGCGTCTGGTTATCTCTTTCAGCCGTCTCTTGACACGGTTCCTGACAACCGCATTCCCAACGCGGCCGCTGACCAGGAAGCCGAATCTACTCGTATCGGACCGGTTCGGGAGGACCCGGAGCACAAGCAGATCGTTCGCCCACCATCTGCCCCTGCGCTGGACTTCAAGGAATTCCGATTTCTTGCGCAGACGCCTCTGCCGCTGCATTGCCTCCGGGGGGCCCGACGCTACACCGTGAGCCGTTGACGGCCCTTGAGACGGCGGCGCCTGAGCACATCCTGCCCGCCTCTGTCCGTCATCCTGTGACGGAAACCATGGCGGCGCGCCCGGCGCCGGACTTTCGGCTGGTAGGTCCGTTTTGGCACCCATTCTCCCCTGGAAGACCTCCATATTATAGGTATGACCGGTCAGGACGGTCAAACCGTTACCGCGGCCTGATGGACAGCACCAACGCCGATGGATGGGCCTGGTCGTGGAGCACGGTCTGGAGCGCAGGACGCATTTCCGTGTCCGCGGCGATGACACCCCCGGTGTTGGTGTTCCGGTCGAAGCGGGGGAAGTTGCTGCTGGAGACCTCGATGCGTACCCGGTGCCCTGCCTTGAAGACGTTGCTGGTCCCGAAAAGGTCGATGGTGTACTCGTAAGCCCGATTGGGCTCGATGGGCTCCGGCTTCTCGAGCGAGTTCCGGTAGCGGGCGCGGACCAGATTGTCGATGAGGTTCTGAGCATACCCGTTGGGGTGGACATCCACCAGCTTCGCCGTGAAATCCGTGTCCGGAGCGGAGGAAGAGGCCCAGAGGTGGACGCGGACCGGTCCCGACACCTCCAGATCCTCCTCGAGCGGTTCGGAGCTGTAGACCAGGACGTCCGGCCGGGACTCTATGGGGCGCTGGTCGTGGGCGCCTCCGGGAGACATCGTAGGACCGCAGCAGAGACCGCCCCCCCTGGTGGGGACCGGGTCTCGAGGGTCGTACAGGAAGTGGTCCCGGGGCTCATCGGCGGGCCTGCGGGTGTCGAGTTGGCCGTTCCCATCTAGGGTGTTCGCCAAGCCACCGCTGTGCAGGAACCAGGTGGCCTCACGTGCCCCTTCAGGAGGCCACTGGTCAAAACTCCGCCAGCGGTTTTCTCCCATGGTGAACACAGTGACGGGCGGGGAGTCGAGGCAGCCGTTCTCTTCGCCCTTGAGCCAGTAATCGAACCAGCGGAGCACCTGGTCTTCCAGTCCGTACGCAAGGCTGGACGCAGCCAGCCCGAAGTTGAGCTCGCCGGAGACCTGGCCCAGGAGCGGGGCCCCATGGAACCAGGGCCCGACCACGAGCCGCGCGGCACTCCTGGCCTCTTCCGAGGCAGCCCTATGCTTCATCCCCTGGTAGTTGGCCAGCGTCCCGTTGAGGAAGATGTCGTACCAGCCGCCGATGTTGAAGACAGGGATGGTGAGTTGCTCATGAAAATCTGACACCTTCCAGCGCTTCCAGTACTCGTCCTCGGAAGGATGGTCCAGCCAATCGTAGAAGTACGGCGCAAGGCCGGGATGCTTGAGCCTGGGGTACTCCATCAGAGGGAAGTGGGAATACGAGGGGCCCGGCGCGTCCAGGGCGTCGATGAGAGAGTCGCGTAGGGCGGTCCATTCCTCGGCAGGAGGCCTGATCTTCGCCAGGTTGGTTATGGCGAAGGCCGATATGGTCCAGCTCATGGAGAACCCGAGCAGGAAAGCGCCGGACTGGTAGGTCCAGCCGTTGTGATAATCGGACCCGGTGATGGACGGAACGATGGTGGTCAGATGAGGTGGCCGGCCCAGGGCTGCCAGCCACTGGGTGACCCCCATGTAGGACGGGCCGAACATACCGATCTTGCCGGTGCACCATGGCTGGGAGGCCAGCCATTCTATGGTGTCGTAGCCATCCTCGGTCTCGTTCAGAAAGGGATAGAAGACGCCATCTGAGTTGTACCTGCCGCGGCAGTCCTGGGCGATAACACTGTAGCCCTGCCCAGCGGCGCGGATGGCGTCGAAGAAACTCGTAACCCCCTGCTTGTTGTAAGGGGTGCGGTTGAGGAGCACCGGGTGCGGGTCATCGTCGTCCGGCGAGTACCTATCGGCCCGAAGGACCGTGCCGTCGCGCATGGGTATTTCGATGTTGCGCTCGAAGCGGGCGCGCTGGCTGCCGGGCATGGCAGACCTCCGTTCAGAAAGGACAAACGGCTGTGTAGGTGGGCTGTGGCACGGCCGGTTAGTCCTCGGAGGCGAGCCTTCCCGCTTGGGCCCAGTCCTCCTTCTCAATCTCCTCGAAGATCACGATCGTAGCGTCGGGAGTGGTCTTGCCGATGCTGACGACTGCATCGGTAATCGCGCGGGCCAGCTCCTTCTTCTGATCGACGGTCCGGCCTGACCACATCGAGAGGCGGACAACGGGCATGGCATTGCTCCTAGGCTATCGGGGTGCCTGCCAATTGTAGTGGCTCGGGCGCACGAGGTGGGCCCGCGGTAACTCTAGAAGGCCGGCTGTTGCGTCACAGCTTGAGGTTCAGGCTTGAAAGCCCTCGCGGTGCGAAAGCGCATCCAGGAGGCCAATGGGCTGGCCCTCACCGCCGCAGGGCCTATCGCGGGTCAGTAACCCTTGTCCCGGTCGACGACATTGAGTAGGGTCTCACCGTTGACGTACCGGGCGAGGTTCCGGGAGAACAGGCTGACCACACGGTCGTCATAGTCGTCGACTTCCCCGGAGATATGCGGGGAGTAGATGACATTTTCGAGGTCCCACAATGGGCTGTCAGGCGGCAAGGGTTCCTTTTCGAAGACATCGAGGGCGGCGCCAGCGATCTTGCCATCCTGAAGAGCGCGGACCAACGCAGCCTCGTCGATGATGGGCCCGCGTCCGACATTCATGAGGTAGGAAGCTGGGCGCATGGCCTCGAGCTCGGCCTCGCCGATGAAAGCCCTGGTCTCGCCGGTAAGGGGGAGAGCGACGGCGACGAAGTTGCTTTCGGTGAGCAGGTCTCGAGTGCCCTCTGGCCCGAACAAGGCGTCAACGCAGGGCGGAAGGTCTCCCGAGGGATTCTTTCTCGTTGCGAGCACGGTCATGCCGACGGCTTTCGACAGCCGAGCGATCTCGCCCCCAATGGCGCCGAGTCCAAGGACGCCGACCGTTTTGCCCTCGAGGCTGAACGGCAGGACGTCGGCCCGCTGGTAGTCATGCTGGGCCTTGCGGACGAAGTGAGCGGGCATGCGCTTCGAGAACATGAGCATGGCGCCGAGGACCCATTCGGCAATAGGGGTCGCGGCTATGCCCTTGGCGTTGGTCAGCGTGACGCCGGCCTCTATGATGCCGGAGGTCAGGAACCGCTCGACGCCCGCGGCCATGGCCTGCACCCACCTGAGCTTTGGCGTTCGGGCCGGGACGTTCTCGGGAAGACGGAAGCCGGAGAGCATGACCTCTGCATCATGGAGGACTGCGTCGAGGGCTCCGATAGCCCGAGCGTGTTCGGGGCTGCCCGGGGAGCCTCGGGCCAGCCTGATCTCGTTCCGGACGAGCTCCTCGGCCTTGCGAATTTCGAGCCGGGGCGAAACAGCCTGGAGCTTCGGGATAACCTCATCGCCCAGGGGCGAGGCAATGACGACGGGGATGCCGGCCACGGTTGTCTCCAAGCGCAGAGCAGTTCCTGGGCAGTGCCCGGGGAAGTCAGCGTGCAAATGATACTTGAAAGCGCCTCTTACACGATGCGAGTTCATGAACGGGCGCCGAAGCATCCCAGCGTCGCGGCAACCGTATTGAGCGGCAGAGCAGGACGAAGCCGGGCTATGGTCGGGGCGCATCTCGGGGCCTCGCTTCGGAGCGCGGCTGGTCCCAGGGGCTAGCCGTCCTGGCAGCCTCCTGAGCCGTCCCAGGAGAAGCCAACCAGCCGCGAAGACGTGAGCAAAGGCGTTAGCACTATCGAACGAATGAGCGGCAGCCGCACTTCTTTGAACCTGTTGGAGAGTGGAGCGGGGGACGGGGATCGAACCCGCGACAGCCTGCTTGGAAGGCAGGTACTCTACCACTGAGCTACCCCCGCGGGGCACCTCGCCATTCTAGCATGGGCTGGTTGGACCTCCGGGGCGAGTTGGCGGACCATCCGTTTGGTGGGTCCCTGAATCGAGTGGCGGCAGCTCCGGCTCCGATGCTACGATGCCTCCTGCATTCCCGCGGAGGTAGGGTCCATGGACCTGGAACTGGCTGGCAAGGCTGCATTGGTCACCGGCGGCAGCAAGGGCATCGGCAAAGCTATTGCCCTGGGGTTGGCCCGGGAAGGCGCTGACGTGGCGGTCTGCGCCAGGAACAAGAGCGACCTCGAGATGGCGGCCAAAGAGCTGTCGGAGACGACAGGGAGAAAGGTGCTGCCGATCGAGAGTGATGTCTCTGTGCCGGAGCAGGTCGACTCAATGGTGGACCAGGTTGTTTCGACTCTTGGGCGCCTCGACATCCTGGTGAACAACGCTGGCCACGCCGGAGGCTTGGCGCTCGGTCCCCTGCCTACCGTCACCGATGAGGGGATGATGGAGGACCTCAACACGAAGTTCATGGGCTATCTTCGATGCGCACGGGCTGCGGCGCCAATCATGGAGAAACAGGGTTGGGGGCGGATCGTCAACATCGGAGGTCTCTCCGCCCGGAGCTCGGGGAGCTACAGCGGCGGCGTCCGAAACATCGCCATAGTGCACTTGAGCAAGACCCTGGCGGACGAGTTGGGGCCTTCCGGCATCACGGTCAACGTGATCCACCCCGGCCCGACTCGTGACACCGGGTACGTCGACAATCTGGTCAACACCCGGGCCCAGCGGCAAGGCGTCTCCCTGGACGAGGCGGAGAGGGCCGTGGCCCAGAGCAATTCCATCCGGCGGCTTGCCAGCGTGGAGGAGATCGCCAACCTGGCCCTGTTCCTCGCTTCGCCCAAGTCGGGGGCGGTGACTGGGGAGGTCATCGCGGCGGGAGGCGGGACGACGCGCGCTGTCTACGCATAGCCAGGATTGTGAACAAGCGCGGAGGATAGACGGCTTGGAAACCGTGAGACTTTGACATAGGGGGATGAGCTGTGGACCTTGAGCTGCGTGGGAAGAAAGCGATGGTGACCGGAGGCGGCCGCGGGATCGGCAAGGCGGTAGCGCGAGTGTTGGCGCAAGAGGGCGTCGACGTCGCCATCTGCTCCCGGACCAAGGAGCAGCTCGAGACAGCGGCCGCGGAGGTTTCGGCTGAGACTGGCCGAAAGCTCCTACCCATCGTCTGCGACGTTTCAAAGCTGGAGCAGGTCGAGGCTACGGTCAAGGCGGCGGCCGATGGCCTCGGGGGCATCGATATTCTGGTCAACAACGCGGGCGTCCCGGGCGGCCTGGCGCGAGGGCCCATCGAGACGGTAACGGACGATGACGTGTTGGACGATCTCAACACGAAGTTCATGGGCTACCTACGGTTCTCCCGATCGTGCGTGCCGTATATGAAGCAAAAAGGCTGGGGGCGGATCGTCAACATCGGCGGTATGTCGGCCCGCCGCTCGGGGACCTACAGTACCGGCGCCCGAAACGTCGCCGTGGCCCATCTGACCAAGACAATGTCCGACGAGCTCGGCCAGTACGGAATAACCGCCAATGCCGTCCATCCTGGCGCCACCATGATCGAGATGCTCCGAGATAGATTTGAAGAGCGTGCGCGCAGCGAAGGTCGGACCTACGACGAGGTCGTGGCCGACGTGGGCCGCGACAACGCCATCCGGCGTATCGTCGATGCCAGCGAAGTGGCGTTTGTGGTTGCGTTCCTGGCTTCGCCCAAGGGCGTATCCATCACCGGCGAAATCTTCAGCGTCAGCGGGGGCATGAGCCGCGCCCTGTTCGCATGACGCTCGGGCGGCTTGTTCCGTTGCCTTCGGAACAACCCGTCCATTGAGGCAGCCTGAGCTGTACCCCCGAGTGGCAGCGACATTCGGGCCTTCCGAATGAAGGGACGGGAGACGCATCCCGCTCCGTTCCCAGTCATCGAGTCTGGCATAGTCCCGCCTCGTGTACCATTGATTCGCGGCCCAGTGTCGCAAGCCTCAGACATCGTCTTCCTCAGGAGATTGCCCCCAGTGGATGAGAAGGTGATCGTCGTCGAAGGGCTGGTCAAGCGCTTTGGTCAGCTGACGGCAGTCGATGGGGTCTCGCTCTCAGTCCGTAAAGGCGAAGTCTTCGGCATCCTGGGGCCCAACGGCGCGGGCAAGACCACCCTCCTGGAATGCGTTGAGGGGCTCCAAAGACCGGACGCAGGCTCGCTGCACGTGCTGGGCCTCGATGTGGAGCGAGAAGCCTCGGCGGTCAAGGACCGCATCGGCGTCCAGCTCCAGGCCTCTGCCTATTTCGATTACCTGACCGTCACCGAAATCCTTGAGCTTCTGGGGGCGTTCTACAGTCGCCGGGTTCCGGCCGCGGCGCTTCTCAGCAGGGTCAGCCTCGAAGACAAAGCCGGCGCGACGATAAGGAAGCTGTCCGGCGGCCAGAAGCAGCGGTTCGCCATCGCAGCCACGCTGGTGAACGATCCCGAGGTCGTGTTCCTCGACGAACCCACAACGGGACTCGACCCGCAAGCGCGCCGAAACCTGTGGGGCTTCATCAGCGATGTCCGGGAAGGCGGCCGTACCGTCGTGCTGACGACTCACTACATGGAGGAGGCGGAGGCCCTCTGCGACCGCGTCGCCATCATGGACCGGGGCAAAGTCGTGGCCCTGGACACCCCCTCGAACCTCATCCAGTCCCTGCCGGCGCCCTACGAGATCAGGGTCAGTCTGGGAGACGGCCTGAACGCGGCCTCTGCTCTGGAGACCCTCGAGGCCGTCGTCGGCATCGAGGCCGGGAAGGACTGGACCATCAGCCTTCGGTCCCGGGAGTCAGCCCGCACGGTCCCAGCGCTGCTCGACTGGGCGGGCCGGGCCCAAGCCGGCCTGTCGCACCTCGAGGTCAGGACCGCCGACCTGGAGGAGGTGTTCCTCGCGCTGACCGGTCGGGGTCTGACCGAGGATGACGAGGACAGGGACTGATGGTCCTTTGGGCCCTGGTCGTCGCCAACCTGAAGATGATCCTTCGAAACCGCCAGTCCCTCTTTTGGGCGCTGGCGTTTCCGTTGATCTTCGTCGCCGTGTTCGCGCTATTCGATCTGGATGGAACGCCGACGACAACTGTGGCGGTTGTGGACCAGGCCCGAGACGATGTGTCGGTGGAGCTCCTGCGAAACCTGGAGGGGCTGGAGACATTCGAGTTGGAGTACTGGAACGACGAGGCGGCGGCCAGGGTGGAGCTCGAGGATGGAGCGTTCCGGTTCCTCCTTGTCATCCCCGAGGGCCTGGGGGAAGCCGTTCAAGCTGGAAGGCCTTCCGGCGTCCGGTTTGTCTACGACGAAGGGAGCATCACCTCCGCTATCGTCATCGGCGTCATCTCCAGCTTCCTCGACGACGTGAGCTTCGGCCTTAGCGACGCCGCCCCGCTGCTCAACCTGAGCGCCGAAGGCATCCGCGCGGAGCGCCTGGACTATTTCGATTTTCTCCTGCCCGGCCTGGTCGGGATGGGAGTCATGATGTACTCGATCATCGGACTTGCCTCCGTCCTGACCGCATACCGGGAACAGAAGATCCTGAAGCGCGTGCTGGCGACTCCGCTCAAAGTGAGGAACTTCTTCGGCGGCATGGTGGTGGCCCATCTGGTGCTGGCCCTGTTGCAGACCGCGGTGATCCTGGGAGCGGGCGTCTTCATTCTGGACGGCAACGTGCTGGGCAACATCTTCTTCCTCGCCGTGGTCGTCGTGCTGGGCAATCTGGTATTTCTGAGTATTGGCTTCATAGTCGGGTCTATTGCCAAGAGCGTCGGCGCCGCCAGCGGCCTTGGGAACGCGGTGGCCATGCCGATGATGTTCCTCTCAGGGGTGTTCTTTCCCACCGACAGCCTTCCCCGAGCCCTTGAGCTCGTGGTGAGCTACCTGCCCCTGGCGCCGATGTTGGAGGCCATGCGGGGGATTGCCCTGGACGCAAAGTCGCTGACGGACTTCCCGACTGAGCTTGGCCTGCTGGCGGGCTGGGTCGTGCTGACGGCGGCGCTGGCCGTAAAGACCTTCCGATTCGATTAGGGCCGCGGTAATCGGCCCAGGGTAGTTCGGTCCGGGAAGTTGCCGTCACGGTAGGCGAGATGTCGGTAGGGCGCCTCCATCCCACGGGCCGCGTGCCCTATCCTGGGGTCACAGCACCCCTTCCTGGGGCATTACGATCAACTCATCGACGGCCGCTGTTGACGAAACGGTCAACGCGGCGTGGACCGCCTCGGCGACCTCGTCGGCATGGAGCATCTTGGAGCGGTCCGGGGTCCACTCCATGGGGTCCCAGAGCGGCGTATTCACCGAGCCCGGAGATACGGTGGTCACCCGGAGCCCGCGCTTGCGCACTTCAAGGGCCAGCGCCCGCGAGAACCCGAGCACGCCATGCTTCGCCGCGCAGTACGCCGTCGAGTTCTCGAAGCCCTGGTGGGATGCGATGCTGCCGATATTCACGATATCGCCGCACCCTCGCTCGAGCATCCCGGGCACCACGTGCTTGCAGAAGAGGAAGGTCCCCTTCAGGTTGGAGTCGATAACGTCGTTCCACTGACTCTCGTCGGTTTCGTCGATGGGGGTGAAGTAGACCGTCCCCGCGCAATTCACCAGGACATCGATGCCGCCCTGGGATGCCATCGCTTGGGATACGGCATTCTTTACCTGCTGCTCGTGGCCCACGTCAGCCTCCACCACCAGAGGGGTCCCCTCGGGGGACGACAGCTCCTGGGCCAGCGCCCTCAGGCGGTCGGTCGACCTCGCCACGAGGCACAGCCGGGCGCCCTCTTTGGCAAACCGGCGGGCGACTGCGGCCCCAATGCCGCTCGAGGCGCCGGTGATGAGGCAAGCCTTATCCTTCAGCGTGGTCATGCCGCGGGAAGTTCGCCGCAGTACTCGAAGGCATTGTCTCGGGTCTCGATCAGTCTCAGCCGGCGGAGCTTGCCGCCTGGGATGGCGTCCGAGAGGATCTCCCACGACCGACGGACGATGTTCTCTCCCGTCGGCACGCGGTCGACGTAGTCTTCGACGTCGAGGTTCAGGTGCTTGTGGTCATACCGTTGGACCAGTTGCTCGTCGACGATGCTGTCGAGAAGGCCCAGGTCGAAGCACATGCCCGTCTCAGGGTCCATCTCGCCGCCGACGGTGACGATCAGCTTGTAGTTGTGGCCGTGGCCGTTGTCGTTCGCGCACTTCCCGAAGACCCGCCGGTTCTCCGCGTCTGACAACCCCTGGGCATAGAGGCGGTGAGATGCGGAGAAGCGGTAGCGCCGGGACAGGTACACGTTGCCGGGGTCCATCAGGCGCCCCCGTGATAGTCGACAAACAGGTCCTCATCCTCATGGAGCCGCAGAGCGCAGAGGCGAGCGGCATCCGGTAATCGAGGATCTATGAGGTCCCAGAGGGTTACTACCAGGTTCTCGGTCGTGGGGATCCGCTCGTCGAAATAGCTCAGGTCTTTGTTCAAGTGACGGTGGTCGAACTGCTCGAGGACATCCTCGACCGACGCCTTGATATCCACCAGGTTCATGACCATGCCGGTCACCGGATCGATAGGCCCCCGCACGGTGACCTCCAGCAGGTAATTGTGGCCGTGGCCATTGTCGTTGACGCACTTGCCAAATGTCTGCAGGTTGCGTTCCAAGGACCAATCATCCCGATAGTACCGGTGGGATGCGGAGAACTCGAAGGTCTTGGTCAACGAAGCGGCCGGCATCAGCCTTCGGACCCCTTCCTGAGCCATCCGACGTAGACGAAGCCGTTTTCGATCTTCGTCTCATACGCGGAGATTGCGTGCCCTCCCTCGTGGTCCGCCTTTCCAGTCGTCACGTCGAAGGTCCACCCGTGCCATGGACACGCGACGACGGTGCCGCTTAGCACCCCCTCGCCAATGGGTCCTCCCATGTGGGGGCAAACGTAGTTGGTGGCGTAGAAGTCCCCGCCAATGTTGAATAGGGCCATTGGTTTCTCAAATGGGCCCATTACGCACTTGCCTCGGCCGGACGGGACATCCCCCACCCTGGCTACTTTCCGGAACTCGACCATTGCCGGTACGGGCCTCCAATCGTGAGTCCCCTATCTTATACCACATCTGTTGCGGGCCCGGGGCCCCCACGGCACAACCCTTCCCCCATGGTTCGCAACGGTATCGTATTCTGGCCGACCAACCCACGAGGTAACCATCCTCTACGCGGCCTTGGCCATCACCTCTTCCGCGAAGCGCTCCAGCCCTTCGATGACTTCTTTGGCCGTTGCCTGTCGGCCAGCCGTTGACGGAGTAATGAGCATCCGGTCTACGCCCGCCTCCTGATAGCGCCGCACCGTATCCGCGTTCGCTTCGGGAGCGCTGGCGGTGACGCTGAACGGGAGGGTATCCCTTCCGTGTTCCTTGCGCATGGAGTGGAGCCTGGCGATCCGCCGCTTTAACGTCTCCAGGTCGTCCCCCGTGCTGGCCCAGCCGTCGCCGAGGCGGGCCGCCCGCCGGAGTGCCGGTCCCGTGGTGCCCCCGATGAGGATGGGAGGGTGCGGTTTACTCACCGGCTTGGGCTCGAACATGAATCCGCTGTACGTCAGATACTTGCCGTTGAAATCGACAGATCGCTGGGTCCACAGCGCCCTGAGGAGATCGATCATCTCGTCGGCGACGGGGCCGCGAGTAGCGAAGTCTCGGCCAACAATCTGGAACTCCTCTTCCAGCCAACCGACGCCGACCCCCATCAGCAACCGACCGTTGGAGACGTTATCCAGCGTTGTGACGGCCCGCGCGGTGACGATGGGGTCGCGAAGAGGCAGGATGAAGACATTGGTCCCCAGATTGATTCGGGTCGTAACCGCCGCCAGGTAGGCCAATAGCACCCAGGCGTCATACCTCGGGGCATCAGGGCTGATCGGCGAGGTGCCGTCTGCTGAATAGGGGTAGGTGCGGGGCATCTCTGTCGGATAAACGAGATGGTCGGCGGAGAAGATCGACTCGTAGCCGAGCTCGTCGGCTTTCCTGGCGATGGCCGCCAGGCCCTGAGGGCCGCCCTGGGTTGGGAAAATGCTGAACCCGAATTTCATCTTGGAGCACCTCTCTCGAGACTGGGCGGATGATACCGCACAAGGGCTCCAGGGGTGCTCTACCGGTGCCGGTCCAAGGGTTGGGTATAATACGGCACTCATCCGAAGGGGGAGATGGAGCATGGTGGAATACCGGATGATTGATGCCGACAGCCACGTAAACGAGCCCGCCGACGTGTGGCAGTCCAGAGTTCCCTCGGCTCTCAAGGAGCGCGCCCCCAAGTTGGTGGAGCTGGATGGCGGCAGGATCGCCTGGTCCTACGATGGCGGGAAGCGGATTACGCCTGTCCAGACGGCCCTTGCCGGGGTCGACGTGACCGCCTATAACCGCGAAGGCGCTAGATGGTCCGAGGTCCGGCCTGCCAGCTACGACCCTCACGCTCGGCTGGAGGACATGGAGCTGGACATGATCCAGGCCCAGGTCATCTACCCCGGAGTCGCCCTGGGCGGAGCGCACGGGTACGGCGGCGACCGGGACCTTCAGCTCGCCTGCGTTCGGGCCTACAACGATTGGATCCACGAGTTCTGCTCTGTGGCCCCGGATCGGCTCATCGGGATGCCGATCTCTCCGGTCACCGGGATCGAAGATACCCTCCTCGAGTGGCGCCGGGTCGCGGAACGAGGCGCCAGGGGGTTCGTCATCAGCACATACCCCAGCGGGAACCCGGAACCCTCCCCAGAAGACGACCGCTTTTGGTCTGAAGTCGAAGACTGGGAATACCCGGTGCACATCCATTTCGGCTTCTTCGGAGAGGGGCCGCAAAAGTGGGGCAGCGACCTGGCGTACCTCACTTCATCGGGCCTCATAGATATGGGCACCGGCGTGTTCCGTCCCATCGCCGAGATGCTCTACGACGGTCTGTTCGAGCGGCACTCCGGTCTACGCATCGTTGCGGTCGAGACCGGGATCGGGTGGATACCGCACTACCTGCAGGTACTGGATGACAACTTCCTTCGGAGACGTTTCCGGGCCGGCATCCAGCTAAAGCGAATGCCGGGTGAGTCCTTCCGAGAGCATGTCTGGGCCACGTTCATAAACGACGCCCACGGCTTGGACAACCGGCATCGAATAGGCGTCGATCGCATCATGTGGTCTACGGATTACCCGCACACGAACTCCAATTGGCCGGACTCACAGCGGGCGGTGGCATATGAGTTCAAGGACATTCCCCCGGAGGAGAAGCGACAGATCGTCCGGGACAACGCCGCGCGCCTTTACAGGCTTGACGCGGGCTTGTGACATAATGCCCGCTGTTCTCTGACGTCCCAGCCTGATACCGACCTCTTCCGGCGAAGGAGTCCGCTGTATGCATCTTGAGACCTTGCTGTACGACAAGAGCGAGGGCATCGCTACCATTACCCTCAATCGGCCCGACCGCCTGAATGCCATCAACTACCGCATGAACCAGGAGTTGGCGGATGTCTGGGGGGACATCAAGCAGGATCAGGAGATCGTGGTCGCCGTCGTCACGGCGGCGGGGGACCGGTCCTTCTGCACAGGCTTTGATATGGCCGCCTCGGCGGACGGCGAGGGACATCCCGCGCAAAACAAGACTGACACTCACTTTGAGTTGCTGTTTACGGCGCTCCAAAACAGCTGCTGGAAGCCGGTCATCACTGCAGTCAACGGGATGGTCACGGGAGGCGGACTTCACTTTATAGCGGACAGCGACCTGGTCATCGCCGCCGAGCACGCCACCTTCTTCGACACCCACGTCCGGGTCGGCCGCCCATCGGTCACCGAGCCCATCGCCCTTGCCCGCCGGATGCCGCTGGAAACCATTATGCGGATGGTCATGCTGGGCGGCGCCGAGCGGATCAGCGCCCAACGGGCGTACGAGGTCGGCATGGTCGGCGACGTGGTCCCCAAAGAGCGCCTCATGGAGCGGGCCAGGGATACGGCCAGGGCCATCATGGAGAGCTCCCCGGCCACGCTCATGGCATCGAAAAAGGCGATCTGGGAGGGACTCAACTACGGCCTCCACGATGCCGTGGAGCATGGGTGGGAGATCCTGAACGCCCATGGGGGTCATCCGGATGCCCAGGAGGGCGGCAGGGCCTTCGCCGAAAAGCGGAAACCCCGGTGGGCCCCCGCTCCGCGGTCCGACTGACCCCCTGATGGACCAGGCCCTTTCAGACGTGTCGGTGCTGGACCTCACGCACCGCGTTGCCGGGCCTGCCTGCACCAAGTTCCTGGCTGATTACGGCGCCGACGTCGTGAAGGTGGAGCCTCCCTGGGGTGATCCTGCGCGCAACATGGCGCCGTTTCGGCACGACAGACCGGCGCTGGACACGAGCGGTCTCTTCCTGCATCTGAACACCAACAAGCGCGGCATCGTTCTCGACCTCAAGACCGCCCCTGGGAAGCGACTCCTCAAAGAGCTGGTGGCGGACGCCGATATCCTCGTGGAAAGCTTCCGCCCGGGCGTCATGGAGCGGCTGGGGCTGGACTATGGCACCCTGAGAAACATCAACCCCTCCCTCATCATGACCTCGATCTCCAACTTTGGTCAGACCGGCCCATACCGCGATTTCCTGGCCTCCGACATGGTCCTGAATGCCATGGGAGGGCCGATGCACTGTACCGGCAACCTGGGTGACTATCCCCTCCGCCTCCCGGGAGAGACGACCCAGTTCCAAGCCGGGTACTCCGCGGCTGCCGTCACCATGATGGCGTTCCATGGCAGCCGCCGCCACGGCATTGGCCAGCACGTCGACTGCTCGATCCATGAGACGCAGGCCGCGGACGTGGACCGCCGGCTGACCGGCCTGACGAGCTATCAGTACAACGGTGAGTCGATGGCGAAGACCGAGCCGGCGTCCCGTAGCACCGGCTATCCCTGCGGGCTGTTCCCCTGCGCGGATGGGTTCGTGCATCTCTGGGGAGGCCTTCAGTACTTCCCCAACTCGGCGGCGATGATCGGCATGCCGGAGCTGGCCGAAGAGCCCAGATTCAACAGTCGGCAGGGCCAGTTCGATTCGGAAGCGCGAGAGGACTTCATGGTCCACTTCTACTCCTGGGTCGTGGACAAGACGCGGCGTGAGTTTCTAGAGGCAGCCCGCGGAGCGCGGATACTTTCGGGTGCCCTCTTCACTATTCAGGACGTAACGGAGGACCCGCATTTCGTCTCCCGGGGTTACTTTCAGGAAGTTTGCCATTCCGCCACCGGACCAGTGAAGTATCCGGGGCCCCCGTTCAAGATGATGGAGACTCCCTCCGGGGACTGGCGGCCCGCGCCGATGTTGGGGCAGCACACCTCCCAGGTCCTTCGGGGCCGTTTGGGGTTCTCCGCCGCAGAGGTTGTTGCGCTTCGCCAGGCGGGGATCGTTTGAACCGGCCTACAGAAAGACCCCGCGACACCCGCGGCCTTCCTCTCGATGGGCTCCGCGTGCTGGGCAACACCTACACCTGGGCTGGACCCTATGCTGCCATGATGCTGGCGGACCTGGGCGCCGAAGTCATCCTCATTGAATCGACCCAGCACTGGCAGTGGAACACGCGGGGCTATATCCCGCGCCCCAGCCGGGAAGTCATCCGGGGAATGGGGACGACGGGCGGCAGCTACGTCGATAAAGAGCCGGGCGATCGGCCTTGGAACCGCAACGGCTTGTTCAACTCCCATGCCCGCAACAAGCTTGGGATGACCGTCGACCTCACCCTGCCGGATGGGGTCGAGCTCTTCAAGCGGCTGGTCTCGGCTTCGGACGCGGTCATCGAAAATGGGACTCCTGGGATCATGCACAAACTCGGCGTGGGGTATGAAGATCTGGTCAAAGTCAAGCCCGACCTGGTCATGGTCAGCTCGGCTGGGATGGGAGGGTCCGGGCCTTATACCGAGCAGCGCGGATTCGGAAGTCAGTTCGAGGATATTAGCGGATTCGGCTGGCTTCGCTCCTATCCGGACCGCGATCTTGCCGACGCTCCTTCGACGACGCATTCGGATGCCGCCGCCGGGGCGGCCATGGTGTTTGCCTGCGTGGCCGCCATACACAATCGAGATCGCACCGGCAGGGGGCAATGGGTGGACATGTCCCAGGTCGAAAACTTGATACCCCAGATCGCCTCGGCCGTCATGGACTTCACCATGAATGGACGTGTCCGTGGGCCCATCGGCAACCGGCACCCCTCGATGGCTCCTCACGGCGCCTATCCATGCCTGGGCGACGACCGGTGGGTGGCGATCAGCGTCGCCACGGATGGCCAGTGGGGGGCGCTGCGGCAAGCGATGGGTGCCCCAGAGTGGTCCAGGGACCCTGCGTTGGACATAGCTATCGGGAGATGGAAGCGTCAGGACGAGATCGATCCCAAGATTACCGAATGGACGCGCCGGCACGCGCCGGAAGAAATCATGCACCTCCTACAGGCGGTGGGGGTGCCCGCCGGCGCGGTCATGAACGATGGCGACCTGTGGGGGGACCCGCACCTGTGGGCAAGAGGGTTCTTCCGGCTCATGACCCAGGCGGACTCCGGGACGCACTGGTACCCGGGCCCCGTGTGGCAACTCTCCGAGACGCCGGTGGAATTCCGCCTGCCGCCTGTCGCTCTGGGAGAACACAACGAGTACGTCTATCAGGGGCTCCTGGGTGTCGACGCGGAGGGCTACGCGGCGCTGGAGTCCGAGGGCCATGTGGGGATGGACTTTGCTCCGCATATCGCCTGATGGAAAACCCAGGGGAGATCCGGCCAAACGAGGGACATCGCCGATGCCGACGAGGCCGGTCCTCCTCGCGCCGGGACTCAGTTCGGAGACGCCGCGCTCACTAACGTTTGCACGAACTGCTAACGTTTGCACGGACTAACCGAGGCTGACCGAGCACGATGTTTTCACGACTGTCCCGCGCCCCGGCGATCATCGAGGTCGACCTCAATGGCAGGCAAGTGGAAGTTGGCGAGACGTTCAAGACCAGGGTCTCCATCAGGCCGCTGAAGGATATCCATGTACGGGATGGCTGCATCGAGGTCTGGTGTCAGGAGAGCTATTGGGAGGTGCTGGAGACCGACGCCTACGTGGGCAGCTATGACCCGAGCGTGCAACAGGCGCAGATGATCCACAAGACCTCGAGAAAGCGAAAACAGCCGGTGACAGCCGTCCCGTTCCACGCGGAGCACCGCTTTCTTCGGGATGCGCGGGGGGTTAGAGAAGGGCTCTACATTGAGGACGTCGCGGTCGAGATACCGTCCCGGGGACCCCCTTCAGCGCCGGGCAAAGTGGTCAGGATCGACTGGAAACTGACCGCCACTCTCAACGTGCTCGGCCGGCGGGCCCTCAAGCTTGAGCGGGGTTTGAACGTCGTGACGCATCGGCCGGCCAGAAGGTACGGTGGTGCGTCCAGCGCCCATAGCGTCGAGAACTTTCCCGACTGCGCCATGAGCTTGTTCCTCCGGGCCGGTGCGGCGAGTCCGGCTGATGTGCTAAGGGGGACCCTCCGTATCAAGCCTGCCCGGGATTTCGGCCCTTCCAGCGTGGCTGTGGGCCTGGTCCGTGAAGAGCTGGCTGGAATGGAACCCGCCGTCGAGACGGTCTCAGAAGCAGCACTCTCCAGGCGCGTGCTGTTCGATGCTGGGGTGTCCCAGGAGTTCCCGTTTGAGTTGCCGGTCCCCAACCCCTGCTGCCCGACTCTTTCGACGCAGTATTCCTCTGTCAGCTGGAAGGTGAAAGGGACGGTCTCTGGAGGGGGCCGGCCCCCTTCTACCGTTGAGGTCTCAGTCTGGGTTGGCACGGGCTGACAGCTCGGGGTGGCGCGCGCGGTGGATGCTGCTCTCCCGGTAGTCCGGGCTCTGGCGCGGTACAAAGCCGCTCTCTGCGCTCCAGGCCGGCCCCTAATAAGTGGAGGATTGTTCGCACTCGGACCGCGGGAACCGTTTCATGGGGTCTTCCCGAGGGCCTTCTGGCCTCGATCCTGGTCTGGGTCCAGGCAACCCCTGTCGTGTGCTTCATGGCGAGCCCGGTCGGCAGCGGGTCTTCGTCTATAATGCCGGCAGATTCGGGACAGAGGAGGGGAGCATGAAAGTGCGCATCGGGGCCGGGCTCAGTGGCTGGCCCTTCCCCACCATGGACCCGGCCTATCTATGGGAATACATCGATGCCTCCGAAGACCTTGGGCTCGATTCCATCTGGCTGGCTGACAGGATCGTCTCGTCCGCCATAAGCATGGAGTCCATGACCTTCATGTCCGCCGTCGCCGCGCGGACGAAGAAGATGAAATTTGGGAACAGCGTCTTGTCGCTCCCCCTTCGGAATCCAGCCGTCCTGGCGAAAGAGATCGCCACAGTCGATTTCCTGTCAGGTGGGCGCATGCTGCCTGCCGTTGGCCTGGGCACCGATTCCCCCAACGAGTACGAGGCTTGCGGCGTTGAGATGAGGCAGCGAGGGCCCCGCACCGATGAGTTCATCACCCTGATGAGGCGCCTTTGGGAAGAAGAGAGCGTGACGTTCGAGGGGCGGTTCTACCGCACCACCGAGGTGACGGTTACGCCAAAGCCTCACCAGCAGCCTGTTCCGGTATGGATCGGTGGACGGACGGAAGCCGCCTGCCGCCGCGTTGGCCGCATGGGCGACGGGTGGTTGACGTCGTTCCTCTCGCCGCCGGAGGTGGGACAGGGGATCCAGTGGGCCAAGCAATACGCGGCGGAAGCGGGGCGCCAGGTCCCCGAGGACCATTACGGTATCATCGTCAGCTACTGTTTCGCGGACTCCCAGGATGAGGCTGCCGAGTTGGCCAAACCCTACATGTTCCGGGTCCGGCAGGACCTGCCGCCGCCCGCCTACTGCGGCCTGGGCTCGTCGGAAGATATCGTTGGGCTGATCAACGAATACGTGGCCCAAGGGGCGACGAAGTTCGTCCTTCGGCCGTGCTGCCCGCCCGAGCAGACCCTGGCCCAGAACGAAAAGCTGGCGCGCGCAGTCGCTCCTGTCTTCCACGGCACCTAGACCGATACAGTTGGTATACTTGCCGCGGCCCGCTCCGGGTACCCAATGTATGGCGTGTAGCCAGGAAAAGAAGGTGAGCCGATGCCGGAATGGAAATATGTGACGTACGAGCCCCTGAACGACGGTAAGGTCGCTCGGATCATGTTGAACCGCCCCGAGACAAGGAATGCCCAGAGCCGGGGGCTTTTGGTCGACCTGAACGAGGCATTTCTGCATGCCGAAGCCGACGATGACGTCCGGGTCGTGATCCTCGGCGGGGTGGGTCCTCTATTCTCATCGGGCCACGACCTGGGGACGAAGGGGTCCATGGAGGAGCGCAACCCAGGCCCCAACCAGCATGACAGCTTCAAGGGCTATGGCGGGACCAAGATGGGCGCCGAGCAGCGCATGCTGCAAGAGTGGCATTTCTTCTATGCCAACACCCGGCGGTGGCGTGACCTGCGCAAGATCACCGTGGCCCAGGTTCAGGGCGCCTGCTACGCGGCGGGGCTCATGCTGGCGTGGTGCTGCGATCTGATCGTCGCTGGAGACAACGCGCTCTTTGCAGACGTCGTTGGCACACGGCTCGGGATGTGCGGACTTGAGTACTTCGCCCACCCGTGGGAGTTCGGGGCCCGCAAAGCCAAGGAGCTCTTGCTCACAGGCGACTCGATCGACGCCGAGGAGGCGTACCGTCTCGGGATGGTAAGCAAGATCTTCCCCCAAGATACCCTTGAGCAGGATACCCTCGCCTTCGCCGGCCGGATCGCGGAGCGTCCCAGTGTAACGTCGCTGCTGATCAAAGAGTCCGTGAACCAGACCGTCGACAACCAGGGTTTCTTCAACGCTCTGGGGGCCTCTTTCACGATCCATCAGCTCAACCACGCGCATTGGGCCGAAGTCACGAAGGGAGAGCGCGCTGCCGGGACTCCGGAGTTCGGCGTTCCTGATTGGCGGACGGCGACCCCGCCGAAGATCGCCGAGAAGGTTACGGCCTAACCGCCCAGTCCACGGCTTCCCCGGGAACTGTTGTAGGGTAGGGGCGGGTCTCAACCGTCTCAGACCTGCCCCTGCCTGACACATGGTAAGGGCGGGATGAGGAGCCGCCACGCCATACGGGCAGCCATGAGCATTCCCATCCCCGTATCAGGGACGAGGCTAGAGCTCTTTGCGGCGGAAGATGAGCCAGGATAAGACGCCAAACACCACGATGCAGCCGCAAGCGATGGCGAGAGCGGGCCACCGGTCACTCGTCAGCCCGCTGTGAATGCTGTCGGCGTAGTCCGGCACGGATGTCGGGAAGTAGCGCCCGGTGTGGGGGATGCTGCTAAGCGCCCCCATGATGATCACAGAAGCAAACGCCGTAGCGCCTGCCGCGAGTTGGTTCGAAAATGCTGCGCTAAACATCAGAGTGAGCATGCCGACAAAGGTGAGATAGGCGCCTACGACGATCACGCCGACGGCGTAGCGGCCCACGGGGACGGCATCGAACAAGCCAAGGACGAGAAGGTAAGCGACGATCGAAGCCGACGCCAGAGCGGCGAACCCGATCAACGAGAGGCTTAAGGACTTGGACGAGACGAAGGCGCTGCGGGTCACCGGCTTGCTCAAGGTCATCGCGGCGGTGCCGCTATCCCGCTCACTCGCGATTGCGCCCATCCCCAAGATGATCGTAAGGAACATCCCCACGCCGGACAACGTTCCGGAGACGGCCCTGAGCATGCCCTCTGCCTCCGCCCTCCCGGCCTCATCTCCGAGCGCCGCCAGAACGATGCGGGTGATGACCGGCACCAGGACCGAGATGAGCACGAAAACGATGAGCATGGTCCGGAACTTCCAGGTGCGTCGCTGCTCGAGCAACTCCTTTCGCAGCAAAGGAAAAAAGCCGGTCACGGCTGAATCGCTTCCCCGCCGACTAGCTCGACGAAGATGTCCTCCAGGCTCACCGACGCCAGCCGATACCCCAGCAAGGTGACGCCGTGTTCCAGCAGGAGCCTTGGGAGGGCCCGCTTTGCTTCGTCGAGGTCTCTCGCATCCACCTCCAGGACCTGGTGTCCCTGCCGGTGCGCGATGCCTGCGGAAGCGATCCACGGTACAGCGCCGAGGGCCTCGGCCACAGGCGTAAGGTCCTCCTCAGCCTCGATCACGAAGCGGTTTGCTTGGCGCTGGGCCCTGAGTTCTTCGATGTTTCCCTGGGCAACCATACGGCCTTTGTCGATGATGGCCACCCGGTCACAGACTCGCTCGACGTCGCCCAGGATGTGCGTCGAAAGGAACACGGTTGTCTGACCCTTTAGAGCCGCTATCAATTCGAGCATGTCCCGGCGGCCTACTGGGTCCAACGCCGAGGCTGGCTCGTCCAAAAGCAAGACCCGGGGACGGTTCATCATGGCCTGGGCTATACCCAGCCGCTGCTGCATGCCCCGGGAATAGCCCCTAATCCGGCGATCGGCCGCCTCGCCGAGGCCAACTTGGAGCAGTAGGGAGTCCCCGCGTTCACGCGCCTCACGGACCGGCATGCCATAGAGCTCCGCGGTGTACCTGAGGAACTCGCGCCCCGTCATCCATCCGTAGAACGCCGGCGCTTCCGGAAGGTAGCCGATGGACGACCGGAGGTCGAGTGAGCCTGCGGAAACCGGCTGGCCCGATATCCAGACCCGTCCCTCAGTGGGATTGGTGAGGCCGGCCAACAGACGCAGCGTTGTCGTCTTTCCAGCGCCATTGGGCCCGAGGAATCCGAAGATCGCTCCCTCATCGACCTGGAGGTCGAGCCCATCCAGAGCGACGACGCGCTTGAAGCGCCGAGTGAGGCCCTCACAGGTTATCGCATGAGGCATAGGGCTGATCCCAGGGAAATGAACAGGGGCGGTAACCTGTCCGTTGAGCGCCGGCGCCGACGCTCGCGGCATTCGCCCCGGAGGGCGGGATGCGTGGACAAGAGAGCCGGGGCATAGTAGCACTCGGCTAAACTTGGGTCAAGAAAAGGGTCAGCGCACCCGGGGTTTCTTCTTTATCGGCACTGAGAGTCCGCAGCCGCGCCGAGCGGGTGCGGGGTCCGGCCTTCCGAGGTCGGAGCCGGGTTAGCGGCGGCCTCCCCTCCCTTGACGGGCTGATAGGGGTATGTATCGGGGGTTCTATCGATGATCCGGCCAGCGCCGCGCCCAGATTGCCTGCCTGATGCAGGCAGCGAGGAATCTAAAGCCCATGACCACAAGACCGGATAGCCACTACTACGTCCACATCATGACCAACAGGGTGGGTACAACCTCACCTGGCTGGTTCACCGTGAGGAGACATCGGACGCTGTGGCCGCCATCGAGCGGGAGAAGCAGGTCAAGGGTTGGCGACGGAGCAAGAAGGTGGCACTGATCGAGTCGATGGACCCCAAATGGAAAGACCTGTCGCTGGAATGGTACGGAGATGTTGAGGAGGCTCTTTAGATTCTTCGTCGCTTCGCTCCTCAGAATGACAATGCAAGACGCTCCTCAGAATCACTATGGCCTTGTGAAGGCCACGTAAGGGGATGAAAACAGGGCGGCTTCCCAGGACAGGGCCGGAGGCGGGTTTGAAACCCGCCTCTACGAAACAACGGTGCGGCGGTGCCCATTTTCATAGCAATGACAACGGAAAGACCCTGTCAGCGCACCAGGACCTTTTCATTTCCTGAACGACTTCTAGTCCACTCCTGAAGGCTGCACCGCAACTTTTGGCCTTGGCTTGCTGGGAGTAGGGCCGCGGACTACAATGCCGTCAAGACCGAAAGGCGGTCAGGACCGAAAAGCTGCCTGGAGACTGCCTCTCCGAAAGGATGCGGTGCCATGGACAAGACCTACAAGTACATTGACGCTGACTCCCACATCCTCGAGCCCGAGGACATATGGGTCAATTACCTCGACCCTGAGTTCCGCGACGAGATGCCCTACTCATGGACGGGCTACCGGTGCGACCCGCTGGCTTTCGACCATGTCATCCACATTGGGGACAACATCGGGATGCCGTACAGCCGGGACGGGAGCTCAACTGCAGTCCCCGGACTGGAAGATGTCTACGGCGAGTTCATCGACAAGAACTTCTCCTCCGAGTGCTATTCGACTGTGATGGACCGGGCCGGGATGGACTACATGGTCCTGTATCCGACAGTCGGCATCTATATCACCTCTGCTCCAGGGCTGAGGCCCGCGCAGGCGGCGGCATACCGCAGGGCGTACAACAACTGGCTGCACGACTTCGTTAACGGCTCCGAAGATAAGCGCCTCATCGGTGCCGGATCAGTGGATCTCCGGGATCCCGAGGAAGCGGTGCGGGAGGCCCGAAGATGCGTCAAAGACCTGGGGTTCAAGGCGGTCCACGTTAATTCAGTCCCAGTGGATGGCGTGCACATCTACGACCCGGAGCTGGAGCCGCTTTGGAGCGAGCTGGAGGACCTCGATGCCGCGCTGGGGGTCCATGTGTCAGCGGGAAACGCCGCCGACACCATGGTGAGCCAGGTATTCCCTGGCCTGATGGCCGCCTCCGGAATCTCAGCTTTCTCGATAGGGAACATGTTCGCGAGTGTCGCGCTTATCGCAGGCGGCATCCTCGAGCGCCATCCGAAGCTTCGAGTAGTGCACTTGGAGTGCGGCGCGGGGTGGGTGCCGTTCTGGCTGGACCGGATGCAGGCGGGAGTCCAGGGAGGCTTCAGGGACCTGAGGTTCACGGGCACGCCCCTGAGTCCGGACGAATACTTCCGCCGGCAGTGCTACATCTCGGCAGACCCCGACGATCCGGGCATCAAGTGGGTGATCGACTATCTAGGTGATGATAATGTCGCCACTGCCACGGACTTCGGCCACCCCGAGGGCCGGGGATACGTCCACGCAATCCAGGACATCTTCGGTCTGGAAGGTGTCTCGGAGGCCAGCAAGCATAAGCTGATGTGGGACAACCCAGCCCGTCTGTATGGGCTAAGCTAACCTCTCCCCAAGGAAAACTCGGACCTCGAGGGCGGCCACCAGGCCGCCCTCGGCTTTTGGGTGGTGGCGCTGGATCGACCCACTGGACCCCCGCGGGGGGCGCACCGGGTGGCCGCTCGGGGCCCGTGTCCGGGGATTTCACTGGCCGCCGCGCCTCTTCCTCTGGGCCAACCGACCGTGTATTCTCGGGCCGAGCTTAGCCTCGTAAGGGTGGCTCTGAGAGAGGTGCGGCATGGCGACCAAGAGAATCGGGTGGCCTCTGGACCGGTGCCACTATACGGCGTTCGTCGGGGACAACCGGCCGAGCGGCGCTGTCGAGCTGCCCATGAGGAACCTGGCTATCGTGGAGAAGCACGTGGCCGCGGAGGAGACCAACGACATTGAGGTCCTCATGGGCACAATCGCAAAAGAGCCCCGCTATGCGCTGGGCAGTACCCTGGAAGAGAGCCCTTCCTTCAGCGTGACCACTACCCACGACGGAGTGCGCGATTACTACGTGCATTCCCGCGAGTTTGTGCACGAGATCGTCCGCTCCCTGCATCTCCAGCAGATCACGACAGACTGGTACGTGTTCTACGAGAGCACCGCGACCACACGGCAGGTCCAGCGGACTGCCGGCGGCAGACGGTTAGGAGAGGAGACCACGGGGAACTCGATCGCGTTCTTTCCCGCTGCTCCTGATGGGATCATCGGCGAGATGCCCCTGAGTCGCTATAGGCAGCAAGACATCCTCCAGGGGACTGCTCCCATCCGCCAGCTGACGCATCATCTTCCTGTCAAGGAGCAGCGGAACACCCAGATTCACGACTCCTTCCTGGAGGCCGTTCAGGAAGCAAATGTAAGCGAGGTCCTCAGACCCCTGGATGACAACTGCCTATGGGTGGGCCGCAACTACTTTGGGGGTGGCGGTCCAATGGTGGCAGCGGTTGGGAAGGCCGAGGTCAGTAAAACCCTGGAGGCGATGTTCGACGCGGTGGACGTGCTGGGCATCACCGTGCTAAACAGGATAGTGAAGGACTGGTATATCTTTGCCGATTTGGTCCTGACCCTTCGGAGCAGGGGCCGCAATCCCCTCTTCGGTCCTGGCGGCACAGAGCTTCAGGCCAGAACGGCCGCGATGCACCCCATGGCCGAAGATGGCCGGATTATGGGTTCCATGGGGTATGGCACGGACGTTACTCAGGGCGAACACTGATCGCCCACGGAGTTGGAGCCGGTTGGCCTCTGAGCCGTGAGCCGCTTGCCCACGGCACGTAGCAGGTAACCGCTCGTACCGATGCGCGTGGACCGTGTCAGGCCGAGGCTTCCACTTGGGACCTTTCCCTCTCCAGCACGCTACCGGCCTCCTGCTCGACGGCGGTCCCCTTGAAGAAATCCCTGTTCATCTGCCCATGGAGTCGCACGGCATTTCCAAATGCGAAGTCGTGGAAGTCCTCATCGGTCAACCTTCCGGCCTCGACGAGCTCGTAGGCTTCCGGCACGACCTCCCGCATGTCAGGCACGTCCCAATGGCCGATGTCGGAGCCGAACATCGCGCGGAACCTGGCCCCGAGGGGGTTGGCAGCTGTGTCGAAGGCCCAGCCGATGAGCGGGTCGTCCGCCTCGCATCCGTAATAGAACTGCGAGGCAAACACGTCTCGGATGTCTTCCGCCTTCTGGATTCCGCAAGCAGCCCAGTCGTCCAAGACGTCCGGATGGGCCAACCTGCGGGTCATGCGTCGACGCACGGACTCGGCGTGTCCTCGGACACCTTGCCCCCCATATCGATGGACCAAGTCCATAAAGAGATCGACATCCAGGTTTCCGGGGTCCAGGTCCAGAATCGCCTTTCCGTTACGCTTTTCCCAGTGCCCGAGCATGTCTGCGTAAACCCGGCAGGCCCATGCAACGCCGCCCTCCAGAAACGCAAAGTTGAGCGCGGGGAACCGGTGCGCGACGCCGCTCATGAACAGGGACTTGGTAATGGCCTCGCCCGCCGAGGCGAATTGACCGATATGATTGTAAGAGTAGCTCGTGGGAGACATGCGGCTGCCGGTGCCCATCGTCCCGCCGTGAGAGGTCAGAGCAACCCCCAGCTCCAGGCACTTGGCCCAAACTGGGTCGTAATCGAACTGACTGTCCAGCCCGAAGGTGTCGCTCCAGGCGGCGTCGCGTTCGAAATCGAATTGTCCGGCAAGCGCGGCGTCACGGGGCCGGAGGACCCCCGACCCGGTCGCTATTACCCGGTAACCCAGCACCTTTACGGCGTACTCCAGCTCATCCACCGCCTCTTGGGGCGTCTCCATTGGAATCACTGCCGCCGGCGTGAGCCGGTCCGCAAACTCCCCACACATGTCCATCTGGTATGTATTGAAGGCGCGCGAGCACACCCGCCGCGTTTCCTCATCCTGGATCCCCGGCAACGAGACGATCGTCAAGCCGTCGCTGGGGTACATGATGGCAAAATCGATGCCAAGCTCTTCCAGGCGCTCGTAGAGGAGACCCGGCAAGACCGCCGTCGCACGGTCAACGGTGTTCGTCGCAGGTTGGCCCCACCACGGCCGCGCGGACGTCCGGGTCTCGAGGCGCTCCCCCTCGGTCATCCGGTACCATTTGTTCATCTCCGGGCGTTTGGCGTACCGGGTGGCCATGTCGCTGCCGCCAAAGCGGGCGATGTAGTCGAGGACGACCGGCGCCAGCTCGATGGTGTGCCCGTCGACATCGATGATGGGATGACCCAAGCGCGACCTGATTTCAGAAGCCGTGGCGTGTCTGCCCAAGTCAAGTCTCCTAGCGTCTTCCTGGAGCCCTGTAGGCCACAGGACCGCGAGATCACCTCACAGCGAGCTCTTCGGCCTCTCCTGGCCAGCTTTCCGCGATTGTAGCACCCGGGGAAGGGGCCTTTCCCAGCCTGCTATGCGTTAGGTGTGCCATATCAACAGAAAGAGGACCGAGTGACGGACGGCGATGCGCCCTCATGACATCCGATATCCAGGAGCCTTCAGGGAGAGGGACCGGCGTCGACGCGAATTGAGGGGACCATCTCGAATAGCGCCACGAGTTCGGTCCAGGAGGCGATGCTGTCGGCTAACTTCTGGCTGATGGTCGTTGGAAGCGAGGCTGGCGATGGCGACGACGGCTCACGATGACTATTGAGGCCCAAGGATGACCTCAAGTCGGGCTCCTACACCCCATCGTTGGGGGAAACATCCAGACCGCGAGCCGGCAAGGCCGTGATGGGCCCGCTGCGGCCTCAGGCCTCGGGCTTTGCGGAGACCGGCGAGGCGGCCGCGCTGTCCTTGGGGCGGACGATGATCCGAGGCGCCACCAACAGCCCGACGACCACTTCGTTGCCTTCGATATTCATGGTCACCGTACCCCGATAGGTGGCAACGTCCTTCACGGTAATCACCGCCCCAGGGAGCAAGCCGTTCTCGGCCAGGTACTCGACCAGCCTCGGATCATTCTCCGGAATTCTTTCGACCACTAATTCCTGCCCGGCCCTAACCCTACTCAGGGGGACAGCGGACTGGGGAGGCCGGTAACCGCTGCCCGGAATAGCATGGCCGAATGGGCAGCGTTGCGGGTTGCCAAGCCGCTTCATCATCCTCGTCTCGACCTCGGGGGAAATAGCATGCTCAAGCCGGTGCGCCTCGGCGTGGACCTTTGGCAGATCGAGGCCCAGGATGTCGACCAGGAGCCGTTCCGCAAGCTGATGCCTGCGCATGACGTTTTGGGCCTCGGACTCCCCAGCCTTGGTAAAGACGATCTCTTTGTTTGGCTTGATGTCGATGAGGCCGGCCCTCTTCATGCGCCGGACCATTCCCGCGATCGAGGCCAAAGACGTCCCCAGATGCTCGGTAGCGGGAGAAGTGGCCAACTCCTCGGCGAGACGGGTCATCGTGACGGGACCGTCGCTCTCATCCTGCATCATGTAGAGCGCCAGGAGATAGTTCTGGGCGACCGGGGAGATCTCTCCCTCGCGGGCAGGACCCTTACGGTCTTTAGCGCCTGTCATCTCGTCAAGGACCTCTTCCGGATAGCGTATAGAAGGTCCGTGAGCGATGTCAACGCGGTGGACAAGAAAAAGCAGGGCCTTTCGATTATCCTCATGTGAGCAGTCCGAGCAGTCTGAGGGGGCCATTAGGCTGCCATCCGATGTTCCTGATCGCTGCTGCGATGTTGACCGCACCGGACAATCTGAGGATCGTGAGCACCAGGTTTCTCACAGCGGCCATCACCTGTGGCGCTGAGCCGGTCCGTATCTGGGAGCCATCTTCTCCCAGCGTGACGTCCCGCACATAGTGGAGACCGTTTTCGATTCCCCAATGGCCTCGAATCAGTTGGAGCAGGCTATCAGGGGTCCGATCCCCCAGGCTGGTGATCGCGTATCGGACCTGCCGAGTGGTCTTGCCGTTCACCCGGCACCGACGCTCTACCTTCATCACCTGCTGGTGTCCGGGCCAGTCCAGATAGGTCCTCAGCGTGTCGGTCGACCACAGCCTGCGACGGTCCTTTCGGTCTCCATGCCGGTCCTCCGTCTCGGCATAGGCGTAGGTCTCCCCCGCCACCGGCTCCTCGAAACACAGCTCGATATCCTCGTAGAGGCCCTTCTGGTTGCCCTTGACGATCAGCAGGTAGTCTCCACCTTCAGAAACCACCTGCTCGCACCACCGCTTCTGGCAGTACAGGGCGTCTGCGGTGACCACCCTGTTCGTCAGCGGGACCGTCCCCAACAGCGCACCCGCAATGCTCAACTCGGACTCATGCCGCTCAGCCCGCACCCCCCTTTTTGGCCCACCACCAGACCCTGGCGATGGGTGTAGGCAGCCACCAGGCGGACTCCAGGCACCTCGTCGTCCCCGTGGATCCCTCTCAGCGCCTTGCCATCTATCGCTAGGGCCTCCTCCCCTGTGCCCAACTGCGATTCGACCCATGCACCCAACACCACCTCGAAGGCATCCACGTCCATACTGCGAAACACCTTGTGCAACGTGGACACGGCAGGGGTCCTGTCCCTACTGAACCCCAATGCCTTGAGCGTATCCGGGTCCTGCATCCTTCCCCATTGGGCGATGGCATAGAGACTACGGGCGCCGCTGGTCATCGCGCACACCGATAGCGCCAAGATTGCGCTCAGCGGGTGACGACGACCATGACCAGACCGGGGATCAGGCACCTTTCCCAACGCTTTGAGCAGGCTCTTTCCCAATCCTTTCGCAATCATGCACGAAGTCTAATACTTCTTTTAAATAATCGAAAGGCCCTGCAAGAAAAAGGGCGCCGTCTCGGCGCCCTTGTGATGGCGGTGATTCGCCTCGGCTACGGCGCTGCTGCGGCCTTGGCGGTGCTAGCGATCTCGGCAAAGGCCCCGGCGTCCCTGACCGCCAGGTCTGCCAGCATCTTCCTGTCGACCTCGACGCCCGCTCTCTTTAGGCCTGCCACGAGCTGGCTGTACGTGAGCCCTTGCGCCCTGGCAGCCGCGTTCATACGGGCAATCCAGAGGCGCCTCATGTCCCGCTTCCGCTGACGACGATGCCGGAACGCGTAGCTGAGCGACCTCATCATCGCCTCGTGGGCGCGCCGGTAGGTGGTGCTTTTCGTCCCTCGCTGCCCTTTGGTCAGCTTGAGCACTTTCTTGTGCCGCGCGTGAGCCGTCACGCCCCTTTTTACTCTTGGCACTTCCCTATCCCTGTAGTTGCTTACCCCAGCCTAGATCCCAGGCAGGAGCCGCTCGATTCTCTTCTCGTCGGCCTTATGTAATGGGAGCTTGTTGTCGTAGAGCCTTCGGACTGCCCGGGTTTTCTTCCTGCGCAGGTGGCTTTTCCCGCCCTTGGTGCGCATCAGCTTGCCGGTGCCAGTCCGATGGAAACGCGACTTGGCCCCTTTATGGGTCTTAAGCTTTGGCACTCGCCTGCTCCGCCGCCGCCGGTGTGGCCTTTCTCCCTGGCAGTGGTGCCAGGATCATGGTCATCGAGCGGCCTTCCATACTTGGCGCTTTCTCGAGCTTCGCTTCTTCTTGGAGGGGCTCTGCCACGCGCCTCAGCAACGCCACTCCCTGCTCTGGATGAGTTATCTCACGGCCCCTGAAGAACACGGAGAGCTTGACCTTCTGTCCCTCTCCAAGGAACTTCCTCACCAGGCGCGCTTTGACGGCGATGTCGTGATCGTCGGTCCTTGGGCGGAGCCTGACTTCACGGAGCTCCTGCCCCTTTTGACTCTTTCTTCCCTCGCGCTCTTTCTTGGACTGCTCATAACGAAACTTGCCGTAGTCAAGCACCCTGCACACAGGGGGCGCAGCAGTGGGGGCGACCTCTACAAGGTCCAGGTCCGCTTCCTGGGCCAGGTCCATGGCTTGCTGGATGGGCAGGATGCCCAACTGCTCGCCGCTGGCCCCGATGAGCCGAACTTCACGGACCCGTATTTGCTGATTAACCCGGTAGTCCCGTGCTATAGACTTGCACCCCTAGCTGCGTTGCGACGCTCGAGAGAGCCCGACCACCGTAGCATACCCCTCGAAACAAGTCAAAGAATTTCGATGTTCTTTAGACGTTTTGAAAGCTTGTCGGCTCAGAGCCGCTGGGACGCGGCTCGGGCCAGCTCTTCTGCCACCGTTTCCAGCGGCTGAGCGCCCGGGTTCTCGCCCGACCGCAGCCGAACCGCCACCGTTTGGTCCGCCGCCTCGCGGTCTCCGACTACCAGCATGTAGGGGACCTTCTGCATCTGAGCGGCCCTGATCTTCGCGTTCATCCGCTCGCCCCGGTCATCGACGTCGACCCGAAGTCCCGAGGCGGCAAGCCTGGCTTGCACCTTCAGGGCATAGTCCAGATGGCGGTCGGCGATGGGAATGACAGTGGCCTGCACGGGCGCAAGCCACAGGGGAAACGCGCCGCCGGTATGTTCGATGAGTATCCCGAGGAATCGTTCGATCGAGCCTAGCATCGCCCGGTGGAACATTACCGGGCGCTCCGCCCTGCCCTCCTCGGTTACGTATTCAATGTCAAAACGCTCGGGAAGGTTGAAGTCGAGCTGTGCGGTCCCGAGCTGCCACTGCCTCTTGAGGGCGTCGTTCGCAAAGAAGTCGATCTTGGGTCCATAGAAAGCCCCTTCGCCCGGCCGGTCGTGGTACGACACACCCCGGTCGCGCAGGGCGCGCTCGAGCATGGACTCCGCACGGTCCCAAAGGGAGTCGTCGCCGACCCGTTTCTCGGGGCGGCGGGACAGGTTGATCGTGATGTCGTCGAAGCCGAAGACCCGGTAGGACTCTGTGAGCATCTCGATGAAGGCCGCGATCTCGCCGGGCACCTGGTCGGGCCGGCAAAAGATGTGCGCGTCATCCTGCGCGAAGCTTCTCACCCGGGTGAGCCCATGGGTGACCCCTGAGCGCTCGTGGCGATGGAGGCGGGCGAAGTCGGCGTACCTTATCGGCAGATCGCGGTAGGAGTGCAGAGTGGAGGCGTACATGAGCAGATGCCCGGGACAGTTCATCGGTTTGACGCCGAACTCCCGCCCTTCGATGTCCACGAAGAACATGTTCTCCTTGTAGTTCTCGTAGTGGCCGGAGCGGTGCCACAGTTCGGACAAGTAGATCTGGGGTGTCACGACCTCGTCGTATCCGTAGCGCCCGTACAGTTCGCGTACGTAGTCGATTAACAGGTTGTACACCGTGGCGCCCTTGGGGTAGAAAAACGGGCTCGCCGGCGCCACAGGGTCGAACATGAACAGACCCAGCTCCCTCCCCAGCTTCCGATGGTCGCGGCGGGCGGCCTCCTCAAGCATCGCCAGGTGCTCGTCCAGGGCTTCTTGGGACTCGAAGGCGGTGCCATAGATGCGCTGAAGCATGGGGTTGCGCTCGTCGCCTCGCCAGTAGGCGCCGGCGACGTTGAGCAATTTCACGGCGATGACGTCCCCAGTCTGTTCGACGTGAGGGCCTTCACACAGATCGCTGAATCCGCCGTGGCTGTAGGTTGTGATCTCCTCGTCTTCGGGGATCTGCCCGATGATCTCCAGCTTGTAAGGGTTGTCGGCAAAGAGTTGGAGTGCTCGCTGCCGGTCGATGGCAGAGCAGACAAAGGCGTCGTTCGAGCCGATGATCTCCCGCATCTTGCCCTCGACTCGCTCGAGGTCTTCCGGCGTCACGGGGCGCGGGAGATCGATGTCGTAGTAGAAGCCATCCTCGGTGGGTGGGCCAAGGGTAAGCTTGGCCTCCGGGAAGTCGGCCAGGACGGCGTCGGCCATGATGTGAGCCGCTGAGTGCCGAATACGGTGCCGAAGACCGGCAAGCTCTTCTGAAGAGATGGATGCCACCGCCACGATCGTCCGACAGATGCGCTTCTGAGTAAGTATACCGTGGCGATTTCTCGACGGGCAACGGACTGTACTCGTTCACTACATAAGGGAGAGGGGTGAGTTGCCGGCGGTTTTGGGGGTGGCCCAGGCTGCTGCCGCGGGAGCGACCATGGGACAGAGGTCTTGACCAAGGGGTCCGTGTTATTGGCCGCTATGCGTCGAATCTGCGGTTCGAGGGGAAGGGCCAGCAACGAATATCCGCTGCCTGATGAGTCAACCCAGAGCGGAGAGGCGGCCCGTAGGTACTATAATTGTCCTCGGAGGCGCGTGGAGGTCACTTGGCTACTCGGGCGTACATATTGATCGAGGCGACCGTCGGGGCCTCCCGCGGGGTCGTCCAAGCGCTGCGGACCAAGCAGGTCGTCAGAGAGGCTTATCTCATCACGGGCCCTTACGACCTCATCGCCATCGTGGATGGGGAAGGCCCCAATGACATCCACAAGGTCGTCAGCGAAGTGGTCCACTCGGTGCCGGGCGTTGCCCGGACGGTCACTTGCCTCAGTGTCGCGACGGGGGGCTAGGAGAAGCTCTTCGGTGACACGGGCCTAGTACTTGGACGCGCCGATTTCTTCCATCTTGCCCGTCGCGGTGAAGACCACTCGCTCGCAGATGTTTGTGGACCGGTCCGCGATCCTCTCCAGGTTGTGCCCAACCCAGGTCAAATATGTAGCCTGGTTGATGCTCCTGGGGTCCTGAAGCATGTAGGTGAGGAGCTCCCGGTACACTTGCTCGTGGAGGGCGTCTACCAGGTCATCATCCCGGCAGACCTGCTTTGCGGCCTCGATATCCTTATTGATGAAGGAGTCGAGGCTGCGCCGCAGCATGCTGAGCGCAAGCTCCGCCATACGTGGAATGTCTACCAGCGGCTTGATCAGCGGCTCATCGCCGATCAGCACACCTACCTTACCGATGCCTTCCGCGTAGTCGCCCATTCGCTCCAGGTCCACAGTAATGTGTAGGACCGATACAATGGTCCTCAGGTCGCTGGCCATGGGCTGCTGCGTCGCCAGAAGCCGCAGACAAGTCTCTTCGATCTCGAAGCGCTTGTGGTTAATCTGGATGTCTTCGTCGATTACTCGCTGGGACTGAGTGACGTCCCTGCGCTTGAGTGCGTCGATGGCCCTGTTCACTGCTTTTTCGACCATGCTCCCCAGCTCCAGGACGCTGTCCTGAAGCTCGCGAAGCTCGGCCTCGAAACCTCTCCTGGTCGTCATGGTTTATCCGAACCTGCCGGTCACGTAGTCCTGAGTCCTCTGGTCCTTGGGATTTGTAAAGATGACATCCTTGGAGTCGAATTCTATCAGCCTGCCAGGAGCACCTCCGCCATCGGTGGTCACGAAGGCCGTGAAGTGGGAAACACGGGCCGCCTGCTGCATGTTGTGGGTCACGATCACGATAGTGTAGTTTTGGACCAGCTCGTACATGAGGTCTTCGATCTTCAGGGTGGCCAGTGGATCGAGGGCTGACGCCGGCTCATCCATCAGGATAACCTCTGGCGCCACTGCTAACGCACGGGCGATGCACAGGCGCTGCTGCTGGCCGCCCGACAGCTCATAAGCGCTCTTCTTCAGCCGGTCCTTCACTTCGTCCCACAACGCGGCCTGTACTAGCGAGCGCTCCACCAGCTCATCCATCGACCCGCGGAAGCCGTTGATCCTCGCTCCGAAGGCGACATTCTCGTAAACGGACTTAGGGAAGGGATTCGGCTTTTGGAACACCATTCCCACCCGAAGCCGCACGTCGGTCGAATCGACGTCGGGGCTGTAGAGGTCCTGGCCGTGGAAGAGGACTTTTCCTTCCAGGCGAACGTTGGGTATCAGTTCGTTCATCCTGTTGAAGCAGCGAAGCAAGGAGCTTTTTCCGCACCCAGACGGGCCGATGATCGCGGTGATCTTCCGGACAGGGACCTTCATCGTGATGTCCGCGAGAGCGTGGTGACTGGAGTAGAACAGGCCCAATCCCTGGGTTTGAAGGGCCCCGGTTTCACCACCGAGCCCATCGGGCCCATCAGGTACGATCGGGCTGGGCTGGGCCAGGAGATCGCTCTGAGGCTCAAGAGAAACGGAGATATCGGGTGCCTGCGTCTTGGTTTCGATGGGGCACATTATAGCTTCCTTTGCGGGTCGTAATCTCGGGGTTATCCCTGTGACTTCTTCTGGAATCGGTCGCGCAGGAGGACGGCCGTTGCGTTCATGAGCAGCAATACGATAAGCAGCACAACGATCCCCGTGGCGGCGAGGTCCTGGAACTCTCGCTGGGGCCTGGAGGCCCAATTGAAGATCTGGATCGGTAGTACTGTGAAAGGGTCCAACGGGGCGTTCTGGATTCCGTTACTCCCCGGAACGAAGGCGATATAGGTCAGCGCTCCCATCATGATGAGAGGCGCGGTCTCGCCGATAGCCCGAGACATCGACAAGATGGTCCCGGTCAAGATGCCCGGCAGCGCGGACGGGAGGATGACTCTCCTCACCGTTTGCGTCCTCGTGGCGCCCAGGGCAAACGACGCCTCCCTCAGAGAACCGGGGACGGCCCTGATGGCCTCTCGAGATGCAATGATCGTAATTGGAAGGATGAGCAGCGTCATGGTCAACGCGCCTGCCAGGACGCTTCGGTCGAGGGCGAACCAGCGGACGAAGACTGTGAGGCCTAGCAGACCATAGACGATGGATGGCACGCCGGCCAAGTTGGAGATATTAGTCTGGATGATACCGGTTACCCAGTTCTTCGGCGCGTACTCCTCGAGATAGATAGCAGTGCCGATCCCCATCGGGAATGAAAAGAGCGCCGTAAAGCCCATGACCCAGATCGTGCCCATTAATGCGCTGAGGAGCCCCGCGCGCTCGGCAAACCTGGAGGGGAAGCTGGTGATGAAACCCCAGTCGAGCTGGGGGATCCCTGAGATGGATATCTGGACCAGCAACGTCAGCAAGACCACGATCCCCACGAGGGTTGCCAGAGCGAATACAACGGGATAGAGCCGAGACCTGATCTCCCGCCACCTGCCAAAGGGGCGCGATCCTGCAGCCCCCTCGACTGATGACCGCAGCATCAGTAGGCCTCCCGAATGCGCCTGACGATCCAATGCCCCAGGATGTTCATCCCCAGCGTGATGATGAACAGGACGAGGCCCACGGCGAAAATGGTCTTGTACTCGATCGAGCCGAAAGGCGTTTCGCCGAGGCTGATCTGGACGATGTAGGCAGTCATCGTCTGGATACTCTCAAGTGGATTCGCCGTCAGCTTTGGAGTCGCGCCCGCCGCAAGAGTGACGATCATGGTTTCACCGATGGCCCTGGATATTGCCAGGATGAACGAGGCCACTATCCCAGAGAAAGCGGCTGGTACCACCACCTTGCTAGCTACCTCGAACCGGGTTGCGCCCAGGGCATAGGCCCCTTCTCGCAACGACTTCGGCACCGCGGTCATCGCGTCTTCGCTGAGCGAAGCGATCATTGGAATGATCATGATGCCCACCACGACCCCAGCGCTGAGAGCGTTGAAGATATCGGCATCGGCGAAGGGTCCCGGCAGGTTACGGATGATCGTGGGCGTAACGAACGTCAGCGCAAAGAAGCCGTAGACGACCGTCGGCACGCCCGCTAGGACCTCGAGGATCGGTTTCAGGGTCCTGCGCAGCTTGTCCGGAGCGTATTCGCTCAAGAAAATCGCGGCACCGAGTCCCACTGGGATCGCTACGGCCGCGGCGATGGCTGTGATGAGAAGCGTCCCCGATACCAGGGGCCAGATGCCGAAGTGCTGAGGCTCGAAGGTGGGCGCCCACCTCGTATCCCCGAAGAACTCCGACAGTGGAATCTCCCGGAAAAAGGAGACGGCCTCGGTCAACAGAGAGACCACGATCCCAACCGTGGTCAACACGGAGACCATGGCGACGATCAGGAGCCCCTTCGAGACCAGCCATTCCTCCGCCCTGGGACCGGTGCGGCGCCGAGGGATCCCTCCCGGGCCGCTCTCGTCCGAAGGCCGCTCCGCAAGCGTCACGGCATGCCCGCTATCTCGTCGAGCCGCTCCAGCCGGCTCACGTAGGACGAGTCTGAAGGGGCCGCACAGCCGACTCGGGTCGAGAGGACTCCTGCTCCTTCCAGGTACAACCTGACAAACTCCAGAATGGCCGGCGTTTCCCGCAACGATCTGTTGCTTGCACAAACGTATAGTGGTCTGGAAGGCGGACTGTAGGTCCCGCTAATGATGGTCTCCTCCGACGGGGAAGCAGCCTTGGAGCCCGGCGCCCGGATGCGCATCAATTCATCGGTGGCCGGAAAGTCCACGAATCGGGTCTTGGGGTCAACCAGAATCGAGACCCCATCAATAGCGACCCCAAACTCCGTGTGCTCAAGCCCGGCCTGCCGGCATTCTCGCTTCTCGTACTCTTTGATGGAGCGGGGGGAGGCGCTGGAAAGGTTCGTCCCCCCCGAGCAGAAGCGCTTGAAGCCGCCCCCGGTGCCTTCGGGAGTGCGAGTACCTGCTGCGACAGCGGCGGTGACGGTCACGGCCAGCCAAGGCATCCAAGGAATGCGACGCGCGGGTGCCCGTGGTCTGGCGAGGTTGGCCCTTGGCGTCATGCTGCCCCCACTCTGAATCACGGCCTTTAAGGGACGCTTAACGCGGTGTTAATGGAGTGTTAACGAAATGGGGGACCGCCCTAGTCCGATCTTCTTGACGCTGATTCTTCAGCATCCTCGTGGTACCCTGTTAACTGCTGCTGCGAGAGGTTAGGCGAGGCTCGTGTTTGGTGCGCACCCGTAGGCCGAAGCGGTGGCCTCGCGATGGGAATGGAGGTGCCATGGCGAAGTATCTGTTGATCGAGTCCCGAGACCCCTTCGAATATGGGGATGTTTCTTATCTGTGTGGCCTGGCAGGCGACCTTGCGGCTGCAGGGAACGACGTCAACCTCTTCCTGTTGCAAAACGGGGTGCTAATGGCCCGACAGGGGACGGAAAGCCCTGTACAAGGGCTCCTGACTGGTGGGAAGGTGAACGTGCTGGCCGACGATTTCTGCCTCAAGGAGCGGGCCATCGCGCTGGGCTCACTGCTTTCCGGGGTCAAGGTCAGCAACGTCGATCACCTGGTAGATATGCTAGCCGAGGACGACATCAAGCCCGTCTGGCATTGATCCGGGCCCAAAGTAGAGCTAAGGAGCGACCAGCGATGACCAAGACCATTACCATGGCGGTTATGGACCCTCCATACGAGTCGGAGACGACGACGACGGTTATGAGGATCGTCGATGCTGCCCTCCGGAAGGGGCACAATGTCAACGTCTTCGCGTATGAGGGGGCGGTGAACATGACCATGAAAGAGCAGGCGCCGCACCCGAACCCAGTGAAAGGGACAGACGTCGACCAGCAGGACCACCCCACGACGTCCAAGTTCATCGACGGCCTGTTTAAGATGGCCGACGGCAAGCTCGACTGGATCAACTGCGGGTTGTGTGTCGATGAACGAGGTTCCGGGTCATGGATCGACGGCCCCAGGAGGGGCGGACCAGCGGACCTCTTCAAGTGGTCGCAAGAGAGCGCCAACACGCTCATCATTGGGACGCGGTAGGAGCGAGCATGGGCAAAATCCTCACAATCGTGGAGCGGGCCTACCATGGGACGATCGAAGAGCAGGATGACACCGTATTGTGGATCACGGCAGCGGTGAAGAATGCCGGGGCAGACGTGTCGGTCTTGCTTCGCGGAAACGCGGTGAACTATGCCCTGCCAGGGCAGGACGCCAGTGGCCTTGTCATAGGAGGGGTCCCGCTGAGAGTCCCTCCCACCATCGACAAAGACCTGGAGGAGCTGATGGGCAAGGGGGTCCAGGTCTACGCGGTTTCGGACGACCTCGCAGCCCGGGGCATCGATAAGGGCGGTCTCATCGAGGGCGTTCAAGTCGTGGATAACAAGGGCATGGCTGGCCTCTGGGACAGCCATGACTCTGTGTGGCACTGGTAGCTGACTCTGCAAAGACGTTGCCTTGCCGGGGGCGCTGCAGCGCCCCCGCTTGGCGCCACCAGCGTTCGAGCGGGGGCCGGCTGTCGCCGCGAACCTGTTTGACAGGGTCCGTGGCGGATTCATATACTGAGGAAAGACCGACTAAGTCGATCGATTTTGTAGACAAATGGCCAAGATGACTACTTCCCCTGCCCTCCCCAGCTCCGAATACAAACACGGCTGGGTTACAGAGATCGACTCGGACGCGGTCCCAAAAGGGTTGAACGAGGACACAGTCCGGCTTATCTGGTCCAAGAAGAGCGAACCGGATTTCATGCTGGAGTGGCGGCTCAAGGCCTTTCGCCATTGGCTCAAGGTCCAGGGCGAGCAGCCTTCATGGCAGAACGTCACCTTTCCACCCATCGATTTCCAGGACATCATCTACTACGCCTCGCCTATCAAGGGGGAAGCCCCGAAGAGCCTGGAAGAGGTTGACCCCGAGATTCTGGCTGCGTTCGAAAAGCTGGGGGTCCCTCTCGAAGAGCAGAAGCGGCTGGCTGGAGTCGCAGTCGACGCTGTTTTCGACAGTGTCTCCGTCGGCACCACCTACCAGGAGAACCTGCAAAAAGAAGGAGTCATCTTCTGCTCCTTGACCGAGGCGGTCCAGAAGCACCCGGACCTTGTGCGGAGGTACCTGGGCTCGGTTGTACCGTACACCGACAACTTCTACGCAACCCTGAACTCCGCGGTCTTCAGCGATGGGTCCTTTGCTTACATCCCAAAGGGGGTCCGTTGCCCAGTCGAGCTGATGACCTACTTCCGAATCAACAGCGAGGGGTCCGGGCAGTTCGAGCGCACGCTCATTGTGGCGGATGAGGGCTCCTATGTGAGTTACCTCGAGGGCTGCACTGCACCAGTACGGAAAAGTCATCAACTCCACGCGGCGGTCGTCGAATTGGTGGCCCTCGAAGGTGCGGAGATCAAGTATTCGACGCTCCAGAACTGGTACCCGGGGGACAAAGATGGCCGGGGAGGCGTGTTCAACTTCGTGACAAAGAGGGGCAAGTGCGCAGGGCCTCGGTCGAAGATCTCGTGGACGCAGGTAGAGACGGGGTCGTCTATTACGTGGAAATACCCTAGCGTCATTCTCCAAGGGGACGATTCGGTCGGCGCGTTCTACTCAGTGGCTGTCGTCAACAACCGGCAGCAAGCTGACACGGGGACCAAGATGGTGCACCTAGGCAAGAATAGCAAGAGCACCATCATCTCCAAGGGCATCTCCTCCGGCCATGGCAGCAATACCTATAGGGGACTGGTGAAGGTCCAGCCCACCGCTGCTGGCGCCAGGAACTACACCCAGTGCGACTCGCTTCTCCTGACGGACACCAGCGGCGCGCATACCGTGCCCTATATCGAAGTCAAGAACGCGGACAGCAGCGTCGAGCACGAGGCGTCAACATCCAAGGTAAGCGACGACCAGCTCTTCTACTGCATGCAGCGGGGAATTTCGCCCGAAGAAGCGCACCAGATGATCGTCAACGGCTTCTGTAAAGAGGTCTTCAAAGAGCTGCCATGGGAGTTCGCAGTGGAGGCGTCAAAGCTGCTCCAGGTCAGCCTCGAAGGGAGCGTCGGTTAATCGAGATGGGGAAGAAACCCCCGCTGCTGGCAATCTCCGGCCTGCGAGCCTCAGTAGACGGCAAGGAAATCCTCCAAGGTGTCGACCTGACGGTCCACGAGGGGCAGATCCATGCCCTCATGGGCCCCAACGGGTCCGGAAAGAGTACCCTTGCGATGGTCCTGGCGGGCCACCCCTCCTACCTTGTCACCGGTGGCGAGGTCCAATACAAAGGGGCCAACCTCTTGGCCTTGCCTCCTGATGCACGGGCGCGAGAGGGCGTGTTCCTGGCGTTCCAGTACCCCATCGAGCTGCCAGGGGTGCGGAACTCCCACTTCCTGCGGGCCAGTCTAAACGCCATAAGGACACACCGGGGGCAGGAGGAGCTGAGCTTCAGGGACTTTGATAAGGTGCTGCGCGAAAAGATGAAACTCATGAATATGAAGACTGGGCTGACTAGCCGGTCAGTAAACGAGGGGTTCTCCGGCGGGGAGAAGAAACGGAACGAAGTTCTCCAGATGGCCCTGATCGAGCCGTCGCTCGGCATTCTGGATGAGACGGACTCGGGGCTCGACATCGATGCGCTCAAGACCGTGGCCTCTGGGGTCGAGGCGCTGCGCCGGGACGACAACGCGACCCTCATCGTGACCCACTACCAGCGGCTGCTCAATTACATCCAGCCCGACTACGTGCATGTGTTGATCGAGGGCCGTATTGAACGGTCGGGGGGCCGGAAGCTGGCCCTGGAGCTCGAAGCCAGGGGGTACGAGTGGATCAAGGCCCAGACTGAGGTCGGGGCGGGGAGTGCCCCTTAGGGGTTTGATCGCTGCCATGGCCTCGAACACCATCGACCTTGGGCCCTATGTGGCCGATTTCCAGCGATTTGACCAGGAAGTGGGTCGCGGGGACGTCCCCTGGCTGCGGCGGCTTCGTGAGCAAGCCATCGCCCGGTTTCAAGAGGTCGGGTTTCCCGCCGCACGCCGCGGGAACGAGGCGTGGAAATATACCAGCGTGGCCGGCATTGCCCGAGGCGGGTTCCGCTACCCTTTCGAGGCCAACGAGACCCCCTCGGCATCGATGCTCAAGGGCCTCGCCTTGAATGGCTCCGGGGCCCTGCTTGTATTCGTCGACGGGGCCTACTCTCTAGACCTGTCGTCGGCCAACCCTGTCCCAACTCGCGCCATTGTTTCGGACTTGGTGGAAGCTCTTCAGCGCGACCCCGACGGCGTTTCGAGGAATCTCGGATCGCTGGCTGAACTCAACGGGGATGGGTTTACTGCTCTCAGCACGGCTTTCATTCATCATGGCGCCCTTGTGCTTGTCCCGGCTGGAATGGCCCCGGAGCCCCCCTTGCAGGTATTGCACCTGAGTACGGGAACGGTAACAGACCCGGTGACGCATCCGAGAGCCCTGATCGTTATCGAGGATGGCGCCGAAGCGACTGTTATCGAGAGCTACCACAGGCTGGCACCAGGCCCCAGCTTCACCAACGCCGTCACGGAGGTGGTGCTGGGAGAAGGGTCGATTCTGAAGTACTACAGGGTTGCCCAGGAAGGGGACGGCGCGTCGCACGTCGGAAGGACCGAGGTGCGCCAGGGGCGCGACAGCCGTTTCAAGGCGGTCTCTCTTTCTCTAGGAGGCCGGCTGTTGCGTCACAACTTGAACGTCAGGCTTGAAGCCCCGGGAGCGGAGGCAGACCTCGATGGTCTCTACGTTACGTCCGGGCAAGAGCATGTGGACAACGCCACTTTCGTTGACCATCAGAGTCCGCATACGTCGAGCCGTCAGCTTTACAAGGGGCTGGTGGCGGGACAGTCGCACGCAGTGTTCAGCGGCCGGGTCCTCGTTCGGCCCAACGCCCAGAAGACCGACGCCCATCAGGCCAACCGGAACCTGGTCCTTTCTGCGGGGGCGGAGGTCGACACCAAGCCGCATCTTGAGATCTTTGCCGATGACGTGCGTTGCACTCACGGCGCCACCGCCGGGAAACTCGACGATCAGGCCCTCTTCTACCTGAGGGCCCGAGGTCTGGATCAGCTCCAGGCGCGCGACATCCTGGCCCATGCATTCGCCAGGGAGGTTATCGACCGGATTGGGCTGAGGTCGCTCCAGGCTCGGGCCGGCAGGTCCCTTGCCCGAAAGCTCGCCAGACTCGACGCCGGCGTGGCGGATGGGAAGCGGCCGGAAACGGTGGCAGCGGGGAGAGCCGGATGACGCTGCACAGGCAAGCTACCGCGGCACTCCCGTTCGATCCCCAGTCGGTCCGGGCCGACTTCCCGGCCCTCGACCTCGCGGTGCGAGGAAAGCCGCTCGTTTATCTGGACAACGCGGCGACGGCACAGAAGCCCCAAGCGGTCATCGACCGGTTGGAACGGTACTACTCGACGGAGAATTCGAACGTCCACAGGGGAGTCCATTACCTCAGCGAGGTCGCGACGGAGGCCTATGAGGGAACTCGCAAAAAGCTCCAGCAGTTCTTAAACGCCGCCTCGACCTGTGAGATTGTGTTCGTCCGCGGGACGACTGAGGGCATCAATCTCGTGGCCAACAGTTATGGGCGGACGAACGCGAAGGAAGGGGACGAGATCATCGTCTCAGCGATGGAGCACCACTCCAATATTGTGCCGTGGCAGATCCTGTGCCAGCAGACAGGGGCCCAGCTTCGAGTCGTGCCCGTCACCGATACCGGCGAGCTTGATATGGGCCAGTTTGAGGCAATGCTCGGCCCTCGGACACGGTTGGTCTCCATCGTGCACATGTCCAACGCCCTTGGCACGATCAACCCGGTCCGCCGCATCATCGAGTTTGCCCACCAACGCGACGTCCCAGTGCTGTTGGACGGGGCCCAAGCCGCTTGTCATCTCCCGGTCGATGTCCAGGAGTTGGACTGCGACTTCTACACCTTCTCAGGTCACAAGTTGTTCGGGCCGACCGGCATCGGGGTGCTTTACGGCAAGGAGAGGCTGCTGGACAAGATGCCTCCCTACCAGGGCGGCGGGGACATGATCAGCTCGGTGAGCTTCGAAAAGACGTTGTACAACGAGTTGCCTTATAAATTCGAGGCTGGGACGCCCAACATCGCCGGAGTAGTGGGACTAGGGGCGGCGGTGGACTATCTTTCGGGGATCGGGTGGGAAGGCATAGCCGCCTACGAGAACGGCCTTCTGGAGTATGCGACTGATCAGGTAGGCGGCATTGAAGGCGTCCGGCTCATCGGGACTGCCGAGGAGAAAGCGAGTATCTTATCGTTCGTGATCGAGGACATCCATCCTCACGATATCGGGACGGTGCTGGACCGGGAAGGAGTTGCCATCAGGGCCGGCCATCATTGCTGCCAGCCATTGATGCACCGGTTCGACGTTACCGGCACGGCTAGAGCATCCCTGGCGATGTACAACACCCGCCAGGATATCGACCGCTTGGCGGCTGCGGTCCACAAAGCAATAGGGGTCTTGACGTGACCGACTTAGCCGAGCTGTACCAAGAAATTGTCCTGGACCACAACAGCCGTCCCCGCAATTTCCGAAAACCGGACCATTCGACCCGCTCCGCGGATGGGTTCAATCCGCTTTGCGGCGACCGTGTCACCATCTACCTTGACGTCGACGACGAAGATGTGATCAGGGACGTTGCATTCCAAGGGTCCGGATGCGCGATCTCCCGGGCCTCCACGTCGATGATGACTGAGGCGCTGAAGGGCAAGAGGGCCTCGGAAGCGGAACGCCTGTTCAGCCTGTTCCATAAGCAAGTCACTGACGGAGATGGTGAGGACGAGCGAGAGGACCTGGGAGACCTGGAGGCCTTGGCGGGGATCAGGGAATACCCATCTAGGGTCAAATGCGCTGTCCTCGGTTGGCATGCTCTCAAGGCTGCGCTTGAGAACACGAGTGGAGCGGTTTCCACCGAGTGACCTGGGAAACAGGCGTCCGTACCGATCACCCCCTTAGAGCCCTTGGGGTCGTACCCGGAGGATCCTGACGCCTGGCCGTAGGCCGCCCTCCTCGATCGGGTGGTCTGGCCTGGTCGCAGCAGGCGCTCCCTCGCTTGTTCTCGTCCAACGACTTCGGGCACCTCTTCTCGGTATCCGACGTCGTTGCTTTTGAGGGACGCTTTTCGCGGCGGCTCACTGCTGGCAGTCAAGAACGGCGAAGTGCGCTCCATTCGGATGCGGCAGGCTGGGTGAGGACTCTCGAGGATCAATGCGCAGGCCGGGCTAGTTCGACGTCAGCACCCGCTCCAGAGTCTCTTCTACGACATGTGCCGGGACGTTCCCGCGCACGGTGGAGTGGCCGATCCGCTCGAGCAAGACCCACCTGAGCGCCTTTCCAGACACCTTCTTATCGAGCCGCATCGCCCGTCGCACGGCATCGCCGCTGACCGGTGGAGCCAGGGAAGGGAGTCCGAAGGCTTGGAGCGTTTCGTTCTGCTCTTTGACCGACGCCCCGTCCAGCAGTCCTACTCGATGAGAAATGTTGGCCGCTCCGGCCATTCCGATGGCCACGGCCTCCCCGTGGAGGAGGTCCGAATACGATGCCGCGGCTTCGAGCGCATGACCGATGGTGTGTCCATAGTTCAGCAACATTCGACGGCCGGTGGTCTCCTTCTCGTCCTCGCTTACTACCCCAGCCTTGATGGCCGCGCTACGCCGGATGGCCTCCGACGTAACACTCGCGTCCAGCGAGAGCAGGGGTTCCCGGTTTTCCTGCAGGAAAGCCATGAGCCCGGCGTCAAGAATCAGGGCGTGCTTGATGACCTCCGCCCAGCCCGCGGTGAGCTCCCTTTGAGGAAGGGTGGTAAGCGTACCGGCATCGGCTAACACCAGGCTTGGCTGGTAAAAGGCCCCAACAAGGTTCTTGCCGGCGGGGAGGTTGACTGCAACCTTGCCTCCGATTGATGCGTCGACCATGGCCAGCAAGCTGGTCGGGACGTGCGCTAGCCGAAGACCTCGGAGGTAGGTCGCCGCAACGAAACCGCCAAGGTCTCCCACCATGCCGCCTCCAAACGAGACCACCGTGTCCCCTCGTTCGGCCCGCCGTCCGGCCAACCACTCATATATACCTCCGGCGGCATCGAGCGTCTTACTGGCCTCGCCGGAAGGTACCGGGTAGACCGCGGTGGAGTAGCCGGCCCCCGCTAGGCTCTGTTCCAGCCGGAGGCCGTGGGCTTCGTACACACCCTTGTCGGCGATGATGTAAAGATTTCCCGCAAGGCCAGCTTCGCGGAAGTGGTGTCCAGCGCGGTCGAGAATGTTCCAGCCGATGTAGCCCGGGTAGCTCTGAGTCTCCGTCGTCACGACGAAATCCGCTTCCTTGAAGAGCTTCGGTGGCAGGCGCTGCCCCGTTATCACGAAATGGGCGTGGAGGACCTCGTCCGCCACCTGCTCGGACGAGAGACGATCGGTATGTACGGTCCAGTGCGCCTCGGCGTAGAAGGGCTGACGAGAAGCCTTAAGCTGCCGGATTGTCACGAGGGGGTCGTCGCCCGATAGCAGTGGCCGGGGTTGCTTGTGGCGCCCGCGGCGCTCCGACTCATTCAGGCGTTCGTAGATGGTTTCCGCTCTGGCATCCAGGCAGATGACCACCCCTGATTCCGCCATAAGCGACCGGTTTGCCGGGTCGAGCACTGCGCCGCCGCCAGTCGAGATGACGGCCCTGGACGCGCTGCAAGCTTCCTGAAGGGCGTCCCGTTCGAGCTCGCGGAAACGCTCCTCGCCATCATTGGCGAAGATCTGGGAAACGGGGCGTCCGGCCTTGCGGACGATGATCTCGTCCGTGTCGATGGCGGGCCAGCCCAATCGTCGCGCGATGGTCCGCCCCATGGCTGACTTGCCCGCATAGGAGAAGCCTGTGAGGATAATGTTCGGCATTGGCCGCCCTTTTACTCTGCCATGCCGGACTGGGCGAGGTAGCCTCGATAGTTCCGCAGAGTCTCCTTCATCGAGTCCCCGCCGAACTTTTCAAGCGCCGCGTCGGCCAGGATAATCGCCAACATGGCCTCGCCCACGACGCACCCCGGTGGGACCTGGCAGACGTCGCTCCGCTCATAGTGGGCCTGGACCACTTCACCTGTGGCCAGGTCTACCGATGGGAGGGGCTTGCTCAGGGTCGAGATCGGCTTGATCGCCACCCGCGCTGTAACCGGCTGACCGTTGGTCATCCCGCCCTCCAGGCCACCTGCCTGGTTTGTTAGCCGTCGCCAGCGCGGGCCCGTCCGTCCGGCCCATGGCTCGATGACGTCGTGGACCTTGCGGCCCATTTGGCTGGCTTGGGCGAAGCCGGTCCCGACCTCCACGCCCTTGACGGCATGGATGCTCATCAAAGCCTGGGCGATCCGCCCATCGAGCTTCCGGTCCCATTGGATATGGCTTCCCAGGCCAATCGGGACGCCAACCGCCCGCACTTCGAACACTCCGCCGACCGTGTCACCGTTCTCCTTGGCATCGTCGATGGCCTGCATCATGAGCTTTGCCGCCTTGGGGTCCGCACACCTGACTGGGGACTCCTCCACAGCGTCCCAGTCGACAGGGTCTGGGACCTCTGCGGCCTGGTCCTTGATGGTGAGGACATGGGACCTGATGCTCACTCCTATATCATCCAGGAATCGTTTGGCGACGCCCCCGGTGGCCACACGAGCGGCCGTCTCCCTCGCGCTTGCCCTTTCGAGGATGTTTCGGACATCCCCGTGGTCGTACTTCAGGACCCCCGGCAGGTCGGCGTGCCCGGGGCGGAGCCGGGTGACCGGGTTGGGCTCTTTTTCGGTGGGCGAAACGCTCATCGGCCCCTTCCAGTTTTCCCAGTCCCGGTTCTGCACCCAGAGTGAGATGGGGCTGCCCAGCGTGTACCCCTGGCGGACGCCGGCCAAGATCTCCGCGTAGTCATTCTCGATCTGCATCCTGGCGCCCCGGCCGTAGCCCTTCTGTCGCCGGGCCATGTCCCGGAGCAGGTCCCGCTCTGAAAGCGCCAGGCCGGCGGGGATGCCCTCGATGACAACGGAAAGCCCTTTGCCGTGGGACTCCCCCGCTGTGAGGAAGCGGAACCTGGTTAATGACACGCCGATCCTTCCTTGGAGAGGGTTTCAACAGTGTAACATGGCCTAAGACCGTGTATAGTTGCTGGCGGGAGGAGGCACCATGATGCTTTCTGTGAGGACGGACCCCGTTCCGCTTCCGACATCGACCTCTACCCCATCGGCGCCGTTATGATCCGCGAGCCGTTCGTAGACCTGCTGCTCGACGCGGCCAAGACGAACAGCTCGCTCCTCTGCGTCGGCCTTGATCCGGACCCCGGCTCCATGCCGGGGGGGACCGACGCTCTTTCGTTCAACCGCGCCATCATCGAGGCGACCTCCGACCTCGTTTGCGCCTACAAGCCGAACCTTGCCTTCTACGAAGCGCTCGGCTCGGAGGGGTTTGCCGCGCTCAAAGGGACGTTGGAGGCAATCCCCAAGCACATCCCCGTCATTGGCGACGCCAAGAGGGGAGACGTTGGTAACACTGCCGCTGCGTATGCCAGGGCCATGTTCGAGGTGTGGGGATTTGACGCCGTCACAGTCCACCCTTATATCGGGTGGGACTCGGTGGAACCCTTTGCCCGCTTCGCGGAGCGTGGGGTCCTGGTACTTTGCCGGACTTCGAACTCAGCCTCGGAGTTCCAGGGCCTGTCGACGGCCGCGGAGGGAGATGCAGTCCCGAGGCCGCTGTACGAGCGCGTGGCCCTCGCCGTGCAAGGGTGGAATTGTAACGGGAACTTGGGCCTCGTGGTGGGTGCCACGCATCCCGAGGAGCTCCAGCGGGTGCGGGGGCTCTGTCCAAATATGCCGATTCTCATCCCCGGTGTGGGCGCTCAAGGGGGGGCCCTGGAGGCTTCGGTGAGATCAGGCGTTGACGCCGGTGGGAAGAAGGCCATCATCAGCTCGTCAAGGCAGGTGCTGTACGCCTCGGACGGGGCCGACTATGCCGAGGAGGCGAGGCGGGTCGCGGAGGGCTTGAGGGTCCGAATGCAGCAGTCCCTACCGGCCTGAGAGGCCGTCCGCGCAGAGCCGCTACTCCCTTTGACACGGTCGAAAGGCCAAGCCTACAATGGCTTACACTCAGGATTGTGTCACCCTTCTCTCGGCGTGAGGCCACCTAATGGTCGAGATGACCATCGATAGCATCCGCGTTAGCTTGATGAACTACCAGCGGGTAGTCATCCTCAAGGAAAAGGAAGCTGACCGCTATCTCCCCATCTGGATCGGCCCCGCGGAAGCCGATGCAATCGCCGTGAAGCTGCAGGACGTTTCAGTCCCAAGGCCTCTCACCCACGACTTGTTGGGAAACGTCATCTCCGAGCTCGGGGGTAACGTCCACTCGATCCTGGTGAACGACCTCATGAACGACACCTTTTTCGCCAAGATCAACCTAAACGTTGATGGCAAGAGCATGGAAATCGACTCGCGTCCCAGTGATGCGCTCGCCCTTGCCGTCAGGACGAATAGCCCAATCTTCGTCGAAGAGACCGTTATGGCCAAAGCCGCTATCTTCCTGGACAAGGAGACCGGAAAGCCCATCCCGGCCGCGGACGCGGCCAACGAAGGGCAGCCTCCCAAAGAGGTGGACGAGGCGGAGATCAAGAGGATGTCTGCCTTTAAGGAGTTCATCGACAGCCTGGACCTCAGCGACCTTGGGAAGGAAGAAGAGGGAAAGGACTCGGGGAAGGATACAGAGAAGGAAGAGGGCAAGAGCGAATAGGGCCGTGATTGGAGTGGCCCCACGGCGCGTAGCTACTCCAGCCAAATCCCCCCTCGACCCCAGCAGCGTCTGGGGTCTTTTTGCGGGGAGTCATTGACAGCTTGTGATATTATGCACAAGGGCAACGACCCCTCTGAACGGCGTCCGCAGATCATTCGAATCGCGGACGTGATGCGGCTCCTGAACTTCGGGTGGGTGTTCGCGGGCTGTCTGGGGGTAGGGATCGGCGGCGGTATCGCCCTCGATAACTGGCTAAACACGAGGCCCGGGTTCCTCCTGGGGGGGCTCCTCCTGGGGACCGTAGCCGGGTTCTATGCTATGTACAGGATGCTACGCCCCTTCTTCAAGGAGCGCGGCATGCAAGGGGATCCAAGACGCGCCAATCCGGAAGCGCGGAACGACTCGGGAGAGCCTGAGTGACCCGGAAGCAGAAATTTCTCTTCTTCGCCCTGCTCGCGGTCATCGCCACCGTCCTGGGACGCATCTACCTCAATTCCCCTATAGCCCACATCCAATTCGCCGGGGAGACTATCGGCAACGATATCTTCGGCAAGTGGAACATTACCAACAGCATCATTGCTTCCTGGGCCGCCATGGGTGTCATCATCGTCCTGGCCTTCCTCGCCACCCGCAAGATGCGAGTTGTCCCCAGGGGACTGCAGAATTTCGTCGAAGCGGTGGTCGGGTGGTTGCTGGGCCTGGCGGAGAGCGTCGCCGGACCGAAGAACGGAAGGCGGTTCTTCCCTCTCGTCGCTACGATCTTCATCTTTATCGTGGTTGCTAACTGGACCTCCCTGGTGCCTGTTTTCGGGACCATCGGCAAGTTCGAGAGCGTCGAACATGTCATCGAGCGGGAGATCGAAGACATCGTCTCCGACCTGAACGACGAGCTCCCGGAGGGGGCTGCTTACTATCCCGAGCACTACGAGGAGCACGAACGCCCGCCGCAGCCCATAGTGGATGTGCTGGCCCGGGACGCCGGGGATGACCGCCTGGTTATCTTTAACGGCGAGAGCGGAGCGAAGATCATCCCCATTGGCTATGGCACGCCAAAGGAGATCAGGCTCGGTGAGTACTGGGACTTTGCGGCGTGGGAGCCAAGGCACGGCGTCGTCCAGTCCGGCGACGACACGGTGGACCTGGACGGCAAGAGCGTTGGAATCCTGGCGCCTTATTTACGAAGCATGAATACGGACCTAATGAACCCGCTGGCGATCGCCCTCATAGCGATGTTCATGGTCGAGTATTGGGGGATTAGGGCAAATGGGTTCCGGCGTTACATGTCGAGGTTTTTCACCCTTAAGGGAGGCCCCATCGGCGCTTTCGTGGGAATCCTCGAGGGAATCAGCGAAGTAGCCAAGGTCATCAGCTTCAGCTTCCGGCTTCTTGGGAACATGTTCGCGGGCGAGGTGCTGATCTTCGCCTTCCTCTTCCTCATGCCCATCATGGCAGGCGTGTTCCTGCTGCCTTTCGTTCTGGAGACGTTTGTTGGGTTTATTCAGGCCGTCATCTTCGCCGCCCTGACCTTGATCTTCGCTACCCTTGCGACCGAAAGCCACGAAGGTCATGAGGAGGGGGCGGCGGACCACTAATCCAAGCACGTAGGCTTAAGGAGGAATCATGGACAGCATTCTGGCGTTCCTGGCGCAGGTAGTTGCCGAGCCGATGGACATGAAGCCCATCGGCGCCGGCCTTGCCATCGGCATCGGGGCCATCGGCCCTGGCATCGGCATCGGCCTCCTCGTGGCGAAGGCCATGGAGGCGATCGGGCGTAACCCTGAGGCGGAGGCATCGATTCGGGCGAATATGATCCTTGGCATCGCCTTCGCAGAGGCCATTGCTATCTACGCGCTGATCGTCGGCGTCATCATCGCGTTCGTCCTTTAATCCAGGACGGGGCAACTAATGAAGGCCTGTCGCTGCCGCGGTGCGCCCGCGGCGCCGCTGAAAGGCGTAGGGGGTTAGAGTGAAAGAGTTGGGAGTCAACCTCCCGGGGCTAATCGCCCAGATCGTAAACTTCTCGCTGCTGCTTCTCGTCCTGTACTTACTGCTGTACAAGCCGGTGGTCCGGATGCTGGACCAGCGGTCGAAACGGATCGAGGACAGCCTCGAGCAGGCCGACCGCCTGAAAGAGGAGACCTCCCTGGCGGAGGAGCAGGTGAAGGAACAGATCGAGGAGGCCCGTCAAGAGGGGCGCAACATCGTCGCGCAGGCTGCACAGGTGGCGGAGCGGGTCCGCGAAGATTCCAGGACCCAAGCCCGGCAGGATGCGGAAACGATCGTTACCCGGGCCCGTGCCGACGTGCAGCGGGAGCGGGATGAGGCCATCGAAGAGCTCCGTCGGCAGTTCGCCGACCTGACCATTATCGCGGCGGAGCGGGTCATCAATACCAGCCTGGATAGGGACCAGCACCGTAGACTCATCGAAGAGGTCCTGGACCAGAGCCGCCACATGGGCTCGAACTAGGGAGGAAACGTGCCGGCTTCTGGCTCTTCGGCGAGGCGCTACGCTCAGGCGGTCTTCGAGATCGCCCGGGAGCGGGACAGCTTCGATCGTTGGCAGGAGGACCTGCAGGCGCTGGCAGGTATCGCGTCTCACCCCGAGCTCGCCGCCCTGCTTCGCAACCCGCGCCTCCCGGTGGACGCCAAGCGGCAGCTGTTGCGCGAAGCCCTTTCGGGGGCGGGTGAGGAGGCGGTGAATCTCGCGACTCTCCTGGTGGCCAGGGGAAACTTGGAGGCCCTGGCTGGGCCCATCGCAGCCGAATACCTCAGGCGTTTAGATGAAGCCCGGGGTATCGTACATGCGGAGGTTCTGACGGCCGTTGAGCTGGAACCGGCTGAGGAGACGAGGATTACCCAGGACCTCGCCGAGGCCACGGGGAAGGAAGTCCGCCTGGAACGGCGGGTTGATCCGTCCATCGTGGGCGGGATGGTGATCAGAATCGGAGACCAGGTGGTCGATGGCAGCATCAGCAGCCGCTTGAAGGGCTTGCAGCGGAACTTGTCTGAGATGATGGCCGGATGACGGGTGTGCGGAGACCTTCCTCCGAAGGGGACGTGACATGGTAAGAGGACAGGACATCGCTGCGATCATCAAGCAGCAAATCGAGCATTATGGGGCGGCCGTAGCCATGGTGGAGGTCGGGACCGTCGTCGAAGTGGGAGACGGCATCGCCCGTATTCATGGCCTCGCTGGGGCCCGCTACGGCGAGCTCCTTGAGTTCCCGGGGAATACCTTGGGTATGGCCCTGAATCTGGAAGAAGAGACGGTAGGCGCCGTGCTCTTCGGCGGAAGCACCGGGATCAAGGAGGGGGACGAGGTGCGCTCTACGGGCCGCGTCGCCCAGGTCCCGACCGGCGATGGCCTCATCGGCAGGGTAGTCGATGCCCTTGGCCAGCCCATCGACGGCAAGGGCCCGATTCGGAGCTCGCAGTTCCAGGACGTCGAGCGCGTGGCCCCCAACGTGGTGAGCAGGAAGTCGGTGGATACCCCCGTGCAGACGGGCATCAAGGCCATCGACGGCATGATTCCCATCGGACGCGGACAGCGGGAGCTCATCATCGGCGACCGCTCCACCGGAAAATCCGCCATCGCGATCGATACGATCATCAACCAAAAGGGCGGCGACCTGACCTGCATCTATGTCGCCATCGGCCAGAAGGCCTCGAAGGTCGTTCAGACGGTGGGCGTCCTTGACCAGTACGGCGCGATGGACCACACCATCGTGGTCGCCGCGAATGCTTCCGATCCCGCGGCCATGCAGTACCTGGCTCCCTACTCCGGGTGCGCTATCGCTGAAGAGTTCATGGCCCGGGGCAAGGACGCGCTCATCATCTACGATGACCTCTCGAAGCACGCATGGGCCTACCGGCAGATGTCGCTGCTGCTGCGGCGCCCTCCCGGCCGCGAGGCCTACCCCGGCGACGTCTTCTATCTCCACAGCCGCCTTCTCGAGCGATCGGCGAAGCTGGAAATCGGTGGGTCTATCACCGCCCTGCCGATCATCGAGACGCAGGCCGGTGACGTCTCTGCCTACGTACCCACCAACGTCATTTCGATCACAGACGGGCAGATTTACCTGGAGACCGACCTGTTTAATTCGGGCATCCGTCCGGCGATGAACGTCGGCCTGTCCGTCTCCCGTGTGGGTGGAGCCGCGCAGACCCGTGCCATGAAGAAAGTGGCGGGGCGCCTTCGCCTCGAGCTCGCTCAGTTCCGCGAGCTGGCGGCCTTTGCCCAGTTCGGCACGTCCGACCTGGACGCCGCCACGCGGAGGCAACTCGAGCGCGGTCAGAGGATCACGGAGATCCTGAAGCAGGGGCAGTACGTTCCCTTGACCCTCGAAGACCAAGTGGGAGTACTGTATGCGGTCGTCAACGGGTATATGGATGATGTGCCCATAGAGAAATGCACGGCCTTCGAAACGGCTTTCAACGGGTTCATGGTGACGAACCACCCCGAGATCCGGAAGTCCATAGCCGAGACAAAGGACATCCCCGGCGACACAGAAGAAGCGCTGCAGAAAGCTATCGAGGCGTTCAAACAGTCCGTCCCGTACTAGCTCGCACCGGTAGCGAGAGAAGTCAGCCGCGCCTATCGCGCCACCAGCGAGAACTGAATAAAGCGACAAAATGCCGAATATCCGCACCATAAGACGCCGGATCCGGAGCGTTCAGAACACCTCCAAGATCACCCAGGCCATGGAGATGATCGCGGCATCCAAGATGCGCCGGGCTCAACAGCGCGTCCTGGCCGCCCGGCCGTACTCTGAGAAGATGCTCCAAGTGCTTGGGCACCTATCCGCTCAAGCGGGGGACGCTGAGGACCTCCATCCGCTGTTGCGTGTGCGGCAGCCACAGAAGATAACGTTGGTCCACGTCACGCCGGACCGTGGTCTAACCGGGGGTCTGACCGGCAACCTGAACCGCCGCGCCGCCCAGTTCGTGCTGGAAGAGGGGACCCCCTCAAACGTCGTTACCGTCGGGCGGAAGGCGAGGGATTTCATGGTGCGGCACGGACAGGATGTCCGCGCCATTTTCGTGGACCTCGGGGACCAGGTCAGGGTTGCCGACATCCTCCCGATAACGAGGCTTATCAGTGACGACTACGAAAGCGGGGCGACGGATCGGGTGTACCTCCTTTACGCCGAGTTCATCTCGACGGTGAACCAACGCCCCTCGCTGAGGCAGCTTCTCCCCGTGGCACCCTCCGCTTCGGAGGGTCCTCGTCAGGTCGACTACATCTATGAGCCCAATGCTCTCGGCGTCCTGTCACAGCTCTTGCCCAGGTTCGTGGAGATGCAGGTCTATCAAGCGATGCTTGAGGCCATCGCCAGCGAGCAGTCGGCCCGAATGGTCGCGATGCGGAACGCAACCGACAATGCCAAGGAAATGATCGGCTCCCTCACGCTCGAGCTGAACAAGGCGCGCCAGGAGATCATCACGAGGGAGCTACTTGATATTACCGGTGGAGTAGTAGCCCTCGAGGGCTAACTATCAGGAGACACCAATGGCGACAGGCAAGGTAGTCCAGGTCATCGGGACGGTGGTGGACGTGGAGTTCCCTCCGGACCAGCTCCCGCCGATCTATAACGCGCTCGAGATTGGTGCCAACGGCAGCAAGCTGGTGCTGGAAGTGGAGCAGCACGTCGGCAATAACTGGGTCCGATGCCTTTCCCTCGGGCCGACAGAAGGCATCCAGCGCGGTGTTGAGGCTGAGGATACCGGACGCCCCATCGCGGTGCCGGTTGGCCGCCCATCCCTGGGCCGGCTGTTCGACGTCACGGGGACACCCCTGGACAACCTCGGGGCCGTCTCGGCCGAGGAGACCTGGCCCATCCACAGGGCCCCTCCGGCCTTCGACGAGCAGGAGACCACCACCCAGATGCTGGAGACCGGGCTCAAGGTCATTGACCTCATCACCCCGTTCACGAAGGGTGGAAAAATCGGGGCGTACGGCGGCGCGGGAGTCGGTAAGACGGTCGTCATCATGGAGCTCATCCGCAACATCGCGACCCAACACGGTGGGTTCTCGGTGTTCGCGGGGGTTGGGGAGCGGTCCAGGGAGGGGAACGACCTCTGGCACGAGATGCAGGAGTCCGGAGTGCTGGAGAAGACGGTCCTGGTCTTCGGCCAGATGAACGAGCCGCCCGGTGTGCGGCTGCGGATTGCGATGACCGGCCTGACCATGGCGGAGTACTTCCGTGACCAGGAGGGCCAGGACGTCCTACTGTTCATCGACAACATCTACCGGTACATCCTGGCGGGCATGGAGGTCTCCGCGCTGCTGGGCCGCATGCCCTCCGCCGTCGGTTACCAGCCAACCCTGTCAACGGAAATGGGCGACCTCGAAGAGCGCATCACCTCGACCAAGAAGGGGTCGATCACTTCGTTCCAGGCCATCTACGTGCCAGCCGACGACTACACAGACCCAGGCGTTGCCACGACCTTCGGCCACCTGGACGCTGTTATCGCCCTGGAGCGGTCTATTTCCGAGCAAGGCCTGTACCCCGCCGTCGACCCGCTGTCGTCCACTTCGCGGATCCTGGACCCACAGGTCGTCGGGCACGAGCATCACGATGCAGCCCGCGGGGTCCAGCGAGTCCTCCAGCGGTACCGGGACCTGCAGGACATCATCGCGATCCTCGGCATCGAAGAGCTTTCCGAAGAGGACAAGCTCACCGTCACCCGGGCAAGAAAGATCCAGCGGTTCCTCTCGCAGCCCATGTTTGTCGCCGAGGCCTTCACGGGGACTGAGGGACGGTACGTCCCGATCAACGAGACCGTCCGGGGCTTCTCGGAGATCCTGGAAGGGAAGCACGACGAGTTGCCGGAGCAGGCGTTCTACATGGTGGGTACCATTGATGAAGCGGTACAGAAAGCGGAGACGCTGAGGGCCGAGGGCTAGCTGAGCGATGGCCACGATCCGGATCGAAATAGTCACCGCCGAGCGCCGGGTTCTCGAGGACGAAGTCGACATGGTGATCGCGCCGGGCATAGAGGGGCAGCTCGGCATCCTTCCCAGGCACGCCCCTCTGCTCACGGCATTGCAGCCAGGTGAGATCAGGCTGAAGAAGGGCGGCGGCGAGACAGCCATTTCAGTGACGGGCGGCTTCCTTGAGGTGCTCCCCGACAGGGTCACGGTACTGGCCGACGCCGCCGAGAGGGAAGACGAGATCGACCTGGCCAGGGCCGAGGAGGCCATGCGTCGCGCCCAGGAAAGGGTCAGGAACCGTGGCACAGATATGGACCTCGCCCGCGCAACGGTCGCCATGCGCCGCGCCAGCAGCCGGCTCAAGGTCGCCCGGCGGCGGTCCGGCCGCGGAGGGGTCCCGGGCGCACCTCAGCCCAGCTAAGCGATGCGCGAGCGATCGGCTATTCGGGGTCCTTCAAGTAGTACGTCATGGTTTGGAGAGCGAGCACCGGGTCGATACTCCGTACCCGCACGTGCTCCGGGACTCTCGCCGCCACCGGGGCATAGTTCAGAATCGCGGTGACAGAGCAGGCGACGAGCGTATCGATGACGTCCTGCGCGTTGACCGCCGGCACCGACACAATCGCGATGTCGATCCGCTCCTCCCTGATGACCGTCTCCAGGTCGTCCATCGACCGGACCGCGATGCCACCGACGTCCGCGCCGACCATCCCCGGGTCAGTATCGAAGGCCGCCTTCATGCGAAAGCCTTCAGGCGAGAACCCTGGATAGGCAATGATTGCCCGGCCGAGCCTTCCTACACCGACCACGGCGGTGTTCCATTCCCGGTTCAGCCCCAGGACCTCCCGGAGCTCGCCGACAAGATAAGTCACGTTGTAACCGCGGCCCTGCTTGCCGAACCGGCCGAAGTAGCTCAGGTCCTTACGGATCTGGGCCGGCGTTACAGAGAGCAGGTCGCCCAGCTCCCTCGAGCTCACCACTTCGGTCCCTTCTTCGTGGAGCTGGGTCAGGACGCGAACATACACCGGGAGCCGCAGGATGACGACTTCCGGTATCGATAGCACCCCTGCCTGGCTTTCCCTCATCAGGGTTCCTCTGTGGGCTTGCCTTTGGACCCAACATGAATGGCAACGGTCCCTCGATTGAGCAGGTGATAGTCGACATGGGGGAAACCAGCTTCCCGTATGCGCTCCGCCAGAGCATCGGGTCCCGGGAACGCTGAAATCGTGTCTGCCAGGTACCGGTAGGCCCCGCGGTTCCCAGCGACCACGCCACCGACGGCGGGCAGAACGTAGCTCAAGTACGGGCGATACAGGGCCCCCAGCACACCGGATGGAGGCGGCGTGAATTCGAGGCAAACGAACCGTCCACCAGGCTTCAGGACCCGGCAGAACTCACGGAATGCCTGGGACGAATCCGCTAGATTGCGGACGGTGAACGCCGCCGCCGCGCCATTGAAAGTTTCGCTGGCGAAGGGAAGACGTAGAGCATCGCCCAGGCCAAAGTCGATGTTCGGCTGTGGGAGCGCGCTTCGAGCCTTGGCCAGGCCGCGCCGAGCCATTTCGGCGCTCAGGTCAATGGCGACCACGCTCCGCGCCCTGGGGGCCGTCTCGATCGCCAGGTCGGCGGTGCCCGCGCCTATATCCAGGACTACGTCACCCGCGGAGGGGTCCAAGAGCACGGCGGCCCTGCGCCGCCAAGCCTGGTCGCGGCCGATGCTCAGCACCCTATTTCCAAGGTCGTATCGCCGAGCGATGCGTCCGAACATACGCCCGACCGCCCGCGTCCTTTCCTGGCTGGGGACCTCGGCCATGTCAGGCGCCTGGGTGGAGCTTGGATGAGTTTGTGTCATGCGTCACAGATTATGGGAGCCCTGTCCGGCTAGCGTCAACGCTGATCGCCTAGCCCACGTTTCGTTCTGGTTACGATCGCCCTTCACCCCCTTGAACCTTTGGTGTACCATTTGGCGGCGCCGGTGGGGCAAGTTTTTCCAGATTGAAATATCGAGGAGGCACGTGTGAGCATTACGACCCGGACAGACCAGGTTTCCGCCGATGGCGGCAACATGCCCATCTATGTGGCCGAGCCCGACTCGGCGGGTCCGCACCCCGTTGTCATCGTTTTCATGGAGGCCTTCGGTGTGAATGGCCACATCAAGGATCTCACGGGCCGGTTTGCCAGCGAAGGATACGTGGCAATCGCGCCCGATATGTACTATCGCCAGGGCAGTGTCGTCGCGGGCTACGACGACATCCCCAAGATCATGGGGGTCATGCAGAGTGTCGTCGACGCTCAGACCAATGCGGACGTCCGGGTCGCCATCAACCACATCAAGTCCCTGCCCAAGGCGGATGCCGGCAAGATCGCCTGTACCGGGTACTGCATGGGTGGGACCATCTCATGGATGAGCGCCTGTCTGAACAGGGATATCAAGGCAGCCGCCGTGTACTACTCCGGCGGCCTCATTACCCGCCAGACCAACAGGAACAGGCCGGCTTCGCCCCACTCCTACGCCGAGCTCCTCACCGCCCCGGTCCTGGGGCTGTTCGGCGAGGAGGACCAGAACCCGCCTCCTGCGGATGTGCGGGAGGTCGACGCGGAGCTAACGAAGCTCGGCAAGACCCACGAGTTCCACATCTATCCGAATGCCGGGCACGGCTTCTTCTGCGACGAGCGGCCCAGCTACTCCAAGGCCGCGGCCGATGATGCTTGGTCACGGACCCTGGGGTGGTTCCAGACAAACCTGGGCTAGGCTCGCCAGAGCATCGGCTCGACTCTCCCAAGGCAAAAGAGGGGGCGGCGGGATTCCCGCCGCCCCCTCGCCTGTCAGTAGCGGCTTGATAGCGAGCCCCTCTTCGCCAACGCTGCGAGCACGGCCTGCACCGCCGGTATGGGCGCTATTCTTGGGGCCGAATTGGCCCCGTTGCGCGACCGGTTGCTGAGGACATTCGGCCCACCCGCCGGCCTTGCGTCCCGGTAATCGGGGCGCCCCGGGCGGCGCATCATAGTCCGACGAAACAGGCTACCGATTCCGGCCTGCTCGCGCGACGACCCACATCCGAAGCGAGTCGGGCGTGAGTCGCACCGGCGCCTCGCTCCCCTTCCCCACGCTGAAGCCCCGGGCGTCCGCCCACCCGGCTTGCGCGAGCAGGTCGGACAGATCGTTGAAACCGTACACGCGGTGCCGGACCTCCAGCTCTAGCCGGAGCTTTCGCGCCAGAGGGCGCTTTTCGCAGAACCGCCAGTTCGCCTCCATCCAGGATGTTTGGGGGTCCAGCCGCCGGCGTTGGTGGAGCTGGATGTTCGCGGCCTCTTCCATGCTCTCAGGCTCGAAATGGGCGAGCAGAAAGTCACGGTTCATGGCCTCCAGGATCAGCACAGCGTCCGGAGACGCCATCGCGTGGAGGTCCTGAAGCAGCCGGAGGTCCTCAGTCTCGCCGTAGTAGCCGAAGGAAGTGAACATGTTCAAGAAGGCGTCGAATGGCCCCTCCGAGGCGACCGCACGCCGCAGGTCTCTTACGTCGGCGACGACGAAGCGGGCGTTGATACCCGTTCCAGCCGCTTCGCGGGAGGCGATTCCTACATATAGCTCCGAAATGTCACAGCCCAGAACGCTATAGCCCCGCTTGGCGAGGGGAAGCGCATGCCTCCCAACGCCGCAGGCGACATCGAGGACCTTGCCCCCTTGCGCCACGCCCAGGTCCGAGAGCGTCTCGGAGATGATGACGGCCTCGGCTTCGGCACGTTCTTTCAGCCGCTCGAGGAACGGCAGGAAGAGAGCGGCATTGTCAACGAATAGCGACTGAGTCCAGTGGGCCTCGCCCATGAATGGGATGACTCCTAAAGGCTACTTGAGACCGGGGTAGGGCGAACCCCAGGTATCCAGCGATACGACGTCGCCGATGGGGCCGCGTCCCACCGGCCCGAACCGGCCCATGGGGTAGCCGATGGGCAGGATAGCGTAAGACCGCACGCCCGGGGGAAGGCCCAGGATCTCATCAACCTCTTTCTCGAACATGATGTGCCTGGTGGTGAGCGTCGAGCCGAGCCCCAGGGCCCGGATAGCGAGCAGCATATTCTGGACCGCGGGGTAGATGGACCCCCCTGCGCCTCTCGTCGGAGTCGCCTGTCCCTCGCTCAGGCACGCCACGATCCATACGGGAGCTTCGTGGTAATGGTGGGTGAGATAGGCGACGGCATCGATCTGACGGCCGAACTTCTCGCGGGTGGAGCCAGGTGGCGGACTACTCCGCTCGTAGCTCGGTTTGACGACTTCTTCGAAAGCCCGCAGGTAATACTCCTGGACGCGCCGCTTGGTTTCGGGGTCTTTGACGACAAGGAAGTGCCACTGTTGGCGGCCGCCGCCATTGGCTGCTGCGGTTCCGGCCCGCAGGACCTGGTGGATGAGGTCGTCGGGGACTTGGTCGGGCTTGAGGCGACGCATGGCTCGCGTCGAGTGGATGATCTCGAACAGGTCGGTTCCTGAAGACATCGGGTCTCTCTCCTTGGCGTGGTAGGCCGGGCGATTGTACAACGCCAAGAGAGAGGCCGCGTTTCCAGTCAATCCTATGGCATCGGTCCCTCAGCGTGGAGCGGGGCCGCCGACCGCCACGCTGCGTGCCTCAACGCCGCCTCAACGCCGGTGAAGGGTGTCCACTGAGCCTGATGGTCACCTATAATTGCTGGGTTCCAACGGAAGCGCCCCTGTAGCTCAGGCGGATAGAGCAACGGTTTCCTAAACCGTGTGTCGTGAGTTCGAGTCTCACCAGGGGTACCATGACGTACCGTACTGCGAACTCGCCCATTGAGGGCGACCTCTGCGGCGTTCGCTCCCCCTATGGGAGAGTCATCCGGCGTGGGCAGCGAGTAGACGATGGCGGCCTTGCCGGGCTTGACCACGATTTCCTTGACGAAGGACCCGACGAACGCCTTGGTCTCGGTGAGCTCGCTGGTCTTCAGGAACTCGCTCATCTCCGCTGCAAAGGTGGCGATAACCTCGACTGAGTCCAGCATCACCCGCCGGTCGGCCAGCAATGCCCTCGCCTCCAACAGGGACTACGTAGTGCATTTGACCCGCCACCCTGTACACTGCCGGCGGCATGCAGCGGTTAATGTCAAGCACAGAGGAGGCGCATTGACACTCGAAGACGAGCGCACCAGACCACCCTGGTTGTCCGACGAGTTGCCCCCCTTTCCCAGCCGGTGGTTCACCACTCCTGACGGTCACCGCATGCACTATGTCGATGAGGGGTCGGGGCCGGTCATTGTCTTCCTGCACGGGAACCCGTCCTGGTCCTTTGAATTCCGTCACCTCATTAGAGAATTGCGCCACGACTTCCGATGCATTGCAGTCGACCATGTCGGATTCGGGCTCTCGTCGCGCTCCAAACGGAAGGAGGACCATAGTCCTCAGGCGCACGCCGGCCGTTTCTCCGCCCTGATGAACTATCTGGACGTGAAGGACGCCACACTGTACATGTCGGACTGGGGAGGGCCTGTCGGCCTGCACTTCGCCTGCCATCAGCCTGAAAGAGTGGCCGGGCTGGCGATAGCCAATACCTGGTGCTGGCCTGTGGGAAGCGACCTGCACTTCGCCTTCTTCAGTACGTTCATGCGCAGCCCTTTGGGACAGTTTTTGATCAAGCGGCGCAATTTCTTTGTGAATGGCGTAATGCCCAGGGCCGTGGGGGTCAAGTCAGCTCTCACCCCGGAGGTGATGGACCATTACCGCAACGCGCAGCCTCCTGGAGGCCGGCACGCCAGCGCGGCGTTGCCAGGCCACATCGTAGGGGCCAGCTCATGGCTGCGTTCTATCTGGGACGCTAGAGCGGCTTTTCGCGACAAGCCTGCCCTGATTCTCTGGGGGTTGAAGGACATCGCCTTTCGCCGCAAGGAACTGGATCGATGGCTGGCGGAACTAAGCAATTCCGAGACCCATACGTTAGATGATGTCGGCCACTTTGTTGCGGAGGAAGCGCCTGAGCGGGTCGCCCCTCTTCTGCGGGATTTTGTGGGACGGATAGGGAATTAGCAGGCTGGGATTGGCGAGGGCAGGATGCCTCGCTGACAGGACTATGATCGGTTACAGGTCCGGCCCCCACCGGAAAGTTCACAATTCGGTACGCTCAGCCCTACTTTAGAAGTACCGAATAGAATCATCGGGAACCGGCTGGGATCCCCAGCCACATCTCGAAGACGGTGCTAGCTACCGTCCCCTCAGGCCCACTCACGGAGACTCGAACCACATGAGGGGGCTGTTAGGTGCTGCTGCCTACTACGGAACCCATATCCACCACCCACGAGTACCGCAACGTTTCGTCGCTGCCTGCCCAACGAGCATGAAAATCCCGAGTATGGTGGACACAAAGATATAATTCCGTTAACTTGCATAGCTCCAGGCTGTGCTAAATATTCAGCCAACCTTTGAAGAGGCCCCTTAGTAATAAACGGTGAAGCACAGAGAGTGCGGTCTTCATTTACCCACAAAACTGTTCCCATGTTGCCTATATGGTCTTGAACAGGTCTAGCAGATTGTCCACTTTCAGCCCAGATTTCAAGAGCGATTGGATCACTTTGTGGCGCAGGTTCTGGGACTACACACCGGATCATTTTCACACGAAACATATCATACATACGCACCCACCCTGTGTACTTTGAGGAAGTTGGTGGGAGCGAGCGCGGTGAACGGCGACGAGCCGACCAGGACTACCCTATCGCCGCGCTGCACCAGGTTCTTCTCCATCAGCACCTCTTCCACAATGCTGGACGTGTCCGCGGTGACCTGCGGCAGGTCGGCGACTATGGGGAGCACGCCCCACCACAGGTTCAGTTGCCGGGCCACGTTCGGTTCTCGGGTCAGCGCCAGGATGGGCACGGCAGGCCGGTTCTTGGACACGCGGTGCGCCGTTACGCCGGAGCGGGTCAAAACCACGATTGCACGAGCATCAAGGTCGCCGGTCAGGCTGCAAGCGGCCCGCGCCACAGCTTGAGCCTCCTGCCGGTATCTGCCCGTCACACCGATTTCTTCCGGCACGTAGATTTCCTGGGCTTTCTCGATGATGCGGGCCATCACCGCCACCGCCTCTACAGGGTATGACCCTATGGCCGTCTCTCCACTGAGCATCACGGCGTCAGCCCCTTCCCACACCGCGTTGGCCACGTCGGACGCCTCGGCGCGGGTAGGTTGCGGCTCGTTGATCATAGACTCCAGCATCTGCGTGGCTACTATGGTTACTTTGCCTTTGTGGTGACCCTGATGGATTATTGTCTTCTGCCACGCGGGCACCTCTTCCGTGGAAAGTTCCACCCCCATGTCGCCGCGGGCCACCATCACGCCGTCGAAAGCGCTCAGGATGCCCTCCAGGTTGCGCAGCGCCATCGCCCGCTCCACCTTGGCTATCAGCGGCAGCCGCTTGCGGTATTGGCGCATCATCTCTCGCAGCGGTCTGGCGTCATCGCCGCTCCTCACGAAGCTCATCGCCACCCAGTCAACGCCAATGTCCAGGCCCACCTCAAGGTCGGCTCGGTCTTTTTCAGTGAACGTGGGAATATCCAGGATAACGCCGGGCACGTTGATGCCCTGGTATGCGCCGAGCAGTCCCCCTTTGACGACGCGGCACCTGATGTCCCGTCCCTCTATGGCCACTACCTCCGCTTCCAGGCGGCCGTCGTCGAGGAGGAGACGGTTCCCCGGTGACACGAAGCGGTACATGTCAGGGTAGGTGCTGCTTATCCTGCCGTCCTGGCCCTCCGCCTGGTCATGGCAGATGAGGAGCTCCGAGTCCTGCTCCAATTCCAGTGCGGCGCCGTTTCTCACTGGGCCGGTACGCATACGGGGTCCCTGCAGGTCCTGAAGCACGGCCACGTGTCTATCCAGCCGTTGCGCCGTGTCACGAACGATCTGCACAAGCTGGGCGTGGTCTTCATGCGACCCGTGGGAGAAGTTGAGGCGCACCACGTCCACGCCAGCACGGATCAATTCCTCGATTCGTTGAGGAGAAGACGTGGCGGGGCCTATGGTGGCAACAATCTTTACGGCGCGCATGGGGACATTTCCTACTCCAGATCTCCCCGGGTGGGGCCTATCTTGAGGTCCACTTCAAAGGAACGCTCAATTCCAAGGCTGAAGGCATTAGTTCCAGGATCATGTCCTCCATTGTCTCTATCTCCCGGGGCGGCGCCTCAAAGATAAGCTCGTCGTGCACCTGCAGGAGCATGCGGCCGTCCAATTCGTTCTCTTTCATGTGGTTGTGAATCCGTATCATGGCTATCTTGATGATGTCCGCCGCCGTACCCTGGATGGGCATGTTGATGGCAATGCGCTCCGCGGCCTGCCGGGTGTGGATGTTGGAGTGGTTTATCTCCGGCAAGAAGCGCTGCCTGCCCAGTATAGTCTCAGAATAGCGTCTCTCCCGGGCCTGCTGTTTGGCCTCCTCGATAGAGAACCTGATGCCGGGGTACTTGGCGAAATAGCTTTCGATGAAGGCGGCGCTTTCCTGTAGGTCCAGGTTTGGTCTGCTGGGACATGCCATGCGCCGACAGGCCATAGATGATGCCGAAATTCATCACCTTGGCCAGGCGCCGCATGTCCGCCGTGACTTGCTCGATGGGCGCTCCGTACACCTGGGATGCCGTGGCGGCAAAGGTGGCCGCCGGTGTTGGAAGGATCTGGCAGCGACGCCCCCTTCCATTCGGCCAAATGCTCTAGAATGGCCCCGCGCAGGCTGTAGCTGTTGAAGACCCCGTGAATAGAGCTCCCCAAGGCAAGCCCGTCGAGCGTGACGGCTCCGTCCACTCCCGCCGGGGGCTGGCCGGAGGCGCGGCTGATGCGGAAGGGGTCCAACAGCCCTTCCGGGCCTGTCGGCGCGGACGAGCTCCCAGCCATCAGAGCGGGGAGCCAAGGTTTCGGTACGGCGAATCAATCATTGATAGGAGATACTGATGCCAAACCCGGTAGCTTACTTCGAGATCGGGGGTCGTGACGCAGGCCAACTTCGGGAGTTCTACGCGGCCCTGTTTGGCTGGCATTCCGAACCCTCCACACCCGCAGTACCCGCCGTTGACTACTCTCATGTGGAGGCCCAGGAAGGCGGGATTCCAGGCGGCATCCTCCAGACAACCGACGAAATGCCGCCGAACTACGTCTCCATTTATGTGAGTGTGGACGACCTCCAGGCGAGCCTCGACAAGGCCGAGAGCCTCGGAGCTAAGACGATCGTCCCGGTTACGCCCATTCCCGGAGGCATGGGGCACATGGCCTGGTTTATGGATCCAGCGGGGAATGCCATCGGTTTGCACAAGTTCTAGATGTCCCAGATACCAGCTATCGATCAAGACTGGGCATTCGCGCCCGAGTCGGAGCTATCGGGGAAGGCAACGCCCGGAGATGCAAGCAGCGTGGTGGAGGGGCACTACGTGGAAGCTGGTCACGCGTTGGCCAGCCTGGACCAAAATTACCTTGGCCGCACTGGAGCGGAAGGTCGTGCGGGCCAGGACCGATCTGCGTGACGCGGAGGAGGCCATCCCTCCAAACGGTAGCGCATAGATGAGCAACGAGATCGCCCTCAACCGGATTGCAAAGGATACTCCGGCGCTGCGCTCCGGCCTCGTCGCCGGCTCCATCGCCGCCGTCGTGGCCTCCCTCGTCAACCTTCCCTTGCATGCCCCCACAGACGCCTACTTCAACAGCGCCTCCGTAACGGTGGGTTCCCTGGCATCGGGTACCGGCGCCCCTCTCCTCTGGTCCAGCCTGCGGAATGTTCCCATGCGACATTTGGCCTTTGCCATCGCAATGATTGCAATCTTCTGCCTCATTCTACTGGCTTCCTTGGTCAGCGAAACCAACCTGGAGCGCTCCGTATCCTTTATCGTCCCCCTTGCCGCTCTTGTGTTGGGGCTGACGGGTATCTTTACCGTCCTTCTCCTGCCAACACCCTTTGCTAGGTCTTGGCGGTTGACCCTGCTGGCCCTCCTCATAGCGGTGGGTCTTGGTGTAGGACTTGCCGGCCAAGGAGACCAGAAAAGCGGCAGGCTGGAATTGCCCCCCAGGGCCTCATCGACCATGAGCCTGAATTTCTCGTAGCATCACTGGGAGTGAAAAGCATGAGCATAGGTAGAAAACCGGGTGTTCGAGCCCTGCTGGGAGTCTCGCTGCTATCCGCCGCACTGCTGTTGTTAATCGGCTGCGGAGCCTCGGAAGACCCTGAGACGCCTCCCGGACCTACTCCGACGGCCACATCTCGGCCTGCGGCCACCCAGCCTGCGGCCACTCAGCCTGCGGCCACCCAGCCTCCGGCCACCCAGCCTCCGGCCACCCAGCCTCCGGCCACTTCCACTCCTCCCGGGGAGACGATTGTCCCCAAGGAAGAGACCGTCGCGCCAACGCCCACCCCCCGGCAGGTCACCAGCTCAAGCGGAGCGGATCACTATAAGGGCGTCACCTTCGTCATTTCTGAAGGCTCCGAGGCCACTTTCACTGTGGAAGAGCAGTTGGTAAGGCTACCCTTGCCTAACGATGCAGTCATGAGAACCACTGCCCTCTCCGGAAGGGTTCACCTCGATGGTAGACCCTCCGTAATCGAAGTCGACCTGCAACAGCTTTCCAGCGACCAGGAGTTTAGAGACAGGTACGTTAGGAGCCGCATGTTCGGCGAGCACCCCATCGGCATTTTCACCCTCCCCAGCATTGCATCCATACCTGATGGCCTGGTCTCCGGAGAAGAGGTTGCAGGTCGGTTGACCGGCTCCCTCCACATTCGCGGCAATACCTATCCGCTAGAATTCGACATCGAGGCGCGGGATGATGGTGACGTCATGTATGTCGTAGGGCGGACCACCGTTACATGGGAGCAACTGGATATCCCTGTCCCCACGGCCCGCTCCGTGGTTAGCGTGGAAAACGAAATCCGGGTCGAGGTCCTTCTGGCGCTAACGCCGGAAAGCCAATAGCTTGGTCAAGGGCTGGCAGTTTGGCCTATCCTCAGGGACTAGCTACCGCCTCTCCCGGGCCCTGCTTCCAGACCAGGAGCCATAGCTTTTCCTAGGCCTTCCCCTTCACAAATATACCTTCCCGCCATCCCTGCTGCTCAGTGCTCCATTCCAGCTGCTGGGGATGCGATACCCCACCCTGGCCTTGAACGCCGGGCTGTGCTTCCTCCGTCCTTTCGACATCTCCTACGCCTTGCAAACAGCTGCCGCCATCTTCAGTTTAGGAGCGGAACTCTCACACGTATCCACCTGTCCAGTTTTCCGGGTCCACCTCAGCTTTTCCCGATTTCGGCGCCGATTTTCAAGCCAGCGCATTCGCAGTCATGAGTAGCATCCATCCGACTGGTTGAGTAGAATGTCGCTGAACTTGTGAACCCTGACTGACCGATAGGAGAAAAGATGAAACGGTACGGACGTTTGCTCGGCGGGATGGCGGCGATTGTAGCGCTGCTGGTAGTAGCTGCGTGCGGGGGCGGCGGCGAAGAGACTCGGGAGAACACGCTCAGCGAGATTCTGGATCGCGGACACCTGGTCTGCGGCGTCAAGGCCGACACCCCCGGATTCGGCGTGCTCAACCCGGACGGGACGGCCCAAGGCAACGATGTGGAGTACTGCCGCGCGATGGCCGCGGCCATCTTCGGAGACAGTAGCAAGGTCGAGTTCAAGGAAGCCACCTCCGCTAATCGCTTCGAGCTCCTCGCGGCAAAAGAGATCGACGTGCTCATCCGCACGACGACCTGGACTGCCAGCCGTGACGCTGACCTCAACGTGGCCTTCGCACCGACGACCTTCTACGACGGTGCTGGCATCATGGTCAAGGCCGGCTCCGGAGTGGCGAGCGCTAGGGAGCTCGACGGGGCCACCATCTGCATCCTGGACGGCACCAGCACACAGGGCGCCGTTTCCGATTTCTTCACCGAGCAGGGGCTCACCTACCAGGAGCTAACCCTCCAGGCCAACCCGGAGATCCGTGCGGCGTTCATCAGCGATCAGTGCGACGGCTGGTCGTCGGACAAGTCGCAGCTAGGCGGTCACCAGTTCACCCTGAAGGCCGACGGGATCGACGCCGTCGTGCTTCCCGAGACGCTCTCCAAGGAGCCGCTCGGTCCGTCCGTACGAGATTACGACTCTGAGTGGGAAGATGTGGTGCGCTGGGTAGTGAACGGCATGATCATCGCGGAAGAGCAGGGGGTTACCTCAGCCAATGTGGGCCAGATGGCGGCGAACCCGCCAAACAACACGGTGGCCCGTCTTCTGGGAGCGGGGTTCCAAGGCGGCCCTGCTAGCAACCTCGGCATCGGACACGGCAAGATCCCCAGCACCTTCATGCGGAGCGTGATCGGCCAAGTCGGCAACTACGGTGAGGCCTACGCCCGCACGCTCGAGCAGGTAGGACTCACACGCGCGGGGTCGCCGAACGCCTCCTACTTGGACGGCGGTTTGATCTACGCTCCTCCCATGCGCTAGAGCACTTCTAGTGAGGCGGAACCTAAGCGTATGGGCAGATACATATCTGCCCATACGCTAGGTTTCGTGTGATTGCTCCGTGTTAAAGCAGTACCTGAAAGACATCTGGTTCAAGAAACGCTCCCGCTATCTCGCCGTCAACCTGACCGTCGGGGTGGTGGCCGGGATCATCGCGGGCTATGTCGTCTACTCCATAGCCGTCAACCTCTTCGATTTCGACTTCCTCTTCGGGCCTTACGGCAGCCCGGACCGCAGCTCGATCTTCCAGATACTGGACGTAGAGGCGGGCGACCCGAGATGGCTTGGAATGATCAAAGGCGCCGGCAACACCATGTCGGTCGTGGCCTTCGCCATCCTCTTCTCCTCGTTGTTGGGTTTGGCCGTAGGCGTGGCACGGCTCTCCTCCAACCCGATCATCAACCGGCTGGGCGCGCTCTACGTCGAGCTGTTCAGGAACCTGCCCCTGCTGCTCATCATGTTCTTCTTCGCCTTTGGGGTCGCCAGGGTGCTACCCAAGATAGAAGCACGCTCGGGATGGAGCGGTGTCCTCTACATCAGCAATCGAGGGCTGGCCATCCCCTGGCTCGAGTCCGCCCACTCTCTCTGGTGGCTGTGGCTCGTCGCGCTGCTGGGCGCCGCTGCCATGGCGTGGCTCGTGAGGAGGGGTCGAGCGCGCAGGGAGGCACGGACGGGCGAAAGCATGTACCCAAACGTGTGGGGAACGGCAGTCTTCTTCCTCATAGGCGCGGCATCATACGCCGCGATGCTCTTCCCGGTGCGCGTAACTCTTCCTGAGGTGACCCAATCGACGGCCGGGTTCTTCTCGTATGCGGGTGGCAATCCGCTCGGGTTGGGTTATCTGAGCGCGTTGGTGTCGCTCACACTCTACTTCGGCGCCTTTATCGCCGAGATCGTGCGCGGCTCGATTCAAGCGGTCCCACGTGGTCAGGTCGAGGCTTCCGCATCGCTTGGACTATCGGCGTACCAGCGCTTCTCGCTGATCGTCCTCCCCCAGGCCCTGCGGGTCATGATTCCTTCGTTGAACAACGAGTACCAGAACACCAACAAGGACTCGACTCTCGCGCATGCCATAGCTTACGGCGAGATAGTCCTGATATCCAATAGGATCATCAACAATACCGGCAACCTCTTGCAGACGTACATGTTCATATTCTTCGTTTTTGTCATCACCAACCTCATCATTTCGCTGATCATGAACACCTTAAACCGGAACGTTCAGATCAAATGACGTCATCCGTGGCGTATCGGTCCATCGTCTCCAGCCGTCTGACTTGGGCTAGAACCCACCTGTTCAATTCACGGCGCAACTCCGTCCTGAGCTTAACGGCCATAGCTCTTGGCGGTATCGTTGCATCCTTGATACTGAAGTTCGTTCTGTTCCAGGCCAACTGGGGCCTCGTCGCGCTCAACCGTAAGCTGTTCTTCATCGGCAGTTATCCCGGGGAGGACACGTTCCGGATATGGATATCCCTCTTCATCGTGGTGGTTCTAGTCGCCCTTACCTATGGCATCTGGGTCCGGAAATTGCGGCCCTACATAGTGGTGATCGGCGTAGCGGCGGCGATAATCCTCACCCTTGGATTGGGGACGGAGCTGCACATAGAGGAGCGGCTCTACACCGACGAGATACAGTCTGAAGGTCAGACCTCCGTTGTGAGTGGTACCGAGAGAGAGCTGGTGTGGGAGCCCGGCTGGGCGCCCCGATGGCTCTACTCGATCTCACTGGGGCTCGCGGTCCCGTTCGGTACGACTTGGCTGCTGCTTGCCGGGCTATTCGCGGTCCTGGTAGGAGGAGCCTGGGCGGGCAAGCACCTCTCCCGATGGAGAAGCAGTCCGATACTGCTTCAGGCGATCGGCGCGGGTTGGGTCTTGCTCATTCCGATAATCGTCTTGCTCCAGTTGGGAGTGTCCAGCGACCGCTGGGAGGGCGCATTTCTCGACTTGCTGGTGTTTTCCGTAGGGGGAGTTTTCTCCTTCTTCATCGGCCTCGTACTGGCGTTGGGCCGCATCTCTCCGTATCGGGCTATACGGTTCTCCGCCGTCGGCTACATCGAGGTCGTGCGCGCGGCTCCGCTGCTCGTCTGGCTGCTCTTCGCCACGTTCCTCGACGACGAGCTCGGACCTGTCGGTGAAGTGTTCAGCGACATCGACCTCGTGTACCGAGTCATGATCGTTTTCGCCTTCTTCGGTGGAGCGTACATCGCCGAGGTCGTGCGAGGCGGACTGCAGTCCATACCGCGTGGCCAGCATGAGGCGTCCGAGGCGATAGGTCTTTCCGCGACGCAGAAGTACGTCTTCATCATCCTGCCGCAGGCGATCAAGGCGGTTATTCCGGCGCTTATCGGACGCTTCATCGCTCTGTGGAAGGATACGGCGCTGCTCGCCGCGATATCACTAGTCAACACGTTGGAAAAGGCCGAGAAGGTACTCGCGGGCCAGACGGACATAGCAGAGGGCGCCTTCTTTGAGATATACATTGTAGTAGGGATCATATACTGGCTGGTTTCGTATCTGCTGTCCCGCCTCGGCGGAGCGGCGGAAACTCGATTGAGAGCGGGCGCGAGATAGCCGACCAAGCTGTAGAGAGGACCGGCGTATGGCAGAGCAGAGCGGAAGAGAGATAGTCCGTCTCGAGAAAGTGGTCAAGCGGTTCGGTGATTTTACTGCGTTGAACGGGATCGACATCTCTGTGAGGGAGGGCGAAGTCGTGGTCATCATCGGGCCTTCTGGCTCGGGTAAGTCGACCTTGCTCAGGACCATAAATCAGCTCGATCAGCACAATTCAGGCCGAATTGTCGTCGATGGCGTAGAGCTGACGGATGACGCCCGCAACCTGGCCAAGGTAAGAACAGAGACGGGGATGGTCTTTCAGCAGTTCAATCTCTTCCCGCATCTCACCGTCATGCGCAACGTCATGCTTGCACCGCAGAAGGTCCGTCACATGTCTCAGAAGGAGGCGGAAGAGCTCGCACTCCGGTTACTGAACCGCGTGGACATATCCGAACAGGCGGATAAGTATCCTGGGCAGCTGTCAGGTGGTCAGCAGCAACGCGTCGCCATAGCCCGTGCTCTCGCGATGAACCCCAAGGTGATGATGTTCGACGAGCCGACCTCGGCACTCGATCCAGAGATGATCAACGAAGTCCTGAGGGTGATGGGGGAATTGGCCGCCTCTGGCATGACGATGATCTGCGTCACCCACGAGATGGGCTTTGCAAGGAACGTAGCCGACCGGGTGATCTTCATGGACGAGGGCGAGATTGTGGAGATCGGAACCTCCGAGGAGTTCTTCACGAGCCCGCGAGAGCCCCGCACGAAACTCTTCCTCGACCAGATCCTTACTCACTGATCCGCCCGCCTCCGAGAGCACCGTATCTTGCCGTGAAGAGAACCCCGTCACTTAGACAGATAGAGGCGGAGTTCCACAGGAATCACAGCGCAGTAGGGAAACCGGTTCCCCCGGTGTCGGCCCTTCAAAGCTAGGAGACCCCTAACTTCCGTTCTTCGATAATGCTGGATAGGTGAGCCTGAAAGCGCCGGGGAAAAATGGCAGTAACCGACCGTTGGACTAGGGGAAGCCAGATCGTCATGCAAAGTGTCTGGAGAGACAAGGTAGTGGCGGCTTGGCCCGTTACCGTCGTCGAGGACTCGGCCGAACGACTGTAACTTACTTAGCAGCCGGCACGACATACAGGTTAAGAACAAACGGCAACCGCGAGAGATCGCGGCTCCCCATCGGCAACTGGGCCCTCGCCGACGAGTTGTGGACTGTCGACTTGATTCGGATCATGTACCCTGAGGACCACCACGCATACCTTGGCTTCTGGGACGCAACAGGCTTTAGTCATTGGTACATTAACCTGGAGCAGCACTATCAACGCACTGATCGCGGCATTTTCTTTGTGGATCACTTCCTGGATATCGTCATCGACAAGGACCTCCTCAACTGGCGATGGAAGGACCGTCGGGAGTTAGCCCAAGCGGTAGCGGTTGGGCTGTTGTCTGAAGATGATGCCGGCATTATCCAGAGCGAGGCAGAGCGAGCTCTCACGCGTTTGACAAACCTTCAGCCCCCATTTGGTGAGGGTTGGGAAGGATGGAAGCCAGATCCCACATGGCCGATCCCAATGTTATGCGCATCTTGAAAAAGTCGACGTCTCCCCGCAGACTTGTTCATCAAATGTCCTATGTATCTTTGCGCAACACGAGGAGATGGTGTTGCTCCTCGGAGGGGACCACGTTATCCGCGACTCCAAGACGCCGTCGGGACGTGCCCATAACGTCGCCGGGTGAATCGACTCCGGTGGGCGATCGCTGGCGGTATGCCCGTTACTTCAACGGGCTTTCCAAACGCGTGCGCGTCCTAACGTAAATCGAGGGAGATTTGATGAGAGGCCCGAGACGCGGCTGGGCGGGATCTGCGATGGCGGCGTTCGTCATCGTCATCCTCGTTCTGGCCGGCTGCTCCGGGAACGACGACGGGACAGGGCTGCCGGCAGCGCCGGAATTCGAGCTAACGAGCGCCCGTGGCGAGCGTGTCTCGTTGTCAGGGGTTCTACGGCAGCACGATTCGGTGGCCATTGTGTTCTACCGTGGGTTCTTCTGAGGTATCTGTCGGGCGCAGCTCGGGGAGTTGCAAGAGGTCTATCCGGCCATCAAGAGAGAGGGAGCCGAGCTCGTGGCAATCAGCACGGACGACGTACAGAATGCGGCGAACATGGCCGATCTTGTCGGCGCCGGCTTTCTCGTCCTTTCGGACGCGGACCACGACGTGGCTAGCCGCTACGGGGTATTCAACCTCCTGGGCGACGGCGCCTCCGCCCCTGCCACATTCATCGTGAACGGCGAGGGGAACGTGACCTGGAAGCAGGTGGGCAAACATATCTCGGACAGGGCTGACCCCGAGGAAATCGTACGTCAGGCCAGATTGGCGGGGCGAATACCCTAGCCCGTCGGCCTGCCGTTGCCGCAGGCGCTGGCAGGGGAGGAAGCAGCCCCTTCAGGACCAACATCCCGGTTTCCCATCGATGGTCTTGAAGAGCTCCAACGCCCCCAAGGCGAGCAGTGAGCACATGAGCTTTCTTCAGAAGTAGCGTGAGGAGGTCCGAATGGCGGCGGACTTGCTGGGGTTAGAAAACAAGGTGGTGATCGTCACAGGGGCCGGCCGGGGTATCGGCCGCGCTTGCGCGCTGATGTTCGCGAGGGCTGGCTCGCAAGTTGTGGCGGCCGACATCGACGGCTCGACTGTCGAGGAGACGGCATCCCTCGCGAGCGCCGAGGGGCCTCAAGCTGTGGCGGTGCTCGCAGACGCGCGGCGCCACGATGACATCCAACGGATGGTCGCCACTGCGAAGGAGCGTTTTGGACGGTTCGACGTTGGGATCAACAACGTCGGGGGCAGCCACCCCGGCTGGGGGTCCAAGCTGCTGATCGATGCGGATGATCATGACTGGGAGGCAACCGTCGAGCAGAGCCTCTTCACCGCGGTCAGATGCTCCAAGGCCTACGCGAAAGCAATGATCGAGGCTGGGACGAAGGGCGCCATCGTCAACGTGGCGTCACCGGCAGGCCTCCGGGCGGCGGTGCGTTTGGGTCCCTATGGGGCGGCCAAGGCTGGAGTGATCAACCTGACCCACACCCTAGCGGTAGAGCTGGCGCCGCACGGCATACGCGTGAACGTGGCCGTACCCGGCTTCGTCTCGACCCCTGCGCTCGCGAGCAGAACGCCCCCGGAGGAGCAGATGGCCTTGGCCAAGCGGGTGGTCCCTCTGGGGAGACCGACGTTGCCTGAGGACGTCGCGGGAGCCGTAGTGGCTCTAGCCTCCGACCTTACCGGTTTTGCGACGGGCCAGATGATCGTCATCGACGGCGGTCGGCTGCTCACGAACCCGGTGGCGGCTTCGGCGGGCTGAAGGGTGAGGCCAGGTTGAGGCTGGCCCCGAGGGCGTTGGAGGTCAGACACCCAACCCGGGCACACCGCGTTGGACAGTCCTCAAATGATCTCCTCGAGCACATGCTCCAGGTAGGCATCCTCGGATATCCCCAGGTCCTCGCGGAGGAAGCTCTCGGTGTGCTCGCCCAGCAGGGCTGCCGGCGCGCGAACGACCAGGCGTTCGCCGTCCAAGATGATCGGGCATTCGGCGATCGGGACCTGGCCGAGCTCTGGGTGTGGTAGGCGGGAGACCGCTCGGCGCGCCGCCAGGTGCGGGTCGCGTTCGGTCATGTCGTGGCCTGTGGAGACGACACCGGCGGCCACCCCCTCCTGCTGCAACGCTTCGAAGGCGTCCCATGGGTCCCGCCCGGAGGCCCACCGAGCCAACGCCTCTTCCGCCTGGCCCACTGATGCCGTCTCCGGTGACCCGACAACGGCTTTGAGTGTTTGCATGGCAGCCTCATCTGGGGCGGTGACCACTATCCACTTGTCGTCGCCCCGGCACCGGAAACAGCCCTGCAATGCCGCGCCCAGCGCTCCCGCCTGGTTCCCTACAGGTCTGGGTTCATTGCCATTGACCGCCCATTCGAGCAGCTCCTTCGCCACCATGGTGACGCCGCTTTCGAGCTGCGAGACGTCGACGTGGTCGCCGCGCCCCGTGACCTCCCTGCGGAAGAGCCCGTCCACGACGCCGATGGCCCCAAGGTAACCAGTGACGTAGTCCATGTATGAGTTGCCGAACCCCTCGGGCTCGCCTCCTTCGTAGCCGAAGAGTCCCGTCAGGCCCGAGAGCGCGGCGGAGGTCGGGTGATAGCTCGGCCAGGAGCGCCGTGGACCGGTCTGTCCGTATCCGGTGATGCTCCCGAACACAAGCCGAGGATTGGCCTCCGAAAGAGCGTCGTATGGCACTCCTAGACGCGTCATCGTTCCGCCGCTGAAATTCTCGAGAAAGACATCGGCCCACGCCGCGATCTTCATCGCCAGGCCGCGGGCCTTCGGGCGCCGCATGTCCACGGTCATGCTCAGCTTGTTCCGGTTGATGTCGTGGAATGAATAGCTTCTCTCTATGCCTGGTGTGCGGTCGGGGAACGGCACCAGCATCCGGCTGGGGTCGCCAATCTCTCGAGGCTCGGCCTTGATGACGGTCGCGCCCAGGTCGGCGAGTACGCGGCCCATGACCGGCCCGGCGATGTTCCAGCACAAGTCGGCTATCTTCGTCCCCTCCAGAGGGAGCAAGCGGGCGTCAGTCTCCGGTTCGGGCCACGCCCTGCCTGGGGACTCCCATTGGGCCTTCACCTCTCCCGTGTGCTGGCCTGCCCTGGGGGGCGGCGACGGGTCGGAGGGCCCCTGCCCACTGCGGCCGCGAAACGGCAGTCCCGGGTATGGGTAGGACAGGCCCTCCCTGCCTTCCCTCGGGTCCGGCATGGAGCCAAAAAAACGCCGATCGACCAGTTGATCGTCGTTGGGCACTTCGGAGATGCGGCGTACAGGGGCGTTGGCCATGCGCCGCTCGGCCCCGGTCAAAAAGAGCTCTTCCTGAGGTAGGTCCTTGGTCAGCGCCGATACGGCCGTGTTGATCTCTTCCCTGCGCTTCAACCGCTCGGAGCTGGTGGTGAGAGCGGGGTCTCGGAGGCGCTCCGTTTCGATGCCCCGCGAGTCCATCCAGTCCAGCAGGGTCTGCCATTGCTGCTGGCTGGTCCCGGCAACGAAGACATATCCGTCCTTAGCCGGATAGACCCGGAACGGGCAGGCGAGCGGATGCTCCCCCTTTCCTCGCTTCACCACCTCCCCGTTGGCCAGGTAGAAGGAGTGGGCAGTCTCAGACATGTCGAAGACCGCTTCCTGGAGCGAGATGTCCAGCCTGGCCCTCTGGCCAGTCTTCAGACGGCGGTACAAGGCCGCCTGGACGCCGATAGTCGCCCACAATGAGCCTACCTGATAGCCCTGCAGGGCGGGGGCGTTCAAAGGCTCCCGCTCCGGATCTCCCGTGAGACCCATCAGGCCGCCCATGGCCCATCCGACGATGTCGGAGGAGGCGTAGTCCCGGAACGGCCCCGTCTGGCCAAAGTTCGTGACCGAGGCGAGCACCAGTGAAGGGCTTGCGTCGAACAGCGCCGCCTCAGTAAGTCCCAGGGATGCAAGCCGTCCGGGCGGGAAGGGGTCAAGCAGGACGTCGGCATGGCGGACCAGGTCCAGCAATACCGCCCTGCCATCCTCTTGCTCCACATCGGCCGCGATGGACCGCTTGCCGGCCTGAGTCGACCACGCCCAGAGGCTCTCTCCGCCGGGTCCGGCAGCCAAGGGAGGGAGCTTCCGCAACGGCGAGCCGTCAGGCGGCTCGACAAGAACGACATCGGCGCCCATCTGGGACAGGAGGCGGCCGCACAACGCCGTCTTCAGGTCGGGGAATTCCAGGACCCGAACACCTTCGAGTCCCTTTACTTCGGGAGGCGCTGAGGAGGTCATGGCTAGCTCTCCATGGGCGAAGTGGACTGTCGCCGGAGCCACCCCCGGACGCGGCCACTGTACCGAGCTTGTCTCAGAAAGCTGACGTCGCCTGGAACCGGACTCTCTGGATTCCTGCTTTCGCAGGAATGACGGGGTTTAGACCGAATGACACACTTTTTTAAGGGATAAACGCCGACAATCATCTTGACATTCCTGACGCAAATCACGGGTGAGGACTTATGAGACAGGCACTGCCTGGACCGCCCCGACCCCGTCCTGGTCCTCGATCCGGGTCCCGAAGTCAGGTTTCCCTGGCCTTTCGGAACTGCCAAAAGTTGGGCGGCCGCTTCTCGAAGAATGCCGCCTGCGCCTCCTTGACCCCGGGGCTGTCGAAGAACTCGGGATGCAGCGCCCCAGACCAGATGCCCTGCGCCCCCACCACACCCTCGAAGATGCTGGCCTCCGCATCGAACGTTGCCTTCAGGATCTCAATACAGTCCGGGTTCAGCGAAAGTATCTCATCACACCACCGGTCGACCTCGTCGTCCAGCTCCGCCAGGGGTACCACGGTGTTGACGAGCCCCATTTCCAGCGCTTGTTGAGCGTTGTAGCGCCTGCATAGCATCCAGAGCTCCCGCGCCTTCTTCGCCCCAACAACTCGTGTGAGGTAGGAGACGTAGTGGCCGTCCGCGGGGCTTCCGATGCGGGGGCCGTTCTGGCCGAATATGGCGTTGTCGGCGGCGATCGTGAAATCGCACATGTATGCCATATGATTCCCGCCGCCAATGGCATAGCCGCGCACGGCTGCGATGATGGGCTTCCTGCAGAGCCGGTACTTGTTCGACGAGCCGCCCCACCGGAACTTGTGCCCGTAGCCCCCGGAGCCCTCCCAAGAGACGTCGCCGCCGCTGGAGAACGCGCGGTCCCCCATTCCCTGAAGCACGATGACCCCAGTCATCGGGTCGCTGCTGGAGTCGTCGAGACAGTGGGAGATCTCTTGACCGGTCACGTCCCGGGTGGCGTTGAGCGTGGATGGACGGTTAATCGTGATCCTGGAGACCCCAGCGCCCGTCTCTTCGATGTATTTCTTCTCGTAGATGATGTCCTCGAAGCCGAAGTCCGTGAGCTCTTTCCAAGGGGTCCAGGTCATTGCGGGTCCTCCTCGCGGTTGGGCCGCCCAGATTTGGGTGTCGACCGGCCCATATTACCCGCTAGACGGGGGATGGGGGCTCGGGGAGTAAAGGCGGTGGCGCATGCCGCGGGACGGGCGCCCGCGAGTACCGAAGTCGGAGCCCATTAGGGCCTGTTTACACTATGCTCGCGCTACACGAAAAGCGCTCCCCCGTGTCATTGGTACGAAAATGGGCACCGTCGCACCGTTGTTTCGTAGAGGCGGGTTTCAAACCCGCCTCCGGCCTTGTCCTGGGACGCCGCCCCATTTTCATCCCCTTATGTGGCCTCCTAAAGGCCATAGTGATTCCGAGGCGCAGCCCCCGTGTCATTCCGAGGCGCAGCCGAGGAATCTAAGACGCTGCCTGCCAGGCACCTTAGCCCCGCCAAGTCTTGGCAAGCCTTTGCCTCACAGCTAGTGTGAACACGCCCTAGGCGGCCCCGATGAGGCGTATGACGGAGGGGAGGTGCTGGCTCCAAGGCGGCTGAGTGCGGAGCTTCTACGCCAGCCTATTCGAATTTCCAGAAGCCGGGCTCCGCGAGATCGAAGATCAGGCCGTCGGGCCCACCGAATTTGAACTCCCCGGAATGGTGCTCCGCGTCGTCCCGACCGATGCCGAGGGCGGCGTTGATGTCCGCCCGCACCGTGCCCTTGGCCGAAACGACCTGCTCCGCTGCGGCCTCGATGTTCTCGACTTCGAAGCCCAGGTGGTGGAGCCCGCTGAATTTCCTTCCCAGCTCCTTCCCCGCGGCCTCGTCGGTCTTGAAGTCCAGAATGGCCAGGTTGATCGTGCCGTCGGTCAAGATATGGCCGCAAACGGCCGAGCCGTCCACCCTGCGTACCTTCCTGAAGCCGAAAGCCTTCATGAAGAACTCGGCGGATCGGTCCGCATCCTGCGTCGCAACCGCGATGTGTCTCAGCTTTGCCATGATGTCTCCCCCCTTCCCCTTACTCCATGGGCCGGATGGCCTGGTCAGCTGCCGCTCCCCTGCACCGTCCTGAGAAACGCCGACCCGGCCACCGCCACCCACTGCATCCAGGTTGTCATAACGAATCGTGCACCCTTGTCCAACTCCCGCTCGACAGTGTCATCGGACACAGCGGTGCCTGCGATCCTTCCAGCCGCGACGATCTGGGCCACAGCCTTCTCCTTGGCCGCGGTCACGTCCGGATGCGTAGGCTGCCCCAGAAGTCCCATGCTCTGGGCCAGATCGTTTCGCGCAACGAAGAAGACGTCGATGTTCTCCACCTTCAGGATGTTCGGTAGGTCGTCGATCGCCTGGATATCCTCGATCATTGCCACGACGATGGTGTGGTCGTTGGCCTTCTCGACCCATTGAGGATCACCATAGCTCCGCCGGCCGCCGCCCACGCCTCGGTGGCCGATTGGGGCGTACTTGGCGCTGTCGACCACCCGCTGGGCCTCCTCCCGCGTGTTCACGTGGGGCACGATGATGCCGTCGACCCCCTGGTCGAGCGTGCGCATGATCATCGAAGGCTCATTAGTGGTGACCCGCACCAGCGAAGCCATGTCCCACAGGTCACACACGCGGGCGATGTTCCCGAGGTCTCCCCAGGTGAAGTTCCCGTGCTCGGTATCGATCCACGCAGCATCGAACCCCAGAGGGCCGAGCTGGTCCAGGATGTCAGGCGAGTTGTACCCGGATACGATAACGACGGGCTCCCCCTCGCCCAGCTTGCGTTTGATTCCGTTGCCCAGCATGCCTGGTGTTGCCCCCCTATGAGATTGGATGGTTAAGAGTGGATGGTTGAGAGTGGATGGCGGAGTCTAGCACTGGCGGTCTACAGCGTCAATTGCGTCGACCGGCCTGCTGTTCACCCTCGGCGAGGGTCACGAAAGCCTCTACGTACCGGGCCTGGTCCGGATGGTTTGTCGAAAAGACCGCGCGGTAACGGTTGAGGCCCATGACCCCCTCTTCGTAGTCCTTGTCGGCGGTCTGCGTCTCATGAGCGCGGATGGCCTGCCGCTTCAGCCCCTCGAACGGGGTAATGTCCTCGTACCGGTCCGGCGCGGCGATCGGCGCCCAGATCTCATAGCCGTACACGGATGGCCGGAGCTGGGCGCTGCTCGCGGACGCCTGGGCCGCCGCGGTCACCGCCCTGTGGGTCGGATGGGTTTCGCCGGGGTGTGGAACATACACCTCCCTGGGCTGTAGTCCCGAAACCAGCTTCGCAAGCCGGCTTTCGACGGCCTCCGACCAGGGGCCCTGCTCGCCGGGAGTCCGAGGATACTCGAGCCCGATGAACTCTGCAGACTCGACCCCGATGATCTCTCGAGATGCGCGGATGGACTCCCGGCGCCGCATGACGGCCATCTCCTGGTCTGTGACCTGGGAAGTCCGCGGAGAGCGTCCTCCGGGGGTTACGTAGACGACGGTCAGCCTGATGCCCAAGGTGACCATCCTGGCCATGGTCCCACCCATTCCGAGCACGTCGTCATCAGGGTGTGGGGCAATGACGAGAGCGCGGTCCCGGGACCTCACGACGAAAAGGTCAGCCGCCGCGGCGGAACAGCTCCGTCAGGTTCAGGCGCCGGATCAGGCGGCGGAGCAGCGCCGTGCGGAGCCCGGTCCAGGCCCGTTGCACCTCGGCCTGGTCCGCGTCCGAAAGGGGCCGGCCGGAGTAACGCGACTTCATGAACCCTCTCGCGACGGTGCCAGCCTGGCCCGGTCGGAGCTCGAGGGCAGATGATACCTTCGAGGCGTATTCCGTCGGGGTCTCCATCCTGCCCGGCCCGCGCCACGCCAACGCGCCGAGCTTGGTCATACGGGAATAGATACCCGGCCCGTATGGAAGGCCGATGAAATTGACCTGCCAGGCCGCCGTCATGAGTAGGCCTACGGCCAGCAAGAACGCTACGAGGCCTCCAACGATAAGCCCGGTGGTCTTGGCGATGTTCCGAAAGACCTCGCCGCCTAGCGGCTCGTCATCAGGACCCAGAAGGTCCGAAAGGAACTCCTCCTCGGGGAAAAGGTCCTCTTCGAAGAGCTCTTCCAGCGACCCTTCCGGTCCCGCTGGCGCCGACAGGCCTGGCTGTTCGAGCGGGCCCCGCGGGATTGACTCGAGGCTGGGCAACGGCTCGAAAGGAATCCATCCATAGTTTGGGAAATAGACCTCCGGCCAGCTATGCGCGTGGGACTGCTTCACCGAGAACGAGCTGGTCTCCGGGTCGAAAACGCCCGTGGCATACCCGCTAGCTAAGCGGGTGGGGACGTCGGCGGCCCTCAGGAGCACCGCCATCGCCGACGCAAAATAGTCACTGTACCCGGCCCTGCCGGTGAACAGGAAGTAGTCCACGGCGTCAACGTTCAAGGGGGGTGGCTGTATCGAGTAGGTCTCTTCGAACTGCCGGAGGAACCCTTCGACGGCTACCGCCTTGTCGTGGGGGGTCCTGGCCCCTTCGGTGACCCTCAATGCCAGGTCACGGACCCTGGGCGGCATCTCGGGGGGGAGCTGGAGATAGGCATCCATTATCCACGCCGGGTAGGAGCTGTTGTCCCGCTGCAAGTCCCGCAGCGTTGCGATGGAGACCGACGACAGGACCTCGTAGGGCTGGCCGGCCTTGAGCCGTTTCTCGGAACGGACCGAAAGGACATCCGGCAAGACGGGGTTGTCCCTGGTGACTGTGATGGAGTCCCTCCGGTCGTCCAATAGCACGGTGCCAGGCGGCAGCATCGCCTTGATCTCATTGAGGCTGCCCCGTGTATTCACAATCCTCGTCGCCGCCGCGAACAGGTCCGGCGGCAGCTTACCCGGCTGAGGGTCGGCCCCGAGGCTTATGTCGAAGACCCGGGGAACGCTGACCTCGGCTTTGGCATCGATGTTGATGTCGACCGGCTCGCCCCCGGTGAAGACCAGGTCTGACTCTGTTTCCAGCCGGAACTGCTGCGCCACCACTTCACGCTTGCGGTATCCTTCGCCCTCCGGCGCCACGGGGACCTGGCCTGCGTTCATTTCGGTACGCTGCGCCCGGTTGGCGATCCATCCCCTGCCCTGGTAGAAATCGTAGACCTGTGCCCGCCAGTACGCGGGAAAGTCGGTCGTGACCGTTAGCACCTCCGCCGCGCTCAGCCCCACGCTGCCCCGAAGCGGTAGGGCTACTCCGAAGCTGTGCAGCGGTCCTCCCTTGCGGCTCGGGATTCCAGCGAACATCCTTTCGAAGTCGTCTTCCAGGTCGACCCAAGGGGCCCGGGCACTGTGGTAGGTCGCCTTGATCGGGTCGAGGACGATCTTTTTCGTCGGGGCCGCCCAGGCCACGACGAACACTATGGCGGTGAGCAACAGGGCATTGGCGGCGAAAGCGTACCGGCCCGTCCGCTGCTCCAGCGACTCGGTCTTCCAAGCCTTGGTCCGGTGCAGAAAGTGGGTGCGTCCCATGAATAGGATGGCGAACAGCAAGAAGAAGAAGATTGGGAGCACATATTCGCTGCTCGGGACGTAGGTCTGGTTCGTCATCAGGCCCAGTGCGGGAGGAATAACGGCCAGCCACGTCCATCGGAGCTTGAACGTGAAGAGAGTCGAGAGGTACATGATGAGCCATGTCAAGGCCACCAGGATGAAGACGAAGGGGAGTCTGTCACTGCTGATGCCCTGGGCGGACACGGCGGATACCCAGGCATCGAGCCGCAAGAACATTTCGTCGAACTTCTCGCCCGCATTCCCGGATAGCGCGTTGGCGGTCTCGGCCAGCGCCACCCCGAACCCGATTCCCAGCACCAACACATGGGCGAAAAACTGGAGAATCAGCGGCCCGCTGTATTTCATCGCCCCCAGACTAAGGAACGTGGCCAACAGAGCCACGAGCCATAGCCTCGGCATCGGGGAGACCCACTCCGATTGCATCACCGTGACGATAGCGACCAGGTTCATGGCGAACAGCAGCGCCACGGTGACCCAGCCCTCCGACGGGGTCAGCAGCGACCCCTTGATATCAAGGGGCGATGAGTACCAGCGGGCGCTACTGTCCCGCTCGGGAGCCGCGGCCCCGGTGGCCCCGGTGTTCCTTGCCATGGCCTAGCGTCCCGCCATGACCTTCTGGAACCGGGGCTCCCAGGAGACGGCCGTGGGCGTCAGAGCGGTCAATCCGGTCTCCCGCTCCCGGCCTCGCTTCACCACGTAGGTCGGTACGCCCAGGGCCGCGGCCTCCAGCGCCGCATGCGGATGCTCCTCCGTCGTCGGGTCGGGATCGACAATGACAACGGTGATCCGGGACTTCCGCTCGAGGAGATGGCGGACGCCGTCCAGCCAGTCGGTGCTCGGGGACGCCGTGACGATGGCTACCGACGTATACCGGCCTGATTTCAGGTGGAGGTCCGCCGTCAGGTCCAGCAAGGGCCTGGCGCCCTGCGCCTTGAGCTCGGCCAGCGAATCGAAGATCCGGAGGAGCTGGCCCGACCCTCGCTGGGCCGACAGGGCCACGGTCTCGCTTCCGTAGGACATGAACCCGACGGGATAGTTGGCGTCCAGGTACCGTTTGCAGATGGAGGCGGTGAGCGTGACCACGCTCTCTTCGGTGCTTCGCTCGCCGGGAGGGGTATGGGCCCGCCGTTCCATATCGGCAAGCACCCAGATATTGTTCGCCGGCTCGATCTCGAACTCCTTGACCATCAGCCTGTCGTGATGGGCGCTGGACTTCCAGGAAATACGGTTGAGGCTGTCACCCACTGCGTAGTCCCGGACGCCATAGGCGCTGGTGGTGACATGCTGGCTCCGCAGATGCCGAGGTCCCTCACCCGGCAGATCGGCGGGCAGGAGAATGAACCCAGGTAGCTCTATAGTGGACGGATGGACGATGAGCTTTTGGGAGTGGCCTACCAACCGATTCAGGCGGAATAGGCCGAAGGGGTCGGAGCCGGTGATACTCGCCGGACCCAGGTCGAAGAGGCCGCGGATGGGGCAGGGGACCACCAGCTCAGCGTTGACACTCTCCGAGTCCCCCATGCTGAGCACGGCGCCCGGCGTAGCCACCGGCATGTTGGTGCGCTCGCGGATCTCGAGGTACCCGCGCAGGAGCTGGTTACGGCGGCGGACGGCTACCGTCTCCTTGATCTCGCCGCCGGCCCGAGAGCGGTTGGTGGGACGCCGCACCTCGACGTCGATCCCCTTGATGAGCGTCCAGACCCAGACCAGGGAGATGACCAGCAACAGGCCGAACACGTAGACCGACCGCCAAAACATCGGGTGCCCCGTGGCCAGCGCGAACGCCAGGATCACCACCAGGATCACGACCAGGACCCACGCGCGTTGCATCCTGTTCCCCCCTGGCTCCTCCCAAACGGCCGCCGCCGCCAGATTGACGACGTGGGGGCATTGTAGCATCGGCCTCGTCCCCATCCGGGGTACAAGTCCGGCTAACTGGAAGAACGCCCGGCCGCGTCCCCATCCGAAGTACAGGACCGGCTATAGCCCCTCTGCTAGAATGCCCCCACCTGCCATTGGGAGGAAAAGCCGTGGATGGGCTCAGAGTTATCGATGCAGACGGGCACGTGGAACCCGGCCTCGTCGCCGACTGGCGTCACTACATTGAGGGGGAAGCGGGCAGGACCATCGATGAAAAGGCGAAGCGTTGGTATGGGACCGCCGGCGGTGGCGCCGCCACACAGCGCGGCGGCTGGGACCCGCAAGCCAGGCTCTCCGACATGGACAAAGAGGGCATCGACACGACGGTGGTCTTCGGCTCCAGCAAAGGGGTGAACGCCTATGCCGACGGCGACCTCGGCCTTGCGGCGGATGTGGCCCGTGGGTTCAACAACTGGCTCCACCACTACTGCAGCGCCGACACCGCGCGGCTCAAGGCGGCGGCGTGGGTACCGCTGCACGACATGGGCGAGGCGTGCAAGGAGGCCCACAGGGCAGTCTCGGAGCTCGGCGCTGCGGGCGTCGTCGTAAATCCCTTCGAGCAGACCAGGCCTCTGGACGACACCAGCCTCTTTCCGTTGTACGAAGCAGCTGAAGGCATGAATACCCCGGTCCTGGTCCATGCGACGGGCATGATCCCCGGCGGCATCGACGACCGGTACCGGGCCCACTTCCAACGGCACGCCATCTCGTTTCCGGTGACCCTGATGGCGTCGACGATGGAGCTGGTGTGCGGCGGTGTGTTGGAGCGGTTTCCACGGCTGCGCGTGGCTCTGCTGGAAGGCGGCGTCGGATGGGTGCCTTGGTGGATGGACCGCCTCGACGAGCACTTCGAGAAACTCCCGCATCACGTCCCGTTCATCAACGGGAAGCCGCGGGACCTCCTTCGCCACTACATCGGAGAGGGTCGCCTGGTCTGGACCTGCGAGCCGGGCGAGGCATACCTGCCGCATGCCATCACGGAGGTCGGGGAGGAGGCTGTCTGCTATGCCTCCGACTATCCGCACTGGGACTGCGAGTTCCCCCGGTCGGTGGAAATGATCGCGGGCCGCGGCGACATCGGAGATGGTGCGAAGCGCCGCGTGCTGCGGGACAATGCCGCCCGCTTGTACGGCTTCGGCGACTGACCCGGAGCGGCCCGCCGCGCGGCGATGAGCCCCTCGCTGCTTCTGTTGGGGGGCGGGGATTTCCTTGACACCTGAAAGGCGCCGCCGGTACGATGGAGCGCCGCGCCGAGGTAGCTCAGTTGGTAGAGCACAGCACTGAAAATGCTGGTGTCGCCAGTTCGATTCTGGCCCTCGGCACCATCCCGCTGGCATCGGTCCCTCCTGCGCCGTTGGACGCGCCGAAGTGGCGGAAGGGTAGACGCGACGGTCTCAAAAACCGTTGGGAGCAATCCCGTGTGGGTTCGAATCCCTCCTTCGGCACCAGACCCTCAGCAGAAGCAACTGACCCCGTCGGCCTAATATCGCCAGGGTGTCGAGACCGTCGACCCGGTCTCCTACCCGTACCTCTCCCGTACTACGGGCCTTGAAGCCAAGAAACGGCCTCGGAAATCCGAGACCATTTGCCCCCCGCCAGCGCCAGCTTAGCCGTCCCGTCTCCGTACTCGGAAATAGGACAGGCTAATCTTTCTCTGAGCTGAAGATCATCACCTGGGCGCGCGTGGGGCGGTCCGTGGCTGCCAGAGCGTAGCGGACGTCGGGGACCTGGCGGGCCCCTGCCCGCCCCATGGTCTGCCGCACAGCCTCGGCATAGTGGGGGGCGCCGGCCAGCGCGCCCTCCCCCAGATGGCCGCCGCCGGTGTTCAAAGGCAACTGCCCGCCGATCTCCATGCGCCCATCCTGGACGAACTTGAATGCCTCGCCTTCGCCGCAGAAGCCCAGGGCCTCCAGCCACATCCAGGCGAGAATGCTGAAGCCGTCGTAGACGTTGGCAGTGGACATGTCCGACGGCCGGAGCCGCGAGGGCTCCCAGAGAGTCCGCTGGAGCCAGGGCCGCACGTCGACATTGTCTTCCAAGCTGGGCTTGAGGAGGCGCCCGCCTCCATGGAAAAAGGTGTCTGGGCCCCGGGGCCCGATCCAGCCCTGGGCGAAGCTTTTCACGTAGGCCGGCCGGTGGGGGAGGTCCTGGGCGGCCTCCGCCGGGCCCAGAACGAAAGCGATGGTCCCCCGGACCGGGATGTCGCAGTCATAGAGGCACAGAGGGTCGGCGATCATCCTGGACGAGAGATAGTCCTCCCTGGTGAGCGTTTCGGGTCGGTTCTGGGACCAGTAGCTATGCTCGTTCATGAGGGCATGCTTGCGATTGCTGACGACAAATGCGGCCATGTCCTCCCGCGTGGCGCCGTACTCGTGGAAATACCGGGTGGCCGTGGGAGCGTGAAGCATATAGCCGCCGACGGCGCCGTAAGGGAGCACGAACTGGCCCGCGCCCTGCGCACGCCTCGCATCCGGTTGTCCGTAGCGGCGGCCCCGCGGAAAATCGATGGCTCGCCAGACAAGGGCGTAGCGGCACGCTCCCCCCGCGATGGCGTTGTGAGCCTCGACCAAGGACGACCCCACGAACTTGTTGTTGACCTCTCCCCACCGGACCGGCAGCTTCAGGCGCCTCCAGATGTACTGAGGAGAGACACCGAGGACCCCATCATCGGCGTCATTGCGGCCCTCTGCGTAGGACGTGATGCCGTCGATATCCTGGACCTGGAGCCCCGCATCGGCGATAGCCCCCATGCAGGTCTCCACGGCCTCGTCACCGAGCGTCTTATCGGGGCTGGGAGGGTCTCGCGTGATCCTCCCGTAGCCGAGACCGAGGACCGCCACCTTTGCCTTATCGAAGGGCTTGTCTACAGGCATGATTTTGTTCCTCGCTAGCCTCGATGCGTCGCCGGTTTGAAGTCCGGCAAGAAGAAGCCTTCGGTGATCTCCTCGAACGTTGCGTCGACGGGGGCCCCGATCTCGATCTGCGAGGGGTCCGCCTCCGCCATGTTGCAGGTGACGATGAGCCATGGCTGCTCTTCCAACTCCACTTCGACCACGAAGTACGGAAGGGCATCCACGAAGGCCTTGATCTGGCTGTCATGAACGCGGATGTAGGTGTAGATGCGTCCACGGCCGCTGACCTGTTCGAACTCCAGCTTGCCGGACTCACACAGCATGCACTGGTGCACCGGCGGGTGCCAGTAGGTCCGGCACGTCTGGCACCGCTGGATCATCAAGCGCCGCTCTCTGGCGCCATCCCAGTACGGGCGGGTCAGGTCGTCGGGCACCGGGACAGGCCTCAGGTTGCTCTGGATCTTGCCTGGCACGCTGCACCTCCCAAGGGGAACAGGCTACTTTACTGGAATCGCCATGGCCTTGCGAAGGCCACATAAGGGAATGAAAACGGCGAGGAGCCTCCTCATCGTGACTCCGGCCCTTTCATCGTGACTGCGGCCCCTTTGGTCGTGACTGCGGACCTTTCATCGTCGCTCCGGCGTAGGCCGGAGCCCAGGGGGGTGGGGCGCACCCTCTAGGAATTCAGAGTATCTGCGTGGACAGGTCAACCCAGTCGTAGTTATTCTCCTCTATCAACCGAACCTTCCAACTCCGATGCCAACCCTTCAGTTGCTTCTCTCGTCCTATCGCGCTCTCCATGGTCGGATGCGTCTCATACCAGACGAGATGGTGGACTCCGTACTGCCGAGTAAACCCTTCCACGAGGCCGTTCTTGTGTTGCCATAGACGCTGCGGAAGGTCCGAGGTAACACCAGTGTACAGCGTCCCGTTTCTCTTGCCGGCGAGGATGTATACGCAGGGAGTTTTTCCCGGGTTGCGGGAAGAGGTTGGCATATCCCTGGTTCGGCCTCATCTGTATTCGAAGGTAGCCGCCCCTTGCCCCTGGGTTCCGGCCTGCGCCGGAACGACGGGTTGGTGGCGTTGGTCGGCCTATTACCCAAGGAAGGGACGACGTCGTCAGCCGACCTCGGAAACAACGGTGTTCCTAAGCACCCCGATCCCCTCGATGACACACTCGATAGTATCGCCCACGGCCATGGGTCCGAATCCCGGGGGCGTGCCCGTGCTTATGATGTCCCCGGGCTCCAGGGTCATGATGGAGGAGACCCATGAGACGACCTCGCCGACGCTCCAGGCGAGCTCGGACGTGCTTCTGTCCTGATTTGTGGGCTCGCCGTTCAGAATGGACCGCACTCGAAGGTCGTCCCCATCGATCCCGGTGACGATCCAGGGCCCCAGAGGGCCGAACGTATCGAACGTCTTGAACCGGGTGGAAAACCCGCTGCCGTCGTTGCTCTTCATCTTGAAGGTGGTGACGTCGTTCGCGATCGTATAGCCCATCACGCCGGTCTTTCCCACCGGAGGCGTCACGTCCCGCAGACGTTGCCCAATGACGATCGCCAACTCGGGCTCATAGTGCATGCTCTCCGCGACGCGCGGCCAAACGATCTGCCCCTCATGTCCGATGAGAGAGGAGTTGGGCTTGATGAAGGTGCCGGGACCGTCCCTTTCCCTCCTCGCCCAACCCCCAAGGACGCCCACGACCTTATTGCTTGGTTCGATGGGCGGCAACAGGTGGAGGCCGTCTAAGGGAGTCAGGTACTCGCCCCGTTGGGGACTGACGAACCGGCTGCCGTCGAGTCTCCATACGGCATCCCCCTCGACTATTCCCCAGATCGGGTTCCCTGCATGCGAGGTCCTGACGATTTTCATATCGCGGCGGTCTATCGATGGACCTCTAGGCCGGGACGCCAGCCTTCTCAGGCATGCCCACCACCCCTGCGTTGCTTAGCCCAAGGACCTCTTCCTCCGAGTAGCCGAGCTCGCTCAGGATCTCCTCCGTATGCTGCGCCAGCCCCGTGAACCCCTTGACGGCGTCGGGCATATCGGAGAAATGGACGAGCGGCCGGTGGCGCAGGTACTCGCCGATTTCAGGGCCCTCTACGGGCATCATGAACCCGATCGACTTGGTATGAGGGTCCAAGTGAAGAAACTGTTTGTGGCCCATCCTGTCCGCCCGAACGCAGCCAACATCCTGAGGTGCGAGGCTTGACTCCCAGTCGTCGGCGGAGCGCGTCTTGAATATCGAATCCAGGATATCACTCAAAGCGCCGCTGTTGGCGTACCTCTCGGCCGCTGAGCGGAACCGCGGGTCCTCGGCCAGGTCTTCCCGGCCAAGGGCCTTGCACAGGCTCCGGAACTCGCCGTCTTGGGGTGCGGCAAGGAAGACCCAGCCCTCGCTGGCGGCATAGAGACGGTATGTGGCATGGAGGCCCAATTGCAGCTCGTCGGGGACTCTCCGGGAAGGCTTGCCGGCGTAGTCCAGCGCATCCTCGGAGTTGCACAGGAGGCAGGAGCTCATCATGGTGCTTTCCATGTACTGCCCCTTCCCTGTCCGCAGCGCCGCCGTAAGACCGAGCATCAGGGAGGTGCCAACGCCAAAGGCTGAGATGGGGTCGGGAGAGTTGTCCCCCATCGGCCGGTTCCCCTGTCCTGATTGGTACACGGAGTTCCCGGAAAGGGCTCCCATCGTCGGGTTGAAAGCAGGACGGTGGGCGTTGGGGCCGGTGGAGCCGTAGGACGCGGCGTAAAGGTAGACCAGCTTCGGGTTGATCTTATGGAGCGTCTCGTAGTCAAACCCCAGCCGTGGAGGCACGTCCGGGCGGAAGTTATGCATGAGGATGTCCGCCTTGGCGGCGAGCCGTTGCAGGATCGCCTGGCCCTCCTTGGCTTTCAGGTTGAGGGTGATACTCTCCTTCCCCTGCGTGGGCCGCGCCATGTTCTCCCACAGCCCCATGTTCCTGAAGGGATCACCCGTGAGAGGCTCGATCTTGACAACCCGCGCACCCAGGTCTGCAAGGAGTGTTGCGCCGAAGGGAGCGGCGTAGTAGCCCGCAAGCTCCAACACCAAGATTCCTTCGAGCGGCCGCCGGAGGACCACGTCCGTTGGCTTCGGCGGGGGGTTGCTCCGGGGCGGTGCGGCCAATACCGCTTGCGTGTGCTCCCCGGGCCTGGGCGCCGCCGCCTCGATCACCGCGGGGGTTTCCGACATGTCCACGAGAGCGCCTATCTGGAGGACCCGCCCGACGCGAGGATCATCGACCTCCACCAGGTGCCCGTTTTCGACCACTTGCGGATGTCGGAGGCCCTCCTGGGTAGAGTTCATCACCTCCGCTGCCACGTCGCCGTTTTCGATGAAAGCCTGCATCCACTCGGCGGAGCTCTTTTCCCTGTATCGTTCCCGTACGAGACGGTTGAGTTCCTCCTTCGCGCGATCGTCCGGGAAGGCCCTCGGCGCTCCCTTGAAACGGGCATCCTCCCAGATCCAGTCGAACCCGATGGAGTGAGTCCATGCTCTGAAGAGATGGGGCTCGATGTTCGAATGCATGATCCAGCGGCCGTCCCCGCATTCGATACACATGCCGCCGCTGAAAGACGAGGTCGCCTGGTTTTCATTTAGACCCTTGGACGGCTGGACATCGAGGGAAATGGTCTCACCGGGACGGAGAAGCCACCGGGTCGTTTGGTTGGTGATAGCGTCCAGCAGGCTCGTCTCGACGTGTTGTCCGCGGCCCGTGACCGGCAGCGCGCGAAGAGCCGCCAGGATGCCCTGAACGGCCACCATGGCGGCGCCATATGAGGCGTCATGAATCGCCCGGAAGATCGGCCTGTCCGCGTGCCAGCCTTGCTGGTCGTTCATCCTCCCGGATTTGGCGTAGATAATCCCTTCATAACCCTTGAGATGCTTGTAGGGCCCCACCGGCCCGAAGCCGGTGATGGAGCAATACACCAGGGCGGGGTTCAGGGGGGAGAGGTCCCCGTAGCCGATGCCCAACCTTTCGGTCACGCCAGGCCGGAAGTTCTCGACCAACACGTCGACGCTCTGAGCGAGCCCCCGCGCCTGCTCCCTGCCCCCCTGCGACTCCAGGTCAAGCTCGATGCTCTTCTTGCCTCGGTTCCAGAGGAGATACCCGGGATACGACCAGCCAGGGTCACCGCTCCTGGGCTCGACACGGATGACCTCTGCGCCATAGTCAGCAAGCACCATGGTCGCCAGTGAGCCGGACATACCGCGAGTGAAATCCAATACGCGGATACCTTCACATACCTGGGCCATCTCCGGGCATCCTCCCTTCAAGGACCAATGAGATTCCTCTTCGCGCTGCGGCGTCGCAACGCCGGGTCTCCTGCACCGTTGAGAGCGCTGGGTCCCTCCGGATCCATCGCTTGGCGCCAGAGAAGTAAACAGTCGGGACGTTGGATGCCACTGGATGGGCGCCGTCGGAAGCGATTACGCCCTCTTCTCGTCAACGAAGGCCAGCACTCGAGACCCGCTTGATCTAGACAGGGAACCCGAAGATCCTCGACGCGTTCTCGCAGACTATTTGGCGCTTGTCCTCCTCCGGGACCCCGTCGAAGTGCTCATCGAGCACCCGCTGGGAGTTGGGCCACGTGCTCGTCGGGTGGGGGAAGTCGGAAGACCACATGATGTTGTCCATCCCGATGGCTTCCCGGCACTTCACACCCATCTTGTCGCGGATGAAGGTCATGTAGACATTCCGGTGGAAATACTCGCTGGGGAGTTTGTTGCCGGTCCACCCCTCGACCTGTCGAAGGCCGGTATGGTCTCCCCTTGCCCATTCATCGAGACGCTCCATCAATGGCACGGCCCAACTGCACCCCACTTCAACTGCCACGATCTTCAGCTCGGGATTGCGCTCGAACACTCCGCTGACAATCATCGATTGGATTGTTGGGCCAATAGGGCTCCGGGGCTCGGGAGGGCCCAGCTGCTTGACGGCGACACCTCCCGGCTGGTTCAGATGCTTCCAGGCGTCTTGGTCGGTAGATTCGATCACTCGTTGGCGCTCGCTCAGCACGTGCATGCTGACCGGCACGTCCAGCTCCTGCGCCGTGGCCCACAGCGGGTCGTACCTGCGGTCACTGTAGCCGGTGGGGTCCCCCGAATCGATGGCGATCATAGGATAGAGCCCCTTCTTTCGAGTGCGGCGGATCTCGTCCAGGGCTTGCTCCATATCCACAAGAGCGATGAGGCTGATGCCTCGGTACCGCCCAGGCACGGCGTCGGAGAAGTCGGCCATCCAATCGTTGTACGCCCGCATGGAGGCGTACATCAGGTCGGTGTCCGGCATGCCGTAAAGCCGGAGGGCTACGGTCGGAAAGACCACCTCGGCATCCACTCCATCCGGGTCCACGTCCTTGACACGGGCGCGGGAATCATACGCGCCGGGTCGTACGCTCTCAGAGAAGCGGTCGTTGGGACCGATCTTGTCCCGGTCCTTCCCCAAGGTGGTCATGATGCCCAAGGGCCATATGGGCACGCCCTCCATGACCCACGCATCCGTATCTTTCTCCGCCACGATGCGGGGCGCCCGGTCCTCGAACTCTGACTCGATGTACTTAGACCAGAGGTCCGGGGGCTCCGTGACGTGGGAGTCAGCTGAAATAACTCGATATTGCACGGAAATCTCCTTTACATAAATCTACAGCTCTCGTGATTGCCGACCCCAGGAAGCCTTTCGCGTTGCCTGCGAGGCGCTTGCCGCGAATGCTCGCATCCACATTTCCGAGGATCGAGCCGTCCTCCCCTCCCTACTTGTCAAGCCACACGTCTTCCATACGGAAGTAAAAGGCCGGTATCCACGTCGCCGCTCGGGGGGTAACGTTCTTCACGTACTCCCTGGTGACGGCCACTCCCTGGTTCATGGCTGCCGGGATAATGACCGCCCAATCGAACACCTCGCGTTCTAGGTCCTGGATCAACTGCCTTCGCCTCGCGGGGTCCAGGGCCCGGTCTTGTTCGTCCAGCAAGGCGTCGATCCTGGGGTTCACCCACTTCTGGTAGTTCCGCCCGCCACTCGACGCGACGTACGGCTCCACGAGGTTGAACGGGTCATCCTGATAGAAGCTGCGGGAATTGAGCGCGATGTCGAAGTCTCCAGCAATCTCCCTCGCAGTCTGGTCTCCACCCGAAGGCACTATGTCCACGGTGACATTGAAGCCCAGCGTATCGTGTATGAGCGAGGCCATACCTTCCACCGGTTTCGTGAAGAACCTGCCGCCAACCACCTTCAGCGTAACACTTGCGGGGTCTACGCCCGCTTCTCTCAGGAGGTCTTTCGCCGCGGCGATGTCGTCCGCCTTCTGGTCGGCCCGGAAGCCGGGAAGCGTGGCGAGCTCAGCAGGAGGCAGGGACCATACGCCGCCCAGGCTTACGGGCAGCATCAGACCCCCGAGGGGCTCCGCCAGCCCCTCCAGGGCCAACTCGTTCCATGTCTGCCTATCAAACCCCAGGTGAAGGGCCCGGCGGACCTTCGGGTCCGTCCAAGGAGCCTTCTGCGGCACCTTCAAGTCGAAGCCGTTGGTGGGCGAGAGGAGCCGCTCGGCCTGGGGGAACTCCTGGGCGATCGTTTCGTTCTGGGCATTGGTCCAATCGCTGTCGAAATTGCTCATGGTCAGGTCGGTGCGCCCGGTGCGAAAGGCGGCAGCGCCCGCCACCGAGTCCCCGATGATGAAGTATTGGACCGCATCCACGTAGGGAAGACTCCGGCCAGCGGCATCCTTTTTCCAGTAGCTGGGGTTCCGCTCCCAGGTAAAATCAGAGCCTAGCCTGATGGAGTTGAACCGGAACGGTCCCGTGCCCACGGGGTGGTCCTTGTGCAGCGAGGGATCGATATGGGCCGGGAACATCAGGTTGACAACGACGGCCAGGTTGCTCAGAAATGACGCGCTGGGACGCTCCAGGGTGAGCCGGACAGCGTGATCGTCGAGGGCCTCGACGCTCTCGAGCAGGGCATAGCGGCTGGCCATCGTAGTCTTCCGGGGGTCTTCCCTGCTCTTCCCCCGCTCCACGTTGAAAACGATGTCCTTCGAGGTGAAGGGCGTGCCATCATGCCAGGACACGCCCTGGCGAAGCGCAAAAGTGAAGACGGTCCCGTCGTCGCTCATCTCGAACTCCCGGGCCAGGTCGCCGACTATGCGACTCAGGTCCTGCGGGTCCACCATGACCAGGTGGTTGAAGATGGGCGCCAGGACGGCTGCATCCGCCTGGCCGCGTACATCGTAGGGATCGCCTTGTCTAATGTCGAACAGGAACCGCATACGAAGGGTGCCGCCGGTTTTGGGCGCTAGTACGGCGGGCGTAGCCGTCGGAACGGGGGGCGGAGTGGGAGGGACCGGGGTCGGCGTCGAGGTTGCCACCGGGAACGGTGTCGGCGTCGGCGGCACGGGGGTGGCGGTCGGATCGGCGCCCCCGCAGGCAGCCGCCACCAGGATCAGACATAGGAGAGCGGGAACAGGCCAGAGTCCTCTTAGAGATGCCATGCTCACGGGATATACCTCCATGCTTTCGCGGCTCTTTCAGGTTGAGCTTTCTTCTATCGCGTCAGATGCAGGAGACGCATGGCATTGCCTGCCAGCAGCTTCCATCGCATCTTCTCGTCCACATTTCCGAGCATCGACCCGATAAAATCCCTCGACTTGGGCCAGAGGGTCGTGCTGTGGGGGTAGTCCGAAGACCAGAGGAGATTGTCCACCGGACACAGGTCCAGCACCCGGACACCGGCATGGTCCTCGAGGAATGTCGTGCCCACCTGCCGTTTGATGTAGGCGCTGGGATACTCTTCGAACGTCAGGTTGCTCCAGGACTTCTGCCGCTTGAACTGATCATCGCACTGCTCTGACCAGAATGGCATCCAGCCGAAGTTCTCCTCGCCGGCGATGACCGTGAGGCGAGGATGCCTCGAGAACACCCCCGAGAAGATCAAGGTCGTCAGCGCGGGGATGCAGGCGAACCACATCCACACGATCCTGGCCACGAAGGGCCGTACGTTGGTGTTGTCAGAGCCGAACCCGCGCCCGATTGCTCTGTGGAAAAACAGGGGGATATCCAGACGCTCCGCCGCCGTCCAGAGGGGCTCATACCGGGGGTCGTCATACTGCACCTCGGGCCAGGTCGGGATTATGGCTCCCCTGTGCCCTTTCTTCACGCTGCGCTCCATCTCAGCCACGGCAAGCTCGACCTCGTCATCGACGGGCAGCATGGCGAGCGCGAACAAGCGCCGGAGATCGGCCGAGCAGAAGTCGTCGATGATCCAGTCGTTGTAGGCCTTCATGCACTCGATGCGCAGCTCTTTGTTCTGCATTCCGACCAATGCCATTCCGGTACCGGGAAACAGGATGCTGCCGTCCACCCCGTCCAGGTCCTGGTCCTTCAGGAACTCATTCGGCTCATAGTTCCCCGGCCGGATGTCGGCGAACTTCAGTCCTGCGTTGACCGCGCCTTCGAACGTCTTTCCGGCCAGAGCATTCAGACCGAAAGAAGCAGGTTTGCGCCCCTCCCAGGTCCAGCCCTCCCCGCCGTCATCGCAAGCGACAATCTTGGGGCCGATATCGCGCAACCGCTCCGGAAGCCTCTCCTGAAAGACATTCGGCGGCTCGTTGACGTGGGAGTCTCCCGATATGACCTTCATGTCCATGTTTCAGCTCCGCCCTTTCCCCGGTTCTCTCATCGTGCCTATCTCACGATCCATCCGGACTCTGTTGGGATACCCGCGCCTCGTCCCAGCGGCATGGCTCCGCTCCCCGGACCTTGCACCATTGCATCAGGCGAGAACCGCCGATGTCGTTCCTAGCCATCCGCGAGATGGTAGAGGCGCATGGCGTTCCCCGCCAACAGCTTGTACTTCGTCTCGGATGGCAGATCGTCCATCTGCCTGTGGATGTAGTCCTGGGAGTTGGGCCATGTGGACGTGCTGTGCGGGTAGTCGGAAGCCCACATCACGTTGTCCGTGCCGGTGAACTGCAGGTTGGCAATGCCCACCATGTCGTCCATGAACGTGCAGTAGAGTTGCTCCCGCAAGATCTCGCTGGGCATCCTGCCGAAGTCAATGCCGGCCCAGTGGCGCTGCCGCGTATACATGTCGTCACAGCACTGCATGAAAAAGGGAAGCCACCCAAAGTCGCTCTCCGCCGACACGAGGCTCAGACCCGGGTGCCGGTGAAAAGCGCCGGAGAACAGGATATAGGTGACCGCCTCCTTGGCGGCGGTGAAGCGTAGGACGATCCTGCCGACGGTGGGACCGCCCCCTTCGTCGACATTCATGCCATCGGGTATCTTGGGCCCCCCGGCGCGGTGGATGTGCAGGGGGAAGTCCAGCTCCTCCGCCACGGCCCACAGAGGCTCCCAGTCGGGGTAGTAGTAAGGTGTCGTGGGGTGCGAGTTGAGTACCCCGCCTTTATGTCCCTTCCGAGCGCTCCGGCGCACCTCCTCTACGGCCGAGTCCACGCCGTCCTCCTGGGGAATGGGCGCCAGACCAAGGAGACGTTTGGGGTCCGCAGAGCAAAAGTCCTCGATCAGCCAGTCGTTGTGAGCACGGAAGGACGCCAGGCGGACTTCTCTGTCGGGGCCTGGGAAGCCTCCCGCGGCATAGAGGGCGTGGGCATCAACCCCATCGGTCACCTGGTCCTTGAGGAATTCCACCGGGTCGTAGTTGCCGGGGCGGGTCTCCCCTTCGGATACGGGTTTGTTGGTGAAGTCCTTGAAGTTGCGGCCGGCCATCTGTCCCAAGCCCGACAGGGTGCTGCTCACCTGCCCCTGGCGAGCGGGGATCCGCTCACGCAGGCCGGCCGATACGCGCGGCTTCCACAGATCGCCCGGAGCTACGTGGCTATCGGTAGAGATCACGTTGTAATTCATGCTCCCCCTCCCTTAAAGACTCGGCATCTCGCCGCCCAGGGCCGGCGGTGGTCCAGCGGGCCCGCCGCGTCGATCAAAGCATGTCCCGGACCTCCAACCTTGGCGGGTTCCAGGCGCCGTTCTCGTCCATAGTGAATACCGATGATTCCGCCGCCCGGAAGTTGATGAAGCAGATGCCATCGTCGCCGCTGCCGAAGCTGTATTGGGTCTGCGCATTGATCGCGATGGCGCCGCCGGGCGTGAGCGTGCGGTGGCCCAAGCGCATCTCGCCGCGCACGACGACAATGATCTCGTCGGTCGTGTGGTAATGGGGGCGGCCGGCGGGCACGGGGGTTGGGAAGTTGGTCTTGTGCAGCCAGAGCGCGCAGGTTGGGCAGGTGGAATCGAGGTAGACCTCCCGGGACCGCTCTCCCGCCTGGACGCGGCCCTCCTCCGGGATGACGTGGACCTGACCCCCAGGCCGCTCAGAGCCCAGCTGTTCGCGAGCGTCCTGGAAGTGCAGCAGAGTCGCGCCCTGGGGCCCGGCGTGCAGGCGTGCGTGGCCGTGCCTCTCGACGAACACCGTGCCGCCGCTGGCCAGGAGGGCGCCATCCGTCTCCAGCGACCCTTCCCACACGTACACGCATTGGCCTGCGTGGGGCGGCTGCTCCCACGCGAGGGAAGCACCTGGCTCTAGCTGGTGCCTCCAGAGCCGCAGGGGCCGGTCGTCCCCGCGGATGACTGGCCTGGAGTCCACCTCGCCCGCGGCCACAATCCCGGCGTCCTCATTTGGCGCCGCGGTCTGGGCATCGTCCAGGTGCCCGAACGCTACGTCCGCCATTGCCCTCGCTCCGGTTCCTTGGCCCGGGAGGCCCTCAGCCCTCGCCGTTGTCGTTCGTTGGGCGGCTCAGACGGCGCTTGCACCGGTCCTCTTCCCATCTCGAAGGAATTCCGCTATGTCTTCCTCTATGCCGGTACCCTCAAAGAACGCTGGGTTGACGCCGGCGTAGAGCTCAGCCGGGTAAGTGAAGGTGAAGCGACGGAAATCGTCTTCGGTGATGAGCCCCCGGTCCACCATTTCGTGAGCCTCTTCGACAACTTCCCGCATGTCCGGCACATCCCAATGACCCAGATCGGAGCCCAGAGTGGCCCTGAGATGAACACCGAAGGGGTTGACGTTGCGGTTGAAGGCCCAAGCGGTCATCGGGTCATCGGCCTCGCATCCAAAGTAGAAGTGCGGCACGAAGAGGTCGCGTACGTCCTCCACCCGCTGGATTTGGCACGCCTCCCAGTCGTCGCGGGCCCAGGGCGCCCGTTCTCGCTGCTGCGTCAAGAAGCCGGTCAGCTCGGGAAGGTGCTCTTTGACTTGGCGGCCGCCGTGTTGACCGATCAGCTCGATCAACTGCCCCTGTCCGCTTCTGGCGGCCTCGATATGCTCCTCGATCGCACGCGGGTTCCGCTTCTGCCAGCGGGCAACGAGCTCGGAGAAGAGCGTGCACGCCCAGCCCACCCCACACTCGAGGAACTGAAACTTCAGCGTTGGGTGTCGCCGCGTGACCCCGCCAAGGAACAGGGACTTGCAAAGCAGGTCTCCGGCCTCGGCAAAGTTGCCGGTCTGGTTATAGATGTAGTTGGTCAGTGAACGACGATGCCCGACGCCGTAGGACGGCTGATGGGCGGTCAAGGGGACCCGCAGCTCGGCGCATTTGGCCCAGAAAGGATCGTAGTCGTAGTCGCTGTCCAAGCCGAAGGTATCGAGCCGGAACGCGACCCGGGAGAACTCCGGCCGCTCCCGGTGCACGGCGGGGACCGGGCGAACGACGTGACCGATCATCGCCACCTTGAGACCCAGGACGGTGACTGCGTGCTCCAGCTCTTCGACCGCCTCCTGGGGCGTATACATGGGGATCACCGCTGCCGGCGTCATGCGATCGGTACAGGCCCGGTAAGACTCGGCGTTGTAGGTGTTCAGTGCCCGGCATGCTATTCGCCTGAGCTCTTCGTCCTCTATATGCGGGAAGAGCAGTCCGCTGCCGGGATAGAGCACCATGTAATCGATGCCGAACTCGTCCATGCGACTGTGGAGCAACTCCGGCAGGTAGCTGGTCGCCCGGTCCAGGGCGTTCCGGTGAGGGGGCCCCCACCCGGGTTGAATCGTCCAGGTATCCCTCCGCTCGCTGGGCGACATCTGGGCCCACCTGCGTGAAGGGAAGGCCTGACCCACGCCATTGTGCTGAACGAGCTGTTCATACAGGTCGCTGCTCAGCGCCTCGAACTGGCGTTGAATCTGGCCGCCGCCCACTTGCTTCGCGTAGTCCAGGAAATAGTCCCGGAACACCGGTAGGAGCTCGCTGTAGTGCCCGTCTGAATCGATGATGGGGTGACCCACTTGACGCCGGAGCTCCGCCGACGACATATGTTCCGTGGCGATCGTCATGGGTCCTCCTTCATGGCCTCCTCGGTGCGACGACGCCCCGCGGCCCGGATGCAGATTGAAGGCGCCCGGATCTAGGCATATTCCAGGGGAAGCCGGTAGAGGCTGATGGCATTGTTGCGCAGGATCTTGCGCTGGATAGGCAGTGGCACGGTTGCCAGCGTCGCCCAGATCTCCTCGGGACTTTCGGCGTCGAGGTGAGGATAGTCCGTGCCCCACATAATCTGGTCCTGATATCCCTCGGCGAACAAGGGCAGGGTACTCTCCTCCGCCATGAAGCACACGGAGCACTGTCGTCGGAACGTTTCGCTGGGCAGCGTCTTCACCCCGGGGAAGTTTTTCGGGGACATGCTGTATTGTCTGTCGAGGCGGTCGAGCAGGAGGGGCATCCACCCGCCGTTGCACTCGACAATGCATGCCTTGAGGCCGGGGAATTTGTCCAGGACCCCGCCATAGATCAGGTAGGTGAGGCTGATCATGCCGTTCATTGGGGAGAGAACTCCCCTGGCAGCGGGTAGACTGAACTCCTCTGCGACCAGCACATCGGCCATTTCCGGGAGGTTATCCCAGTAGACTGAGGGATGGACCGAGAGCACAAGCCCGGCCTCCTCGGCATCGGCCCAGAGAGGGTCGAAATCGGTTTGATACAGGGGCTTGTCCATCAGCCTTCGCTTGGCGGGGATCTTGAGGCCGCGGAAGCCTTTGGCGGCGATGCGTTTCAACTCATCCCTGGCCAGCGGCACGTTCTGCCAGGGCAGATAGCCCATGGGGAACAGGCGCTGCGGGTCGGCCGCGCAGTATTCGTCGGACACCCAGTCGTTGTAGCCTCGACACATATGGGCCAGCAACTCGCCGTCGCGGACTCCGTTCAGCACGTTACCCAGGCTGCCGAAGATGACGACGGCCTCGATGTCCCCGGGGTCCATCTGGTCTGCCACTCGCGCATGTCCATCGAAGCCCCCGCGGCACAAGTCCTCGGGGGACCAGCTCAGCGTGGCGGTCGCCTCTTCGGGGATGCCGAAGGTGCCTCCGCCCTGCATCCCCTTGGGGCAAAGCTCGCCGTTGATGCGCGCACTCACCCCTCCGTCAGGATGGTTGTATAGGCCGCATGCTTGCTGGGCCGACTCCCTATGGGCTGGCTCCACATACCTGTCCCATATGTCGATGGGCTCGAGGATATGCCCGTCGCAGTCCACCATCTTGAATCCGATGCCCATGGCCCTCCTCCGCTCTATCTAAGCTGACGCCGGACCGCCCTCGCTACCTATCTAGCCACACTTGCTCCCACCTGAAGAACGGTGACCCCACGTTCAGGACTCCGGGCACGTCCTTGACGAACCCGCGGTAGCCCCACCGGATAACCGTCCACGCCATGGGCACACCCGGCGCCCACTCGAACATCTGGCGCTGTATGTTCTCCACGACCGACAACCGGCGGGTGTAGTCCAGGAGACGATCTTGTTCGTCCAACATAGCGTCGATCTCTGGGTTGGCCCACTTCTGGAAGTTACGACCGCCGCCTGTAGCGTAGAACTGACCGATACTGTCCACGGGATCATCGACGAGGAAAGTCGAGGAGTTGATGTTGATGTCGAAGCTCCCTTGAATCAGTAGCTCTGTCACGCTCTGCATGATTTGCAGTTCACTCTCCAGCCCCAGGGACTCCCTCAGGACCCCCTGGGCAGCCTCCGCTGAGTCCTGGAAGAAGCGGCCTCCGATGATCTGGACGTTGATCTCAGACAGGTCCACCCCCGCCTCATCGAGCAGTCGCTTTGCGGCGGCGATATCCTCCGCCTTATCGTCCACGCGGAATCCCGGCAGCCGCTCCATTTCCTGTCGGGTCAGCGCGAACCTCCCGCCGAACTTGGCCGGGACCATCCAGCTCGCCAGCGGCTCTCCGAGCTCTGGGAAACCCCGACGGAATAATGGAACGAATTCGAACCGGTTGAACGCCAGGTGAATGGCCTGCCTGACCTTATCGTTCGTCCAGGGCTCCTTCTGGGCGAAGTACATGTCTTGCCGGTTGGCCACGTAGGACCTCACCTCCAGGTCTGGAAACAGCCGCTTGAGATCATCTACTTTGAACGTGAACCAGTCGCCGTCGTAGCCATTGTTTGTTGAAACAATCTGACCGCTTCGGAAAGCCCCCTCCGCGAGAGCAGCATCCGCGATGACCTGGAAGTCGAGCCCGTCCAGATATGGCAGTCCCTCCTTCCAGTAGGAGGGGTTCCGGTCCACGTGAAAGCTCACGTTCGTCACATGATCGCGGAAGACATACGGCCCCGTGCCTACGGGGTTGGTATTCCAGTCCTCCATGGAAATATGCGCCGGATACATAAGCAGTGGCGATATGGCAATGCTCGGCAAGAACCGCGCGCTGGGCTCTTTCAGGACTACCCGGACCGTGTAGTCATCGGGGGCCTCTAAGACATCCACCTGCTCAAAGTTTTTCGAATGGTATGCCACCCTGGGACCCGGCGGGTTCTTGGCCCTTTCGTAGTTGTAGATCACATCCGCGGAGGTGAACTCCTTCCCATCCTGCCACTTGATTCCCTGCCGCAGATTGAACGTGTGTGTGAGGCCATCGGCGCTCACCTCAAAACTCTCGGCCAGGTCTCCAACGATTCTGTCCAGCTCATAGGGCTCGAGCATGATCAAATTGTTGAGGATGGGCATGATGGCGTAATGCACTATCAGCGCGGCGGCACTGTAGCTATCCAGGGGCGGCAGCGGACGGATGAGCCGTAGGGTGAGCCTGCCGCCATACTTGGGCTCCGCGGTAGGAGTGGGGGGTATGGAGGTCGAGGTCGCCGTGGGGACCGGCCTTGCCGTTGCGGTCGGGGGTTGAGTCGGAACCGACGGGACCTGGGTGGATGTGGGCTGTGGCATCGCAGTCGGCGTTGCGGCGGGCGTAGCCGTGGGCTCACCACCTCCGCAGGAGGCCAGCACCAACACCCCAATGATCGCGACGATACTCAGCAATCGCGTCCCTGATTGACGACCTTTTCTCATGAGCATCTCCTTCATCTGCCGGATCACGACATCGCAGTTGGCCTGCGCGAAGGTTTACGCCGACCCGTCACGGGGGCGCTGCCGGGCCTTCCCGGCCCGACTATACTCTTATGGTTAACCAAGTCAATAGTCCGGTGAGCGGACGATTTCCGTCCAGATGCGACCATATATCGACGCGATGGTGCGAAGGAGTGTGCTGGGCGGAACAAACGGTCCTGGAGGTCCGATCGGCAAGGCAGGCCCTATGTCTGACCCCAGTGGTCCCCCGGAATTCGAAGAGATGTTCGGCATCGACCGATTTCCCCCCTTGACCATGCCGTTCCGGGCACTATCGAGCTCTGATCCGCCGGTATGGGCGAGTCCGCCCCGTTGACGGCGGAAACGCCGCGGCCCACAATGCGCCGGCTGGCCACTGATCAGCAGCCGCCGAGGGGGCGAAATGCGCGGCGTCGTTTTCAAGGGCAATCGCGAGGTGGCTGTCCGCGACTTTCCGGACCCCGCCCCGGGGCCCGGCGAGGCCGTCCTGAAAGTTCGGGCCTCGGGGCTCTGCGGCACTGATCTCCACGCCTACCGCGGCGCTGAACCCCGAGACATGATCACCGGGCACGAGCCCTGCGGTACCATCGCCGAGCTCGGGGATGGAGCTCCTGCGGGACTCAAGGTGGACGACCGGGTGATGGTCCACCACTACGAGGGATGCGGCGTCTGCGAAATCTGCTCCATGGGCTACGAGCAGCTCTGTCCCCAGGGTGGGATCGTGTACGGCGGCGGGACTGGGCACGGCGCCAATGCCGACTACATGCTCGTCCCCGCCCGGACCCTTGTGAGGCTTCCGGATGCGCTTTCCTTCGAGGAGGGTGCGGCGATCGCATGCGGCACGGGGACCGCATGGAACGGCCTGAAAAAGATGGATATCTCGGGCCGGGACACCGTCGCGGTCTGTGGACAGGGACCCGTTGGCCTCAGTGGAACGCTGTCGGCGAAAGCGATGGGTGCCCAGGTCATCGCGGTGGATATAGTCCCGGAGCGCCTGGCACTGGCCCGGGAGCTTGGCGCCGACCACGTGGTCAATGGTGCCGAGGTCGATCCAGCCGCCGCGATAAAGGAGCTTACGGGAGGCACGGGGGTCTCCGCCGCCTTGGAGACTTCCGGGAACCCGGGCGCCCGCTCTAGCATCCTGGAGTCTATTCGGCCCTTCGGCCGCTGCTGCTACGTCGGGATCGGCGGGCCCGCGACCTTCGATGTCAACCGCGACATCATCTTCAAGGTCGCGACCATATTCGGGTCATGGACCTTCAGCAAGTCGGAGCTGATCGAAATAGCCCGCTTCATGGTCGAAACCAAGGCGCCATTGGACCGGTTGATCACCAACCGCTACTACTCCCTTGGCCAAGCGGCCGAAGCCTTCCGGGAATTCGACAGTGCGACTACGGGTAAGTGCGTCTTCGTGCTTGGCTGAGGGCGGTAGCGTCCTGTCGTCAGAGGGGCGGATTGGGCGTTGTGGCTCTGGTCGGCTGTTGTTGCCTGTCCCAGAGCACAGGTTGTACGCTACGGGTCGCAATGCACGATGCCGGAGAAGCCATGCCCAAACGGGCGTCTATCGCTTCAGAACTGTACTACCAGGACCCGAAAGCGGCCTTGGCTTGGCTGGAGAAGGCCTTCGGCTTCGAGGCCAGAATGGTCATCACCGACAGTGACGGTAACCTGGGGCACGCCGAGATGGACTATGGCGGTGGCTACATCGTTATCGGCGGCGAATGGACCGGCAGCGTCAAAAGCCCCAAATCAGTCGCCGGTGTCAACACCCAGACCACCCATGTCCATACTGATGAAGATGTGGATACCCACTGTGCGCGCGCTCGCGACGCCGGAGCAAGTATTCTGCAAGAGCCCGGAGACCAGTTCTACGGGCACCGGATATACCGGGCGGCTGACCCCGAAGGCCATGTCTGGACCTTTGCCCAGACGGTGCGGCAGGTCTCGAGGGAAGAAGCGGAGAGGGTAAGCGGCTTGAAGATCGAGGGCTGGGTGTAACCCCGCAAGTTCCGCTGGCGGATGAGGCCGGCGCGCTTCAGAAGGCCAGACAGTCGAACAAGCCCTGGTAAAGGAGAAAACGGACCCATGCACCTGATGTACTTTAGCGAGCTCCCTATGTCGGCCTACCCGGAAGACAAGGCAAGGGAAACGCGGTTGCCTGGGCCCCGGGGCGAGAGTGTTGCGGTGACTGCGCTGCTCTTCTCCAACCAGTATTACGACTCCGTTGAGGGGAGTCGCCTCTACAACGAGCGCCTCGAGGAGTACGACTTCGTCGAAAAAATGGGGTATGACGGGATCATGTTCAACGAGCACCACACGGCGCCGTTTTGTATGTCCCCCCGCATCAATATCATTGTCTCGATGGTGGCGGCTCGGACCGAAAGGGTGAAGCTCGTTCTGCTGGGGAACCCTATTCCCATATGGGATAGCCCGGTGCACCTGGCCGAGGAGACGGCGATCATCGACATGGTTTCAAAGGGTAGGCTGGTCCCCGGCATCGTCCGCGGAGGCGGGATCGAGAACATCCAGGCGAACATGAACCCCTTCCATAACCGGGAGCGGTTTTACGAGGGACACGACCTCATGGTGAAGGCGTGGACCGAGCCGGGCCCTTTCAGATGGGAGGGCAAGCACTATCAGTTCCGGGTGGTGAACCCCTGGGCCACGCCGCTCCAGAAACCGCATCCCCGAATCTGGGTCCCCGGCATCTCAAGCCCCGAGACCGTCATCTGGGCCGCCGACCATCGCTATCCATATATCGGACTCGGCACCAACTTCGAGCAGACCGCCATGATCCGGAACATCTACACCGAGCGCGCCGAGGAGATCGGGTACGAGGCCGGCTCGGAGCAATTCGGCCTTCTTCTTCAGTGTCACGTGGCCAGCAGTGCCGAGAAGGCCGACAGGAACGTCAAAGAATTCATGTGGATGGCAGGTGAGTTCACCGGGCTCTCTTACCCGGTCTGGACGAGCCCCTCGGGTTATGGCTCGCCGAAGCAGCGCAACGCCCTGATCCAACTGGCGGGCGGGCGCCGCGACCGGGCAAGGCCGGCGCCTCTGGTCCAGCTCACGCAGCGGCGGAACGAGAGGACGTTCGTCTGGGGCACCCCGGATCAGGTGGTCGAGCAGCTCAAGATCGTTCTCGACAACAACCCCGTGGGCATCATGGCCCTCTGGGGCAACGACGGAAGGATCAGCCACGAGGACTCGATGGATTGCATCAGGCTGACAGGCGAGTATGTGATCCCGGAGATCAGGGAGTATGCCCGGCAGAAGGGCATCGTAAGTCCCTTCGAGGCGGATACGCCGGTAAGCCTGGCCTACACTCCGAAGGAGCAGCTCCATCCCAAGGAGCCGGCCCCCTCCAGGTCTGCGTAGCGGCCCCGAGCCGAGGCTCCCCGGGCGGACGCGGGGCATAGCTCCGCGCTACCTGCCGAATCGCTTCTCGACCTCCAGCCATTCGTCGGTGCGAGTCAGCTTGCGGAAGACATCCCCGCGGATTCGGGGGCGACGCTGGAAATAGCCGGCCATGGTGCCGGTCTCCCTGAGCTCCTCCATCAGCTCGGTCATCGCCGCGATGGCGGCCTGGCTTGAGTCCGTGGCGTATATATAGACCTTGCAGCCCAGCTTCTCGATCTCGGCGGTCGTGAGCTCAGCGGGGAGGTTGAGCGCCAGCAGGTCCCCGTGCACCTCCCGGTGGATGCGGCGGAACGCTTCGACGGCCTGCTCACTGGTTAGATCGGCGCGGCTCTTACCGTCGACCTTGGCCATGATGGGCATGGCCAGATCGGCGCCCGCGTCCAAGTAGAGATTGCAGCGCTCGATGGATTCGTCGGTGGAGACCTCGTCCGCGTCGCTCCGGGCGATGATCACGAAGTCCGGGTCAGTCCTCGCATCGATGGCGGCCTTGATCTTGTTGACCGCCTCCTCGCGGGATAGCAGCACCCTGGGCTTCACGCCGGGGCTGTTGGGGGGAGTGACCTGGTCCTCGATGTGGATCGCCGCAACCCCAGCCTTTTCGAACTCCCGGACCGTCCGCACCACGTTGACGTAGCTCCCGAAGCCTGCCTCGGCGTCGCAGATCACCGGAATGCCGACGGCGTCCGCGATGCGCCCGGCGTGGACTGTTGTTTCGGTCAGTGTCTTGAGGCCCAAGTCCGGATGGCCCAGGATTGCTGCTTCCATCCCGGAGCCGGTCACGTAGACCGCCTTGAAGCCCGCATGCTCGTTGATCCGTGCCGAGATCGGGTCGACGCACCCCGGAGCTACTACCATGCCTGGCCCCTTCAACAGGTCTCGCAGTTGCGCTGTTGCCCTCATTGCTCCTCCCGGTTCCGCATGTGGACCACTCCGACTCGTTGGGGCGAATGGCCCGCAGTATCCGTTGCAGCCAGACGACTATGGTACAACCGGAGTGACCTATCTGAGCTGCATTGGAGTCGAAGAGAGTCTATTGACATAACGTGTCAGGGGTCCTGCATTGGATCGCACCGCGAGCCCCCTGGGACACCCACTTCGGGAAATGCCGGGCGGATCTGACCTCCCTCGAACGACTCCCAGTCCCGTACGCACTCGCGCTTGCGTCGGAGGCCCAGGGATTTCGTATCGCGACATACGGGCATCGCACCCTTATCAGCCAGCTCCTCTGGTTCCCGACACAAAGATCAGCCTCTGCCTTATGTGCGGCTCGCCTGCTTCTACAAACGGATACATCCCGGTTGGAGCGCCGCCCGCCAATTCGCTCCGAACAGCAGACTCTATCTCTCCACGCGGCTCGGGCGGTGTTTCAGTCGCCGCGAGCCACTCCTCCAAGGTTTTCGTCTGCTCGCTCATTAATGTTCTGACGTCCGACATACCCCTTATGCGAAACAACTCCACCAGCTCGTTTCCGGTAAGGCAGCGCATGTGAGAGGGGTCCCTCAATCGCTCGAGACCAGTCTGGACATCTGCGGTCCTCGGATCTTGGTCCGATATCATATCGACGACACCTATTACTCCTGCTTGCTTACAGACCCGCACCATCTCACCCATGGCCTCGTTTGCGTTCTGGAAATGGTGAAAGCCAAGCCTGCTCACCACTAGATCAAAGCTTCCGTCCGGATAGGGGATCGCCTCCGCCAAGCCCTCCTCAAACCGAATGTTGGCGATCCCTTCACGCTCGGTCATTTCCCGTCCTTTCCGGATCATTTCTGGTGTGGCGTCGAGCGCGACCACCTGTTCGGCGAAAGGCGCGACGGTCCTGCTCAGCACTCCGGTTCCCGCCGCAACATCGAGAGCGGCCTCGACACCACCTCGAGGTAGTGAATCGCGGATCCAGTCGTTCAACGCCTCCGTCGTGAGGGGAAGTACCGGTCCAGCGTACCAATCAGCCTGAGTAGCAAATGATCTCCGCACACGTTCCAAGTGTTCCTTACTCAATCCAACCTCCCATCTACAGTCACTTGCAGCCAAGGCGAATCGTCGGCCGCCTTAACCAAAAGTCGGGTGTCCTAGGCTTCGTCTCCTTCTATCGCCGCCTTCAGTGTAGCTTAAACTCGGAAAGTCGTTGGAGTAGTGTGCCCGATGGAGTGGCAGTCGAGTACCCGCCGTATTCTCTCCATGACTTGGTGCGTAGCCAGCCTGTCAAGGTTTCTACGATGTCCACGAGATTATCGTGGGGTATAAGATACCAGTCGTTCCCGTGAGGAAAGCAGATATACAAGTCTTTGCTCACATATTTCCTGTAAATGCTTAAACGGGATTTGAGTTGAACCTTAAGCGTTTGATCTCCGTCTTTGTGATAGGCCAGAAAATCGGCTCCCTGCCAATCGTCGTCTAACTTGATACAATTAAATCCATAATCGGCAAGCTTGGCGGCAGCTTTCTGGAAGTTAAAGATTTCCTTCTGCCTACTGGTTAGTTGTTTGTATGCGACCCGCTCAAGTTTCATGTGGTCCTTCTTGCCCCCGGTATGGCTGGCTGCCTGCCTCTTATTCCCATTCTCGGAATGCGAGTCCCTGATAAGCTGCGCTAGAGCATCGAACCGACCCTCTAGCAGATTGAGCCGCGTGCGCGTCTCCCTGGGTCCACTCGACGATCCTATCCACTTTGGAGTAGTCCAGTCTGGTGGTCTCAGATCGAGCTGTCTCGTTTTCACCAGGAAATGATAACCCATCCTGGTTAAATGCCACCGGCGGGTAGCCGTGTAGCGGGACATAGGACGTAAGGCGGAATTATGGGAGTGAGAACGATGCTTCGCTGTTCGCTCATCGCAGGGGTCGTCGCGGCGACGGTTGTCCTGTCGGCCTGTGGAGCGAGCGAAGGCGCGTCCCCCACGCCGACGCCCGTGGAGACACTTCCGGCAGTGACGGAGGTTCCCGTGGAGAAGACGCCCCCGACCATGACGCCGTCCCCTGTCGAGACGCCTCGCACCGCGACGCCGGAAGCCGCTTGGCCAGTACGGGACACCTATCACAGCTTTGGCAACGCAAACTCCGACGTGGTGATTGTGCTCAGCCAGGGTGGTCCGCTGCCGGTCCTTGTTCGAGAGGTTGAGATCCTTGAAGTGTTGAGCCCGCTCAACCTCGAACGTGTGCACTTGGTGAACGTTCATCAGGCCCAGACCATCGATCCCGCCGCCTTCATGGCCGCGGACATCACCTTCGACGAGGCAAAGGCGGCCGATGTGGTAAGCGCGGCGATGCTGGCCACCCTCGTAGACCACTTTCAGGCTCAAGGCAAGATGGTCTACGTCGTCGGGATCTCCTTCGGCGCTTTCATGGTCCAGGAACTCCTTGCCACGCAGGGCAATGTCGCCGAGGGATATCTAATTGCCAATGGACGCCTCGACATGCCGCCTGCGATATGGACGGTGTTCGCCGAGGGCCGCACAGTCGAATTCGTGGACGGCGTCGAGATCGAGGAACCGGTGACCGGCCGGAACGGGCCGGACGCCGAGACCGTTGCCGTCGACCGCAACATGGCCCGGCTCGCGTCCGGCCTCGGACACTACCGCTACAGCGAACGGCTCGCCCGTGTCGACATGACCAACGTCGTATACGTTTCCGGGACCTTCGATTTACAGGTCGGACGGCTCAGCGACGCCGAGATCGCTTTTCTGGTCGAACGCGGCGCGGATGTCGTTCAGTATGACGGCGGCCACGCCGCGCCCGATGCCGTAGCCCTCGACGCCTTCAACCGCATCTTTCCCCCCGACCTACTCAAGTAGTCTCCGTTGAAGTACGTGAGAAAAAGGCATTAAAGTAGATGGGACAACCGAGGCGGACAATGTAGCCTCCAAAGTGGATGCATCCTTACGACATGGCTTTATCGTGTTTACAGCTCGTCAAATGGTAAATGACGAATATCATGCTTCCGTATGCTGCAATCATCATGGATGCCGATGCGGATGTCCTCGACAACCAACACAGGGATACGTTCTAGATATACGTCGTCAGTAACGGTTCGGTACACATCGACGAAATGGTTGACGAGTGGAAGCGCCATCGCCGATATCTGGGTTATGATCTGATACTTGCTCCCTTGATCTCAGCCGTCATTCGTCTGCTGAGACGGATCATATCCACGGGGAACCGACCAATCGAATTCCAAGGTGAGGCGAGTGTAACGGAAGTAGCCGTTGGGGTCTCTATCGAATTCCATGTTGCGGGCTTGTAGCTCCCCGTAAACGGCTCCGGTTGACCAATCCATTCAGTGATAAGCTCGGAGTCATCGAGATATACTGACCTGGATTGCTCCGGTGATAAGACTGTCATCGATTCCATCGACTACCCGAGCGGTTCCCCCTTCGACAACCAGAGGTCCTCATGCTGTCCGTCTGGCGGTGGGTCTGGGGCTTACCCCCGAACGAGGGAACCTGTAGTGTCCCCAGAGCACACTCTGGTAGTATCTGGAAGACTTCGTGAGACGGCCCGGTCGGCTCCCGTTGGCCGTGCGCTAGCCTCTCGCCTCTACTGTTACGGATGTTGAGGGGGACGAATGAAGGCAGCCCTGGCGGGGCTCAAGGTCGTCGAGCTCGGCCACTACATCACAGCCCCCTTCGCCGCCAAACTGTTGGCGGGCTACGGAGCTGAGGTGATCAAGATCGAGCCGCCGGGTGTTGGCGACGAGGCCCGGCGCCACGGTCCGTTCCCTCGTGACATCCCTCATCCCGAGAAGAGCGGGCTTTTCCTGACTCTGAACCTGAGCAAGCTGGGGATCACCATGGACCCCAGTACCCCTACGGGTCGGTCGTTATTCCTCGAGCTCTTGAAAGAAGCCGACATCCTTGTGCATAACTTCAGGGCGTCCGAGCTCGAGGCCTGGGGCCTTGATGATGGGACGGTCCGGAAGGCGAACCCCCTCCTGATCACCACGTCTGTAACCGTCTTCGGCGATGAGGGACCCAACAGTGACCATAACGCCTACGCCCTCACGGGGGCGGCGGCGGGTGGCGTGTCCTACAAGCTGGGGCACCCGGAGCGTCCGCCGCTGCCGAGCCCTTTCGACCGCGGCGACTGGTTCGCCGGAGTCGGTGCCGCGGGCGCCACTATGATGGCCGTCATGGCGAGAGAGCTCACCGGGGAGGGCCAACATGTGGATATCTCCTCGGCGGAAATGTACGACGGCTATAACGCTGTCGGGGATATGATCGACCTACTCGAGGGTGGGCGGTTGGCCAAGCGGGCCGGGCGGAGGCATCCAACGATCTACCCCTGGGTCATCATGCCGGTTAAGGACGGCCACTTCTCGATGATCACCACGCAGAAGAGGCATTGGGACCGGTTCGTCGAGCTCATGGGGAGTCCGGATTGGGCCGACGACCCGCGCTACCAGGACCTGCGCAAGGTGGGAGCGCGATACCCCGAAGAGCTCAACGCGCTGATCGAGCCTTGGGTCTCATCGCATTCGAAGTGGGATATTTGGAAGACATGCCGCGAAAACAAGATCCCCTTCCAGCCCGTGCAGACCAGTGCCGACATGCTGGACTCGGAGCACCTGCATGCAAGAGGCTTCTGGGCCCAGGTCGAGCACCCCGAGGCCGGCCCCCTTACTCACGACGGCGGCCCAGTGCAGATGTCCGAAACACCCTGGGCCCACCGAGGCCCGGCGCCTCGGCTGGGCCAGCATAATCGAGAGGTCTACTGCGGACGTTTGGGCCTCTCTGCCCCGGAGGTCCGAGAGCTCTATCGGGCCGGAATCATCTAGGAGGCGGGCATCGTGACCGTCATGCCGCTGAGCGGGTATTCGATCGTCGACTTCGGCCAGGTGTGGGCGGGGCCGATCCTTTCGGCCATCTGCGCCGACATGGGGGCCAGCGTCATCCGCATCGAGTCCCGTGTTGGGTCGGACATGGCCCGGCTGGCTCCTGCGTCGCCCCAGAGGGAGCTGCTGAACTCCCTCTTCATCTATAGGAACCGCGATTACTACATCAACCTGAACCTCAAGACCCCCGAGGGAATCCGCCTGGCCAAGGAGATCATCAAGCTTGGCGATGTCGTCGTCGAGAACTTCGCCCCGGGTGTGATGACCCGGTTCGGGCTCAGTTACGAAGAGGTCCGGAAGGTGCGTCCGGATGTGGTCATGATCTCCATCTCGGCCGGGGGCCAGACCGGCCCGTGGTCGGACCTGATGGGTTATGGGCCTTCCATCAATAGCCTCGCGGGGACTGATGGCTTCATCGGCTATGCCGGTGAGAACCAGCTCATGTGCAACATCCCGGACGCCGACCAGACGGCGGCCAACATGGGGGCTTTCGCGGTCCTTGCCGCCCTCTACCATCGCAAGCGGACGGGTGAGGGTCAGTATCTGGACATGGCCTTCCTCGAGACCCTTGGCGGTCTCCTCTCCGAGGGGTTTATGGACTACCAGATGACCGGGAGGCTTCCCAGGCCCTCGGGGGACCACCATCCCGATATGGCCGTGCATGGATTCTTTCCCTGTCAGGGGACGGACAGATGGGTTTCCGTCGCTGTGAAGACGGAGGAGGAGTGGCAAGGCCTCGTACACGCTCTGGGCGACCCTTCCTGGGCTACCGGGCCTCAGTTCAGCGACCAGCATTCGCGCCGGTCGCACCGGGAAGAGATCGCGGCCAGGATCGCGGAGTGGACCCGTCAGTGGACCGCTGAGGAGGCCACGCGGTCCCTCCAGGAGGCCGGTGTCGCCGCGGCGCCTGCCAATACCAACGCCGATCTTCACGCCGACCCCCACCACCGGTACCGACGGTCGAGCATCAGGTTCGAATCGGACGGGGTCGGGGCTGACGAGATGCTCTACGGGATTCCGTGGCGCCTGAGCGAAACCCCTGGAAGCATCCGCAGGCCGGCTCCTCCATTGGGAGCCGACAACGAGCGCTTCTTTACCCAGGTGCTGGGCCTGGCGCCGGAGCGGGTGCGGGGACTGATCGAGGACAAGGTCATCCACTAGAGAGCGCGCCCGTAAAGGCCGGCCCGGGAGCGCTCCTCTGTGGCTGCGGCGGTGACCTGCCCCAGGCGCTACACTGGACGCTCGAGAGGCAAGAGGGCTGCGGGACGCCTTGGAATAAGCCCCCCGTATCGGTCGGCACAGGGTCGGGGATAAGACGATGCGAAAAGCTGTGTTCGTCTACGACGAAAAAGTTTCCCAGCACCAGCTTCGGGAAGACCACGTGATGCGGCCCACGAGGCTGCGGTACACCTACGAGCTCCTCGAAGCCTACGGGGCCTTCCGCCAGTCCTCCCTGGCCGCCCCGAGGCTGGCCACTGAGGATGAGCTGCTCTGGTTCCACTCGTCCGAATATGTCGAGGCGGTCCAGGCGACCAGCCGGGGAGAGGAACGAGGGGGACAGCGCTATGGCTTCAGCGCCTCGGGCGACAATCCCCCTTACGAGGGCATGTACGAGGCCTCGGCCCTTTCGACGGGCGCTTCCCTGGTTGCTGCTGAGATGGTCGCCAATGGAGAGGCCGACGTGGCGTTCAACGTCGCGGGAGGGCTGCACCATGCGGCCTCCGGCTACGCATCGGGCTTTTGCATCTTCAATGACCCCGTCATAGCGATCGAGTACCTGATGCGCCGGGGGCTCAGGCCGCTGTATGTCGATATCGATTGCCACCATGGGGATGGTGTCCAGGCCGCGTTCTATGACACCCCCGATGTGATGACCATCTCATTGCATGAATCCGGGCGGTTCCTGTTCCCCGGTACCGGGGACGTGGGCGAGCTCGGCTCTGGGCCTGGGACCGGATACTCGGTGAACATCCCGCTGGCCCCCTACACCGGAGATGACGTCTTCGCATGGGCGTTTCGCCAGGTGGTGCCCCCGCTGGCCAAGGCGTTCAGCCCGGATGTCATCGTCACCCAGCTTGGAATCGACACCCACTTCAACGACCCCATCACCCACCTCCGAATGACCGTTGAAGGCCACGCCCGGGTAGTGCAAGAGCTTGGGGCGATGGCCCCGCGATGGCTGGCCCTCGGAGGCGGAGGCTACGATATGGGGGCGGTCGCACGGGGCTGGAGCCTGGACTATGGCATCATGCTCGGGACCGACTGGCCGGACGACATCCCTTCGGGCTATCGCGCCGAGTACGGGCTTGATCGGCTCCGGGACGGGTCCGCCCCGCCTATCGACGAGGAAACCACTGCCGGCACCTGGCGCTTCGCGGAGGCCAGCGTCGAGCAGGCCAAGATGCTGGTGTTTCCCGTTCACGGTATCGCTTAAGGGGCGGCCGGGGGTGGGATGCCTATCGTCCAGCAGCTCAATTTCAGCGCCGGACGCTCGGGCGCAGCAAGCGGGCTGGATGGCGGACCTGATGCACCTGAGAAGCCCAGCCGCCCGTGCTACACTCCCTCCGCACCTGTTCTTCCGAGGAGGCCCCTGTGGCCAGTGTTGACGCGAAGGTCGCTATCGTTACGGGCTCCGGCTCGGGGATCGGCCGGGCAACCGCCCGATTGTTGGCGGTGCGGGGAGCGAAGGTCGTCGTTGCCGATATCGACGGAGAGGGGGGCCTGGAGACCGTTGACCTCATCAAGAAGGCCGAAGGCGAAGCGACCCAGGTGACTGCCGACGTCACCAAGAACGCCGAGGTCCAGAAGATCGTCGGCACTGCGCTGAGCTCTTACGGCGGAGTGAACATCCTCCACAATAACGCCGGGCTCTGGCGGATTCGGGACACCATCGAGGAGGTCTCCGAAGAGGAGTGGCGGTTCGTCGTCGACGTCAACCTGAACGCCCTGTTCCTGATGACCAAGGCGGTCTTTCCCCTGTTGAAGATGGCCGGGGGCGGGGCTATCGTCAACACCGCGTCTACGGCGGCGTACACCCCTTTCGCCAACGGTCTGTCGTATGCCGCTGCCAAAACAGGCGTCCTGGGGCTCAGCCGCTCGTTCGCTGCCCTGGGAGCGGCGGACGGTATTCGCTCCAACGTCGTGTGCCCTTCGGCCGTGGACACCGCCGGCCAGATGTCCAATCCGCCTGACATGCGCCGGCGCATGAAAGAAATGGGCCTGCTGGAGCCGGAAGCCATTGCCCGGGCCGTGTACCACCTGGCCACCAGAGACGACCTGAATGGGGCGGCCATCACCGTCAAGCTCCAGGACGGCGTGCCGGTCTACCTCCTGGAACAGCCGCCACAATTCCAGGAGATTCCGGGCGTCGAATAGGCGGGCTCCCCGGTTGCACCGCCGCAGGCGAAGGCGGGGCGTATTGTCGGCGCACCCCGACAGAACTACAGAGGCCATCGGCGCCGCCCGCGCTTCCATGAAGAGCCCGCGCTTTGAAGAAGAGCCCGGCTTTGATGAAGAGTATCGAGAAAGGACGAGCAATGCACTACAGAGTCATCGACACAGATTCCCACGTAAACGAGCCCCCGCACACCTGGCAGGACCGCCTCCCTTCCCGGCTGAGGGAACGTGGACCAAGAGTCGTCGAGATGAAGGGCGGGCACCAGGGCTGGGCCATGGAGGGCCGCTCCACGACCCGCATCGGTGGAGGCGGAGGCGGCATCATGGCGGACCAGGCCCTGAAGGTCGGGGGGATGGTCAACGTCAGCCGGGAGATGTCCGAAAAGGAGCTGGAGGAAAAGCCCCAGACCTTCGACCGCTTCCGGCGCGGGAACTACGAGGCTAAGGACCGCCTGGACGATATGGCCCTCGACGGAGTCGACGCGAGCGTCCTGTATCCAGGGATCGGGATGCATCTGTGGTCACTGCCCGACAGTGAGCTCCGCGTGGCCAGCATGAGGTCCTACAACGATTGGCTGGTGGACGAGCTGTGCTCGGGCGCTCCAGACCGCCTGTTCGGTCTGGCGTGTCTGCCGGTGGACGATGGGGTTCAGGCAGCCGTCCAGGAGCTCCGCCGCTCGGTCGAGAAGGGACACAAGGGGGCCTTCCTGGCGTCCTACCCCGAGGTGCCCTTCCATGACCCCATGTACGACCCGCTCTGGGCAGCGGCTGAGGAGCTCGGAGTGCCGCTCCATTGGCACCGGGCTAACGGCCGGCCCTCGAACCTGCCGAGGGGCATGTCGGCAATGGGCCATGGGAAAGGCGACGCCCCGGCAAGTGTCGCGACCAGGTTCTTCTCGACTGTCACACCGGCCATCTACATGCTCTTCCACGGAGTCTTTCAACGGTTCCCGGGGCTCCGGATGGTGACGGCCGAGACCGACTTCGGGTGGCTGCCCTTCATGATGCAGATCTGCGACGACCAGTGGACTCGATACGCGGTGTGGTACGGCTCCGATGCCGACAAGCGGCCCAGCGATTACATCCGCGAGCAGTTCTATTGCACCTTCATGGATGACGAGGTCGGCTGCGCGATGCTGGACTATACCGGCACGGATAACATCATGTGGTCGTCCGACTACCCCCACGGAGTCACGACATGGCCAAAGTCCAGGGACTACATCGAGAAGAACCTGGGCAGGCGCTCCACCGAGGAGCGCGAGAAGATCCTCGCGAGAAACGCCGCGCGCCTCTACGGCGTGGCCTCGTAGAGGACCGCTGCACCCAATAAGGCTGCTGCACTGGGCTCGGTTCAAGCCCATGGGTGTTGCCGCGTTCCCGAAGATGACCTTTTGTCCCTCGACGCCGGGCGCATCGACCCCCGATGCAATGGGACGTGCCGGGAGGCGCCGATCACGGCAGCGCCTAGGGCAATCGCATACTAAGTGTTGAGCACGGTGAGGAGGTAGTCCTCATCCCATCCGGCTCTCTTGCGTTTGGCGGCGATGCCCCCTTTCGACATGGACTCGCGCTTGAGCATATTGAGGGCCATGCGACGCAGGGTGGAGAAGTTCTCGGCGGCGTTGCCAGTCCTGACTCGGCAATCGTCCTCGCGGAAGGCGATATCAAGCACCCAGTGGACCGAATTCTCAATCCCCCAGTGTCCTCTCACCGCTGAGAGGATTCGGTCGGCCTGGTTCGGCAGGTTCGATAGATAGTAGCGGACTTCCGTGGACGTTCTGCCGTCTCCGTCACAGCGTTCTGACTCGACCATCGCCACACTGGTGAGTGCCGTCCACTCCTGACGGTCGTTGAGGTAGTCGATGTGGTCGGGGTCTGAGACAGACCAGCATCGCCGCATCTCGATTCGACCATGCCCTTTGTTGACCGTCTCGCAGAAGTCGTGATCAAGATCGGCAAAGCCGGTCCGTAGGGCATCGGCAAACGCCTCCTTGACGTCCCTGTGGAGTTGGGGCTGATTCTCCTTGAGGGCCAGGACGTAGTCGGCACCTTGGTCGATGATCGTTGCCGCAATCTCCTTCTGGCACCCCATGGCGTCAATGGTGACGATGCATCCGGACACATCCAGCACGCTCAACAGTTGAGGTATGGCCGTGATCTCATTGGAACGTTCATCGACCTTGGTCTGTCCGAGCACCAGATGGTTGGATGATGCCCACGCGCTCACCATGTGGATTGCTGACTTCCCTATGAATCTGTTATGCGAACGACGGAGCGTCTTGCCATCGATCGCCACCACCTGCCCTCTGGTCACCTCGCTGACCGCGCTCACCCAGTCCATGAAACATTCCTGGAACTGCGTCGCGTCCAGTCTCGCGAAGACTCTGCCGAAGGTGTCATGCGATGGGATGCCGTTGGGCAGCTCGAGGAACCGACGGAGCCAGTCCTTCTTCGACTTGCCAAACAACTCCACGTCCACCCACGAGTCCGCACCACAGAGGACCGCGCAGATAGCGATGACCACGACATCCATCAGGTTGTGGCGCTTGGCGCGATCGTCTCGTGGGTCGTTGAGCTTTGCGAACCGATCGATCAGGTTGGCTGCAGGCGTAGCGTCCATGTGGTCCCTCCTTACCCTGGATTGACCACAATTCTATATCTTGTCTTAGAATCAATTTAATATGCGATTGCCCTGCGGCAGCGCCCCCCAGGTCCCCTTCAGAAAAGGGCCCCATGCTATGATTGGTCACCCTTGCGCGACAGGAGATTCCCCTTGGGCGACCCCATCCAGGTCCCGAAGGAAGTCGGAGACTTCCTGAAAGAGAACCGAAGGACCTTTATGATCACTCTGCGTAAGGATGGGTCCCCGACGGGCCATCCCATGGCAGGGTTCTACGGCGGCAATCTTTACCTCAACATGTACCGGAAGAGCGTCAAGTCCAAGAACCTGGACCGGGACGCAAGGATTTCCTGCGTCACCACAAGCCCCCCCGAGGCCGCAGACTTCCGGGCTGCAGTCTACACCGGTAACGCCCGCCTCTTGCCGGTGGAGGAGGTCTTTGCCGAAGAGGTGCCTGAAGGGCTCGCCGCGGCAAGGAACCCGAGGACTCCGACACAGGAAATGCCGGGCGTCCCCAATGAGTCAGAGCGCAAGATCGGAGATACTGCCGGGAGGGTCATGGCCGGACGTCGTGTGGTCTACGAGATCACGCCGGTAAAGGCTGCCTTCCTGCCCGAGGGACGGAGCTAGGGATGCCTCGCGAGCACCCCTCTATCAAGCTGACCCCGGACGAGCTCGTGGCGTTCTTGCGCACCGAGACCTTCTGCATCCTTGGGACCCTCGACGCTGAGGGCGGCCCCTGCGGCGATGCCGCGCCGACGGCGGTCGATGGCGACCATCTCTATTTCATGGTCCCGAAAGCCGCGCAGTCGCATGCGAACATCCATCGAGACGACCGAGTTTGTTGCGTGTTCGAGAGTCATCCGCCGGACACCGGCTACTACACCATCAAGGGGGCCATCGTTCATGGCCGCGCGCAACCCATCGATGATGCAAGCGGCCCGGCGGTGCATGAGACTCTCGCAGCGTTGCCGGACCCCGTGAACGGGACCCCGGTGAAGGACGGGGCGGTCTTCTCCGTGCTGTTGGACGATGTCGCCAGCTTCGATTTCGCCAAGATCCAGCGCCGCTTCGAGCAGGACTAGCCGCCGGCGATAATCACCCTGGCTGTGCCGGCCGAGGCGCATCTCGGAAGAGACTGTTCTGGGGTTCGCTCACTCCCGGGGACGGAACAACTGCTTCGGTTCACGCTGGGCACACCGCGCCTTCGGGTCGCATGGACCCCAAGCACCAGGCATCGCCCAAGAGCCAGTGATCGAATGAAGTCCAGTCCCGGCTAGATCACCTCGCCGGCCTCGAGCTCCCGGCGGTCACTCTCCGTAAAGCCCAGCAGGTCGCCGTACACGTAGTCGTTGTCCTGGGCGTAGCTGGGGAACAACCGCCCGAGAGGCCCGCCGGCGTTGGCGGGCGTCTTGGAGAGCCGGACCGGGAAGTCGCGGATGGGCCATGTCCCCGTGTCTCGGTTGGCCAGATCGACAAGGAAACCGTCGTGCTGGAGCTGCGGGTCTCGTTCCACCTTGTCCCGGCCCGTCTGGCATACCCCCGCGGCCACGCCGGCCTCCTGTAGCCGCTCCATGAGTTCGAATGCATCCCATTGCTCCGTGGTCGAGTCCACAAGGGCATCCAGATCGTCCTGGTGAAGGATGCGCGAGCCGAGGGAGGCGAAACGCTCGTCTCTTGCCCAGGCAGGGCCGCCCAGGACCGAGACCAGCGACTCCCATTCGCCGTCGTCGTAAACGGCTATGGCGGTCCACCTGTCGTTGCCCTTGCAGCGGTATACCCCGTGGGGGGCCGCCGGCCTGTAGGGCGAGCGGTTGCCCGTTCGCTCGTACTCGCGATTGTTCGCCTGATAGTCCAGGATCGCGGTCCCGGTCAGGGCGAGGCCGGGCTCTGCCAGCGACGAGTCGATGTACTGGCCCTTACCGGTGCGGGCGCGGTAATACAGCGCGCTGAGCAGGGCCATGGCGCAGAAGTTTGATCCCGTTACGTCGAGGAAGAAGTACCCCCAGCCCGCGGGTGGATAGGGGATGGGCATGCCTGACTGCTCAGTAAGGCCGGAGAACGCCTCGGCTACCGGGGCCGACGATACGAGGTCGGTGTATAGGCCTTGCTTCCCGAAGCCCGGCTGCTGCAAATAGATAATCGTCGGGTTGACTTTGCGGAGCTCTTCGTAGCCCAGGCCAAGGCCCTCCATTGTGCGGGCCGTGAAGTTTTCGACCACGACATCGCTGATCCGGACGAGCTCCTTGAAGAGCGCCTTTCCCCTGGGGTGCCGGAGGTTGAGCCCTATGCTGCGCTTCCCGGTGTTGCAATCGGCGAAGCCGCCCCCCTGATTGGGGCCGTGGATGGTCGGGATTATGGACTCCCCTGCGAGAATCCTGTCTCGCTCATCTCCGAGCGGGATGGGAGTCCCGCCGCCGCGCAAAACGTCGGGATTGCCGCGCCATTCGACCCGGAGGTCTTCGGCGCCCAGACCAGCCAGCACCTTGGGGCCAGCCGCGCCGGCGACGATCCAGGCGAGGTCGACGATCCGTACGTTGTCAATTGCGAAGGGCATAAGGTACGCCTACTGGCTTCAAATCGCCCCGCCCGCCTTCAAGGCTGCAAGCTCCTGGTCCGTGAGGCCGAGCTCCCCGCCGTAGACGTCATCGTTATGCTCGCCGATGTTGGGCGCCCGCGGCCCGGTCCTCCAGGGGGACTCGTGGGAAAGCCAGAGGGCGTTGGGATACCTGAAGCTCTTTCCGATGTCATCGTGCTCGACGTCCGCGAAGGTCTGCCGGTGGTCCCAGTGAGGGTCGTCGAGGTTTTCGTGAGGTTTCCTCAGTGGCGCCCAGTGGAGGCGCTTCGACTGGGCCTCCCGCCAAACGTCCCTGTCGTACTTGTACCGTGAGACCCACCGGCGGGCCACCGCGTTGATGTGACGGGAGACCTCCGGCTGCATGAGTGTCTGGTCATCGTCGTATTTGGGGTCCGTCAGGTCGTCCGCCGAGTCGTTCTTCGCCAGCATCTCGATGACGGCCCGGTAGTGGCGCGCCTGAAAGAGGTAGGTCAGCAGGTGACGGCCGTCCTTGGTCGCGCCGATGTTCTCCGGGATGATCCGCGGCTCGCCGTATCGGGCGGTCTGTCGCAGGATCTCGCGGCGGTTGAAAATCCAGTAGGGAACGTCGCCGTAGGTGTTGCAGCTCATGATCCGATGGACCGAAGCGTCGAGGTGCTGCCCCTCCCCGCCGGCCTCTCTATGCAGAAGCGCAGCCACTATGGCGTTGTAGGTCTGGACACCCGCTACGTGGTGCGCGTGCCACATCTGCGGGGCGATGGGAGGTGTGTCGTACTCCCCATCCGGGGTCGGGTCGTAGCCGGTTACCATCATCTGGCCGCCCATTGCCAGGTGGACCAGGTCCGAGCTCTTCCAGTCTCGGTAGGGTCCCGACTGCCCGAAGGGAGTCACAGACGCCATGATGAGCCGCCGGTTCAGGGCGCTGAGGTCCGCGTAGCCGACCCCTAAGGAGTCCATGTGGCCGGGCGGAAAGGACTCGACGATGACATCGACTTGTGCAGCCAGCCGCTTGAGGAGGTCCCGCCCTTCGGGCTTGGCCAGGTCCAGGGTCACGCCCCGCTTCGTGACGTTGTAATGCCAGAAGTAGAGGCTTCGCTCCGGGTCCTGAACGTCTTCGTCGAAGGGTCCAATGCCCCGGCTGGGGCTGCCTCCTGGAGGCTCGGCCTTTATGACATCCGCCCCGGCCCCCGCGAGCAGCTTTCCGCAGAATTCACCCCTTTCCTCGCCTATCTCCACCACGCGAACGTCGAAGAGGAAACCTTTGGTGTCTTCGTGGTCTTGGGACATCCTGGCCTACTGGACCTCCAGCCCCACTCTCGGGCGGACGTATTCTGGGCAGCGCCGGTCTCGAGTGTCAACGAGCCCTTAGACGGCGGGTCTCCCCAGGACCTTCTCGACGATGTCCTCTGCCAGCCCCCGTGTGCAAGCCGCGACGAAGAACCCCACCCGTCCCGCGGACTGTTCGGGGTCGAAGCGGTAAATCTCCATCGCGCCGCTTTCAGCTACGGAATACACCGGAAACCGTGCGAAGGACGCGAAAGCCAGGCCGGGGTCGATCTCGGTGCGAGGCTCGTCGAACATGACGTATGCGTGTACGAGGCCGCGGGCCAGCCACGGGAAGATACAGGACCCCCCGTTCGGCCAGACCCGGACCCCTCGATGCTCTCGGTTCAAACAGCGCATGAGCGCGGCCGCTCTCTGGGTCCACGTGGTCAGATAAGCGGGGTCCATCAGGTACGCGGCGATGACCTGCTCGCCGCCCAGCGCTTTTTCTTTAGAAGGAGGGGGCACAGGCGTCGTGGGGCCGCTCTCGATGGGGCGGACCGTGACTCCGTCCGGATCGGCAAGGTACAGCTCGCCCCGGACAATATCCGCCGCCCCCCCGGCGACAGGGCGTAGACCCTCCGCCTGGTACACGGTGAGGACGCTCCACCATTCCGCCTGAAGCCCCCGCTTGTAGAGCCCCGATCCGTCAAAAGGGTCCACCGAGATCAGGAGTTCAGGGGCGCCGGGGCCTCCGGACGGCCGCCGCGTGCCGTGCTCGGAGTGGACCTCGATGTCGGCGCCGCTATTGAGGCACCACCGGTCGAGGAGTATGTCGCATTGCCGGTCCAGGCCGATTTCCGCGTCCTCGCTCAGCGGTCTCCCGGGCACCGGAGCCAGGACGTCCTTTCCACGGTCCTCGCTTGCCCATGCCTTCGCGGTCTCCGCGACCTCCCGCAGGTACCCCTCGATCAGCGCCCTCAACGGTACTCGTCTCCACAGTCGCCAATCACCGCGAACAGGTCTCGCGAGCGGCCCAGGACCTCTTCGATCCGGGACCGGTCATCGCCGGTGAGATTGAGGCGGAAGACCTGAAGCGTGTCCTCGATGTGCTCCGAAACGCCCAGGCGCGTCCCGATGATCACCCCGCCTACAGCGGGCCGGTCGAGGATGTAGCGCACCGCCACGTTAGCGATGCTCACGTCATGAATTCGGGCCACGGCATCGACGGCGGCCAGCAGCTCCTGGAAGAGGCTCCACCCGCCCCAGGCGTCGATCATCTGTTTGTACTTCCGGAGACTGACCGTGTTGAGCTCGATAGGGGACGGCTCGGACCGGCCGAGATAGGTCTCGGAAATCAGCCCTCCGCAAAGTGTTCCGTAGGTCAGAAGCTGCACGCCGCCCGCCTCGCAGACCGCCGCCATCTTGACCTCCGGCCGGAGGTCGATCAGAGAGTACTGGACCTGGTTGGAGGCGATGGGGATCCCCCGGCCGGCGATCTTCACGAGACGATCAGTGTCGAAATTAGTCAGGGCCAGGTGGAGGATCTTGCCCTCATCCCTGATGGCTGCGAGCTCCTCCAGGGCGTCCAGGTACCGCTCGTCCCGGTATTCCCACCAGTGAAACTGCAGCAGGTCCAGCCTCTGGACATCCATCCGAGACAGAGACCTATCGATGGCCGACTGTACTGCCGAGCGCGGCATCGGCCCCGGGCGCGGGACCCACTTGGTGAAGGCCTGCATCTCCGCCAAGGCGTCCTGACCCCTTTCGGCTCGCATCCGCCGCCGGAATTCACCGATCAGCTCTTCGGCCGGTCCATAGTGGTCCGCTAGGTCCCATGTCGTAAGCCCGGCGTCGTGATAGTCCGCCATCGAGCGGATGGCCCGCTCTCGGTCGATGTGCCCATGCCCTCCGGACACCTGCCACATTCCGTTGAGCACCCGGGCCATCTCGAGTCCCGGACCGAGTGTCCGCCGGTCTTCAGGGGGCATTCTTGAGCCTCGTGATTAAGAAAGGGCCTCGACCGGCGAGGGACGCGGTGTGGGCCGGCTCCAACGCTCTATTTCACGGCATATGGATTAATCGGAGAGCCCACGGCGTTCGTGACCGGTAGCGGCGGCGCCACGAACAGGAACTCGTATATCCCATCGCCGGCGCAGTCGGCAGCCAGATCTTCCAGATCGAAAATCTCTCCGAGAAGCATGCCCATGAGGGGGATGGCGATGGGGTGCAGGTGGACGCGCATTCCCTCGACGTCGGAGGGGTACACCTCGATGCCGAAGTTGTCTGCCGCCACCGAGGCCACCCGCTTGTCGTACAGCCATTCGATCGTGCTGAACCCCAACCCGGGTCGGTGGCCGCCCGAGTAATCGCCCCACTCCCCGCGTTCTCGCACCATGGCGATGTTCCCTGTCCGGACGAGCAGGAAGTCCCCGTCTTTGACCTCGACTCCCTGCTTCGCCCCGCAAGCGTCCAGCTCGTCCGCCTGAATATCGTCGCCCGGCTCCATCCAGGGGACCCCCCTGTGCCTGGCGATGTCCAACAGGACCCCCCGGCCGATCCCCTTGCTTCTCAGCCGCTCGATACCGTTCCTCGTGGCCCCGTCGCTGGTGACGGTGGAGTAAGGGTGCCCGTTGTACATGTGCCCCTTGTACATGAAATGGCCGAAGCCGTCCCACTGGGTCGCCGCCTGAAGCGGCAAGCTGACCATGTCGTCGGTCCCCTGGAACAGGGGAGGCGTGTCGCCTTCAAAATCGAGCCCCGTCTTCAGCATCACGTGCAATGGGTTGAACCGCTTGCTGTCCGGCCTCGGGCGTTGCGGCCCTTTGCTGTCGAAGGGGATGGCCAGGGAAAAGACCTTCCCTGTCCTCACCAACCGCGCCGCCTCGACTATGTGCTGAGGCGTGACGAAGTTGAGCGTGCCCACCTCGTCGTCCGGGCCCCATCTCCCCCAGTTCTTGAACCGCTCCGCGAATTTCTGGAACGCGTCGATGTCCATGCCCACCCTCGGGTCTCGAATGCGGAACATTCTCTCAGAAACACCCATCGCTGTCAGAACGAGACGCGGCGAACGCAGGACTAGGGCCTGTTTACCCTATGCTCGCGCTGCACGAAAAGTGCTCCCCCGTGTCGTAAAGCGCTCCCCCATGTCATTGCTATGAAAATGGGCACCGCCGCACCGTTGTTTCGTAGAGGCGGGTTTGAAACCCGCCTCCGGCCCTGTCCTGGGACGCCGCCCTGTTTTCATCCCCTTACGTGGCCTTCACAAGGCCATAGTGATTCCGAGGCGCAGCCGAGGAATCTAAGACGCTGCCCGCCGGGCGCCTTAGCCCAGCCTTTGGCAAGCCTTTGCCTCACAGCTAGTGTGAACACGCCCCAACTGCCAAAAGGTCAGCGGAGAAGTCCTGTGCTCCCCCCTCCCCACCTACGGAGAGGCTTGGGGATAACCGAGGAGTGGCGCGACTACCCGATCAACCCCTCCCCACCTGCGGAGAGGGTCGGGGGTGAGGTCCGCTCCGCCCCGTTGACCGTCTACCAAGCGGAAAGTATAGTCTGCCCCGGGGCGCGTCCATGGGCGTTTTAGGTGGTCTACCGGCGGGTCGGGACGCCCCTGCGGCGGTTTACCGCTCTCTCATCCGGGGTCCCTCTCTCCCGAAGGGGACGAGGGAAATAGTTGGACCCCGACACCTTCGAGGTAGGGGCCGCGGCCGTCCTCGGCTGGCGTAATGGCAAGAAACGGGGGTTTGGGATGGAGATGAAGGGCATTTCGGTCGGTTTTACGGACTGTGATGCGGACGCCGACAGGGATTTCAACCGCTGGTATGACCTCGACCACGTCCCGGAGAACATCGCCCTCCCCGAGATCGTGACGGCGCGCCGCTACGTCGCCACCGACGATCTCCTGGCGGCGCGCGATTCGGTGACAATACCGGAGCTGGCTGATGGCGCGGGGCGGTACATCGCTTGTTACCTGACGGGCGTGGACGATTTCGCCCTAGTTGAAAAGAAGATGAAGGACCTTTTCGATGACCTGTGGAAGGTCCGCCGCATATTCAAGCGGGCCAGGGTCAAGTATTCCGACAAGTTCCGCCTCGTCCACGCTTTGGCCGGAAAGGACGTCGATGTTGGCCCGGAGGCCGTGCCTTACCTGGGGCATAGCTACATGAATCTGGCGTTGACCGTGGTGGAGGACCCGGGGAGGGTGGAGGAGGTCGAGCAATGGTGGAACGAAGTCCACATCCCCGACTTGGTCTCCGTGCCGGGCATCCTGGGGGCCATGAGGTTCGAGTCGGTGATGGAAGGTCGCGAGCGGACCTTCATGTTCCAGTTCCTGCTCGACCGGCACCCAAAAGAAATGTCAGCCGCCATGGCCGAAGCGTCGAAAGAATGGGCAGACCAGGGACGGCTCTACAAGCAGGAAGACCGGCCCCATACGAGCATCTTCCGGGGCGCCTTCCAACTCATCGCGCCGATGCACTACGATTTCGCCAGGTCCGGCTAGAGACGTTCGCGTCCTACAGCTCCGGAATGACCGGCAATATCACGCACGATTGGTGTTCGGCGTCGTGGTGCACGGTGTTGACCGCCGGGAGCGGGTTCGGCTCAAGCTTCGGGAACGATGAGTTGGCGACATCCAGCCGTATCCGGTGCCCGCGCCGGAAGACCTGGGAGATCGACCAGACCTCAATGGTGAGCTTGTAGACCTGGCCCGGTGTCAGCGGGGTCGGGGCCTCGTGGCCGTCCCGATGGCTGGCTTTGAGCAGGCCGTCGGTCCGCAGCAGCGACGTCCCGTCGGGGTAAACGTCCGCCAAGAGCACGACCCAGTCAGCGTCACCGGCCGTGGATGAGGCGTACAGCTCGACTGAGATCGGCCCCGTCACCTCGAGGTCCTGCTCCAAAGGGTCCGTCGTGTAGGTCAGGGTTCGACCTCCGTCCTCGTCCTTACGCTGATCAGACCCGTGGTTGTTTCCGCCGAGGAAAAGGGACCTGAACGAGAGAGCCCCCGGCAGCTCTCGGGCGTCCGGGTCGTGAGCTACCTTATCTGGCTTCTCCTCGCCGGTGGGTGCCTCCCAGGTCAGGCGCCCATCGTTGATCGACCCGGATGACCCCCTGGGGCCGGAGCGGAGGTACAGCCTGGCCGCCTGGGTCCTGGCGAGGGGCCATTCTTGCTCGTCGCGCCAGACGCCGTCTTGAGGTTGGTCGAAGTCCGGGTCGGCCCCCATCACGTAGATCTTCACCGGGGCCTGTTCGCGGATGCCGTTGTCGTAGCCTTTGAGCCAGTGGTCGAACCACCCCACCTGCATGGGGCCGATGTACTGGTCCCTGATCTCGGCGTGGTACCAGGGCCCCATCATCACCTGCTGTTGGGGCGCGCGTCCCGTCCTGTTTATCCCCGTGAAGCAGTCGAGGGTCCCTTGAGTGTAAATGTCGAACCAGCCCCCCATGTGAAAGACCGGGACATTCACCCGGTCAAACCGTTCGTCCACCGCGACCTCGCGCCAGTAGTCGTCGTAGGTGGTGTGCTCGAAGTTCCGGAGAAGATAGGAGCCGGCAAATGGCGCGTTCATCCCCTTGCGGATGTTGGTGGGGACCTTGCGGATGCGGTCCAGTATCACCTGGAACCTCTGGTCGGAGTAATAGCGCCTGCCGTCGTCCCAGACGCGGACCGCGCTGTTGGCGTCTACTGCGACCGACCAGGTCGAGCTTTCCATGTAGTGGGGGATCCCTCCCCGGTAGAAACGGTCCCGGTAGAGATTGGGACCGCTCTCGGCCGCCCATCCCGCCTTGAGGCTCGGAGGCTGCTCGGCCGCCACTAGGTAGACGACGTTCCCCATGTAGGACGAGCCGAAAATGCCGACTTGGCCGTCACACCAGTCCTGGGCCGCCGCCCATTCCACGGTGTCGTAGCCGTCGGGGCCGTCAGCCCAGTACTGCACAAACTCACCCTCCGAAGTCCCGGTCCCTCGGCAGTCCTGGAGCACGACCGCGTATTCCCGCTTCGCAAGGTATTCGCACCAGGGGTGGAGGAAGGGCATCGTTGTCTTGCCATACGGTGTCCGCATGACTAGGGCCGGCCACGGACCATCTTTTTTCGGAAGGAAAATGTCCGCGCCCAGCCGAGCTCCGTCCCGCGTATCCATGTAAAGGTCGCGCAAGACCTCAATCTGCACCTCCGTTGCCTCCGGCATGGCGTCTCCTTTCTCTGGGTCGGCGCATCGTAGCCCCGCGCTCGACGCCGCGCAAGGCGGCCGCACTGGAAGAGGCGAGCCCAAATCCACAACCTAATTGGCGATGCGGTTGAGTTTCGTAGCTATACCGGTCATTATCGCCAATCCGTCCTTTCACCCAGCAGTCCGTATCCCGTAGGGCGGTTCGCGAACCGCCCTACCCAGATCGTCGGCTCGGTTTAGGTGGTGGATTTGGGCGGCTGGCGTTCCTTGACAGCCCACCACCCCGATGCTAGCGTCCGGCCATGGACCTGACCCTCGATCAACGGATTCAGCGGCTCGAAGCGTACGCGCAGATCAGACGCTTGGCCCTCGATTATGCCCAGGGCATCGACGCCCGGGACATGGACCGCGTAGCAGGCTGCTACCTGGAAGACTACGAAGACCCCGACCTCCTGAAAGGCCGGCGCGGCCGCGACGCGGTCAAGAACCGCTTGACCAGGATTGTCCGCCAGTTCACCACCTCGGTCCACTTCGTGGGCAATCACAGCATCGATCTGATCGACGACGATAACGCCACCGGCGTCGTCTACACCCGGGCGGAGCACGAGGTTGGCGATAAGTGGATTGTCATGGTCCTCCACTACTGGGACACATATGAGCGGCAGGACGGCCGGTGGTACTTCAAGCTCCGTACACCCAAGCGTGTCTACTCGTCGGAGCTGATGGAGCGCCCTACGGGTCCCTTGAAAGTCGTTTGGCCGGGCCTCCCGCCCACGGAGGCGCCCATCCCTGGAGACTATCCAACCTGGGAGCGGTTCTGGGCGGAGCAAGCTGAGAAGTAGCTCTGCGCGTCGCCACGGCAAGGGCGGAGGCGCCGCTTGCCGGAACGCGGAGGCGAGGACTATGCTGCCTGCGGATCTCCCTTTAGGACGGCAACATGAAAGCCCGCGACCTGATGAGCTCTCCCGTTATCTCTGCGGGGCCGGAGACGACCATCGGTGAGGTGGCGCGGACCATGCTCGACCGCAATGTCAGCTGCGTACCGGTCCTGAAAGATGGAAAGCTCGTCGGCGTCATCTCCCACTTCGACTACAACCTGCACCGCAAGAGCTTCCACATGGCCGACCACCTGTATACGTTCTTCGGTGAGTGGGCGAACGTCTCCGACATCGAGGGGCTGGCGCACAGGATGAGTCACCGGAAGGTGGGTGAGGTCATGCACAAGGAGCCGGCGACCATCCAGGAGGATGCCCCAGTCAGCGAGGTCGCCGAAGAAATGGTCAATCGCCGGGTGAACCAGCTCCCAGTCATGAGGGGCAAGGAGCTGGTAGGCATCATCTCCCGCCATGACCTTCTGAAGATGATGGTGACGCCTCTGCCGGAAGGCGGTTGAGCCGGAGGCTCTCGCCACGGGACCTTTTCGCGGACGTTAGATGTAGACCCCTTCACCAAGCTGCGGCAGTCGCGGGAGCTTCCAGCCCTCCCCGCAGCCGGCGCGGGACGGGAGGACCTTGCAGGGGTTCATCACGTCGGTAGCGCCGAACGCAAGGCGGACCTTCTCCATCGCCTTCAAGTCTTCATCGGAGAAGATGAGGCTCATGAACTCCTGCTTCTCCACCCCGACGCCGTGTTCTCCAGTGATAGAGCCCCCCGCGTCTATGCAGACTCGCATCACCTCGGCTCCCGCCTCCAGGACTCGGCGGCTCTCTCCGGGGACCCGCTCGTTGAAGGCGATACAGGGGTGAAGGTTCCCGTCTCCTGCGTGGAACACATTGGCTACCCGGAAGCCGTGACGGCCGCAGATATCGTTCACCTTGCGCAGCACCTCGGGAAGGCGCGTCCGGGGCACAACTCCGTCGAGGATGTAGTAGTTGGGCGCGATACGTCCGAGGGCCCCAAAGGCCCCCTTGCGGGCCCTCCAAAGGTGCTCGCGTTCCTCTGGGCTGCTTGCGTCCCTGGTTTCCCTGGCCCCCAGCTCGTAGCACACCGCCTTCACTGCCTCCAGGTCTGCGGCGACCTGCTCACGCAGACCCTCCACCTCCACGAGCAAGACCGCCTCCGCGTCGGATGGAATGAACCCCTCCGGCAGAGTTGGCGCCACGGCCTCGATGGACAGCTGGTCGATCATCTCGAGCGCCGCCGGGACCAAGCCGCTGCCAATGATGGCCGAGACCGCACCGGTCGCCTGGTCCATCTGATCGAAGACCGCGACCATCGTCAATATCGCCTCCGGGTCACGGACCAGCCTGACCTTCACCTTGGTCGCGATGCCGACGGTCCCCTCGGAGCCAACGAAGATGCCTGCCAGGTCGTAGCCCGGCCGGTCCGGCATCTGGCCGCCGACCCACATGATCTCTCCGTCGGGGAGGACTACCTCCATGCCGACGACATGGTTCGTCGTCACGCCGTAGGCAAGGCAGTGGGGCCCCCCGGAGTTCTCGGCGACGTTGCCCCCGATCGTGCAGGTCTTCTGGCTCGAAGGGTCGGGGACGTAGTGCAGGCCATGCTCTGCGACCTTCTGCGTCAGCTTCAGGTTGACCAGGCCGGGCTCGACCACCGCCGTCTGATTGACCGGGTCGACCTCCAGCACGCGGTCCATGCGGGTGGTGCTCAACAAAATACCCCCTCGCACCGCGAGAGCACCGCCGCTGAGCCCCGTGCCGGCTCCCCGAGGCACCAGAGGCACCTCGTGAGCATTGGCGAGCCGGACCACCTGGGAGACCTGCTCGGCAGTCGAAGGGAACACCACCGCCTGAGGTCTCGCCTTGTCGATGGACGCATCGAACTCGAAGACGAGCATGTCCTCTTCCGCGTCCAGCACGCCGTCAGCCCCCACGGTGTCGCGGAGGGCGTCGAGCAGGTCCTTGGGCCTTTTCTTCGGGCTCATGAACGTGGTCTCCGCGTTGGGAGTGGTTGCCCCGTGGCAGTGGTCGCCCCCGTGGGGGTCGCCCGGGTCCAATGCCCCGATTATACCGGCCCGGACCGGCAACTAGCTGCCGGCCTTCCTGCTATACTGCCCCGACGGAGGAGCCGATGGCGCTGCTGGAAGGGAAATCATCGGTCGTGACGGGCTCAGGCCGCGGGCTTGGCAGGGCATACGCCATGGCCATGGCCAGGGAAGGCGCCCGGGTTGTCGTCAACGATATCGACCTCGAAGAAGCCGAAAGGACTGTCGTCGATATCAAGGCCGAGGGTGGCTCCGCCGTCGCCAATGGAGACAACATTGCCGACTGGGCGGGCGCAAAGCGGCTGGTGGACCAGTGCGCGAGTGACTGGGGGTCCATCGACGTCCTCGTCAACAACGCCGGTGTGCACCACTTCAACCCGTATAGCGAAGAATCCGAAGAGGACATTGATTTCACGCTGGCCGTCAATGTCAAAGGGACGCTGAACACCGCCCGTCATGCTCTCGGGTACATGCTCCCTCAACGCCGCGGCTCCATCATCAACGTTACCTCCGGGGCCCAGTCCGGCATAGCCGGCCAGGCGGTCTACGGGGCTAGCAAGGCGGCGGTTGCCGGGTTTACATACGCCCTGGCCCTGGAAGTCGCCTCATCCGGCATCCGCGTCAACGCAATCTCACCCCTCGCTCACACCAGCATGGCCGAGAGAGCCATCGCTCGGGGTTACCAGGTGAGGGCCATGTGGCCGCCGGAGAACCTCGGTCCGGTCGCCGTGTTCCTCGCCAGCGATGAAGCCTCCTACATCACGGGACAGGTGGTCCGCCTGGAAGGGAACGCCCTGAGCGTGGTATCCCAGCCAAAGCCGGCTGGGATCGTCGTGATACCAGGCGGCTGGACCCTGGATGACATCAGGATCAATTTCCGGGAGACTCTCGGCCGGCACCTGCAGGGCGTGGGGATCAGGGCTGAGCGATACCAGTACTACGATGGGGTCGGCAGCGGGTGACCGGAGCCCCGGTTTTGGCCAATGGAGAAGTCGTAGGCCTCTTTCTCCTGCAGCGGCATGCGGAGAGGCCGCTCCCTGTCGAATCCGCCACCGCTCTCGTGGGCCGCGGCCTGGCGGGCGATCTGCATAGCAGGCGGCAAGGCGGGAAGCGGCAGGTCCTGATCGTCGAAGCCGGGGACCTCGAGTCGTTGGGGCTAGCCCCCGGAGACCTCCGAGAGCAGGTTTCCGTCCGATTGCCTGGGTTGATGTCACTCCCCAGCGGGACCCGGTTGGAGATGGGCGAAGCAGTCCTCGAGACGGTCCGTGACTGCGAGCCCTGCACCCACATCGGGTCCCTGCTTGGGAAGCAAGACCGCGAGGCCTTCAGGGAGCAACTCGTTGGCAGACGGGGGATGCTCGCGGCCGTCGTTGAGGTGAGAGGGGAGGGAAGGATCGCCGTGGGGCAATCCGTAGAGGCCGTGGCCTCGACCGGGCAGGCCGCCTCGTGAGAGTCCTCTGCATGCCCCAGGCTTTCAAGGGGAGCATCACCGCCATGGAGGCGGCCGATGCGATGACCGAAGGGGTCCTCCGGGCGGCCCCGCGGGCGGAGTCCCGCGCCGTTCCCATGGCCGACGGGGGCGATGACACCCTCGACGTGCTTGTGAACGCAACCGGAGGCGCCTACCACACGACCCAGGTGCGGGGGCCGGCCGGTCTTCCCGTAGATGCGAGGTGGGGTGTCCTGGGTGATGGAGAGACGGCGGTCATTGAGATGGCCCAGGCCTCCGGAATCAGGCTCCTAAAGCCCGGCGAACGGGACCCCCGAACGGCGACGACCGTTGGGACGGGACAGCTCATGCGGGCAGTCATGAAGAACGGGTACCGGAAAGTCATCGTTGGTATCGGAGGGAGCGCCACCGTGGATGGCGGCACCGGCGCCGCCAAGGCTCTGGGAGTCCACTTCCGCGACATCCGCGGCTGGGAGCTCCACGACGGAGGGGCGGACCTCATCAATCTGCACACCATCGGCATGACCCATTTGGACCCCAGGGTCGCCCAAACGTCGATCACTGTGGCATGCGACGTGGACATGCCCTTGTGCGGGCCCCGCGGGGCGTGGCGCTTTGCGGCCCAGAAGGGGGCCACGCCCGCGGTCGCGGAAGAGCTGGCCATGGCCCTGGAGCGGTTCGCCCAGGTAATCGACAGCTCGCTCGGGGTCCAGCTAGCCTCGATGCCCCTTGCTGGACCTGGGGGAGGCCTCTCCGGGGGTCTCCATGCATTCCTCGGGGCCGATCTGCTGCCCGGCCCGGAGGTGGTGCTCGCTATAACCGCCGCGGATAAGCAGCTTTCGGAGGCGGACCTGATCATCGTTGGGGAAGGCAGAATAGATGCCGGGACCTTCTGGGGGAAGGGGCCGGGGACCATCATTCGCCTCGCCGGCGAGGCCTCGGTCCCGGTGCTTGCGGTGGCCGGGCAGCTCGGGGAAGATGCCCCAGACCTCCATGCGCTCGGCGTGCGGGATGCCGAGACGCTCATGATCGGCGCGGCGTCGGAAGCCGACGCCATCGCTCGTGCCAGGGAGCTGATCGTTGCGGCCACCGAGGAGGTCGTGAGGCGCTTCCTTGAGAGGTCCCCGTCTATGCGGGACGCTTCCCGGAGCCGTCCGTCCCAGGAGACGCTCACCTCTCCAGACATCGCCCCAGGCAACCCTTTGCCCGAGCCTGCGCCCGTGCAGGACAGCCACGGGAACTAGGTCGTGCTCACGCTGGGATGTACGTCATCTCGCCTCGCTACAGTTACACCAACCCCATCTCGTATACCAACCCCATCTCGCCTCACTACAGTTGTGCCAACCCCCGAAAATGTCATTTCGAACGCAGCGCAGCGTAGTGAGAAATCTACAACCCTTGCACTCAAACTCGGACCACGAGAAACGCAACGCCCCAAGGGAAGGACCTGTCAGTCGAGTTGCGGCATGATTCCGGACAAGGCCCTTAGATTCCTCGCTGCGTTGGGAATGGCTGATGGCCTTGTGAAGGCCACGTATGCAGATGAAAAATCGGCGGCGTCCCTATCATCATTCCGGCCTTGAGCCGGAATCCAGGGGAGTGGGGACGTGGATTCCCGGGTGCGGAGACCTTTGCGTATTCGACATTGCCATGAAAATGGGCACCGCCTCACCATTGTTTCGTAGGGGCGGGTTTCAAACCCGCCTCCGGCCTGCCCTGGGACGCCGCCGAAGATGGGGCGGCGTTCCCACCGTAAGCATCTGCAACCGAAGGTGCCGACTCGCCGCAGGTGGTCCTGGAGGTCGGCACCGTATAATAGTCTTGTCAGAGGCTCCGTCCCATGGCCCAACGTACCATCCTTCTGGTCGAAGACGAAGATACCCTGGCCCGGGCGGTCCAATACTCCCTCGAAAAAGAAGGGTTCGCGGTACGAGTAGCCACCGACGGCGCCCAGGGGATATCGCTAGCCCGGGGGTCCAGCCCCGACCTCGTCCTTCTAGACCTGATGCTCCCCGGTGTCGACGGCCTCGATGTGTGCCGTGCGCTTCGCAGGGAGAGCCCCGTACCGATCGTCATGCTGACCGCCAAGTCCGAGGAGGTCGATAAGGTCGTCGGACTTGAGCTGGGTGCGGACGATTACATCACCAAGCCTTTCAGCATGCGCGAGCTGATAGCCAGGGTGCGGGCGCAGCTCCGAAGGGCCGAGATGACGCCCCCGACAGGGAGCGCCGACGGCTCGGTGCTCGCCAGCGGCACGCTTCGAATGGACCTTTCGGGCAGGCACGCGAGCCTGGACTCGGCGCCGTTGCGGCTACGGCCCAAGGAGTTTGATCTCCTTGCGTTTCTGCTGCGGAACCGTGGCACCGTCCTCAGTAGAGAGATCCTCTTGGACCGCGTCTGGGGGTACGATTATGCTGGCGACACCCGTACTGTGGATGTCCACGTCCGGTGGCTCCGGGAGAAGATCGAGTCCGATCCGGGCAACCCTGTACGCCTCCTGACGGTCCGAAGCGTCGGGTACAAATTCGAGTCGTGAGATGCTGAGGGGCATTCGTCCGAGGGTGCTCCTCTCTTCGCTGGTATTACTGGCGGCCCTGCTGATCGCCTTTGGGGTTGTGCTGGCCAAGGACGCCCGGGATGACGCCGCCCGCGCCCTGGAAGAGCGGGTCCGAGGGGAGGCAACGGCCCTCGCGGCAAGTCGGCAGGCCGTATCTGGTGTGCCCTCGGAGATCCAGGCAGTTACCGCCCGAGTACTCGCGCGGGAAGAGGCGGTGATCGTTCTGGGGGCCGGCGGGTCGGTCCTCTACGCATCCCCCGGATCGGAGAGCGCCAGCGTCCAGGGGGCGCCTGAGGTCCGAGCGGCGCTGAACGGGAGCCCGGCGTCGGAAGTCCGGCACAGCCCGGAGACCGGCGAGGCGCTCCTGTACGTGGCCGTCCCCGTCACTCGGGGTGGGGAGACGATCGGCGCCCTGAGGATCAGCGCGCCCCGGACCGCGGTGGCCGATGCCCAGCGAGACGTCGTCTTTGTCGTTGGAGTGGGGGGCGCCGCGGCGTTGGTCGCTGCCGCCCTGTTGGGCCTCACGGTCACCGGACCTCTGAGGTCGTCGGTGCGGGAGCTCACGGGCCTGTCCCGGCGGCTGGCCTCGGGATCGCTTGAGGCGCGAAATGACCAGGCGCCCGCTCCCGACATCGAAGAGCTGGCCGTAGCTATCCACGATATGGCGGAAAATCTCGAACGCCGCATCGTCGAGACCTACCAGGACCGCGACACCTTCGCCGCGGTCATCCACGCCATGGCCGATGGCCTCGTGGTCACCGATCACGATGGCAACGTGACGTTGATCAATCCCGCTGCCGCCCAGGTCTTCAACGTCACCGCCTCCGAAGCTGTCGGCCAGCGGTTCATGGAGGTGGTCCGCGACTATGAGATCGCGGACGTCTACCACAAGGTCCTCGCGACCAGAAGGCAGCAGACGGGCCAGTCCGACTATGGTCCGGACTCGCGCCGGCTTCACATGGTGGCTGCGCCGATCGAGGAGAAGGCGGGCTCTTCCGTGATGGTGATCTTTCAGGACCGCACGGAAGCGCAGCGTCTCGAAGAGGCAAGGCGTGAGTTCGTTGCGAACGTCTCCCACGAGCTCAGGACTCCTCTGGCTTCGATCAAGGCTGCTGTCGAAGCCCTGCAGGCGGGGGCCATGGACGACCGCGGCCTGGCTTCGGATTTTCTCCACCGCATCAACGTGGAGGTGGACGAGCTCGCCGATACGGTCCAGCGCCTGATGGACCTCTCGCGCATCGAGACCGGAAGGGCCCGGTTCGTCATAGAGCCCCTCGATCTGGGCACCCTGATAGAAGACACCGTCGACCGGCTGCGGCCCCAGGCCCAGCGCAAAGACCTCACCGTGACGGTCGAGGTCCCGGCCGGATTGCCCCCGGTGATGGCCGACCGTTCGTCGGTGTCTGAGGTCTTGATCAACATCGTAGGCAACGCAATCAAGTTCACCCCCGCGGGAGGCGCCATCGCACTCACCGTCCGGCCCAGCGAAGCGGAGCTCGAGGTGAGCGTCCGGGACAACGGCGTCGGCATCGCGAGTGAGCACATGCCCTACATCTTCCAGCGGTTCTATAAAGGGGACCGCTCTCGCTCCTCCGAGGGGATCGGGCTCGGCCTCGCCCTGGCGATGCACCTGGTCCAGGCGCAGGGAGGCAGGATCTGGGCCGAGAGCGAACCCGGCGCTGGGGCCGCCTTTCATTTCACGCTGCCGCTTTCGGAGGAGGGCGCCCCCGCCTGACCCCGATAGGCGCTGGTCCGCTCAGCGCCGCCTGGCATGACCATCCGCGCGTCCGCCGCGCGCCGCCTACCGCGCCCTATCCTCAGCGGAGCCGCGCCGGGACCGGACGCTTCAAAAAGAGTAACGCCAGGGCCGCGATCCCAGCCACCCCTCCGAAGAGGTAGAAGGCGGGGGCGTAGCTATCCAGATGGTCCCTGGAGAGCCCCGCGATGATCGGCCCGGAAATCGCTCCCACCAGGATGATGCTGGACATGAACCCCGCGATCGTGGCGTAGGAGCGGCGTCCGAAGAACTCGGCCCGGGCCGATAGCATCATGATGGCGCTGCCTCCGTGCGCCACGGAGAACAGGATGAGGAAGACCACGGCTCCCGTGGTGGAGCTGACCGTGGCCAGGACGGGCATGCTTGCCCCCTGGAGCGCCAGTGACGCAAACAACGAGTAGCGTTTGGGCACGATGTCCCCCACCGCGCCAAAGATCGCTCTCCCGGCGATGGCTACCGGTCCGATAAGGCCCAGAAACAGTGCCGCCTTGGGGGTTGAGAACCCGACATCCTCATGGAGGTAGGCAACGAGATGAATCGGGATGGCCGCGCTCGTCGTCATCCGCATCAGGAAACTCAGTCCCATGACCCAGAAGGCCGAGCTCCTCAGCGCCTCCCTCGTCGTGAAATCGATCTCTCCGGTTTCAGGGGCCCCGCTCGATGCGCCGTCAGGCTGGGAGCGAACGACACCGTCGGGAACGTGGCCGTATGGCTCAGGGCGGAACCGCATGGCCGCCGCGATGGGGAACCCCACCACGATGATCAGGACCCCGGCCACGAAGGCGGCGTCGCGCCAGCCATACTGCGCGATCCCCCACGCCAGAACAGGCACCGTCACCCCCGCGAGTCCGTTTCCCGAGGTCACGATCGCGATGGCCCTGGTCCGGCGGCGGATGAACCAGTTCACCACCGTCGCATGCACCGGCGGGCCGAAGCTCCACGCGGAGCCGAGGGCGATCATGCACACGAACACGACGTAGAACCACAGCAGCGAAGGCACGACGCTCAGGGCCATGAAGCCCCCACCCATGAGGGTGACGCCGATGAACATGAGCCGCCGGGCCCCCAGGCGCTCGATCAGCCAGCCGCCCAGAGGGCCGAGGAGGCCCGATTCCAGGCGGGCCAGGGAGAAGGCGCCCGATAGCGCGGTCTTGCTGGTGCCGAAGGTCTCGGCGATGGGCAGGAAGAAGGTCCCGGCGCCGATGAAGTAAAAGGTGCCGTGAAGGCCGGATCCCACCGCCCCCGCCATGACGATCCACCAGCCGTAGAAGAAGCCTTTTCGGGGGGCGGTCTCCAGGGTGGGGTCGCTAGGTCCGGCACTCACCCCGCCAACCTAGCACATCGGCGCCGCCTTCAACAACGACTCCGTTGGAAGGGGCCCAAGGTGGCAATCGGCCCGCCAAACTGGAAAAAATCGAGGGCCTTCGTGTTGGGGTCCCGGCTGGCGCTGTCATCAGAGCCTGGACTTGCCCTTTCAGGCGATGGGATACTCTCCATGAGCTCCCACTGTCAACGGACTAGGATCGACAGGTTCATAGAGGTATGCCGCACCAGACTGAGCCGAGCGCCAACAACGCCATGGGCAGCCTGCTCCGGGGGATGCTGTCCCGGAGCCAGGTGCGGTCTGAGAACACCCAGGCCTTGAGCCCCTGTTCCCGCGCAATCTGGTTGAACTCCTGGACCGCTGGGGCCTTGTGGCCCACGGCGTCCTTCTTCGGCTCTGAGCTGGGAACCAGCATCGTGGCTGGAAGAGCTATTTCAGCTTCAGATGGGAAATTCAACTTGAACACGGCGGCAATCGACAGCCTACTGTTTCCGTTGCCCCCCACGTCCTGGACGCCATCGACCGCAAGATCGATCTGCACTGGAGGAAGCGCGCCGTGCTGGAGGAGTTGTTCAAGGCGTTGCTGCACAAGCTGATGACGGGGGAGATACGCATGGGAGATTTGGATCTGTCGGAAATCAAAAGATTCTGCTCGTTCGACATTTCTGGGCATGGCAAAGGGATAGTATGAAACTCACTAAGGTCCTCGTTTTGGATTTCCAGAGTATTTTAGATTCGACCGAATTCGAAATTGGGGATGTCACCTGTTTAGTCGGTAAAAATGAAGCGGGGAAAACTGCAGTACTGAAGGCTCTGCACCGCTTGGCTCCTATCACCGAGTCAGAAGGGGACTTCGACACCACCATTGATTTCCCCCGACGTCGAGTGACCGACTATCAAGACGATGTTACGGCTGGCAGACGCAAGCCAGCTACAGTCGTCAGGGCTACATACACGCTTGAGCCCGACGACATTAAGTCTGTAGAAGAAATCTTCGGTCCAAAATGCCTCCGAGATGAAGATCCGTTAATAACCCTGGAGAAAGACTATTCCAATGAGATGACGTTCTCTGGGTTAGAGGTGAACAGTGAAGCGATACTCAAACACATAATTGAGACTGCCAAACTTACCAAAACGCTTACCGAAAAGATGGTAGGTAAGTCAACCAATGAAATGGTAAAAATCCTTCTTACTGCTAGGAAGACTAGAGCACTACAGAAGATTAAGCCGATTATTCAAGAGATTGCCGAACGAGATGCCGCGCACGCCATATTCAGCCATGTCATTCGGGACCGCCTGCCCAAGTTCCTCTACTTCGATGAATATTATCAGATGAAAGGACAGGACAACCTAGACGAGCTTAAGCAGCGCGTCCAGAGCGAATCACTTGAAAAATCGGACCATCCACTCCTGGGATTAATTGATCTGGCGGGACTCAACATAGACCAGCTTATCGACCCAGAAAGAACAGAAACTTTGCTCGCACGCCTTGAGGCCGCAGAGAACCAACTAACGACAGCGGTGCTGAAGTACTGGTCTCAGAATCAACACCTACGTATGTTGTTTGATATTCGTCCTGCACAACCTCACGACCCGGACGGAATGACGGAAGGAACTAACATCTGGGGACGTGTACAAGACACCAATCACATGGTGAGCACGGCGCTGGGAACTCGTTCTAGGGGATTTGTGTGGTTCTTCTCCTTCTTAGCCTGGTATTCGAAACTTCGAAAAGAGGGCGAGAAACTTATCCTGCTCTTGGACGAACCGGGGCTATCCCTTCATGCAAGAGCTCAAGCAGACCTTCTCCGCTATTTCGAGGAGCAGCTTAAACCCCACCACCAACTCATCTACACGACCCACTCACCATTCTTGGTTGATCCAACGCACTTTGATCGGGTGCGGATCGTCCAAGACCTGAGCATCGAGGCCAACTCGGACGGCCTCCCTGAAGAGAAGCAAGGCACCAAGGTTTTCACAGATGTGCTTGAGGCAACACCGGATAGCCTCTTCCCACTCCAGGGCGCTCTTGGCTACGAGATTCATCAATCCCTGTTCATCGGCCCAAACTGTTTGGTCGTTGAAGGTGTTTCTGACCTGCTGTACATCCAAACCATGTCCGCTCTTCTACAGGATCGTGGTCGGCCTGGTTTGAGTTCCGGATGGACCATCACGCCTGTTGGAGGCGCCGGTAATGTGCCTACGTTCGTTGCACTAATTGGCGCTCAGACCAAGCTGAAGGTCGCTGTTCTCATTGACTTTCAGAAAAAAGACCAACAAATCCTCGAGAACCTCTATAAAAACAAGCTGCTTAGGAAGCAGAACGTATTTACTTTCGCTGATTATGTTGAAGCGAACGAAGCTGACATCGAAGATATGTTCGACCCTGAGTTCTATCTGAAGTTGGTGAACGGTGAATTGAATGCTTCCCTTGGTTTAGATGATTTGTCCGCGACGCATCCGCGAATTCTTTATCGACTTGAGCAGCACTTGGAGATTAATCCACTTTCAGACGGAGTGCCATTCAACCACTATCGACCTGCTCGCTACTTCAGTGGGAATATCGGTTCATTTGGAGCGGAAATGAGTGACGAAACTCTTGACCGGTTCCAACGGGCATTCGACGCGCTGAATCGGCTCCTGTAGGTAGGAGGAGTATTGTCTGTAGGAGAGTGTTCTTGATACCTGATCAAGTCACAGCATTGGCTACAACCAGCGAGTCCGAGACGCTGGAGTTCGAGGAGACGACCGGGACGCGCCGCGAGGCGGCCAAGACGGTGTGCGACCGCCTGATTGTTTACACACTTTTTGAGGGTACCTCGCACTTGCTTGTCGCAACTAACATAGAGAGTGGTACAAAGACTGGGGGCAGGTCAGTCGACATGACGTTCCTGTTCCTCAGAAACGGCTTCGAGCCACAGCCAACCGCCAGAGGACCATGCTGTTTGACAGGACAGCGATCAACGCCAGACAAGCCAGTCCCTGCCCCGAGATCGCCCCGATCATCACAATCAGCAGCCGTGAGTCCCTGGATGCCAGGTTCCCGGCTACCCCTTGGAAGGTGAACCCCAAAGAGGCCTCCGCCCGCGCACGGCTGTAGCTGATCATCAGCGCACCTACGATAGCCAACACGCCGATGATGGCCGTAGGCTCGGATGACAGCCGCTCTTCAAAGGTGACAGACCAATAGGTCAACCCTCCAAGGATGGCTACGTCGGAGTACCGGTCCAGGAGCGCGTCAAAGAAGCCGCCGAACCGCGTCGCCATGCCCTTGCTGCGTGCCAGGTCTCCGTCTACGCCGTCAGCGATTGAAGACGCTTGAACGGCTACGCCTGCCCACAAAGGACGGTCGTTGAGAAATAGTGCAAGAGACCCCAGAGCGATGACAAAACTGAGCAAAGAAACCTGATTGGGAGTTACCGGGGTGTACGCCAGCAATCTGGCAATAGGTCGGGAAACTCTCCGATTGATGTGGCGGGAGACAAAGCCGTCGTGCCCAACGTTCAAAGCGTCGTCTCTGCTAGAGCCGTCTTGGCATGGCGAAGGTCTTCCCAGGTATCCACGTCTTGCCAGAAGCATCCGGAGATGTCGCACGCATCGAGGCGATACCCTTGGCTGATCATCCAGGTAACGGCCTCGCTGATCTGATACTCATCTCGCTGCTCGCCTGTCACCGCCGTGATAGCTTCGTAGATGGCTGGAGTCAGCCGGAACACGCCAGCGTCGACGCCGTCCCATTCGTGTAGGTCTTTCCCTATGCGGTTTATGCAGCCTTCAGAGTTCACGCGCACCCGTGTCGCCTCTTCGATGTCGTGGATATCTGGGCTGAAGTCTACAGCCACGGCACTGGAATCGGTTGCGGACACCAGAACCCTGGACAGCAGTTCAGCAGAGACCAGGTGGTCTCCCATAGAAAGCAAGAACGGCTCTTCCTGGGTGAAGGACTTTGCGGTATTGAGAGAGAGCGCGTTTCCCCTTTCGTACTGGGGGTTAAACAGGTACTCGAGGTGGATACCGTGGCGGGCGCCGTCGCCATTGTAGTCTCGCAGCAACTCGGCACGATGGCCTACAACCATTGCAACGTCGCTGATCCCTGCCTTGCCAAACGCCTCCAGGGTGTAGTCGATGACCGCGCGGTTGCCTATACGAAGCAGGAGCTTGTGGAGACACCCTTCGCCTAGAGCAAATCGTCTCCCGTATCCTGCGGCTAGGATGACACCCTTCATGTAATTACAATCTCCTTTATGGAGCAGTTTTTGACGTGTGGCTACAAGATTCTACGGTGTACGTCGAATGACCTTGCTATCGACGGACCCCTGTGAACACGGATAAACTGCTCAGGAAGACACGCACAACCGACGATTGTCGAACTGGCGGCCTCACGCCTTGCTACGTTGCCGTGGTGCTGCTTGCCCCCACGATGCGGTACTTCACGATACGCAGGACGTCATGGAAATCATGGAACCTGAAGTGAGGAATTGACCTTGAGCGACAAAACTCCGCAAGGGTGCTTCTAGCGATAACGAAGTCTGCCATTGCGGCGGGCGCAACGTCTGATGCTCCGTCGCCGATGTAGATGACCGGCCGTTGCCTTTGCTTCAAGAACAGAAGGTGCACCAGCTTGAAGCCCTCCTCCAATGGAGCCTCGAAAGGATCGGCGTAGCGCACGGTTACGCCATGATCGCTAACCCGCCCCGTGCCAGAATACCGTTCCAATTCACCGACTCCCAAATCCCGCAATATAGGGTCAATATACAGGTCCACTCCGCTGCTGACCACTGCCACCTGAATCCCCTCCCCCTGGCAGTACTTCACAAATGCTGAGAACCCGGGTCTCGGGATGGTTGTGCGGATGGTATGCTGTTCCATCTGCTCTTCCGTGGCCTGGATCAGGGCAAACTGGCGACGGTTGCTCTCCTCAACACTGAACTGGCCTGCCTTGCAACCTTCTTCAATGCCGTGCCATTCTTCAGAGGCGTAGGTCTTCCGCAGTTCTTCACTGACACTGTTGACCGTGATCGTGTCGTCGAAGTCGCACTGTATCGTGTACATGCTGACCTGCCCCTGATCTTTGTACCACCCTCTATGTTAGTCAGACAAGCACTGGGACAGGGTCTGGAGAAGGCCACGCTCACCGTGCTAGAGTGGCCTAAGGTCCCTGTCGGAAGGCTGAGCGGCTTGCTGAGGCATCGGAGTCAACGCTGCTTTAGCTACAGCGAGCCCGATTCCGAACCGGCCGACAGCAGCTGCTTCTTCGCCCTTGGTGCTGAGCCACGGCGTGGCCAGACCGACCACGTGACGGAGCTGCACCGGGTCTCCGTCGTGGCTGACGAGTAGGTCGTTCGGTCTGAGGAGCAACCGGACCTGTGAAGCCCTGACGTCGTCGGCGTTCTGGACGATTTCAGCGAGGCCTTGAAACCGATCGCTCGAAAGCAACCCTGCGCTGTCACGGGCAGCGTCCAGCGCGATCCTGATTCGCCCCGGGAGTTTATCGAAGAGTTCACCCAAGCGGCGAATCGCAGCACTGGCTGTCTCAACGTCGCGCGGCTCGTCGTAAATGGGCGGCGAGTCGCCGTCTTGTGCATCAAAAAGCCGTTCAGCGGCATCCACCGCGAGTGCTATGGGGTCAGCGACCTTATTCGAAGTATCTGCCACCGTCTATACACCTCCGAGCTGCCTATCGCGATATGGTTGGCGGATAGGTTCGTTTCGTCAGACCTGTTCTCGAGCACGCGACATGTAGGTGATGCTGTCGATGACTCCTTACCGTGCTTGGTCGGCGGCTATCTCCACAAGCCGCGCCATGGCATTTGCTAGTTGCATCTGACGCGGGGTTCGGCAGCGCACTCTAAGCAACTCCGGGCTGGCTACAACCAATGTGAGGCACTGCGCCCTGCTCGTGGCGACATTCAGTCGGTTAAGGCTATAAAGAAACTCCATGCCGCGCGGCGCTTCGTCGGAGGAGCTTGTCACCATCGAGTAGATCGAGATGGGTGCTTCCTGGCCCTGAAACTTGTCCACCGTGCCAATACGGAAGCCCGGGAGCAGCTCGTTCAGGGTCCTTACCTGAGCGTTGTAGGGCGTAATGATGAGTACACTAGCCTTTCCCAGCGGGTGTGACACGGCCGCTGCGTCCGTGTAGGTCGGATCTGCATCCAGCAAGCTTCGCACAAGCTCAGCCACTGTGGCGGCCTCCTCAGGCGACTCGTTCGATTGCCCGTGGTGGATCACAGGCAGAAATCGAATGCCGGTTCCAGATAGCGACGCTGTGCCCGCAAGTGAGAGCAGCTCCCGGCCGGGATGTGAGTGCAAGCGTCCTTCGTAGAAAACCTCGGACGTGTAACTGCTAATCTCTGGGTGAAGTCTCCAGCTTCCATTGAGAAAGAGACCGAGTTGGCCAGACATCACGCGCTCACCATCCAGCAAATGCGCTAGGGCTGACCGTTCGGCTCCCGGCGGATGCGTACCCTGAAGCGGCTGATCGAGCTGCTGCGGGTCTCCGAGGAGGACAAGGCTCGTCGCGCAGAGCGACGCGGCGAGCGCATCCGCAAGCGACATCTGTCCGGCTTCGTCAATAAAGAGCACATCGACGCTCTCAACCATGTCCTCGCGCGCCCAGAGCCAAGCTGTGCCCCCAACGATGTCTAGGGAGCCGTCGGCAAGCGCGTCCAGCGCCGCATCGTTGGCCTTCAGGCGGACGGCATCACCGAATGTCGGGGCATCGTTCGAGCGCTGACCAATGTCCGCTTGGACGCCACGTTCGTCCGCTACCCGCGCAACCTTCGCCAGTAACTCGCCAATCACCTTGTGGCTGTTAGCCGCGACTCCGACGCGGTGGCCCTGCGCGACCAAGTCGACAATCATCTCCGCCCCGACCGTGCTCTTGCCTGAACCCGGAGGTCCCTGGATAGCGAGATAGCTTTCGTCAGTTGACGCAACGAGTCGGCGCGCCGCTTCCTGGGCTCCCTCGCCCTCAACCCGAAGCGGCCGTCCTGCGGCCTGCCCGACTCTAGGAAATTCGCGCGTGAGCAGGTCGCGCGCCGCTCGGTACTGGCCTGGCCCCTCAATGCCGTGCTCAAGCACGTATTGGCCAAGACGTTGCAGACTCCTGGGCTTCGGCCGCGGGTTGACAAAGTCATGCGGAATCAGCGAGGTAGGCTCTGGTGCGGGCTGATTGTTGCCGCGCTTGATGTCTATCACCCCAGCGTCATCGTCGAAGTGCACGACGGTTCCTACGGCTTTTCCGGTCGAAGGATCGTGCGGCGAGCTGTCCACTTTGATGTCGTGCTCCTGCGACGGGAAGTGGAACCGGTAGATGGTTGAGCGGGCACGGGGCGCTGGATCCGGCCAGGCGCCTTCGAACGTGAGCTCTCCGAGGGCATCGGGCTCCTCACGGCGCTCCTGGTCGGTGAGCTCGTTTTTGAGGTAGAAGTACCGCCACCAGGTGGACTTGGCTTCTCGCCGATGCCAGTTCAACAATTGCGCCAGCAGCCAGCGCCCGTGCTCCACCTGCGTCTGGTCCACGACGTCTGGCAGCCCAGCGCTCAACGCCTCGACCAGCTCGTTCACCGCCTTCTGATCTTCGCTATCCTCCGTCTCACCCGGCTCCGCCACAGTAGGCCGGGGCAGAGTGACCCCAAGTTCAACCGCCAACCCGGCTCGTTGCCCTTCCAGCCAGTCGCGCAGGTACAGGGTCGATAGGCAGTCGTCTCGGTTGTAGCCTTCAATCTCGGCTAGCAGCTCATCTCGCTCATCCCCTTGGCCAAGCTCAAGCCACGTCTCGAACTCGACGATGCTCGTACCGGCATCGCGGAGGTCGATCTCACGTCTGAAATCGTAGAGCGGTTCAAGCAGCTTGATGGAGTAGCTCTCGACTGAGGCACGGATGCCCTGACGGACCGTGCGGTACAGGTCGACGAAGACCCCTCCACGTAGCAGGCGATCGACCTCTTCCTCGCGAGTGCCGTAGCGCCCAGCAAGGCGCTTGACACCGGTCGGTTCGTATGGCGCGTAGTGGTAGACGTGCAGGTTGGGATCGGACGCAAGGCGGTCCATGACGAGATCGATGAGCGCCTCGAAGGCTCTGCGTTCCCCGTTCGTCGTTACGGTGCCACCCTCGATCGACCAGTACTTGTGAAACGTCGGTCGGCCGGCAGCATCCGTCCGGCCCGGTTCGATGACGCCAAACAGGTATTCGATTCCATCGACCTCATCCGAGCTGAAGAAAGGGTCGCCCTCCATATCGAAGAACAGGTCGCCTAGCGAGGGCTCCGGGAGCATCAGCAGCCCCTGATTCGAAACGAGGACTCCCTCACGGTCGCGTTGAGGAGTGATGCGCTCTGAGATTACCGCGCCGACGCGCTCGCCCCGCACCTGGATACCTGCCTGGGCATGGATTCTCCTCAAGGCGTCTCGCCCGGCACCTTCGAGCCGTTCCGGCAGCGGCTCGGTGGGTTCGGCGAGCCCAGTACGCGTGGTGATTCCTACTCCGTGCAATGCGCGGCGCTGCCGAGACGTCAGGCCCGCGACAAGGGAGAGGTCGTCTTTCGCACGCCACTCGGCGCGGCACTGAACACTCCACCGACACATGTCGCAGTGCTCGACGGGCTCCGGAGTCGTCGCCACCGGATAGGCCTGAGTCCGATGCAACACTGCCTCGAACTCCCGCGCTACGAGACGATAGTAGGCTGCGTAGTCAGGGACGCGAAACGAGACCTTCTCAGCTTGCACGCCGCCGAGCGCGAGATGCATCTTCTCGGGCGGGCGGCCCTGAATCTTGCCTACCATGTCCGAGTACATGCAAAGCTGCAGGACGGCTGATGCTTTCGCATATCGAGCGAGCTTCGTGTCCCAAACCTCGTAGCCCCACAGGCCAAGGTCGCTGGCCTGCTCGACACGCCGCAGGAAGTCGGCGTACCCCAAGCGTCGGCCATCGAACAGTACAGCCTGATAGATGACGTCCGCTCCATTACGCATCGCCGAGAGCGTGGCATCGTGTCCACGGGCTACGCGCTCGCTAAGTGGCAAGGCCCCGTTCGAACCGACCTCCACGACACCAACTGCTTCGGAGCGCAGCGATTCCAGGAAGCGCGCCTCGTGCTGTTGGCCACGCTGCGCAATCCGATCCAGCACCGGGTCGGCGCGCATCGGCCTGTCAAGATGACCCGACACGGCAGCCCGTTCGAGGTTTGTCAGATGTCCACATTCAAGGAACCCAACGAGGTCAGTTGCTGAGTAAACTAGGCGATCATCAATCTTTAGCATCAATCCATACTATTCGATTCGAATCACCGGATGGGCATGCTGCGACATGCGGGCGGTACGCCGATTCCGCTTCAGGGGTATGCCGCCGCTGACCGGCAAGTGGCGCTGCTTCAGGGGTACATCGGGTACATCCAGCGCATAGCCTCTGGACAAGCGGGGAAGCTGGAGCCCGGAGAAGGCGAGACGGACCCAGGCGCTCCGACGCAGGCTCACGGCGGGGGCGGAAGCCCTGTGGAAAGGGCTTAGAAGTCCGCCGTTCCGCCAACGGCGGCTACTTCTGGACGCCGGAGACCCCACGCCGCGGCAGGCCTGGCAAGGACCCGACCGCGTAGTTGCCCCACCGCGCTTCCTAGACCCAACCGCGCAAATGTTCACTGAATAGGGAGTAGTTGCTATTGCCTAACCAGCTTCGTTCGTGTTGAGGTTCAGCCTGGCGATGTAGTCAAAGCAGAGTTGACTCCAATGCCTCAGCCAGCCGCCTAGCCCTCCGACAAGTGGCTAGGCCGGGTCCAACACATTGCGGGTTGGCCCTCCTAGACCCCTGTACTTGGGCTTGCCTGACAAACATTGCGAGTGGTATGACACTGGGGCTGATCGTCTGCGGTGTTGCCGTTGAGTCCGTCTCTGTGGTCTCGTTCCACTTTCATACCGAGGCTTGCCTGCCAATCCAGCTAGGAGTCGCGAATGTCCGAGCGGATATATACCAGGGGCGAGCAGGGACGCCTTGAACCGCTAGAAGAGGAGCCCTTCTCTAACTGAGGACGAGCTCCAGTCGTTGATCGCCGAGCACCCAGAGTTGCTCGACGGTGAGCAGATACGGCCGGGCGACCCCCGACGCCGGCTCCTCATCACTCGCGAGAAGGGGATATCCGAAACCTCTGGCTCAGGTGCTCGGTGGGCTGTTGATCACCTGATCGTCGACCAAGACGCAGGGCCTACGCTGGGGAGGTAAAGCGAGGGTCGAACCCCGAGATCCGGCGCACCATAGTTGGGCAGATGCTTGAGTATGCAGCGCGTGCCGCGGGAACCTGGACCGCCGATGAGCTACGACGTACTTTCGAGGAGTCGACTAACGCCCAGGGCCACGACCCCGGTCAAGAGCTCGGAAGACTGATTCGGACAGATGGACAACCGGATGCTGATGGCTTCTGGGAGAACGTGGCCACTAACCTCTCCGCGAGACGTCTGACCCTCTTCACGGACCAGGTCGGGACAGCATGGCCTCGGGCGCTGGCGCCGCCACGGGGTGCGTCGAAGGTCGGCAGCAACAACCATATCGATCGTCTTCCACAGGGTCTACGCTGCTGTGCCTTCTATAGGGCAGGCTTTCCCTTGCACGCCCACTGTCTCAGCCCAAGCGGCTGCAGGGCATTTTCCTAGGCCAGCCTAGCGCGGATGGACCTTCACCCCTCCTGGAGGGAGCAACGCGGTAGTGGTCGCGGCGGCGGCAGAATCGATTGACGAGAAACCGAATTGTAGGTACTGTTCCGGCATAATCTGGTCTGCTTCGGCCTTCCAAGCAGCATTAGGTAGATATTTGAAATTCCGATAGGAGGCAATCAACGATAGTGCCAACGGGCATCTCGGCGGGGGACACCGCCCTACAACTCGTGGGCCGGTTCAGCTTTCGCCTACGGAATTTTGCGACCAACTTTCTACCCCACCCGACTTTCCCCCTCCTCTAGCCCTCCAGCCGAGCCCGGCCAGGTCCCCTGCGCACCCGTCCTTCGCGTCAACTCCCTTACCGGCCACACGCTTGTGGGGACCGCAAGCGTGTAGGCCTACATACTGAAATGGACACTGCAATTGGATTACACGGGCAATTAGGCCGAGACAGTATCCCAGTTGCGCGCTCTTTATCCACCGATGGTGATGTAGTCGGCCCGAACGGTTGGCTGGGAGATATGGGGTTTGCATTCGTTAGGCCGATAAATGGAATAGAGGTGGTGGTCACGTCCGCCACGTCCGCCACTGTGACGACCGCTGAGGCCACTATATGCGATGCTAGGAAGTGTGTTGGAACGGGTCTTCACCAGACGGGCACTGCACGGGTGATCGGCGTTGAAGAAGGCTCCGTTCCTCGTCAGATTGCTGCCTATCCTCTAGATGGGCAGATGGAGATAATCAGATGAACTTGTTCAAGATATTGGGTCGCAGGTTATCAATCGCCGTGTTGGCGATAGGTTGCTTGTTCTTGATAGCCGCGTGTGGGGGGGAACCCCCGGCCACTGTTGCGCCGACTCCCACACCAGAACCTGAGTTGATGCTGGATGATTTGCTTTCAAGTGCGGGGGAAAGGCTAGCCGCCTTGTCGACGGCAAAGTTTCAGCTGATCGACGAAATGGAATCGGGAGCCAAATTCTTTAGTACGACGTTGAAGACCCTGGACGGAGAGGTGAAGTCTCCCGACAGCGTCAGGATGCTGGCGGACGTGGAGGTGCCCGCACTTGGATTTGCGCAAATCGAGATTCTAGCGGTGGGGGACCTGGCATATATGAAGTTCTCCAAAGACGCGCCATGGGCACCCCTGCCTCTAGACCAGGTGCCCTTCAATTTCAGGGGGCTAGGCGTTACTTTGAGCGAATTGCTGCCCATCATGAAGAACGTGGCCATTACGGGCCGGGAGTTTGCAGGGGGCGCCCAGACTATCCGTATAGATGGGAACGTTGTATCTGAGGAGCTGTCGAACCTCATCACGTCCGCGGACTCCGGTCATGCAATCACGTTGACCTTGTGGCTTGACGAGGTCGATCACACTTTGCGGCAGATAAGAATAGTTGGCCAAGTCTTTGATGACGACGCGCCGGCAACCAGCCGCCTGCTGACTATAGACATCGACGTACCTGTTGACATCCAACTTCCGGATATAGACTCCAGTCGGTGAGGGCTGTTAGGACTTTCCTAACTTCCCTAGAGTCTTCCCAGTCGGCTGTTCTGGGGATCATTTGCCTGGGAGTATTCTCGACCGCCTTGGATCAGACCGTGGTGGTCGCCGCGCTGCCCAGCGTCATGGTGGACTTGGAGATCCCCCTTACCGACCTAGACAGGGCGTCTTGGATCGTAACGGGGTACTTGGTCAGCTATACCGTGGCCATGCCGCTGGCGGGGCGCCTGTCCGACGTCTATGGCCGCGTCAGGATGTTTCAAGGGGCACTGGTCTTGTTCGCCATCGGGTCGGCGTTGGTGGCGGTTGCGCCGAGCTTTTCATGGATGGTGTCGGCAAGGGTGCTCCAAGCCTTCGGAGGAGGCGCCACGGTCCCTATAGGTCTCGCTATGGCAGTGGCAGCTGTAGCGCCGCAGAAAAGGGGAGTTGCAATAGGACTCGTGGCCGCCTCGGCTGAAGCTGGGTCCGTCTTGGGTCCCCTCTATGGAGGGGCCATAATCGAGTGGATTGGCTGGCGGTGGATATTCTGGCTGGACATACCGCAGAGCTTCATTCTGATAGGGCTTCTGGCTATTTTGTCCAACCGTGCCAACCCCACAGCCAGAATGGACTACTTCGGGGCGCTGGCGCTGGGAGGGGCCCTCACTGTTCTCACCATTGCGCTGTCCCAGAGGAGCATCTTCTCAGGCGAGTCCATTGTCCCGTATTTTATGGCAGCCGCTGGAGTCTTCCTAGTCGCCGCATTGATCTTTGTAGAGAGACACGCGGTCCAGCCTTTGTTGGCATCTTTCCTGTACACGTCCAGGGCCTTCTTGTCCTCCAACATTACCCAATTTCTCGTGGGCGTCGCCTTGATCATTGCTTTGGTAGCCGTGCCCCTCATGGCCGCCACCGTCATGGAGAAGGAGGCCTGGGAGAGCGCCCTCCACTTGGTCCGACTTACGGCCCCTATTCCGGTGGGGGCGGTGGTAGGAGGCTACATACTGCGCTGGACGGGAGTGAGGGCGGTGTGCATTACCGGCCTTGCGTTCATTGGAGTGGGCATGTTGTTCATGAGTGGCTGGGAGACGGAGGTGGAGGAAATCAGGCTAACTGTACCCTTGGCCATGGCTGGATTGGGATTTGGGCTGGTAATCCCTCCCATCGGCGTCAGCGCTTTGAGCGCAGCGCCCAGTCATTATTGGGGTGCCGCGGCCTCATTGGTCACCGCATCGCGAATGGTGGGGATGGCATTGGGGCTGGCGGCCTTGTCCGCCTGGGGTATAGAGCGCTTCTACAGCCTGACCGGCCACGTGACGATTGGTCCGACATTCGAGGAGACCCAGGCCCCATTGATAGAAGCTGGGGTGACCGTGTTCCAGAATCTCTTTATGATCGCGGGATTCCTGTCCCTGTTTGCCATTCTGCCGGCTCTGCTAATGAGAACGGAAGATGTCGAAGAAGCGGAGGAACAAGCAGTTCCAGTATCCTAAGTGGGTGCTTTGGCCGGTAAGGGAGCTGTCAACCTGAGAATCCGGGTGAAGAGTGTCGCTCGATGTCACCCCGACCTAGAGAGCCCGCGGACGCCCCGTTGCCTTTCCCATTCCCCGAGGGCTGCTACTTCGTCGCAAGCCGGAGCTTCGCTAAGCGGACCGACAAGCATGGGAACAGTGTGAGCGGGGCGGCCTCGGGCGATGAGTTATGAATACAACGAAAATGGTGGGCCTAAGCGTACTCTAACTGCGACTTTTCGCTGGGAGGTCCCCAACTCAAACGCGCTACTTCGCGAACTTTCCGTCCCGCCAGGAAAGGGCGGCCTTGAGCCCCTGCTCCCGCGCAATCTGGTTGAACTCCTGGACCGCTGGGGCCTTGTGGCCCACGGCGTCCATCTCCAGCGCGAGCTGTTGCAACAGGGTCCTCCCCATAAGCTCGATGGCCTTGTTACAGATGGACTTGTTCGCCGCTAGGAGCGCCGGGTCGATCATGGCCATTCGTCGCGCGATATCGTGCGCCTCATCCTCGAGGTCCCCCGCCGGCACGGCCTTCAATGCCAGGCCGATCGACACCGCAGTCTTCCCGTCGATGGAGTTGCCGGTCAGGAGCATGTACTTGGCCCATTGGGGGCCGACGTTATAGGTCCACATGTGGGTTGGAGGTGAACCCATCGAGCGCACCGGTGGGAAGCCGAACTGGGCGTCCTCGGAGGCCACGATCATGTCGCAGTGTTGGGCAAGGTCCGTCCCGCCGGCGACACAGTAGCCGTGGACCTGCGCCACCGATGGCTTGCTCAGCTCCCACAGGGTCCTCCAACGGCGGTGGCGTTTCTCCATGCGGCCGATGTCGTCGCGGATCCCCGAGTCGTAGGAGGTGGTCCGCTGTGGATTCGGCTGGATGTCGTATCCAGAGGAGAACGCCCGGCCCGATCCCTTGACGACGATGGAGCCCACGTCGGAGCTCTGGTCCGCCACAAGCAGGGCGTCGAAAAACTCCTCCAAAAGCGGCTCGCTGAGCGCGTTGAGCTTCTCAGGACGGTTCAGGGTGATGTGGAGCACCCGGTCTCGGACCTCAGTCAACAGGAACTCGTAGGCCATCGCCGCCTCCCTGGGTTGGACTTGCGCCTTCAAGAATCGCCTGGGGGCATTCTATGCGCGCGAGGCAACGGTGCCTACCCTACAGCACGGAGGAGAGCACTTCGTGGATGTGCAGGTAGAGCGCCCAAATCTGGGGGATGGACTCAACGGGGTTGGCAAGCTGGTCGAGGTCGACGTGGCTGAAGATGCTGAACTGGGTGTGGCGCTGCACGCCTGCGCCCAGGTCACGCGCCAGCTCGACGCTATGGGGGTAGGGGATCAGCCGGTCGCCGGAATCGTTCATCACGTAGACGCGAGTCTTCACCCGATCGAGGTTGGTCGCCGGCGAAAGGGCCTCGATGGAGCCGCGGGCTTCCTCCGGAAGCGCGTCCACCGCCCTCCGCGCTTCGGCCGGGTCATTGGTCTTGAACAGGCGCAATACCAGGGAGGCTGTGGATGACAGGCCCTTCTCTTCTTCGGGGAGCAGCGTCTGCCGGTGCAGCAGGGCCCGGTTCAGGAGCTCGCGCTCCGTCTCAGACTCGACGAACCCAATGACATGTCGCTTGACGACCTCATCGGTGAGGGGGTCGGGTTGCCAGGCGGTCCTCTGGCCGTTTGCGTCGTAGCTCCGGGTCGCGACGGAAACGATGAGGTCGTCCAGGTGGTAGTAGCCGCCGAACCAGTTGACGAAGTCGACCTCGCTGGCGATGCGGCTGTCTTGGGCTGCCAGCAGCGAGAGCGATGAGCCGGCGCATACGCCTAGGTAGCCGACGCGCTGGGCGTCGACGTCGGAGCGCCCGGCCAGGTACTCGAAAGAGGAGACCATGAAGTCGATCTCTTCCACGGAGAACGACTTGTTCATCAGGTTTTCCGAAAAGGGCAGAAGGGCCACCACCCCCATGCGCGCCAGCCCTTCGCCAAGGTTGACCACCCGCTCGTCGTCACGCCCGGCGGGATTGACGCCCAGGGCTACGACAATGCCGGGGTGTGGGCCGCTGGCGGCAGGCCGGTACACATCGGCGTCCCACTCACGAGAGCCGTCGGAGAAACTGACCTCGTCTCGTAAGGGAGTCCGCGTGAAGTAGTTGAGGGGATGGACCGGGGCGCCTGGGATGATGTTGGGGAGGAAGAGCGCGGTCTTGGCGAATACGCGGCCCTGCTCCGTCAGCGTCGTCCAAATAAGGGACCCCGCCACTGCCAGCATGAGGAGCCGGTAGAAGCATCTCCACTTGAAGAGCCGCCGAGTCGCGGGGGGAACAGTCATTGGGCGCTTGATCCCCGGATGGGGCGGGGTTATCCCCCGGCGCGCTTCATCCCGCGCACGTAGTCCATCTGCCCCAGGTGCTGCAGCTCCTCGTTGGCGATGAAGGCGAGCCACTTACCGACGGTCCTCGGGTTCCGCCCTGGGACCTCTTCATCGAGCCGATTGGGGGGCATCGATCGAAGGGCCGGGAGCGATCGCGCCTGCAATGCCCGCAGGTAGTCCCCAACTTCCCCCGGCGCCTTTTGAACGCTGGGCGCCTGGGCGTCGAAGCCCCAGCCCCAGTCGTCTTCGCCGAGGCCGAGCTTCTCGCCCCATCCGTCCTGTTTCCACAGCTGGCCATCGAGGCCCAAAGCCCGGGAACCCAGCACGTCCTCGACTCTTCCGATATGGATCCCCATGGACGCGATGGAGTTACAGGAGGGGCAAGGCCGCCATGTGAACTCTTCTTGGGAAACGTCGTCCAACAGTTTCAACGTCCTGCCGCGGGTGTCTTCCAGGAACCACGAAAGGTGATCGGCGGTGGTGCTCACGGGGTTAACTCCTGATCAGCCGTTGGGGGTTTGCATTCCCTTGAGATAGTCGATCTGGCCTAGATGTTGGCCCAGCTCCACGACGATGAAGAGCAGGGTCTGCTCGATGCTCAAGTTCAGGGGGCTTTCGGCCTTGTCGCCAAGCCGGCTGGTGGGAAGGTCGCGGATGGCCGATGAGTGGCGTCCCAGGGCGGCCTCGTAATAGGCCGCCAGGTCGGAAAGGGGCCGCTTTTCCTCCATGGACTGCTTGTCGTAGCTCCATCCCCGGTCCGCGGCGGGGAGGCCCAGCTTCTCGGCCCAACCGTCGGTCTCCCAGATGTCGACCCCTCCCACGATCCGGGTTGTCCATGTATCCTGCACTCGTCCCAGGTGGATGACCATCGAGCCGATGGAGTTGCAGTTATCGCAGGGCCGGAAGGCAGCCTGCTCGTTGGTCAGGCCTTCCAGGGACCGGTTCAGGGTGCTCTTGGTCCGGTCCAGGCTCCACAGGACTGATTCCTTGAATTCCACGTGCTGCCTCCTTAACAGGGCTCGCTGTCGCCGCCGGCCTAATTCTGCCAGCGCTAATGTGCCGGCCCTATTGTCCCAGCGCTGATATCCCAGCGCTGATATCCCAGCGCTAATTCTGCCAGCGCTATCGTGCCAGCGCTATTGTGCCAGCGACTGCTTGACGGCGTCGATGGTGAGATCGATATCCTCGTCTGTGTGGGCCAGGGAGAGGAACATCGACTCGAACTGGGACGGCGGCAGGGCGATGCCGCGGTCCAGCATGCGGTGAAAGTAGGCGGCGAACTGCTCGCGGTCCGAGGTGGCGGCCGATGCGTAGTCCGAGACGGGGCCGTCGTTGAAAAAGGTCGTGAGCGCCGAGCCGAGGCGGGAGATGGTGACTTTGCGGCCGGACTCCTTGGCTGCATCGGCGAGCCCCTTTTCGAGCCGGGCCCCACTCTCTTCCAATCGTTCATAAACCCCCGGCTGGCCCAGAAGACGCAAGGTCTCGATCCCTGCCGTCATCGCGAGAGGATTGCCGGAGAGAGTCCCTGCCTGGTAAGCGGGCCCCAACGGGGAAATCTGCGCCATGACGTCTCGACGGCCGCCGAATGCCCCCACCGGGAGACCGCCGCCGATGATCTTGCCCAGACACGTCAGGTCGGGGGTCACGTCGTAAAGTGCCTGGGCGCCGCCGTAGGAGGCCCGGAAGCCCGATATGACTTCATCGAAGACAAGTAATGCTCCGGAGCCGGCAGCCCGTTGGCGGAGACCCTGCAAGAATCCTGAAGCCGGAAGCACCACGCCCATGTTCCCTGCCACGGGTTCGATGATGATGGCGGCTATCTGGCCCGGGTTGGCCTCGAGGAGCCGGTCCACCGACGCAAGGTCGTTATAGGTGGCAACAAGGGTCTGGCGGGCGTAGGCTTCCGGCACGCCCGCGCTGTCGGGGACCCCGAACGTGGCGCCGCCTGAACCTGCCTTGACGAGAAGCCCATCGGCGTGGCCGTGGTAGCACCCCTCGAACTTGATGATCTTGTCCCGCCCGGTGAACGCTCGGGCCGCCCGTATGGCGCTCATGCAGGCTTCGGTGCCTGAGCTCACGAAACGGAGCATCTCGATCGAAGGGAATGCCGAGGTCACCAGCTTGGCAAGCTCGGTCTCCAGCTCCGTCGGTGCGCCAAAGCTTGTTCCCAGCTCTGCGGCCGCCTTGATCGCGGAAATGACCTGAGGATGGGCGTGGCCCAGGAGCATCGGGCCCCAGGACCCCACGTAGTCGACGTACTCGCGGCCATCCGCGTCGACGATCCGGGAGCCTTTGCCGCGGGCGATGAAGCGCGGCGTTCCCCCGACGCCTCGAAAAGCGCGGACGGGGCTGTCCACGCCGCCGGGAAAGTAACCTTGGGCCTCCCCGAAAAGCTGCTCGGACCGGCTAGACATCGAGGTCCCCGAACAGAGAATCAGGATGACCGGAGGGCCTGACGGCCGGGATCGCCTCTTGCATGGATTTCCCTCAGTCGCTCAGCCAGCGTGCGGCGTCGCGTGCATGGTAGGTCAGGATGATATCCGCGCCGGCCCGCTTGATGGAGATCAGCGTCTCCATGACCACCCGGCGCTCTTCCAGCCAGCCATTCCGGGCCGCGGCTTTGACCATGGAGTACTCGCCGCTGACGTTGTATGCCGCCAACGGCAGGTTGAAGCTCTGGCGGGCCCTCGCCAGCACGTCCAGGTATGGGAGGGCCGGCTTGACCATGATGATATCGGCGCCCTCTTCGATGTCCATCTCGATCTCGCGCAGCGCCTCCCTGCTGTTCGCCGGGTCCATCTGGTAGCCCCGCCGGTCCCCGAACTGAGGCGCGGAGTCGGCGGCGGTACGGAAGGGCCCAAAGAACGACGAGGCATACTTGGCGGCATAGGACATGACCGGCACGTTGCTCAAGCCGGAGCCGTCCAGCGTTTGGCGTATGGCCTTGACCCGGCCATCCATCATGTCCGACGGCGCGACGAGGTCCGCGCCGGCAGCCGCGTGCGATAGTGCGGTCCGCGCGATGAGGTCGAGGCTGCGGTCGTTGTCCACGTCGTCGCCCCCGATGACCCCGCAGTGCCCGTGGTCCGTATATTCGCACAAGCACACGTCGGTAATGACGACCAGCTCGGGCAGCGCCCTCTTGATAGCCCGGACCGCCTCTTGGATGATGCCGTCCTCGGCGTAGGCGCCCGTACCCATTGGGTCCTTCGATGGCGGCAGGCCGAAGAGAATGATGCCCGGGACCCCCAGGCGTATGGTCTCTTCGGCATCACGGACCGCCTCATCGACGGACAGGTGGTAACACCCGGGCATGGACGAAATCTCCTGCCTTATCCGGGACCCAGGCACCACGAACATCGGGTAGACGAGGTCTCTGGCCGATAGCGTCGTCTCCCGGATCATCCCTCGGATTGTCTCGGAACGCCGCATGCGCCGCATACGCAGCGCTGGGAAGGTAGCGACCATATCAGCGGTCCTCCTGAGGCATCCTGGCCGCCCCGACCATAGCGTTCACCAGGCCGGGTATCGTGTGCTCCTCCGCGATAATGTCGACCCCGAGGCCCAACCGTTCAGCGGCTCTCGCAGTGACCGGGCCGATGCAGGCAATCGTGACGGGGTTGAGGAGCGCGGGGGCATCGCGCCCGAGGAGGTCGACGAGATTGTGCACGGTGGACGAGCTGCTGAAGGTTGCCACGTCGACCGCTTTGCGGGTCAGCAGGTCCCGGGCTTTGGAACGAGACTCTTCCGGGACTGCGGTCCGGTACGCGTGGACCTGCCGCACCTCCGCGCCGGAACGTTCCAGACCCAGGACCACCTCTTTGGGGGCGATGTCGGACCGAGGGAGCAGCACCCGTGCACCCCGGAGCTCGTCCCGCCCAAGCCCCGTCACCACGTCTTCCCCCGTGTAGCGATCGGGAACGAAGTCAGCCTTCAGGCCTCGGGACTCCAGCGCCCGTGCTGTGGCCGGGCCGATAGCACAGATGCGGACCCCGCCGAAGCTCCGCGCGTCGCCCCCTGCTTCCTGGAGGCGGCTCCAGACCATCTCGACTGGGTTCACGCTGGTAAAGATGGCCCAATCGTAAGAGGAGAGGGCTTGCAGGGCCCTGTCGAGAGGCTCCCAGTCCTCCGGAGGCCGGATATCGATTGTAGGAAGCTCCACGGGTTGGGCGCCATGTTCTTCGAGAAGGCGGGACAGAGCGCTGGCCTGGCCTCGCGATCGTGTCACCAGGACGCGCTTACCGAACAGAGGCTTGTTGTCGAACCATCGAAGAGTTTCCCGCAGCCTGACCACCTGGCCGACAACGACGATCGAGGGAGCGCCGACCTTCGCCTCGTCTACGTGCTCCGCGATGTCGGCCAGCGTGCCGGTCACCGTCCGCTGCCGTGGGTCGGTACCCCACTCGATGACCGCGACGGGCGTGTCTGCGGCAACGCCGTTTCCGCGCAGGGTGGTCATTGTCTCGGCCAGACTCTCGATCCCCATCATGATAACTAGCGTACCTGTGCCCGTGGCCAGCCGGTCCCACGCGACGCGAGACCACTCCGAAGCGGGGTCCTCCCGGCCCGTGATCACCGCAAAGGACGAAGATAGCCCTCTATGGGTAAGTGGTATCCCTGCATAGGCTGGGACGGCGGTGGCTGAGGTCACCCCGGGAACGATTTCGAACTCTAGGCCGTTCGAGGCGAGCGCCGCCCCCTCTTCGCCCCCCCTTGCGTAGATAAAGGGGTCGCCGCCCTTCAGCCGCACGACAGTCTTGCCTTCCCTCGTCCGGTCGACCAGCAAGCGGTCGATCTCCCCCTGCTCCATCGAGCTGCCCCCAGGCGTCTTCCCCGCATAGACCCATTCCGCGCCCGCCGGGGACTGGGAGAGAAGATACGGGTTGATGAGCCGGTCGTAGACCACAACATCGGCCAGCCGCAGGGCCTCGAGGCCCTTCACCGTGATGAGGCCCGGGTCCCCAGGCCCAGCCCCGACGATATACGCCTTCCCTCGCGGCGGGCTCACTGGCCGTTGTCCTCCTCGAGCAGAGCCCCAGCTCCCAGGTCCAACAACCGCTGGGCGAGCCGCCTGCCTGTCTCCTCCGGCCTGCTGACGAGACCGGTCGCCTCCGACCTGACAATAGTGTCGCCGGAGGAGGAGGCCACCATGCCCTCGATGCGCAATGAATGGCCGTCAGCCACGGCGAAGGCGGCGATGGGGACTCGGCAACCACCCCCAAGCCGGTGGAGGACGGCCATCTCGGCCGAAACGGTGGTCCGGGTATCGGGGTGGTCCGCCGCGGCGGCAATGTCGAAAGTCGCCCGGTCGCCCGATCGGACCTCCACCGCTAAGGCCCCCTGCCCCACCGCGGGCAAGCAGACTTCGGGGGGGATGAGCTCGGCGATGTGCTGCCGCAGTCCCAGCCGGAAAACCCCCGCTGCGGCAACGATGACTCCGTCGAAGTCGCCGCCATTGGCCTTTTCGATACGGGTCCCGACGTTGCCTCGGATAGGCAGGACCTCGAGATCGGGCCGATACGCCTTTACTTGGGCTAAACGGCGGGGGCTGCTCGTGCCGAGCCGGCTTCCCGGCGGCATGGAAGCAAGATTGGCAAAACCCGGCGCCACCAGGACGTCTCGGGGCTCCTGGCGCCGCCCGATGGCGGCGATAGTAAACTCCTCTTCCAGATCTGTTTGCAGGTCCTTGAAGCTATGGACCGCCATGTCCACCTCGCCGTTGGCCAGGCCGGTCTCCAGCTCCTTGGCGAATGAGCCTCTGGGCATCTTGTCGAGGGGGGTGTCGGCTGCGATATCGCCTTGAGTACGGACCTTCTTGACCTCGAACTCTACGCGGGGGTGAGCCCGACGCAGCGACGCCAGGACCTCTTCCGTTTGGGCCATCGCCAACGGGCTGCCCCGAGTTCCAACGACTACATGCATGCTGGCCGTCGCACCGTGCTAGCTCAGCGCCTCTAGCTCAACGCCTGCTGATACGCTTCAGTATATTCCGGGGCGGTGCTATGGATGCACTGCGCGGACGCGCTTCGGCGCGCTCGCAGGTGCCGGAGTCGACCCCGGGAAACGGGGGTGATACCAGGAGGGATCAATCGGGCCCAAGGGAGAATAAGTCCCTGACCGCCTCGATGTACCCCTTCGTCTGGCCGTCGGCTTTGAGGGAGAGGATAGGGTCGTGGAGGATTCGCTTGACCAGGGCCTTGCTCAAGGCCTCGACGCGGTCGCGGTCCTCAGGCGAAAGATGCCGAAGTTTCCCCAGGGTCTTCTCCAACTCCCGGAGGCGGGCCTCCTCGGCCTTATGTCGAAGGCCCTTGATCACCGGTACCGCCTCTAGAGTGGAGAACCATGCCATGAAACGCTGTGTTTCCCCGTCGATGATCTGCTGGACGTCACCAACAGCCTTTCGACGCTCCTCAAGACCGGCGAGCGAAACAGCCTCTAGGTCATCGATGTCGTACAGATAAACACCTTCGATCAGGCGGCTCTCCGGATCGACGTCCCGGGGAACGGCGATGTCGATCAGGCAGAGGGGGCGGCCCGCACGGCCCTGCATCGCCTCCTCGACCATCGACCTCGGCAGCACGTATCGGGCCGATGCTGTTGCGCTGATCACGATGTCGAAGTCCAAGAGAGCGGGGCCGATGCTTTCGTAGTCGACGGGGCGGCCCCCCAGCTCTTCGGCCAGCGCGGCTGCCCGCTCCCGTGTCCGGTTCGCTACCCCGATCTCCCCTGCCCCGTGATTCCGCAGACTCTTCGCGGTGAGATTGCCGGCCTCCCCGGCGCTGATCACCAACACCCGGCAGTGCTCCAGGCCACTGAACACCTGCCGCGCCATCTGGACCGCTGCATGGCTCACGGAGACGGTGTGTCGGCTTATCGCGGTCCTCTCCCTCGCCGTCCGTCCGGTCCTTAGAGCGTCGTGAAACAGCCGCGAGAGTGGTGTGCGGACCATGCCGGCGTCCGAGGCGGCAGCGAGGGCGTCACGGACCTGCCCCATGATCTCGGTCTCACCCAGCACCATCGAATCGATGCCGCATGCCACGCCGAACAGGTGTTCCACGACATCCCGACCGTCGTAGCCGTAAAGGTAGGGGTTCAGCTCCCCCGAGGGTATCCGGTGGCAATCCGAGAGGAACCGGGATAGGGTGTCTCGTCCGCCGGCTGCCGGCGGCGCTATCGAGTAGACTTCCGTGCGGTTACACGTGGAGAGGATGGCCCCGCTGGGCACATAACGCCGCAGCAGGTCGAGCGCCTCCGAGAGCTCTTCCTCGACGAGGGTGACGCGCTCTCGGACTTCCACTGGCGCCGTCCGGTGGTTGATGCCCACCCCAACTATGCTCAACGGCTCATTCGTCATGGAGGTCTACGCCTGCGGGGCGCCGGCTAGGAGCGCCCGGTACAGCCGCTCCCGTGCTTCGTCTTCCCGCCCCTCCCTGATCAAATCCAGCAGGCCGTGGGACAGGCCTGTCTGCCAGGCGTCGGCAGGGGCCTCCCGCCTCTCGGCCTTCATGGTCCCCCTGACGTCCGCGGCCAGCTCGAGGAGGGAGCCGTATTCCCTGGGCAGCCAGCTCTCCAGCTCTTCTCGCACTCGTCGAGCCACTGCGGGGCTCTTGCCGCCCGTCGAGACAGCCACGGTCAGTGAACCTCTGGTGACAATTGAAGGGGCGATGAAGGTGCAGTGCTCCGGGTCGTCCGCTACGTTGACCAAGATGCCCAGCCCTCGCGCGTCTTCGGAAACGGCCTTGTTGATCGCGGCGTTAGACGACGCCGCGATGGCCAAACGGGCCCCGTGGAGGTCGCCGGTCATGTATTCCCTGCGGTCCCAGCGGACCTCTCGCGCCTCCCCTAGCTGCGCGAGGTTTTGGGTGGCCTCGGGACTGACCAGCCGGACCTTGGCGCCGGCTCCCAGCAGGCCATGGACCTTCCGCTCGGATACGGGGCCTCCACCCACAACGACACATGGTTGGTCCCGTAGGTCGAGGAAGGCAGGGTAGTAGGGTTGTTTATTCACCCGGGGCCTCGAGCGCGGGTGCGTTGCGAGCTGCCGGCGCGCGGCCGTTCTCATAGGACTCGGATGCCGAGGACAGCCTGGTCCTTGAGGCCCAGAGACCCTGGCGGCGCCTCCCTCCCTCCAGCGGTCGGCCGCCCTACCACCTCGTGGAGAGAGTTCCAGAGATAATACCCGCAATTCTCACCTCTAGGACTGTAGCGCGGATTGCCTGAATTGGCAAGGGTACTTGCTTCGTCCGGTCAAGAGTCTGGCCTCGATGGAGCATCAAACGCGTTGCCTTATGGCAGCTGCGGTTGTTGTACTTGTAGTTGTTGGTGTGGGTTTCTCCGGCCGCGCAGGCCTCTTGGTGGTTGACCGCGTAGGAGTACCTCTCTGTCGTATTCCGTCGTTGACACCTGCCCTCCTTCGCCATGTGCCGGGCTTTCCCCGGATCGGACTACTACGAGGGCTCCGTGGCCATAGGGGTCTCCCCCGTAGGCCATCCATCCCCCAAATCCACCATCAGAATAGAAAGAGATACCCCGTTGGAGCCGGCTGTGAAGCTGGCTATGATGGCAAAGTGCTCAAACAAAGCCATCACCAACGAGGTGCAGCTAGTATGCCCCAGGGAGCATTGCCTTTCCAATACGCCCAGGAGAAGGGTTCGACGGGGATGACCGCTCTCGCCGGTCTGGGGGCGTACCTGGATCTTTGGCAGGTTGCCGGTTTACCCGAGTCGGTCCGGCGGCATCTGGGCGTCAAAGGGGAGCAGGGCTGGACCGATGAGCAGATGGTCACCTCCCTGGTGCTGTTGAACCTGGCTGGCGGTGAGGGTGTGGAGGACCTGCGCCTGTTGGAGAAGGACGAGGGGCTGGGCCGGGTGTTGCGGCTGGCGGAGACTCAGGGGATGCGCCGGCGGGAGTGCCGAGGGCTGCTGGGGAGGTGGCGCCGGGAGCGCCGCCGCAGTGTGCCGTCGGCCTCGGCCGTGTTCCGTTTCCTCCAGCGGTTCCACGACCCGGCCGAGGAGGAGAGAAGACGCCCCCACACCGCGTTCATCCCCGCCGCCACCGGTGGGTTGCGCGGGCTGGGAAAAGCGAACGCCGACTTGGTGGGCTTCGTCCAGAGACAGGGCCGGCATGAGCAGGCAACCCTGGACATGGACGCCACGCTCATCGAGACCCACAAGGAGCAGGCGCGGTATTGCTACAAGAAGCACAAGGCCTACCAGCCGCTGACGACCTACTGGGCAGAAGCTGACTTGGTCTTGCACTCGGAGTTCCGGGACGGCAACGTGCCGGCGGGCCACCAGCAGTTGCGGGTGCTTCGGGAGTCGTTGGAGCACCTGCCTTCGGGGGTGGAGCGGGTTCTGGTGCGCTCGGACACGGCGGGCTACCAGCAGGAGGTCTTGCGCTACTGTGCCGAGGGCAAAGACCAACGCTTCGGAGTGATCGAGTTCGCTGTGGGAGTGGACGTGACCCCGGAGTTCAAGGCTGCGGTGGCCCAGAGCGCTGAGGAGGAGTGGCGGGAGTTGTACCGGGAGGTGGACGGGCGGCGAGTGGAAACGGGCCAGCAGTGGGCGGAAGTGAACGTCGTGCCCAACTGGATAGGACACTCCAAGACCAGCCCGGAGTACCGGTTCATCGCCATCCGGGAGCCGCTGCGGAACCCGCCCCTGCCGGGGCTGGCCGGCCAGTTGGACCTGCCCGCCATCATGGAGATGGGGCAGCAGGGGTGGTACAAGGTCACCGGGGTGGTGACCAACCGGGAGGTTGACCCGGAGGCGTTGGTCTGGTGGTCCCGGCAGCGGTGCGGCAAGGGGGAGGAGGCGCACTCCGTGCTGAAGGAAGACCTGGCGGGGGGCCGGCTGCCCTCGGGACTGTTCGGAGCCAACGCCGCTTGGTGGGCGATAACGGTGCTGGCCTTCAACCTGAACTCGGCGATGAAGCAGTTGGCCCTGGGTCAAGAGTGGGTGAGCAGAAGGCTGAAGGCGGTGCGCTTCGGGGTCATCAATCTTCCGGGTCGGGTGGTGCGCCACGCCAGGACGCTGATCATCAATCTGAGTGGGGGCCACCCCTCATACACGGTGTTGGTGGCGGCGCGGCGGAGCATCCTCGCCCTAGCCCACGGGCCGCCGGGGGGCTGACTCGGCCCTTGCGGGCCCAGAGGCCACCAAAATCGGGCCCGGCCGGGTGCCGAGGGTTCGTTGCGCCCAACACCCGCCGAAACTGCCCTTCCAACCCCCTTTTGCCTCTGAACCATCCCCCAGGCCGCTTTCGCCAACCCCTGGACCGCTCACCGAACCGCCTTACACCCCCCACTCCAGCCCATCCAACGCCTCCACACTCCTTAGATGGTGGATTTGGGCATCCCGCGTTCCGTTGACTTTGGGGACAGAGCTTTGCTAACTTTTTCCACAAGCACTTCCGATAGGGGCAGTACCATGCAGATACTGCTTAGGGGAGTGGCTGCGGTGGTCAAAACCACCGTGATAGCCGCGGTGGGGATGGCGATTGCGATTGCCTTCCTTTATGCGATGTCGTGGGTATTTGGTTTTGACTGATTGGCCATGAGGGGCGAAGCTCTGTCCCTTACCGACATGCTGTTTTCCCCGTTGGTTTTCACCTCAAGGTAGGTCGGTTGGCCCAAGAACATCTTCCGAGTTCCTTCCGATTGAATCGGTTGTCCTATGCCGCGTTACGCGGCGCGCGTAGCGCTCTGTGATACGTTTCAACCCGAGGTAGCAGGGACATTCGTCCGTTATGGCGATGGAGCCGAGGACATCAACGACGGACTGAAACAACCTTAAGCCCGCCAGGCCTCGAATATCCTCGGCGAAGACTTTCAGACGGGGGCCGCCATCGAGGGCGTTGGGTTCGTCAACCCGTTCCTCCCACTCCGTTACCCCTCTGGGCCGCGAAGGGTGCCTCCAATTGCTTGACACCTCTTGGCAACCTGCAATAATCGGCCAAGTCAAGCCAAGGCGAGGCCCGCAGCAATGATCGTCGACAGCCACGTCCACGTGGTCAGCCCGGACCGGGAGCGGTACCCGCTCGGGGTGGAGGACCCCAGCGCTCCCCATGCCGCTTGGGTCCGTGACATGGCCGTGGAGCAGCTGCTTGAGCTCATGGACGGTGCCGGCATCGATAAGACGGTGATCGTCCAGGCCGTTGGGGCCTACCGGTATGACAGCAGCTACGCCACAGATAGCGCCAAGGCCCATCCCCACCGGGCCGTCAGCGTGTGCTGTGTGGACCCAGCCGCGGCGGATGCCGTCGACCGGTTCCGCTACTGGGCCCAAGTGAAAGGCGCGCGGGGCCTTCGTCTCTTCGTTCGAGAAGGAGAGTTGCCCTACGATGACCCCAGATCGGTGGCCGTGCTGAAAGAAGCCTCCGCTCAGGCGCTGCCCGTCTGCGTGGTAGCCTGGCCTTCGCAACTCCTGGAGCTGCGAAGGGCTCTCGAGCAGGTGCCGGAGGTGACAGTGGCGCTGGACCATTTGGCCTTTCCCGACCTTCAGGAGGGCCCCCCTTATTCCGCCTCCAATGCCATGTGGGACCTGGCCGATCTGCCGAACGTCTATATGAAATTCTCTTCCGTGACCCTGGCGGCCGCGGAACAAGGCAAGAGCTCTTGGCGGGAGTTCTTCCCGAGGCTCGTGGACCGGTTTGGGGCTCACCGGCTTGTCTGGGGCTCCAACTTTCCCGCGACGTCGGACCCGCCGTTGAAAACCCAGCTACAAATGGCCAAAGAGGCCATGGACTTTCTGTCAACTGGCGAGCAAGACTCGGCTTTCGGCGGGACCGCTCTGGCGCTCTGGCCCGAGCTCGCCTCCGAGTCCTGATTTCCTCGAAGCAAGCTGGCGCCGATACGGGCCAGAGAGAAGGCGGTGCGCCATGATCGTCGATACCCACATCCACATCGTCTCTGAGGACGAGGCAAAATACCCACGGAACGTCGAGCCCCACGCGGTCGGCTGGATCCGCGACATGCCCGTGTCCGGAGAGTCCCTTCTGGGGCACATGGCGGAGGCCGGCGTCGACAGGGCAATCATCGTCCAGGCCTTCGGCGTGTACCAGTTCGATAACAGCTATGCCGCCGACGCCTCAGCCGCCCATCGCGACCGCTACGCTTCAGTCTGTGTGGTTGATCCGCTGCTGCCCGATGCGCCCGACCGGCTCTCCTACTGGGCCACGGAGCGCGGCATGCGGGGTATTCGTCTATTCACCAGCACGCGACCTGAGGGAACGTGGCTGGACGACCCTGCGACCTTCCCTCTATGGGAACGCTGCGCCGCTCTTGGTATCCCGGTCATCGTTCAGGTAATGGCCCGTCAGCTTCATAAGCTGCGCCCAGTCCTTGAGCGGTTCCCCGGTCTGCCGGTTGCCGTGGACCACATGGGGGCGCCCGCTCTGGACGATGGACCGCCATACGAGGCAGCCAAGCCCATGTGGGACCTGGCCGAATACCCCAACGTGCATCTGAAGTTCTCCAGCATGAGCATCTATCAGTCGAACGAGGGCAAGAGCAGCGCCGCCGAGTTCTTTCCGCGATTGGTGGAACGGTTTGGACCGCAGAGGCTGCTATGGGGCTCCAATTTCCCCAACACCTACGACCGAGGCCTCAAGGAGCAGCTCGCTATGGCGCGTGATGTGATGGCATTCCTGTCGCCGGCGGAGCAGGAGATGGTCTTTGGTGGGACCGCGTTGACCTTTTGGCCTGAGCTGCGCTAGGAAACGCGCCCGGAGCCCGGCGGGCATACGGCCGCGCCTCCGCATCCCGACCTGTTTGACACCCCCTGACCCTACTCTGATAATCCCGGCATTCACTGCGGGAGGCAGGGCCCATGACGACCCATCGGGCTTTCAGGGTGCGTGCCAAGACGGTTGATGGCCTGCTCGAGGGCTCCATCGACACCCATGTTCACTTCGGTCCGGACAGCAAGCTCGAGCGCAGCGTCGACATCGACGAGCTCCTCGAGATGGCTTCGGCGACGAAAATGGGCGGCATGGTCCTCAAGAGCAAGGACTATCCCACCTACCCCTACGCTTACATGGCCAAGAAACGCTTTCCCGGCTTGGAGCCCTTCGGGGCCGTCTGTCTCGACCACGACGTTGGGGGCTTGAACCCGGATGCCGTCAGGACGTCGGGCCGTCTCGGGGCGCGCGTCGTGTGGCTTCCCACCTTCTCCTCGGCCTCGGACATGGCCCGCTTCGGACAGCCCGAAAAGGGGATTTCATGCTTCGAGGAGGAGGGGGCCCTTTCACGGGCGACGATCGAGGTGCTGGAGCAGATCAAGAAGTACGACATGGTCTTGGCGACCGGACACATCACCGTGGAAGAAACGAAGGCTGTGGTGGACAGGGCCGTCGATATCGGCATCCGTCGTATCGTGATTACCCACCCCATCACCGCGCACGCCGGCGGACAGCCGACCATCGATGAGATGAAGCGCTTCGCCGAGCAGGGTTGCTATATCGAGCACGTGCTCTTCGGTCTGATGCCCCGGGCCCGGGTGATCACGGAGGAGGAGCTTGCCGAAGCTATCCGTGAGATCGGGCCCGAGCGCTGCATCATGAGTACCGACGCCGGGCAGGTCTTCAACCCGCCGCCGGCCTATGCGATGCGGATGTTCATCGCCATGATGCTGGGGCAGGGCCTTTCCGACGAAGAGGTCGAGGTCATGGTGAAGAGCAATCCCGCGCGGCTGCTCGGCCTGACGTAGGCCCAAACCCGGGTCGACCCCGCCCACCCCTGCCAACGGGCTCGTGCCCCTCCCGTTTTTGGACGCAGTCTAAGACTCGGTACTGCCCTGCGTGCTATACTGTTGGCGCAGCCTGATCGGGGGCAAGCGTCCGGGTGGACGGAAGAGTCCGGAGGAGGTGCCGGCTCCCCCTGACGCGGAGGTGAGCCATGCCGCCACGGCCGATCTGGAAGGGCGCCATCAGTTTCGGGATGGTGACCATTCCAATCAAATTGTATGGGGCGACCCAGAACAAGGACATCCGCTTCGTGAGGCTCCGCAAGGACAGCCACGCGAGACTGCGGCAGAAGCTCTGGGACCCAATCCAGGACGAAGAGGTGGCATTCGAGGATGTCGTGCGGGGATACGAATACGGGAAAGAGCAATATGTGGTGATGGAGGAAAGCGACTTCGAAGGGCTTTCGGTGGAGTCCAAGCACACCATTGAGATCATCCAGTTCGTGGAGCTCGCCCAGATCGATCCCATATATTACGAAAACGCCTACGTCCTGGAGCCGGAAGGCGTGGGAGTGAAGGCCTACTATTTGCTCAAGAAGGCCCTTGAAGAGAGCGGCCAGGTGGCGGTGGGGAAGGTCTCGCTGAGGCAGAAGGAACACGTCTGCTGCCTACGTCCGTATGACCATGCCATTGCTCTCGAGACCATGTACTACGGAGACGAGGTCCGCTCGACTGCCGACCTGGACTTGCCTGAAGAGTCCGCGCAGATCAGCGAGCAGGAAGTGGCGATGGCCAGGATGCTCATCGACCAGCTAAGCGGCACCTTCGACGTCACTCAACACCGTGATGAATACAGGACCGCCCTGGAAAGGGTTATCGAGGCAAAGCTGGGCAGCGTCGAGACGGTCCCTGAGGCCCCTGCGCAACCGAAGGCCCAGGTGCGTGACCTCATGGAGGCCCTGAAGGCCAGCATCGACGCCGCGAAGCGGGAGCGAACAGTGAGCCCGCCTGAAATGCCAGAGCCCCAGGCACGTGCCAGGACCAGGGCCCGCAAGGCTGGGTAATGTCCCCGGCCGGCGCGGGAACGGCTCGACCGCGTGGAGGCCTCCCAGCGCGTCTCAGGCCCATGCTCGCCGTCCAGCATGGCGAGCCCTTCGACTCCTCCGACCACCTCTTCGAGGTCAAATGGGACGGCATCAGGGCCATTGCCTTCTTTTCTGGCGGACGGGTCCGGCTTCAGAGCCGAAGCCTGCAGGACATCACGGCCGCTTTCCCTGACGTCCGCTCTCAGCTATCGGCCTCGGTCAAGGCCGATGGCGTCGTGTTGGACGGCGAGCTGGTCGCCCCTGACGAAAAAGGCGTCCCCAGGCTCCAACGGGTGATGCGGAGAATGCAGGACCCCGCTGAAGCCATCAGCCTGTTCCCTGCCAACTACGAGGTCTTCGACATCGTCTACAAGGATTTCCGACCGCTGACGCGGGAGCCGCTGACACTCAGGAAGCAACAGCTTCGCGAGACGGTGACTCCGGGAGAGTCCATCCACGTCTGCCACTACGAGGAGGAGCACGGCATCGCTTTCTATGACGCCGCGACCGACTTGGGGCTCGAAGGGATCGTCGCCAAGTTGAAGACCGGCGCCTATGCGGCTGGCAGGCGCAGCCCGGACTGGTCGAAGGTGAAGGTCAACAAGACCGCGAAAGTCGTAATCGGAGGCTACACCATCGGAGGCGGCGGGAAGGAGATATTGGGCAGCCTTCTGGTCGGCACCTTTGACGGCCGGGGGTTGCTCCGGTTCGCCGGCAGCGTCAGCGGGGGATTCCAGCGGGATGACGTTGGCCCGCTGCAGGTCCTGATGTCCGGACTTCACACGGACCGGTGCCCGTTCGCTGTGGAGCCGCCCATGGACCGGCTGCTGTACTGGTGCGAGCCGCAGCTGGTCATCGAGGTCAGGTATGGGGAGGTCACAGGCGATGGACGCCTGCGGTTCCCCGTGTTCAAGGGGCTCCACATGGACGTGGAGCCCCTTGACTGTACCATGTCCGAGCTGATGCCGGAGGGGGATGCCGCCTGATATCGCCCTCGGCGCTAGGGCCAGCCGGCCCCAGGCACATCGACCTCCACAGTCTCGATCAGACCCGATGAGAGCTCCCAGGGGTTGCCCTGACCCCGGGCGAGGCTCCTGATCTTCTCTCCCTCCGAGCGAGCGCTCGTCAAGAACAGCGTGCGCATCTCGGGGCCCCCGAGAGCGCATGCCACGGCCATCCGGCCCTCGACGGTGATCCGGTCCGTGACCTCCCCGCCTTCGCGGACTCGCAGGAATGCATGGGCGCCGGGAGAGCCTACCCATATGGCCCCCTCGGCGTCGAGGCATATCCCGTCTGGCCCTACGTCTCCCAAGTCTGCGAATACGCGTCTACCCGATAGCGAACCGTCCTCTTCGATGTCGAAAGCCGTCAGCCGGTGGCCTTGGCTCTCCGCTATGACGAGCGTTCGCCCGTCCGGTAAGACCACGACCCCGTTGGGGAAGTCCAGATTATCGGCCACCTGCCGGGCCGCGCCGTCGGGAGTAACCAGGATGATCCCTCCCGCCGGACCGCCAGGCGTCGTGTCGTACAGGCGGCTATCGATATAGGCCCGGCCCTGGCCGTCGACCACCATGTCGTTGACCTGGTCGCACGGGATTCCTTTCATCTCGGCTACGATCTCGGCGCCGCCGTCCACGAGGCGGAGCAACAAACAGTCATTCATGGAGGTGAAAACGGTCGTGCCGTCGGGGAGCCAGCCGATGCCGGAGGGCCGCTCCTTCTGCGTGTACAGCACCTGGCTGTTGCCATCCAGGTCCACCGTCATCACCCGGTTGGAAAACATGTCGGAGAACCACAGCTTCCCCTGATGCCATCTCGGCCCCTCGGGGAAAACGAGTCCATCTAGCAGAAGACGAGGGCTTCCTGTTGGCATGGCGGACCTCCCTTTTCCAGGCCCAAGACCGGCCGCCCTTAAGGCAGTCCCGCTCCCGGCACGTCGACCCTTACAGTCTCGATGAATCCCTTACAGACCTCGCGGGCGTCGACCTCGCCGGAGAACCCTTTCATGATTCCCTGCATGTCCGTCTGGTTGGTCAGCAGGAACAGGGTCCGCCGGTCGTCGCCACCCAGCATACAGGCGATGCCGGTCCTATCCGGCAAATCGATGCGATCGGCGATCTCCCCTCCATCGCGCACCCGGATGAAGCATTTGCTCGGAGGCGAGCCGGCCCACACGGCCCCTTCGGCATCCAGGCAGATACCGTCCGGCGAGTGCTCTCCGGTATCGGCGAAGACTCGCTGGCCGGAAAGGGAGCCGTCCTCTTGGATATCGTAAGCCAGCAGCCGGTTCGCAAAGCACTCCGCCAGGATGAGGGTCTTGCCATCGGGTGCTATCACCATCCCGTTGGGGAGCTTGAGGCCCCTCAACAACACCCGCGATGTCCCATCCGGCATGGCGAGAGCAACCTCGCCATCGGGTTCGCTCGGGTCCCCCGTGGACCCCCTGCTGTCGACATACGCCCGGCCTTGGCCGTCCACGACCATGTCGTTCAGGCCCTTGCTCGGCAACCCGCTTAGGTCCGCGTGGAGCCGCGGTCCCTCCGGGCTCAATCGGTACACCTTGCTGTCGAGCATCGAGGTAACGATGGGGGTCCCGTCCGGCAGGAACCCTATCCCTGAAGGGCGCCAATCGGGCGCCAGGAGGATCTCCGAGTTCCCGTCGAGGTCGGCCGTCCGGACCTGCTTGCCGAGGATGTCGGAAAACCAGAGCTTCCCTTCGTGCCAGCGCGGCCCTTCCGGAAACACGATGCCGTCCAGCAGCATTTGTGGCCGCGACGCCATGTTTACCCCTGTGGGGACGTGCGCCCCCGCCCACGCTCGAGCTCTCATGACAGCCCGGAGCGGAAACGACATCCCAGTGTCCGGGCATTGTATGCCTCAGGACGCTGTGCAACAACCGCATCCACCTCGCCACGGGACATTTCGCGGTCCGAGTCGTAACCTTATCCCAATCCCCTCTCCCTGGGGAGTCGGCTAGAGCAGGAGGCGGACTCTGTGGACATCACGCTCGACTGGCTAGGCGTTTCCACGTTCCGGCTCACGGTTGATGACCTCGTCATCTTCCTGGACGCTTACATGGACCGGGTGCCCGAGGCGCCGGCAGTGGGTATGGGATCGGCTGACGTCAAGAAGGCCGACTACGTCCTCGTTGGACATTCCCACTTCGACCATCTATGGGGGGCCCAGACCATCGCCCACAATACGGGCGCCACGGTCGTCGGCTCCTACGAAACCGCTCGCCTGATGAGCCAGGCGGAAGTCGCCGAAGAGCAGCTGATGCCCGTGGCCGGAGGCGAGCGGGTGCGGCTGTCGGACCGGGTCTCGGTGCGGGTGTTCCCGAGCCAGCACTCATGCATCTGGGCGCGGGGCGGAGCCGTGGACGAGGTATGCCTCGGCGACCTCGGCCTGACCCTCCAGGAGCGGACGGGCAACCTCGACGCTCAGTATGCGCGGCTGTTCCGCTCCCAGAACCCCAAGTGGGCCAACGTCCAGGGCCACCGCCGCGAGACGGACCTGCATCCCCGAGGCGAGGGGGGAGCCCTGGCCTATCTGATCGAGACCCCCGAGGGGAGCATCCTGTGGAAGGACACGTCGGGCCACTGGACAGGCATCATGCGCGACCTGCGACCGGACATCGCCCTGTTGGCTGCGGCGGGCCGAGGCAACGTCGATGGCGAGCCCACCCAGGGCTCGCTGGCCCAATTCGTCGGGCGCGAGGCGGACATTCTCCGGCCCAGAAGTATCGTGCTCTGTCACCACGATGACTGGATGCCGCCGATGACAAGCCCCACCGATACCGAGCCCATCCTCAGCGAGCTGAGACGCCAGGCGCCCTACATCGACCTGGTCGAGATGGATTACCTCGAGGGGTACCCGCTTCTACGGAGATAGGCTGCGGGCGGGCCGCGCGCTAGCTGGCGGGGCTAAGAGATGGGCTAAGGCTCGCCCTCCAGGCCGAACGCGCAGGCCACAAGCTCGAAGGACCGCACCCTGTCCTCGAACGCGTAGCAGTTGGTGACGATCCCGACGTCGTCCGTGCCGTAACGCTCCGCCGCTTCGAGGACCCCCTGGCGGACCGTCTCCGGGTCGCCATCGATGTATGAGCCCGAAGACCGCTCCACGTGGTGCCGCGCCTCGTCCGTAAGGGGAAAAGCGCTTGCTTCGGCTGGCGGGAGCAGCCCCTCGCCGACCCCTAGCCCCAGGACGAACCGGGCTTTGCTGAGGTTGCGGCTGGCGGCCAGGTGTTCGGCCTCTTCAGATGTTGGCGCGCACATGACGTGCACCGTTACATTCACCTTGGGCTCCGCGAGATACCCGGAACGCTGGAACTCGTCCCGGTACACCTGCGCGACCATGGGACCGTAGTCACCGGTGTTGCCGAAGAAGTCGGCGAAGGCAAATGGAAGCCCCAGCGAAGCCGCTAGCCGGCCGCTGTAATCGCTCGAGCCGAGGAGCCACACTTCGGGCGTCGATTCAGGCGCCGGCCCCGCTTGCGCCCGGATGTCTGCGAAGGGATGGTCCGCCGGGAGAGTGCCCGAAAGAAAGCCCAGCAAGTCCGTGACCTGGCGCGGGAACTCCCGGACACTGGCCTTGGCCCTTGGGAAGGCGAGTGCGTCGGCGGTCCAGGGATCGCTCCCCGGCGCCCTTCCTATACCCAGGTCGATCCGCCCGGGGAAAAAGGCGTCCAGCAAGCGGAATTGCTCAGCCACCTTGAGCGCCGAATAGTGAGAGAGCATCACGCCACCGCTCCCGACACGTATTCGCTGTGTGTTGGCGGCGATCTGGCCGATCAGTATCTCGGGGCTTGTTCCGGTGAACGACCCTGTGTTGTGGTGCTCGGCGACCCAGTACCGGGCGTAGCCCAGCCGTTCGGCGGCTTGGGCCAGCCTCACGCTCTCGCGAAGGGCGTCGGCCGCCGTGCCCCCCTTTCGTACCGGGGACTGGTCGACGATGCTCAAGGTAAGGGGACTCAACGGAGACATCCGGCGAGATCGGCGCTACTCATGAGACTGGGATCCAATGCATCGGTATCAACGAAGAGCCGCGGCTAACCGCCCCCGCGCCGCCTGAACACAAGCCATCCCCCCGCCGCCAGGGCCACAACGCCCACCGCGGCGATCACGGCCCAGACCGCCATCCCAACGCCGCCGCCGTCATCATCGCCCGTCGGCTCCGGCGTCGGCAACCGCGTGGCCGTGTGTGTCGGCATTGGTGTGGCCGTGGCCATCGACGTGGATGTGGCCGAAACGGTGGAGACCGGGGCGGCCGTGGGCGTCGGCGTAACAGTGGGTGTCGGTGTGGCCGGGGTCAGCGTGGCCGTCGCTGGTAACCGCGGGCCCTTCAGCGAGGGAAGATCGTCGAACACCCCCACATCCAGCGCGATCAACTGGTTGTTCCCCAGATAGAGTTCCCGCAATGAGGAGAGGCCGTCGAACACTCCTACTTCCAGCGAGGTCAACGAGTTGTACCCCAGATTGAGCAACCTTAGCGAGGAGAGGCCGTCAAATACCCCTACTTCCAGCGAGGTCAACGCGTTGTGCCCCAGATAGAGTTCCCGCAGTGAGGAGAGGCCGTCGAACACTCCTACTTCCAACGAGGTCAACCCGCGATTGCTGGACCCGACCAACCGCACGGTGCCCATCAGATTGAGCGATGTGAGCGAGGAGAGGCCTTCGAACGCTCCCGCCCCCAGCCTAGTGAACGCGTTGTCCCTCAGATTGAGCGACGTGAGCGAGGAGAGGCCGTTGAACACTCCGGGCTCCAACCAGGTCAACTGGTTGTCCCCCAGATCGAGCGACGTGAGCGAGGAGAGGCCGTCGAACGTTCCGACCTTCAACCAGGCCAACGGGTTGTACTTCAGATCGAGCGTTGTGAGCGAGGCAAGGCCGTCGAACACCCCCACCTCCAGCGTCGTCAATTCGCTGTACCAAAGCTCGAGCGTCGTCAGAGAGGAGAGGCCGTCGAACACCCCCGCTTCCAGCGTGGTCAACTCGTTGTGCCCCAGATCGAGCAACGTGAGCGAGGCGAGGCCGTCGAACACCCCGGCCCCCACCGCGGTCAACGGATTGCGGTGGAGATCGAGCGTCGTCACCGCGGCGAGTCCCGCGAAGTCGCCCGGCCGCAACCGGTCGATGTTCCACCAGCTCAGGTCAAGCTCCCCTTGGATCCCGGCTAGATGCGCGCCGGTAACCAACGCGCAATGATCGACGCCTTCGATCCTCAACAGAATAGCCTCGCGCACCTGCGGGGTGCGGCCGCAGATGCCGGCGTCGGCGTGCTCCGGCTCGACAGGGCGAGGCGTCGGCCTCGTGATAGGCACCGGCGTCGGCGTGATGGCGAGTTGTAGGCCGGCCGCCTGGACGGCGCACGCCGCGAGCAGCAGCCCCGCCGCGACGATCAGCGCCAATGCGGCGGCGCGTTGCGTCCCGCCGGATATTCGGGGGCCTCGGCGATACGCTGTGTTCGGCGTGACCCCGGTCCTTCCCTTGTCCGCCGCGCGCTAGGGTAGCGACGCTCTAGGACGGCCCCTGATGGTCTCGACGGGATTATACGTCAACGGGGGTCAGGCCAGTGCTTGTCTACCCCCGTGCGAGAGCCGCGGCTAAGATGCGCTCTAACTAGGATGCGCTATTGTAGCCCGCCTGCTGTCGCCCGCCTGCTGTCGCCCGCCCGCTTGACACAGAGTCTGGAGCCAGAGCAATCCAAGTCCGGACTCTATGACGGACGAGAAGGCTGTGGTAAGGTTGGCGGGCCTCTCGAAGCACAGGGTCACTCCCGACTTTGGGCGAGGTAGACGGAGAACGGTCTCGATTGGAGTCGAAGGAGGAGTATAGATGCTGAGACGGTTATGGAGCAGGCGGGGGTTGCTGACCGCCGGTCTGGGTGTGGGGATCGTCTCCCTCGTTGTCGCCGCCTGTGGCGGCGCAGCAGACCCGACGGCCGCGCCGGCGCCCCTTGCGCCGACGGCCACGCCAAGGATCATCATTCAGACACCGACCCCAGCGCCGGCATCGACGGCCATAGTGATCGTCCAGACGGCGGTCCCTGGGCCGGCGCCGACGGCTGGGCCTACGGCGACTCCGCAGATCATCGTGCAGACGCCGACACCGGCGCCGACGCCGACTGCCCGGGTGGTGGTGGCAACGCCGACGCCGCAGCCCACGGCGACCGCTGGGCCGAGGCTCGGGGCGATCGTGAAGGCGTACAATGGCTTCCGATTCATCTTCAACCCCCAGAGTCCAGAGGACCTGCGAGTGCCGGTCCGCTACGGCGGCACCTTCCGCAACAGCTTTGGACAGGCACTACCGGGACGCGACCCGACGCTGCGACGATCGTTTGCCATCGTGACGGCGATGGCCTTCTCCTACAGCAGGCTGGTCCGGCCACCCCTTGCCGACGAGGTGGAGGTGATCGACAACTACGCCACCGGCTTGACGCCCGACCTGGCCGAGAGCTGGCAGGTTAGCGAGGACGGTACCAAGTTCACCTTCAAGATCCGACAGGGCGCGAAGTGGCAGAACATCCCCGAAAGCAACTTCGCCTACGATGCCGCCTTGAAGCCCCTGTACGGCAGGGACGTGGATGCCGAGGACGTGAAGCTCACCTTCGACATCAGGGCGGAGAAGAAGCGGCACCCGGCCGAGATGCAGGCCTACAAGTCGTCCCGCGTGGTCGACAAGTACACCATTGAAATGGAGACGATCGAGCCCTTCTTCGGGTTCATCAAGGCGGCTGTCTCCGACCAGTACGGCCAGATCCTCCCGCGGGAGGTATTCGCGCTGGACGGCGACTGGAACAAGCGGGTGGTGGGCACGGGGTCCTACATCCAGAGCGATTATGATCCGCAGAGGATTGTCCGGTGGGTGAAGAACCCGGACTTCTGGCGTGAGGGCCGGCCTTACATGGATGGCATTGAGATCAACATCATCACGGACCCGAACCTGGCCCGCTCAGGTATCTTCACCGGCCAGCTAGACTGGATCGAGCGAGGCTCGCCGACCAGTCCGGAGGAAGTGAACCTGTTCAAGCGGAGGGGGCCAAACCTCCGGTTGAAGGAGACAGACCCGACCAAGACGTTCTTCCTGATGCAGATCCGCCACGACAAGGAGCCCTACAACGACGTCCGGTGGCGGCGGGCCTTCACGATGTCCATCAACTGGGACGAGATGATCAATACCCTCTACGGCGGCATCGGTTGGATGGGCCCCATGTTCCTGTGGGGCGGCATCTGGGGTGAGCGCTCGCAGTGGCCGACCAGTGCCGAAGAGTCGAGCCCGTGGTACAAGTACGACCCGGAGGCGGCCACCGCGTTGCTCCAGGAGCTGGTGAACGAAGGGAAGATCGATAGGCTGCCGCACGAGTTCCCGCTCATCGCTTTCCCCTACGCCAGCGGGAACCGGGGGGAGCAGTACCAGGCTATCGCGGGGTACCTGGACGGGAGGAAGGCGTCGCTGAAGGCCAACTTGGACCTGACCACGGACCTGACCAAGTACTACGGGCAGACCCTGGTGCAGAAGAACTTTGAGGCTATCGGAGGGGGCTTCTCCACTTCCTGCGGCGAAGTCGACGTATGCTGGCAGGAGGCCTTAGCCGATGGGAACAAGTTCTTCATCACCGATCCGAGGGCCATCGACCTGCGGAACAGGCAGCGCACGACACCGGATGGGGCCGCGCGGGATGCGCTTGCCTCCGCGATGTGGGACCTGGACCGGCTCGATATCCTGCGGGTTCCGCTGCCGCACACTTCGACGGTGAGTGTAGTGGCGCCGCGGGTCATGAACTTCATGTCCCATGCCCCATTGCAGGGGGGTTGGCCTGGCCTGGGCAGCCACACCGCTGAGATGATCTGGCTGAGTGAGGGCGACTAGCCTGCTTGGCCGGCAGCAGCCGCTCTAGATCAAGAGGGGCCGGGGAATTCCCCGGCCCCTCTTCCTGTTTGAGCCCTCGATACGCTGCTTGCTCATCCTCTCTAGCTGACGGGTTGGATGGATGGCGACAAGATCAACCGACTCTTGACGAATGGGAAGGCTGTGGTAAGGTTGGCGGGCCTCTGGAAGCACAGGGTCGCTCCCGGCTTTGGGCGAGGTAGACGGAGCACGGTCTCGATGGGAGTCGAAGGAGGAGATAGATGCTGAGACGGTTATGGAGCAGGCGGGGGTTGCTGACCGCCGGTCTGGGTGTGGGGATCGTCTCCCTCGTTGTCGCCGCCTGCGGCGGCGCAGCAGACCCGACGGCCGCGCCGGCGCCCCTTGCGCCGACCGCCACGCCAAGGATCATCATTCAGACACCGACCCCAGCGCCGACACCGACGGCCATGGTGATCGTCCAGACGGCAATGCCTGGGCCGGCGCCGACGGCTGGGCCTACGGCGACTCCGCAGATCATCGTGCAGACGCCGACACCGGCGCCGACGCCGACTGCCCGCGTGGTGGTGGCAACGCCGACGCCGCAGCCCGCGGCGACCGCTGGGCCGAGGCTCGGGGCGATCGTGAAGGGGTACAATGGCTTCCGGTTCATCTTCAACGGTCTGAGTCCGGAGGACCTGCGAGTGCCGGTCCGCTACGGCGGCACCTTCCGCAACACGACGGATAGGCCGTACCCGGGACGCGACCCAACGCTTCGCCGATCCTATAACGTTGTCTCCGCGATGGCCTTCTCCTACAGCAGGCTGGTCCGGCCACCCCTTGCCGACGAGGTGGAGGTGATCGACAACTACGCCACCGGCTTGACGCCCGACTTGGCCGAGAGCTGGCAGGTTAGTGAGGACGGTACCAAGTTCACCTTCAAGATCCGGCAGGGCGCGAAGTGGCAGAACATCCCCGAAAGCAACTTCGCCTACGATGCCGCCTTGAAGCCCCTGTACGGCAGGGACGTGGATGCCGAGGACGTGAAGCTCACCTTCGACGTCAGGGCGGAGAAGAAGCGGCACCCGGCCGAGATGCAGGCCTACAAGTCGTCCCGGGTGATCGACAAATACACCATTGAGTTGGAGACGATCGAGCCCTTCTTCGGGTTCATCAAGGCGGCTGTCTCCGACCAGTACGGCCAGATCCTCCCGCGGGAGGTATTCGCGCTGGACGGCGACTGGAACAAGCGCCTCGTGGGGACGGGCGCCTACATCCAGACGGAGTGGGATGCTCAGCAGGTTGCACGGTGGGTGAGGAACCCGAACTTCTGGCGTGAGGGCCGGCCCTACATGGATGGCCTCGAGTTCAACGTGGTCACGGACCCGAACCTGGCCCGGTCCGGCTTGTTCACGGGCCAGTTGGACTACATCTACAGTGGCCAGCCGACCAGTCCGGATGAGGTCAACCTGTTCAAGCGCCGGGGCCCCACGCTCCGCATAAAAGAGACAGACCCGACCAAGACGTTCTTCCTGATGCAGATCCGCCACGACAAGGAGCCCTACAACGACGTCCGGTGGCGGCGGGCCTTCACGATGTCCATCAACTGGGACGAGATGATCAATACCCTCTACGGCGGCATCGGTTGGATGGGCCCCATGTTCCTGTGGGGCGGCATCTGGGGTGAGCGCTCGCAGTGGCCGACCAGTGCCGAAGAGTCGAGCCCGTGGTACAGGTATGACCCGGAGGCGGCCACCGCGTTGCTCCAGGAGCTGGTGAACGAAGGGAAGATCGATAGGCTGCCGCACGAGTTCCCGCTCATCGCTTTCCCCTATCCCAGCGGGAACCGGGGGGAGCAGTACCAGGCTATCGCGGGGTACCTGGACGGGAGGAAGGCGTCGCTAAAGGCCAACTTGGATCTGACCACGGACCTGACCAAGTACTACGGGCAGACCCTGGTGCAGAAGACCTTCGAGGCTATCGGAGGGGGCTTCTCGACCTCCTGCGGCGAAGTCGACGTGTGCTGGCAGGAGGCTATAGCCGAGGGGAACAAGTTCTTCATCACCGATCCGAGGGCCATCGACCTGCGGAACAGGCAGCGCACGACACCGGATGGGGCCGCGCGGGACGCGCTTGCCTCCGCGATGTGGGACCTGGACCGGCTCGATATCCTGCGGGTCCCGCTGCCGCACACTTCGACGGTCCAGGTAGTGGCGCCGCGGGTCATGAACTTCATGAATCACGCCGCATTGCAGGGAAGCTGGCCTGGCCTGGGCGGCCACGCCGGGGAGATGATCTGGCTGAGTGAGGGCAACTAGCCTGCTTGGCCGGCAGCAGCCACTCTAGATCAAGAGGGGCCGGGGAATTCCCCGGCCCCTCTGCTCGTGCGGGCTGGCTCCAGAACCCCTCCGGCCGGTCGTTCTTGACAGCCCTCCGTGCCTCCATTAGCGTTCCAGCAGGCTTATTTATCTAATTCTATCTAAAGGAGGGTCCCAAGATGACCACGACCGCCGACCCGAAGAAACCCTCTTCACCCCCCTATACCTCCCAGGACTACCAGTCCCGTTACAAGGTGGTGGGCACTCGGCCCATTCGCCACGATGGCATCGAGAAGGTCACCGGCCGGGCCAAATACGGAGCGGACGTGCATCCGCCGGGGCTCCTCCACGGGAAGGTGCTCCGGAGCCCTCATGCCCATGCGCGAGTCCTCTCGATCGACGCCGCCGAAGCGCTGGACCTCCCCGGCGTAGAGGCCGTGTTGACCGCGGAAGATGTCCCAATACTCGAGCGGGAGATCGACCTGGGGAACGTGTTCGCCAATCCCCAGATTGTGGCCGCCAACATGTTGGCGAAGGGTAAAGTCCTGTACCAGGGCCACGCTATTGCCGCCGTCGCGGCAACGAGCCCGCACCTGGCCGAGGAGGCCCTGAAGAAGATCAGGGTCGAATATGAGGTCCTCCCCCCGCTGCTCGATGTCCGGGAAGCGATGAAGCCCGGCGCCCCGCAGATACACGAAAGCATGACAACGCGGAATGTCAAGGAGCGGTTCTCGCGTGGTGACGATACCGGCGTTCGAAGCAACATCGGTAGCCACCTTCAGTTCAAGCGCGGAGACGTGCAGGCAGGTCTAGCAGAGGCCGACGTCGTGGTGGAGCGGGAATGGGAGACGGCGCCGGTGCACCAAGGCTATATCGAACCCCATGCGTCGACGGCATTTTGGGCGCCTGACGGAAAGATCACGGTCTGGACGAGCACCCAGGGGCATTTCTCCGTCCGCGGTCTCACCGCGACGATCCTCGACGTGCCGGAACACCACGTGAAGGTCATTCCCCAGGAGATCGGTGGCGGCTTTGGCGGCAAGACCTCGACCTACGTGGACCCCGTGTGCGCACTCCTTTCGAAGAAGACCGGGCACCCGGTCAAGATCGTCATGAGCCGCAGAGAGGTCTTCGAGGGCACAGGGCCGACTTCTGGCTCGCATATGCGGGCCAAGATCGGGGCGAAGAAGACGGGCGAGATCACGGCCATCGAGCTGTATATGGCCTTCGAGGCTGGAGCGTTCCCGGGCTCTCCCATCGGTTCCGGGGCGATAACCTCTCTGGCCCCCTATAAGACGGAGAACCTCCAGTGCGATGCCTACGATGTCATCGTTAACAAGCAAAAAGTGGGGGCTTACCGTGCCCCGGGGTCACCCCAGGGAGCGGTTGCCATCGAAACGGTGATCGATGAGCTGGCTGCCAAGCTCGGCATGGACGCGCTGGATTTCCGCCTCAAGAACGCTGCCAGGGAGGGTGACAGGCTGCCCAGCGGCGTCAGGTTCCCGCCCATCGGCTGCGTCGAGGTCGAAGAGGCGATGCGCTCACACCCTCACTACAAGGCGCCCCTCGGCGGGCCCAACCGCGGCCGCGGGATCGCCATGGGGTACTGGGGCAATGCCGGGATGCCCTCTTCGGTGACGTTGAGCGTCAACTCCAGTGGGACGGTGGGCTGCGTGACTGGGTCCGTGGACATCGGCGGGACTCGCCCCGCCATCTCGATGCAGGTCGCGGAGGTCCTGGGCCTGCCCGCGGAGGACATGGTCCCGAGCGTGGGCGACACCGACTCCGTGGGCTGGACGGGTGTGACTGGTGGCAGCCGGACGGCCTTCTCCACTGGGATCGCCGCCATCAGCGCGGCCGAGGATATCCGAGGCCAGATGACCGAGCGGGCGGCCCGGACGTGGGAGATCAAGCCCGAAGATGTCGCCTTCGAGGGCGGCGTGTTCACCAACTCCAAGAACCCCGATGAGCGCCTGACCTTCAAGCAGCTGGCGGCCCGAATGCTGGCCACCGGTGGGCCGGTGACCGCCTCGGCGACCTCCTCCCCGACACAGATCGGCGCCGCCTTCTGCGGAAACATCGTGGATGTCGAGGTCGATCTGGAAACAGGCAAGGTGGAGGTCCTGCGATTCACGGTGGTCGAGGATGTTGGACAAGCCGCTCATCCCTCCTACGCCGAGGGGCAGATGCAGGGTGGCACGGTCCAGGGTATCGGGTGGGCCCTCAACGAGGAGTACTTCTTCTCCGACGATGGACGGATGATGAATCCCAGCTTCCTCGATTACCGGATGCCTACGAGTCTCGACCTCCCCATGATCGACACGGTGCTGGTGGAAGTCCCCAACCCGGGCCACCCATATGGCCTGCGGGGCGTCGGAGAGGTCTCGCTGGTCCCACCGATGGCCGCGATCGCCAATGCTATCCATGACGCTGTTGGAGTCCGGATGGACCGGCTGCCGATGTCGCCTGGAACGGTCTTGGAGGCGCTGGAAGCCGAGGGGAACGGCGCCGGCTGAGCCTCGCCCAACCCCCGCGACTCTCGTGGCCGTTTGACCGGGAGTTCGCTTGTCCCGGCTCCGGTCAGGTCAGTCCCGGTGGAGTTCTCGCGGCTCGGTCCCGAGGGGGCCTGGTCCCCTCCTTGTCGAAGTTCGCGCTGTTGGCGCTCGCGCTATACGAAAAGCGCTCCCCCGTGTCATTGCTATGAAAATGGGCACCGCCGCACCGTTGTTTCGTAGAGGCGGGTTTCAAACCCGCCTCCGGCCCTGTCCTGGGACGCCGCCCTGTTTTCATCCCCTTACGTGGCCTTCACAAGGCCATAGTGATTCCGATGCGGTGTAGGGGCCGTTCGCGAACGGCCCCTACTTGCCAGGCACCTTAGCCCCGCCACGCCTTTGGCAAGCCTTTGCCTCACAGCCAGCTCGATATCGGTATATTCCACTCCAGGTGAATTGCATAGCCGCTGGAGGGTACCTCCCGGGGCGCCGGTGGGGGTCCCTGTCTGCCTCTGTCGGCCCGTGGTGCCGCATGGGCGCGGCGCCGGGAGCGGTTTCCAGGATCAGATCTTCCCGGCGAGGTTCCCCATCAAGTCGACCGTTCTGTCCCGAGAACGGTCCGGGCTGTCGCCGGCAGTCACGAAGGTCACGATGATTTCACTGATCCAGGAATCGAAGATGCCTTCCAGCTGCTCGGCGACCTGGGCCTCATTCCCGGAAACAACGACGGCATCGATCATGTCGTCGCTCCAGGTGTTGGACTGGGCCTCCGGGTATCCCGAAGCGACCAGCATCTTGACATAAAAGGGGAGCCGTGGGTAGTGGACGAGCTGGGCCTTCGCCGCGGCGCGGACCTCATCCCGGTTGTCGTGCACGCACATCGGGACGTGTGCGACCAGCGGCGGGGTTTCCCTGCCGGCCTTCCTTGCGCCCTTCTGCATCGCAGGCAAGGCCTCTTCCGCGAGGAACTTGTAGGGCGAGACCCAGCTGATGGCTCCGTCCGTCTCTTCACCGCAGTACTCATACGACCCAAGACGCAGGGCAGAGGCCATGATGGGCATGTCTTCCGCCGTCTGGGGAATACTGGCCTTGGCGTGGTAGATCGTCCCCTGGAAGTCCACGGACCCGTCCCGCATGAGGGACTTCACGACGTGCACGTACTCCTTCAAGTTGGTCAGCGGGAGCCGAAAATCGACGCCGAACATATCGGTCATCCCGGGCTTGTGGCTCGGGCCAAGGCCCAGGACCATGCGTCCGGGGGCAAGCTGGGTCAGGACCTGCATCTGCTGGACCGTGACGATGGGGTGCCGAGGCCACGTCGGGACGATGCACGTGCCGAGCCGGATCCGCTCGGTCCGTGCGGCTGCCGCGGCAAAGGTGGTGAGCGCGTCGAGGCCCGACCCCCCCGTCGTCAGCCAGGCAACGGGAATGCCTCGCCGCTCGTACTCGACGATGCGCTCAACCGTCGCGTTGGCATCGCCTCCCTGCCCTCCGGGTGTGGTCATCGCCGCAACACCGATGCGTCGTGCGTTCATCCGTACCCCCTTACCGCCGCGAGGCTGTATCGACCCATGCGGAGAGCGTGGCGCCGCAGCTCGTGCGCGCTTACCCGCCATTACTTACTGCTGAAGGCCGGTACTGCCGAAGGCCGGCATGACCTCCTCGGCGAACCGCGTGAGCTGCTGCTTGATGATGTGCTTGGGTGTGCCCATGGCGCAGGAGACCATCACCTCCTCGAGCCCTGGGTATTTCTGCTCGATCTCTTTGAGGTACGAGATGAGCTCCTGGGCCGGTCCGCAGAGCCAGACCCGCGTTTCCACCCCGTTTTCCAGGCGAGCGGTCGCCGCAGGCTGCGAGGAGCGGGCCGAGAGGGCTTTCATCTGCTCCTCGCTGTAGCGGAGCATGCCCAGGGGAGCGGCGAACTTGACATGCTCCTCGAAAAATGGCCGCGCCGTCCGGACCGCGCCATCAACGGTGTCGTCCATATGCATTCGGAACCCGAGGATGAGGTCTTGCCCAAGCTCCAGGTCACGCCCGTGCCGTCGGTTCACCTCCCGAAAGTCTTGTGCCCACTGCCAGACGAATTGCTCGGCAGTGCCCGAGATCACCCCTTTGATCCCGTGCTTGGCCATGAATTCCAGCCCCCGCTCGCTGCCGCTGACAATCGGTTGCCACACCTCCAGGGGATGCTTTGGCCGGGGGACAAGAGTGATCTCCTTCAGCTCATAACCGCGATAGGGGACCTGGGGCGGGAGCGTATAGTACTTGCCGCGGTGAGAGAAGGACTCGTTGTTGAACGCCTTGAACATGACCTCGATCTGCTCCTCGAAGAGCTCCCTGTTGGCGTCCGCATCGAGCATCGGGCTACCGAAGGTCTCGACCTCGCGGGTGTGGTACCCACGACCCACCCCGAAGACCAGGCGGCCGTTGGTCAATATGTCCGCGGTGGCGTAGTCTTCCGCCAGCCGCAATGGGTGCCACATGGGAAAGATGTTGAACCCGCATCCGATCTTGAGCTGCTGGGTGTGATGCGTGAGATGGACTGCCAGCAAAGGGATGTTGGGGATGCATTCGTACCCCTCAGGCTGGAAATGGTGCTCTGCCAGCCAGAGCGTCGAATAGCCCAGCTCGTCCATGAGCTGCGCCATCTCGAGAGTGGTGTCGAACACCCCGACAAGATGCTCGTTGGAGTAGCTCCGGTCGTTGGCCGGGGTCCCACTGAGCCCGAGCTCCTCCATATCGATATGCCCTGCGTAGAGGGTGGAGAAACGCTTGATCATGTTGCGGCCTCCTGCCGGATCGGTCTCACCATTGGATCGGGTCTCACCATCGAATGCCAAGAGCGAGGTAGCTCCGTCTGCGCGAGGACTCTCGGCGCTCTTTGGGGAGCCTCGGAAGGGCCCAAGCCAGGCGGGGAAAGGATACACCCAAAACCCCGAAGGACCCCCCCTGGGGCCAGGACCTGAACGATGGGCCGGCACGCACGATTGGCGGCGCCGGACCGCAACCCTCGTCGGACTGAGCGGGCCGCAGAGGCGCCCGAGACCCGGCGGATGAGACGTTAGGGCCTGTTTACACTATGCTCGCGCTACACGAAAAGCGCTCCCCGTGTCATTACTATGAAAATGGGCACCGTCGCGCCGTTGTTTCGTAGAGGCGGGTTTCAAACCCGCCTCCGGCCTTGTCCTGGGACCGCCGCCCTGTTTTCATCCGCATACGTGGCCTTCACAAGGCCATAGTGATTCCGAGGCGCAGCCGAGGAATCTAAGACGCCTGATGCACCCTGGAGGATGATGTCCTGCTGCTCCAGAGTGTCATCCCGAGGCGGTGTAGGGGCCGTTCGCGAACGGCCCTACCGCTAAGACGCAGCCCGCCAGGCACCTTAGCCCCGCCCCGCCTTTGGCAAGCCTTTGCCTCACAGCTAGTGTGAACACGCCCTAGTCGACGATCTCAACCACCGTCTCTGTGATGGTGCCGCCGTCGATGGCGAAGCACCGAATGACCGGCTCCTCTGCGTTCGCGAGCGAGACAATCACGTGCTGGTAGTCGAAGAGCTCAGGGGGCGGGGCAAGTTTGACGTCGGTGGGAGAGGGGTAAGCCTCACTGAACGTGTGGGAGTGGTAGAAGGCCAGGACCTCAACGCCCACCCTATCAGCCTCCCCGAAGATGCGGAGTGTGTCGACCGGGTCGAGCGTGTACTTCACGGGGCTCCGGTCGACGTTCTTCGCGCGGTAGGCGGCCGACACCGCCCCGTCTCTACCGGTTAGTACTCCGCAGCATTCGTTCGGCGCCTCCTCGCGGGCATGCGCGACCATCTCCTCTGTGATCGAGCGGGGGATCAGCAACTGGGTTGTCACGGTGTTACGTGGACGCTGCCCTTGGAGTCCTCGAAGAGCTCCCCGATCACCGAGGCGTCGGTGACGCCATTCTTGGAGAGCGCGTCCATGAGGCGGTCTACCAGACTTCGCGGGATGGCGAGCAGGAGGCCGCCCGAGGTCTGCGGATCGTATAGCGTGCGATAGGCGAGGGGGTGTAGTCCTGTGTCCCAGCTCACTGCCTCATCATGATGGTCACGGTTCCTGGTCATGCCGCTCGGGTAGATGCCGTCTTCCGCGGTCAGCTCCCATGCGCCCGGCATGAGGGGCACCTCGCCGTATCTGACCCGCGCTCCCACGCCGCTGGCGATCAGCATTCCGCGCAGGTGCCCGATGAGACCGAAACCCGTGACATCGGTGCAGGCGGTGACGCCGGCCTCGATGGCTCCTTCGGCCGCTGCTTTATTCAAAGTCGCCATGTGGGCGATTGCGCCCTGGATCACGGACTCCTCGGCCTGCTCCAGCTTACCCCCCGTCGTGATGATGCCGGAGCCGATGGGCTTGGTGAGCACCAGGACGTCGCCGGGCTGGGCTCTCGCATTCGTGAGCTCGCATCCGGGCTTCACGATCCCTGTCACCGCCATTCCGTACTTCGGCTCCGAGTCGTCGACGGTGTGCCCGCCTGCCACGATGCAGCCGCCCTCGCTGGCCTTGTCGGAGCCGCCGCGCATGATCTCCGCCAGCGCTCTCTTGGGCTGGTCCGCCGGGAACGCCACGATGTTCAACGCCAGGATCGGCCGGCCCCCCATGGCGTAGATGTCGCTCATGGAGTTGGCCGCCGCGATCGACCCGTAGGCGTAGGGGTCGTCGACAACGGGGGGGAAGAAGTCCACCGTCTGGACCAGCGCCAGGTCGTCGCTGAGGCGGTAGACCGCCGCGTCGTCTCCGGTACTCGTCCCGACAAGCAAGTTGGGATCGGTGACCGGCGGCAAGGACTTCAGGATTTCGGACAGGTCCCCCGGACCATACTTGGCGGCTCAACCGCCGCTCTTGGCGAGCGTCGTAAGCCGGAGGCTCTCCGTTGCGGGCATCCCGCACTCCTTAAAGATGGGCCGAAGATAGGCCGAAGAAAGGCCGAGAATTGCGGCCCCGGCGGAAGGGCCGACCATAGAGAATCATTATAGACCACATTACGATTCTCTATAGCTCGGATGCGCCGCCGCTTTGGGCGGCTTCACAGGGCCGGTCCGGCCTAGACCGTCGCCCGCAGGTACCGCTCCCCGCCGTCCGGCAACACCGTCACGACAGTCGACCCGGATCCCATCCGCTCGGCAATCACCAGCGCTGCCGCCACGTTCGCCCCGGCCGAAGGTCCGCAGAAAAGCCCTTCCCGCTGAGCCAGTCCGGTCGCGGTCGAGTACGCCTCCTCGTCGGAGACCTGTACCGTCTCGTCGATGAGGGACCGGTCCAGGATCGCGGGAACGAAGTTCGCTCCGATCCCGTGGATTCGGTGGGCCCCCGCTCGTCCTGCGGACAGCACCGGCGAGCTTGTCGGCTCTACAGCGATGGCTTTCGTCCTTGGGTCATGGCTCTTCAGCGCTGCCGCGGCCCCGGACAGCGTGGCTCCTGAGCCCACGCCGGCTACGAATGCGTCCGGAGCGCGTCCGCTCAGACTCCTCAGGACCTCCGCCGCTGTCCCATCTCTGTGAGCAGCCACCGCCGCACCGTTATTGAACTGGTCGGCGAGAACGTAACCCGGGTTCTCCTTCACCAGGCGAATGGCTTCATGGGCCGCCCCGAGCATCCCCCGGGCCGACGTCGTGAACACCGCTTCGGCTCCAAGTAGTGTCAGGCGGCGCTTGTATTCATTGGGAACGTCCACCGGCATGACGATGACCGCTCGGTAGCCTCTGGCGGCTCCAACGGTTGCCAGGGCCGGCCCCATGTTCCCGCTGGTAGCCTCTACGATCGCACCCCCGGGTTTCAGGACGCCGCGCTCCTCAGCGTCCTGGATGATGGCCGCGGCCGCCCTGTCCTTGATGCTGCCCGAGGGGTTCAGGTATTCGAGCTTCACCAGCACCTCTCCCGAGCCGTCTCCAGGGAGGCGCAGCAGGGGGACCATCGGCGTGTTGCCGATGGCGTCGAGGACTCCTCGGGAGGCTGTCGGCGACTTCTTGCCCGCCATGGCGGCATTGTGGCATAGGGTCCGAGGGCCTTCAACAGACCTCCACGGGGGCCAGCCGAAGGGTGCCAATCCGGGGGCTCTACTTCTGGTGAAAGCGCCCAACCATTTCCTTGACACACCCCGTTTGTGAATGTATTCTCAATGGCGGCCAAGATCTGGGACTCCAGAAGTGAGCGCCTCGCGCTCGTCCCGGCGCCGAGGTCTGCATGGAGCAGGACGGTTTTCCCACAGTCGACCCAGGACGTCTTACTCACGTCGACTGGGCGGCCACCGGCAACATCCTCACAAACCTCTGGCTCATTCTTGGATTCGTGATCCTGTTCGCATCGCTTCTTCTGATGGCGCATGCAATCATTCCCTCCCTCCTGAATTCAGGCCACCTCCCGAGAGGTGTTCGGAACGTACTGCGCCGCCAACGGTTCTTCATGTACACGACGGCGATCATCTTCGTAGGGGTGATCGCTTTCTGGTACTCCCAGGCGACCGACACGTCGCATGAGATCCGAGCGTTCTGGGACCGGTTCTGGATCTAGAGGCCCCAGGCGAGCGAGGACCCTTTGCCCAACCCGCCCCTCCCCATCAAGATCGCCGTCCCGGTGATTGGGCTGCTGTTGGCCATTGGGGTGATCGTTATCGCCGTTGGCGTCTTCAAGGCCTGGTGGAGCTTGCCCTTTAGCCCCGTGGAGGTCACCGCCAAGCAGCCCATCGAGTTCCCCCACGATATCCACGCGTCCCCGCCAAAGACCGTCGTTGAAGACGGAGATGTCGCCGAGCCCGGCACCCAGATTGCGCTGTCGGAGGCCCTCGAGATCGACCCCGAGGTGCGGGTCGGCGGTGAGGTGGGGCTGGGCATCGACTGTCTGTTCTGCCACCGAACCGTGGACTCGGACGAGGCGGCGAGCATCCCCGCGGTCCAGCAGTGCATGGACTGCCACCAGATAGTCGCACGGGACTCGCCGGAGGTGGCCAAGCTCATCGCCGCCTCTGAGAACGGGGACCCCATCAACTGGGTGCGGGTGCATCGCCTGCCGGACCACGTGCAGTTCGTCCACGAGGCCCATATCAGGTTCTTTTCACAGCAGAACAACGTCGCCCCTTCGGAGGTGTGCTCCATATGCCATGGCGACGTGACGACCATGAAGGTGGCGGAGCAGGTCCGTAACCTGAAGATGAGGGACTGCGTGGACTGCCACCGTAGTGGCTACCTCGACTATCTGACCGAAGACTCGGCGGCAGCCGTAAAGCAGGCCGTACGGACGGGACACCTGGCCGCCCCGCCGACCGACTGCTTCGCGTGTCACTACTAGCGGACTGGGATCATATGGCCCTGAACAGAAGAACATTCCTGAAGCTCCTGGGAGGCACCAGTGCCGGGGCAGCCATTCTGGCGGCCTGCCGGCCGGCCGTGCGCGAGTACCTCGTGCAGAGCCCGGCCCGACTTCCGGAGGACCTGGTCACCGGCGTCGACAACTGGTACGCGACCTTGTGCGGAGAGGATGACGCCAACTGCGGCGTGTTCGTCCGCATCGTCGAGGGCAGGGCGAAGAAGATCGAGGGGAACCCCGACTATCCCATGAACACGGGGAAGCTGTCCCTCAGGGGACAGGGAGGAGTCCAGGCCCTGTACCACCCCGACCGGGTCCGACGCCCCATGCGCTCCTTGAGCCGGGGCTCCGGCAGGTTCCAGGAAGTGAGCTGGGACGAGGCTATGGACGCCCTGGAGGGCCAGCTCGGGCCGCTCAAAAACGAAGGCGATGGCGCATCAGCGCTCCTCATAACCGATCCGGTCCAAGGGCACATGCGCATGGTCGCGACTCGCTTCGCTGAGGCCCTGGGTGGCGCAACCTATGCCCAGTTCGACGCCATGGACGAGAACGTCCTCAAGGGGGCGATCCAAGGGGTATTTGGCACCGGCAGGCTTCCCGAGTTCGACATCGCCAACGCTCGATACATCCTGTCCTTTGGCGCCGACTTCCTGATGGGATGGGTTGCCCAGGTGCGTCACTCCCGAGGCTATGGTGAGTTCCGCCAAGGGCGCCGCGATATCGGCCGCGGCACCTTCGTCCACGTGGACACGCGGTTTTCGGGTACGGCAGCCAACGCCGATCAGTGGGTCCCCGTTAGGCCCGGGCAAGAAGGCAAGCTCGCGATGAGCATTGCCTCTGTCATAGTCCGGGACGGCCTTGGAGACCCGGGCGCGGAGGCTGTCTATGGCCGCGATCCCCAACAGGTCCTTGAGGGCTTCGCGCCTGACCGCGTCGCGGCCGCCACGGGCGTGCCGGCCGAGCGGATCGAAAAGATCGCGCATGACTTCGCGGGGCACCAGCCCGGGATCGCCATTGGCGGAGGGTCGGCGGGCGCCCAGACCAACGGCACCTTCAACCTGACCGCGATCTACGCCCTGAACCGTCTGGTTGGAAACGTCGGAAAAGCCGGGGGCGTCGTCCTGAACCCCGAGACCCCCTTCGACCAGGGCCAGGTCTTGTGGGGCGCCAGGCCGTTCTCCGAGTACACCGCTACCTCCTTCTCCGAGTGGCAACGGCTGGTCGGCCGGATGCGGCAGGGGGATTACAAGGTCGCCCTGTTGCGGAACGCCGATCCCGTCCACGGTATGCCTTCGAGTGCTGGCTTCCGCGAGGCGCTGGAACGGGTTCCTTTCGTCGCGAGCTTCTCCAGCTTCCTCGATGACACGTCATACCTCGCTGACCTTGTGCTCCCGACCCATTTGCCCCTGGAAGACTGGGGCGACGGCGCCCCGAACCCCGGACCCGGCTTCCAGACCATCGGGTTCCGGCAACCGGTCGTCCGACCCTTCCAGGATACCCGCGGGTTTGGAGACCTCCTCTTGGCTCTTGCTCAGGGGCTGGGAATGGAACGCGAGCTGCCCTGGACAAGTTTCCGAGAAGTCCTGCGGGAGGCGGCGCAGACGCTGGCTCAGCTTGGAAGGGGATCGGTATCCGGAGCCTCGTTCGAGGCCTTCTGGAACGACCTCCTACGCCAGGGAGGTTGGTGGGACCCCCGTGCTAGGCACTCAGCCCCGGCGCCATCGGACGCGGTGGAGATCCGGCCCGAAGAGCCCGAGTTCGCGGGGCCCCAGGGAGGCGACACCTTTAGCCTTGTGCCCTTCCCCGGCATCGGCATAGGCGATGGGAGGAATGCCCACCTTCCGTGGATGCAGGCCGCCCCGGACCCCATTACCACGGCAACCTGGGAGACCTGGGTCGAGCTCAACTCCGTTGACGCGGAAGAACGGGGGCTGAAAGAAGGGGGCATCGTGCGGCTCGATGGGCCCAACGGCGCCATCGAGGCCCCGGTCTATCCCAACCCCGCCTTGCCAAGGGGCGTCGTCGCGGTCCCCGTCGGACAGGGGCACCGGTCTTTCGGAAGGTATGCCGAGGACCGCGGTAAGAATACCCTTGCTATTCTCGCGCCCATGAAGGACCGGGAGACCGGCGCTCTGGCATGGGCCGCCACACGAGTCCGATTGACTCCCACGGGGGAGCGAGAGCGCATTCCAAAATTTGAAGGATCAGTCTTACCCGTGGACTTCGACCGGCATGCTCCGGTGGTAAGGGGTTAGGGAGGCCTCGAAGAGACCATGACCACAGAGAAGGTGCATTTCGCAAAATGGCAGATGGTGGTCGATGCAGACCGCTGCACTGGCTGCCAGGCCTGTGTGGTCGCCTGCCAAGCGGAGAACAACGTCCCGATCAACACCGCTGACATCTTCAAGCAGAAGCGGGCGATGCAGTGGATTCGGATCGAGCGTTACTGGGAGGGCGTTGAGGAAGCCGCGGCCACGGGAGACCCATCCAAGGTGAAAGCCCGGTTCCTGCCCATGCTTTGCCAGCACTGCGAGAACGCCCCATGTGAGCCAGTGTGTCCCGTCTACGCCACGTACCACAACAACGAAGGGCTCAACGTCCAGGTCTACAACCGCTGCATCGGGACCCGGTACTGCGCCAACAACGACCCATACAACGTCCGCTTCTTTAACTTCTGGGAGCCGGTCTGGCCTGCAGAGCTCCGGAACCAGCTCAACCCGGACGTCTCGGTCCGGAGTCGCGGCGTGATGGAAAAATGCTCCTTTTGCGTGCAGCGCATCCGCCGGACGGAGCTCACAGCCAAGAGGGAGGGCCGGAGGGTCCGGGACGGAGAGATGCAGCCCGCCTGTGTCCAGTCGTGCCCAACGGATGCGCTGGTCTTCGGCGATAGCAACGATCCTGAAAGCCGGGTCTCGCAGCTCAAAGAGGACCCTCGGCACTATCGGATTCTCGAGGAGCAAGGCACCGAGCCCAATATCGTCTACCTGGCCAAGGTAGACCCCAGCGCGGAAGAGGGGGGGCATTGAGCGCCGTCCACCCCCAGGTACTCACTCAGAGTCCCAAACAGGTCGTCGATGATATCGCCGGGGTGACCCAGGCGATCGGGACCGGCTACCGGAGGGCCCTGCTGTTCTTCGGCGGCCTCCTCGTGCTGGGCATCATTGGCTTCATCTGGCGCGCCGCCGATGCCGGCTTCGACAGCTTTCGCCCGTGGGGCTATTTCATGGGCGCCTACGCCTTCCTGCTGACCACAGCCTCATCGGCGCCCCTGTTCTCCGTGACGCAAAGAATGGTGCGCAGCCACTGGCGCCGACCGATGGCGCGGGTTTCTGAGATGTTCGGTGTGGTTGGAATTCTAAGCACGCTGATGTTCATTCCCCTCATCCTGATGCTGCCGGCGGCGGGCTCGGGAGCGACACGAGAGTTACTCGATGAGGGGCGAAGGACCATCTGGTTCGAGTTCCCTGGAACACCTCTGTTCACCGATCTGCTCTTCGTTGTCTTCCTCGCTGTGCTTGGCATAGCCCTGCTGTACGTGACCTCCTATCCCGACATGGTCGGGTTCCGATCACGGGCGGTGGGCGTTCGCAAGCGCATCCTCGATGTCCTGCTGTTCGTCGAGTGGAGGGGCACCGAGCGGCAATGGAAGGTCCAGGGGGCCGCGATCAACATCATGGGAGCCCTCTACTTCCTGCTCCTCATAGGTGTCCACACCGTCATCGCTTCGGATTTTGCGGAGGCCATGGTGCCCGGTTGGCGAGACGCAATCTTCCCTGCGTATCACGCCCTGGCGGGTCTGCAATGCGCCGTCGCCTCGACGATCGTCGCAATGTTCCTGCTGTACCGCTTTGGCGGCTTCAAGCAGTACATCAGCGTCGACCAGTTCTGGGGCGCTTCGAAGATCATGCTCTCTCTGTCGCTATTGTGGGCGTATTTCTGGTTCTCGGGCTTCATCATCTACTGGTATGGCCGACAGCCTGTCGAGCAAAACATCCTGAAGCTCTTCATGTTCGACGCCTACCGGGTCCCGTTCCTCATATCGTTCTTCCTCCAATTCCTGGTGCCGTTCTTGGTCCTTCTTTGGAACTTCGCTCGTAAGTCCATCCTCGGGCCTACGATCGTGGCTTCGGCCATCCTGCTGGGAGCGCTGGTTGACCGGCTCCGGATCTACGTGGCCTCTTTCCAGATCGGCGACCTCCGGTCGGACGCCCTGCGCGAGATTCACCCCGAGGTCCTCGCTGAAGTGCCGAACCCCGTTTTGCCTGGGACCGCCGACATCTTCATGGTCGCCGGAACTCTGGGAGGGGGCATCCTTCTCTACCTGCTCGCCATGAAAGTCATCCCGGTTCTTTCCATGTGGGAGATCAAGGAAGGGCTTCTCTATCGCCGGCGCCGAAGGTTCCTCAAGATGGACATCATGGTCATGGGCAAGCCGGAATAGCCGATGCAGAACCGCGCCATATTGGGCGAGAGCCGGCAGGACATCGACCGCCGGATCAACCGGGAGCTTCTGGGCAGCCTCTTCGGAATGCCTCCAAGGTTCTGGCTGCTCGTGGCCTTCTTGGGTCTAGTCGTCGCTGCGGCCGGTGGCGCAGCCGGCTTCATGATCAACAAGGGACTCGGCACCACCGGGCTCAACCGCCCCGTCATGTGGGGCTTCTTCATTACGAACTTTGTCTTCTGGGTCGGCATCAGCCACGCCGGCGTGATGCTGTCTGCCATTCTTCGCCTAGCTCAAGCGGAATGGAGGCGTCCAGCGACCCGGGCAGCCGAAGTGCTGACCGTGTTCTCCCTGATGAACGCCTTGATGTTCCCGATCCTCCATACGGGACGGCCTTGGCGCACCCTCTACTGGGAGTTCCCTTACGACTTCGCCCGCGGAATCTGGCCGAATATCCGGTCACCGCTGGTCTGGGACCCGGCCGCGATCGTCACTTACCTCACGTCAACGATCCTGTTCGTGTACGTCGCGCTGCTTCCCGATTTCGCGGTGGCGCGCGACCGCACGACGGGCCTTCGCAAGACTATTTACGGCGTCCTTTCCCTGGGATGGAGGGGTCACTCGCGGCAGTGGCGCCTCCAGATCATGGCAGGCTTCCTGCTGTCGGCCCTCATCCTTCCGGTGTTCGTCTCCGTCCATAGCATCGTGTCCTGGGATTTCGCCGTGGCTCAGTCTGTCGAGGGCTGGCATTCGACCATCTTCGCTCCCTATTTCGTTATTGGGGCCATCCACTCCGGGGTCTCGGCCGTGGTGACGGCGATGATCGTCCTGCGCTATGTCTTCCACTGGGAGAACTACATCAGGCCGGACCATATAGATTCTCTGGGTAGGCTGCTCATAGTTGTGGGCACGGCCTGGTTCTTCTTCTTCGCCCTGGAGGTCCTCTTCGGTCTGTACACCCTGGAGACCTCAGAGCTGGCCCTGCGGTCGTTGCAGATGTTCACCTGGCCATACAGCCTGCTCTTCATCATCTTCCTCCTGGCGGGGTACTTCATACCCGTACCGTTATGGTTGCTTAGAGGCGTGCGCCGGAGCTTTTTCTGGATGGCAGTCACCACCATCCTTGTGAACATCGGCATGTGGATCGAGCGCTTCCTGATCGTCGTCCCCGGGCTGGCCCGAAAGCAGTCCCTGACCTTTAGCTGGAGCACGTACCACCCGAGTACGGTGGAAATATTGCTGGTAGTCGGGTCGTTCGCCTTCGTCGGAATGATGGTGCTGCTGTTCGGCAGGTTCGTGCCCCTGATACCAGTGGCCGACGCGAAAGAGGGCGAGATTCTGAAGGAAGAGATCGTGATTGGGAAGAGGAGAATCCCCGCAGTGATGCGCGAGGAATAGGACGAGGTAGCGTCATGGCAACAAAACAGGTGCTGGGGCTCTTTGTGGACGCGCAGGAAGCGGCGGACGCGACAGACCGGCTTCAGGAGGCAGGATTCGCTGCCGATGACTATGAAATCCTGACCGGCAGCCCATACCCGGAAGGGGCATTCGGCGAGCACGTTCCGAAGCACCGGCTCTATGCGTTCCCTTTCATCGGGGCGGCCTGCGGTCTCGCCGTGGCGATCCTCCTTACGGCCGGGACACAGGTGTCCTATCCGCTTGTCACCGGGGGAAAGCCGATTCTCTCCGTGCCGCCCATGGCGATCATTTCATATGAAGGGACGATGCTCGGGGCTATCCTCTTTACCATCCTGGGGGTCATCTTCGAGTCCAGGCTCCCCAGGCCTGGCCTTGGGTTGTACGACGAGCGGATCACTGAAGGATACTTGGGCATCCTGCTAACGTGCGCCGAGGAGCGGGTGGCCGCGGCCGACCTGGTGTTCCGCCAGTCCGGTGCTGAGGACGTCAAGCACGAATCGTAGAGGCCGGACCCTATCGTTGATCAGGCAAGCGCGGTGTGAGTCGGTTGGAAACGAGATGCGGCTGAGGCTAAGAGCGTCGAGGAGAGCGTGGTGTGCCAGGGCGGGTGTGTTTCTCGCCGTGGCGGCGCTCGCCATGGTAGTCGCAGGCTGTTCCAAGGGCACCTATGCCGTGGAGATATTCCCCGAGCAGCACTACCATCAGTCATATAAGGCCCAAGAGCCCCCGCGCCTCTCGCCCCCCGATGGGGCTGTGCCGGTCACGGGGAGGGAAGTCAAGGTCGATGCCGCCACGGCGGATGCTATGACGAACCCGGTGCCCCGGACGCAAGAGTCCCTGGAGAGGGGAGCAGAGCTCTTCCGGGTGAATTGCTCGATGTGTCACGGGACCGAGGCCAGGGGCGATGGGCCGGTGGGCGATCGGCTCGTGCGAGACGGCTACGTGCGTCCCCCAGACCTTCTTGCCGAAGCAACCATGGGACGGTCCGATGGGTCGATCTACTTCTTCATATCCAGCGGTATCCTGGTGATGCCGCAGTTCAATCTGCTCCTGACCGAGGAAGAGCGATGGTCCCTCGTGCACTTCCTGAGATTTCTCGGGGAGCAGTAGTAGCCAAGGAGGCCTCATGGCGGATATTGCGGACACCCCCGAAGGGGTATCCAGAAGGGATTTGCTGATCCGGGTAGCCGCTGGCCTTGCAGCGGCCGCGGGGCTCGGGTCCGCTCTACGTGGAAGGCTTCTTGGCGGCTCCGCCGCCGCCCCAACCTTCCACGTGCCGGAGAACTCGATCTTCGCGCCCCGGGCCGACCAGCGGGACCGGATGCTTCGGGGCAAATAGTCCCCCAGAGCAAATAGTCCCCCAGAGATGCTACGTTTGACCCGTTTCGGGGAGCATTGATAGACTCGGTCTAGGAGTATTGAGATTCTTTCACCTCGTGGCTGCGGTTGCCTTAGTTGGCTTCAGCTCCGGAAGGAGTAGTGGTGGCGGGAAGCGGTGTGTTCCGGCGGTTCACCTTGGAGGAGATCGGCGGCATCAGTGCCGACTTCGAGGACAAACACCCCAGCGAGGTTGTCCGGTGGGCCCTGGACACCTTCGGCGACAAGGTCGCCCTGGCCAGTAGCTTTGGCGGGGCTGCCGGGGCGGTGCTCGTCGATATCGCGGCGAAGCTGGACTCGGGCGTCCGGATCTTCTATCTGGACACCGAGTTCCTGTTCCCCGAGACCTATGCGCTGGTCGATGAGACAGCCAAGCGGTATGGCGTTCAGCCCGTGCCATACAAGTCTGTGCTGGACCCGCAAGCGCAGGCTGCCGTCCACGGCGCCGACCTCTGGTCCACGGACCCGGACCGTTGCTGCGATCTTCGAAAGGTCGAGCCCAACCAGCGGGCGCTGGATGGCCTGGACGCGTGGATCACCGGCATCCGCCGAGACCAGGCGGCGACCCGCGGAGAAATCGGCATCGTTGAATGGAACGAGAAGTTTGGTCTCATCAAGGTCAACCCGTTGGCCGGCTGGGAGAAGAAGCAGGTCTGGGAGTACATCTTCGCCAACAAGGTTCCCTATAACCCGCTGCTGGACCAGGGGTATAAGAGCATCGGCTGTACCCACTGCACTCGGCCTACCGCTGCCGGAGAGGACGAGCGCGCCGGGCGCTGGTCCGGGACGGACAAGACGGAGTGCGGACTCCATAGCTAGCCAGCATTCCGGCTATCGAGAATCCAGGAGAGGCAGTTGAGTAACGGGTTCACCGTGTGGTTTACCGGCCTGAGCGGGTCGGGCAAGAGCACCCTTGCCGACCTGCTGGCCCCCGCGCTGCGCGAGCGCGGGCACAAGGTTGAGGTCCTCGATGGGGACGTGGTACGGACGAATCTCAGCAAGGGGCTGGGCTTCAGCAAAGAGGACCGGGATACCAACATTCGCCGGATTGGCTTTGTCTGCGATCTGCTGACCCGGAACGACATCGTCGCGATTTCGGCCGCTATCTCGCCATACCGGGATATTCGCGACGAAGTCCGGGCGATGGTCGGAGACAACTTCGTCGAGGTCTTTGTCCAATGCCCTATCGACGTTCTCTCGGAGCGGGACGTCAAGGGTCTCTACAAGAAGGCGTTGGCAGGCGAGATCCAGAACTTCACCGGAGTCTCGGACCCCTACGAGGAACCGCTCTCGCCGGAGGTCCTCGTCAATAGCGACAGTGAATCGGTTGAGCAGAGCCTCGGCAAGATCATCGCCAAGCTGGAGAGCCTGGGCCATACCTCCGCCGGGGCGGGAGCACTCTAGCGCGCCAACCGCCGTTCACCCAGCTGGACAACAAAAAAGGCCCGGGAGTTCCGAGCCTCTCCAGTCTGGTGGCTCCTGGAGGAAAGCGCCCTATCGAGTCCCCTGTCCGCGACACGTCCCATTGGGTGTTCGGACCTGACCCGAGGGCAGCACCTGGGCTGATCGATTCAGGAGCTTTCCGGGAAGGGTTCCCCCGACGGTATCTTGGGACTAACCCCCGTAGTTCAGGTTGTGGTCCCTCATCAGGATGGTCTGGTCTTCCGAGCGGACTCCGGCCTCGACGACCTCCCCGACGAAGATCGTGTGGTCACCACGGGCGACCTCATCAACGACCTTGCATTCCCACCATGCCGGCGAGCTCAGGAGCAGGGCGCAGCCCGTCTCCTTGCCCTCCTCGAAGTCCTCTCCCCCAATGCTGTTTCCGTCGCGGTCGTGGCTCTTGAAGAAATTGAACGCCGTGTTGATCTGCTCTTTGCCGATGACGTTCAAGGCGAAGACACCGGTGTCCTTGACATGCGCGTGGGCACTCGAGTCGCCCTTGACGCCGACCACCACGAGAGGAGGACCGAAGGAGGCCTGGGTTACCCAGTTGACCGTGCTCGCGCTCATCTGCCCGCTGTCTTTCGTCCTGCCGGTGAGCACGAACATGCCATAGGGGATCATCCGTAGCGCTGTTTTCTTCGCGTCCTGGTCCAAGGGTTGCCTCCCGATAATGAAATTGCCGGCCAGCATCATACCATGCAGGGCGGGCCTGGGCGCCTATTGACCGAGCCTGGCTGGGGCCTGACTCAGGGTCTTTTCAAAGTCAGGCCTGACCGCGTTACCCTCCCATCGTCGTCCCGCCCCTCCATCGTCATCCCGGCCTGTCTGCCGTCGCCTGCCTGCGTCCGCAGGACAGGCAGGCACAGGCAGGCGAAAGCCGGGACCCAAAAAGAGGCCCCCGCGCCAACGGGGGCCTCCCGGACCGCTTCGACTATCGGCAAGCGCTACCCCAGGCGGTAGAGATGCTTGGCGTTGTCGCAGACGATCGCCTTCTTCTCCTCTGCAGGCACCCCCTGAAACATCTCGTCGATCAGGCGGCGACTGTACGGCCAGTCGTTGCGGTGGTGCGGATAGTCCGTCGACCACATCATGTTCGCGACGCCGATGTCGTGACGCACCTTCACTGCGAAGGGTTCCCGGATAAAGGTGACCGACCAGTTCCGGTGGAAATACTCACTGGGAAGCATCCGGAGCTGGCTGTTGGTCCAGACCCGGTTGCGCCAGTAGTGGTCGTCCATATGCTCGAGAAAGGGAGGGACCCAGCCGGCGCCGACCTCGACGCCCACCACCTGGAGAGCCGGGAAGCGGTCGAAGAGACCCGTGAAGATGAGCTCTGCGACCGTACCGGAGATGCCCGCGATGGCGCCGCCCATGACCTCCAGGCCCGGCAGTCCCCCCGTGCTCACCGCCGCGGCCCTCGCGCTGCCCTCCTGCTGGCGCTTGGCCGTCTGTATGCCGGCATGGATGTGCACGGGGACCTGCTCCTCTTCAGCGGCAGCCCAGAACGGGTCGTCGTCCCGGCTGAGCTTCTCGCCGCCGGAAGGCCAGGACGAAATGATGACCCCCTTGAACCCGCGTTGCTTTGCACTGCGAAGTTCGCCGACTGAGGTCTCGATCCCCAGGTTGGGCATCTGGGCAAGGGCAACGAGGCGCTGCGGGTCCACTCCGCAGTATTCCTCCAAGATCCAGGAGTTATATGCTTCGATTCCGGCCTGGTGGAAATCATCGTCCTCGTTGGACATGAAGTACTTTATCGTTCGCTGCGAGGGGAACAGGACTTCGGCGTCCACGCCGTCCATGTCCTGCTCCTTGAGGCGCTCCGCGCCGAGGAAGCAGCCCTGGTTGATGGCGTCGTAGGTGGACCCATACCAATGGAACTGCTCGTACGTCTTGCCCGGCGTCGAGACCAGGCCGATGGGCATCGGCGGTGCCCCTCGCTCGAACTCCCAGGCGTCGCCCCCCATTGGGTCCTTGACAAGCCGCGGGATCCGGTCGTGGAACTTCTCAGGCATGTACCGGGCCCACATGTCGGGAGGCTCGATCGTGTGGGCGTCGGCGGAGATAATTTTGTGTTCTCGGGTCATATCCTGCCTCCTCGTGCTCAGTTGGCCGATGGGTAATGGTACGGGGACGCCGAACTCGGGCGCAAGCGCGGGCGGGCGCCCCAAATCCACCACCTAAACCGAGCCGGCGATCTGGGTAGGGGCGGTTCGCGAACCGCCCTCCGGGATACTCCCCTCACGCTGGATCTACGCCGTCCCTTCCGGTTGACAGCCCCAGCGCCCCCTATGTAGGCTGGCCTAACTTGATGTAGGCTGCCCTAACTGGATATAGGCTGCCCTAGCCGGACCGTCAGGGTCCCGCCTGATCCTCCCACGGCCTGGAGCCCCAAACATGGACGAAATGCGGCTTATGGGCATCGGCATGATCGGGTCGGGCTTCTCCCATCGAGCGTTCAAGCGGGGCCTGGAACTGGACCCGCACGTCATCGCCTCCGACGCCGGAACGTCCGACCTGGGGCCGCTGACTCTGGGGACGGGAACGGTCAACAAGCGCGGCATCCGGCACGACCTCAATACCCTTGTCCCGGGGGCGCGGTCCATCGGGGTGCCGTTCATCATCGGCTCGGTCGGCACCGCTGGGGGAGAGGCCCAGGTGCGAGGGGTCGCCGACATTGTTAAGGACGTGGCCCGGGAGCATGGCCTGCACTTCCGAATGGCGCTCCTGAACGCCGAGCTCGAGAAAGACTACCTGAAGAAACAGCTCGTCGACGGCAAGATTGAGCCTTTCGGGCCGGTTCCGGCCTTGACGGCTGAAAAGATCGACCACAGTGACCATATCGTCGGGATGATGGGAGTCGAGCCCTTCATGGACGCCCTGGAGCAGGGCGCCGACGTCATCATCGGGGGGCGGTGCGTCGACCCGACGATCTTTGCGGGCCCCATGCTTCGCGCGGGGTTCCCCGAGGGGTTGTCCTGGCACGCGGCCAAGACCATGGACAAGGGACCCCTGATGACGAAGCCCGTCCAGGAAGGCTCCTGCGCGCTCATACGTCTGCGGAAGGACCACTTCGTCGCGGAGCCGACGAAGGAGAGCTGCGTCTGTACTGTGCGGACGGTGGCTGGCATCACCCTGTACGAGAGCCCCGATCCTTACTACACCAAGTTCCCCTCCGGCACCCTGGACACCTCTGGTTGCAGGTTCGAGCAGATCGATGAACGGTCGGTCAAAGTGTGGGGGGCCGAGTGGGCGCCCTCGGACAGGTATACCGTCAAGCTCGAAGGAGCCGCCCTGGTGGGCTACCGGTCCATCGCTATGATGGGCATCCGAGACCCAGTCCTCATCAAGCATCTCGACTCATTCCTGGAAGACGTCCGCAAAACGGCCGAGCGCAACATGGCCCAGATGGGGGTCCAGAGGGAGCGGTACACGGTCCGCTTCCGGGTCTTCGGCCGCGACGCCATCATGGGCGAGAACGAGCCCCTCCGGGATCAGCCGGCCCACGAGGTCGGTATCCTGGTCGAAGCGGTCGCCGAAGACCAGAGTACGGCCACGCTCGCCGTGGCGCGCCACACGGGCGTTGCCGGTCACGTCGAGTTCCCGGGGCGCTTGACGACCGCGGGGAACACGGCGGCGCCATTCCCTGGGGGGCCGGCCCCCGCAGGACCGGTGTACGAATGGAGCGTTTGGCACCTGATGGAGACCTCGGGCTGGCGGGAGACCCACTCGGTCGAGATCGTGGATGTCTGAGGCTCAGAGATGACGAAGCTCGGGGTTATGGCGGGGGCGGTCCGCAGCGCAAACGCCGGGGCGTCCCTTCGGACCTTTGACGTGATGTTCGATGATGAACGGAGCTATGACCGGGTTGTCAAAGCGGGGGTGCTCGTTCCCGCCACCATTGGCCCGCTCTACAATTTGCCCTCGGACTCCATCAAGGTCTACGAGTACCCTCCGGCCTTCACGGTGAAGATCACAATGCCGCGCTCCGTCATGGCCGGTAATCCCGACGATACCGACATCGACGGGAAACAGCAGCACGCCCCCCTGCTGGAGATCGAAGTACCCGATTAGCGTTTGTTCACACGAAAATGGATATTCTCCGGCCCATCGATGCAACACAGTAGGGGCAGGTTTCAAACCTGCCCCTACTGGACTGGGTGAAAGGACGGATTGGCGAAAATGACCGGTTTAGCTACGAAACTCAACCGCATCGCCAATGAGGTGGTGGATCTGGGTAGGGGCGGTTCGCTAGGCCGGATGCCCCGCGCCGCCGCGGGGGTGGGGTGTAGGGCAGGTTTCTGCCCCTACACTGGGTGAAAGGACGGATTGGCGAAAATGACCGGTTTAGCGACGAAACTCGACCGCATCGCCAATGAGGTGGTGGATTTGCGTAGGGGCGGTTCGCGAACCGCCCGCCCCAGAGACCCGGCTACACGGTGATGGGCGGGACCAGCGAGATCCAGAGGAATATCATCGCCTGGCAGGGCCTTGGGATGCCCCGGGTTTAGCTGGTGGCCGGTGTGCCGCAGTCGAGCGAGCTCCCGGAGAACCGCCGATGAAGAGCGGAAGTGTTCCAGGGCTGGATAAGCCGGTCTGCCGCCTTGTTCAGGGCACCGAGATGTTCAAGTCCTGGGAGCCCGGGCAGGCCTTCGAGCTCCTCGACGCGGTCTACGAGAAGGGCTGCACCGCATTTGATACGGCCCACCTCTATGGAGATGGACGCTGCGAGCGCGTCCTCGGCCAATGGATGGCGACCCGGGGTGTGCGCGAGCGGTCCGTCGTCATCACCAAGGGTGCCCACCACGACGACCAGCGGAAGCGGGTCACCCCTGCCGACATTGCATCGGACCTCCGGGAGTCCCTCGACCGCCTTCAGACCGGTTACATCGACCTCTACCTTCTTCATCGGGACGATCCCAGCGTGTCGGTCGGGCCCATCATGGAGGGCCTGAACGAGCATCTGGCCGCCGGAAAGGTCCGGGCGATCGGAGCGTCCAACTGGTCCCACCAGCGGATCATCGAGGCGAACAAATTCGCCGACGAGACGGGGCTGGTCCCCTTTGCGGTGTCGAGTCCGCACTTCAGCCTTGCGGAGCAGCTGCGCCCGCCGTGGGAGGACTGTGTGAGCATTACCGGACCCGGCATGGCGCCGGTCCGCAAGTGGTACTCGGCTACCCGGATGCCGGTGTTCTCGTGGGCCAGCCTCTCCCTGGGGTTCCTGTCCGGACGTGTAACGCGGGACAGCATGGCGTCCGACCCTGATTCGCTGACGATGCGCAGCTTCGGTGGCAAGGAGAACTTTGAGAGGCTCGACCGCGCCGCCTGGCTTGCCCGGAGAAAAGGCTTGCAGGTCGCACAGATCGCAGTTGCCTACCTCATGAATCAGCCGCTCAACCTGTTCACGATCATAGCGAGCGCCAGCGCCGGGGAATTCGAGGAGAACGGGGAGGCGATTGAGCTGAAACTCACGCCTGGGGAGCTTGCCTGGTTGGACCTGGAGAGTGACGAGCGGCCGGAGGGGGTCCTAGCTTGATCAAGTAAGGGATGCGGCTCCCTTGACGGGGCCTCCCCAGCCGCTGGACCTGGTCCCTGTTGATGCTCGATGTGCTCACAAGATAACATGATCATCAAAATGAGGAGCCACCTGTCGCAGCATCGTTGCGGCCATCCCACCAGGCCCGCTGCCTCGAGTGCCGCTGGTTGACCGTGCGAATAAGGCCCAGCGTGCGGCGCGGTACGTCAGGACGCGTCTCTCGGGCGCTCCGGAGACGGTCGGCCACCCTGTTCTCGATGGCAGCCGCCCTGCTACTCGGCGCAGCCGCTTGCAGCCAGGTCAGCCCAACACCCACGGTGGCTCCGGAGCCAAGGGCGGCCCCAACCCCAACCCTCTCACCGCCAACGCCGGTCCCAACGGTGAAGCCCTCTCCGACGCCGTTCCCCACCTTGACGCCGTTCCCCACCTTGACGCCGGCCCCATCGCCGACCCCGTCTCCCACGCCCAGCCCCCTGCCGACCCTGACCCCAACGCCCATCCCCACGCCCCTCCCAACCGCCGCCCCGACGCCGACGGCGACGCCCATTCCTCCTCCCCCCGTCGAGACGGCGCTCTACGTCAGTGCGAATTACCCGTTCGCCTTCCGCTACCCCGATTCCCTGAGAGATCTCGCCCCGGGGCTGGTCCCCGAAGGGGCTGCTGCCCTGCTCCGGGGCGAGGCCAACGACGATCCGATCCTCATCGTGCTGGAAGAGGACCTGACGGGGCTTGGGGTGACAGCGCTGACCCTGTCCGGCTACACGGACCTGGTGCTCCTGTCGCTGGGCAACGACCCGGATTTTGAGCTTCTGTCCCGCGATCAGCTCCTGACCCCCGGGGGGCTTCCCGTGGAGCTGTTGATCTTCGCCTCGGGGGTCGGCGGCACGCTTCGCTCCGCTCGCCTCATCTACCTGCATGATGGGAAGGCCGCTTTCAGCGCGGTCTACGTCGTGGTCAGGGGGCGCTTCGACGAGCTGCTTCCGGCGATTGACTATTCCTTCAGTACGTTACAGGTGCTGGAGGAAGGCAACGAGTTTGACGACGCCGAGTCGTACCGCGCCTGGGGGGTCCGTCTCTATGTCGCCCGCGAAGACGATGGCGCCATCTACGCGTTCACGAAGGCCATCGAGCTGGAGCCGGACGACGCGGATCTCTACCGGGCGCGGGCGACCGTATATTTGGTGATCGGCGACGCTGAGAAAGAGATCGCGGACCTGACGGAGGCCATCAGGGTCGACCCGGGCAACCCGGAGCACTACCAGGCCCGGGGACTCGCTCGGTGGGGGCCGGCCAATGACCATGCGGTGGCCGACCTGGACAAGGCTATCGAATTGGCCCGAGCCGATGGCGCGGGCGACCGCGTACAATTCCTCACCTTGGCGTACAACATCCGCGCTCTGGCCAACGCCTCGAGAGGAAGCCTCGGCCAAGCCCTCGACGACGTGAACACGGCAATCTCGCTGAGCGGCGGGCGTCCGGGAGGTCTCCTGGACACCCGCGCCTACATCTATCTCAAAAGAGGAGAGCTCGACAAGGCCAGGGCCGACTACGAAGAGGCGATAGTCTCCGGCGACCCGCTTACGCACTATCTCTTGGGCGCGGGCCTCGTCTACGCCGCCCTCGACCGTCCATACGACGCGAGGGACTACTTGCAGAGGGGGCTGGAACAGGGGAGGGCCGCGGCCCGGCAGGACCCACAGCTTGCGGACTTGATCGCTATGGCCGAGGCGGTGTTGCCGGAGCTCCCCGCGGGGACTCCGCCGGACGACCATGGGGGACGGGTCTCGACTGCCACCGAGATCGCCGTGGGGCAACGGGTGCCCGGGAGGATCGGCGAAGCAGCCGATCTGGACGCCTTCTCATTCCAAGCGGAGGCTGGGGTCGCCTACACCATCGACGTGCAGCTCGGGACCCTGCGCGACTCGTTCATCACCCTGCTGGATACCAACGGCCTCACCGTGCTGGAGGAGAACGACGACTTCGGCGACACGCTCGCCTCTCAATTCTCGTGGACCGCCCGCCAGTCCGGCCGCTACTTCCTTTTCGTTGAAGAGGTGAACAGGAGGGACACTGGTTCCTATACCCTGATCGTTACCTCGACCGCTCCCCCCGCTTCGACCCCGGCCCCTGACGCGACTCCGCCGACGCCGGGGCCTCCGCCAACGGCAACGCCGGTCTCGTAGGAGCTCTGGGACAGCCCAGCCGCTTCCTTGACGCGCCAACCCCACTCCCTATAATAGCCTCGCGCTCCCCGCGCCCCCACCTCCAGCAGCCCGGTCGAGACCCCCATGCTCGAAGACCTCAACAGGAAAACCGCCATTGTCGGCGTCGCCAGCACGGATGTCTCGAAGGCTGTTATGGATAAGACCTCCATGCGCATGCAGATCGAGGCCTCCATGGCCGCTATCCACGACGCCGGCCTTCGGAAGAAGGACATCGATGGCATCATCACGGGTGAGGGTGGCGTCAACCCCAGGTCCGACATGGAGTTCGCCGAGCATCTGGGCATCATCGACAAGCCCGTGTGCTTTCCCCTTCCAGTGGGTGGGGGCACCTGCGGCCTCTCCATCGCCATCGCGCGGTGGGCCATCGCCTCGGGGCGTTGCCGCAACGTCCTCATCGTGGGGGGCGGGGCGTTGGTCGGCGCCTATGGAAGATCGGGGGTGGGCTCGGGGTTTACGGACTTTCTCGCCATTTTCCGCGGTCATTCGCCGACTTATGAGCAGCCCTTCGGCCCGCTCATTCTGAGCTACTACTCCGTGATGGCGCAGCGCCACATGTATGAGTATGGCACTACGGCGGAGCAGATGGCCGCGGTGGCCGTTGCCTGCCGCAAGCATGCCTCCCTCAATCCGGAGGCTATCATGCGCCACCCCATCACCATCGACGATGTTGTCAACTCTCGGATGATCAGCACCCCCTTCCACCTGCTGGACTGCTGCCTGAACTCCGACGGCGCCGGCGCGTTAGTCGTGACATCGGCCGAGAACGCCCGCGACTGCGCCAAACCCCCGGTGTGGATCCTCGGCATGGGCCACAACTCATCCGCCTACTTCATGGGGGACCTCGCGCGCCCTCGCCCCGACGAAGGGCTGTCCTTGACCAGCACCGTGGGACGGTTTGCGGGGGACATGGCTTTCGGGCAGGCGGGCGTAGAGCGCAGCGACGTCGACTTCGCGCAGCTCTATGACAACTTCACCATCAATCCCATATTCCAGTTCGAAGACTTCGGCTTCTGCGAAAAGGGTGAGGGGGGACCCTTCGTGGAGGGAGGCCGTATCGAGCTTGGGGGCGAAATTCCCCTCAACACCTACGGGGGACTCCTCTCGTGCAGCTTCAGCCCTCCGGGGTACCTGAATTGGATCGAGGCCGTCCGGCAGCTGCGGGACGAATGCGGAGAGCGCCAGGTCGAGAACGCCAAGATCGGCATCGCCTGCAGCGTAGCCGGCGTGATATCGACCTTTGGCGGCGTCGGCATTCTGGCAAGGGACTGACAGGTCGCGCTGGGACACATCGGGAGTAGTTATGCCGCTAGATACGAAAGCGCTGGATAGGGTCTTCAACCCCAAAACCGTGGTCGTCATCGGCGACAAGAAGGCAAGCGGGTACATGTGGCTCAAGAGCAACCAGGAGTTCAAGGGCGACCTGTACTCTGTCCAGATCGATGAGAACGAAATCCCAAACATCGAGGAGATGGGGATCAAGAATTTCACCAGCCTGGCGGATGTCCCCAGGCCCGTGGACTTCGCTATCGTCGCCGTGCCCCGAGTGGTCGCGGGCCGGATCGTAGCCGATTGCATCCAGAATCAGGTGGGGGGAGCCTCGCTGTTCACCTCCGGATTCGCCGAGACAGCTACTCCCGAAGGTCTTCAGGCGCACGAGACCGTGCTGAATCTCACCAAGGAGTCGGGGATGGTGCTGATCGGTCCCAATTGCATGGGCCTCTACCACCCGAAGCTGGGGCTCCGGTTCAGCACCGACCAGCCGATCTATGAAGGCGGGAGCATCGGTTTTGCGAGCCAGAGCGGCTCCCACGCCGGCTCCGTGTCCCAGGCTGCTTATGCCAATGGACTGCGGCTCAGCAAGGTCGTGAGCTTCGGCAACGGCATCATGCTGGAGAACGCCGACTACCTGGAATATTTTGCCCAGGATGCCGAAACCAGAATCATTGCTATGTATGTCGAGGGCCTGAAGGACGGCCGCCGGTACTTCGACACCCTCAAGAAGACAACCCCGCACAAGCCGGTCGTTATTTGGAAAGGGGGGCAAACGTCCGAAGGGCAGCGGGCCACTTCATCTCATACCGCTTCCCTGGCTGAATCGATGACCATTTGGGAGGCCGCGGCGAGGCAGACGGGCGCCATCCTGGTTCACTCCATTCAAGAGGTTATCGATACCCTGAAGGCCCTCCAGTTCCTGCCAAAGGTCACCGGTTATGGTTGCGGCCTCACCGGTGGAGCCGGGGGCCAGTCCGTATCCATCACCGATGCTTTTGCGAAGGCGGGGATGAGCGTGCCGGCACTGTCGCCCCATTCGTACGAGCGCCTGGAGTCCTTCTTCAGCCTGGTTGGGGCATTCTTCCGAAATCCCATCGATATGGGCTCCAACAGGACCGAGATCGACACCATCCTCGAGATTCTGGAGCAGGACCCCGTCATCGACGTCATCGTCATGCAGATGGGCGTCAGCTCCTGGCAGCGGACCCGTTCAATGGGTGAGGCGCAGCTCGAAGCGCTGCTGCGGTTCAAGGAGAAGTCCGGGAAGCCCGTGGTTGCGATACCACATTCCACGACGCCATACAGGGACTCCGAGACACTCAGAGAAGTGGAGGAGAAGCTCTTGGAGGCGGGCGTTCCGACATTCCCGACTTACGAGCAGGCCGCTCGCGCCATCAAGAACGCCGTCGACTATCATCGTTTCCACAGCGGCGCCTGAGCTTCCGGGCACTTCACGGCACGGACCAACACATGGAGACCCTCAGAAAAAAAGCCGCCATCGTTGGCATCTCTTCCCAAGACCTGGGCCGCCAGGTTATTGGCAAGACGGCGATGCGGATGAAGATCGAAGCGTCCGTTGCCGCCATCCACGATGCGGGCCTTCAGAAGAAAGATATCGACGGCTTCATCACCAGTGAAGGTGGAGGGTCCGCTGGGGGCAACCCCCGGACCCACATGGAGTTTGCGGAGCACATGGGAATCATGAACAAGCCCCTGTGCATGTCGCTGCCCGTGGGGGGTGGGACGTCGGGCCTGTCGCTGGCGATCGCCCGCTGGGCAGTCCTTTCGGGGGCTTGCAAGAACGTCTTGATCGTCTCCGGGTCGAATGCCATAACGGAGCGTGGACGCTCGGCAGTTGGCTCGGCGACGACCGATTGGTACGCCACCTTTCCCGGCCACTCGGTAACCTACGAGCAGCCCTTCGGGCCGCTGATCCTCACGTACTACTCGGTTATGGCCATGCGCCACATGTACGAGTTCGGTACGACGCCGGAGCAGCTAGCCGCCGTTGCCGTGGCCTGTAGGAAACATGCCGTGCTCAATCCCGAAGCGATCATGCGGAACCCCATCACGATTGATGACGTGATCAATTCACGGTGGATCAGCACTCCCTTCCACCTCCTGGACTGTTGCCTGAACTCCGACGGAGCGGCGGCCTTCGTGGTCACCTCGGCCGAAAATGCCCGTAACTGCCCGAAGCCGCCCGTATGGGTCCTGGGCCTGGGCCATAACCGGTCCGCGTATTTCATGGGAGACCTGACCCGCCCTATCCCGGAAAAGACCCTGGGCCTGACCCGGACGGTCGGCCGGATGGCCGCCCGGGACGCCTTCAACGAAGCGGGCGTAGAGCGCAGCGACATCGACTTTGCCCAGCTCTATGACAACTTCACCATCAACCCCATTTACCAGTTCGAGGACTTCGGCTTTTGCGCCAAAGGCGAGGGTGGGCCGTTTGTCGAAGGGGGGCGCATCGAGCTGGGTGGGGAGCTGCCCCTCAACACCTTCGGGGGCATGCTCTCGTGCAGCTTTGGCCCGGCCGGCTACTTGCACTGGGTCGAGGCCGTGCGGCAGCTCCGTGGAGAGGCCGGAGACCGGCAGGTCAAGGACGCGCGGCTTGGCATCGTCTGCGCCGTGGCCGGCGTCATATCGACCTTCGGCGGGGTTGGTATCCTCGCGAAGGACTAGGGCCTGTTCACACTATGCTCGCGCTACACGAAAAGCGCTCTCCCGTGTCATTACCATGAAAATGGGCACTGTCGCACCGTTGTTTCGTAGAGGCGGGTTTCAAACCCGCCTTCGGCCTTGTCCTGGGACGCCGCCCTGTTTTCATCCTCTTACGTGGCCTCCTAAAGGCCATTGTGATTCCGAGGCGTAGGAGGGGCCGTTCGCGAACGGTCCCCACCGCCAGGCACCTTAACCCCGCCACGCCTTTGGCAAGCGTTTGCCTCACATCCTAGTGTGAACACGCCCTAGCCTGCATAAGCTCTGGGGCCCGACAAGCTCCCGCCGTTTCCGGCGCGTACCCGCTAGGATGCCTCGGTCGTCAGCCTTTTGACCTGCCGGAGGATGCCCTCGTCGTCCTGCTCGATGTCGATGTGTTTCGAAAAGGGCTGCGGCCAGTCGAATGGGAAGCTGTAGTACAGCTCTAGCCGATTCCCTTCGGGGTCCAGGAAATAGATGCTGGCGGTGTTGCCGTGCGTCACGGTCTGGGTGATCCGCGCCCCTTCATCCTTGAGCTGACGGTGGAACTGCCGCAGCTCCTCGAGGCTGCCGACGTGGAATGAGAGCTGCTGCAGCAGCCGGACCTCGTCCACCTCGCGGCCGCCCGCGAGCAAGAGCTCATGGTGCTCGGCGTCGGGGCGGGAAGAGAGGAACACCAGGTGCGGGTCCTCACCCTCGCCCGTGACCTGAAGGCCCAGGATGCGTGTGTAGAAGTCCCGCATTCGGGGCAGGTCCCGCGTATGGAGTCCCACATGTCCCAACGAAGTTACCTTTGGCATGGTTGCCTCCCTGTGGTCCTACTCGCCGCTTGCGGAAGCCGTGCGGCTTCCGCTCCTCCTCCTGCGTCCGGGAGTCCCATCGAGGGGGGACGCCCAGCCGTCAGCCGGACCCCCGCCCCATGTCGCATACGGCTTGGAACTCCTGGGATGTGACAGGCTGCACCGAAAGCCGCATGCCCCGCTTCAGCAGCAGCATGTCCTTGAGCCTGGGCTCCCTTCGCATCTCCTCGAGGGTCACGGGATGTCCTAAACGGCCATTCGCCTTGATGTCGACCATGTACCAGATCGGACTATCAGGCGTGCTCTTGGGATCGGGGTGGGCCGATGCGGGGTCCCAGGCGGTGCTGTCGGGGTAGCCGCCCCTGACGACGACGGCGGTCCCGATGACCGCCAAGGGCTTTGCGCTGCTGTGATAGAAGAGCACCTCGTCGCCCTCCTGGATTTCGTCCCGAAGAAGGTTCCTGGCCTGAAAGTTCCGCACACCGTCCCATTCCCCAACCCCGTCACTTACGAGGTCGTCATAGGAGTAGGAGCTCGGCTCGGACTTGAATAGCCAGTATCGCTTGGGCACGGGTCACCTCGTGGCCGGCCTACCCAGCCAAGGCAACGGGGACTGGCGAGGTCGGCCTCGTCGCGAGATCATCTGCCCTTCGACGGATCAAGCCGGACTGCGTGGACCCGCATGCGGGAGTGGGTGGCGAACACGTTGGGGCTCCCCGGCAGGTGGTCCCTCGCCTGCGGATACGCCGCATGGAAGAGGAGGACCGCTTCGAGAGCAACATAGTAGGCCTCCTCCAGGGCGATGACAAGAGTCCCTTCGCCCAACGGGCTTGACACCTTCGGGGATGCTCGGTTTCCATTTGCCCCAAGGGCCGTCTTTCAGGCCCCAAGCGATGAGGAATAGAGGTGAAGGAATGGCTGCTCCAACCATTGTGTCCGCCGACTCCCACGTGTACGAGCCCGCGGACCTGTTCGTCGAGTACATCGATCCTGAGTACCGGAGCCGAGCGCCGCGCATCATCAGGGACGGCGACGTCGACAAGTGGCAGCTCGAGGGAGTCCCCCTCCGCAACGTCGGCCTCGTGACGGCTGCTGGGATGCGGCCTGAGGAGATAAGGGATGACATCCGCCATGAGGAGGGCCGCCGGGGCGGCTGGGACCCTCACGCCCGAGTCGAGGACATGGACGTGGACGGCGTCGACGCCGAGGTGCTCTACCCCAGTCTATTCCCGATGTTCCGAATCCCGGACAAGGACCTCAAGTCGGCGAGCCTCAGGGCCTACAACGACTGGCTGGCCGATATGTGCGCCGCCTATCCCGACCGGCTCATCGGCATCGGTCTGATCCACCTCCATGATATAGAGGCCGCCGTCCAGGAGTTGCGCCGCGTCGCCGGCAAGGGTCTGAGGGGCGTCGGCATTCACTCGTTGCCGCCGGACGAGCGGCCATTCGGAGACCCCGTCTACGACCCGTTCTGGGCGGAGGCGCAGGACACGCGGACTCCCATCAGCTTGCACCTTTTCACGCATGACGTGGGCGAGAGGACTCAGCCAAAACACCCCATGGCCTCCTACGTCACGGCCCCGGTGGAGATACAAGAGGCCTTGGCCACCCTCATTGGTGCCGGCGTGTTGGAGCGCTTCCCCGAGCTCAAGTTCATATCGGTCGAAGCCGATATCGGCTGGATGCCTACATTCTTGGCACGCATGGACCACTATTTCCAGCGCCATCGGTTCCACCGCGGCACAAGCCAAGAGCTCACGATGGTCCCCTCTGACTATTTCCATCGCCAGGTCTACGCGACGTTTATACAGGACAAGCCTGGCGTGGAGAATCGTCACCACATCGGCGTGGAGAACATCATGTGGTCGTCGGACTACCCTCACTCGGACAGCACCTGGCCCGAGTCGCGCAAGTTCATCGATCTCCAGTTCGGCGGCCTGCCTGAGGAGGACCGCCGGAAGATCATCTGCGACAACGCCGCGGGGCTATACCACCTCGGCTGAGCCTATCGGATAGGTCCAGCAGACCAGGGGCCAACCGGCGGCTCCGGCTGGCCCTGATGACATGATCTGCGACAGCCCCGAAAGACAACGAACCCCGAAAGACAACGAACCCCGAAAGACAACGAACCCCGAAAGACAACGAACCCCCAAAGACGGTGAAACGCCGCTGGCCGTCCAACCCGAAGACCGCGCGGCGTTCTAAATGCTGTGGGTGAGGACGATTTCCGCTAGAGCTTCGGCGTGCCCCGCGAGGGAATCGGCCTCCACCGCATCGGGCCATCGGTCCGCCTCCGTATGGAAGAGGCCATGGAAGCCCGCCAGCGACAGATAGCGGCCACCCTGTAGGTGGACATCCCTGGCTTCTCCCATGGGCACGCTCTCCGGGGGGACGATGTCTGGGAGCTGTTCCCCCGCGCGCCCGATGACGCCGGCGGCGTTCGTCGCCAATGTGCGGTCCGAGGCCGCCAGCCGCATTCGCGGCTCGACCGCTGCGCCGATGGATGCCCCCAGGTGCACCCACAGGTGCGCCTCTTGGGCCAGCCTCGGCCGGCTCCCCATGAACGCGGCTAGTCCCAGGAACCCCAGCTCGTGCCCGGTCGAGGCAAGAAAGGTGACGCTCCTTCGGGGGTTTGCATCCGCGACCGCCCGGGCGATCTCGAGCCAGCAAGCAATACCTCCGCCTCTCTCCGCTGCGCAGCGCCACCAGCCGCTGCGGGGCGTCATGACAACCACGGGAGCCAGGCTGGGGTCTGAGCCCGCCAGGTGGGCGACAACGTTGAACGCGTCCTTGTCGGTCCTGGCGGCGGTGACCACGGCGCGCCCCACCGAGGCGCGGTCAGCGTGGCCGTTCAGCCAGGCCCAGGCGTGGCTCTCGATTTGGAGGACGGGCGGTCCGAAGGGAGACTGGAAATCCGGGGCATTCCTTGCCTGGAGACCTGGCGCCGATGGAGGGGTCACGAGAGCCAACGCTGCGTGATGGCCCTCTCGGCGTGCCGTCTCTACCTGCCGGACACCATCCCGGCTCGCGGGAGCAATACCTATCTCGCTCTCCGAACCCACGGACCCAAGGCGGCCCGTGAGTCCCTCCGGGCTTGTCAGCCCACCATCGAACAGCGGAAGTCCGGGGACCCGGATGCCATCGGCTTCGACGTGGCAAGCTTCCGTGTCCAGCCTCTGGATGGGGACGGGCTCCAGCTCCCCTTCGACGCCCACGCTGGCGAGCTGCTCGATCAGCCATCGCGCCGAGTTGTCGTCGACGCCCGTCCCGGTCCGATGCCAGCCCTGGGCAGAGTACTCCGCGGCAGCCCTGGCGACCCTGTCCATGATGGTGCTCATACTCAGTCAGCCTCCCGTTTTCTGCAGCGGACCGCGAGTCGCCCGAGCCGGCCATAGACTCCCCGCGTCGCTTGTAACCCCAGCCCGAACACCGTAAGCTTCCCGCCCGGGCGTCCTTCCTTCGACTGTTCCTGCACGCCATTCACCGAATGCGCTTTCTTACCGGCAACCGTTCCATTCCTGACCCGCGCAAGGCGTTTTATGGGTGGTACATCGTTGGTGCCGGGGCTGTCAACTCCTTCCTCACCTCAGGATTCGGGGGCAGCAGTCTCGGCATCCTGATCCTCCCCATCCACGAGGAGACCGGATGGACGATCGCCGCCATCTCGGTTGGGTTCGCCATACGCAACTTCGAGCTGGGGTTCATGTCGCCCATCGCGGGGTACGTCATCGACCGGTTTGGCCCCAGGCCCACGTCCATCTTCGGCATGGTGATCGCCGCGCTGGGCCTACTCGCCCTGTCCCAGGCCAGAGACCTCTGGCTCTACTATGCCTCAGCGGTGCTGATCGCCACGGGGCAGACCTTCGGAGCATTGAGTCCGTTTGCGGCGGCGATCGTTAGCTGGTTCTACCGGAAGCGGGGCCGGGCCATTGGGCTGCTCAACTCGGGCAACGGCTCCGGGTACCTGGGGGTCCTCGTCATCAGTGGACTGATGACCGTCATGGACTGGAGGACCGCCGTCATGCTGCTGGCGGCCATTATTCTGGTCGTTGGGGTGCCGATGTCGCTGGTCCTGCGCACCCGGCCTGAGGACATGGGCCTCGTGCCGGATGGGGAAGAGGACAGGGCTCCAGAAGCCCAATCTGTCGGCGGGCGGCGGTCTCGGGGCAGCGCCCCTCCCCCCCCTCCGCCCGGCACTGGCCTGAGCGTCGCTGAAGCCCTGCACACGCCTGCTTTCTGGTTCCTGATTATGGCCCAGGCCTCGACGATCGCCGGCGTTCAGGCCTGGACGACCCAACAGATCCCGCATCTCCAGAACGTCGGGTTCTCGGTCGGGACGGCGGCTGTCATCGTCGCCATCTATGGAGGGGTCCAGCTAATCCTCAGGACCTCCTCGGGGTGGCTGGGGGATATGTTTGGCCGCCGACGGCTCTACATCATCAGCTTCTTCTTTCTGGCCATCGGGCTCTACATCTTCGCAACGATGGATGCTGAGCGGGCCTGGCTGCTACCCCTGTATTACATCTTGTGGGGAAGTGGCATGGCCACCTGGGTCGTGCTCGGCCAGGCAATCGCGGGCGACTACTTTGGCACCTACCGCTATGGGACCATCCGCGGGCTCATGAGCAGCATCGGGGTGCCACTGGGGGCGCTTTCCCCGGTGGTAGCCGGGATCATGTTCGACCGGACCGGCTCCTTCCAGCTCATCTTCATTATTTATGCCTTGGTGATGGCTACTGGCGGCTTCTGGATCATCGCCATTCGCAGGCCGTATTGGGCTGAAATACAGGCTGCGCGAGACGCGGGCTTCAGGACGGGGTGAGGCTGCGACTCCACATGCCAGGGGACCCGAGCAGGGCCCGCATGGACTTTGTTCGAGGCCGCCCACTATGATGGCACGGGTGCCGGGGAAGCCAGTGGCGACTGCAGCGTCTTGCCCACGCCTGAAGATGCGGGGACCTGGGAAGGAAGACTGATAGCTACCGGCGAACAGCTGTTTCGGGTCCTCAATATCCTGGGCGAGACTGTGGTCTGCGCCGAAGACGGAACACGGCTCCGCTACGGCGATTACGAGTGTCCCCACTGCGGCGCTGACCTGGAAGAGCGATTGTCACACCTTGCCGAGCGGCTGATCGAGGCGGCCCGGCCTGACCGTTAGGGACCCAACAGGAGGGAGAGCCATGCCAACGACACCTGTGAACGGAATCGACCTTTACCACGAAGACCACGGTTCCGGCGAGCCCTTTCTCCTGCTGCATGGGTTTGCCGGCACGACGGACATGTGGCGTCCACAGGTCACGCCCTTCTCCCAGGGCCGAAGGTTCATCACCTATGACATGCGCGGTCATGGGCAGTCCAGTGCGCCCGACTCGGTAAGGGACTATTCACTGGACATCGTCGTCGAAGACCAGAGGCAGTTGCTCGACCGCCTGGGTGTCGATCGGGCGATTATCGGCGGGCTGTCCCTGGGCGGCTACGTGAGCATCGGCTTCTATTTCCGGCATCCGGAGATGGTGAAGGCGATGGTCCTAGCCGACACGGGGCCTGGGTACCGCAACCCCAAGGGCGGCATGGAACAGTGGAACCGTACTCGCGTCGAGGCTGCCGAGGTCTTGTTCAAGGAGGGGATGGCAGGCTACAGGCAGAGCGCCTATGCCGCCTCGAACTACTACAGCACGCCGGAAGTGATGGACCGGCATAGGCCCCACGGCCTTGCCAACGTCGCCCTGGGAGTCATGATCGGCCCCGTGATGCCACCGCTTGAAGAGATCAAGGTGCCGACGCTGATCATCTGCGGAGAAAACGACACGCCGTTCCGCGCCGCTACCGATTACATGGAGAGCCGCATTCCCGGTTCGGAGAAGGTCATCATCCCGGGAGCGGGCCACGGGGCGAACCTGGACGACCCTACGGCCTTCAACGAAGGTGTCCTGGGCTTCTTTGAGCGCAACGGCTTGTAGCCAGGGGCCTCATCGGCGTTGCTCCTTCCCAAATCCACCACCTGAACCGAGCCGACGATCTGGGTAGGGGCGGTTCGCTAGGCCGGATGCCCTGCGCCGCCACGGGGCGGAGTAGGGGGCAGGTTTCAAACCTGCCCCCTACACAACCGTATCGCCAATGAGGTGGTGGATTAGGGTCCTTGCTCCTCCAATTGCCTGCCGCGCGGCGTTTTGGCTACAATGACCGGGCCCCCTTCGTGCCGAAGTGGCGGAATGGTAGACGCGCTGCGTTCAGGGCGCAGTGTCCGTACGGGCGTGTGGGTTCGAATCCCTCCTTCGGCACCATCGCTTCTCCCGCCTCGGGATATGCCGGTTAGAGGCCTCAACTGATCGTGGTCTTACGGCGCGCCGCGGCAAGTCAGGCAGGCCGTTCTTGGTCATTCCTCATCCAGGCCCGATCTGTCCACGTCCAGGCCGAAGGACCGCAACGAGTTGTCCGCGAGGATCTTCCGGAGCTCCTCTGCCGCGATGTCCCGGAACATCTCTTCCCGCGCCCGGGTCGAGTCACGCCCGCGTATGGCGGGTGAGGGAAGGACTCGTTAGCGGCTGGCGGCCGGCAAAGCCGAGAAGACCCCTCCAAGCCTCGATATGATCTCCTCCGCCTCGGCGACGATCCGGTCGATGAGCTCTTTCACAGTGGGAACGTCGTGGATGATGCCCTGGACCATGCCCGCCGTCCACATGCCGTACTCCGGGTCGCCAGTCTCATACACGAGCTTGCCGCGCTGTCCGGTTACCAGGTGCGCCAGGTCCCCAATGGTCGCCCCGCCCTTTTTCTCGATGGCGATCACTTCGTCGCTCACCGAGTTTTTCACGACACGATGAGTGTTTCTCAGGGTGCGGGTGACCAGGTTGGTCTGCAGCTCGCTCTGCTCCACGATCTTCCGCTTGATGTTGTCATGAATCGGGCTCTCTTTGGTGGCCATGAAGCGGGTCCCCATGTTCATGCCGTCGGCGCCGAGCGCCAATGCCGCGACAAGGCCTCGCCCATCTCCGAACCCACCGGAAGCGATCATGGGGATGGAAACCTTATCGGCCGCCGCCGGTATCAGGATCAGGCCGGGTACGTCGTCCTCCCCGGGGTGCCCGGCGCACTCGAAGCCATCGATGGAGATGCCGTCGACACCGATGGACTCCGCTTTCTGAGCATGGCGGACAGCCACGCACTTGTGCAGCACCTTGATGCCGGCCTCCTTGAATTGGGGCAGGTGCTCGGCGGGGTTGTAGCCGGCGGTCTCCACGATCTTGATGCCAGATTCGACGATCACGTCCCTGTATTCGTCGTATGGCGGGGGATTGAGGCTGGGGAGGATAGTGAGGTTCACCCCAAAGGTCTGGTCCGTCAGCTCCCGGCACCGGGCAATCTCTTTCCTCAAGTCTTCGGGGGTTGGCTGGGTCAGCGCCGTGATGAACCCAAGGCCGCCCGCGTTGGCGACGGCTGCGACCAGATGGGCGCGCCCAACCCATTGCATCCCTCCCTGGACAATGGGGTATTTCACACCGAAGGTCTCGGTGAACTTCGTCTTTAGCATTCCGTTCAATTCCAAAGGCCAACCTCCGTTGGTCAGAGTTAGGGAGTCTCCAGTCCAGGCGACGCCCGGGGAATGTCGATTTTATCAGGTTGGTGAATGGGGCGGCCCGCCTGTCATCCGACCTCGGGTCCGTACAGGCCTTTCCCCTCTCTGCAGAGTCTTCCGCGGTTTGGCGGATGTGGGCTCCGGAACGCGTCGGCGTCGACGCTCTGCGGAGAGCAGTATTCCTCGTCGAAGTAGTCCTCGCGGCGCTCTTCTGGACTGGGGCCTGTTTACACTATGCTCGCGCTACACGGAAAGCGCTCCCCCGTGTCATTGCTATGAAAATGGGCACCGCCGCGCCGCTGTTTCGTAGGGGCGGGTTTCAAACCCGCCTCCCGGCCCGTCGTTCCCCGCCTCCGGCCCTGTCCTGGGACGCCGCCCTGTTTTCATCCCCTTACGTGGCCTTCACAAGGCCATAGTCATTGCTATGAAAATGGCTTGCAGCGCCCCCTCTTCCGTCTTTCCCGCGCACGCGGGAATCCACGTCCCCGCTCCCCTGGATTCCGGCTCAAGGCCGGAATGACGATGGGACCGCCGCCCTGTTTCCATCCTCTTATGTGGCCTCCTAGAGGCCATAGTCATTGCTATGAAAATGGGCACCGCCGCGCCGCTGTTTCGTAGGGGCGGGTTTCAAACCCGCCTCCCGGCCCGTCGTTCCCCGCCTCCGGCCTTGTCCTGGACCGCCGCCGATTTTCATCCCCTTACGTGGCCTTCACAAGGCCATAGTGATTCCGATGCGCAGCCGAGGAATCTAAGGCGCCGCCCGTCAGGCACCTTCGCCCCGCCCCGCCTTTGGCAAGCCCTTGTCTCACAGCTAGTGTGAACACGCCCTGGTGGTCTGGCACTAGAATGCAGTCCTGGATGATGATGGCCCCACGCCGCGACGCCATCTGAGGCCCGGCGTCCTGTTGTGCGGGACAGCGCTTCCGGCCAAACTTCACCGCAAGATTGGGATTCGATGCGAGGGCCGCAACATGAGATTGGGCATTGGAATAGGCGACACCAGAAACCTTGGGCTGGGGGCCGCGAACGTCCGGGTCCTGGTACGGGCGGCCGTCCAGGCCGAGGAGGAAGGTCTCGATGTCGCCTGGGTCCCGCACGTGCGCCACGTGGACTCGCTGATAGCGATCGCGTTAGCCGGCCAGAGCACCAGCAGGATTGAGTTCCTGACCGGGGTTATTCCCGTGTACTCGAGGCAACCCTTTCTGATGGCCCAGCAAGCACTGAGCGCCCAACAGGCGGCCGATGGGCGGCTGTCGCTGGGGCTCGGGGTGGCGCACCCTGAGTCAGTGCCCGCGACGTGGGGCCAGGAGTTCAGCCGGCCCGTCGCCTACCTCGAGGAGTACCTCCAGGCATTGCTGCCCCTGCTGAGCGATCACGAGGTGAAATACAGAGGGGACCTGGTCAGGACCGAGGCCTCACTGGACCTCGAGCCCATGTCTCCTCCCCCTGTGCTGCTGGCTGCGCTGGGGCCGCGGATGCTGCGGCTGGCGGGACGGATGTCGGAAGGGACAGTCCTCTGGATGGCGGGGCCCCGGGCCGTGGAAACCCACGTGGTCCCCCGCATCAACTCGGCCGCGGCCGAGGCGGGCCTGCCGCCGCGGCGGATCGTCGTGGCGTTGCCGGTCTGTGTAACCGACGACGCGGCCCACGCGCGCGACGTCGCCGCCCGCATGTTTGCCCGCTATGGCCGGTTGGTGAACTACCGGCGCATTCTGGATATCGAAGGCGTATCGGGCCCGCAGGGAGTCGCCATCGTTGGCAACGAGTCGGGTGTCGAAGAGCAGCTCCGAGGGCTCGCCGCAGCCGGGGCCACGGACTTCCTGGCGGCCCCGTTTGCCCTTTCACGGGAAGACGCCGTGTCCGTGCCGCGCACCAGGACCCTGCTTCGCGGATTGTTGGGACGCGTCTGATCCGAAAGGGCCCAGCCGCCATCCCGATTGAGCCAGGAGGAGATATGGACTACGAGTACGTGTTGTACCAGGCCGCCGGCCATGTCGCGGCCATAACCCTCAACCGGCCGGAAAAGCTCAACGCGATCAGCGACGGCCTTCGGGCAGACCTGGAGGCTGCCCTTCGAGAGGCCGAGTCCGACCGGGACGTGCGGGTGATCGTCATCAAAGGGGCAGGGCGCGCCTTCTGCTCCGGTTATGACCTTACCCCCGGTGGCCCGGAGGACTCCCGACGTGGCAGCCGGACTCTATCGACGGACCGCGCGGACCTTGTCCGCAGCGCCCAGCGCTGGATGTGGATGTGGAGCCTACCCAAGCCCATCATTGCCCAGGTCCATGGCTACTGCTTGGCTGGGGGCAATGAAATTGCTGGCATGTGCGACATCGTCTACGCGGCGGAGGACGCGGTGTTTGGGCAGCCACAGGGGCGCGCTCTCGGGATCGCCATCACCATGGGCCTATGGCCGATCATGATGCCCCTCGGGAAAGCAAAGGAGCTGCTCTACACGGGGGACCCAATATCCGGAAAAGAGGCCGTTGAGCTTGGACTGGCTGCTCGGGCTTTGCCGGCGGACCGCCTCGATGCGGAGGTCCGGCGGCTCGCCGAGCGCATCGCCCAGACGCCCGTGGAGTACCTTGGGATCATCAAGGGCGCGGCCAATCGTTACTACGAGCTCATGAACGTCAAGGCCGCCGTGGAGCAGGGTGCCGAGCTCGATGCCATCTATCACGCCATGCCGGGCTACGAGGAATTCGCTCGGATCGCCAGGGAACAGGGCCTGAGAGCGGCCCTGGAATGGCGGGACCAGCCGTTTCGCTAGGGTCCTGGGCGGGCGGCCCCGGTCGATCGGGGGTCGCGAGTGGCATGGAGCCCCGGGCTGTGTCCGGCATCATCGTCGAGGCCGGGTCGGGCGGCCGCGGCGCCCTCGGGGTGTCTCGCCCACTACACTTCCAGCACCATCTCCTCGCGAGCGAGAGAAATATCGGCTCCCAGGCGGTGCGCGGCCTCCGCAATCTCCACCCTGATTTCCTCCTCCTGCCATGGAGTCATGTGGACCAGGAGGACTCGGGGCAACGAGCCCCTGACCGCATGGTAGCTGATCAGCTCCGCCTCGAGGTCGGCGGGGGCCATGTGCTTTCTCCTGCCTCGCTCAGAGTTCGGGAAGGTCACCTCCGTGACGAGGAGGTCTGGCGAGACGTGTTCCCAGACCTCCTTCAGCGAGCCCAGGGTGTCGCCTGTGTAGAACAAGCGTCTGCCGTCCGGGGACGTCACGAGGTAGCCGACCGCCGGGACCCCATGCTCCACGGGGACCGCTTTGACTGAATATCCTTCGATCTCGACGTCTTCGTAGGGCTCGATGGGCACGAATTCGAGGGAAGGTCCTCCGAAGGAGCCTTCCTCTGTGAAGGTGGGATAGATGCGGCCGTTGACCAGGTGAGCCGTAACGTCGTCCAGCACGGGTAGGATCGAATACACGCCGGTAGTCCCCGCGGCCGCGGTGTTGATTGCGAAAGTGGGGACGCCCTGGATGTGGTCGAAATGACGGTGGGTCAACAGGATCGCCCGCACCCTGGCCTGCTCGTCGAACGTCAGCGCCGAGCTTATGCTCCCCGCGTCGATGCAGATACGGTCGTCGATGAGGAGGGAGACCGTCCGGGTGTCCCTGGACTGAAAGTTGTGGGCGCCAAGAACGCGAAGCCGCATGCTGGTCAGTTCAGCCCGTTCGCACTTTCGAACAGCCGGGCTCCGCGCCGCCACCAACGGGAAGGCTTGAAAGAGCGCCGCGCCCTTCCCGACCTCTCTCCGCCCGGACATCGCCTCCCATGATGGTCGTGGTCTGCCTCACCGCGTAGAGGCCGAGCCCCTGCTCCCACGACCCCTTGGGTCGCGGGGCGGAGGACCCGATGAAACGCCGCAAACAGGTCCGCCCCATCTTGTGTGGAGGTCCCGATTCCTCCGTCCGACACCGATATGATGGCCGTCTCCTCTGTGAGTCGATGTACTCGGAACGCCCAGCTGCGGGCGATGCGGTGAAACATTCTCCAATCGTACCAGCGATGACCGGTCCCTGGACCCTAACTAACCCGGACCTAACTAACCTCGCGAAGAAGTTCCCTGTACCGGTAACGGTGGGCTTGCGCACGCGGTTTCTTCGAAGGGGCCTCGAGGGTCACTCTGCCAGCAACCTCTGGAGCAGCAGGGCCGCCGCCTTCTTGTCCAGCGGGTCGTTGTTGTTGCCGCACTTGGGAGACTGGATGCAGGAAGGGCAGCCCTCCGAACACCCGCACTCTCGAATCGTCTTGAGCGTCGCCTCCCAGAGGTCGGAGATGGCCTCGTACCCGTGTTCGGCTATTCCGATGCCACCTGGATGGCCGTCGTATATGAACACCTGGGGCTTACCGGTGTCCTGGTGACGGGCCGTAGAGACGCCGCCGATGTCGGCCCGATCGCACATGGCGAATAGAGGGAGCATCCCGATGGCGGCGTGCTCCGCTGCGTGGAGGGCGCCTGCCAGGTCGAGATCGAGGCTGTCGATGTCGCTCATGGCCGCTTCGGGAATGTCGAACCAAAGTGCGACCGTGACGAACGACCGGGTGGGCAAGTCCAAACTCTCGTCGTCCAGGACCTGCTCGGTAAACTGACGCTTGCGCTTGAATCCAACGACGGTGTTGGATACGTCCACCTCCCCAAGGTAGACGCCCGTCCCATGGACCTCCTTGCGCGACGCGAGGTTCAGGACCGCGATGTTGGTGCTGTCCCGCGGGACGGTGTAGTAGGGCTCCCCGTGCGGGACCACCCAGGCGGTCCGGGTGCCGAGCTCCAGCCGGGTGACGAGGAACGACTCCCCCTGGTGCAGGTACACGGCGCCCGGGTGAAGCTGGGAAAACACCATCGCCGAGTCGACGGTTTCGAGTAGCCGCCCGCTATGCTCCTCGACCACCTCGACACTCGAGGCGGTGGTCGAGCGAATGTTGACGGCTTCGGCTGGGTACCGCAGGTGCGCTGCGGGGAACCATCGGCCTCTCCTCTCATGCAGGTCCCCCTCGTGCTCCATCTCGAGCGCCAGCGGCCATGTGGCTTTCCCAAACAGGGCCTCGTCCTCGTGCGTGAGGGGGCCCTCGAAGGCGGCGCAGAGCAGGTGGGGTTTGAGAATGTATGGATTGGACGGAGAGATGCGGGCATGTTCCTGCGACCTCCCGAAGAAGGCTTCAGGATGCCGCATCAGGTATTGGTCCAACGGGTTGTCGGTACCGATCATGATGCTGAGGGAGCGCTCCGAGCGGCGGCCGCTGCGGCCCGCCTGCTGCCATGCGCTGGCAATGGTGCCCGGGTAGCCGGTGAGGAGAGTTGCATCGATGTCTCCTACATCGATGCCGAGCTCGAGGGCGGTGGTAGCGGAGACTCCCAACAGATCGCCGTTGAAGAGCCCCCGTTCGATCCGCCTGCGGTCCTCCGGAAGATAGCCTGCCCTGTACGGCATGAGGCGCTCGGCGAGCCCGGGGCCCTCTTCCCGGAGGCGGTCCCTCACATACATGTACACGAGCTCGGTCACTTTGCGGCTTCGGCAGAACGCGATGGTCCGGACCTCGCGCTTCAGCAGCTCGGAGAAGGCAAGGGTCGCCTCGGTGTTGGGACTACCCCGCGCCGTCTTCCCTTCGCCTACCAGCGGCGGGTTCCAGAACACGAAGGACTTGCCGCTGAATGGCGATCCATCGGCGTCTATCACCTCGAAAGGCAGGCCCGTCAGAGCCTCCGCGTGCTCCCCCGGGTTGGCGATGGTGGCCGAGCAAAGGACGAATTGAGGGCTGTTCCCATACATTCCGCAGACCCGCCTCAGCCGGCGAATGACGTTGGCGACATGCGAGCCGAAGACGCCGCGGTATGCGTGGGCCTCGTCGAACACGACGTACCGGAGTCGGCTGAAGAACTGCTTCCAGACCTGGCGGTTCGGCAGGATCCCGAGGTGGAGCATGTCGGGGTTGGTCAGCACTACATGAGCGTTGCGGCGGACCCCGGCCCGTTCCCCGCCCGGGGTATCGCCGTCGTAGACGGCGTAATGGACCTCTTCCGGCAGGCCGTCCGCCAGCTCGGCTAGCTTGCGGAGCTGGTCCTGGGCCAGGGCCTTTGTCGGGTAGACGTACAGGGCCCTGGACTGCCTCGACGCAAGCACGGCGGCCAAGGCGGGGACGTGATAGCACATACTTTTTCCGCTGGCCGCCGGCGTGGCCACGATAACGTTCGCGCCCCGGGCCAGGGAATCGATAGCCCTGGCCTGGTGATCGTACAGGGGAAGGAGTCCGAGGGAGCGGAGGCGCTCCGAGAGAGCCGCGGGCAGAACGGCCTCGGGGTTGGCGTAGTGGGCCTCTCGAGCTGGGAGCTCTTCGATGTGGGCGATCTGGTCCCGATACCAGGCCTGACCCTGGATGTGTCCCAAAAACGCCTCAGTGTCCATCTTGCCCTAGTGTCCTGAGTTATACGTTAGCTGCATAAAACAGGGGGCGTCGACACTTCATTCGTCATTACCGCGAAAGCGGTAATCCATTTCTCGTCCGTTCATATGCCAGGCTGAATAGTACAAGGAACTCCCGATTCAGGACACTAGAACCCGTCGAGGATCTCCATCTCGTAGTCCAGCAGCTCCAGGTCTCCCGCGATCCGCTCCAGGTAGGACATCACATTGGAGATCATCGAGTTGGCGTGACGCCTGTCATTGCTGACGCAGGTAATCCCCAATGTGAGCATCTGCCATTGGTCGAGGGTATCCACCTCGGCGATGGCAACGTTGAACTTGTCGCGTATTCGGGTGGTGATAGAAGACCTCACCCGGCGTTTGCCCTTGAGGTTGTCGTTCTCGGGGAGGCGCAGGCTCACCTTGGCGGTGCCGACGTGCATAGCACCCACATTATAAGAGCGACCGGCCCCCAGTCACTCGCGACGCGCCCGTGCCCCGCTCCGTACTTGTTCGATATCAGGCTTCACGGCGGCCCTGAACTCGTCGTGGAAGCCCTCGCGCGCGCAGGGAAGGGTCTCTGGCGAGGTCTTCGCCGAGAGGATCAAACGCCTCAACGACAGCATCGAGAGTGGCGGCTCAGGTCCCAGGGCTTGCCCGTTCCATGACCATCTGGCGCAGGCCCCACTCCGCCGGAGCGGTATCGGTGCGGCCCTGGGCAGCAGCAGCGAGGTCTTCTTCCAGTTCGTCCAGGTCCGCCGGCTCGTAGGTCCGCTGTATGAAGTCGCTGTGCCTCCAAACGCCGAAGTTCATGTGAAACATCGTGGCGGCCCGACGACCAGACACTTGGAGCCTTCTCACCTTGCTGTCCCGACGCTTCAGCGTGGACGAATCCCCGATGGCGTCGAGCCTGTGCCCGATGTAGAGAGCATTACTCTGCTTCAGAAGCATGGCCTGCTGCATTTCCAGGTAGGTGGAGAGCACTTCATTGGCTGTCTCGATGCACTCGACCTCTTCGATCAGGAGCAGGCCATGGGGACGGAGTTGGGTACACCACAGCTCCACCACCGCTTCGGGGTCTCGGAGGTGGGTCAGCTCCAAGCGACTGAAGATGAGATCATAGGGACCCGCCGGGAACGGCCCGGTCGTAATGTCGTGTAGGCGAAAGGAGATCCTTTCGGAGGCCGTCGTCCGGGCGTAGGCTAGGAAGCGCTCCGAGTTGTCAAGGCCGACGACATGCTCCGGCGTCAACGTGTCAGCCAGCAGGCGAGTTGAGTGGCCGGGTCCGCAGCCGAGGTCTGCCGCCAACCGGAGTCCTGACTGAGCGGACTCCCGCATGAACGTGGCGGACGACGCCGCGAAGGTCTCGGCGAGCAGTGCGAGCCTCCGCGCCGCCAGATCGCTATCTCTGAACGCGTATCCGGCCAAGTGGCTATGCGACTTCCATCGGCGTTGTTTGAAGGCCTTCGTGATTATCGAGGATAGGGTATAGAGCGGACGTCGCCTGGAACCGGACTCCTGGATTCCTGCTTTCGCAGGAATGACGGGTTTTAGACCGGGTTGCATGAGCGATTGCTCTGTGAGGTGTTTGCATCTGTAAAGCAGGCATAGGGTCTTTTCGCTGGAGCCAGTAATCTAATGTTTCCACCGGAGCCTGGCAAAACTCTCTTTGGGACTTATCAAGCGGGTTCATTTGTCACCTTTGCTGCCGTACCTCAATCCCGCCAGGGCAGTCATCTCCTTCGAGTTCCTTGTCACCCCGTCACCGGCCTCGCCGATGAGGCTATTTTGTCGGACCGGCCGTCCTGCGGACGTGCTCGCGGAGCGCCCCGTTGATGTCCGTCTGGTATCCCCGACCGTCACGAGCACGGGCCTTGAACCAGGCTATGATGTCCGCGTCGAGCCTCAGCGTGATCTGCTGCTTCACAGGCCGGTAGAAGACCCCGCGCCTGGCGTCGGACCAGTCGAGAATCTCCGGGGCGTCGGTCGTGTCAATCTGGTCGTCGGGCAGAGCCTCCAACGCCCGTACCTGCGCCTGGACCTCTGACGGCAGCTCAGTAATGTCCTTCTTCATAAGCCTCCCACTCGCGTCTCGTCGCCTTACGTGCGGAGATGATGCGCCCGATCTCTTCGCCGGTCTCCGTTAGATGTCGGGCCAAGTGTGGACTACCATCACGACTTGAGTGCCCACCATGTGGATGGTTCGCCACCGTTTCTCATATGGATATGGGTCTTCCCGCGTCGCAGACATAGGATCGTCGAACACGAAGACCGCAGCCTCGAAGCTGAGGCGGTGCGCTCGAAGGTTCGCCTCATTCTTGGCCTGGTCCCAAGTCCAACGTAAGTGCGGTCGCCCTTCATAATACTACGTAATTGTAGGTATAGGAATGTCTGACGTCAATATCGGTTCCGCCGCTCGCGGCGGGCCAATACCCGATGTGGTGAGGGCGGGGTCTAACTACAGGCCGAGAACGAACCTCAAGGTGAAGGTCTTGATTGTGTCAGCTTGTTGGGCCTACGGGGACTGTAGTGAGCGTGTCTCAGAAAGCTGAAGTCGCCTGGAACCAAACTACTACGAACTTTCCAGCTTGCCGTGACGTTGTGTAGGGCCTCGGATGAATGTCCAAGTCAGTCCTCGCGCACGATGGCGTACAACAGACTGTCCACGGGCACTCCGTCCTTCAGCGCGGCCCGACGGAGCAGCCCCTCGCGTTGGTAGCCCACCTTCTCCAACACCCGCAAGGAGGCGACGTTGCCCGTCCTGACCCGCGCGTCGATGCGGATGAGGCCGAGCGTCTCGAAGCCGTAGGCCGTCAACACCTTCACAGCGGCGGTCGCGATGCCGCGTCCCCAGAACGGCCTGCCCAGCCAGTAGCCGATCTCGGCGGAGTGCCGTAGGTCGCCCTGCCGTGTCGTGAGGCCCATGCCGCCGATGGGCCCCGCGGCGTCGCAGACGGCGAAATGCTCCACCGGGTCCCGGCCGGACTGGAGCGCCACCCAGGCCTCGGCGTCGGCCCGGGTATATGGGTGAGGAAAGATGTCACCCGGGTTCGCCCAGATGTCGTAGTCGTCCGCGAGGGTGATCATGCGGTCCTGGTCCCCGTCGCCCCACGCAGTACCCCAGTCCCGCAGCGTATGGCCGTTGCCGAACTCAATCTTCATGTCTCAATGATACATTCGAGCCAGAGCATGAGATCGGGAGCGCCAGAGTCCCGCACAGGCAGGAGGCAACATTCCGGCTTTTCGATGGGGATCGGGGGGCATAACAGCCATTGTGCTGGAGGCGATTCTGTGGAAGGGGCGAGAGGGTTCTGGGTCTGCTCAATGCAGCCCAGAGTGGTTGGGCATAGACCGCAGGACGGTGGCCCGGCTACCATGCGCATCCAGTGATAGCAACGCAATCATATTATAATGATGTGGCATCGTAGATGGAGGCGCTTTCATGGCCAGCATCACCGTGCGTAATCTCGAAGATGGGCTGAAACACCGGCTGCGAATCCGGGCAGCTGAGAACGGCCGCTCCATGGAGGAGGAAGCCCGGGACATCCTGAGAACGGCGCTCTATCACCAGCAACCAGAACAGCAGAACCTGGCGAGCGCCATTTGCGCCAGATTCGCGCCCCTAGGCGGGGTTGAACTGGACATCCCTCCCCGTTCACCCATGCGCAAACCGCCCCGGTTCGACTGAGGAAACCACGATGATCATCCTTGACACCAACGTCGTCTCGGAACTGATGCGGCCCGGTCCCGACGCCAACGTTGTGGACTGGGTTACCGGGCAGGCGGCTCTCAACTTGTACCTCTCCACTGTCAGCGAAGCCGAACTGCGGTACGGCGTCGAGATACTGCCGACAGGAGCACGGCGAGACAGATTGCTCGACGAGGTGGAGGGGATGCTCAGGGAGGACTTTGCTGGGCGCGTCCTTCCTTTCGACAGCGCCGCAGCCCAAGCCTACGCCGTGATAGCCGCCGCCCGCCGTGCCGCAGGGCGTCCCATCAACCATGCCGACTGCCAGATAGCGGCGATAGCCCGCAGCCGAGGAGCGTCAGTTGTGACGAGGGACATGGGCGACTTCGAGGGGAGCGGGATAGACGTGATCAACCCTTGGGCGGATGGATGACCAGGGAGCGGGAGGGTGTCTGTGAACTGTCCAAGCAAAAAAAACAGGAGCGATGCAGTTCTGGTATGACGACTCTCGCCGATAAGGGCCGCAGCCACGAAAGCGTCATCAACAAGTCGCCCTCCCGCGTGGTGAGACCCATGCCGCCAGTGGGCCCCGCGGCGTTGCAGATGGCGAAATGCTCCACCGGGTCCCGGCCGGACTGGAGCGCTACCCAGGCCTCGGCGTCGGCTCGGGTGTAGGGGTGGGGAAAGTTGTCACCCAGGTTTGCCCAGATGTCGTAGTCGCCCGCGAGGGCGATCAAGCGGTCCTGGTCCCCGTCGCCCCACGCAGTACCCCAGTCCTGCAGCGTATAGCCGTTGCCGAATTCAATCCTCATGTCTCAATGATGCATTCGAGCCAGAGGATGAGATCGGGAGCTCCGGAGTCCCGCATGGGCCTTGGCCAAGTTCGTTGGGTATCGCCCGGCCCAGGCATCCCTGACCGCGGGTTAGCGCTAAGGCCCGAACAGCAGGGCCAAGACCCCATTAGTATCCGACAGGTCCGGCAGAGCATAGCTGGGGTTGAGCTTGGCCAGCTCTTCCGCCGAATGGAAGCCCGTGCCGACAGCCAGAGTAAGGACCCCGTTGGCATTGCCGGCCTCGATATCCGAAGGCGAGTCCCCGATGAGGAAGACCTCTCCAGGACTATATATCCGCCCGGACCTCTCCTGGCAGCTGGCTATTGCACTAGCCACAACCCTACTTCTCTCATTGTAGTCTCCTCCGAACCCACCATCCTTGAAGAAGGGCTCCAAGCCGTATCTACGGAGTTTAATAAATGCAGCCTCTCTGAAGTTGCCGGTCTCCAACCCGAGCTGGGCCCTGGAGTCTGAGGTTAGAGCTTCGAGCAGCTCCGGCACACCCGGACATATCACCCCTTCTGTCCAGGTCTCCAGGATCCTAGTGAGGTGATCGAAATAGGCCGCTTTGAAATCGGATAGATCGGGCAGGTCCTCTAGGCCGCCCTTGATTAAGCCCCACTTCCGGTAGACCTCAACCATCAGCGGCAGGTCCATTCTCCCGCCAAAAGTAACATCTTGAAAGGCGTGGGGGATGCCGTGGACCTGTTCAAAGGCGGTGTTTAGGGCTTGCCGGTTGCCGCCTGTGGTGATGACCAGGGTTTGGTCGATGTCGAAAAGGACCAATCTTTGCAAACCGAGCTCTCCCAGGGACTCAGTACCGAGGCCGGTATGGACCATCCCAGCACTTCATAATTCAGCTTCCGGCTCGCCTATAGCCATAGCTCATCGACATTCGAAGATATCCGTGGTAGGTTGGAACTGACATGACGATAATGATAATGATACGACGGTGGTGTGCGGGGGGATTCGCCTTGAAGGACGATAGGTGAAATCCATGAGGAAAATTGCTGTCATTGGTGACTTCGATTCAGGGTTCAAGCCGCATACCGCGATCGACGCTGCGCTAAGTCACTCCAACACCATGCTAGGTCTGAATTCGTACCGAGAGAATTGGATTGACACAGTCTCCTGCGAAGACCTTAGGGAATCTGACCTTTCTGCATATGACGGCTTTTGGATTGCTCCGGGAAGTCCGTACAGTAGCATGACGGGTGCTTTGCGTGTTATCGAGTATGCACGATCGAAGGATATACCCCTTCTTGGGACATGTGGTGGGTTCCAACATGTCGTGTTGGAGTATGCTCGTAATGTGATGGGATTCAGCGACGCTCAGCATGCTGAATACGACCCCGAAGCACCCACTCTATTCATCAGCGAACTCACGTGCTCTTTAGCAGGCCAGACCATGCTGGTCGACGTCTGCCCCGAGACCGCTGCCCATCGCGCCTACAATAAGACTACGGCCTCAGAAAGATACTACTGCAACTTTGGTCTCAACCTCGACTATCTCGATGATCTCAAAACTGCAGGTATGACAGTGTCCGGCGTTGATTCAGACAAACAGCCGCGAATTCTTGAGCTTTCGGACCATCGCTTCTTTGTCGCGACGTTATTCGTCCCCCAAACCTTGAGTACCCCAACGAGTCCGCACCCCATCGTCTCCGCTTTCATGTCTCACACCCACGGTAAGTCTGAAACGCGTCCTTGAAAAAGGGAATCTAGCTCTTTCCCCACGCTTCCTGAATCCGCGCCGTCAATACTTTCACAACGGCGGTCGCGATATCGCGTCCCCAGAACGGCTTGCCCAGCCAGTAGCCGATCTCGGTGGAGTGCCATAAGTCCCCCTCCCGTGTCGTGAGGCCCATGCCACCGATGGGCCCCTCGGCGTCGCAGATGGCGAAATGATTCATGTCTCAATATTGCATTCGAATCATAGCATGAGATCGGGAGCTGGAGTCCCGCATGGGTGGGAGACAACATTCCTGCTTTTCGATGGGGATCGGGGGGCCATTATGTATGTGCTCTTCTCGAAGTTGCGGTGAGGTTTCAAGTTGGTGGGCCTAACTTTACTGCGCGCAGTACCATCTTCCGATGAGCGTTACGTCCAGCCGAAGCTGTCAAACCACACACCAGTGCGATAGTTTTCTACCGCACGCCGGATGTACGGGATCGTGTTGTTCGGTAGCGCGTCGATATCGGACCAACACAGATCGTCGCATTTGTGCGGTTCAACATTAACGACCTCGCCGGACCACTCCGAAGTTTGTAGGAAGAAGTGGACGTACTCTTTGTCGGTGAGTGAGTGCATCACGCCCACGACTTTCAAACTCGAAGTCGATATCTCGATGCCGACTTCCTCTCTCGCCTCACGGACCATCGCGGTCTTGAGTTGCTCTCCACCGTCGACGTGACCCGCGACCACGCTGTAGTTGCCGTCCTCGTACCCCGTGTTGTAACGCCTGAGCAACAGGATTCTTCCATCCTTTACGAGAAGCAGGTGAACCGCGACCGGTGATGTGAAGATAGCGACCCCTTCAGGTCATAGGAATCTGATGACTATCGCTCCATACTCACGACCCAATCGTCTACGCCTAGGCGCTTGGACCGTGCGGGGATGACCGCGAGACTCTCCGAAGATCCCAGCAGTGCCAGTCCTCGTCGGAGCGGGCGCGCGAGACCTCGAGGCCGCTTGCCTCCGCCGCCTCTCGCAGCTCCTTTGCCTGGTCCTTGAGAAACCCTGAAGCAATCAAGGTACCTCCTGGAGCGAGTAGCCCGGAGGCCTCGGGCAGCAACTGTTGGAGGATTCTCGCGGTCAGGTTGCCAACGATGATGCCGTAGCGTTCCCCACCGGAGTACAGCGTACCCTTCCGGACGGTGACGCGCCTCTGGAGGCGGTTGAGCCGGACGTTTTGCCGCGCCGAGCGGACCGCTTGGAGGTCTGTATCGGTGCCGAGCACCCTGGAGGCCCCGAGGACGGCTGCGGTGATGGCCAGGATTCCCGATCCCGTTCCAATATCCAGGACGCTCACCCCGGGCGGCAGTGCGCTTTCAAGAGCTTCGATACACAGGCGGGTCGTCGGGTGATGGCCTGTCCCGAAAGCGACCCCTGGCTCGAGAATGACAACCGCGTCGCCCTCCATCGCGCGCCCGGATTCCCAGGACGGCCTGATCACAACGCTCCGCCCGATTCTTCGGGTGGTGAAGTCCCCGTGCAGTGCCGACTCCCATGTCTCACGCTTTACCGCGCGAGTCTCGAGGGGAGGCAACGCTGCGATCAGCCTCAGTACGGCAAGCCCGCTCTCGACCCGCGCCACTCGGCGCATGCCCGAGGGCGTGGCGGGGAGATAGGCGCTGACCGTAGCTGCTCCGGCTCGTGGGACTTCGTCCGACCATTCCGTAGCGTACCCAGCCTCGAGAATCGCTACCCGCGCCCGGCCCTGGCGCGCAAACAGCTCCGCGACGGGTTCGACCAGCTCGCGGTCTACGGTCAGGCGCAGCTCGACGAAGTCGCCCCTTCCGTCGCTTGGCGGCTCGGAGCGGCTGACGCGGTGACCGAGAGTTGGTGGACCCCCATAGAGCCGGACTCCGGCTGGGTCCACCTTGGCCAACAGAGTGCGCGCCGTTTGTCTCAGGACCGGGTGCCGCGCTCCGGGGGCGATCTCCGCCAGCGGAACGAGGACAAACGCCCGCTCGGCGATCCGAGGGTGAGGGACCATGACATCCGGGCCGGCTACGGTGGTCCGGCCCAGGAGCAGGATGTCCACGTCGATGGTGCGCGGGGCGTTCAGGAGTTGGCCCTTGGGGCGGCCCATGGTGGACTCGATGCCCTTCACGAGCTGAAGGAGCCCATCTGGGGCTAAGGTCGTCACACCACAGGCGACTGCATTAAGAAAGTCCGGCTGGTCTACGTGACCGACCGGGGCGGTCTCGTACAGCGATGACACCCGCCTCAGCCGGATATGTTCGCCCAAAAGCCTGAGGGCTTCTTGGACGTTTCCTTCCCGATCGCCAAGATTCGACCCGAGGCCCAGGTACACGGTGATTGGCCTGCGGGTCATGTTGGCCGCGGCCATCCGCGGATAACGGCGTCACTCATGCGGGCGACTCGGACCATGGCCCTCACGTCGTGGACTCGGACCATGTCCGCACCTTTGGCGACGGCGATGGCGACCGTCGCGGCGGTCCCCTCGAGCCGCTCGCCCACTGGGAGATCGAGCACCAACCCGATTGTGGACTTCCGGGACGTCCCGATGAGAATGGGCCTGCCGAGGACTGTCAGCTCTTCTAGCCGCCGCAGGACCTCCAGGTTCTGAGGAGCCGTCTTCCCAAAGCCAAAGCCCGGGTCGATGATGATGTTTTCGCGCGGCACCCCTGCCTTCGAGGCCTGCTCGATGCTCCAAGCCAGGGACTCAATGATCTGCGGTACCAGGGCTCTGTACTCCGTCCCCTCCTGGTTGTGCATGAGGACCAGCGCGAGGCCCTTCGACGCTGCTACCTCCGCGATGCGCCGGTCCTTCTTCAGACCCCACACGTCGTTGAGCATCGAAGCGCCGGCCTCCGAAGCCCGGTCCGCTACCTCGGCCTTCGACGTGTCCAAGCTCAAGGGCAATTCAATCGCTTTCGCCACGCGTCTGATGGGCCCGGCCACTCTCGAGATTTCGTCGTCTGCGCCGACGGGGGTCGAGCCTGGGCGGGTCGACTCGCCGCCGATGTCTACGATGTCGGCGCCGTCGCCGGCGAAAGCGATGGCCCGGGCCGCTGCCGCCTGGATATCCCCTGCCAGGCCGTCGCCGGAGAAGGAGTCCGGCGTCATGTTCAGCACGCCCATCACGTGGGTCTTCTCGCCCCACCGCAGCTCATGGCCGCGGCAAACGGTTGGACCCAGGGTAGCCGCCATGGAGACCTCCGTTCCTCGATTGTACGCCCGGGGGGTAAGGATGCACGCCCGAGGGGTGAGGAGGTAACCACAACGACGGGAACCCAAATCCATCACCTCATTGGCGATGCGGTTGAGTTTCGTAGCTAAACCGGTCATTCTCGCCAATCCGTCCTTTCACCCAGCAGTCCGTCTTCCCTAAGGGCGGTTCGCGAACCGCCCTTAGGGAAGACGCGGGCTGGGCCCGACAAATAGGCCGCGGTGATGGCAGGGTGTAACCTGTGGGCGAGAGTCCGGACCGGGGGTGAAGCTTCATGTACGCGAGGGGCCGGCGATGTTGCTGAATGAGTTACCCGTCCCGGAGCATTTCGATCCAGGCCGGGTCGGGCAAGTCTGGCGGGTGCCCTACCTGGATCGGGCAAATGAGGCCGAGACGTGGGCCGGGCTGCACGGCATCCGCCCGGCCCATGAGGACTCTTTTCGAGTCACCGTGATCATCGTCGACTGCCAGAACACATTCTGTGTTCCCGGTTTCGAGCTCTTCGTCGCCGGCCCGTCGGGGTCCGGCGCCGTGGACGACAACGTCCGTCTCTGTGAGTTCATCTACAGGAACCTGGGGGTCATCAGCGAGCTGCGCCCCACGATGGATACCCACTCAGCCATGCAGATCTTCCACCCTATCTTCTGGATCGACTCCGGCGGCCGGCACCCGGAGCCGCACGCCGTCATAGCTTCTGATGACATCGAAAGCGGCAAATGGCAGGTCAATCCCGCCGTCGCCCGCACCATCGCGGGTGGCGATAAGACGTGGATTGAGAAACACGCCCTCCACTACACGCAAAAGCTGACGGAAGGTGGCAAGTATCCCCTGATCGTCTGGCCCTATCATTCGATGCTTGGGGGTATCGGGCATGCCCTTGTATCGGCGGTCGAGGAAGCCTGCTTTTTCTACGGCCTGGCCCGCCAAACACAGACCGCTCTCGAACTCAAGGGTGACAACCCGTTAACGGAGAATTACTCCGTGCTCAGTCCTGAGGTCCTCGACGGGCCCGATGGGAGTCCCATAGCCCAGCGCAACACCAGCTTCATCAGCGAAGTCCTGGAATCGGACCTTCTGGTGGTGGCAGGCCAGGCAAAAAGCCATTGCGTAGCATGGAGCGTGGACGATCTGCTGGCCGAGATCCGCCGGCGGGACCCATCCCTCGTTGACCGGGTCTACCTTCTCGAGGACTGCACGTCACCCGTGGTCGTGCCCGGCGTAGTTGACTTCGCGCCGCAGGCGGATGCCGCATTCGAGCGGTTCGCCCGGGCGGGAATGCATGTCGTCAGGTCGACCGACCCCATCGACACCTGGCCCGGGGTGGCCCGGAGGCTGGGCTAGCGTCCCGCGTTAGAAGTCAGTTGCACAAAACAGGGGGGCGTCCCATCGTCATCCCGGCCCCCGTATCGGGGTACGGGGCAGGCCTTGAGCCGGAATCCAGGGGAGCGGGGGCGTGGACTCCGGGGTGCGCGGGAAAGACGAAGAGGGGGCGCTGCAAGCCATTTTCATGGTAATGACAGGCGGTGGGGGTCCGTATCCCGTAGGGGCGGTTCGCGAACCGTCCTGGCCCCCGGCCCTGACAGCCACCCCTTGCCGCGCCTCCCGGCGTACCGTACCGTTGTATTACGTACAGATGCTACGTCAGGCACAGGGAGATGCGAACCCTATGACGAGAGCCCCAGCAGCACGCTGGAAGAAGCGGGCCCGGCGGCAATCCCGGTTTACCCGGGCCTTCGCGCGGGGTGGTACCCTCCGCGCGGCCTGCCTTGCCGCCGGTATCTCCACGGCCATCGTCCTCCGGTGGTCGCGCACCGACCCCTCCTTTCGGGAGCGATTGGCCGGTGCTTGGGCGTCGTTCCAGGACGCGCTACAGGGGCGCCTCCTTGAAGACGCCGATGCGGGCCATGGCCCCTCGCTCCGCGCCCTCTGCAGGATCGTCCTGCCGGAGAAATACGGTCTGCTCCCCAGGGCGCGAGCCGCCATCCTGGACATGGCCCTCCGGGCCCTGGTCACCGACCGGGCCCGCCCCGCCCGCCGGCCTCCTATCGGCGGGCACCACCGGCCCCCGCGGCCACCGGCGGTGACGCCGCGGGACGCCCGACCCATGCGGTGAGCGCTCTCGCCCTGCCGTCATTCGCGGCGGCGTCTTCCCTGAGCCTGCGAGTCGGGCCTGTTCGCTTCGCCCTCCCGCCAAGGGCGCTATGCCCCCATGCCAACAGACAACCCCCCCTGACGGCCGCACGGGCCTTCACCGAAACGTGCGGCCGTCAGCTCTATTCGTAGCAAGGACCGTACCTGACTCCCGAGGGCAAGGCCCAGGGCCAACTATAGCGATGTGTACCAAAGGAGGCGGGGATGAACGCTAAGTGGTCAGGGGTCGCCACCTTGGACTGGCCTCCAAGAGGCCGATGCGCAGAACGAATCGCCCCATCATATCCGAGTCGATTCGCTGGTGTTTTCAAGATTATCCCCTCAGATGGCACATATAATACGAAACGCCACCTGTTTGACTATGAAGCTCAAGGCAGGAGTCTAAATTGGATAAAACAGACCTCTATTATCAAGTAGCCTTAGAGAAACTACAGAGTCAAGAAGCTCTTCATGCAGAATGGAGTTCAAAGGCTGGGGCTGTGCTTGCTGCAGGCGCAGCCTTAATTGGTATTGGTGCCATCATCATTGGCTTGAGCCCGGTAAAGACGCCTGCAACATCGCCAATAACCATTGCAATGTCGGTTGCTCTGGGTGCGTATGTTATGGCGGCTATATCTGGATTTCTCGTTCTGCGGGCACGTGATTGGTACCATCAACCTACGGCGGGGGAACTGGCCCAATATCTCAACTATGATGATGGTGGCCTTACAGAATGGGTCGGAGATGGTTATAGCCAATCAGTAGAGTGCAACAAGACTTGTCTGAACGATATGGCCCAACGCCTGCAGTATGCCATAGGGTTTCTCGTGGTGGAAACATTGGCCGTTGGGGTTCTTGGCCTGTTGTGCTGCTGGGGGCTATAAACCACGTTTTTCGGGCTGTGGTCGCACCGGAGGTGGTTTACGAGGTTCACTAGGTGAAGGATTAGCAGGCGATGGTCTTCTGGGTTGTTCGTCCGTCATTTCAGGGCTTCCGTCGGCTTCAGCCAGACTCCTGCTCGTAGCGCCAGACCTCTAGGCTTGGCCTGCAGCACTACCTCCGCGATCCGTTCCGGGCTAGCGTCAATCCGCTCCCGCATTGGGTACTTCGGCGGGCGGCCGCGCTTCCGCTTTTCAACCTCTGGCATGTCAGTCTTGACCAGCCCTGGATGAGCCGTGTGGATGTCCGCCGCAACCTCTAGTGTTCGACCGCCCCCCCCCAACCGGGTCCAGTCTCCAGTAGTCATAGCCTACCTCGCGCAAGGCACGGCACGCGCGGTCGATCTCACAAAGACCCGAGTAGCGTCGGGTCTTTTGTTCTTCTGGACCCAAACTAGCAGACTTCGCGGGCCCTGGCAAGCAGTCCCGAAACAAACCAGCTACCAGGATTTGGGTACGAAGCTGCTTTCCATTCAACAAATTGCGTTTCGCAACTAAGCGGTTATATCCCGGTAAAAACCTGAGCCACTTGCCGATTGTCGCGCCGGCCATGCGGTTCATCTGGTCGGCAGTGTCCAGCGGCCGGTCGTTGTGGCGCCCCCCGCGAACTCCGCGGCGTAGCGCCCCAGGTGCTTCGTGGACACGTGGTGATAGGTTCCGTGCAGGCCCCAGAAGGACTCGACCCCGTTGGTGCTGGCCTGATGCTTCACGTACTCCCCGGCGCTGTGCCGGATGGCCCAATGGGAACGCCTGTCGAAGGGCCGTCCGATCACGGTATCCTGACCCCTCTTCCCCCAGAGCCTTTTCAGAGTCAGGCCAGACCACGTTACCCTTCATCGTCTTCCCGGCGAAAGCCGGGACCCAGAAAGCCTCTCTAGGGCCAACTGTGCTTCCCTCGGACGGCTACTGGCCTGACGACCTACGCTTTGCGGACAATGAAAAGGCCCCGCCAGGCCCGTGCCCTCCGATTGACCCGTCCACTCCGTTCGAATAGCATGAATCGTAATCTTGCAGGTGAGATATGCAGTGGCGCGGCGAAGAACAGCGGCGGCGGGCAAGGCGGCTCGATGTCGAGACGAAATCGGGCCTGCTTCGGTACCGCTGGGAGGCGCGGCAGATGCAACAGCCCGGCTTTCTAAAACGCCTGTGGCAACGGCTCCGTGGGAAAGACCCGGAGCGGGCCCGCTAGACGTACCCGTGCGGCAGGCATCCGTCCGTTCGGTCTTTGCCTGAGAAAGGCGCTGCCCCATGACCGCATCTCGTGGCCCCTTCGATCCGCATCGTCAACTCCTCGACTGGGAGATGGACCGCTGGGTCGAGGAGAAGTACTACCACCATCTGCCCGCAGAGGTCCGGAGAGAGATCCGGCGGCCCAAGTCGACTGGGCTGGGGGGAGTGCTGAACCTCTTCGCCCCATTGATTGCGGTGGGGGTCGTCATGTTGAACTCCTACGTCATCCTGACCTTCTTCAGGTAGACGCTGACGCGCCAAAGAGGAGGCATGCCGTCCCGGCAGGGACCGGGGACCCGTTGACGTAGGAATACAGCCGGTCGATCACGCTGATGTCTGACAGCATTTCACCATCCAGCCGCGTCGAGGAGCTTCGTCGGCTGGTCAGCTACCACGCCCACCGCTACTACGTCCTCGATGCTCCCGAGGCTAGCGACGCGGAATACGATCGGCTCTTCCGGGAGCTCCAGGAGCTGGAGCAGGCCAACCCGGAGCTCGTTGCACCGGACTCCCCAACCCAACGCGTCGGCGCCGCACCTGCCGAGGGCTTCCTGCAGGTGACGCACCGCCTGCCCATGCTGAGTCTGGGGAACGTGTTCGACGATGAGGAGTTGGAGGCTTGGCATCGCCGTACGAGCCGTCTGCTGGACGATGAGCCGTTCCAAATGGTCTGCGAGTTGAAGATCGACGGCCTCGCGGTGGCGGTCGTTTATGAAGACGGGGTGCTGAAAACGGGGGCCACCCGGGGGGACGGGTTAACTGGGGAGGACGTCACCACCAACCTGAGAACGATCAACAGCGTGCCGCTTTCGGTGTCCGATGGCGGGGCCCGGGCGCCGTTTGAGGTCCGGGGCGAGGCCTTCATGACGCGTTCGGGCTTCAACAGCATGAACGCGGAGCGGGCGGCGCAAGGGTCGCCGGTCTTCGCCAACCCGCGAAACGCGGCGGCGGGTGCGCTCCGCCAGCTGGACCCGCGGATCACTGCGGGCAGGCCATTGGACCTCTTCATCTACACCCTGGCATGGAGTGACGGCGACGCCCTCGACTCGCATTGGAGAGCGCTGGAGACCCTGTCTGCGCTGGGTTTCAAAGTGAACCGCGAGAACCGGCTCTGCGCGAGCCTGTCGGAAGTAAAGGACTATTACCGTAAGTGGCTGGAGGCCAAAGACGGCCTCGACTACGGCGCCGATGGCGTCGTGATCAAGGTCGACAGTCTGGACCAGCAGCGCCGCCTGGGTGAGGTGGGACGAGAGCCCCGGTGGGCCGTCGCCTACAAGTTCCCTGCTGTCCAAGAGGTCACCCGGCTTCTCGACATCGGGATCAACGTTGGGCGTACCGGTAGCTTGAACCCGTATGCGATTCTGGAGCCGGTCACCGTGGGCGGGGCCCGAGTGAAGATGGCCACCCTGCACAATGAAGACGATATCCGCAGGAAGGACCTCCGGGTCGGAGACTGGGTAACGGTCGAGCGTGCCGGGGAGGTAATTCCCCAGGTCATCGGCCCAATCGCGAGCCGCCGCACGGGCGAGGAGAAGCCCTTCTCCATGCCGGATCGGTGCCCGGTGTGCAACGGCGCGGTGTTCCGCCCGCCGGGTGAAGCCATGCACTACTGCGTGAACTCGAGCTGTCCCAACCTGTTCTGCGAGCTGCTCAAGCACTTCGTCGGCAAGGGGAGGATGGAGATCGAGGGGTTAGGCGAATCGCTAGCCATGGCCCTCGTGGAGACCGGCCTCGTGAAGGACGTAGCCGACATCTATTCGCTGACGCTGAAGGACCTCGTGGGCCTGGAGCGCATGGGGGAGAAGAGCTCGCAGAACGTCCTGGTGGGTATCCGGGAGAGCAAAGGCAGGTCGCTGGACAGGCTGGTCTTTGCGTTGGGCATCCGTCACGTAGGTGACGAGACAGCACAGCTCCTCTCCAATGCGTTCCCAAACGTGGAGGCCCTGTCCCGCGCGTCACTGGAGGAATTGACCGCCATCGCCGGGATCGGCCCGAAGATCGCCGAGAGCATCCACGCCTACTTTCAGGAAGAAAAGAACCTGCGAGTCCTGAAAAGGCTCGGGGATGCCGGCGTCGACCCTCAGCACGAGATCGCTGAGCCGGTGGGGCCACAGCCGCTGGCCGGGCAGACCTTCGTCGTGACGGGACGGTTGGACTCCATGACTCGCGAGGAGGCCGAAGGGCGAATCCGGGAGCTTGGAGGCTCCATCGGCGGAGGCGTTTCGAAGAAGACGAGCTTCATCGTCGTGGGGGCCGACCCGGGCTCGAAGCTAGAAAAGGCCGTTCAGCTCGGGACCCCGGCGCTTTCGGAAGGGGAGCTCCTGAGAGTCCTCGACCGCGAACTGCCGGGGAGGGCATGAAGCTCCCGTTCAGGCGCCGCCCACAGAAGGCGCTCAAGCTCGTCGTCGGGTTGGGCAACCCCGGTAAGCGCTATGAATCGAGCCGCCACAACGTGGGCTTCATGGTTGCCGACGCATGGGCCAACCGGCACGGTATCCATATCTCTAGAAAGCGCGCCTGGGCGTTCATGGGCGAGGCGGACGCGGAGGTGGACGGTAGCTCGGTCCACGTCCTGGTTGCGAAGCCCAGGACCTTCATGAACGCGAGTGGGGAATCGGTCGGGGAGATGGTCCACAGGCATCACGTCAAGCCGGAAGACGTAGTGGTCGTCTACGACGAGATGGACCTTCCCCTGGGACGCATCCGAGTGCGCGAGAAAGGCTCAGCAGGTGGCCACAAGGGTATGGGGTCGATCATTGGGCTCCTGAACACCGACGGAATCCCCCGGTTGCGCATAGGGATCGGTCGGCCGGGGATGGCAATCCCGGATGCTATCGGCCACGTGCTTGGGGACTTCGAGCCGGACGAGGCGGAAGCCGTCACACAGGCGGTGGACCGCGCCTGCGACGCCATCGACGAGATGCTGGCGCGGGGCCCGCAGGCGGCCATGAACCGGTTCAACGCCGCCTGAGCCTTGTGTCCCGTTCGCGCCTTCGTTTAGGCTGCCCGGCTGTCAGTAGAGCGTTATCTCCTTGAGCTCTGGACTGATGTGCAGGGTTGGCTCGGTCAATTCCTGGACGTCTTCGGCGGACCAGCCGGGAGCTAGCTCCCGCAGTACCAGCCCCTGAATCTCGACAGTGATGACCGCGATGTCGGTGATGATCGTGTCCACGGCCCCCACAGCCGTCAGAGGGAGGGAGCACTCCTTCACGATTTTCGGGGACCCATCCCTCGACGTGTGGAGCATCGTGACGATGACCCTTTTTGTGCAGACCGCCAGGTCCATAGCCCCGCCGACGCTTCCGATAGTCTTTGCCGGGTTGAGCCAGTTCGCGATGTCTCCCCTCTCGGATACCTGATAGGCCCCCAGCACGGCGACGTCCAGGTGGCCCCCGCGGATGATGTCGAAGCTCTCGGCGTGGTCCATGAAGGACATCCCGGGCTTGATAGAGATTGACCCTCCCCCGGCGTTGACGTAGTCGATGCTCGTGATATCGGGGTCCTCCAGGTACGGTCCGTAGCCGAGGGCCCCATTCTCGGTGTGGAGCAGGACCTCCCGGTGCGCGGGGATGTACTCGACGCAATTCGTGGGCATCCCGACACCGAGATTGACGACATCGCCGTCCTTGAATTCCATGGCTGCCCGGATCGCGATGGCCGCGTCATCGAGCCGATGTTTTTCGATCATCGAGCATCCCCCCTGGGAATTTGAACAACGCGGTCGACAAAAACGGAATGGGTTACGATGCACTCTGGGTCCAGCTCCGCCGGGTCGACGATCTCGTCGACTTCGGCGATGGTCACTCCGGCGGCCCCTGCCATCGTGGCGTTCAGGGTCCGAGAGGTGCCTCTGTAGACTAGGTTGCCGTAGCGGTCGGCTTGGTGGGCGCGGACCAGCGCGTAGTCGCCTTTGAGGGCGTACTCGAGAAGGTGGGGACGCCCGTCGAACTCACGGACCTCTTTGCCCTCCGCCACGACGGTCCCGACGCCGGCGGGGGTATAGAAAGCGGGAATGCCTCCCCGAGCCGCGCGAAGACGGGCCGAAAGGGTGCCCTGCCCCAGGAACTCCAGCTTCACCTTGCCCTCGTCGTACTTTTTCTCGAAGACGGATTGTGCGCCCGGCGAGCTGATAGCCGGAAAGGTCAGGATGCCCCGGGTAACCTGGTCGTTCTCGAGCAGGATGCTGATATCCATGAAACCGTCGGGCAATAGCATGGTGGCCCGGTTGCGCCTGACCTGGTCCAGGTCGGTCCCCCATCCCCCGGAGTTGCCGACAACGGTGAGGTCTCGGACGCCACGGCGGGCGACAGCCTTGATGAGGTTGCTCGGACAGCCGCCGGCGCTGCCGAATCCCCCGATGAGAAGCATGGAGCCGTCCTGCACGTCAGCCACCGCCTCATCAAAAGAGGCCACGGTCTTATCGATCAATGGCTGGGCTCCTTTCCAGACTAGCGTGCTTGGTTTGCGCTGATGGCGGTGGGGGGGGTCACAGGGTACGCGGCTATTGTAGCGGGAGCCCGTCGCGTGCTCTGCCACGGTCCTCCAAGTGGGGAGGTGTCACAGAGTACGAGGCTATTGTAACGGGCCCTTGCTCGTCTCGTGACAACCAACCCCTTTGCTACAATTGCCGCGCCGGGAGTGGAAGGCCGTCTTCATATGGGTACGGATATCATCTTGGTCCGCCACGGACAGACCGAACTCAACCGGGAGCAACGGGTCCAGGGGCGGAGTGACTATCCGCTCGATGAGAAGGGGCTCGGGCAGGCGCGGAGGATAGCCGAGCGGATCAAGAGTGAGCCCGTGCAGGTCGTCTATTCGAGCCCTTTGCTTCGGGCCTTGGAGACGGCAGGACCGATCGCGGACGCTCATGGGCTCCGGGTGCAGGTGGAGCCGGGTCTCGCGGAAATGGACGTCGGCGAGCTGGATGGCCTGAGTTTCGCTGAGATGAGAGATGGCTACGCGGACTTTCTGCGCCAGTGGCGGGAGGATGCCGGATCGGTGCGCATGCCGGGTGGCGAGTCGGTCCAGGAGGTGCAGGAGAGAGCTTGGCCGGTGGTTGAGCGATCGGCGGCCGATCACCCAGGCGGGGTGGTCGTCGTTGTGAGTCATGCCTTCGCGATTCAAGCCCTGGTGTGCCGGGCAATGGGGGTACCCCTGACCCACTTCGAGCGCGTGCGGCACGATGTTGGAGCCATGAGTATCCTGAGAATCGCGGGCTCGGGACCCTTGCTCAAGAGCCTGAACGATCGCTGCCATCTCCGAAACGGGATGGCAGACCGGCCCGGGTAGCGGGGCTGTGGACGCCCGGCGAAGCCCAATCGCCCGGGTCCTTCGGGGAAGGGTGAAGTCTTTGCTGGCCGAGCACCAGCTCGGTCACTCGGAGCAAACGCTCCTCGTTGGGGTATCGGGCGGCCCCGATTCCGTTTGTCTATTCCATATCCTGTCCAGTCTGCAAACGGCCCTCGGGTTCAAACTCAGCGCCGCCCACATGGACCACATGCTCCGCGGCAAGAGCTCGAAGGACGACGCAGCGTACGTCGCCGGCCTGTGCGACAGACACAAGGTCGCCTTGTACCACGAGGCGGTCGATGTTGCCTCGTACAAGAGGAGCAACCGGGTCTCCCTGGAAGAGGCTGCGAGAGAGTGCCGGTACGCCTTCTTTGGCCGGGCGGCGAAAGAGGCGGGGACCCGAGTGGTGCTGCTCGGCCACACCTCGGATGACCAGGTCGAGACGGTCCTGATGCATGTATTGCGCGGGGCGGGACTGGCCGGTGTTCGTGGCATGGCCCCCGTATCGCATCGGGGCGCGCTCCTGGTCGCGCGACCACTCCTGGGCACGCTGCGGGTGGAGACGGAAGCCTACTGCGCTGAAGCCGGACTCGTGCCGCGGCAGGATGCCTCCAACATGGACCGGCGGTTCCTGCGGAACCGCCTGCGGCTGGATACCCTCCCTGCTCTGAGGGACGTCAACCCAAGGGTGGACGCGGCCCTGCTTCGGCTGGCTGAAAACGCTGGGAGCGCGGGGGAGGCAATCGAAGCGATGGTCTCCGAGGAGTGGCCTCTTCTGGTGAGAGGCGCCTCCGAAGGCGTCGCCCTTGACCGGCGACGGCTGGCGCAGCTACACGGTGCCTTGGCCGCGGAGGCGCTGCGCCGCGCTGTGCTTGAGGTGGCCGGGAGCTTGAAGGGCATCTCGTCCGAGCACATTGCGCGGTTGCTTGCTCTTGCGAACGGACCAACTGGCAGGAGGACGCGGCTGCCCCATGGCATCGAGGCGATGGTGGACTACGAAGTCCTGCGCATCGCGCGGAGTCGGGATCGGGAGTCTCCCCCGGTCGGATTCGGCGGATCGTATCCTGTGCGCTTTCCGGGGCAGGCCCGCGTGCCTGATTGGGAGGTCCGATCGGAGGTTGTGCCGAGAGCGCAGGGCTCGAAGCCTGGAGGACTGATCGCAGAGATGCACCCGGGTCTCCGCGGGACAGAGGCATGGGTCCGCTCGCGCCGGGATGGTGACCGGTTCAAGCCTGCCGGAATGCGCGGGTCGAAGAAGCTGCAGGACTTCCTGGTAGACTCCAGAGTCCCCAGAGCGAAACGCGACTCGGTCCCGCTGTTGTGCGACCCGGAGGGAATCCTTTGGGTTGTGGGGTACCGGCTCGACCAGAGGGCCCTTCCCCCAGTGGAGGCGGACCGTGTACTGCGCGTGGAGTTCAGACCCGCGAATTGATGGGGGCGGGTGGCAAGGGGGCCGGTCTACCCGGCACAGGTGGAAGTTGTGGGACCCCTGACTCGCCGGCACCGAGGCCTTCTCATTTCCTGAGTGACTTCCAAGCCATCCCTGAGCAAGAAAAGGGCGTCGTGATGGACCTGCGGGTAGCCCTGGATCGGATGCCGGACCCGAGAAAGCGCCAGGGAAGACGGCACCCCTTAGGGAGCGGCTCTTGCACTGGCGGGCCGGGGCGATGTCGCGTGGGATGCGGAGCCCCTCTGCTCCGAATTTGGGCGTTAGCTCGCCGCCTCTGGCTCGAGGGGCCTGCCGGTCGCAGGATTGACGTCGAACGGACTCTTAGGGAGCGGCTCTTGCGCTGGCGGGCCGGGGCGATGTCGCGTGGGACGCGGAGCCCCTCTACTCCGAATTTGGGGGGTTAGCTCGCCGCCTCTGGCTCGAAAGGCCTGCCGGTCGCAGGATTGACGTCGAACGGACTCTTAGGGAGCGGCTCTTGCGCCGGCGGGCCGGGGCGATGTCGCGTGGGATGCGGAGCCCCTCTGCTCCGAATTTGGGCGTTAGCTCGCCGCCTCTGGCTCGAAAGGCCTGCCGGTCGCAGGATTGACGTCGAACGGACTCTTAGGGAGCGGCTCTTGCGCCGGCGGCCGGGGCGATGTCGCGTTGGACGCGGAGCCCCTCTGCTCCGAATTTGGGCGTTAGCTCGCCGCCTCTGGCTCGAAAGGCCTGCCGGTCGCAGGATTGACGTCGAACGGACTGTTGAGCCCGAGCTCCTTGCCAATCTCTCTCACGGCCGGTATGACCTCCTGGCCCATGAGACGCAGGCTGCGCATCTGGTCGTCGTGGCTCATGGCTCCGTCCCCGTCCCAGAAGAAGATGCTGCCGGGCCTCAACTCTTCCATAACATGCCGGACAGCGGGGATCACTGTCTTCGGGGTGCCGGAGATAATGCTGTAATTCTTGAGCTGCTCCTCGTATGGCAGGCTGAAGGTGCCGGTGACCCGTCCTCCCCGGACAGCGGTGGCAACGGCCTTCGTGGGCAAGACCCTTTTCCGGGATGTCAGGCCGGGAAGCACGGCCAAAGCTGGGTTGAGCGCTCCCTCGTTGCCTTCCATGAATGGATTGCTGGGCCCCTGTACGAACTTCTTCCCGGCCTCCTCCGCCAGCTCCTCGGTCTCATCGACGTGGACTCTCCACAAGTAACCCACGTTCTGGGAGCCGGACTCGTAACCCATCTCCGCCGCCGCATCGTGGTATACCTGGAAGGCTTCCCGGGTGGCGTCCAGCCTCGTCGAGAGCATGATGTAAGGGATCCGCTTTTCAGCAGCCCACATCAGTGAGTCCCGGCTGACAACCCCAGGCAGCCAGACGGGGGGATGGGGCTTCTGGTACGGCTTCACCCAAGGGTTGACATAACGATAGTTGAAGTGCTTCCCCTCCCAGCGGAAGGGGCCGGGAGTTGTCCAGGCCTTCACGACGAAATCGTGGGCCTCCTGGAAACGCTCCCAGTTGTCGGGCGGGGCGACATTATGGGCGACACTCTCTCGGCCGGTCCCACGGACCCATCCGGATACGAGCCTGCCCCGAGAGATCATGTCGATCATCGCCAGCTGCTCGACCAGCCACAAAGGGTCGTCCCAGATAGGAAGGATGTTGCCAAGAAGGACGATCTTGGCCCGCTTCGTGATCCGGGCGACGATGGCAGCCTCGATGTTCATCGCGCCGCCCATACAGAAGGGCGTGCTGTGGTGCTCGTTGAGCATTAGGCCGTCGAAGCCCATCTCTTCGGCGTAGACCTTCTCGTCGAGATACCGGTTGTAAAGGTCGGAGCCGACCTGAGGGTTGTAAATCTCGTTGCTGAGGCGTAGATCGGTGATGGGTTTGCCTGTCGCTCCGAAATAACCGGAGTCCGGGTCCTGGTATGGTCGCTCGGTAAAGTGCCCGATAAACATCGTTCCCTCCGTACCCCAGATCCTCTCGATCTTGGTGTCGCCTCAGCTAGTCAAGGAAGTCCAGCACAAGCTTGCTGAGATCGTCCGATTTTTCGATCTCGGCTCGGTGTCCGCAGCGCTCCAAGACTGCGAGCCGGGAGCCCGCAATCGAGTCACGGTAGACGTCGCCAGCGCTCAACGGGACTACGGCGTCCTGCCTACCCCATATGATCAAGGTCTGCAGGCCCTTCAGCCTCCGAAGGCGGTAGGGGAGGGTGGGGTCGTGCATGTAGGGCTTCCAGGTGAGACGGCAGGCCTGCTCACGAGCGACCTCCCAGGCCTCCCTCTGCTCCTCATCGGGCTCTTCAGGAAGGACCGCGGTAAACTCTGGAACGCTGGCGGAGTCGTAGAACCCCTCCTCGAGGTAGCTCTTGGCCACGCACACGAACATGTCGAAGATCTCACCCGAGGGCGGCCTGATCCCAGGGGGGGCGACCAACACCATGTTCTTCAGATGGTGCGGGCACAGGGACGCGATTTCGGCGGCCAGCCAGCCTCCCAGCGATATGCCGAGCACGTCGACGGGGCCGAGCGCGAGATCATCCAGCGCGTGGAGGTACCAGGAGGCCATATCTCTGACGCTTCGGACCCAATCAAGGCGCTCCGACTGGCCGAAGCCAGGGTGGGACGGGATGTACAGAGTGTGTTTCTGGGAGAGTGCTTCGTGAAAACGCATCCACCCGGGGTGGCCCATCTCGTCGTGCAGCACCAGGAGGGGTTTGCCAGACCCTCCTTTGACCATTTCGATTCGGGCGCCGGCGAGATCGAGGGTCTGCTGCGTCGGCGCAACGGACATCATCGACATCTGCACTCCCCTTTGACTGTCTCGGGCCGGGACAGTGCCCGAACTGGTCTGGGGCCGAGTATAGCAGACCCCCACTCAGGCCGAGTAGCCTCGGGGTAAGTAGAAGGTCCGAGGCCCTGATCGGTTGATTCTCCACACGGGTCCCCATAACTCGCGCTCGTTCCCCTAAGAGCCCCTGAGAATGCGATTTCTACTCCAAGGAAAGGACTGCGGGGAGGCACGTATGAAAAAACTTTCGGATGATGAGGTCAGGCTAAGGCTCAAAGCCGCGCCGGGCTGGCAAAAAGTCCGTGGCGAGCTCAAGAGCACCTATGTGCTGCGTGATTTCGTGAAGGCCCTGCGCTTCGTCAACCGGGTCGGGCGCATGGCGGAGGAGGCCGCCCATCACCCTGACATCGCCATCTCCTGGAACAGGGTGACGCTGACCCTATCGACGCACAGCGAGGGGGGCATCACCGAAGCGGATTTCAGCCTTGCCAAGAAGATAGAGGCGGCTGCGCCGAAGGGATCGAGGCATGCCTAGGCGTCTGTCGTGAGGGCTAGCCGCGGATGTCGCGGATGGAGCCCAAGCCAGCCTCATCGAGAAGCGCCCCGAGGCCCTTGAGGAGATTCCGTACCAGCCCAGGGCCCCGGTAGACCAGTCCCGTGTAGAGCTGGACCAGGTCCGCGCCTTCACGCAGTAGCGCCCAGGCGTGGGTGTGATCGAATACGCCTCCTACACCGACGACCAGGAGGCCCCGGGGGCCGTTGCGGCGAATATGTCCCACGACCTCGAGGGCCCGCTCCCTCAACGGCTGGCCGCTAATGCCGCCCGGTGGCTGGAGCGGGCCCTTGAGGTCGGCTGACGTGGACGTGTTCACCGCGATGACACCATCGATTCCTCCCCTGGCGACTGCCTCCAGGACGCCATCGATACCCTCTCGGTCGAGGTCCGGGGAGACCTTCACCAGCAGCGGCTTGACGGGTCCACCAGCAGCGGCCGCGAGACTGTGGCGCTTCTCAGCCAGCACAGCGGCCAGGTCCGCAAGTGCCGGACTCGCTTGAAGGTCGCGCAAACCCGGCGTGTTCGGTGAGCTCACGTTCAGAACGAAGTAGTCCCCGTGGTGGTGCAGCATCTCAAGCGGCTGCCCGTAGTCCAACGCCGTGGACTCCAGCGGCGTTCCCGCGTTCTTCCCCAGGTTGATACCGACTGGGATGTCCACCTGACGCCGCTCTAATCGCTGCCTGACATGGTCGGCGCCTTTGCTTGGGAACCCGAGGCTGTTGATCATAGCCTTGCGGTCGCGCAGCCTGAACACTCTTGGCTTGGGGTTGCCCCGCTGGGGCTCAGGTGTCACGGTCCCAACCTCTATGAACCCGAACCCGAGTGCCGCAAGCAAGGCATGGGCGGAGGCATCCTTGTCGGCGCCCGCGGCGAGGCCGATCGGGTTGGGGAAGCGGAGTCCTTTCCAGGAGACCGCCATCCTCGGGTCTTCGGCTTCCGAGAGCCGGTGCACGACCGGCACGACGCCGGGAACGCCCTGGGCCGCGCCCAGGAGGCGCATGGTCAGGGTATGGGACTGCTCAGGGTCCAGGACTCGAAGGAGGGGTGAGACCAGATGCTCGTAGAGGGTCATCGAGCCCCATCCGCCGCCGGTGAGGGTGTCACGATGGGGTGGCCCTCTAGACGCCCGCCTCTTGGAAGGCCTCTTTGGCGGTCGAGAAGGCCATGACGGCGGCCGGAATGCCACCGTAAAAGCCCATCTGGGAGATGACCTCTACGATCTCATCCCTAGTGCAGCCCGCGTTGATCCCGTTGATGATCCACTCTTTGAGAAGCGGCTGCCGCACCATGACCGTGAGCGCAGCGATTGTGCAAAGGGAGCGGGTCTTCAGGTCGACGGTCGGGTTGGCATAGAACCCTCCCATCAGCGTGACGCGGGAGACCTCTCCGAAGTGGGGCGCGATCTCGGCTACGGTGTTGAGTGCTCCGCCCTGCCGTCTGTCGGGCCGGATCCGGCGCAGGACTTGCTTGGTCTGCTCTTTCCAGTCTTCGTACTTCCCCATGCGGCTACCTCCAGCCGTCTACACGGCTGAAGGTAGCATACCGGGTCTCAGAGGTGACCTGAAGGGCTCAGGCAGCCACTCGCTCGGAATGGCAGTTGGAGCTGCCGAGAATACGATGCACCGTACGGGCGCTCACACCGAACCGCGAGGCCAGTTCATTGATGGTGAGGTGGTCTATTGCCCTGGCTTGGCGGACCTGGGAGTCTCGGCCCTCGCGTTCTTCTCGCTGCACCCATCCCGGGTCGTCGTACCGGCACCGGGGGAGCGGGCAGCTGAGGCACGAAGAGTGAAGATCGCATCCCGAGTCCCGGTACACGGTCGACTCAGGGAGATGGTCAATAGCGGGAACATTGCGTCGCATGACGTCACACACTCTTTCTAATGAATACAGATGTTGGGACGGCTTGATGGGCTAGGCCGCGGCCGGCTGCGGCACAGGGACGATATCGGGGGCCGAACTGGCAGCGATGACCGCCAGTCCGAGGCTCCTGAGGAAGCTATCCCCTGCGCTGCTGGGCTCCACGTAGACTTCGGGGGTTGCGGCGTTGTCCTGCTTGTACCGGGCCCTGACGATCTGGGCCCAGAACTCGCGGCTCTCGGGCGACTGATCGTCCTCGTACATCTTCAGGCGACCCAACCCGGCCCCCTCCCGGAGCTGCGCCCCCTGGCCGGACAGGGACATGACCTGGCCGACCGTCTCTGTCGTGCCGGGGCCCGCTTCCAGTCGTCGGAGGCCCAGGACCCACGTCCCGCGGGCACAGCTTACTGCCGCCCGGCTGCAGCCCCAGTGTTCCCACAGGAGCTCTCGCAAGGCATTCAACGCACCACCATCAGGTTCGAGAGGGATGCGGCAATGGTCGACGATGTGGATAGCCCGCCCGGGGTCATGGGGGTCGGCGTCAGCGATGGTTACTACCCCATGCTCTCCTTGCGTCCCGAGCAAGCGCTTGGTCCGGACGCTCGAAGGCTGCTCGGCGCGCATTGCGACACCGGCGACGTAGCGCCTCAAGGGAGCCGGTCTGCTGCGGCGGGGGTGATTGCCCCTGAGAGCCGCCCGCTGGTCCAGGCTGAAGAGCCGTTCGTCTATCTGCTTCTCTAGAGGGGGCGGCGGTGCGGGATATTCAGCCCGGTGGATGAGCCGTAGCGGCGCCTGCCTTCCACTGCGGCCCATCTTCTGAGGGCTTCTCCCTGAAATCGAGCTCAGCAAGTACCTGTCCATGGTGCTCCTTTCGTTCCTTCCGTTGCTGACAATCCATACGTATCGACAGAACAAGCGTTCTACTTGCTGGGCCGAGCCTAGCACGTACGTTCTAAACGTGTCAATAGCTTCTCGTTAGGAACCCGGAGATTGCCGTGGTTGAAGGAGGCGCCCAGGCTGCATAGAATGCCCCGGGAGGAGCCAAGGGGTGCTGTTTGCGCGAATGTTGAGGGCCGCCCGCTTTGATCGCAGGCTCTACGAGGAGCTTCGAAGGGACCCCATCGCTGTTCCCCAGGCCCTCGCTGTGCTTCTATTCGCCGTGCTGGCGGTGATCGTTGGGCGGTTACTCGATGCCCTGGTCTCGGACAGAGGCCTTACAGATTCGATCATCAACGGCCTCATTGTTATGCCGGGGATCTGGCTCCTTCCGGCAACATCGCTGTTCTTGCTCGGGGGGTTGGCCGTCGTCAGTGATCCCGAACGGGGCAGCAACCGGGACCTGACCATCGCCATCGGTTTTTCTGCGGCCCCGAGCCTTCTGTGGCTCCTGTTCTTCGTCCCTGGCCTCAGGTACGCCATACCTCTTCTGGCCCTTGCCTGGACTCTGGCCTCGATGATCTATGCGTCAAGAGCCATGCTGCAGGTGTCGCTGATGAAGGTGCTTTTTTTCCTCGCCCCCGGCCTCATTCTCCTATTGATCATCTACGTCGCAATCGCCGCCAGGGCCAGTTAGCGGCCTCTCGGATTAGGCAGACAATCGTTCCGGGCCTCGATCATGCCCGGATGCACGGGGTCACCGTGGTCAAGAAACGCCTTGACCTGGTTGTCGATAAAGCACAGCATCGCCGCGTCCAGGTCTTCCTCAGCCAGACGCTGGACCTCGCCGATGAACGGGTATCGGCTAACCTTCTTGGGGTCCATCTTGTCGGCAAGGAACAGCAGCTTATCCTCGGGGGTCATGCCGCCGCGGCCCATGGTGTGGAAGCGAATGGGGTCCAGGATTTGCGTGTCATCGATCTCGTAGTCGCGCCGGAGGACCTCCGCTCCCACAGGCCCGTGGACGAATACGGGGAAGGCCTCGTCGAGGGCGGTCACCGGCAGCTCGAATCCTCTCGCCATGCGAATCAGATCGGTCCCAGAAGTGACGCGGCATATATCGTGGAGCTGGGCCGCGGTCTCCGCCTTCGACGCGTCTAGCCCGTGGCGCGACGCCAGCCCGACGCTCATCGACACGACCTGGCTGATATGGGCGACGACGGGACCGGGAAGACGGTTGACCTCTTTGAGGACCCGTCTGCGTGCCGCCTCGTTCATGGGACACCTCTGGCGCTGCCGATACTACTCTGACGGCAGCTGCCCGTCGAATTCAAGGCGAGCGGCGTGTTGATTCGGCCTTTCATAATCCTTAGACTTTCGGGGACCCGCCCAGGACCCTGGCCGGCGTGAGGGAATCATGCTCGAAGCTGCCCTTGATGACCTGAAAGTCATCGACCTCACCCATTACATCGCTGGGCCCTACGCGACGAAACTGCTGGCCGACTACGGCGCCGACGTGATCAAAGTTGAGCGCCCGGGGACCGGTGATGGCGCCAGGCGGCTCGGCCCATTCCCCGGCGACGACACCGATATCGAGAAGTCGGCGTTGTTTCTCCACCTTAACGCCAACAAGCGGAGTATGACTCTGGACCTCAAACATCCCCGAGGGATTGAGGTCCTCAAAGAGATGGTCAGGCAGGCCGACGTCCTGGTGGAGAGCTTTCGGCCCAAGGTCATGCCGTCCCTTGGCCTTGCTTATGACGTGCTCAATGCAATCAACCCCGCTCTGGTGATGGTGTCGATCAGCGACTTCGGTCAGACGGGGCCGTACCGCGACTACAAGGGGTCTGAGATCGTCGACTATGCCATCGGCGGGCCGATGTACGTCACCGGGGTTGAGGACCGGCCTCCCCTCAAGCTCGGCGGCAATGCCGTTCAGTACTTGGCGGGCATTCATGCCGCGGGGGCGGCCGTTGTGGCGATCGTGGGGGCCACGTTGCGGGGGTACGGCGACCATGTCGATATTTCCATCGCCGAGACCCAGGCCGGAAGCCCGGACCGCAGGACGCCCATGATCATCGGCCACCAATTCACCGGGGAGGTCTGGCGAAGGGGTGCGGGCTTCGCTCCACCGGTGCGGCCCTGCAAAGACGGCTACATGAATATCCAAACGGGCATCCGCTCGATGGGCCGCTTTTCGGTCATGGTTGGAAGGCCGGAACTGGCCGAAGACCCGCGGTTCGCCGACCCCATCGAGGCCAGAAAACCCGAAAACGCCGCAGCCCTGGAGGAGATCTTAATGGGCTGGCTCATGGAGCGTACTATGGCGGAGGCTTGGGATGCCGCTCAGAAAGCCAGAGCCGCCTCAGGCCCGATCTACACGATGGCCGACATCTTGAAGGACGAGCATCTGCAGGCCAGGGGATACTGGGAAGAGATCGACCACCCGGACGCTGGGCTCCTTCGGTACCCCGGCCTCCCGTTCAAGACGCCCGGTGAGGCGCGGCAGCCCCGCACCCCGGCTCCCCGTCTTGGCGAGCACACGGAGCAGGTGCTCGCCGCGTTCGGATACGATGCCTCGGCTGTCTCCGGACTCCGCGTCGACGGGGCTATCTGATGGGTCCCCAGGGGGGACGGCTTCCCCTTGACGGCATCCGAATCGCTGATCTCACCCTGGTGCTGGCTGGGACTGGAGCGGCCAGTATCATGGCCGACTGGGGAGCGGAGGTGATCCGGGTGGAGCCCATCAATGTCCTCCAGCCCAGTACGCGGGGCCCCAGGGTCCATCTGAAACAGGCCGATATCGATGCCGCCAGGGTCTGGCTAATGTCCTATCCGGATTGGACCCCTGGTGAGAGGCCATGGAACCGCTACAACTTCTATCACGCCCATGGCCGCAACAAGATGAGCATGAGCATGGACTACACCAACCCTGAGGGGATGCGAAGGTTCAAGGAGCTCGTGCGAGTCTCGGACGTTGTCATGGAGAACAACGTCCCATCGACCATCGAAGGTCTCGGCCTCACCTATGAGGAGTTGAGAAAGGTCAAACCGGACCTCGTCATGCTCAGGATGCCTGCATATGGTCTGGAGGGCCCATACAGGGACTATCGCTCGTATGGGTCTCATCTGGAAGGCTCGGCGGGGCACACGTACATCCGGGGGTACGCAGACTCGGACCCATCCGCCACCGAGGATATCTATTACGGGGACGCTGTCTCAGCCGCCACCGGCGCAGTAGCAGTCGCTCTGGGGCTCCGGAGCTTGAAGCGGACCGGACGGGGGCGCCTCATTGAGTTCGCTCAGGTGGAGGGCTTGATTCCTGCTTTCGGAGAAATGCTCCTGGACTTTCAGTTTCGAGGCAACATCGCCCAGCCCCGGGGAAACGACTTGTTCGGCATGGCCCCCCACAACGCGTTCCAGTGTCAGGGTCATGACCGGTGGGTGGCCATCGCCGTCGGCAACGATGAGGAGTGGCAGGGGCTGGTTGAGGTCATGGGACGGCCTGACTGGGCGAAGGACGCCCGGTTTGCCACGCAGCCCGGCCGGTCCGCACATCGAGAGGAGATCGAGCCCCGCATCACCGAGTGGACGCTTCAGCGCACCAACCGGGAGGCGATGGAGGCGTTGCAGGGTCATGGGGTCCCTGCTGGGGTGTTGAATGACGACCGCGACATCCTCCGGGACCCGCACTTCAAGGCCAGGGGCTTCTTCCAGCCCTTCGACCACCCGGACACCGGTACCAATCTGTACCCGGGTGTCGTGGCGAAGATGAAAAAGACGCCGAACAGGGTCCGGTTCCCCCCCGCGACACTGGGCGAGCACAACGAGTACGTCTACCGGGAGGTGTTAGGGGTCCCGGACGAGGAGTACGCAGCACTCGAGGACGCTTGGGTTATCCGAGAGGAATACCAGCCAGCGGTCTCGTGACCCGTGACTAGGTGCCGGTCCGCATCCAATTATGAAAGGAAGTACCCGATGACTTCTGAGTCCCGAGGTCCCGCGTTCCGAGAGATGAATCCTCATTTCGCAAAGATCACCGATGATGTCGTCTTCGGAGATGTCTGGGAGCGTCCCGGGCTGTCCAAAAGAGACAGGAGTATGATCGTCGTGGCCGCTCTCACCGTGCTTTATCGTACGGACCAGCTGCGTGGGCACATCCGGCGGGCGCTGACGAATGGAGTGACCAAGGACGAAATCGTCGAAGCGATCGAGCACCTGGCGTTTTATGCTGGGTGGCCGGTGGCGGCCAATGCGTACCAGGTCGCCCGCGAGGTGTTTGACGCCGAAGGCTGACCGTGGCCGGGGGTGGACACAAGAGGAGGCGGTGATGCCGCGGCAAGATTGGACGACCGTGGAGGTCGACGGATCGGAGATGCGGGCTTTCGTCTGCGCGCCGGATAGCGATGGGCCGGCGGCCGGCATCGTGGTGATACAGCACGGGGCTGGAGTCGACGCCTTCATCCAGGATTTCTGCGGCCGTCTGGCCGCGGAGGGGTATTACGCGGCTGCCCCGGATTTGTACCACCGCTACGAGCTCGACCCCTCCGACGACATCCGTACGAGGGCTTCCAAAGTCCAAGATGCCGGAACGATCGCTGATGCGAACGCAACGGTTGACCTTCTGAGGGCCGCCCCCTTGGTTGACTCTGAGCGGCTGGGCATTACCGGCTTCTGCATGGGGGGCCGCATCGTCTACATGATGGCCTGCGTGAACCCGGCGTTTCGCGCGGCCGTGGCCTTCTACGGTGGCAACACCAGTGTTGGGCGGGGCGATGGTCCGGCGCCGCTGGAGCGTCTGAAGGATGCCTATTGCCCCGTGTTGGGTTTCTTCGGGGAGGACGATCCAGACCCCTCACCGGAGCACCGGCGAAGGCTCGACGACGAGCTGACGCGCCATGGCAAGCCGCACGTCTTTCACTCGTTCCGCGGCGCCGGGCATGCCTACATGGACTACACGAACCCGGACCGGTACAACGAGGACGCTTCTCGGGAGTCATGGCCTATCGCCCTGAGCTTCCTCGATGGGCATCTTGGAGCTGTCAAGGCGGTCTGACAAAGACCCTCTTGCCCTTGCCCGCGGGCCTGCACCCTGGAGTCTGTATAGCGCGCCGAGACGCCGATTACGGGGCTCGCTGGACCCATGTCTGGCCCGGCTTGCCTATTCCGGCTCCAGCCTCTCTTCGGCCGCCGCGCGCGACTCCGGGTCATCACGACGCCGCCATATGCCGTGAGCGGTGATGCCTGGTCCCCGCAAGCCGCATGGGCCCCATGAAGTGAATGCCGGGGGGACGATCGGCCCCGGGGTCGCAGACGCATATATAATGCTCTCCGGCATTCGGGGGGTGGCGATGGTCCCGGACCTGTTCCTCCCCTTCCCAACAGGAGACCATATCGTGGCAGACGGAAACAAAGAGCCGGGCACCGAACGTCCCTCGACGGTCCAGATAACAACGGACGGGGCTGTCGCCGTCCTGACTTTGAACAACCCCCCCGCCAATGTCATCGGCTTCGACATCGTTCGCGACCTTTGGGGAGCCCTCAACGAGGTCGAGGGGGACCCAAGTGTCCGCGTCGTCGTCGTGACCGGCGCCGGGAGCATGTTCTCGGCGGGGGCAGACGTGAATGCCCTGGCCTCCCCCGCCGGCAGCGGTCGGGTGCGGATGCTCAACGACACAGTGGACCTTTTCGAGCGTTTGGAATACTTCCCCAAGCCGATCGTCGCCGCCGTAAACGGCTTTTGCCTCGGAGGGGGGAATGAGCTGGCCATGTCGTGCGACATCCGCATTGCGTCCTCCAAAGCGCGCTTCGGCCAGCCGGAAATCAACCTGGGGGTAACCCCGGGCTGGGGGGGTACTCAGCGGCTAACCCGAATCATTGGCAAGGTCAAGGCTCTGGAGATCTTGCTCACCGGCAGGATGGTTGGGGCTGAGGAGGCCCACTTAATAGGACTCATCCATGAGGTTGTGTCTGAGGAAGAGCTCATGCCGCGAGCGACTGCGGTCGCCCATGAGCTTGCCAAGAAGGCGCCGCTGGCGGTGGCGGAGATCAAGCGACGGGTGATGGATGGGGCCGATGAGCCCCCGGCGAAGAGTATCCGCGAGGACATGAAGGGGTTCGTCAAGTTGTTGGGCACCGAAGACGGCAAGGAAGGCATTGCGGCCTTCCTCGAGAAGCGGCCGCCGAACTTCGTGGGGCGCTAGGGTCACACGCAGCCGAAGCGCTCCCTGCTGGCTGGATGGCGCAGCCGAAGGGAACGTCCGTAACCCGCCACGCCGTCGATGATATGAGGCGGACCCGGACAGGATACCGGGACCGGTGAGTTCAGGGAGGAGGCAGTCATGCCCAGGGGCGTCCAAATATTCTTCAATAGCTGCACCGACCCCGCCCGCCACGATGAGTACAACAGCTGGTACTTCCACACGCACTTCCCCGACTTGTGCGGCGCGAAAGGGTGGGTGCAGGCTAGGCGCTTTGTGAACACCCAGCCGGATAGCCCGGCTGGCCAGTACTTCACCCTGTACGATTTCGACACGGACGACATGACGGTATCCGTGGACCAACTCATCAGTACAGCTTTGGAGACAGGCCCAAAGGGACGGCACATTGACTGCCTGGCCTCCGGGACCCTCGGCACCTACTGGGAGATCGATCCTGGTGAGCATCGTCCGCTCGAGAGCGTCAACTACCCGGTGCCGTCCTCCGGGATAACCCCGCCCGCGATCGCGGACAGCCTGCCAGCCAAGACCTCGCAAAAGGCGCTATACGTTGTCCTCAACAACTGCTCTGACCCTGCTAGGGACGAGGAGTTCAACCGCTGGTACACCCATACCCACCTGCCAGACCTGGCGCCGGCCAAGGGTCTCACCAGAATCGGCCGTTACCGCAGAGTCGAAGAGCGCGGGCCGAGCAAATACATGGCCCTGTATGAGTTCGAGACTGGTGACCCGTCCGGGTCGATGGCCGATTTCCAGCGGCTGGCTGCAGAGGCGCGCGCGGCGGGCAGAGGGTTCGACGCGCTCGAGTCCATCGGGCGGCATTACTTCATCGAGATAGACGGCTCGGCCTATCCGCCCCTGCAGACGTTGGACTATCCCAGGGACCGGCCACTGGGCCGCCCGCTGGCCGAGCTGCACTCCGGGGCGCAGCCCTAGAGGGATGCCTCAGGTCCGGGGCGTAGGCAGCGTTCGGGTCCCGGATGGCAAAGCCGTGCGGAAGCTGTCCTGCGTAAAGGGCTAACGTCGAATCCGCCATGGCCTAAAGCGCGGGCGGCTATTTTCCCCCGTAGTCGTAGAAGCCCTTGCCCGTCTTGCGCCCCAGGTGACCTGCTGTGACGAGTTGCTTGAGGAGGGGCGCGGGGCGGTACTTGGAGTCGGCGAACTCCCTGTGCAGCGTCTCGATCTCGTGATAGCAGATATCGAGGCCGATCAGGTCGGCGAGCTCCAGGGGGCCCATCGGGTGGTTCAGCCCCAGCTTCATGACGGTGTCGATATCCTCACGGCTGGCGATGCCTTCCGAGTAGGCGAGCGCTGCCTCGTTGATCATTGGGATGAGAACCCGGTTCACCACGAATCCCGGGGAGTCCTTTACGACCACGGTCGTCTTTCCCATGGACTGTCCGAGCGCGACCGCATCGCCGATGGTCTCGTCCGATGTCTTGATTCCTCGCACGACCTCGATCAGCTTCATAGCCGGCACGGGGTTGAAGAAGTGCATGCCCACGAAGCGCTCGGGATATCGCACACCGGTCGCCAGCAGCGTGATGGGGATGCCGGAGGTATTGCTGGCGATCAAGGTCTCTGGACCGTAGGCCCCATCCAGGTCCCTATAGGCGCTGAGCTTCACCTCGGGCTGTTCAAAGACGGCCTCGATAATCCCGGAAGCACCCTTCAAGTCTTGCAGCGTTTCGCCCGCCCGCATGTTGGCCATAACGACGTCCATGGCCGCTTGCGTCATCTTTTCCTGAGCGACGCGTCTGGAAAGCTGGTCCCTGACGCCCTCGATGCCTTTCTCGACGAGCTCGGGGCTGCGGTCGACAAGAATCGCGGGGGTGCCGGCCTGGGCAAGTACCTGGGCGATTCCCGCCCCCATGGTCCCGGCCCCTATAATCCCAATGGGACCTTCTTTCATGGAGATCTCCTGGAAAAGGCTCGCGCGAGATCGTAACATGGGCGCGCGATTTTCATCAACGAATATCGCAGGCCCGGGCGGGGCGCGAGACATATCTCGTAGACATTCCCGAAGTGGGGGGCGGATGAGCCCGCCTTCGGCCGGGAGAAGCAGGAGAGCCGAGTGAAGGCGGTCATTCTCGCCGGTGGCTTCGGGAAGCGGTTGAAGCCGCTGACGGACGATACCCCCAAACCTATGCTGAAGGTCGCGGGCAGGCCCATTCTCGAGTGGCAAATGGAATCTCTTAGAGATGCCCAAGTCGACCAATTTGTGCTGTGCATAGGCAACCTGAAGGAAATCATTATCGGACATTTTGGCGACGGTAGCGCTTTCGGCGTGCACGTGGACCACGTGATCGAACAGGAGCCCCTGGGCACGGGAGGGGCGCTGCACAATGCGCTAAGGCACGCTCCCGCGAGCGAGCCCTTCTTTTGTCTGAATGGCGACGTACTGACGGACCTCGATGTCAATGTCCTCAGGGAGAAACGGGCATCATCGGGGGCTGTCGGCGGACTTTCCCTTGTGCCGTTACCCTCGCCATATGGCACGGTCGTGACCGACGGGTCCGGCACGGTACGGGATTTTCTGGAGAAACCCAAGCTCCGCGACCATTGGATCAACGCGGGCCTCTATTGCCTCGACCCTTCCGTAGCCGACTACTTGCCTCAGCGTGGGAGCTTGGAGCTGGACGTCTTCCCAATCCTGGCGGAGAGGGGTTTGCTGACGGCGGTGAAGTACCCTGACAGCTATTGGGTCTCGATCGATAGTCCCAAAGATCTAGAGGCCGCCGAACAGGTCTTCGCCGAACGGGCGAAGTAATCGCCGTTGGGCGGAACTTAGCGGCTCTTCCACTGGGGCTTCCGCTTCTCGGCGAATGCCCGTGGGCCCTCAATGGCGTCTTCGGTCATTCCGACCTGCCGCTGGATCGGCTCCGCGAACTTCCAGGAGTACTCGATTGGAATGTTCTTGCCCGTCATGACGATCCGCTTGATCGCCTGTACCGCCAGGGGGGCGCAGCTGCGGATGGAATCAGCGATTTTGCCCGCTTCCTCCATGAGCTCTCCTTCTGGGACGACGCGCTGGATCAGACCGATTTCGTAGGCCCGCTGAGCGTTGATGAATTCCCCGGTGAGTTGCATATACAGCGCTTCGCCTAGGGGGACCATTCGGTTCAGGTTGTGGAGCCCGTATCCCGCGAGAAGGCTCCACCGGGGCTCCGGTAGCCCAAACAGGGACTTTGGCGTGGCGATGCGGATGTCGCAACGGAGCGATAGCTCGAGCCCCGCCCCTACTGCGTAGCCGTGAATGGCCGCGATGATCGGCTTGGTGATCTCCTGGGGCATAGGAGGAGGTCGGGTGTCGCCCTTGGCATCGAGGCTGGCCCGTTCCTTGAGGTCCATCCCGGTGCTGAAGGCCCTATCGCCGGCGCCCTTGATGATGGCCACCAGAACCTGGGGGTCCGAATTGATTTCAGCGATGATCTCGTTCAGCCGCTCACGGAGCTCCCGGTTCTGAGCGTTCATCTGGTCCGGCCTATTGAGGGTGATCTGGGCCACCTGGTCTTTGGTCTCGTATAGCACCGTATCGGACATGGGGCCTCCCGGTTGCGGACTCCGCGGCGGTTGACGGCGCCATTATAACCGCCGCATCTGAGGGCCTCCCTGCACTATGGGCCTGAACCCGGCTCGCTTTGCCGGGCCGAGCCGTGGCCATCGCATGCCGAGTTGCGGAATGGGCTTCAGAGGACATCCCTGAAGACCGGGAATCCCGGATTCTCGAAGGCCTCGAGGGAGGCCGGCGCAGCGGCGGAAGCCTGATTGCCCCATGAAAACAGCTTTGCTACTATTGACGCTGCCCACCATGAAGGAACCCAATGACAGCCCATGATGTTCTCGTGGTCGGGGGAGGCATAGCGGGCCTCCGCGCCGCCATCGAGGCGAGGCGTGCCGGCCTCGACGTTGGCCTCGTATCCAAGAGCCATCCACTTCGAAGCCATTCCTGCACGTCCCAGGTAGGGATCAATGGTGTGCTCAAGTCCGATGACTCCTGGGAGGGCTTCGCCGAGGATGTCATAAGAGCCGGCGATTACCTGGCCGACCAGGACGCGGTAGAGGCCCTGTGCCGAGAAGCTGGGCCTCTGGTCCTCGAGCTGGACTCCATGGGAGTTCCGTTCAACCGCGATGCTTCGGGGAGGCTGGACCGGCGGCACCTTCCAGGCGCTCGGCAGGCCCTGGCAGCTTACGCCGGAGACATTACCGGCCAGACAATACTCCATACCCTATACGAGCAGGCCTTGCGCGCCGGGGTTGTAGGATACGATGAGACTCACGTGGTGGGCCTGGCTGTTTCGGAAAGCCAATGCCACGGCGTGGTGGCTCGTGAACTTCGAACTGGGCGCGTGCTCTCGATCGACGCCGGCGCTGTGCTCCTGGCGTCAGGGAGCGCCGGGCAGATGTACCGGAGGACCACCGCGTCTTTGAGCTGCACCGGTGACGGCGTGGCCCTGGCGTACGAGGCGGGAGCCGAGTTGATGGACATGGAGATGGTGCAGTTCCACCCCACGGCCCTCGCCGGCAGAGGGGTGCTGGTGTCGGAAGCCGTGCTCGCGGAGGGCGGGGTGCTCGTCCACGGAGACGGACAGGTTACCGGTCGGATGGTCCCACGCGACATCGCTTCCAGGGCCGTCGAGGACGCCATGGCAGCCCGGTCCGACGGGGCTGTCTCGTTAGATGGCAGTAGCATCGATACGGCGCAAGCGTCGAAAACGTTGAAGCATACCCGCCACCTGGTAAAGTCCCTCACCGCACAAGACCTGTTCACGGACAAGGTACCCGTGAGACCAGCGGCCCATCGCCACATGGGGGGTGTGCGCATCGATCTGGACGGCGCGACTAACATCTCGGGGCTGTTCGCCGCCGGGGAGACTGCCTGTTCCGGCGTTCACGGGGCGTCCGCGCTCGGAGGAAACACCCTCGCCGAGGCTGTGGTCTTCGGGAGAAGGGCGGGCGCCGCCGCGGGCCGCTACGCTAAACAGACACAGCGGCGCCAGGTGCCGGCCACGCTAGTGGCCCAGACCGAAGAACGGCTCCGTGCTCCGCTGTCGCGGGGTGCCACTCCTGACAACTCTGTGAGAATACGGGGTGAGCTCCAGGCCCTCATGGATAGGGCGGCGGGCATTTACCGCGATGGGGCCAGCCTTGCCAAGGCCCAAGAGGAGACCAGGGAGCTCAAGGTACGGCTTTCGCGGGCCGGCGTCGCCGACCATGGAGCGGTCTTTGATGCTGGGGTGCTCGGGTATATTGAAGTTGAGAACCTGCTGGGCTGCGCCGAGGCCGTCATTGCGGCCGCATCAGTGCGCGCCGAGAGCCGCGGCGCGCACTCCCGGAAAGACTACCCATCGCGGGACGACCAGAATTGGCTGAAGCACACCATTGTGACGAAAGCCCCTCATGGGCCGAAGATGGATACCGCCCCGGTCAACGTAGTCCGATGGCAGCCAGCAGCAAGGACCTACTAGCCCCGCTGGAGTCACTCATATGGAAGTAACGCTCAAAGTGAAGCGGCAGCCCGTCGAAGGTGCTGGAGCGGTCCAGGACTTTGCTCTCGATGTATCCGAGGATGCGACGGTGATGGATGCCCTGTTGAAGGCGCGTGACGAGCAGGATGGCGGCCTGAGCTTCAGGGCGGACTGCATGAGGGGGTTCTGCGGCGCGTGCGCCTATCGAGTGAACGGCGAAGGCATCCTCGCTTGCGTCACTCCGGTGTCGAAGACCGCGAAGAACGGCGAAGTCAACGTCGAGCCGATCAGGGAGACCGGGGTCATCAAGGACCTGGTGTATGACCTGGATACTTTCCTATGGGACAAGGTCAAGGCGGTCAAGCCCGCCGTCACCAACGGGGGTAGGCTCCCAGCGGAGGAGAAGGTGATGGACCAGGCAGTGGTTCAAGACCTTCAGGAGGTAATGAGCTGTGTGATGTGCGGCCTCTGTGACGAGGGTTGTACGGTGATAGCCGTCGATAAGACCTTCCTTGGGCCGGCTGCGCTGACTCGCGCGTACCGGGCGATAAAGGACCCGCGGGACGGTGAGACCAAGCAACGGCTCGAGCTTCTGGACAAAAGTCGCGGGGTCTGGGACTGCACGCACTGCTTCGAAGCCAATGGCCACTGCCCCAAGGGGATCAATCCCACCGATCGGATATTCGTCATGCGGGACATGCTGCTCCGCCAGGGTGTGAAGAACCGCCCGGTGGCCAGGCATCACGATAGCTTCGCGTCTTCGGTGAAGGCGAGTGGGTGGGTCGATGAGGGCCGGATTGCAGTGGATAGTATCGGCTGGACCAATATTCCGGGCCTCCTGAAGTTCCTGCCAACGGCGCTCAGGGCCCTGCGCCGCGGCAAAGCCCCGTTTCCATATCTTCACCGCAAGCGTGCCGGCGCCAAGCACATCCGCAGGATCATGGAGAAAGTCGAGACGAATGAGCCATGAAATACGCGTTCTATCCGGGGTGCGTTTCCAAGGGCGGATGTCCCGAGCTCTATGGGGCGGCGAAAGAGGTCGCCGGGCAGCTCGGCATGGAGCTCGAAGAGCTGAAAGACGTGGGCTGCACGGGCTCTGGCGTCTTGTCTGCAGAAGTCTCCGACCCGATCAACGCCAGGACTTTCGCCAAGGCGGAGCAAAAAGGCCTGACCATCATGACCATCTGCTCGACCTGTCAGGGTGTCATGACGCAGGCCAACCGAAGACTGCAGTCGGACGCCGGGTACCGGCAGCGAATCAATGAGAAATACCTGGCGGAGGAGGGCCTCGAGTACAAGGGGACTACTGAGATCAAGCATATGATCTGGGCCATCGTCGAGGACGTCGGCCTGGAGAAGTTCAAGAGCCTGGTGAAGCGACCCCTGGAAGGGGTAAAGCTTTCCGCGTTCTATGGGTGCTATCTACGGCGGCCCAGCGAGATCATGGCCCCACCTCCGCACGGCGGCCGCAAGACGTACATCGAGGACCTTATCCGTGCGTCGGGGGCGGAGGTCGTCGACATCAAGGGGAAGAGCAAGTGCTGCGGCTTCCCGATTCTCGCCCCTAACGAAGAGAACTCTTTGAACATGGCGGGGAACCATACGACGGAGGCCAAGGAGAAGGGAGCTGACGCCATGGTTACTCCCTGCCCCTTGTGCCACCTCAGCCTGGACGGGAACCAGCCCCGAGCCGAGGCGCTTCAGAACCGAAAGATCCAGCTTCCCGTCATCCACCTTCCCCAGATGATCGGGATGGCCTTCGGGATGAGCCCGAAAGAGCTGGAGATGCAACGGCACATCGTCTCCACGAAAGCAGTAGAGAAAAAGCTGCCGTCCTGACCGGTCCAGGGTAGTCCGTGAGAGCGCAAGAGGGCGGCCTTGGGCCGCTCCTCTCTGTCTGATGGGGTCCGAGCCCGACTCAGCCCTGAACGACGCGGAACCTGGGTAGGGTTGTGTCGTCCGTCACGTCGTCATAGACAACCTCGACCGGAAGCCCCACCTTGATGTCTTCGTTCTGGACATCGACCAGGTTGCTGACCAGCCGCACGTCCTCTTCTAGCTCGACGATGACCACGTTGTAGGGGACTTTGTCGCGCCACGCGGGGTGGGTCGCCTGCGGGACGATCGTATAGGAGTACACCGTTCCCTTGCCCGAGGCCTTGTGCCAATCGATCTCCATGGAGCCGCATTCGGCGCACATCGGACGCGGGGGGTGCCGGAACGCTCCACATCTGGCACAGCGCTGGACCAACAGCTCGTGCCGGGTCAGCCCTTCCCAATAGGGCTTGTCGTCCAGCGAGGGCAGCGGCAGGGGCGGAAGGGGCTGGCTGGTCATGACTATCTCCTGAGGATGAACCCGACGTTGCTCTGGTTCGAAGGCGACAGCGCGCTCATGAAAAGGGACGTATCGGTTTCCACCTGGCAAGTCGAGGTCCCTCGCGCCTGGCGGACGGCTTCCACCACGAGGTTCATACCGTGGAGGTAACCTTCGGATAGATGTCCGCCAGAGGAATTAAGGACAAGCTCCCCATCGGGCCATTCCAAGCGTCCGTTTTCGACGAAGGAAGCGCCTTCACCGACCTTGCAGAACCCCAGGGACTCCAGCGAGAAGAGCACGAGCGGAGTGAAGTGGTCATAGATCTGCGCCACCTTGATGTCCCTCGGCGTCAGGCCGGCCCTGCCGAATAGGTCCTTGGCCATATTCGACACCGCGGGCTCCTCGTGGATGGGGTAGTTGCTGTACCCGAACATCCCGCTCATGGCGGGGGCGCCCCCCCAGGCGCCGCTCATGACGTAGGCGGGGGGCTGCTTCAGGTCCTTCGCCCTGTCCGCGGTCGTAAGGAGCACTGCTGCGGCGCCGTCGCTCTCCAGGCAGTAGTCGAACAGGTGAAGAGGGTCGGCCACCATGCGTGAGGTCTGGTGGTCCTCGAGGGTCATGGTGCGGTCCCGGAAGAAGGCCATAGGGTTACGGTTGGCGTGCTTGCGTGCGGCCACGGAAATCATGCCGAAGTGCCGGCTCTCGGTGCCGTACTCATGCATGTGGCGGCGGGCGCGGACGGCTGCCCACTGCCCGGGCACAACGAAGCCGAAGGGCACCATGTGGGCCATGTCCCCAGAGCCCGACACGACCCGGGCGCCCGCCGCGGATTGCCCGAACCGGTGCCCCGACCGCTCGTTGAGCGCCCGGAAGGCGATTGCGTAGTTGCATAGTCCGGTGGCAACACCCATCGCCGCCAGCATCGTGGAGCCGCCCGGCCCAACATTTCCCCCGACGCTCGTCGCGGCCTGGAATCGAAGGTTCGTGGCCCCGAGGGCCTGGGCGACGGTGTACTCCCAGTTGGAATCGGCGCTATAGCGGGTGACTCCATCGACCTCCTTTGGGTCCAAGCCGGCGTCATCGCAGGCGGCCCGGCATGCCTCGAGGGCAAGCTGGAACTCGCTCCGGCCGCTGTTGGTAGAGAACTCGGTGGAGCCGATTCCGACGATAGCGACGTTGTTCCAGATGTCCAAAAGCAACCTCCCGGACGGGCCCCGAGCCCCGAAGCAGCAGCACCATATCCGGTGCCCTTGGCGATGTCAACGCGGCCCTCCTGTTCGATAGGTGACGCCGCTAAACCGTCCTTCGGTGGACAGCCGGTCCCCCCTCGGGGCGAGTCCCCAGGGCTTGTGAGGCTCGTGCTATCATCTCAGGGAGCAAGCCCAGATCGACTGCTGCGAGGCGCGTTGTGCGCTTCCGGCAGGGGGTAATCCGTGCAAGGTTTCTCGGGAAAGGTCGCAGTCATCACCGGCGCTGCCAGTGGCATCGGTTTCGGGATAGCCAAGAGGGCTGCTAGGGAGGGCATGAAGGTCGTCCTCGCGGACGTGGAGGAGGAGGCCCTCGGGATGGCGGAGGAGAAGATAAAGGCCGCCGAAGCCGCAGCGACCATCTCCGTCCGTACCGACGTCTCACGATACGAAGACTACGAATCTCTCGCGGGACAGGCCTACGACACCTTTGGCGCCGTTCATCTCCTATGCAACAACGCGGGCGTGGCGGTCGCGGTGACCCGGCCCATATGGGCTTGTACCATAGACGATTGGCGCTGGATCACCGGCGTGAACTATTGGGGAGTGGTCCATGGGATCCGGGCCTTCGTGCCGAGGATGCTTGAAGGTGGACAAGAAGGGCACATCGTCAACACCTCGTCGTCCGCCGGATTGCTATCAGGGCCCGCTTTGGGGCCCTATAAGGCCGCGAAGCATGCGGTGCTTTCGATGACGGAGACGCTAGCCAACGATCTGATCACAGCGGGCTCCAAGCTCAGGGCCTCGGCCCTCTGTCCGTCGTTCGTAGCCACCGGTCTTCGGAATTCGGGGCGGAACCGCCCCGGGGCGCTATCCGACGGAGTCCAGCGCACGGCGGCGGAGCAGGAGGCCGAGGACCGCATGAGCGTGGCGTCCAGGGAACGCGGCATACACCCCGACCAGGTCGGGGACATCCTGTTCGATGCTATCAAAGAAGACAAGCTCTATGTCTTCACAGACGACAACCCCAAAGAAACAGCAAGCAAACGTCTCGAAGAGATACTGGCCGGGGGCCAGCCGGCACCATCGGCTCTATCGCTCTAACGAGGCGATGAAAGCCAACCAAAGCTGGCCGTAGCCGAGGGGGAAGCATGGTCACAGATCCAGTACTGCTCGAGATCGTCAAGAATGCGATGGGCACCGCAGCTGAAGAGATGGGCCTGGCGGTGGTCCGGAGCGGCTATTCCACGATTATCAAGGAGTCCGGGGACGCCAGCAGCGCCATCTTCGATCGAGAGGGGCGGGTCGTCGCCCAATCGCAAGGGACTCCGCTGATGCACCTCTCCAGCTTGCGGCCTACGCTCCGGTCGATGATCGAGGACTTCCCTCTCGATACGATGCAAGATGGGGACATCTACGTCAGCAACGACCCGTACCGCGGGGGCATCCACTCGAATGACGTTGTGGTATGCAAGCCGGTCTTCCACAAGGACAGGATCGTCGCGTTTACCGGCGCCCTGATCCACGTAGCGGACATCGGCGGGGTGTCCGCGGGTGGACTGCCCGCGACGGCGACGGAAATGTTCCACGAAGGGCTCATGCTTCCGCCGATGAAGCTCTTCGAGGCTGGCAAGCCCAACGACTCGCTCATGCGGATCATTCCCGCTAACAGCCGCACCCCTGAGAAAGTGATGGGGGACCTGCGGGCCCTGATCGCTGCATGCAATGTGGGCGCTGCCAGGATTCTGACTCTGGGCGAAAAGTATGGCCACGATGAGCTGCACTCGATCACCGACGAGCTTATGGCGTATTCCGAGACGCGGACCCGGCAGGAGATCGCCAAGATCCCCGCAGGCACCTATGAAGGGTCGTTCCTCATCGATGATGACGGGGTTACCGACAAGCCCGAAGGCTATACCGTCAGGGTCAAGATGAGGGTTGAGGGGTCGTCCTTTCAAGCCGACTTCACTGGGACGAGCCCACAGGCCCGGGGGCCAATCAATGCGGCTACGTCGCAGGTTACTTCGGGCATCCTCTTCGCGGTGCGGTCCCAGATCGACCCGACGATTCCCATGAACGAAGGCTGCTATCGGCCTCTGGACATCATCCTTCCGCCTGGGACCCTGGTAAACCCACTACCTCCCGCGCCGTTCAATGCCCGCATGGCGACCGTCATGGCTTCCATCGAAGCGATGCTCCGGGGCCTTTCGCAAGCGTACCCCGAGCGCGCCGTCGCGGCCTCGAGCAACGTTCACGTCTATACCATGAATGGGATTGAGCCGAGCGGCCGTGTCTGGATATACATGGACGCGAATCAGGGTGGTACGGGCGCGAGGTCGACCAAGGACGGCCTCGACGTCGAGGGCGCCTTGATTTTCGGCGGCGGCGGTGGCGGAACCTCGGTGGAGGCGTATGAACAGGAATACCCGGTGCTCTTCCAGCGCCATCAGCTCTGGCAGGACTCAGGTGGGGCTGGAAAGTTCCGCGGAGGCTTGGGTCTCAGGCGGGAGGTCAAAATCCTGGATGGTGGCCAGGTCACTGCCCGGGCCACCGACCGGTGCCGCTTCCCTCCACCGGGACTTTTCGATGGCGCCACAGGTCACGGCGGTGGCTGGGTCATAAACATGGACCAGCAGGATGAAAAAGTCCTAGCGCCGAAGGTTAGCGGTGTGCCGCTCAAGGCGGGAGATACGCTCACTATGCTGACGTCCGGGGGAGGCGGTTTCGGCCCTCCTGGGCAGCGGGACCCGGATGCTGTGTTGCGGGACGTCGAAGATGGCATTGTCAGCATCGAATCCGCTCGCCGAGACTACGGCGTCGTCATCGACCAGGCAACATTGGCCATCGACCACGACGAAACCAAAAGAATACGGGCGACTCTCGCCAGCGGCTCGTAAACCGCCCATGGGGGGTGGTGCGGGCGCGGGGACTGCCGCATGACCATCGCGGGAAGCGCCGGGGTGTTCAGGAAGCTCCTTTGACTGGACCTTCGCCGCCCGCTCCTCCAGAGGAGTTGCGCTAAGGAGAGGCCAGACCATGACCGTCTTCAACAAGCTTCAGCGTGTCGATGTTGCGGTCAAGGACCTTGATGTTGCCACCGCTGATTGGGAGCAGTATTTCGGGACCCAGGCTGTCCGGCTTGGTGAGGACCGCTACTCCAGGAGGGTCCAATTTGGCGTTGGAGACGCGTGGATCGCGCTGGCGGAGCCGCTGAGCGAGAGGAGCCCGGTATGGCAGTTCCTGCACGACCGCGGCCAAGGGGTGTGCGCCGCCGCGCTACAGGTGGACGATGTCGAGGCCGTCGCCGGGATGCTGGTGGAGCGGGGTGTTTCCGTCGAGCTGGACGAGGGGTCCGGGTGCGTGTCCTTGGACCCCGCCGCTACCAACGGAATACGGGTCGAGCTATGGCCCGAGGGAGTAGAGTCCGAGGGACGCACTCTCTTCAAGAGGTTTCATCACATCGTTGTTGCTACAAACGGGACGCAAGCCGCTGCCGAGAGCTGGCACAGGCTCTTCGATGCGGACGCGGACTCTGAGGGAGGCGGTCCCCACAGGAGCCATATCCCGGCAGGACAGGCCTATTTCGGGCTCGTGGACGCCGCCGATCATCCGGCGCCGGTGGCCAAGTTCCTTAAGGAGCGAGGTGAGGGGGCCTATATCGTCAGCGTCATCGACGACGAGCCGGAGAGGACAGTGAAGGCCATCCGGGAGCGGGGAGGGCGCATCATCGGTGACGAGTCCGGTCGCGGTCAGCTATTCGTTCACCCGGCCTCGACGCATGGTGTGTTGCTGGAGATCAACGACGAAGAGCAGACTCGGCACTGGGCCGCGACTTACGGCGACCCTCCCTTCGACCGGTAAGCGTGTGGGACGGTCACCTGCGATGGGCGCTGGACTGGCCTGGCTGGATCCCGTACAACTTGGAGACGTTCTCGCGAGTGACCTTGTCTACCACCCGGGGCTCCAGGCCCGCATGGGCCTCTGCGATCTCCTCTTGAGAGCGTGGCCAGCTGCTGCCCGGATGCGGATAGTCCGAGGACCACATGATGTTGCCCGGCGCGAACTCCGCCATTAACCGTATGCTTTCGGGGTCGCCCAAATACGTGCTGTAGACCTGGCGCCTGAACAGCTCCGAGGGTGGGACCTCGGGCCGGAAATCCTTGAATGTGCCGCGGTAGTTTTTGAACACCCGGTCCATCACCCTGACGAGATGGGGGATCCACCACAGCCCGGACTCGCCCAGCATGACCTTGAGTCCCGGATGCCGCTCCAGGGCTCCGCAGAAGCAGAGGCTGGACAGCACCTCGTCGAGCTGGATGGCCGAGACGGAGACGTACGCGCCCATCATCCAGCTCGATGGCCGGGACCGGAGCATGTGCGTACCCGCCTGAGCTAAATGCACGGAGATAGGCATTCCCCTTTCCTCGGCGGCTGCCCAAAGAGGCTCCCAGACTGGGTCGAAGATAGGGTGCTTTTCGTCGTTGTGGTCGAATATCGCCCCCTTATGGCCCAAGTTGCCGGTGCGCTCCAACTCGAGCACAGCCGCCTCCGGCTCGTGGCTCGGGAGAACGGCCAGGCTGTGAAGGCGGCCGCCGCTCGCGCCGTCGAACTCTGCCGTCCAGTCGTTGTAGGCCTTGATACATTCGTATTTCAGCTCGGGGCTCGAGGCGGGGATTCCCTTTAACCCCGGGTAGATGATCTGGGCGTACACCCCATCCCGGTCCATATCCTCCATTCGAAGCTGTGGGTCTGATGGACGGACGGTCCAGTCTCCGTCGAATCCCGCCTTCTCGAAGAGGCTCGGCATCGAGCCGGGGCGGCCCGGACCGTGTGGGCCCCACCGTTGCCCATCACCGGTCCAAATTGGACCGCGTTCAGGGTCCACGGCTACCCTGGGAGCAACGTCCCTGAAGCTCGCCGGAAGGCGCTTCTCCCACAGGTCCTTGGGCAGCTCGTTCAAGTCCATGTGGTCATCCGCGGAAATGATCTTCGCATCGGTAACCATCAGTCCTCCAATCTCGATACCGAGGTCCTCGCGTGGCGCCCGGTCCGCACTGGGTCAAAACGAACGGAACAATCATAGGCTGGCCCATGGTGGCCGTCCACCTGGAACGGAGATGTTGGTAAGCAGGCAGGCCCGCCTCCCCGCGTTCCTGGCCCTGGATTAGGGCAGAGGCCACGGCGCGTTTGACTCTCCCTTTGGGCCGAACCTACAATGCTGCCCGCCGAAATGCCCATCGCCGGCCATGATGCTTCCTCCAACCGGGCAAAGAATCACCGCTGTAGACGCTCTTCGAATTGGCCTGCCGGACGAGGCGGTCCCGTTGCCCGATCTGATGCCGAGGGCGAATGACGAGGGTCCCGCTCGATGAAGGGGGGTTCAGAGCCGGCGGTCCTGTTTTCCGTGGATGAAGGCATCGCTACCGTCGTCATCAACAGACCTGAAGCCCGGAACTCATTGAATGTGGCGGTTATCCAAGGCCTTGATGAGGCATGGCGGGAGACCAGGGACAATCCCGAGATCAAAGCCGTGGTCGTGAGGGGGTCCGGAGACCAATACTTCCTGACGGGAGTCGATACCGCTCTCTTGGCAGGAGCGCCAGAGATCCATGAGTTCCGAGCCTGGCTTCGAGACTCTCCGGGCGGCGCCCCGAGCAAGACGTCTCCCTGGCTCAAAGGCTTTAACCTCTGGAAGCCGGTAGTCGCGGCGGTGAATGGTCACTGCGTGGCCACTGGGATGGGACTGCTGACTGCGGCTGACATCCGGGTCGCGGCGGACCACGTGTCCTTTGCCGCCATGGAGGTTAGGCTTGGACAGAATGCGAACAACGGCGCCCTGACCAGGCTGCCACGGCAGGTGGCATATGTGCATGCAATGATGCTCCTCTTGACCGGCGTCCGCATTGGGGCCGATGAAGCGCTGACTATTGGGCTGGTGAACGAGGTCGTTTCAAGGGAGATGCTGATGCCCCGGGCCTACGAGATTGCCCGGACCTTGGCAAGCCGCCACCAGCGCGAGATCCAGATTACGAAGCAGGCGGTTACTCGCGGGCTGGATATGGGGTTGAGCATGGCGATTACCGAGGAGGCCCTCTACCGTGAGATGCTTGCCTCCCGGGAGCCCCTCCCCAAGAGGCAACTTGAGTGACGACTCGGGTTAGCACGACGCAGGAATGACAACCCGCTGGGGAGGCTCCCCGATGCGGCACTCCTGGCCCTCCTGCGACACGAACCCGCTTCGGTAGTCGTCCCTGGCAGATTGCTGCCGAAGAGTTCTAGCGGCACCATTACCCAGGTCATCCCAGACCTGAGACCGGCCCGGATTCGAGGCCCTGCCGCCGCCTGGTAGTGTCTCAGTTGAGGCGCTACCCGCCGCCTCAATCCCTTGACACCCTTTCCGGGCCGTTGCTAGAGTGGCCTCAGTCGAGGCCGCTCGGTCATCTCCTCAACATGGCCTCAGAAAAGGACTCAAGGACTCTCGAATGAGAGTTTTTTCTTTCTTGTGAACAGCATCGAATGGACCGGTGAGATGGTCCTGTTGCTGGACCAGACCCGGCTGCCCTCGGAAGAAGTGGTGCTGGAGATCAATGATTACCAGGCCATGATCGAGGCGATCAAGTCCCTGCGCATCCGGGGAGCCCCCGCACTCGGCGTAGCCGCGGCCTACGGGAGCGTCCTTGCCGCCCGGACCTTGGCCGATGAGCGAGATCGCGACACTTTCCTAAAGCGGCTCGACACATCGATCGATGAAATCGTCGAGTCGCGCCCCACGGCTGTGAACATGGAATGGGCCGCAGCAAGAATGCGTCGGGCGGTCCCTCCACACGCGGACATACCCGGGATATTGGAGAGCCTCGAGCGGGAGGCTGAGCTGATTCTGAGCGAGGATGTCGAGACGAACCGCACTATGGGGGCTCATGGGGCGGCCTTGCTGCCGGACCACGGTGCGGTTCTGACACATTGCAATGCCGGTGCGCTTGCAACCGCTGGGTATGGGACGGCTCTGGGTGTCCTGCGGGCGGGCCGTGAGCGCGGCAAAGACATCCGGGTCTTTGCCACCGAGACCAGGCCCCTGCTCCAGGGAGCCCGTCTGACTGCCTGGGAGTTGGCGCGGGACGGGTTCGATCCAACGCTGATAACGGACTCGATGGTTGGGCATTTCTTGAAAGCCGGCGACATCGATTGCGTCATCCTGGGGGCCGACCGAATCGCCATGAACGGTGATGTTGCCAACAAGATCGGTACCTACACGATCGCCGTGCTGGCGAAAGAGAACGGCGTGCCGTTCTACGTCGCTGCTCCTACCAGCACGGTCGACCCCGCACTGCCTTCCGGGAAGGAGATACCTATTGAGCACCGCGCCCCGGAAGAGGTCACGAGGTTTCGGAATGAGCGCACGGCCCCGGCGGGTGTGCGAGCTGCCAACCCAGCTTTCGATGTGACGCCGCACCGCTACGTCAGTGCCATCGTCACTGAGAAAGGGGTTGCAACTCCTCCTTACACCGAAAGCCTCAAGCTTATGTTGGAACCCAAGGGGGCCGATGGCGTATCCACCAGCTGAGATCGGAGTTATCGGTGGCAGCGGCCTTTATGAGATGGAGGGTCTGACCGACATCGAAGAGGCGCGCGTGCAGACGCCGTTTGGCGAGCCAAGCGAATCCATCGTTGTGGGGGTCCTTGCTGACCGTCGGGTTGCCTTTCTGCCGCGGCACGGCAAAGGGCATCGGATCAACCCCAGTAACATCCCCAACCGCGCTAACGTCTTCGCCATGAAGCTTCTTGGTGTGACCCATCTCGTCTCCGTCAGCGCGGTTGGAAGCCTCAAGGAAGAAATCAAGCCCCTCGATATGGTCATTCCCGACCAGATCATCGACCGGACGAAAGGGCGCCCCAGCACCTTCTTCGAGCACGGTATCGTGGCACACGTGGCCTTCGCAGAGCCCTTCTGTCCTACCATGTCAGCAGTACTGGCAAGTGAGGTGTCTGCGAGGGGCCTGACCGCCCACAATGGCGGCACCTATGTTGCGATAGAGGGTCCCCAGTTCTCGACAGTTGCCGAGTCCCAGCTCTATAGAGCGTGGGGGGCTTCTATCATTGGGATGACGGCGCTGCCGGAGGCGAAGCTGGCCCGTGAGGCGGAGATGTGTTATGCGGTGCTGGCCTGCTCGACCGACTACGATGTCTGGCACCCGGACCATGACCAAGTCACCGCGGATATTATCATCAGAAACCTACTGAAGAACGCTGGGAATGCGAAAAGCATTCTACAATCGGCGATTGGGCGTCTCGAGCTGGGCGAATGCAGCTGCCAATCGGCGCTTGAATCAGCCATCGTGACGGCGCCCGATGTGATACCTTCCGGGGTCAAGCGTGACCTGGCGCCGCTCATCGGCCGGTACTCGACATAGACCGACTGTTCTGGCGCCCTTCATCCCGCTCCCATATAATGGTCGTAGAGTTTTTGGGATGGAGGACTGATGTCCAGCGGCCCGCAGGAACCGTTCAAGCGCATCTCTGCTACAGAGGCGAAAGAGATGCTGGACAAGGGGGACGTTCAGCTCATCGACGTCCGGACTCCGGGAGAATACGCCGATTCGAGGATCGAAGGATCGATCCTGATTCCCCATGAGGCCCTCTTCTCACGCATCGATGAGGTCGCCGAGGACAGGGATGTTATCTTCCAGTGCGCGGTGGGGGTAAGGAGCGCTCTGGCGTGTGAGATCGCGGCCGCCATGGGCCGGACGCGGTGCTTCAACATGGAAGGTGGTATCGACGCCTGGAGGGCGAACAACTTCCCGCACCAGACCGGGGCGCCTCACTAACTCGGGCCTTCCGCATTCGAAGTAGGACCCGCGCCCTGGCGTTAGCGAGGGCGCATTGTTTGACTGGCGAGGATGGAGTTTGCCTGTATCCTGCGATATCAAAGACCCGAGCCTAGTGCCTTCTGGTGTCCAGCGGATTGATTGGGCGGCCCGGGAAATGCCCGTGATGGGTCTCATCCGAGACCGGTTTCGGACGGAGCGGCCCCTGGAGGGCCACAGGATTTCCGGGTGCCTCCACGTGACCGCGGAGACCGCAAATCTCATGCTGGCGCTGCAGGCAGGCGGGGCCGAGCTCACACTCTGCGCCAGCAATCCGTTGAGCACTCAAGATGATGTTGCGGCGGCGCTGGCCATTGAGTACGGCGTGCCGACCTTCGCGATTAAAGGTGAGGACACCGACACCTACTACCGGCACCTGAACGCGGCCCTCGACCTCGAACCCACTCTAACCCTGGACGATGGGGCTGATCTCATCGCGACTCTCCACAAGGACCGGAAGGCCCTTCTCGGAGGGGTCCGAGCGGGCATGGAGGAGACGACCACTGGAGTGATTCGGCTCAGGAGCATGGCCGCCGGCGGCCATCTTGGCTACCCCATCATCGCCGTCAACGACGCAGACACCAAGCACTTCTTTGATAACCGTTACGGGACTGGCCAGAGCACCCTCGACGGCATCACGCGAGCCACGAACGTGCTGTTTGCCGGCAAGACCGTTGTGGTGGCTGGCTACGGTTGGTGTGGCCGCGGCATCGCCTCCCGCGCCCAAGGGATGGGCGCAAGAGTCGTCGTGACGGAAATCGAGCCCATACGGGCTCTCGAGGCTGCCATGGATGGCTATCAGGTGATGCCGATGATGGAGGCGGCGCCTCAGGGTGACATCTTCGTCACAGCCACGGGCGGCAAGAGTGCCCTTGATCTCGATCACTTCCAAGTGATGAAGCCGGGCGCCATCATGGCCAACAGTGGGCACTTCAACGTTGAGATCAACATCCCGGCTCTCGAGAGGGTGTCAGTCAAGCACCGGGAGGTCAAACCTCACGTGGAGGAGTTCACCATCGACGGTGGCAGACCTGTCTATCTGCTGGCCCAGGGGCGTCTCATCAACCTCGCCGCTGCGGAGGGGCACCCTTCCAGCGTCATGGACATGAGCTTTGCGAACCAAGCCCTGTGCGGGGAATACGTTGCGAGGCTTCACGATCCATTGCCGCCGGACGTCTATCCCGTCCCGGAGCAGATCGACCAAGAGGTGGGACGGCTGAAGCTCCGCTCGATGGGGGTAGCGATCGATACTCTGACGGATGAGCAGCGCCACTACTTGGAGAGTTGGGAGGCGGGGACCTAGTCCTCCCGCTGCACGGTGGGGGCAGGTCATTAGGGCGCTTTCCGCCATTGATTCCACTGACGGAGTGGGCCGCGAAGCCATCCTGGGGCGGCCGGTCCAATAGGAGGTCCCGCCGATGCCGTTCTCGTTCATGGAGTCCCCTTCATACCTCTTCACCTCTGAATCGGTGACCGAGGGGCACCCTGACAAGCTCTGCGACCAGATTTCCGACGCGGTTCTGGACGGGATCATCGCCAAGGACCCGAACGCGCGGGTCGCCTGCGAGACCGCAACGACGACAGGTCTCGTCGCGGTGATGGGTGAGATCACCACCAACACCTATGTTGACATCCCCAAGATTGTCCGAGAGACCGTCCGGTTGGCAGGGTACACGGAGCCGGACTTCGGGATCGATTTCCAGAGTTGCGGCATTATCGTGTCGCTCAAAGAGCAGTCCGGAGACATCGCTCTAGGGGTTGATGCCTCCCGGGAAGCAAAGGACCGGGGCATGTCGGAGGACGGGGAGGATGACCCTGACCAGATCGGGGCCGGTGATCAGGGGATGATGGTGGGCTTCGCCTGTAACGAGAGCGAGCCCTACGCTCCCGGCACCTTTATGCCTCTCACGGTGGTACTGTCCCAACGGCTTACGCAGCGCCTTGCAGAGCTAAGGAAGAGCCATACGCTTCCGTACCTGCGCCCAGATGGAAAGTCGCAGGTCACCGTCGAATACTCATTCGGCCAGCCCAAGAGGGTCCATACTGCGGTGGTCAGCACCCAGCATGCCCCGGAAGTGGCCCAGGACGTCATCGAGCGCGACGTTATCGAAGAGGTGATCAAGGTGGTCATCCCTGGAGAGCTGCGGGACAGGCATACGCGGTACTTCGTGAACCCGACAGGGCGTTTTGTCGTTGGGGGGCCGGCCGGCGACGCGGGCCTGACGGGACGGAAAATCCTGGTGGACACCTACGGCGGTGTGGCGAGGCATGGCGGGGGTGCTTTTTCTGGCAAGGACCCGACAAAGGTGGACCGATCAGGAGCTTATGCAGCTCGGCATGTGGCCAAGAACGTCGTGGCGGCGGGCCTCGCAGACCGCCTCGAGATCCAGGTGTCCTACGCGATCGGGGTAGCTCGACCGATCTCGATCTCGATCGAGACCTTCGGCACAAGCAAGGTCCCGGACCGGCAGATCCTCGACTTGATCGATGAGCACTTCGACCTCCGTCCCGCCGCCATCATTCGCACCCTCAACCTCAAGCGTCCCATCTACCGACCCTCCGCGTCTTACGGGCATTTCGGGAGGGAGGATGTGCGCTTCCCCTGGGAAGAAACTGACCGAGCGGAAGCGCTTCGAGCCGCGGTGAGCATGCAGCAGTCCGTTGCGCCAACCGAGGGAAGGGCGACCGGCGCGGCCGGCTAAACAGGGGGCCCCGCTGGTGGCCACGGGCCAGATCAAATTCGGCACGGATGGGTGGCGCGCCCTCATTGCGGAGGACTATACCTTCGACAACGTCCGCGCCTGCGCTCAAGGGGTCGTCAATTATCTGAGGCGAGTCGGCGGAGCATCGCGGGGCCTGGTTGTGGGTTATGACACCCGCTTCGCTTCCGACCGCTTCGCCATGGCCGTCGCCGAAGTGGTGTCTGCCGGCGGGATCAGCGTCTATCTCTCCGACAGGGCCTGCCCAACGCCCGCCGTAAGCCACGGCATCATTGACCGCAGGGCTGCTGGCGGCGTGGTCATCACAGCGAGTCACAACCCGGCAAGCTACAACGGGTTCAAGTACAAGCCGGACTATGGCGGCAGCGCCTCCCCGGAGATCATCGCAGAGCTTGAACAGGAAATCGCAGCCGTGCAGGCTGCCGGACCCTCCTCCGCGGGTCCATCCGGCGGTGCCTCCATCCATACGGTCGACGTGACCACCCCGTATCTCGAGCAGATATCGAGGCTCGTGGACCTGCAGACGATCCGAGCTATGCCCCTGAGGATCATCGTGGACTCCATGTACGGCGCTGGGATCGGGCTGTTCGCCGGCCTGCTGAGGGGCGGCAGCGCGACGGTTGCCGAGATCCATGGGGAGTCCAATCCCGCTTTCCCTGGATTCGACCAACCGGAGCCAATTGCCCACAACCTCACTGCGCTGTCCGAGGCCGTCGCTGGAGGCGGTGTTGACGTTGGCCTTGCAACCGACGGGGATGCGGACCGCATCGGTGTGATGGACGAAACGGGAAGGTTTGTTACACAGCTTCAGACGATGGCCCTTTTGGCCCTCTATTTTCTCGAAGTCCGTGGCGAGCGCGGCCCCATCGTAAAATCACTGACCACGACCTCAATGATGTTCAAGCTGGGCAAACTGTATGAGGTTCCGGTCTTCGAGACGCCCGTAGGATTCAAGTACATCGGGCCCGCGATGATGAGGGAGCACGCCCTGATTGGCGGCGAAGAGAGCGGTGGCTACGGGTTCCGAGGACACATTCCCGAAAGAGATGGCGTGCTATCCGGGCTGTTTATTCTGGACATGATGGCTAGGCTCGGGAAGCGGCCGAGCGAGCTGATCGATTACCTGTACGAAAAAGTTGGGCCGCATCACTACGGCCGTACCGACCTGAACTTCGACCCGAAGCAGCGTGCGGCGATTCTGAAGCGGGTGGAATCGGGTAGCCCCGAGCGGTTGAACGGAGTCGCCGTAGTGAGTAGGGACACGGTCGACGGAGTGCGGTACTGGCTAGAGGACGGTTCCTGGTGCCTCGTCCGGTTTTCCGGGACCGAGCCGCTGGTGCGGGTCTACTGTGAGACCAGCAGTGAGGCCCGGGTCGACGAGCTCCTCGAGGACACCAGACGGCTGACAGGCGTTTGATGACTGTCCTGGACGATCCCAACGTCTACTCGGAACTCGACCCTACGGGTCTCCATGACCGTATTTCATCCCTTCCTGGCCAGTGTAGCGATGCGTTCGCGAGGGGCCTGAGCTTCGCATTTCCCCCAGACTACGCAGGTATCGACCGAGTGCTCCTCCTGGGGATGGGCGGTTCTGCTATTGGTGGTGACCTGCTGGCGGATATTCAGGAATCAGCCGGCGGCGTTCCCGTCGAAGTCTACAGGGGGTACAGCCCGCCGCGACCTGTCGGCGAAAGCACGCTAGTGATCGCCTCGAGCTACTCGGGTGAGACCGAGGAAACCCTGGCCGCATTCGAGAGCGTCTGGCGTCCCGGGCTAAGGGCTATCGCTTGCACAAGGGGCGGCACGCTTCTCGCCCTGTTCAAAGATAAGGGGCTGCCTGTGTTCCCCATCGAATTTGAAGGCGAGCCCCGGAGCTCCCTTGGTTATGCTGTCTTTGGGCCGCTGGGGTTCCTGGGGCCGGTGACCGCTGGTAGCGATCTGACGACGGCGGCCCGCAGCGCCATCGAGGCGATGGACGTAGCTGCGAGGCGGCTTTGCATGGATGTGCCGACGACAGCCAACCCGGCGAAGCAGGTGGCGCTCAGAGCCGGGGATAGGGCTGTTGTCGTCTACGGCGCGGAACACCTTTCCGCCACAGCCCGCCGCTGGAGGAACCAATTCGCCGAGAACGCGAAGACCTGGGCGTTCTTCGAACAGCTCCCGGAGGCAGACCACATCTCGGTAGAAGGAGTGCGGAGACCGTCGTGGCTTGCCAGCCGGGTCGCTATCTTGATGCTGCGCTCCGGCCTGTACAATCAGAGGAACACTCTGAGGATGAAGCTCACGCGGGGCGTATTGGAGCAGGCTGGGTGTACCGTCGACTCCTTCGACGCTGAGGGGGATGATGTCTTGTCCCAGGTAATGACCTCCGTGCTCTTTGGGGACTTCGTCAGCTACTACACGGCCATCCTCAATGGAGTGCCGCCTTCGGAGACGCCGAACCTTGAAGCAATCAAGACTGCCATGGCGGCCCGCAAGGGGCCGTAACTCAGGAGGGCTCCATGGACTTCCGGTTTACGGACGAGGAAGAGCGGTTCAAAGCCGAGATTCTCGACTGGGTCCGAACGGAACTTCCCTCTGAGTGGGACGGCATGGACCGAGAGGACCAGTTCAGCGCCGAAAACTGGCCCACCACGCAGGTCGTCGCGAAAAAGCTGGCGGCCAAGGGGTGGCTGACCAATGCATGGCCGAAGGAGTACAACGGCCAGGGGCGCTCGAACATCGAGCAGACGATCTTTCAAGACGAGATGATGTTCCACGGGGTACCAGGTACTACGATGGGGGTGAGCGGCACTCAATGGGTGGGCCCGGCATTGATGATCTCGGGCTCCGACGAGCAGAAGAGTGAGCACCTTTCGCGCATCGCATCGGGCGACGCCTGGTGGTGTACCGGGTACAGCGAGCCCGGGACGGGCTCCGACCTGGCATCGCTCCAGACCAGGGCAGTCCGCGACGGGGACGATTACGTGGTGAAGGGTCAGAAGATCTGGACGAGCGCCGCCCACATCGCCGACTGGTGCTGGCTGGCAGTCCGGACCGACCCGGAGGCGCCCAAGCACAAGGGCATATCCATGCTGCTCGTGGACATGCAGTCCCCAGGTGTTGAAGTCCGGCCTATCATCAATATGGCGGATGGACACTCATTCAACGAGGTTCACTTCGACGACGTCCGGGTTCCGGCACGCAACCGGGTGGGAGAGGAGAACCAGGGCTGGTACATTCTGGCGGTGGCCCTCGACTTCGAGCGCTCAGGGGTGACCTACGCCTCTTACGCCAGAAAGACGCTAGGCTACATCGAGCAGTTCGCCGCCGCTGCCCAGCGGTCTGGCAGGCCCCTGCGCCAAGACCCGATTGTCCGGAACCTCCTCGGGGACCTCGCTATCCAGGTGCAGATCCAGCGGCATTTCGCGTACAGGGTGGCGTGGCTACAGCAGCACAAAGAGGTGTTTAACAGGGAAGCGTCGGTTGCAAAGGTGTGGGGGTCGGAGACTCAGCAGCGAGTCGCGCTCGGGGGCATGCGGGTCCTCGGTCTTCAGGGACAGCTCGAAGACGACTCGCCCGCCCACCCGTGGCGAGCGCGGATCGAGCGGCAATACCTGTTGAGCGTCTCAGTGACCATCGCTGCAGGAAGCTCCGAGGTGCAACGCAACATCATCGCCCAGAGGGGACTGGGCCTACCCCGGGGATAGAACGGTCCCGAGAGGGTCTCAAGAGGCTTCGTTGGATTGGTCTAGTGGGACCTTCAACCAGGACACCATTCTTGAGAGGGTGTCGTAGGCCCGGAGGCGGGCCTCGTCGGTACCCGCCGACTCCGCCGTGGCAACGACACCTGCCATCTGCTGCACCACGTTCGGCCCTGCCTCCATCAGGGCGCTGCTCCCCGAAGCGGCCCACTTCGAAAGGACATATCGGGCGATGACCCCCAAAGGGATGCCAAGGTTCTTGCTCATCCCTTCCAGGGTGGGAGTAGGGTCGATTCGGCTGTAGAGTGCAACGTCCTGTTTGAAGTTGGCGTCAGGGTCGGTCGCATCCCAACTGTCGTCGTACGCCTGCAGAGGGACCGCCCGATCGCTCACCGGATGCTCCACAGCCGAGGTCCGTGGGTTGATCGGTGGTGCATCAGCTCGAGAAGGCGCGCATGGTTGGCTCGAACCCATCTGCGGTAAAGGGCGCGATCACCGGGAGGTCGAGGCCCCGGGCTAGCATCGCTTCGATCTTCGCGCGGCATGCCTCTGGCGGACCGATAACGCCGATGGCGTCCTGCATGGGCTCTGAGATTACCTCGGCAGCAGTGTTCCTGTCGCCGGAGGCCCATGCCTCCGCGGAGGCATGGGCCTCCTTTTCGAATCCCATGAACGCGAATTGCTCCATGTAGTACGGCATCGAGCACGAGAATGCTATGCGGCGCCGAAGAGCGTCCCGCAAAGAGTCCGTATCTCCGACGCCGGTCCGCACATAGCAGGCCACGTCCACCTGGTCAGGGTCCCTGCCTGCCCTACGAGCCCCACGGTGGAGGTGTTCCAAGGCGACGTCCAGAAAGTCGAGGGATGCCCAATTCATGACCACGCCGTCGGCGATCTCGCCTGCCAACTCCAGCATCTGCGGCCTCAGGGCTGAGATATATATCGGAATATCCAACCCGGTAGCGGAAGCACCCAAGCTGGCGTTCTTCAACGTGAAGACCTGGCCCTGAAAGTCGACCTTCGCCTGGGACAACATCCGGCGCACGATATCCACGGTCTCCCTCAGGCGGGCGAATGGGCGCTCGTAGGTCACTCCGTGGTGGTCCGATATGGCGGCGGGGTGGCCGCTGCCGATCCCCAGGACGAAGCGGTTATTCGAGATTGAGGCCAGGGTATGCCCTGACATCGCAAACAGGGCGGGACTTCGATAAAACACAGGGAGCACGCCGGTGGCGAGCCTGATTCTGGTTGTAGCCCCCGCGATAAAGGTCAGCAGGGAGATTGCATCCCAGGTGGTACCCTCGGGCAGCCAAACGGATTCATAGCCCAATGATTCGGCTTCCCGTGACCGCTCGGCGATCTGCGCTGGAGTAGATCCCCCTGTTTCAAGCCTCAAGCCAAAACGGGCCATGGGCTGGTACCTCCTGACCCAGGCTACCGAGACGGGGCATCCTGAGGCGGGACCGGGAACGCGCCTTCAGCCCGAGCTGCCCACCAAGCGCCGCCGTCCACGATCAGAGTCTGGCCCGTTACCCACTGGGAGAGCTCTGTTGCGAAGAACAACACTGTCCCGGCCATGTCGTCTGGGGTCCCCTCGCGGCCCATGGGGATTTTCTGCTTCAGGATCTCCCCTCGGGCCTGGGCCGCTTGGTCCCCCCTCATCGAACGCGTTCCCTCAGTCGGAGTGTAGTCGGGGGCGATGCAATTGACCCGGACGCCGTAGGGGCCAAACTCGGCCGCCATAGTCTTTGTCAGGTTGATCATGCCCGCTTTGGCGGCCGAATAGGGCCCGAAACCCGGGCAGGCCTTGAGTCCCTCGGTAGATGCGACGTTGATAATCCGGCCGGTGACCTGATTGTCGATCCAGTAGCGCATAGCCGCGTTGCTGGCAAGGAACATGCTCGTGAGGTTCAAGTGCAGCATCATGTCCCAGCCCCTGCGGTTGATTTGCATCAGAGGGGCGATGAAGCTGCCTCCCGCGTTATTGACCAGGATGTCCAGGCGGCCGAGGTCTCGAATGGTCTTCTGGACCATGTCCTCGATCTGCTCCTCTTCTCGCACGTCCGTCCCCATGGCGATGGCTTTGCTGCCAGACTCCGCCGCGATCTCGTTGGCGGACTCCCGCGCTTTTTCGAGCTGCTTGTCGGCAATGGCGACATCCGCGCCGAAGTTAGCCAAGCCTGCCGCGACACCCTTGCCGATTCCCTGAGCGGCGCCGGTCACCAGAGCTACCTGGCCTTTCAGACTAAGGTGATCAGGTCTCATAAAGCCTCCAGCATTCACCGTTGTTGCCGGATGATACCGGTAGGTTACGCGGCGTTCAAGCGGCGCCTTCGATCGCCTTCAGCGCTGTGGGAGGCGTGAAAAAGAATAGCCCCTCCGGTCCCGGAGGGGCTATGGGAAGGAACGCGCAGCGGGACTACCGCTTAGTGTATTGAGGCGCCTTGCGGGCGCGCTTGAGACCATATTTCTTACGCTCTTTGATTCTTGGGTCCCTCGTGATGAAGCCTGCTTCTCTGAGTGGACGCTTGAGGGTCTCATCCATCGCTACTAGAGCCCGGGCGACGCCGTGTCGGATCGCCCCGGCCTGTGCGGAGACTCCTCCCCCGTGAACCTTGACCACCGCGTTGAATCGTCCCTGTGTGCTGGAGACCCGGAACGGCTCAGTCACTTGAACCCTGAGTCTCTGGAGTGAAATAGCCTCCTGCAAGGGCTTGCCGTTGATGACTATGGCACCCCCTCCGGGGGCGATGCGCACCTGGGCGACGGCTTCCTTGCGGCGCCCGGTGCCATGAAAATACTGCTGGCTTCCGGTGGTCATCTAACTCTCCTGCTTTTCCTCGCCGCTCGGCTCCGTTGACTCCCCGCCGGAGGGCGGTGCCTCCGCTTTGTCGCCCTCACCTGTCCGTGTCTGGGCCGCCCGGGCCCTCCTGGAACGGGTCTTCGGGACGGGCCGGGCCAGGGGTGGGAGCCCTTGCGTCTCCTCAGCGGGCGCTTCTGCGCTCTGGGCCGCCTGATCGGACTCGACGGATTTTATCACGGCGTCAGTATCTTCCGGCGGCGCTTGCTCGGCCGCTGCCTCTTCCGCTACAGGCTCCTCCGCCGGTGCCTCTTCAGCAGGCTGGGCGGGGGGTTCTTCGGCTACGGCTTCCCCAGTTTCTGCCACCTCGGTTTCTACTGCCGCCACTTGCTCCTCGACGGGGGCGGTGGGCTCCGGATCGACGACTTCCGACGCGGCTTCGAGCTCTGGGCTGGGCAGAGTCTCTTCTTCAAGCTGAGGCGCAGCTGCCACTGCCGAGCGGACCTTCTTGGGCGGTCTCGGCTTTCCGGGCCTGCCCGGCTTCTCCGGGGCTGCGAATTCATTGATCTGGGCCCCGTGAGGGTGGGTCCCCTCCGCATAGACTTTCAGTTTGCGGTACAGGGCCCTCCCTAAGCGGTTCTTGGGGAGCATTCCCCAAATAGCCCACCCGACAGCACGGGTCGGGTGTTGCGCCATCATCTTGTCGAAATTGGTCGACTTGAGGCCGCCCGGGTACATGCTATGGGTGTAATAGATTTTGTCCCGGCGTTTTCGGCCGGTTACGGCGACCTTGGATGCGTTCACCACGATGACGAAGTCACCGGTGTCCATATGGGGTGTGTAGGTCGGCTTGTCCTTTCCCTTGAGCACCTGGGCGACTTCCGACGCGACACGGCCTAACGGCCTGCCGCCGGCATCGATAACCCGCCAGTTCCGCTGGATTTCGCCAGCCCTCGGCGTATACGTTCTCGTGCGTGGACTCATAGCTGCTCTTTCACTCATCATTCTTGGCGTCGGCTGCGCTCGGTGGAAAGTCCCGGTACCGGACCTCCATGAGAAACAGCCCATGTGCTGGGGCTGTGGGCCCCATGATACCCCGATCGCTTCCCGAGGCGCCCGCCTCGAATTCGTTCAAGCTTAGCTTGCCGAGGCCCACATTCAAGAGCGCCCCGGCCATGCGCCGGACCTGCTGCGGAAGGAACGAGCTCCCGGCCACACTGAAATGGACCAAGTCACCTGAGCGGCTAAACTGCGCCTGGGTCAGCCTCCTGACCGTACTCGACCCTGGGGGAAACATCGGCCCGCAGAAAGGAGCGAAGTCCCTTGTCCCCAACAAGCACTGCGCCGCGCCATTCATGCTGCCGAGGTCGAGGCTCCCGGGCACGTGATGGGCCCGGCCCCGGAGCACCGGAGATCGGGACCTCCGGTTGAGCACCACGTAGCGGTACCGTCTACAGATGGCCTCTCCTCGAACATCGAAGCCCTCACGGACCTCATAGGCCCCTCGGACACACACATCGTCGGGCAGGTGGTAGTTCAGCGCTCGGAGGATGGTATCTGGCCCGTGGAGCGAGGCGGTGTGAAAGCTCACGGTCTGACCCAAGGCGTGGACGCCGGCATCGGTCCTGCTGGCGCAACGGACCCGAAGGTCCTCCCCGGTCAACGCTCGGATGGCACCTTCCAAGGCCTCCTGGATCGTAGGAGACTGGGGTTGGACCTGGAAGCCATGGAACCGTGAGCCATCGTACTCGACGATCAGGGCTATTTTCTTAAGGTGCATGCCGAGGGCAGGCGAAATACGGTCTAAACGAGCTCTACCTTCACCATCTCGGCGCCATCCCCCATGCGGGGGCCCAGCTTTGTGACTCTCGTATAGCCGCCCACGCGGTCTTCGTACCGCGGGGCAAGCTCGTCGAATAGTTTCTTCACAACCTTGGGGTCGGTAACGAAAGCCAGTGCTTGGCGACGGTGGTGGAGCTCGCCCTTCTTCCCAAGGGTGATCATTCGTTCGGCCAAGCTCCTAACCTCCGCTGCCTTGGCCGCAGTGGTCTGTAGCTTCTCCCATCTCAGGAGATCGGTGGTCTGGCCTCGATACAGGGCCCTTCGGTGAGCCGAGTCCCTACCCAAGCGCCGTCCTGACTTACGGTGCCGCATACACTACTCCGCAGGCCCCTCTTCGGTGTCCGCCTGCCCATCGGGATCTTCCTCGCCGTCTCTTTCGTTGAGCAAGGCACGCAAGGCCGAGAGGTCCCTAATCGTTTCTTTGGCAGGGGGAGTCTTGGCCTTCTCCGCCTCCGCTGATGCTTCCTCGACCGCTTCTTCCGGCTCTTCTGCTGCCACGGGGGAACTCAAGGGCTCCTCAACAACGGCCGCCACCGCCACAGGGGGTTCTGGGGCTGCCGCTGACTGGCCTGCCCCCTCCACTTTGTCCAGCAGGCCGAGTACTTGAAGCCGGTCGTAAAGCTCGGTCAGGGATTTGTCGCCAAAGTTCTTGATCTTCAGCAGCTCAGATCGAGTCTTTTCCACCACCTCTCCGACCCTGTTGACCTTCGCCCTCTTCAGGCAATTCAAGGTACGGGCCGAGAGACCCAGCCGTTCGATGGGCATGTTGTACTGGTCAGCCGGCAGGGCATGGGCGAGGCCTTGACGGTTCGGCATGCCTTCAGCCCCTGAGTCCAGGTGAGCGAACTGGAAGAAGGAGTCGACGATTATCTGTGCTGCTTCCCGCACGCATGCATTAGCGCTCTTGGTCCCGTCAGTCCAGACCTCCAAGACCAGCTTGTCGAAGTCGGTTACCTGGCCCACTCGGGTCTTCTCGACCGTGTAGTTTGCCCGAGTAACAGGACTAAAGATCGCATCGACCGGGAGCATGCCGATCTGCCCATCCTCCGGGTGGGTGGCCTGGACATAGCCCTTCCCGATTTCTACGTTGAAATCGGCGACGAAGCGGGCCTCTGCTGAATCCAGGGTCGCCAGGTACAACTCAGGATTGACGATCTCGAAGTCTGCGGATGGCTGGATGTCACCTGCGCTGATCTCCCCCGGACCCTGCACTTCGAGACGAAGAGGCCCTGGACGGTCGGAGTAAGCCTTGATCCGCACGCCTTTTATGTTGAGGATGAACTCGGAGACATCCTCTTTCATCATCGGGATCGTCGTGTATTCGTGTTGGACTCCGTCGATCCTGATGGACGTTATGGCGGCGCCGGGCAAGGAGCTCAGGAGAACGCGTCGCAGAGCATTCCCCAAGGTTACGCCGAAGCCTCGCTCGAGAGGCTCGACCACGATCTTGCCGAAATTCCCGGTGCTTTCCACCATCTCCAAGACGGGGACGGCGGATGGGGACGGCTCTTCTATCAATACCTGATCGATTACCATATGAACTTCTTCCCCACTCTCCTACCGGGCGTAAAACTCCACGATCAGGCGCTCATCGATCTTGACATCCATCTCGCTGGGGTCGGGGAGGGAGACCACCGTCCCGGTGACTGCCTGCGCGTCCAGGCTGAGCCAGCTAGGGAGAGGGCGCCTCCGGAGGTCCTGCACCAACGCTTTGTAGTACTCCGACTGCTTCGAGCTTTCTTTCCAACCGACGACGTCGTTGGCTTTTACCTGGAAGGATGGGATGTCGACTCGGTGACCGTTGACCGTCAGCAGCCCGTGATTGATCAACTGACGTGCCTGGTTCCGCGAATCGGCGAACCCCAAGCGGAAGACCACGTTATCCAGACGCCTTTCGAGGAACTGAAGCAGCAACTCTCCAGTTACGCCGGATTTCTTCGACGCTATGTCAAAGTACTTGCGGAACTGCCGCTCAAGCACACCATATATTGCCCTGGCCTTTTTCTTCTCGCGACGTTGAATCCCGTGCTCGGAGATTCTCCGGCGACGGTTAGCCCCATGCTCCCCGGGGGGGTTGGGCCGACGCTCGATGGCGCACTTTGGGCTAATACACCGCTCGCCCTTCAGGTAGAGCTTCTCGCCCACCCTTCGGCAGAGCCTACAGACCGGACCCGTATACCGTGCCAACTCGCCTCCTTGACCGCTGGGGCGCGGGGCTAGACCCGCCGCCGCTTCGGAGGCCTGCACCCGTTGTGGGGCACAGGCGTGATGTCTCGAATGCTCGTGATCTGAAGCCCGGTGGCCTGGAGGGACCGGATCGCTGCTTCACGCCCAGAGCCTGGGCCCTTTACTCGGACATCGATCTGGCGAAGCCCGTGTTCCATTGCGCGTTTCGCAGCCTCCTCGGCCGCTCTCTGCGCAGCAAACGCTGTTCCTTTACGCGATCCTTTGAATCCGACTCCGCCAGAGCTGCTCCAAGATATGACGTTGCCGTTGGTATCCGTCAACGTCACTCGCGTGTTGTTGAAGGTGGACTGGACGAACGCTAAACCCGTGGGGATGTTCTTGCGTTCTCTCTTGCGACCTCGAGGTCTGCCTCGCGGCATAGCTTTGTTCCCTTCGCTTGGTCTCGACGTTACTTCTTGGCTGTCCGCCGCCGCCCCGCAACAGTCCGGCGAGCGCCTCGACGTGTCCGCGCGTTCGTACTCGTCCTCTGCCCTCGCGTGGGTAGGTTTCTTCTATGGCGGAGGCCCCGGTAGCAATTAATATCGATGAGCCGCCGGATGTTTTGGGTCACCTCACGGCGCAGATCACCTTCGATCAGGTAGCCACCCCGGTCGACGGCGTCTCGGATCCGGTTCAGCTCTTCGTCGGTCAAGTCTTTGACCCGGGGGTTACCCTCGAGGCCAATGCGCTCGACTACGGCGCTGGCCCGGGAGGGCCCAATCCCGTGTATATAGCGAAGCGCGAACTCGATCCGCTTGTTGTTGGGAATATCAACCCCAGCCACACGCGCCATGCTCTACTCCTTCGTTAGAGGGTTCCGAGGCTGCCGGTCGGGCGTCGGACTACTTAAAGCGATAGGTAATGCGGCCACGGCTCAGGTCGTAGGGCGAGAGCTCCACCAAGACCCGATCTCCGGGAAGGATCTTGATAAAGTTCATTCGGATTTTCCCTGAAACGTGTGCCAATACCCGGTAGCCGGTCGGGAGTTCCACCTTGAACATCGCATTGGGTAGAGTCTCGACGACTGCTGCTTCGACTTCTATTGCTTCTTTCTTAGCCATAGGCTCCTAACACTGTACCGTCTGGTGAGGGTCGGCGCCCTCGTGTTGCTATCGAGCGGTGAGTACTTCCGGGTCGCCCTTGGTGATCGCGATGGTGTGCTCGACATGCGCCGACAGCGCGCCATCTTGGGTCACGACCGTCCAATCGTCGGACAACACCTTCGTCCTCCAGGTGCCGATATTGACCATCGGCTCTATGGCCAGGACCATTCCCGATTTCAAGAGGAGGCCTCGATCGGGAGTGCCGTAGTTGGGCACAGATGGCTCTTCGTGAAGAGCGCGGCCGATCCCATGCCCCACGTACTCGCGTACGACTGAGTAGCCGCGGGACTCTGCATAATCCTGGACCGCCCAGGAGATGTCACCGATGCGCCTTCCCGGCCTGCATTGATCGATGGCCGCGTCCAGCGAACCCTCGGCTACCTGGATCAGGCGTCGCCTGTTCTCGTCTACCTCCCCCAGCGCGTGCGTGACGGCAGAGTCGCCGTGATAACCTTCGACGATCGCGCCAATATCCAGACTAACTAGGTCGCCTTCGTGTATGACCCTGTCTCCAGGTATTCCGTGAACGATTTCCTCGTTGATCGAAACGCAGATCGTCGCCGGATATCCCCGGTAGCCCAGAAAGGATGGGGTAGCGCCCTCGCCGAGAATGTATTCACGGGCGATGTCGTCGAGCTGTCCCGTTGTCATTCCCGGCCCTATCTCTTCCGCCAACAGGCGATGCGCGCCCGCGACGACCTGGCTGGCGCGCCTCATGATTTCGGTTTCTTGGGGGGACTTGATGATCACCCCCGTCCGCTCGATTCTTGGTTGGCTGGTAATGCGCATGTGTTTTATTGTCAACTAGTATTGTAAAGCAGCAATCAGGTCCTTGCCTACCGCTTCGATGCTCTGTTCTCCGTTCACCTTGACTAGCTTGCCGGCATCGTCGTAGTGATCGATCAGGGGCTCGGTCTGCTCCTGGTACACGTCCAAACGCCTTCGTACTGTCTCCTCCGTGTCGTCGGCTCGGCCTCGTAGCAAGAGGCGGTGGACCAACTCCTCCTGGGACACGCTGATCAGCGCAACCCGGTCTATGCCCCCGGACCCCGCTGTCTCCAAGGCTTCATCCAACGCTTTCGCCTGGTCCAGGTTGCGGGGAAATCCATCGAGCAGACATCCCTTGGCGCAGTCGGGTTGAGCAACGCGGCCCAGGATCATCTTGATGGTGACCTCGTTTGGGACGAGGTCACCGCGCTCCATGAACCGCTTGGCCATTAGACCGAGCTCCGTTCCCTTCTCCTGCTCCTCTCGAAACAGGTCGCCCGACGAGATATGGGCGTGGGCAAGGGTCTCAGACACGATCTCTGCCTGTGTCCCCTTGCCCGCACCGGGCGGTCCCAGAAGAACGATACGCAAAGCTATACAGCCCCTACTTGATGAACCCTTCATACCGGCGCATGGTCAACTGCGCCTCGAGCTGGCGCATGGTGTCCAGCGCGACGCCAACGACGATGAGCATTGCGGTGGCGCTTAGAGTGACCCCCTGGATGCCCGTGATTTGAGAGAAAAAGTATGGGGTGATCGCGACAAGACCCAGGAAAGTGGCCCCGGCAACCGTTACCCTGAGGATGACTCGGCTAAGGTAGTCGTCCGTGGGCTTCCCGGGCCGGATGCCCGGAACAAAGCCCCCGTTCTTTTGGAGGTTGTCCGCCAGGTTCTGCTGTTGGAAGATGACGATGGTGTAGAAGAAGGTAAACACCACGACCAGGATGAAAGTGATAACCCAATAGAGGTAGGCCGTGGGATCGAACCATCCCTGGATCGTCCTGGCGAAACTGGATACAGTGCCATCGGCGCTCGTGAAGTAACTCGCCACCGTCCCTGGGAAGATCATGATGGAGAAGGCGAAAATCAGCGGAATCATGCCCGCCGAGTTGACCCGGATCGGGATAAAGGATGCCCCCGACTGGCGGTACATTCTCCCGCCTCGAAACAGGCTGCGCCCATACTGTACCGGAATGCGGCGCTGGGCCTCGTTAAAGACGACGATAGCGAAGATGATCAGGAACCCAACGAGCAGCAGGAGGATAAGGCCGGCGCCTATGCCCTCCTGGGTAAAGTATCGCTGGATGAGGCCGGGTAGGGCCGCAACGATTCCGCCGAAGATAATCATCGAGATGCCGTTTCCGATGCCCTTCTCCGTTATGAGCTCACCCAGCCACACCAGGAACATCGTTCCGGCAGTCAGCGAGAAGACCATCGAGACGGTCCCGAGCAGCTGGTCACCCCCGAGGCCGAAACCGCTGATGACACCAAAGCTCTGGAGCAACGTCAACTGCCCGTAGCCCTGCGCCATCGCAAGCGGGATGGTGAGCCAGTGAGTGTACTGGTTGATCTTCTGGCGACCGTATTCGCCTTCTCGGGCCGTAGCCTGGAGCCGGGGGATAACGGGAACGAGAAGCTGCATGATAATCGAGGCGGTGATATAGGGGTACACGCCCATTGAGGCGACGCTGAGGTTCTGGAGGGCGCCCCCGCTGAAGATGTTTAGGAACCCGAGGAGGTCGCTGCCTTGGAAAGCCCGGTCAAGGAGATCGAGGTTCGCTCCAGGAACCGGGACGTTGGCGACAAACCGGAAGATGACCAGCATCCCGAAGGTGAAAAGGAGCTTCCATCGAAGGTCCGGCTGGCGGAACGCGTCCGCAACAGCCGACATTAAGCGGAGGCTACCCGCTTGTGGCTGCTGCATGCGTCTCCTCAGCCGATCCACCGGCCGCTGCTATCTTCTCGCGGGCGCTGGCCGAGAACTTGTCTGCCTTGACGCTCAGGGCCTTGCTTATATCCCCCTCGCCCAAGACCTTAACCGGGGTGTTCAGGTTTCGGACGAGCCCTTCGCGAAGCATCTCTGCTGGGGAGACTTCGGCGCCCGGCTCAAACCTCTCCAGGGCCTTGAGGTTCACGACCTGGTACTCGACGCGGAAGCGGTTCCGAAAACCTCGCTGACGGGGTAGGCGTTTGATCAAAGGGAGCTGCCCGCCTTCGAAACCAGGACGGATACGGACGCCCGAACGGGATTTCTGCCCCTTCATCCCCTTGCCGGAGTATTGCCCCTTGCCGCTGCCATAGCCGCGGCCGACGCGCTTGCTACGATGCTTGGCCCCTGGGGCCGGCGCTATTTCGTGTTCCCTCATAGCTCTTGGAGCTCCACCAAATGCCGGACCTTCCGGACCATCCCCCGAATGGTCGGATTGTCCTCCTTCTCGACGGTGTGGCGGATACGGCGAAGCCCAAGGGCCTTGACCGTTGCCTTCTGGTCGCGCTCGTAGCCGATGGCGCTCTTGACCAGCGTTATTCGAAGTCTAGGCATTGCTGGCCTCGGTGGCGTCCTCAGGCGGCGCATCGCCATCCGGTGATGCCGGCTCTGGCGCAGTCGTCTCCACGCTTGGCGCGTCGGTGGCCGGAGCAGCTCCAGCCGCGTCGCCGTCTGTGGGAGCCGCGGCCTGGGGTGAGGCTGCTGAGGGCGTTTCCTCGTCGCGACGGCCTTCCCTCTGCCTCGGCCGGTTGGGGCGTGGCGGCCTGGGGGACCGCGGCTCGGGCGGGGGCGAGGCAGCGAGGGCTTCGGCCAGGGCCTTGCGCTGGGGCACCGCGATCGCGGGGTCCCTCAGGGACTCGAGGGCGTGATAGGTAGCTTTCACCAGGTTCACGGGGTTAGCGCTGCCAAGAGACTTGGTCAGTACGTCCCGAATGCCCGCCGCGGTGACGACGGCCCGCACACTGCCCCCGGCGATAATTCCAGTACCGGGAGCGGCCGGCTTGAGCATGACCTTCGAAGCGCCAAACCGGTATGTCAGTCCGTGGGGGATGGTGCTCCCCTTCATAGGGACCTTGATCAGGTTTTTCCGAGCTATCGTGGTGCCTTTCCGGACAGCCTCCGGCACTTCTCCTGCCTTGCCATAACCGATGCCCACGTTGCCAGCGCCGTCACCAACCACCACCATGGCTGTGAAGCTGAAGTTGCGTCCGCCCTTCACCACTTTGGCGACACGGTTGATGTGGACCACGCGCTCCTGGAGGCCGACAGTCTGCGGATCATTACGCTCTCTTCTTGACCGGGTTGTCAAAACCTCAGACCCCCTTCTCGTGCGGCGTCACCGAGCGCCTTCACGCGACCGTGGTACTGGTGACCACCACGGTCGAACACCACCGATTGGATTCCGGCCTCAGCGGCCCTCTTTGCCACCAGTTGCCCGATCTCTTTCGCGACATCGCGTTTGGCCTTGCCCGCATTCTGGGACCTCTGACCTGGCTCGATCGATGAGGCGCTGACGACCGTCTTACCCTCAACATCGTCGATGACCTGAGCATAGATATTGTTCAGACTGCGGAACACGGCAAGCCTGGGCCGTTCTGTGGTGCCCGACACCTTTTTCCGGAGGCGGTCGTGCCGGACCACACGGGCATGGCGTGCGGTTTGGGCCCTTTGGGCCATGGGGCTTACCCTTTCCTTCCGCCCTTGCCGGGCTTGAGTATTACTTGCTCTCCAACGTACCGAATCCCTTTACCTTTGTAACGGTCCGGCGGCCTGATGCGGCGGATCTTTGCGGCCATCAATCCGACGATCTCTTTTTCGGTACCTCGCACATGAATTCGGTTCTGTCCTTCTACCTCGAGCTCGAGTCCGGGCAGCGGCTGTACGTTGATGGGCCTGCTATACCCGACTTGAACGGTAACATCCGGTCCTTGCTGGGTAGCCCGGTAGCCGACGCCGACGATTTCGAGAGACTTCTGGTACCCGTCGCTCACGCCGACCACCATGTTGTTGATCAAGCTGCGGGTCAAGCCATGCATCGCTCGATTCCGCTTTTCGTCGTTCGGGCGTGTCACGATCAGGTCCGACCCCTGCCGCTCGACGGCGATGGCCTGGTCGATCACCCGGTTGAGCTCCCCTTTGGGGCCCTTGACAGTCACAGAGCTACCATCGAGTGCCACTTGGACTCCGCTTGGAACTGGGATTGGTTTCTTTCCGATCCTGGACATATGAATACTCCGCGGGCGGTTACCAGACCACGCAGACGATCTCTCCCCCGATGTGCGCCTTCCACGCCTGCCGTCCCGTCATCATTCCCTTCGATGTGGAGAGGATCGCAGTGCCCAGTCCACCATAGACCCGGGGCATCTCGTTGTGGCCTGCGTAGACCCGGAGCGAAGGCTTGCTGACTCGCTGGAGCCCGGAGATAGCCGGCCGATTCTTGTCGGCATATATCAGGTGGATGCGAAGAGCGCGCTCAATACCCTGGCCAACGGTCCCGACCTCGCGCACGAAGCCCTCGTCCTTCAAGATTTGGGCCACGGCGGCCTTCATCTTGGAATAGGGGACCATGACCGAAGAATGTCGAGCCGTGGAGCCGTTCCGGATCCTGGTCAACATGTCTGCTATTGGGTCGGAAACGGGCAAGAAGTCACCTCCAGAGAATTGAGTTCTTTCTGGACTACCAGCTGGCTTTCCTTACTCCCGGGATGAGGCCTCTCAGGGCCATTTCCCTGAACGTGATCCTGGAAAGGCCGAACTGGCGGATGAACGCCCGGGGCCTGCCATTGAGATGGTCCCTGTTCTTTACTCTTATCGGGTTCGAGTTGAGGGGCAGCCTGGAGAGCCCGTCGCGTGCTCTGCCGCGGTCCTCCAACGAACTCCTTGGGTCGTGCGCAATCCGCTTCAGCTCAGATCTTCGCTCGGCATACTTCTCTACGAGCCGCTGCCGTTTCTTGTTGCGCTCAATGACTGATTTTTTTGCCAAGTGTTGTCTCCCCCGCCAACAACTAAGCCGCGGCTGTCTCACGCGAAAAGGCAACTCCCATCAGGGCCAACAGTTGCCTGCTACTATCGTCGTCTTGCGCGGTGGTGACTATGGTGACCTGGAGGCCCCTGATCCGGTCGATGGTGTTGTAGTCGATCTCCGGAAAGATGACGTGCTCCCGCAGGCCCAGCGAGTAATTGCCTCGGCCGTCGAAGCCCTTGTTCGGCGCCCCCCGGAAATCCCTGACTCTCGGCAATGCTACATTGATGAGCCGGTCAAGGAACTCGTACATCCTGTCGCCCCTGAGCGTCACCATGAGGCCTATGGGGTTCCCGGCCCGGATCTTGAAGCCCGCGATGGACTTGCGGGCGCGGGTGACGATGGGGTGTTGTCCTGTGATCGTTCCCAGGTCTCGTTCGGCGGACTCAATGGCCTTGGGGTTGGTGAGCGCTTCTCCGAGGCCTATGTTCACCACAACTTTCGTCACCCGCGGGACCTGCATGACATTGGGGAGGGCCAGTTCTCTCTGAAGCGCCGGAGCAATCTCTCTCCGGTAGCGCTCTTTGAGGCGCGGCGGTGGTCCGCTCGGCGTCGGCTGCTTCGCAGCCCTTGCCCGCTTCTCCCTACCCCTTTGAGATGGGGAGCCATCTGAGCTTGCTTCCGCCTTGGCCCCTTTGGCTGGAGCTCTCTTGGCCCGAGGCTTCGCACCCGGCGTCGCCTCCTTCGCGGCCTCTGCGGCTTCGGCCTCCGGCTGGTCTTCCTCTATTCGATCGGCTGGCTGCAGTTCTTGCATATCCGCACTTTTTGTCTACGGGCCGAATCGCCGTCGGTGATCTCCCGAACGTCGAACCCTACCCTGGTCGGCGATCCGCACTTTTCGCACCATACCTTAACGCTGGCTACAGGCAGCGGGCTGGGCTGCTGCACAATGCCCGCTTGCCTCACGGTGGGCGAGTTCCGCACATGCTTCTTGATCAGGTTGATCCCTTCCACCAGAATCCGGCGGTGCTTAGGGTCGACGGTGAGAACCCTGCCCTGCTTTCCCTTGTCCTTTCCTTTAACCACCACCACGGTGTCGTTTCGATGCACCTTCATGCTTACAACACCTCCGGGGCCAGGGAGACAATCTTGGCAAAGTTTCTCTCCCGTAGCTCACGGGCCACCGGCCCGAAGATTCGAGTTCCCTGAGGATTGTTCGCATCGGCCCGAAGTACGACGGCGGCGTTGTCATCGAACCTGATCTGCGAACCGTCGGGGCGCCGGATAGGCTTCACCGTGCGAACGATCACGGCCTTCACAACCTGCCCCCTCCTAACACCGGCGGCCGGCTGCGCCTCCTTGACGGAGCAAACGATGATGTCCCCGACATGGGCATACCGCCTTCGGCTGGAGCCCGGGATATTGATGCACATAACCACGCGGGCGCCGGAGTTATCCGCGACGCGCAAGCGGGTATAGGGTCGGATCACGTTTCCCTCCGCTGGGTTTCCGGCGCATCCTCTGTTCCAGCCTCAGCCTTCTCTTCCTCTTCTGCCGCGGCCTCCGGCTCCGGCTCCTCTTCCGCCACGGGGGCCTCATCGGCGACGGCTTCGGGCTCCGGCTCCTCTTCCGCCACGGGGGCCTCATCGGCGACGGCTTCGGGCTCCGGCTCCTCTTCCGCTACGGGGGCCTCATCGGCGACGGCTTCGGACTCCGGCTCCTCTTCCGCCACGGGGGCCTCATCGGCGACGGCTTCGGGTTCCGGCTCCTCTTCCGCTACGGGGGCCTCATCGGCGGCGGCTTCGGGTTCCGGCTCCTCTTCCGCCACGGGGGTCTCATCGGCGACGGCTTCGGGCTCCGGCTCCTCTTCCGCCACGGGGGCCTCATCGGCGGCGGCTTCGGGCTCCGGCTCCTCTTCCGCCACGGGGGCCTCATCGGCGACGGCTTCGGGCTCCGGCTCCTCTTCCGCTACGGGGGCCTCATCGGCGACGGCCTCAGGCTCCGGCTCCTCTTCCGCTACGGGGGCCTCATCCGCGACTTCAGCGGTCGGCGCGGTTTCGGACTCGGCGGCTCCGGGAACCGCCTCCACCGTCGCCGCGGCGTCCGGCCGTTCCTCGAGCTCCTTCAGCAAGGTGACATCGACCTCGTCTGGCCTGAGATCGACGACCTGGGCCTTCTGGACCACTTCGAGGATTCGCCAGCGCTTTTCCCGGGAGAGGGGCCGAGTCTCGATGATGCGGACGCGGTCGCCCACGCGGGTCGCATTGTCGCCATCGTGGGCCTTGAAACGGGTCAATCGCTTGACCCGACGCCCGTAGAGCCGGTGGGGCTGGCTCCATTCGACGCCGATTACCCTGGTCTTGTCCATCTTGTCGCTGAGCACAGTCCCTGTTCGGATCTTGCGCCTGCCCCGTTCCTTCGTCATTCTGCTCCTCGTCGGCGCTTCAGGAGAGTCCCGCCAGCTCGCGCTCGCGCACGGCAGTCAGGATTCTCGCAACGTCTTTCCGAACCTTCTTGATGGCCGTTGTGTCGGACATCTGCCTGGTGGCCTTCTGGAACCTCAAGTTGAAGAGTGCTTTCTGGGCCTTCTCAAGCTCTTCTTGGAGACTCTCGTTCGTCAGGGCCCTGATTTCGTCCATCCGCATCGGGTGACCTACGCTGTTCCGTGGTCCTGGCGAGAGACCAGCTTGGTCTTGATCGGCAGCTTGTGGGAAGCTTTGCGTAGGGCCTCCCTGGCGAGGTCATCGCGGACCCCACCGACCTCAAACATCATTCGCCCTCTCTTCACTACCGAGACCCAATGGTCGACGGCTCCCTTTCCACTCCCCATCCGGGTCTCGAGTGGCTTCGCAGTCACGGGTTTGTCCGGGAATATCCTGATCCATATCTGCCCGCCGCGGCGGACGTGATGCGTGATTGCACGGCGTGCCGCCTCTATCTGGCGCGCGGTGATCCATGAAGACTCCATGGCCTTCAGGCCGAATTCGCCGAAGTGGAGCGTGCTGCCCGTGTGGGCCGTGCCACGCAGCTTTCCGCGCATGACCTTACGGTGTTTGACTCGTTTCGGTTGCAGCATTGCCCGCCGGCTCCTCCGCCTGCTCGAACAGGGACGTCATCACCTCGGTCTCCCCCTCGGGTTCACGACGCTCCTGCAAGATTTCTCCTCGATTGATCCAGACCTTGATTCCGATGCGTCCCATGGTTGTCTGGGCTTCCGCCAGTCCATAATCGATGTCCGCCCGCAAGGTGTGCAGCGGGACCTGCCCGTCCAACTCTTTTTCCGATCGGGCAATTTCCGCGCCGCCCAGGCGGCCCGACACCTGAATCTTGACCCCTTTCGCGCCGGCCTGCATTGACCTGGAGACGGCTTGCTTAATGGCCCGCCGAAAGGACAGGCGACGTTGGATCTGGTCGGCTACGTTCCTCGCCACCAGATAGGCGTCCAGCTCAGGTTGCCTGACCTCCTGAATATTGATGCGCACCCGTTTCCCACTGGAGGTCTCCAGGAACTTGCGGATTTCCTCTACGCGCTGGCCGCCCCTGCCGATCACGATTCCAGGCCGGGCGGTGTGGATCGTGACTACCACTTCATGGGGTCCCCGCTCGATCTCTATCCTTGCGACGCCGGCGTCCGGATAGCGGCTCCATATCTCGCCTCTGAACCGGGCGTCCTCGATTACCAACTCCCGGAAGGTGTGTTTCTTCACGGCGAACCACTTGGCTTGCCAGTCGCGAATAACGCCAAGACGAAACCCGATGGGGTGAACTTTGTGGCCCAAAGCGCGCTACTCCTTCTCGTCCACTACCACGGTGATGTGGCTGTGCCGCTTATGGATGAGACCCGCGCGGCCCCTCGGATGCGGCAGGAAGCGCCGCAGCTTGATGCCTTCGTCGGCAACAATGGAGACAATACGCAGGCTATCGGGGTCCATACTGAGGTTGGCTTCGGCGTTGGAGGCCGCCGACTTCACAACTTTCGCCACATCTTTTGCGGCGGGGCTGGGCAGGAACTGGAGCACCGTTAGTGCGTCCTGGACGTTCCTCCCCCGCACCGCGTCGAGGATCGGCCGAAGCTTCCTCGGCGACACGCTCAGGTTCTTGGCAACCGCCCTGACCTCCATCGCTAGCGTGCCCTCGTAGTCCGGTCAGACTTGCCCACGTGTCCCCTGAAGGTCCTGGTCGGCGCGAATTCGCCCATCCGATGACCGATCATGTTCTCGGTGATGAACACTGGGATATGACGGCGGCCGTCGTGGACCGCAATCGTCAGGCCAACCATCTGGGGAAGGATCATCGATGCCCTCGACCAGGTCTTGATGATGACCTTTTGCTGAGATCGCGCAGCAGCTTCCGCTCTCCTCAGGAGCTTCGGATGGACATAGGGCCCTTTTTTCGTCGACCTGGACATGAGGTCCCTCTTACTTCCTCGGCCGCACGATCATCGCCCGGCTCTTCTTTTTGCGCCTCGTCTTGCGCCCCAGCGTAGGCTTGCCCCACGGAGACTTGGGGCTCGGCATACCGATGCCCGCTTTGCCTTCACCGCCGCCATGGGGATGGTCCCGAGGGTTCATGGCAACTCCCCGGACGTGAGGGCGGCGGCCTCGGTGCCGGGATCGCCCAGCCTTGCCGAGTTTCTGGTTCTTGTGATCGGCGTTCCCGACCTGGCCGATCGTCGCGATGCACTCTTGATCGAAACGGCGTATCTCGCCCGAGGGTAGCCGCAACGTAACGTAGGGATTTTCCTTCGCCAGGAGCTGGGCGGCGGTGCCCGCCGACCGCACGATCTGGGCGCCCTTGCCACGATACATCTCGACAGCGTGGATCATCGTCCCCTGTGGGATCGACCGCATGGGAAGCGAGTTTCCGACGCTGATAGGAGCCTGATGGCCCGCCATAATGGGGCTCCCGACTGTGAGCCCGTTGGGAGCCAGGATGTACCGCTTGTCGCCATCGACGTAGTGCACCAGAGCGATACGGGCTGAGCGGTTCGGGTCATATTCGATCGACGCCACCTTGCCCGGGACGCCGGACTTATTGCGCTTGAAATCGATCTCTCGCAGATGGCGCTTTGACCCGCCGCCGCGATGCCGGACTGTGATTCGGCCAGCCGAGTTACGGCCCGCATGATTCCGCTTGGGCTTGACCAGCGACTTTTCAGGCTTCGTCTTCGTGATCTCCTCGAATGTAGGACTCACCATACCCCTTCGAGAGGGTGTCGTCGGCTTGGATTTCCTGAGCGGCATCTGAATTCCTACGAGCTTGCGAAGAGATCGATCCTGTCGCCTTCTCGGAGCGTTACGACAGCCTTTTTCCAGGACCGCAGCGCTTTGGGCTTGCGGCCGTACCGCTTTACCTTCCCTTTAACCGACATGACGTTGACCTGGGCCACGGCCACGCCGAAGGCCAACTCCACCGCCTCCTTGATCCGGGTCTTGGTCGCCGAATCGGCCACCTCGAACACATATTTGCCGGATTCGGCCAAGGCCGTGCTCTTTTCCGTGATGACGGGTTGCCGGACGACTTCGTACAGGCTCATGGCTCCCCTGCGAGCTTCTTCTTGGTAGTCCTTCGCCGCCTCGGCTTGGGCGTTTCTTCGACTGCCTGCTCAGCCACGGGCTCCTCACCAGAGGTCCCGGAGGGAGGTGCTTGAGCGGTGGACTCTTCGGTAGGTGCGGCCCCAGGAGGCGTCCCCGGCTCGGCCTCTTCGATTGCAGCTGGCTCTGCGGTTCGCGCTTCTTCGGGGGCCTCAACAGAGGACGTTGTGCTTGGGGCCATTTCCACCATTGGTGCTCGCTTGCGGTCCACTGGAGCGGTCCATACCTCCTCAGCCTTATGCACCGCGCTTTCGGTCATCACGAGATGGCGGTACTTGACGAGGTCCCCAACGTTGAGCAACGAGGCCGGGAGGCTTTTTGCCGCGGAGAGGTTTCGCGATGCCCTCGTAAGGTTCGGGTCGGCCGCTGCCGTCACCAGCAGCGCCGTCTCTTGAACACCGAGGGCCGAAAGTGCGCTGGTGATCTCCTTTGTCTTGCCTTCCTTCAGGTCCATGTCCTTGAGCACGATAAGGGACCCTGTGCTTTGCTTGTCTGACAGCATGCAGAGTATTGCCAAGCGGCGCATCTTCCTCGGCATCGCCTGAGAATAGTCTCGCGGATGTGGCCCGAATACCGTTCCGCCGTGGCGCCACAGTGGCGAGCGGCGGCTGCCCCCACGGGCCCGGCCCGTATGTTTCTGTGGAAAGGGCTTACGCCCGCCACCCGAGACATCGGCCCGCGTCTTTGTGCTGTGGGTCCCCTGACGGCTGTTGGCCCGTTGCCGGACTAGGGCCTGATGAACGACGGGCTGCCGCATAGCAACGCCGAATACCGCATCGTTCAGGTCAATGGTGCCGACCTCCGCACCGGTCAGGTCTTTCACGGGGACCCGCATCGCTACCCAGCCTGCTTTCTGATTTTCTTCCCGGGACGAAGCAGTACAAGGCCGCTCTTAGAGCCGGGGATGGCGCCCCGTATCAGGACCAAACCCCGCTCTGGCTCGACGCGCATCACCACCAGGTTGTGGGTTGTTACCCGCTCATCTCCCATGTGACCCGCCATCCGCAGCCCTTTCACGACCCTGCCAGGGGTTGTCCCGGCGCCGATGGAGCCCGGCGCCCTGTGCCGGTTGGACTGCCCGTGGCTCTTGGGGCCCCCGCCGAAATGGTGGCGCTTGACCCCACCCGCGAATCCCATACCGCGGGACCTGCCAGTCACATCGACCAGGTCTCCTTCGGAGAGGAGGTTGGCGTCCAGTTTTTGGCCTACCTCGAACTGGGACGGGTCCTCGACCCGGAACTCCCGTAGGACCCGGAAGGAACCCAGGCCTTTGTTGTGCCCGGCCTCCGGCTTGTTCAGCGCCCGCTTCTCACCGAAACCAAGCTGCACCGCTTGATAGCCATCCCGCTGTTGGGTCTTCACCTGCACAACGGTGCAGGGCCCCGCTATGACTGCCGTGACCGGAACGATGCGGCCATCGTCTGTAAATATCTGGGTCATACCCAGCTTTTTGCCGATCAGTCCGGGCTCCATGGTCACAACTTGATCTCAATGTCGACGCCCGCGGGCATGTTGAGCCGCGTCAAGGCGTCGATGGTCCGCGAGGTAGGCTCCAGGATGTCGATCAACCGCTTGTGCGTCCTGATCTCAAACTGCTCCCTCGAGTCCTTGTCGACGTGGGGCGAGCGGATAACGGTCCATCGCTTTATCTGGGTGGGTAGTGGCACCGGCCCTGCGACGGCCGCGCCCGTGCGCTCCGCGGCCTCCACGATCTGTACCGCCGACTGGTCAAGGATTCGATGGTCGAAGGCCTTGAGCTTGATCCGTATCCGCATTCGCTGCTTGACCATCAGTCCTGACCTCTAGCTGCCTACCCTAGCGGGCGTTCGAACTTCTGTGGCGACGGAAGCCGGGACCTGGGCGTAATGATCGAACTCCATGGTGTAGGTGGCGCGCCCCTGCGTGAGGGACCGGAGGGAGGTGGCATAGCCGAACGTCTCTGCTAGCGGGACGCTGGCCTTGACAATCTGGGTATCCCCTACACCCTCGATATTCGCGATCCGTCCCCGTCTGCTGTTGAGGTCACCCAGGACCTCTCCCAGCGCCGGACCAGGGCAGACGACCTCAATCCTCATAACCGGCTCGAGGATCGCGGGTGATGCCTTCTTGACCGCGGCCTTCAGTGCCATGGACCCCGCTGTGCGGAAGGCGATCTCCGAGGAGTCCACCTCATGGTAGGAACCGTCGTACAGGACTACCCGGACATCGATGACGGGATAGCCGGCCGCGACACCCGTGGTCAATGCCTCCACAACGCCTGACTCAACCGGACGGATGTATTCTCGGGGAATAACTCCACCGACGATCTTGTTGACGAATTCGAAGCCGGCCCCTCTCTCGCGAGGCTCGACCTCCAGCCACACGTCTCCGTACTGGCCGTGGCCCCCGGTCTGGCGGACGAACCTCCCCTGGGCCTGAGCGCGAGACGTAATCGTCTCGCGATAGGCTACCTGGGGCTTGCCAACGCTGGCGGGGACGTTGTGCTCGCGGCGCATGCGTTCGACGACGACCTCCAGGTGGAGCTCGCCCATCCCCGCGATGACCGTCTGGCCGGTCTCCTGGTCTGACTTGAGCCGAAGCGTCGGGTCCTCGTCTGCCATCTTGCGTAGGACATCCGACATCTTGTCCTGGTCCGCCCTCGTCTTGGGTTCGATGGCCACGGCCAAGACCGGTTCGGGGAACTTAATCGTTTCGAGTACGACGGGCCGGTTCATCTCAGACAGCGTATCCCCCGTGAAGGAGCTCTTGAGCCCCAGCGCCGCGACGATATCCCCAGCCATGACCTCGTCGATATCCTCCCTGTGGTTGGCATGCATCCGCACGACGCGCCCGAGCCGCTCCCGCTGGCTGCGGGTGGAGTTATATACAGTAGCGCCGGCCTTGCAACACCCTGAGTACACTCGAAGATACACGAGCCTCCCAACGAAGGGGTCTGTGACGACCTTGAACGCCAGGGCGGTGAAAGGGTCTGAGTCGACGGGATTCCGGACCGCTTCTTCGCCGTTCTTCAGGACCCCAGTTACGGGAGGTACGTCGGCTGGGGATGGAAGATAGTCGATCACCGCGTCCAGCATTTGCTGGATGCCCTTATTTTTGAGAGCCGTGCCGCAGACGACGGGAACGAGGGCGTTCGAGATCGTCGCCCGGCGGAGTGCGTCCCGTAGCTCATCGACTGGGATGGCCTCTCCTTCGAGGTATTTGAGCGTCAGGGCCTCGTCCGTCTCGGCAATCCGCTCGACCATCGCGTCTCGCAGGCGCTTGGCCTCTTCCTCGAGCTCTGTAGGAATAGGGCTCTCGGTAGGCTCCTCCTTACCATCGTCGGAGAAGAGCCAGGCTTTCTGTTCCAGCAGGTCGGCGACACCCCGAAAGGCGGTCTCGGACCCAATGGGCATCTGTATCACGACTGGCCGTGCCTTCAGCCGGTCGGTGATGGAGGCTACGGTCCGGAAGAGGTCCGCCCCCAAGCGGTCCATCTTGTTCACGAAGCACAAACGCGGGACCTGGTATTTGTCCGCCTGCCTCCAAACCGTCTCGGACTGGGGTTGCACACCCGCAACGGCGTCGAATACGACAACGCCTCCATCTAGTACCCTGAGGCTTCGTTCCACTTCGGCCGTGAAGTCGACGTGCCCCGGGGTGTCGATGATATTGATCAGGCAGTCGCGCCACTCCGCGGTTGTCGCGGCGGCCGTGATGGTGATGCCCCGCTCCCGCTCCTGGTCCATCCAATCCATGACCGCCGTGCCTTCATGAACCTCGCCCATGCGGTAAGTCCGGCCGGTATAGAAAAGCACCCGCTCGGTCACCGTCGTCTTGCCGGCGTCGATATGTGCTATGAACCCGATGCTCCGGGTGCTCTGAATCGTATACGCGGGGGTCATTTCTTCAGATTTACCATCGATAATGCACAAAAGCCCGGTTGGCGTCCGCCATGCGGTGCAGGTCGTCCTTTCTCTTTACGGCGGCCCCCTGGCCCCTGGACGCGTCGACAAACTCGGCCGCGAGGCGCTGCTCCATCGGCCTTGCCTTCCTTGACCGAGCCGCGCTCACCAGCCATCGCATGGCCAGGGCTCCTCTCACCTCGGGCCTGATCTCCACTGGAACCTGGTAGGTGGCGCCGCCGACCCTTCGAGGCTTCACCTGGACGGCCGGGGTTGCGTTCCTCAGGGCTTGGTCGAACATCTCAAGAGCGGGCCTTCGCCCATCCCGCTCGGCGATCTCCAGGGCGTTATAAAAGATCCGCTGCGCAACGGACTTCTTGCCATTCTTCATCAGCTTATGAATGAACCTGGTGACGTCGTCCCGATGGAACTTCCAGTCCGCAGCCACCAGCCTCTTGGGTGCTCTTCTTCGTCTCACGGCTCACGCCCTACTTTTCGCCCCTGCCAGAAACACACGAAGCCCGTGCGCAGGCACAGGCCTTCCAAGAGAACAGGTTGGGACCGGAATGGGGCGGTGTTAAGCCCCTCGCGGGGAACCCTTCTTGGCGCCGTATTTGCTCCGGCTTTGCTTGCGGTCGGCCACTCCAGATGAGTCTAACGTTCCTCGGACGATATGGTAACGGACACCGGGTAGGTCTGGAACACGGCCACCTCTGATCAAGACCACTGAATGCTCTTGGAGGTTATGTCCCTCACCCGGGATATACGCCGTCACCTCCATCCCATTGGTTAGTCTCACCCTGGCCACTTTCCGCAGCGCCGAGTTCGGCTTCTTCGGGGTCACCGTCCGTACCTGGATGCAGACGCCTCTCTTCTGCGGAGAGCCTCTGCCCCGCTTCTGCAACTTCCGGAGCGCATTGAAAGTGAACCGCAGAGCGGGCGCCTTGGTGCGCTTCGCACTTCGTTCTCTTCCTTTGCGGACCAGCTGATTAATCGTCGGCACGGTTATCCCTTGTGGCTGCGTCGCGCATGCGCGGCTCGCAGTCCGTTCGATCAAGGACAAAGTTTAGCAATGGGCTAAGACCGTGTCAACTCAAGTCGCCGCGAGAAAACTCTTGTAACCGAGCCCCGTTTTGGGAATCGAGTGTCTGTCGACGTGCGGCTCCGAATCGAAGTCGCTGAGCTCGCAGACGGTCTCGCCTGCACATCCGCCCCTCTATGGGGGAAGGAGCCGGACTCGGTGACCGCTTCGCCCAGACCAGCCTAACGATTCCCCACTGTGGGCCTGTCTAGCGGCCTTTGAAATGAGGCTCCCGTTTCTCGAGAAATGCCTTGGCGCCTTCGGCGCAGTCCTCGGTCAGCATCAGCTTGCCCTGGGCGAGGTTCCCCCATTCGAGGTCGCCCTCCAGGGTCCCGACTTCGGACCGATACACTGCCCGCTTCGTATACGCGATAGCCATGGACGGCCCGCTTGCGAGCTTCTCAGCCATTGCCACGGCTTCGTCGATCAAACGGTCATGCGGGACGATCCGGCTGACCAGCCCCAATTCGAGGCACTGCTGTGGACTGAGCGGCTCGGCCGCCCACATGAGCTCGAGGGCCTTTTGGGTCCCCACAATCTGGGTCAGGAGGAAGGGCATACCCATGTCGGGCATCAGCCCCCGCTTGAGAAAGATAGGAATCATGCGGGCCTCGTCGGACATGAGCCTGATGTCGGGGCAGAGGGCGAAGCTCATCCCCGCACCCGCGGCTACGCCGTTTATGGCGCCAATGATCGGGATGTCTGCGCTCCGAAACAACGACGCCGGGTACATATCGGCGTGGGGGCGAGGCCAGGTCAGCCGGCTCTTTGGACGCTCAGCCATGGGCGTGGCCATGTCATGAACATCCATGCCTGAGCAGAACCCCCTGCCGGCTGCCGTGACGATCAGGGCCTTGCCTTCGGTGGTGGCCATGGTATTCACGATGCGGTGGAGCTCCTCGATCATGGCGGAGCTCATGGGGTTCAATCGCTGGGGGCGGTTGAGAGTTGCGATGCCGATCGCCCCCCTCCGCTCGTACAGCACAGGGGGTTCTTCAGTATCGGGCACGATGCCTCCCTTGTCGTAACAGGTTCGCGCTGTAGAGGTCTGTATCTTGCAGTGTTGCCTTGTGGAGGTTGGCGCCTCGCGGATCGAGCCGCTGCCCGGGAAATCGCGCAGCCCGATCGATGACGCCTTCGACCCCGTCGCGTGCGACCGCTAGATGCTCCCTGCGGGCCACCTTATCTCCTCACCGTCTCAGAGGTCAGATCCACGAGGTCCGGCTCCATGAGCAGGTCCTCCCGCAGGGGCAGCCGGCTCGCCGTCGCTTTGCAGATTTCGAGGTGGACCGCTTCTTCCGCCGCCGATCCGTCGATCGCGACCCACCGGTCCGGCTCTGCCGCAGCCAACGCGAGGTACCCCGCTCGGACCCGGTCATGGAATTCCAGAGGCTCGCGCTCGAAGCGGAGCTGGCCTGAGTCATCCGATCGGCCCCGGCTGGGCCACCTGGGATTGATTCGCTCTTGGGCTAGCCGAGGGGCCAGGTCCAGCAGAAACGTAAGGCCGGGCTTCAGGCTGACGGTTGCGGCCGAGTTGGCGCAGTCCACCGTCTCTGCGGGGATTCCCCGTCCGTAATGCTGGTAGGCGCGGGTCGAGTCCGCGTAGCGGTCTGCCACGACAACGCGGCCCTGGGACAGCGCCGGCCGGACCACCGTCTCGACCATCTCAGCCCGAGCTGCGGCGAAGATCAGGAGCTCGGCCGTGGGAGTCATCGAGGAGCCCTTGATCAGCTGTCGCAAGTGCTGGCCTATGGGGGTCGAGCCAGGCTCTCGAACGAGGGTGACCGGAAAACGCTTGCTGGTGAGCCACTCGGCCAGACGCCGGGCCTGCGTGCTCTTCCCGCTGCCATCGCCGCCCTCGAAAGTGATGAAGAGAGACACTCTGCCACCAGGTCGTTCTTACCCGGTCCATTGTACTCTGTACCGAAGCTTCTACGAGCCGTTCGAGGAGATAACGCGGGTGGAGCTCCATCAGCGGTACGCCGAACAGTTGATGACTGCCCCAGCGCAGCTGACGGAAATACGATGGCCTATCCGATACGAATCAGAGGGTCGAATAAAAAAAACGGGCCGAATCACGTTCGGAACAACCGCACCCGTCTCAGCGGCTCGCGCCCGCTGCTGCGGGACTCCAGATTGTTCTGGGCTGCGATCTCGTGCTGGAGCCTGCGGACGAAGGAGCCCTGCGGGCTGAGTTCTACCGAGTCCCCTTGCCCCGTTCGAAGACTCTCGATGGCTGTGGTCGCTTCTTCGACCGCCGCCGTGGCGGAGGATCTGAGCCCGCTGTTTTCGGCGATAGAGGTGAGGCACTGTTCGATCTGCGTCCCCGTGTTTTTTCGCAGCACATAGACCGGGACTGACGCAGACTCGGCGGCCAGAAGTGTGCCGGGCCGGTTCCGATAATGGGCCTTCGTGGTCACCACGATATTCGCCGATTGCACCTTATCGACGATTTCCACGGGCAACGCGGCGGCGCGGATGACTTGCTCGGCTCGTCCTCTGTTGACCCCGAACAGGTAAGCGCGGACCGAGCCGCTGCTCGTGGCCTGCCCAGGACCCCTGGGGCGGGGTGTCCTGGGAGCGGTTTCGGGCGGGGTCCGGAGCGGAGGTTGGTGCTGGACCGCCTCGACTCGCAACGAACCTGTTTCGTCGATCGTGCGAATCTCCGGGGGCATTGGGCGGCCGCGGAGCAGTCCATCCACGGTGCTGGCCACGTCGGCGTGCACAGCAACTCGTCTCCAACTCTGGATCTCGACAAGGACCTCGAAGGTTGGGGGCGCCTTGCGCTCGAGGATGCTCTTCTGGGTGCCGCGGCGGCGCGCCTCGTCATCCCCCAGAGTGACCGACTGGATCCCGCCAATGAGGTCGGCGAGCGTCGGATTGTTCATGAGATTGTCGAGCGTATTGCCGTGGGCGGTGGCGACAAGCTGCACGCCGCGCTCGGCGATGGTCCGGGACGCAAGGGCCTCGAGCTCCCGCCCGATCTCGTCAATGATGATGACCTCTGGCATATGGTTCTCGACCGCTTCGATCATCACCTCGTGCTGCAGCGAAGGGGTCGGAACCTGCATTCGCCGGGCCTTGCCGATCCCCGAGTGCGGGATGTCCCCATCGCCCGCTATCTCGTTGGAGGTATCGACGACGATGACCCGCTTGTTGAATTGGTCGGCGAGGACCCGCGCCACCTCCCGGAGCATCGTCGTCTTGCCGACGCCTGGGCGCCCGAGCAGCAGCACGCTCTTTCCGGAGGCGATGAGGTCCTCCATGATCTTGATCGTACCGAAGACGGCGCGGCCAACGCGGCAAGTCAGGCCGACCGTCACGCCGCTCCGGTTCCGTATGGCTGAGATCCTGTGCAGCGTCCTCTCGATGCCAGCCCGGTTGTCCAGCCCAAATGCCCTTATGCGGGACTCAACGTGTTCGAGGTCGTGCTGGGTGACCTCTTTGTTACTCAGGACGATCTCCCGCGCCAAGAAACGCGCAGTTGGGGCCCTGCCCAAGTCCAACACGATCTCGAGGAGGCTATCAAGGCCCGCCTCCCTCCGCAGCGGGGCGGTGATCCGAGGGGGCAGAGCTTCAAGAAGGGCGTCCAGGTCGTCGGTGATGGTCTGCTGTAGGGGCGTGTTCACCACGCTGGGCTCCTCGGCCTCATGCGCCGGCCAGCGCCAGTCCGGTCCTGCGGACGCGCGCCACGACTTGTCTTGCGTATAGATGAGACCGCTCGGAGGCCGTGAAGCCGTGACGCTCTAGGGCATCTGCCAAATGGCCCGCATAATCCGGAACAAGGCATGTGAGGTCTGAACGCCGCCCATGCCGGCGAAGGGTCTCACTCACCACCTTGTCCTGGGCAGCGTCAGGCCTTACCAGGAATTCGACGAATCGCAGGCGGAATCCAGCCTTGCTCACCGCCGCGGCGGCTGTCACCTGAATCCCGTCTTCGAGCACGGTCACTTCCACAAGAGGAAGCCCGTCCGCGAGCGCTTCAGCAGCCTGCCAATTTCCCAATGTGACTCCCTTGGCCTGCCGCACCGGCGCCGGCACCGAGGCGCAATAGAGCTGGAAAAGAGAAAAATCATCCGAGGGGCGCCGCCCGCGGACCTGGGCTGAAGGCCCTTCCCAAGGTCTCTTGGGGCGCACATACAACGTGTCCTGGCTGAGAGGTAAGAAGCCCGCCCTGACGACAGCGGTTTCGACGGGGCTGCTCTCTGAAAGCCGGAGAAGTACGCGCTCCGCGCCCGATCGGCCCAGGTTCAAGCAAAGGCCTTCCAGTAGCTCGACGCCCCACTGCTCCCGCCCACGAGCGATTTGGAACTTGTCGATCTCCCAGGCGCCCGCGCCCTGCCGTCTCCGGACGGAGAGCACTCCATTGACCAGGCCCCGGCTGGACAGTACCCAAGCCCGTCGGGACGAAGACCTCGGCAGCCATTCCGTCACGAGAGGGCCCAAGGGGACGGTCCGCCGGGGGCCCGACGCCAGAGCTTTGCGTCCCACGGCGAGGTCAGGCTCAGCGCGAGCCTGCAAAACGGCCAGGCCCGCGATGTCTATAGGGTTAAATAGCCGCAGCATCGCGCGTCCCTGCGTAGTCCCTGGCCAAACGCAACAGGAGTGCATGGAAGCGAAGGTCCGGGGTCAGCTCTGGATGGAATGTGCAGCCCAACAGGTTGCCCTTTCTGACTGCAATGGGCGCCCCGTCGGGCAGGCTGGCTAAGACTTCGATGTCCGACCCTGTCCGGCGGAGCAGTGGAGCCCGGATAAACACGGCCCTGAAAGGCGCTTCGCCGAAGGCAGGGATGTCGACCACCTGTTCGAAGCTATCGACCTGGCGGCCAAAGCCGTTTCGCTGAATATCGATGTCGAAGAGGTCCAGGCCAACCATCGCGTCGTCCAGGATGTTTTGCGCCATCACGATCAAGCCCGCGCACGTGCCCAATAGGGGCATGCCATCCCTGGCAAGAGCCACGATGGGGGCCGCCAGGCTCCATTCCGCCATCAGGCGGGTGATCGTGGTGCTCTCGCCGCCGGGGATGATCAGCCCGTGAATACCGCGGAGGTTTTCGGGGGAGCGGACCTCGCGGGCGTCCGCGCCGAGTCGCCTTACGACGGCGGCATGCTCGGCGAAATCCCCCTGCAGAGCGAGGACCCCGATGGTGAGCATGACTTGCGCCGCTACCAACCCCTCGTCGCCAGGAGCTCCTCCGGCTTCATGCTTGCAACAGCCAGCCCTGACATTGGCTCGCCCAAGCCCTTCGAGATATCGGCCAGGATCTTCGGGTCTTGATAATGGGTCACTGCCTGAACTATTGCCCTGGCCCTCGGGGCTGGGTCCTCGGACTTGAACACGCCGGAGCCGACAAAGACGCCATCGGCGCCTAGCTGCATCATCAGCGCCGCATCGGCAGGGGTCGCAACACCTCCCGCGGCGAAATTGACCACGGGGAGCCTCCCCATTTCGCGTACTTCCCGTACCAGCTCGAAGGGGGCGCCCATGGCCTTGGCCTCGGCCATCAGCTCCTCCTCGCGGAGGGACTGCAGGCGGCGAATCCCAGAGTGCACGGCCCGCATGTGCCGGACCGCCTCCACCACGTCGCCGGTGCCGGCCTCGCCCTTCGTTCGGATCATAGCGGCGCCTTCTCCCATGCGCCGGAGGGCTTCGCCCAGGTCGCGGCAGCCACACACGAACGGGACTTTGTAGTCGTGCTTCCATATGTGATGGCTCTCGTCGGCCGGAGTCAGGACTTCGGATTCGTCGATATAGTCGACGCCCAGCGCTTCAAGGACCTGGGCCTCGACGAAATGTCCGATGCGGCACTTTGCCATGACGGGCACTGTCACCGCGTCCATGATGCGCTGGACCACTGTCGGGTCCGCCATCCTCGCGACGCCACCGGTGGCGCGGATGTCGGCGGGGACACGTTCGAGGGCCATGACCGCGCAGGCACCGGCGTCTTCCGCGATCCTGGCATGCTCCGGGGTCACCACGTCCATGATGACCCCGCCCTTGAGCATCTGGGCCAAGCCTTTCTTGACGTTCACGGTGCCTGTGGTCATGGCTCTCCAACCCTCGCGGCAGGGCTATCGTACTGAAGAAATTATACGCGCGAGCCGGAATGCTCCGCAATGAGAGCAGGGCCGCTGAGCTCACTGACCGTCCATCCCGCGGCCGCTCTTCCACGCAGTTTCCAATGTTGCTGGGCCGCGCGGTCGCGCGGCCGGAGTTGCTGGGCGGGCGGCCTCTAGGCCGTGAAGTCCACCCACGCATTCTGTGAGGTTGGACCCACGGAAACCGGGCACTCGCTATCCCTCGCTATCTGATGAAGGATCTGGAGGGTCGGTGCGCACTTTCGTTGACAATCCCCTTGTGGCCTCACTATCGTGGCCGCGGTTGGCCTCTGAAGTCAGGTCGAGGCCACCAGGAGAGAGGATGGGCGACGGCCAGGCGCTAGACGGGCTGACGGTCCTTGAATTCGGGGAGTACATCTCGGCTGCCTACTGCGCGCGCCTGCTGGGCCAGTATGGCGCGGATGTCATCAAAGTCGAGCGGCCCCCAGCCGGCGATGTATCGAGGCGCCACGGCCCCTTCCCCAACGACGTTCCCCACCCGGAGAAGAGCGGCCTATTCCTTTACCTCAACCTCGGTAAGCGAGGCATCACTCTGGACCCGCACAGCGCCACCGGGAGGGGGCTGCTCAAGGACCTCGTGCAGCGCGTGGATATCCTGGTAGAGAATAACTTGCCGAAACAGATGGAGGACTGGGGGCTGGGCTTTGCTGACCTCCAAGGGAGCAATCCAAGGCTCGTGATGACCTCTGTCACGGTTTTTGGACAAGGGGGACCCTACCGGGACTACAAGGGCTATGCCCTGACGGCTGCGGCGGCTTCGGGAGTCTGCTTCAGGATGGGGCATCCTGACCGCCACCCGCTGACGATGCCCTACGACCGTCCAGACTACTGGGGCGGGATGCACGCGGCGGCGGGGACGATGGCGGCCGTGATGGCCCGAGAGCGCACCGGGGAAGGCCAGCATGTCGACGTCTCCTCCGCCGATGCGATCAACACGATCATCAACCCGCTGGACTACATCAACTACGCCGATGTCGGCGCGTATCCGAAGCGCGAGGGCCACCGGGTGCTGATTCAATACCCGTTTACGCTATTGCCGTGCAAAGACGGGTACGTGGCCATGATGGTCGCCCAGGACCGGCATTGGGAGCGGTTCGTGGAGATGATGGGCCACCCGGAATGGGCCAAGGAGTCCAGGTGGCAGGATCGCTTTGCCATGGGGACGCAATATCCCGACGAGACCGACGAGATCCTGAAGCCATGGCTGATGCAGCACACCAAGCGGGAGTTCTGGGACCTGTGCCGCGCCAACAAGATACCGTGGCAGCCGGTGCTCACTATCGACGAAGTCATGGAATGGGAGCAGCTCGAGAGCCGGGGCTTCTGGCAGAAGCGCGATCATCCCGACGCCGGCGAATGGACGTTCCCTGGGCCTCCCTTCAAACTGTCGGGCACGCCGGCTGGCGCCAGCCGCGCCGCGCCCCGATTGGGAGAACACAATAGCGAGGTCTATGGTGGCATGCTGGGGATATCCAACACGGAGATGATGCGCCTCAGGCAGGCTGGGGCCATCTAGCGGACCGGAGGGGCAGATGACGGGCTTACCACTTGAGGGGACTCGGGTCATCGACCTGACGCAGGTCTGGGCGGGCCCCGCTCTCGGCGCCTATCTGGGTGACATGGGGGCAGAGGTCATCCGCGTCGAGTCAATGGCCGGGACTGACCTCTTGCGCCGCAACCAGGCGCAGCACACAGGACAGGAGAAATCGGAGTTCCGGACCCTGCTGGACTCGCAGTGGCATTACCGGAACAGGCGCTACTACCTTACGCTGAATCTGGCCAGTTCCGAGGGGCTCGACTTGTTCCATGACTTGGTCCGCCAGAGCGACGTCGTCCTGCAGAACTTCTCGCCCATGACCGCCCAGCGTTTTGGCTTGACGTTCGAATCGCTCAAGAGGATACGGCCTGACGTCATCGTAGCTTCAATCTCGGCAGCCGGACAGGATGGCCCCTGGCAGGACCTCCTGGGGTTCGGCCCATCGGTCAACGCCATCGCTGGAACAAACGGTCTGGTGGGCTACCCTGACGACGATGGCAAGCTGATGATGAGCATCTGGGACCCCGATCCGGCGATGGGCGTCATGGCGTCCTATGCTGTCATGACGGCGCTCTTCCGCCGAGGGCGGACTGGCCAGGGACAGCAGGTGGACCTTCCATTCACTGAGTTCCTCCCCAGCCTTCTGGGGGAGCCGGTGCTGGAACGCCAGATGAATGGCCGGATGCCGAAGCCCATGGGGAACCTGCACCCACGCCTGGTGCCCCACAACGTCTTCCCTTGCATCGAGCCTGAGACCTGGGTTTCCATAGCAGTCCAAACGGAGGAGGAGTGGCGTGGGCTGTGCGAGGCAATGGGCAAGCCTGAGCTTCAGAGGGACCCCCGTTTCTCAGACCTGCGTCACCGGCTGGACAACCGGGAGGCCATCGAGGGCATCGTCGGAGATTGGACTCGGGGCAGGACCAGCGGCCAGGTGACCGAGACACTTCAGGCTGCCGGCGTCGCTGCGGCCCCCGCCTTCAGCGTGGCGGAGCTGTATCACGACCCCCACGATCAATATCTTCGCTCGACGGTGCACATCGATACTCCCGGTCTGCCTCCCGAGGCCCTCACGTACGGAATTCCCTGGCGGCTGAGCGAGACGCCTGGATCGGTGCGTTATCTGGGCCGGGACCCTGGGCAGGACAACGAGGAGTTCTTCGGAGAGGTCCTGGGGCTGTCGGAGGCAGAAATCGAACGGCTGGTCGAGCAGCGCGCCATCTACTAGCGGCACTCGAACCCCAGCCATAGCGGATGCCCAGGCCATGGGCCCGCGAAGTCCGGTCCGGACCCCAGAGCTAAAGCGTCACCGGGGCGGCGTTCAAACGGGGACACACGCTTTGGGGGCCCGATGAGTGTAATGGCATTTTTCGGCACGGGGGGTATCGTTGGGGCTGGATTGGCGAGCCGGAGGCCCCATCCCTATGGTGGTCGGCGCCGGACGTGGCTGAGGCTGTCCCTCCCAGCAACACGGGGCATGGTCGGCGCGGCTCCAGAACTATTTCGTTGACACTCCACGGGGCCTTTGTTAGGCTACCGGCCTGACGCCTTCCCGCATCTTGGCTCGTCGATCTTGGGGGTTTCGGATGGCTTCTCGTTTTCAGACAGCTGGGTCGTTAGAGGCCGTCAATGACTACCTGTATCAGCAGAACATGACCGATGGGCTCCCAGTGGTGCCTCCGACCGAGAAGCGGGTCGAGGCGATGGTGTCCGGGAGCGGAAGGCGCCGTGACGACCTGCTGGGGTTGATGCCTCCTTTGAACGCTCCCGCCACCATTGAGAAGGTGGCTATCAACGCGGTCATGGCGGGCTGTGAGCCCGGGTACATGCCCACCGTCGTCGCAGCCGTCGAGGCCTTCCTACAGCCGCAAGCCGGGGCGCATAGCGTCCAGACCACGACTAATCCCGCAGGCCCCATGATTATCATCAATGGGCCGGTCCGCCACGAGCTTGGGATCAACTGTGGGTCCGGCTGCTTCGGTCCGGGCACGAAGGCCAATGCGACGATCGGCCGGGCGCTGAGGCTGGTACTCGTGAACCTGGGGGGCGCACTGCCCGGCGAGGTCGATAAGGCACCCCTGGGATGGCCCGGTAAGTACACCTCATGCTGTATCGGCGAAAACGAAGAAGACTCGCCCTTCGAGCCCCTCCATGTCGAGCGAGGGTTCAGCGAGAGCGACTCCACCGTGACCGTGCTTCCGGCCAACGGTATGTGGCCCATTACGGAAACGAGCCCGGACCCCGAGCAAGTGCTGCATCACGTGACCCATGGAATGGCGGTCAGCGGGCACAGCGCCGGGACCATGGTCCCGGCTGGGCACGAGAACATCCTCACCATGAGCCCGGTCATCGCGAACCTTGTGGCGAAGCTGAAACCCACCAAGGCCGAATTGCGACAGCACCTGTTCGAGCATGCCCGGGTCCCTCTCGATTTTTACCCGCCTTACCGCTGGGAAGCCTCACGGAAGCGCGCGGCCGATCTGGGCCTCAGGATTGAGAACGACCGGTACCCCATCGTTGATAGGCCGGAGTCAATCCTGGTCCTTTGCGCCGGTGGCAAAGGTGGCCTCCAGTCCTGTGGCCAGTCCACGATGCTGGGCCTGTCGGTGACGATGAAGATCAACGGCCCTTAGCGTGATTCGGGGATTGTGGCTGCAGAGCTTCACCACGAACGCTTCGAGAGTGCCGCCCGAGCGTTGTTTGTGACCGCACCGGGCGTTCTGAGGGCTTCCTTATTGACCCCTGGCGTGTCGGTCGGCACGGGTTTCAAACCGTAGGAGGAGATGTGCACCCGAACAAAGTCAAAGCCATGTGGCGCGAGGGCCAGCCCGCAATCGCGTGTTGGATGAGCAGCGCGGACAGCTATCTGGCGGAGACCATCGCGCACATCGGCTTCGATGCGGTGGTCCTGGATATGCAGCACGGCATGACCATTGGCCCCGAAAAGGCGGGGGCGTGGCTGCAAGGAGTCAGCCACGGGGACTCGGTCCCCATGGTGCGGATGGCCTGGAATGAGCCCTACTTGATGCAGTGGGTGCTGGACGCGGGCGCCCATGGGGTCATCGTTCCCCTGGTCAACAACGCGGAGGAGGCGGCGAAGGCTGCGCGGGCCTGCCGTTACCCGCCGATCGGGATGCGCAGCTCACCTCCGAACCGTGCGCGCCTCTATGCGGACGACTACGTGGAGCGCGCCAACGACGAGATTATCTGCCTGGTGATGGTGGAAAGCATCAACACGATCCCTCACCTGGACGAGATGGCGCAGGTCCCCGGCATCGACGGCTTCTATATTGGACCGAACGACCTGGCCCTCTCCATGGGCATTCCGGGCACCAAGTACCTGGATTACGAGGCCCACGGGGAGGCGAGCTTGAAGGTCGTCGAAGCCGCCCGGGCCCATGGGCTCGTAGCTGGCATTCATTGCGCGACACCAGAAGAAGTGCGGATGCGCTTCCAGCAGGGGTTCATGTTCTGCCCAGCCGCAAACGACGTCCGGCTGCTAACCGCGGGCGCGACCCAAAACCTGCGGGCGGCACGGGGCGGTTGAAGCAAGACCCCTGCTTTTCGGATAGCCGATCCAGCTAGCGCCGGGCCTCTTTTTCCGAGGACGAACGCTGTGCCTCGGGCGGTTCCTGCCCTGGCTGCCATGCTGGGGCTTGGCCCGCGGGCATGAATCTCAGCACCAACAACCCGCCGATGGCGGCGAGGCCGCTGCCGAAAAGGTTGGCCAGTCCGAAGGAGTCGGCGAAGGCGCTGGAGGCTGCTGCCACCAGATTTTCCGCAGACTCTGGGGGAAGCGAGGCGGCCACCGCGAAGGCCGATCCCACGGAGTCTCTCGCCAGTTCTGCCAGGTGGGGCGGCAAGTTAGCCACTGCGCCCGCCACGCGATCGGCGTAGAACGTATACAAGACGGAGCCGATAACCGCCACGCCGAAAGCCCCGCCCACCTGCCGCGTGACATCGTTCATGGCAGAGCCGATCCCGGCGTTGTGGGGTGGGACTGAGCCCATCACGGACGTAGTCGCTGGGGCCATCACGTTTCCCATTGCAACGGCGGTGAAGAAGATGATCACGCCAATAGTGATGTAAGAAGTATTGGGCTCGTAGATGATGGTCGCCGCGAGTGCGCCGGAGAGGACGAACAACGCCGTGGAGATTACCCGTTTGGGCCCAAAGCGCCGCGCGAGGCGCTCGCTGGCCCGGGAGCCGATTGCGATGCCTGCCGCCACCGGTATGAGGCGTAAACCCGTCTCCAGGGCCGAATATCCTTTGGCGAACTGAAAATACTGGGTACTCCCGAAAATCATTCCCATGAGGGCGAAGAACGCGACGCTGATCGCTGCGGCCCCCATGGTGAAGCGCATCCGTTTGAAGAACTCGAAGTTCAACAGTGGGAACCTCGCCCTCATCTCCCGTAAGGCGAAAGCGGCCGCCAGCACAACGGCCGCGGCGAAGCCGGCAAGCGCCACGGCTGACGTCCATCCCTGCTCCGGGGCCTCGATGATGGCAAAAACCAGGGCCGAGACAGCCGCGGTGGAGAGGACGGCCCCGGGAATGTCGATCGGCTTGGGATCGGGATCGCGGCTGTCCGGCACCAGCCACAGGCCTGCTCCCAGGGCGAAGAGGGCGATGGGCACGTTCACGAGAAACACGGACCCCCACCAGAACGCCTCGAGCAGCGCACCGCCGATAAGCGGGCCCAGGCCGATGCCAATGCCGGCAGCGGCGGTCCAGAGAGCGATGGCTCGCGCGCGCTCCGGGCCTCGAAAAACATCCGTGATGATCGAGAGCGTGGACGGCATGATGAGCGCGCCGCCAACCCCCATAATGGCCCTGGCCGCGATGAGCTGCCCGGTGGTCTCAGCGAAGGCAGCCCCCGAGCCCTGCCACGGCGAAGATGACGAGCCCGGCTCGCAGGGTCTTGGCCCGGCCGAACCGGTCGCCCAAGCCACCCATCGTAAGCAGCAACCCGGCGAACACCAGGATGTAGGCGTCGACCATCCACTGAAGCGTCGAGGCTGAAGCCTGGAACTCCCGCTGGAGCGTGGGGATGGCGACGTTGAGGATGCTGTTGTCCATCCCGACCAGGACAAGGCTTAGGGTGAGGATGCCTAGGGTCCACCATCTGCGCCGGTATTTGTTGGAGGTGGTGTCGACAGCCACGATAGGATTTCCCGAATGGAGAACGGGGTCTCGTCCTCAGACGTCGTGCTGCAGAGGGGCGTCGCCAACCACTTGACTGTCGCGCAGGTGTCGGACCTCCTCCTCCTGCATGCCAAGGAGCCCCTCCAGCACCTGAGCGTTGTCCCGGCCAAAGGGCGGCGGAGGCCGCCATATCCCCGCGCGGCGGCCCTCGAAGACCCAGGGTGCCGTTGGAAGCAGGTACTCGCCTCGGTCGCCCACCTGGGCCGGCTCGTACACCCCCCGCGACTTCCAGTGGGGGTCCTCGGCGTGATCCCGGGCGTCGTGGACGGCTGCGGCCGGAACGCCCGCCGCCTGAAGCCTGTGCATCAGGGTGTTGTGCTCCTGCGTGCGGGTCCACTCGCTCAAGAGAGCGTCTAGCTCCTCCCTGGCCCTCCAGCGGGCCAGGCTATTGGAGAACCTGACGTCCCGCGTCCACGCCGGACGCTCCATCACGTCGCATAGGGCCTGCCACTGCAGCTCTGACTCGACGGTGACCGCTATCCATTGGTCGTCGCCGGCGCAGGGGTAGCAGCCGTGCGGCGCCATCGTTCTGTGGCCGTTGCCGATGGAGCTCTGGACGCGTCCGTTCAGGGCGTAGTCCATCAGCGCGGGCCCAATCTGGTGGATCGAGGCCTCGACCCCGGCCGTTTCCACCACACCGCCGCGTCCCGTTTCCAGCCGGTGGTAGATGGCCATCAGGACGGCCATGGAGTTGTTGAGAGAGGTAACGACGTCGGTCTCGGTACTAAAGGTATTGGTGTCGGGCGTCGAGTCCGGGTAGTGACGCAGGTGCATGTAGCCGGCGATGCCGTCCATGGCGCCGCCCATGGTCACCCGGTAGGCGTAGGGGCCCGTCATCCCGTAGCCCGAGCTCAGGAGCATGATCAGATCGGGCCGTACGCGCCGTAGGTCGTCGTACCCGACCCCCATCTTCTCCGGCACGCCCGTCACCATATTCGTCACGACGATGTCCGTGACGGCCACGAGCTCCTTGAAGACGGTAACCCCCACCCCGGATGACAGGTCGAGGACAATGCTCTGCTTGTTCCGGTTCGCTTGCACATAGGCCGGCGCGAGGTCATACGGGCGCTCCCCCGGAACTCGGTCTGGGTAGCCTGGAAGTCCCTCCGGCGCCCTTATGGGTCCGCGGCTGTGGTCGTAGCGTTGCATCGCTTCGATCTTGATAACCTCGGCGCCCAGGTCTCCCAGCCACATGCCGGTCATGGGTCCGGCCCACCCCTCGGCCAGCTCGATGACTCTTGTTCCAGCCAGTGGCCTGTCCCCTGGAGGGAGCGAGGGGGGTCGGCCTGTCGTGTCCAATCGCGGTGACATTCCCTGACCTTGGTACCTCTCAGACCACGCCCGCGGCCCGAAGGCCACTCATCTCAGACGCCGCGAGGCCCAGCATGCCCCGGTAGACCTCGTCGTTGTGTTCGCCGAGCACGGGCGCCGCGCGACTCACGGTCGTCGGAGCGCTGTGGACCCGGAATGGTGGGCCTGGGTAGCGAGCATCCCCGGCCACCACATGGTGGACATCGACGAAAAACCCACGGTCGTTGAAGTGAGGGTCCTCGTAAATTCCCTCGGGAGAGTAGACGGGCGCCAGGGGAAAGCGGGCCTCGGCGGCGGCGTCAAAGACCTCTTCGCGCGTGCGCTCCAGCAGCCAGCCGTACCAGAGGTCGTCGAACTCGTCGCGGTTCTCCATGATGGCGCGTGAGTTCTGGAAACGGGAATCGCCGGACAGCTCCGGCATTCCCATCATCTGGAAAACCCGAGGCCACCACGACTCACCCCGACCAGTGCCCTGGATGGCGACGTAGCCGTCGGCGCACGGGTAACCGCCAACCAGGAACTGAGGCCGCGCAGCGGTCCCAACCCTCCGCGGGACGTCGCCGCTGTACTGGTAGTTGACGGCGTGGCGCTGCGCGTTGGCCAGGAAGCTCTCCGTCACCGAGACCTCCACGCGGCGGCCATGGCCGGACAGGCGGCCCCCGATCGCGGCCCCCATGGCCGCGTTGGCTAGCGAAAGACCAGCATAAAACAGGGTAGAGTCCGGGAAGAGCCTGAGAGGCTCGCGATAGGGCTCGCCGAAGGTGATCATGGGGCCCGTGAGGGCGAAGGCTGAGAGGTCCGTCAGCCGGTAGTCACGATATGGGCCCGTGGGGCCGAAACTGGTCAGGGACACCACGGATAATCTGGAATTGAGCTGGAACAGGGTCTCGTGGCCCAGTCCGAAGCTTTCCATGCGTCCGGGTCCCAGGTCCTCAACCACCATATCGGCTTCGCCCGCGAGGGCACGAAAGACGCTCGCCCCGGTGGCCGTGTCCAGGGCCAGCGTTATGCCTCGCTTGTTCGTATTCAGGTACAGAAAGAGACCGCTCTTTTCGGCGTGTGGGTCGTCGTTCTTGAAGGGTGGCGAGCGCCTGGCGGCATCGCCGTGTCCTGGGGGCTCGATCTTCATGAGGTCGGCGCCATAGTCGGCGAGGTGCTTGGTGCCGAAGGGCCCCGCGATGCCCTGGGTGAGGTCCAGGACCCGGAGTCCCCGGAGGGGGCCGTGCATGGGCGGCGCCTCGAACGTGGGAGGTGGGGATGGGCGGGAGGGTAACAAAGGGCCTCAGAGAGTGTCAAACGAGATGCGGTATGGGACCGAGAGCAAGAACATAGGACTCGGATTCGGCAGGGACTCCAGTGAGCCGACAGGTTGAGCCGGCCTTCTGCTGCGAGTGGCCCTGCGATGGGCCTGGACCAGCCCCTGGCCATAGGCCTCCTGAGCTGGGGCGTGGGTTTTACCCGTTGGCCACCCTGATGCGGCACAGGCCGGAGCCTTGCGGGCTGTACCGGACGGGGCCGAGGGACCGCCACCCCAGGCCGCTTCTCCGAGCCCCTAACCGCCCGCGTGCCGGAGGACCGATTCGCTGAATCGGGCGGCATTCTCCTGGTACTCGCTCCGGGAGTCCGAAGGCAGATGGCAGGTCATGTAGCTGACCCCCATCTCTTCCAAGGTATGAACGCGCTCCAGGAAGGGGCCGGTATCGAAGTTCCGGCCATACCGAAAATCTAGCCCGCCGGCGGCGAAGCAGATCGTCAGCGGTTCCTTGCGGCCAACCGAGGCGGCGTAGTCCATTGTGTAACCGATGCGCGTCCGCAGGTCCTCGAGGGTGACGATGAAGGGGGTGCGGGTCCGCTTCATCTGGATTGGGATGGGAATCCAACCGTCCGCCAGGTCGACGGCCCGGCGGGCGGCCCGCTTGCTGTTACCGCCGATCCAAATGGGAGGATGCGGCCGTTGGGCCGGGCGGGGCAGCATCGTGTGGCTGCGGACCTTGAAATGCCGCCCATCGAAGTCGAACGAATCGCCCGACCAGGCAGCCTTCATCCCTCGCAGGGACTCATCAGTCAGCTCGTTGCGCTCCTCCATATCCACGCCAAGGGCCTCGAACTCCCGGTCCTGGAACCCGGCGCCGCACCCGAGGATGAGGCGTCCACCGGACATGGCGTCCACCGTCGCGGCCGACTTTGCGGTGATAAAGGGGTTCTGGTAGGGCAGGACGATGACATTGGTCATCAGCCGGAGCCGCGTGGTGGCAGCCCCGGCTACGGCCAGGGCCGCGAAGGGGTCCAGGGGATGGATTCCCTGGTCGGCCAGCCAGTCGTCATGGGGAATCCAGTGGTGGGTCAGGTTCACGGAGTCGAACCCGGACTCCTCGGCGGCCCTGGCCATGGACCCGATCCCCTCGGTGCTGATGAACTCATCGCCAAGGTCGACCCGGTGCGTCTGGAGCCTCAGGGAGAACTTCACGAACCGTTCACGAGGTTGTAGAGGCGAGCGGTGTTGTCCCAGAAGATCTTCCGTTTGGACTCGTCGCTGATTCCGGGCATCGAAAGCAGGGTGTCGGTGGCCTCGGGGTACCGGGCGTCGCCGTGGGGCCAGTCGGTGGAGAAGACCAGGTTGTCGTCGCCGACGTGCTTGATCACGTCCGCCGCCAGGTATTCGTCGGGGTCCACAGAGACGAACCCCTGACGCTTGAAGTACTCGCTGGGCAGCATGGTGAGACGTAAAGAGGAGCCAACGCCTGCGTAGTTGGAGTCCCGGGCGTGCTCGCACCGCTCGTCGAGGCGATAGAGGAGCCAGGGGAGCCAAGCGCAGTTGCCCTCCAGGAATGCGACGCGGAGCCTGGGGAACTTCTCCAGGACCCCACCTCCGCAGAAAGAGGCCAGCGCCAGAAGGTCTTCGATGGGCTGGGTGAGAGCGCCCCAGAGGAACCTGGGCTCGACTTTCAGGAACCGGCTGCCAATGTTCGGCTGGTTGGCCCCCGCCGTGGGGTGGAAGCAGATGGGAACGTCCATCTCCTGGGCGGTGGCCCACAAGGGGTCGAAGTAGGGGTCGTGGATGACGTGGCCGTGAATGGGCTCCGGGTGTACGCATAGGCCGATGTGGCCCAGCTCGGTGATCACCCGGCGGGCCTCTTTGACGGCAAGGTCGATGTCGTTCAAAGGGACCTGTCCGGCGGGCCTCAGCCGTTCCGGATTGGCGCTGGCGTAAGCCGTCACCCAATCGTTCCACGCGCGGGCGATAGCGAAAGAGTATTCCGGGTCCTGGGTCTCGTCGGCGAACTGGGGCTGGGTCCGGAAGAGCACGGAGACGTCCACCCCTTCGACATCCATGGCGTCAAGCATCGACCGGGCGTCGTAGTCCCGTTCGAGGGCCTCGGCGAAACGAGGGTCGGCCATGCGGTCGCCGGCGCCACGGACGGGATCGCGGAGTCCCTCTAGCTCGGCCGGGAGGGTCCGGACGCGGGAGCCATCGGCCTTGACCCACGTGTAAATACCGGTAGAGGGCCGGGGGCCCTGAGGCCTGGGGACCGCGTCACCCCATTTGGGGTCCATGTACTTGGAATAGAGGTCTGCGGGCTCCATCACGTGGATGTCGCTGTCCATAACCTTGAAGCCGTTCTTCACGTACTGGCCCTTTCTGGTAGATCGGGTCTGGCAATTATATAGCCTCAGTGTCGGGCCCCCGGCGCTCGCTTCGACGCCTCTGGGGATGGCGGAGGGCGTTTTCGTGATTCACCTCTGTCCCTTTTCGAAAGCAACGGATGCCGTTGCCGGTACCTTGACAATTAGAACATAAGTTCTTATCATGGGCCGTCCCAGGAGGCCCAAATGTCCATCGCGTGCATGATTGTCACCCATCTGCCCGTCAAGCTGGAGACGCTCCGCGACGGCGGCCTGCGTGGCAAGCCCGTCCTGGTGGCCGAGGACGCCGCTTCGAAAAAGAGGATTCTGGACCATTCGGCTGAGGCCCATGGGGTGGTGGCAGGCATGCCGCTGGAACAGGCCCTGTCCCGATGCCCCGCCGCCTTCACCGTCCCGGCCGACGTCGCCGCCTACGCCGAGGCGTGGTCCCGTGTGCTGGACACCCTGGAGCAGCGAAGTCCGGTCGTCGAGGACGCGGGCCTTGGGCTGGCATACGTGGACCTGAAGGGGCTGGACCAGCTCTACGGCGGGGAGGCGAACCTCGTCGAGTCGGTTATCCGTGCGGCGCCTTCGACGTACCGTCCCCGTGCTGGGGTGGCCCAGGGCAAGTTCCCGGCCTTCGCCGCCGCGCTCCATGCCAGTCCCGGCGGGGCCTTTCGGACCACGGGCGATGACGATGCTGCTTCTTTCCTGGCGCCCCTGCCGGTCAGTCTCCTCCCGGCGAGCTGGCGTGTCAAAGAGCGGTTGCAGGGGTTCGGGCTGGACAGTGTCGGGAGCATCGCCCGGCTACCCTTCGATGCCATGCAGGGAGAGTTTGGCAGAGAGGGGGCCAGGCTCTGGCGGCTGGCTAATGGGTGTGACGAAGAGCCGCTGAAGACTCGACCTCACGAGGAGCGGCTGCTCTTCGAGGTCTCTTTTCCCGCTCCGACTGCCTCGCTCCCGGCCATCCTGGTCGCCCTAGAGGGGCTGCTGGCGCAGGCCTTCCGCGGCCCCCGGTTGCGGGGGCGCTTCGTCCGGGTCGCCCTGCTTTCCGGCCGGCATTCCAGCGCTGCCGGGCAGCCGTGGAGCCGGCGTATCGCCTTCCGTGAGCCGGTGGGGAGCCGGGACCAGGCGGTGCTGTTGCTGCGGCATGCCCTCGAGAGTGCGTCGATGCCCGGTCCGTTGGAGTCGCTGTCGTTGACGCTGACGGGGATCACCGGCGAGGCGGGCCGGCAGGAGAGCCTTTTCTGGGACGTGCGCCGGGTCGAGCAGCTGGACGATGCTCTGCGGCAGCTCGAGGCGAGGCTGGGATGCAAGTCGCCGATGTATCGGGTGCGGGAGGTGGAGCCCTGGTCGCGCATCCCGGAGCGGCGCCGGGCGTTGGTGCCCTACCGGCCGTAGGCGGGTGGGATAAGCCAGCAAGCCGCCAGGGGGCAAACCTCGTGCTGGAGAAAGGCAAGGGGCCCAGGGAGAGAGGCCAGGAGGACACGCTTCGGCCACTGAACGTGCCGGAGGCGGTGGAGGTCCGGGAGGATGGGGACGGGAGGCCATTGGCGGTGAAGACGGGCCGTGCGGGGAGTGCGGGTAGTCAGTGGCAGGCGGTCACAGAAATAGCGGACCTCTGGCGAATCGATGACGAGTGGTGGCGGGAGGAGCCCATTTCGCGGATGTACTACCGGGTGTCATTGGAGGACGGGACGGCGGTGACAGTCTTCAGGGACCTGCCGGTTGGCGTGTGGCGGCGTCAGCGGGCGTAGAAAGCCGGCCCCAAGCCCCCGTATCCCACCGTGTACACCGAGCTCCATCTCCACACCAATTATTCTTTCCAGGAAGGCGCCTCCTCCATCGGCGAGCTGGTGGGGCGGGCATGCGACCTGGGGTACCGGGCGCTGGCGGTCACGGACCACGACAACCTGTGCGGGGCCATGGAGTTCGCGCTGTCGTGCAAGGACACCGGCCTGCAGCCCATCACGGGTTGCGAGGTGACCCTGGCCGGCGGCCATCACCTGACCCTTCTTGCCGAGACACGCCAGGGGTATGCCAACCTCTGCTGGCTGGTCTCCCAGGCCCATCGGGAAGACCGTCGCAACCCGGCCCTGGACCCGGGGCTGCTTGAAGGGCATACCGAAGGGTTGATTGCCCTTTCGGGGTGCCGCCGCGGCGAGGTGCCTTCGCTGCTGGCGGAGGGGCGTTTCACCGAGGCGCAAAAGACCGCCGGACGGTACCGGGGCCTTTTCGGCAAAGAGGCTTATTTCCTCGAGCTGCAGCAGCACCTGGTCCAGGGAGACACGCATCGTAACCGGCGGCTCGCCGAGATGGGAGACCGCATGGGCATTGGCGTGGCGGCAACGGGGAATGTCCATTACCACGTCCGGGAGCGCCACCGCCTGCAGGACGGTCTCGTCGCCGTCAAGAACAACACCTCCCTGGAGGAGAGCCATCGGCTGCGCCGGCCGAATAGCGAGTTCTTTCTCAAGGCCCCTGCGGCCATGGCCGAGCTCTTTGCCTGGCGCCCCGATGCCATCCGGAATGCCGAGGCCATTGCCGGGCGGTGTGGTGCCTTCGATCTGACGAAGGACCTGGGCTACCGCTTTCCGGACTATCCCTTGCCCGATGGGGAGACATCCCAGAGTCATCTCGAGCGGCTCTGCTACGAAGCCGCCCGGCGCCGGTATGGCGATATCACCTCCAAGGTCCGGACCCGTTTGCATGAAGAGCTCCGCCTCATCCGCCGGCACGACCTGGCGGGGTTCCTCCTCATCTACCACGACATCATCGTGCTGGCACAGGAGGTCGCCGTCGACCTGGGCCTCGTCGACCCCGAAACCCCGGTCGAGACCAGCCCGCCGGGCAGGGGCCGAGGCTCATCGGTCTCCATGCTCGTGGGGTACCTCCTGGGCCTGTCCCATATCGACCCGCTGGAATACGACCTCTCGCTGGAGCGGTTCCTTCCCGAAGACGAATTGGCCAGCGTCCCCGACATCGACTTGGACTTCCCGCGGAACATCCGAGAGGAGCTGATCCTGCGCGTGCACCGGAAGTACGGATGGGACCGGGCGGCGTTGACGGGGATGATTGAGACCTACCAGGTTCGGGGGGCCATAAGAGACTTGGGCCGTGCCCTGGGACTGCCTCCCGACCAGATTGACAAGCTGGCCAAGCGGGTCGAGCATGCCCCGGCCTGGACGTTGCGGGAGCAGATGCTGGGCCTGCCGGAATTCCGGGAGATCGCGGAAGCGTCTCCTTCGGCCAACGTGGGATGGCGGCACCTGATCGATCTCTCCAGTCAGATCGACGGCTTCCCCCGTCATCTATCACAGCATCCCGGCGGTATGGTCATCGGCTCCGAGCCGCTCACCGAGACGGTCCCCATCCAGCCCAGCGCGACCGAGGGCCGGTATGTCATGCAATGGGACAAGGACTCCATCGACCAGGCGCGGTTCGTGAAGATCGATTTCCTGGCCCTCGGCGCCCTTTCGCAGATGCAGGACGCCGTCCGGGCTATCGAGGCCCGCCACCCCGGCGCGCCTCTCGTTGACCTCTCTCGCATCGATTTCGAGGACAAGGCCGTCTATGCCATGCTGCACTCCGCCGACACCATTGGCATCTTCCAGGTGGAGTCCGCGGCCCAGCAGCAGACCATCCCCCGCTTGCGACCGAAAGACCTGACCGACATGGCCCACGAGGTCGGCGCCGTTCGTCCCGGGGTCGGCGTCAACGACGGCGTCCGTCGCTACCTCCACCGGCGTAACGGCCTCGAGCCCGTGGAGTTCGACCATGAGCTGGAGCGCCGGGCATTGGGGCGAACCCTTGGGGTCATCCTCTTCCAGGACCAGGTGAACCAGGTGGCCATCGACGTCGGAGGCCTCCCCCCTTTGGATGCCGACCGGCTCCGGAGGGCATTTGCGAAACGCAATAATGGGGCCCTGATTGCCAGATGGTGGGAACGGTTCGCGCAAGGGGCGGCGGGCAAGGGCGTGGACCGGGAAGCGGCGTGGCGCGTCTTCAAAAAGTTCAATGGGCACTACATGTTCCCCGAGTCCCATGCCTTTGCATTTGGGGTCACGGCCTACCAGATGTCGTGGCTGAAGTACTACTACCCCGTGGAGTTCTACTTGGGCCTGTTTAACCAGCAGCCCATGGGGTTCTATTCGCCCGAGACCCTAAAGGAGGATGCCAGGCGCCACGGCGTCACGCTGCTGAATCCGGACGTCAACCGCAGTGATGAGGTATGCACCATCGAGGGGGACAGCATCCGCCTGGGGCTGCTGTATGTCGGCGGCATCGGCGAAGCGGCGGCCAAGGCCATAAGCGGCGCCCGGAAGCGGGGCGGCCGGTTCCGGGACTTGGCTGACTTCATGGAGCGCTCCGGCCTGGAGCAGCAGCGAATCGAGGACCTGATCGATTCCGGCGCCCTGGACGGCCTGTACGGGGAACGGCGCCGGGCCCGGTGGGAGGCTGGCCTTCGCTATCGCCCCGTGGGCCTGCAGCTTGGCCTGGGGATGCCGGTGGAGCAGGACACGGCTGACCTGCCGGAGGCCGGCGCCTTCGAGGAGATGCGGCGGGAGTACCAGACGATGGGCATGCATCCGGTGGGCCACGTCATGGCCTATGCCCGCGCAACCGTGGGCGACGACGTCACCGCCAGCGACGAGGTTCCCTATATCCCGGACGGGGCAGAGATCACCGTCGCGGGGCTTATCATCCGGCGGCAGCGGCCCCTGGCCAAAGCCGTCTTCATTACCTTGGAGGACGAGCGTGGCCATACCCCATGCATCGTCTGGCCCAAGACCTATGCCCGGCTGCGAAACGTCCTAAAGTCCCCCTTCGTCGCCGTCAACGGGACAGTCTCGCGCCGGGAGGGGACCATCAACGTGGTGGTGCACAACGCCAGGGAGCTGGAGACCTTCGCGACGCCCCCGAAGACACACGACTTCCGATGAGGGACAGGAGCAGCCACAGACCTGACCCCACCGCCGAGTGCCCTTACTGGCACGCCTGGGCGGACGGAGGCGCCGTCGCCTCGACGTCGGGGATGGGCGTGGCGCTAGCGCGGCCCACGGGGTCGCAGGTCGTAAGCGTGGCGCAGACCGCCGGGAACGCCAGCCCCGCCCAGCCAATTTTGCTTCATCTGGAGACACCAACCCTGAGACTCACGAGTCATTAGTCCAGGGGAGACGCAATTCTTGACCACCCGCTTCTCGCGCTCGATGGTACTGAGGACATAAGCTCCTTGCGCTGGTGGCCTTAGAATGGGCCTATGACGCTGGAGCGGTATCAGAAGAAGCGGGACTTCTCCCAGTCGCCGGAGCCGGAGGGACAATCTGCTCCGTCCGGATGGGGAGCGCTCCGGTTCGTCGTACAAAAGCACGCGGCCAGGCAGCTCCACTATGATTTCCGGCTGGAGCTCGGCGGTGTCCTGAAATCCTGGGCAGTGCCCAGAGGGCCATCGCTGGACCCTCGGGAGAAGCGGTTCGCCGCCATGGTCGAGGACCACCCCTTCGACTACCGGACTTTCGAGGGTGTGATCGCCAAGGGGAATTACGGCGCCGGCCAGGTCATTGTCTGGGATGCAGGCGTGTACTCCCCCGACGAAGGAGGCGTGCTTTCCTTTACAAACAGAAACGAAGCCCAATCGCGGCTACGAAGCGAGCTGGAAGCCGGAAAGCTCTCATTCACCCTGCGAGGCCGGAAGCTTCGCGGCTCCTGGACCCTCGTCCGGACCGCTAAGGGCCCTGCGGACTGGCTGCTCATCAAGCACAAGGACCAGCACGCCGACGCCGGCCGCGATGTGTTGGGAGACGAGGCTTCGGTGCAGTCGGGGGTCACGCTGGGGGACCTGAGAGCCGGCCGCTTGCCCGAGCCCTTGCCTGGCTCGGAAGAGTCCGGCCGGGCCGCCGGTTTCCCTTCCAGCATTAGGCCCATGCTGGTCCGGCTTACGGAAAAGGCCTTCTCTCACCCTGACTGGCTTTTCGAGCCCAAGCTGGATGGGTTCCGGGCCATCGCAACAGTCCGTCAAGGGGCCGTCCAGCTCCGCAGCCGTACTGGAGTCGACATGACCGCCCGATACCCCGAAGTGGTGGAAGAGCTCCGGGCCCTGCCGGAGGAGGAGGTCATTCTTGATGGGGAGCTGGCTGCCCTCGACGCCGAGGGGCGCCCCAGCTTCGGGTTGATGCAGCAGACCATCGGTGAGCGGAGCGAGCTCGGGGCCGGGGTCGACCTTCCGTGGGTCGTCTACTATCCGTTCGACATCCTGTACCTGAACGGCGCGGACCTAACAGGGGTGCCGCTCACGGGGCGTAAGCGGCTGTTGCGACAGACGCTGGTCCCGGGAGAGCGCCTGCGTGCCACGGAATACGTCGATGAGCAGGGCGAAGCATTCATGGAGGCCGCGAACGGCCTGGGTTTCGAAGGCATCGTTGCCAAGCGGCGTGACAGCCGGTATGAGCCGGGCGTCAGGAGCCGCTCCTGGCTCAAGGTGAAGCGTGTCAGAGAGCAGGAGTTCGTGGTCGGTGGGTACACTCCCGGAACGGGCTCGCGGGCATCGACCTTTGGGGCCTTGCTGCTGGGTCACTACGAGGAAGGCAAACTTCAGTATGCGGGGAGGGTCGGGGCCGGGTTCAACACACGGACCATGGCTGAGACGCTCCAGCGGCTGTCGGGGACCGGGCTCCCCGGGTCGCCCTTCGACGGGAAGACGGATGTCGACGAAGCGACAATCCGCTGGGTGTCCCCAGGGCTCGTCGTGGACGTCAAGTTCGCCGAGTGGACCGGCGACGGTCACTTGAGGGCGCCCGTCTTTCTGCGGTTCCGTGACGACTTCGATCCGGGGTCGGTCGCCCGGGTGCATCCGGAGAAGCTGGTCGTCGTACCCTCCGATCGGCCGGGGCCGCCCCAGGAAAGGGTCAGCGATGTGGTGGCTGACGTCATGGCTCAGCTCGAGGAGCCCAGTGACAAGATGGCCCTCGATGTTGGGGGCCACCGCGTCGATCTGACGAATCTCAGCAAGCCCCTGTGGCCCGCCCATGGCGGCCGGGACCCGATCACCAAGCGAGACGTGGTCCGCTACTACGCTCGGGTAGGCCCGGTCGTGCTACCCCACATGAAGGACCGGCCCTTGACGCTGACCCGCTACCCCAATGGCATCGAGGGCAAGTCCTTCTTCCAGAAGCGATGGGAGCATCAACTCCCGCCTTTTGTCGAGAGCGTTCGATTCTTCTCGTCGGACAACGACGCCGATGTCGATAACCTGATGGCAAATAACCTCGCGACACTGCTGTGGCTGGCGCAGCTGGCCGACATCGAGATGCACGCATGGCTTTCCCGCACCGTGACCGGTCCGGACACCATCGGCCTATCGGACCAGTTCACGGGATCGCGCGAGTCCTTGAGAGAAAGCGTGTTGAATTACCCCGATTTTATCGTGTTCGACCTCGATCCATACATCTATTCAGGGAAAGAGAATGCCGGGGACGAGCCCGAACTGAACCGCCGTGCCTTCGAGAGGGGGGTGGAGGTTGCTCAGGACCTCAAGGAGCTGCTGGACCAGCTTTCACTGTCGTCGTTCTTGAAGACCTCCGGGAAGACAGGGCTCCACATCTACGTGCCCATCCTGCGGCAGTACGATTTCGGGGTCACCCGAAAGGCCTGCGAGCTTGTCGGACGGTTTCTCATGGATCAGAGACCCAAGGACATCACAATGGAGTGGGCCGTGGCGAAGCGCGCCGGGAAGATATTCCTTGACCATAACCAGAACGTCCGCGGGAAGAACATGGCGTCGGTGTATTCCTTGAGGCCGCTTCCGGGAGCGCCGGTGTCGACGCCGCTACATTGGGATGAGCTGGGAAAGGTCTACCCGACTGAATTTACCATCGACACGGTCCCGGATAGGGTCGACGACATCGGAGACCTGTGGGCGGATATCCTCACCGCCAAGCACGATCTGCGACGCCTGCTGGATTCGGTTTAGACGGTCCGAGCTGACGTCTTGTCACCCGCGCCTCGGCTGCCCAGGGGCAAAGCGAGCAACCGAAGGCCGGCGTGATTAGACGTAGTCGCGGCTGCGGAGGAACCTGCCGCCTGCCGCGCCCGAGTACTTGCCTTGTTCCAACGTGACATGGCCGTTGACGATCGTGTACTCGATACCCTTGGCGTACTGGACCAGCCTGGGTGAATCGCCCGGGAGGTCGTTGGCAAAGACCCGCTCGCTGGTGCCGACTGTCTCGGGGTCGAAAACAACGAAGTCCCCCGCCATTCCCTCCTCAATGGTGCCCCTGTCGGTGACGCCGATCTCGCGGGCTTGAAGGGCCGATAGCCTCCACACGGCCTCCTGAAGGCTCATGGCCCCCTTCTCGCGCACCCAGTACCCGAGCAAGTGGGTCGGGAAGCCGGTGCCGACTTCGGTGACCATATGGGCTCCAGCATCCGATTGCTCGGGGAGGATGTGGGGCGCTTTCAGAATCGCCTCCTGGGCCGACTCCTCCGGATTTCGAGAGTCGAGCACATGGAATTGGGCCTGGAGTCCTTCGCCAAGGGAGATGTCGAGCAGCGCGTCGATGGGACGCTTGCCCATGGCTGCTGCGATCTGGACAAGGCCCTGTCCTTCGAACCGCTTCACCGCCTCTTGTTGCGTCTTGACCAGGACCATCCTTTCCCACGTGAGGGGGTTCTGATTGAAGAAGGAGTCCCCCGTATTCTCAAAGGCGTCAAGGAGGCGATCACGCATCTCGGGATTGTTCAGCAGGCGGACGCGCTCCTCCATTGGCTGGATCAGCGTCTGGGTCCAGAGCGGGAAGCGGTCGAAAACGTTGGTGAAGTCCAGGTTGAACTGGTTGTGGCCGTTGAGTACGTGGCCCAGGCCGAATACCGTCGTGCCCTCCCCCCGAAGTCCTTCCATCCAGCCCAGGATGTCCTTCCAGCCGGTCCGGTTCGTCGTGTTCTGCGCCACGCCGTTGATGCAGATATGCCCTCGTGAGTTGCGCGCTATCTCGGCCAGCCTTGCGCGGCCCTCTTCCGAGTACTTGTTGAAGTCGTGCCCAACAGCTAGCTGGACGTAGCCGATATTCCTGCCCTTCAGGACGCTGGCCATGTCTATCGTCTCGGACAAGGGGCAGACGCGGCTTGGGACGGGGTTACCGTCGCCGTCGGCGTGGGTGACCACGCGAGAGGTCGAAAACCCAAACGCGCCTGCGTCGAGGCACTCGGCCAAGACCTGCTTCATGCGCACGAGCTCGGCCTCAGTCGCCTCGCGCTCAGACCCGTCCTCTCCCATCACATATCGACGGATGGTGGTATGTCCAGCCATGGTCATGGCGTTGATCCCCAGGCCGGGCTCTAGGAGGTCCAGGTACTGGGGATAGGTCTCCCATGACCACGGGAGGGTCTGCTTGAGAACGTCGACGTTCATGCCTTCAACCCGGGCAAGAGTCTTGACCAGCCATTCCTGCTTGTCGGGAAGGCACGGGGCCAGCGTGAACCCGCAGTTCCCCATCATGACTGTCGTAACGCCGTGCCAGGATGACGAAGTGGCTATGGGGTCCCAGACGAACTGGGCGTCATAGTGGGTATGCACATCCCAGAAGCCTGGGGCCACGGCAAGGCCGCCGGCGTCGACGGTCCGGTCCGCTGCCCCGTTCACCTTGCCGATTTGGGTAATCTTTCCGTCCCTGACGGCGACGTCGCCATGTCGCGGCTCGGCGCCAGTCCCGTCGACGATCAGGCCGTTTTTGATAAGCAGGTCGTTTCCCATGGCACCTCTCCTCACTCCCAAACTACTCGAATCACTCGCCCAGCCGCCGCCCGATAACCAGGACTCTAGCAACCGGACTGGGGCGAGTCAATAAGTCCGCAGGGCACGAGGTCGCGCAGCCTTGCTGCTCGAGGTCTGGGATCGCGGCGTTAGCCAGCCACCTGGTCAATCTCGATGTGGTAGGCGCGGGAGGCGTTTCCGGAAAGGATCTTCCTCTTGCTAGCCTCGGGGATTGGCTGCTTGTCCAGGGCCGCGAAACTCCACGGCCACGTCCCATCCGGATGCGGGTAGTCGGTATTGATCAGCAGGTGGTCGTCGCCAACGAGCTCGACCACGCTCTTCAGCGTGGTCTCATCCCCCCGGCACGCAACGAACATGTTGCTCTTGAAATATTCGGTGGGGGGGCGCTTGAGGTCGGGGTGTTCGGCATTACCGCTGAATTGCCAGTGCTGCTCCATCCGCTGCAGCCAGTACGGGAGCCAGCCGGAGTCCGCCTCGACGTGGACGACGGTAAGCCGCGGGAAGCGTTCGAAGACCCCGCCCCAGATCAATGTGGCCATGGCTGCCATGGCCTCGAAGGGATGGGAGATGATGTGCCCCGATGTATGGGTCTCCATCCTGTCGCCGAACGAGGGCAGGTGGCACGACGCGCTGTCGTGGATCACCACGGGCTTAGCGAGGTGCTGCGCCTCCTCCCAGACGGGGTAGTAGCCGGGATGCGCCAGGGTGCGGCCGTTCACCGGCTGCGGGCGGATGTAGAAGGAGGTCGCTCCCATACCATCGGTGCGTCGCATTTCATCAATCGATGCACCTATCTCTTGCAGCGGAAGGACCGACGCCCAGCGAAGCCTGTCAGGAGCGGCCAGGCAGTACTCGGAGCTCCAGTTGTTATAGGCCCTGCAGCAGGCTGCGAGAAGGCCGGGGTCCTCGTATTCGCGCCCGACCATCTGGCCGGCGGCGGTCGGGTACATGATCTGGACGTCGACGCCCTCCGAGTTCATGTCCTCAAGGCGGCTTTCCGGGCTGAAGCCGGTGGACCTTGCCTTGCTGAACCTCTTCGCTGCTTTACCGGAAGCCTCAACGAACTCTTTAGTCATCGGGTAGCTTCCGTGCTCTTTGACGAAGGACTCTCCCTCCACGACGTATCGTCTTCCGGAGGGGACGTCCCCCATTCGGGGAGCCTGGTCGCGGTACGCAGGGTCGATGTAGTCCTCCCAGAAGTCGATAGGCTCCATCTGATGGGTGTCGGCGTCGATGATCCTGACCCCGTTCCGCATGCTCCCCTCCCATCCAAAGTCAATGCTGCGATCGCTGGCCACCCGGCATATAGGCCCGGGCGTCTTCATAATAAGGCATCACGAATCGGCCATGGTCCCCTCGGGGCGGGGCTGTCCGAAGGGAGTTTCATGGAAAACGGCGTCTCCTTTCACAATCTCAACCCAGTCTCCTTCCTCAAGCGTAGCGTCGCGGCCTATCCGAACAAGACGGCTGTCGCATACAACGGCCTCCGGTACACCTACGCGCAATTTCATGAGCGCGTGAAGGCCCTGGCCGGGGCCCTCCGGGAGGCGGGCGTCGGCGAGGGAGACCGGGTGGCGGCCCTGCTCCCAAACGTCCCGGCAATGCTGGATGCGCATTTCGGACCGATGTACATCGGGGCTGTGCTGGTGGCCATGAACATCAGGCTTTCAGCCCGTGAGATCGCATACATCCTCAACCATTCGGGGGCCAAGGTCCTGATCTTCGATTCGGAGCTCGCCCCAATCGTGCGGGAGGTCCAAGCTGAAGTTGGGGTCTCCAAGTACGTGCAGGTCGTCGATACGGAGCCGAGGGCCCACGACATCGGGGGGCCGGAATACGAAGAGTTCATCGCGGGAGCGCCGCCCGAAGTCGAGCAGGTTGAGCTCGGTTCCGAGCTCGATACCATCACCATCAACTACACCTCCGGCACCACGGGGTTGCCGAAAGGGGTTGAGTTCAGCGCCCGCGGCGCCTATCTCAATGCTCTCGGGCAGGCCCTGGAAACGGGCCTGGGCCGGAGCAGCGCCTTTCTCTGGACGCTACCGATGTTCCATTGCAACGGCTGGTGTCATACCTGGGCCGTGACAGCGGCCGGAGGCAAGCACGTATGCCTTCGCCGTGTGGACGCGCAGGAGGTGTTCCGGCTGATCAAAGCCGAGAACGTGACAAACCTGTGTTGCGCGCCAACCGTGCTGACCACCCTCTACTCCTCCGAAGAGGCGAAGGGCGCCGACCTGACCGGGGTCACCATAACGACGGGCGGCGCCCCGCCGTCTCCGCAACACGTCCGAGCGATCGAGGAGATGGGCGCATCGTTGCATCACGCCTATGGCCTGACGGAGACCCATGGTCCTCACACGATCTGTCCGATCCAGGACGGATGGGAGCAGCTTCCCCTGCCGGATCGTGCGCGCCTGAAAGCGAGACAGGGGGTCTGCAATACTACCGCCGAGCCAGGTCTGCGGGTGGTCAGCCCGCTGATGGAGGATGTCCCGAAGGACGGAGAAGCCATGGGAGAGGTGGTGATGCGCGGCAACAACGTCATGAAGGGTTACTACCAGGACCCCGGCGCCACGGCGAAGGCCTTCGAGGGGGGCTGGTTCCACTCGGGCGATCTGGCCGTCTGGCATTCGGATGGCTGCATCGAGCTCAAAGACCGATCAAAAGACGTGATCATCTCGGGAGGTGAGAACATATCCACGCAGGAGATCGAGAAGGTGATCATGGAGCACCCAGGGGTGCTGGAGGTGTGCGTCGTCGGGGCGCCGGACGAGCGGTGGGGGGAGGTGCCGAAGGCTTTCGTGACCAGGATGCCTGATAGCAGCGTCACCGGCGATGAGATCACTCGCTTTTGCCGCGAGCGCATCGCCCGGTTCAAAGCCCCCAAGTACGTCGAGTTCGGCGACCTGCCCAAGACGGCGACCGGCAAGGTCCAGAAGTTTGTGCTTCGGGACCGGGAGTGGGCCGGCCGGGAGCGGCGGATCAATTAGGGAAGGGCCGCGTAGCAGGGAACAGAGGAGTCGATGATATGGACCCTTCGATGCTTGGACTGGACAACAAGGTTGCGCTGGTGACCGGTGGCGGCAGAAACATCGGCAAGGGGTGCGCCACGATGCTAGCCCGGGCGGGTTGTCATGTCTGCGTCGTGGACATCGATGCTGAAGCCGGACGTCAAACGGCGACGGAGATCGAGGCGACGGGCCGCAGTACCCATTTCGTTGAAGGGGACGTCCGCGAGGCCGAGACGATCGAAATGATGGTGCAGGCCGCCGTTGGGCAGCTCGGTGGCCTGGACGTTTGCGTCAACAACGTAGGGGGCTGGGCCGGATACGGGTACACGCCTTTGGTGGACGTGACCTCACAGCAGTTCGCAGATGTCGTGGCCCTGAATTTCTGGTCGGTCTATTTCGGGATTCAGACAGAGGCGAAGTCCATGATCGACCGGAACGTCCAGGGGTCCATCATCAACGTCTCGTCGGCGGGCGGGCTGCGGGCCCGGCAGGGCTCCTCGCCCTATGGGGCCAGCAAGGGGGCCGTCAACAACCTGACAATGCAGGCGGCCTTTGAGCTTGGCCCTCACGGGATAAGGGTAAACTGCCTCGCTCCCGCCCTTGTACCCGGAGACCGGCAGCAACAAGGGTCAGGCAATGCTCTGAACCCTGTCGCGCAGGTCAACCCGCTTCGGCGGCTGCCCCGTGCGGAAGAGGTGGGAGGCGCTGCGGTGTTCCTGGCCTCCAGCCTCTCCTCCTATGTCACCGGACAGGTGATTGCGGTCGACGGTGGGGATACGATCGCCAGTCCTCTTGGAGGCGTGACAGCCGGGGGCAACCTTAACGAGATGCTCCGCGCGCCAAGCTCGTAGCTTCCCGTCTGGGCCGATTGGGCGTTACCCGTCCGGCCCCGTTCCCAAGACGACCGCGGTCCCATAAGTCATCACCTCCGCGGCGCCGCTCATGACCTGAGAGGTGGACATGCGGCACGCCAGCACCGCGTTCGCTCCTTGCCGCCGCGCCTGGCTCACCATGGCCGCCAGCGACTCCTCCCGGCTCTCCTCCAGGAGTTCGGCGTAGACCCCCACCCTTCCCCCGAAGATGGAGCGGATTCCCGCCTGAAGATCGCGTCCGAGGTTCCGGGCCCGGACCGAGTTGCCTCGGACCAATCCCAACACGCGCTCCACCGGCCTGTCCGGCACCTGCTCGGATGTGGTGATGAGAATCTCCTGGCTGTTGCCCGTCATTGCTCCCCCTGCTGGCACATTTGCCCCCAGGCTACCTTAAGTACGGGCCGGTCCTCAAGGAGCGAAACGAGTCCCGTGCCGGTGCGGGTGCCGTAGTAGAATCTGACCCGGGCGGCATGCCCCATGTGTGAGGGGAGCGGACGATGTATCAGGCGCACACGTATGCCGGAAACCCGCTGGACCGCGGCGAGCGCGAACGGCGCGACGAGGGCTGGATAAGCGCGAAGAGCCGGGACTCGACGAGCAGATTCTTGCCGATGTCGCAGCTCAAGGTGTTCATGTCGGAAGCCGACGGTGGCCTGGGCTGGCTGCGCCGACCCGACCTGGACCGGATCGGGGTCGATGGGGAAGCGACCTTTCTGGGCCTGATGGAGGGTATTCCGCACTTCGTTGTCGATATCACGCAGTACGAGGGAGCTGCCCAAACGCTCACGGGCGGGGCTATCTACAAGTTCGAGGACGCAAGGGCCGCCGCGGGACAGCTAAGCGCGACGGACGCCAGCATCGTCGCCCAGGCAAGGGCCCAGCTGGACTGGCATGGCCGCCACGGTTTCTGCTCAGTCTGCGGCCACGAGACGCTGGTGAAACGGGGCGGGCAGGTGCGCAAGTGCCCAGGTTGCCAGGCGGATCATTTTCCCAGGACTGACCCCGTGGTGATCACCGTGGTCTCGAACGAGGACACCTGCCTCCTCGGCCAGAACATCAGGAACATGGGGCGGTCGAAGATGTATTCGGCCCTGGCGGGCTTCATGGACCAGGGGGAATCGATCGAAGAGGCCGTGGCCCGGGAGGTGATGGAGGAGGCTGGGATCAGGGTAAAAAACGTCCGGTATCATTCCTCTCAGCCGTGGCCCTTCCCATCGTCACTGATGATCGGGTGTCATGCCGACGCCGCCACAACAGACATCGCGAAGGATGACGAGGAGATGACCGACGTGCGATGGTTCCCGAGGCCGGAGGTCCTCCTGGCGCTGGAAGAGAAGAGCGAGGAGCTAACGGTGCCTGGACCCTTCGCCATCGCGCATCATCTGATCAAGTCGTGGGCTCTCGGGAGTTGATGGAGGCAAGGACATGGAGAAGAGAGAAGGTGGTCCATGAGCGTCGACGGACAGCTCCGCCGAGTGGCGGACGAGCTGGAGATCAGGAACCTGCTGGCCAGGATCGCCCAGGGGGCTGACGATGGAGACCTGAAGGACTACGTACAACTCTTTGCCGAGGATGGCTCGTGGCAAGGTCCCGATGGCGGGGTCAGGAAGGGCCATGCCGACATCCTGGCCGGCGCCCAGGAACGCCGGGCCAGTGGCATTCAGGGGCCGGGTACCAATACCCGCCACGTGGTGACGAACATCGTGATCCAGCTCAACGGTGACACCGCCACAGGCAAGTCTTACTACCAGTACTACGGAAATGCCCAGGCTACCCCTGACGTCCTGAGGATCGGCGAGTACTTCGATGAGTTCCGCCGGACGCCCGAGGGCTGGAAGATGGCCAAGCGCGTGATCGTCGGAGCGATGCCTCCGCAACCGTAGTCCGTACGATACGCCTCGCGACCCGCTCGCTCGGCGGCCGGCTGAGCCGCGAAGGGGCTGGCGAGCCTGCTAAAGGGTCTTGAGGTCGATGATCTCTGCCCTGGGGCGGTGACCCTCGTTCAGCTCCATGAGGCCCACCGTGCCCAGCTGGGTCATGAGGTTACGTGGCAACGTTGGGCTGCCAGGGTTGACCAGGAAGAGCCCGGGGTCGTCGATGATCTCCTCGACGTGGCTGTCTCCAGTGACGACGACATCCACGGCCTGCCCAAAGAAGCGGTACATGAGCCTGTCCAGGTCCTCCCAGGACACTTCCTCAGGACCGGGGAAGGCGTGGGTCAGCCCGACCCGGTGCCCCTCGTAATGGAGCACGGGGTGCTCGAGCACGCGGGGGTCATCAGGGACTCCGGGGCGGTTCGCGTTGTAGTTGCCGTAGGAGGTCGCGTAGTCCCCGTTACCGCGCACAGAAAGTACGGGGGCGATCCGCTCTAGCCAGTCCAGCACGCCGATGACGTGCATATCCCCGGCATGCAGGATCAGGTCGACTCCGTGGAAGGCCTGTTCGACCTCCCTCGGGACCTCGGGCATGGCCTCGGGAACGTGTGTGTCCGAGATTAGGCCAATAATCATCGTGGCAGAGCGGGGCCTTTGCGAAAAAGGCCATCTGTATGGATGGCCGCAGCGTCAAAGCGATGCCGTCGGTTCCGGTTATAGGCCCTTTCACGGTGGTATGTCAAACGCTGCCCCCAGCCTCGACTGGTTCATTATCGGCGGGCGCGCTACAGAGCTATCGTATAATCCTCCGAGTGTCCGCATCCGCCTCCTGGGCCAGCACCGTCGGCAATGCTGAGGTCCGCTCTGGGTGGCCGGGGCGGGAGCATGCACGACGACGGGCTCGGCGGCCGATGAGTAGCCGCGCGACAAGGGGGGTCCCATGAAGTTCTCGACGTTTCACCTGCTGCCGTGGCAACCCCCCGGGACGCCTCCCGCCGACATCTACGCCGAGCAATTTCAGATCATCCGGTGGCTCGACGAAATGGGCTTCGATTCATGCTGGGCTGCCGAGCACCACTTCCGCGACTATGGGCTGGTCCCGAACACGATGATCTTCCTGGCCCACGTCGCAGGCATTACCAAGCGTCTGCGCCTGGGAAACGCCATCGTCATCATGCCCTTTCACCACCCGCTCCGCGCCGCCGAGGATGCGGCCATGGTCGATGTGATAAGCGGGGGAAGGGTGGAGTTCGGCTTCGGTAGAGGGTACCAGGGTGTGGAGTTTGCCGGCTTTGGAGTCTCGGTGGACGACACACGCGATCGTACGGACGAAGCCCTGGATGTCGTGCTGAAGGCGTGGACCGGGGAGCCCGTTACCTATCACGGGAAGTACTACCAGGTAGATAACGTGGCGATAACTCCTCCGCCGATACAGAAGCCCCACCCTCCACTTCACGTCGCATCGATCGGGCCCCAGAGCATAGAGCACTACGCCAAGAAGGGGATACCGTTCATGGTGGACTCCACCATGACAAACACAAAGTTGGCGGAGAACATCCGGCTCTGGAAAGACGTTGCTCGGAAGAGCGGCCACGATGCCGATGGCGCGGACTTTGTCGTGATGCGGAACGTCCACCTGAACGATTCCAACGAGAAGGCCCGAGACTTCGTCATGAACCTCAGCCAGGACAGTCCTCTGGCGGCAACCTACGAGTCCCAAGGGACGCCGGTGAAAGAGGAGCAGCAGTACCTCTACCAGAGCGCGCCTATCGACCCGAAGACCGGTAAACTGGGCCGTGGCTACGAGTATTGGCAGCGGGGCGTGGCTGGGCGAACCCCGGATGAATTCCAGATGGCCTCGCAAGACTCCTGGGAGAACCGCTGGGTAGCCGGCGATCTCGACCGTGTGACTCGCCAGATCGAAGACCTGGAGGCGGCAGGGGTCACCAACATCATGTTGGGGACCAGCGCCAAGTTGCTCGGCAACGACCTGCGAGAGACCCAAAAAACCCTGGAGCGCTTCACCCGAGAGGTACTCGAGCCCTTCTCGAAGCGGGCGGCGACTCCAGGGACCACTCCGTAACTACAGCGATGGCCCTCGAGAAAAATAAGGTGGAGAGTAGCTCATGACCATCCCCGAGCCTACAGTACTGGCTGACGGACTCGTCTTCCCCGAGGGGCCCAGGTGGCACAACGGGAAGCTCTGGTTCTCCGACATGTTCTCTCGCCGAGTCATGACGCTCGACCTCCAGGGGCATCTCGACGAAAAGCTGACGCTGCCGGCCGATAGGCCTTCCGGTCTGGGGTTCCTCCCCGATGGACGGCTTCTCGTGGTCTCCATGGAGGACCGGTTGCTGTTCCGCCTGGACCCGGACGGCCTTAGAGTCGTGACAGACTTCGCCGGCATCGAAGGTGCGACGATCAACGACATGGTGGTGGACGGGCAGGGCCGCGCCTATATTGGGAACAGGGTTGGCCCCGTTGGAGGCCCAGTCCCCATGGACACTGTTGTCCTGGTCACGCCCGACGGCTCGTCCCGTGTCGTGGCCGATGAGATCGCTTTCCCCAACGGCTCGGTTATTACAGCCGATGGCCGGACCTATATCGTGGCGGAGACGCAGGGCCACAGGCTTGCTGCCTTCGATATCGACGCGGACGGAGGACTGTCCGGACGCCGGGTCTATGCCGACCTCGGCGAGGCGGACCCTGACGGCATCTGCGTTGACGCGGAAGGGGCGGTCTGGGTGGCCTCTCCGGCGACCAGCGAGTTCCTTCGGGTCCAGGAAGGCGGCAACGTCACGGACCGGATATGGGTACAGGACCGGTGGGCCGTAGCGTGCGCTTTAGGGGGGGATGATCGAAGGACTCTCTTTTTGTCGACATCCCGGACGACCGGAGCGAACATTGGGGCCATGGTGAAGGAGGTCCGCGAGCACCGAACGATTACCGATCCCTTCAGCAAGGCCCAAGGGGCCGTCGAGACCGTGACTGTTGACGTACCGGGGGCGGGGTGGCCCTAGGGAAAGGAGGCCGCGCCTGGTCCCCTCCGGGCTGAGGCGCCCCAGAGGCGGCCCCGTCAGGCTTTCTGGGCCGCCAGCACCTTTCGATCTTTCTCCTGGAAATACGGGATCACGTGTTTCCCGAACAGCCGAATGGACTTCATGATCTCGTCGTGGGGGGTACGCCCCGCCTGCATCAGGGCCATGAACTGGTCCAACCCCGCTGCCTCATACTTCTGAGCGGTGGCGATGCAGGCATCCGGATCGCCGCCGCAGAAGGTGCCGTTGTCGAGGAGATCGTTGGGGTTGGTCTCAGTCGCCTCCCGGACTTCGAGCTGCCCCCTGCCCCCGGAGAAGGGATTGTGGAAGCGGTATTCCTCCGGGGTTGAATCGGCGTCGACGCCTGCCCACTCGGTGGTGTAGCGCATCCGCGCGTTGCCCAGGTACCAGAGGCCTGCCTCGCCGCAGATCTCGCGGCCTCGCTGATTATTCTCATCGCAGTGCGCGACGGTGAACCCGGCCACGTGGTTGTTGACGAAATCGCCGACTAGTTTCGTGGGAGCCTTGACCGCCTCCTGGTAAGCTTCAACCCGGTGCTGCAACTCTCCAGGCGCCCCCAGGGTAAAGCAAAGGATGCCGAGTCCGCGCTCACCGGCCATGACGAAGGTGTCGAGCTGGGATGCAGCTACCCAAATCGGGGGATGGGGCTCCTGCACGGGCTTGGGGATGACCTCGCGGCGCGGGATGTCGTAAAACGGGCCCTGATGAGAAAAGACCTCCTCAGTCCACATCCGGGGAATGAGATGGACAGCCTCGTCCCACATGGCCCGCGTATCTTTGATGTGCGCGCCGAACGGTGATAGCTGGTACGGCGTGCTGCCGCGTCCCGTGCCGAGATCAACCCGTCCTTTGCTCATGATGTCCAGCGTAGCGGCGTATTCCGCCACCCGCAGCGGGTGATCGACGGGGAGGAGCACCACTCCGAAGCCAAGTCGTATCTTCTCCGTGCGCTGGCTGACCGCCCCCAAGAACACCTCGGGGGCGCAGGAGTGGGCGAACTCAGTGAGAAAGTGGTGCTGGACCAGCCACACGTACTCGAAGCCCATCTCCTCTGCCAAGACGATCTGGTCCAGGGCCTCCCAGAAGATCTCGCGCTCCTTGGTCTTGGTCCAAGGCTTCGGCATCTCCAGCTCGTACAATAGGCCGAACTTCACAGCTTCCTCCTAGGTATCCGGTCCCGCCACTCGCGAGGACCGCCGAGAGCAGCTTCGGCACATGTTACGCGGCCTCGCGGCAGAATGTCTAAGGCTGGATCCAGGGGCGCCGAGACGAAGGCTTTAGCCAGGTAGGTCCAGGGGGCGGGCACGAGCCCGTCGCTGGCCAGCGCCTCAAGCCCGCGCGGGTCTTGAGAGCGGTGCGACTTATCCCTCGAGGAACCCTTTGATGATGGCCCCTCCCCACTCGTCGCCGCCAATCGGACGCCGGTTGCGGTGCTTCATCAGCCATCGACCCTCGTGCCGCTCGAACTCCCAGTGGTTGTAGCAGCAGATCCAGGCCTGGTACCCTTCCATCTCCGACTCGAGGTCCGATAGGTGGACATTGGTCGAGCTGCGCTGGCCGTCCGAGCCGGGTGCTGAGACGCCGACGTCTTTCTTGGTGTAGACGATGGAGTAGCCTTCGGCCCATGCCTTATCGCCATTCACCCGGATGTAGTGGTTGACGGCGGTGTGCTGAGAGCGATTCTCGATCTTCTTGTGGCCGGCGTTATTGGTAATGATGTCGTGGAGCAGCCGTTCTTTACCTCTGACGATTGAGGTCGGGAAGAGCTCGTAGACCCCATCCTCGGTCCACACGTCCGCCCATGCTTGAGAGTGCCCGAGGTCGGCAGTGAAGCCGTACCTGGCGAAGCACTCCCGGATCGCTTCCTGGTCCTCAAGAAGCTGGATGCGTTCCTCAAGCGCCTCGAGCCGGGTGCTGGCCGTCGTGTCCGGCATGGAGCCCCCCTTTTGGTGGCCAAACCCCAGGGGGCGTGGCTGAGCGGTCCCCTGTGGGGCCGGATGATAGAAACCGTCGAGCCTGCTGTCAATCTGAGCGCGCCCCACTCAAGACCATGATCCCCAGGCCGCATCCGCCGATGAATGCCAGCCAGGCTCTCTCCGGGGAGGTCTGTTGGCGCGGCAGTCGAGGGATGCTCTTGCATCGCGTCTTCGAGGGCCTCCCCGCAGCTCCCTGCGGCGAGGCGGTCTCATGACGATCCAGGACGCAGTCCAACGGTTTGGCGGCCGTCTCGCCGCTTGCGTATGATAGCCTGACCAGGTGTCGGAGTCGCGGCCCAACCCGCGGGACCACACATGACCCTTGCCGCCTCGGGCGTCTCACTCCAGGCTCGGAGGTCTCGTTGCGATGCCGTCATTTTCTCCATCGTTCCTGCGCGATGTAGTCACACGGATCTTTGAGACGGCCGGGGCTCCGTCGTCCCATGCAGCCCTCGTCGCGGAGTCCTTGGTGGACGCGGACCTCGCCGGCCATGGCTCTCACGGAGTCATCCGGGTGACCGAATACCTCGACCATATCAGAGAACGGCGGATTTCCCCCGGCGCTGTCCCGCGTGTTGCATCGGAGACCGAAACCACCGCCGCGATAGATGGCGAGTGGGCGTTCGGTCAGGTAGCGGCTGGCTTCGGCACTGAAGTCGCCATAAGAAAAGCGAAGGAATGGAACGTCGCCGCGGTCACGATGAGCAGGTGTGGGCACGTTGGCAGGCTGAGCGCGTACACCGAGGCGATGGCCGAGCAAGGGTTGATCGGTTTTGCCTTCGTGAATGCAGGCGGAAAGGAATCGAGGGTGGCCCCCTTCGGAGGAGCCCGGCCTGTCTACGGCACAAATCCGCTCTCGATAGCGATGCCCTCAGACGATATGGGACCGATCGCCGTCGACTTTTCGACGGCGACGATCGCGGCCGGGAAGATTCGCGTCTTGAAGAACAAGGGTGAGAATCTACCCGAAGGGGCCATAGTCGACAGAGAAGGACGGCCATCGACGAGTCCCAACGACTATTACTCGGGTGGCATGTTGCTTCCCGCGGCCGGGCACAAGGGGTCAGGGCTGGCGTTCATGGTCGAGGCGCTGGGTGGCGTACTGAGCGGCGCGGGCTCTCCATCTTTGCCAGGGAGCGGGTACAAAGTGGGCAATGGGGTCTTCATTCTGGCCGTGAACACGGATGCGTTCGCGCCTCGGAATGTTTTCGTCGAGGGGATGTCCGAGTTGACCCAGGCGGTCAAAGCAATTCCACCCGCGGAGGGGTTCGCTGAAGTGCTCCTGCCGGGAGAGCCCGAAAGGCAGGCCCGCGAAAGAGCAGGCCGGGACGGGCTGGACATACCAGACGCCACGTGGTCATCCCTCAAGGAGCGGGCGGAGGCCCTCAAGGTCCCGTTGCAGCCACCCTGATCGGACGCTGTCATCGTTATGCCGACGCCCTGGACGTTCCTGTCCCTACTTGACCCCGGCAAACCGCTCGCCCCGCTGCGTGGACAGCCCGGACATCCGTATCCCGTCGTCGCCGAGTCCGGCGGCTTCGAGATATACGGCTCCGTTTAGATTCCCTCCCTGCCGTTGAGAAGAGTAGCAAGAAGCGCATTCTGCGCATGCAGCAAGTACTTTTTTGCCTCGTAGACTTGGCAGGCTGGGGAGTTCATGGCACTCTCGGCTACCTCCTGTCCTCTATGGACAGGAGGACAGGGTAAGAACATGACATCACGCGGGCTCGCCTTCAGGACACGGTCGGTCACTTGGTATGGCAGGAACAGATCGCGCACTCTCTGAGGGTCCTCACCAGTTTCACCCGCCGGCCAGCAGTCCGTGTAGATGACATCCGCATCGGCGACAGCTGAAAACAGGTCTTGCGAGACCGCAACCTCTCCTTCCGCCTCCTGAGCGATGCGTTGGAGGAAATCCTTGTTGACCTGATACCCTTCTGGGCAAACTTGAACGACATTTATGGGGAATCTAGCTGCCGCCTCGAACCAAGAGTGCCCCAGGTTCGTAGCTTCACCTACAAACACGACTCGTAGACCATCCAAATCGCCTCTCTGCTTCGTCACGTAAGCCAGATCTCCTAAGATCTCGCAGGGATGATTGAACGGAGTCCTGGCATTCACAACCGGTACCTGAGCGGACTGAGCCAGCCTCAACATATGCTCGTGTGTTGCGGTTCTCGCGACAATAGCGTCAAACCAATTGTCCAGGTAACGAGTTACATCTTCGATAGACTCTCGTTCGTCGAGGCGGCCAGGGACTTCCACTGAGACTCCACGTAGTTCAGCTATGCCCAGCTCGAATGCGACCCGATTCCGGAAGCCGGATGCATCCCATATCAGAGCAATACGTCTTCCTCTAAGAGCTGGGGGAGAGTTCCTTGCTTCCCACCTCTGCCGGAAAGACTCCGCTGCTTCTACTACGTATCCGAGCTCTTCAGCAGACCAATCAAGAAAGGAGATGAAATCCTGCTGCATTCTTCGTGGACTCCCATGGGTTGTTCTGATTTTGGCTCGATAAGAGACCTTCGTGGAGACTTGCTAACCCTGTAAACCCATAACATTAACTTGGACCGCAACGCAAAGGTTCACAAGGCGGGTCTGATCGGCGCTCCCTGTTCGGCGAAGTCCCGAACCGGGACTCCTGCCGCCGCAGGCGGGCGCGGGCGATGAGCCGGGGCCAGGACGCGGGTCCTCGCCGGACCGTCTCGCGGCGAAACCAGGGACGCTCGGAAGCCTTCCCGCCCCAAGTATGCAGCAGCGTCTCAGGAAGAGATCAGTCCCTCCTGGGGCTGTGTCCAGGGCAGGTTGTAGACGGGCGCGACCTGGGGGGCGCGCGGTATCGGCATCTCTCCGAAGGGCACGTCGATGACCACCGGGGCCCGACACTCCAGCGCCAGCGGAATGAGCGCCTCCAGCTCCATAGGGTCGTTCGCCCTCATGCCGACCGCGCCGAACGACTCTGCGAACTTGACGAAGTCCGGGTTGTGAAGGTCGGTCTCGTAGGTCCCGCCGAACATCTCATCCAGGTCGCGCGCGACATTGCCGTAGGAGTCGTTCCTGAAGACGATGGTGATCACGTTGATGCCGTACTTGACCGCCGTGGAGAGCTCGGACGCGTTGAACATGAACCCGCCGTCTCCCGTCATGCAGATCACGTCGTGGCCTGTTCGTGGCGGGTCGTGACCATGCGGATGCCCGGCTCGTCCCGGAGCGCGGCGACGATCCCGTAAATCTGTATGCCGGGGATCCCGAATACGACCTCGACGCCTTCTCTTACAAGTGATTTGGCAAGAGCCTCCCCTCCACTCACTTTGACCACGGTTCGCCTCCTTCATATGAATGGACTCGGTGGTCTCTCTCCGGCGGCCTGGCGACAGCGGTACGGCTCTGAGCCACCCGCATGTGTGGAGTGAAGACGCTCCAAGTCCCGGAGACGCGCCCCGTCCACATTGAGCCGACCGAGCGCAGGGCCTTCATCGAGTCGTTCGTCAAGGAGATCGTCGTCATGCCCGGCAGTGCTCTGTTGCGCTACACCATCCCCATGCCCGACGACAGCCCGATACCCGGCAGGAACGCTGAGGAGATGGCTCTAACGGAGGGGCTCTGTTCACCCGTTAAGTAGGAGGGGCCACCCGAAACGACAGGCCGCAGGAATCGCTCAGCCTGCGGCAGACGTCCCCTTCTAGTTCCACCTGCGATGGGTCGAGACGCAGTGCAGGTGGCCGGAGTTGCCCGCCGAGGCGGTGAAGACCGACGCCAGGACGCCGAAACGGCTCGCCTTGAACAAGACCCCTACCTCCACTCCTTGCGGTTGCTTATGGCACAGACGGTGGTGGGGTCCGACAGGCAGAGAGACGGGTTTGAGAATGAGTGCGAGGGACATTGTGGGGTGTGAGAACAGACTGAAGAGCCGATCCGCTCCGTTTTCGGGCCATAAGTCATATCTGAAGCAGGCATCCAGGACTGGCCCTATTGTATACTGCCTCCAGGCAGTCTACGGTGGCGAAAATGCCTACTGTGGGAGCAGTTCACTATGACCCACACTCCTAGATGAAATCTCCATAGAACGACCGGCTAGTACAGATAGAGATGCCAATACCATTTGAGATCGTCATAGAGCGCACTCCTCTATCCCAACAGGCTGACCCTCGCCACCTCAGAGCCTGGAGGCAGGAGGTGCAGAGTGTTGTGGGGCAAGTGTGGGACGCTGAGCCGCCCTTCGTCGGAGAAGTCATGGTGGCCATCACCTACTACTTCAAGGGCGGGGCGCTGGATGTTGACAACATGCCGAAGCCAATCCTCGATGCGCTGAACGGACTGGTCTACGCCGACGACCGTCAGATTACCGATTTGGTATGCCGGAAGAGAGACCGCAATAGAGACCTGCAATTCGAGAACCCTTCATCTGTATTGGTCGAAACGCTCGGACGGTCCGAACAGTTTCTCCACATCACCGTGGCCAATGCACGGAGCTTGGAGGTGCCATCTTGGTAAGAGATGCTACTGACTCTGAATACCTCCTCACCCACAAGACCGCAGAAGAGTACCGAGGCAAGGGCTACGAGGTTCTATTTGACGCTCCACTCGACTTCTTGCCAGGCTTCAGGGCCGATTTGCTTGTTCGAAGGGGAGACGAGGTGAGGGTTATCGAGGTGAAGTCACGGCCGTCACTGGCTGCTGATCCCAAGATAAGCGAGCTGGCGCGCCTCATCGATTCGAAGCCCGGATGGAGATTCGAGTTGCTCCTAGTGAGTGAGCCGGAAAAGCTGGATTCGCCTGAAGGCGCACGTTCGTTTGAGAGTGGAAAGATTCTGCAAAGAATCGAGGAAGCCGAGAGGTCTCTCCAAGCGAGCTTGCCGGAGGCCGCCTTCTTGCTCGCATGGTCGGCTTCTGAAGCTGTCATCAGGGAATTGCTCACAGCACAGGGAGTATCCGACACGAGCATCACTTCGCCGGGTTACGTTCTCGACCAGGGGATCTATCACGGGGTCATCTCAAGGGACGATTACGACGCTTTGACCCGTATGCGGAAGTACCGAAACGCCATCGTCCACGGGTTCGGCATGGACGACTTCAATGATGAGTTGGTCACGGATCTCATTGAGACCATAAGACGCATCATGGCGACTGCACCCCTGGACGGCGGTTCCAATAGTCCGACTGCTGGCTAAGGGGCTTCCTGCTCTCAACAGCGTCCCTTAGCTCCGTCAACGGTAGGGCTCCCAGCGCGAAGCGCCTTACCGGTTGCGGAGCTTCGCGAGCTGAGAAACTTGCCCTTTGTGCCCACCGGCGGACGAGCACGCGGATGGTGACTACGGAGTTTTCGGATAAGGTCAATGCGTAGGAAAATCTATGCACAGGGTGTTGGCTACGTCGCCTTTCTCTTGGGGTTGGGGCAACCCCTGATGTGTCGCGCTCAAGACATGGTATCGGAGGCCCGAAGATATTCGTGGAAAGACCTACGCCGGGGAGTCACTGCCAACTTTGTAATGACACTATTGACTCTGGCGATGCTCACCTACTTCATTTGGAGTTTTGATTACATAGACAGGTTGTACGACAGTGTTGTGATCAACCTCCTCCCTGCGGTGATTCCTCTCATGGTGTTCTATGGAGCGATGCAGCAGAAGCGTGAAGCTCGACGGTTCGGTTGGTGGTACGCAGGGTTTGTGATTTTCCTGGGACTCGCGCTGCTTTTGGCGATCAGCGACCGGTATGACATTGACGAATTGGGAATAAACGTGGTCGTGATAATGGCGTCGTCTCCCTGGTTGTTCATATTCGGGATACTGGTGCGAGGAAAGAGGATATTGGCAATTGGCATGGCGCCGGCGGCGATCGTGCTGATGGGGTATTGGGTTTTGCCCGGGCTTTCGGACGGATTGGAGTTGCAATACTCCTTGGTCCCATTGCCCGCTGTCTCAATCCTGCTCGCCTCATGGACTTTCCTGGTTTGGATACTATTCAAGGGCGTTGACAGGTGGCCAAAGGACCCGACGCTCGGTCCGCTTATGGAGAGCCTCGCAATGCTGACCCTGTTCATTCCGATCATGATCCTTGCGATATGGGTTCCCAGGACGATTCCGGGCGGGGAGGATTGGTCTGTGGTATTAGCCGCAATGGTCGGTGTTGTATTTGGTAGCGTGGTCTCAGTGCCACTAACACGATTCTTGCGGAGTTACGGCAATCTCCCGTCCTTTCGCAGTGGCGATGTCGGCGATGAATCTGAGCAAAGTCAGGATAGTGAAGGATAGGACGTGAAGAACGTCGGACGAGGGTTCCTCGTCTAGTCATCCCTCCCAGGCATACTGCTCAAACTCCTACCGGTAATCCCCCAGATGGCTTTCCCCGCGCCGAGGCGCTCTTGACAACGGCGGGCCGGTCCGTTCATGATAATGGTATGACGTTGTCATATACGAGGAGGCAAAAAGAGACGATGCCCACGACCCGAAAGGCCATCACCTTCTCCATGCCCCCGGAGTTGGCCGAGGAGGTGCAACAGGTGTTGAAGGAGGAGGGCCGTACCATGAGCGAGTTCCTCCGCGAGGCCATCCGCCTGTACATGGAGGAGCGGGAGTGGCTGCGGCAAGAGCGCCGCCAACGGGCGAAGACCCGCAGGAATGCAAGGGAATAGCGAGGAGGACGCACCCATGAACCAGCACACCGAATACACGCCGGCAGCGCTCTACGCCAGGGTCTCCAGCGACCGCCAGGACGTGGACCTGTCCGTCTCCGCACAGCTCCGGGCGCTCAGGGACTACGCACGGAAGAACGGCTACATCGTCGCCCGCGAGTACGTGGACGAGGCCGAGAGCGGGCGCATCGCCGACCGCCCCGAGTTCCGCAAGATGATTGACGAGGCTTCCAAGCCCAATGCCCCCTTCGGCGAAATCCTGGTCTGGAAGTTCTCCCGCTTCACGCGCAAGCGCGAGCACGCCGTCGCTTTCAAGTCCATGCTCAGGCGTAAGGGCGTCCGCGTGGTCTCCATCACCGAGAAGGCCGACGACACCCCAACAGGGAAGCTGCTTGAGGGAATCATCGAGAGCGTGGACGAGTTCTACAGCGAGAATCTCGCCCAGGAGGTCACGCGGGGGATGCGGGAGGCCGCTTCTCGCGGCTTCTGGATCGCCAGTAGGACGCCCTACGGCTACAACAGGGTCATGGTGCAGGACGGGGCGAAGAAGCGGCCTACTCTGGAACCCGACCCCGATGCCTCCGCGTGGTCAAGCGCATCTTCGACATGGCCGAGGCCGGTACGGGGATGTTGCACATCGCCAAGACCCTCAACTACGAGGGCATCGCCAGCCCTACAGGGAAGCTCTGGTCCAAGAACGGCATCCACTTCATCCTCAGAAACGAGGTCTACACGGGGACGTTGGTCTGGGGCACTGTGGGCAAGGGCAAGGACGAGCCTGTGCGGGTAGAGAAGGCGTTTCCCACCATCATCTCCAAGACCCGGTTCCACCGCCTGAGCAGGCTGATGCGCTCCCGAGCACCCAAGGTCGCTCACCCCCGCAGGGTGGGGAGCTCCTACCTGCTTAGCGGCCTCGTCAAGTGCAAGGCGTGCAACAGAGCTCTCAGCGGACAGGACGCCAAGAGCGGCCAGTTCTCCTACTACGTCTGCCAGTCGATCATGAAGCGCGGCAAGGATGCCTGCGACACTCCCAGACTCAACGCCCGCCGTTTCGAGGAAATGGTCGTCGGCAAGATTCGCTCAAACATCCTCACCGACGGTAACATCCGCGCCCTGGTGAAGGTCGTGGACGAGCAGATCGACGGCGTGGCCCAAGAGCAGCGGACGAGGCTGGAGACCATCGAGGATGAGCTTGAGGACGTCAAGCGGAAGCTGGGCCGGATCTGGCATTTCGTAGAGACGACCGACATCGACATGGCCGACGCCTCAGAACGCATCAAGCAGCACCGCAAGCGGCAGGAGGGCCTGGAAGATGCGGCGGCCGATGCTAGGGCCATCCTCTCCCAGCGCAGGGCCGTCCTGGACGACGTGAACACGATCTCGGCCTACGCCCAGGACATGAGCGAGTTCTTAAGGGAGAGCGAGCTGACTGAGCGCAGGGCCTTCATCGAAACCTTCGTCAAGGAGATCGTCGTCAGGCCCGGCAACGCCGTCGTCCGCTACACCATCCCGAGGCCCGACGACAGCCGCATACCCGGAAAGGACGCTCTACACGGTGTGGTACAAGTCAGGCAGGAAATGGTGGAGCTGAGGGGATTCGAACCCCTGACCCCCTGAATGCAAATCAGGTGCTCTCCCACTGAGCTACAGCCCCGTGCGTCAGTTCTATTCTAGGATAGACTCTAGCTGAACAACGCATCATCCCGTCAGCTTCAAACCCGGACGTTGCCGGTCGATAGCTACTCCGGGACCCCGTATAGCCGCAGCGCGTTGTCGCGCAGGGCCTTGCGCTTGACGGTATCCGAGATGTCGCCGCGCTCCGCCAGCGCCGCCACGGAACCCGGGAAGATAGCGTCCACGTGGGGGAAGTCGCTCCCATAGAGTAACGTGTCCTCCAACCCGAAGTCGATGAGGTGGGGCAGGAAGCGCTCGTCCGGCTCGATACCCAAGAAGCACTGCCGGCGGAAGTAGGTCGTGGGCATCTCCTCGAGCGGCTCGTCGCCGTAGGTGAACTTGCGGCTGTGTTCGTCCATTCGATTGAGCCAGAAAGGCGCCCACCCCGCGCCGCTCTCCATGAACGCCACCCGCAGCTTCGGATGGCGTTTCAGGACGCCGCTCGTGATCAGCACGAGGCTTGCCGTCATGTGCTCGAAGGGGTGGCTGGTCATGTGCCCTTGCAGGTTGGTGCTGACCCGCTCGCGGCCCACCTCGGGAATCTCGAGGCCGTAGCCCTCGTGAACGCACGCAGCCATGCCCAGGTCTTCCGCGGCGGCCCACAGCCGCTCGTTGCTGGGGTGGTCCAGATTGATCTCACCCATGGTGTTGGGCCGGATGTAGATGGCCGTAACCCCTCTTTTTCTCGCGCGCTCCATCTCTTCGACCGCAAGTACGGGGTCGTGCTGCGGAAGCACGGCGGCCGGCTTCAAACGCCGGGGGTCCGCAACGCAATAGTCGGCCAGCCAGTCGTTATAGGCACTGGCGTAGGCGCTGATGAAGGCGGTGCTGCGCAGCGCGGGAAGTAATGATCCGATTTGCGACGGGAACAGATAGGCGACGTCGATACCGTCGGTGTCCATTGCGCGCAGCCGGTCCTTCGGGTCCGATCCGGCCAGCTTGCGAGCCTCCGCCATCGTGATGGCCCCTGCATCCTTCCGGCCCCAGCTCCCTGGAACGTAGCTCTGCCCCGACCCGCGGAAGGCCAGTCCCTCATCGGACCGGCGGAGAGAGGAGGGGGCCGCGACGGGCAGAGGCCTGCCTTCTGCGTACAGCTGTTTCGTGCCGTCAGGCTCCCGCACCGTTCGCGGGGTCCAGTCCCAGTACTTCTCAGGTAGATACGGCTTCCACCAGACGTTGCTCGGGAAGAGGATATGCCCGTCACTGTCGATGACGTCGTAAGGGATGCGCGAGCCACTCATGGCGGTCCCCTCCCCGATACTACGCTGCCGAGACCGCCGATCGTCATGGGCGCTCTTGCCCCCTGCTACCGGGGCAGCCCGAGGCCGAGGGTGGCGATCAACGGATGCATCACCTCGTTGCGGAGAGCCGCGGTCAGCGTCAGTAGACCGTCGGGTCGATCTTCGGGGGCCACTGGCCAGGGTCGTAAGCGAGCTCTTCTCCGAACTCCTTGGGGAAGACATCGAAGAGCTCGTCGACCTCCCAGAACCCGTTCTTGATGATGAGCTTGCGGGCCCGCACGGGGTCGAAATGCACGATCCGGGAGCCGATAGCCCCGAAGATCTGCCCTGTGGTCTTCGCTCCAGCGTCACTCACCAGGTAGATGATGACCGGGGCGACGTTGGTGGGGTCCCTCCAGGTGCCCCCCGCCAGGTCGCTGTGCAAGCGGCTGCCCGCCCCGCCCTGGGGCAGGCCGCGGTCGATCATCCGGGTGGCGGCTCCGGGGAACATCGCGTTCACTGTGATGCCATGCTCCTGAAGAGAGGGAGCGGTGCCCCACAGAAGTCCGAGGATGCCCGCTTTGGCCACTCCGTAAGGCCCCGCCCCTCCATCACCGGTGACGCCGGGCGCTCGTGACCCTACCGAAGCGCTCGATGAGAAGAAGATCAGCCTACCCGTCCCCTGGCGCATCATTACCGGCACCGCGGCCCGGGCGCTGGCGAAGTGGCCTCGAATGTGCACGGTAATGACCGCGTCCCACTCCTCTTCCGTGAGCTCCCACATCGGTTTCTGGGGACCCATGATCCCGGCGCAGCAGACCAGCCCGTCGAGGCGGCCAAAATGCTCCAGCGCGGCGTTGGTGACCTTCTCGCCGCCGCTGATGGTGGCGACGTTTTCGATCACGGCCACGGCCTCGCCTCCTCCCTCGGTGATCTCCCGGACGACGGCCTCGGCCGGTGCTGAGGAGCTGGCGCCGATGCCATCCACTGGGCCCCCGTAGTCGCCCACGACGATCCGCGCCCCCTCCTGCGCCATCCGGAGGGCCACGGCGCGCCCGATCCCGCGTCCAGACCCGGTGATAGCGACCACTTTGCCGGTGAGCTTATCGGTCATGGCTTCCTCCGGGTGTCACGTGGTGATGGGGCTGTCATCGAGAAAGGTCCAACGCGCGAGATGGGGACCATTCCATGGCCTTTCAGGGCGCCGGTCTCTCCTATGGAAGGACGAGATGTCTAGTCGAGTCGTTCGAAGACGGTGGCCGCGCCCTGGCCGCCGCCGACGCACATGGTCACGATAGCCGTGCGGCCGCCGGTGCGCTCGAGCTCCTCCATCGCCTTGACGGTCATGATGGCGCCCGTGGCCCCAACCGGGTGGCCGAGGGCAACGCCGCTGCCGTTGACGTTGGTCTTGTCGATGTCGAGCCCGAGCTCGCGAATGCAGTAATAGGCCTGCGCCGCGAAAGCCTCGTTCAGCTCGATCAAGTCGATGTCGTCGAGGCTCATACCGGTCTTCTTCAGGACTTTGCGGACCGCGGGGACCGGGCCGGTGCCCATGAGGGCGGGGTCCACGCCGGCGACTGCTCGCCCGACCCACCGCATGCGGGGCTTGAGGTTCAGCTCCCTGGCCTTCTCGTCAGACATGATGACCACCGCGGCGGCGCCATCGTTGATGCCGGAGGCATTCCCGGCGGTAACCGTGCCGCCATCCTTGAACGCGGCTGGCAGCTTGGAGAGCGCCTCCAGGGTTGTGTCGGGCCGGGGGTGCTCGTCGGTATCGACGATAAGGGGGTCTCCCCTTCGCTGCGGGACGGGCACGGGGACGATCTGGGACTTGAACCGACCTTCTTCGATGGCCCGCCCGGCCCGCTGCTGGCTCATCACCGAGAGCTCATCCTGCTCTTGGCGGGAGACCTCATGCTTGGCGGCCACGTTTTCGGCGGTGACGCCCATGTGATAGTAGTTGACCGGGCAGTTCAGGCCCCCGATGAGCCCGTCGCGGATGGTGGCGTCGCCCATCCGAAGACCATCGAACCGCGCCCGATACGGGAGGATGTAGGGGGTCTGGCTCATATTCTCCGCGCCGCCCGCCACGGCGATTTCCACCTCGCCCGTCATGACGAGCTGGGCCGCCATGTTGATGGCTTCCAGCCCGGAGGAGCACCACCGGTTGATAGCCATGGCTGGGACCTCCTCCGGAATACCGGCCTTGAGTGCCGCCAGCCGTGCGGCGTAGGTGTCGTCATTCATCTGGAGGACGTTGCCGACGAAGACTTCATCCACCCAATCCGGACTGACGTTGGCCCGGTCCAGGGCCTCCTTCATGGCGATGCCGCCAAGGTCGACGGCCCCCACGTCCTTGAAACTCCCTCCGAACCTGCCGATGGGGGTCCGAGCCCCGCTGACGATGACTGGCTGACGCATGGCTGCTCTCCTAAGGCGGGCCCTTCGGGGCCGGGTGCGCTCGAAATTCTCGGGGGGCGGGCAGGGGGCTGTCAAGGAAAAGTTCGGCTCCCAAACCGGCTCCCAGCCTCTTCATCCCAAGGAGGACGCCCAGGTGATGAAAGGCGAGGCCCTCCGGCCCTGGCTAAGAATGCGGCAACCAAGAATGTGGCAAAAGGCGGGGCTCGTGTTGGCCTTGGCCCACTCGGGAGGGTGGGCTGCGATTACGAGAGCCCTACTCGGGGCGCCATTCCGCGTCGTCGCCAAACTCGAGGGCGATAATGGTCGAGCCCTCGGGACCACCGCAGAGGGCCGGGGCCGCGTCCCCACGGACGAAGCGGTAGCCGTTGCGGCTGATGGCATGGTCACCTGCGGTGGCGGTGCCGTTGAGGACGACGTCGTAGCGGCCGTGGGGCGCCGCGGGCTCCGGGACCCCGACTCCAGCCGACGCTTCGAAGACGGTGACGGTGGGTCCGCCCTTCTCGCAAATCAGGAGCTTACGCCGGAGGCCCTCGCCTGCGGCCTCCCAAGAGATGTTGTGCTCCGTGGCAACGATTTGCTTACCCCGGCGGTTGGCCTGGGCGCGGGCGGCCGGGTGTTTCGAGAGGACCTGCGGCGCGGCGTGTGCATGGAGGACCAGCATCTCATGATCAGGCGTGACGACGAAGGGGCCGTAGGGCACGTTGTGGTCCGTGTAGTGGACGGCCAGCGAGTCGATCCGGTGGCTGTCGAACAGCAGCGACCCGCCGATGATGAGCTGGAACTGGGCGCCCTGGTGAAAATGAGCATCGGAGCCATAGCCCTCGGGGTGCATGGTGCGAATGGCGTCGGGGCCGCCCTCCACCCCCTTTAACAGGTGCTGCATACGTACCGCGGTCCCCTCGGGCCAGCCCTCCTTCTGGAGGGAGGTCCAGGGGTGCTGGGCCGGATCGGCGATGACGTATTGTTCTGGCACGGCTCACACCTTCCTTGGGCTCAGGCCGGTGTTGGCGTGATGGGTTTCTCGAGGTCGAGGCCGAAGTAAGCGGCCGGCGTCTCGAGGAGCACCTTACGCCGGATGTCCGGGGGCACCCCATCGAAGATGGTCTCGATCCACGCTTGCGATTCAGGGAATGAGCCCACCGAGTGCGGGAAGTCCGAGCCCCACATCATGTTATCGATAGGCAGCAGGTCGCGCATGCGCATCGCCAGGGGATCACGGATGAAGCTGAAGTAACAGTGCTTGGCGATGTATTCAGACGGGGCCATCTTCAGGACGCCGTTGTACCAGTCCCTGGACATCTCGTAGCTATCGTCAAGGAAGAAAAATGCCGAGGGCATCCACGAGGCGTTGGTCTCGGCAAAATAGAGCCGAAGGTCGGGGAAGCGGTCGAAGACTCCCGAGGTGAGCAGTTGGCCTATGCAGTAGGTCGGCCCCGCCGGGCTGCGCTGGGATATCCAGATCGAAAGGGGGATGTGAGCGTTGCTGTTCCCGTAGGCGGGATAGGTCCGGTCGCCGAAGTTCCCATGGGGTGAAAGTGCGATGCCGATGTCGAGGGCTGCAGCCCAGAACCGGTCGTCTTCCGGTTTGGGGCTGCCGCCGCCGTTGGGGAACTGGTGGAAGGACACCGACTGGATCCCCATGTCTTTGCAGCGCTTCATCTCGTCGATGGCGTCGTCGATGCCTGTGAATGGGATAACGCCGTTACCGATGAGGCGGTCGGGAGCGACGGCGCAGAAGTCTTCGGCGAGGAAAGTGTTATACGCCTGCACCATCGATAGATACACGCCGCGGTCTTGGATCCCCTCCAGGAACTTCGTAGCGAAGATGGGCGGAAACAGCACCTCTGCGTCGATACCGTCTTGGTCCTGCTCTTTGAGGCGTTGGACGCCGGTACCCGCTCCTGGGGCCGGGGAGCCATCTGAGTTGAAATAGGACTCGCCCCGGAAGCGCATGACCCTGCCGCCGGTGATGTTCGTCCCATTGTGCAGAAGGGGCTGGCCCTCGATAACCCAGCCCTCACCACCTTCAGGCAGCGGGATTAGCCGTGGGGCGCGTTCCCTGTGCTGCACTGGCACATACTTGATCCACGACTCCGGAGGGGTCTCCACGTGGCCATCAGCCGAGATCACCTGGTACGTTCGTGCCATCTCGCTGCTCCTCCTAGCCCGAAACCGGGCGGACCGATGCCGGATTGTAGGCGCGGCCGATCAGATGGGTCAATCAGGGGGGCCGCTATGCCGCTGGATGGCCGCCCGCTGGCGGCACTGCCAAGTCCGCGCTTGCGAAGCAGTGTTCGTGGGGGTAATGTGGCGGAAGCGTCACCGCCCCGCGGGGCTGCAGGGAGAGGACTATGGTAACGGCCGAGAAGCGGACGAAGATAGTGGACTGCGATACGCATTTCTGGAACCCGACGGAGTTGTGGCAGTCGTACATCGATCCCAAGTACCGGGACGAGGTCTCCCGCATACTTGCTCCGGCGGGCCCCCCCACCGCCGCCGCGCAACAGATCGCCAAGACCGTCCAGATCGAGCAGTACAAGAGCATCAAGGGTAGCGATGACCCTGTGGAGCGGATCAAGTGGATGGACTCCGAGGGGATGGATGTCAACGTGATCTATCCTGGTGCCGGCAAGGTCCCCCTCCACGGCGATCCCCACGTCGCCGCGGCTGGGAGCAGGGCGCTGAACCAGTGGGCCGCCGATTTCGCTGCCCACGCCCCTGACAGGCTGATGCCGTGCGTGACTGTGCCACGGCACCCGGCGCAGGCGGTGGAGGAGCTGCGGCATGCGGTCAAGCTGGGCCTGAAGGTCGCGTTCATGGCTCCTACACCGGCGGCCCAGTACCGCTGGTCGGACCCCGTATGGGACCCCCTCTGGGCCGAGGCGCAGGACGCCGGGGTAGTGGTGACCTTCCACGAGTTCACCCAGGCCCCGGATGGAGACCCGGTGGTGGCCCGCGCCTCCTACAAACACTCGTACCCATTCATGTATTTCTGCGGGCATATCGTCGAAATCCAGCTGGCCCTGATGGATGTCATCGGCGGCGGAGTCCTGGAGCGATTTCCGAAGCTGCAATTCGGCTTTATCGAGGCCAACGTCGCATGGCTTCCCGGATGGCTGGCCTCCATGGACAGCCTCTGGGGCTGGCTCTCTAATGGCAAGCGGCAACCGAAGGGGACCAGGGCGATGGAGCTTTCAGCCACTGAATTCTTTCAGCGCCAGTGCTTCATCGCTGCCTTTCCCGATGACGCCTGGATCGGTGAAGTGGTCAACTACGTGGGCGAGGACACCGTGGTGCTTTGCACGGACTATCCTCACCCCGGCACCTCTTACCGTATGACCGAGACCTTCGACCAGAAGTGCCCGGATATTTCGGAAGAGGTCCGCCGCAAGCTTGTTGGGGGTAACGCTGAGCGGATCTTCGGCCTGGGGGATGACTGACGGTTTCTTCCCGGGCCTCGCTTAAGGTGCTGTAGAACTCAGCCGGGCTGGGCCCGGATTCCGCGGTCGTCGGAATGGAGAAGGCGGGGAGCGCGTCTCAGTCTTCCTGCGGCCACGTACCCTCCGAGGCTGGTCCGAGCGCCTGCCTCGGCGGAGCTGCGCCCGCCGGTCTGGCTAGTCCATAGCCAATACCGTCGGACGATGGGGAGGCCATCGCTATGAAGTTCGGATTCAACCTTCTCGGCGTCGGTCCCAGGTCTTATCCCGAGGCAGGCAGGAAGGCGGATGAGGCGGGATACGAGTCAGTGTGGATCCCCGAGCACCTGGTCTGGCCCAGCTCCCTGCCCAGCGACTCTCCCTATTCCGCCGACGGCAAATGGCCCATTGACACCAAGACACCCCTATATGACCCATGGGTATCTCTGAGCTTTATAGCGGCCTGCTCTCAGAGGGTCCGATTGGGCACCTATATCTACATTCTTCCCTTGCGGAACCCGTTCGTCACCGCGAGAGCGGTGACGACGCTCGACCGGGTATCCCAGGGCAGAGTGATCCTGGGCATCGGAGTCGGCTGGTTCAAAGAGGAGTTCGAGGCGATCGGCGAGAGTTGGGGGGACCGGGGGAAGCGCGCAGACGAGACCATCGTTATCCTCAAGAAGCTGTGGACGGAGGGCACGGTCGAGCACCACGGCGATCACTATTCCTTCGGGCCGGTGAACTTCACCCCCAGCCCCGCTCAGAAGCCGCACCCGCCCATTGAGGTAGGTGGGGCCAGCGAACGTGCCCTCAGAAGGGCGGCACGGCTCGGCAACGGATGGGTCGGAGGCGGACAGCTTTCCAGGGAGGAGGTCGCGGTCATCGTCAAGCGATTACGGGAGCTCCGTAAGGAGGCGGGAAGGGAAGACGAGCCGTTTGAGGTGACCGTGGGGCTCGAAGGCGAAAGAACTGTGGACAACGTCCGGCGATACCAAGACGCCGGCGTGACCAGGCTATTGATCACTCCTCGGGTCCAGCCGGGCGCCCGCGGAGGGGTGCAGGAAATCCTCGATGACATGGAGCGCGCCGGCGAGGGTCTGGTAAGCAGGTTCTAAGGGCCATCGCCCAGGCCCACCCTCTTGTGACCCGAGCGCGCCGGCCATCGACGGGGATGACGACTGGCCCCTACGGCCCATTCGCGTCCTCGTAGTCTTCACGGGCTACCTCTCAGCGCCGAACTATCACCGAGAGCGGGTAATAGATTCGCTGCACCATCGCAATGACGGCTACTCCAGTTGACTGGCCTTCCCTGAAGCCATTACACTCCCCAGCGATCTACGGTACAGCCGGAGGTAATGAGCACATGGCATTCCCCAAACGAGAAGCCGCCGTCGCGGGCGTGTACCTCACCGAGCAAGGCAAGCTCCCCCATCGGACTGGGATATCCCTGGGTCTGGAGGCGTTTCAGGGCGCCCTCAACGATGCCGGCCTGACCCCCAAGGATGTGGACGGGGTGGTTACGCTCATGGGGTCCCCGGTTGAGCCGACCAACCCCCATATGTATTTCGCGGAGCAGCTTGGGACCAAGCCGCTGGGGTACATCGACATTGGCATCTGCCAGGGTGGACTGGCGAAAGCGGCCGCCGCCATCTCGGCCGGTATGTGCGAAGTCGTTGTTTATGTGTGGGGGCAATCGGGATTTCGAATCGGCCCCGGGGGAACGCCAAAACCGCAGAAGGCCCCGCGGGTCGCGGAGTGGTCCCATACCGTTTGGGGGGCCTACATGACGGCCTGGTACGCCATCTGGGCGCAGCGGTACATGCACGAGTTCGGGGCAACCAGTGAGCAGCTTGCGGAAGTCGCTGTGGCCGCCCGCTATCACGCTACCCTGAATCCGGCCTCTATCATGGGCAAGCGCGGCCCGATCTCGGTCGAGGACGTGGTCACTTCCCGAATGATCGCCCATCCCCTGCATCTTCTGGATTGCTCGATCGACAACGACGGCGGCTACGCCCTGGTGGTCACCTCTGCCGAGAGGGCAAGGAGCCTGAAGAAAAAGCCGGTGTACATCCTGGGGGGGTCTGAGGCGAGCCATACGGACGCCTACATCAACATCGAGAAGCCCTGGTATCCGAAAGAGGGATACTCGGTGAAACGCACCGCGGACCGGGCCTTCGAAATGGCGGGTGTTACCCGTGGTGACATCGACTACGGCGGCCTGTATGACTGCTTCACGATTACAACCATTCGGGACTTGGAAGAGATGGGGTTCTGCAAGCTGGGAGAGGGCGCGGACTTCATACAGGGCGGCACGATCAGGCTGGGCGGGAAGCTGCCTCTGAACACTGACGGTGGCCTGCTGTCCCACAGCCACAACGGGAATCCAGCCGGCATGCACGCCGTCGAGACCGTGAAACAGCTCAGAGGTGAATGCGGCGACCGACAGGTCGAGGGCTGCGAGCTCGCAGTATCGCTGGGCCAAGGGTACGCGGTGCATGGGCGGGCGGGCACCGTAATCATGTCGACGGAGTAAAGGACCAATGCCATACCTCAAGCCGCTGCCGGCCGTGACGGAGCCGAACCTTCCCTTCTGGGACGCCCTGAAGCAGCACGCGTTCTTGGTCCCCAAGTGCGACGACTGTGATTCCTACAATTGGACCCCTTATCCCGCATGCCGGAACTGTCTCTCCGAGAAGCAGACCTGGACGAAGGTGAGCGGCGAGGGGACTCTGTACACCTATACGGTGGTACACCGGGGGCCGGGCGCCTTCGGGGAGGAGGTCCCATACATCGTGGCCGTCGCGGAGCTGAAAGAAAAGCCGTTGGACCTCATCGTCATGAGCAACCTGATCGGCATCGACCCGGATGACGTACAAATTGGGATGCCGGTCAAGATCGTGTATGAGGATATCCCGGAAGAGGACGCCACGCTCTGGCGATTCGCTCCAGCGTAGCCGCCAAGTCGAAACTACCCCGTCGATGTATCAGGGCCCGCCACACCTCGGCGGGCCTACCCCTTCGGAGGAGCACTATGCTGAAGGCCGGGGAGCCCGCTCCAGAATTCACCGCCTCGGACCACACCGGTAAAGAGGTCCGCCTGGCTGATCTCCGTGGCAGTAGGGTGTGGCTGTGGTTCTACACCTCCCCGGGAGGTAGGAATTGAACCGCCCATAGTCACGGGTACCGTGACCGCTACGCGGACTTCGAGGCGAAAAAGGTTTTGGTCCTTGGTCTGAACGAACGCAGCCCGGAAGAAGCCGCCGCCTGGGTGGAGCGCGAAGGGCTGCCGTTCCGTGTGTTGTCGGACCCTGACCGTTCCATCGGGACCGCGTACGGCGTTTCGACCCCGGACAGCGAACGGTACGTGGCCAACAACGCGGAGGGGCGCCGTCCCGCGGTCATCATTGACGAAGAGGGCCGCGTGATGAAGGTGCTGCCCGACCTGAAAACGGTGGAGGAGCAGCAGGCCGCGTTGGCCGAGCTCGAGTAGTCACCGCTTCGCTCGTCTCGTCCCCTGATTGACGCCCAGGACCCGGTGGTTACCCGACTGGACTCGCCGCAGGACCTCTCCAGAACAATCTTCTAGAGTTCTTTCTGGAGGTCTTTTCCAGACGCATCCCGTTGGCCTTGCCTCCAGCGCCGGCTGCGGCGCACGGTAGGCTGTGGACCGGGCATCGCCGCGACGGCTGGAGCCCTGTGCTTACTTCGGGGCGTAGTGTGGGAGACGTTAGGCGGCTGGGGTTTCGCGAAAAACCTGGCGGGCGAGGCGCTGTGCATGGACCGCCCGCGGAACGCCGCAGTAGGGGATGAGGTGCAATAGGAGCTCGGCTATGTCTTCCTTCGTATGGCCGAGTCGCAGGGCGCCTCGGATGTGCAGGGCTAGCTCATCCTGCGCCCCGAGCGCTGTCAAGACGCCGATGGTGACAAAGCTGCGTGTCTTCGCGTCGATGCCGGGCCGCGACCACGCATCGCCGTAACAGTATTCCACGCACGTTCGTCCTACTTCACTCAATAGATCGGGGATCCCCTCCTGGGGTTGAGCCGGAGGCCTGGGCCCGAACACCTCCTCCAGCTTCGTCAGTGCGCGCTCGTAGCGGTCGTCGTCAGCCATGGTAGACCTCCCCGGGGTCGAAATTGGCGACATTCTATGCGACCTGCACTGATCAGACAGAGGCCATCGGCCCTGGATCGGTGTTAACGGCGGTTCCCGAAGCGGTTACTATGGCTGAGATGCTGCCTGACGGTCGAGAAGAAAAAGACAGCGGAGGGCCGACAGATATCGAATGCCGGGAGGCATGCCGGGCTAGTGACGCACCTTGGAGTCAATGAGGACGGTGGAAGCAGCATCGATTTGGTGATTCTCCCGAGGAAAATGGCTGGCAGCCACCTAGGCGTCATTGCGCGGGTGCCCACCGACGAAGGCTGACGATCGAGGGCCGGAACGCTCTCGGTTGATTGCCGGAACTCGGTTGATTGACTAAGGCACCCGTGTCTTGGATAGACTCCCGGCGAATGCTTGGGCTTCCTGAACGTTCCCAAGTTCCCCAGCAGCCACTGAGAGGGCGTTTCCATGTCTCGGTCTGCCGAGCAGTCGATCATCGATTCGTTGTTGACGGTCACGGTGGCCGTCGCCGCTGAGGTCGGTCGAAGCGGAGATGCCTCTCAGCTGACCGTAGCCCAGCTTTCTACGCTCAGGTTGTTGGATGGGCGCGACCTTTCCGCTGGGGAGCCGGCGCGGACTCTGCGGGTCGCGATGCCGACGGTCACCCAAAGCACCGATGTGCTCGTCGCGCGGGGCCTGGTGGAGCATAGCACCGGAACGAGTGGTTGCCGTCAGGTGAGGTTGGCTACCACAAAGGTGGGGAGGCGCACCTTCGCCGAGTGGGAAAAATCGGTTGAAGAATACCTTTCGATGGCGCTGTCGTCGATGTCGCCGGGCCGCACGGAGGACCTGGCGGCAGCCTTGGGGGACATGGAGGATGCGGTCCCGTGGGCCTCGCTAGCGGAAGCGACACGGGCAATGCATGGCACGGGTTGAGACCTCCGCCCCTCAGGAGACCGGAAGACGCGGACTTCCAAGCCGGAGGATGTTCCGTGCCCTAAGGCATCGGGACTTTCGCTATCTGCAGGGTGGCCAGTTTGCCACCCACATGGGTCAGTGGATCCAGCAGCTAGGCAAAGGGTGGCTGGTCTACCAGATCACAGAGTCCCCGATGCAGCTGGCGCTGGTGGCCTTTTTCCAGGGCATGGCGATGTTTTTCTCTTCCCCGATTGGCGGTCTCCTCGCCGACAGGTTCGACCGCCGAAGGGTCCTGTATGGCAGCCAGGGAACCCTCATGGTGGTTGCGCTGATCGTGGCCCTGCTCGTTATCACCGACGTGGTCCAGGTGTGGCACGTGTACTTGGCCGCATTGGTGAGCGGCGCCGGATTCGCCTTGAACAGCCCAAGCCGGCAGTCGCTCGTCTACGACCTGGTAGGAAAGGAGGACCTGCCCAACGCCATCGCGCTCAACTCGGTCAGCATGAACACAACCCGGGTGCTCGGGCCGACCCTTGGGGGGGTGCTGCTCGCCGTCTTCGGCGTTGAAGGGACATTCCTGGCTCAGGCCGGCGGCTACGCCGTGGCCCTTTTGGCCCTGATGATGATGCGTGGGGGATCGGGCACTGCCCATGTAACCGAAAGGGTCCCCATGAAGGAAAGCCTGGTCTCGGGGTTTCGCTATGTCAGGCAAAACAGGACCATTGCGGTCGTGCTGGTCGGGGGGTTCATCGGGGTGATACTGGGATGGCCCTATGTTTACCTCCTTCCCGCCCTGGCGACGGAAACGCTGGGTGCGGGGGAAAAAGGGCTGGGCATCATGATGGGGGCCGTTGGCATCGGGGCCATCGTCGGAGCCCTCTACATTGCCGGCTCCGACGTCAGCCATCGAGGCCGCCAGATGCTGGGGGCGTTCTTGGCAACTGGGGCTGGCCTTGTCTTCTTGGGAATCGTCTCCGCACTGCCGGTTGCCCTGGTGATTCTGGCGTGCATCGGCCTCTGCAATGCGATATCGATGGCGAGCAGCCAGATGCTCGTGCAATTGAACGTCGAGGACCAGTACCGCGGCCGGGTGATCTCGATCTACTTCCTGGGATTCGGGCTGCAGCCTCTGGGCGTTCTCCCGGCGGGGGCCATCTCCGAGGCCTTTGGCGTCCAGGCGGGACTGCTCGTCATGGGGATTACCATGATCGTGGCGATGACTGGGATCACACTGCTGATGCCCAGGCTGCGGTCGTTGTAGAGCAAGCGGCCGTAAACCGTCGGAGGTGCAATGACCGCGCAGCTCGAGGGAAAAACAGCGCTGATCACGGGTGTTGGGCCGGGTATCGGCGTCCACGTGGCGGAGGCCTATGCCGAGGCGGGGGCCAGGGTGGTCCTGGCGGCCAGGGGGGCGGAACGGTTGGCCGCCGTGGCGGAAGGTATCGTCGCTCGCGGGGGCAAGGCGGTGGCCGTGCCTGCCGACGTCGGGAAGAAGGATGACCTGGAAAGGCTGTTGGCTTCGGCTACGGAAGCCTTTGGACCTGTCGACCTCCTGTTCCACAACGCTGCTGGTGTGTCCACCGGTCCCCGCGATACTGCCCTCGAGTGCACGGATGAGGACTGGGAGGCGGCCTTCGCGGTGAACCTGATGGCGCCCTTCAGGCTGGCCAAGGCGCTGGTACCTGGGATGCGGACAAGGGGTCACGGCGTCATTATCAACATCCTGACGACGGCTGCCTTTCGGCCCCTTTCCCCATTCGGGCCCTATGGAGCGACGAAGGCAGGACTGGAGCTGCTGACTCGACTCCTGGCGAAGGAGTGCGCCCCCGAAGTCCGGGTCAACTGCATCTGCCCCGGGACTATCAGCCCCGATGGTAAGAGCCGCGAGGTCTGGGACCAGCACTTCGAGGCTGGGGCCATTCCGATGCGCCGGGTGGGCCTGGCCAGTGAGGTTGTGGGGGCAGCCATGTTCCTAGCCTCGGATGCATCCAGCTACACCACAGGCCAGACACTGTTTGTGGACGGCGGCCGTGTGAACACCATATCCTGACGTGCGATGGGGCGGGACCCGGCTGATGGACGCGCTCCTCCCCATCAGTGCTGGGTCTCAAGGAGAAACGTCATGCAGCTCGGGGCGACCTTCCCCCAGACCGAGATCGGGAACGATCTGGGCGGCATCCGCGAGTATGTCCAGGCTGTAGAGGACCTCGGGTTTGACTACTTGCTTGCGTACGACCATGTCCTCGGCGCCGATGTAAGCGTCCGGCCGGACTGGAGGCCTCTTAGAGGCGGCCCTCCCGCGTACACCAGCCAGGATACCTTCTATGAACCCTTGGTGCTGTTCGGCTATGTTGCTTCCTTGACCAAGCGCATCGGGATGGCGACCGGCGTGCTGGTCCTCAGCCAGAGGCAGGCAGTCCTCGTCGCGAAGCAGGCGGCTGAGGTGGATGTCCTCAGCGGCGGTCGTCTTCGTCTTGGGGTTGGAACGGGATGGAATGACGTGGAGTATGAAGCGCTGGGGGAGGAGTTCCGGGCGCGGGGGCCGCGCAGCGAGGAGCAAGTGGCCCTGATGAAAGCGTTGTGGACGCAGCCGGTGGTCGATTTCAAAGGCAAGTGGCATACCGTCACCGCGGCAGGCCTGAACCCCCTTCCGGTCCAGCGGCCTATTCCAGTCTGGTTCGGTGGCAGGGCAGAGCGAGTGCTCGACCGCATTGGGCGCGTAGGCGACGGCTGGTTCGCCAACATGCTTCCCGAAGAGGTCGCGCCAGCCATGGAGACGGTTAGAGCCGCCGCCGTCAAAGCGGGTCGCGACCCCGGTTCGATAGGGCTGGAGGCCTCGGCGCATCTCGGCTGGCGCTCCCCCGAAGAGTGCGTCCGGCATGTCGAAAGCTGGAGGGAGATGGGGGCCACTCACGTCACGTTCAACACGATGGGCGCTGGTCTCGAGAGCGTGGATGCTCACATCGATGCTCTGCGCCGGTATCGCCAGTCAGTGAGTGGGGCGGGCTGAGCACACCGCCGTCCGGACGATGAAGTCCCAGCAAGGGCCCGGCGCTTAGCCCACAGAGTCGGGCTTGCGCGAGCACCACGGGTGAGCAGGGCACACCCGCTATACTGGCCGAGAGCCATGCTCCGGTTCCTCAGCATCACCGATTTCGCCATTATCGACCGCCTGGAGGTGGAGCTCGCTCCCGGGCTGAACGTGTTGACCGGGGAGACGGGCGCGGGCAAGTCCATACTCGTCGATGCGGTGGCTGCCCTGGTGGGGACTCGCGCCGACGCTTCCTGGGTCCGGACTGGGTCGACTCAGGCACGGGTCCAAGGGGTCTTCGTGCTCCCGCAAATCTCCGCAGACCGGGTGAGTGCTGTCCTGGACGAGTACGGCCTGGAACACGGGAGCGATGAGCTCATCGTGGCGCGGGAAGTGAACCGCCAGGGGCGGAACCTGTGCCGCCTGAACGGCCACATCGTGCCGCTCAGGGTCCTGTCTGCGGTTGGAGAGCACCTGGTCGACATCCATGGACAAGGAGAGCATCTTTCACTCCTGAAAGTGGCCGAGCACATCAACCTCCTAGACCGGTATGTCGGGCACGTTGAGCTTCGGGAAGAGATGGCAGGTGCTGTCGGAGAGCTCCGAGGCCTGACAGAGGAGCTCGAACGCCTCAAGTCCGGCGAACGGGAGGCCGCCCATCGGGCCGACCTGCTTGCATACCAGGTCCGGGAGGTCCAAGAAGCCGGCCTAGAGCCTGGCGAAGACGAAGAGTTGATGCGGGAGCGGGCCCTGGCCTCAAACGCCCAAAAACTCATCGGCGCAGCCATGGGGGCCTATGTAGCCCTCCACGAGGGGCCGGAGCACGGGGGGTCCGCGGCGGAGCTCCTGAGCAAAGCTGCCGCAAGCCTGGCGCAGGTTGAAGACGTGGACGGGGAGCTGGCGACCCGTCGCGAGGCCCTCGAGGCCCTGGCGTACCAGGCCGAAGACCTGGCAAGAGAGCTTCGCAGCTATTGCGATAGGATCGAACATGACCCGGCTCGGCTGGAGGCCATCGAGGAGCGTCTGGACCTGATATTCCGGTTGAAGCGCAAATACGGGGATACCATCGAGGACATCATCCGATATAAGGACGAGGGCGCCGCCGAGCTTGAATCCCTCAACCGCGGAGAGGACCGCATATCGGAGTTGGAGGCTGCCGCCCATGAGCTGCGCGCCCGGATCGGCGTCGCTGCCGTCCGCCTGTCAGATGCGCGGCGGCAGGCCGCCGGCACTTTGACGGGCGCCGCCGAGGCTGTCCTCGCGGACCTCGCGATGGCATCGGCGAGGGTTGAGGTCGATATCCACCACCGAGAGTCCGACGGGGGCGTCCCGGTCCCCGCCGATGGAGCGGAGAGGCGACTGGCCTTCGATGCAACTGGGGTGGATCAGGTGGAGCTCCTGCTCTCGGCGAACCCTGGCGAGCCCCCGAAGCCGCTGGCGAAGGTCTCCTCGGGCGGGGAGTCGTCGAGGCTCATGCTCGCCATGAAGGTGGTCCTTGCCCAGGCGGACCAGGTGCCCTCCCTGGTTTTTGATGAGATCGACTCGGGCATCGGGGGTAGGGTCGGGGCCGTGGTGGGCAGCAAGCTGCACGATCTATCAGCCAGCCACCAGGTGCTCTGCGTCACACACCTGCCCCAGATCGCCGCCTTCGCAGACCGCCATCTTCGAGTAGCCAAAGGGGTGGAGGGTGTGCGGACCACCGTGGAGATCGAGGTCCTCTTGGACGAGCAGCGGGTCCACGAGCTGGGGAACATGCTGGGGGGGTCGGGCGAGGCGGCATACGCGAGCGCCCGGGAGCTGTTGGCGGACGCCGCGGCCTCGAAGGGCCTCCGGGCCCGGGGGCGTCCGTGACGAGCGAAAGCAGCTCCCTCATCTGGACATCGGATTGATCGCCGCCTGGGGTCGAAGCGCCGTCGACGGGCGTCAACCCAGGTGTAGGCAGCCGAGGCCCTGCCCCTGCTAGAGCTGGATATGTCGCGTGTGGCAGCCAAGGCCCTGCCGGGATATAATTGGGCCGCGGCGACCGTCGATGCGGTGGCAAGCTCCTAGAGCCTCCGGTCGCCCTGCGTAACGACATCGCCTGCGCCCCCTGGGTGAGGGCTGGCTGCGGGCTCGATGGAGGCAAACCTTATGACCACTCTCAAAAGCTCGGCCTACGTACCCCGGGCGAAGCGGCTCATTGAGGCCCCCAGCCAAGAGGAGCTCATGGCCCTCACAGCAGAAATGAGCAATGCCAAGCCTACGTCGTTCGGGAACTACAACGTGCAGACCCGGGTCGTCGCCCGCAGCGCCGGCAGCACCTTCATCGCGACCGATTCGCCCGATGGCTTCTCGAGCAAGACGATCTCGAGGGATGACGCTGTCCGGATGGCATCGATGCAAGACGAATACATCAGAGACCAGGAGATGGTGGTCGTGGACGGCGCCATCGGCCATCAGGAGCCCCTGGCCACACCCGCGCGCCTGATTATCGAACGCCGGCATGCCAATATCGCAGGCATGCAGGACGTGCTGTATTTTCCCGCCGCGGGCCGGGGACGGGATCCGGAATCCACGATCATCTACACACCCAACTTGGCGGCGCCGGGTTGCCCGGAGGACCGCGCGATCATCGTTGACCTGGACAACGGCCTGACCCGCGTCTTCAACTCCGATTACTTCGGGGAATCGAAGAAGGGCGGGCTCCGCATGTGGAACAAGCGGGCCTACGACGCTGGCGGCCTCCCGTTTCATGCCGGCTGCAAGGTGGTGCCCACGGACCGGGGCGAGCGTACGATGGTCATCGTGGGGCTTTCAGGGACTGGGAAGACGACAAGCACCTTCACTGTCCAGAATGGGTCCCTCCCCGTTCAGGACGATTTCATGGCGATGCTCCCCGACGGCACACTCGTCGCCACCGAGCGGGGGTGCTTCGCCAAAACATACGGCCTGGACCCCGAGAACGAGCCCACTATCTACGGGGCGGTCACTCGGCCTTCCGCCTACCTGGAGAACGTCTCGCAGCGGGAGCCCGGCGGCCCAGTCGACTTCCACGACGACACCTACACGCAGAATGGCCGGGCCGTGTTCGGCATGGGTGACCTGGGCGCGTTCAGGGATGCCGCGACGATTGGGCGGATGGACGCTCTGCTCATCCTGAACCGGAACGAAAACGTTATCCCTGCCGTGGCCAGGTTGACCGGAGGGGTGGCGGCTGCTTTCTTCATGCTGGGGGAGACCCAGGGGACCTCAGCGGGAGGGAAGGACGAGGCGGGTCAGTTCCTTCGGGTACCAGGGACGAACCCATTCTTCCCCATGGCGCATGAGCTCCAGGGGAACCGGTTCCTCGAGCTTCTCGCTCAGTTCCCCTTCGAGGCCTTCCTGCTCAACACGGGCCGCGTGGGAGGTCCGGAGAACGACCCCCGCTCGAAAAAGGTCAAAATCGCCCACTCCAGCGCAATCGTGAAAGCGATCGCCGAGGGGACCATCGCATGGACACGCGACCCCGATTTTGGCTATGAGGTCGCGGAGGGGCTGCCCGATTTCGATGATGTCGAGCTGCTCCAGCCACGCCTGTTGTACCAGCGCCAGGGCCGTGTGTCAGAGTACGAGGCCACTGCCCAGCGGCTGAAGACCGAGCGCCGGGTCGAGTTCGACAAATACCCTGGCCTGCATCCCGATATCGCCGGGGCGGTCCGCTAGATGCCTGATGGCGCTCTCTCCACCTGGAAGTCGTACTGGGTAGGAGTGATGGCCCTGTAGTGACTCTGGAACTGCGGCTGCGACGATCCGCCCGGACTCCCCCGTCCCCGGGATTGCCAGCCGGGACGGTGCTCCTGGACCCCCGCCGCTACGTCCACTGGGTCAGCGTCGCACAGGTAGAGGTTCATGTAGGAGCCCTCTTCGCCGACCCTTGAGAGCCGCATGGCCACGGCAATCCCGGGGACGCCCAGAAGGTCCACGGCATGCGTGTCGTAGAACCATTCATTCACCTGGTCGCGCCAAGCCGGATCGGGGACCCTGGTCAGGACAACCATCACGGCCCTGTGGGCCACGAACGGCAACGCTTCCCGACGGACTGGGATATCGTCCCGCCCCCTGATGTAGTCAAGCCGGTAAACCCCCGTGTACGACACCCTCGATCGAAGGAACATCCGGTCCTGCTCCCGCATCGCGGAGCCGAGCGCGCTCCAGCTCTCCGCAGCCTTGGCAAGATCATCCGTCCCGAACTTGTAGGCGGTGAAATAGGTCCCCCGGTCGTCGGCCAGGGCCTCTAGCTGAGAAGGGGCGCGGAGGGCTTTGAGGTCTGCAGTAGCCACATAGCGCTGGGCCCCGATGACCTCTGGGAGGGCCAGGTTCTCGGGGATGTGATCGTAGTCGTACCAGGTGTTGAAATCTTTCGTACGGGGTTGCCTGACATCGACGAAACCAACGGCCAATCCGGTTACCTTCACGTGTCTTCCTCCGGCGGATGGTATCGGTGCCCGCCATTATATTTCGAACAGTATGGTGCTGCCGGGTAATCCGTGGAAGCAGACCGGGTGTCGGAAGCAGGCCGGGTGTCCGAGGCCTGGGCCGGCTCCGGTTTGACACCCAAGTGCCCAGGACCGTAGCATACCGCTCGCAAGACAACAGAATAGCGTTGCCCGTTCAGGTGCCCCTACGGGGGAGAATAGGGAAGGCGGTGAGAGACCGCCGCGGTAGCGCCACTGTAAGCGGGACACTCCCAGAGCCGGCCCACTGTCATGACCATGACGGGAAGGGCCCGCAGCCCCAACCCGCGAGCCAGGAGACCTGCCTGAGCGAAAGGCGACTGCTCTCCGCCTAGAGAGGGTCCCAACTACGGGCGCCATCCGCGCCACGAGACGCTTCCCAGGACCTCCGGCGGTGGGCCGGAGGTCTTTTATTTGTGGGGCGTCCAGGGGCTCCTCGCGGCGTGCTCGAATCGGCAGACCGGCGTCAAGACCCGGCTGATCGTCGGGACGGCGGTTCTGTCCGCGCTCGTGCTCGCAGCCGCCCTGGCTTCGTTGGCCATGGGCCCCGTCAAAATCCCGCTGGGCGGCGTTCTTGGCATCGTATTCGCTCCTCTTGGAGCGGAGTTCGGCGACTACTCTCGGACTCAAGAGCTTGTTATCGAGCAGATACGGATGCCCCGGATCGTTGTTGGGGCCATCGTGGGCATGGCCCTTGGGGTCGCCGGGGCGGCGATGCAGGCGCTGTTCAGAAACCCCATGGCGGACCCGGGGGTCATCGGAGTGTCGGCAGGTGGTGCCCTGGGGGCGGTCGTCTCCATAGCCCTGGGGTTGAACACCCTGTTCTTTCTCGCGCTTCCCGCCTTCGCATTCCTTGGGGCCATGGCAGCGGCCTTCCTCGTGTACGGCATCGCGGCCGTCGGCGGGAGGTTCTCCATGGCGACGCTGCTTCTTGCAGGCGTGGCCGTGGCATCCTTCCTGGGAGCGGTGGTCTCGGCGATCATCGTTGCCGTGCCGGACAACGAGACCCTTCGCGGCATCCTGTTCTGGCTGGCCGGCGGTCTCGATTCCAGATCGTGGGAGCATGTGCGCGTGTCGGCCCCGCTGGTGCTGGGTGGGGTGGCGATCATCACGGTGATGGCCCGCGACCTGGACCTCCTGATGCTTGGGGACGAGGACGCTCGCAGCCTGGGCGTGCGCGCATCGACGACCCGTCCGGCTCTGCTTGCCGCGGCGTCGCTGATCACCGGAGCGGCCGTGGCTGTAAGCGGCACCATCGCGTTCGTCGGGCTGGTCGTCCCTCATGTGCTGCGGCTGCTGCTGGGGCCGGACCATCGGGTGCTGGTGCCTGCCAGCGCCCTGGGAGGGGCCTTCTTCGTGTTGGTCGCCGACACGCTGGCCCGTACGGTCGTGCACCCGGCGGAGTTCCGTGTCGGCATCGTCACGGCGTTCGTAGGAGCGCCCTTCTTCATTTTTCTTCTCATAAGGAACAAGCGCCGCGCGGAGATGCTGTGATTGTTGCGCAGACGCTGGTTGCGAGTCCCCGCTTGGCCCATCAAAGGGGGACTTTGAGCGGAGCAACACAGGATCGCCCCTGATTCGGGAGAGAGGACCGACTCGAATGTGCCTACCGAGACCCGTCCTGCCAGCGCTGCTGATGGCTGCCTTCGCGGTGGCCGCTTCGGCTTGCTTCGGCGCCGCGTCCACCCCCACGCCCGTTGCAACCCCGACTCCTCAACCGTCGATGGTCCTGGCTGGGGTCAAGGGGATCGTGGACCCCGAAGCCCTGGGTTGGCCTCGCAGCGTGGAGGCGCTCAACGGTACGGTCACCATCCAGGAGAAGCCCCTCCGCGTCCATACGGTCTCTCTTGGGCATGACGAGGTGACCTACGGCCTGGTCCCCTCCGGCCGAGTAGTAGCGACCGGGAAGTTCACGCAAAACGAGACTTATTCCAACGTCGCCCACCTGGCCTCGACTGTACCGGCCATCGGGCGCGACCCCGAGCAGATCATCGCCCAGGACCCCGATCTTGTGCTGGCCAGCCCCTTTGCCAATCCGGATCTTCTGGACGCGCTGGGCCGCTCGGGAATACCGGTGGTCCAGATGGACCTCGAGCAGACGCCTGAGGGACGCATCCAAGACATCCTCTTTCTCGGATATGTGCTTGGGGAGGTCGAACGTGCGGTGAAGCTTGCGGAAGAAGTCCGAACGCGCCTGGACGCGTTGAAGGCGGCCACAGCAGAGATACCGCAGGACCGAAGAGCGCGTGTGGCCTCCATCAACTTCTATTCGGATAAGTTCTACACCGCGGGCGCCAAGTCCACGGAGGGGTCCATCATCGAGGTCGCCGGGGGCGTCAATGCCGCAGCCAGCGCCGGCCTGGAGCGCAACCCCACCATCAGCCTGGAGACCATTATCATCATGGACCCGGAGCTCATCATCATCCCGCAGCCCGGTAAGGGGGGGGAAGAGCTCAAACAGAGGTTGCTCAGCGAAGAGGCCATTGCGGAGGTCCCGGCGATAAGGGACCGGAAGGTGTTTGTCGTGTCTCCGCGCTTTTTCACCACGCTGTCCTTCTGGAACATTCGCGGTGCTGAGGAACTGGCGAAGATGCTGTACGCCGATAAACTGGGGAGCCTGGAGTTCCTTCCCTTTAGCTTCCCGGGATAGGGCGTCCGGCAGCCGCGGGAGATCATATCCGAGTCCATGGGGCAAAGGCCGGCCGATAGATGACGATCGCCAAGGAAGAACATCCAGCCCCACTGGTGGCCAGCGACCTGACGTACGAGGTAGACGCTACCCGGCTCCTCGACGGCGTGTCCTTGACCGCTGGCCGCGGACAGGTGATTGGGCTCATCGGGCCCAACGGCGCCGGAAAGTCGACGCTGCTTCGGACCCTTTCGGGCCTTCTCAGGCGCCGTGACGGGTCCGTGCGGATCCTGGGGGAGGAGATCGACAGTCTTTCGCCAAAGGCCGTGGCTAGACATCTCGGGGTAGTTCACCAGATCGCCCCGTACACCTACGGTTTCACGGCTCTCGAAGTCGTTCTCATGGGACGGTACCCGCACCTTGGGCGGCTTCAAATCGAGGGGTCCTCCGACCATCGGATTGCCCGTGGTGCCATGCGCCAGACGGAATCGGAGCAGTTCGCATCCCGGGACCTGGCGACGCTTTCAGGAGGCGAGCGCCAGCGTGTGTTCGTCGCCCGCGCCCTTGCCCAGGAACCGGCGGTGCTGCTGCTGGACGAGCCGACATCCAACCTGGATGTCCTGCACCAGCTCAAGGTGTTGGAACTGGTGCGGAATCTCGCCGCCCAGGGGGTGACGACGGTCGCCGCCGGTCACGACCTGAGTCTGGTCTCCCGCTACTGCGACCGGCTGGTGCTCATGTCCTCGGGCCGGGTGTTGGCCGAAGGGACCCCCGCGGAAGTCTTGACGGGTCCAAACATTGAAGAGGCCTTCAGGGTGCGGGCCGTGGTCTACCGGGAGCCTCTGACCGGGTCCATCGGCGTTAGCCCCATGGCCCCGGCTGACGGTCCGGGGGCGACTGGCGCGGGCGGGCGGGTCCATGTCGTGTGCGGCGGAGGCACCGGTGCCCGCTTGATGTACGAGCTCCAGAGGGCTGGATTCCACGTGACGGCCGGGGTCCTGGGAGCGGGAGACACCGACCGAGCGGCGGCGGATATTCTGGGGATCGAGTACGTTCCCGTACCCGCCTTCGGTGGTACCGGCGACGCTGCACATCGCCGGCACGAGGTCCTAGCGGCGCAGGCCGATTGGACCGTCCTGTGCGACGTTCCCTTCGGCGGAAACAACCTCCGGAACTTGGAAGCCCTCAGCGTGGCCCCCCAGGTGGTCTGCATCGAGTCGACGCCCTTCGAGGAGCGGGATTTCACCTCAGGGGAAGCGTCGCGGCTTTACGAGGCTCTCAAGCCAACGGCCCGCTGCGCCTCCGTCGAAGATGCCGTCCGAGAGATTCAACGCCGCGCCGAAGGGGCGCTGGCTACGGATGGGAGGGGATAGGGCTATGCAGGAGAAGGTGCAGGACCAGGGGGAACACCAGCCCATCAAGGGCCCCCGCGTCAATAAGGGGCTGGTGATCGTGAATACCGGAATGGGCAAGGGGAAAACGACTGCGGCCCTGGGCGTGCTTTTCCGGGCATGGGGGAGGGGATTCAAAGTCCGCATGTTCCAGTTCATCAAGCACACGGGGGCCCAGTTCGGGGAGCAAAGGGCGGCTGAGAAGCTAGGCATCCCCATCGAGGCCTACGGCGACGGCTTTACCTGGCTTTCTAAGGACCTCGAGAACACCCAGGAAATGGGCGTCGAGCAGTGGCGGCGGTGCAAGGAGGCGCTCCTTGATGGGGAAGAGCGGGTCATCGTCCTCGACGAGTTCACCTATCCCATGCACTACGGTTGGGTCGACACGGCGGAGGTCATCGATATCCTCCGTCGGCGTCCTTCTTTGATGCATGTCATCATCACGGGAAGGCACGCCCCGCAGGAGCTGATCGATTACGCCGACCTCGTGACTGAAATGGGCCTCGTGAAGCACCCGTATCGGGAACAGGGAATCAAGGCCCAGCCTGGAATCGAGTTCTAGCGAGACCCATCCCTCATGACCCTCGAAGCGCTCATCGCCTCGATCGCCCCTTTGGACCAGCGGGCCATGGCCGCCGCTCGCGGCCGCCAGGCGCGGCTGACCAAGCCCCCTGGGAGCCTGGGTCGACTCGAGGAGTTGTCGGTCCAGATGGCCGGAATCATCGGGGATGAGCGGCCAATCCTCGGCAAGAGGGTGGTCGTCGTGGCGGCCGCCGACCACGGGGTCGTTGCCCAAGGGGTGACGGCGTACCCCCAGGAGGTGACGGCCCAGATGGTGCTGAATTTCCTGGGGGGTGGAGCCGCTGTGAGTGTTATGGCCCGCCATGCTGGGGTCGAGATAGTCGTTGCCGACGCCGGCGTGTCCGCCGACCTGCCGGACGCACCCGGCCTTCGCTCCCTCAAGGCGGGGCGGGGGACCGGGGACATCGCGAAGGGACCAGCCATGTCCCACTTCCAGTCCCTGGGCGTCATCGAGAGCGGCGCCGCGCTTGCCGTTGAGCTGATCCGCGACGGGGCTGGGATTATAGGGGCCGGCGACATGGGAATCGGCAATACGACTCCTTCGAGCGCAATCACCGCGGTCGTGACAGGCTTGCCGCCAGAGGCGACGGCCGGACGGGGTACCGGCCGGTCGGCCAGGGAGTTGGCCCATAAGGCGGCCGTTGTCAGGAAGGCTATTGAGGTGAACAGGCCCGATCAATATGATGCCATCGATGTCTTGGCGAAGGTCGGCGGGTTCGAGATCGGGCTCTTGGCAGGGCTCATCCTTGGTACCGCCGCCTCCAGGCGGCCCGTGGTGCTGGATGGCTTCATCGCCGGGGCGGCGGGCCTGATCGCATGTGGGCTTTCTCCCGCTGCCGGGGCGTACCTGATTGCTTCTCACAGGTCCGCTGAACGTGGCCATCGCGCGATGCTGAGGCACCTCGGACTGAAGCCATTGCTTGATCTGGGTTTGAGGCTCGGAGAAGGCACCGGAGCTGTACTGGCAATGGGCCTGGTTGAGGCCGCCGCCGCCTGCCTCCGCGAGATGGCAACGTTCGACGAGGCTGGGGTCTCGGACCGGTCCGGGTAATGCCCCGCAGCTCTGGAGGCGCGGCTATTCGGAGGACGGCCGAACCGTCTTCCCGCGGTGGGCGCCAGTGACCCCATTGACGGCGTTTCGCGTGGCGCTGAGTTTCCTCACGGTGCTCCCTGTGGGGCCAAGCAGGCTCCCGGAGGCCCTGGGCCCTTCCAGGGCCTACTTCCCGCTAATCGGGCTCCTGCTTGGTGGGGCCCTGGCCGCACTGGACATCGGGCTTCGGCATGTGCTGCCTGCGCCGCTGGTGGGCATCATGATCATCGTCGCGCTGATCGCGGCTACCCGAGGACTCCATGTCGAAGGCTTTCTCGATAGCTGTGATGCCCTGTTGGGAGTGCACAGCCGCGAGCGGCGCTTGGAGGTGCTCAAGGACCCCCACGTCGGCTCCTTCGCCATCATGGGCGGGGTCATCCTGGTGGGAGTATTCTGGGCCGCCATCACCGCGCTGGAGCTCCCCCAACGCTCCTGGGTCCTCGTCCTGTTTCCAGCGCTATCCCGTTGGGGAATGCTGGTCTCCATGCAGCTGTTCGTCTACGCTCGCACGGAGGGTCTGGGGTCTCGGTTCACCGTGGGCGCTGCCCCTTGGCAGATGGTGGCGGGCCTGGCGACAACGCTGGCGGCCTCAATCCTCCTCGCCGGCTGGGCGGGGGTGGCGATGCTTGGCCTGGCCACTCTGACGGCGACATTCTTCGGACGCTGGATGGCGGGACAGCTGGGGGGCCTGACTGGAGATAGCTACGGCGCCGTGAACGAGGTTGCCGGCGCGGGAGTCTTGCTACTGGCTGTGGCACTGGCTTCGGGTGCGCCGGCTCTGTTTAAGGCCCCCTTGCCCACCGGTGCGTGACCCATGGCTTCGTGGCTCTGGCCCGGTGACCTGACTTCGGACGCGCTCATGTTCATGGCGGCACTAGCCCTCGATGCGATATTGCCAAGGGTACCCACCGCACTGCATCCGGTTGGATGGATGGGGGCTGCGATCCGGCTTTTCGAGAGGGCCTTGCCCATGAACGGCAGGTTGGCCCCGCTGGGCGTTGGAGGCGTCATCACACTCTTGACCGTCGTCGGGACCGCTGCGGTGGTGGCGTGGGTAGGCGTCAAACTCTGGGACACCGGCGCTCTGGCCTACGCCCTGGTTGGGGCGGTGCTCCTGAAGTCGACCTTCGAGGTCAAGGGGCTCAGGAGACCCGCATTGGCGACCGCCAGGAACCTGGAAGCGGGCGATCTGGTCAGCGCCCGGCGCGGCCTGGGTGCTCTCGTCAGCCGCGATCCGGCTGGCCTCGGCGTGGCGCAGGCCTCCGGGGCGGTTATCGAGTCGGTGGCCGAGAATACCACCGACAGCTACATCGGGCCGTGGCTCGCTTTCGCATTTCTGGGGCTGCCCGGGGCCTTTGCCTACAGGGCCATCAACACTTTAGACAGCATGCTAGGATACAGGGGCCGCTACGAGTATGTTGGAAAAATTCCCGCGTTGCTCGACGACCTGATCAACCTCGCTCCGGCGCGTTTGGGCGCCGCGTTGATGCTCGTGGGGGGATGGCTGGCTGGGTTGCCGGCAGACCGAGGTCTGCGCGTGATGCGCGCTGACCGGGGCCGCACTGCCAGCCCGAACGCCGGCTGGACGATGGCCGCGATGGCGGGCCTGTTGGGCGTCCGCCTGGAAAAGCGAGGAGAATATGTCCTGGGGGAGGGCTTGGCGGATCCGCGTCCCTCCGACATCCGGAGAGCTGTCTCGGTTGCTCTGGTAGTCGCTTTCCTGGGAGCGTCCGTAGGAGTTGGGATACTGGCCCTCCGGCACGCCCTGGTATAGCATGGCTATCCAAAACGTCAAAATTTCGATACATGGAGGCCTTGACCCATCCGAGGCGCGAGACCTGGGCCTCGACCCGATGGAGGTGCTGGACTTCAGCGCGAGCATCAATCCATTGGGTGCCCCTTCCGTGGTACGGCGGGCTGTGGCCAGCGTCGATATATCCAGGTACCCAGAGCCCCACAGCGACACCCTCAGGGTAGAGCTGGCCAGGAGATGCGGGGTCACGCCGGAACATGTCCTCGTGGGAAACGGCTCCGTGGAGATCATTCATCTCATCGCGAGGGCTTTCCTGGGGCCTGGCCGCGGCGCTGTGGTCCTGGGTCCGACGTTCAGCGAATATGGGGCCGCCGCCGTAGCGGTGGGTGCGCCGGTGCGGACTGTCCTGGCCCGTGAGGCAGACCGCTTCCGCTGGCGGCTCTACGAGGTCATGAGGACCCTCGCCATGGCCCGTCCGCGGTGCGTGTTCGTCTGCTCTCCCAACAACCCCACTGGGTTTGCCTGGTCCTTTGGCGCCGTCGAGGAGATCGCCCGCGCCGCGGGGCGCGGCTCCCTGTTGGTCCTGGATGAGGCCTACATGCCCTTCGCCGATGAGCCGTGGGCTTCGGGACCGCTTCTCCAGCTGGGTAACGTCCTGCTCCTCCGGTCCATGACCAAGGACCACGGGCTTGCCGGGGTCCGGCTGGGATATGGTCTCGCCTCGCCTGAAGTCGTTGACCGGCTCAGAGGCATCCAGCCCTCATGGAGCGTCAACAGCGTGGCCCAGACGGCCGGGTTGGCAGCGCTCGAAAGCCCGGAGCACCTCAGGCTGGCTCGCGGGGTCATCTCCGAGGCGAAGTCTTTCGTGCTGCAAGCACTGGCGGAAATGGGTGTGCCCACAACCCCCTCGCATGCCAACTTCGTTCTCGCGAAGGTTGGGAACGCGGGGGAGGTGCGCGGTGGGCTGCTGCGGCAGGGCTTTTGCGTGCGGGACTGTTCCTCGTTCGGTCTGCCAAAGCACATTCGAATATCGATGAGGCCTCTCGAAGACTGTCGAGGTCTGGTCCTCGGCTTAGAGCGGGTACTGGGCCATGGGTAAGTGGACCCTGGTCAGGCATGCCAGGACCCCCTGGAACATCGAAGGGCGAGTCCAGGGGCACTCCGGAGCGCCCCTGGGGGCTGCCGGATGTGCCGAAGCCCAGCGCCTGGCCGCCAGGCTGAAGGACACGCGGTTCGAGGCGGCGTACTCCAGCGACCTGGACCGGGCGGTTGAGACGGCCGAAACCGTGCTGGCCGGACGCGGCGCCAGCCTGGACAAGGTCCCACAGCTGCGCGAGCTGGCCTACGGTGAGTGGGAGGGACTCGTCCATTCGGAGGTCGAGGCCCGGTACCCCGAATCGTATGCCGAAATGGTGAAGGCCTCCATCGATTTTTCTCCTCCGGGAGGCGAAAGCCCTCGCGACGTGTTGAGACGGGTGGCTCACCTGACCGAGCTGGTCAGGGAGGGGCGGGGGACGCAAGAGGACCTACTCGTGGTGGGACACAGCGGCTCCCTCAAGGCGCTTGCGGTGGTCCTGCTGGGGCTTCTCCCGGAGAGCTATTGGCGTTTCAGATTGGTACCCGCCAGCCTCTCTGTGATCACGGTTTACGACGACTGGGCCACCCTTGACTTGTGGAACGACACGACCCACCTGGAGGGACTGGATGCGTGATGCGGGCCGCGTCCTTATGGTCCAGGGTACGATGTCCCACGTGGGGAAGTCCGTGCTGACTGCTGCCCTCTGCCGGGTCTTTGCGCAGGGCGGCCTTCGAGTTGCCCCTTTCAAGTCGCAGAATATGTCCCTGAATTCATATGCGACTCCAGATGGGGGTGAGATCGGCCGGGCTCAGGCCGTGCAGGCCCAGGCCTCAAGAGCGGTTCCGGCGGTAGACATGAACCCGATTCTCCTGAAGCCGGAGGGGGAGGGACGCTCCCAGGTCGTCGTGCTTGGACGGCCGATGGACTCGGTCCGGGCGAAGCGATACTACGAGATGAGAGCCAAGTTGTGGCCGGTAGTCACAGGGGCCCTCGACCGCTTACGGGAGGCGCATGACATCGTCGTAATCGAGGGGGCGGGCAGCCCCGCGGAGATCAACCTGAGGTCCCACGAAATCGTCAATATGAGGGTCGCCCGCTACGCCGAGGCGCCCGTGATATTGGTGGGGGACATCGACCGAGGTGGCGTCTTCGCCGCGCTGGTGGGCACGCTGGAGCTCCTGTCCCCCGAGGAGCGGGGGCTCGTCCGTGGACACGTTATCAACAAGTTCCGCGGAGATCTGTCGATCCTGGAGCCGGGACTCGAGATGCTTCGGGAGAAGACCGGCCTGCCGACTCTGGGAGTCTTGCCCTTCTTCACCGATATCTCCCTCCCGGACGAAGACTCCCTGGGGCTTCAAGGGGGAGATGAAAGAGCTGACAGCCTGTTGGACGTGGCCGTGGCCAGGCTGCCGCATATCGCCAACTTTGATGACTTCGATCCTCTCAAGCACGAGCATGGGGTCCAGGTGCGTTTCGTCGAGAAGGGCCCTGCGGTTGGATCGCCTGACTTGGCAATCATCCCCGGGTCCAAGACCACGGTCGCGGACTTGAGGTGGCTTCGCGAGTCCGGTCTGGCCAAGGCCTTTGTGGAGCTGAGGCAACAGGGGAGGCCGGTCATTGGTATCTGCGCGGGATACCAGATGCTGGGTGCCTCCATCCTTGATCCCGACGGTATCGAGTCGGATGAAGCCGAGGTGGAAGGGTTGCGGCTTCTCCCCGGGGTCACCACGTTTGGTAGGGCTAAAGCCACGGCGCAAGTGGAGGGACAGGTGGCGGCGGGCCGGGGTCTGCTCTCAGGCTGCCGGGGGGAGCCCGTTACCGGCTATGAGATCCATATGGGGACCACCGAAGCCACAGGGCCCCCAGCGCCGTTCCTGATCACCCGGCGGTCCGACGCCAGTGTCGATGATCTGGATGGAGGGATCGATGCCGAGGGGAAGGTGCTCGGCACGTATCTGCATGGGCTGTTCCACAACCATGGCCTCCGGCGGTCCATGCTTCGCACGCTTGCCTCCTGGAAGGGCGTCAAACTTCCCGATCAGCCCTCCGAAGCGAACGTCGACTCCGAGCTGGACAAGCTGGCCGCCCTGGTGCGTGAGCATTTGGACATCGCGAAGGTCTATGAAATCGCCGGGCTGCCAAGGGGCCTCTGATGCCCCGAGAGCTGGTCTTGGTGCTTGGAGGGGCCCGGGCGGGAAAAAGCTCCTACGCCCAGCGCTTGGCCTCTGCCGGGACGAAGGTCCTGTTCGTGGCGACGGCGGAGCCGCGAGATCCCGAGATGGCGGCGCGGATCGAGGCTCACAGGGCCCAGCGTCCTCCCCAGTGGAGCACTACAGAGGAGCCCACTGAGCTGGTCTTCGCTCTTGCTCCGATGGTCGAGCGATATGACACAGTCCTGCTGGACTGCCTCACCCTATGGGTGAGCAACCTTCTGCTGAAATATGAGTCCACAGAGGTGGAGCCGTATACCCTGAGGGCTACCGAGGCCCTGCTGCGCCTTTACGACCGCGGGGCTGCCACATGGATCATCGTAAGCAATGAGGTAGGCAATGGAGTCGTGCCGGGTACGCCATTGGGGAGGCGCTACCGGGACCTTCTCGGCCAGGTCAACCAAGTGGTGGCGCAGGGAGCCGACCGGGTGTTCCTGATGACGGCCGGGCTTCCCCTCCAGATCAAGGGGCCCGGGGGACCGGCCTTGGGCGCAGCACCGGGTCTCGGCGGCCTGTAGCAGCCGCTCTCAGAGGCGGGGATGAGTTGAGGGGAGCGAAGGGTTCAAAACCGCGTGCACCCGCCGTCGCTTGGGAGGCGGCGCGCATGGTTTGACACCCCAAGGGGGGAATGCTACGTTCCCGCCGGGCTGCCTCGACGGCTCGAAGAGACCCCTTCCCACACTGCCCCCAGCGCGCCTCGGGGGCCACCCGCCCCGGTTGCCTCTATAAGGAGCCTCGTTGACATCACCCACCAGCCGCGCCGGACCAACGAGCGGGCGCATCTACTATGGCTGGTGGATCGTTGTCGCCTCGACCCTCCTTCTAACGATAGGCACCGGGTTCTACATCCTGGGCTTCAGCGCCTTCGTCCTACCGCTCGTTGACGAGTTCGAAGCGGAGCGGGGCCCTATCTCTCTCGCCCTCAGTATCTCTACGTTGGAGGGTGCGATTCTGGGGCCGTTGCAGGGCTATTTCGTCGACCGGTTCGGGCCCAGGCGCATCATGCTGCTGGGCGTGACTCTTATGGGCCTGGGTTTCGTCCTCCTCAGCACCGCCTCGAGCATGCTCCAGTTCTACCTGTATTTCATCCCCTTCATCGGTCTTGGTACAGGGATGGGGATGATAACTCCTACCTTCGCGGCGGTGAATAACTGGTTCATCAGAAAACGTGGCATCGCTTTCGGCATCGCCACCTCTGGCGTAGGAGTCGGAGCGCTGCTCGTAATCCTGTCCCAGTTCTTGATCAATTCTCTCGGTTGGAGGGATGCAGCGCTGATCATCGGGGTCATCTGCTGGGTGGTTGGCTACCCGATGGCCTCTCTGATGCGGCACCGGCCGGAGCAGTACGGCATGCTGCCGGACGGGATTCCACCGCCGGCGGCTGGGCAGGGTGAACCCCGGCAGGCGGAGGAGACCAATTTCTCCGTGATGGATGCCTTCAAGACACGGGCGTTCTGGTTGCTGGCCCTCGGTTTCGGCTTGCGAAACCTCGCGTCCGCCGGGCTCTTGCTTCACTTCATACCAGCCATGGTGGAGAAGGACTTCTCGGCTATCACAGGAGCGCTCGTGCTCGGCATCATGGGCGCGCTGACTATTCCCGGGCGCATTGGGTTCGGCGCGTTGCAGGACCGGATGGAAAAGCGAAAGGTCGGCGGGGTCGCCGCCTGTTTGGTGGGCATTGCGATTATAGTGTTCGTTCTCGGCGACGGGCTCTGGGCACTTGCCCTTTTCGTCGGCCTGTACTCTCTGGGCTGGGGCGGCAGCAGCCCGACCCAACAGGCCATCCGCGGGGACTATTTCGGCCGGGCCAACTATGCCAAGATCAACGGGTTCAGCACCACCTTCCAGACGGCCGGAGCCATTGTCGGTCCCACCTTCGCCGGGTTCACCTATGACTCGACCGGGAGCTACCAGATCGCGTTCCTCTGTTTTGCGGGTCTGTCAACGTTCTCGGGGATTCTGGTCTGGATTGCCAGGCGGCCCGTCCTCCGGTCCGAGCCCGGGCGTCCTGTCGGGTCCCTGGGCTGACTCCGCGAAGGGTCAGCTTCGAGTGGGCAGCGAGAGTTTCGGTGCCGGCGTCGTGCTGGGGTCGTACAATAGCCGGGCCTGGTTAGTGCTGTGCGGGACAGGGAATAGCGAGGAAGGATGATGGCATACGATCTTCTGGTCAAGAACGGGCGAATCATTGATGGCACCGGGGCGCCGGCGTATCCCGGCAACCTGGCGGTGCAGGACGGGAAGATCGCGGGCATGGGAGAGGTCTCTGGCACAGCCCGCAGGGTCGTCGACGTGGATGGGCTGACGGTGGCGCCCGGTTTCTTCGATTTACACACCCACTATGACGCTCAGCTCATGTGGGACCCCTCCGCCACCTCCTCGTGCTGGCATGGCGTGACCACGGTGGTCACCGGGAACTGTGGCTATAGCATCGCCCCCGTGCAGGCGGCTGACCACGACTATATGGCCCAGTTCATGGCTTACGTCGAGGGCATTCCCTCCGGCGTTTTGACCGGAGCGCTTGATTGGGACTGGAGCACCTTTGGCGATTATCTGAGGAGGTTTCGGGGCAGACTCGGGGTCAACATGGCGCCGCAGGTAGGGCATTCGGCGCTGCGGTACTACGTCATGGGCACCGAGTCGCTGGAACGGGAGGCGACATCCGAAGAAGTGGCCCAGATGAAAGACCTTCTGCGAGAAGCGTTCGCCGCAGGCGCCATGGGCCTTTCGTCGTCTCGGTCCAGGATGGGGAATATCTGGGTGCCGGTCCCCAGCCGGCAGGCCTCCGTCGAAGAACTGGTTGATCTGGCTGGGGTCCTCTCGGAGTTTGGGCGGGGCATGGTCACCATGGACCCGGCCCAGAACATCCTAATCGAAGAGGACGACCTGGAGATCCTCGTCTCGATAGCGAGGGCGGCCGGCAGGCCTGCTGTGTGGACCCAGCTCATGCACCAGTGGGATAGGCCTGATGCCTGGCGGCATAGTATCCGCTTGATGGCGGAAGCACAGTCCCAAGGGGACCCAGTGTACACCGTGGCGAGCTGCAGGCGTCTCGATCGGGAGTTCAACTTGGCCCGGACAAGTATGTTCGACGCGTACCCGACGTGGAAGGACGTCCTGGCCAGGCCCACCGAAGAGCGCAAGGAGATGCTGGCCTCTTCAGACGTGCGTGGCCGCATGCTCGCCGAGACCACTGACGGGGACGCACGGTTTAGGCGCCGGCTGGAGGGGCTCGAGATCAAAAGGACCACCTCCGGCGAGCACAAAGGGCTAGAGGGCACGCTCGTCAAGAACTACGCTGCCAGCCAGGGCCAAAATTGGGTCGAAGCCATGCTGGACCTCGCCCTGGAGGAAGACCTACAGACACAGTTCATATTCAACGGCGTAGCTAATGGGGACCCGAAGGCAGTAGAGCAGATCGTCCAGTCGCCTCACGCCTTGCCGGGAGCCTCAGATGCCGGGGCGCACCTCGACGCGGAAAGCGGAGTCGACTACACCTCGATTCTCTTGGGCCAGTGTGTCCGGGACGAAGGCTTCATGACGCTCGAGGAGGGTGTTCGGCGGCTGACTTCGATGTCGGCGGAGGTCCTGGGCGTGAAAGACCGCGGCACGCTGAAAGAGGGGATGGCTGCCGACCTCGTGGTATTCGACCCGCTGCTTTATGGCGCGAAGCCCCGCGAGGTCGTCGGCGACCTGCCTGGGGGCGTCGACCGTATTATTCAGCGGGCCGTTGGAGTGCAGGCGGTGATCGTCAACGGGCAGGTCCTCGTCGAGGACAACGAGACGACCGATGTCCTCCCTGGTTGCGTCCTCGGTTTGACATAACCGCCTCGCGAGACGACGGTCTGAGGTCCAGTGTCGACGGCCTTGGCGACGGCACCCCCCTTCCCGCGTCGCAAGCGCCATCTCGCTGGGCAAGGTCTGGGCCCTCGTCGTCGCTCCGAGCTCCCGATGGGCGCCGTCTTGAGCGTCGTAGCGCGCAACGTTCCTCGGGTCCTTTGGGCGGGCTGGACCAGGCCCGAAGATGTAGGCGAGAGGGCTACAAATCCGGGCGGCGAGTATGCCAGTTGGCGGACGACTCGTAGGCATGAGCGACTCGGAAGAGCGTCCGTTCCCCGAACATGGGCCCTGCGATCTGCATGCCCACGGGGAGGCCCTCCCTCGTGAAACCGCACGGAACGCTGATAGCAGGGAAGCCCGTGAGGCTGAAGGGGCTTGCAGGCGACGCCCGCCCGGCGGGCAGCTCGCCGTCGACGAGCGGCTCCTTGTATCCGGGCATTCCCGGGCCGGAGGTGTAAGCGGCCCGCGATGTCGTTGGAGAGACCAAAACGTGGACGGATTCGAAGGTCTCGGTTAGGTCCCGAGACATCTGGGCCCTCAGCCGTTGGGCCCGGAGGTAGGCAACAGCCGTCGTCGAACCCGCCAGGCGGACCCGCTGGGCCAGCTCTTCGCCGTAGAGATAACCCAACGGTCCAATAAGGGCTGCATGGGCCTCGGCGGTCTCGGCCTCTTGGAGCGGTGCCCTTGCCTCGGATGTCAGGCCGACGCTCGGCACGTCGGTCTCGACTACCAGGGCGCCGAGGGCCTTCAGCGTGTCGAGTGCATCCTCGATGCAGCGCTCAACCTCGGGGTCGATGCCTTCGAAGAACAGACGGCGGCATACTCCGGCGCGCACCCCTTTCAGGTCTATGGGGAGACCTCGCGGGTAATCCGGGACGGCTGGGTGGTCCGCTGTCTGATCGAGCGCGTCGGGCCCCGCAATAATCTTGAGCATGATCGCGCAGTCCTTCACCATCCGCGCAAGCGGGCCTACGCAGTCCATGCTCGAAAAGCTCGGAAACGCCCCGGCTCGGCCGACTCGTCCGTAGGTCGGCTTGATGCCGACGCATCCGCAATAGGACGCTGGAACTCTTATTGAACCCCCTGTGTCATTGCCGATGGCTCCGAAGGAAGCGCCGCTGACGACCGCCGCCGCGGAACCGCTGCTGGATAGCCCCGCGCATCGATCGAGAGCCCACGGGTTTCGGACGACGCCGTATGGCGGGCTTACAAACCGCTCCGCGAACTCAGTCAGATTAGTCTTGCCGACGATGATCGCCCCGGCGGCCCTCAGCCTTGCCACGACGGTGGAGTCGGCGTTGGCGACGTTGTGTTCGAGGGCGGCCGACGCGCAGGTGGTTGGGTGGCCTTCCATGTCGACCACGTCCTTGACCGCGACTGGGACCCCGAGCAAGGGCTTCCTCTGGCCAGCCGCTAACGCTGCCTCGGAGGCTTTGGCCTCTCGGAGCGCCTCATCGGCGCAAACGCGAATAAACGCGTTGGTGATGGGCTGAGTCTTGGAGATGCGGTCGAGGACCGCGCTGGTGACTTCTACGGGCGAGACCTTCCGTCCTCGAATGAGGCGAGACAGCTCCGATATCGAGAGGTAGCAGAGGTCAGTGTGTGAAGAGATAAGGCACCCGCTCTCGGCACGCATCTGATTAGAGATCGCGCACGACGGCCAATCCTATCACCGTGGCATCCGGTGCCGCAGATAGGGTCCAGAGGCGGCAAGCGGGTGCACTATAAACGCCTGCCGGCCCATGTCTCGAAACACCCGTGCACTGCGGCAACCCCCGGCGTCTGCTCCCGGGCGAACCCCAAGCCTTCCGCCATCGCCGCCCCGTGGCCTCTTCCCCACTGGCTGATGGCGGCGTACTGGCTTCACATCCTGCACGATATTGCCCCGGCCGCCAGCGCAAGAGCCGATCCCAAGGAGTGCCGTCGTCCCTGGCGCTTCCTCGGGTCCGGCACCCGATCCCGGACTTCCCGCGGGTTCATTACTGCGCCCTTTTCTTGTTCGGGAGTGGTTGATAACTCGCTCAGGAAATAAGAAGGCTTGGTGCACGGGCTCTTGGCTGGTGCGGCTGCCGATGGTATAGTGAGATGTTCCTTGGTGGTTAGAGCGGCGTCGCTCCACCCGTTCCCATCCCGAACACGGAAGTGAAAGGCGCCAGCGCAGACGATACTCGAGGGGGGACCCTCCGCGGAAAATATGCCACTGCCAGGGAGCATGAAAGCCCCACCGTTCGGTGGGGCTTTGGCATTTCTAGACCTGTTCCCAACCTTTACAGGTCTGGAGGCCCAACCTATAATGGCAGTTACCCGGCGTTAAAGGCTTCCCCCATGGTGATTCACCCCTCCTCCGATGAATCGGTCGATATGGCGCAGCTTCTGGACGAGGCTGAGAGCAACTACCAGACCCTGCAACGGGGGGAGGTAGTCGACGGCATCATCATGAAGGTTGACCGGGATGGTCTCCTGGTGAATGTGGGGCAGAAGACAGAGGGAGTTGTGCCGGGCCGGGAGATGCGGTCCTTAGCTCCTGAAAACATTGATACCCTGGCCGTTGGAGACAATATTCTCGTCGCGGTCGTGCGTCCGGAGACCGATGAAGGGCAGGCGATCCTTTCCCTCGACCGTGCGCGCGGGGAGCAATCCTGGCGCAAGCTGCAGGACTGGTCGGAAGAAGGACGAGTACTGGAAGCCCCTGTCACTGGTTACAACAAAGGCGGCGCCATCGTGTCCGTCGAGGGCCTGCAGGCGTTCGTGCCCCTGTCCCAGCTATCGAGTGTGCCCAGGACCCCGCCAGGGAGCGAGGAGAATGAGGCGCTGGTAGCCCTGGTCGGCTCGAACCTGCGGCTCAAAGTCATCGAGGTCAATCGCAAGCGGAACCGCGCGATACTCTCCGAACGAGCTGCGGTCCAGGAGCAGCGTCAAGTGCAAAAGGCGAAGCTGCTTGACGAGTTGATGGAAGGGGAGGTCAGAGAGGGACGGGTCAGTGGCATCACCAACTTCGGGGTCTTTGTGGACCTCGGCGGCGCCGATGGGCTGATCCACATCTCCGAGCTCTCCTGGGAGTCGGTCCGCTCCCCCGAGGACGTGGTCCAAGTCGGAGATGTCCTTGACGTCTGGATTATCAAGGTCGACCGCGAAGCGAAGCGCATTGCGCTGAGCCTGAAGCGGACCAAGCCGGAGCCGTGGGTAGAGATTGGAGTGAGATACCAGGTTGGCCAAGTGGTGCCGGCTACCATCACCAAGCTGGCGAGCTTTGGCGCCTTCGCCCGCATCGATGGGGTAATCGAAGGCCTCATCCACATCTCCGAATTGTCGGACAGGGTCATCGGTCATCCCAAGGAGGTGGTACGCGAGGGTGACCCAGTGAACGTGAAGATCGTGAAGATGGACCCCGACCGCCGGCGTATCGGCCTTAGCCTGAAGCAGGTCGAAGAGGTGGACGTAGAACGCCCGCAGCCGGCCTATGCCCCGCAGCCGGAAGGGGACCACAGGATCGAGCAGGGAGTGCTGAACCCAGAGATGGCGGCACGCCTCGCACGGGCTGTGTCCGAGGCGGATGGTGCAAATGCAAATGGGGCGGCCGAGGAGGGGGCAAACGGCCATATAGAAGAGATTCCTGACTCTGAAGAAGACGGAAGCTAAGCAGCCCGGGACGCAGAAGGCGGCCGGCATCGTCCGGTACAACCGTTGCGCAGGAGCAAGCCATGGCGAGTAGATTTGAAAAATTCTCAGAGAGGGCCCGGCGGGTCCTGTCCCTGGCCCAAGAAGAAGCCCAACGGTTCAATCATAATTACATCGGAACGGAGCATATCCTCCTCGGTCTCGTACGTGAAACGGAGGGGGTCGCTGCTAGGGTGCTGTACAACCTCGGCGTGGAGCTGAGTAAGGTCCGTTCGGCGGTTGAGTTCATCATCGGCCGGGGCGAAAAGGCTGTGCCCGGTGAGATCGGCCTGACCCCCCGGGCAAAAAAGGTTATCGAGCTGGCAGTCGACGAGGCCCGCCGGCTCAACCACAGCTACATCGGGACAGAACATCTGTTGATCGGCCTCCTGCGAGAGGGCGAAGGTGTTGCCGCGGGCGTGCTGGAGAGCCTGGGCGTCACCCTGGAGAAGGTGCGGAACGAGACCAACCGAATCCTCAGCCAGTCGATGTCCCAGAGCCAGTCCTCCTCCAGGGGCTCGACCAGGACACCAGTCCTCGACCAGCTGGGGATCGATCTAACCGCCGCCGCGCGCGCCGGAAAGCTCGACCCCATTATTGGCCGAGGCAAGGAAATCGAGCGCGTGGTGCAGATCCTGAGCCGCCGTACGAAGAACAACCCGGTCCTGATCGGCGAGCCCGGCGTGGGGAAAACCGCCATCGTGGAGGGTCTCGGCCAGCGGATCGTGAGCGGCGAGGTGCCCGATAGCCTTCAGGGCAAGCGCCTCGTCACGCTGGACATGGGCGCCCTGGTGGCAGGGACCAAATACAGGGGCGAGTTCGAGGAGCGGCTGAAGAAGGTCATCGAGGAGATCAAGACCTCCGGCAACTGTGTCCTCTTCATCGATGAGATGCATACCATGGTGGGAGCCGGAGCGGCCGAAGGGGCGGTGGACGCGGCAAATATCCTGAAGCCGTCACTGTCCAGGGGTGAGTTGCAGACGATCGGGGCCACGACACTGGACGAGTATCGGAAATACGTCGAGCGCGACGCAGCGCTCGAGCGGCGGTTCCAGCCCGTAAGTGTCGATGAGCCTTCCGCGGAAGAAACTGTCGAAATCCTCCGTGGGATCAAAGCCCGGTACGAGGAGCATCACAGGCTCAGTATTACCGACGAAGCTCTACAGTCGGCGGCGCAGCTCGCGTCCAGGTACATATCGGACCGGTTTCTTCCAGATAAGGCCATCGACCTGATGGACGAGGCATCTTCCCGGGTCCGCATCAAGGCCTCGAGCACCCCTCTTTCCGTGAAGGAGGCGATGCGGGTGCTCGATACCGTGCGACGGGAGAAGGAAGAGGCCATCGGCGGGCAGCAATATGAATATGCCGCGGAGCTGCGGGACCGTGAGCTCCGCCTCGGTGAGAAGCTCCAGGAGATCGAAGCCCAGTGGCAGGTAGAGCAGGACAAGGAGAAGCCCGAAGTCACGGAGGAGCATATCGCCGAAGTCGTGGCAATGTGGACTGGTATACCAGTAACCCGCATCGCCACCGAAGAGACTGAGCGGCTGCTCCATATGGAAGAGCACATCCACAAGCGGATCATTGGGCAGGACGAGGCGATATCGGTCACTGCCAAGGCGATCCGGCGTGCACGGGCGGGCCTAAAGGACCCCCGGCGACCCATCGGTGTCTTCCTGTTCCTTGGCCCGACTGGCGTTGGCAAGACCGAGATGGTCCGAGCGCTTGCGGAGTTCAACTTCGGCAGCGAGGAGGCCATGATCCGGTTGGACATGTCAGAATTCATGGAGCGGCACACCGTTGCCCGCCTGGTGGGCTCTCCGCCTGGGTACGTGGGCTATGACGATGGAGGCCAGCTCACTGAAGCTGTCCGTAGGAAGTCCTATAGCGTCATCCTGTTCGACGAGATCGAAAAGGCACACCCCGAAGTCTTCAACATCCTGTTGCAGATCTTCGATGATGGCCATCTGACCGACGCCAAGGGCCGCAAGGTGGACTTCCGTAACGCGATCATCGTCATGACCAGCAACATCGGTGCAGAGCTGATCAGACGTGACACCAGCATCGGCTTCTCGGTGAAGACCGACGGCGCGAAGAGCGCGCAGAGGGCCTACGAGGTCATGAAGGAGAAGGTCACTGGAGAGGTTAAGCGCTTCTTCCGGCCTGAGTTCCTCAATCGGATCGACTCACAGGTGGTCTTCCATTCCCTGAGCGAGGAGCACATTCAGCATATTGTGAGCCTCATGCTGCAAGAGGTGTCGAAGGCCATGCTGGAGAAGGGCATTGGCATGAAAGTTACCGCCGAAGCCAGGCATCACATCGGGGTCAAGGGGTTTGACCCGGTCTTCGGAGCCAGGCCCTTGCGCAGGGTCATCCAGAACCTCGTGGAGGACCCGCTTTCGGACTCTCTACTTCAGGGCGAGTTCGACACGGGGGACACGATCGTCGTCGACATGAAGGACGAGGAGATCGTGTTCAGCAAGGAGGAGCCATTGAGCGAACCAGTCGAGGAGCCCGAGGCGGAGACCGCTGGGTCGGGGAGGTCACCGGGCTAGTCCAACAGGCCGCAGGTCAATAAAAACGGGGCCGCAAGACGCGGCCCCGTTTTTGTGTAACATAGGGGCGCCGAGCCATGGGACCTGTTTTCTGAAGTGGCCCCCTGTGCGATGCTGGGGGCAATGGTACCGAAAGGAATCCGCGATGACCCAAGCGTGTGAAGGGATACGGGTGCTCGACTTTGGCCACGGCATGGCTGGTGCTCTCACCTCCATGTACCTTTCGGACAATGGGGCCGAGGTTATCAAGGTGGAGCCTCCAGACGGCGACCCCGATAGGGCCAACCCCGCGTTCCTTCAATGGGCCCGGGGCAAGAGCAGCATCGTCCTGGACCTAAAAACCCCTGAGGGCTTGGAGACGGCCCATGGCCTCGCCAGAGACGCCGACGTTGTCATCGAGGCATTCCGTCCCGGGACCGCGGACCGCCTCGGGATCGGGTATCAGCCGCTGTCGGAGCTCAACCGCAGGCTTGTCTATTGCTCCATCAGTGGGTTCGGACAAAAGGGGGCCCACTCGCGGATCAAGGGCTATGACGCGGTAGTGGCTGCTAAGACCGGGCGCATGCTGCACTGGAAGAAGCCCTGGCGCCGGGACGGGCCGCTCTACGAGGCGATTGCGCGCATGAGCTTCGGCGCTTCGCATTTGGCATGCCATGGGATTCTCTCGGCTCTGCTGGCCAGGGAAGACACAGGCCGTGGGCAGTGGGTCCAGACGAGCCTCATCCAAGCCGCGACCGCTCACACGATGGGCAACTGGATGGTCCCGGCGGGCATGGAGGAGGAAAAGACCAGGGACTTCTCGGTCGTGCGCCCTTCGGATGACCCTCATGAAATGCCCGCAGGCTACATCATCGCCCAATGCAAGGACGGCCGATGGATGCAGATGGCCTCGACCACCGTCCACCTGTTCAAGGGCTTCGTCACGATGCTCGGCTTGGGCGACATCTACGACGACCCGCGCTATGCCCAGACGCCGTACATCTTTCCAAGCCCGGAGGAGAAGGCCGACTTTATCACTAAGATGAAACAGAAGATGGCCGAGAAGACCTCGCAAGAGTGGGTGAAGATGTTCCTGGAGGATGGGAACATTGGCGGGGAGGTCTACGAGACTTCGGACGAGTTTATGGCGCATCCTCAGATCTTGCACAACGGCTTTGGGATCGAGATGGATGACCCACGGGTTGGCAAGATGCGGCAGATCGGCCATTTCGTCGCCTTCACGGACACTCCGTCCATTGTAGGGGGTCCGGCGCCCGACCTGGGCGAGCACACGCAAGCGATCATGGCCCGCCTGGATGGTCAGGGCAGCGGGTGGGAAACGCCCGCAAAGGCTCCCAACCAGGGCGTCGAAGGGCGCCGAAAGCCTCTCGAAGGGATCACGGTGCTCGAGCTTGCTTCGTTCTTCGCTGCTCCCTTCGGTATCACCCTTCTGGCGGAGCTGGGAGCACGCATAATCAAGATCGAGCCACCCACGGGGGACCTGTTTCGCCGATTGGGTGAAGGGTGCCAGAAAACAGTCCAGGGTAAGGAAAGCATCGCCATTGACCTCAAGACACAGGAGGGGAGAGAAGTGTTCTACGACCTGGTCCGCAAGGCGGATGCTCTGATGCACAATTTTCGGCCAGGGTCGTGGGAGCGCATCGGCGTCGACTATGAAACGGTGCAAAAGGTCAATCCCAACCTCGTGTACCTGTACGCGGGGTCGTACGGGTCTGGTGGGCCTTGGGCGCGGCAGCCGGCCTTCCATCCCGTCCTCAGCGCCATCACCGGCTCCGGCGTCAGGATGGCTGGAGAAGGCAATCCTCCCCTCGATAGCTTCCAGGGCGACCCCGATGGAGCTCTTGCGGTGGGCACAGCAATGTTGATGGGCCTTCAGGCGAAGCTCCGTACCGGAAAGGGGCAATACCTCGAAAGTAGGATGATCACCTCCGGAGCATATGACGTGTCGGACCGGTTCTACGACTATGAAGGGAAACCGCCTGAGCGGCTGCCGGATTCCGGGCAGCACGGCATCCACGCTCTGTACCGCCTCTATGAGACCAGCGATGGCTGGGTCTTCTTGGGCTGCCCCAACGAGGGGGAGTGGAGGACGCTGTGCGAAGCCCTGGGCCGACGGGACCTCCTGGAGGATGAGCGCTTTTTGACCGGTGAGCGGCGAATCGCTCACGACGAGGAGCTCATCGATATCCTCACGGTGGAGTTCAAGTCCCGAACGGCGGACGAGTGCGAGACTGGTCTCCTCGACCGGGATGTAGCTTGCGTCCGTGCCGACGGGCCGAGCTGGGCCGGCTACTTCTTCAGCGACCCATCCAACAAGGAGAATGGTCTACACGCGATGACCTCACACCCGCATTTTGGCGGCGACTACTGGCGCCAAGGCCCCACGGTCCATTTTTCCGACATGGAGATGACTATGGGCCCCCCTGCGCTCATCGGCGAACATACCCGTCCGATCCTCCAGGAGCTCGGATACTCCCAAGAGAAGATCGCAGAGCTGGAGGAGACGAAGGCGGTGCTCCACGACGGTCCCTGGGCGTTCGCAGGCCGTGGCTAACGGTGCATAGGCTGACCTAGCGTGCCCAAGCCGTTCCTCAACGACAAGGCCGCCATCTCAGGAATCGGGCAGACAGACCTTGGGCACAGCCTCGGCCGCAGCACCCTGGACATGGCTTGCGAAGCCGTGTTGCGGGCCGTCGCAGACGCCGGCCTGAAGCCCTCAGACATCGACGGCGTCGTCCGGTACTCGATGCAAGAGGAGCTGGAGGATTCACTTCAGCAAGCGCTGGGCATCGGGGAGATCACCTATTACGCCGATCAGCCTCACGGGGGCGCCTCGTATTCGGGCGTGGTCATGTCGGCAGCCTTGGGAGTAGCAGCGGGACTCTGCAACCATGCGGTGGCGTTCCGGTCCAGGGCCAGAGGACGGAGGTCAGCGCTTGCGGCAGGCATGGACCAGGGAGGGCGTCCATGGGAGAAGCAAGGCGCGCGGCTCCCTGACGCGCGTCAGTTCCACACACCCTTCGGGATCATGAGTCCCGTTCAGGAGATGGCCCTCATCTCCCAACGCTACATGCACGAATATGGGGTTACCGAGGACCACCTGGCCAACGTCGCCATAGCTCTCCGCAATCATGCCATCCGTAACCCGGGTTCGGTGATGGGCCCTCGAGGCCCCATTACTCATGAGGACCATCACCAGTCGCGGATGATCGCGGACCCGCTCAGACTCCTGGACTGCTGCATCGAGACTGATGGCGCGGTCGCCATCGTCGTCTCTCGGACCGAGGAGGCCAGGAATATGCGGCAGCCTCCCGCCATCGTCCACGCCGCGGCGCAGCACACGCAGCCGGCCCACTACAACCTCACCGAGTGGTGGAGATGGCGGAGGGACGATATGGCTCTTCTGCTGGGGCAGCGTCTCTGGCAGAACGCCGATGTGGGGCCAGAGGACATCGACGCTGTCATGCTGTACGACCATTTCACCTCGATGACCCTTCTAGCGCTAGAGGATCTGGGTTTTTGCGGTCGAGGCGAGGCGGGCGCGTTTTCAGAGGGCGGAAACTTGGAGGGGCCTGATGGCAGGCTCCCGGTAAATACCCATGGCGGGTCGCTGTCGGAGGGTTGGGTCCACGGCTTCAACGCCGTGCCGGAAGCGGTCCGCCAGGTCCGGGGGACATCCACGACGCAGGTCCCTGGCGCGAAGGCCGTGGTCGTATCCGCAGCCAGCAGCGACCCGACCGGGGCCGTTATCATCCGACGAGACTGACACTCCAGCCGGGTCAGACGCGGCCCAAAGAATGCGTAGGAGCGCGCACCTGGAAGGGAGACGCGGGCGTGCCCATCTGGTGGCAAGACAAGACCGCGATCACCGGCATCGGTCATACAGAGTATGGTCGCGGTCTAAGGCGGTCTGAGACAGACCTTGCGACTGAAGCGATAACCGGGGCCGTAGCTGACGCCGGGCTCGAGCCCGCAGACATCGATGGCCTGGCTACGTTTTCAACTCAAAGCGAGGGGACGAACAACTACATTCGCCAGGCCATGCCCGTGGGAAACGCCCGCTACTACGTGTCGGTCCCTCACGGCGGGGGCGGATACCCCGCTGTGGTCGCCAATGGGGCCATGGGAGTGGCTGCAGGACAGTGCCGGCACCTCGTGGCATACCGGGCTGGCGCGCGTGGGAAGGGTTCGGCTCGGGGCGAAGGGTACCGGGCCGGTGGCCGCCCGTGGGAGAGGGCCGGTGAACGGATCGTCGATACGAGCCAGTACCAGGTCCCTTTCGGCGTGATGAGTCCGGTCCAGGCCGTTGCCATCATCGCCCAACGGTACATCCACAATTTCGGCGCGGCTGAAACAGGCTTCGCCGATGTGGCCGTAGCAGCCCGGAAGCACGCGGCCCGTAACCCCAATGCGGTATTGAGGGAGCCGATTACGAGTGAGGACCACCATCGGTCGCGCATGGTCGCCGATCCCTTGAGGCTCTTGGACTGCTGCCTGGAGACCGACGGCGCCGCCGCCGTGGTGATATCCGGGGTGGATGATGCCCGCAACATGCCTCACACGCCCGCGCTGTTGCATGCCTTCGCGCAGAGCGTGTCCCCCGCCCACTACAACTTGACGGAGTGGTGGCGCTCAGACCGCGATGGTCTGGCCACGGGAGTTGGGCGCAGGCTCTTCGAGCAGTCTGAATTCAAGTGGCCAGACATCGACGCCGCGATGCTCTTCGACCATTTCACCCCAATGGTACTGTTGGCGCTCGAGGACCTGGGGTTTTGCGGCAGGGGCGAGGGAAGCGCGTTTGCTCGGGACGGCGGCCTGGAGTGGCCCAGTGGGCGGCTGCCAGTAAACACCCATGGCGGCCAGCTCTCGGAGGCTTTCGTCCATGGTTTCAACAACATCCTCGAGGCCGTAAGGCAGGTCCGCGGAACGTCCACGGCGCAGGTGGTTGGCGCGGAGGCGGTGACCGTCGCCGGATCGGTCAGCGGCCCATCATCGGCGATGATCCTCAGGAAAGGATGACTATGGCCCAAGACGCATCGAGCAAGGTGGCCCGTTTCGAGCCCTATGATGGCCTGCCCCTGCCGCAGCCGACATGGGACAACCACGAGTTCTGGGATTACTGCAGGCAGCACGAGCTGCGCATTCAGCGTTGCGGAGATTGCGGTGAGCACCGCTATTATCCCCGGCCCACGTGCCCCGTCTGTAACTCCAGGGCGTTCGCATGGGAGCGCATGAGCGAAAAAGGCACCGTCCACAGCTATACCGTCGTATACCCGCCCGTCTTGCCCTACTTCGCCGACAAGGTCCCGATGCCGGTGGCGGTGGTCAAGCTCGATGAGGGAGAGGTCTATATGGTGGGGCGGCTTATGGGACTTCCTCCGGAGGACGCGCGGATCGGGCTCCGGGTGGAGGTCGCCTGGGAGGATGTCTCCGAGGAGATCAGCCTCCCCCAGTGGCGGAGGGCCTGAGGATGCCGGATTGAGAAGGGATGCTGCAGCCGCGGGGCCGATGATCGGTATCGCGAAGTCGATTCGGACCGCGGCCTGCGAAAGCTAACTTGGGCTATCGTCCCATCCCGGTTGGCCCCACATCCAGATGCTCGCCGACTCCATCGTAGTACAGGTACTGCGGCGACTCGGCGCCGACCGGGTACAGCTTCGGCCTCAGGTGCCGCTCGAAAGCGTCGCCGACCTTTGCCGGGTCCCATCCTTCGGGCCTGACAATCGAAAAGACCGGGGCGGGATGCAGATCGATGCTCAGAGTAACCCCCGCCGCTACGTGTACGACCTGACCCGTGACGTATTGGGCGTCGTCGCTTGCGAGGAACACGACTACAGGTGCGTTGTCGTCGGGGGTCGGCAAGAGGTGGGCCGTGTGCTCGTTGCTCGTAAAGGCCAGGCGGGTCCTTGGGGTGCGGGCCCGAGGGGAGATCGCATTGACACGGACCCCAAAGGGCGCAAGCTCGACCGCCCAGGTATAGGTAAAGGAGGCGATGGCCCCCTTTGCCGCGGCATAAAATGGGCGGCCCTTGACCCCGGACTGGGCTCCCGAGGTCACGTTGACAATGCAGCCTTGCTTGGCCGCGATCATGTGGTCTACGGCATGGCGGGAGCAGTTGAAGGTGCCGCGCAGGTGGACATCCATAATGCGGTCGTAGTCCTCTTCCGTCGACTCGAACACCTGCTTCACGAACCCGATCCCGGCGTTGTTCACCAGAACGTCGATGCCGCCGAATTCCCCAACGCATTGTCCGATCACGCCGCCGGAGCTGGCGAAGTCCGATATGTCCAAGGTGTTGGCAAGCGCGGCCCCACCCTCGGCGTTGATGTCGGCCGCCACCTGCTCGGCCGCCTCAGCGTCGATGTCGTTGACAATGACGCGGGCGCCTTCCCGGGCCATGGCCCGGGCGTAGGCTTCACCCAGGCCCTTGCCTGCTCCGGTCACTACGGCGCGCTTTTGATCGAGAAAGCCCATCAGTCCGTCAGGGTCCGCCGACCCCGTGCAGATAGGTGTAGGTCTTCGCTTGGCCCCCCACGGGCTCGAGATGGTGCTTGAGCTGCTCTTCGAACGCGTCCTTGACCAGTCCGGCGGTCCAGCCATCGGGCCTGACAATGGAATGCGCGGCCCGTGGATGGGACATGAGCCCAAGGGTGTCCCCGCTGAGGCGGACGACCTGCCCTGTCACATAATAGGAATCATCACTCGCGAGGAAGACCACGATGGGGGCGCAGGTCTCCGGGCTGGGTATAGCGTCTAGATTGCCCTCGTTCTGGGTGAACGTGCCGACGACGCGGCGGGTACGGGCGTAGGGGGCCACGGCGTTTACCCGGACCCCCAAAGGGGCCAACTCGATAGCCCAGCTATAAGTGAATGAGGAAACCCCACCCTTGGAAGCCGAGTAGAAACTTCTCCCCTTGACGCCGGCCTGGGCTCCGGAGGAGATGTTGATGATGCTCCCCCGTTTCGCCTCCACCATCCTATCGATGGCATGACGGGCGCAGTTGAAGGTGCCCTTCAGGTTGATGCCCAGAATGTGATTGAAGTCCTCCTCGGAAGACTCGAAGATCTGCTTGACGTAGCCAACGCCTGCGTTGTTCACGAGTACGTCAATTTGGCCATAGGCCTGGACACACTGATCAATGAGGCGGCTGGCCCCGTGATAGTCGGCGATATTCTCGGTGCTGATGGTGGCGGTCCCACCCTCGGCAACGATGTCCGCGGCGGTCTCCTCGGCGACATCAGCGTCGATGTCGTTGACCACAATGTTCGAGCCTTCGCGGGCCATTGCAAGCGCATACGCCCTGCCGAGCCCTCTCCCAGATCCCGTGATGACAGCTGCCTTTCCTTCCAGCAATGGCATCCGATGCTCCTCGTCTCGTGGGGTGGGGTGGCCCCTCAGCCGATCGGTCCCGGCGTGTTGGAAAGGCCTGCGGTCACCGGAGCGTTCTCAACCATGGGGAGCCGGTCCTGGAAGGCAGGGCAACCGTGGCGTTGCCGCTGGCGGTTGTCTCCTGCATCTGGTTTTCGGCCCAGATGTCGAGGTCGGCCAGGTACTCGCCGTTCTCTTCCCGCTTGGCCGAGACCTTGCCCTTCAGCCAGGTTGTGTCCCCGACGTAGTTGAACCGGTGCAGCCTGCCATGCAACCGTCTCAGGGAACCGTCGTCTCCCATCCAGTTGGTGGGTATTTGGCAAAGCCACGACATGCGCTGGCACCCGTAGTCGTAAGCCAGGGGTAGGCCGGCGGCCGCCGCGGTCTCTTCCGCGTCATGGACGCGGATGATCGCCTCCAGCGCGCCGCTTTTTCCTCTGAAACCCCAGGCAGGGTGCTTGCGGAATTCTTTCAGGGAAGCGCCATGGGCCAGACCCCCGATGGCTCCCGCGACGAATGCGGCGATATCGCCGGTGCTCATGGGGCCCTTGACGATGGGGGAGCATTCGTCGCCGACCTGGACGTCCTCCCAGAACCTGGGATTGGAGCCCCTGATCTCCTCGTTCAGGACCGCATCTTCGATAGCTGCCAGCTCCTCCGAGGAGTACCGATATGTCTCTCGCTGGTATTTTCCTCGCTCGCGGGCAGCACGCCGCTCCGCCCTGATCATCCACCCTTTGCATTCAGCGAGAAGCTCGCCCCGCTGGTCACGGTAGGTCGCCAGGCTCGACTGAACGAAGATCCTGCCGGCGAACTCACCCTTCTTTTCGTCGAGGCCCGTGAATTGCTCCTGGACCGTGATCCGGTCGCCGAGCCTGATAGGCCGGTACCACACCCAGTCGTTGCCGGCGTGAAAGCCGTGGACCCCGGGCAGGCCCCCGGTCCGCCCCGAGCACCAGTAGACGCTGTAGAGGAAGTTCGGAGGGGCGATGATCTCGCCGTAGCGGGTGCTACGGGCATACTCGTGGTCGAGCCACAAAGGGTTCTCGTCGCCTATCCCCTGGACGAAATGGCGGATCGTATCGACGGTCGCGTATTCGTTGAACTGGCCGACGCCGTAGAAGCTGGGACGGTTGTACGTGCCGAGGCGGCTCCGCAAACGCTCCAGAGCTTCGTCGGTGATCTGGCCCTCGGGGACTTGGGTCAAGCCGCACCTCCCGGACGCCCTTCAGGGCAGGACACATATTAGCATTGACGGGAGAGAGGTGGAACGAATTCGATCTTTCGGAGGCCCGTTCGCGCTGCTTCTGTCGGCTGAGCGCTGTGGCGTACACGCCGGTCGCGCTAAGCCCTGCGACCGGGGGGATGACCGCGTCTGAGACCCCTCCCGGTCTCTACGTCAGTACAAGACCTGATCGTCGACCAGATGTCTCAGGGTGGCTTCCGGAACGCCGAGGAGCTCCCCGAAAATGACGGAGTTGTGCTCTCCCAAGAGTGGCGCGTGGCGCCTGACGGAACCCTGGGTCTCCGAGAGGCGCCAAGGCTGGCCGTAGAGCCACTCGACGCCGACCATGGGGTGCTCGCTCTCCACCCAAGCATCCCGTGCTCGGAAGTGAGGGTCCACAAACTGGTCGCCAATGTTCATGACGGGGAAGACGGGGACGCCTATCCCTTGGAGGAGAGCGGTCATTTGCTGCGCGGTCCGCTGCGAGGTCCAGTCTTGAATGGCTGAGTCCAGCGCCTTGCGGGCCGTAATCCGACGGTCGACGACACCGTAGTACAGATTACGGGTCCACGTCCTGGCAGTCTCTCCCAGGTCCTCCTCTGCCACCTTGCACAGGGCTTCCCATTGATCGTCGGTCTCGACTGCGATGCTGACCCATTGGTCCTCGCCAAGGCATTGATAGGTGTTGTGCGGGGCCATCCGAGGGTGCGCGTTACCCTGAGGGCCGGCCTCGCGCCCGTTGAATGTCCAATCGATCACTGCCTCGCCCAGCCATGATGTGGTCGCATCCCACTGGGCCACTTCGACGTATTGGCCCCGGCCGGTGTTGTTCCGGTGCCGAAGCGCAGCGGCGGCTGCCATCGCCGCGTGGAGGGCGGCGGTTGCGTCGCTCCATGCGGACTGGAGCTCTCCTACCAGGGCGCCGTCGTCGTAGCCCACTTGTGCCATCAGGCCTGAAAGACTCAGGACGATGGGAGCGTAGGCCAGAACATCCTTCAGCGGTCCCGAGTTGCCGGCAGCAGGCATCGCCACGAAGATGATGTCGGGGCGGCATCGGCGAAGGGCTTCGTATCCGAGGCCAAGGCGGTCCATGACCCCCGGCGAATAGTTATTGATGACGACATCGCTTCGCCCTGCCAGGTCCTTGACCAGGGCGACCCCAGCCTCCTTCTTGAGGTCCACGGTGACGCTGAGCTTGTTGCGGTTCAGGCCATGGAACACGGGCTGGAGCTCGGGCCACTTCCCTCTATCGCCGCCGGCGACGTCGTCTCCCACAATCGGGCGTCCCAACCTGATCCCATCCATCTTGGCGTGGCTTTCGATCTTGATAACCTCTGCGCCCATGTCCGCCAGAAGCTGGCCCGCCATTGGAGCGGCCCAGGCGGTACCGAAGTCCAGGACCCTGAACGAGGCGAGGGGCAGCGGGGAGGCGGTTTCCTGGATCGAGGACAAGCTAGATGACCCCATCGCCCTCGAGACCAGCCAGGTCCCGTCTCGAAAGGCCGAGGAGTCCGGCCAGAACCTCGAAGTTGTGCTGGCCGAGGCGCGGCGGCGGACGCCTGAGGGTCCAGGGCGAGGCGGAAAACCTGTAGGGAGCCCCTGGGTAGGTAAGCGGACCTGCCCCTGGCGTATCGACGGTCTGCCAGTAGCCGCGTTGGTTCAAATGGGGTTCGTTGACCGCTTCGCCAATGGTCCGCACTGGCACACAAGGGATGCGGTTTTCGCGGCTGAGCCGGAATATCTCATCCTTGGTCCGCTCTTCGAACCAGGGGGCGATGAGGGCTTCGCTTTCTTCGGGGTATTCCTCCGTCATGGCCCTGCGGTTCCGATACCGGGGCTCCTCTGCCCACGGCTGTTCGCCCAGCAATCCGAGCAGCCGCTGGTATTGGGCAAGCTGGGGTGTGTCTATGCAAATATGACCGTCCTTCGCGGGCAGAACGCAGTTCGGGAACAGGCCCAGGCTCATTCTGTTGCCCCAGCGTCTCCCCGGTATGCCCTTGTAGATGAACGTTGGTAGGTGATACCCGTTGAGGAGCACCGCAGGCACCTGGGCTTCTGAGACGTCGACGAGCTGGCCTCGGCCAGTGAAGTCCCTGGACAGCAGGGCCATGGCAGTCGCCAGGGCGGCGGCGTATCCGGCCAGGTAGCTGGTCTGCTGCAGCGGCGTGGCCAAGGGCTCTCTGTCCGGGAATCCGGTACCGTAGCTCATACCGCCGGCGGCACTGATATTGATGTCGGTTGCCTTGTAGTCGCGGTAGGGGCCGGTCCTGCCAAAGGGGCTAACGGACGTAACGATCAAGCGCTCGTGCCGGCGGCTGAGCGAACCGTAATCCAGGCCGAGTTCGTCGATCACCCCGGCAGGGAAGTTCTCCACAAAGATGTCCGCTTCACCAATAAGCCGCTTGAGCAGGCGGACCCCATCTGGATGCTCGACGTCGAGGGTGACGCTTCGCTTGTTGGCGTTCAGAAACAGATAAAGGGCGCTCTTCTCGCGGTGCGGAACGTCCTTGGGGAAGGGGCCGTGGAAGCGGGAAGGATCGCCCCTGATAGGCTCGACCTTGATCACCTCCGCACCCAAATCGGCCAAGGAGCGGGCGCAGAAGGGGCCTGAGACCTGCCGGCCGTACTCGACCACGGTGGTGCCTGTCATTGGTCCCGCGGTCACACCAGGAGCTGGCATGGGGGACTCGGATTGGGCCGGCCCGCCGGTGCTAATTGAAGACCCCGTCTTCCGCCATGCTCCGGAGGCTGCGATGAGGGATGCCCAGGAGACCGCCCAGGATGTCGTCGTTGTGCTGGCCCAGCAACGGCGCGGGACCCCGGACCTCCTGCCATGCTGCCGATGTCTTCCACGGCAGGCGCTGGACGCGTCGCTTTCCAAGAGCTGGATGGTCGACCTCCCGCCAGGTCTCCCGGGCGATAGTGTGGGGGTCCGACACGACTGCCTGATTGCTGAGGACGGGTCCCGCGGCGACCCCGGCGGCTTGGAGCTCCTCCACGACCTCGGTGGGTCCCAGCTGGGCGGTCCATGCGCAAATCGCGGCGTCGATCAGGGCGGAGTTGCGCTTGCGCAAGAACCCGTCCGCCAGCCTCGGATCGGTCGCGAGCTCAGGCCGGCCAATGGTCCGGCATAGGGCCCGGTATTCATCGTCCGATGCCACCGCTATGCTGACCCACTCGTCATCACCGGCACACAGGTATACACCGTGGGGGGCCATCAGGTCGTCGGCGTTACCCTGACGTTGGGCCGCTTCCCCGCTCAGCTCATGCCCCACGACAGTGTGTCCTACGAGCGACGTGACGGCTTCCATAGACGAGTTGTCGATGAACTGGCCTTCGCCGGTGCGCTGCCGGTGGTGGAGCGCCGTCAGGACTGCAAAGGCCAGCGCCGTCCCGACCCGGAGGTCTATCGAGTCGCGAAGCTCGGTGGGGGGGCCGTCGATGTAGCCCGTCAGATGCCCCAAGCTGCTCATGGCGTTGAAGATACTCGCGTAGCCCGCGCCACGGCTTTCAGGCCCCTGGGCGCCGAAGGCGGAGCTGGAGGCGACGACGATGGTCGGGTTGTAGTCGAACAGGGTGTCATAGCCGATGCCCATGCGGTCCAGGACGCCGGGCCTGAAGTTCTCCACCAGGGCATCGCTGACAGAGGCCAACTCCTTGAACGCCGCCAGGCCGTCGGGGTGCTTGAGATTCAATCGGAGGCCCTGTTTGTTCAGGTTGAGGCTGTTGAAGGTCGGCGACGCATCGACTCCCTCCGAAACGACGTATATTCCTCGGCGCATGCCGTCCAGCGAGCTGGCGGTCTCGACCTTGATGACGTCGGCCCCCAACAAGCCCAGCAATAGGGTGCAATATGGCCCTGCCATCGCCCAGGTGAGATCGAGGACGCGAGTGCCTGCCAATGGGGGTCGCGAGTCTGCGCTTACAGAAGTCATGGCGCTCTTGCGGCATTGTACCGAAGGGTGCGACGGAGGCACAAGAAAAGAGACGCTGCCCTCTGTCCCGCCCAATCGTTCCATTCAGGCTCTTGCATCCGGTCTTGCGGGCGCCGTCGAACCCGTACGGTGGTCATCGGGCCTCAGTTGCGGTAGAGTCATGGCGACATCGCCGTGGACCGTTGTCGCAAGGAGGAGATGATGACGTTGGCTATCGATGAAACGACCAAACTGGCGGCGCTGGAACGGCGCGTCCAAGAGCTGGAGGACAAGGAGAAGATCCGGGAGACCCTCGCCCGCTACGGGTACACCGCTGATCTCGGTCTTTCCAAGGATTGGGTGGGCGTCTGGACCGAGAAGGGGGTCTACGACCTGGGGCCAGACCATAAGGCCGTGGGGAGTGACGGCCTTCTCTATGACATTATCACCAACCCCAAGGGTCATAAGACAATCGAGAACCGGTCGCTGCACACGGTCGTCAACCACTTCATCCGTGTCAACGGGGACACCGCGTGGGCGGAGGCCTACTCTATCGTGTTCATACGCGAGGGCGATGGGTATATCCCATGGACCTGCGGGTACAACCATTTCGAGTTTGAGCGAAGAGGCGACCGCTGGGCCATCACCCTACGCCACCGGAGGGCTGTTGGGGGGGACGAGTGGGGTGGGAAGGTCATCAAAGCCTTCGCCGAGGAATAAACTCCCTAGACCCACAGTCGTCCTGTGAAGGCCGTCTCGAGCTCTTCCATCAGGGCATCGGCTACCTCCTGGCCGGCGCCGCCGCGGAGCATGGGGAACCAGCGGCGCCTGGGACGCAGGTACGCTGGCCGTGGTTTCACAGAGGCGAGAGATCCGGCCATTTCGAGGGCGTTCTCGAAATCGCCGAGCTCGTCAACGAGTCCGGTCTGTTTCGCCCTTTGAGATGTGAAGGCCTCGCCCGTCGCCAGCTCGCGGACCGCGTCGATAGACATGTGCCGCCCCTGGGCAACAACCTCTAGGAACCGTTCGAAGACCTCGCCGGCGAGACCTTCGAGTTTCCCAACCTCGTCGGGCGTTGGTTGGCGCCAGGGTCCGAACATGTCCTTGTGAGGCCCGGTCTTCTGGACCGAGAACGAGACCCCGGCTTTTTCGAGGAGCTGCTCGGCAATGGGCCGGGCGAAAATGACTCCGATCGAGCCCACGAGAGCGTTGCGCACCGCTACGATCTTGTGGGCAGCGGAGCTGATGTACAGTGCCCCGGAGGTCCCCATTCCCCGCACATAAGCGACGACCGGCTTGGACGCGGAAACCTTCTGCACTCCAAGGAAGAGCTCCTCGGAGGCGGCCGCTGACCCGCCCGGCGAATTAATGTCCAGCAAAAGCGCCCGGAAACGGCGGCCTTCCCGCACCCGCGCCAGCAGCGGAAGCACCAGCTCAGGCCGGACTGCTCTCCCGATGGTGCCGAACAGCTCGACCACCGCGATTTGGTTACGGCTCCTTAAGAAAGCCATCGGTTTGCTCTCCGTGGTGGCGGAACATTGACATAAAACGGGGCTGCGCCAGTTCGGGGAGCTACACGGCGTTAGCCCGCCGTAGGTCGGCAAGCTCCGATGGTGAAAGGCCCAGCATTCCGCAAAAAACGTCGGCGTTGTGTTGCCCCAGCTGAGGCGCCGATTGGCCCGCCTCGGGCGGGGTCTTTGTCATGCGATAGGGAGCGGTAGGGGCCCTGAAACGCCCCGCCGAGGGGTGGTCCACGTCGGCGAAGAACCCCCGGGCCTTCAATTGGGGCGAAGATTCCAGGTCCGCCGCCGTGGCATAGTATCCGGCGGGACATCCAGCGTCCGAGATGAGCCGGTAGGCCTCCCGCTTGGCCTTTTCCTCCACCCACCCCTGAATGATGCCATTCAGCTCCGCCTTCCTGGCAGTCCGCCCCGAGAACTCCTTGAACCTGGGGTCTTCCACGAGGTCCGGCCGGCCCATGGCCTCGCAGAGTCCGAGCCAATGACGGTTCTCGCGGGGGAAGATCGCCAGGTACCCATCCTTTGCCCGAAAGATCCCACCGAAGAAGTAGGACCGCTGCCGGTCGATCGGCTCGCCATAGCCTTCGAAGCGCTGGAGGCTTTCTCGCGTCAAGCCGATGGCGGCATCTTGCTTGGACACGTCCAGGTGCTGGCCGAGTCCGGTGGCGTTCCGGGCGATCAGCGCTGACATCACGGCAACAGCCGCGCTGGTTCCCGCGTCGTACTCCGCCAGATATCCCCCAGCCCGGACGGGCTCCCGGCCCGGAAAGAGCTCCTGGCTAAGGCTGCCGGGAAGGGCATACCCCTCGCCCCCAGCGTGGAAAATATTGACGTCATAGGCCTTGTGTCTGGAGTAGGGCCCGTCCAGCCCGAAGGGCGTCACGGATGCCCACACCAGCCTGGGGTTCTCACCACGGAGCGCGTCGGGGTCCAAGCCGAGCTCAGCCATGACGGCGGGGCTTTTGTCCTCGATGACGACGTCGGCCTTGGCCGCGAGGCGACGAAATAGCCCTACGCCAGTTGCCGTCGTCGAGTCCAGAGTTATCGACTTCTTGCCTTGATTGACATAAAGGAACACGGCGCTGGTCTCGGGGTCCGGCTCGCTCGACCTGAACGGACCGTGCCGCCGCGACTGGTCGCCGTCGGGGGGCTCGATCTTGATTACCTGGGCCCCCATCTGCGCCAGAAGCCGCCCGCAGTAGGGCCCGGCCACGAAGCCGGCGAGTTCGAGGACCAGGGTCCCGGACAGTGCCGGCGAAGGGGCCGTGCTCTCCCTCGCTTTTGGCATCATACTGCCCCTGGGACGCGTGACCCTGGAGCGAGACTGGGATAGGGCATCCTAGACGCCGCGGACCTCTGTCGTGACCGCTAGGGAATCGCCAAACGTCGGCATGAAGGTGACATGGTATGGCTCGGGACCGCCGGCGATGACGATCAGGATGTCCTCCGGGCGTCTCACCGGCCGGACCGTCCCGTCGCGGGTGACGGCATTGATCCGCTCGCGGCGCACCATGTCCACGGGCAGCAGCTCCACAGGGAAACCACAGCGGCTGTAGAGGTCGCGCTTGGCGTCCAGCTTGGTCATGCCCTTGCCGCTGGCCAGTCCGGCATGGCCCGCGCTCATCAGCATGATGGGTTCTCCCTTTCCCAGCATGGCGTTATTCGTACCTATCAGGCTCATCGCATTGGCCATGGTCATGAACATGTCTTCGACGTGGACGAACGACGACGTGATGACATTCAGCGTGGTGTTGACGCTAACCGTGGTGACCGTGCTCTGGCCGGCGCTGAAGCCCCGCTCCACGTGGAGGGGTTCCCAGGGGCTGTTCTCCTCGTCCTCCCCGAAACACAGCGTATATTTTCCGGGGAAGCCGTGGGTCGCCTTGTCCATCTCATCAGGGCGGCCGCCCCCTATGTTGAGCAGGACGAACCGGACCGCCCGGCCGATAACCGCGTTGGCGCGCCGTCCCGGGCCGAGACAGTTGCGCCCGCAGTTGACGTCGAGAAGCCCTCGAACGGGGCCATTGAGAACGACTGCCACGCCGCATGGGTTCGTGGTGGCCTGAACGCTGTCCAGGTTGAACTCCGGCTGGGTCATCGCCTCCACCGCCGCGATGATGACCGGCATGTGTTCCGGCCGGCACCCGGCCATGGCCGCATTGATCGCGATCTTCTCGACCGTGGCCACCCCCCGGGCCGGGCCGACCTCGCAGAGGACGTGCTCCGGGGGTAGCCCCGTTCTCTCCACCAAGGCCAGTACCCGGTCTTCGGTGGGGGGCACGATAGGCAGGCCATCGGTCTGACCCTTCCCATAGAAAAGATCATCGACGGCCTCGGCGGTATCGTCGACCTGGAAATCCTGGGAGGCGAAAGGTGTAGCGTTTGCCACTTGCTGCGTTGGACGGTGGATGAAGCTGTCGAGAGTGCTCTGGGCCGGCTACGCTTGGGTGACCTCTTCCACGAGTTGCGGGAATGTTGCCTCCGCCAGCGCGGCCAGCTCCCTGTCACCAAGCTCCTCGATGTTGGCTGGGACGACCACCATGGGAAAGTCGGGGGCCTGCCGGGCCCTGGCTACCGTTTTGGCCAGCCCCTCGAACCGCTGGCTTACGACGGCGACCGTTGGGACTCCGCGCCTATCAAGCGTAATCGCGTCGTGGATACTCCACGTCGTGCACGACCCTCAGTGGCCTATGCCGACGACGGCCGCGTCGCTGGACGTCACGAGCTCCTCCACCGTCTCGGCAGGGGTGCTGCTGGCCGCGTTGGGGTTCTTTAGGGAGACCACCCCTCGGGCCTCGTACTTGTCCACGGCGATCTCCGAAAGGTGGCTGATCATCGCATCAAAGCTCCGCCAGCCATTGCTGAGAAAGCCCACTCGCTTTCCCGCGATGGTGTCGGCCCTCGCGGCCTGCTCAACCTCAACCTTCCTGGGACCGCTGGCCGGATCGAGTACCCGTATCTGGGCTGGCATCCCTCCTCCTCTTCCGTACAAGGCGGTGCAGGCGATACTAGCACCGGCCTCTTGGGGTGTCAAAGACTGCTTGAGCGGTCGGCCGGCGTCCCCCGAGGTATCGGCCGCTCAGGCGAGGGACGCGCTGGAGATGATGTAGCGAGGCCGGTCGGGCACCGCCTCGAATAACGGGTTGAAAAGCCCACGGACGTATTCGGCGGACCGGGCCTCGTAGGCTAGGCGGTGTTCCATTGACTCCCAGACGCCGATTACCGAGACCTGGCCCGAATCGTCGCTGTTCCAAAGCGTCAGTATTCCGATAAAGCCGGGGTTGGACCGCACCTCCGCCACGGTGTCGTCCCAGATGCCGGCGACTGCCGATTCCCATTCCGCCCGGCTCTTCACTTTGGCCTTGGCGAAGAGTATCGCTGCGACATTGCCTGCTTCCACGGTGTCCTCCAGAGGCTGGTGTAGGCTTAACTGGTTTAATAGAGTAGGGCCTACTCTATCACGGGTCCCCTTCCTGCCGGCGCCGCGCTTTGTCGCGGTGTGACGAGAATGGAACAACTCGACTGCGGTCTATAGAATGGAGCGAGCCAAAAAGCTAGGTCCGGAAAGGACAGGGAATCCAAGCGTGAACTATGTGGAAGTCGGGCGGCGCTCGATCAATGACTACCTACCGATTGTTGGGGCGCGCGTCGCCGACGAGCTGAGGGACCTCGCGCGGGCCCTCAACGGGGCCAGGGTCCTCCACGTGAACGCCACGGCATACGGTGGGGGTGTCGCGGAGATCCTCCATTCCATCATCCCGCTCTACAGGGACCTCGGGGTCAAGGCTGACTGGGCGGTCCTCGATGTCAACAACGATGCCTTCTTCAGCGTGACGAAGCGGCTCCACAACGCGCTGCAGGGAGCCGAGGAGCGCTTCAGCGAGCAGGACTGGCAAGTCTGGGTGGACTGCAACCAGCGTAACGTCGAATCAGTCGAGATGGGCTATGACGCGATCGTCGTGCATGATCCGCAGCCAGTTGCAATGCGGAATCTGGTTCCGAACTCGAGCGCCAAATGGGTATGGCGCTGTCACATCGACACCTCTACGCCCGATGCGGAGACTTGGCGGGCCGTCAACCGCTGGGTCCAGGGCTACGATATGGCGGTTTTCAGTGTGGCGGACTTCGTTGGCCCAGGGGTCGGACCGAACGTCGCGATTATCCCTCCGGCAATCGACCCTTTGGCCGCCAAGAACGTGCCCATGGCGCAGGAGCAGATCGACCGGGTTGTCGAGAGCCACGGAATAGACCTGGGGCGGCCGTATATCTGCCAGGTGTCGCGGTTCGACCCGTGGAAGGACCCCATGGGTGTTCTCGCTTGCTTCAAGCAGCTCAAGGGAGAGCACCCGGACCTTCAGCTCGCTCTGTTGGGGAACTTTGCTGATGATGACCCCGAAGGGATCACTCTCCACAAGGAGATCGTGAGCGCCGCCCAAGGGATAGCCGACGTTCATGTCATCACGGGCCTGACGGACATGGTGAATCCGTTCCAGGCGACGAGCCGGGTTGTCCTGCAAAAGTCGATCCGGGAAGGGTTTGGCCTCACGGTGACCGAAGCGCTTTGGAAGGGGACGCCCGTGGTCGCCGGGAACGTCGGAGGAATTCGCCTTCAGGTGAAGAATGGGGTAGGGGGGTTCCTTGTCGATAGCGTGGAGGAGTGTGCCGAACGGACCGACTACCTCCTGACCCACGAGACGGAACGCCGGGCTCTTGGGGGGGCCGGCAAGGAGCACGTCCGCGAGAATTTTTTGATGCCTCGGCTGCTTCGGGACGAGCTCGAGCTCTTGAAAGGGCTGCTCTTCGACGCGCCCTCATCCACCGGCCTCAGCCTGGACTCCTCCGAGGAAAGACAGGCGGGGACTCGGGGTTAGGTCCAGTGCCGGCGGCTGCGAGCACAGCCTGGTCTGGGGCAGGGGCCTGATGGAGGGCTCTTGAGTACCTCCATAGCGGATCTTTTCCCCGTCTTGGCGGACATCGTAGGAAGGCAGCATGTTCTCCGTTCCCACGCCGACCTCGAGGAGTATGCGTTGGACGCCTTCCCCCAGGCGAAGGCGGAGGAGTGTCTCGATGGTCCGGCGCCTCTGCCGGGAGTGGTAGTCCGGCCCGGCAGCACGAGCGAGGTGCAGCAGATCGTCAGGCTGGCCGGAGGGTCGGGCACGCCTGTAGTCCCATATGGTGGCGGCACCGGAGTCATGGGCGCAGCCGTCCCGGCCGCTTTGGCAATCGTGGTGGACCTCAGGCGTCTCGACCAAGTGTTGGAGGTCAGCGCGGAGGGTCAGACTGTCCAGGTGCAGGCCGGGATGTTACTGGAGGACCTGGACCGGTACCTGGCGGAGCATGGCCTCATGCTCGGCCACGACCCGTGGAGTAGGAGCATCGCCACGGTTGGGGGCGCCATCTCGACCGACGGCGTTGGTTACCTTGCCGCGCGGTACGGCACGATGGGGGAACAGGTCCTGGCCCTTGAGGTGGTCCTGCCAAACGGGGACCTGATGCCGATGAGACGCGTGTCTGTTGCCGCCGGGCCGCGAATGTACTCGCTGTTCATTGGGGCAGAAGGCACCCTGGGCATCATCACCGCAGCGCTGCTGAGGGTCTTCCCCGCGCCAGAGCGGCGCGCGGTCCGGGCCGTCGAGTTCCCCGACTTCGCGTCGGGTTACGGCGCCATAGCCGCGATGGCGGCCCGGGGGGTGAGACCATCCATGATCGATTACAGCGAGGAGCCGCTAACCGGCCCTGCAAGGGCGGTGCTGTACCTTGCCTTCGAGGGGATGGCTTCCGAATCGAAGGCTCACGAAGCCGAAGGGATGGGTCTCTGCGAGGCCCACGGTGCGACCGAGTTGGGGGAGGCGGAGGCTCATAGGTTTTGGGACACTCGTCACGCCGCCGCTGAAGCGTGGGCCAGCCGCAACGCAAAGGGGCGGCGCTTCGTCAGGGCCCAGGGCTGGGGGACGATGGGTTGGCTCGACTACCTTCATGTCTCGCTCCCTCCGGAACGGGTGCTCGCGTACAAGAGCGAGTGCGAGACACTGCTTCGCGAGGCAGGCCTGGCGTCCCGTGAGTATGCCATCTGGGGACGCCCAGACCTGTTTTCCGTAGTGGTAACGTGCCCCGATGAAGACAAGGTTGACCGCTCGCGGGCTGCTGAGACATCGCAGCGGTTGCTCAGTATGGCGCAGGACCTCGGCGGCTCGATGGAGTACTGCCATGGGGTTGGCCTCAAGCTGCGTTCGATGATGCCTCGCGAGCTTGGTCAGGGCATGACGGCGCTTCGGGAGATCAAACGCGCGTTGGACCCGGCCAACATCATGAACCCGTGCAAGCTGTCGCTGGAAACGTAGTCAACGCTTCGGTTCCCCTCGAATCGCCAGACAGCCGTCCCCCTAGGCTGGCCCTCAGATCACGGTTCCTGACGCCCTCGGACCCACTCCCCGGTCTCCTCGTCACGGAAGAGAGCGTGCTGCGCACCCTCCGCGTGTCCAGCTTGGGCGGGCCCTTTCAGCGTCTCGATGAACCCTTCTAGGGATAGGGCAGCCAGCGTGGTGATGGCTACGGTGCCCCTTGAGCCGAGATCGATGGAGAGATGAGCGACAGAGGCATTGTCCGGGGCCTCGAGCACCGTGATGAAGTCGTACTTCCCAATGAGTGCGTACTGATGAAGCACCTTGAAGCCAAGGTCCCGCAACTCCAGGTTCACCTGGGCCAGCCGCTCTGGTTTGCGGCGTAAGGTCTGGCGTCCCCGCTCTGTTAGCTTGCTCAACAATATGTAGACCGGCATGGGTATTTCCTCAGTCTTGCCTCGACGAAGATCGAAGCCACCCATCGACAGGCGATGGCTTAAGGACGAGCGGGGACCCCCGGGCGACCAGCTATCCCCTGCCGACTTGGGCAGATCCCTGAAGCCTGCTCACGAAGCTGTCCTGAGAAAGCGCTGCCAACGTGGTCACCATCACCGTGCCCCGTGATCCGAGGTCCACGGACAGATGCGCGACCGACTCACTGTCGGGCGCTTCCAGAATAGTGATGAAGTCGTATTCTCCCAACAGGGCGTACTGGTGGAGCACGCCGAACCCCAGGTCCTTCAACTCCAGGTTCAGCTGCGCCAGCCGCTCGGGCTTGGAGTGAAGGGTCTGAAGACCCTTTGCCGTTAGTTTGCTCAACAGTACGTAGACCGACATTGGCTGGTGCTCTAGCCCCGCCCGATTTGGACTGGGCCCTTGAGCTTCTCCATGAATTGCTCGATGGGGATCGCCGGGAGCGTGACGAAGGCGTTCGTCCCGCGTGAGCCCAGGTCCACCGAGAGGTGGGCCACCGTCTCATTGTCGGGGGCCTCCAGAATGTTTACGAAATCGTAGGGTCCCAGAACGGCGTACTGGGCGATCACCTTGCAACCGAAGGAGGTGATCTCATCGTTCACCTGCGCTAGCCGGTCCGGGTTGCGATGAAGGGTCTGCCTGCCCTCTGGGGTGAGTGTCGTCAACATGACATAGGTGGCCATCGGAGTCTCCTAAAGTGTTGATCAGGCTTTGATATCTTCAGGGTCCATGAGCCGGAATCCGACCTTCATGGTGACCTGGAATTCGGAAAGAGATCCCTCTTTGATCAGTCCCCGTACCTGCTGGACCTCAACCCAGTCAAGTCCTTTCAGCGTCTTGGATGCCCTGTTCACGGCGTTCCGCATTGCCTCGGTGACACCGTCCGATGATGCGCCGACTATCTCGATCAACTTGTAGGTGTTGTCTGCCATGTCTCCTCCCGCGACCGTGAAAGAGTCGTATAAAGGCCTGAGGAGATCGGCGCCGCAAGGGGTCGCCGTCGCCTTGTGCTCGCAACGGCCCTCCGAGGGGCCGCCCGCCCGGCGAGTTGGCAGATTATGGAGCCCTCTCTGGAGAGTGTCAACATAGCAAGTCAGATCACAATCCTTGGGCCCGCCAGAGGCTCGGCGTGGACGATGGAGCGGTACTCGTTTGGCATTTAGCCTGGTGACTTCGCGCGCTCGGCAGGAGCGGCCTGCTCCTGCCCCGGTGCTATACTCCTTTCGCTTTCGCGGTTATGGAGAGAGGCGTCCAGGCCGCGCCCGGGACCCGGCCAGCCGTTTGTCGACCGTTCGCGCGCGGCTCCCCTCTGAGGATAAGGCGGCAGGAGATGAAGTGATGACTGCGCAGGGGCTTGCTCGCGGGATCATGGCTGTCGACGCAGATCTGGGGCTGAACTTACCCGGCGAACGCCGCGAGCTTGATCCCCTGCTGTTCCGAGACCCCGGGAGCCGCGGCATCGCCCACCCTGCCGGCCACCTGTTCAAGGGCGCCTCGGAGCGTGTGTCTGCGGGAGGGACGATCGAAGACATCATCCAAATGATGGATGAACACGGCGTCGAGATGGCCCTTACCAATGTCGACTCCGGCCACCCCGACGATGCCTTGAAAATCCTGGACGAATATCCTGGCCGATTTTTCGGTACCGTCGGTGTGAACCCTTTGGAGGGGATGGAGGCGGTGCGGAAGCTCGAGGCCATCGCCAAGGGCAACCATCGTATCAAGGCAATCAGCATTATCCCCCTGTTTGTTCAGAAGCCCGCGAATGACAAGATCTATTACCCCATATATGTAAAAGCCATCGAGCTCGATTTGCCTGTGTGCATGACCGTGGGTATCCCGGGTCCCCGCGTACCCGGTTGGATCCAGGACCCGATCCATCTGGACGAGCCGCTGTGGTTCTTCCCGGAGCTCAAGCTGGTGATGATGCACGGGGGCGAGCCCTGGGAGGCGATGTGTGTCAAGCTCATGCTCAAATGGCCGAACCTCTATTTCATGACTTCCGGCTTCGCCCCCAAGCACTACCCCAAGGACATCATCTACTACGCGAATACTCGCGGGACGGATAAGGTGTTGTACGCGGGCTACTACCCTGGTATCGCCTACGAGCGCACCAGGGCGGACCTTCAGGAACTCCAGCTCCGGGACCACGTGTGGCCCAAGTTCCTCCGCGAGAACGCCATTCGGCTCTTCAAGCTGGAGCAGGACTAGGGCAAGGCTTCCGCGCAGGCATCGTCGCCTGGCCGAAGCGGCCGCTCGGGCCCTTGCTCAGGGCCCTGGGACCCGGAAGAGCGCCGTTCAACCGAGGCTAAAGGAGAGCTCTTCGCCAGGGTTCCGCATCCCCTCGGTTTCGCCCAGCCGGATGATTCTGGCGTCGATCTTGCCAGGGGTCAGGTCGAGGAGGCCTACCGTCCCTAGCCGCGTCGAGTACAAGTGCGGGTGGATAGGGCTTCCAGAGTTGATCTGCAGCACACCGTCCCGGTAGTCGATCCGCTCATAGTGAGTGTGCCCCGCGACCATGATGTCGACGTGCTCCCCTTTGAAGTAGAAGTCGCGAAGGTAACCGATGGGGCGGTCTTCGGGCTCGAGATCGTGGATGAGTCCTAACTTCCAGCCCTCGATTTCGAGGACGTGGCGGTCCTGCATCCGTGGGTCTTCCCAGCCACCGTCGTTGTTTCCGCGGGCGGCCAGGACCGGAGCGATGCCCTCCAGCCAGTCGAGCACTCCAGATGTGACGATATCCCCACCGTGCAGGACGAGATCGACCCCATCGAAGGCAGTCTTGATTTCGTCCCAGAGGTGGCGGATGGACCCGGGGATATGAGTGTCGGTAAGGAGTCCGATGAGCACGACCCAAACCTTAGCGATTGGGCAAAGGGGTGTCAACGCAGACTCGTTCAGGCCCCGCGGGGCTACTTCGGGTCGCGGCCGGTTTTCCGGTTGCGGGGTATGAAAGGTTCTTATATCATTGCCGCGTTTTCCCACGGGTGGCGTTCCTACCCTGTCCTTCGAAGGCATCGCTCCATGCTCGATGGGTTCCGTGTCCTGGACTTGACGGACGAAAAAGGGCAGCTCTGCGCCCGCATCCTGGGCGACCTCGGGGCCGACGTCATCAAGGTGGAGCCTCCCAGAGGGGACCCCTCCCGCCGCTTGGGACCTTTCTACCATGATGCCCCGGACCCTGAAAGCAGCCTCAACTGGTTTGCCTATAACTCGAATAAGCGGAGCATTACCCTCGACCTGGAAACCGCGGACGGCCGTGAGGTATTCAAGACGCTCGCTTCGACCGCCGATCTGCTCGTAGAGTCGACAACGCCGGGGTACATGGAATCGGTGGGCCTCGGCTACGATGACCTGTCCCCAGCCCGGACCGGCCTTGTTATGACCTCCATCACGCCCTATGGGCAGACCGGGCCAGACAAGCTCGAATCGGGGACGGACCTGATCCTGATGGCCCGTGGCGGCTTGCTCAACATTTGCGGAGAAACCGACGGCCCCCCGGCGCGGATCGCCGTGTCCCAGTCCTACTGTCAGGCAGGCGGTCAGGCGGCGATGGCGTCCGTCTTGGCCCTCCACCAGAGGGACCAGACAGGATCGGGGCAGCACATCGACCTCTCCATGCAGGAGGCGGTGGCCAACTCCCTGATATCCGTCCCGATGAGCTGGGACATGATCCAGTTCGAAGAGGGGCGAGGGACGAGGCAGCTCCGAGGTAAGGTCATAGGACGGTACTCCTGGCCGTGTTCCGATGGCCATGTGAACTGGTGCTGGTGGGTGGCCCCGGGTTGGGGGCGAAAGACGTACCCGCTGCTCGAGTGGATGGCGGAGGAGGAGGCGGTCGAGGACCTCTGGGACGTCGACTGGGAGAACAAGAGCACGGCCGAGCTGACCCAGGAAGAGGTCGACCATTGGGAGGACCTCTTTGGGAAGTTCTTCATGCAGCACACCAAGAGGCAAATCTACGAAAAGGCCCTCAAACACCGCATTATGCTGTTCCCGACGTTCACCCTGGGCGACCTGGCGACCTACTCACAGCTCCAGGAACGACGCTACTACACGCCAGTGCGCCATGATGAGCTTAGCGACACTATCGCGTACGCGGGGCCCTTCGTGGTCACCTCCAACGAGGCCTGGTCGATGAGGCGTCGGCCCCCGCTCATCGGCGAACATAACGCAGAGGTCTACGTCGGCGAGATGGGGTTTTGCCGGAGCGAGCTGGCCGCGCTGAAAGTGGCGGGGGCTGTGTGATGTCCAACGGGGCCCGCTTGCCATTGCAGGGAGTGCGAATCTGCGATTTCTCCTGGGCGATAGCCGGACCCGCCACGACGAAGCACCTAGCGCTCTTTGGGGCCGAGGTCATCAAGATCGAGACCAGGACGCGCCTTGATGGGGCGCGGCTTGCGAACCCGTTCTTCGAAGGAAGGCCGGGGGTCAACCGAAGCGCCTACTTCGCCAACCACAATCTGAATAAGCTGAGCATCCGGCTCGAGATGTCGAAGCCAGAGGCTAAGGACATCGTCCTGCGGCTCTTGGGGGTCTGCGACGTGGTCGTGGAAAGCTTCAGTTCGGGGGTCCTGTCCCGGATGGGGCTCGACTATCCAGCGCTGGCAAAGATCAAGCCCGACCTGGTCATGCTGAGCCTGTCCATGCAAGGCCAGACCGGCCCCTACGCCAGCCACCTGGGCTTCGGCCGGACTCTCTCCGGCCTGGTGGGGATCGACAACCTGACTGGGTTCCCTGAGAGCAACCCCGGAGGTCCGAACCAACCCTACACCGACCTGGTCGTCCCTTGGTTTGCCTCGACAGCTCTTATCGCCGCGTTGCGCCGGCGGGAGGCGACAGGGCAAGGGCAATACCTCGACCTGTCGCAGCTCGAAGCCAGCATGCACTTCCTTGCGCCCGCGCTGCTGGATTATTCGGCCAATGGTCGGGACGAGATCAGGCAAGGGAACCGGGTTGCATATGCGGCTCCCCATGGCGTCTACCCCTGCAAATCGGATATCCAGCAAGGACGGTGGGTGGCTATTGCAGCCGAGACCGACGGCCAGTGGGCCGATCTATGCCGTGCCATGGGCCGGGACGACCTCGCACAGGACGAGCGGTTCGCGACGCTGCTCAGGCGGAAGCGGAACGAAGATGAGCTGGACTCGACCATCGCCGATTGGACCATGGACATGGAGCCCCAGGAGGCCGCGGCGATGCTAAGAGACGCGGGGGTGCCTGCAGCGGAGGTGGCGACGGGAAGGACGCTCTACGATGATCCGCAACTGAAACACCGGGGATTTTTCCGTTCGATGGACCATCCGACCATCGGCGCCTATCAGTACTACGCGACCTCCTTTCGTGCGCCAAACATGGTGCCCGCAGAGCGCCGCGCCCCTCAGCTCGGCGAGCACAACGGGTACGTCCTGGCGGAGGTGCTCGGGATGAATGTGGATGAGGTCGAAGCCCTCGAAGAGCAGGGCATCCTGAACTGACTGTCACATAGGAGCTTTCATGGTCTCCGACCCGCCTCCGGACCTTCCCCTCAGCCCGTACCGTGTGCTCGATCTCACCAACGAGACCGGTTTCCTCTGCGGCAGAGTGTTGGGAGACCTCGGCGCCGATGTGATCAAAGTGGAACCCCCGGGTGGCGATCCGGCGCGAATGCACGCGCCCTTCCTCGACGACATACCCGATCCGCGCCGGAGCCTCTACTGGATGGCCTATAACTTCAACAAACGCGGCGTGACGCTGGACCTCCGTACGGCGGACGGGCGGGAGCTGTTCCATCGTCTGGTGCAGAGTGCCGATTTCGTTGTCGAAACCGCTGCTCCGGGACACATGGACAGCCTTGGCCTGGGATATGACAAGCTCCGGCAGGTGAACCCCCGTGTCGTCATGGTATCCATTACGCCCTTTGGGCAAACGGGGCCCTACAAGGACTATCGCGCCGACGATCTCGTGGCCATGGCAGCGGGAGGCCTTCTGGGGATTACCGGCGACGCCGACCGACCGCCGGTCCGGGTGCTGTCGCCGCAGTCATATGTGCTGGCAGGGGCCCAGGCCGCGGCGGCGGCGCTGCTGGCCCACTACTCTGGCAGGGCCGCAGGTGAAGGACGCCACGTCGATGTCTCGGTCCAGGAATCGGTGGCGTCCACGCTGAACGAAACGCAGGTATTCTGGTTCGTCGACAAGAACCCTGGGGAGCGGGGCATAAAACGCCAATACGGCGGCCACATGGCCAGGGGAATCTACCCTGCGAGTGATGGGTATGTGGCCGCGCAGGTTTTCTGGGGTCCAGCGTCCGGCGGCCGCATGAGCGCGCTGGGGAGATGGATGGATGAAGAAGGCTTCGATGCGGACTTCAAGAGGGTGGATTTCAGCAAGATTACTGGAAACTCCTTCACCCCAGAAGAGCTAAACCACTGGGAGGAGGAGTTGAGCGAGTTTCTGGGCCGGTTCACCAAGGCAGAGGTCTACGAGCAGGCACGGAAGCGCCGGGCCTTCATGTTCCCGGTCAGCTCCCCGAAGGACCTGATGAGCAGTCCACAGTTGGAGGCCACAGGCTTCTTCCAAGACGTCGACCATCCGGAGCTCGGGAGAAGCATCACCTACCCAGGGCTGTTCTGCGGCTTCAGTGAAACCCCTCTTTCGATCCGTCGTCGTCCGCCCCTCATCGGCGAGCACAACCTGGAAGTGTTCGAGGAGGAGTTGGGGTATACCCGCGAAGAGCTCATAATTCTGAAGGAGGCCCAGGTCATATGACGCAGCCCAGCAAGCGGCTGCCCCTGGAAGGCGTCAAGGTGGCCGACTTCACCTGGGCCCTGGCAGGGCCGCTGGTGACCAAATACATGGCGGTTTATGGCGCCGACGTCATCAAGGTGGAAAGCAACTCCCGCGTGGACAACGTGAGGATTGGGCCGCCATTCGTCGGGAAGCCTAGCCGGAACAGCAGCGCCTTCTTCGCCAACTTCAACCCTTCGAAGCGAAGCATCAGCTTGAACATGAAAGCGCCCAAGGCGAAGGAATCGGTCGCTCGAAGGCTGGTCGAGTGGGCGGACATCCTTGTCGAGAACTTCGCGGCAGGCCAGATGGGCGCTTGGGGGATGGACTACGAGACCCTTCGCCAGATCAACCCTGGGCTGATCATGCTCAGCTCCAGCCAGCAGGGCCAGAAGGGTCCCCATGCGTCCCATCCCGGCCTGGGGCAGCTGCTCATGGGGCTGGCGGGCGTCATCCATTTCACAGGTTGGCCGGACCGGCCGCCGACCGGACCGGCCGTCCCCTACCCCGACCTCATCGCCCCGTGGTTCTCTCTGGCCTCGATCATGGCCGCGCTGGACTATAGGGACCGCACGGGAAAAGGGCAGTTCCTCGATCTGTCCCAGCTCGAATCCAGCATCCAGTTCCTTGCTCCCCAGGTCCTCGACTACTCCGTGAACGACCGGGAGGGCGGGCGCGTTGGGAACTACTCGGATGAGGCCGCCCCTCACAACGCGTATCGGTGCCAAGGCGAGCAGCGCTGGTGCGCCATCTCGGTCCGTGGAGATGAGCAGTGGAAGGCGCTGACCATTGTCCTGGGCGATCCGGCATGGACCCAGGAGCCGCGGTTTCGCACTCACCTGGGGCGGCTCAAGAATCTCGACGAAATGGATAGCCACATCAACGAGTGGACGAAGCAGCGGCCTGCCGAGGAGGTCATGCACCTCATGCAGGAAGCTGGCGTGCCCGCGGCTGTGGTCTCGGATGGAAGGGACATCTTCGAGGACCCCCAGCTGGGGCATCGGGGTCATTCCGTGTTTCTGGAGCATGGCGACCGTGGGACCTTTGTCTACGATGCGCCTTCGTTCCGCGTCTCCGGCCTGGACCCCGTTTGGCGTGAGGCTCCCCGCCTTGGCGGGCATACCGAGGAGATCGTCAAGGACGTCCTGGGATTCTCGGAAGCTGAGTACACCGAGATGTCCGAAGCCGGAGTGTTTATTTAGGCATGGAAAGGGCGCGTTTGCTGCCCGCTACGCCTCTTGGGTCGAAAGCGGCCGCCCGGCCGGCCCCTGGGGACCGGAGACCTACCCGTAACGATTTCCAAGGCCTTCGTATCGTGTCCGGGGCGAAGCCCGGCTTCATGGCGCGGCACAGGTTCAACCAGAGACGGGAGACCAGTGATGAGTACTCGTGAGGAAATCAGACGGAGAGGCAATGAGGTATCCGAGCGCTTACAGCATGGCACGAACCCGAGCCGGGCGCGGCCCAGGGCGGTGGCCAGTGTCCCTGGTCTCGGGCATTACACCAGAGAGTCGATCTTCGGAGCCGTGTGGGCCCGTCCCGGCCTGGACCTTCGCTATCGAATGTTGGCGACGCTTTCCGTCCTATCCTCGCTTCAGCGCCTCTCACAGCTTCAGACCTATGTCCACAGCGCGCTGAACATGGGCTTGAGCGCGGAGGAGATTCAGGAGGCGCTCATCCATTGCTCCGTCTACGCCGGTTTCCCGACGACGGTCAACGCGTTGGAAGTGGCGCACGACGCCTTCCGCGAGCGGGGTATCGAGCTGCCGCAGACAGAGGTGCCTGAGGTGAGCCTTGACGAGATGGAGTCGCGGGGCCGCAACCTTCGGCAACAGCTCATGGGCGGGCAGGACCAGGGGGCCTACCTGGACGCCATGGCAAGCCTCGCGCCGGACCTGCGGCGGCTCACTCTCCAGTACGCATTTGGGGAGATCTACTTCCGCCCAGGGCTGGACTTGAAGGCCAGGGTGGTGTGCGCCACCGCCGCACTGACGGCGCTGCGGGCCGATGCCCAGCTCCGGAACATGCTGCTGGCCGGCCCCCGCGTAGGTCTTTCCAAGGAGGAGATCGTGGAGGTCCTGATGCAGACCGGAGGGTACGCGGGCTATCCGGCTGCGTTGAACGCGATCTCCCTCGCGGCTGAAGTCTGGGGATGAGGCACAGGAAAGGGGCTAGGCCTGTGTCCAGCCTCTGACGACGCCCGCCCGCTCGAGATCCTCGATCTGAGTGCTGCTGTAGCCCGCCCCTTCCAGTATCTGCCGGGTGTGCTGACCCAAGACGGGAGCAAAGTTTCGGAGTGTGGCAGGCGTCCCCGAAAAATTCACCGGGAAGCCGATCTGCGGGACCTGGCCTTCGCTCGGGTGCTCCATCGAGCGGACGACCCCCAGGAACCCAATCTGGGGGTCATCAAGGGCCCGCTCCATATCGTGAACCGGAGCGACGCAGGTGCCGGCCGGCACCAGGATGTCGAGCCACTCCGCTGAGGTCTTGGTCAAGAAGAGGTCCTGGATCTCCAGGACCATCTGGTCCGCTTCCCGCCCCACTATCTTCCGTAGAGGAATGTATTCAGGACGCCCCAACACACGGCAGAAGCTCTCCCAAAACACCGTCTCCTCATTGCTTGTGGTGAGCCACTTCCCGTCCTTGCATTTCAGGTAGGTCAGGGATGGCCCCCCGCGCCCGCGGCCGACGCTATTGCCACCTAGAGCCCGTCTCCGGAAGTGGTCGGCCCAACGGGTGGTGTTGAACGCCATGGACGTGGCCGCCATAGGCACGTCGATGTTCTGGCCCACACCTGTCTGCTCCCGGTGTAACAGCGCAGTCAGAATGGCTACGGCTGCATATAGGGCTCCCGACATGTCCCCGAGGGCGAAACCCTCCCTCATGGGGTTTCCCTCATGGTCGAAGACTGTTGCCCCTCCGACCGCACCGAACAAGGAGTTGTGCCCAGGGTACTTTTCATAGGGCCCAGATTGGCCGAACCCCGAGATGCTGCAACAAATGATGCCGGGGTTGTGTTCCTTCAGGGTGTCATAGTCGACTCCCATCCACTCAACTACCCGAGGGCGGTAGCCCTCCAGGACGACGTCGGCCTGTTTCACCAGTCTATAGAAGACCTGCTGGGCCCGGGGCCTCGAGTCCAGGTCGAGGAGATTCAGGGCGATGCTCCTCTTGTTGCGGGCAAGGCTGTTATATGCGGCCCACTGCTGCTCCTCCTCCGGAGTTGGGTCCGGCGGAGTAAGGGGGTCGCGGCCCATACCGTATCGCGGCTCCGGCTCTTCAACCTTCACCACGTCCATGCCCATGTCGGCCAGGATGCTGGAGGCCATTGGTCCAGGCAGCATACGGCTGAGGTCGAGCATTCTGTATTTCTGCAAGGGCAGCATCATGTATTCGTCCCCCAGGGCGTGCCCATGATGAATCCGGCAGTCCCTCAGAGCAAGAGTCTGAGATCATTCACGGCTTGGTACAGCCTGCTAAGATGGGGCCACAAACCCAGTCACACAAGACTTGGGGTTAGAGGGAGCCATGCAAGAGAGCAACGCGAAAGACAAAGCCGCAATCACCGGAGTAGGGTACACGAAGATCACCCGCAACTCAGGGACTTCGGTGGGCCCGCTGGCCTTCGAGGCCTGCTCCAATGCCATCAAGGATGCGGGGCTCACCCCGGGGGATATCGACGGCATACTCTCCTATTCCATGCAGGACTCGGTTGGAGTTGGCGAGGTCTCCGCGGGGCTGGGAATGAAGAGCGTCCACTGGTGGAACAACATCCTGGGAGGGGGCTCTCAGTCCTGCGCCATCGTCGCTCAGGCATCTATGGCGGTCGCCTCCGGGCTTTGCGACCACGTCCTGTGCTATCGGGCGTTGAATGGCAGGTCCGGAATCCGCATGGGGAAGCTCATCAGCACCACGATGACCGCAAGCGTGGCGAAGGAATACCCTGGGCCGGGCCAGTGGTCTGCCCCGTATGGATTTGCGGGGCCGCCGATGCAATACGCGATGATGGCCCGTAAGCATATGGAGACCTATGGGACGACCCACGATCACCTGGGGACCATTGCCGTGACGCTGCGCTCCAACGCCCTCAAGAACGAACGGGCAATCATGCGGACCCCAATCACAATGGAGGACTACCACAGCTCCCGCTGGATAGCCGAGCCGTTCCACATGCTGGACTGCTGCCTAGAGACCGACGCTGGGTGCGCGATGGTGGTGAGCCGGGCCGACCTGGCGAAGGATATGCCGCATCCACCCGCGTACATCATGTCGTTCGCCTACGGAGGCGGCCCCTTCATGGGGACGATGGACAAGTACGAGGACTTCACGACGATGTTCCCGAAGTATCTGGCTCCCGGCCTCTTCGCGCGGGCCGGTATCACCGTGAAGGATGTCAAGGCCGCTGAGCTCTACGACGCTTTCACCTTCGCTCTCCTGTGCCAGATCGAGGACTTCGGGTTTTGCGCCAAAGGAGAAGGTGGCCCCTTCATCGCCGAGGGGCACACGGCCCTCAACGGGAGCATACCTGTCAGCACCCACGGCGGGCTCCTCTCGGAGGGATACATCCATGGGTTCAATAACGTCGCTGAAGGGGTTTCCCAGGTGCGCGGCACGGCCGGGGAGCGCCAAGTGAAGGACGCCGAAATCGTTCTCTGCTCGGGCTTCGCGGGGACCTTCGGGAGCGGCCTGCTCCTTCGGAGATAGAGACGCTCTCCCCTGTGCCGACTCCCTAAGGAAAGAGGCGTCTCGAATCGACCGCCAAGGCCCGGGGCCAGCAAAGATGAAAGGGCACGCATGAAGATCGGCATCCACTACGAAATACAGATGGACCATGACACCGGCGATATCCACCAGCTCTACCATGATGTCGTCGAGCAGATCGTGCTGGCGGAAGAGATGGGCTTCGACTACGCCTGGTGCGTCGAGCACCATTTCACGACGGGCTTCTCCTACTCCTCGGCCCCTGAGGTGCTCTTTGGGGCATTGAGCCAGAGGACGAGCCGCATTCGCCTGGGCCATGGGGTCGTCCTCGCCCTGGGCCCGATGAACCATCCGATCCGCGTTGCCGAGCGGGTGGCCATGCTGGACCACCTCACCAACGGCCGGGTCGATCTGGGCACAGGGCGCAGCAGCGCCTTCGAACAACTTGGATTCCAGATCGATCCGCGGGATACCCGGGATATGTGGGATGAATGCGTGCGTATGATCCCGAAGATGTGGACACGCGAACGTTTCTCTTGGGAGGGGAAGTTCCTCAACATTCCCGAGCGGACGATTCTCCCCAAGCCGTACCAGAACCCTCACCCTCCCATGTGGCTGGCCGGTGCGCAGCCATCGAGCTTTCAGGTCGCCGCGGAGCGGGGACTAGGGGTCATGTCCATGGCCACCGGGGTGCCCCAACGCTTGACAAAGCACATCAATGCATATCGGGAGACGATAGCCAGCGCCGAGCCCGTCGGCGAGTTCGTCAATAACCAGTGGGCCAACTTCACCATCTGTTACTGCGATGAGGATGACCGTAAAGGCCGGGAGTTGGGCGCGAACGCGATGAAGCATTTCTTCGGCGGGAACAGTCCCTACACCAGGGACGCCGCCGGCATCTACGAGCAGCTCGTCGAAGACTGGGGCGGACAGGTCCCTGACCACCTGAAGTACACGCTGGGTAAGAAGGCACGGCAGCCGGGCAGCGCTGGCCTTCCGGGGCTTCAGGAAGGCGGACGGCAGGGCCCTATTGACGCGTTGCAGTCGATCCCGACCGACCAGATGTGCGACACGGGAGTGGTGATCGCCGGGGACCCCGAGACCTGCATCAAGGGCATCAAGCAGCACCAGGAGGTGGGCATCGATCAGATGATGCTCCTGGTCCAGACGCCGCTCATTCCCCACGAGAAGATCGTGAAGAGCCTTCAGCTCCTGGGCAAGTACGTCCTCCCCAAGTTCAGGGAAGAGCAGCAGGCTGCATCTGCGGCAACTGCCTCAGGTGGGGGCTTGGACTCTCACGCGGCGCCGATGGGCGGCCGCTAGAGCGGATCGTCTCTTCCGGCGACCCACTCCTGGTAGGCCGGTACGCCAAACTGCTCCCGCATCTCTGTGAGGGTGATGGTCTTCCCGTGGAACATGACCGGGTCTTGGCGGAGCATCCACACACAGGCTTCCCCGGAGACTTCAGCCTTCTCCCGTCCCATCGAGGTCCATTGACTCTCGGTGTGATTGAAGAGGACCCCTTCCGTTGCCAGGCCAAAATCAACGGACAGACAGCTTACCCATACACCCTTTCCGTCGATCTCATGGGCCAGGCCCCATGTGTAACGCTCCAGGGCGGCCTTGGCCATCCAGTGGACGAGCATCGGCTGCCTGTTCTCCCCATAAGCGGCGGGGCCGGAGATGTTCAAGACCCACCCCTCACCTCGCGCGACCATCTGCGGGACCAGCTTGTTGCAGAGGACAAAGGCTCCCCGAAGTTGAATGCCCATCACGAGGTCGTACTGCTTGGAGGTCATCTCCAGGGTCGGGCCTGGAAATGCGACCGCGGCATTGTTTATGAGGATGTCGACCTTGCCGTAGGCATCATGGGCATCGGCGACGAGCCGATCGATCTGGACGTCCTTGCTCAGGTCGGCGGAAACCGCCTCGGCCACACCGCCTTCATCCCTAATCCGTCGCACGGTGGCATCGATTGTGCCGGGCAGCTTCCACGGGTCTTTGTCTGTGGCCCGGGCAGTAACGACGACCTTGGCGCCGGCTCTTGCCAGGTCAAGTGCGATGGCCTTGCCCAAGCCACGGCTGGCGCCGGTGACCAGGGCCACCTTGTTGTCGAAAAAAGGCTTCAAGTGCCCTGTTCGTTGTCAGGAGCCGGCTTCGGCGCTCGCCGCAGGCCCGGCTCTACTTGGTCGGATGCGACGTGTGGTGCCAGGAGAGGGGTACACGCCACTCCTCGAAGTTCTTTTCGAAGGAGGGTGGGCGCGCCCCGTCCTTGAACCAGTCGTCTTCCGTCCGGTCCTTCCAATCAGGGCCGTCGAAGTTCCAGGTCGCCACCTCGATAGCGTTGCCGTCAGGGTCGTAGAACCAGACTGACGAGACGGCGGTAGGAGTCGGCGACCAGGTGATCTCCGAGCATGGGATATTGTTGTCTACCAACCTCTGGCGCAGAGCCTTCTGCTCCTCCAAGGAGTTCACGTTAAAGGCGATGTGGTCCACCCCTCCCGGCTTCGGATTGGCCGGCCGGCCTCCCGGCCAGAGGTTCCCGAAAAAGGTTGGTGGAGCCGCCGCGTCGAAATCCGGGAACTCCAAGACGGCCAAGACGTCGCCATTGGCCATCTCCAGCCAGTAGAAGCGCCGCTGGGCCCTGAGCTTTCCATCGGGGCCCACCGTTCTGGGCTTGTTGGCCCAATCCTCTTCGGTGGGACCGCTGGCGCATTTCACCTTCATGCCAAGGATGCCGCAATAGAACTGCAGGGCGCGTTCCATGTCGTGGCAGGCAATGACGAGGTGGTTGATGCCACTGAGCCTCGGGACCACCTTCGCTGCCACGCCCTTCCTCGGCGCCGCTACGGGCTTGGCCCCGGACGACACTAGGCCCTTTGCTTTCCTCGTAGTCGTGGTCATGGCACGCTCCTTCGGTTCCTCACGCAAGTTGTCGCATTCTTGGGCCCGGACTTGGCCGCTGTCAACCAGTCCCGCGCTGGCAGGATCATTCCAGTTCGGAGGCGTCGACGTCCAGCCCGTAAAGTTTGATGGGGTTGTGGACCAGGATCCTCCGGCGCTCCTCGGGTGGGACTCCCTGGAAAATATCGTTCCTCACGTCCTTCGAGTTGGGCCATGTTGATGTGACGTGGGGGAAGTCGGTGGAATAAAGGATGTTCTCGAGGCCCACGGCCTTGCGTGCCTTGACCCCGAAGTGTTCGAACCAGAAGGTGGACCAGACCTGGCGCCGGAAAAGGTCTCCTGGCTTCACCTTGGCCCCATCCTCCCACAGGCGTTGGTAGAAATGCTGGTCGTCGCAAAGCTCCAGGAGATAGGGAATCCAACCGATGCCGCTCTCGACGATGGAGACCTTCAGGTCGGGGAACCTTTCCAGCACGCCGCAGAGAAGCAGATTGATCACGACCTGCATGTGCCCGGACATTCCCCTGGCGCCGCTGATAGCCCGGGCTGTCTGTGCCCCAAGCGACGGGGAGGGCGGAAGCTGCGGCACGGCTCCCAGGTGTAGGCACAGCGGAATTGCCAGGTCTGAGCAGGTCTTGTAGATGGGGTCCCAGTAGGTGTCATCGAAGTGCCGGAGGCCGAGCACTTCGGGGGCCCCGTGCCATATCACAGCCTTGTGCCCCCTCTTGATGCTGCGGTTGATCTCGGACACCGCCAGCTCCACGTCCCACATCGGAGTGATGCACTGGGCGATGAACCGTGGGCTGGCGGCGACCCACTCCTCTATGAGCCAATCGTTGTAGGCCTGGATGCAGGCAAGGCGGAAGTCCTCGCTACCCTCTTTCTGGAACTGCTGGTTCGTCAGGCCGGCCACATTGGGAAAAAAGGTGTTGGTGTCCAGCCCATCGATGTCCATGGCCTTCAACCTCTCGGAGGGCTGATAGGTAATCTTCGGGACATCCTCCCAGCGCCGGGGCTCTGTATTCTTGGGGGACGTAGCGGCGTCGACGATTGCCAGGTTGTGAGAACCGCCAAGAGCTGGCTTGCCTTGGATGAGGAACACCTGCGACCCGTCGTCGCGCTCCTCCAAGTGGGGAATGTCATCGCCGAATCTTGCCTCGGACATCCTCGATGTCCAAACATCCGGCGTTTCCTGGACATGCTCGTCGGTGGAAATGACGCCATACTGCAGCCTGAGTGTCGCCATGGTCTTCCTCCCTCATAGGTCGGCCTGCACCTGGCGTCGGCTCTTCCTGACGGGTAGCAGAGCGGCCTCGCTGCCCATTGTAATCACCTGCGCAATCGGCAGCGTAGTCACCTGCGCAATCGGCTGCCCGAGGAGCAACTGGGACAGTCCTGGGGTCAGCATGGGGCTGCTTGTTACGTCGGACCAGCCGATCTCTCCATCACACGGCAACTTCGAGGGGCCAGATGACTGCTTGCCAGCCTGATGTAGCCGTTCCTTGGGGGCCTTCTCGGGCGGCTGTTGATTGACCACTCCTGCCGGGGGTGCTAGCCTCCCCGAGTATGTTGAAAGACACCCGGGAGGCATGAGATGGTCGACACGACTGAGTGGGGCACTGGGACCCTGGAGGAGCGGGTGGACCGAGTGGAGTCCCTCGCGCAAATCCGTTTGCTGGCGTCCCGCTACGCGCTGGCCCTCGATTCCCGGAACATGGACGAGATGGTCGCCCTGTTCCTGGAGGATGTGCAGGTCGGCCCGAAAGAGACGGGTCGCGACGCCATGCGGAGGTGGTTCGTCGCGAGTTTCAGCAACTTCCGTGCCAGCATTCACCAGGTGATGAACCATGTCATCGATCTCGACGATGCCGATCACGCCCACGGCGTCGTCTACTGCAGAGACGAGATCGAAAGACTGGGACGCTGGGATGTCGGCGTAATCCAGTATTGGGACACCTACGAGCGTCGCGACCGGCGTTGGTATTTCAAGCGGCGGAAGCTCATGCGGTGGTATATGGTGGACGCGTTGACGCGGCCCGGCCATGGCGCCAGACCCAGCGACGAGACGTCCCCGTTGCGCCAGGGGCAGTTGCCTGAAGTGTGGCCGAGCTGGGACGAGTTCTGGGAAAAGGAAGCGACCCAGGACCTGAGGTAGGACACAGAAAGCGGCAGAATAGGCTCCGCCCGGGGTCCCAATCCGTACGACCTCCGGGCGAGCCAGGATGATATTCCCTGCGTCGCAGCCTCATTGAAAGGATTCGCGGCGGGCGGCCACTTCGCGTCCGGCTTGCCCGGGGGCGGCCCCCTGCTCAGCGACCCTGACTTGGACTATCTGGCCGCCGGGGACAAGGCCGGCTGATGGAGAATGGCTCGACGCGGCGCTGAGTCCATTGAACGACGGGCCGACGCCCCTGAAGGGCTAGGTCACGATGGCCTGTCGGGCGTTGCTGTCCGGGTCTCACCAGGCGCGTCGAGGACGGCATCACCGGCTGTTGGCCGGGGGCGGAACCTGGCGGAGGCCGCTATCGAGACCAACAGGATCCCCGCGATGGCCCCAAGGGCGATCGAAGCCGGCATGTCATAGGCGTCGCTGACGACCATCTTGATTCCCACGAAGACGAGGATGGTGGCGAGGCCGTACTGAAGGAAAGAGAACATCTTCATGACACCCGCCAGGGCAAAGTAAAGGGCCCGCAGCCCCAAGATAGCGAAGATGTTGGAAGTGTAGACGATAAAGGTGTCGGAGGTGATGGCCAGCACGGCGGGCACGGAATCGACCGCAAAGGCCAGATCCATCACGTTGATGGCGATCAGAGCAGCCAGCAGCGGTGTCGCCATCCTTCTCCCCGCGCGAATAATGAAAAAGCGGTCGCCATGGAGATCGTCGGTCACGGGGTAAAGCCGGCGAAAGATTCGAACCGCCAGGTTTTTGCCCGGGTCCGGCTCCTTGCCGCGGTCGATCAGCATCCGTGCGCCGGTGAAGATAAGGAAACCGCCAAACAAGAAGATGATGAAGTGGAAGTTCTCGATAAGGGCGATGCCGGAGGCGATAAGGCCAGCCCGCAGCACCAGGGCGCCGATGATTCCCCACATGAGCGCCTTGTGCTGGTAGAGGAGTGGGATCCCGAAATAGGTAAAGACCAGGAGGAAGACGAAGAGGTTGTCGATACTCAGGGACTTCTCGATCAGATAGGCCGTAAGAAATTCCAGGGCTCGGTCCGAGCCTTCGGAGACCAGGATGCCCAGGTTGAACAAGAGGGAGACGGCAATCCATACCGCACTCCAGGCCAGGGCTTCCTTGACGTGGACCTCGTGGGACCTTCGGTGGAGGACAAAAAGGTCCAGATAGACCATGCCGACGATGGCGACGCCGAAGACGGTCCAAAGAATGGCTTCCCCGGACATCTGGGGCTAGGTGACCGCTGGGGAGGATTCCCGGTTCTTCCCCGGGGCTAGCTTGCGCCAGGCATCCTGGGGCGTTCGCCGAGGGAACAGCTCGGGGTGGAGAATCTCCGCCATGATCTCCAGTCCATCCACGATGCGCGGACCTGGCCTGTTGAAATAGGCGGAGCCGTCGACTGCATAAATATTCCCTTCTCGCACGGCCCGGAGGCGGTGCCAAGCGTCGGGCATCGGGGTCCTGCGGAGCTCTTCGACGTTGCGATCGAGGTGGAAGCCGCAAGGCATCAGGACCACCACGTCTGGGTCGTAGCCCGCGACCTGGTCCCAGGTTGCGGCCACGGAAGGATGGCCCTCGCGGCCAAGCCCGTCGGCGCCGCCCGCCAGGCGGACCATTTCAGGGACCCAGTGACCGCCGATAAAGGGCGGGTCCAGCCATTCCATGGCGAAGACCCTGGGGCGCTCCGGCGCCAGCGCGGCGGTCCGCGCTACCCGGTCTACCCGGGCCTGCAGCGCCTCTGTCACTGCGGCCGCCCTCTCAGGTACCCCTGCCGCCTGACCCACTGTGCGAATGGTCTGGAGTATGGCGTTGAGGCTTGTGGGCTCGAGGGAAAGGACCGTCCGCTCGCCTTCCAGGCGGCGAACGGCATGCTGGACATCGTCGTACGAGACGGCGCAGACGCCGCAGAGCTCTTGGGTGAGGATGAGGCCCGGGTCTAGCTCCTTCAGCAACTCCTGGTCTAGGGCGTAGATACTCAGATCGCTGCTGTTGTAAGAGGAGACGTTGTCGTGGATGACGCCGCTGTCGCTTCCTTCGTGGTCGATGGCGCTCCTGGTGATGGCGGGAAGCTCCCTGGCCTCTTCGGGGTAGTCGCACTCGTGAGTGACAGCGACGAGCTGATCACCAAGACCCAGGGCATACACGATTTCGGTGGCGCTGGGGAGCAGGGAGCAGATAAGCATGGGCCGCCCGTCCGGGAGCAGGGTCTAACGTAGGGTCCAACACAGGGTCTAACGTAGGGTCCAACACATTGTAGCCGGTCGGCGTCCGGCGCCGCACCGGACAGCGGACTTGTGGGAACGGCGGGTCCGCGGCCACCCTGGAGTCGCCGATTCATGGTGGACGCAGACGAGAAAAGGGGTTCAGTCGGCCCTGTCGACATACTCCAGCCGTCCATCCGGTGGGGGCCGCGAGGCGCTCTCGTCGCGAAGCCAACGGTACAACAAAGCGGCGGCCGATGCGCCCAGGAGAGGGCCTACCCAGTAGACCCATTGCCCGCTCCAGACCGCCCCAACCAGGGCGGGACCGAAGGAGCGGGCTGGGTTCATTGAGGCTCCCGAGATCGGGCCTCCCACGATGGCCTCGAGGGCCACCGTCCCTCCGATGGCGATAGCGGCCCCTTGCCCGACCGCCCTTACGTCCGTTGCAACGGCCATGATGACAAACATGAGGACGAAGGTGAGGACGATCTCCAGCCCCAGGGATTGGACATCGGTGCCTGATGGAACGGTAGCTCCCATATCCGCGACGCGGCCGAAGAGGCCCCTGAGGGCCAAGCTGGCTGCGGCTGCCCCCGCGAGCTGGGCTGCCCAGTAGACCGGTAGCCGCCTCCAGGGGAAATGCCGCGTCAAAGCGAAGCCCAGGGTGACGGCTGGATTGATATGGGCCCCGGAGATGTGGCCGGTGGCATAGACCATCGCCATGACCGCCAGGCCGAACGAGAGGCCAATACCGATGTGGGTAAGGGTTCCGCCTGACAGCGCGTCGACCATGATGGCCCCCGTCCCGGCGAATACGAGAACGAAGGTCCCTACGAGCTCGGCCGTACATGCCCGGAGCATGGGCTGAGTATAGCTGAACGGCCCGATCTCTCCCCGAGAGCAAGAACCGCCTTGGTCAGGGCTGCGGCCCTGTTATCGGGCCCGGCTTAACCTGGGACGCATGCTATACTGGCTGGCGCCTCCAACAGAAGGGACGCTGCCCTAAGGCCGCGCCCGGCCTGAAAACCGGTTGGAGTGCTCTCCCTCGGGGTGGGTGTATGAAGCCCCGGGGGAAGCCGAGGAAGGCGAACCCCGCCCCCGTTTCGGTCGAGGAATCAACAATGAGCCGTATACAGCCCTATTCGTCAGTAGCCGATCCCACCGGACACTTCGGGGAATTCGGGGGAAAGTTCGTCCCCGAAGTCTTGATGCCCGCTCTGGATGAGCTGGAGCGGGAGTATTTGGGCCTGCAGGCAGACGAGGGGTTCCAGGCTGAGCTGTCGGGACTGCTCCGCCATTACGCTGGCCGCCCAACGCCGCTGTACTACGCTGAGAACCTTACGAAGCGGGGCGGCGGGGCACGGATCTATCTCAAGCGGGAAGACCTGGCGCACACCGGCGCCCACAAGATCAATAACGCGCTGGGCCAGGGGCTGCTCGCCAGGCGGATGGGAAAGAGACGGATCATCGCCGAGACTGGCGCCGGCCAGCACGGGGTCGCTGCCGCCACGATATGTGCGGTCCTCGGTCTCGAATGCATCGTGTATATGGGTAGAGAAGACATCCGTCGCCAGTCGCCGAACGTCTTTCGAATGAAGCTCCTCGGCGCCGAGGTCGTACCGGTCGACAGCGGCAGTAAGACCTTGAAGGACGCCATCAACGAGGCGATCCGGGACTGGGCTACCAACGTCCGGACCACCCATTACCTTCTCGGAAGTGCCGTGGGGCCCCACCCGTACCCCACCATCGTCAGGGACCTCCAGTCCGTCATCGGCAAGGAAGCCCGGCAGCAAATGCTGGATCAGACGGGGCGCCTTCCCGACTTCGCAGTCGCTTGCGTCGGCGGCGGGAGTAATGCCATCGGGATGTTCCACCCTCTCATTGGCGACACTGAGGTGGAATTGATTGGCGTTGAAGCCGCTGGGGAGAGCATCGACAGCGGGAGGCACGCCGCCAGCCTGGTGGCGGGTGAGGTCGGTGTCCTGCATGGCGCCAAGTCCTTTGTGCTGCAAGACGAGGCGGGGCTGATCCGCGAGACCCATAGCATCTCGGCTGGTCTGGACTACCCGGGTGTCGGCCCCGAGCACAGTCATTTGAAGGAGACTGGCCGGGCCCGGTATGTCTGCGCCACGGACCGCCAGGCTCTGGAGGGATTCCAGCTCTTATGCAGGACCGAGGGCATCGTTCCAGCTCTCGAGCCCAGCCATGCCATCGCCTATGCCGTCGAGCTTGCCGGGACCCTTTCCAAGGACGCCACGGTCCTCGTCAACCTCAGCGGGCGAGGGGACAAGGACATCTTTACCGCCGGCGAAGCACTGGGGGTCGACGTTTGAGGAGCTCGTCGGCGTGGTTCGTCGCCTAGCCGGGGCATACGATCACCGGGAGGGCACATGAGGCTTGCACCGGGAGGGCAACATGAGGCTTGATCACAAGGTCTCGATCATCACCGGGGCTGCCTCGGGAGTGGGCCGGGCCGCCACACTGCTGTTTGCTCGGGAGGGCTCCAGGGTGGTCGCCGCCGACATTGACGAGGACGGCCTCCGCCAGACGGAGGCCCTCGTGGTCGAAGCTGGGGGCGAGGTGCTCGCGACGGTGACGGACGTCAGCAGGTCTACCGACGTGCAGGCCATGGTTCGGGCTGCGGCCGACCGGTTCGGGGCGATCAACATTCTCTACAACAACGCGGGTCGGCTGCACGCCGA